>SCFO01000009.1 GCA_004078665.1 Halobacillus fulvus | reverse complement strand
ATGGAGTATTACAATGAAGGTCGGTATCAGTGGTCCTTACAAAAAATGACCCCGGTACAATACCGAGGTCATCTACTAGCAGCCTAGCACTTTTTATTAAACTGTCCATTTTCAGGGTTACAGTTCACTTTACTGTGGCGCCTTTTGTAGCTACGATGTCCGTCACGTTCAATCAAATCGGGATGCAAGAAGGCTGGTGGATGCTGCATCCGCCGGTAGAGCTGGTCATCTTCAACTCTATTTGGATTGACCTTGGTTTCAACCCAATCGCCGCGACTTGGTTTGTCTATTTCGTCTATTACAAAGGAAGAAAAAGATGGGAAAGTTATCTATTATTCATTTTTTCCTTAACGGTTCTCGAATCGGTGGCTGTATCATTGGAAAAAGTGACCTACCATCAAGGCTGGAACCTTTTTTATACTGCCATCGCTTATGGAGCTGGCCTCATTGTCATTGACTTGTACTACAGCAAAGTCAAAAACGTCATGCATTCCCGCTCTTCCTAACAGTACGGCCAATAGTCTCTCCCAGAAAACGGATGACGTCTCGCCGCCCATAAGAACCATGTGAAAGCCCATGCCGGTCTTTCCCTCCACCTAAGCCGAGAAACATCTCGGAAGGCTTGAAGTGAAGACCGACTACAGGGATGCCTAAAGGCTGATAAACACCACGCTGAAAACGAGCGGATGGGTAGCTTGGAACTTCATGTATGTCATGGTCCAAGAATGTAGAAAACCTTTCACAATGCTTTTTTCCAAGTAAAAGGATGCTCGACGGCTCCAATAATGATAAAATCTCGTGCAGCCTCTTTTTAGTTCCTTTATCTGAAAAGATTGGTTCTTTATTACGGATTTGGCTCATTTGATGTCTTGTCGGGATAGGAAAGTAATCCACGTGAACCGCTCGGCATTTCAAAGGAGAAGAATAAAACGAATAGTCCATCCCATTCAAAAACCCCTCAAGCTTCGCACCATACGGTTTCCCAAACCATTCCCGTGAAGTGACCGGCTCTTCGAAGTAATTCAAGAAGTAGTCAATCGTATCATGAAGGGCTTGTTCATCTTGCAAAAAACTCGATAACTTCTCTCTGCTTACTTCCCGAAAAGGATAATCCATACCATTTGCTAGCACGCGCTGATCGGTCGTATAAAATTTTTTCGACGTCGGGTTTGTACCAATCGTCACCACATTTCGTTTTTCCGGCCGTCCATACCAAAGGATCGGAACAGCTCCATCAATCAGTTCATCCCTAAAAGAACTCGCACTTAAATCAAGCTGATACTGAACCGTTTCCTTTAATATCTCTTTAGCCTCTGAGTGCATATTTATCACATCCTTTAGAATCGAAGACACTACCTCTGCTGAAGATACAAAAAAGCCAGACCTTATCCGGTCTGGCTTTTGCATCTTACAGATTCATCGTTACATCGGCATCAGCGCGAAGATCTTCGACAAGCTTCTGATACACTTCTGCCTCTTTTTGCTGGACTAGACTTTGTTCAATCTGTGGCTTCAGCTCTTCATAAGAAGGTACTTCCGGCTGTTCTCCTTCTCCGCTTTGCTCAGCCATTTGCTCTTGTTGAGCTTTAGATTGTTCATAAGCTTCCTTCAATTCTTCCTCAGTCGGCTGCATGTCGCCGCCTTCTTCTGCAATTAATTTATCCACTTTTACCTGTGTTTCCACTTGGGACATGATTTCTTCGTTGCTCATCCCTTGTTCTTCCAATGCGGAAACAAGTTCATCACCAGATTCAAGCTGGCTTTGTTGCGCCAGTTCATCCAGTGTTTGATTTCTTTCTTCTTCTGTAACTTGGATATCTCGATTATTCGCTTCTTGAACGACAAGCTTCTGACCGACAAGACTATCAGCTACTTGTTGTTTCAGCTGATCCTGATCTAATTCTTGCCCGCTCATTTGAGCTTGAAACGCTCTTTGTTGGAACTGGCTCTGATAAACTTCTGTGAATTCCTGCTTGGACACTTCTTCACCGTTCACTTCCGCGACAACATCAGGAACTCCTTCTAAATCGGGTTCTGGCATTTCAGGCTGTTCACCCTGTTCAGCAGACTCTTCCTGTTGCGCCTGATTATTTCCTTCTTCCGCGGATTCGCTATCATCACTTCCGCAAGCAGCTAACAACGCAACAAAAGCGGCAAATATTAAACTTAACAACCATTTTTTATTCAATGTCATTTCTCCTTTTAATTAAGAAATCGTGATTGCATTGTAACACGTTTAAGAGTGATGTAAACAGTTGGAACACTCCTGCATCGGAATGTTACAATTCCATATCTTCCAGAAGCATTGATAACACTGTCTGTAGAGGCATTGACACCTCATCACATTAAGAAATGTGTAATTTTTGTGGAATGACTATCTTTGCTTTTCGTAGCTTTCTATAACCCTTTCCGCTTGCTCCAACACCCTGTCGATGAGGGAAGTCGGAGACAGTACTCTGACTTCATGACCGAAGCTTAAAACAAAACCAAGCGCCTCATCTTCGGTTGGGAAATTCAGCTCAAGCTCCTTCCAACCGGACACAAGCTCTGTTTCTTTTTCTTTCTTAAAAAATCGCCCGGTGAACATCATCCGGCGGTAAGCCTGAGGAGAGACCTCTATAGTTGAACGATACTCAGGTAAATCCTTTACGAATTGCGCTTTTGACTTTTCCCAAAAATCTCTCAGCCGAAACTCTTCAGGCCGTTCAAAATGCTCGTCTACAAGCTTTGCCTCCATGACTCTCGATACTTTGTAATTTCTATATTGTTCTGCCTCATTCAAGGCACATACATACCACGTACTGGATTTAGCGACTAACCCGAGTGGAGAGATCCTAACCTTTGTTTTCTCACCATTCGCCTTTTCATAATTGAGGATTACTTTCCGCTCCGTCATGACAGCATCTTGTAAAATTTCCAGAACAGGATATTGATGTTCCTCCCCCCTCCATGTGCCTACATCCACATAGAGACGTTCCCACAATCTCTTGGCCCGTTGCGTTGAGCTCTGCGGCATAGACAAAAGCAGTTTATGTCTAATATCGTCTACCGAGAGATTCATATTCAAGTCCTGTATGACTTTTTCAGGTGGTGGCAAAAACAAAGAGAGCCGTTCATCTTCATTCAACCAGCTTAACCTACTTTTCCAATCGTCCATCAATTTCCACCCACCATGCTTGCCTCTTTCAGAATAAATCGGGATTCCCGCAGAGCTTAGCGATTCCATATCTCTATGAATCGTTCTTGCAGAAACACCAAGTTCTTTTGAGAGTTGAGCTGTGGTAAGAATGGTTCCTGACTGCATCAAAAATAAAAGCTTCATCAACCGTTCGGATTTCATAAATTCACACCTTATATATGACGTTTCCTGTCATATATAGACTTTATAATAAAAGCAGTTAAAAAGAAAGGAAGGGGTCATATGAAACGCTTAGAAGGAAAGGTTGCCACAGTCGCTGGAGCCACAAGAGGAGCAGGACGTGCGATGGCAATTAAATTGGGAGAAGCGGGTGCAACCGTTTATGTGACAGGCAGGACGACCCGCCACCAATTATCTCCGATGGGAAGAAAAGAAACGATCGAAGAAACAGCCGAACAGGTGACGCGTGCAGGCGGAAAAGGTATCTCCGTTCGTGTCGACCATACAATAGAAGCTGAAGTTCGTCAGCTATTTGAACAAATCAAATCGGAACAATCCGGTAAGCTCGACCTTCTCGTCAACGACATCTGGGGTGGAGATCCGCTAACAGAATGGGGAAAAGATATAGCGGATCACGATTTACAAAAAGGGTTGCAAATGCAGAAGCAGGCGGTCCATGCTCACCTGATCACCGCCCATTATGCTGTGCCTTTGATGAAAGCGAATAAAAGAGGGCTGCTTGTAGAAATCACGGACGGTGTGGATGAGACGTACAGAGGTAACATTTATTATAGCCTGGCGAAGGTATCCAACATTCACATGGCCAAAGCGATGGGAGAAGCATTGAAAGCATACGGCATTACCTCTGTCGCCTTAACGCCGGGCTTCCTACGGTCAGAAGCTATGCTTGATCTATTTGGAGTAACGGAGGAAAACTGGCGAGACGGATCAAAGGTTGAGCCGCATTTTATCGCTTCCGAGTCCCCCGCTTATATTGGAGAAGCATTGAAGCACTTAGCTTCAGACCCTGAAGTTCACCGGTTTAATGGTCAGGCGCTAAGTACATGGGGATTGTCCGAAGTGTACCATTTCAAGGATGCCGATGGATCCCAGCCTCATTGGGGGAATTACTTCGATCATCACGTAAAATAAATGAAGCACAGACAAGAATTTGTCTGTGCTTTTGATTAATTATGAATATACTTCTCAAAAATTTCTTTAAAATCTTTACGCGTATTCTCCTTATGCTTCTGACTCAGCCAATCATACGCATGATTCATCACTTCACTAAACTCCTTCGAGATATCACCATCATGGAAACGGTTGTCGTGAATCAACTCCCGCGCCGTACCAAGACTGTCTTTGGCAAACTCAGAATGCAGACGATTGTCTTCTTGGATGTGTGAGATCGCGACAAGAGATTTATAAAGGTCGGCAATCGCTTCTCCCTCATCTTTCGCGATATCAATACTCATACTCTTATTCCCGATCAAAAATTTGATCTCGAGATCCAAATCGATCGTTCCTGCCGTTTCAACGGAGACATTCTGAATCGGATGCTGATAATAATCGAAGCGGTAAATGTTCCGTTTACTACTGGATGCTTTCTCCCCGTCTAGGTGAATCAGCGCCCTGTTCGTAAAGCAATATTCGTCACTCTTCGACTTGATGAGAAAATGAATCTTTTCTCCATCTTCTGTCAGAACAAAATCATCGGACTGTGTCTTATCGAAATCTTCTTTTTTGATAATCTTTCCGATATCACTTAAACCGAGAGCATCACTGGCCAATTTCTTAAACATCGAAAAAACCTCCCGCTTATGATTTCATCTCCATAAAATATTCGACAAATCTCAACTTCAACCCTTCTATTCATTAAATAAATTTTTATTTTCACAATTTTCTCTCGCTTTTTTATGTAAGCGCTGTTACAATAAAGGTGTAAAAGAAATCAACAGCTTAGGTGGCTCAACCATAGCGAGTTCGTTTTCGACGCATAGAAGGATACTAGCCGGGATGAAGGGAACACACATCCAGTGCAGAGGATGCAGATTTGCCCTAAACTACGGCCCAGTAGTGAGACCGTCTTGTAGAGAACCGCTTAATTTGAGCGAAGTGTGATATTCACTTTGTTTCATTTGAAAGACTATGACTTGAACAGGAAGAAATTCCTTTAAAGAGAATTAGTTATTTCGAATTAAACACTTACAAGGACTCTTCTTTCCCAGGGCAAGGAGAGAAGGAAAACAGACTTGAAGGAAAGAGTGAATAGTATATTGGAAAATTTGGTTTAACCAAAATTGGAGAAAACGAATTCTTCACGGGAATTATCCTTTTGGTAACTGGTTTTTCAAAGTAAGAATCCAGGATGATTCTTAAATGGTTGGGTCACCTAAGCTGTTGAACCACACGCCTCTTATGTAAAAGCATAAGAGGCGTGTTTTTTATTTCGCTCCTATCGTGATAAGATAAAAGAAACATAAGAGGAGGTTATCTATCTATGAAGCTCCCGACGGTAACATTGAAGGATCATAAAAAGACAACAGAGGTCACCCTTCACCAGCTCGCAGTCTACCAAGCGTTCAGAGTGCTGGAAGCTTATGATCACAACCAAAAGCCTTACTTCCTCATTTTCCATAAAGACCGTTATTTGAACTATGTGACAGCAAGCCGGCGACCGGACCATTCGTTTGTGCAAAAAGCTTTCCAATCAGGAACAACGTTCTCAAGCCTTCACCCCATAACCAAAATGATTCTCACTTCCACTTCATACAAAAAGCAAAGCTTCAATGACCTATTCCAAAAACTGCAGCACAAGTATCCTCTCGACGAAACAGCTTTGATCGCTACTTACTTCTATCCATTCATCAAAAAAGAAAAACTTTCACACTTTATCCAGAAATTATTTTACCAGGAAAGACGGGACGGTAAGTGGTTATCCTGCTTTCGCATCCTGCAAATACTAAGAAAATTCGATCCATCGCACCCGCTCCTTTCGTCTTCCTCACAGGACTTACAGTTTTCGCGTTATGAGGAACGTTATAAAAAGGGAGATCCTGAACTTCTGTCCAAAGACCCGATTTATTCCGAAAATCAACTTCACACGGCAACCGATTCCTCTCCCGATTACGACGCTTTACTCGAACTCTACCAAAAGCAAAACCGGCTGTTCGACATGTATGTACTTCAAATTGCTTATACGACATCGACCCAAAACGAGGAAATCTACTGTAAACTGATCGAAACCCCTATGTTCAATAATTCAGAGAACAAGCTAGAATTTCTTAAGGATTTCGATGAACGCGGTTTCCAACATCCACGTTTCCAACAGGATTATTTGAACCAGCTAATCAAACATGAGTCAGTACCGGAGATCCTTTCCTTTATACCAGCACATTCCATTTCTTTATCACCGGAACAAGCCGATCTCCTCCTCTTTATACTAGAGCGGACCACATCGCTTTTACACACGGAAAAGTGGCAGCCATTCCTTGAAGAGGTTTATAGCTCCACCCCTTCGAAAGCGGAAGAGTTTTTGCACCTTGCCGTGTGCCAACTGCTGTCGAGTCATGATCCAGACTTTGTAGTCAAATGGATGAAGGGTTTCAAAAATCTGCCGCCAACATCCCCGACGAGAAAGAAATTGGAGCAGATGCAGCGCTTAGCCGAAGACCCAAACCATCAACGAGAGCTCGGATTACTTTATTATGAATATAAGCAACCGGAGAAGGCTATTGAATGCATGAGCTGGGAAGTGGAGCTTTACGTCGACGACCCTAAGCCTGTTCAGTGGCTTGCGAAGCTTTATCAGGAAACCGGGAGAAAAGAGGAACATGACGCGTATCAAAAGCTTTATGTTGAGATGATGAAGAGAGCCTGACGTCAAACTGGACAACCTTTGAAAAGAAGGGTTATATAAAAGAGAGCCTAATGATAAAGGAGAAGTCCGATGAAACCCATCACTAAAAAACGAATAAAAGCTACACTGATCGACCTTGGCATTTCCACTGTCGTCAGCCTTAGTTTGGAGCAGCTGCTTCGTAAAAAAATTAAAAGCGAAGCCTTCCACGCACTGGTCACTCCCACTGTTACCGCCTGGGCTTTAGAGTGCGCTCAGCTGAAATCCTGCGGGCAGACGATAGGATATAAGGCCGCTGGACTGAAATTGGAAAACGAATCAGGTGGCGTGCCTTCCGCTTCACAAATTGCCAAAAGGATCGCTTACCGTGATACCGTCAGTACCATCGATTATTTTAAGGACCGGACTTCATTTGAAAAAGAAGACGGCTCCATCTTGCCTCATGACCGATACGCAGAGACAATCGTTAAAGAAACAGAAAAGACCCACACCTCTTCATGAGAGATGCGGGTCTATTTTTATATCCTTCAGCTTTTGATCAATCCATGTGGATCAAGGACGAACTTCTTCGCCACGCCGCTATCAAACTCCTGATAGCCTCGAGGAGCATCCTCCAAACCGATGACTGTAGCGTTCACCGCTTTGGCAATATTCGCCCGCCCCTGGAGAATGGAGTGCATCAGCCCTCGGTGATAGCGCATAACAGGCGTTTGGCCTGTAACGAAGCTTTGCGCCTTCGCCCATCCGAGGCCGAAGTTCAATTTCAAAGCTCCTTGACGCGCATCTTCATCCGAGGCGCCCGGATCTTCCGTTACATATAATCCCGGAATTCCTAACCCTCCACCAGCTTTAGTCGCTTCCATAATCGAGTTCAGCACAGTGGCAGGCGCTTCCTGATGATTGTGCCCGTGGGCTTCAAAGCCGACACAGTCGACGGCACAATCGACCACATTTGTGCCAAGAATCTGTTCGATCTGCTCTGAAATATTATCGTGTTCACTAATATTGATCGTTTCACATCCGAAGCTGCGTGCCTGTTCCAACCGCTCCTCAATCAAATCGCCGACAATGACGACCGACGCTCCGAGCAGCTGTGCGGAGTGAGCAGCCGCAAGCCCTACAGGCCCTGCCCCTGCAATGTATACAGTCGAACCGATTTTTACGCCTGCGCTATACGCTCCGTGGAAACCTGTCGGAAAGATGTCCGAAAGCATCGTTAAATCCAGCATCTTCTCCATCGCTTGGTCTTTATCTGGAAACTTCAAAACTTGAAAGTCTGCATAAGGGACCATGACATACTCAGCCTGTCCACCGACCCAGCCTCCCATATCAACATATCCATACGCAGAACCTGGACGATCAGGGTTTACATTCAAGCAGATATGCGTCTTCCCTTCAATACAATTCACACAGCGTCCACAGGCAATATTGAAAGGTACAGAGACGAGATCGCCTTTTTTAACAAACTCGACGTCCCTCCCAGTTTCAATCACTTCTCCTGTGATTTCATGTCCTAGCACAAGACCTTCGGGAGCTGTCGTCCGACCACGGACCATATGCTGGTCACTTCCGCAAATATTTGTGGAAACGACCTTCAGAATGACACCATGCTCACATTTGCGTCCGACGTTTTGCGGATTTACCCCTGGACCATCCCTCAACACCAATTCCGGAAAATCAATCTCCTTCACTGTGACGCCACCATTACCCGTATAAGCAACTGCTCGGTTTCCTCCCATATGGTTTCCTCCTTATATGTTGGACCATTGATAACGGTTACATTTTTCCTCAAAAAAAAGAGTGAGCCAAACTTAAGGACAGGTGTACAGAATTGGTGTCGGCGATCGCCCCCTTTATGTAACAAAACCATCGTCGATAAAACATATTTCCCCAAAAATACACACAAGTGGTAAGCATATACCCTGTTCCGTTTTTCATTAAACACGAACATTGACATCGTTGTGAATCGGAATAGGTCGTAAACAGGCAAATATCCTATGAAACTTTCCTTGAATATTTTAGTATGTAAAAGTAGGAGGAGTGATGTTATGGATACGGGATGGATCGTTTTCAGTATCATTATGGTCTGGGTTCTTTTGATCCACGGAGGGCTGACCTATTTAATTGTTAAAAAACAAGAATACAGCTTAATCTCCGGGTTTGGGAATCGCCCGGATGAAGAGCAAAAGGAACTGATAGAAAATGGCTATACTAAAGCACTGGGGAGAGTGTTCATTATAACGTTCTACCTGCTTCTCCTGACTGTCATACTCGCCTTCACCCCTATCCCATACGGTTTTGAAGTGGGACTCGGTGTTTTTTTACTGGTTTTAATGATCGGGATTGTATGGGTCCAAACATTTGAAGTCCCAAGGAAACGAAAGAAAATGCTTTGGCTTTCCAGTACCTTTTCCTCCATTACACTTATCGTTATTTTCGGGTTGACCGTTCTCGGCTTTTTAGAGAATGAAGTCACACTGGAACAAGATGCACTCAAAATCTCAGGTATCTACGGGGAAGAGTGGCCGTATGAGGAAATCCAATCCGTCGAACTGATGACTGAACTTCCGGAAGTGATTGTAAAATCGAATGGATTCGCTATATCAGGGCAGATGAAAGGCCGTTTCCTTTTAGAGGAACCTTATGAGGGGGCATTGCTTTTTGTAAACGATAACCATCCTGTCTTTATGCATATTAAAACGACAGATGACGATGTTTTTGTGAGTCGGACAGAGAAAGATGAAGTGGAAGAGGTATATGAAACGATTCAGGCTCGATTAAGTGAATAGAGACAACAAAAAAACAAAATGAAAGCTCCCTGTAGATGCTCTCATTTTGTTTTTAAGCTTGCTTGGATGATATACCGATCAGGCGCACTCCCTAAAAATTCGAACGGGTAACACGTCGTCAATGTAAGTGTCGGCTGATCTTTTCTCACAATCACCGAGCGGTCCTCTTCGTCTGTGACCCATGTTTTTTCGATCTCATATTCGAAAACCTGACCCTCATAGTGCACAATAAGTTTGTCGCCTGTTTCAAGCTCTCCAAGCTTTGTGAAGACCGTTTCGCGATGGCCGCTTAATACCGTGTGGCCTTCTTCCGGATTCGGAACTGTTGTCCATTGACTGACATACATGCCCACACCCTGATTCAACGTTGCATCATCTGCTCCCCAAAACACTTCGTACTGTAAGTCCAACGAAGGGATGGTCAGCTTAGCAACCTGCTCTCCAGCTGAAAAAGGCTGCTCCAACGTCTCGATTTCTTTGAATGAACGCGAGGGCTTTTCTCCTTTAGACATCGTGTCTACGTCTACAGAAGCCGTCATCTCATTCGCTTTCAGTGTTGTAACAGAAGCTTTACCTATGTACCAATTCCAACCATTCCAACCGACAACCACCAGCCCAAGAATCATCATCGCTACAGCTAACTTCCGCATACTCATTCCTCCTGAAAAGAAAAGAAGGCAGGCGTTAAAGCCCGCCCCGACGAGAGTGTTGGCGCGTTTTAGTTTTGTTTACGAACGAAAAACAGACTGCCACCCATAGCCATCAGTCCAAGACCAAACAAGGCGTATGTAGCATACGGCGCTGATGTATCTGGTAATTCTCCACCTTGTTCTTCTTCGGTCATGTCTTCATCTTCTGAAGCCATTTCTTCGGAATCATCCGTTCCTTCTTCAGATTCTGTCCCCTCACTTGATGAACCATCATCATCTTCACAAGGGATTCCATCCCCATCACCATCTAAGCGTTCTGGATCATTTTCAGCACTGTACCCGTTATCATCCCAGTACTGCTGAGCCTCAGCTTCAGACGCGAAATCCCCGCAATCCATGTCTTCATCCGCACTGACGACTCCAAAACTACCAAACACCATAAAGACAGCGAACAGGCTAGCTAAAACTTTTTTCAAAGTCCCATCTCCTCTTAAGCTACCAATCACTCATCGTCGTTTCTTTGTTCCCACAGTTCCCCAGATATCTGGTGAATTAAACATATTTTTCTAAAAATAATGAATTTTTTGTATATTTTACAGTTCATTTATCACGTTTTATTAATAAAAGTGTAATTTTAAATCTTACTCTTAAGTTAAAAAGTCGATTTTCAGTCTGTGTTTATGAATTAAAAAAGACATGCTGGCGGTCAGCATGTCTTTGTTTATCTATCTACCTAAAAAGTTCCCGTTAGAATAAATCACCTGACCTGTTATCCATTCCGCATCCGGACTCACAAGAAAACGGACGAGCTTGGCTGCATCACTCGGCAAACCGATTCGACCGGCCGGAAAGAGCGGGAGTAGCTGTTTTTGGAGCTCATCATCGATCCACCCAGAATCGGTCGGTCCCGGGTTTACGCAGTTGATCGTGATCCCGAGTGGTGCAAGGCCCGTAGCGAGTGGAGGGGTCATTGCGTTTAAGAACCCTTTCGTTGCAATGTACGCAATATTTTCTGGATCCGGTCCACCGGATGTGATCGTTACGATCCGGCCACCGATCTCTTTTTCATAACGCTTTTCAAGTCTGCGGGCAAACTCCATCGTCAGCATAAGAGTGCCACGGTTGTTCACTTGATAGTGACGATCCAATGTCGATGCATCTAATGTACGGAAATCCATCCGTCGTTCAAACGTCGCATTGTTGACAAGAATCGTCGCCATACCAATTCGCTCTTCCACAGCATCCAGAAGCTTGGATGGAGCGTCTTCATCTGCCAGATCGAGTTCCATGTGATCAGCGCGCACTCCAGTAGCTTCGAGGTTTTCTTTCAATAAGTCCGGCCACTGCTTTTCAGCCCCGCACCCTTCATCTGATGCATCGTATGGAGAATAATGGGTGAAAAAGATATCCGCTCCGGCTTCCGCTAAAGCGAGACAGATCGCGGTGCCAATCCCTTCCGAACGGCTGGCGCCGGTGACGATGGCTATTTTTCCTTTTAATTGGTTCAAGTCGATCCCTCCTCATAATGGGAGAGACGCATATGGATCAGGAGATTTATTAGAATCAGGCGTTTCATCTTATGCGTCTCCAAAGTGAAAAAAGACATACGGGTGCCGCTTCTAATAGCGGGCGTTTTGTATATCTGCGTTTTTCCCTTATAGAGTAGATGCCATCATTCATGATCCCCTTTCCATATCTCCTATTTCAAATTATATCATTATAGCGTCATCTTCGCCTGAGGACTATACACTTCAAGCATCGCTAAAAACTCCTCCCGGTTTTTCGGCGTGATCTTCACGCTTTTCGGTTTTCTTCCTTCATAGAAGATTTCAAGAGCCTCTCCTGCGGTAATCACACGGTGCCCATCATAAATGTCGAAGGTCGTGCGAATCCGGTAAATCTTTGAATACGGCACTTTGCGGCTGAAAGGTCCCCCTTTTACATAAAGATGATCACTGCGAAATTCGTACTGAATGTTGAGCGTCGTAAATACGACTGTACTCAACATGAATAAATACAGACCTGTCCAGACCACAATGAACGGAAGAATTCTGGTTTCCTCAGCGAAAATAAACGGGAAGATATACATCAGCGTCATCACGATGACGACTTTGATGATATAAACCGTAAAAAAGCGATCGCGTTCAGGCTCAAAAATCATACCAGCCACCTCAATTCCAATTATTTACTTTATTATCGTACAACATTAAAAAATATTCAATATTCAGATAAATATAATTGAAATTTTAAAAGATGTTTACCCTCTTTCTAGTGGCAAGGTACAGCACCTAAAAGAGCCGCCCGATTTGATGATTTCCGAAAAATCCAAGGGAAGGATATGAAATCCGGCCGCTTCCATTCTCGCGTTCAATCGTTCATTTTTTGACAGGCTGATCACTTTTTTATCGCCGATGGAGAGGACATTCGGTCCCATGTAGAATTGTTCCTCCTCCGTTACCGGAATGATTTCAAAATGCGAGTGGATATGATCAAGCCCCTCTTCTGTAAAGGCGGGGGAATAAACGAGGGCCGTCTTTTCATCCAGGATATTGAAGACACAATCTAAGTGAAGGATATCTTTTCTGAGCATCAGGGGAATGACTTGGTGGTCTGGTAGTCTTTGTTGTAAATGTTCCGATGATTCTAAGGAGGTGCGGCCACTGATTCCGAGCCAAACGATCTGATTGTGAACGAGAACATCGCCTCCCTCAATAGATGAAGGGAAGTTTCCTTGATAAGGAATGGATTGATCCTGCAGCCATTGAATCAAATGATTTGTCTCTTGGATACGGACATGTTCACGCAGAGAAGACACATGAAGTTCGTTATGGATGACGAAAGCAATATCCCGTGTAAACACTTGCTCCGGCAAGTCCGGATCGGCAGAAATCTCGTCCACCTCAGCTCCGTGCTCTCTCATCAGCTTGACGAAGTCCTCATGCTGGCGAAGAGCGAGTGGTATGTCAATATTGCGTTCTGCATAATGTTTTTGTGTTTCATTTATCACTTCTGCAATTTTCATAAAAGAAGGCTGGACGACTAGCACTCTTTTCAATATGCCATATTCCGTCTTACAGTGTATTCGGTTACTTCGTGCGATCGTACTCATATTTAACCCTCCATCATACAATTACTTTCTTTTTCCCCTTAGTGTGTGGCATAAAACAATGTTCAAACACTTGTCTATAGAAAAAACCTGAGCATTCCGCATGCTCAGGTTTTGTTTCGTTTATTTTTGCAGGGCAACCTTCACTTGATTGTCTCCTACAGTAAATTCTTTCATTCCTTCTGCTTCCCCTACAGTCAGGTTATTCACAAGGACGTTTTCGCGGATCAGCTGTTCATTCTGTTCGATTGCTTTCTTAATGTCTGCATCTCCATCAAGGGCGATATCGACACGCAGATCGATTGGAAGATCCTGCTTCTTACGATCATCCTGGATGACGCGGATCACTTCACGAGCAAGCCCTTCAAGACGCAGCTCTTCTGTGATCGTTGTATCGAGTACGACGTGGAAGTCTTGGTTTGAGCCCATGGACAGTCCAGCATCAGCGACACGTTCCACATTCAGAAGGTCGAGGCCGACTTCAACGTCGCCGTCTCCAGTAGGAACGACGACTTTTTCATCCTGAACGACTTGAGCCGCTTCCTCATCGGAAAGTTTCTCAAGATAGCCTTTCACGAGGCCGACATTTTTACCAAGGACAGGTCCTGCGGCACGGAAATTCAGCTTCACTTCGTAACGGACAAGGTCGTCAGAAGACTGCTTCACAACAACTTCCTTCACATTGATCTCATCACGGATGATCGAGCTGTATTTCTCAAGCGCCTTCCCTTGTTCAGGGTTCACTGGAATGACGACCAGCTCAGACAATGGCTGCTTCGTCTTGATCGCTTCGTTGTTACGGACGCCACGCGCAAGTTCCACAACCTGAAGCACAGCATCCATGTCCGCTTCAAGCTGGGCATCGACGTGATCATCATTCACTTGAGGGAAATAGGCAAGGTGGACACTTTCCCCTGTCAGATTATGATGGATATCGTCTGCCAAGAACGGCGTGAACGGTGCCATTAGCTTGCTTAGCTGCGCGAGTACTTCATGAAGCGTGTGGTAAGCGGCTTTCTTGGACGCCGTCATCCCTTCTTCCCAGAAACGGTCACGGGAACGACGGATGTACCAGTTACTTACTTCATCTACATATTTCTCAAGAGCTTTCGCTGCTTTCGTGAAGTCGTACTCGTCGAGGGCTGCACCGACAACGCCTGTGACACTGTTCAAGCGGGAAAGAACCCAACGGTCAAGCAGCGTCTTCTCTCCTGTTTCATTCGCATCGTATTCGTAGCCATCGATATTGGCATAAAGCGTGTAGAAACCGTGCGTATTCACGAGCGTATCGATTACTTTGGACTTCGCCTCAACAACTACCCGCTCAGAGAAACGCTTGTTGTTCCAAGGTGCACTATCCGCTAGAAGTGCCCAGCGGAAAGCATCGGCACCGAACTTGTTAACGAGATCCGTCGGGTTCAGTGCGTTCCCCTTACTCTTCGACATCTTGCGTCCTTCCTCATCAAGGATGTGTCCTGTAGAAAGAACGCGTTTGTAAGGCGCTTTTCCTGTGAATAGTGTCGAAACCGCAAGCAGACTGTAGAACCATCCGCGTGTCTGGTCGATTCCTTCACAGATGACATCAGCAGGGAACTGCTTTTCGAACTGATCTTGGTTTTCGAATGGATAGTGCTGCTGGGCAAACGGCATCGATCCACTGTCGAACCATACGTCGATGACCTCAGGAACACGTTCCATCGTACCTTCACACTTCTCACACTTCAGCTGCACCCGGTCCACGTAAGGCTTGTGAAGTTCAACATCGCCAATGTCGCCGATCGCTTTTTCTTGAAGATCCGCCTGGCTGTGCGGTGCGTACTGATGATCACAGGAATCACAGATCCAAATCGGCAGCGGCGTTCCCCAGAAACGGTTCCGTCCGATGTTCCAGTCGACCATGTTTTCAAGGAAGTTACCGAAGCGACCATCCTTGATATGATCCGGGTGCCATGTGACTTCCTGGTTGTTCTGGATGAATTGATCCTTCAGTTCAGTCGTCTTGATGAACCAGCTCTCGATTGCGTAATAAAGCAATGGAGAGTCACAACGCCAGCAGTGCGGGTAACTGTGCTCATACTTCTCTTTATGGAAAAGCAACCCTTCGTTCGCCAAGTATTTGACGATGTCGACATCACAGTCTTTGACGAAACGACCTTCAAATGGAGCGATCTCTTCTGTGTAACGGCCCTGACCATCAACAACGTTGAAGAAGGACAAATTGTTTGCTTTCACTAAGTTATAGTCATCTTCACCGTAAGCCGGCGCGATGTGAACGACACCTGTACCGCTCTCGGCGTTGACGAAATCCGCTTCGACAACGAAGTGTCCGCGTTCCGGCTTGACGAATGGGAATGGAGGCTCGTAATCGACGCCTTTGAACTCGCTACCTTTATGTGTGGAAACGACTTCATACTCTTCGCCAAGGACTTTTTCAGCGAGCGCTTCGGCTACGATATACACTTCACCGTCTTGCTTCGCCTTGATGTAGTCAAGGTCAGGGTGAACGGCAAGCGTCACGTTGGCTGGAAGTGTCCAAGGAGTTGTCGTCCATCCAAGGAAGAACTCGTTCTCAGATCCTTTGACCTTGAACTTCGCTGTCGCAGACAAATCTTTGACATCTTCATATCCCTGTGCGACTTCATGAGAGCTCAATGTCGTCTGACAGCTCGGGCAGTATGGGGTTACACGGTGACCTTTCGTGAGTAAATCACGTTTGTGAAGGTCACTGAGAATATACCAGACACTTTCGATGTAACGGTTTTGCAGCGTCACATATGGATCATCCATATCCAGCCAGTAACCGATTGATTCTGTGAATTCGCGCCATTCTTTTTCGTAGTTGAAGACACTCTCTTTACACTTTTCGATAAACTTCTCGACACCGTACTCTTCGATTTGCTGCTTACCGGAAATGCCCAGCTGTTTCTCTACTTCAAGCTCTACCGGCAGACCGTGCGTATCCCAGCCACCTTTACGAAGAACTTGATACCCTTGCATTGTTTTGTAACGTCCGACAAAGTCCTTGATGACACGACCAAGCACGTGGCCGGCGTGAGGAAGACCGTTTGCTGTCGGAGGACCTTCGTAAAAGACAAACGTCTCTTCTCCTTCCCGTTCACTCATCGAGCGACGGAAGACATTTTCTGCATTCCAATAATCTTTGACACGATTTTCGCGGTCTAATGCCGCTTCTTTCGTATTGACACTGCGCATTGCTTTCCACCTCTTACCCTTTTTTATTTTTATATCCATCATTGAACTATGATCTGATCCACATCCGCTTGAGGCGCCGGTAAAAACAAAAAAACCGCCCCTGTAAAAACAGGGACGGATGTTCATTCCGCGGTACCACCCATATTCCGCACACGAATGCACGGCACTTGGTTCAAGCGGATAACGGCCGCTGCCGGTTCTCCCTACTCTGAATCATTTCAGCAGAACTTCTCGGAGATGATCTTCAGCCCTATGCGGTCATCGCTTTCCACCAGCCAGCGACTCTCTAGAGACACAGAATAAAGCTTACTCTTCTCGTCAACGAAAATATACGTATTTTCTCCTTATGGTATAACGAAATCATTCGGATGTCAAAATTTCTTTTTTAACAGGATAGCCATCGGAACATGAAGCTATACATATACTGGAATGTGCTCCTTTTTTTCTGATTATGTTCCTTTTACTCTTTGCCACTATTAAATTTTAATGTTGAGATCGATACATCAAAAAGTTTCCGTTACTTATAAAAGAGCATGGAGGAGCGGGAAATACCTCGCTTTCCATGGGCGGGCGCTGAGCTTCCTCGTCGCAAGCTCCTGCGGGATCTCAGCCTGCCCTTACCTCCCCATAGGAGTCTCGCCATTTCCCGCCCCTCCTTACCAGATTAGGTGAACGGAAACATCACATGTAGAACTAGTTTTAGTAAAAGAAAGGCACATACTAAAGTCCATTTTTATTCAATAACCAATGAAGTTTAATAAATCACGCTTTCAAATCAGTTACAATAAAAGGAAAGGAGAGATGCGTTATGTCTGATGAGGTGAAGCAGAAAGTGATCGATTCTTTTTCAAAAAATACAGAAGCGTATGTGACGAGTTCAACGCATAAGAATCAGTCTGATCTGGATCTGATTACGGAATGGCTCCAGCCTGAAAGAAGTTGGACAGTTCTCGATATTGCGACAGGAGGCGGACATGTGGCAAAAGAACTGAGCCGTTCCGCCGGATCCGTCATCGCGACGGATTTAACAAAAGACATGCTTGAAAATACGGCCAGACATTTACATGGTATTCACAACATTCAGTTTGTGATCGCGGACGCGGAGCAGCTCCCGTTTTTGGACGGAACATTTGACGCCGTCACCTGTCGAATCGCCGCCCATCATTTCCCGAACCCAGATCTATTCATCCATGAAGTCCAACGCGTACTGAAACCATCAGGGCGCTTTCTGATGATCGATAACATCGCCCCCGAACAGGAGGAGCTCGATTCGTTTTATAACACGTTTGAGAAAATGCGCGATCCAAGCCACGCCCGTGCCCTGAATATTTCAGAATGGAAACAGCTGATGGAGCCTTTTAACATCGAAAAAGAGTTACCACGTAAAAAGAGACTTCCTTTTCAGGACTGGTTGAAACGAAAAGTGGATGATCCCGATACGAAAAATAGGGTGCAGCAGTATTTCTTAGAAGCTAGCGAAGAAGCGAAGCGATACTTTTCGATTGAACAAGGTGATCAAAGGATTCTATCATTTGCCATCGATGAATGGATGGTGATGGCTAAAAAATAAGAGACCTCCTCTTCGGAAGGTCTCTATTTTTGTAAGACTATGTATTACCTTTTATCGTTTTGCTCTGTATCTTTCAGGAGTTTCTTACCCACTTCCGACTGGTCGATGCCATGCCGGACTGCGACTCGTACCACGAGATAAAAGACGTACAGCATAACAGCTATAAATATAACGTTCATTAAAAGACCCATACACACCCACTCCTTTCTATAATAAAAGAGTAACATGTATCACCAATGAGTAGGTGTGTAGGAATCAACGGTTCGTCTAATGAACTATTGAACATGACGGTTCTGTTAAAACTAAGCTCCCTCAACCCTTTTTAACCGTGCTCCATCTATTGAATCTCCACTGATTTCAAAAAAGTATTCTCTATTTGGAGCCAATTCAAGTGTAACCTTATCCAGCGGGATCCTGTTTCCCTCTCCAACTATCAGAAAAAAATTAAACATTGCTACGCCTTCCAAGTCAAAGTCTTCTTGGTCAGCGTATTCTTTGCTAAGTGTATCTTCTTTCTTTATTTTTGAGCCATCAGCATTACTTATCCCACCATAGGTTTCGGCCGTGCCGATCTCTATCGCATAAAAGTCAAAGTCAGCATTATTTTTGATGGTTAAGATCATACGATCCTTATTCTGTTCCACTGAATGATTCGAACAAGCTGACAACATCATCATGATCAGAACTACCATTGATAAGATTAGCCACTTTCGCATTCGTCCATCTCCTTATTTAGGTTACAAATTGTAACCGTTGATAATCGAACTTATCGTCTGAGTGAAAAACACCTTGCTCGTTACCTTTATTTTACATCTTTATTTATCGAATAACAATAAAAATATATTGTAATTTAATCAATCAGTGAAAAACCACCAGATCACTTTTTCTTCTGAATAAAAACCTCCTCCTTTGGAAAAATAAGCTAAACAATCCAAGGAGGTGGGCTTGATGGACGTTGTCGTCATGGCAAGAGCCTTATTCGGAAGTTCCCTCGGCTTCCATATCATTTATGCCACGATCGGGGTCGGTCTCCCGGTCATGATCATCATCGCGGAAGTTCTCTATTTTATAAAAAAAGATTCCGATTACGCCTTGATGGCGCGCAGATGGACGAAAGGGTTCGCTATATTATTGGCTGTATCGATTGCATCCGGAACCATCGTAGGGGTCATGATTTCTTTGCTTTTTCCAAACTTCATGGAAATTGTCGGTCAGGTCATCGCGCTGCCATTCCAAATGGAGATCTTCGCCTTTTTGATCGAAGCCGTGTTCATGTCGATTTATTTATATGCAAGGGACAGGCTGCCTCCTTCTCTCAGAATCATCAGTATCGTTTCGGTCGCCTTGGGGGCAACGGCATCGGCCATTCTCATTACAGACGTCCATGCCTGGATGAACACGCCAGCCGGATTCCGGATCACACCGGATGGAGACGTCACGGACATTAACGTATGGGCCGCTGTCTTTAATCCGAGCTTCGGCGTCACCGCGATTCACGTCACGTTATCTGCCTATATGACGGTCGCGTTTCTGGTGGCATCCATTGCCGCTTTACGATTATTGAAGAAAAACCTGTCACAAAAAGAGCGGCAGTACCACAAAAAAGCACTGACCATCGCTCTTTATTTCGGTGCCATTACGTCTTTGGCCACCGCGATTAACGGACACGAAACCGCTCAAATGCTTCACGAATACAACCCGAGAAAGCTTGCCGCGGCTGAAGGTCTGTTTGAAACGACGACGCACGCCTCGTTGTCTATCGGAGGATATACGTCTCTAGAAGACCAGCGTGTCAAATACGCGATTGAGATCCCTTATGCGTTAAGCTTTCTAGCAGGCGACCGTTTCGATACAGAAGTGATGGGACTGAACGAGTGGCCGGAGGAGCTGTGGCCGCCTTTGTACGTCCACATCCTCTTCAATGTAATGGTCGGCATCGGATCGGTGCTGATCGTCGTCTCCTTATTCGCCTTGTTTTATAAACATATTTTGAAAAAGGAATTTCCGCCTTGGCTGCTCGCTCTCTTTGTTGCCGGTGGTCCGCTCGCTTTACTCGCGATTGAAGCCGGATGGTGCTTCAGCTGTATCGGGCGGCAGCCTTGGACGATCACGGATGTCCTCAGGACCGGCGAAGCTGCGACGAAATCCGGAAGTGTCGGATTTCTGTTTGCCCTGTTTTTAACCCTGTACGTCACGCTGTTGTTTGTCACCGGGTTCGTCATGCGCTCTTATTTCAAACGAAACCCTGTCAGCAAAGATTTAGCATCTGAAGAAGGAGGGCTGTAGAATGGAAGCTTCGTTGCTTGCAATTACGATCATTTGGAGCCTGTTGTTCATCTACTCCATTCTCGGCTCTCTTGATTTTGGAGCGGGATTCTGGGGAATGATCTACGGGAAAGGCAACCGCACCAATGCTTCACACATCGCGAACCGTTTTCTTTCCCCGACGTGGGAAATCACGAACGTCTTTCTCGTCATTTTCGTCGTCTCGATTGTCACCTTTTTTCCGTTCGCGACTACGATTTTTTCGAGCATTTTACTCGTCCCGATTGGCCTTGGTCTATTCTTATTAACGATTCGGACGACGTTTATGGTCTTTGAACATCACGCCAAAAAATATAGGGAAGTCCTTCGCATTACTTCCGGATTAACCGGATTGATCATTCCAGCGCTACTCGTCAGTATCCTGCCGATTACGCTTGGAGGCTTTCTGTCCTTTACGGACGATTATCCGCGTCTCAACTATGGCGAGCTGCTTTCCCATCCAACGCTCTATATGCATATCGCCTTCGGATTATCAACGGCACTGTTCATATCAGCCATTTTTTTGATGGATTATGCGAAAGAAGCGGAGGATTGGTCTGCCTATCATACATTCCGCGGGCATGCGCTATGGCTTGGACCTGTTTCGATCGTAATCGCGGTCCTGACGATCGGCACCTTTCCGGCTGAAGCGAGTTGGATTGTAGACAATATCGAGAGCTTATGGATGTGGTTCGGTCTATCGATCCTTTTCTTCCTCATTGGATACAGCGTGCTTTTCGTGAAGAAAAAGGATGGACGAAGGGGGCTCGCGCGCGTGGCTGTCATCGCCATCATCTTACAGTACGGCGTGGCGATCTATGCTTACGGCAGGGCCCACCTCCCTTATCTGATTTACCCGGATCTTACTGTTGCAGACGGATTCACGAGCCCTGCAACGTTTTATCCGATGCTTATCATCTACGCGATCGGATTCGGAATCCTGATTCCTGCCTTCATCCTGTTCTGGCGCCTCTTCCTCAAAGACCGCCGTTATTTAAAACAGGAGTAAATCGTATAGAAAACCTCTAAAGCTTAAGAGAAAGGTTTATCCTTATCTCTTAAGCTTTTTTTTGACGCTGCCAGACTTCAGAGATTATGTAATAAAAGGAGACTCAAGTTCTCGTATTGATTATTTAAACCAGCATATGTTCTAAAAATGATGTTTCCGTTCATCTATCTCGGATAGGAGGGGCGGGAAATGGCGAGACTCCTATGGGAGGAAGGGCAGGGTGAGATCCTGCAGGAGCTTGCGACGAGGAAGCTCAGCGCCCGCCCATGGAAAGCGAGTTATTTCCCGCCCCTCCTAGACCTAATATGAATAACGGAAACTTTTTTAAGTGATGATTTAGTTAAAAGAGTCTCAGAAAAGGGTACATCTTTTACAATATGATACTGGAGGAAATCAAAGATGAGAGAATTAACAAACGAATATCTTGAAGAAGCCATCGAAGACAGCAAACCGTTCGCTTCAGACGGAAACGTCAACATGAGCCTCCCCACGTTCGACGAAACGATGAAGGACATGCTCGGCGTCTCCATCATTACACCTGAAAAGGAATGCTATTCGGCTGGCGATCATAAGCAATATATCCCGATGCAAAGCACCTCTAAAATCATCGGTCTGATGCTTGCCTTGCAGGATTTTGGGAAAGACCGCGTCTTCCAAGCGGTCGGAATGGAACCGATGGGTGATTTTTTCAATTCGATCAGTTCACTTGAATATCACGATACAAGCAAGCCGTTCAACCCTATGATCAACGCAGGAGCGATCGCTGTTTCCGCCTTGATCAAAGGGCAGAGTCCAGAAAATCGCTTCAAACGGTATATGGATTTTCTGAAGGATATCACGGACAACGACGACTTGCAGATCAGCGAGGAAGTGTATGAAGCTGAAAAAGCCAATGGTGCCCGCAACCGTGCCCTCGCTTATTTCATGCAGAGCACAGGAACGCTCGTGACAGATGTCGAGGAGGCGCTCGACCTTTATTTTCGTATGAATTCTGTCATGATGTGCTGTGATGACTTCGCCCGTGTCGGTCTGTTTCTTGCACGTGGTGGCCGTTCACCAAGAGAAGATGAGCCCTTGATTCCTCCACATCATTTACGAACCGTCAAAGCCATCATGATGACCTCCGGCATGTACAATTCCTCCGGTCATTATGCGGTCGAAGCCGGATTTCCGATGAAGAGCGGCGTATCCGGCAGCATCATTGGAGCCATTCCGGGAAGGATGGGCATCGGTGTCATTGGGCCTGCGATTGATAAAAAAGGAAACAGCACCGCAGGAGGAGCATTGGTCAAAAAATTGTCGCTCGACCTCGGGCTGAACATGTTCGGAGTCGATCGCATCGGCTAGTTTTTATGGAAAGGAGACGTTTCATGAGTTTTGATTACGATTTGGATTTTGATCATACGGACTTCCGGAAGAACCCTGAGCTTTACAGAGTAGGGCGCGGGGAGCAGGGCGTCCTTCTCGTTGAGCCTTATAAGAGTGAAATCCTCCCCCATTGGCGTTTCAAAACGCCCGATATTGCAAAGGAATCGTCCGATAAAATATATGAGCTTTACCTCGATTACAAAAAGAGAGACGATTTCGTCGGCATGGATATGGCACGCAAATTTTTACAGATGGGATACACCAGATCGAGAAGATACGCCAACTATAAGGGCGGGAAAAAGTACGATGAAAACGGGGAGATCAACGACCGGGACATCGATGATGAGAAAGCCGCCTCCGCTAAAATCTTCGAAGAAAAATGGATCAAAGTTCGAGAAGACGAAGATTATTTAAAACAAAAGAAAGAACATCAGAAGAAGTACGGATAGTCTTGACATTCTGCTCCCTTCCGCGTACTATACGATTAACCCGACAAAACACATCGGAATAATTAAAGTAAGGAGCAAACCGGTTGAAACGATTTCCTCTGATCTTCAGTTCCGCCTTAATGTTCCTCTCGTGGGGACTGGGATTTTATTTTCTATCGATCGTGACAATTCCGACCGTGATCATCCCTCTCCCACACGAATTTCTCTGGATGGACGGCTTTCAGGCTTTCCTGGGATTAACCCTACTGTTCAGCCTGCTTACGATACCACTGATCGCTTATATAATGAAAAAAAGGACCGTCCTTTCAAAAAAGAAGAGCTGGTACTCGATTCTCACCGTTAACCAGTTAATTTGGGCAGCGACGATCGCTTCGCAAGTCAAAATCATGGCCTACAATTTAGGCATCTGTCATTAGAAGGCAATCCGCCTTCTTTTTTGTCATGGATGAAAATTCAAAAAATTCCTTTAGTTCTATTGTCAAATGCATGTGAGTAGTGTAGAGTAAGGAACAAGATTTTTTACAAAAAAATACTATACGTTACATTTTCTTATCGAGAGAAGCCGAGGGACTGGCCCTGTGACGCTTCAGCAACCACTGGTCGATACCAGAAAGGTGCTAAATCCAGCAAGTTGGTATTCAACTTGGAAGATGAGAAGAAGAGCATACCATACCCAAGCCTTCTTCTCGTAAGAAGGCTTTTTTTATTTTTAATCGGAACGTAAAGGAGAATGCCCGATGTCTACTCACTTAGATACAAAATTCGTGCGAACCGGCCTTTCTAGCCATGATCCGACAGGGGCGATCAACCCGCCCGTCTATTTCTCCACCCCGTATAAACATAAGGGGATCGGTCAATCGACAGGGTATGATTACGCAAGGACCGGAAACCCGACACGACAGGTTTTAGAACAGCATATTGCAGAAATCGAAGGCGCGGATGCCGGCTTCGCCTTCAGCTCAGGAATGGCCGCGATCCAGACGATTCTCTCCCTTTTCCGGACGGGTGATGAACTGATCGTCTCAGAAGATTTATACGGGGGCACCTACCGTTTGTTCGAACAGCTGTCCGATAAATACGACATCACCTTCCACTACTGGGATAGCCATGATGTAACAACTCTCGAGGACAAAATTACGACGAAGACGAGGGCGATTTACCTGGAGACACCGACCAACCCGCTTATGCATGTGGCAGATATTGAAGAAATCTCAAGAAGGGCAAAAGCTCACGACCTCCTCGTTATTGTAGATAACACGTTGTACACCCCTTTTCTTCAGCAGCCAATTGCTCAAGGAGCTGACATTGTTATTCATAGTGCTACAAAATATTTAGGCGGACACAATGACGTCCTTGCCGGACTGCTGGTAGCGAAAGGAACAGAGCTATGCGAGGAGCTCGCGTTCAATCAGAATACATCAGGAGCTGTCCTCTCCCCTTTCGACTCCTGGCTGTTAATGAGAGGGATGAAGACACTTCCACTCCGGATGAGGCAGCATGAAGCGAACGCTAAAGCCATCGTAGAATATTTGGAAAACCATGAAGCCGTGACAGATGTCCTCTATCCAGGAAAAGGCGGGATGGTGTCTTTCCGTCTTCGCTCAGAGGACTGGATTGATCCTTTTTTGCAAACGCTGAAGGTCATCAGCTTCGCTGAAAGTCTCGGAGGTGTCGAAAGCTTCATCACGTATCCTGCGACACAAACACATGCGGATATCCCTGAAGAAACCCGAACCCGTTACGGTGTTTGCAATCGCCTGCTCCGTTTTTCAGTCGGAGTCGAACATG
Source organism: Halobacillus fulvus (assembly GCA_004078665.1). Taxonomy (GTDB): domain Bacteria; phylum Bacillota; class Bacilli; order Bacillales; family Halobacillaceae; genus Halobacillus; species Halobacillus fulvus. The sequence continues at coordinate 55,232 of SCFO01000009.1, read as the reverse complement.
TCGACGATCTGATTCAGGATTTGGAACAAACATTATCTGTATTCAAGGAGGAGACGATTCGATGAGCCATCATTCTTTCCAAACACGGTTACTTCACAATGATCATAAGTTCGATCCAGATACAGGTGCGGTCAGCATCCCTGTCCAGCAGGCGTCTACGTTTCACCAGCAGGACTTCGACCATCCAGGTGCATATGATTACAGCCGATCCGGAAACCCGACAAGAGAAGCGCTCGAACAGACGATTGCCGAACTTGAAAATGGGACAGACGGCTACGCTTTTGCTTCCGGAATGGCCGCTATTTCTACGGCTTTCATGCTTCTGTCACAAGGAGATCATGTCGTCATTTCAAAGGACGTGTACGGCGGGACGTTCCGTATGATCCATGATGTTCTTGTCCGATTTGGAATCGACCACACGTTTGTCGACATGACGGACCTTCACGATGTAGCCACTTCCATTCAGCCGAATACGAAAGTGGTGTACATCGAAACACCGTCCAATCCCTTGTTGAACATCACGGACATCCGGGCAGTGACAAAACTCGCGAAAGCGAACGGGTGCCTGACTTTTGTCGACAACACGTTTATGACCCCCGTCCTTCAGCGTCCACTAGATTTAGGGGCGGATCTCGTCTTGCACAGCGCGACCAAGTTCATCGCCGGGCACAGCGATGTCGTGGCGGGTCTTGCGGCAACGAATCATCCGGAAATCGCAGAGCGTCTAGGTTTTCTACAAAACTCCTTTGGGTCTATTCTTGGACCGCACGATTGCTGGCTCGTGCTGAGAGGTCTGAAAACCTTACACTGTCGAATCACACAGTCTTCGCAATCCGCTCTTAAAATTGCATCCTTTTTACAGAGCCACCCTGTTGTAGAAGACGTGTATTATCCGGGATTTTCATCTCACCCGGGAAGCTCAACACACAAATACCAGGCAGACGGTCCCGGGGCTGTGCTTTCTTTCAGGCTTAAAGATGAAGAAGCCGTCCGCCAGTTTACAAAGCAGGTTGAAATTCCGGTATTTGCTGTCAGCTTAGGTGCGGTTGAATCGATCCTTTCTTATCCGGCGAGGATGTCTCATGCGTCCATGCCGAAGCAGGAAAGAATAGATCGTGGCATTACAGATGGTCTGTTGAGACTCTCTGTTGGTCTTGAGAACCCGGATGACTTAATAAAAGACTTCAAGCAGGCGTTAAGCCACTTGAAGCAGCAGCGACTTTTTTTAAACGGGAGGATGCGAAGTGAAGTTAAATGAAGCGTTACAATAAAAAACACTGGTCGGAGATGGAGGCGGAAGCGTCTGTGAAAGCGATGGTCTTCGCTCATCCAGAAGCCTGCTACTTTAATGTTTATTAAGGAAGGGATTTGGAATCGCCTGTCGAACCTTATGTACAGAGGTGATGAAATGGATTTTTTATCCTTTTTTGAAGAATTTAAAGAGCGAGCTGGGAACCATGATTTAGACTATTTAAAAACGACGATTTCAGAGGGTTTTCAAGCGAGAGAAGTCCGCCAAGGGGAAGCTGTCGATTATGGTTACACAGAATCCGTTCAAGGATGGAAAGAAGCTTTCGAGCACTTTGAAAATTTTGAAACAACCTGGACGTACACGGACCATTCGATTACCCAAACGAAAGACAATGAGTGGATGGCAGCCTTTTGGGTTTCCCTCACAATCGATGGGGAACAAATGCCAACGTCCAACCTTTTCTTCGACACATTTAAAAAAGAAGCAGAAGGTTGGAAGCTGGTCCGTTCCTATATTGAAGCAGGGGTACAAAACCCTTTGTCGATAACATCCAGTTAAAAAAGCCTGAAACACACAGGCGGATGCTCTAACCGATGAAAAAACGCATGGACCAGATGAAAACATCTGGGTCTCATGCGTTTTTTCATGTCTCGCACTGCCTTATTTGTGATATTTATAAATCACTGTACTGTAAACTTGCGATTTTGCTTTTGGATCCAAATACTTGGCGGCGCTGTTCACCGCAGCCATCGCCTCATTGAAACCGGACGCAATCAGCATCGTCTTACTAGGGTAAATGGCGGCATCTCCTGCAACGAAGACTCCTTCTCTGTTCGAACACATGTCTGTCCCGACTGGAATCCGCCCTTTATCCGTTTCAAGTCCCCACTGGTCATACAGGCTCTTTTCAATATGGAGGCCTTCATAAACGAGGATGTGATCGGTATCGAGCTCCTCGTTATTATTGAGCTTGATGCTCTCCAGTTTCCGATCATCTCCATTCAATTTCTCGATCTTTGTGTTTCTGTACACGCCCACCGAAGAGTTCTCCAAGTTTTCCATATCATGCTCATATACCGCTTTGAACTGGTCGGTATGATTGATGAGACGGACAGATGATGCAACCCTCTCTAGCGCCAGTGACCAGTCGATCCCTACACGGCTGGAAGAAACCACTGTCATCTTCTTTCCGGCATACTGCTGAATGTTTTGGATCGTGTAATGAATTTGATTATTGTCATACTTCTCACTGCCTTCGACACCAAGCGGCTGCATATCGAACGTTCCCATACCGGAAGCGACGATCACGGACTTGGAATAATGCATCTCTCCTCCGGTACTAATCAATTGAAACGTCTCGTCCTCCTGCTTTTCAATCGCTTCAATCTTTTCGCCTGTCACAATCGTCGGTTGAACAAACAGAGCTTGTTCTTCCACTTTTTTTACCAAGTCTTCTCCTGTAACTCCAAGAAATCCACCGACATCAAAAATTTTTTTCTCGGGGTAAAAAAAGGAAACCTTCCCACCCAGATTGGGTTGATATTCGATCACTTTCGTTTTCAATTCTCTCATTCCGCTATAAAACGCTGTATATAAACCGGTCGTTCCCCCACCGATGATCGTTACATCGTACAACTCGCTCATTCCGTTTCCTCCCTACACCTCATTAAATGAGAATCATTATCACTAATTTCAAGTATAGCGTTCACTTACCTTTAAATCAAGAATGTTAAGATTGCGTAAATTTACTCGTCGAGAATTGAAATTTCTTCACCATTATCGTATATTGATATCGAAAATCGATAATGAGAGGTGAGGATGATGCTACGCGACTTCTTTCTCGGTTCCATTAAGATCCATATTTTATATCATGCCGATCTTGAACCGATTTATGGAGCGTTTCTCATGGAAGAGCTCGCTTCCCATGGCTATAAAGTCAGCCCTGGAACTCTATATCCTACGTTAAAACAGCTCCATTCCAATGGTTTTCTTGAAAAATTCGAAGAAAACGTCAACGGAAAGGTCCGGAAATATTACACCATCACCGAGGAAGGCCGTGAACTGTTAGCGGAAGCTAAACATCAGATTCGCGAGCTTGCCGAAGAAGTACTCGATGAAGATTGGAGGAAAACATAATGTCTAAACCCAAAGGATCATTACTGGAAATTTTCAAGGCCTCAACTAAGCTTGGGTTCACCTCTTTCGGAGGCCCTGTGGCTCACTTGGCTTATTTTAAGGATGAATACATCGACCGCAGAAAATGGCTCGATGATAAAATGTATGCCGATATCATCGCGCTCTGTCAGTTTCTTCCTGGACCTGCCAGCAGTCAGGTCGGTATTGCGATCGGGATGTTGCGCGGTGGATTTTTGGGCGGACTCGTCTCATGGTTCGGCTTTACAGTTCCATCAATTATCGTCCTCGTTCTTTTTGCGCTCATGTATCAGACATACGACCTTGCAGACGCCTCTTTCATTCAAAGTTTGAAAGTGGTAGCCGCAGCTGTCGTATTACATGCGGTTATTGGACTCGGAAAGAAATTGACTCCAGACCGTCCAAGAATTTTAATCGCAATGATTGCAGCCGTTATTCTTCTACTCTTCCCTTCCGCCTGGATGCAGCTATTAATCATTCTTGCTGCAGGATTGTTCGGATGGAAGATGTTCTCTAAAGTGGAATCTAAAGTTCAGCCCCTCCCCGTCACTTTTTCTAAAAAGGTCGGAGTCGGTGCACTGGCTGTGCTTGTCAGCTTGCTCGCTTTACTTCCCATCCTTGCCAGAACAACGGAAAATGCTTTGATCCAAATTTTTGACACCTTTTTCCGTGTCGGTTCTCTCGTATTTGGAGGCGGTCACGTCGTACTTCCTATGCTTGAACGTGAAGTCGTACCGACAGGTTGGATGAATGCCAACGAATTCCTGGCCGGATATGGAATGGCACAAGCCGTACCTGGTCCATTGTTTACGTTCTCCAGTTATCTGGGAACGATCATGGAAGGAATCCCCGGAGCTCTTGTGGCGACGGCTGGCATCTTCTTGCCTTCCTTCTTGTTCCTATTAGCCGCTCTTCCATTCTTGAATGAATTACGGACACGGCCTGCTTTTCAAGGTGTTTTGACAGGCGTAAACGCTAGTGTTGTAGGAATTCTGATCGCCGCTTTTTATGATCCAGTCATCACAAGCTCGATTCTGAACGGATCAGATTTCGCCCTTGCTGCCGTGCTTTTTGCTTTGCTTCATTTCTTTAAAGTCCCTGCCTGGGCGATTGTACTGATCGGCCTTGCTGGCGGAACGGTTCTCGGTTTTCTATAAACATTTAAGTCCCTCTCTTTATCTCCGATATTAATAAAAGAGGGAAAGAGGCACAAAAGCCCTGCTTTTGTGCCTCTTTTATATAGAAGCGTAGCAGTTTGCCACATATCCGCTTTTTAGCCCAGTGATTAAGGCCTTTAGGCGTTCTACTTATGGATCATTGTGAGGAACGGTCCAGATTGTGGCAGGAGATTTCCAGAAAAAAGTCGAATTATAACTAAATACAACCATAATGGAGGTTTTTCTATGGCTGATGAGCAATCCAGATATTCCCGTCTTGCCCAAATCACAAAATTGATCAATACAAACTTAGAACTGAGTGAAGCCTTGGAACATGTGGTGACAGCCATCTCCGAGGAGATTGTCCAATGCGACTCAGTAGGCATTTATTTACCACAAGGGGACGGTACTTTTCGTGGATATGTCGGGAAGCCAGAAACCATCGCAGGCATGACGCTCGATATGCACGTCATCGATCCTGAACAAGATCCGCTTGCAAAAGAAGTCATTGATACCAACGAAACAATATATATTCCGGACACCTCTCAGGATGATCGGCCGGATAAGAGGGCTATTGAAGCCTTCAAAATAAGCTCCCTGTTAGTAGCACCTCTCTCCTACGAAGACGAATTATACGGCCTTGCTTTCTTGTTCGATTACGGCATTCCGATGAACCTTACCCCGGATGAAATCGAATCGATCCAGGCGTATATCAACATGGCCGCCGTTGCGATTCGTAATGCCAATGACCTGACAAGAAAAGAAGCATTGATCGCAGATAAACAACTTTTACTAGACGTCACTCGTCAGCTTTCTTTATGCTCGTCAATCAAAGAGGCTTTAGACTGTTGCTTCCACTACCTAGGGAGAGTCCTCAAGAACGATAATGCGGCCGCACACTTCCTTGATCCCATAGCCGAAAAACAGATTAAACCGACAAGCCTAAGTGAACATAGCGACTGGAATGAGGAGAAGTGGAAAGAAACGCACGCAGCTCTCCAGGTGAACTTCAAAGATGATCCTCTGTATCAAGAGGTCATTTATAATAAACAGTCGATCATGATTCCGGATGTTACAGTAGATCCACGAGCCAATCAGGAAGCATGCAAGTTTTTCGAAATCAAGGGGTTGTATATCCTGCCTCTGATCGCTGTCGGCGAAGTGCTCGGAACGATTTCCATTGCCAACCTCGATCAGGAAGGCTACATTTATCCTGCGAACGCGATTCAGCTCGCAGAATCGATTGTTGATGCCACGGCACCTGTTTTGTTCAACCTGATCTACATGGAAAAACAGGAATTGATCATTCAGGACCGGACTTCCGAACTTCGAGAGAAAAATGATGAACTGGTCAAAGCGATCAGAGAATTGAGGCAAATCAGTCGTGAAAAAGATCTGATCCTGAATTCGGCAGGAGAAGGAATTTTCGGAATGAACCTTAACGGTGAAATTACGTTCTCCAACCCATCCGCCACTCAAATGCTAGGATATGATGATGAAAATGAATTGGTCGGATTATCCTTTCGAAAGATTTTTAACTGGGACCAATCAGAAAACCAAACATTTTCCCTTGAATGTGAAGAATCCCATCGCCGATCCGAGCAGATTTTATCACGGGGAAATGGAGATAAATTCCCTGCGGAATGTGTGATCACCCCACAGCGCGAAGAAGACACAGTCGTAGGCTATGTTGTGACCTTCAAAGATATCACCTCTAGAAAACAAATGGAGGAAAAAATTAAATATCACGCCTATTATGACAGCGTCACCAATATACCGAACCGGATGCTGTTTCAGGATCGTTTGAATCAGGCGTTGACGTATGCCTCCCTGCAAGAAAGCTCGGTCGCTGTTCTGTATCTAGATCTGGATCGTTTCAAAAAAATCAACGATACATTCGGGCATACTTTCGGGGATTCGATTTTAAGAATGGTCGCCTCCCGCCTACAGGAAGCGATTCCGACCGAAGCGACCGTTTCGCGTCAGGGAGGCGACGAATTCATTATTCTTCTCCCAAGTGTTGAAAACGTTGAAGAAGTAGAAACGATTACGAAAGAAATCATGAAAATCTTTCATGCTCCTTTTGTTGTACAGGGACAGGAAATGGCCGTCAAAACGAGCATCGGAATCAGCATTTATCCGGATCACGGCACATCAGCGGAAGTGTTAGTCAAGCACGCCGATGTCGCCATGTATAAGGCAAAAGATTTATCCGGAAACCAATTTCAACTCTACAATAGTTCACTCGAAGATTACTCCATTGAAAATATTCAATTAGAGAATGACTTGTTTAAAGCTTTGAATCATGATGACGAATTTATTCTTTATTATCAGCCGAAACTGGATCTCCGCACGACATCGATCATTGGTTTTGAAGCTCTGATCCGTTGGAATCATCCGAAACTTGGAATGTTATCACCGAAGCAATTCATTCCTCTGGCTGAGGAAACGGGTTTAATTATCGACCTTGGACAATGGGTGATCCGGGAATCCTGTAAGCAAATGAAAAAATGGTATGACCTCGGATATACAGATGTCGCCGTGTCCGCAAACTTATCGCCTCAGCAGTTCAACCAGGAGGACCTCGTCGAAATGGTCTCCCAAATCTTAAAGGAGACCCAGCTTCCACCCGAGAACCTGGAACTCGAGCTGACGGAGAACTTAATCATTTATAATACAAAGAAAACCTTACGGACAATCCAGGAATTAAAGGAGCTGGGAATCAAAATATCGATTGACGATTTTGGAACCGGTTATTCTTCCTTAGGATACCTTAAAGATTTCCCGGTCGATACACTTAAAATTGATAAAACGTTCATCGATGACATTACAACAAATTCAAATAATGCAGCGATCACGAACACGATCATCACGCTAGCAAGGAGCCTGAATCTGAATGTTATTGCGGAAGGCGTCGAATCAAAGGAACAGGCCGATTACTTGAACAAACACGACTGTCATCTCATACAGGGGTACTTTTTTAGCCCTCCCCTATCGGTACCTACGATTCAAGAGAAGTTTTTAAATGTATAAAGCGGATGGCTTTTAAAAAAATGAAGAGGTGATCAAATGAAATCTGTACGTGCTGTGTTAGATTATTTTGTCTCGGGTGAAGTCCCCTACATATTTGGGATTCCTGCCGGTTCTGTCAATGCTTTTTTTGATGAATTGTATGATACACCTTCCATTACACCGATCGTTACGAAGCATGAGGGGGCAGCCTCCTACATGGCCTGCGCGTATGCCAAATATTCCGATTCCCTGAGCATTTGTATTGGAAGCAGTGGTCCTGGCGGAACGAATTTAATAACCGGCGCAGCGAATGCGATGCGCGAGCACCTGCCTGTCCTGTTTCTAACAGGTGCGGTCCCTGTTGAAACAGTCGGTCTGAATGCTTCCCAAGAGCTACATGCCGATCCGTTATATCAGCCAGTTACAAAATATAGCAACCGCGTTGATAAAGCAGAAGATCTATTACCAGAGATTCATAAGGCGGTTGAAATTGCATTGTCAGGCGTACCCGGTCCTGTTCATATTGCGATGCCGATTGATGTCCAACTGCAGTCCGTAGCCGAACACGCGCTACCTGAATTTCCGAAACGCAAACCATTATTGCCGAAGGATCAGCAAATGGAAGAAGTGATTGACCATTTGACAGGAAGTCGTAGTGGATACATTTTCGCTGGTCAAGGCATCCGAGGAGCGGTCGATGACGTCATTGAGCTCGCGGAGCGCTTGAATTGGCCGATCATTACGTCTCCGCAGGCAAAAGGTCTTATCCCTGATCACCACCCTTTACTCAAAGGGATTTTCGGATTTGCTGGGCATGAGGAAGCCTCCTCATTCATCCATGACCACCCGACAGAATCCGTCCTTATTCTCGGATCCAGTCTCGGCGAAACCGCGACAAACAATTACAATCCGAAAATCAATGAGAACCGGTTTACTATTCAAGTCGATTACGATGCCTGTGTGTTCAACCGCAAATACCCCGTTGACCTGGCTTTACACGGAGACATGGATTTGACGGTTTCAGCTCTGAATGCAGGATTAAAAAAATCAGGCTTTGAAAGACATGTAGCTCCTTCAGAAGCGCGCACAGACACAACCGATTCCGAGGAATACAATACTCGAAACGTACTCGCTTCCCTGCAGGAAAAGCTCCCGGCTAAAACGCGCTATACGATTGATATCGGCGAATTTATGGCCTATGTCATCCATCATATGCACGTACCGGAGCAGGATACGTTCGATATCAACGTGCACTTCGGTGCCATGGGAAGTGGCATTGGCAGTGCTATCGGGGCAAAACTGGCTGATCCGGAGCGCCCTACCGTCAGCATTACCGGAGACGGCTGCTTCTTTATGCACGGAATGGAGATGTTGACCGCGAAGGAATATAACATCCCCGTTTTATTCGTCGTCATGAACAATGCCCGTTTGGGAATGGTTCATCACGGCCATTCTCTGCAATATAAACGTGTACACGGCAGATTTTCGCAAGATATGGTGGATATCTCTCAAATGGCAGAGTCGTTGGGAGTCCCTACATTCCGGGTCGAGCAGATGAGCGATTTGCAGGATGAAAAGGTCCGTGACCTTCTTCAGACAGAGGGGCCGGCCATTTTAGAGATCGCCCTCGTCGATGAGAACGTCCCACCGATGGGGGATCGAGTGAAATTCCTTTCATCTTTTGGAAAATAAGAAAAACGCGTGAAATCGAAACTACGATTTCACGCGTTTTTTCTTAACTTCCTACTATTGTTTCGCAAACAACTTTTTTTTCTGCAAAGTAATCTTCAATCACATTCAATTCAGAATATGGGACTTTCTCATCCCCGATAATCTGATATCCTCCAAACCCTATTCCGGTCAAAAGGACAAGATCATCCGTCTCTGCCAGGTCAAAAGCGTAATGTATCGCTTCTTCCCTGTACAACTTGGAATGAATATGAGGCGACTCCGGATGCCTGAACCCTTCCATGACGTCGTTCACAACCTGACGGCGGTCGGCATGTCCAGGCTGATCGACACTGACGATGATTTCATCTGCGAGTCCTTCTGTGATCCTTGCCATTAACGGACGTTTTTTCGGATCTCTGAGACCGATTCCAGTGATCATTACGATTAGCTTTTTATGGGGAATTTGTCTGGCTGCCTGAAGTACATTTTCAAGAGCATCAGGGGTATGGGCGTAATCAAGAAGGATTTGAAACGGAGCGTCGTTTTTCACGATTTGAAAACGTCCCTCCGGTGTTTTGATTTGGCACAAAACCGAGAGAATCTCCTCGATGGTAAACCCTTTTTGATGACAGGCGGCTACCGCTGCCAGCAAATTTGAAATGTTATAACGTCCGAATAAAGGAGCGTGGACTTCATATGCTTTTCCAAACGCAGTTAGCTGAAAAGTGGTACCATCTTTCAAAGCTTCCATCTGATCGGCTCTCACATTCGCTGTTTCCTGAAACCCGTAAGTAATGTACGGAATCTGTAAGCTTTCAAGCAAATCAGCTGCCATTCCGTCATCATCTACATTGACGACCGCCGTCTTCGACTGATCGAAAAGCTTCATTTTCGCCTGTTTATAAGCTTCCATCGTGCCATGGAATTCAAGGTGTTCAGGTGTCAGGTTTGTATGGACGGCAACATCGAACTCGATTCGATCGAGCCGCTTCTGATCCAAAGCGATCGACGTCGATTCAATGACAGCCGCTTGCATATCCTGTTCACAGAAATATTTCAGGACTCTTTGGATATCGGGAGATTCAGGTGTCGTCGGAACGGTCTGTTTGAAGTCCGTTTTCTGACGATCATCCCATATCCCAGCTGTTCCGATGCACCCAGTCCGGATTGATAGTTGATTCAAAATAGTATATATGAAAGAGGAAACGGTCGTTTTGCCATTCGTTCCGGTCACACCAACCGTAAAAAGAGATTCCGATGGATACTCGCATACAGCGGATGCCAGTCCGGCTAATGCTGCACGACTATCTGAAACACAGATAAAACTGACAGATGGGTATTCATCCGCATATGTATGCAATCGCTGACTGTCTGTCCCTATGATGGTCTTGGCACCTTTACGGATCGCCTGGTCAATGTACTGATGGCCATCCTGGTGCTCACCTGTAATACATACGAAGGCATCGTTCTGAGCTACTTCCCGTGAATCATAAACTACAGAAGAAATGGGCTGCCGACGAGGTCCTTGAACCGAACCTTCCAATAACGTGTTCAAACTATATTCTTTTGTGTTCATTTTCTCACCCTCTTGTTCCTTCATCCACTTTACTTAAGTAAAGTGTCTATACATTCGTTCATTCCCACGGGAAGGCATCTGTAAACATGATCAGGAGCATTCACAACCGTTCTTTTTTATCCAAATAGCTCTGTTAAAGCTTACTGATAATCCTAGAAAGCTTCCGTTATTCATACCAGAATAAGTGAACGGAAACACCACGGCACGTTTTGACTGAGAACGGCTAGGCAATCATTCCATTTCCTTTGATTACATCAACACTGGAGTCTAAAAGAGCCATCCAAATAAAAAAGCCGCATGAAATCAAGTATCAGAACATGATTTCATGCGGCTGCTATTTTTATCTATTTCTCTATTTAAGCGATGTTATGAAGATAGGAAACGCGCTCCCTCAGCATGAGACGCGCTCTGTGGAGCCTCGACTTGACGGCACTCTGAGTGATCGAAAGTCGATCTGCGATTTCTTTTTCTTTCAACCCCTCATAAAAGTAAAGTTGAAAGACGGCTCCGAGCTTCGGAGGAAGACTAGAAATCCGCTCGGTCATCACTCTCTCTAACTCCTTCTGTTCCAACAAATCCTCTACATCCGATTCACAAACCGGTTCAGCACAAGCGGGCGGCCATTCCTCTACTGGTAAAACGATCGTCCGCTTCTGTTTACGGAGTGAATCGATCGCCTTTCGAGAGGCGATCTTACACAACCATGCCCCTACCTTCGCGTCTTCCTTCACTTCATCGAGCTTGTGAAAGGCTTTGATAAACGTCTCCTGCAAAACATCTTCTGCCGCACCGGCATCCTTCATAATGCTGAGCGCCGTATAATACACACGATGATAATATGTTTCATATAGCTCCGGAAACCTAATTCCCATCTGGTTCCCCTCCAAAATGGTCCGTGATGAACGCGGGTGCATCTTCAGCTGAGAAGCTCAGCACCTCTGTTCCGTAATTCGGATCTTTTGAATGGAAGACCGCTAAGTATTCTTCTTTATCGATCGATTCTTTCCCTTTCAGCACTTGATCGATCTTTTCAGGTTCTGACACCACCAACGGTTCTAAACCTTCCTGTTCAAGTTGATTCGCTGCTGCGTGACCACTAGGCTGATCGACGACCCATGGATAAATTTCAACTTTTTTGATAGAAGATGCCTGGGTAAAAGCTTTTTCATACAAGCCTCGCTCTTTTAACCAGCGCGTCGTATTTTCGTATGCATAATGAAGCTCGGTGTAATAATGCTCTTCAACATTTTGCCCCGTCATACTTACCCCTGAATGAATTCCCTGCGGTTGAACCATTTCTTCATACGAAAAGTTGCGAATATCTTGCTTCATAGCTTCTAAAAACCCATTTATATCCTCATCGCCTACAATCCGGGCACCTTCTGAGGAAGCAAAGCGAGGATGGATATGGATGATTGCTACATCATCGGAAGATAAAGAGTAGGCTTCATACTCCATCTGCTTGTACTCTTCGCTTTCGGCAAGCTGTGCCAAGGCCGGAGAAACTTCTTGTTGGTCTGCTAAATAACTTCGATACACCGTTTCACCATTTGTCAGCTCATAAGCAATAAAGAAGTTTCGTCCCCCACGCTCGAGCGGTGTGGTGTTCTCAAGAAGAGACTGGTGGACTTGGCGGACACTCTCGATTCCATCTTCTCCTTCAATAAAAGAAAGATCTCCTCGCGCTTGATAGTCTTCATACACGAATAAACTATTCCCTACATAAACACGCTCCACCTCAGAAACCTCTGGAACATACTGCTCATATCCCGTCCACAGAAAAGGCAGAATAGCGAGCAAGATAAAGGTAGCTACACTATATGCACCCAATCCTTTCAAGCGGCGGACAGAAAATACGCGCCACGTTTTCTGAATCAGCATCGTCGCCAGGAAATAACCGACCAAAGCCCCCAGAATATACCCGAAAATAATCCAGCTATACTCGTTCTGCACCTCACCGTAATACATACCGCCGAATAGAGAAAAACAAAACGTTACGCCGAACGTAAAGACAGGCTTCAAAGCTGAAATGGTTAACGCCTGCGACGTCGTTTCCAGCTTCCGTCTCTGGTAAAGCCACCTTGCAACAAAATAAAGGATGCCAGCCAGAACAGCATAAGCAGCAAGCACCGGATATTCTACCGGCAACACGATTTCCTCAGCGTTCATTACTGCGTTGTAGCTTACTACGTCATAAATGGGCGATAAATACTGCTCCACCCCATCCAGGAACATCCAGTTCGAAACACCTTTTACAAAAAAACTGACGTGGAACAGGATCAGACCATAAATACCAAGTGGCAAGAGCAGCGCAATATATGTCAGGACAGCCTGCACAGCCGAAAGACCTGTTAACGTTCCGACCAATACGCCCACAGCAAATACAAGAACGGTCACGATGACGAACAAAAGCGTCCAGTACCCAAGCTGCCCCAGCGTATAAATGTACGAGGCGTCCGTGGCAACATAACTGATCAGCAAAATCAAACTAATCAGCAAAATCGGCACGACCAAAAAGATTACGCCTGACAGCATGTGGTAGTTGAACAACTTCCCTCTTTTTATCGGAAGGCTATGCATGAAGTCAGATGAACCTTTCACCTGCATATATCGGAAAAGGAAAACAGCCATCAGAACAGGCATTGAAAATAGAAAGATGAACTGTAGTGGATACGTGAACATGTGAGAAAACAGTCCCTGGTGTCGCTGATCCATGGCAATGATATCTTCCCCAAGAATCATTAGCAGCTGAAGCGGTAGCGTGAACAGCAACCCGACAAAATAGACGATGCTGACCCAGCCGACATTTCGGAAGTTTTGTTTAAGCAATTCTTTTTTAAACGAGAATGTTTTCGATGGCATACCCGGCACCTCCCATTTCGTAAATGAAAATTTCCTCAAGCGTCAATGGAAGGTGATCATACACAACTGGATGATAGCGCTGGACGGTTTCCGACACCTTCTGCTCGTTTCCTTTCACAATCAACATGAGGACGCTTCCCCTTTTTTCGTGGTGAACGATATCGAGCTCACTCTGTAGAATCGCATCATCTTCATCTCTGAACGCAACCTGCAGTTTATGTATGTCAGATCTCAGGTCGTCCAAGTCACGCTCCAAGAGGACCTCTCCTCTATGTAAAATACCGATGTGATCACAAATATCTTCCACTTCCCGCAAGTTGTGAGACGAAATCAAAATTGTCATCTCTCGTTCTGCTACATCCTGAATCAACAATTGCCGGATCTTCTGACGCATGACGGCATCCAGTCCATCAAATGGTTCATCTAGAATCAGCACATCCGGCATCACAGACATCGCCAACCAAAAAGCGACTTGTCGCTGCATCCCTTTTGAGAAACGGCCGATTTTCCGGTTCTCATCAAGCTGGAACACGCCCTTCAGCTTTTGATAACGCTCTTCGTTCCAGCGCTCATACATTCCTCGGTAATAATTAGCCATTTGCTTGACCGTGTACTGCGGAAGAAAATAAGGGGCATCCGGGAGAAACACAAGTTTCTGTTTAACCTGTTCATTTTCAAAGACAGGTTCTCCTAACGCCTGCACCTCTCCCTTGTCCTGAACGAGGATGCCTGCAATCGTCCGCATCAGCGTTGTTTTCCCCGCACCGTTCGACCCGAGAAGCCCGTAAATGGAACCTTTTTGAACAGAGAAACTTACATTTTTTAAAATCTTTTCTTTATCAAATGATTTATCCACTTGCTTGACTTCGATCATTTCAATTCACTCCTTCCATTTCACGAAGAATCGCCTGAATCTCCTCTGTAGTCATCCCGAGGTAGATGGCCTCTGCAAATAACTGCTTCAACTCTTCACGCACTTTCTTCAACCCCTCTTCATTCTCGGACTTTTCGACAGGATGCACGAAGCTTCCCTTGCCTTTCAAGGAATAAATGTAGCCCTGAGCCTCTAGCTCCCGATACGCTTTCTGAATCGTATTCGGGTTAATCGTCAGCTGCTGGGCCAGCTCTCTGACGGATGGAAGCTTTTCATCCTCTTTTAAAACGTCATTGATGATCAGCTTTTTCAGCTTTTCGACGAGCTGTTCATAAATCGGTTTTCGGCTTCTGACATCGAGTTCGAACATGTATACACCTCCATGTGCTGGACTGTATTAACTGTATTAATATTTGTAGTACAGTAGAAGTATATCCTAAGATTGGAATTTTGCAAAGCACTTTTTAAATTTTTTCTAACAAATAGAATAAGCATGTTAAAGAGTCCATCTACGTTTGGAGGGAAGCCATCTTGAAAAAATATGAGGAATCTGCGTTGTTCGAACATTCCTTCTGGTTACAAATTCTCGGCGATCACGCCCGTTTCATTCGGGATAGTCTGTACCCATCAGAAAAAGAAGACATTAAACAGGCCGAAGCCTATGTCTCCCAATGGGACCAGGAGCTGATGAAAGTAAAAGAAGAGGCTATCGAGGACTGGACAACTTTTTCAAAACGGGCAGGAGTCTTAGTGAGAGATTTCCGCAACTTCAAGCTATCCATCATCGATCGTTCGTTGACAGGACGGATTAAGATCCATTTAAGCCCTACCTTTCTCAACCACATGGTGAATGAGCTTGAGGAATATTTACTTGTCATCGTATATTTAGAAAAAGGAGAAGCCCCGCCTATTTTTCACGAGCTCCACCATCACCTTCTGTGGCTGATGGATGCCTCTGGTCATGCAGGTGCGATTCGTGATGAGCTCGATGCCGTAGAAAAAAGACTGAAGGAAAAAAGCGGAACATTCGCGAAGCACTTTGACCAGTTTTATTTAAAAGCTGTAGAAATGAAGGGGTATCTAAGAACCAATCGTCAATCCTTTCCGGCCTTACGAAGGTTCAATGCAGAAGTTGACCTGGAAATGAGAATTTTCAAAGGGTTTCTCGAAGAATTAGAAGAGCTTGAGATGAACGAAGAAATTCTCGGGACGTTCTCTGTTCTGATGGCAGACCATATGGCGCGGGAAGAATGCTATTACTTGTTCAAAATTGCAGAATCGACCGGACATGACTTTCCAGAATGCAACCCGGCAAAACCGCGCGCCGAAAAATAAACCAAGCACCCTGACCGGGTGCTTGGTTTATTTCGGAAGCTGGTCGTTAGGCAGCGAGTAAAACTCACGGATCCAGCTGTAATCTCCAGCCATGCGCCCGACAGGCTTCAATTGATGCGGGTTTACTTTATCCGTCTCTTGATAGACATGGTCTTGAATGTGGTACCCAATGACACGCCCCAGTACGAGATGATTGGAACCGACTTCTATAATCTGATCCAACTCACACTCCATATGAACCGGCGCTTCTTTCACTCGAGGCACATTTACAAAATCTGAAGGCTCGGATTCTGTATTCGCCATCGAAAATTCATCCTCATCTGGAGCATACTCCAGACTGCTGATGTGCATCTGGTTCGCCAGCGCTTCGGTCACAATGTTCACGACAAATTGACCTTTCTCTTTAATATTGGCCAACGTGTCTTTTTCCCGCGTGCTGTTTCCCACTGAAAAGCAAAGCGTAATCGGATCCATAGAAGCCACCGTAAAAAAGCTGTACGGAGCCAGATTTCGGATTCCGTCCTGACTAATAGTGGACACCCAAGCAATCGGACGCGGAACAACAGACCCTTTGATCAATTTACTCATATTATGTTCGTGAAATTGCTGCTTTGAGATCAACATGACGCCAAACACCCCTTCCTTACCGTTCATCATACGATATTCCTACTTTTATCTCATTCATGGTGCTTACTGTTTAATATTGCGTTATAAGGGAATATATGGGTATCAATCATACAAGGAGGTCCTTCAGACGTGGGACAATTATGGAGTACCATCGAGCAAGGAATTGCGGACATATCAAATTTCATCTGGGCGTATCCATTGGCGATTCTTTTGATTTTCGGTGGCATTTTTTTAACCATTCGCATTAAATTCTTCCAGTTCCGTTTTTTCGGACATGTACTGCACCAAACCATCGGACAAATCTTCAAGAAAACGAAGCAGAAAGGAACAATCACTCCTTTTCAGGCGTTCACCTCTGCTCTAGCCTCCACCGCTGGCGCTACTAACATTGTCGGGGTACCTGTCGCTATTTCTCTCGGCGGGCCAGGTGCACTATTCTGGATGTGGATCGTCGCTTTGATCGGGATGGCCACGAAGTATGGCGAAATTCTTATGGGGATGAAATATCGGGAAAAAAATAAAAATAATGAATGGGTAGGCGGGCCCCAATATTACATAAAAAAAGCCCTCGGCTGGAAATGGGTCTCTACAGCTTTTGCCTTTTTCCTCATGATTGAACTGATTCCAAGCACAATGGTCCAATCCAACTCCATTGCAACTCAGACGGAGGGAGCTTTTGGCTGGTCCGTGTACGTGACGGGTGGAATAATTGCCGCTGCCATCGCCGTTGTCGTGTTCGGAGGAATCAAAAGAATCGCCAAGGTCACGGATAAGATGGTTCCCGGGATGGTGCTCGGGTATTTAGCCATCTGTCTCTACATCATCTTTGCCAACATCGATCAAATACCATCTGTCTTCGGACTGATCTTCACTCATGCCTTCACACCGATTTCTGCTGCGGGAGGCTTCGCAGGTGCAGCCTTTGCAGAAGCGGTTAGATGGGGAACAGCACGAGGTCTTTATTCAAATGAAGCAGGGCTCGGCACAGCGCCGATTGCCCACGCTGCTGCCAAAACCGATCACCCTTCCCGTCAGGCAATGTGGGGGATATTCAGTGTGTTTGTCGACACGATTGTCATTTGTACGATTTCAGGATTAACGGTACTTGTGACAGGTGCCTGGAGAGAAGTTGGACCGAGTAACGCTTCGAACATGATCAACGTAGCGATCGGAAGCGAATTCGGCGATGCTTTCGGCGGAGCCTTCATCTCTGTCTTTCTTTTATTCTTTGTCGTGACAACCATCGGTATCCTCGTATTCTACGGGGAAAAACAGGCTGAATATCTTTTTAATCTAAAGGCCGCCAAGTTTATGAGAGTCGTCTATATAGTGGCTGTTTTTGTCGGAGCCATCGGAGGACTCCAATTCGTGTGGCAGTTCCTTGACTTGCTGCTTGCGTTCGTGTTGTTGTGCAATATCATCCCCCTATTGTTCCTGCATAAAGAAATCGCAGAGCTTACCAACGATTACGTGAACAGGGTCTACAAGAAGCGGACAACGAAACGAAACATTGAGTTGTTCGAGGATGATGAACAAACCGGAACATAATGCAAAAGGAGCAGGCGTGTAAGTGCCTGCTCCTTTTCATCTATTGACCCCATCATTTATATCTATTTTAACTATATGAAAGAGTGTTGTTGATTTAAAAAGCCTAGTAAAGGTTAGCTTATGTTGCGATGCTGAACTAATTCAACCAATAATTTGTTCTACATGTGATGTTTCCGTTCACCTATTGAGGGAGGATTGACGGGAAATGGCGAGACTCCTATGGGGAGGTAAGGGCAGGCTGAGATCCCGCAGGAGCCTTGCTCCGAGGAAGCTCAGCGCCCGCCCATGGAAAGCGAGCTATTTCCCGTCAATCCATGTTCTGCTATGAGTAAAGGAAACATAATTTTATAAATATCAACACACCTATTTAATATAGTGTTTATCTCAAGAACACATGATTTCCTATAATCGTCGTCACTTCTTTTTGACTCAGATAAGCACTTGTTGCTTTATCAGGGTTATAGAAAAAGAGAGAACCTCTGTCATACCCTTGATAAGCGAGAGCTTCCTGAACGGCTCTTTCTGAAGCGTCACTTGCAGCCTGATTGATCGTTCCATTACTTACTGGAGTAAACTGACGATCTTGGTAAATGACTCCGTAAATAGAATCTGGGAACAAATCGCTTTCCACACGGTTCAAGACCACCGTAGCGACCGCGACTTTACCTGCGTAACTTTCCCCTTTAGCTTCCGCTTCTACAAGACGCGCAAGCAAATCTCTTTCATATGATCCAGGAACGACAGGCAATGTCAACTGCTCCCCCGGATAAATCATAGAACCACTCTTCCCATTGACCTGTTGCAGCTGTTTCATGGAAACTCCATACTTCATAGCAATCTCATATAGCGTATCGCCGCTCTGTACAGTGTGTACACCAGAGTTGGCAGAAGCTTCTGCAGCTGTTCCGATGGTTGTAACCCCTGTAGCGACCAAGATTGCAATGACTAGACGTTTGAACACTTTCAAGTACCTCCTTGTCTCAAAATCTATTTCAAGGTACCATAATTCCTTGGAAGCTTTCATTATTAATTCTTTCCTGCGCTTCCAAGCCGGGTTAAAAGACCCCGCTTACATCCTCATAAAAGGAAAAAACCATCTAAACAAGCGTTCAATTAAGAAAAAGGACGCACACAAAAAGTTTCATAAATGCATAGTTTGTAAAACCGCCTTCAAGTTCATCCCTCTCCTTTTCCCAAGGTAAGCCACCTTACATATTTCATCATTTTTTTCGGTTCCTGCAAAAGAATCGGCAATAATTCGTTATAATGAAAAGAAAGCGACCCTTTTGAAAGGGAGATGCGGCTTGGATAGAAAAACGTGGATCCGTTTCATTCTCATTACTCTGTTCCTTAGCACGGCCGTCTACTTCGTCCATTTTCGGTGGGCGATTTCAGCGACAGACCTGAGAACATTCATTCTTTCATTCGGAATGCTCTCACCTCTCGTATTCTTCATCATGTATGGACTTGGGCCAGTCATTTTCTTCCCTTCTTCAATTTTATCGATCACAGCAGGGCTTACTTACGGGCTTTGGCCAGGGTTTCTTTATATTTGGATTGGTGCTTTAGGAGCGAGTCTTTCAGGATACGGTCTTGCTTATTTTTTCGGAGAGTCCATTCTCAAATTGAATCAGTCCGAAAAGGTGCGAAAAATCCGCTCGCAAATAGAAGTCCGTGGATTCATCTATGTACTTGTGCTGCGGCTGATTCCTTTAGTGGGGTTTCACGTTTTAAGCTATTCCGCAGGCATCGTGAAAGTAAAACTGAGAGACTACATGGGAGCGACGGCACTAGGCATTATCCCCGCCGCTTTTGCCTATGGACTGGTCGGTTCAAGCTTCCATTCCGGCAAATGGTTCTACATTTTGATTGCCTTCATCCCGATTACAACTCTCGTTCTGATGAGTTATTTCTTTCGTTCACGGGTAAGGGTATGGTTAGGTATGGAACAAAAAGATAAAAGCAGGTGATCGCATGCTAGATACACATGCAAGAAAATATGTACAACCCTCCATTGATAAAACCGCTCATTTACTTTTAAATAAAGGGCGGACAGCCAATCAAATCACGGTTGTCGCTTTATTCGTCGGACTGGCGACAAGCGTTCTTTATGTACTCGGCTATCCGATTTTAGCCGTCGTCATGTTATGGCTCTCAGGTTTTCTCGACGCGGTGGACGGGACGATGGCACGACATACCAAAACGTCTCCGTTCGGTACGGTGATGGACATTACGTTCGACCGAATCGTGGAGATCGGCATGATCGTAGCGATTGCTTATGTTCATCCCGAAGTGCTCTGGCCGCTTCTATTGTTAAGCGTATCGATCATCATTTCGATGACGATCTTCTTAGTCGTCGGAGCCGTTTCAGAAAAAGCAGGGATCAAATCCTTTTATTATCAGGCTGGGGTTGCGGAACGTACAGAAGGGTTCCTTTTATTCAGTATCATGCTTCTGTTTCCAGACTTTCTCTGGTGGTCGACGATGATCTTCTTTGCGGTGGAATTGTTCACAGGCATTCAGAGGTTCATCGAGGCGAAAAGGATACTGACGACAACAGAATCCTAAGTAAAGCAGCATTCAGCCATCACAAAAGCCCCCTAGAAATCTCAAGTGCTTTCTAGGGGGCTTCTTTATATAGGATTTCTACCGGACGTTCATTTCAGAAGGCTGTGGGCCTTTACGCTCGCCACGGTCCAGCTTATTGATCGCATTCATCTCATCCGCCGTCAATTCAAAATCGAAGACATCAAAGTTCTCTTCAATTCTGGATGGCGTGACAGACTTCGGAATCACAATCGTGTCGTTTTGCAAATGCCAGCGGATGACAACCTGTGCCGGTGTCTTCCCGTGTGCTTTCGCAATCGACTGGATCGCTTCATTTTGCAGCACATCGCCTCCCTGCATCAGGGGACTCCATGCTTCAACATGAATGCCGTGCTTGCGACAGAAATCTTTCAATTCGTTCTGCGCGAGATAAGGGTGGCATTCTACCTGGTTGACTGCTGGCTTCACTTCACACTCATCCAACAGACGTTCCAAATGCTCAATATCAAAGTTGCACACGCCGATCGCTTTGACTTTTCCATCCTTCTTCAGCTGTTCCAATGCTTTGTAGGTTTCTACATACTCGTCGTACTCAGGAGTCGGCCAGTGAATCAAATAGAGATCGACATAATCCAGTCCAAGCTTCTCTAGGCTTGTCTCCATCGCTTGAATCGTGTTGTCGTATCCTTGGTCAGAGTTCCACACCTTCGTCGTGATGAACAACTCATCACGGCCAAGACCACTGTTCTTGATCGCTTCACCGACCTGCTCTTCATTTCCATAAATCGCAGCGGTATCTATCGAGCGATACCCTGTTTCAAGCGCTTTGGAAACGGCTGGGACCGCTTCATTCTGCTCTACCTGCCATACACCAAAACCAAGCTGAGGCATCTCCACTTGATTATGTAACGTCATTGTTTTCATAGTAAAAGACTCCTTTTCTTGTAAGAGTTTACATCGGTAGTGTAGCACAGGCAGAAGGCCGTTTCTTCTATTTTGCTCATCGATATCATTTCTGTTCCAATACAATTTCCCAGTTCGACCCTGTCCGGATATCATAGGCTTTGGCAAACGAACCCTGATTGATCGCGACTCCAAGGTTATCAAGCGAATTGATATACACTAACGGTTCTCCTTTATGGGTATCCGCGAATGAGCGACCGAACGTCATCGCATTGTGGTACAGTTCACGTCCGTCGTGAAGGATCCTTACGTCGAGAGTGTCTCCATACTCCACAGCCGTCTGTTTGAATAACGTCCTCGGAATATTCGTCCATAGATTCCCAAAACGGATATCCAGAATATCAATGATCCCTCTCACAGTCTTCCCGTTCTCAAGCACCGGCTCCTTGACGTTCAATTTCACAAAAGAATCTGGATCAAGCTCAGGTCCGACACCTTCGAAGGTAATGATCCCGGAAGCAAGCCTCGCTCCTGTGTAAGCGTAAATATCCCGTCCGTGGAACGTATAGGACTCTCCGGATTTCGGCAGTCGGTTGATGCTTTCATCGATTTCCCTGATGGCTTCAATTCCTTCTGTTCGGGCAATATGTGTCAGTGTTCCATTATCTGGCGTAATGACATAATGACCGGAACCGGTTTTCACCCCGACACTTTTCCGCGTCGAACCAACTCCAGGATCGACAACCGAAACAAAAACCGTTCCCTCCTTCCAATACGTCATCGTTTGCCATAGGCGATAGGATGCCTCCCATATATTGAATGGTGGAATATCATGCGTCAGATCAAAAATCGACAGCTCCTGACTCACGGAATAAGCGACGCCATGCATCGCACTTACGGCCCCGTCACTGATTCCGAAATCTGATTGCAAAACAAGTGCCTTTGTCATGTCATCCACCCCTGTATAGAATTTTCTGAAATTAAAGTCAGTTTAATGAAAAATAATAAGAAAAGCAACTGGAAACAGAAAAAGCACCGACTTACGCTGAGCGCTTCGCCGATGCTTTTGGATAAATTTTGATCATACGGTACATGACAAAAGTAAAAATACCAAGAAATAAAAGAGCACTGATGCTATCCGGTACCGCTATATATTTTAAGAGGACGCTTAAAATCAAAGGGATGGTGGAAGCATACGCGGTCATTTTCCATAATTGCTGATAGGTGAGCTTACGGTGCAACGCTCTCCTTAGCAAAAGGGCGGCACCTGCTAAAACTGAAACCCCAACAATGATAAGGAAAATGATCAACAATGGATAAAAGACAAAGACTTGAACGAGATATAAGCCTCTTGAAACTTCCGTAAGGCTCGAATCCAGATGAATGATGGTGCCGATCAGATCCGGCAAGAAAAGAACGGTCAACAAAACAAACAAATAACCGATGGTATTTGTCATCCCTTTTCTATTCAGATGAAACATCGATTCTTTCTTTGGTAACCGTACACTATGAAAAAACGAATCCAAAAACCCCATCATACTTCCCCCGCCTTAATCGGCGTAAACCGCCAGTTCTTCCTCGATTTTCTTGCGAATCTTCTCTAATGCTTCTTCCGGTGTCTTTCCGAACACACGCGAACCGTTTACGATCGCATAAGGTCTGACCGCACACATGCCGCAGAAGGAAAGACATTCATTCATGAGTACGGCCACTTCAGGGTATTCGGACTCAATGATGCTTTCGATATCCAATTCCGTAATCAAATTTCCGTCACAGATTTCGACAACGACTACCCCCATGGTACATACTCCTTTCTATTTGTTGTCTTATAAGCCTAAAATCTCTCTTGCATAGCGTTCATCTTCCTGCATCTGTTCAACAAGTGCGTCGAGACCATCGAAGTTGACCTCGTCTCGCAAATGACGAAGAAACTTAACAGAAACCTTTTGCTCGTATAAATCACCTGAAAAATCAAGGATATACGCCTCTACTTTATAGGAATCCCCGTTCACGGTCGGACGATACCCTGCACTGATTAACGTGTAGTAATATTCCGGAGATTCTTCGCCGATCCGGACCGTTCCGAGATAAACAGCGGGCTTCACTTCCACGTATTCATTAATCTGACCGAGGTTCAACGTCGGGTAACCCAATTGACGCCCGAGCTGCTCCCCTTTTTCAACAATGCCCGTCAGTTCGAATGGGCGGCCAAGCATCGCCTGAACAGCTTCCATTTTGCCTTCCCGCACGTGAGATCTTATCGTTGTACTGCTTAATTTCTCTCCGTTGATCTTCGCATGGGAAACAATCGATACAGGGACCCCGATTTCTTGGCACAAATCAGCTAATCCACTGGCATCCGAGCCACGGCCTTTTCCGAACTTGAACCCTTCCCCTACAATCACATGAGAAAGATTCATACGTCCAAGATGCTCGTGCACAAACTCCTGAGGAGAGGTGCGGGCATATTCTTTGGTAAAATGAACATGGTAGTAACGATTGACGCCGGATTCTTCAAGAAGATTCAAACGGTCTTCATACGAAGAAATCGATGATTTGAATTCTTCCTTTCCTCCCAGCACCCATTTCGGATGATCGGAGAATCCATAGGCGGACAGGAGATCTCCTTCCTTTGCTACTCTTTTCGCTTCTTTCAGTAGACGCTGGTGCCCGAGGTGAAAGCCGTCAAATTTGCCGATGACCAGTACTTGAGACTGACTGGACTTAGGCGGTTGACCTGTAATTTCGATTGTTTCCATCCGATGCATCCCCTTTTATGACAAAAATAACATGATTAGAATGATTTAAACCTACTAATTATATAATACCATGTCCCATTTAAGCAACCTGAGAGACGGTTTGCAAATTTTCTGCCCAAAGGAGCGATTCTTATGATTGAAAAAGCAAAAAGCTTCGCCACAAAGGCTCATGCCGGTCAAAAAAGAAAAAAGTCAGATGCCGATTATATCGTTCACCCGATCCGGGTAGCCGAGCGACTTGAAAGAGCTGGATATGGAGAGGCTGTCATATGTGCAGGATACCTTCATGATGTCGTCGAAGACACCTCTTACAATATAGAGGATATTCGCAGGGAGTTCGGAGAAGATGTCGCCCGAATTGTTCAGGCTCATACAGAGGATAAAACTAAATCCTGGAAGGAAAGAAAACAGCACACGATCGATGTTGTCCGGAACGGTTCGAAAGAAGTCAAAGCCCTGATTGTAGCGGATAAACTTGATAATTTAGAATCCTTACAAGCAGATCTAGCGGAAGAGGGAAAAGCCGTTTGGAATGGCTTCAATGCCGGTTATGAAAAACAGAAATGGTACAACGAGAGCGTTGTCGAAAGCATGAAGCACGGGCTTACAGAAAAAGAAGTCCCTGGATTTTTCTATGTGTATAGAGATTTAGTGCAAAAAACCTTTTCTCACTAAACGAAAACAGGCAGGAGGCTTCCCTCCCGCCTGTTTCTCATAAACGGCACCTGATGCCTTCATCCATTCACACCACCGTTGGATGATAGGCGCGGATGATCTCTTCGTCCGAATGCGGCACCTCTTCCCCTTTGATGATCTGCGCATTGTTAATACAACCACTAGTCAGTAAAACAATGTCATTCTCCCGTCCCAGTTCCAGCGCTTTTTTCACACCTTCTTCTCTCGTCAATGTCTGATGTATCGAAGAATCATAAGGATTACGAAATCCCGTCATCACTTTGTCCACAACATCCTGAGGATCATGATAGCCCGGATGATCGACTGTCACGACAACTTGATCCGCTTTTCCATCAATCGCTTCTGCCATTTTCGGCATTTTATTGAAGTCGCGGATTCCAATGCCTGCAATCATGCAGATCAAGCGGTCATACTCAAGCTTCTTCACTTCTTCCACTAAGCGATTCAAGGCCACTGGTGTGTGGGCATAATCGATGATGATTTTTTTGTGATACGGCGTTTCGAGCACTTGGAACCGGCCTTCAGGACCCTCTAATTTCGGTAAAACATGAATGATCTCCTGAATCGTAAAGCCTAGATGCAACGCCGTCCCGATCGCCGCCAGAACATTCGCGACGTTATAGGTTCCATACACCGGTACATATACGCGCGCATAATAGTCGCTGTAATACAGGTCGAAGGTCGAGCCTTCTTCTGATATGTCGATGTAATCTGCACGAATGTCTGCCCCACGGTCACCATCAATGCTGTAAGTCAGGCAGGTATCCCGGTGCTGACACAGAAGATCTTCCGCCATGCCCGAATCATCCGCATTGATCACTTGAGCCTTTGACTGAGCAAAAAGCTTCATTTTGCTCTTTTTATAATGCTCCATCGTCTGGTGATACTCCAAGTGCTCTTCAGAAAAGTTCGTGTGGATCGCCACATCATACCAGATTCCCTGGACCCTCTTCTGATCGAGGGCAATGGAAGAAACCTCCATCGAAGCCCCGCGGTCACCCAGTTCATAAAGATGGTGGAAAATCTGATGAAGATCCGTGGATTCCGGTGTCGTAGGCGTGCTTTTTTTGTACGTCAGCTTTTCCTTCGACGACCAGATTCCTGTCGTTCCAATCGATCCAGTCGGTAATCCGAGGAGCGTTAAAAGTGACCGCACATAAGCTGTCACTGTCGTCTTCCCGTTCGTTCCTGTCACACCGACCGTGGTCATTTTTTCATCGACAGCTTGATAAAAAGCCTTCGAAAACGTCGCCATGTAATCACGGATATCTGTCACATGAATAAACGTCTTCGATGGAAATTGCTGGCTTATCTTCTGCAAAAATTCGCGGTCTGTTCCGATAATTGTGGAGGCACCAGCCTGTATAGCTTCTTCAATAAAGACGTGGCCATCATGCTGCTCTCCTTTAATACTGAAAAAGGCAGCGTTCGGTTGGACACGTTTCGAATGAAACACGAGACTTTCTACTTCCTGCTCTTCGGGACCATATATATGTGATTGTTGCCATTCATTAAATTTCATGTTCATTATCCTCACTCACAGTATAGTTTTATCGTCGTCCAATCACGGTGAATTATGTAAAGAGGTCAACGGCAGAACAGTAAAACATTCCCTATTGGTCAGTAATACTATATTTCCTTTTTTTATGTGTAATGAAACCGGATAAACAGGAGTTTTTATGAAAGGCGTTTTTGGATTCGGATAGCTGTCCAGCCTTCGGACCTAGAAATGCCTAGGCTTTAGGACTTGGCAATTCAGATTTAAAAACAAACCAACCTCAACAGGTGGTTTTCTCGTGCGTTTTCAATCTTTGCTTTGTATGTGAGTGTGTCTGTTCCGTAACGAGGGCGCTTTGTTCCCTAACAGGCGCGCTCTGTGCCCTAAGGAAGAGGCTCTGTTTCGCAACGCGCTTCTTCTGTTCCATAAGCCACTCCGTTGCAAACATCAATGATGAAGGGCGTGATTAATCGTTTGCTGCAATAAATCGATCACATGCTCATCATCATGTGAATAAAAGATCGTCGTTCCTTCTCTCCTGTATTTGACCAAACGGAGATTTTTTAGAAATCTGAGCTGATGAGAGACAGTGGACTGCCTTAATTCCAGTGTTTCCGCGATTTGATTGACGGACAATTCTTGCTCGCATAAAAGGTGCAGAATGCGAATTCGTGTCGGATCAGACAATGCTTTGAACGTTTGAGAAACAACAAAAAGCGTCTCTTCATCCAGCACCTCTACTTCTTTTTCTTCACGTTTTCCTTCCTGGTCCTTTGCCATATGGATTCTCCTTTCACATGTGTATGTGTTCATATATACACTCATCGTAGGCTTCCGCTTTTTTATTGTCAACGATGTTTACCTAATTTTTATAGCGGGTAAGAAATTTAAAATGGGGCGATATGCTCCAACCTTATAAGCAAACCATTTGTCAAAACCGTAGACAAGGTTCTAGGCTAGAATAGAACCTCATATTTCAAGGAGGAGTTTTGAATATGTCTAAGAAAGTACTCATGGTTGTAACGAACCACGAAAAAATCACCGATGAGCAACCTACAGGAATTTGGTTATCTGAATTTGGTGAAGCCTATAACGAATTTAAAAAGCATGGCTATGAAGTCACTGTCGCCAGTCCACAAGGCGGACGCTCTCCGGTCGATCCAGGAAGCGTGAGTGACGATGAGCCACAAGAAATTTTAGATACAAAACCGCATTTGGAAAACACGACGCCGATCGACGGCTTGTCCGCTGGAGATTATGATGCGATTTTCCTTCCAGGCGGTCACGGAACGATGTTCGACTTCCCGGATAACGCGAAACTTCAAGAACTGCTTCGCGACTTTTATGAGGCAGATAAAACCGTTGCAGCAGTCTGTCACGGTCCAGCCGGCCTAGTCGGTGCGACCTTGTCCAACGGAGAACCGCTTGTAAAAGGTAAACGCGTCAATGCTTTTACAGATTCTGAAGAGGTGGAAACGACTCTAGACAAGCATATGCCATTCTTGCTTGAAAGCAAGCTGAATGAGCTCGGTGCTACCTTCGTTTCCGGTCCAAACTGGTCCACTCATTATGAAGTGGATGGAAACCTGATTACTGGTCAAAACCCTCAATCTACAGAAGCTGTTGCCAAAGAAGTTGTCAAACACCTTAGCTAATTTACAGAAAACCCGGACCAACACGGTCCGGGTTTCTTTTTTGCACTCTTACCTATCTCAGCGAGCGTAAAAGTCTGAGCACGACAAGCACGTACAGAAGCGTGTAAACGACCGCAAATACAAGAACGACGAGTAATACCGTTACAGCATAAACGACTCCTGCAAATAAAGCCGCAACCGCTACCACTGCAAGCGCAAGTGGAACAAAAAGCAGAGACCAGAACACAGCCCCCACTCTCCAACTCGAGTTAAAATCGGACATATTTTCACCCCCTGATGTACAGGGTATGTACCTTCCATATAAAAACTTGTACCTCTGACTAGAATGTTACAAAAAAGGCTGATATCCTTTAGCACAGAGAGGAATGATAAGGATGAAAAAGAAACTAGACCACATTGGGATAGCCGTTCGGAATATAGAAGACAGCATCGAATTTCATACAAAAGTCCTTGGAGGAAAATTAGTCGATCGCTACCGAAGTGAAGCGGAGGGTGTCGAAAGTGAAATTGCGGTCATCGATCTAGACGGAGACCGTACAGAGTTATTGATGCCAACCAATAACACGACTTCACCGATTGCACGCTTCATTAAACAAAAAGGAAAGGGCGTTCACCACATCGCCTATCGAGTCGACGATTTAGATAAAGCTTTGAAGGAACTAGAACAAGAAGGAATCCGCACGCTTGAATGGTCACGGAGAACCAATAAACATGGGCGCCGGCTAATTTACTTAAATCCAGCTGATACAGAAGGTACGATTATCGAATACTGTGATTACCCAAATCAATAATCTCACCGCATGAAGAGTCCCACATCACCGGGCTCTTCTTTTTATTTTAGCCATTTAATCACGACACAACCGGCATCATTTTGAAAAAATTTTCCAAGAAAGCGTTTCGAATTCGAGAAGATAAGGGGATAGAGAAATATGTCGAAAACAGGGAGAAAGAAATGAACAATGATCGACTTTTGATCGAAAGAATAGGGAGACACGATAAAGAGGCACTTCAACAGCTATATGATCAATACATACTTCACCTCTGCTCTATCATAAACAGAACAACGACGAACCTTGATCAAACAGAAGAAATTATTAAAGAAGTCTTCCAAACGGTATGGAACAAAAAGGATTTATTTGAAGGTAAAAAACACATATCTGCAACACTCACCCAGTTATGTTTAAAAGTCATACAATCAAAAGACACTCCAGCGTGAACTGGAGTGTCTTTGTTATTCCTGAATCGCTTCTGCCACATCATAGTCATTCGGATCCAATTCTGTCTCCTGTCCCAACACAAGCCGAGCAAGCTCCGCTCCTACATAAGGGCCGGAAGTTAACCCGGAAGCGCCCAAACCATTCGCCACATAAAGGCCTTTTGTTTCAGGCACCGCACCAAACACAGGTAAGGAACCCGGCGTAAACGGACGGAATCCGACTCTCGTTTCGACCAGCGTACTGTCATATAAGCCAGGGGCGACTTCCAACGCTTTATCGAAAATATAATGGAGACCGCCAGCTGTGGAGCGTGGGTCGAAACCGGCTTCACGTTCGTGCGTAGCACCGATCACGACTCGTCCCCCATCAAAAGCAAGTAGATACTGATTGTTCGGAGGCATAATGACCGGCCAATCCCCCGTTTCCACACCAGGCACTTCCAAGTGGACAATCTGTGCCTTTTGTGGGGTCACTAAAAACTCAACGCCTAGTGGTTCGAGCAGCTCTCTAGACCAGGCTCCCCCAGCTACAATGACTTCTCCTTCAAGCCTTTCACCATTCGCTTGCACGCCAGTGACTATTTTGTCTTCAAACGTCAGTTCTGCACTTCCTTTGACAAAATTAGCCCCGTTACTTTTCGCTGCACGAAGAAGCGCGTCTCGTAGTTCCCGTCCGTTGACACGCGCTCCTCCACTGACATGAATGGCGAGGTATCCATCGGAGATCGGCGGGAAAAATTCTTTCGTCTGCTCAGGAGAAAGCCGAGTGATTTCGCCGATTTCCGGCGCCCCGTCTTCCCTTCTTTTTTTCGCCCGCTCGATCGTTTTCTCAAGCTTTTCTTCATCTCTTTGAAGACTGATTGCTCCTACTTTGCGGTAGCCTGTATTCGTCTCACCGTCTTCTTCAAGCTGACGGATCAATTCAGGATAATACCTTGCGCCACCTCTGACTAGACGGTACCACCGCTGATTCCTACGCTGGGCGAGCCAAGGACAGACGATACCTGCCGCCGCATCTGTCGCTTGCCCGACATCCTTGCGATCGACGATGGTCACATCCGCTCCCTGTTTCACTAAATGATAAGCCGTAGACGCACCAAGAATCCCTGCACCCACCACGATATATTTCTTCACATCGAACACCTTTTCTATCATAGAATTATTGTCTCATTGTACAGAAAAAGAGGAGTGAGCTCAACTGTACACGCCATATAAAAAAGCGCCTAAATAGGCGCTCTCACACTTTTGCACTGTATTCACTTAAGTATCGGTAACATTTTTCAATAGAACCACAACAATCAAACGTGTCATGGCTTTCAATCTCATATAAACCATGGGCGTTTTTTCGTATCGTAAAAGGAGCGATATAAATAGTCGATTCGTCGATGAGTTTTTGTAATTCCACATAAATCGGATCACGTTCCTCTAACCAGTCGAACCAGCTTGTCTGTTTCATACCGCCACTCCTCTATCCAGAACATATCTAAGTCCATATATTCGAGATGAAGAACGGAAACTCCTCTATTCTGTTACAACTTCCACTTCCCAGTCTTCATTGACATACAAGCCAATGATTTTGAAGGAGAAATCCCATGTGTTGATCAGTTTTACAGATTCTTTAATTTTTTCATACTTTTCTTCTTTTGGAAGCGGGTTTCCTGCACATCCGTGGTGACCGACAATAGCCAGTACTTCAGAGCCATGGGCATCTTCTGAAACTTTAAGCTTTGATTTAATGGTCTCGATCTGCTGGTCTGTTCCTTCTAGAATCACTTTGTTCGGACCTGCTTCGGTAATCATGTCCACATAGGGAGCATCGTATTTTTCCTGCATCCAGTGAATGACCGGCAGCTGAACGCGCCCATCCATACAATTGATTGCTGTCACAAAAGTTGAGTTTGACATCTTTTTTCCTCCTCTATTGATCATGTAATCATGTATAGTTTATCATAACTTTCTTTATTTTCAGCAATCCAAACTCTTTCCAATCCATGGAACAGTACTCAAATAAGGTCAGTAAATCGAGTCCTGACCTTTTACTTATTTATTGTGTCTGCAATCTGAACTGTACGTTTCGCCTGATGTTTCACCGCTTGCTCTACCTCTTCTTTCATGTTCCCGTCGTCATCGACGGTCACACTTGTCCCGTATGGATTCCCACCCGATTCGAAGGTAACGGGATCTGTGTAACCTGGAGAAGCGATGACCGCTCCCCAATGAAACATTGTCGTGTATAACGAAAGAATCGTTTTTTCCTGGCCCCCGTGCGAATTGCTTGCAGAAGACATGGCACTGACAACTTTATTGACAAGCTTTCCATTAAACCATAGACCACCTGTCGAATCGAGGAATTGTTTCATCTGTCCAGGTACATTCCCGAATCTTGAAGGGGCACTAAAAATAATACCGTCCGCCCACTCCAAGTCATCGAGAGTGGCTTCTGGTACGTGCTGGGTAGCTTCAATATGTTCTTTCCAGGCGGGGTTTGAAGCAATGGCCGATTCAGGTGCAAGCTCTGCGACTTTCATCACCTTCACTTCTGCCCCTGCCTCTCTCGCTCCTTCTTCTGCCCATTTGGCCAGTTGATAGTTGGTACCAGTGGAACTATAGTAGATGATTGCAACTTTGGTTACAGAAGCAGAAGAATCATTCGAAGAGTTGTCTGAGGGTTCTTCCTTCGATTTAGACCGACCAAATAATTTATCAAGAATTCCCACGATCATCACCATCCTATTCCATTTATTCTTTTGTCAAAGCTTCCTGCTTTTTCTTATGGCTTATTCCCTTTATTCCTCCCCACAAACGCTACTGAACATTCCTTTTATAAAAATTAACCAATGATTATGCACCAGCGAACGATATTATGATGTAATAATATTTGAATAACATATAGATGAATTCATATGATTCCCCCAAAACATATAGCAATTTAGTAATAAAAAAAGCCTAGCCGAAGCCAGACTTTATTATTTTACTATATGAACTTTTCGAATCGTACGTCCTTCGATTTCAAGAACTTCGAATGTCAAATTATTCCACTCAATCACTTGACCTTCATCTGGAAAATCGTTGAACTCTTTTAGCAGATAGCCGGCAAGCACATCTTCCTCTTCAGGAATTTCTGTGTGGAAAATCGAATTCAAACGTCTCAATGTGATCTTTCCGTCACAAATAATTTCTGTATCATTGAGTTTCTCTACAATCGTATCATTCGCTTCGTCCATCTCGTCCTCGATTTCTAGTCCGATCATCGCTTCGATGATGTCTTCATGCGTCAGAATCCCTTCTGTTCCTCCGTACTCATCCAGCACAATCGCCATATGCTTCTTTTCTTTTGTCATTTTGCGGAATACATATTCAATCGGGTGAAATTCATAGACGATCAGAGGGTCGCTATAGCTGAAGTCTTCCAGAGATTTTTCTTCTTCCGCAGACCAGGAAAGCAGGTATTTCGAGTGGAAAACTCCCACAATATTGTCGATATCCTCATCATACACCGGGTATCTCGTAAAAGGATTCTGAACGACTACTTCACGCACCTCATCGAACGTTGCCGTAAGAGGCAGCGCAATGACCTCTACTCTCGGGGTCTTGAGTGCATCTTTAACATTTAAGTTGTAAAAGTCGAGAACCCCTTTGATCCGGTGAGATTCCTGAGGGTTGAACGTTCCTTCCGATCCAGCAATATCCACCATCGTCCTTAATTCTTCTTTAGAGACAGAGACTTCGTTCGGTTGATTTTTGGCCAAAGCCTTCGTAATGCGGTCTGTCATCCAGTTTAAGACGATCGTAATCGGCTTAAACACGAACACAAAGAAGCGAATGACTGGGGAAACAATCAAGGAAATCCGATCCGGGAATGTAGCCGCGACAGATTTTGGAATCACCTCAGAAAAAATAATGATCGTAACCGTCAGAAGAGCAGAAGCCAAGCCGACACTGAATTCATACTGAATCGCAAGCGTCGTCACAAGGGTCGGCAATAGAATATTCGCGATATTATTCCCGATCAGAATCGTCGTGATAAATTCGCTTGGTTTAGATACAAGATTCAATAGCTTTTCGGCTTTTTTGTCGTTATTTTTGGCTTTCGTTTGGAGCCTCATTTTATTTGTTGCGGTTAAAGCTGTTTCACTTCCTGAGAAGAAGAAGGAAACAAATAGTAAGATGATGATCGCAATGATCACAGGTTCAGTCCTCCTTATATATTCAAGCGTCGCAAATACCACTATACTGTTTTTAAAATTTTATTAAAAGTCCGATGACTTATAACCCTGTACCCTATCCTCTTTATTTTGAAAACTTTATGAAAAAAGATACAGAAGCGGCGGACAAAAGCCCGCCGCTCCGGATTAATTCGTAATTCCTTGAATCTCCATCTCTTCTACGATCGCCGTCTCACTCCCCCGTACTCGTGCCTGAAGGTTGACTTCATCCCCTTCTCTAAGGAAAATGGCGAGTGGCTGTTTGCTCGTATTGACAGTATAAATCGTTGTTTCCCCTTGCAATAGGAACTGTACAGACTGTCTAGAGTCTGTCGACGTGACGAGTACGCGATTGACGGTTCCATTGATTTCAGTCAAGTCCGCTCCTTCACTTCCTTGAACGGTACTTGGATCCTGCGCGAGCTGTAAGCGATACGCACTCAGCGTCTGATTCGCTGTTTCACCAAAGACAGCAAAGTCAGAATCTCCAGCCTTAATATAAGCGTATTCCTTAAACAATCCATTCGGATCCAGGACGTTGACAATCCAAGTCGGGTGACCGTCGACGTTGTAAAGGACCGGCATCGACCCTGTCCAGTTCTTTTCAGGGTATTGCTTATTGACGATTTGAATGGCGCCTTTACTATCCATGATTCCATTGTTCTGCTGCCCATTGTAATACGTCAGTTCACCAGTCCGGGCATGGATTAGTGTGTACCCAAGCGCTGAATCGATATTTTCTTTCGGAGACGCCATGTCGGTAAAGTAAAACATTTCGCCGTCATCATTAAAGATAGGCGTTACGCTGCTTTCTGTACCTGTATCATTTGGAATCTTAACGTCGCGTTTTCCAAAAATCGAGTTCAACCAGCCATGAATATATTTACCAAAGTATTCATTTTGCGTCGAAGCAAGTTCCGAACTGACAGAGCCATCGATAAACTCCGGCGCATCTTGGGAATCATACGTATCGACCGTACCATTCACAGGGTCGACGACCGCCACCTTGATGCTGTCCAAATTCGGACGGTTGGAGAAAAAGAGTGGTTTATAAATGGTCTGGACATACCATGGTTTGCCCTCATCATCCACTTCGATTTGGGCTGCTCCGCTTTGGATATAATCCGGATGCTTGCCGTACACGGCACGCTGAACATTGTGATGAAAATAACTGGAGTTCGTATATCTCATTTTGCTCTGAACAAATTCCGGCTGAGCATTCACGTTCGTCGCTGGAATCGTGAAGAATCCTTCTGTTTCTTGTCCTCTGAAGTATCTCCAAAAGCTCGCGAACTCAACAGGTGCCACATAGACAATCTCTCCATCGACCTGTTGTGCCTGCAATTTTCCTAGATCGTAAAATTGTGTATTCGGCACGACGCTCATCGCTTTTTGAACTTTATTTCGAGCGGAGTCCGGTGCCACGGATATCGGCGTATTGTCTTCATTCAGAGGTCGCGCTTCCTCTTCCTCCGACTTCACAATAGAGTCGTAGCTCTGACCGAGAGCAATGATGCTGTACACAAAAACTCCAATGATAGCTAAGGCTACGACAACGGCGATACCGGTGACCGCTGAAATCTTCCCTTTCTGCATCTTCACAGGAATTTTAGCCCCTGCGTAAATGAGCGGAACGAATATGACCGCGACACCTGCGTTCATAACGAGCAGGTTCGGGATGGTTAATGTCGGCATGAAAATATAGACGATAATGGCAACGAGGATGGCTCCAAACACGAATCCCCATAAAGTGAAGGTAAGGATTGTCTTTCGCCTCATCCGGTTTTGTGAGTAGACAACTGCCGCTATGATGAAATAAAGAATAAACGATAGGACAGTTGCGGTTAAGATTCCAATCATGTCTTCCTCTCCCTCTGTGTTTGTCTCTATCTTATACGGGTGAAGCCCTGCTAATGTTTCACTTTTCTACTTAATCTACTCACCCTCCAGTACACAAAAGTTTTCGTTGCCAATCATAGTTTGGAGTGGCGGGAAATAGCTCGCTTTCCATGGGCGGGCGCTGAGCTTCCTCGGAGCAAGGCTCCTGCGGGATCTCAGCCTGCCCTTTCCTCCCCATAGGAGTCTCGCCATTTCCCACCCCTCCCTCCTTAAATAAATTAACGAAAACAAAGTACCAGGCAATATATATAAAACAGAAAGGGAAAGAAGTCACCTTGGCAATAGAAACCCACCCTTATGAAGCCACTTCTCTTGACCTCCATTTATTTGAACAGCTTATTAAGTAGAAAATTAGCGCCTTTTCTTCAAATAGTCGGCTAGGCCCATGGTGCATACTTGGAGGTCGAGTTTTAGTAGGCTGTAGACAGGATGGTGCTCGGGAACATTGTGTTCATTGAGAAAAGCTGAAATTCGGGTGAGTAGCCGCTTTTGCATCTCTTCCATATCGGTGCTTTTTTCTGCTTCTTGCACAAATACATCAAGCCAGGAGTCGACCTCGTCCAGTGCGTGCGTCGGGTTTTCTGACATACCGAAATGCCCGAAGTACAAGCGCTTTGGATTCAAGCCTCTAAAACGGTCAATGGACTGGTGCATCGCCTCAGGGTCGAACTGATTCGGAGAAGTGGTTGGTAAATAAAATGTGAGTCCGTAATCTTGCGTCTGATGGTAGCGAATTCCTGCGGTATCCCCTATAAACAGCCCCTGACTATAAGAATCAAAAATGCCGATGTGGTGTTTGGCATGACCTGGCGTGTCGAGAAATGTGAGCGTCCGATTTTGAGCAATATCGAGCGTTCCCCCTTCTTTGACGATCTGCAGGCGTTCCTCTGGAATCGGAACAATCGGATGAAAGAGTTCATCGAACTTTTCTCCGTAAACAGCACGGGCTCCCGCTTCAAGCCGTGAAGGATTCACGAGATGCCTTTTGCCTTTCTCATGAACTAGGACCGTTGCATTCGGACACTCCTGCACGAGCAACCCCGCTCCTCCCGCATGATCCAAATGAATATGAGTCAAAATGATATATTCGATTTGATCGGGCGAAATCGAGAGCTCATTCAAGCCTTTCAATACGTAAGGAACTGAAGAGCTTGGACCTGTTTCCACCAATGTCGGGTGTTCCCCGTCGATCACATATGTACCCGTTCGTCCTGGAAACCCTAAATCATACCCGTCAATAAGTTGAATACCATAGCCTAAATCGAGTGATTCTCGTTTTTTCATATCTATTCTCCTCTCGTTTCCATTCTTCTTCCAGTGTACTAAAATTTCTATAGAAAGGATATGAGAGCCTACGTTACCCAAATCGAACGTCATGCGAAATGAAAAGCGGTAACCCCCCATTCTTTTTTTACACTGGAAGTCGTCACAAGTGGGCGATTACGTGAATATCATGGGTGGTGAGGAGTTGGTTACGATGTCGAATGAAAGAAATATGTATGCTCAAGGTCAGATGATGAAGCCGACGTATGATCATTGCAAGCAACATAAATATTATTATGTAAGGCTTACGCACAGTGACGGTACCACAACGGATGGAATCATTACTGACGTAACAAGAGATCAGGTCAAGATGCTCATCAGTGAAGATGTCAACACAGGGCCTTCAGATCAGCGTCAGTTCGGATTTTATCGACCTTTTGGTTTCAGGCGATTCCGTCCAGGCTTTTTTCCACTCGCCGGTTTAGCTTCCCTTGCTTTGCTACCGTTTATTGCACCTCCTTATCCATACTACAGTCCTTATTACGGTCCGTATCCTTACTATTATTAAGCGTACCGGACAATATGATCTTATCTCAAAAATTCAAGCCACCTTCTCCAAAAGAATGGAAAAGGTGGCTCTTTTTTTAACCGATGACACTCTTCTCTATTTGCTTCATTTGATAAAAATAACCTTTGAGTGCCATTAATTCTTCATATGTCCCCACTTCGACCACTTGGCCATCCTCCATGACGACAATCTGATCCATTTGCTCAAGACCGGTCAGGCGATGGCTGATCAGCACGACCGTATCGTCCGCTGCCTGCTCAAACAGATGCCCGAAAATGTGCTGTTCCGTCAAAGCATCAACAGACGATGTCGGCTCGTCTAACAGCCAGACCCTCTCCCCTCGGAGCATGGCGCGGGCGATGGCAAGGCGCTGTTTTTCTCCTCCTGAGAGGTTTTCACCTTTTTCAAACACCTGTTCATCAAGTGAAAACTGCTCGAGTTCGACCTTCGCAAGGACCTGGACCATCTCGTCATCTGACAGCTCGTCTTTTGCAATCTGCAGATTATCGCGGATCGTTCCATAGAAAAAGTGATTTTCCTGCAGCACCACGTTGACGCCATTCCACAAGCTCTCCTGTTCAACTTCATCCACCTTCCAATTATCGACCAAAAGCTCGCCACTCGTGACGGGATGAATCTTCAAGAGCAGCTGCATGAGCGTCGATTTTCCTGAACCGCTCGGACCAACAATTGCGGTTTTAGACCCTGGCGCAATAGTTAGCTCCACATTCTTCAAGGAATTGAGGCGATCATCCGGGAAGCGGAAGCTCACCTTATTGAAAGTAAAGCCTCTTGCCTTAGAGCCCTCTAGAACCGTTGATCCTTGATCTTCCCTCACGTCCTCCGTCAGATCGAAGAGACGCTTTGAGGCGCGCTCACTATCCTCCAAATGACTGGGTAAGACCGCCATTGGGGCGGCGTTCTCAAATACGGTCAGTGAAATCATGACGAGCATGGCAAGGAAGATCCCGTTTAAATCGCCTGTTTCAACGATGTAGGCCCCGAATCCAAGCACCACCCATGAAACGAGCAACGTAATAAACGTATTGACCGACTGTGTTTGCATCCTCTGTTTTCCTTCGCGTTCCTGCTCAGTAATATAAGCAGAAGCTGAACGTCCAAGCTGGTGTTGCTGGTCATCAAGCTGCTGATAAATCTTCAAATCACGGAAGCCGTAAAGGAACTCTGTCACATCCGTCGATAAATAACCTCTTGCTTCTCTGACTTCATTCTCGATTTTCCGCTGCTTCCAAGCAAAGAATATCGGAATCAGGAAACCTGTCAGGATGAGTCCAACAAGCAAAATAACCGCCATGCCCAATGAAAAAATCGTCGTGAACGCGATGGTCGCAAGAAAAATGATAACCATGACGACGGGCGGATAGTATACGCGGAGGAAGAAGTTTTGTAGACTTTCGACGTCTCCGACAATTCTCGATAACAAGTCCCCACTTCGGTACTTTTGGAAAATCCTTGGAGCATGAGGCTCGATTTTTTCATAAACGGCCAGGCGGATATTGCTGAGCATTGTGAATGTTGCCCTGTGAGAATAGTAACGCTCAGCATAGCGGCCGATCGCTCTCGCAAATCCGAACAGCTTGAGAAAAGCAATCAGGACCGTCAGCGCATAAAGCGGAGGCAATAGCGCGGCTCTTGAAATAAGATACCCACTTGAACCAAACAGCCCGACAGCAGAAATCCCCGCAAGAAATCCGAACAGGATCGACAGCAGTATATCCTTCTTTTCCAGCGTTACAATTTTGATCACGGAACGTAATTCCTTCATGCGGTGTCCCCTCCTTGCTGAATGGTCACCATGTTTCGGTATTCATGAACGGATTCGAGCAACTCTTCATGACGGCCCGTCGCCACAAGCTTCCCTTTTTCTAAAAAGAGAATTTGATCCGCTTCTCGGATCGTATGGAGACGATGGGCTACCGTAATGACGGTCGCCGTTTTGGACAGTTCCTTGATTGATTGCTGCAAAATCTGTTCTGTTCGCAGATCCAAGCCTGTCGTCGGCTCATCGAACAAAATGACGGACGGACGCTTCAGAAACGCACGGGCGAGTGCAAGTCTTTGCTTTTCGCCTCCAGAAAGTCCACGCCCTGCTTCCCCGACCGGCGTATCATAGCCGTGCTCAAGGGAGGCAATCAGATCTGAAATGCCCGCTTTCTCTGCAGCCACTTCGATTTCATCTCGTGTATGCTCCCCTTTTCCTCCGATGGCGATGTTGTCTGCAATCGTGCCGGAGAATAGATAAGGGCTTTGCGAGATATAACTGAGCTCCCCAAACCAGGATGGTTCCTTATAGTCACTCAATGGACGCCCGTTCACTTCAACAGCTCCGGATTCAGGTCTCATCAAACCAGAAATAAGATGAAGCAACGTCGTTTTACCCGAACCGCTACGACCGACAATCGCCACATTCGAACCGGAATCAACCCGAGCTTGAAGACTAGAAAGACGGAAGCTGCTCGCTTCATTATATTGATAGGAAAGATCGGTCAGCGAAATCTGTGGGGGATGCGTCGCTTGAAGTTCTCTGGTGCCCCACTCGATCACCTGCTCCTCCTTTTCCAGTTCATCTATCAGTTGGTTAGCCGCCCCTGTACTCCCTCGCCCTGTATGGAAAGCGCTGCCGAAATCTTTCAATGTCAAATAAAACTCAGGCGCCAACACAAGAATAAAGAAGGCGGAAAAGTACGGAATGCTCTCGTAAATGACAAGGCGGATCGCAATCTCAAGGGCGATGATCCCAATACTGAGCATCGAGATGAATTCAAGCATGAGCGATGACACAAAGGCGACCTTCAAGACATTCATCGTAGCATCTCGAAACCCGAGACTCGTCTCTTCGATCACTTCCTTCTGCTGCTTCGACCGTCCAAACAGCTTAAGAGTCGTAAGCCCCTGCAAGGTATCTAGAAACCGTCCAGAAAAGGCCGACAGCTTCTCCATCTGTTCCTCCGACTTTTTCTGTGTCATAATTCCTACGATCGCCATAAAAAATGGGATGAACGGCGCGGTTATGACCATGATGATGCCAGAATAAAGATGGTGGGTAAAAACGACGACCAAGATCATCACCGGGATGATGGCGGTTTGAATCATTTGCGGAATATAACTAGTGTAGTAACCATCAATCTCATCGACCGAATCCATCAGGACGCTGACTTTTCTCCCCGACTGTCCTTGCAATGAGGCCTGAACCGGATTTTTGGCGAATTTATCAATTATCTTTCCTCTGAAATGGCGTTTAGCTTTCGATGCCAGCGATACACCCGTCCTTCCGTTCAGCCATGTAAAAAAAGCGCGTCCAGCAAGTACAAGAAACAAGCCGATCATAAGTGGAATGACACCTTGAAAGGACTGATCGTTCAAAAAGACATCCTCCACAATGGCAACAAAAAAGTAAGCTTGCCCAATAATCGTTGCTCCAATCAGCAACGACGCGAGGACTAGCAGCCAGATCAACTTTCTTTGTGCATACGCGACTCGGCTAAGATGCTTCATATTCGCATATCTCCTAACCTTTATTTAGAATCTATTTGTGAATTAATTCACATTTTATTGTCTTCATTATAATTGATTTGCTTCTGGATTTCTAAAATTTAAACCGAAGAAAGTGTGACAATTTAGTATCATTTTTTCCTTAATGCAGGGGATGCAAACTAGGGGAGAGTGGGTTATTGGAGTATTCGACAATGTTCTTACAAAATCCCCTCTCTCCACGCAAAAAAGACGAGACTTCAATAGAGTCTCGTCTTGGGTTTCCGCTTACTCTTTATAAGCGATAAATTCTAAAAAGGATTCAATATCACGTTTACTTCGAAGCGGAATCACTTGTTTGGCAGGATCCTCCTGCTGAAAAGCCCGAAACCTTGCCCGCATTTTTCCTTTCCTACTATGGTATGTCGTGAGGATGAACTTCAGAAACTCGGCATCCAGCTTTTCAGGACAGCCCTCTCCTAAATCTGGACGATCCGTTCCCTTATACGTCCACCATCGCTTGATGACCCTGAACAAACAAAGCGTAAGCGGGAGTTCCAGATAAATGATAGTATCCGCTCGTGAAGCTCTGAGGTCATATGTACTGCTGTAATTTCCTTCGATGATCCACTCTTCCTTTTCAACAATATGTTTCTGCTGATCGATGAATTCCTGTTTCGGAGCTTCGACCCAGCCCGGCTTCCAGTGGAGCTTGTCTAAATGCGTGACTTCAATCTCGAGTAACTCCCCAAGCTGACGGGCAAACGTTGATTTGCCTACACCTGATGATACACCTAACACCATAATCCGTTTCATTATGATCCCTCCTTGATTTGGTTAACTTAACGTCCATATAACCGCTTAAAAAGTTTCCGTTTTTGATGAAAGAGCTTGGAGGGTCGGGAAATCACTCGCTTTCCATGGGCGGGCGCTGAGCTTCCTCGTCGCCTTGCTCCTGCGGGATCTCAGCCTGCCCTTATCTCCCCATAGGAGTCTCGCCATTTCCCGCCCCTCCTCACGACAATAGATGAACGGAAACATCACATTTAGAACATGTTTTGCTAAAGTGAAAAATTCATAAAGCTCCTCAAGTTTCTCTTCACTAAGTGAACAGTGGAGTTCATCAGAGTCTAAAAAAATGGTATAGACAAAAAGATGATGTCTAACAGTGGAGCGGATAGGCTCCATATCGCCGACCATTCACCCCCCCATTCTCAGTGACAAAATGAGGGAGACATGTCTATCATTTGCGAATCCACTCCCATAGACTTACACTTAGCATAGTTTCTAAGGAAAGGATGATCCATGATGGGACAAGAAATCAAAGGAAAAATCGCCTATATTACCGGAGCCGGACGTGGCATAGGAAAAGCGACAGCTCTTGAATTCGCCCGTGAAGGCGTCCATGTCGGATTGATCGCCCGTACGGAAAGCAGGCTGCAGGAAGTCGCAGAAGAGGCGCGCTCTTTTGGCGTCAAGGCCAGTGTAGCCACAGCTGATGTTGCGAATTGGGAAGAAGTCGAACAGGCTGTTGCCACGCTGGAAAAAGAGCTTGGAGCCGCTGATATTTTAATCAATAACGCAGGCATCGGAGTTTATGGCGATTTTCTCGACATCGATCCGGAGGAATTCCGCAGAGTGATGGATGTCAATGTATTCGGAACCTATCACATGACACGAGCCGTCCTTCCTCAATTGATCGAGAAGAACCGCGGAGACATCATCAACATTTCATCAAGCAGTGGATTGAAGGCGACAGCTGGAAGTGCTGCCTACAGCGCGTCTAAATTCGCTGTGCAGGGAATGACTGAGGGACTGATGCAGGAAGTCCGTCGCCACAACATCCGTGTCAATACGCTGAACCCGAGTCTTGTCGCTACTGAGCTTGCCTTTGGTGAAAAGCTTGACGAAGCTGATAAGGAAAAATACATGCAGCCTGAGGATTTGGCCGAGTATATGGTTTCTCAGCTCAAGCTTCATCAGCGCATCTTCATTAAACAATCCTTACAATGGGCGACT
This sequence comes from Halobacillus fulvus, assembly GCA_004078665.1. Taxonomy (GTDB): domain Bacteria; phylum Bacillota; class Bacilli; order Bacillales; family Halobacillaceae; genus Halobacillus; species Halobacillus fulvus. Next base: position 12,444 of record SCFO01000009.1, on the reverse strand, counting down.
AACCCGTTTTAAAAAACTGAGAACTCCCAAAATGGGAGTTCTTTTTTCATGGTTGTTCTTTTTTCTTCCACATAAAATAGTTGTACAAAAGCTGAATCCCAAACACAACCGTAAACAAAGCTCCGATTGCAATGTCGACACCTAAACGAAAATCCGATACCCAATAGATGACGATAAGAGCACCGATCATGATCGGTAAAGAAGTCAAAGTGCGAATCATTTTCCTCCGGTAGCTCAACCGGAAGTAGTTGACCGCAAATCCCTCGTCTTTTTTCTCTTTATCTTTGAAAACAATTGAAAGGATAAGGGTCACGATGACACTGGCGGCGACAGGCATGACGATATTCACAATCCCCATCTATTCCCCACCTGACGCAGCAGCTGCACCGGCTACCCCAGCCATCAAGGCGACCTGCTGAGCTTGCATCACGACTTCCATACTCGTGAACAAACCGGTCTCCATCATCGCAAGTTCTTCACTAAGTACGAGCTGGACCGCTAGTTTATAGTTCACATCCTTGTGCCATTTCAAATGCTTTTCACGATCAAGACTGTCCTTCACCGTTTGAATGTGTGGAACCTCCTGTTGAGGCTGTTTCATCAAAGCCAGCATCCCAACCTCAGGATAGTGCATTCCTTTCGGCTTCATGCCGATTCTTTTTAATTCATCATATACAAGCAATGTTTGATTGATGCGCTCCTCAGGACGGTGTGTTTCGTCCAAGGACAGGATATGGCTTAAGAATTGAAGATTATTTCCTTTCCAAAATCCATGACTGTTCAGGGTTCTGTAGATGTGTTCGATCTCATCCATGAGCGTGTCAATGTCCCCGTCACGCTCAGCCAAAAGGACCGCTAGTGGATAATCATCATTGGTCGTAATAAACGGATGCTCGCTTTTCATCGAGTCATACACAAGACGGGCGCGCTCCGCATCCACTTGATCCGTTTGCAGCAGGACGAGCGCTGCCAAATACGTAAACGGACTCCTCTTGAAGCCAACATCTATCAGTTTGTCATACGCTTCAGAGAATCGGACAAAGGCTGCTTCCGGGTCTTCAAACTTCACATCAAGAACAGCCGCTACCGAAAAACGAACATTTGATTTCAAATGAGAAAAAAATCCTGACTCCTCTTTAATATGTTCACACAGATTTACGTATCGATCGACGTCAAAACCTGCTCCGTGAACCGCATATACAGATGCCGCCATCATCAACGTGCGATCATCCGTCCATTTCAGTTGTTGATTCATCTGATGAAAGATATCCAGATATTCCTCCACTTTTTGCTCCATTCGATCACATCCTTTACTTTTCATACGATCAAATTGGAAAAACGTTTCAAATTCATCTCGGTGACTTCATCCCATATGTATAAGCAAGACATTTGAATCCCAGCTTTTCTAATATCGGCCGGCTTGTAGGAAGCGCGTCTACCGTCACGAAACGATACCCTTTTTCTACAGCCTTCCCAGCTCTTGCGGCAACAAGCGCCGTATAATAACCCTTCCCTCTATAATCAGACTCCGTAACTCCTCCCCACAGACTGGCAAAAGAGGAGTCCTGCTCCAAGTACATCCATGCTGCACTGACAAGCGTTTCTCCGTCATAAATGCCGTAGATGAAAAGTTCCTCCGGATGGTTCTGCAAATCGCGCCACAAACGATCTCCAAGCTCTGAAAAATCTTCATTCTTTATGTTTTCCCACAGCTCAATCATTCGATCGACTTCTTCTTTTGTCGTCATTTCCACAACCTTCACCGCAGGAAATTGGTACTGGAAGTCCCCTGCCTCCATAACCATCACAGCTTCTTCTTCGTCCGGTATAAATCCTTCCTCTTCCAGCAGCTCCCTCAAATGCGCCGGCTGATCATAGCTGTAGACCTTCCATTCGAACAGTTCTTGGAAGTAGTGCAGCTGCTTTTTAATCACATTGCGGGCATTCTCCTCATTTAAATCGGAAGCGATGACAAAGCCTTCCTCCCCATATTCTGATAGATGACGGACGACATGGTCCGCTTCCTCTCGTCTAAAGCCTGGTGCTTTGGCATGAACACGGAGCTCATCATGAAATATCTTTAACCACTCGTTCATTGTGGACCTCCTCTACAATTCGTATATCCACTTTACCACAGTCCTTTCCATATTAATGAAAGGATTGTACTACTAAAAATAACAAAAGCCAGACCCTCTCCAGGTCTGGCTCATCTACTTATTTTCCTTCTTCCGCGAACTTCTGAATCCGGGCACTAATTTCATCACGAACACGCTGGAAGACGGCCCATTTTTCCTCTTCCGTACCTTCCGCTTTGGCTGGATCATCAAAGCCCCAGTGGAAACGCGTCACTTGAGGTGGCGTGACAGGACACTTGTCATTCGCATCCCCGCAAAGCGTAATCGCATACTCAGCATTGTTCAAAATGTCAGGATCAATAATATCAGACGTTTGGTCCGTAATATCGAGATCGACTTCTTTCATCGCTTTTACCGCGTTCGGGTTCAATCCGTGTGCTTCGATACCCGCAGAACGAACTTCATATTGATCCCCTAAATATTTTTTACCGAACCCTTCCGCCATCTGACTGCGACAAGAGTTTCCTGTACATAGAAAATAAATCACTGGTTTGTTAGACATAAAAAATGTCTCCCTTCGAAATTAATTTTTGTTATAAAAACTAGCCGATGATCAGCAGCCAGACATATAGTCCGACAAGCGTAATGAACAGGGTAGGAACCGTTAGGATGACGCCAACTTTAAAGTAGTATCCCCATGAGATCCGGAACCCTTTCATGGATAGAACGTGAAGCCATAACAAAGTCGCGAGAGAACCGATGGGTGTAATCTTCGGACCAAGATCAGAACCGATGACATTCGCGTAAATCAAAGCTTCTCTCATCGTTCCGGTTGTATTTGTATCAGCAATCGCAAGCGCGTCAATCATGACGGTCGGCATATTGTTCATGATCGATGACAAAATGGCTGCAATGAATCCCATTGAAATCGTCCCGACGAACAACCCTTGATCAGCCGCTCCTTGAATGACATTCGCAAGCACATCTGTCAGGCCGACATTCCGCAATCCATATACGACAACATACATTCCGATTGAGAAAAAGACAATCGCCCACGGTGCCCCTTTGACGACATCGCCCGTTTTCACTGCAGGACTTCGGCGAGCCATGAGCAGGAAAAAGATCGCGACGATTCCAGCAATAATCGAAACCGGAATACCAAGAGGTTCGCTGGCAAAGTACCCTACAAGAAGAACCGCTAAGACTCCCCAGGACATCCGGAACATTCGATGATCCTGAATCGCTTCCTCCGGCTTTTTCAACTGGGATAAATCATACTCCCCAGGAATGCTCTTTCGGAAGAAAATGTATAAAACGAGAATGCTGGCGACAAGAGAGAACAGGTTCGGTACGATCATTCGAGAGGCATATTTAATAAACCCAATCTCAAAAAAGTCAGCTGAGACAATGTTGACAAGGTTACTGACGATCAGCGGAAGCGACGTCGTATCGGCGATAAATCCACTAGCCATAATGAAAGGTAAAATCATCGCCTGCTTGAAGTTCAAATTCCTCACCATCGCCAGGACAATCGGTGTCAAAATCAAAGCCGCTCCATCGTTCGCAAACAGAGCCGCAACGACTGCCCCGAGTAAGGTGACGTACACGAACATGAGCTTGCCATTCCCTTTGGCAATCCGTGCCATATGGAGGGCCGCCCATTCAAAAAAGCCGATTTCGTCTAAGATCAGTGAAATGATTATAATCGCAATAAATGCCAGCGTGGCGTTCCAAACGATGTCCGTGACAGCAAGGACATCCTGAAAATCGACCACACCGAAAAGAAGGGCCAAAACAGCTCCGGCACATGCGGACCAGCCGATGCCCAAATCTTTCGGCTGCCAAATGACGAAGATTAAAGTAAGTATAAAAATAAGTGTGGCAACAATCGCTAAACTCAAAACCATCCTCCTACGAATCGCATTGGATACGGAGACCTGCCTTCTCCAATGCGGTTAATTTCTCCTTTTGATCCGGAATCTGTTCCAGCACCTGCTGGACGATCGGATAAGTGTCGTGCTCCTTATTCAATGAGTAAAAGATCCATTGACCATTCCGCCGTTCCTTCACTAGTCCGGCATCGCGAAGCTTGCGCAAGTGCTGACTGATCGACGGCTGGCTCATCTGCAAAACTTCGACGAATTCACATACGCAGCATTCGCCATCTTTTACTAAGCCGAGAATCGTCAATCTTGTTTTATCTCCAAGCAGCTTCAACGTATGGGCTGCCTGTTCAAGTTCAATGATCGTTTTTTCCATAAACTCACCTCGCCTATGATTAGTATATAAGTATATGCTTATTTATTAAAGTATTTTTTGTATTAAGTTTTTGTAAAAGGACTTAGAAACAATGCGTAGAAAGGCAAATATCTATACGCTCTTTCCCTTCTTTTCATAAACTATAAGAACTGAGTTTAGGGAGGGTGGACATGAATAACCATAGATTCCGACCGCGTTTTTGTCTGTTCCCCGGCTATAAATATTGCGGTCCTGGATGCAGCGGTCCCGGTGTACCGCTGAACGCCGTGGACGCCGCCTGCAAAGAACATGACGAATGCTACGCGTATTATGGCAACTACTGCGAATGCGATCTCGCTTTTATAGAGAAACTCAAGCATTTGCAAAATCCATACACGACAGAAGGTCGGCATGCCCGGCTGATGTATAACTACATGAAATTCCAACGCTTTTTTACGTGTTCGTTTTAAAAAGGGGCTCTGTTAAACTCCGGTGTTGGTGTAACAAAAAGGAAAGGATGGCGTGCCTTCCTATTATCAGACAAAACGTGCCGTGATGTTTCCGTTTACCCATTCTGGCAGGAGGAGGGGCAAATCCTGAAACTCCTATGGGAAGGAGAATGCAGGCTGAGATCCCGCAGGAGTGAAACGACTAGGAAGCTCAGCGCCCGCCTGTGGAAATGATTTCCTGCTCCTCCAAGCCTTTGATATGAATAAAAGAAACTTTATAGTATCAAAACAGATAAAAATAACGCCCGCTCAAAAGAGCAGGCGTTATTTCATCTTAGCTTTCAATCATCACAGAATGATCCGTCCGTTCGATGGTATAGCCGAGTACAGTCTCAACAGATTCTAGAGGTACATATACCTCACCGTTACGGACAATCGGAGTATTGCCCATCGGTGCGGTTAATTCTCCATTGGTCTTGGTCGAAATCGGAATCAATTCATCCTTCACAGACAACGCTACAGGCTTATCGACGTTAAACACCGCTTCGCCCTGGTCCGTCGTCACCGTGACGCGTTTCCACTGTTCATTGAATTGATAGCGATCTCCATGTGCATCGACCACCGCTTTTAGTGGGACATAACGGTCTCCCAGAAAATGAATCAGTTCAAATTCTTTTCCTTTTATAAAAAGAGAATCCAAATGCTGATGGGACATCGAGGATGCTTGCAGATCCGGTTCCTCATTGTTCACCTGAAAAGTTTTCGACGTCTGCTCTTGAAGGAATGTATCATCCGCAGCTCTGACATCTTCACTTACATGGATGCGATACGTTCCATCCAGCTCATAGCCTTCTTCAGGCGGAAGAATCGCAATTTTATTCTGAATGACTTCCAGAGACAGACCGGATACTTTTTGCCCCTGTTCATTCGTAACGTACACAGAGCTTTCATCGATACTGCCCGGAGCAACATCTGAATTGATCGTAATTTCCCATGTATGATAAGGGGAAACCGTAGAAGAAGGCAGTACGACACCATCAGCATCCGCTGAAGAGCGTTCTCCTCCTTCCATCCCTAATACAAACAGCACCGTCGCAACGGCCCATAAACTGACAACAATCACTGGTTTTTTCACGAACTTCACCCTCCATCCGACACACATTATACCAAGGGATCCTCCGTTTGACACTGCGTCATCCTGAGGGCAACGAAGGAGCCATTTTAGGTCTTTGTTCATTATAATCTTGCTGAAAGAGACTTATGAAATTGAAATTAATGGATTTTTTATGTGCTTTTCGATGAGGAACGTTGTTTTCGTTAAATGGACAATAAAAAATAAACCAGCGGCAAATGATCGAATTCACAGCTGATTTATCTATATTTCAAATCATCATCAGGATAACTTCCTATGTCGATTACAAATGCTCTCCATGCTGCAGTTTGCGAATATGCTCTCGCAAATCTTCCTTGCGAACTCTCCAGTGGCGTCCGATTTTGAAGCCCGGGATTCTACCTTCCTGAACCAGCTTATACGTTGTCACTTCGCTGATTTGAAGGTAATCGGCCACCTGAGAGATTGTCATGATCTCTTGTTCCTTTTCCATGCGTAGACCTTCCTTTAATAACAGTATTATCTTCAAGTTTATACTGTTTAGCCAGATATCTCAAATGAATTTATAGGAACAGAGTAAAGGCTATGAAATCTGTCTCCACTTTCTACTTGATGATCAAAACCGGACAATCGGCACGCTTCGCCACTTTGTGACTGACACTGCCAAGCACCATTTCCTGCAGGGTGTTCAAGCCGCGACTGCCGATGACGACGACATCATAGGAGCCTTCATTGGCAACCTTTACAATCGACGGCCCAGGCTCTCCTTTGACGACCTCCACCTTGTAATCTGCCCCATGATCTTTCAACACCTTCTCTGTCGAAAAAAGACGCCCCTTTCGTACATCGGACAAATCACGACTGTTTTCGTGAAGAGCATCATATTTGGATTGCGTACCCTCAATCGAATATAAAACGGTTATGTTGGATTGCTCGTCAAGGTCAGACAACCCTGCCGCATGCTTCGCTGCTCGGACCGCATGATCAGAGCCGTCTGAAGCAAGTAAAATCCTTTTATACATGAACAAAAACCTCCCATGGGAAACTGAACGTAAAATCTTCATTGATGTAAGCGCTTAACCAATGATTTGGTGTTGCAATTTATTTTGTATTCTTATAGTCTATTATAGTCAGTTATAAAAGAACAGCAAAAAAACCATTCAAAACAGCCATTTTTATAAATGATTAACCTTGACTATCGCGAGACTCGATAGTCTAAAAAATTTCATATAGAAAGAGGGTATTTATGTCTACTTTATCTCTAAAGGAAAGTTGGTTTGGCAATATTAAAGGAGATGTCCTTTCAGGGATTGTCGTCGCCCTGGCGCTTATCCCGGAAGCCATTGCCTTTTCGATTATTGCCGGCGTAGATCCGATGGTGGGATTATACGCTTCGTTCTGTATCGCCGTTGTTATTGCGTTTGTCGGTGGTCGTCCAGGTATGATTTCCGCTGCAACAGGGGCGATGGCCCTTGTTCTGACTACACTTGTAGCCAATCATGGAATAGAGTATATGTTAGCTGCAACTATTCTAACAGGTATTCTGCAGATTGTCTTCGGAGTGACGGGCCTCGCTCGTTTAATGAAATTCATTCCGCGCTCCGTGATGGTCGGCTTTGTCAACGCGCTTGCCATTTTGATTTTTACGTCTCAATTGCAACACTTTGTGAATGAGTCATGGATGATTTATCCGCTTGTAGCCGCAACGCTTGCGATTATTTATTTGTTTCCTTATGTAACTAAAGCTGTTCCATCAACGCTTGTCGCCATTGTTGCCGTATCTGTCGTGGTGATTACGATGAATATCGGCGTCCGAAATGTCGGGGATATGGGCGAGTTGACTCAAACGTTGCCAGTCTTTGCTCTCCCAAGCATCCCTTTGAACTTTGAAACTCTGATGATCATTCTGCCGTACGCATTAGCTCTTACCATTGTTGGGTTGTTAGAATCACTTCTAACCGCAACGATTGTCGATGATATGACAGATACAGAAAGCGACAAGAACCAGGAAAGCCGTGGGCAAGGTATGGCGAACATCGTAGCTGGCTTCTTCGGTGGTATGGCTGGTTGCGCTATGATCGGCCAATCCGTCATTAATGTGAAGTCCGGTGGTCGTGGCCGGTTATCCGCTCTCGTAGCTGGAGTCTTCTTGATGTTCCTAATCATAGTTCTTGGTGGCGTCGTCGTGCAAATTCCGATGGCCGCCTTAGCAGGGGTTATGATCATGGTATCGATCGGAACCTTTGACTGGAGCTCTGTCCGGAACATCCACAAAGTGCCTGTATCGGACGCATCTGTTATGGTGGTGACCGTACTGACGGTCGTCATCACCCACAACCTAGCCTATGGTGTGTTAGCCGGTGTTCTCTTGAGCATGATTTTCTTTGCAGTCAAAATTTCTAAAGTACGCGTCCTTTCTCTTTACGTCAACGAGGGCCGTAAGCGAATCTATTATGTACAAGGACAATTGTTCTTTGCTTCTGTTACCGACTTCCTATCTTCTATCGATTTCAAAGATCGGGTAGAAGAAGTTGAAATTGATTTAACAGAATCACACTTATGGGATGATTCTGCGATTGAAGCGATTGATAAAGTGGAGTCTAAGCTTGAGCAAAATGGAATCCGGGTACACTTCAAAGGATTGAACGGAGAGAGCTCGCGTTTACTCCACCGTCTTGGCGGACTATCTAAAGCCGGACATTAATAAATGATTCAAATAAAATGGCGTGACCACTTCTTATAAGAGATGGTCACGCCATTTTATCAAAAAAAGCCTTGTTTAACTTCGGCTCTAAAATATTTGCTGGCGTATTAGAAAATTTGGCATAAAAAATGCATACAAGCTCCTTGTCTACTACACTTGAATTGTCGAGAAACAAGCAAGGAGTTATATGCACATGTATTTTAACTTGATTTTGCCAGGATTAGAAGACGTAGAGGTTTCACAATTTGATTCCGCATTGATGTGGAGATGCCAAAACAAGCGTATTCATGTCTGGAATGTGGAGAACCAATCTCTCGCGTCCATGATTACCAGATTCAAGTAGATAGCTGAATACGCATCTCCCCATTGCCAGCAAAAAGTGCAAATAATGTTTCCCTTTGCTTATTTTGGCAGGAGGAGCGGGAAATGGCGAGACTCCTATGGGGAGGAAAGGGCAGGGTGAGATCCCGCAGGAGCAAGGCGACGAGGAAGCTCAGCGCCCGCCCATGGAAAGCGAGTTATTTCCCGCTCCTCTAAGTTCTGGTTTAGAAAACGGAAACAGAGTTTCTGCCGTTCAAAAGCTACACCTGTTATACTAGAAGGAATAAACTATACAAAGCGGTGAATCTAATGTTGAAAGATACTGGAGAACGAGTCATCCCGAAAGAAATGGATTCGATGAACATGCTTCTTCTTGAGCATGTAGCCCGCTACACCTTCGCTCTTCCCTATACCAAAGGACGCGTCCTCGATATCGCAAGCGGCGCTGGCTATGGAAGTGCATTTGTAGCGAAGAAACGGAAGGAATTCATTGATGAAATGTACGGTGTCGATATTAGCCCAGAAGCTGTTCAATATGCGATTCACAATTATTATCACCCTTTGCTGACATTCAGAGAAGGGGACGCTATGGATCCTGCTCTTAAAGATACGCTAGGTACTTTTGATACGATTTTAAGCTTTGAAACGATTGAACACGTTCCGGACGACCGCGTATTCATGAAACGGATGTATGACCTTCTGAAGCCTGGAGGAGCTCTTGTGTTGTCCACCCCGTTCGGAAAAGGCCGAGACCAACCAAGTGGATTTCCCTTTCATTACTTTCAGCTGACCGTAGAAGAATTCAAACGTTTGTTTGAACCCTTTTCAGAAGTCGAGTTCTTTTATCAAACGGGTGTCACTATCGAACCTCCGAGAAAAGATGTTTACTATCCTCTAGGAGTGGCCGTCGCCATTAAATAAGACTACGTAAAAAACCGCACTCCTCATACGGAAGTGCGGTTTTGCTTATGAATTATTTTCAATCGGCTCGTCGAACAGGTCTGTGAATTTCGCTACATTTTCGTAGCTGAATTCAAACGCCATTCTTACTTCACCGAATCCAGGCTGATAGAAATACCCCTGAACTTCGTAGCTGTTCTTATTTTCTCTTACTTTTGTAAGGTGGAAATATCGTTGAATGTACTGGGCCATTTCCTCCAGTTTCTTGTTTCGTACTTTGATCCATTGCTCTCTTAATTCTTCAGTTGGAAAATCAGATTCCTTTAACATTTGCTCACTCCTCTAAGGAAATTAAGGCTCTGAAACTGTATACAGTCATTATAATATAACTCTCTCAACTTATCTATTCCCTTTCCGGGCTTTCTAGAACCGCCCGTTTAGGCAAAAAGCCCCCAACTTAGACTACCTCTATGTTGGGGGCTGTAAAGTTAGAAATAGGTCGTACAATTTCACGCTTTAACAATCGCGGTATGTTTAAAGATTACCTTATAAACGTGAGAAACAGGTCGTACAACTTCATTGGTCACTCCTCAATTATTTACCTTTAGCAGTTAGAAACAGGTTGTACAATAGTGAGTCATAATGCAAGTTAATCAATTGTTTTTTCAAATTGCAAACTTGAATTATCGAGGTAAACCCTTAAATGATTTAGCATCAGCAGGATGTGGGCTCCAACAGCTGCTAATATTTTTAGATTTACACATTAGATAAGCATCTTTAGATAAAAGCTTTCGGGTTTTTTCAAGATTACTTGAACTAACTTGATGACCTGCCTTTTTATTATCTCTCCAATTTACAAAGTAAATTTTATCAGCTTCTTCGACATCATTACGATATATTGCAATTTGATGAGGTGCGGGAATATTTTTCTGAGATGCGCTTTTCGGAATTTGTCCATTTAACGCATCAAAGAAAATTCTCGGCTTGAAAGGTGCCTTAAGGTTATACTTTAAGCCCATAATACGACAAAACTCACTATATCTATCTAAAAATGGCACTATATTAAAACCCCGTTTGACAGGTAATTCAAAGTAGTAATTGTGTTCTTTAATCCCAAAGGCTAATTTGTTGGGGGTCTCATCTAGAAAATAAAGAACATCAAATTTAACTTTATGGAATACAAAATCAAACTTATAACGATCTATATTTTGACGTTTCATGCTTTTGTACAACCCCCGCAGGCCAACTAACTCCACGTTTTGTCCCCCTATATGTAAGAATCAGATAAACTGACAAATGACGTAATTTCAAAAACCCCACTTCCAATTACCGTTTTCATCAAAATTTAAAGAACCCTCAAAACCACAGTGATTCCATAAATAATCGAAGCTATCTTTCATTGTTGAAATAATGTTTTCATCAGAAGAATTCAACAAAGCCACTGGTAATTTTAATGTATCATTTTTTATTTTTTCTCTAGGATATTGAGGTTGTCCAGAAACATAATAACCTTGAATATTCAATAGAGAAATGCTAACAGCAACGGGGAACTTGATGCCTACTTTTTTAATTGCATTGATATAGTTTTTTATGTGTATAATTATGTCAGTCTCAAATTTTAAATATGGTATGAATTTATCATCGTTATTCCCTAGAAGCCCAACATCCACGGCTTCTATTATTCCATTTCTGTAAAATTGAACGTAACCATGCGGTAACTCACTGTGTGGCCATTTCGCAAATGTACAGTAGCCATCTTGATTAACTTTAAAGTCCCAACCAGTGGTGAAAAATGGTTTGAGATCAGTGAGCTGCTTCAACTCTTTAATGGGGATTTTTATATCTTTGTTTATGGACTCTAAAGGAATAATATGAAGAACTAAGTTTGGACCTTCTAATATTTCATTGGCATAATTTTTACGATAAAGGGACTCAATCCTGTTATCTAGCCAATTTTGATACCAATCAGCAGGAATAATTTCAACGGGCTTTTCTACTTCCTGAATTTTCCCGGGGAATTTGGGTGCTTCTAATGGTTTCTTTCGCTTCATTTGCACACCCTTAAGCAGTTCGTCTTTTGCTTCTTCTTCATCTTTTCCAACCAAATCAATATAAACAACCTGTGGCAACATTCCCTCTAACTTGATGTCTTGTATTCTCACAGGAATAAACTTCCTATTAGTCCCCCTTGGGTCAGCTCCAAATGCTGCAGCCCACTCTGGCTGAGTGAAATCTGAGGATAAGTAATCTTCAGATAGTAAGGCTAATGTTTTTTCACCATATTTAGCACCATCTTGCATAGCAAGGATAAAATTGTTCCCGGCAGCAAAATCCCACGCCTGAATATAAGTGGTGTAATCAGCTTTTTCCAAAACCCATGCAATCCACTCAGCATATGGTTCGTCTTTATGATTATAGCTTATAAAAAAATCATATTTACTTGCTGAATTCATTTGAAAACTCTCCTTTTTAAAAATTAAACCCTAAAAAAATAAATATTAAAAATACAATCAAAAAAGTCACTAGTGTTGCATAAATAAAATCCGAATATTCAGAACTTATTCAGATCCATAAAAAAATCCTTTATAATGGTTGGCGCAGGGGATTCCTGTCCAAATCCAAAATAAAGGACTCACACATGGACAA
>SCFO01000008.1 GCA_004078665.1 Halobacillus fulvus | reverse complement strand
ACATGTGATTAACCTCGCTCGTATTAGTTAGTTAAATTATAAAGGGACATTCGAGGTCGTGAAACACAAAAACCCCGAATAAGGGCACTTTTTTATCAGTGTCCATTATTCGGGGTATAGTTCAAAAGAATAAGAGGGGAGCTTTTTTGTATAGAAAGATTCCTGTCATCCAAGGGAGGAGGAATCCGAGTAGTAAGATGATTCCCATAACGTTACGTACCTCTTTTCTTTCTTCTTCTCCTACTCATCATGGCTCGTAATCATTGGAAATATACACACGAAAAAAGCTGACCTCAAGGTCAGCTTTTTTTGGCTAAGTTTATGGCGATTGTTCGTGAATATCAGCATTACAGGTTGCGATATTATTCGTTCATAAGTTCGGCAATGATTTCGTAGGAATGAAGACGTGCCTCGTGGTCATAAATTTGCGAAATGACCATCAGTTCATCTGCTTCTGTCTCTTGCAGAAACGCTTCGAGTTTTTCCTTGACTGTTTCTTTACTGCCGATGAAGGATCCGCCCAGCTGTTGCTGAAGGGCTGCTTTTTCACCGGGTGTCCACAGGTCTTCCATACTGTCGACGGGCGGCTGCAGAAGGTTCGGTGTATTACGGACCAAATTCAGGAATTGCTGTTGTTGTGAGGTTGCGAGTCGCTCTGCTTCCTCATCGGTATCTGCTGCTATGACATTGATTCCGAGCATAACGTAAGGCTCTTCCAACACATCGGAAGGCTTGAATGTGCGTCGATAAAGGTCGATGGCTCCGAACGTATTGTTCGGTGAAAAATGACTGGCGAAGGAAAAGGGCAATCCAAGATGTCCGGCCAGCTGTGCGCTGAATCCGCTGGAGCCTAATAGCCAGATCGGAACATTCAATCCTTCTCCTGGATAAGCACTGACACGATTTTTTCCTTCAAAATATCCTCGCAGTTCTTCTACCTGCTGAGGAAAATCCTCTGGTGAACTGTTTAAGTTCCGGCGCAGTGCCTGGGCTGTCAGTTGATCTGTACCTGGCGCGCGGCCAAGTCCTAGATCGATTCTTCCGGGGAACAGGGTTTCCAATGTACCGAACTGCTCAGCGATCATGATAGGAGCGTGGTTCGGAAGCATGACGCCACCTGAGCCGACACGAAGCGTTGAGGTATGGTGGGCGACATGACTGATCGCGACAGATGTCGCGGAGCTTGCGATCGCCTGCATATTGTGGTGTTCAGCTAGCCAATAGCGGTTAAATCCCCATTTTTCGACGTGTTGTGCGAGATCGACTGTATGTTGAAACGTTTCTTCTGTCGATCCGCCTTCGCGGACGGAGGCAAGATCAAGGACAGAGAATTTTGTCTGTGAGATAGCTGGCATGATGTCTCATCCCCTTTTTTATTGCTTTGTTCAACTTGAATGTTAATTTGACAATAGGAAACTGAATGTGCGCCTTCCCATTGCCAACTAAAAGGAGCAAATGGAGTTTCCGTTTGCTCCTCCAATTTCTGGTTTGAAAAACGGAAACTTTCTAGAATCAACATCAAGTTTTAATAGAGCTTTTTTATAAAAATCTACATCATATGGTACCAGTCTTATTTCGTGTCTCAAAATAATCTGTTCGAGGTTGTTATTTTTACTGTTCCTTCTTCTTTATTACATAAGGAGCTACATCCACTAGTTCATTTGCGGGGTGTCCATTGTAACTTACGGGTATAGGGAAAAGTGTTTATAATAATCGAAAGGTTAAAACTGACAAAATTGGGAATAGGACAATACCATTCATTTCTAGGAGGATGATCATGAGCGAAGCGAAATTGATACCTTTTCAAGTAGAAGAAGTCGTGGAAACAACGTCTGAAGTTCCAAGAGGAGTAGAAGTGATTGAAGCCCCTGCTTTATGGGAGCGGACAAATCAGGGGAAAGGGACGGTTATCGCCGTGATTGATACAGGCTGTCAGACCGACCATCCTGAGCTGGAGGGACGGATTATCGGTGGGCGGAATTTCACGCCAGATTACGATGGGGATGAGTCTAACTTCAGTGATAATAATGGACATGGAACCCATGTTGCTGGGACGATTGCTGCCATTGAAAATGGAACGGGTGTTGTCGGTGTTGCTCCCCAGTCGAAACTGCTCATCTTGAAAGTGTTGAGCGGAGAGGGAAGCGGAAATATGGAGTGGATTATCGATGCCATCGAATATGCGACGGACTGGACAGGCCCTGAAGGCGAACGAGTCAACGTCATTTCGATGTCTCTCGGCGGACCGGATGATATTCCTGAACTGCAGAAATCTATCCAGCGGGCGATTCAAAAGGATATATCTGTCGTCTGTGCAGCCGGTAATTCCGGAGATGGACGAGGGGATACACCGGAATATGGCTATCCTGGTGCTTATAACGAGGTCATTCAGGTGGGAGCGATCGACTTCGACTTGAACCTGGCCGATTTCACAAACACGAACAATGAAATTGACCTAGTAGCCCCAGGTGTTCAAATTCTGTCCACATACCTGGATGGAAAATACGCTCGCTTGTCCGGTACTTCAATGGCTACGCCTCACATATCCGGAGCGATCGCTCTCCTGATCAACCTCTCCTCGAGTCAATTTCAGCGGGAAATGACGGAATCCGAGATTTTTTCCCAATTAATCAAGCGGACGGTGACCTTAGGAAATTCAAAAGTAGCGGAAGGCAACGGCATGCTGGCTCTTGGCTTACAGGATAAGCTTGAGGAGTTATTCGGTATTTACAATCAAAAATTATAATGTGAGAGAGTGTAGACCCGGGCTTGGATGCTCGGGTTTTTTGGTATAAAAAAATAATATGTGTCATTGACACATATGTATGACTGACATATTATAGAGACATGAATACATTTAATGACAAATGGAATACGCAATTGCGTAAAGGGACATTTGAATTGGCCATTTTACTGTTATTGAAAAGAAAGCCGATGTATGGATACGAAATTACGAAACATTTACAGGAGGAGAGTACGTTTCCTATTGCGGACGGCTCGATTTATCCAATTCTTAAACGGATGAGTACGAATCAATGGGTGTACTCCTATAAGGAGGAGCATGAAGGGAGAAGCCGCAAATATTACGACGTAACAGATCTTGGTGGAAAAGTTCTGGAAGCAAGGTGGGAAGAATTTACGAATGTCTATGCCTTTTTGGATCAACTAAAAAAATAAGGGGAGATTTCGGATGCTGCAATCGATTGAACAATACATAAATGAATTGGACCTGAAGCTGAAAGGTTTGCCAAAGGATGAAAGGGAGCATCATCTTGCTGAAATCAGAGACCATTTGCTCGAGCGGATGGAGGAGGGAGATCCCGAAGCGAGAGTAGTGCAGAGCTTCATGGCTCCTGATAAAATGAGTGAGGAAATTTTGCAGGAGTACCGTCAGCGAAACGCTCAAACGTTTGAACATCCAAATTACTGGTTCGTCTTGGCAGCGATTTCTGTCATTGCTCCTTTTGGTGCGCTTGCACTGCCGATCATTCAGGAAAATTATTACGCAGGTCCTCAGTTTGCGGTCCTTCTCCAACTGCTAATTGGATCCGTCGCTTTGTTCGGATACTTTAGAAAAAAGCTGAATGAAGAAAGGGTAGCGATTCTCAAGAAAATGGGCCGTTTAATGATCCCCATCCTTGCGTTACCGTTCGGTTTTTTCTCGTTTTCCATTATCCGTACAGAAGAGTGGAGTTCTTTCAATTTCATCTATTTGCTTCTTTACCTACTCGTTTGGTTGATTTACTATATTTCTTTACGAAAAGTATATCAGTCAAGTATAGCGTGAATCTGGTAGGACTTTATTTTTGATTTGATGAAGATAGACTCAAATATGCGCATCGTGAATTAATCTTAGAACAAACTCTCCATTTAATGGTTCCCGCCCCTCCAAACGCTGATCTTGAGAAAAGGAAACGGTATAACTGACTATAGATATTACGATTAAACTAAAAAGCCGCATGACCTTTAAGTGAAGGTCACGCGGCTTTTTGAGTTTATCGGGATTCTTTTTCTTTTAGTTCATAAAGAGGCACTTCCTGGTTCACATTCGGTTGATTGACAGGATGAATCCGTGCCATTTCATTTCGTTCGATGACCTCTTCAATGTACACGTCCCGGTCTTTATGGGTGACGCCGATCATTTCAGACGCATGGACGATTTCTTTTGCCCGTTCTTTGTTCATAAGGACAGTCCTCCTTCAGGTTATATCTTTAACCTTTACGGGAGAGGTAGATCTTATTCATATTCTGTCACCGTTGAAAATTGAATTTTTCACGATCACATAGTCGACGTGACGGATGGCATCTAGCTGGCTTCCGCCTGCGTAAGATATCGCCGACTGCAGGTCCTGTTCCATTTCGACAAGGGTATCTTTCAACGATCCTTTATAAGGCACAATCATCTTTTTCCCTTCGACATTCTTCTTTTCGCCTTTTTGGAATTCAGAAGCAGAGCCGAAGTATTCCTTGTATAAAACGCCGTCTTTTTCCACCGTTTCTCCTGGAGACTCATCATGACCTGCGAAAAGGGATCCGATCATGACCATGGAAGCTCCGAAACGGACGGATTTGGCAATATCTCCATGTGTACGGATGCCACCATCTGCGATGATCGGCTTACTTGCGGCTTTCGCACACCAGCGCAAAGCGGCGAGCTGCCAGCCTCCCGTCCCAAATCCTGTCTTCACCTTCGTAATGCAGACTTTTCCTGGACCGATGCCGACCTTTGTCGCGTCTGCGCCGGCATTCTCCAGTTCCCGCACAGCTTCAGGTGTTCCGACATTCCCGGCAATGACGAATGTTTGGGGTACGTGTTTTTTAATATGCTGAATCATATGGATGACCGCTTGAGAATGTCCGTGAGCGATATCAATCGTGATGTAGTCTGGAGCAAGGCTTTCATTTGCCAGCTTTTCAACAAACTCATATTCTTCTGCTTTGACTCCGACGCTAATGGAACTGATCAAGCTTCGGGATTTCATATTTTTTATAAAATTTATTCTCGTTTCGGGTTCGAAGCGGTGCATGATGTAAAAATAGCCTTCCGCCGCTAAGAACTGGGCAACCTCTTCATCTATGATCGTCTGCATATTAGCAGGGACGACAGGCAGCTTGAATGTGTGGTTCCCTAAAGTGACCGATGTGTCACACTCGGAGCGGCTGTCCACGATGCATTTAGCTGGAATTAACTGAATATCTTCATAATCAAATACGTTTTCCATTGAAAACACCTCTTAAAAGACGAATGATATTATCGTCTATAATTATTAATGTTCGCCATTAGTAAGAATATATGATTATGGAAGGGTTGTCAAAATGTTTTTGTGAGTTCAAAAACAGACGTTATACGGGTGGGATTCATTCGTGAACGTGTCATAAAAATTACGGTTATTTAAAATGCACATTGATCAGTAATCGGCATACATATGAAGCATTCATTGTCGCTAAAAGGAGAGGGAAGTGTTGCATTTTATACAAGGAAAATTAGCTCGTGAGTTCATTAAGCAATTCCACCCCGATTGCAAGACAGCGTTGCTCGCTGGGAGTACGGTCAGAGGAGATCAGACATCGACGTCTGATCTCGATCTGGTCATTATCGGTGGAGAGACGATCCGGAGGTCGTGCCTCTGGAAGGGGGTACCAGTGGAATCGTTCGTTTATGATGAGGATTCTCTGGATTATCATTTCTTTGTAGAACAGCAGCACGGAGTTCCTTTACTGATCCGGATGTGTGCAGATGGAGTCATTCTAGAAGGGGCGGAGTTCGGGAAAGAGCTGATTGCTGAAGGCAAAAAAAGATTGGAGGAAGGTCCTGTTCCGCTGACGGCTGAAAAAAGTAGAGAAATGAGATATATCATCACCGATCTTTTAGAAGATTTGGAGGGGTCAGCATCCAAAGAAGAGGATCTCTTTACAGTGGCCGCTCTCACCGACCAGCTTCACCGCTTTGTTCTGAGGATGAATAAAAAGTGGGTGGGGGAAGGGAAGTGGATGTATCGTTCTTTGAAAGCATTCAGTCCAGATTTTGCTCGAAAAATGTCTGGAACGCTGACTCATTATTATCAGTCGGGAGAAAAAGGCGAGCTCGTCGCGTTTACTGATCAAATCCTTGCGAGCTATGGTGGACGATTATTTCATGATTTTTCCCAATAGAAATACTTTGGCGCTTTTGAGTATCCCACTCACACATTGAGGTGGGGGTCGCATATAGTACCCATAACTGAACGAACAGGAGGGAGTAAGTATGCCATCATTCATCAACATTTATTGTATTAAGATCAACAGTATCGCAAGCAATGGCTCCTTCAATATCGGGGATGCGTTTCATAATTCACCGACAGCCAATACAAAGTCTCAGGGACAGAACTCGTCGTATGGAGATATATCCCCGACGTCTTCAGGGATGGAAAATGTATTTATCGACCCGGATCTCAATGACATGGGAGAGATTGCGAACCCGGCAAACCCTAATACATTTCAAGGATAAAGAAAAGGTGGTACTGCAGAATGCCTTATGCAATCAACATTTTCAATATGAAAACGAATGGCGTCACCCAGAACGGGAACGTCGATATCGGTCCGACGGTTCACAACAGTCATACAGCCAATTCAAAGTTTTATGGAGCGAACTTTTCACTAGGTGATTTTTCTCCGACTGGATCTTGCATGGGGAATGGGGTTCTTGATTCTGACGTTAGTGACCAAGGTCAAATCGCCAACCCGTCTCAGCCGTTCACCAACCAGTTGTAAGTGAGGTCAGATCATAAGGAGGATGAATGATGGATATGGACCGTATTAAAGAGTGGATGAAAGTTGCTCAGCAGTATCAGGGTGGAGATTTTTGGAATCGTGTATTCGAACAGCAGGGAGAGGAACAGCCTTTTCAACCGTTTGACCAATCGGACTGGACAAAAGATGAGCCGACCAGCGATATTCCGAAAACGGATATTTATCTTACGAATACTCACGTTGTCGTTTTTATTGAAGTGCCTGGGTTAAAGAAGGAAGACATTCGACTCGTAGGTTCCGGAACCGAACTGTATGTCACAATCCATGTTCGTCCTCCGGTTGATCCTGAACAGGTGATCCTCGTTCAAGGAGAACGTTCTTTTGGAGAGTATTCGAGGAGAATCGAGCTTCCGGAGTTTATCGATGCTTCTTCTCTTCGCACTTCCCTTGAGAACGGAGTGATGGTTCTCAGTTACAACAGAAGTCAGGAGACACTGAGAGATATTGTCATTGAATAGCAAACCTGTCACAAAAAGAAAAGGGGGGTGAATCTTGTGGGCATTCCTGAAGTTGTTCAGTTGAAGCAAGAATTAGAGAGAATGAAGAGAGCAGCAGGTACATATTCAAAGGTTGTGGAAGGAAAAGCAAACGGAAACAGAGGATCGGATCATCGGTGCGGTCGATCGGTATTTGGACCGGGTCTTTTCAGCGTATGATCGTCAGCTGAGTGATCTGGAGAAAAGGGTGGGTCAACTAGAGAAGAAAATGACGAACGCTTCCCGGTCAAATCGAGAAGCGTCTTCATCTATTTTTATTGTCGATCACATGACGTGTGATCATATTCATACGTACAACACGATTTCACAGCTCGGGATCAAGGATCTCTCCGGACAATTGAATATAGGGAATGCCCATGGAGAGGCATCCTCTGATTCCATGCCCTCTAAAGAAGAAGAGTAGTGGTGAAGAGAACCTTTCACATAGTGATTCAGGAACGCTCCAACATGCGATCTAGCGCCTGTTTCGCGTAATGAGCCGTAGAATCCTCCACCTTTATAAGGTTCTGCGGATTCCCACCAGTAAGGGACTCAAGCGCCCAAGCGAGGTGCGGGAGATCGATTCGGTTCATCGTGAGACACGGACACATCCTCGGGTTAAGGGAAAGGATCGTTTGTTCCGGGTGTTCCTGAATGATCCGGTTGACGAGGTTCATTTCCGTCCCGATTGCCCATTCACTTCCAGGAGGGGCCTGCTCAATCTTCTCGATAATATAGTTCGTCGATCCGGAATAATCGGAGCGTTCGACGACTTCCCGGCTGCACTCTGGATGGACAATGATGTTCATCTCCGGGTGTTCGCTGCGCACCTGGGCAACGTTTGCTGTCGTGAAGTTCTCATGGACCGAGCAGTGCCCTTTCCAGAGGATCACTTGAATGTCCTCTGCCGGCCCTTCATGAATCAACTCTTCTACAATAGGGTCCCAGACTGCCATCTGATCAAGCGGAATTCCGAGTTCATAGGCGGTATTCCGGCCAAGGTGCTGATCGGGAAGGAAAAGGATCCGCTGTTTCTGAGTAAAGGCCCACTTAATCATAGCTTCTGCATTAGAAGACGTGACGGTTGCGCCTCCGTGCTTGCCTACAAAGGCTTTGATAGCGGCAGTGGAATTGACATATGTTAAAGGTAAGATCGTATCATCAAACCTTGAGATTAGCTTTTCCCATGCCTTTTCGGTTTGCTGGATATTAGCCATATCTGCCATGGAG
Organism: Halobacillus fulvus; assembly: GCA_004078665.1. GTDB lineage: Bacteria > Bacillota > Bacilli > Bacillales > Halobacillaceae > Halobacillus > Halobacillus fulvus. The sequence goes on along the minus strand of SCFO01000008.1, from coordinate 138,555 downwards.
CATCCTGCCCTCATGTCCGGGAGGTAGACGTGCTGATCTTCACGAGTCAAAATGTCCGCTGTTTCGGCCATAAAGTGAACACCGCAAAAGACGATGGCTTCCGCTTCGTGTTGATGAGCCGACATCTGCGCAAGCTTCAAGGAGTCTCCTCTGGCATCCGCAAACTGAATGACCTCATCTTTTTGATAATGATGGCCAGGAATAAAAAGCCGATTTCCCATCTCTGCTTTTACACGACGAACAATATCTTCAAGCTGCTCTATCGACATATTCTTATAGCTGTCAGGCAAGGTGGTCTGATTGATCGTTTCAAATAGGTTCATTTTACTTCCTCCTTTTCAGTTAAAACGCGTGCGCTGATATCGAGAGCGGATGCGGAATGGGTCAGGAAGCCGAGGGATATGTAATCCACACCGAGCCCGCGATAGGATGACAGGCTTTCCATTGTGATTCCGCCAGATGCTTCTGTCAGGATCGAAGAGGGGACAAGTCTTTGAAGCTCGAAGATCTCTTCAGGTGTGCGGTTATCAAACATGATGATATCTACACCGGCCGCTACCGCTTCCATCACCTGATCGGCATTCTCCGTTTCCACTTCAATTTTGACGGTATGTCCAAGAGAGGAGCGGATCGTCTGGACCGCTTCCGTAATCGATCCGGCAAATGCGATATGATTATCTTTGATCATCACCGCATCATCGAGCCCGAAACGGTGATTGAACCCACCTCCTGCTCGAACCGCCGATTTCTCAAAGGCTCGAAGTCCTGGTGTCGTTTTTCTCGTGTCGCAAATTTTCGTATGGGAATCAGCGATAGTTTGCACCGCTTGGTGTGTCAATGTGGCAATGCCGCTCATTCTTTGAATCAGGTTCAGTAATACTCGTTCCCCTTTCAGTAAGCTCCTGACAGGCCCTGTAAAAGAAGCAATCTCGACTCCGGGAGAGACGAACGTTCCATCTTGGATCGGGAGGTCTGCTTGAATCTCTGAGTCGAGCAAGGCGTATCCGGTCTTCAACAGATCTTTTCCGCAAAAAATCCCTTGCTGTTTACTGATGAAAGTCAGTGTACCCGTCGCTTCTTCTGGAAACAGAAGGTCGCTTGTCCAATCCCCATAGCCGATATCTTCCATGAAAAATTGCTCCAATGTTTGTTTATACGCGAATGGATTCATGAGACGTCCTCTTTTCTGTTGTTCTTTTTTGAATGACTTGCTTTGATTGCCATGCGGATCGCTCCTTTGGAAAATCAGTCCGGAAATGAGCGCCGCGGCTTTCTTCTCTTTGTAATGCGGAAATCGTGATCAGCCAGGAGGTATAGAGCATAAAGAAGCGGGTCATTTGTTCAGCTGTGAGCTTGTGGATGTCGAAAGGGTGTGGAACCATCTGAAAAGATTCCAGCCATTGCTTTTGCTTCGTCAATCCTTCTTTTGAACGGACAATCCCGACCCGTTCCATCATGGAATGTTTTAACTCTTGTATGGTTGGAAGCTTTGGATCATGGAGCACGTCTTTTTCTAAGAACCGTCTGTTAAAAGGCTTGAGGGAAGAGCCTGAACGATTCAGCTCATGCGCAAGTTTCCGCCCAAACACTAAGCCTTCAAGTAAGGAATTACTGGCCAGGCGATTGGCTCCGTGAACCCCCGTGCAGGCGGCTTCTCCGATGGCATAAAGACCATCAATCGTTGTGCGTCCTGCTTCGTCTGTGCGTATTCCGCCCATTGAAAAGTGACAGCCAGGAGCGACAGGAATGAACCCATTGGAGATCTGAATCTCGTTCTGTTCACAAAGGGAGGTGATGGACGGAAAGCGTGTTGCAAAATCATCAATCGAGCGAATGTCTAAATAGACGTTTTCTCCGCTCTGAATCCGGTCATAAATCGACTGCGCGACGATATGTCTCGGTGCTAGATCCTGAAGGGGATGAACAGCTTCCATGATTCGTTCACCTTTCTCGTTGACTAAAATAGCCCCTTCTCCCCGAACCGCTTCCGAAATCAATCCTGGAGCTCTGCCTTCTTTAAACAAAAGGGTAGGGTGAAACTGGATAAATTCCATGTCGCTAAGCTCTGCGCCAGCCAAATAAGCGAGAGCAAGCCCGTCACCGGTAATCATTTCGTCATTAGATGTAATCGAATAAAGCTGACCGCAACCCCCCGTGGCGAGAATGATATGGGGAGCGAGAAATGTGTGGGTTCCTTCTCCTTGTTTACTTTTGACCCCGTAACATCTGCCGTCCTGAACGAGCAGATCGAACACAAAATGGTTTTCGTAAAAGTGGACATTGTCTTGGAGCTGTTGGATAAGATGGGAGACGAGCGTTTTGCCGGTCTGATCGCCTCCGCTATGTATAATCCGGTTGTGTTGATGTCCTCCTTCCCGGCCCAAATCGAGTTCACCGGCCAAATTCATGTCAAACTTACATCCTTCACGGATCAGCTCTTCCATGACTTCCTGAGCTTCATTGGTCATTGATAAAGTGTGACCTGGGTGATTCGCATAGCAACCGGCTTCCAAGGTGTCCAAAAAATGAGCGTAAGGGTGGTCATCTTCCTGTAAAGAAGCAGCAATTCCACCTTGGGCAAGCGAGGAATTACTTCGACGAATAGATGACTTTGTGATAATCATCACATTCATATCCCTATTTAAATGTTTCGCGACCTGCAAGGCGGATAGGCCGCTGCCAATGATGATGACATCTGCCATTTTCATAGATTCACCCCTTATGAGTTTACAAGTGTATTGACACCTATATTTACATATTATTAAAATAATAACAAGTCTTAAATGGGAAAGAAGGAGAAGAAGGTATGGAAAAATATTTCGATTTCGCTGCGACGACCCCTATGAGTCACGCAGCCTTGAACGCTTTTGTAAAAGCTTCAGAAGAATATTTTGGAAATTCCAGCAGTCTCCATGATACCGGTTCAAAAGCTGGACAATTACTGGAGCATTGCCGCACGCGGCTGTCTGAGATGATGGGGATAGAGGGTGGGCTTTATTTTACGAGTGGTGGAACCGAAAGTAATGCAATCGCTCTTCAAGCACTGGCTTATGCCGGGAATGGAAAACATATTGTCACGACAGAAGCCGAGCATTCTTCCGTGAACAATGTGCTGGATAAGCTGGCAAGAGAAGGGTTCCGAGTGAGTAGACTTCCTTTTACTAAAAAAGGGGAAGTGGACGTTGATCGGATGAAGGAAATCATGAACGAAGAGACGGCGCTTGTTTCCGTTCAATTGGTCAACTCAGACATCGGCACGATCCAGCCCATAAAAGAGATGGCGAGTTTGTGCAGACAATATGGGAGTCTTCTACATAGTGATGCTGTACAGGCATTCGGAAAAATAGACATAAGGGAATGGGCGCCCTATGTGGATAGCCTGTCGATCTCTGCACATAAGGTGGGAGGTCCTAAAGGAGTAGGAGCTGTTTACATAAGTCCGGCGGTTTCTTTTTCTCCTCTCGTGCCTAATGGAACACATGAATCAGGGGTTCGTCCGGGCACCGTCAACACCCCTGGAATCGCGTCTTTTCTTGTCGGGGCAGAAGAGATGGTAACAACAATGGAAGAGCACCAGGTGAAAACTATAGCTTTGAAGAAAACGTTGCTGGACTCGGTTGCAAACGGCCCATTCGACGTTGTGGGAAGAGTAGAGGAACCCATACCTATTCTAGGTTTAATCGGGAAAGGGGTATCTGGGCAATGGATGATGCTCGAGGCAAACAGGAGAGGCTTCTGCTTTTCGACAGGAAGTGCGTGCCAATCTAAAAACGAAGGGAGTCTGCCTACTCTAACAGCCATGGGAATTAATAAAGAGGAAGCAGAAGGATTTATCCGGATTTCCTTTCATCCCAACCAAACAAGGGAAGAAGTGATCGAGCTAGGACGATGCTTAACGGACATCGTGTCTGCCTATTCGGTTCACACATCTCCCGCACGGTAACTCGCTCGATTCCTTTTCATGGTTTGTCCATTCTCTTCATACGATGGTAAGAGGAATGGAGGAGAACCGATGAAATTACTCCGTGAGTTCAGAGAGTTTGCTGTAAAGGGCAGTGCGGTGGACATGGGAATAGGGATGGTGTTAGGCGCGGCGTTCAGCGGGTTCATTGATTCGCTCGTCAAAGATCTTCTGCTTCCACCTGTCGGCCTGCTCTACTCAAAAATAAACGTTGAAAATATGTATGTCAGTCTGGACGGGATGAGGTATGAATCATTAGCTGCCGCGAAAGAAGCAGGGGCGGTCACGTTGAATTACGGATTATTCCTGACCGCTTCTCTCCGGTTCGTGATCATATTATTTGCCGTTTTCATCATAGTCAGGCAGATGAATCGGTGGAGGAAGCCTCATCAGCATCCGATGCAGTCAATGACGAAAAAGGAATGTCCATATTGCTGTATGCCGATCCCATCAGCAGCGATCATTTGCCCGGAATGCGGATCCGAATTAAAACAGTCCTCCTCACGTCAAACGAATGTTGTACAACCAAAGTGGAGGGTCAAGTGATCGGAAGAAATCAATACGTCCAATTACTTGAAAGGTTTCCGATACTTATAATAGAGCGAGGAGGGGTGGGAAATAACTCGCTTTCCATGGGCGGGCGCTGAGCTTCCTCGGAGCAAGGCTCCTGCGGGATCTCAGCCTGCCCTTTCCTCCCCATAGGAGTCTCGCCATTTCCCACCCCTCCCGCCAAAATCGGTGGACGGAAACGTTGTGACTAGACGATGTTTTGGATTGAATTGGCAAGATATCATTCTTCGCAACCTCTTCATTAATCAAAACGAATCATTTGCGAAGCCAATGAAAAAGCGGCCCGTTTAGACGGACCGCTTAACTTTAGCAGTATTGGTTGTAAGCTGTTGTTAAGTTTGCGACGATTTCTTCGACTTCATGATCTTCAATCTCTTCACGTGGAATAAAGTGAAGCACTTGTCCATCTTTTAATAAAGCCATAGAAGGTGAGGATGGTTCATAGCCTTCTAGGTAGTCACGCATGCGTGCTGTCGCCTCGCGGTCCTGACCGGCGAAAACAGTGACAAGGTGTTCAGGCTTCTTGTCATAAGTTAGTGATTCCCGAGCTGCAGGACGCGCAAGCCCCGCTGCACATCCGCATACGGAGTTGATGACAACGAGAGAAGTTCCTTTTGTGGAACTGATGAACTCGTCAACCTGTTCAGGTGTCGTCAATTCGGCAAAACCGGAATTCGTCAATTCGTCTCTCATCGGTTGAGAGATTTCTTTCATATACGCTTCATATGGATTCATAGATAAATCCTCCTTGAGTTTTTATTTCTTTGTCGCCTGTGTCATTTGATGCCAGACAGACCCTTTGGCTTCCTCGCCACCTTCGATCCGTTCAATCGCCATGTTGATTTGCATCCGGACTTCGAACTCCGGATCGTTTGAGGCTTCTTTGAGAGCAGGGAGGGCCGTTTCGTCGCCAAGCTCGTATAAGAACATCGCAGCACGCCAACGGACGAGGCGATTCGAATCCGTTAAGGCCTCAATCATTCTTGGCATCGCTTCTTTAAATCCGAGGTCAGATAAGCAGTCACCGGCTGTCCGTCTGACCGTTACCGATTTATCCTGAAGTGCTTTGTAAAGGAAAGGGAGGGTTTCTATTTCCTCGATCATTCCAAGGTACGCCGTCGCTAACCTGCGAATCGATGCTTTTTCATCGTCCAGCGCTTTATCTAAAATCCGGTAATCCTCTGCTGTGGGATCCATTCGGTCCAGCGCAGCATAACGGACTTTCCAATCGTCATGATCCAGCGTTTCCAGCGTAATTTTCGGTTTGTTATCTTGTGGTTCGACATCGTCCGTGCTTTGGTCAAACGCTTGCTTAACAAGGTTTTCCAGTCGATCATCGTCGTAACTTGCCGAAATTTCTTCTTTTACTTGTTCACCGATTTCCTCTGCATCCCCGTAACGAGGATTTTGTTCGACCCACTGACGTTCCATGATCATATTAGGAGAGGCTGGTGCTGCTTTCATAGCGGCTTCCATAAATCGTTCTTCAAGCCCTACGCGTTTCTCCTCCCCACGGTCTTCCAGTTTGATCTGCATCGGGATTCCTTTGAACATCTGGATGAAAACTTTGACCTCGCCAAATGAGTCATCGACGGCTTCTTGAGCAGCTTCAGAAGGTTTTTCTTCCGCTACGGCTTCCCCGAACACCTGACGTACTTCAGGTAAGATCGTTTCCCAATCAATGCGAGGATTACGTTCTAAAGCCATGAAGTCGAGCACGTGATAAATTCCTTTGACGCCTTCGATTGCAAATAACTGCTGAATAAAATCGGGAGCAGACGTGTGATCGTCTCCCTGTTTATAGTTGTGAGTTTCACCATCCGGCAACGTCTCATCAAGGTTAATCTTCATCGAATGCGGACTAGGAGTCGGTTCAATCGATACAATGTTCACTGTGCATGCCTCCTGTTACGCAGTATTCATACGCTTTTACATTATTTTATCAAAGATCCAACTTCCCATCCATGAATACGGAAGGGGACAGAAAATAGGAGAAGAGAATGAAACATTTTACGTTTTTAAATCGTATAGAAAAGGGGAATGGCTCACTTTAAGGGAATAGAAAAACGTAAGGGTAAAAAGGAAGGGAGTAGAGCTTATGAAACGGACAGTAGAAATTGTTTTAACTGTAATCGGTATTCTTCTATATGCATTTCCAATCGTTGTCGGTTGGGTTTTTGTAGCTTTTCAAGACAATCCCCAGGTGCGTGAAGAGTTCATCATCGCAATGAACGAAGCATCGGGAGGACAGGAATTTACGAATATGGATATTAATCAGGTGTGGGATATGATGGGGACGTTTGCCATGTTCATTCTCATTTCCTCGATTGTAGGGGTCGTTCTCGGAATTTTATCGATTTTCTTCTTAAGTAAGAATAGACGTCCGAAAACAGCAGGAATCATTTTGATTTTGACTGCTGTTGTGCTCACGTTTGCTACTGTAGGTTTAGGACTGTTCTCCGGAGGGCTTTATTTGATTGCGGGAATTGTCGCGCTTGTGCGTAAGACACCGAGACCTGTGCAAGAAGACACAACGGTGGAAAGTTATTAGTGGAAGGTGGGCTTATAAGCCTGCCTTTTTCTTTTTTAGTAAGACGAACGTTGTGCCTCCGTATGTGAGAATGTGTATTTAAAGATTCTGCGATGCGATAAGAAAAATTTGGTATAATGGTCCTATCGTACATAGTGAGGTGGGGAAATGAACCCTTTTTATGATTTTCAAAAGAGAATGTTGATCAATTATATTATCGGTTCGACACTAGCGGTATTCGGAGTGGGGAGTGTTTTTGTTTTTCATACCCTGACGCTCGGAGAAAGAGAGGCTGTCTATCTGATCTTTGTCATGCTCTTCTCAGGGGTGATCATGTGGGGTGGGGAGCTTTGGTTGTACCGCCGTCACGTAAAGCCTATCCAAAAGGCTTTTGCGGAACCGACAAGGTCTAATGTGACAGAGGGGATATGGCGTGCGCATCAGTTCCCAGTTTTGACCGTTCGGAGGATTATGGGACCGCACCTTCTGGGACTCGGTATTCCTGCCTCGCTGCTTTCGATTTTTGGGATCTACATGGGGTGGATCAGTTTACCGTATTATTATATTGGTCTCGCTTGGAGTGGAGCTATTCTCATTGCGATTATGCATGCGATCGTCGAATTCTTCCTGGCTGACCGAACCGTACGCCCGCTTCTTGCGTCTTTACATAATAAGTTGGAAACGGCCGGAGAAGAGAAGGTCGAGGTTTCATCAGACTATTATCTCAGCATACGAAGAAAACTTATCATGACCTCTATTTTCACCGCGGTGTTTCCTGTTGTTTTATTTATGCTGGCCTCACAAATCCGTTTGACAGAAAACGATGGTTCCGGTATTCAACAGTACTGGAGCTGGGCATCACTGGTTCTTTTTGTGATCCTGCTGATGGGGTTATCCAGTTCTCTTTTGTTATATAAAAGTATTGAGTCACCCATTCTCTCTCTAAGAAACAGATTTGATCAAGTTCGACTTGGACGATTCGATTCTATAGAAAATGTCTACTCCGACGAGTTTTCGACGCTTGTCAAAGGATTTAACCATATGGTCACAGGTATTAAAACGCGTGATGACGAAAATGAGCGTTTAATTGAAAGTTTCTTCACCGTTTTTGCTGCAACGCTTGATGCAAGAGACGCTTATACAGCTGGTCATTCTGAGAGGGTAGCAGATTTATCGGTCAGGATTGCTGAGCGGGCTGGATTTTCGGCTACTGAAGTTGATTTATTAAGGAAGTCAGCCTTGCTACATGATATTGGGAAGATTGGGATTAGAGATGATGTTCTCCTCAAGGAAGAACGTTTGACAGAAGCGGAGTTTGAAAAAATAAAACAACACCCCGTCATCGGGGCAAAAATTCTCGAGCAAGTGCAGTTACCGCATTCCTTGCTTCCTATATTGCCAGGAGTTCGATATCATCACGAACGATATGATGGAAAGGGATATCCGGAAGGCTTGCATGGAGAAGAAATTCCGGTGTTTGGTCGCTTAATGGCTGTTGCGGATGCTTATGATGCCATGACCTCCAATCGACCTTATCGTGAAGGGATGCCGGTTGGAAGGGCGTTGTCCATTATAGAAGAGGGGAAAGGGACGCAATGGGATCCTTATTTCGCTGAATTATTTTTGGAGAGTATGAGAGAAGAGGAAACATCGGTTCTTAGCGGCTAACAGAATTTCAGCTCAAAAATAGAGGAAGCAATGGAAAGAGCGCTGTTTTAGTTCAGCGCTCTTTTTTTAATCCAGTATTCGGTTCGTCTCATCGACATCTGCCAATTGGCGGTCATAGACACGCCCGTGTTGAGGCTTCAAGCCATCGCCTCCACAAATTTTGCAGGTGTACTGCCATTCTTCATCGTCCATCAGCAATCCTTCACCATTGCAGGCCAGGCATACTTCATCTCGGGACATTTTAAAACTCCTTTATGTGTAATTTCTATATATATGTAGCATGTGCCGTTCCAAATCTTACTATTCCTTTGGGATTATTTAGATAATTTTCGGGGAATATCAACATTATTGGAGGGGATGACATGGCTGATCATGAGGAAAATAATAATGAAAATCATGAACATACAGAGGATTCATCACAAAAAGAGGGAGTGGACCGACCGGGGCGGCAGTTTTATATCCCTTCCCAGATTGTCGATAATTTTGGTGAAAAAGGGCGAGATCACTTAAATAAGCCCTTTCGTGCTCAGTTCTTACTAGCGCTTACGGCAGGGTCGTTCATGACCTTCGGGGCGATCTTTTCCATTTTGCTGGCGACTGGAGTGGAAACCCAGGGGCTTTATTATCTGTTGTCCGGATTAGGATTCGCTGCCGGCTACGCTATGGTATTTATTTCGGGAGCGGTTCTGTTTACAGAGGTTAACGTGCTGTTACCTTCGTATTTATTCAATAAAGCTGGCTTGATGAAGATGAACATTTATAAGTTCTGGGTGACGACTTATGTAGGAAACTTGATTGGGGCTTTTGTGGTCGCTGTATTTATCCAGCTTTCTGGTTCGTTGTCAGAAACGTTCTACCCGGAACTTTCCATGTATCTCGACCATAAAATGAAATTTTTAGATTACGGTGTCAAAGGATGGTTCGAAATTTTGGTCTCCGGTATTCTCGCGAACTGGCTGATCGGAATGGCTGCCTTCCTGACAACAGCCGCGCGTGATATTACAGGTAAGATTTTAGGGACTACGTTACCGGTTGTTTTATTCGTGGCAGGTAACTTCCAGCACAGTGCAGCGAACATGGGCTATTTCAGTATGGGGATTCTGGCGTCTGATCAATACACATGGTATGAATATATTTTCTTCAACCTGTTACCGGCAAGTATCGGGAACCTGATCGGAGGGGCTATCCTCGTATCCTTACTATTCTCCTATGCTTACAAAGAAGATATCCAAACGTCACTCGGTAAGAATAAGTAGGTGAGATCGACAGGAGGCGGAAGAGTGAAACAAATCATTGCTCTAGGTGGAGGAGGGTTCTCAATGGAACCAGACAATCCACTTTTGGATGGGTATATTCTCAGACAGGTAAAAAAAGAACGCCCGTCCATTTGTTTTATCCCGACCGCGAGCGGGGATTCCGACACATATATTACGCGCTTCTACGATTTTTTTGAGAAGCAGGCGTGTCATGCGGGACATCTTTCCCTATTCAAACGGGAAGGCCAAAGAGATATACGGTCTTTTCTACTGGAGCAGGACATTCTGTATGTAGGTGGCGGATCCACTAAGAATATGCTCGCCTTATGGAAAGAATGGGAGATGATTGAGGTCCTGAAGGAAGCCTATGAAAATGGGATCGTATTGGCGGGGATCAGTGCCGGTGCGATTTGCTGGTTTCAGCAAGGTCTGACCGATTCTTATGGCAGTCAGCTCGAACCCCTTTCCTGTCTCGGGTTTCTTGAAGGCAGCTGTTGTCCCCACTATGATGGGGAGGAAGCGAGGGTGCCGATGTATCGGAAGTATATAAAGAGCCGAGCATTATCAGCCGGTTATGCATTGGATGACGGAGCTGCTGTCCACTTTGTTGACGGAAAGCAGCAGGTAGCTGTCAGTTCCCGTCCGGACGCAAAGGTTTATGATGTATATGAAAAAGATGGAAGCGTTGTGGAACGTCCGCTACCTGTCCATTATTTAGGTTAAAAAACACAATCCTCCAAAACGGGGATTGTGTTTTTTAAAAATGGAGCTGTAGCAGTTTGAACTTTCCAGATTGCCTACTCAAATAACATGACTTCCGGGTCTTTTTTGTATGCATGAACAAGCATCGCATGGAGCTGTCCACGATGATGATACATATGCGAAATGATTTCCAGCAGCCATTCATATCTCGTGTATGTGACCCCCCACCAGGAGGTCGTTTCGGTAAATAAATGGTCTTCCGTATAATTTTCATACCTTGTTTTCAGTTGGGCGAAATGTTCAAACAGCTTTTCTGATAAATCGGCACGGGTTTTGAGCGCCATTGAATGATAGAAAGCTTTCATTTCTTCTTATGTAGCTTCTTCCGCAACGTACCCATCGGCGGCTGGAATCAGCGCAATATGTTCAAGAAGTTCCCCTATCGAATATTTTCCTTCTGTCGGTCTCTTCTCGAGATCTTCTTCTGTCAACTGCCCGAGAATTTCTGATATAGAGGCAATCACGATTTCTAATTGGTGAAAGGCGCTTTGGCAATACATATTCATAGGTACCAACCTCACTTATTTGCGTTATAGCCTTTATTTCTCCGTGATTTCAACAAAATCCTTTTTCATCGACAAAACTGGGCAGGATGCCCCAAACTTTGCAATTCAGTTAGCGGGCTACACGTTTGTTGTCGTGCAAGGGAGGATTCGATTTGCCAAAAAAAGAATAAACAAAAACAAGCTGACATGTAGTGTTCAGCTTGTTTTTTTAGACGATTTTTACGATGCGTTTAATATAATTTTCTGGGAGCTGGGCGAAGAAATAGTCGCCGTTTTCCTTGATGAACCGTTCTTTAGCGTTCCTCAACATCGCCACGTCTTTCGTAGCAAGCCCCAAGTAGCTTTCCTGGAAAGAGGACAATCGTTCAAGAGAAGTCAGAATTTCGATTCCGGTGTCAACGTCTCCTCTGGAAATGGCTAAGTGTGCCTGTTCTACCGGATCGTGCGTGTAAATTCGCTCAGGCCTTTGATGGTAAGCTGAGAGAAAAGGAATCGTATGATGTTTAATTTCCCTTGCGGAGGCTGTTAGGTCGTGATCTTCTGATATTTGGAGCGCTTTTGTTGCGTAATGAATGGCTGAACTGTAGTCTTCGAAAGCGTGACATAATGCAAGGTTGTGGTGCATCGTCGCCCGTTTACGGGGAGCGAGGCCTGTCTGAATATATTTGTAGGCGAATTTCTTCGCCAATATCAGGCTGTTCGTTTTCCAGTAGTGATGGAATGTCAGTTCATCAAACCGCAACTTCATATAATAATGGAACAATGGTTCGTTTATTTTAAATAGCGCAGCGTGAATCTCATCCGTGTACTTATCCATTCCGGCATATTTTTTCATATCGAAATGAGCATAAACGAGAAGGAATAGATGTATACACTGCAGGGAAGGATGTTCGAATCTAATCTGCTCAAGTTCGCGTAGATCCTTCTCTGTGAGAGGGACTGTTTTCCGCTCTAATACGATACGGTACAACGTGACGATATCGGGATGCAGGTGGGACCATTGCAAAGCGGTCGTCAACTCTTCGAAGTAGTCGTTCATGTATAGAAATTCCAAGACAGCTAATTGATCTTCCAGTTTCGTATGTGTATAAGAAAAGCAGAAATCTTTCGTCAAATCGGCTGCTTCCTGATCGGAGGAAGCGTCTTTCAACTGGTGATGATAGAACTTATAGATCGGTGACAGGTGATTCATGTGTATTCGATTGAACCTTTGAGGTTCAATCACCATGTAACTTTTCAACATTATACCCCCCAGCCTGTACGTTCCTAATGTTATTATAATCTTTATTTAAAGATAAACAAAGGATTTTTTCAAATATTTACTAAAAATGAGGTTTTTTACTTTTTCACAATACTGTTGACCCTGACGTTGCGTCAGCGATTAAAGTGCAGATAGGAGGGATAATCATGTATAAGGTAAAGGAAGTGGCGAACTTATCGGGTGTGAGTATCCGGACGCTTCATCATTATGACCATATAGGATTGTTGTCTCCTGCAGAGGTCAGTGAAAGCGGGTATCGTTTATATGGTGAAAAAGAGGTGGAACGTCTTCAGCAAATTTTGTTTTTCAAAGAGATGGAGGTCCCTTTAGGAAGCATCAAACGAATTCTTGATGATCCGAATTTTGACCCAGAAGAAGCCTTGCGTCAACACAGAACGTATTTGGTAAAAGAAAAGGAGCGACTGGAAAGAATTTTGTCTTCTTTAGAAACTACACTTGATTCAATGAATGGAGGAAGAGTAATGTCCGATCAAGAACGCTTGGGCGCTTTTGATAACAGGGAACTTGAAGAACATCGTCAAAAGTATGAAGAAGAAGTAAAAGAGCGCTGGGGGGAAACGGATGCCTATAAGGAGTCTCTTAAAAAAACATCCCGTTATTCGGAGGAGGATTGGGAGGCTATCCATAAGGAAGCGTCAGCTGTGGACAGTAAATTGGCGGATCTTATGGACAAAGGGCCAGATGACCCCGAAGTGCAGAGGCTAATTGATCAGAAGCGTCAGCACATCACCGATTATTATTACACATGTACACCTGAAATCTTTCGTGGACTTGCTGATCTCTATGTAGATGATCCGTGCTTTACGAAAAATATCGAGAAAGTGAAGCGGGGATATGCTTCCTTTTTGCGAGAGGCGATGCATATTTATTGTGATCGGTTAAACGCGTAATAGAGTAATAGTTGATGAGAGAGACTCGGAAAACATGATTCCGGGTCCTCTTTTTTAATGTGAAAATCTTTCTTGAAATAGAAAGATTTCGAGATGTAATGCGCTGTATAAAAGGGTTTGAGAATAATTGTACGTTCTTTATTACTACATAGAAATATGATTGTAACTTATGTAATGTGATTGTTGCTGTTCTGTTATTGTGATTTAGTGATGAGATGTTAAAGTAGGTATTGTGATTTTAAAACAGTCCTCACAGGCAAGGCGCCTAAAGCAAGACTGTTAACCAAGGAGGCTACTAACTAATGAAAAAATCAATTCTTTCTTTGGCGGCGGTCGGAACGATTATGGCAGCAACAACAGTGACAGCAAGTGCTGAGGACATTGTTGTAGAAAAAGGAGATACACTTTGGAGCATCGCGCAAGACAACGGTGTTTCTGTTAATGATATAAAACAAGCAAACGGACTTGATTCTAACTTGATCTTTCCACAGCAAACTCTTTCTCTAGGTGGTCAGACAGCAAGCGCGGAATCTTCTAACACATCCGGCACTCATACAGTAAAATCTGGTGACACACTTTGGAGCATTGCGCAGGATAATGGGACAAGCGTAGCAGCTATCAAATCAGCAAACGGTCTGAACTCTAACCTGATCTATCCTGGACAAGAGCTTGCTCTTAACGGATCTGCGGCAGCTCAACCAGCAGAAGCGACTCAAACAAGTGCACCATCTACTACAGAATCAACAGAGCAAAAACAAACGTCTTCTTCTGAACAAGAAGCAGCAAAAACACTAACAATGGAAGCGACTGCTTATACAGCATTCTGTGAAGGCTGCTCTGGTACAACGTATACAGGCATTGACCTAAGAGCAAATCCTGATCAGAAAGTCATCGCCGTTGACCCAGACGTCATTCCACTAGGAACAGAAGTTTACGTTGAAGGTTACGGAAAAGCTGTAGCAGGTGACATCGGTGGTGCGATCCAAGGAAACCGTATCGATGTATTCATGCCAGAACGTTCCGATGCGCTTGACTTCGGACGTCAAACAGTAGAAGTTCAAATTCTTGAATAGAATAAAGCAGACAGGCGGGCTTTCCCGCCTGTTTTTTTGTTCTTACATAATGGTTACCCGTTCATAGTTTTTGTTTAACGTCGAGTTTTGATCTGTTTGTCCTATGCGTATTGAGTAATCGTTTGGAGAAGTTCCGTTATCCATATGGGAGCTAGGAGGGGCGGAAAATACCTCGCTTTCCATGGGCGGGCGCTGAGCTTCCTCGTCGCAAGCTCCTGCGGGATCTCAGCCTGCCCTTTTCTCCCCATAGGAGTCTCGGCATTTTCCACCCCTCCTTTCAAAAATGAGTGAACGGAAACATCACGTGATTGAATTGGCACAGATCTTATTCTGGTATCTATTCGGAAAACGTGTACTGAAGCTCAAAGACGTAAGAAATCCCGCGCGGAATCAAACATGAAAGCTTGATTTCGTGCGGGATAATATTATCGTTTGAATAATCGCTATCGGACGATCTCCATACTCTGATACGAGGACGGAACCGGAACCTCTATTGATCAAGGCATAGTTACAACGTCGCTCTTTCTTTTTGTAGCTGAGTGAACTGAATGAACTGTTTGATGACGCCGTCTATAAACTCAACCGTCGCCTCGTCTGTCAGATTGCCTTTTTCATCAATTTTATGCTGTACCCTTCCAATCAGAATTTCATTCCCTGGCAAAACGTTCGCTCCCATACCCGGCGCATTCAGGATCTGGCGCAGGTGCATTTGGGCTCTTACCGTTCCGAGAGCTCCCGTTGCGGCACCGGCGATGAATGTCGGCTTCCCTTCCATTTCTTTTTCCCCTCTGGATAGCCAGTCCAACGCGTTCTTTAATACTCCTGGAATAGAATGATTGAATTCCGGAGTGACAATCAAAAACGCATCGGCATCTGTTAGTCTTGCTTTAAACGCTTGAATGCTTTCCGGTGCATCCTCTTCCACATCTTGATCATAATGATCGAGGTCATGAATCGGGATGATCTCGAAAGCCACATCATTTTCATATCGTTTCTGCATGTACTGCGCCAATTTCATATTATAGCTATCTTTACGAATGCTTCCGACGATCGTAGCAATTTTCATCATGTGAAAACGTCCTCCTTGAAGTCAGCTATTACCAATAATTATAAAAAAGCCCGCCATGAAGGTTCTACTATTATGCTCAAGTTAATACGCTAAATCGCAGGAAAAGAAAAGATTAAAAAATCAAATTTTTTTCTTGCGTATAGGATGTTTTAATATTATTATCGGGGGGAATCGAATTATAACTCCATCAAAAAAGGAGGTCGCCACTATGACTCTGCTTTATTCAAAAGCGCGTGAACTCTTTGATCAGGATTACAAAAACAGTCCTGAAGGCAAGGAAACTTCCAAGACAAAAGGGATGAAGCGCAAGCGCAGCGGAAAGGTTCTTTTCTCTTCCCGCAAGCAGAACACTAAGAAGAAATAACAGCTGGAGTGGTGTAAGTAGCTATGCGACGTAACAAAAAAAGAATAAACATGTCGGATTTCCTTAGAAAAGGAGTTCCGTGGATCAGCGCTTGGAAGACGATATGTCTTAAGCGCTGATTTTTTGTATATAAAAAGGTTTGATTCGCCATCAACATGGATAACTGAAAGGTTAAGGAGGCGAATCTATTGAACATTTTTTCTCAGGATGTATTGAAAGACCGGCACATTGTGGTGACAGGAGCTACCGGTGGCATCGGTTATGAAGCGGCAAAGGAAATTGTAAGGGCAGGCGGACATGTGACGATTACCGGCCGTAATGAAGATAAATTGAATACCTTGAAGGATGAATGTGTTACGATCAACGAAAACGCAGACATACATATCTGCGTAGCGGACTTGAATAACCAGGAAGATCGTGAGCGCCTTGTCTTAGAAGCGGTGCAGACACTCGGAGACATTTCCGGGCTTGTGAATTCAGCTGGTATCATAGGCGGAGCGACTCTTGAACAATTGGATGAGCAAGAAATGCGCAATATTATGGAACTGAATTTCTTTTCCACCGTTTTACTGACGCAGGAAGTATATGTTCATATGAGAAATGAAGGCAGAGGGTCGATTGTTAATCTCTCCTCATTGTCTGGATTAAGAGGGACACACGGAAATACAGCGTACAGCGGATCGAAGTTCGCTCTGATTGGGTTCACTCAATCATTTGCTTATGAAGCCATTGAGAACGGTGTCCGAGTCAATGCGATTTGCCCTGGGTATGTCGATACGGCGATGGGGCAGGCGGCGATCCGTAATAAAGGAGAACGAGAAGGGCGAAGTTACGAAGAACAGCGGCAGCTTGCCGAAGAAAGCATTCCGACCGGACGATTGACACAGCCGGAGGAAGTGGCCCGTTCGATTGTCTTTTTGCTGTCTGATGCAGCTGAAAATATTGTTGGAGAATCGATGAAGATCTCGGGCGGGAACGTGATGAGATAGAAGTAAGAAAGTGGGGATAGGATGAAAGAAGACCGGTATTCAAGGCAAACCCTGTTCAAGCCGATTGGTGAAGCAGGGCAGGAGCGTCTGGCGCAAAAGCATGTGCTTATAGTTGGAGCAGGTGCCCTAGGGACAGGAATCGCAGAACCGCTGGTGCGAGCAGGTGTCGGGAAGATCACGATTGTCGACCGAGATTACGTAGAGTGGAGCAACCTTCAAAGGCAACAGCTATATTCAGAGCGCGATGCTGAAAAAAGGTTTCCTAAAGCGATTGCAGCTAAGAGAAGGCTTGAGGAGATCAACTCAGAAGTGAGCATTGAAGCAAAAGTGCAAGATATGCAGCGAGAGGAGTTTGAACAACTTCTTCCAGACGTCGATCTGATGATGGATGCGACCGATAACTTCGAAACGAGATTGCTCATGAACGATTTGGCACAGAAGTTTCTTACCCCTTGGATTTACGGGGCGTGTGTCGGCAGTCACGGAATGAGCTACACCATTATGCCTAAAGAGATGCCGTGTCTGAATTGCCTTATGGAGACGGTCCCAATGGGCGGCGCCACGTGTGATACTGTCGGGGTCATCGGCCCGGTGGTCCAGATGGTCTGTGCTCATCAAGTAGCTGAAGCGTTGAAGATCCTTGTCGGAGATTTTGGATCTCTTCATCGAAAGTTTATTACGTTTGATCTGTGGGACCACCGATATTCAGGGATTTCTGTCTCCCAACTGAAGCGTTCAGACTGTCCTTCTTGTGGAGAAGACCCTTCCTATCCTTTTTTATCCTATGAAAACCGGTCAAAATCTGCTGTGTTATGCGGAAGAGATACGGTTCAGATTCGTCCCGGCTTAAAAGGAAACAGAGATTTGGATGAACTGCGCCAACGCCTTCCTGATCATTTAGTAGAACAAAACGCTTTTCTATTATCTTACGAGCATCATGGACACCGGATGGTTTTCTTTTCGGATGGACGAGTGTTCATTCATGGGACAAAGGATATAGTAAAAGCGAAAAGCCTTTACCACAGCGTTGTAGGGGGATGACGTTTGTTAGTGAGTATAACAGGGAATGGGATTTACTAACACCACGATGATAAGGAGGCTCGATCATGGGGCGCTTATTAAAAAGAATCTTTAAGTACGGTCCGATCGTTTATCCAATTATAAGGAAATTCATGCGTAAAAGAAAAGGAAGATATTAATAAAACCGTGCCTGCACAGCTGGGCGCGTTTTTATTTTGAATTTCAAGAACCACAGTCTCTGTCAGTCGATGAACGATGACGGATTATGGTAAACTGATAAAAAATGACGTGAAGGAGATAGGAGTATGAGTCGGTGGGATTCTTCACCGGTCATCCGTTTTTTTGGTGGCCGTACATTGCTTTACATATTAGGCGTATTGCTGTTCGTAGGTGTGAATATTCTAGTTTACACTAACGTAAGCTTCATTTTCTATCCGATCGCCGTTTTTGTGAAAACTGTGGCTTTGCCGTTGATTTTATCTATTGTTGTCTATTACTTGCTACGGCCGATTATCAAATTGATGGAATCCTGGAGAATAAAACGTATTTACGGGATCTTGATCACGCTACTGATGGTTGTCGGTCTGATTACGTTATTGATTGTCCTGATCATTCCATTTCTAGAGCGGCAATTCATCAGTCTAGCTCAGGAGTTGCCTAAATATTTGAGGGATTTGCTTAATTCCACAGATCAGTGGCTCAGGAATTCCATTTTCGGTGATTATTACAGCAACCTTTTTGAAGATGTCGATGGAATTATCGATCAGGTTCCTGATTTGTCTACGTATGCGATGCAAACGGTAGAAGGCATTACAACCGTCATTACGACGGTGACAAATGTCGTGATTGCAATTGTGACCCTCCCGTTTATCCTGTTTTATCTACTGAAGGATGGGCATAAGCTTCCGCACCATATCGGCAAGATGTTCCCACCCAAAGTGCGCCCTGAAGTGATGAGCGTGTTCAAGGATATTGACCATCAGTTAAGTGCTTATATCCAAGGGCAAATTATCGTCAGCTTCTGCATCGGAGTCATGATGTATATCGGCTTTGTCATCATCGGGCTGGATTATGCTTTACTGCTTGCGGCGATTGCCAGTGTGACGAGCGTCGTTCCTTATTTAGGACCGATGATCGCGATTACTCCTGCCTTGATTATATCCATTGTCACTTCTCCGTTTATGGTCGTAAAACTCGCCTTTGTATGGACGGTTGTTCAGCTTCTGGAAGGGAAGTTCATCTCCCCTCAAATAATGGGGAAAAGCTTGCGTGTCCACCCGGTAACCATTATTTTTGTCTTACTGACAGCTGGACATTTGTTCGGAGTAATCGGCATTATACTCGCCATTCCGGGCTATGCAATCCTGAAAGTGATGGTCAGTCACTTATTCCATTGGTTCCAGCGCCGTTACAACCGATTTGCTGAGGAAAAAGATCAGTATGAATTGAAATAAGCGTGAATCCTATACCAAACGAAACCGCCTGACATCGAACGCTCGATGTCAGGCGGTTATTTCATGTCTTATATGCTTTTAAACTCTTCTTTTGTCCAGTTCCATTTTGTTTCGTGTGTACATGACAAGAGAGAAGCCGGGCTCGACTTCGACTTCTTGTGTTTTTTCAAATCCGTTTTTCTCATAAAGGTTGACCGCGGGCATATTGTCTTTTCCTGTCTGTACCGTAATGGTGTAATCAGGGTAGCGGCTGAATAAGTCATCAAGGAGCGCCTGCCCGATTCCGTTCTGAAAATGATCCGGATCGACCATCAGGCGATGGATATCAATGAAGGTCGTTTCCTCCTTGTAGGCCAAAACACCGTAAACGGTCTGATTTTCAACGAATCCAAGAAACTGTTCATCAGATTTCATGATTTTTTCAAGTGTATCCTGAAAGGGTGGAATGTCGTTGAATTCGATGATTTCTGCTTCCACTTCATAAGACTTTTTTTGCAAAGTCAAGATCTTCTCGGCAGTGGAAGGATCTGTATTCGAAATTAGCTGAATGCTCATTTCTGTTCCTCTTTTCTTTTAGGCTTACCTATATTTTATCAAAAAATGTCGAAACGCAAAGTCCATGATGGGGAAGAATTCCAGACAAAGGCTTTGAAAAAATTATAAATAGGGGTTGTAAAACGTTTTCATAACCTTTATACTTTGATTCAAGAAAAGTTTCCAAAACGTTTTGGATAGAAAGCTGGGAGGCTGTTATGGCCACAATCAAAGACATTGCAAAACTTGCAGGAGTTTCTGTTACCACTGTCTCTAGAGCCTTGAACGGATATTCCGATGTCAATGCGAAGACGAGACAGAAGATCGAACAAATCGCGAAAGAAATTGAATACAGTCCAAATGCGCTGGCTCGCAGCCTCGTCATGAAACAGACGAGAACGATTGGATTACTCGTTTCGGGTCTATCGAGAGAAGGGGCCAAAGACAACATCGTATTTGATGTGTTGACAGGAATCAATGAATACTGTGGGGCACAAGATTACGACCTTGTTTTGTTTAACACGACTTCATCGAAACAAAAGGAAAAGACGTATGCGCAGCTTTGCAGAGAACGCCGTGTCGAAGGGGTAATCGTTCAAGGAATCAAAAAGGACGATCCGTATCTGATCGAGATTTTTGAAAGCAATATTCCTTGTGTACTGATCGACGTCCCTGTGGAAAATGAAACGACAGGGTATATCACAACAGACAATGTGGATGGGTCGATGAAAGCTGTTCGTTACTTGGCTGAATTAGGGCACACGAATATTGCCATGATCAATGGACATGATCAGGCGTTCGTAAGTAAGGAAAGGCGAAAAGGATTCGAGCTTGGAATGCTGGAACAAGGGTTGCCGATTCGGAATGATTGGATTGTGAACGGAGAGTATGCCGAGTTGAAGGCAGAACAAGTTGGTCAAGAGCTTCTTTCTGAATACCCTGAGATCTCAGCTGTTTTTTGTGCAAGTGACTTAATGGCCCTTGGAGTGATGAGAGCTGCCAAACAAATGGGGAAGAAGGTACCCGAAGAGTTATCGATTATCGGATACGACGACATTACACTCGCATCGTATGTGACGCCTGCTTTAACGACCATCGCCCAGGATACCTTTCGAATGGGGTATGCAGCAGCTGAACTTCTGATCGGCATTTTGAAACAGACGGAGGAGAGCCGAGTAAGGCTGATTGAAAACGAATTAAAAATTAGAGAAACAACAAAAGAAAAAACATAAATTTTTTTAGAGTTTTTCCAAAACGTTTCGGTTATTTTTTTATCCAAAATCCGAAACGTTTTGGGCGGAGGGATGAGATGATGGATTATCGCGTACTGAAAGATAATGAACTTTTTTTACTAACCGATCAGAGTGGGGACATTCCGCTAGATCATGCGTACGGTTTAGGGCTTTACAAGCAAGACACACGCTTTTTGAGTGAAATGGCGTTGACGATCAATGGTGAAAAGCCGATTTTGTTGAAGTCGGAAGCGGATGACACGTATGAAACGACCATGTTATTGACAAACCCTCATATGGAAGAAGACGGAGAAGTGAAGTTGTGGCGAGAATCCGTTGAAATTAAGCGCCACCGCTTTATATCACAGGACGTTCTTTATGAAACGGTAAGTGTGCGGAACTACAATCCAAAACCTGTGCAGCTTTCTATTGAAATGGCTTTGGATGCGGACTTTGCGGATATGTTCATCGTTCGAGGGTTTCAAGAAGGGCAAACCGGAGAGAAGTTGAAAAATGAAGTGAAAGAAGATGCGCTTATTTTTTCTTATCAAGGGGCGGATGATCTTCACCGAAGAACGAAGGTGACGTGGCAAACGGAAGCGGATGTCTCAGTCGGCGAGCATTCGATCAACATTCCTTTGCACCTGAATCACGAGGAAGTGCAAGACATCACGTTTCATATCATTCCTCTTATTGGCGATGAGGATACTCAGGCTTCGGCGCGTTCAGAGGCGTATGAGGAACTGAAGCGTACTTATAAGCGCTGGAATGAAACCGTTACCAAAATGGATACCGATTATCAGCCGCTGCAACGGCTGGTAGACAGGGGCATACAAGATTTACAAGCTTTATCGACGGACGTCGGCTTCGGGAAATTCTTCGTGGCAGGTCTGCCGTGGTTCGGAGTCCCGTTTGGAAGAGACAGTCTGATTGCCGCTCTACAGGTTCTACCTTTCCATCCTGAGATTGCAAAAGGGACGTTGAAAACAATGGCTCACTATCAGGGGACAAAAAAGGATGCATGGCGTGATGAAGAACCCGGGAAAATCATGCATGAAATTCGTTATGGGGAGCTGGCGAATACGAATCAAGTACCTTTTACACCATACTACGGCACCATCGATGCTACGCCGCTCTTCTTAATGTTACTGACGGAATATGTGAACTGGTCGAAGGATATCGACTTATTCAATGAGTTATTACCGAATGTAGAAGCAGCACTCACATGGATCGATCAGTATGGCGATCGTGATGGAGATGGATTTGTCGAATATCACCAAGAAGCAAGCAAAGGCATTGCCAACCAGGGGTGGAAAGACTCGGCCGATTCGGTGGTTCACCGGAACGGAGAATATGCCAAGTCACCTATAGCCCTCGCTGAAGTTCAAGGGTACGTTTATCAGGCGAAAACTGGAGTAGCAGATCTCTATGAAGCGATAGGGCGATCCGCTGAAGCTTCCAGGTTAAGAGTACAGGCGGAAGAGCTGAAAAGTCGCTTCAATAAAGACTTCTGGATGGAGGACAAAGGGTTTTACGCCATTGCTCTCGATGAGAAGAAAGACCAGGTCGGAACGATTACGTCGAATCCAGGGCACGTCCTTTATTCTGGGATACTGGATGAAGAGCGCGCGAAATGCGTGATGGATACGCTCGTCTCCTCGACCATGTTCTCAGGGTACGGGATTCGTACGATGGGCGAAGGAGAGGCAGGCTATAACCCGATCAGTTACCACGACGGAAGTATTTGGCCGCATGATAATAGCATGATTTTGTTAGGGATGGGGCTGATGAAGGGAGAGGAGCATGCGGAGAAAGTCATTCAAGGATTAGTCGATGCTTCGCTTCATTTCGAATATGAACGCCTACCTGAGCTGTTCTGCGGTTATAGCAAGGCAGAAGGGAAGCCGGTCCCATATCCGGTTGCCTGTTCCCCTCAAGCCTGGGCGGCAGGGACACCGCTGACGTTCATCCGGACAATGCTTGGGCTTTATCCGGACTATCACGAGGATAAGCTGGTGGTTCAACCGAATTTGCTGGCGGATATGAATGAACTGACGGTAGAGAAGATGCCGCTTGGAGAAGGACATGTTTCGATAAAGGTTGTCCGGACGGACGGTTCTTACGAAGTGAAGGTTACAGAGAATACAACGGGGCTCAACGTTTTAGGAGAAACCGGTTCGACTGTTCAAGTTTAATAAATAGGAAAGGAACGATGAGGATGAAAATGAACAAAATGTTGGCGGCTGTAGGGATTACGGGGGCATTGTTTGGGACTGCGCTAGTCGGGTGCAGCAGTGAATCATCAGGTGAAGGAAGCGGAGACGGAGGAAAAACTGTCGTTGAGCTTGCTGGATGGGGGGCTTCCCCTGAAGAAGAAGCGTTGCTAAAAGAAACGCTGGATGCTTTTGAAGAGAAGCATCCTGATATAGACGTAAAGCATGAAGTGATCGCCGATCAGTATATGGATGTAACGAAGACACGTCTTGTCGGTGGAGAAGCAGCAGATGTGTTTTACTTAGATGCTTTGGATGCTCCTTCTTTGATTAATACGGGTGTGCTTGAACCATTGAATGATTATGTAACAGAGGATTTTGATGTGGAAGACTTTGAAGAGCCACTATTGAATGCTTTCAAGAAAGACGATACGTATTACGGATTCCCGAAAGACTTCTCCACGCTTTCCTTGTTCTATGATAAGGCTGCCTTTGAAGAAGCCGGTTTGGAAGGCCCTCCTAAGACATGGGAAGAGCTTAGTGAATATGCAGAGAAGCTGACGGTCGATGAGGATGGCGATGGTCAACCTGAACGTTACGGGTTAGGGTTCTCCAAAGAACTTGCGCGTCAGTTCTACAAGTTCCAGCCGAATGGTGCTCAAGTTGTCGATGAAAAAGGAAAAGCCGACTTCGCAAGTGAAGAAGCGATCCAGGCACTGGAGCCGATCGTGACGATGTATCAGGATGACAAGACGGCTGGTCTTCCTTCAGATGCAGGAAATGAGTGGGGCGGCGACATGTTTGGTCAAGGAAATGCTGCGATGGTCATCGAGGGGAACTGGACGATTCCTTTCCTTGAAGACAACTTCAGCAATCTTGATTTCACAACAGCGGAACTTCCTACCATCAATGGGGAAAACGCAACAGCCGCTTTTACCGTTGCGTACGTCATGAATGAACAGTCTGAAGTGAAAGATGCCGCTTGGGAGCTGATTTCCTTCCTGACAGGAAAAGAGGGAATGGAAATTTGGACAAGTAAAGGCTTTGCCCTCCCGACACGTAAATCTGTCGCAGAGAATCTTGGATATGAAGAGGACCCACTTCGCAGCTCATTCGTAGCCGGAGCGTCCTATGCACAGCCTTGGCAGGCGGGGGAAAACCTTCCGATCATTATGACGAACTTTGACAACCAGTTCATCAGTGCATTGCTTGGAGAACAGACGCTTGAAGAAGCCCTGAAGAAAGCGGAAGAAACAGCCAATAAGGAAATTGAAGCTGCCAATTAAGTCATAGAGGGAGGCGTCCAACGCCTCCTTCATCTTCATCAAGAAACGAAAGAGGTGTCGACATGGAGCCGGCTAAAAAAATCGACCATTCGCATGATGAAAAAACAGCGAAACCGAAAAAAAATCCGAAAAAGCCGAAGAAGTTTCTGAGAAAATCTACGAAAGAAGGCTTGTCTGGATACTTGTTTATGAGCCCGACGATTTTTACGATCGGGGTCTTCGTCATCATTCCGATTCTTTATGCTCTTTATTTATCGTTTAACGACGTACAGCTATTAGGTGGAATAGGCTATGAATTCATTGGTCTCGACAATTATACAAGGACGATTGACGATGAACGTGCTTTGATTGCGTTAAAAAACACAGCAGAATATGTATTGATCGTTGTTCCTGTTCAAACCTGTCTAGCTTTATTACTGGCGGCGGCTTTGAATTCGAATATTAGAGGAAAAAACGCATTCCGAATTATATTCTTCCTTCCGACGGTGACATCTTCTGCCGTGCTGACGATCATTTTCATGTGGATGTATAACCCGGATGGACTAATCAACAACTTTCTCCAGTTTTTGAGTTTGCCGACATACAATTGGTTGGCGGACCCAAATATCGCTTTGAAATCAATCATGATTATGAACATATGGGCGACCGCTCCGTTTTTCATGGTCATTTATCTAGCGGCCATGCAAGATATTTCGGACTCTGTTTATGAAGCGGCTACGATTGATGGTGCCAACTGGTGGCAGAAGTTCATTTATATTACCATTCCGATCCTGAAGCCTGTTACGTTCTTCGTTGTTGTTATGGGAGTGATCGGGACGTTCCAGCTGTTTGACCAGTCGTATATTTTCTCGGGAGGTTCTGGTGGACCGAACAACTCGACATTGACGATTGTGCTGTTGATTTATCAGTATGCTTTTAAATCTCTCGACATGGGCTATGCATCTGCTCTTGCCGTTGTGTTAGCCATCATTATCATGGTCGTAACCCTGATACAGAAAAAATTCTTCGGCGAAGAGAAACTTCACGATTAAGGAGGACTGACAATGAAAAAACGCATTTTTTCGAAACCGTTCATTTATGGTGTACTGATTCTTTACGCGATCATCACCTTCATCCCGTTTTTATGGGCGATTTTGTCCTCCTTCAAACCGCTGGAGGAAATAGTGTCAGGGATCACGTTCTTCCCGGAAAGCTTCACATTTGATAACTATGCTCAAATCTTTTCCAGGGAACCGTTATTCCTGCGGTGGATGTTCAACTCTCTTTTCATAACGGCTTGTATGGTGTTTTTGAATATCATTTTCAACTCAATGGCAGGCTACGCTCTAGCGCGTATTAAGTTTGCCGGCCGTAAATTTTGGTTCTTTTTGATTCTCGTTGTCTTGATGATTCCTTTCCAGGTGACATTGATTCCAAGCTACCTTATTTTGAAAGCGTTTGGATGGCTGAATACGTATCAAGGCCTTATCATTCCAGGTATGGTGAATGCGACCTTCATCTTTATGATGAGGCAGTTCTTCCTCAACTTTCCTAAGGAACTTGAGGAAGCGGCGCAAATGGACGGGCTCAGCCGGATCGGGACATTTTTCAAAATTGTCATGCCACTGGCAAAACCGGCATTGGCTGCACAAGCTGTCTTTATCTTCATGTCTTCATGGAACGATTTTATGAGGCCACTGATCATTATGTCGGATGAAGAGATGTTTACCCTGACATTAGGATTGAACACATTCAAAGGACAATATATCAGCTTTTGGAACCTGATTATGGCAGCTTCGACGTTAATGACGATTCCGTCGCTTCTGATTTATGCGTTCTTCAATCGTTACTTCATTAAAGGGGTCACCTTTACTGGAGGAAAATAAAACAAAACCCTCTCTGGCCATGGCCAGAGAGGGTTTTGTTTTGGAGGTTACACCATCCAATACGTAATCAGTGACAGTAGAATCGATGTGACAATTAATAGAATCAAAGGCTTCAATGCCTTGCTTCGTAGTTGCTTCAAGCTTACATTGACACCGAGTCCGACCATGGCCATTGTGAGCAGGAAGGACGTAAGCGAGGAGATCCCGTCCATGACGCCGGCCGGAATATCAATCATATAGCTTCCGACTAGGCTCATGATGATAAATCCAACAAGAAACCATGGAAACGCAATGTTGCTTTCGGCCTGTTCCTGCTTTTTCCTTGTCATGATCCAGACCAGGATCAGGCTGAGCGGGACGAGAAGGAAGACGCGGCCGAGCTTGCCTAATAGAGCCATGCCAAGTCCATTTTCTCCCGCTGGCGCTCCAGCAAGTGCGACATGGGCGACTTCGTGAAGGCTGATGCCGACCCACATGCCGTAGGCTTCTGCTTCGAGCGGAAGAATCGGGCGGATGACGGTATAAAGGATGGCAAACAGTGTCCCGACGATTGAAATGAGTCCGGCACTGATCGCGGTATCCTCCTCTTTCACTTTCAGTATAGGGGAAACAGCGGCAATGGCGGAGGCTCCGCACACACCTGTCCCGATTCCTAGTAAAAGAGACAGCGATCCATCCGAATTGAATAGCCTAGCTAATAGAATCATACATCCAATGGCGAAGAGAATCACAAACAAGTCTCTCAATAATAAGGGGATGCCTTCGTTCAATATAACTCCCATATTCAGGCGGAGACCGAAGAGAATGATGGCAAGTCGTAACAGCTTTTTAGCCGAGAATTGGACACCGGAACGGATTTCTTCCGGATATCCAAAGAAATGCCGGTATAGTACGGCGAGCAGGATCGCTGCGGCGAGCGGACCCGTTTTATTAAATACAGGGAGGAGGGCCAGTGCGTATCCGAGGCTTGCGATCAACGCTGTAAACCCCATCCCTGCCAATAAAGGACGATAGGAGATCGATCGTAAATAGTCTCTCATCATCATCTCTCCCATTCTTATAAAAATTCCATCCTCACACTATACGCTTGTTCTTAACATTAGTAAAATAAAACTTTATAATCTTAATCATTAATAATATTAATCTTTGAGGTGAAGGTGATGGAATTTGAAGCGCTACGGACATTCGTCACAGTGGTCGACCAGCAAAGCTTTACGAAGGCAGCGAATCTATTAAGTTTATCCCAGCCGACGGTCAGTTCTCATATTAAAAACTTAGAAAGGTATTTTGAAACTAGATTGATTGAACGCTCTCCGAAGCATTTTAAAGTGACCCAGACGGGAGAAATGGTTTATGAGAGAGGGCGTCAGCTATTAGCCATCATTGAAAAAGCAAAATCAGAAGTGAAAGAGTTTGAGAATCAGTGGGGAGGTACCGTTCATATCGGGGCGAGCTACACGGTTGGAGAATATATCCTACCTCGGCTGATCAAAGCCTTCGATGAACAGTACCCTACGATCGATGTGAAGGTGACAATCGCAAACACGGAAGAAATCAACAGAGGTGTCCAGCTTCATGAAATCGATGTGGCCCTCGTAGAAGGGCAAGTGCCGAACAAAGGGCTTCACTCGGAGCCTTTTATGAAAGATGAAATGGTCATTCTCGTACCTGCCCACCATCCGCTCTGGTCAAAAAAGAAAATATCATTCCATGACCTCCAGGATCAGGTTTGGGTGACGAGGGAGAGTGGATCAGGGACGAGGGCGATGCTCGATTCCATGCTGAAATCTTATAACATCCGTCCACGGAAGACGATCACGATTGGAAGTAATCATGGCGTCGTCCAGTGTGTTAAGCAGGGACTGGGGTTTTCTTTTATATCAAAAACGGTCGTCGATCATTCCGAAGCCGAGGACTTGATGATGGACCTTTCTTATATTCCGACCGCCTCCCGATATTTTTCACTGATCATGCCAAGTAATGAGGAAGAAATCTCGACGCATGCAAACCTTTTCATCCAGAAGGTACGTGATGTTTACAACATGAATTTGTCATAAAAACATTACATTTTACCCTTCTGTTTTCTGATATGATAAAAGCAGAGAGAGGATTGTGTGGAAATGTACGTCCTGCACCAAGGAATGTTCAAATTCCTGCATAGGATGGGTAATTATAGGGTAACGTAGATTAGATGCAAAAAAGTGAAACGTTATCTTTCGGACGATCGTAAAGAGAGTATCGAATAACTGGTGCAGTGACGAGCCAAATTCTATCAAAAATACTGAGGTGAAACGATGAAAAACCTAGACCAGATTGTCGATTATCTGAAGACGCTGGGGATTGAAGTGGAAAAGGTTTACAAGACACCGAAGGAAGAAACAAGGTAAGAAGTGGCAAGCTCTTTCCTGACATAATCTGATAGCCATCAATGGTATATGAAGGCATGCTTTCCTAATCAAAAGCATGCCTTTTTGCTTTGAGGAGGGGAGAACAGTGGACGATGAATCGTGGTTGATCGAAATGGTTGAAAACGAGGACCATTTGCAGAAGCTTTTTCATGTGGCAGACAAGTATTTGGAGAATGATTATGTAGCAGCTGGCTGCATTACCCAGACGGTTTGGAATCACCTGCACGGTTATGACTCCAAGCACGGCCTAAAGGATGCGGACATCGTCTATTTCAATGATCAGGAAGATGTCGGTGAAGAAAAGCTTTTGGAAAAAAATATTCGGGCAAACCTTGGCGATTTCCCTCTTCAGGTGAATGTGAAGAATGAAGCCTACGTCCATTTATGGTATGAGCGAAAGTTCGGTCGCCCTTTGGCCCAGTACCCATCACTAGAACATGCGATTGATACGTGGCCGACGACCGCTTCTGCCATCGGATTGAAAAAGCAGGAAGGAAAGTACAGCCTATACGCTCCATTCGGTCTTGAAGATCTGTTTTCCTTAGTGGTACGTCCGAACAAACGGCTGGTGACCGAAGAGGTCTACCTGAAGAAGGCCTCGAGGTGGCAAAAACATTGGCCGAGGCTGAAAGTTATGCCCTGGAATGAGATTTGATTGGAAATTTTCTTCGTTTCATTTTACTATAAAAGTATTAATCCATTTCAAAAGGAGTTCGGTGGTAATGGATCACTACAATTTTGAGAAGCTGGAAGAGATCCAGCAAAATGAATTTATAAAAGCAGCGATCGATCGTGTGGGAGCGGGGGTCGTCATTACAGATCCTGAACAAGAAGATAATCCAATGATTTACGTTAACAAAGGCTTCGAAGAACTGACCGGTTATTCGCGAGAAGAAATCCTTGGTCGAAACTGTCGATTTTTGCAGGGAGACGATAAGGATCAACCGGGTGTGCAAAAAATTCGTGAAGGGCTGAACAGTCAGCAAGCCATCTCTGTCGAACTGAAAAATTATCGTAAAGACGGGACACTGTTCTGGAATGAACTTGAGATTTATCCCGTTTTTGTAGAACAGATGGCGCAGACGTATTTTGTCGGTGTACAAAAAGACATTACGAAAAGGGTAGAACAGGATAGACTTCTCCACCATTATCTGTCGGAGGTTAGACGCCTATCGACCCCGATGGTTCCTGTGGAAGAGGGAATCTCTATACTGCCTTTAGTCGGTACGGTGGACGAGGAGCGTATTCAGCAGATGCTCGAGTCGGTCAGTCACCATGTAAAAGCATCAAAAGATGACTATGTCATTCTTGATATGTCAGCGGTGGATTCCTATAACGAAGAAGTACATATGGGGATTTATCAGATGAATCAGCTGCTCGATTTGATGGGCACGACGCTTGTGATTACAGGGATCAAGCCGACCTTTGCGATGAGCAGTGCTCCTTATGCTGACTTTAGCGACTTATCATTAAAGACCTATTCGTCTGTCAAACAAGCCCTTCAAATGATCCGTTAACGTTCGGCTTTCAAGCAGACTGTTCGCTTAAACCCGACATGTTTTGTATGATTTAAACAAATGAAACTCTCAGGAGTGATAGTTAGATGGCTGATATTTTTGAACCGTGGATAAAAAATGATCGCCAGAAACGTTTGTTTGAAAAGGCTGCTCGGATAGCCGAAGAGGCGAGAGATCATGTAAAAGAAACAGACCGTGATGCGGTCTTTTCACCGAAAACATTGAAGATGATCAAACAGGAAAAATACCCTTCCTTATCTTTGCCCGTTTCCTATGGAGGCGAGGATCTGTCTTTATATGAATTTTTACTCCTTCAGGAAAAAATAGCGGAAGGAGACGGATCTGTCGCTCTATCCATCGGCTGGCACGTCGGGATTATGAAAGAATTGAGCGATGATCATGTCTGGAAGAAAAAAGATTATGAACGTCTCGTCAAGCAGGTTGCAGACGAGCAGGTCATCGTCAACCGCGCCGCAACAGAACCGGCGACAGGAAGTCCGACACGTGGTGGAATTCCTGAGACAACGGCGGTTCGCGATGGCGACGAATACGTGGTGACAGGAAGAAAAACGTTCACGTCAATGGCCAATCACCTGGATTATTATATTGTGTCCGCTTATGTAGAAGATTTAGATACGGTTGGATGGTTTTTGGTCGACCGCCATCAGCCGGGCGTATCTGTCGAAAAAACGTGGGATACGATGGGGATGAGAGGCACGGCGAGTGATGACCTCATTCTGAACGAAGTCGAGCTAAGCGTCGATGATTTAGTAGAAGTCAAGCAAGAAGGGAAGCCAGCGCCTAAGGGGTGGCTCCTGCACATTCCGGCATGCTACTTAGGTATCGCGGTCTCGGCAAGGAATGACGCGATCCAATTTGCTCAGAGCTTCCAGCCAAATAGTCTCGATACGACGATTTCAGAAGTTCCTCACATTCAGGATAAAATCGGTGAGATGGAATGGAAGCTGCTTCAGGCCCATACGTTCCTTTATTCCGTCGCCCGTAAATGGGATGAGGAACCGGAGCAGCGACCAACCATGGGACCTGAGCTTGCGGCTGTCAAATTGGCGGTGACGAATACTGCCAATGAAGTCGTCGATTTAGCGATGAGAATTGCCGGTGGCAGAGGGCTTTCCAGAAAGAATTCGTTTGAAAAATACTATCGTGACGTCCGAGCTGGACTGCATAATCCGCCGATGGATGATGCGGTCGTTCAAATGCTTGCGAAACAGGCGTTGAAATAAAAGAAAGGCAGGAAGTCGTCTTAGTAGACGGACTCCTGCCTTTTTTTGTGATTTTATTTTTCAGCTAAGAGGTCTGCGAATGCCTTGGCATAAGGAGGAAGATCCGGTGGACGGCGAGCCGAAACGATGTGTCCATCGACCACAACGGCTTCGTCGACCCATTCTGCTCCTGCATTCTTCATATCATCTTTAATTCCAGGCGTACTGGTCACCTTTCGGCCTTTCAAAATGTCGGCTGAAATCAGGACCCAGCCGGCATGACAGATCTGACCGATCGGCTTTCGCTGCTCGTCCATATGACGGACCATCTCCAGCACTTTGTCATAGCGTCTCAGCTTATCAGGAGACCAGCCTCCAGGTACGAGGATGGCGTCGTAATCAGCAGGGTTGATCTCATCAAATGCGTAGTCCGATGTTGCAGGAACCCCATATTTACCAGGGTATTCTTCGCCCGATTTTTCTCCGACTAAGTGGACAGTTGCTCCTTCTTCCTGCAGGCGGAGAAGCGGGTACCACAATTCTAGGTCTTCAAAGTCCTTACTTACTAAAGCAATGACTTTCTTACCTTCCAAACGCATTGTAAAACCTCCTTTGGTTTCTGTCTATTTCAGTCTACCAAACCTTCTCTCTGGTTTCGAATCTTTGGACACGGCCAGCACCCACCAGATCAAAAGGGGTTGAAAAAGCGGTCGAATCCATAAAGCGACCGGATTTGTCTGGTCACTCCAAGGAGCCGGTATGCCGTGAATGGCAGCGTAAATGTTAGCCGGAAGCACAAGGACGAGAAAGAGGGCCGTCGCAATCCCTGCTGCTCTTCGCGTCTGAGGGAAAACTAACAGTAAAGCAAGTAGCCACTCTGTGATTCCTGTTACATACACAATTTCAAGTTTCAACGGAACCCACTCCGGCATCATGGCTGCAAACCCATGATCGTAAATGAAATGGGTGACACCTGCAAAAAAGAATAGAATAGCGAATAGATATAGTCCAAGCTGTCTTAGCATATAAGTACTCCTTTCAGTACAAAAATAAAATGAAACGTATAGAAGGAAAATATCGTATATAGGTAGTACCACTTTTTCTCAAGAAGTATAATGAGAATGTTGGAGCAGGCATAAGTGGAAGTGGTCAATCTTAACCTTAAAAATAAGGGGTCGAAAACGATGAAAAAATGGCTAAGTGTTTTATTGATAACTGTTGTTCTGTTTGCGAGCTTTGCGGTACCGAGCCTTGCCTCTACAGGTGATGAAGGCATCAATGAAAAGCTAGGGTTGCCGATCGTTGTGTATGGGGCAGCCTTAAGTGATGCTCAAAAAACGGACGTCACAGAGCTGCTGGAAGTCGCACAACATGACCAGGTCGATGAGTTCACAGTTGATGGTCAGGATTTAGCGAATTACATCGGGGGAAACCCGAATTCGAATATGTATTCTTCTGTTAAAATTATACACCAGGATAACAATGAAGGTCTAAACATCGAAATCGTCACACCGGATAACATTACGCAGGTGACGAAAGAAATGTACACGAATGCACTTCTGACGGCAGGAGTTGAAAATGCAGATGTGCTTGTCGCCTCTTCTGTCAAAGTAAGCGGTCATTCTGCTTTGACCGGAATTTATAAAGCGTATGATGCCAAAGGGGTCGCACTTGATGAAGGACGCATGAAGGTCGCGAGTGAAGAGCTCGATGTGGCGACCGATTTGGCCGAAGAGAATGGAATTGATCAGGCTCAAATCAGTGAACTCTTGTCTGAGATCAAAAAAGCGATCGCTGAACAAGATCCGGCCACACGAGAAGAGGTCGAGCAAATTGTTCAAGAGCAGCTGCAATCCTTGAACATTGAATTGAGTCCAGAGGATCGTCAGCGTCTGATCGATCTATTTGAACAGATGCGGAATTTGAACATTGATTTTGATCAGGTTCGGAACCAGCTGGACGAGCTGACCGGGAATATTCAAGACTTAATCAATGATGATGGGTTTTGGAATAATCTGAGTTCGGGCGTTCGTGATTTCTTCCGATCGTTAACCGATTTTGTCCGGTCGTTGCTGAATTAATGGTTTATGCTGGAAGGTTCTCAATAGTACAAAAAATCCTCCTACGAAAAGGTGTAGGAGGATTTTTTTATGGAGTCACCGTTTTGACGTCTTCTACAATTTGGTCATAAGGAACATCGGTGTCGCCTCTATACTTTTTCAAAACGGTACCATCCGGTCCGACGAGGAAGAAGGAGTTGACGTGAACGACCTGGTCGTTGCCTTCGGTTTTCTGGACGAGTGCTTTAAAGCTGTCTTGGGCGAAGGCTTCGATTTCTTCCTGTGTGTATTCCGTGACAAAGTGCCAGTTGCTGTAATCGACGCCGTATTTGTCGCCGAATTCTTTCAGCTTCTCTGGTGTATCAACAGTGGGATCGACACTGAAAGAAACGATTTCAACATCCAGCTCTTCTTCTTTAAGCTGTTCCTGAAGAAGGGTCATGTTCCGGGTCATCGGCGGGCAAACCGTATCACAGGATGTGAAAATGAAATCGGCGAGCCATACTTTTCCTTCCATATCTTCCACAGCGAATGACTCTCCTTCACTCGTTGTCGCCTGTAAATTGCCGACTTCAAAATCAAGTGTATTCTCAAGATCTCCCGAACCGCAGGCAGCCAAGGTCAATGTCAACAAAGTCAATGTAATGATCAGTATGTAACGTTTCATTAGGTTCTCCTTCCAAAGTGAGTTCATGTATAGTGTACGCCTGTAGGAAAAGGGGTGTCAATTCGTCTCAGAACATAGTAATGAATTTGACACAAACCGGACCGGTTACATAATTTCCTTTCTTTTGCACAGCCTAATTGATTAGGAATAGGAAAAGAGAGGGATCAGGATGCCTTATTACATCAACAAGGAAGGCAAACAGTTATTTTATGAGGATATTGGAAAGGGACAAGCGTTTGTTTGGATCCATCCGCCTGGGATGGGGAGGAAGGTGTTCAGACAGCAGCATGTATTAGCTGATCGTTACCGGATGGTTTTTCCAGATTTAAGCGGGAATGGAGATTCCCAAGTGGTCTCGAAATCACCGGATATCAGCTTCTATGCGAGGGAAATCAACGAGCTTCTCGATCATCTGCAGCTCGAGCAAGTGATTCTTGTCGGGTACTCATGCGGGGGCATGGTCGCTCAGGAAGTGGCGCTCACGTATCCAGAGCGGGTAAAGGCTCTGATTTTATGTGGAGGGTTCCCGAAGGTTGTCACCGGATTTTTGCACTTTGAATTTTTGGCAGGGATGGAATGGGTGCAAAAAAGCCCGGCAACGCTCGCTAGACTGTTGAGTCATTCCCATTTTCGGGACGAGAACATTAAAAGGGAGCTGTGCGAGCATATGGCAAAGTCCGATGCGGAGGCGTGGTATGCGTTCTATAACCGGGGACTTCATTTCGATTGCAGCAGGCGCTTGAAAGAGCTAGAGATGCCTTTGTTATTGTTGTACGGAAACAAGGAGTTTTGGATCAATCATCATACTTATTTTTACCGGGCGTGTAAAGATGTGACGCTAGGCATTGTGGAAAAGGCATATCACCAGATTCCGGCTACGCATGCCCCAGCCGTGCACCGTATGATTGAGCGGTTCGTGCAAGATAAAGCGATGGTGTAAGAGGATCTTCTCTTTATAAGCATGACAAAAGCGCATGACAGGTCATGCGCTTTGTCGTTTTGTTCTCTTTTACTCATCTATAGAGAAAGTACGATCGATTTTTTGAGCATAGAGCAGATTGTTGAAGGTGAACGTGATCTGTTCGGACCCTTTCAGCATATGCTGGGGGACATGAAGCCGGGTCAGACCGCCATTTGTGCTCTGTTTGCTGAAGGACGGGGTGCCGGAAAAGCCCCGGTCTGTTTTGAATGTAATACTGTCTCTATCATTGCGGTAGGAGAAATGATACTCTGGCGAGACTTCTAATAGAAACTGTTGTTGATTCTCTGATTGTCGTTCGGTTTTTAGAGACGCGATGAATTCCCCAGCCGTCTCGTTCCTCACACTCTTGAGGAAGACGGTCGTATCGTATTTCTCGACGATTTTGTTTTCGTTAAATTGCTGTTCCTCGCCTTTTTCAGGAATATCGACCGTGAAGGAGGCACCGGATTCTTCGCTGAAATGGACTTGGTCGATGCGTAAAGATAAATCCTCAGGCAAATTCTCTAAAGGTGGAATATAAGCCCGGTAAATATTGTCGGATTCTTCAACAGGTTGAATGTAAGGAGCGAACGTCGTCGCTTTTTCACCCGTTTCGATTGCCCCTTCCAAAGAACCTTGGAACGACTTGTTCTCACTTTCGATTTTTAGATCAATGTAATCGGCTGATAACGTCATCACCAGTTCGAGCGGTTCAATCGTAATCCCATTCTGTTCATACTGATCAGAAAATGTGTATGTTCCGATTTTGCTTTGTTCAGGGTCATAAACGTAGGAAACCGGAATCGGCTCTGATTGATAGGTTTCTCCGTTGATTCTCAGGTTTAAAGACGTATCGAATTGTTCGTTTATGGTGGCGTTCATTGTTCCCATTTGTCCGAGCGGCAGCCCGTTTTCTGAAACCGGGATTGACTGGATGACCCCATACAGTCGGTTTTTGTATGTGATCACATCAGGGAAGCGCATGGAGCTATAAGCGTGTAGAGGGTGTTCATCCCCTTCGTTCGTCGTAATCGTCATTTCCTGAAGCTCGGGAGAACGATCGAAAAAGCTGTTTTCTTTTTCGTCCTCCTTTTGTTCAACAAGCAGGGAAAGATCGAGACTGTACATGAAATACATCGTCTGTCCGCTGTGCCAGACTTCGTTGATTTGAAGACGACCGTCTAAACCTGGTACGGTAGCCGTCTGCTCTGGAAACGTCGTCAATTCTTTCGCACGCGCCTTCTCCAGTCGAGGGACGCGTTCCTCATAAAAAGCTTGAACTTCTTCATATGTATCGGCTTCTGTCCATTTAACGGGCAGATCTTCTTCATCGACCGGTTTTGCTTTTCTCATAGGCTGTGAGTCAGGACCTGATGTCAGTTTCCCTTCACTGCCCGACGTGAATATATACGTCCCCGCTGCAAAAACGAGAAGCACAACGGCAATACTGATCCATTTTACTTTTTTCTGCATATCTGATTCCTTTCTTTTATTGATCCCAACGACATAAAGAAATGTTTTCTAAAATATGGATGTCCACCGTTCTATAGTAACGGAAAGTGAAAGGTTATGAAACCCTTCTTGATTCATAACCTTCACATTGTAAATGACTTCTCAACTGTTATCAGAATCTAGTGTGAACGTCTGATTGATCCGCTTGGCGATCGCAATCTCATGGAACGTAATCTCTATCCTCGAGGCTCCTTCAAGTGAAGACGTCGGAATAAACAGCCCTGAGGAAAGGTTCATGCCGCCACTGTATTCCACGCTTCCGCTCGTATTGAGGTCCGTCTCGAACGTCACAAGGCTGCTTGCCTCATTGGAATCTGATAAAGGAATTCCCGCCATTTTCTCCGGCTGTCTCAGCGCCTGTGGACGGTAATTCACCTGGATGTCCAAGCCGTGTTCAGGCTCGTACGTGAAGCTGTCGACAATAACACTTGTGTCGATCACTTCTCCGACCTTTTCATCCAACAGGACAGTCGCACCTTGTGTAAGGTCAGGTAAGTCCAATGAAAATGAGAAGGGAACAGGTTCCCGGAGGTAGAGATCCCGGATCGTAAAAGAAAGCTGCTCCGGAACTTGTCGTAACGGTCTGAAGTATCCTTTGTAAACATTCTGACCTTCCTCTGTTGCGTGAAGGTAGGGGCTAAGAGGGAGGAATTGACCATCGCCAGTTTGCATCCGTGCATCTACGATCTGATCAAATGCACGGTTTTCATCCTCCACATAGAGCAGGATATGGTTGGTATCCACCGAAAACTCGACCTCCAGTGGAGTGATGGTGAGGCCACCCCTTTTATAAGAGTCATCGAATGTTAGCGTTTGTAGGATTTGCGAAGCTTGATCATACCTATAGGCGACTGGGACAGGGGTCGAACGGTACATCGTTCCGTTGACATAAAGCTGAAGGGAAGTTGGGATTTCTTCAGAAAGCGAACGTTCGGGAGTTTGTGAAATTGAATCAGACTCCAAAAACCCATATAGGCGGTTTTCGAATATTTTAGCATCGGAGAATCCTAGGGTTCCACTTGCAGGAAGTGTCTGATTCTCAACTTGACCGGCTTGCTGTAAAAAAACTTGGCTTACCTGCGGTGGTGTGTAAGAACCGGATTGACTTTCTTTTGGAACGAGCAGAGATAGATCGAGACTGTACAAGTAATAAATCGTTTCGCCGCTATGGAAGATTTCGTTGATCTGCATTCTTCCATCAAGGTTAGGGACGGTCGTTGATTTTTGTGGTGATGTGGTCAGGTTCTTTTCGCGGGCTAGCTGTAACGATGGAATTCGGCGTTCATAAAAACGGGAGATTTCATCAAGGCTTTCGGCTTCCTCCCACTGAACCGGAAGATCCTCCATATCCACAGGTTTCGCTTTACGCTCAGGGGCGGAATCCGGCTCGAACGTCAGCTTTTCTTCAGGAGAGGATGAAAACAAATAAGTACCGAATGTGAACACGACAAGTGCAATGACTAACGTGATCCATTTTACCTTTTTTTGCATGATCGGAATCCTTTCATTCTCAAAGGAGAGCTTCTTCTCTTTTCATCATAACAGAATACTCTGTCTTTTTAAGGGAGTAATGCTCCGACAAAAAATAGAGCCGCTCTCCATTGTTGGAGGATCGGCTCTATTTGTTCTCGTGATCAGAAAAGGCATCGAGCATGGCGTCGCCTTCTGATTGCTCCGGCTCTTCATCGCTCGTATCAGGGGTGAACGCT
Organism: Halobacillus fulvus; assembly: GCA_004078665.1. GTDB lineage: Bacteria > Bacillota > Bacilli > Bacillales > Halobacillaceae > Halobacillus > Halobacillus fulvus. Next base: position 99,974 of record SCFO01000008.1, on the reverse strand, counting down.
CTATTGAATTTGAGCGGCTTGCGGAAGGCGTCTGCGAATTCGCTCGTTTCTTCAAAATTTCCTCGCTTCGGTTTGTTTTCAGGCATTCTGAATAACCTCCTTGATTGTTTCTTTTTATTTAGTATTCCTCTTTTTTTATTGAGTAAACCTGTCGAATAAAGCATGGGGCGTAACCTGTTATAATGAGCATGATGAGGAGGAGCGATATGGGAGAGGCTTTGAGAATTTTCAATGAGCGAATGGAAGCAATCGGCATCAAGGATCGTCATCAGGTTCACCTTGATGGAGATTGGCACGAGACGTTCCATTGTTGGCTTTATGAACAGGAAAACCACCAAACTTTTATCTATTTACAGAAACGAGCGGACGATAAAAAAGATTTTCCTTCCCTTTATGACATTACGGCCGCCGGCCACGTGGAAGCATCAGAGGATATACTAAAAGCAGGACTTCGAGAAATAGAGGAAGAAATCGGACTTGCCATTCAGCAAGAGGATTTACAGGAGATCGGCTTTCATAAAGAAAAGCTTGTTCAGGACCAGCTTCAAGATTTTGAGATTTGCCGGACATTTCTATGTAGAATCGAAGGTGGGGAGAAGCTGACGACCAGTGAAGAGGTGTCGGATATCATTAAGGTAGAGTTCGGTGACTTTATCCGGATGGTTTCAGCAGGTGAGAGGGTACGTCATCAGTCGGTATGCTCAGGCAGGGAAGGAACGCTCTCCCTGCAGGAGGTCGTGCCACACACTTCCGAATACTTCAAGTTCATCATCCGGCACGTTGTGGAAAAAGTCGAAAAACTTTGACAAGTATAGCTTTTCATCGATATAATCAGTCATTAATCAGTCATCGTGAAGAAGGGAGATCGTCATGAGTCATTCATCATTTGATACAAAAGTCGTTCACAATAAATTAGATCAAAAGCAGGTCATCAATAGCAAGAGTACTCCGATTTATCAGACGTCTGCGTTTACATTCAAGGACCTGGATCACTTAGAAAGCTATTATGAAGGGGACAGCCCTTATTTATATTCGCGCGAAAGGAATCCGAACACGGATGAGTTGAGCGATGCCGTCGCTAATTTGGAGGAAGCAGAAGCAGGAGTTGCCACTTCTTCCGGAATGTCCGCCATTTTGGCCGGAATCCTTGCGGTGGTCGCACCTGGAGATCATATTGTCGCTGCAGAAGATGTATATGGCGGAACGCACAAGCTTTTGAATACAGAACTGAAGGGCTTTGGAATCGAGGTCAGCATGGTCGACTTCGGTGACAAGCAGGAGGTTCGGGGAGCCATCCAGGAAAATACGAAACTGCTCTACACAGAGTCTGTTTCCAATCCGTTTTTACGCGTTGAAGACCTAGAAGAGCTCGTAGCGCTTGGGAAAGAGTATGGAGTCACGACAATGGTGGACAATACGTTCGCGACGCCTTATCTGCTGCAGCCATTTACGTTTGGCGTAGACCTTGTCGTCCATAGTGCCACGAAATACATCGGAGGTCACAGTGACGTCACATCGGGTGTTCTCGTCGGGACGAAGGAACTTATTCAACGGGCTACTCAAAAAGTGGTAACGCTTGGTGCAAGTCTCAGTCCTTTTGAAGCCTGGCTGACACAGCGCGGGGCTAAGACACTTGCGTTGCGCATGAAACAGCAGTCGTCAAACGCAGAGAAACTGGCTCATGCTCTAAAAGAGAATCAATCCGTAGAAAAAGTATACTATCCGGAGCACGTGTCTGACCGAGGTCACGGCGCGATCGTTACGATTGAGTTGGATGAGAATGTTGATGTCGAAACGTTTTTCCAATCACTTGGCTGGGTCAAAATTGCTCCGACATTGGCAGGTGTTGAAACGACGGTTTCCTATCCCGTCCGCACATCCCACCGATCCCTCACTCCAAAAGAACGAGAGAAAATCGGCATTAATGATCAAGTGATCCGTCTGTCGATCGGGATTGAATCCGCAGAGGATATCATTCAACAGTTCGAAAAAGCGATCGCACACTCCATTAAAGAAATATTCTAAAAATTATTGACATTCAGACAGAACGTCTATATAATTCTCAACATAGTTAAAATTTCATATCAGACTCTTATCAAGAGCGGCTGAGGGAATAGGCCCTGTGAAGCCCGGCAACCTTCAAACATCGGTTTGAAAAGGTGCTAAATCCTACAGATCATGGTCACGATCTGGAAGATAAGAGGAGGACCGGTATATCCACCCCTCTTCTTATCAGGAAGAGGGGTTTTTTGATGGCAAAAAACAAATAGCCAAAGACTTTATCACCATAAAACAAAGTATTTTTATAAGTTTAATCAACTAGGAGGAATACAAAATGAGTAAGCCTTTTGAAAGTTATGATGTCGATACGATTTCCCTGCACGGTGGTCAATCCCCAGATCCTACAACGGGTTCGCGTGCCGTACCGATTTACCAAACAACATCTTACGTCTTCCACGACACAGAACACGCCCAGAGTTTATTTTCTTTAGATGAACCAGGCAACATTTATTCACGGATCGGAAATCCGACGGTGGATGTGTTCGAAAAACGGATGGCGCTTCTCGAAGGCGGCGTCGCGTCTGTGGCTACGTCGTCTGGAATGTCAGCAATTGCCTTGTCGATTATGAATATCGCTGGAGCTGGCGATGAAATTGTTGCAGCTGCCAATTTATACGGCGGAACGTATAATTTATTCGCTAATACTTTACCGCGATATGGCATTAAAGTTACGTTCGTAGACCCTGAAGATCCTGAGAATTTCAGGGGAGCGATCACAGATCAGACGAAAGCCATTTTCGCTGAAACGATCGGAAACCCGAGCCTGCATGTGCTCGATATTGAAAAAGTCTCGAGCATCGCTCATGAGCATGACATTCCACTGATCGTCGACAATACATTCGCCACCCCATACTTATGCAAACCGATTGAACACGGAGCAGATATCGTCGTTCACTCCGCGACCAAATGGATTGGCGGTCATGGAACAGCCATCGGCGGTGTCGTCGTCGACGGAGGTCAGTTCAATTGGAACAACGAAAAATTCCCGGTCTTCACCGAACCGGATGCCAGCTATAACGGGATTGTCTATACAGCCGATTTCGGAACGCTCGCTTTCATTACGAAGCTACGGGTTCAACTGTTGCGTGACTTCGGTTCCTGTTTGAGTCCGCAAAACGCATTTTTACTGCTTCAAGGATTAGAAACGTTGCATCTAAGGGTCGCACGCCACAGTGACAATGCTCAGGAAATCGCTGAATACTTAAATAATCATGCAGATGTAGAGTGGGTCGCCTACCCTGGTTTGAAAGAGCATCCGGCTCACGAACTCGCCAATAAATACTTGGATGGAGGGTTTGGATCGATCGTCAACTTTGGAATCAAAGGCGGCCGCGAAGCAGGGAGAGAAATCATCAACAACATTTCGCTTTGGTCGCACGTCGCGAACGTCGGAGATGCCAAATCGCTCATCATTCACCCGGCTTCCACTACACACCAGCAATTGTCTGCAGAAGAGCTGGAAGCAAGCGGCGTAAAAGAAGAATTAATTCGTCTCTCCATCGGACTCGAGTCCACGAAAGATTTAATTCATGATCTGGACCGAGCGATTGCGACAGCTACTGGAAAACAATCGGATCGTGGCATTACCGAAAACGATGAAGGAGTCATCAAGTGGGCCTTGCAGTCTCCGCAGGTGAAAGAAACGGTGGAAGCGGAGCAGGTGACGCGTCCGAAACGACTCGCTGTTGTCGGATTAAGCGGCAAACCGTCCCGTCCAAGTCACCGTCTGGCGAGAAAAATGCAGAGGCTCGGCTATCAAATCGTTCCAGTCAATCCACGAGAAACCGAAGTGTTAGGCGAAAAAGCGTATCCGGATCTGGGATCGATTCCGTTTGATATTGACGTTGTCCAAGTGTTCAGAAGTCCGGAAGCAGCCATTGAAATTGCGAAAGAGGCAGCGGTCGTCAAACCGAAAGTATTCTGGCTTCAGGAGGGAGTCATTGCTCCAAAAGCCGCCCAAATTGCAAGTGATGCGGGACTTGAAGTCGTTCATAACCGCTGTACGTATAAAGAAGCTCAGCGCTTAAGAGGAACCATTGAAACGTACGCCTGTGAAATTTAAATAACTAGGAGGAAATCATCGAATGAAAAGCCCACGTTTAATTTCAATTATTGGACTATTGATCCTGAGCATTGTTCTAGCCGGATGCTCAGGTAATGCGGAAGGGGAGGAAGGGCTGCCGAGCAAAGTCACTCTGGATTACGCCTATTATTCCCCGACAAGCCTTGTTCTGAAGGAAAAAGGCTTTGCTGAAGAAGCATTGAAGGAGCTTGGGGTTGAGGATGTCGAGTTTGTTTTATCTCAAGGAAGTAACAAAGCACTCGAATTCTTGAATTCAAGCAGTGTCGATTTCGGATCGACAGCAGGAGCAGCTGCGCTGATGGCAAAGGCTAATAACGCACCGATTGAATCGGTCTATCTTTATTCCAAACCGGAGTGGACGGCGCTTGTCACGAACCCGGACTCCGAGATTGAATCCGTGGAAGATTTGAAAGGGAAAAAAGTAGCGGCGACGTTAGGTACAGATCCATATATTTTCCTTATTCGCGCGTTGAAAGATAGCGGATTGTCCACAGATGATATTGAACTCGTAAACTTGCAGCACCCAGAAGGAGCGAGTGCGCTTAATTCAGGCAACGTGGATGCCTGGGCTGGTCTGGATCCACATATGGCAAGAAATGAACTTGAATCTGGTGCGGAGCTTTTTTATAGAAACCCCGATTACAATACGTACGGAACGCTGAATGTACGCTCTGATTATGCGGAGCAGTATCCGGAAGTCGTCGAAGCCGTCATCGAAGCTTATGAAGAAGCAAGAAAATGGACCGTCGAAAATCCAGATGAAGCGGCTCAAATTCTAGCGGATGAAGCGAATCTTGATCTTGAGGTTGCGAAGAAAGGCCTTGAGCGTAACGACTTCTCGAATGCGATTCCGAATGAAGATGTGATCAACACGATCAAAGGAGCTGGAGACGTCCTTCAGGAAGAAGAAGTCATCGATGCGGATGCCAATATCGACGAACTGACAGAAGAAATGATCAACCCGGAATATGCTGAAAAAGTCATCAATGAATAAATCAAGGGGAGGAAAGGAACATGTCCAGTCGAACAGAGACCGCCGTCACCCCTTCTGTAAAAGAGAAGAAGAACAAGAAAACAACCTTACGTACTTGGAACTCTAATCTCCTATTAGGCAGTGTCATTCCCGTATTGCTGCTTGTCGTTTGGGAGTATGCATCAAGGGCAGGGTGGGTCGCTTCTCACCTCCTGCCAGCTCCTACGACCGTCATCGAGGAAATCACGACCATGGCTCAGGAAGGTGAACTGTGGGGGCATATCGGCATTACGCTATACCGGGTGTTCTTCGGCTTTCTTGCCGGATCAGCTGTCGCCGTCGTACTCGGTGCGGCTACAGGATATAACAAAACGATTCATCGCCTGCTTGATCCAATGCTTCAGGCCTTGCGAGCGATTCCTTCCCTGGCGTGGGTGCCATTGTTTGTCCTTTGGATCGGCATCGGCGAAGCATCCAAAGTCACGCTCGTTGCGGTCGGTGTTTTCTTCCCGGTTTATTTGAATTTGACGTCAGGTATTCAAGGGATCGACAGGAAACTGATCGAAGTCGGAAGGATGTATAACTTCACAAGCCTGCAGCAGATTCGCCGGATCATTTTACCAGCTGCCCTGCCATCCTTTTTAGTAGGGATCCGAAGTGGACTTAGCTTAGGGTGGATGTTCGTCGTCGCGGCTGAATTGTTAGGAGCGAGCCAGGGGCTTGGTTATTTGATGGTGTTCGGGCAAAATACATCGGCACCGGAGCTTGTGATCGGCAGCATCATTCTGTTTGCGATCTTCGGGAAATTGACCGATGAAATCTTAAAACGGATCGAAAAACGGACGCTCAGGTGGCAGGACAATGTTGAAAATGCTTCATAAGGAAGGGGACATCTTATGTTGACCGTAAATCGTGTGTCGAGAATTTTTCAGGAAGGGAAAGCCGGGTTCCGAAATGTCGATCTATCCTTGAAAAAAGGGGAAGTCGTCGGAGTTCTCGGAACGAGCGGCTGTGGCAAAAGCACGTTGCTGCGCGTCTTGTCAGGCCTTGATGCGGGTTTTGAAGGAGACATCCAGACAGGATCGGACCGTCCTGAAGAAGCATTCGGCATGATGTTTCAGGAACCACGTTTAATGCCGTGGCTTACGGTTGAAGAGAATATCAGCTTCGGCGTGAAGGATAAATCGAGGAAAGCACAAGCGCAAGAGTTGATTGAAACGGTAGGCCTTGCAGGATTTGAGCGCCATTATCCAAAGGATTTATCAGGTGGCATGGCACAGAGGGTAGCCATTGCCCGGTCGTTACTCAATCGTCCAGAAATTCTGCTTCTTGACGAGCCGTTCAGTGCCTTGGACGCCTTTACGAAGATGCAGCTTCAGGACCTGCTTTTATCAATTTGGGAAAAGCACCATACAACGACTTTGCTGGTGACTCATGACATTGATGAGGCGCTTTACTTGTGTGATCGGATTGTCATTATGAGAGGCCAGCCGGGACAAATTGAGTCAGAGCTTTTCGTCAATCGTCCAAAACCGAGGAAGCGGGGAGATGTCCATCTCGCTCAGCTGAAGGATGAAATCTTAAGTGAATTGGATTTTACGAAAAGATAAAGGAGGTTTAAAAGGATGAGGAAAACCGTCCTTGATCCGCAGCCTGGATCTTACAATATCCAGAACGAGTGGATAGAAGACGAAGCGTTCGAGTGGGAAGACGTCCATCGGCATTTCTCTTGGTATGAAACCGGAAAAGTGAACATGGCGTATGAATGTGTCGACCGCCATGTAGAGGATGGAAAAGGCGACAAAATCGCGCTCACATATTTCTCCGATGAAGAAAGGCTGACCTATACATTTTCTGAACTGCAGCAGGAGATCAACCAGTGGGCAAATGTATTGAAGCGCCATGGAGTGAAAAAGGGAGATTTCGTATTTGTTTTCCTGCCGAAGCACCCGCAAGGATATATCGCGATGTTTGCGGCTATCAAAGTCGGCGCCATTGTCGGGCCGCTTTTCGAAGCGTTTATGGAAGAGGCGGTCAAAGATCGGATCAACGATTGTGAGGGACAATACTTAATTACAAACCAGACGTTTATGGAACGTGTTCATCAAAAAGAGATCCCGAGTCTCCGCTATATTTTCACAACAGATGAGGCGAAAGCTGACAATGAAATTCCGATTGTAAAAGAAGCCGAACAAGAAGAAGTGACAGTGGACGTGGAGTGGGTCGATCTTGATGATGGATTGAACATCCACTACACAAGCGGTTCAACTGGAAAACCAAAAGGCATCATTCACGCCCACCGCAATATGATCCAGCAGTATCAGACGGGCAGATGGGTGCTCGACCTAAAGGATGACGATGTGTACTGGTGTACAGCACATCCAGGCTGGGTGACGGGCACTGTGTATGGAGTGTTTGCTCCTTTATTGAACGGCGTGACCACGGTCATTCACGGCGGCCGCTTTTCAGCGGAAGCGTGGTATGATGTTTTAGAAACAGCCCAGGTTTCGGTTTGGTACAGTGCACCGACAGCTTTCCGGATGCTGAAGGCGAAGGGAGAAGACCTCCAAAACAGGTACGATCTCTCTGCTTTACGTCACATTCTGAGTGTCGGGGAGCCGTTGAACCCTGAGGTGATTTACTGGGGATATGAATCGTTAGGATTAAGAATCCATGATACATGGTGGATGACGGAAACGGGAGCTCAGCTGATTGCGAATCTGCCGACCAGGCCGATCAAGCCTGGTTCTATGGGAAGACCGATTCCTGGTATCGAAGTCGCTGTCCTTGATGAGGATGGTGAAAAGCTCCCCCCTTATGAAACTGGGCATCTGGCGATTAAACATTCCTGGCCTTCGATCATGAAAGAAGTTTGGAAGAATCCTGAGAAGTATCAATCGTATTTTCCTTATGGAGAAGAGTGGTACATTGCGGGAGATCTTGCTTATCTTGATGAGGATGGATACGTCTTCTTCCAAGGCAGAAGCGACGACATGATCAATTCTTCAGGAGAGCGGATCGGTCCCTTTGAAGTCGAAAGTAAGCTGATCGAGCATCCGGCTGTCCAAGAGGCTGGTGTCATCGGAAAGCCAGATCAGGTCCGAGGTGAAATCGTCAAAGCTTTCATTACACTTGGTGACGGTTATTCATTCAATGATGAGCTTCAAGAAGAAATCCGTCTTTTTGTAAAAGGAAAATTAGCGGCTCATGCGGCACCGAGAGAGATCGAAGTGCTGGATGAATTGCCGAAAACACAAATTAGTGGAAAAGTGTTAAGGAGAGAATTGAAAAAGAGGGAATCTGCTGCCATAACTTCATGACATAAAGAAGGCTATCCTTAATGAAAGGGTAGCCTTCTTTTATACATTTGGATTCGTTTTTAGAAGTGAATGGCTGTTCGGGAGTCATCATATATAGGTATATGGAATGAATCAAATGATGAAAATGATAGTTTAAGGAAAAAGAATGAGGAATTGAAAACAGGGACTTTTCCATCAGTTTTATTTTTCAACATTATCTGTCACTTTTTGCTATTAACACTAGATAATTGCTGTGCTATAATCTATTATGGCGCGTTTCCAACTTACTTTAATTGAAACTATTTTCAGACAATTGCCCATCGTTTTTTCCATCATTTATTCTCGGTACTCACAAGCCAATCCCACATAAAAAACTAAATAGCACAATGCCAGGAATGGTCGCTGTATAACCTTGCGACAGGGCATTTACATCAAGAAGTTGAGGAGGTTACACAATGAATTTGACGACAAAAATATTCATTGGGTTAATTTTAGGTGCCATTGTTGGCTTAACCTTGCATTTTACAGCCCCAGATTTATTCACTCAATTAGACACTTATGTTTTCAGTCCCCTCGGTACAGTATTCTTAAACTTAATTAAGATGCTTGTCGTACCGATCGTATTCTTCTCCATCACATTGGGAACGGCTTCTCTAGGTGATCCGAAGAAGCTAGGACGTATCGGTGGGAAAACGATTGGATTTTTCCTGATTTCAACGACTATTGCAATTGCGATTGCGATCTCCCTTGCGTTTATCGTTCAGCCGGGGAATATAGATATCGATCCATCTGGTGCAGAATATGAAAGCCAGGAAGCGCCATCTGTTGTCGAAACCTTTACGAATATTATTCCGACCAACCCGATCCAAGCGATGGTTGAAGGGAATATGCTTCAGATTATTGCCTTTTCAATCTTCATCGGTCTTGCCTTAGCGATGCTAGGGAAGAAGACAGAGGGCATTATGAAGTTGATCGAACAGGGAAATGAGATCATGATGTATCTTGTAAACCTGATCATGAAGTTCGCGCCGTATGGTGCTTTTGGTTTGCTTGCATCTGCCATCGGGTCGATGGGACTCGATGGAGCCCAAGCTATGCTGATGTACATGTTTGTAGTCATCGCCGCCCTGATTATCCACGGTGCCGTCACGTACGGTTCTGCGGTTACGCTTTTAGGAAAAATGAACTTCATCAAATTCCTTAAAGGGTTCTTCCCGGCCATGACCGTCGGATTCAGTACGTCAAGCAGTAGCTCGACTTTACCGATTTCCATGAAACAGGCTCAGGAAAAGCTTGGAGTACCAAAGCCGATCAGTAGCTTCGTACAACCGCTAGGAGCCACAATCAACATGGATGGTACAGCAATCATGCAAGGTGTTGCGACCGTCTTCATCGCGCAGGTCTACAGCACTGACCTATCCATGTCGCAAATCATGATGGTCATCCTCACCGCTGTACTTGCAAGTATCGGTACGGCAGGTGTACCAGGTGTCGGTCTGATCATGCTTGCGATGGTCTTGAATCAAGTATCCCTTCCAGTTGAAGGTATCGCTTTGATCATCGGAATCGACCGTTTGCTTGATATGGCTCGTACATCCTTGAATATTACAGGTGACGCAGCTTGTGCCGTTGTCGTAGCTGAAACTGAGAAAAAACACGAGAAGTCGAACGAAGAGCGTATGTACGCCTAATAAATTAAACCGCTACCTTTGAGGTGGCGGTTTTTTCATGTTCTGACAGCATGTGTAACTGACTGTTCTCACGGGTATATGAAAATAAATTCGTTGAGGAGAGGTGGTCGTATGTTTTATTCTGTAACCTTACAAAAAATTATTCTATTAACCGGTATCGGTATCATTATAGGGGCCATCGTAGGTTTTGCTTCTGTACTAGGATTCGGTTTAGATGGCTCTGTTTTCGTACTATCGATGTTTTTGAGTATCATTAGCGTGTATGCTACTGCCATGTATGCAGAGCTTTATCACATACGTGAAGCGATCAATAAGCAGAGAGGAAAGTCGTAGAAAGACCGGTTCAGCCGGTCTTTTTTTTGATGGGGGAAAGGGGATTAGTTAAAGCTGCTCCAGGTGAGAATGAGCGCGTAGAGAACCGCAATGATTCCCATCACCCAGTAACTCTTTTTCGAAAGAGATGTAAAAATGACGAAAAACGTCGCGATGACTACGGATAAAATAAAGAACCAGTAGAACGCCTCCATGGGTTATGCCTCTGTCTTTGCAGGCAGATAACGAGTGAAATAAGCAGCCGCGATGAGCAAAACTAAGGCTAGTGCTGTACTGGCTATACCTAACCAATCTGCTTGTATTGCGATAAAAAGAACCAAAGACATGGTGAAGAAACAGCCCGATGTCATATACTGTCTCCAAGAACCGTAAGACCCGTGTTGTTCTTTGTATTTCTTTGCCCGCAAACAAGCGATTGTGATCCCGATAAGCAAGGCGGTCACATATAGAATCGATATCATTGGTAATTCCTCCTGTTAACATGTATGTGATTTTGATGAGTAGATTCTTTTGAGCTTTGAAAAAAGAGATTTGGTGGAAAATCAGTTCCTTTAACCACCACACCAGCCCATATTTTTGCTACAGATAACACCATTTCCATATTATAGAAAATAAAAGAAACGTATAGTCACGGCTTCAAGTTAAAGTCTTCTTTTTCCATAACATGCTCTGCAAGTGGTGTTTCCGTTCAGCTATACTCGGGAAGGAGGGGCGGGAAATGCCGAAGACTCCTATGGGGAGGAGAGGGCAGGCTGAGATCCCGCAGGAGCAAAGCGACGAGGAAGCTCAGCGCCCGCCCATGGAAAGCGAGGTATCTCCCGCCCCTCCAATATCTGTTAAGCGCAAAGGAAACTATTTAGGCCTATCGATCACTCGCTTAAAATCGCTTAACTAGTGAATGGTGATCTCAAACATATCCATAATTTTATCATAATTTCCCTATTCTATCTTTTGATTATTTTCAGAATACTTTCGTTTAAAACCCTTTGGGAATGGGAATGGTTAAGGGTAGCAGCTGTGACAGGAAGAGGAGGGACGAATATGTTCAAGCTTATACGTCTAAGGAATTACTATACATGAATCCATTCGAAATCCTGTTTCTAATGGTTGCAGCCGCATGGCTGTTCGAGTTCATCCTTTTTCGTAATCGTCACCCTGAGGAAGGGGGCAGGCTAGAGCGACAATCGTTCCCTCTCATTCTTGTGGCGATTTTGTTGGCAGTTAGCGTTTCTTTATTTATGCGTGAATTGGACATAGGTGTGATTACCTCGCCGGTTCTTCACTGGGCGGGACTGTTTTTATTTACGGGAGGTGTCCTTCTCAGGTATTGGGGCATCCTGCACCTGAAAGAACAGTTCACAAGAGACGTATCTGTGCAGCAAGGGGATAAGCTGGTCAGCTCAGGTCCCTACAGGAAGTTAAGACACCCTTTATATACGGGATTGTTTTGTATTGTCGTAGGATTTTGTCTTGGAGTCGGAAATCTATGGACCGCTTTCGGTTGTGGGATGTTAGTCACCGTCGCTTTATTACATAGAATCCGCATAGAGGAAGCGATGCTTATAGAAGCTCACGGGGATCTTTACCGGAATTGGTGCAAATCAAGATACCGGTTGATTCCATTTGTCTATTAATTATGGAGGTGGAGGATTTGGTGAAAAAGAAAGCGATTGTTGTCGGTGCAGGTCTTGGTGGAATGTCAGCAGCTATTCGCCTTGCTGGTGACGGGTACGATGTTCAGGTCATTGAGAAGAACAGTAATATAGGTGGAAAGTTAAATAAACGGGAAGGAAAAGGGTTTACGTTTGATACTGGTCCGTCGATTTTAACGATGCCATGGGTATTGGAACAGCTGTTTGAGAGTGTTCACCGTCGCCTGGAGGACTACATAACGGTCGAGCGGGTAGAGCCTCAGTGGCGGACATTCTTTGAAGATGGGACACAGCTGGATGTGACGAGTGACTTGCCTCAAATGCTTGAAGAGATGGCGAAGGTTACGGAACGTCCGAATCGTAAACTGACGGATTTCTTATCCTACAGTCAGGATATGTATGAGCTTTGCATGAAGAGCTTTTACAAATATAGTATTCAGGATCTGAAAGATTTGAAGAATCATCATAAGCTCAGTGAGCTTCTTCAAATGGATCCGCTGAGCACAGTGGCAAAATCCACGCATAAGCATTTTGATAACAAGTATTTAGAGCAGCTGTTCAATTTCTTTGTCATGTATGTGGGGTCAAACCCGTATGCTTCGCCAGCGATCCTGAATCAACTCGTGTACGTCCAGCTCGGTCTAGGCATCCATTATGTCCAAGGTGGAATGTACAAGATCGCTGAAGGAATGGGCCGCTTGATGGAAGAGCTGCGTGTAGATGTTCAGTTAAACGCTCCTGTCAAACGCCTTGTCGAGGATGGAGACCGAATCGTGGGTGTGGAAACAGAGGATGGCAAGGTACACGAAGCGGATATCGTCGTATCCAATTTAGAGGCGATCCCAGCTTATCGCAGGTTGGCTCCGGATTCTTCGAAAGTGAAAAAAGAGACGAAATCTCTCGAGAAGAAATTCGAACCTACTGTTTCAGGGCTCGTTCTTCTGCTTGGCACAGACAAGAAGTTCGATAATCTGAAACACCATAATTTCTTTTTCTCTGAAGATCCTGAAAAAGAATTCAAGCAGATTTTCGATCAGGGCAAGACGGCTGATGACCCGACAATCTATATCGGGATTTCTTCTCGATCTGATGATACTCAGGCACCGGAAGGAAAGGATAATTTATTCGTTTTGACCCACGTGCCGCCACTTAAAAATGGAAAGCGTAAGCCAGTGGACTGGGATCAGTATCGCGAACTCGTATTAGATAAGCTGGAACGAATGGGGATGGAAGGGCTACGAGACTCCGTCGAGTTTGAGTATCGTTTTACTCCTGAGGATCTGGAATCTCTTTACGGGCCAAACGGAGGATCGATTTATGGTATCGCAGCCGATAAGAAAACAAATGGAGGGTTCAAGATTCCGTCGAAAAGTCGGATTTATGAAAACCTCTACTTTGTAGGAGGTTCTACTCACCCAGGTGGAGGCGTTCCAATGGTGACGCTCTCCGGGCAATTGACGGCGGATTTGATTAAGCAGGAAGCGCAGCAAACAGTCAAATCGTAACAAAAGAATTTTAAAAGTGAAACGCATGAAATCGAAGAAGATTTCATGCGTTTTTTTGCTGTTTGTGGGTAGGATGAGTAGTTGTCTGCCTGAAATTCGGAAATCTTCGTCTTCTGGCATGTTCCATTTCATTTCAGTCTTTTTACAATTTAATGATTTCCATATATGCCAAATCAAGGGGTGTTTTAGAAGATCAGGTGGAGGGAATGGGGATAGACGTTGGTAGTGTGAAGAAAGGGGACTAGAGAATGAGTGACTGGCTCGTCTTTGTACTTTTCTTCCTTTCAGGAGTGTTGACATTTTTTGTTGCCTCCCGGTTATCCATTTACGGGGACGCTGTGAAAGAAAAAACGAGCGCGTCATCTGCCTTTATGGGAGCGATCATCGGCATTGCGATTTCCTTGCCGGAATTAACCTCTAGTGTGACAGCGATCGCCATCGACTCCCCGGACTTGGCAGTTGGAAATCTGATTGGAAGTAATTTATTTAATATTATGGGCTTGGCTATTTTTGATATCGTGTATCGAAAGTATCAGATCATGACCCATGCGACGGTAGAAAGCAAATTGTATGGATGGCTTGTCATTATGATGACGCTGATTGTCATTGTCGGTTTAGGATTGACATTGCCGACCCATATTTTTCATATCAGCTATACGTCGATTGCCATTGTCATTTTGTACTTTGTAGGTTCGAAATATATCAATGACCGAACAGAATATAAAGGTAGAAAAGTGAAGCGGCAGAATGAAAGGTATTCTGAATTCACGTACAAACAGGTGCTGACTCGTTTTATCGGGGCGGCTGTTGCGATCATGGTGATCGGAAGTGTCTTGACGATTACTGCGGAGAGGATTTCTGTCATTACGGGTATCGGTGCTTCATTCGTTGGCGCCTTTTTGGTAGCGATCAGTACGTCTCTTCCTGATGCGGTTAGTGTAGGGACGGCTCTGAAACTGAGGAACTTCAATCTCGGAATCAGTTCGCTGCTTGGAAGTAATGCGTTCAACTTGATGATTTTAGCCATCACGGACGCTATTTATTTCAGAGGGAATCTGTTGGCGGAATCAAGCCCGGCGAATTTAATTACGGGAGCGGCTTCCATTGTGTTCATCTTGCTTGTGATTCTTAGTATTACGAGAAGGAAAGCGAGATCCTGGGGCTATCTTCTGCCGTCTACTCTGATCGTCATTACCTATTTTGTCACCACTTATTTTGTCTTTCAGATCAAATAAGAAGCGGCCCCCTGGCCGCTTCTTTTATAATGGTTTATTTTGGATTCATATGGCGTGTGGGTCTGTAAAAAGCAATGGATTTCACCGTTTCCTTTATATGTTAGATGTCAGTATGGATGTAATGAAGAAGGACTCCAATGCACGTATGGCTAATTCAACTTGTAAAACATTTTAAACATAAGGCTTCCGTTCATCTATTTTGGGAAGGAGGGGCGGGAAATGACGAGACTCCTATGGGGAGGAAAGGGCAGGCTGAGATCCCACAGGAGCTGTGCTCCGAGGAAGCTCAGCGCCCGCCCATGGAAAGCGAGTTATTTCCCGCCCCTCCAGGCTCTGTCATAAAAAACGGAAGCGGTTAAAAGCCTTATTTGATTGCATCGATTCACCTTATTTACGGCCTTTACTGAACGGAAGCCACCAGTTCCAATCACCCATCAGCTTCATCAGACTAGGAACGAGGAGCAGGCGGATAATCGTCGCATCGATAAAAATCGCAATGGCAATGCCAATGCCGATTTGTTTGACGGGAACTACGCCAGTAAAAGCGAAGGCACCTGTGATCACAATCATGATCAGGGCAGCCGATGTAATGATTTTACTCGTATTCGCGAGTCCCTCAATCGTTGATTTTGTGTTGTCTCCCGTTTCTAAGTAAAACTCCCGGATTCTTGAAATTAAAAACACTTCATAATCCATACTTAACCCAAAAACAAGGCTAAAAACAATGACTGGAAGAATAAGTGCGATATCTGCTTCATCCAGACCGAAGTGTCCCCCTTGAAACAGCCAGACCAAGACACCGAAAGTGGAAGCAAGGCCGATGATGTTCATCAAGATCGCCTTCAGCGGAATCAGAATCGAACGGAACGCGATCATTAAAATGATGAAGGTCGAAAGGATAATGATCGCCAATGTAATGCCGATCTTATCATAAATTTCGGTGTAGATTTCCTCGTTGAACTTCGGTTGTCCGCCGATCATAACATCCATTTGCCAGGAAGCCTCTGACCATTCTGCCATGAGGTCTTGAGCTGCGTTTGAATTGGCAGCCACCGTTAAGTTTACAGGGATCATAAGCTTTTCATCGGACGTGAACTGGTCGATGGCAGGTTCTAGCTGTTCCCGGGCCTGCGGTTGTTCCAATGTAGCAGCGAGCTCTTCAGGAGAATCGATGTCGCTCGCCGTAAACAACGTATCGACAGAATCGACGATCTCGGGTTCGGTCAAGCGGTCCTGCAACTCCTTCATCGCTTCTAATCCGTCTCCTTCCAGCCATCCGTCCTCCCGTTCTGCAATGATATAAGCCGTACTTTCCTGATCTGACATGAAGGTTTCATCAATCGTGTCAAAAGCGGCTCGTGATTCATACGATTCAGGCAATGCATCGACCGTCGGAATGGACAGGTTCATATTAAAAACGGGCAATACTCCAATAAAGAGCAGCACGAACGCGGTGAGCGCAATAAAGACCGGGTGTTTCATCACCCAACGAGCGAAGGTACGCCAGCGCGGGGTTGTATCTTTGTCCTTAGGGATGATCCGCCACTTGTCGATTTTGGAATCCAAAAGATAGAGAAGAGACGGAAGCAGTGTGAGCGAACTGAGCACCGCTAGGATGATGACCACGGTTCCGCCAAGGGCGATATTTGTGAAGATATCGACTTGTATGACACTCATTGCGGCGAGTCCGATAAAGACACAGACGGCCGAGAAAATGATGGAACGGCCGGCTGTTTCAATGGTTGTGCGTAACGCTGCGCCCTTCTCCTGCTTCGACAACTCTTCACGGTACCGATTGATGAAAAGTAAGGCAAAATCAATACTTAAGGCGAGGCCAATCATCGGGGCGATATTCAGTATAAAAATGGAAAGCTGCGTGTCCTGACCGATGATCGCGAGTACACCAAACCCGGCTACGATTGTAATGGCACCAATGATGAGAGGGAGCAGGGAAGCGACGACAGTACCGAAAGCCAGCAATAGAATGATAAGCGCGACAGGGAGACCGATCAGTTCCGCATTTTTCAAATCTTCCTGACTCGCCTTGTTAATGTCCTCTGAAATGACGGGTGCACCGGTTAAGCTGATTCCGTTCTCTTCCGAAATGACGGACTTAATGTCAGAGATTACCCGTCCCATGTCTTCTGGCTCCTCATCAAAGAGCAGACTGGCATAGGCGAGGTCGCCATTTTGCATCTCTTCATTATCTAACGGAGTCTGTATACTCGAGGCAAGCTCCATTTCTTCTACTTCATTCAATACGCTCGAAATGGTTTCTTCGGATTGATCTTCAAACAAAAGCAATAAGCTCGACTCAGGAAAGCCGAAGTTCTCGTTCAATTCCTTTTCGACTCTTTCGTATTCTCCATCTGTACGGAAACCGTCCCCCTCCAGTAAAGAAGGTAACTGAATAGCAAAATACCCGAGTCCTAGAGTGATGAATACCCATAATACTAGCAACCATTTATAGCTTTTTACGATAAAGGACGATATTCTCTTCATGTGCTCGAGCTCCTTTAAGATTAGCGGTGTATGGAGAAATCATTCCCTTTTTCCGCCCGTACAAACAAAAAAACGCTCGATGTGTTGGCAAGGGGTAGAATCGGGAATAGAAAAGCAGGAAGGAGGTTGGGAGATGAAGATCCCCGAATCTATTTTGCAGGAAGCGAAAAAGAATATCGAACCCTATGATACTGAGGGATTCGTACTTGGAGACGGTAATGAGCGGGCCAATCTAATGATTGTCGGAGAAGCTCCGGGAGAGAACGAGGTGGAAAAGGGCGAACCGTTTATAGGGCGTGCAGGAAAAGAGCTTGACCATCAGCTCGAAACGTTAGGCATTTCGAGAGAGGATATTTACATTACGAGTGTGGTCAGAAGCCGCCCTTGGAAACGAATGAAAACAAAGAAGGGGGAGCGCCTGGCGAATCGAAAACCGAATCAAAAGGAAATCACGGCCCATGCCAAACTGCTCGACTATCAAATCGAGACGGTTGATCCCGATATCATCATTGCGCTGGGTGGTGTCGCTTTCGAACGGTTGACAAAAAGGGATGATAAAATGTCCGATGTCGTAGGAGAAGCGATCGAGAGCCCTGTGTACCAGTATATAGATGGGGAATGGAAATTGTCTGACAAGAGCTATACGATCATCCCTATGTATCATCCTGCTGCCGTTTTTTATAACCCTAAAATCCGTTCCGATATCGAACAGTCGTTACAAACGTTAAAAAGGTATCTGGAGCAGGACGAGTGACTCATAACGCGTGCCTTCTAAAATAGAAAAAGAGGGGGGAGAAGCTGATGAAGAATCCTGGGCGTTGGAATGCGTGGGGAGGATTTCTTTTGCTGATCGTTTGGCAGCAGGTGTTTTACATAAGCCGGATGGACCTTGCATTAGGATTTGTTTTTCTTATCCTCGTTCCCCTGCTTCTTGAAGAGGTGGTTCGTTTTCCAGAAAAGAACAGGGCGGAAGGTTGGTTGTCGAGAGTCGCTCCTGTTTCCTTGCCCTTTGCGGCAGCTGGGACGATCTCCGTCACGCTTCCTCAAGGGACCGAAGCCGGATGGTGGGCGGGTGTCTGGTTTTTTTATACGCTTCTTATCGCTTTTGGAGGGGGGATGAGATGGCTTGGTAGAGGAGCACGTCCGGTCGAAGAGCTGGTGATCGATGTTGGACTCCTTTACATAGCTGCTGGTGGAGCTCTGCTCGTGGTCTCTCAGGCCGGCTGGGCGTCGTTCTTTTCAACAGCGGAAATTACGTTGATGGTCGTTCATTTGCATTATGCGGGGTTTGTCCTCACCTTAGTCACAGGTTTTTTCGGAAGGTATCGCTCATCTGAAAATGCGAGGCACGGGACGTTCATGGTTTTTCCTTATCAATTGCTTAGTACGGGCGTGTTGGTTGGGCCGTTACTTGTCACGGCTTTATTCGTTCAGAATTCAACCCTTCAGGAGTTGATCACAGGAGGGTATATCCTGGTTTTAATTTGGCTATGTCTGTGGTGGATGTGGATTTCCGTTGACTTTAAGGTATCTGTCAAGCTCAGTTTACAAGGGGCTTCTGTGATTTTAACGGCGACCGTGGTGCTATCTTTTTTACATAGTCAGGGGTTGGCGGTTCAGTCGGTAAGTCAGATGGTCGCTTATCACGGTCTTTGGAGTGCCTTTGGCTTTTCTTTACTTGCCACACTGGCATGGAGAGGAGTCCATCCGTCGCCTCGTCATGCTTATACGACCTTTCCGGTCAGTCGATTGCGAAAGAAAGGAGACAGCCCGCCAACAGAGTGGATCGCCAGGCACGAATATGTCACGGGTCTTGTTCACGACTGGAGGGAGTATCGAAGTGGACATTTTGAGCCTTTAGACGTCGATTTTCCCATTCGGTCGTTGTTTACACATACGGACCGCTTTCGGGGCATTGTCCGTGTCGAGTGGTTGAAAGGGTTCCGGAAGCTGTCTTCTGTGTGTGCACAGGTCATGAGGAAAGCTCCTCCTGTGACCGGATTTGTACCGGTCGATGGCGAGGTTGTTTCCCTTTTCGATCAAAAGGATGGACGAGACGAGGTGAGAGCCTGGATGAGGAAGACCTCCACTTCGAATGCTCGGTTGTTTTCGCTTTTTTATTCCTATCATAAGACGGCAGAGGAAACGTTCATGAACATCGCTCTGCCATTGCCTTTGGGGATGCTGACCAGCGTTCTACGTGTACGTACAGATGAAAAGAAGGCCTTGATCGTAACTACTCGACGGAGGAAAGTGGGCGAAGGAGATGAGGGCATTTATTTGAGTTTTGGTGACTGGACGATTCGGACGCCGTTAAACGAGTGGTGCCGATTCAGCCTGAACGAAGAGGGCAAGGTAACAGCGGTGGTTTATTTATACGCGTGGCGTTTACCTTTTCTAAAGGTGGAATATGTTTTTGAAGAAAAGGTCTTGTAAAAACCCATTCCCCCGTTCGAATGGGAACGGGGGAGGAAAGGTCACAATTCATCAAATCCGTTGTCTTCCGAAACCTTCGTATATTGTCTCGATTTTTGCTCGAAAAAGTCTGATTTCCCTTCATCGACTTCCTGGTAAGCGCGAATCCATTTGAGCGGATTCTTTTTATAATCCGGAAAAGGCTTGTCTGCGCCGAGTTGTTTGCTGCGTTTATTCGCCATGAAGCGGATATAGTCCTCAAGGTCGTGAATCGGAATACCTGGGAAGTGATCCCCGATAATATGGTGCGCCCACTTGATTTCAAGCTCTGCAGCCTCGGCAAAAGTACGGGTGGCGAATTCGTGATAATACGGCTTGTCCAAGTCCGGGTTCTGGTCGAGCGTCTCTTTAAAGATCCGCGCAAACAGATTGACGTGGATTTGTTCATCCCGGTTGATGTAATTGATCATCGTGCTCGTGGACACCATTTTGTTGTTGCGGGCAAGGTTGTAGAAAAAGGCGAACCCGGCATAGAAAAACAGCCCTTCCAAGACGACATCATAGACCAGAGACTTCAGGAAGGAATCCGGATTCGGGTCATCGATAAACGACTGGTAGCCGTCGGTGATGAACGTATTGCGTTCGATTAATACCGGATCGTGCTTCCAATATTCGAAAATCTCTTCCTGCTCGGACTGATGGACGAGCGAGGAGAGGACGTATGAATACGATTGATTGTGCACGACTTCCTGAAACGCCAGCACTTGCATGAGGGCGGATAAGCTGGAGTCGGTTAAGTAGTCCGCGATCTTGCCTGAGTAATCCGTTTGGATCGAGTCGAGAAAAGCAAGCAGGCCGATGATCTTTTTAAACGAAGCCTGCTCGGTATCGCTCAGCTCTGGCCACTGCTTTAAATCGTTGCTCATATTGATTTCGTTCGGGATCCAAAAGTTGGCCAGCATATTTTTATACATCGGATAAGCCCATGGGTGGGCTGTATCATCCCAGTTTAGAACGTTCGAGCTCCGCCCGTTGATGATGGCGGTTGAAGCGTTTGGAGCGTCAAGATCGACGAGTTTTCTTTTTTCTAACATATGAACTCCTCCTTTAAGATGAACAGCTTTCGCATTCGTCGTAGGTCCCTTGGCTCGAGGTGGACCTCGTGTAATACGTCGTTTTTAAGCCGAGTTTCCAAGCTTCCAGATGCAAATCGAGAAGCTCTTTGGCATGGATGTTATTCCGTACATAAAAGTTGAAGGAAATCGACTGATCAATAAATTTTTGTCTGACCGCATTTTGTCTAAGGCTTGTCTTTTGATCGACATCATAGGCGGACGGGTAATAGCCGTATGTGTGAGGGTTCAGCTCAGGAGCCGTGACCGGAATTTTGTAATCCTTTTTTTCTTCGGAATAAAATTTCTTAAAGATCGGATCGATGCTTGCCGTGCTTCCAGCAATCAGCGAAGTGCTGGAGTTTGGTGCGATGGCCATCAAGTACCCGTTTCTAAGTCCGTGATTTTGCACGCGATTTTGGAGCTTCGTCCAGTTATAAGTCTCATCCTGTTCAAGCGTCCGTTTAATAAAATAAGCTCCTGTCTGCCAGTCTGAACCTTCAAAAAGGGGGTAGCTTCCCTTTTCCTTGGCGAGCTCGCTGCTCGCCTTGATCGTATGGTAAGCGATGGCTTCATACACCTCGTGGGCATAATCCACCGCCTGTTGGGATTCCCAGTGGATTTTTTTCTTCGCCAAAAGGTGAGCCCATCCAAAGGTTCCGAGCCCGATTCCCCGATACGACTGGTTGGTCATCTGGGCCTGAAGCACCGGGATCGAATTAAGATCGATGACGTTATCGAGCATGCGGACTTGGATGGCGATAATTCGTTGCAGCTCGCCAGAAGGGACAGCTTTCCCGAGGTTGATGCTGGATAAATTGCAGACGACAAAGTCCCCGGCATTTTTGACCGTAATAATCTTGCCATCCTCTACAAATTGTTGTTCGGTTGTTGTCGGGCTCTGGTTTTGAGTGATTTCTGTGCAAAGGTTGGAACAGTAGATCATCCCGGTGTGTGCATTCGGATTCATCCGGTTGACTTCGTCTCTGTAAAACATATAGGGCGTCCCGGTTTCAAGCTGACTGACCATAATCCGTTTCATGATGTCAATCGCCGGAACTTTTTCTTTGGATAGATCCGGGTGATCGATGCACGCTTGATAACGGTCACGGAAAGAACCGTTGCCACGCTCCTCGTCATAGCAATCTTCAAGGCTGAATCCCATCACATCCCTTACTTCATGAGGATCGAATAAATACCAGTTCTCACGGTTTTCGACGGCTTCCATGAAAATGTCGGGAAGGGAGACGCCTGTAAATAAATCGTGGGTTCGCTGGCGCTCATCCCCGTTGTTCAGACGACTGTCGAGAAAAGCAAAGATATCCTTATGCCATACGTCTAAGTAGACGGCAATCGCTCCTTGGCGCTGTCCGAGCTGGTCGACGCTGACGGCTGTATTGTTCAATTGCTTCATCCACGGAAGGACTCCTGAAGATACCCCTTTAAATCCGCGGATATCGCTGCCACGACTTCTGATTTTTCCTAAATAGACCCCGATCCCTCCGCCGTTCTTACTTAAATTCGCGAGGTCGGTATTGCTGTCATAAATCGACTGCAAGCTGTCATCGACCGTATCGATAAAGCAGGAGCTCAGCTGCCCGTGTTGCTTCCCGGCATTCGCCAATGTCGGAGTTGCGACTGTCATGTAAAGCTGGCTTAAGGCCCAGTAAGCTTCTTTAATTAGATCAAGGCGTTTGTTTTCTTCTTCTTGTTCCATCAACGTCATCGCAATGATCATAAACCGTTCTTGGGGCAGCTCAAATGTTTTTTTCGTTTTCGATTTCGCTAAGTATCTGTCGTTCAATGTTTTCAGTCCAATATAAGTAAAAAGGTGATCCCGCTCGGGTTGTAAGACGGTTTCCAAATGATCAATTTCCTTGCGACTGTAATAGGTGAGCAATTTTTTTGTGTAAATCCCTTCACTGATCATCGTCTCGATCAAGGAGTAGAAACCTTCATAAGCTCTCGTCGTGTGACGATTGCGAGCGGCTTCCTCATAAAGCTCCGCTAAATAAATACGGCTTGCGGCAAACGTCCAGTCTGGAGTCGATTCATCCATTTCTGATAGACATTCTAAGATCAAAGCCTGCGATGACTTCTCTCCAGCTGCTTTCTTTAAACGATCGATCAGGTCCTGAACCGGTAGATTACTGAATTCCGTTTTTATATTCCGTAACTGCTGTTCCCATGGAAAAGTTGCTGTCGCTGCGTTCATTGTCCCACTCCTTTAAAATTGTCCATAAAAAAATCCGCTCCTATTTGAGCGGATGAAACCATGAAACGAAGGCAAAGAGACAGAAAAGGCTTCATTCCATCGCTTCATCTTCTCAATCCCCGAAAAAGTTGAAACTTCTACGAACGAAGACAGGTCTCCTGGCTAACGCCCGATTCTACTCTGGTCCTTCCCATACGTCTTGTACAGTGGAATGTTCCATTTCGCGTGCGTTTACAGTTGCGGGGGCAGCTCCGGATTCACACCGGATTCCCTATTAAGCCTTGTGGCATCTTCCATTCGCGGATACTATATATAGTTGTTTTCTGTGTTTTTGTTAGCTTATGTAGTGTTTTCATCATAACGGACAATGGAAAGATATGCAACCGTTATGTAAGAATAATATTCGTTTTTCGCATCTCTTTTCTTTATAATAAACCTATGACAAGGAAAAGGTGGGTTTTGGATGAGTTCGTTTAATTGGCACAAAGAAGCAGAAAAGCAGTGGGACGATCGAGCGGCCTCTTGGGGAGCGAAAAGTGAGAATATGTGGGACAGCGGAAGCAGGAAAACCATTATTCCTTTCTTTTCATCGTTTATGAATCAAGGGTCGGCGATCGCGGATTTGGGTTGTGGGGATGGATACGGATCCTACAAGCTTTATCAGGAAGGCTTTAAAGTGACAGGGCTCGATTTATCACAGGAAATGATCGATCAAGCGAATGAACGTATGGAAGCTCAGGACCTTTCGTTTGTACAAGGAGACTTAACAGACCTTCCTTTTGACGATGAAACGTTTGATGGCGTCATGGCAATCAATTCACTGGAATGGACGGAAGTGCCTTTTAAAGGCCTTGAAGAAATCAAACGGATTCTCGTTCCAGGCGGGAAACTATGTATAGGTGTGCTTGGCCCGACCGCAATGCCGAGAGTAAACAGCTACAACCGTTTGTTTGGAGAAAAAGTCGTCTGCAATACGATGATGCCATGGGAGCTTATGAAGATGGCTGAAGAGTCCGGGTGGAAGATGCTCGATGGTCACGGTGTATATAAACGCGGCGTAACAGAAGACACGGTGACCGGACTTGACTTGGAGCTGAAGCAGGCGTTGACGTTCATGTGGGTGTTTTTATTTGAAAAAGGCGAGTGACAATACAAAACCAACCACCTTAGCGGCGGTTGGTTTGTTTATTTCAAAAATTCATGCACGTATTGATCGACTTTTTCATTTTCGTGTAGTCCGGAGTGTGTCCTCGGACCTTCACGAACGACTTTCATTTCAGCATCTGGCACGATATTTTGAATCGCTCGTACACTCTTTAAGTGAACAAGTCCATCCCACTGGAAATCCTCCTGTTCGGACTCATTTACAACGCCTGCAATCGCCAATACCTCGACCTGTTGGTTGAAGAACTCTTTTCGTTTCACTAATTCGCGGAGCGCTTCCGAATCAGGGTGGAGGTCTTTGGCGGCTTCGCCCGTATTCCATTCGAAATAGTCCGGCTTATGGATGCCATCAAAAGGGCTGGCAATCAGCGCCATTTTCCTCACGGCAGGATATTCACCGTGCTGATTGTTCAACATATAGCTAGTGGTCGCTAATCCTCCCATGGAATGACCGACAAGGTTGACCTCGCTGATGCCGTATTCTTCATGGAGCTTCCTCATGATCGACTGAAGCCAAAGCGTCTGGTCATCGAGGCTTGCTCTATTGTTTTGGAAAATGATTTGGACAAGTGGCTGGCTGTCCGCTCTCAAATTCCCTTTTATCCTTAAAAAACCTTGTTTTGTAACGGTAATCGTCATCTGGCTTGTGCCCCATCCATTCTGTTCGAAACGATTGATCATCGTATCAAAGCTCCTCGGTCCACCTTTATACCCATGGACAAAGACGGTCGGGGTAATCGATGTCATAGGCTCGGATCGTGTCGGCTTTGATTGGGATAAAAATACCGCGAGACCGAGCAGCAATGAGGACATCAGAATAGTGAGCAGTCTTCTCTTGTTGGTTAAGATGTCTTTCATGTTCTCCTCCTGAATACATACTGGTTCCAGTTTAATACAACATTCACCAAACTTAAAAGGATTTCTGTCGTTTCATACCCTTCTTTTCCAGGTTTTAATCAGGGGCTTCATTAGTTTTCCCTCAATATGAGCCAAACCAGATGTTTATATTTTACAGCGTCGAGGGAAAACTGTGTAGGAAACCAAAAAAAGGAGAGATGACTTTGAATCAGGAAGAGTTGAAAACACAAATTCATGGCATTTTACAAGATCATAAAGTGGGGACGCTTGCTTCTGTGAAAAATAGTAAACCGCACAGCCGGTTCATGACGTTTTGGAATGATGACAATTTTACTTTCTATACACCGACGAATCGAGAAACACATAAAGCGGAAGAGATTGATGAGAACCCTCATGTTCATATTCTGATTGGATACGAAGGCGAGGGGTATGGAGACAGTTACCTTGAAGTCGCAGGCCAGGCAAAAATCCGTGATGATCAAGAGATGAAGGATCAGCTTTGGAGTGAGCGGATGGAGCGCTGGTTCGACGGGAAGGACGATCCTGAATACATCGTCTTGCAAATTTTCCCAGAATCGATCCGTCTGATGAACAAAGGCAGTGAAACACCGGAAACGTTAGAATTATAAAACGTTGTAAGAGTTCGTTGTGATTTGTTTAAGAAGAGCGTGGGAAGCAATGTCTTGAGCAATGTAGGTTAATATAGGCATAATGAAAAGGTCCAGGATGATGAACGAATCCTGGACCTTTCTATGCTTTTAGCTCTTTAAAACAGCTCAAGCCTCGGAGTTATATACGTTGTCAATTCATACCTTTTCATGCTCTGAAAAGTGATGTTTCCGTTCACCTATTCTTGGTAGGAGGGGAGGGAAATCGCGAGACTCCTATGGGGAGGAAAGGGCAAGGTGAGATCCCGCAGGAGGGGAGCGACGAGGAAGCTCAGCGCCCACCCATGGAAAGCGAGTGATTTCCCGCCCCTCCAAGTATGGCAAAAAACGGAAACTATTTTTGCTTAATGAGGAATGGAGCAAGGTTCGTCCTCGTATTCGACTTCGATTGTGACATGTTCGAGGTGAATGGGCTCGAGAATGCCTTTAATGTTTTCTTTTACCCCACAGATCTCGTCCTTTGAAGCGTCTGCCGCGACGACGACATGTGTAGAAAACGCGTGATGTTCTCCATCCATCGACCACAGATGGGTATGATGGGTCGATTTGATGTCCGTCACGGCATTCATCTGTTCGACAATGTCATCCAAATCAATATGATCGGGCACAGCTTCAAGGAACAAGCGCATCGTTTTAATGAAATTTTTCAGGACATTGTACAGAATGAACACCGTAATCCCAATCGATGCAATCGGGTCCAAAATCGGTAAGTCAGCAAACGTCATGACAATACTGACAATCAAAACCGCCACCCAGCCGAGGACGTCTTCAAGTAAATGCCACGTCATCACCTTCTGGTTCATCGAGTCCCCACCACGTAAACGAAAGACCGCAGCCCCGTTGACGAGAATTCCGAGCACAGCGAGTGCCATCATGCCAAGTGTGTTCGGTTGTTCGGGATTGAGCAGACGTGGGATGGCTTCCGTTAAAATGAAGACCGATCCTACAATAAGAACGACACTGTTAATGAGAGCAGCTAATAATGAAAAACGTTTATATCCAAATGAAAAGTCAGGGGTCTGTTCTTTTTGGGAAAATTTCTGTAGAAACCAAGCTAAACCCAAGGAAAGGGAATCACCAAGGTCGTGCAAGGCATCGGATAAAATCGCCATACTGTTTGTCAGTAAACCACCGATGATTTCAATGATGGTAAAGCCGAAGTTTAAGAAAAACGCGACTTTAATTTTTCCCGTGGTCGTATCGACATGGTGATGATGGTGGTGATGCCCCATATGAATCTCCTCCTGAACCAATATATGATTATATGTTCATATATATGATATAACCTGGATTATGTGATGTCAAATAAGTTTTTTGTAATAGGAAGAGCAGATCTTTATTGGCGTGTCCAAAAAAGTCCTTTGCAAAAATGAGTGGATCCCTACACATGTTGGGGGTAAAATTTTTCCTCGATCGCGTAATAGTCCAAAATGTTATCGGTAATCAACGCCAGCTTCTTAACATTATTCAATAAAAACGTTTTATCCAACTCGTAAATGACTTCTCTCTCAATATGGTCGAGGGTATTGCAGGCAAACTCCCATAACAACTGATGTTTTGAAGGACTAATGGACTGGGCGATCATCGCTAAGGATTTCACCATCTCCGTAATAATCAAATGGTTATCCTTGGCGTAATGCCGGATGTACCCGAATCCACGATAAATGTAATACTGAAAAGATTCCTCCTGTAAAATAACGCGGACCTGATGGTCATGATCCGTCAAGTAAGGCGTGAACGTGATGTAATCTTCGACGGTCAACATCAATTCAGCCATTTTATGAATCGTGTCTGTCGCTGTTTTCGGATCATCGTTCCCGAGGGATTTGATCGCAATTTCAGCAAGTTTATGCATGCCCATCTGAATATCCTGCAGTTCTGTTTCCTTATGACCGATTTCGATCATGTGACAGTATTTCATATGATCGACTTCGCCGGTTTCTTCGCCCCAATAGCTGACCAAATCATTTCCTTTTAAAATATAATCCCCGACTTGCGCGTGGAGCTGGACGATGATGTTGTCTTTTTGAGCTTCCTCAATCATTCTTCGATAATCGACGATTTGCAGGTATCCTGATTTCACTGCTCGAACAATTTGAGCCTGCTCTTTATATTCTTCCAGCAGGCTCCCGGGATCTTCCGTACGAAAAGCCTCGATGTCCTCTTTTAGAGTTTTGTTGATGATCTCTTCAGAGGATTTCTTCATAGTATAAGTAATATTGTGAACTTGCATCCACATGGTGGCATGATTAATGAAATAAATAAATGTAATGGCGGACAAAAAGGCAAGGAATATCGTGACGACTGGAATAGCAGAGAACTGTTCCGTTCCTGAATTCCCTATGAAAAGGAATACAACGAGTACATACACGAAGTTGCCGTTAAAAATCCCGATGGCGTGTTGAGTCTTTCTGTCCTCGACGAAATTGAGCAACATTCGGGGAGAAAATTGGCCGCTGAACGTCGTCAGGACAACGAGCAAGGAGTTCAATGTGAAGGCACTCAGCGTTAAAATTCCTCCGATTAACGTGCTGACTAATATACGAGTGCTGTCAGCATGTATTTGAAGAAAGTCCGGCATGTACTGGTTGACTTCAAACGTTAAATCCAAAATCAGTGTGATGATGGCAGAAATGATCGCCAGCGTAATGTATAAAGCAGGCATATACCAGATCGTCATCTGCATTTCATGTTTCCGTTGCCGCTTTGACATTTCAAAGTATTTTCTAACCGACAACGGCAATAAATCTAAAAGCATGCATGACCCTCCTACTGTAATGTATAGCAAAAATTTTCCCGATATAGTTTTTAAGTAAACCGTAAATTCGACAAACATCTTTTTTGTATCTGATGAATGCATTCGGTAAAGTATCACTATAAGAAATTGTCCTTGAAAGAAGGGGTTATATGGAGTGGAAGCAGAAAACATTTGCTGAATTGAGTAAAGAGGAGCTTTATACCATTTTGCAAAAGCGAGTCGAAATTTTTGTTGTGGAACAGGAATGCCCTTATCCTGAAATCGATGGCAGAGACCCTGAATGCTTGCACCTTTGGATGGAGGAGGAAGGGGAGATGATCGCCTATTGCCGGATCGTTCCTCCGTCAAGCGAGGACGAGCACTACTCGATCGGGCGGGTGATTGTAACGAAAGAACATCGTGGCAAAGGGCTTGCCTATCCACTGATGAATCGTGCGATCGATCTTTTGAAAAACGAAAAAAATGTTCATCACATATGGCTGCATGGACAGGAGCACCTCCGGAATTTCTATGGATCCTTCGGTTTTGAAGAAGTGTCCGACGTCTATTTGGAGGACGGGATTCCGCACGTTGATATGCTAATGACGATTCCCTCGTCATAAACGTGATGTGCTCGAACATGTTTTAGACACATCTCTCAGTGGAAAATAAGGATTGTGACTAAAATTGACTGTAGGAGGTTCAATCATGAGTCCGAAAGTATATAATCAACAGTTTATTAATGGAGAATGGAAAACAGGTTCTAGTGAAAAAACGATTGATAATATAAATCCTTATACAAAGCAGACGATCGCAACGATTCCGTCTGCGAACGAAGATGATTTGAATGAAGCGTATCAAGCTGCCGAAGATGCTCAAGCAGACTGGCAAGCCCTAACACCGCGCCAAAAGCAGAAGCACCTTGATGATCTGCTTCATATTGTCCAGGATCGAAAAAGTGAAATTATCGACTGGCTTGTAAAAGAATCAGGAAGTACGCTTGTCAAAGCAGAAGTCGAATTCCAGGCAGCTGCCGGAATCATAAGAGAAGCGGCAAGCTTTCCGACGCGAATGAGCGGACAGATTCTGCCGTCGAATACACCAGGGAAAGAAAACCGTGTGTATCGCTCTCCAAAAGGAGTGATCGGGGTCATCGGACCGTGGAACTTCCCATTCCATTTGGCGATGAGATCGATTGCTCCGGCGGTAGCGACTGGTAATACCGTAGTGGTGAAACCGGCATCCGATACACCGGTGACATCAGGTTTGCTTATTGCCGATCTATTTGAAGAAGCCGGCTTCCCGAAAGGTGTCGTGAACGTAGTCGTCGGACGCGGTTCTGAAATCGGAGATGCGTTCGTCACTCATCCGACGCCGAAGCTGATTTCCTTCACCGGCTCCACAGAAGTGGGCAGCCACATCGGTGAACTAGCAGGAAAACACATCAAAGATACTGCGCTTGAATTGGGCGGGAACAACGCGATGCTTGTCTTAGATGATGCTGACCTCGATAAAGCGGTAGAAGCAGCAGCGTTCGGTAAGTACTTGCACCAAGGGCAGATTTGTATGTCCTTGAATCGAATCATTGTTCACGAATCCGTGCACGATGAGTTTGTTGAGAAGTTCAAAGAAAAAGTGGCAGGCTTAAAAGCTGGTGACCCATCAGAAAAAGATACGGTCGTTGGTCCACTGATTAACAGTGAAGCGATCGAACGTATTCAGGATGAAGTTCAGCAAAGTCTTGATCAAGGAGCCGAAATGTTAGTTGGTGAGGCAAAAGCAGACGGAAACGTCATGCAGCCGACCGTGCTCACGAATGTGACGAATGATATGCCGGTCGCGAACCATGAAATGTTCGGCCCGATTGCTTCTATTATTAAAGTGGCGAATGACAAGGAAGCGATTGAAGCAGCAAACGGTACGCCTTATGGACTGAGCGGATCTGTCTTCACAGAAGATGTGAATCGCGGAGTCGAAGTGGCGAAGCGAGTTGAGACAGGTATGATTCACATTAATGATCAGTCTGTAAATGATGAAGCACACGTTGCCTTTGGTGGCGAGAAAGAATCCGGTCTCGGAAGATTCGGCGGTGAGTGGGCACTAGACAAGTTCACGACCGTCAAATGGATCGGTGTCATGAATGGCTATCGTGAATTTCCATTTTAATAGATAAAAAAAGAACGCTCAGGGCTTCCTGAGCGTTTTCGTTTGTCTAAATTTATTTTTTTATAAAAGGTTTGTCGATTGAAATGAAAAAGATTGAGTGGAAAGGACTAGCCTTCCGCTGTCCTATTCATTTCGTAACACACTAAAAAAGTGATGTTTCCGTTCACGTAATCTGGCAGGAGGGACGGGGAATGGCGAGACTCCTATGGGAGGAAAGGGTAGGCTGAGATCCCGCAGGAGCAAAGCGACGAGGAAGCTCAGCGCCCGCCATGGAAAGCGAGTCATTCCCCGTCCCTCCAATCTCTCTTATCTAAACGGAAGCCGTTCAAGCCAAAACTTGAATGGATAGGGCATTTTAATAGATCTTATTTGTTTAGGAAGGTACGGAAGCGTTCTAGGGCGTCTTTTAGTACGTCTTCCGAGTTGTTCAATCCGAGCCTTACATATCCTTCTCCGGACTTGCCGAACCCGTTTCCTGGAGCAACAAGAACTCCCACTTCGTTTAAGAGTGCGTCTGCGAATCCTTCTGATGTGTACGATTCTGGTACGCGGAGCCAGACGAAGAACGAGCCGTGACAAGGCTGGACATCATAGCCTGCCTCTTTTAGACCACCGACAAGCAAGTCGCGACGCTTCTCATACGTTTCATTCAGCTCTTCCACGCATTCTTGGGATTCAAGAAGGGCCGTAGCGGCAGCTTCCTGCTTCGCACCGAACACACTGCAGAAATAGTGGTCCTGTATGATTTCAAGAGCACGGATCACGCTAGGGTTTCCGACCGCAAACGCAATTCTCCACCCCGCCATATTGTACGTTTTCGACATAGTGTATACTTCGATGCCAACATCTTTTGCACCTGGAAGCTCTAGAAAGCTGAGCGGTTTTTTTCCATCAAACCCGATCGCGCCGTAGGCAAAATCATGGATGACGCATAGATCATGCTCGTTCGCTTTTTCAATCGTTTCTTCAAAAAACTCGCGGTTGGCGACCGCCCCTGTAGGGTTGTTCGGGTAATTGATGAAGAGCAGTTTAGCTTTTTCGAGCGCCTCTGGATCAATGGCATCATAATCCGGGAGAAAATCATTTTCGCGAAGCAGTGGCATCGGCTCCATTTTGGCGCCGACCATTTCAATACCGGACCAATAATCAGGGTACCCTGGATCAGGCATTAGCGCGACATCGCCAGGGTTGAGGAAACACTGGCTCAGTTCCACAAGACCGGTCTTACTCCCGGGTAAGATCGCCACTTCGGTCTCAGGCTCAAGCTCCACTCCGTATTCCCTTTTATAAAAGGTTGCGACAGCTTCTTTCAGGAACGTGAAGCCATGAAAAGGAGGGTATTTGTGGTGCTCTGGATTTTCCGCCGCTTGCTGCAGGGATTTGACAATATGATCAGGTGTCGGCTGGTCTGGATTTCCCTGACCGAGGTTCAGGGCGTCGTGCCCCTGTTCGAGGTAATCATCAAGCTTTTTGACTAACGTTGCAAAAAATTGATCCGGTAAGCGCTGAAGCGCATCGGATAAAGGAAATTCTTTCATAGGATCCCGCCTTTTATAGGTTTATCTGAAAAATCATAAAAATAGATAACGATAGTGTAACATGGAATTCGAAGCGAAGGGAACAAGCATGAAGAGGATATAAGAACCTCTATACGATTGAGGGTATGGTTATGATTCAGGGTTGAAAGGGTAAGCATAAATAGCAGAATAAGAAGTCGAGGTGGTTTTTTATATGAAAATCGTGATTATTGGCGGAGACGCGGCCGGCATGAGCGCCGCGATGCAAATCGTCCGCAACAGTGAAGGGAACGACATTACGGTGTTTGAAAAAGGGGAAATCACATCCTATGGTCAGTGCGGACTTCCGTATGTGATCAGTGGAGATGTCGATTCGACAGACGATTTGATTGCGAGGGATCCGGAGACCTTCCGAAATAAATACGGCATCGATGTGCGGACAAGCCATGAAGTGACGAGCGTCGATTGTAATAAAAAAATCGTGTATGCAACGGATCAAAAGCAGGGAAACCAGGTAGAACAGTCTTATGATAAGTTGTTGATCGCGACAGGGGCATCCCCGATCATGCCCCCGTGGGAAGGAAAGGACCTTGAAGGGATCTACACATTAAAAACGATTCCGGATGCAGAAGCCATCATGGATGGGCTGACCGCAGAAGTCAAACAGGTCACGATCATCGGTGGAGGCTATATTGGGCTTGAGATGGCGGAGGGCTTCCGAAAGCTGAACAAGGAAGTCAGAATCATGGATCGAGGCGATCGTCTCGGTAAAATTTTTGATGAAGAGATGAGTGAAAAGATACATGAAGAAGCCGAGCGCCATGGAGTCGAACTTTGCCTGAATGAATCGGTAGAAGCTTTTAAAGGGGATGGGAAAGTAGAGACGATTGTAACGGATAAGGGCGAATACAGCACCGACATGGTCCTCGTGGCTGCCGGTGTGACCCCGAATACTTCTTTTCTTGAGGGGACAGGCATTTCCACTGGCATCAAAGCGGCGATCGATGTCAATGCATTCATGGAAACGAGCATCCTCGATATTTATGCGGCGGGGGACTGTGCGACGCAGTTTCACCGAATCAAACAGAAGGCTGACTTCATACCACTTGGAACACATGCCAATAAACAGGGGCGTGTCGCCGGTTTGAACATGGTCAATCGCCGAAAAGTTTTTCGGGGGATTGTCGGGACATCGATTCTGAAGTTCTTCGACTTAACACTCGCTCGGACCGGTTTGTCAGAGAAAGAGGCGGAGCAGGAGCATATCCCGTTTGAATCGGTCACAGTCCAATCCACGAACGGTGCCGGGTACTATTCCAAAGAGGATCGGATGACCTTGAAGCTGATTTATGAGCCGGAAAGGTTAAAGCTTCTGGGAGCACAGATCATCGGCAAAAAAGGTGTCGACAAGCGGATCGACGTATTGGCGACGGCGCTCTATCATGAAATGGACTTAGAAGGACTGGAAGACTTGGACCTTGCTTATTCTCCTCCTTATAACAGTGTGTGGGACCCTGTCCAACAGGCAGCGAGAAGAGTCAAATAGGTGATGGTTAAGGCTTTTTGGCTACATTTGTGATAGGATGTAGGGCAGAAAGCCATAAAGGAGACATTACCTTGAACGATCAACTTTACGAGGAAGCGCAATCGTTTATTCGGCAATTTTATATAGAAAAAGGAAAACAAGGCCTCGAGCAACGGTTGGCTCAAGTGCGCGAGCAAATCGAAACCTCCGGCACGTATGATCATACGTATGAAGAGCTTGGGTACGGGGCAAAAGTGGCCTGGAGAAACAGTAATCGTTGCATTGGCCGTCTGTTCTGGGATAGTTTACAAGTATTTGATCAACGTCATGTAGATAAAGAAGAAGACATTTACGATGTCTTGCTTCAGCATATCGACTACGCAACGAATGGCGGGAAGATCCGCTCGACGATTTCGATTTTTAAACCGAAGCGTCATCAAGAGGAGATTCGTCTATGGAATCATCAGCTTGTCCGTTATGCAGGCTATGAATCCCCAGATGGAATTCTAGGCGATCCGGCTTCTGTTGAATTTACGAAGCGGTGCATGGAGCTCGGCTGGAAAGGGAAGGGGACGGCATTCGATGTCCTGCCGCTTGTTATCCAGATCGACGGACAGACACCTAAATGGTTTCCCGTACCTGAGGAGAGTGTGCTGGAGGTTCCGCTCAGGCATCCTGAATTCGAATGGTTTCAGGAGTTAGAGATCAAATGGTACGCTGTTCCGTTCATTTCCGATATGCGCCTTGAAATCGGTGGTCTGCACTATGCGGCAGCGCCGTTCAATGGATGGTATATGGGGACAGAGATCGGGGCGAGGAACTTAGCGGATGACTTCCGGTATGATCTGCTTCCGACAATTGGCGAGGCGATGGGGCTTGATACGAAACGAAATGCCTCGCTTTGGAAAGATCGTGCCCTCGTTGAGCTGAATCAAGCTGTGCTCTATTCGTATAAAGCTGATCAGGTCAGCATCGTCGATCACCATACTGCCGCCCAGCAATTCCATGTGTTTGAACGAAAAGAGAAGGAAGCGGGCCGAGATGCGACAGGGGACTGGACGTGGCTCATTCCACCCGTATCGCCGGCATCTACAGGCATTTTCCATTCTTCCTACGAGAATCGGATGGACACGCCCAATTACTTTTATCAACAACCACCTTACGAAAAAAATCCTTCAGCTAAATAGGCTGAAGGATTTTTTTATTTACATGCTTCTATAGCTTTAGAGGTTTCCGTTTAACATGTAGGAGGATGGAGGGTCTGGAAATAACTCGCTTTCCATGGGCGGGCGCTGAGCTTCCTCGTCGCAAGCTCCTGCGGGATCTCACCCTGCCCTTCCTCCCATAGGAGTCTCGCTATTTCCAAACCCTCCTCACGTCATATTGATGAACGGAAACATTATAAGAAGCATGTTTATAAAAAGGGGGAGTGACGAAACCATTCCTCACTAGTTTTGTTCTAGGTAGGTGCCCCTTTAACGGGGCTTCGTCAAAAGGGCAGTACTATTCATACAAATTAGGACGTCGGTCTTGGAAGATTGGAATTTGTTCACGGATCGCTTCAACATCTGAGAAGTCCACCTCGGCATAGAGAATCTCTTCTTCCTCTCCAGCCTCCGCCACAACAGTTCCCCACGGATCCACAACGATCGAGTGTCCGCCGAACGTGTTGTTGGCATCTTCGCCGACACGGTTGCAGGCGATGACGAAGCACTGGTTCTCGATTGCACGGCTAATCAAAAGGTTGCGCCAGTGATCGACGCGTGGCTTCGGCCATTCGGCCACGACGAATAGGGCTCTTGAACCGTCGAGCATATGGGTGCGCATCCATTCAGGGAAGCGGATGTCGTAGCAGATGACGCCTGCGACCGGAACGTTTGCCATCGTGAAGTTTCCTTTTGTATTGCCGGATTCTAAAAACTTCTCCTCATTCATCAATCGGAATAAGTGAGCTTTCCGGTAAGTGGAGACGAGCTCACCTTGGTCGTTGTAAACTACAAGGGTGTTGAAGAAGTGGTCGCCTTCCCGCTCCGCAACCGAACCTAAGATAGTGACACGGTTGGAGGAGGCAAGCTCACTCAGCATTTGATGGGTAGGACCCTCCAGGGTTTCTGCTATTTCGTCAAAGCGGCTCAAATCGTAACCTGTCGTCCACAACTCGGGCAGGACGATGGCTTGGGCACCGTTTTCTATGGCTGTTTCGATATGTTTTTTCGCTTGTTTTCGGTTTTCTTCCGGGTTTCCGAACGCAATATCCATTTGGACAATCGCGGTTTTCAACGTCATGTCAATCACCTCGTTCTTTTCGTTCCCTATAGTGTATCAGTTTCCCGCTCCGTATGAAACGTTTTCAGACATGATACAATAAGAGTAAACTACGAGGAGAGGGCGAAAGCGGATGTTCGAATTGTTTTTGCCGATGCTTGAGCGGCTCGGGATCATTGTGACCGTCGCCTTTATCATTACCCGGTTCCGTTTTTTTCGTGAATTGATCGACCGGAAAACGTTGAATACGGGGCAGCAATATATGGCCATTGCTTTTTTTGGTCTGTTTGGAATCATCGGAACGTACACGGGCATCACCTACGATACGTCTACGTTTGAATTCAATGATTGGGTGATGGGCCTTGGGGAATCAGAAGCGATTGCCAACTCGAGGGTCATCGGGATTGTGGCAGCTGGTTTATTCGGTGGCTATCGAATCGGAATCGGTGCCGGTTTGATTGCCGGGATCCACCGCTTTTCGCTCGGCGGTTTCACAGGACTTGCCTGTGGAATATCGGCGGTCGTAGCGGGGGTAATTGCCGGGTATTTTCATAAAAAGGACAGACCTCTGAAATTGAAAACGGCTCTTTTCGTTGGAGCCCTTGCTGAAACCGTCCAGATGGGCATCATTTTATTGGTGGCGTCACCGTTTGCCCGCGCATGGGAGCTGGTTCAGGAGATCGGCGTGCCGATGATTGCCGCAAACGGTGTGGGATCCGCTTTGTTTTTATTAATCATCCGAAATGTGTTAAATGAAGAAGAGAAGGCGGGAGCGATTCAGGCGCAGAAGGCTTTGAAGCTTGCGGAATCGACGATTGCTTATTTGAGAAAAGGCTTGAATGAAGCGTCTGCTCACAAGGTTTGTCAAATTATTTATGATGAGGTGGAGGTCAGCGCGATTTCGATGACGGATCGGAAGACGATTCTTTCGCATGTAGGACAAGCGGATGATCACCATCAGGCAGGGGAAAACATTCAGACGAATGCGACGAGAGAAGTGATTCAAAAAGGAGAATTGATTGTCGCCCGGCACAGCGACATCAGCTGTCAGCATCCAGACTGTCCGCTTGGAGCGGCTGTCATCGCCCCGCTGAAGCGCAAAAAAGAAGTCGTCGGAACGTTGAAATTTTACGTCCGGTCAGAAAAAGAAGTGTCGAACGTTTTACTCGAACTGATTCAAGGGTTGAGCGCCCTGCTTGGCCAACAGCTGGAGATTGCCGAAGCAGAAAAAGCTCAGGAGCTGGCAAGAGAAGCAGAGGTCAAAGCGCTTCAGGCGCAAGTGAATCCCCATTTTCTGTTCAATTCTCTGAACGTGATGGTGTCACTGATTCGGACAGAGCCGGATAAGGCGAGGAGTCTGTTGATCGCTCTATCAAAGTTTTTTCGACAAAATCTAGGAGCGACGACAAAAACGTGGACATCCCTTGAGGAAGAGCTGAAGCACGTGAAGTCTTACTTATTAATAGAAGAGACGCGTTTTGTCGATAAGTTGCATGTGAACTACAGCGTCGATCCGGAAGCATTGTCCGCTAAAATTGCCCCGCTCACCTTACAGCCGATTGTCGAGAACTGTATTAAGCACGGGATCAAAGATGAGGAAGGGGACTGCCGGATCCATCTTTCGATTCAGCAGGAGGAACGAGGGGTCAAAATATCGGTCACTGATAATGGCAGCGGCATATCGCCAGAACGACTCTCGCTGCTCGGAACACAAGAGGTAGAGTCGGAGAAAGGGACGGGGCTTGGGTTGTATAATGTCAACAAGCGTCTCGAGCATATGCATGGAG
Organism: Halobacillus fulvus; assembly: GCA_004078665.1. Taxonomy (GTDB): domain Bacteria; phylum Bacillota; class Bacilli; order Bacillales; family Halobacillaceae; genus Halobacillus; species Halobacillus fulvus. Next base: position 62,211 of record SCFO01000008.1, on the reverse strand, counting down.
CAACTTCCAGGCTATTGATCGAAAGTGAACCTGGTGAAGGGACAAAGATATCGTTTATCATCCCACTAGAAAAAGAGGAGGTGTCCGCATGAGCGAAGTGATGAAAGTGATCGTCGTCGATGACGAACGTTTCAGTCGGGAAGAGCTGATTTATCTACTGAAACAGCATGAATTCGTTGAGATCGTAGGGGAGGCAGATTCTGGCGAACAGGCGTTGATGAAAACGATCCAGCTCCAGCCGGATGTCCTGTTTCTCGATGTGGAGATGCCGAAGATGGACGGGATGGAGGTGGCGAAGTCTGTCCAGGAATTGAAAAAGGTTCCTCATATTGTGTTTGCCACCGCTTATCCTGATTTTGCGGTGGAAGCGTTCCGCCATGAAGCGGTAGACTATCTTTTGAAGCCCTTTGAAGAAGAGCAGCTCGCGGATGCGGTCGAAAGGCTAAAGAAAAAAATGCACAAGCCAGAGCCTGCTGAGCGTGAAAAGCCATCGAAGCTTGCCATTGAAGGGGATGAAATCTATTACCTCGACCCTCATGATATTTTGTACGTCTTCCGAGAGGATCGGGTGACAAAAATCGTCTGTCCAAACCGTACGTATGAAACGAAGTCGCCGCTCAAGGAAATCGAGCAGCGTCTAGAAGGGTTCTCTTTTTTCCGAATCCATAAAAGTTATTTAGTGAACCTGAACTATGTCGACCGACTGACTCCTTGGTTCAACGGGGCGTACCAATTGGAACTGCGCGGGCTTCAGGATCAGCTGTCTGTCAGCCGCAATTATGTCAAAGGGTTACGGAATAAACTGGAATTATAAAACGGATCTGTCTATTTTCAGATTCGTTTTTTTGCATCTTAAACGCAATTTTCGACATCTTAAACATGAACCAACATGTTGTAAGCATTCTCCTGCTATTCTTTTTGTAAGCGATTACAAAACAGAACGAGGAGGAAACTGCTGTGATTACGTTTCTTGCCAGTATTGCCCTATTAATTATTGGATATTTTACGTACGGTAAATATGTAGAGAAAGTTTTCGGCGTGAACGAAGGCCGCCCGACTCCAGCCTATTCGAATAATGATGGCGTCGATTACCTGCCGATGGGTGAAAAAAGAAATTCACTCATTCAGCTGTTGAACATTGCGGGAGTAGGACCGATTTTTGGACCGATTCTCGGTGCTTTATATGGACCTGTCGCCTTCTTATGGATCGTGTTCGGAGCGATATTCGCCGGAGCCGTCCACGATTATCTGACAGGTATGATTTCGATTCGAAACCGCGGAGCCCACTTGCCGGAGCTAGCGGGTAAATTTCTTGGAAAAGTCATGAAGCACGTCGTGAATGCCTTTGCGATTCTATTACTTGTACTAGTAGGAACTGTTTTTGTTACAGCCCCTGCCGATTTGCTTCATAACATGACAAACAGTTGGCTGTCGTTACCAGTCATCCTTGGAGCGATTTTCGCTTATTATTTATTAGCGACGATGCTTCCGATCGATAAAATCATCGGCCGCTTCTACCCGATTTTTGGAGCCCTATTACTTATCAGTGCCATTGGTGTCGGGGTTTCTCTAATCGTTACAGGCGCACCGATTCCGGAGTTGTCCTTTACGAACATGCACCCTGATAACGCACCGATCTTTCCGTTGTTATTCTTGACGATTTCTTGTGGTGCTCTATCTGGATTCCATGCGACACAGTCTCCGATCATCTCCCGTACGACGCAAAAAGAAAAACAAGGGCGTCGCATTTTCTACGGAATGATGATTGCCGAGGGGATCATCGCTATGATTTGGGCAGCTGCTGCTATGAGCTTGTTCAACGGTTCAGGCGGATTGAATGAGGTGCTCGCAAATGGTGGACCAGCAGCGGTTGTCAGTGAAGTATCTATCACGATGCTTGGAGCTGTTGGAGGGACACTAGCTGTTCTTGGTGTCATCATACTTCCGATTACATCAGGGGATACGGCTTTCCGTAGTGCCCGCATGATCATTGCCGATTACTTGAACATTTCTCAAAAGAAAGTAGCGAGCAGAATTTGGATCGCTCTCCCGATGTTTGCGATTTCTTTCATCCTGACTCGAATTGATTTCACGCTGCTATGGAGATATTTCTCCTGGGCGAACCAGTCCACCGCCGTGATTGCGCTTTGGGTAGGGGCAATGTATCTGTTCCTGTCACGGAAAAATTATTGGATCGCAGCGGTCCCGGCTACGTTTATGACAATGGCCACCTTCACGTATATTTTGAACGCCCAAATCGGCTTCGGTTTATCACTGAACGTATCGTACGTAGTAGCCGCCATTATAACGATTGGAGTGGTGACAGCCTTCTTCATAGCTGCGCGTAGAGGATTGAGTAAGGAAATTCCTCTTGAAGAAGAGCTGAAACCAATTGCCTGATGGGGTGCTGTAGTCCAAACCAATATAACGAAGTGCAAAAACAGGAAGAAAAAATCAACCAGAATGGACGCGACCACATTCCTTTTTGGGTGAAGGTTTTGAGTATTACGTTGATCCTATCCGCCATCGGTTTGCAGCTGTGGTGAATGAGGGAAGAGGGACAGGTATCTGTCTCTCTTTTTTATGCTATAAAATATATTTCCGCTTAATCGATCAGTATGGGAAAATGAATAATCTAATGTAAAGAAACAACGCTTCAAACACAAAAAGCTGATGAATGACAGAACGATTTCTAGCCATATTTTCCCTGCGAAAGGCATAGCTTTTTGATGAAACGGGTATGGTGTCTAGAGGAAAGGAAGGATAAAATGAGCGACATCCAGCAAGAGAAAAATCGTTTTTATATAGGAGAAAAAGAAGATCCTAAGGCGGAAATGCTTTTTGAAACGGATCAGGACCTTCTTGTCATCACAAGCACGAAAGTCAAACCTGATGAGCGTGAACAGGGATTAGGGAAAGAACTGGTTGATTATGCGGTGAATGAAGCCAGAAAAAATAAAATGAAGATTGACCCGGTCTGTTCTTTTGCGAGAGACATCATCAATCAGACGCCTGAATATCAGGTCGTTTTGAATAATTAGGAGGTGTAGAGCAGCATGGCAGTGATTCGCGAACCGAAAGAGAAGGATTTAATGCACTTCACTCGTTATGCGATAGAGCATTTCCATATTGTACGGGAGCATGAAAACGGTCCGCTGTCCGATCGTTTGAGGGAGCGGAAATACTGGGCAGCTGATCAGCTTTTCGGGAATGATGATGGTCAAAAATTACTGATTGCGGAAAAAAGCGGGGAAATGATCGGCTATATTTTCGGGACAATTGAAAACCCTGGGAGTGAATCTGAATATGGCTGTGTACGCGAAATTTTCGTCGATGAATTTTATCGTAGGGAAGGGATCGGGACAGAGCTTTGTGAGGCTTTAATGAAATGGATGCATGAACGCGGTGTGACCGGCGTTCAATTAGACATGCTTGCGAGTTATCCAAAGGCCGAACTCTTTTTTGAATCGATCGGGTTTTCACCAATGAAAAAGCTCTATCGTTGGAGCCCGAAATCAGTGTAGAGAATAGGGAGGATTTTGGATGAAGAAAGCGATGCTGATTGTAAATCCTTCTTCTGGTAAGGAAGAAGCCCTTGATCATGTTGAACGGATTCAATCGATCTTGGAGGATAAGGATTACAATGTGGAAATAGCCCAGACGGAAAAGGAACTCGACGCTACGAAGTTTTGTCAGGATGCCTGCCATAATGAATTCGATCTTGTCGTTTCGCTTGGCGGTGATGGGACATTGAATGAAACGATCAACGGGATGGTGGATCAGGAGCACAGACCCACGCTTGGAATTATTCCGCTTGGGACCGTCAACGATTTTGCGAGGGCTTTGAACATTCCGTTGAATCCTGAACAAGCGATCGAACGTCTGCGTTCTGATGAGACGAAGTTCGTGGATATCGGAAAGTTTAATGATCGCTACTTCGTGAATATCGTGGCTGTAGGAGCTCTTGCCGAAGCCACTTACGAAGTGACGCCGGAACAGAAAACGAAATTCGGTCCACTCGCCTACGTGATGGAGGGCTTCCGAACCTTAACGTCCAACACAAGCTACCCGCTCAAACTCGAATATGATGACAACGTGTGGGAAGGGGACTCCTTCCTATTTCTCGCTGCTTTGACGAATTCAACCGGAGGCTTTGAAAACATTGCGCCGGAAGCAGAGGTGAATGACGGGGTTATCCACGGATATATTATCAAAAATGTGAATATGGTGAGAATGGCTGCCATTGTCACGTCCATCATGCGAGGCAGATTGAAAGAAGAGGAAGATGTCGAGTATTTCACAACAGAGAAGGTACATATTTCCTCTAATGAAAAGCTAGTGACCAATGTCGATGGGGAAGAGGGCGATCCTTTGCCTGTATCCATTCAAGTTCTGCCTTCGCATATAAAAGTGATCGTGTGAACATAAGAAAGAAGCTGTCATTTCGACAGCTCCCGGAGGTTGCTAGTTTTTATAAAAAAAGTTGAAAAAGGCTATAAATATAAGAACGAACGAGAAGAAAGCCATCGCAATGAGGCCAGCATAGAAAAACAGTGCGGAAAAGAAATCACCTAAAGCCAATTCGGATAATTCGATGAGTGCATATCCTGCGATGATGGAGGCTAAGTATAAGAGAACGTTTGAGTCGTACTTGAAGCTTGCCATATTCATCCCCTCCTTTACTTCATCTATATGCAGAAGGAGACGGGAATCATTCATTTAGTTTTACATAAATAAAAAACCCTTATTGGATGTCCAATAAGGGTTATTGCCATGCCTCTTGGTTGGAGGAGACAGACAATGAAATCTACAAGGTTTATTCTTTCCAACGGAGAAAGAATCATGTAAGGGTGATTCGACAATGACAAAAGAGACATCGTTTCAAGTAAAAACAGTTGATCATGCAACCTCTTTTGCTGCCTATAATTATATCATCCTTTGAAGGGACTCTGCTTTGGGAAAAAAGCTGTCGAAAGTGCCGATTTAAATGGTGGTTTGTTCATCTTTTTTCTCAACTTTTGTCTTCATATGGAATCTATGTCACATAATCCCTTTCTAATGAACGATTGCCGGTTATAGGGGTATCGTGTAAAATTAAGAAAAGATTGAAAAATGAGGTGGATTTATGGATTTTGTCCAATTGCAAAACTTTATCCATATGCAAACCATGTCGATGCTGGATGGCCGCTCGACGGAAGGTTACGAAAGCCAAATTCGGGACTTAGCCTTTCAAAGCGTTCTCCAGGCGGCTATGAGCCAGCCACAACAACAGACGCTCCCTAAAAAAATGACGACATTCGATGCTTTTCCTCAACTTCCTGTACATACGATTTCTCCAACTGTTCAACAGATGCCTGTGCAAGCTTCTGGGAAGAGTCAGGCTGTGGATGAGATCATCCGGCGAGCTTCTGAACGTTACGGTGTTGAAGAATCGTTGATCCGCTCCGTCATCCAGACCGAATCCAACTTCAAAGCTTCAGCCGTAAGTCATGCTGGTGCGCAAGGGTTGATGCAATTGATGCCTGCGACGGCCAGAGGGCTCGGGGTGACCAACTCCTTTGATCCAGAGGAGAATGTGATGGGTGGAACGAAATATTTAAGGCAGATGCTGGACCGTTATGACGGCAATCAGCAATTGGCTCTGGCCGCCTATAATGCCGGGCCTGGAAATGTTGACAAATATGGAGGGATCCCACCCTTCCAGGAAACTCAAAACTATGTGACAAAAGTTATGAATCTTGTGTAAAGGTGTTAGGAGGACTCTGCTATTTCCGTTTATGTGACGTGATGTAGGAAGTTCGGGAAATCACTCGCTTTCCGTGGGGGAGACGCTGAGCCTCCTCGGAACGTTCCTGTGGGGCCTCAGTCTGTCACCTTCTCCCACAGGAGTCTCGCGATTTCCCGCCACTCCCAACCTAACGGAAACTTCTTAACCACCCTATGGACGAACACTAGAGCCCCTTCATAACAAATCCCCTGCTAGTTTAGACTAGCAGGGGATTTTGATTATTTATCCGGCTCGATTTCACGGCTCATTTGCATGTATTGATTGAATACTCTCGTCATTTCCTTCAGACGGCTACGTACGTCTTCATCGATCAGTTCTCCCTGAGTAGAGAAATGGTTCGTATGCGTGTAAACATAGTTAGGAGTGACCATGCACCGGAAATAATTTAAAATAGGCTTAAGTTGATTTTCGACAACAAGGTGATGCTGCAGTGTACCGCCGTTTGCCACGATGGAGACGGGCTTATAGCGCATCGCAAGAGGAGATACGGCATCAAAAACGTTTTTCAATGTTCCGGGAATGGATCCTTGGAAAATCGGAGTGGCAATCACGTAAGCATCGGCCTCTTCCACTTCTTTGATCAGGCTTTGCATATCATCATTGTATTCTTCGACAGGGCGCCCATCGACGAACTGCAGCTGATAATTTTCCAAATCCACGATTTTTGTCTGGTGGGAAGTCGGGAGTTCTTTTATATAATGATCGATTTCATCAAGAAGTGTCCGTGTTTTCGATCCCACGATCGTACCGTTTAATAATAAGATTTTCATGATCGATATCCCCCCTTTAGTACGTTCTATCTATTGGGTATGTATGGTTGTATATCGCTTTGTCAGATCGCGCATTCACCTTCTTATGTTAAATCATACGCATTTATTTCGCAATTGTGACTGCTTACAGAAGTTACCTGAAGGGTATAAACAGAAGAAGGAGTGATGTTTTTTGTTGAAGTTTTGGCGACGGATCAAATTCGTTTTCAATGTCCGGAAGTCGATCCCGTTTCTGATGCGCTTTTTCCGATCAAAGGAAGTAAGTAAGGAAAAGAAGTGGCTTTCTGTCCTCTTTCTTATCCTCTATTTACTGTTCCCGTGGGATTTGATTCCAGACTTTTTAATATTCTTCGGAATTGTAGATGATCTTGCGGTGTTCACCTACGTCTTGCAGCTGATGGTCAAGATGGCTCCCGATTCGTTGAAGAAGGATTATGAGCTGATCGAGTGATGATCATGTTTAACAGGGAAAAAAATGTGGTAAATTAGTTTTGTGACGATTCATACAACCTTTCAAGGAGTGATGATATTGAGTAATGTAATGTTTACTGCACATGCTACAGCAAAAGGTGGCCGTAACGGTCATGTGAAATCTGATGATGGTCTGATTGATCTGAACCTATCGATGCCTGGTGAAGGGAAAGAAGAAGGTTCAAACCCTGAACAACTTTTCGCTGCAGGCTATTCCGCTTGCTACGATGGGGCACTCAACCTTGTGGCTAGTAAGCAGAAGAAAGATATTGACTCAGAAATTACAGCTGATGTCAGCCTTCTGAAGGACGAGTCTGACAATGGCTTCAAAGTGGGCGTTGTCTTGAACGTTCATATTAAAGGAGTTTCTCAGGAGGAAGCGGAAGCTCTTGCTGAGGAAGCGCATAAAGTCTGCCCATATTCAAAAGCGACACGCGGCAATATCGATGTCGAAATTAATGCAAAAGCTGTATAATAGAAACATACAAAAAGCCTTCAAGGATTCTTCCTTGAAGGCTTTTTTGCATGGAGCATCTTTCGGAGTGTGACAAAGAAATCAGAAATTCTATTTTATTCTGTTTTTTTCACGTGAAACATATATGTTTCGCAATGTGCAGAGAATATGGTATTTTATAGTCGAAGGAGAGGACTGGTTATGAACATAACGGATCAGGCACGAGACTTGTTGCATCAGATTTTGGAAGATGAAGAAGCGGGTGCGTTACGGCTCTTCTTTGCAGGGTTCGGTTGTGGTGAACCCGATATCGGAATGACGATCGGGGACCCGGAAGCCGATGACGAACTTCAGTACATCAACTCGATTCCTGTTGCCATTGATAAGCGCATCATCCATTTAACTGAATCATTGACAATTGAAGGCAAGCAAACGTTTGAAGGTCCGAAGTTCCAGTTACTTGGCCTTCCTGAAAAAAATTGTGATGAATGAACCCACAGGTGATGTGGGTTTCTTTTTGATGGTACTATAATGACATGAAGCAGAAGGGCAGTGTGATCGTTTGAAAACATTTGATGCTTTACATAATCCTTATCATTCCCACCGCATGACGACTTATGGACGAAAAGGCATGGTCGCCACTTCTCAACCACTGGCCGCTCAAGCAGGCCGGGATATTTTGAAAAAGGGTGGGAACGCTGTCGATGCTGCGATTGCCACGGCAGCCTGTTTAACCGTTGTCGAACCTACATCCAATGGGATTGGGGGAGACGCATTTGCTTTAGTTTGGATGAAAGACCAGCTGTACGGGCTGAATGCCAGCGGTCCATCTCCTTCTTCGATTTCAATCGATGCGGTCAAAGAAAAAGGCTGCGAACACATTCCGAAATACGGGTTCATTCCTGTCACAGTTCCCGGCGCTCCGGCGGCGTGGGCGGAACTGTCGGATAAATTCGGGCTGCTTGATTTTCAGGAAGTACTTGCGCCGGCGATCTCTTATGCAGAAGAAGGATTTCCGCTGACCCCGATATTAGGCAAGCACTGGAAAGAAGCGTATGAACGCTTTTCTGAACAATTGACAGAGGAGCAGTTTAGCGCATGGTTCCAAACGTTTGCTCCTGATGGCCGCGCCCCTGAGGTAGGCGAAATGTGGTCTTCCCCCGATCACGCCTCTACATTAAAGCGCATTGCGGAAACGAAGGGGAATGCTTTCTATAAAGGCGAGCTTGCAGACCGAATTCATGAATTTTCCAAAACATATGGCGGTTTTTTGAGAAAAGAAGATTTGATGGCGTATAAGCCGGAATGGGTAGAACCGATCTCTGTCAACTATCGTGGGTATGACGTGTGGGAAATTCCGCCGAACGGGCAAGGGCTCGTAGCATTGATGGGATTGAATATGACGAAGCATTTTCAATTTGAAGAGACGTTACGGGTGAAAGATTACCATACTCAAATTGAGGCGTTGAAGTTGGCTTATGCAGATGGACATCAGCATATAACGGAACGGGGAAGCATGGCGCATTCCGTTGACGCATTGCTTTCTGAAGGGTATGGTCAGGAAAGGGCAGAGAAGATCATGGACGTAGCTCAACTTCCTCAGGCAGGAGAACCTTCTCAAGGAGGGACAGTTTATCTCGCGACAGCTGATCGTGAAGGAAACATGGTCTCGTTTATCCAAAGCAATTATGAAGGATTTGGGTCTGGCCTCGTCGTACCTGGAACAGGAATTGCCTTGCAAAACCGGGGGCATAACTTCTCGATGGATCCGACCCATGTAAACAAGCTGGAAGGGAATAAACGTACCTTTCATACCATTATTCCAGGGTTCCTTACAAAAGGTGATGATCCGTTAGGGCCGTTTGGCGTAATGGGAGGATTCATGCAGCCGCAGGGACACATGCAAGTGATCAGTCACTTCATAGACTGTCATCTGAACCCACAAATGGCGCTGGATGCGCCGAGGTGGCAATGGACGAAAGAGAAGGAGCTTTGGGTAGAGCCTGGATTTCCGAATCATATCGCCCAAGGCTTGAAGCGTAAAGGTCACAACGTTCAGGTTGCGCTCGATTCTTCAAGCTTCGGCCGTGGTCAAATGATCATTCGAAATCCGGATAATGGGGTATACGCTGGAGGAACAGAGTCCAGAACAGACGGTTCCATCGCAGTGTGGTAAAGGACGTGCAATACATGAAACAGTGGCAATTATTCATCGCATTTTTCAGAGTGGGGATGCTTGGCTATGGAGGTGGCCCGGCTTCAATTCCGCTCGTACATAAAGAGGTTGTAGAAAAATATCGCTGGATGAATGATTCTGATTTCGGGGATCTGCTGGCATTAGCAAATACGTTACCCGGTCCGATTGCAACAAAAATGGCCGGCTACATCGGTTACCGCGTCAGCGGCTGGTTTGGCCTTTTGAATGCTGTAATCGCGACGATTCTGCCCACAATCGGCTTGATGATCGTGTTACTCGGGACGCTTACTTCCTTGAAGGATGTGAGCTGGGTCAACGGGATGACCAGCGCGGTCATGCCTGTCGTCGCGGTCATGCTGGCTGTTTTGACATGGCAATTCTTTGACAGGGCGAAAAAAGGATTAGGATGGAGCGCGACCCTAGCGTTGACGGTTGTCGTTTTTGTTGCTTTGCAATTTTTAGGGATCCATCCGGGAATCATCATTGCTTTTCTGCTTGCCGCTGCATTGGTTAAAAAGGATCAGCAGGCAGAGAAAGGAGAGGAATCATGATTTACTGGGAGATTTTTCTCGCATTTTTCATTCCGGGCATCCTTGGCTATGGTGGCGGACCAGCTTCGATTCCATTAGTCGAAAATGAAGTCGTTCATCGCTATGGATGGATGTCGGTCCAGGAGTTCAGTGAAGTCCTGGCCATGGGGAACGCATTGCCTGGTCCGATTGCAACAAAGATGGCCGGGTACATTGGCTATGAGCAAGCGGGTTTACTTGGAGCGGGTGTCGGAGTCTTTGCGACGGTTGCCCCTTCTCTGATTTTAATGATCTTACTGCTTCGCCTCTTGTTCAAATATAAAGATTCACCGAAAGTACAACGGATGACACTCTATGTCCGCCCGGCCATCGCAGTTCTTCTCGGTATTATGGCGTGGCGTTTTTTCGCAGAATCACAGATTCAAATCGGCTGGTGGCAGGTGATCATTATCGGAGTGGCCAGCTATCTGCTGATTGAAAGAATGAAGGTTCATCCGGCTTTCGTCATATTGATTTCGCTTATCTACGGAGGATTGTTTTTAGGCTCCTGATTTAGAAGAAAGGACTTGTGAAACATCATGATGGCACCTGGACACCAAGTCGTTGGTTTTACGTTTGGAGTGGCGGCGCTCAGCTTTGTTCCTTCTATTACGATTCCTGCTGATCGACCATTCCAGACGATTTTATTTTTCGTATTTGTTTTATTCGGTTCTTTGCTGCCGGATATCGACACACCTACCTCAACATTGGGGCATAAATTCTGGCGAGGATTGTTAGCGGTGTTTTCCCTCGCCTTCCTATTCTATTTATTTGCGCCCCATTATTTAGATATTTACAGGGAACAACTGAAGGTATTCGTTCTCCTCCTGCTGCCGGTACTCGTGATGATCCGCAGCCACAGGAAGATGACCCACTCTATTCTATTTATAGGCTTGCTCTATGTATATAGTCTGGTCATTGAACACTATTTTCAAATTCCGTGGTTGTATTTGAGCGGCATGATCATCGGGGGAATCTCCCATCTCTTCGCTGATTTCCTGACGAAAAAAGGAATCCCGCTGATTTATCCCTTTTCGAGAAAACATATGCAATTCTTTTTCACTTTCCGGACGGGTTCAAAGGTCGAACAAATGCTAGTTTATAGTTTAGTAGCCTGGAATCTATGGTTTTTGACCCAGCATGTTTTTTAAAAAAAGCTTCTGTCTTTAGGACAGAAGCTTTTTTATCATAGTCCTGTTAAATTCCAGTGTCGATTTACCGAAAGAAAATCGAATGGGTGCTTTTCTATTGGTAGTCAAATTGTGCCGTGATGTTCCCGCTCCTTTAATCTCTCGTACCAAAAACGGAAACTTTCTAGTAGTAGCAGAGCTTTAATCATAATGGATAGGCATGATAGAAAAATGAAGCTTTTCGTCGTGATTATGCGAATGGTGTCGAATTTTGCTTGTAATGTTTGAATTTTGATAAAAAATCGAACTTTTTTAAATAAAACGTCTTGAAACTACTAGACTTTTCCAAATGCAGGCAATAGACTGTGGGTAGTAAGGAGAAAAGGAGGGATCTCATGATTCGTCACGTTCTTGAGCCGAAGCCGATCCATTCATTACAGATGGTGTATACCTCGGACTTGTACGAGCACTATAGCGGGTTATTGAAAAGTCATTCGAAAATGACAGCCAGTGATTTGTCCCGGCAGTATTGTCTTACGATTCGTCCCGATGGAATTGAGAACCAGTTGGCCTATGCAGAGTTTTTATACATGAACGGCTACATCCGTGAATTGAATATCGTGATGCGTAAATTCGATTTCGATGAAGATATTGTATTCCTTTATGAGGTGATGCTGACTAGGATTCATCTAGGTGATTACGAATTCCCTGAAGAGTGGCTCGATCATCGATCATTTACCCACCCCTCATTGAAATGTCTCCATAAATTCATCTATCTTTATTATTATTATGGGAGAAAAAAATTCTCGAAATTGGATCAGTGTATTGAAATATGTGATGAGTTGCTCCGTAGCGTCAATGAGCCGCTCGTGCATTACTATTTTCAGCTTCGATACAATGAGTTGCTGTTTCATCATTACTGGAAAACGAATAACCCTCTGCTGGCAAGAAGATACGCTTATAAAATCATCAACACCGAGTTATCTCCACGAAAATCTACCACGATGCACCACTCCCTTGCACTGACGCATGTTTTTGAGAGTTATGAGCTGGCAATGGATCAGGCTTGTAACGCTTTGCATATCGCGCTTGAATACGACTTGCCGGAAAAAGATGAAATACGCCACCGTACCATCCCTTTCATCGCTGCTTTACATCAAAAGGTGGAAAAGGATATGGATACTCCGGACTTAGTCGAATCTGCCCATCTGGATTTGGCTAGAGGCGATCACGATCTTGCCGCATCCAAACTGAAGACGTTGACATCCTTGACCCCTTTTCAACAATGCTACCTTGGTGCTGCGCTCGGTGACCGGAATGAGCTGATTCATTCCCGCGAACGCTTTATTACCGAATACGGGGACCAATTTTTCGCTCAATTGCCTGATTTTTATTTAAATCGTTTATCTACCTGAATCACCCACGTTTTTCAGGTGCACATAAATAAAAGGAGGACTTTTTATGAAGAAATGGTTGGTTGGATTTGTACTGGCGGTGTTACTTATTGGAGGAAGTCTATCGGCTCCGATGGCGTCTCAGGAGGACCCTGGAGAGCCAGGGATCGGGTCTGTTGAATTAGCGGCCAAAGATCCAGGAGAGCCGGGAATCGGGTCTGTTAAATTAGCAGCAAAAGACCCAGGTGAACCTGGTATCGGTGATGTGGAACCTTTCTCTGTTCAGGATCCAGGAGAGCCTGGGATTGGTTGATTTATCAGATGAAAAAAAGTGACTACTTTAGCGGTAGTCACTTTTTTTGTTCTCTTTTACATACGAGGATCAGCGTTGAATGCTACTTTTTCCCTTTTGTTCGTTGTGGGATCTCTTCTTTACGAATTATTTTCGTAAAAGAGTAAGCGAACAGAATGATGACGACTGTAAATGGCAGGGCAGACACGAGGGAGGCTGTCTGCAAGGCATTGAGACCATCGGCTACGAGTAACACGGCTGAGATGGCAGCCATCAAGATTCCCCACGTCAATTTGATCGGAAGGGCTGGTGTAAGACTGCCGCCTGTTGTCATACTCGCCAGTATATAAGTAGCGGAGTCTGCGGATGTAATAAGGAAAGTGGCAATCAATAAAATGGAAAGGAACGATAAAATGTTCGTCATCGGCAAGTGCTGATACGTCTCGAACAAGGCCAACGTGATGTCGTTGTTCACGGCCTCCGCGATCTGTGTTCCATTATTCAAATCGCTGTTGAGTGCCGTTCCGCCGAAGCTTGCAATCCATAAGCAGGCGATGACAGGGGGCACAACGAGCACGCCAAAAATAAATTCGCGGATGCTCCGTCCTCTGGAGACACGGGCTACGAAAGCTCCTACAAATGGGGACCAGGCAATGACCCAGGCCCAGTAGAAGATCGTCCATTCCTGGAGCCATGCCCCGTTTCCTTCATAAGGACTCAAGCGTAAGCTGTAGCTGACGAAGTTGGCGATATAATCTCCGATTCCTAATGTGAAGGTATTCAAAATAAACAACGTAGGTCCTGCGATAAACACGAATAGAAGTAACACAAGGCAGAGGCCGAGGTTCACATTACTCAACCATTTGATTCCTTTATTTAATCCTGTACTGGATGACGTTAAGTATAAAATGAGCAAGACACCCGTGATGGCAAGCTGTACCCATGTTTCGTTCGGTAAGCCGAATACGGCATTCAATCCACCGTTCATCTGAAGGATTCCGAGTCCAAGTGAGGTTGCGATCCCCATGACTGTGGCGATGACAGCAAGGGAGTCGATCGTAATCTTCACTCCGCGCCTTTTTCCTAACACAGGCTCAAGAGCGGTCGAGATCAAACCTTCCTTATCTTTTCTAAATTGTAAAAAGGCAATAAGTAGACCGACGATCGCAAATACGGACCATTGGTTTACTCCCCAGTGGAAAAAGGAATAGCCCATAGCGACGCGGGCTGCTTCTTCTGTCTGGGCATCTAGATTGGTAAACGGGGTTTCAAAAAAGTGGCTCATCGGCTCGGCTACACCCCAAAAGACGAGACCTGCCCCAAATCCGGCTGAAAACAGCATGCCGATCCATGTGAAAAAGGGGTACTCCGGTTTCGAATCCTGTGGCCCCAATTTAATTTTCCCGTATTTACTTAAGGCAAGTGCGACGAGAAAGATGACGAAGCCGAATACAGATATGAGATAAAACCAACCAAAGTTGATCGTCGTAAAATTAAAAAGCTGGCCCGAAACTTGGCCGAAGCCTTCTGGATTAGCAGCTCCGAGAATAACTAAAATCAAGATGACAGAGGCGGAAATGATGAATACAGGGTTGCGTAGTTGTTTTTTCATGACTTCTCCTTTCAGTGAATGGATTGGTTCATTTATTCCCTGCAAACTTCCTAAAGAAACATAATCTTCCATGTAGGTTTTGGAAGAGTAACATTCGGTACTTTAGTCCTTATTTTGTTTTTTAAAGTGATCCTTCCTTTTGGGTGTAAGGGCGAGGGGGAAGACATAGTCATCTAACAAGGAGATGATTTTCCGGTTATCGTAGGTGATGAGAAACGGAAAAAGGGGAATCATGCAACTATAAGGGAAGGAAAGAGGGGGAAATAAAATGAATAAAGAAAGAGTGTGGGTCAATATCAGGGACAGTTTCTGGTTCTTGCCGGCCTTATACAGTCTATGGTCTTTTTTGATGGTCATCGCAACGAGTCTGATCGATGAGTGGGTTGTGCCTCAAATCGAAGGAAGTCTTCCTCCCGTTTTATTTATGGGGAAAAGCGTTGCCCAGACGCTTTACGGCGCTTTGATTACCTCGATCCTGACGATGACGACGATCTCTTTTTCTACGATTATGGTCGTGTTGACAACCTACACGACGCAGTTTTCTCCGCGGACGCTGCAGGATTTCATGAAGAGTCGTGTGACACAGCACGTGCTGGGCGTCTATTCGTTCGGCTTTGTTTTCGTCCTCCTGAATTTGGCTCTTATCGGCAGTGAAGACAGTCAGGCGTTGTTGAGTCCGTTGATTACGGTGGTTGTATCGATCATCTGTCTGGCCTTTTTTATCCTATTTATCCACCATTCCTCAAGGTTCGTCCAGGTAAATAACTTGATTGCTACCATAAGAGATAATACAGCGGTCATGATTCAGAAGACGTTCGAGGAAAAGGAATTCAAAGAAGCGGTCGATTGGGATCCAAGTGATCTAGAGGGCAAAAGGAAGGCGGACTTTCGGGAAGTACTCGCAGAGAAAAATGGATACTTACAATCTGTCCAGTTCAAAGCTATTATAAATTGGGCACAGAATCATGATCTTCTGATCGAATCACGGTTCCACATCGGAGACTATATCCAGAAAGGGATTCCTCTTTACAGATACTGGTCGCAAGGGGAAGCAATTGAAGAGAAGGAAGGGAAAGAAGGTCTGGCTTATTTACTGATCGGAAACGAGCGGACCGATATACAGGATATTGAATTCTCAATTCAAAAGCTTGTGGAGATTGCGGTCAAAGCGATTTCCCCCGGCATTAACGATCCGCATACAGCCGTCAACTGTATCAACCGGATCGGATCTCTCTTGAATGAACTTGCTGAGGTGTACGAACCCTATCGTTATTATGCAGACGAAGAGGGGGAACTGCGCTTAGTGATGGAGCCGCGCCTTTATGAGGACTATTTATATAAGAGCTTTTACTTAATGAGAATCTATGGTTGCGAGGATCTGAGTGTCATGAATGGGGTGCTTGAAGCTCTATATAAAATCGCCTTAGCTCAAAAAGAAAAAGTGGGAAGCGATGTATGGCGCTTCGCTGTGTATATTGTAGAATCTGTAAAAATCAGTGAACTCGACGAACTGGATTACGAACGATTCCGGAATCAAGTCCAGAAGGTTGCGGATGCTTGCGGAGAGGAGAGCGATCTCGAAAGAAAAAGGAGTTCATGAGGGGATATCGCCATAAAACAAGGCGAGGATTCGAATCATGATAATAGGTTGTAAAAAAGTATCATAATATCTTACAAATGTCTGATAGAATAGAGAAGATACTGATTTTAGAAAGGGAGATCATTCGTTTATGTGGGAGTGGAAAAACATTTATAGAGGCATGCTCATGGGCGCAAGTGACGTCGTTCCGGGTGTAAGTGGGGGAACGATCGCCGTGGTCCTTGGCATTTATGATCGGCTGATTGAAGCGATCAACGGAATTTTTACACGGGAATGGAAGAAGCATTTACGCTTTCTGATTCCGCTCGGGCTTGGGGTAGGTACATCGATTGTTCTATTGGCGAGCTTGATGGAATGGCTGTTTGAACATTATCCGGGACCGACCCAGTTCTTCTTTCTCGGTCTCATTATCGGGGTGCTGCCATATTTAACACATAAGGCAGATATGAAGCACCAATTTGAAGCAAAGCATTATTTGATTTTAATTCTCGGTGTGGCAATTGTCGGATCGATGGCTTTATTCCAAGCCAATGAAACAGACCCGATCCAAAACTTTACGTTCTCCACCTATATCCTCCTGTTTTTCTCAGGATTCATTGCTAGCAGTGCGATGATTTTGCCTGGTATCAGCGGTTCCTTCATCTTATTGATCATCGGGGTTTACACGACGGTCATCGGTGGGATTTCCAACTTCCAGCTTGACGTCATTGCGGTCGTCGGCATCGGAATCGTGATTGGGATTATTGTAATGAGTCGAATCGTCAAGTATTTTCTGGAGCATCACACCTCAGGTACGTTTGCTCTGATCATCGGACTCGTTATCGGTTCGGTGTTTGTCATTTTTCCGGGATTACCGGAAGGGATCTTCTGGCTTGTAAGCCTGCTTACATTCCTGGGTGGTCTGCTGGTCGCATGGCTTCTCGGTCGTGTAGAATATAAAGGGTAAGCAGATGATAAGACATAGGAAGCCTTTTTCCTTTATCATAAGAATCAGATTTTGAATAAAAGGGGGATGCGAAATGGAATCCATTCATACAACAGAGACGTTTAACGAAACGATTAAGAGCGAACAGCCGGTGATTGTGAAGTTCCAGGCGGACTGGTGCCCGGACTGCCGACGCATGGACATGTTTATCGGTCCGATTTTGGAGGAATATAATGGGTACCAATGGTACGACGTGAATCGTGATGAACTTCCGGAAATCGCTGAAAAATATGAAGTGATGGGCATTCCGAGCCTGTTGATCTTCAAACAGGGAGAAAAGGTTGCTCACCTTCATAGTGCAAATGCGAAGACGCCGGAGGAAGTTCAGGAATTTTTACAAGCGAGTTTGTAAGAGTTGCGTCCACATGGTCTTTTCCATGTGGGCGTTTTCTATCAGGAGGTGCACGAGTCGATGTCTAAAAGGCTACTATTAGTCGGAGCAGGCCATTCTCATCTGGAAGTCCTCAGAAGATTGACAGAAGAGAGGATCGATGATGTGGATATTTGTATGGTGTCACCTTCACGGTACCAGTATTATTCGGGGATGTTTTCTGGATACACGGAAGGGCTCTATGCAACAGAGGATACGCGGATCGATGTCCGTCAGCTTGCCAGACAGGCGCGTGTTCATTTTATTGAAAAACGGGCGGTGGAAGTCCGTCCAAAACAGCATAAGCTGATTTGTCACGACCGGTCCGTCTACCCGTTCGATGTCATCAGCTTTGATATTGGATCGAGGAGCTTGCCTGAACATTTAGAAGAGACGCAAGCCCGCACGATCAAGCCGAACTACACGTTTATTGAGGAAATTGAGCGGATACGGGAAACGACCCATCCGTTAGTGGTCGGGGGCGGAGCGGCTGGTACGGAAATCGCGCTTTCGCTGCATGCCTATAAAGAAAAACAAGGGATTCCGGGAAATGTCCGGCTCGTGACGTCCGAACGTTTGCTGCCCGACACGCCCTCCTGGGTGTCGAAGCGGATGGAATCGTTGTTTGAGAAAAAAGGCATCCAGGTTTGGGAGAACGAAAAGGTAGAAGAAGTCGATGAGGACTATATTATGACGGGTAAGGGAAACAAAATCCGTCATACAGGTGTGCTTTGGCTCGGGGGAGCGGTGTCCGACCCTATATTCAAGCATTCCGATTTGGATACAGACGATAAGGGATTCGCTCATGTCGAATCGACTTTGCAGTTCAAGGACTATCCGTTTATGTTCGGGGCGGGGGATTGCGTGACGATGCTCGATCACCCAAAATTACCGAAAAGCGGGGTATATGCGGTCCGACAGGGTCCTGTTCTTGCAGATAACCTGTACCATTTTTTCAAAAAGGAGCCGCTGCAGGAGTATGATCCTCAGAAGCAGGCGCTCTATATTTTATCCGTCGGTCACCAAAAAGGGTTTTTGATTTACGGACCTGTCAGTTTCTGTAACCGTCGTGCCTGGAAAATGAAAAATAAAATCGACCGTGATTTTATGAAAAAATACAAATGAGCCTCTGGTTAATGCATCATAACCAAAGGCTCATTTTTTTATATGTTCAGCCATTGTCTGACCTTGTTGCGCAGTAGAAAGGTCGTGACTAATAAAAGAACAAAGACACTGAGTGCGACAAGAATAAGCGTCCGGTCTCCGCTGGCGAGACTCGTTCCTACAAGGCTGTAGGCGAACGTACCAGGGAGCATGCCGATCAGTGTGGCGAGGACGAAGGCTCCGAGCTTCACGCGCGTCATGCCGGCAAGGTAGCTGAGGATATCGAAGCCGACAAGCGGAATTAACCGCAGGATAAAGACGTAGAGAAATCCTTTTTCCTTCATCCGTGGATAAATACGCTGAGCCCACTTTGAGTCCTGGAAATTCAGGACAGAATCTCCGAAGAAGCGGCCCATGATATAGCCGGTGACACCGGCAGCTGAGGCTCCGATCACGATGTAAAGCATTCCCGGCCATATCCCGTAGGCAAAAGCGGCGCCGAGAGACAAAACGGATGTCGGAAAGGCGATGATCGGACCGATGGCATAAATCACCATGAAGAGCAGCGGTCCCCATGCTCCGAATGACAGGATATACGCGCGCACTGCATCCGGTGTAACATCGAACTGGCGTCTCGTGAACCAGACGATCCCTATGAATAGAATTAAAAACACAATGGCTTTGATTACACTCTTTTTCTTCATACGGCTCTTCCTCCAAAGGCGCAAATCTGCTCATCCGGAAAGGACAGCCAGACCGTTTGTCCGACTTCCGCCCCTGCAACGGGGAGGGTGGTCGTTTTGTTCAAATCTTCCATGCTCATATGAGCAATCGTTTGGCCATGCTGAAAGGTGATATGTTGAATCGTCGCCATATATCTCCTGCCTGTCTCATAAGCGTTGGTAGTCACAGAGCAGTTCGAGAGCGGAATATATTCGTGTTCACTCAAAACGAAATGGCCTCCGATGAAACGGGCGACAAAGGCATTCGCCGGTTCCTTGTAAAGAACTTCAGGCCGGTCGATTTGCTGGAACGTTCCTTCGTGAAAGACACCGACTCGATCTCCCATCAGCATCGCTTCCTCTGTATCGTGCGTGACGAAGATCGACGTGATCGATCGCTCCGCAAGGAATTCCCGCAGCCAAATCCTTAGATCGTGACGCAGTTTGGGATCGAGGCTGCTGAAGGGTTCATCGAATAAAATGACGTCCGGTTCGGTTGCAATCGCACGAGCTAATGCCACGCGCTGCTGCTGGCCGCCTGATATTTCCGCAGGGTAGTACCCGCGATAATCCGAGAGTTCAATCGCGCTTAAGAGATCGGTGACGCTGTCTTTTTTGGAAGACCTCGCGAACTTAGCTCCGTAGCGGATATTTTCCTCTACTGTCATATGTGGAAACAGGAGCGGCTGTTGAAAGACTAACCCGATACTTCGCTCATTGGCTTTCTTTTCCGTGATATCATGACCGGACATCGAGAGCGTTCCCTCTGTCGGTTTTTCTAATCCGGCTAATGTTCGAAGGAGAGTCGTCTTTCCACTGCCCGACGGTCCGACGATGCTGAGCACTTCGCCTTTTTTCAGTTGGAACTGGACGCGGTTCAGAATGCGTTCTTTATGAAATTGTTTCGTTAAATCATTTGCTTCTAAGACATAACTCATTGGCTGATCCTCCATGGCTTTTTAGAATAAGGGAGGAGTAGTAAAGCTCCTTCTACTAATACATACATTCCAAATGGAAGGAAGGAAAACCAGATGGAAAAGGCGGCCATAATGGCGGCGTTGGCTGTATCTAAAAACGGGAAGAAAATCATGGGTAGCGTGATGACATTTCCTCCGCCGATGATCGCTGTAATGGCATATTGACTCAGGCTGATGACAATCGTCAGAAACGTGACGCTCCGGATCGCTGGCTTCATCAGTGGCAGTTCGATGGTGAACAGCTGGTAGAGGGGAGAAGACCCTAGTGTAAGCGGCTGTTCCATCATAGAAACGCCAAGCTGACGGTAGGCGTTATGAAAAATTTTGATGCTGTACGGCACGGTCGGAACGAGGTGGATCAGCACGACGCCAAGCCACGTATCCGCAAGGCCGACGCGGATCATGAACAGATGCAGGCCCATGGCAATCGCCAATACAGGAATTAAAATCGGGGCGAGTAAGATCGCCTCGACGAGAGACTTCCCTCTGAAGGAATACAATGTCAGAGCTTTTCCCGTGCCTAATCCGATGACGAGATTGATCAGTAGAACGACGGTTCCGATCAGAAACGACCACCCCGTAGCTTCCCATAAGTTAGGGTCGGACAATAAAACGTCGAAACTGTCGAGTTGAAATTGAATCCCTTCTCCGCTCTGGAAGCGCCATGTTTCACTGACACTTTGAAGTACAAGCATGAAAACGGGAAAGAGAAACAGTATCAAAGCAAACAAACTAAAGGTGGACTTCTTCATTAGGATTTCCCTTTCATCATTCTGAACCGCTTTTTATTCATATAGATATACCCAATGAATGTGAGGATCAGAATGAATAGACTTAAAAGGACCATGGCAGCGAATGCCAGGGACCTGTCATCCCAACTGCTTCCGTAAAACCAGTTGTAGCTGAGTACGGACAGCATTTCAGGAAAAGTGGTTCCGAGTAATGCCGGGACTTCATAAGCAGAAATCGTGAAGGCGAAAACGATTAAAAATGTTTCGATCATCACTGGTAAAAGGTGTGGCCATTCTACTTGTTTAAATTGACTCCACGCTCCTCCGCCCAGCGTTTTGACTAAATCATAATATTCGGGCTTGATCGTGGCGTAAACAGGGAGGAGCATCAGGATGACGAAGGGAACCTCTTTCCATACATAGGTGAGAATGATCCCGATTCCTCTGGAATCTTGGGTAAGCGTAGGGAAATCGTCTCCTCCAAGCAAGGTGAACACTTGTGCGAGGACACCCGTTTCCGATAAGAGAAGGATGACCATATATCCCCAAACGAAGTGGGGGAACAGCATTGGCATCCAGACGATCAGCCTCGGCGTGTGGGAAGCCAAATAAGGGTAGAAGCTTCGGGTGAATAACAGACCGATCAATAGGGATAGGAGAGAGGACAAGAAAGCGACTTCGAGACTAAACCCGACAGCGCTTAGAAACCTGTCCGATTGAAACAACTGCTGATAGGCTGATAATGTCCATTCTCCCTGTTGCTGAAAGCTTTGGCTGATGGCTGCGGCTAAACCATAGAGCGGAAGGATGAGAAATAAGACAGCAGGGAGAAACAGTAACCAGGATTTATTGCTGGACCACTTCATTGAACCACTGCTCTTCCATCCATTCGACGTAAGCAGCCTCAGACTCTGGAAGGAAGCTTTCTTCAAGTTCTGACTGTGATAAAACACTTTCGCCACGGTCGACGGACTGGAACTTTTGTTTCATCTCTTCCGGAAGACGGTCAATGCTGATCGGTGTATTTTCTCCCCAATAGTCAGGCTTCAGCTTCTCAAGCTGTGCTTCAGGAGACAGCATGAAGTTGATGGCAGCAAGTGCCCCTTCCGGATTTGTACTATTGAATGGAATCGAAAGGAAATGGGTGTTTCCGATCGACCCAGGCTCCATGACAAAGGATTCGGTTGATTCCGGAAAGACACCTTCCTCAATCAGCGACTCCGCTCTTGCTTCGTTATAGCCCATCGTCATCCATACTTCACCTTGGCTGTAGAGACGATCAAGCTCTGTCAACGAGTTCGGGTAGTGACTGCCGGATCGCCACAGATTTGGCTTGATGTCGTTTAAGTATGTCCACGTACCTTCCGCTGCTTCACTGATTTGCTCTTCGTCTAGCGGCTGTTCATAAATGTCTGAAGGCTGCTCAGCATTGGCATAAAGGACGTGTCTCAAAAAGGCGTTTCCGGTAAAGTCTTCTGCATTCGGATAAGTAAACCGTCCAGGGTTTTCTTCTACCCATGTTTTCAGTTCTTCAAAGGATGCTGGTGGTGTTTCTATTTTTTCAGAGTCGTAATGGAAGACGAATTGTACTTTCCCCCAAGGGGCTTCCATGCCTTCGACTGCCGTACCGAAGTCCGTTTGGAACGCGGGATCTTCTGTGTCGTAGTACTCATTGAAGTTCGGCAGGACGTCTACGAACGATCCAGCGAGCAGATCATTCTCTTTAGCATTTTTGAAATTTTCCGCGTTGATCCAGACGATGTCGATTGTACCGTCCTGTTTGCCGGCTTGCTTTTCTGTCTGTAATTTTTGCAAGATTTCACCTGTATCCATCGGAACGCGCTCGAGGCTTACGCCGTATGTGTCCTCTAATTGTGGTGTGACCCACTCATCAATATATTGATTGATGCCTTCGTCACCGCCCCACATGAACAGTCGGACCGTAGAACCTTCAGCAGACGCTTCAATCTCTTCCCAGTCTTGATTGGTAATATTGGTAAATTCCTGTCCAGTCTCACTGTTGGAACAGGCCGTCAACAGTAAGGCTGCCAGGAATATGGACAAGCTGATCCATTTTTTCATACACGTTCCCCCTTATAATGATCTTACATGATTTTTCTATGAGTTCTTGTAATCTATCATACAAAGAAACATACGGATTGGAAATCAATACACCTGCAAATAAGCGCATAGAGGAATGGCGAGCAGGGAATAAAGATTCAGAGAGGAGGTGCGGAAATGTTGTACGAACAGTTTTCGAAGCCTGAAGGGTGGATCGGTAAGTGTGTCGGTTGGTTCATGATGAAAGAAAATCATCAGATCAATAAATGGACATTGTCTTTTTTGGATATAAAAGAGGGAGAGAGCATCCTTGAAATCGGATTTGGTTCGGGAGAGGCGCTGCAACAGGTCGCAAAGCACAAAGGAGTCACCCTGTTCGGCATCGACCCTTCTGAAGTGATGGTCGAGGGAGCGATGAAAAGACTTCGAAGGGAGCGGGGCACCGGTCAAATTTGTCTCATTCAAGGCCCGGCAGGTTTACTGGAGTTCTTTGATCATCGTGTCGATAAAATCTACGCCATCAATAATGTCACGTATTGGGAAAACCCTGTAGAGACACTTTCCTGTATGAAAAAATACTTAAAAATAGGGGGGCGGATTGCGCTCACGATCCGCCCGCATGAAAAAGGGGCGACAGATGAGACGTCTGAAGTGCTTGGAGGTCAGCTGAGAAACCTTCTCGAGAAAGCAGGCTTTCAGGAAGTCGAGGTGTTCCTAAGGCCTTCGCGTCCTAATTCTTCGGTATGTGTCGTGGGGACCCGCATCTGACAAGGGGACGCGGTGATCTTTTCATATGCTAGGATAAGGATAGAGGAGGGAGAAGCCGATGAAATCATTGAAAAAAGAAGAACGAGACTATATGGTGGTGCGGATTCAGGAGTTCTTTGAGCTGGAAAGAGGAGAAGAAATCGGGCAGCTGGCCGCCGATCATTTTCTGGATTATATGCTGAAGGAGTTAGGCCCGTTCATGTATAACAAGGGAATCTCGGATGCGAGAAAAATGGTGGAGCAAAAAGTGATGAACCTTGATGAAGACATTCGTTCGCTTGAGCAAGTGGCCGGCAGACCGCAGAGGTGAAAAAAACGACTTCCGCTTATGAGCGGAGGTCGTTTTTCCATTGGAAATGCTGCAATTGTTCATTCATATGATGCGTCATCTCTTCCAGCTTTCCGGCTTCTTCTAGCATTTGCTGGAACGAGTGCTCTTGTTCTTCCGTCGACGCGGAAATCTCCTCTGTCCCTGCCGCTGTTTCTTCTGTGATGGCACTGATATTTTCAAGAGAGGTGCTGACTTGCTGACTTTTCTCTTTGGATTGATCCATATCCTCTGTCAGCTTATTCAAACGCTGATCGATGGAAGAGACTTGAGCGCTGATTTTACCAAAGGCTTCAGCTGATTGTTGGACAGCTTGATCCTGTTTGGATGACAGCTCCTTCGTCCGTTCCATCTCTTGGACAATCTCCTGAACGCCTTGCTTGATTTGGTCCACCATCGAAGAGATGTTCCCTGTCGCCTTCGTGGATTCATCTGCTAGTTTCCTCACTTCATCCGCCACGACGGCGAACCCTTTTCCGTGTTCACCTGCCCGGGCGGCTTCAATCGCAGCATTTAAAGCCAAAAGATTTGTCTGCTCCGCGATACCGTTGACCAAATGGACGGTGCTCTCAATTTGATCAGTGTACCGGACAAAGTCTTGGACAGACTCATCGACATGCTGGATCGAAGTAAGACTTTCATTCATCCAATTACGCTGTGTCTCTATCGCCTGCTGGCCATTTTCTGCATATTGCATCGCTTCTGAGCTTGCCTTCAAGGACTGTCGGCTTTGTTCAGTATTCGATTCAAATGACTTGTGAAGGTCTTCCATTAATGTGGACACATCTTGAAGGTCGTTGGAAATCGACTGACTTCCCTGGGCAAGCTCGTCTGTCGAGCTTGCGACTTGGTTCGTCGCCTCCGTCAAACCGGTCATTTCCGTTTTCAACGTCGAACTGAATCGACCGACGTCAGAACCGATCTGATGGACCGATTTCACCGTATGCTGAAGGCTATCGACCATTTGTTTAAAGGAATCCTTGAGCTGGCCGATTTCATCCTTCTCCTTATGATTTGTCTCAATCGTCACCGTCAAATTCCCTGCCGCCACCTCAGAAGCCTGGTTCGTCAACCGCTTCAATGGCGTGGAGATATGCTTGGTCAGGCGTGTTGTAGACAAAATCGAAACGAGTACAAGCAGGAGGGCGGCGATGAGTGTAATGACAATTAAGCGCTCGATCGACTGCTCCTGATCGTCCATTTTCGCGTCGTACCATTGGCGTGATGTCTGCTCGATCATATATGTGTCATTCAACATACCTGATGTACGGGCAGCCTGACGCTGGATTTCGTTGGCATCTTCAGCTTGCAAAGCCTCATTCGCCCGCTCATTCCAACCTGCGTATTTTTGCTCGAGCTGATCGAACCAGCGCATTTGCTCTTCTGTTTCCAATAGTGGTTGCAAATCATCGAGGAACTGATCGGTTTCTGCGATTTGCGTCAAAGCGTCACTGCGAGTGGCCTCAGATGGGCTGTAGCCGTACATCGTAAGGGCCTGCTCAACGGTGACAAGCTGGCTATGTAAGTCCTTTCCGTCAAGCAAAACTTCTACATCTGAAGTGGACGATTTCTGTAGGTCGATCATTTGCACAACGATGAACCCGATCAACACAAGACTTAAAAACAAGGGAATCAAGGTCATCGTGTAAAGCCGTTTTCCAATCGACATGTAAAACGCTCCTTTCCTTATTGATTTTGAGCCGAATCAAGTTTGGCCTGTTCCTCTTCCGTTAATTCGATGAGACGGATCGGGGCTAGTCCTACGCCGCCTTCTTCGATTCCTAGAGTGTCAGTCGCTCCTGTCAACTTCTCTCCGTTACGCAGTTGCTCCATAACGTTATAGAGGGCGACATTGACATGCTTCAGCATCGAGGAAACGACCGCTTCTTCGGCTACGAAAAATTGATCGCTGTCGACGCCGAAAGCATACACTCCCTGATTCTGAGCTTCTTTCAACACACCGATGCCTGTAAATCCGGCGGCATGGAAAATATAATCGGCTCCTTGATCGACCATATTGCGTGTGATCTCGGCGCCTTTCGCATCGTCATCAAACGTATCGGCGTACTCAATCAAGAGTTCGGCGTCAGGGTTTACCGCCTGCACACCTTCACGGAAGCCTTGTTCAAACCGCTCGATGACAGGGATTTGAACACCTCCGACAAAGCCAACCACATTGCTTTCGGTTCTCATTCCGGCGATGTAACCGATCAAGTAGCTTCCCTCATCTTCTTTAAAAGTAATCGACGTAACATTTTCTTTTTCAGATACCGCATCAATCAACACGAAAGACTGATCCGGATACTTCTCGGCGAGACTGTCAACGGCTTCCTGAGAATTGAAGCCAAGGCCGATGATGACATCATGCCCTTGTTTAATGAGCTCTTCCATCTGTTGTTGATAATCAAGCTCGAAGGGTTCTCGATAATCGAATGTAATTCCGAGTTCATCACGGGCTTTTTCTAACCCTTGAAAGGCTGAATCACTGAATGAATCGTCGCCTAAACCACTTTCTGTTACAAGCAGACCTGCGCTGATCTCCTCATTCGTCCCCGTTGCTCCAGATGTGTTGTTACAGCCGGTGACGATCAGGAGAAGGGCAAGCCATACCATTCCAATAAAAATAGACCGCATGAATGGACACGCTCCTTATGTATGATGTCTGACATCTTATCGTATCGGCTGTTTTTTTGGTTTTTTTAATAGGTATTTTTTCATGGTGATTGGATGATTTAAGATAAGTTTCCGTTTTCGAGTTAGAGTTTGGAGGGGAAGGAAACACCTCGCTTTCCATGGGCGGGCGCTGAGCTTCCTCGGAGCACGGCTCCTGCGGGATCTCAGCCTGCCCTTTTCTCCCTATAGGAGTCTCGGCATTTCCTACCCCTCCTTATCAAAATAGGGGAACGGAAACATGCGTGTTGAGATCTGTCATACAACAATCCCAACACTTATAGTGGGGGAGGGCAAAGAATGAAAGAAGCCGCAGGACAAGAGGAATGACCTCTTGCCCTGCGGCTGTTTGTGTAAACCTGTTTACACATGATGGTTGAACGCGCGGGCGATCAGTTCGTAGGATTGCATCCGTTTTTCGAAAGGGGTGGCAATCGTGTTGATGATGATGTCGTCCACTTGATAGAAGGACGCGAGCTTTTCAATTTGCTCTTTCACTTTCTCTGGGTTTCCGACAATCATACGTTGACGGTTCTCTTGCACACGTTCCTGCTCATAGATCGAGTACGGGTAACGGATCGCTTCGTCCGGTTCTGGAAAATGGGTGCGTCTGCCGCCTTGTTCAATTTTCAGAAGGGCTAAGTCGAGACTTGAAGCCAAATATTCCGCTTCTTCATCTGTCTCGGCGCAAATGACGAATACCGAAACATTGCCTTTTGGCTCACTCTGCTGCATAGAAGGTGAGAAGTAATCCTGGTAACGTTCCATCGCCCTGACCCCGCCGTGACCATTGATAAAATGCGCGAAGGAATAGGACGTCCCGAGATCGGCGGCTAAGCGCGCACTGGTTCCACTCGATCCGAGCATCCAAATCGGAGGAGCTGTCTCTCCTTTAGGTGTCGCATAAATGTCCATTCCGTGAGGGTCCTGTCCGTGGAGGTAAGCCATCAGCTCCTCGACCTGAGCAGGATACCCTTCTATTTTAGGCACTTCGCCGCGGTTTAAGGCGAGATTGACATTCGGCATCCCGCCTGGGGCGCGTCCGACGCCTAGATCAATCCGGTTCGGGTAAAGCGTTTCAAGAACGCGGAAGGCTTCCGCTACTTTGTATGAGCTGTAGTGAGGCAGCAACACCCCTCCGGTTCCGACGCGGATCGTTTCGGTCTGAGAGGCTAAATGGGCCGCGAGCACTTCCGGAGCCGATCCGGCGAGGCTTTCGGTACTATGGTGTTCCGATACCCAGAACCTGTAATAGCCTAATTGATCGGTCCACTTGGCTAATTCTGTTGTCTGCTTCAATGCATCATGAGGAGTCATCCCGTGTAAAATAGGGGATTGGTCCAGCACACTTAATTTCATCGTTCATCCCCCTTAAGCTGTTCTGGTTATATGGTCCCATTTCTGGTGGATTGTTGCAAAGGTTATGGTGTTCGTTTTGCGATTCTAAGTATACTGATAGATGACTTATTTCATAGAAAAGGCCTGAGAGAGATCTCTCAAGCCATTTTTATATCAGCGTGCCAGGAGGCCGAGTAGACTGTACGTCCAGTAGTCGCCGATCCCTTCATCAAGCATCCTTTTCACATAGACATCGTGCCATTGAATCGGTGTAATGAACGTTGCGTCTTGTCTGAATTCGTCTTTCGGCTCATCTGCCAGCCATTCGCCAGGTCCGAGACCATTCACGACTTCCGTTACTCCATTTTCTACAAGACCTGTTTCAATCTCCCGACGTTCTAATTGCCCTTCCTCGTTCATCACCCAGGCGTATAAGTCCTCTTCACCGACTAATACACTGCTTAAAGCAGAAGTGGTCTGTAAGGATTCGGCCTGAATGATTTCAAGGTCTACGTGATAGCCCGGCAAGACAGGGTGTTCTGTAGGCTCGAGGGCCACTTCAAACGGATACCGGCTAGAGCGGTAGGCACCTGTTTCGTCCGGGAATGTATGGATGGAGGAGAGGCTTCCTGTGATCTCCCAGTCTTCTTCTTCAACTGTGCCCCTTACTCGCATATCGACTTCGACAGATTTTCTTTCTTCTTCATCCAACGTTCCTTCTAATTGAAGATTCGTAGATTTCAAGGTCAGGAGTGGCGCTTCAAGCGTTTCGGAAATATCAGTGACCGTTCCGTCGTAAGGGCTCGTAATCGTGATTTCCTGCCCATCGTCTTCCAATTGATCCAGCTGATCTTCTACCATCGCAAGCATCGCTTCTTTTTGAGCGAGCTCGGCTTCCTGCTCAGCAATCTGCTGTTCCTGTAAGAAATCGACCTCTGCATTTTCCGGTGCATCAGGCTCATCATCAAAAAAGGAGTTGGAGGAGTTGGACTCTTCAACAGGCGGCGAATACAATTCGAGCTCGATGATGAAATCTTCGATCGCTTCAACTTCGCTTTCCAGCCGGTCGATTTCGCTTTCGAGCTGGTTTTGCTGGGCTTCATAATCGATGACTTCATAAGTATATAAGTCATCCCCTTGCGTCACGTTGTCTCCTTCTGATACGAGGAATTCTTTAAATGCCCCTTTTTGGTCATCAAAATAGACAGGGTTCGATTCCTCGGTAGTGAAGACGGCTCTCTTTTCTAATGTTTCGAATAAATCATACGTAAAGGCTTGGGACCATTGTTCGACATACGATTTGCGTTCCACGTATCCATCTTCGTCTATGTATATCAACAACGCATTCGTGGCGATGAAAGCAATGATCAGTAAGCCCAAGATTCTGCCTTTATACCTTTTCTTTTTCATAAAATCATCCACCTGCTGCTTTCTTACCTGATTAAATAAAGGAGGGACAAATCGAATTTAGCCAATAGGGAAGTCCCTGCAAGCAATAATACGTGCCAGAGAATAACGCCTGTCCAAATCCATCCTTTTTTCGTATCGGACAATTTAGAAATGGAAGTCGCCTGATACCAGATGATGAACAGCTGGAAAAGTGACAAGGCTCCGAAGAAATAAATGACCCAATCAATCGTTGTGAAATAAGAGGCGATCGGACCGAATGATAAAGGCGATACATACCAGTCCAGTCCCGCATAGGTCATCAACGGAATCCAGGTGATGCGTTCTAACAGCATGATCAGAAGCACGTTCATTTGAACGATGATCAGCTTTTTATAAGGCGTGTTGTTAAACAGCCAGAAAATAAATGATGAAATAAACAGGATAAAAAGGAAAAGTACGAGAGCATAAGCGGCTCTTCCGACGAGAAACCAAGCTTTTCGGAACTCGTATTCAATCCGGTTGAAATCTGTCATATGTGCAGAAATGTTATCGGTCCCAAGCCCCATCCAGGCCGTCCATATGTATGTAAAAATCGTCAGGCCCAAAAGGATGAAAAGGAGGGTCCAAACATTCGTTATTCGCTCCGCCCGGTTCAATTTGAATAAATGATCGTCACGGCGAATGAACAATTTGATTAAGTTTACGGAGTAAGTCATTCTGTCCACCCTTTATTTTGTCTATTCTTTACCTATTCTAACTGAAATTGTCTTCTCTTACTATACGGAAAAGAAAAAGTTGGAAAAAGAAGGCGAATTCTGCGCACTCTGGTATACAGGACGTATGAAGCGGGTGAAAGGTTTCGTTTTCATTTTGGAATTCATGATGATTTGAGGGGGGGGGAGGATGTTTTCGTTTTCTAATAGAAGAGGATTGGAGGTAAGGGAAATGACTCGCTTTCCATGGGCGGGCGCTGAGCTTCCTCGTCGCTTTGCTCCTGCGGGATCTCACCCTACCCTTCCTCCCATAGGAGTCTCGCCATTTCCCTTACCTCCCAACTAAATAGCTTAACGAAAACTCCAAAATGGAAACTTTTACAACATAGAGGGGAGAGCGGACGATTTCCTAACACCGCTGTCTATCTTATGGTGAGGCATCATTTTGTCTACATAAAACAACCGCAGGAATCAGGCGGGGAGCGTGATTTCTGCGGTTCTGTTCAAATCATTGTGAAGTTGTTGCAGCGTCGTATTCTTCCGGCAGTTTTTTCGACTTGAAAAACAAGTCGCGGTCTCGGTAAAGGAACGCCATCGAAAGAAGGAACGCCAGCAAGTCGGAAACTGGAAATGCAAGCCAGACCCCTGTCACCCCAAAGAAATAAGGCAGCGTCAGGACGAGCGGAATTAAAAACAGGACCTGCCGTGCCATTGAAAGAACGAGAGCGGGTTTGGCCATGCCAAGCGCTTGGTACAAGCCACCGCTGACCACTTGGGCTCCGATCAACAACGCAAAGGCAAACATGATTCTCATCGCATGTGCACCCGTTTCGATCGTTGTCGCATCTCCTGTGAAAATCATCATCAGCGCTTCTGGAATGGCCATCATCAGGACAAAGATGCCGGCTGAAATGATCGTGACGATTTTAAATCCGAGGCTGATCGTCTCTTTCAACCGTGCATAGTTTTGTGCGCCGTAATTAAATCCGATAATTGGCTGCATTCCCTGAAGGACGCCGATCATCGGCATAATCGTGAACATCGCGAGTTTTTGGACGATACCGAAGACGCCGACATCGAATTCGCTCCCGAACTTGATCAACATCAGGTTGATCGCGACAATCATTGCGCTTCCGGCTACCTGACGGACGAACGCAGGCATTCCGATCGTGACGATTTCTTGAATCACCTTCCATTGAGGAATGAGGTGAGCGGTTCTGATCTTCAGGCTCGACTTTCCTGTCAAGAAGTAGTGAAGGACGACAAGCGAAACGGTCGCCTGAGAAATGACGGTCGCAACAGATGCTCCCTGGACGCCCATATCCAGTCCGAAAATGAAAATCGGATCGAGGATGATATTCAGGACGGCCGGGATGATCATCGTAATCATCGCGAACCGGGAGTTGCCTTCTGAGCGGATGATGCTGTTCGTTGTAAAAGCGAACGAAAAGAAAAACGACCCAAGCAAAATTGGGAACAGGTAGTCTTTTGCATAAGGCATAATGTTTTCAGTTGCTCCGAACAACGTAAGCAATGGTTCAAGAAAAACAAAAGCTCCGATCATTCCCAAACCACTTATAAGCAAGATCGTAAATAGAATATTACCGAAAACCTGATCGGCTTCTTCTGTTTTATTCTCGCCTAGTCGCCTCGAAATGACGGAGGCACCACCGATTCCGACAGCTGCTGAGACGGCCATCATGATCATCATGACGGGGAAGCCGATGCTTACGCCGGAGACGCCGAGAATGCCGACCCCGCGCGCAATGAATAACGTATCGATGACGTTGTATAACGCCATCACAAACATCCCGATCATGGCGGGAATCGACAGGTTAGCGAGTAGCTTCGGGATCGGTTGCGTCCCTAAGCGTTGGCTTTGATCCTTCATTTTTTCACCTTCTTATCATCGGTAGGACGAAGGTTTTCCTGCATCGTTCTTAAGACGGGTACGAGGCTTTCCACTTCGTCTTTTGTCAGTCCGTTTGTGACTTGATCTTCAATCACTGAAATGATGTCGATGATCTTTTCGTAAAGCTCGTGACCTGTACCGGTCAACGTGATCATTTTTGTCCGTTTATCTGTTGGACTCGGCTTTTTGGCGATGCGGTCGTATTTCAGCATCGATTCGATGATCCCGTTCATCGATGACGCTTGAATATATAGTTTCTTCTGTAAATCCGACTGTGACTGCTGGCCGTGGACGGCGAGCAGGTAGATGACGCGCGCCTGTGCGTGAGTCAATCCGAATTCTCCGAGCTTCTCATTGTAGACGTTTTGAAGCAGGTGTGACGTGACGTGTATGTTATATCCGATCGAATCACGGATTTCTTCTCTTTTCATTTACTTAGCCCCCTAAACAAATTCAAGTATAGGATACACCATCCTCGATGTAAATCATTTTGTCTGATGTTTCGTTCTAATGAAGCATAGGGTATCGAATCCATAAAAAGGAGAATACACCATGCTCACAACCATTTCCATCATCGCTTTAAGTATAGGCGCTCTTTCCTCTCTTATTATCCTGATCGACGTGGCGCGTCACCCTCAAAAAATGACCATCATGAACGTCGTTTGGCCGATCAATGGCTGGTTTTTAGGGCCTGTCGCTTTATGGACGTATTTTAAATGGGGGAGAATCAAAGCGAAAAATATCGATAAAGAGGATGACCGAAAAGACGCCGCCAAAGTGTTTGTCTCAACGAGTCACTGCTCAGCCGGCTGTACACTTGGCGATGCGGTCGGTGTTCCGATTGTCGCCATGACAGGACTGGCGGTTGCAGGCTCGGTATTGTTCACTCATTACATCGTAGAATTTATTCTAGCCTACTTATTTGGCATTCTATTTCAATTTTTTGCGGTTTATCCAATGAATAAGGAAGAAGGGAAGGTTGCGGCTGTGAAAAAAGCGGTCAAAGCGGACACTTGGTCGCTGATTGCTTTTGAAGTCGGAATGTTCGGCTGGATGGCGATCGTACACTTTGTGCTGTTTGCAGAGCCGCCGAAACCGACGCAAGCGACTTACTGGTTCATGATGCAAATCGCGATGATCCTTGGATTTATCACGAGTTACCCTGCGAATCGCAAGCTCGTTCATAAAGGAATAAAAGAGGCAATGTAGAATAGTTGTACTAGGATGATAGAGCGTTTACTTGCGTTCCTTATGAAAATCAATCATTTTTATAGATAGATTGTATGACCCGAATTAAGACTGGAAATAGTGGGAGTAGAAGAGGAAAAGAGGGATCGCTATGCCTCGTTATCAAAGAGGATTATTCATTTATAATGGAACAAAGGATAAACAGGAGAACGCACAGCAGATTCAACAGACACTTCCGATCATTGCGCAGGAAGTGAAGTCGTTGCAGGTGATCCAGACGCATTCGCTGGATGAACTGAGGAGAATTTGCCGGGAGATTGCGCCGACTGTGGATGTTTTATTTATCTTGGGTGGAGATGGAACGATTCATGAGTGCATCAACGTGCTGGCTCCTCTCGACCAGCGTCCTGTGATCGGGATTCTGCCTGGTGGGACGTGTAATGATTTCAGCCGGATGATGCAGACCCCTCAAAACCTTGAGCAGGCAGCGCGGTCCGTGATTGCAGGCGAGGAAATCCAAGTCGATGCCGGTCAGGCAAACGACCACTACTTCCTCAACTTTTGGGGAGCAGGTCTCATTGCCAAAACATCAACGAATATTGATGATGACCAGAAAGATCGTTTCGGTGTTTTAAGCTATTTCATCAGTGCGTTAAAGACGATGAATCAGGCGGATCCTTTTTCGTTTTCGATCACCGTGGATGAAGAGAAGCTAGAAGGCGAAGCCGTCATGGTCGTCGTTATGAACGGCCGTTTTCTCGGAACACGGCAGCTGCCTGTCATGTCCATCGATATTCACGATCAGATGCTCGATCTGTTTATTGTCAAAAACTCGAACCTTACATTGTTCAGGGAATTGATGACGATGAATCGTCCTGGTACGGATGATCGCCGTTTTCAGGAGCTTCATCATACGCAAGGGAAACAGATCACCATCGAAGTCGATGAACTGCAGGAGGTCGACATGGACGGGGAAATCAAGGGGACCACCCCGGCAAGCCTTTCCGTGCTGCCGAATCACTTTACTTTTCTTAAGTCGAGAGCCACATTATTCGGGCCGAAAGTGAAGGGGAATGGAGGGGATGAAGCGTGATTGGTCAAGGTGTTCATGCTGTTTTTGTTCATACGAAGGATTTGAAACGTTCGGCTGAATGGTACAGCTGGTTGTTAGGGTTGCCGTTTTCAGAAAAGGATGTCGAGTCCCCGGTATACAATCTTCCAGTTAAGGAGGGAGTGTACCTTACGATTGATGACCATGCTTTTGACTCCAACTATACATTCGAACCCCTTTCTGCCCCGGCCTTCAACTTCTGTTCGGATCATCTCAAGGAAAGTTATCAAAGAATGAAGGATCATAACGTACCGATCACAAGAAAAATCGAGACGAATGGCGATTTCGGTTGGTTTCACATTCAAGATCCGGACGGAAATGCGCTGATGATTTGTGGCACGGTCAAGCCTTGATAAGGTCTTAGGCGGTGAGTGCTGTCAGCAGACACGTTTCTTCACCTTTCCTTGTAATCTACCTTTTTCTTAAAGCTTCTGGGGGGAGAGTTGACCATTCCTGATTATTAAACTTATACTAGCGGTAAGAAGATTCATAGGAAAGGGCGAAAATCATGAGCGAACAAGAACAATACGACACAAAAAAACAAGACCCTTCTCTGAAGCTCTTTGTGGTTTTATCCAAAGCCCAACGAGCGATATCGGACCTTGTGAAGGATGATATCAAGAAGCACGGGCTCAACCCGACAGAATTCGGAGTGCTCGAATTGCTTTACCATCAGGGAGAACAGCCTTTACAAAAGATCGGTGAAAAAATCCTGCTGGCGAGCGGTAGTATTACGTACGTTGTCGACAAGCTTGAGAAAAAGCAATACTTGGAGCGGATTCCTTGCCCGAGCGACCGTCGAATCACGTATGCGGGGATCACAGAGAAAGGGAAGGATTTGTTGAACGGAATCTTTCCTGATCACTGGAAGCAAATCGAAAAAATTACAGACGGTTTGTCGGAACAAGAAAAGCGCCAGGCCATCGATCTGCTGAAAAAACTGGGCACGCACGCAGATCAGCAAAAACAGTAGATTATTTGGGTGAAACCGCTTATACTGGAAGTAGAATTCTAAAGACAAAAGGAGGTATGGAAGATGTTACAGATGCACGCGCTTGACTACAAACTGAATTACGTCCGCCGTGCAATTATTCATGATTCAGCTGTTAACGGGACAAGTGTGTCCAATTTTACAGGTGAATAATGGAAAACGTAACGTCTCATACCTGATGAAAATCTGAAATAGAGAGAAAAGTCAGAGGTTTGGAGACCTCTGGCTTTTTTTTGTCTTTAGGAGGAAAAATAATGCTGATTACAATGAAAGACGTATATAAAATCATGGGCGGACAGGTTTTGTTCGAAGCCCTGCATGTTGAATTGAAAGAAGGACAGAAAGTAGGACTTGTCGGGAGAAACGGCAGCGGGAAGTCGACCCTGTTTCGGCTGATGACAAAAGAGGAGCCAGTTGATGGCGGGGATGTTTTTATTAAAAAAGGATTGTCGATCGGTTACTTGAAGCAGATTCCAGAAGATATCCAAAGTACCGGCAGAGTGTATTTGATGTCTGCTTACGAGGAACTGACGAAGATGACGGAAAGAATGAAGCAGCTGGAAGCGGAAATGACGGATCCCGATCGGATGGAGAAGGCTCTAGTCGAATATGGCGAACTGCAGGAACGCTTTACGCAGGCTGGCGGCTACGAAATGGAATCGTCGATAGAACAGGTGTCCAATGGATTGAAGGTCAGCCATTTGCTCGATCAGCCGTTTGCCAACTTGAGTGGAGGCGAAAAGACGAAACTTGGTCTGGCCAAGCTGCTACTCGAGCATCCGGATGTGCTTTTGCTCGATGAACCGACCAACCACTTGGATTTGCCGGCGATTGAATGGCTGGAAGATTATATTCAAAAGTATGACGGGGCCGTCTGCATGATTTCCCATGACCGTCTGTTTCTTGATCATACGGTGACTGAAATTATGGACCTCGAATCTGGTGAGATCGACCATTATAAAGGCAACTACAGCTCTTATGAGAAGCAGAAGGAAGAGAAGCTTCTGGCTGAGTTCCATCAATACCAGGAGCAGCAAAAGAAGATCAAGAAGATGAAAGAAGCGATCAGACGGCTCAGACAGTGGGCGAACGAAGCGAACCCTCCGAATCCGAAGCTTTTCAAAAAAGCAAAGAGCATGGAACGCGCGCTTGAAAAAATGGAGAAGCTCGATAAACCGGTCATCGATCCGAAGAAGATGAACCTGTCGTTAACGTCGGAGGGTCGAATCGGGAAGGATATTTTAGTGGTAGACAACGTTCGGAAAAGCTACGGCGGCCGGGTGATCCTCGATGAGGTGGACCTGCATGTCCGCAATCGCGAGCGCCTTGCGATTGTTGGGGCGAATGGCAGCGGCAAGTCGACCCTGCTGCGCTTGATTCTCGATTTGGAAAAACCAGATGGCGGCCGCATTACAAAGGGGCCGTCTGTAGCAGTCGGCTACCTTCCGCAAAACCCGCTTCAGGATGCAGATCCGGACCAGAGAATGATCGACTATTTCAGAGACTCGATCCGCGTCACGGAAGGGCAAGCGAGGCACCTCTTGGCAGGATTTATGTTTTATGGCTATGATGTATTCCAAAAGATCCGCCACTTGAGCGGTGGGGAGCAGATGAGGCTGAAGCTCGCGGTTTTCATGCACAAAGGCATCAACGTTCTGATTTTGGATGAACCGACGAACCATCTAGACATTGAATCCCAGGAGGTGCTGGAAGAAGCGTTGAAGAATTTCGAGGGGACTGTCATCGGAGTTTCCCACGATCGTTACTTCTTGAATCAATGCTTTTCCAATACGGCGTATCTCGTGGGTGGGAAGCTGACGAGGTATATCGGGTCTTATGAAGAGACGCGAAGCCACTGGCAGGCGTTGATCGATCAACAAAAGATTACTCCT
Organism: Halobacillus fulvus; assembly: GCA_004078665.1. Taxonomy (GTDB): domain Bacteria; phylum Bacillota; class Bacilli; order Bacillales; family Halobacillaceae; genus Halobacillus; species Halobacillus fulvus. The sequence continues at coordinate 24,684 of SCFO01000008.1, read as the reverse complement.
GCTCCGAAAGAAAAAACAGAAAAGCAAAAGCCTGTCGTGAAGAAGGAACCGGAACAAAAGACGACCCTGGAAGAGCAGATTGCAGAATGGGAAAAGTCTTTAGTGAAAGTGGAAAGGCAGATGGAGAAGGAAGAGGACGTCGATCAGCTTATCGATTTACAAAAAGAAAAAGAAGGAATCCGTAACAAAATCGATGCCTTATATGAAGAGTGGATGGAAATCGAAGCATAAGGAGAAGCAGCGGGGCAAACCCGCTGCTTATTTTTGTATATCCTTATAAAATCGAAACATGTTTGTCTCGCTCATGGCGATGGGCTTCATAATAATCAATCAGGACAGGGTAGTAATCGGCGAAATCAGGACAATAGATGCCAGCCCCTTTTAAATCCAGTGTCGCATTGGAGGCGTCGTATTCACTCTCGCACAGGAAGTAATCGAGGGCTTGTTTCTGGATGCCAAGCCACTTTCTGACCGACGAAACCTGAAGAGCTTGGCGCGCAACAGCTATCGGAACGGTTCCTCGGGGTGTTTTGGTCAACAAATAGTCCGCAAACATGTTGTAGATGTCACGTGCCTGATAAGGGCTGGGATCGGTTAAATGGTACGTCTGGCCGATTCCCTTGTCGTGGTGGGTCAAGTAAATCGAAGCCTGGATGACATAGTCCTGAGGGACAAGGTTGACCTTAGCCGTTCCTGCCCCGATGTAGGGAAGGACGGGAAGAGAAGCAAACTGGTGCAGGGCATTCAGAATCGAATAGGGTCCATCGAATTTGGCTGTTTCTCCTGTTTTGGAATGGCCGACGACGATTCCAGGACGAATGATGGTCACCGGCAAGTCCGCTTTCCTTTGTTCTACGAGGACTTCCGCTTCATATTTTGTATATTCATAATGATTTTTAAACCCTTCTTGGTGGCCGAGCTCCTGTTCTTTTATAGTGCCTTCCCTTTTGCCTGAAACGTAAGCGGTGCTGAAATAGAGGTACCGTTTTAAATTAGAAAAGGATCCCAGCGCTTCATTGACTTTTCTTGTCCCGTGAACGTTCACCCGCCAGGAGGCAGGCAAAGAAACCGCTAAGTCATAAAGCGCGGCAAGGTGCCAGAAATGAGTGACGGTCTTTTGCATTTCCACGAATGTTTTCGGAGCGATGCCGAGCTGGGGTTCTGTAATGTCGCCTTGAACGAGCGTGACCTTTTCAGAATCGATCCAGTCGTCCATCTTCTTGAGCTGAGCCGCCGCCTTTTCTTTCATTGAGGCCTCGTGAATCAGGTAAATGTGGTCGACCGGATAGCCCTGACGGAAAAGCTCCTTTAACAGCTCCGTCGCCAAATACCCCGGAAACCCAGTCACCCCATACGTATTCGCCATTCCATTTCCTCCTTGTATAACTTCTTGTCTAAATACGGTTTCCGTTTATGTACAACAGAGCTTGGAGGGAAGGGAAATCACTCGCTTTCCCACGTGGGCCTGCGATCCCCGTCAAGCTATGCCTCCTGAGGTATCGCATAGCCCCTTGTCCCGTGAAATACTAGCCGTTTCCCCACCGCACCATGCGATACAGGCTTCCAATACGATGCTTCCGTTTAGCTATTTAAGCAGAGGGGGCCGGGAAAGCGAGTGAATTCCCGGCCCATTCACTACTGATAAAAGTAACGGAAGTTTTTAAATTTTTGTTAAATGGATGCTGGTGCTGGAGGGAGTAGAGTCTAGTAGAAAGAGTTCGACGGAGGCGGGTGGCACTCCTGCTTGGACATTCAGCCGTTTATGAACAAAACGGAATGGGAAATTTATAGACTATAAGCCTAAAGGAGGTTTTACAGTGAAGGTGTTAGTAATCGGCGCAAATGGCCAAGTAGGTAAACATATCGTCCAAAAACTGAAGGACGGGGAGCATCAGCCCGTCGCGATGGTGCGCAACTCCGATCAAATTCCGCAGTTTGAAGAGCTGAATGTCCAGACAGTCATCGGCGATCTTGAAAAAGATTTCGAGAGTGCGTTTCATGGAGTGGATGCCGTCATTTTCGCGGCTGGTTCAGGAGCGGATACTGGGGCAGATAAAACGATTCTGATCGATCAAGAAGGGGCGATCAAGGCGGTCGACCGTGCGAAACATTTCGGTGTATATCGTTTCGTCATGCTCAGCTCCATGGCAGCAGATCGTCCGCATTTAGGTACGGACGGGATCAAGCATTACTTATACGCCAAACATCGTGCAGACGAGTACTTGAAATCATCGGGCGTTCCTTACACCATTGTCCGGCCAGGCAGCCTGACCAACGAACCGGGAATAGGAAAAGTGAGACTGCAGGATCACATCAATGATTTCGGTGAGATTCCGAGAGAAGACGTCGCTGAAACGATCGTCCACCTCCTTTCGTCACCGCGCGCTGAGAACAAAAGTTTTGATTTGATCAGCGGAGAACAGCCGCTTGAGGAAGCATTAGGTTAACTAATAAGGGGGTGTCCCCTTTACATATCGCAATTGCCTATCTATTATTATAAATAGGTTTAACTGGCAGAGATCTGGGTAAAATATACGTAGATAAATAGAATTCATCAGGTCTGGAAAATAGGAGGGGCAGCTATGAATGACTCTACAGTTGTCGTGTACACTAGTCGGAATTGCTCTAAGTGTGACTTAATTCTTGAGAAACTATCAGAATGGAATGTTCAATACGAAGAACGTAATATATCCGATAATCGCGAATACTTTAGAGAATTACAAAGTCAAAAAGTATACGGAACACCGGCAACTTTTATAAATGGAGAGAAAGTACTGGGCTTTCAGGAACGAAAATTAAAGCGTGTCTTGGGTTTGCCTTATGAGAATCGCTTTTTGAATAATGATGCTATGAATTTTTCCTGAGAGGTCAAGTGATGATTCCATCACTTGTCTTTTTTTTATTCACTTTGTAACGGTAGATGTGTTGTTTTGGAAGAGTGTGACTCGAGTCGAATGTTGTTTCCGTTCATCTATTTTGGGAAGGAAGGGCGGGAAATCGCGAGACTCCTATGGGAGGAAGCTCAGCGCTCGCCCGTCCTTCCACGCTCTGCTTTTCATACACGGAAACTTTCTGAGCCATTAGTAGGATGGAAGTCTGTCCACTAAGAGAAGCATTTTTTAGTCTTTCTTCACCTTTTTAGAGCGCCCGACATAGGCTACTTACAAATGCGCTAAAGGTGGATGTCAAATGTATCAGAATCAACAATACTGGCAGGATTGGCTTCGTTACCAATACGGATATCAGAGAGCGTTTCCCCCGCAAATGCAACAGATGAATGAATGGCCTGTTCAAGGCTATTACCAGAATGGGTACCAGGTTCCCTACGGGTATAGTCCCTATATGAACGGGTATAATGGAACTATCGAGAATGAAAATTTTGACCCTGCTTTTCATACTGGAGCAGCTCCGAAAGGCTGGATGAATTATTTTCAGAATGAAGAGGGACAGCTGGATTTCGATAAGATGATGTCGACGACAGGTCAGGTTGTCAAAACGGTGCAACAGGTGAGTCCGATCGTCAAAGGGATCGGTTCCTTTGTTAAAGGAATCAAATGATGCGCGCTCTAGCATGGGCGCGCCTTTTCTTAGTTGGAGGTGTAGAAGGATGAGTGTAGGTTGCTTATGTATTCATGGATATACAGGAAGCCCTGAAGAGGTGCAGCCGCTCGTAGATTTTTTGAAAAAGCGGACAGACTGGGAGTTTGCCAATCCTACGTTGCCAGGACACGGCGAACAGCTGGATTTATATGGTCATTATTATCAGGAGTGGATCGCCACCGCGGAGCTTGCGTTGATCGATTTGAAAAAAAGGAACGATACGATCGTCATCATCGGGTTTTCAATGGGTGGGATGATTGCAGCGTATCTCGCGGCTAAACATAGAGTCGATAAGCTTGTGCTGTTATCTGCGGCTGGTAAATATGTCAGTCTGCCACAAATGTATAAGGACATTTTGGAAATAGCGGTCGATGCCTACAAAGGAATGCTCGCTTCGAATGAACTGTTCCTAAGGTACCAGAAAAAGCTGAAGCAGACGTACTTTTTCTCAACGCTGGAATTTATGCGATGTGTCCAGTTTACCCGTCCTTATTTGGCGCATGTCCGTTGTCCGGTCATGATCATCCAGGGCGAGCAGGACGGAATGGTCCCGAGAGAAGCCGCTCTGTTTCTCGACAAAGAGATTCCTTCTGAGGAACGCGAACTCGTTTTTCTGAAAAAGTCTAAACACCTTATTTGTCATGGAGACGATAAAGACGAGCTGTGCCAAAGAGTTTATAGATTCTTAGCGTAAATCAAAGAAAAAAGCCGGAGGGGCGATCCCTCCGGCTTTTAAATATTCATCCATTTTCTTCGCACACTTAGTCCTTGAAAAAGGCGATGACAATCCCGCCTTCTCCTGCATACGTGGAAATCAGCGGTCCGGTTTCCATGAATAGACTGTCTTTGAACGGATAGCGGTCTTTGATCTTGTCCAAAACCTGCTGGCCGCGAGTAGGATCATTGGTGTGGGAGAGCGTGATGACCCGGTCTTCCACGTTTTGAGCATACTCGCCGATTTGTTCGATGAAGCGGCGCAGCGACTTTTTGTCTCCGCGAACCTTTTCGGTCACTTCGATTCCGCCTTCGTCCGCGGCGCGCATGAGGAGCTTGATGTTCAGTGTTTTGGCGATCGTGCCTTTCACGCGGTCCAGACGTCCGCCTTTGATGACGTTCTCTAGTGTTTTCAAAATGAAGAGCGTTGTCGTTTTTTCGATTCGTTCCTCCATATGAGAAACGAGAGCATCGAAGGAAAGACCTTCCTCGATTTTCGTTGTCGCTTCGTTGACAAGCAATGTGATGCCGCAAGAAGCTGTCTTCGTATTTAAAACGGCAATCTCACGATCCGGCTCTTCTTCGAGTAACAGATTTTTCCCCATTACAGCACTCTCATACGTGCTGCTCAGCCCTTCTGTCAAGGTAAGGACAAGAATCGAATCCTCGGATGGAATGGCTTTATAGGTTTCATAGAAATCATGGGGACTTGGTGACGACGACCTTGGCAATTCCTCTGATTCTTTTAATTTTTTATAAAAGGTCGCATTATCAATCGTCACATTGGTCTTGTATTGCTCGTCCCCGAAGTGCAGATTCAAGGGAACGAATTTCAACTGATAGCGTTCGATCATTCCTTCAGGAAAATCTCCGCCTCCATCAACTACAATATGAATTGTCATTAGCTCACCTGCTCTCAAATAATCGTTCTTGCTTCTATTTTAACAAATTTTGTGACTCATCACTTGCGTGTTGCATGCGTTAATCTCGGTTTTACTTTTTTCGTCGTGCTGAAGATGAACATCATCAGTCCGAAAATGACGATGGCTCCTCCAAGCCATTGGGTCCATGTGATCACTTCACTCAAAATCCAATAGGCAAGCAACGAAGCGCCAATCGGTTCGAGCAGGACGGCCATGGAAATCGTCGATGTACTGACCCAGCGCAAGGTCCAGTTGAACAGGGAGTGGCCAAAAAAGGTCGGGATGATCGCTAAAAATAAGAAGATCAGCCACTGATTTCCGTTATAGCCACTAAACGATTCCTGAAGCGCAAGGTTATAGATAAGAAGCGTCACGGCTGCCATACCATATGCGATGAATGTATAGGTCATCAGGGACAGGCGTTGCCTCAGGTTCTGGCCGAGCAGGAAATACCCGGTCACCATCATCGCTCCAGCTATTGCTAGAACATCGCCGAACAATGCCATGCCGCTGATTTGGAAGTCTCCCCAACCGATGATAACGCTTCCGGTGATGGTGATGACTAGGCTCAAAACCGCCCCGACAGCAAATCGTTCCTTGAAGAAGATGTACGTGCCGACAAAAGCGAACACGGGCTGAAGGGCAACGAGTACGACGGAGCTGGCGACAGATGTATAATTCAGCGACTCAAACCAAAGGATAAAGTGAAACGCGAGAAAAATTCCTGAAAAGACAGCAAGAATCCAATCTTTTTTTGGGACTTGTTTGATTTCATCAAAATGTTTCCATAATACATAAGGGGACATGATCAACACAGCCAGCGCCAATCTGTAAAACGCGATGATGGAAGAAGGTGCATCTCCCGCCAATTTTACAAATATGGCTGAAGTTGAAATGGATAATACCCCGATAAATAAAATGATATAGGGATGAATTGGAGGTTTATTCATTGGGGTCCTCCTCTGGTATAAGTCAGTTTGCAATCATTTTATCATTGTTCTGTTTGAAAAGCATAGAGAAAATGTGTAGAATATATAATGTTATATGTGTTATGATGAATGAATCTATCAGGCAGATACCAGAGAAGCCTCTTCCCGAGTCCTGTGGCAGAAGGCTTTTTTTACATGTTTATAGGCATATAAATCAAGATAGAAGAACTTTTATTTTTAAAGGAGTATGAAATAAGTGACAACATTTAATTCACTAGGTTTATCAGAACCAATTTTGAAATCCTTGGACATCATGGGTTTTGAAGAAACAACACCAATTCAAGAGCAAACCATTCCATTAGGCCTCGAAGGAAAAGATGTAATCGGCCAGGCGCAGACAGGGACAGGGAAAACGGCAGCATTCGGAATTCCGATGCTTGAGAAAATCCACAAGCAGACCAAGGCCGTTCAGGGTCTTGTTGTAGCTCCAACACGTGAGCTTGCCATCCAAGTTGCAGAAGAAATCAACCGCATCGGAAAAGGCAAAGGCGTTCGTGCCCTGCCGATTTATGGCGGTTCCAACATGGAGCGTCAAATCCGCGCGCTTAAATCCAATCAGATTGTCGTAGCGACACCAGGTCGTCTATTGGATCACATCCGTCGCAAAACGATTCGCCTAGATCAAGTACACACAGCTGTCCTTGACGAAGCGGATGAAATGCTGAACATGGGATTCATCGATGATATCCGTGACATCCTGAAGGCTCTTCCAGAGAAGCGTCAAACATTGCTTTTCTCTGCAACGATGCCGAAAGAAATCCGTGACATCGCGACAACGCTGATGAACAACCCGGAAGAAGTGAAAGTGAAAGCGAAAGAAATGACAGTCGAAAATATCGAGCAGTTCTACGTGGAAATTCCAGAGAAGCACAAGTTCGATACACTGACACGTCTTCTTGATATTCACGACCCAGCTCTTGCGATCGTCTTCGGACGTACGAAGCGCCGTGTCGATGAAGTAGCTGACGGCCTTCAAGCACGTGGATTCAGCGCAGAAGGTATCCACGGTGACTTGACCCAAGGTAAGCGTATGTCAACGCTGAACAAGTTCAAGCGCGGACGTATCGAAATCCTTGTCGCAACAGACGTTGCTGCACGTGGTCTTGATATTTCAGAAGTATCTCACGTGTACAACTTCGATATCCCGCAGGATCCTGAAAGCTATGTGCACCGTATCGGTCGTACTGGCCGTGCCGGACGTAAAGGGGAGTCCATCTCCTTTGTCACACCGCGTGAAAAAGACCAGCTTCACCTGATTGAAAAAATCACGAAGAAGAAAGTGGAACGCCTGAAGGTTCCATCTTCTGAAGAAGCGGCTCGCGGCCAACAAAAAATTGCGGTAGAAAAACTGATCGAAACGATCGATAACAACGATCTGAAAAACTACCGTCAATCAGCGAACGAGCTTCTGGAGCAGCATGATGCTTCTGATCTTGTCGCAGCAGCCTTGAAAATGATGACGAAAGAGCGCAGCGAAGTACCTGTTCGCCTGTCCCACGTACAGCCGATCAGTGTCAAGACCGCTCAGCGTGATAAGTTCAAAGGCAAAGGCAAAAAGAACAACTACCGTAAAGGCGGAAACCGTAACTTTAGCAATAAGAACAAGTCCCGCAACCGCAACTTCGGTGGCAATAAAGGAAAACGCGGTAACTTCCAGAACAAACGCAGCTCCAACTAAAAGCGTCGTTCAAACCGTTTAAAAAGAAAAGCGCATGGAATCCATTTGATTCCATGCGCTTTTTTTATGGTCCGTTATGTTATTAGAGAGACGAGTAATAGCTCCGGTTATGGGAGGTGGTTGGTTCAAAGCATAATATGCTCTGTAAGTGATGTTTCCGTTCATCTCATCTAGGAAGGAGTGGCGGGAAATGGCGAGACTCCTATGGGAGGAAAGGGTAAGCCGAGATCCCGGAGGGCTTTAGCCCGAGGAAGCTCAGCGCCCGCCATGGAAAGCGGGTTATTTCCCGCCACTTCAAGTACTGCCTAAGGAAACGGAAACATGCCAAATCCATATGCGACTTTTGCTAAAACCTACCCCCGAAAACAGCAAGCGCGACGAGAAAGAGGATAACACCCCAAAAAATATACTTGCCGTTGATCCGAGACGTGAATCGACGCTTTTTCCAGCGATTCGGATCGAACGTAATTTCACCATCATCCCGGCGTCGGCTTCTGGCTCGCGTTTGCCAAATCGAAAATGGCCGTGCATTTTTCAAAATCGGAGGAGCGAGTGCGAATCCGCCGATCAGGCCGAAGAGGTGAGCCAGGACGTTGATTCCTGGGCGGAACGTCATAAACAGTCCTAATACGAGAATGACCATGATGATCTGAGAGTTCGCCTGGTCGATCAGGTCCTTGCGGTTGAAGACCATGTATAGATACACACCGAAAATACCGAAGATCGCGCCTGATGCACCGAGGTGGGCGTAGAAGGCGTCGGGATTGACGATGAATGTGCCGAGGTTCCCGGCGATGCCGGCCCCTAAATACATGGCTATGAATTTCCCTTTTCCAAGCATCTGCTCGAGAGCAGGGCCGAACAAAACGAGGGAAAATGAATTGAATAGAGCGTGTGTGAAGCCGCCGTGCAAAAAGATCGGTGTCACAAGCCGCCAGTATTCTCCCTGCAAGACGAGTGCATTGACTCCAATCCCCCAGCGCTGCAAATCGATCGCAGCTCCGAGCTGGATGACATCGATCAGCAGCCACAGGATGAGGTGAATGGCGACGAGTCCTGATACGATCGGATAAAACCGGAGAAATTCTTTGAAATTTTCTGTTCTGACAAACATGTATCCTGCTCCTTTATGTCCGTGTATCTTTACTATAATCACGCGTGAATTCTTGTATTCTTTTTGAAGACGTTTCTTTCGGGTATACTACAAATAGTTTGTGTGAAAAGGAAGATGGCTGTGATAAAAGGAATTGGCATTGACATCATTGAACTAGATCGTATTAAACAAAGTATAAAGCGTAATCCTCGTTTTGTTCAACGAATATTGACTGCGAATGAGTTGGAGCGGTTTGAAACGTTAAAAGAAAAACGACGCGTCGAGTTTCTCGCCGGAAGGTTCGCGGCGAAGGAAGCTTTTGCTAAATCTGTAGGAACAGGAATCGGGAAGATCGGTTTTCACGATATAGAAATCATGCCGGATGCGTTAGGGGCTCCTGCAATGCGGGTCAAAGGCTATGAAGAATATAAGATCTGGGTATCGATCAGTCATAGCTCTATTCAGGCGATTGCTCAAGTCGTTTTGGAAACGGGACCTGACATAAATACATAGGTTGTCTCATAACATGTAATGCGGGTAGGAGGGAACGAATTGGATATTGTAACCGCACAGGAAATGTACGAATGGGATCGGGTCACGATTGAAGAGACAGGGATCACAGGTGACATGCTGATGGAAAGCGCCGGTCGGGCTGTAGCGGATGAACTGAAGCGTTACATCCGGAAGGAGCAGCGGATCGTCCTGCTTGCTGGAGCAGGCAACAATGGGGGAGACGGGTTTGTCATCTCAAGGACGCTGTTGAATCAGGGATACGACGTTGAACTTTGGCAGGTCGTCCCTGATGAAAAAATATCCGGAGACGCAGCGGTGCATAAGCGGATTTTTCTGAAGTCGGGATACGATGTCCATCGCTTCGACTCCATCGAAGAATTGACGTCTGCTTTAGCGAAAGCGGATGTGGTGATCGATGCGATGCTCGGCATCGGGGTCAAGGGGTCGTTAAGGGAACCATTGTCCCAAATCGTCGAGGTCGTCAATCAACACCGTGCCGTCAAAATAGCGATCGATCTTCCGACTGGGGTGCCAGCTGACGAGAGTGAAGCGGACTTTACGGCTTTTACGGCAGATTACACGATCGTGATCGCAGCTCCGAAAGTCAGCGTTTTCGTGCAAAAAGCGCGTCCTTATTACGGGGAGTGGTCGGTCGTTGAGATCGGACTCCCGATCAGGAAGCTGCCTGATTCACACAAAAAAGTGTGGACCGTAGAGGATGTACAGCGTACGCTGCCGAAGCGGAAGTCCGACTCGCACAAAGGCAGCCACGGAAAAGGGCTGATGGTCGGAGGCTCCGTGTCGATGCCGGGGTCGGTGGCGATGTCTGCAAAAGCGGCGCTCAGAAGCGGGGCTGGTTTGATGGCGATCGCAACAGCCGAGCGGGCAATCCCGTCGATTTCTCCTTACATTCAGGAGGCGACGTTCGTCGCTTTGGAGCATGAGGAAGGGTTTATAACGGGACAGCCTTCCTTATCTGGATACGACGGAATCGCTGCCGGAATGGGGATGGGGCGCCATCAACAAGCAGAAGAGCTGATGCTTCATTTGATCCAGTCTTCTGTACCGCTTCTGATCGATGCAGATGGTCTCTACGGCGCGAAACGGCATTTGGAATCATTGAAGCATCGTGAGACTCCTGTCGTTTTGACACCACATCCAGGAGAGTTCGCCCATTTAACGGGTCGTTCCATTCCTGAGATCTTAGACCATCCGTTTTCGCTCAGCAGGCAATTTGCCAGGGAGCATGGCGTGTATCTCGTATTAAAAGGCCCGGCCACGATCATTACCGCTCCAGACGGGGAGCAACGGGTCGACATTTCCGGCAATTCCGGCCTTGCTAAAGGGGGAAGTGGAGATGTACTATCCGGTATTCTCCTTGCTCTGATGATGCAGTCGGACTCGGTTCTGGACGGGTTGAGCAACGGTTGTGTCATCCATGGCATGACGGCTGAACAACTGACGTCTCACCAGCATTCGACCATCGATCTTTTGGCTACAGATGTCGTAGAAGGATTGACCCAAACTTTTCGTACACTTTCGGTGTCATCCATATGATCACGTTCCCTTTGTCCTTTTAACAGAGACAAAGGAGTGAAGTTCTATGCAGAAACGTTTGCTCATGGTATTCGTCACGATTCTTTCGCTGGCCGTTTTGGCAGCTTGTGGTTCTCAATCTAAAGAGGATGTTGTGAAAAAACTCGAAAAACAGGCGTCAGAAATGGCAGGATATAAAACCGAAGCGAACATGAAGATGCTCACAGGAAAAGAAGAACAAACCTACCACATTCAAGTCTGGCACAAAAAAGATGACTTTTACCGGGTGAAGCTGCAAAATGATCAGGATGAAAAAGGAAGCCAGATCATTTTGAAAAACGGGAGCGGTGTCTATGTCCTGACCCCAGCGTTGAACAAGAGCTTCAAATTCCAGAGTGAATGGCCTCAAAATACGAGCCAGCCTTATTTGTACGCTTCCTTGCTGAAGGACATCCAAGCAGACTCGGACGCTGAGTTCAAGACGTTTGAGGATTACTACGTGTTCAAAACGAAAACGAACTACCAAAACAACAAAACCCTTCCATACCAGGAAATCTATTTTGATAAGAAATCGTACCAGCCTGTGATGGTGAAGGTATTCGACCAGGATATGACGGCACTTGTCGAAGTGCAGTTCGCCAACTTCTCGAAGGACGATTCGATGAAGGAAGAAGATTTTGACGTCGATAAAAATATGGCGATGGCTCCGACAGAAGCTCCCGTAGCCAGCATGCAAGGGGAAGAGATGACAGAAATCCTCTATCCGCAGGAAACGATGGGAGCGGAGCTGGCTGATGAAGCAGCGGTGCAGACGTCGGACGGAGAACGCGTCATTATGACGTACGCTGGAGAAAAGAACTTCACGCTTGTTCAGGAACAGGCGCAAGTGATGGCTGCCAGCGCCCAGCAATCAGAAACGGTCCAGGGCGATCCTGTCCAGCTTGAGGATGGGGTAATCGGGGCTCTTGAGCATAATCGTCTGGAGTGGACGGAAGGCGGGACGACTTATCAGCTCGCGAGCACCGATCTTACGGAAGCTGAAATGGTGTCGATTGCGAGTTCGATCAGTAGTGACGATGTGAAATAATGAAATACCCCGTGATAGAGCAGGCTTAACCGTCTGCTTTTATTTTTTTGTCTTTCGGAATCATGTGGATTTGATGCGTTTAAGTGCTGTATTGGTTTCCGTTACTCTTAACAGAGCTAGGAGGGGCGGGAAGTCACTCGCTTTCCATAGGCGGGCGCTGAGCTTCCTCCTATAGGAGTCTCGCGATTCCCGCCCCTCCTCCCATGTTCGGTGAACGGAAACAACTTTTGCAGTAGTAGCAAGCTCTATTAACCCTATACCAAAACAGCTCAGACGTTTAATAGAGCCTGCTATAAAAAGTGGAGGTTAATGTTAATGAGAGAAGGGATGATTGGGAAACAGCTCACTTTCTTGCGGGGACATGGAAAGGATGAGTAGGTAACTTTTCTAACTACTGCTTTATCGTCAATTTAACTTCATAAATCGCTCCCTCGCCAAATTTATTCCAAATAAGGTGTTTTCGTTCACCTAACAATAGCGGCGAACCATTTCCCGCCACGCCACCCTCTCAATATCATAACGAAACCCAACGAATAATCAGGAAACAGAACGATTGAATATATAAACGGACATTGACATGTCTGCGACTCCATTCAATAATAGATAGAAAACAAACAGTAGGAGAGGAGTCTGCACCTTGTCTTTTGCACCTTTTTACCGAGATTCCTGGGCAGAAGTTGAACTATCTGCTATCGATCATAATATAAAAGAACTACAAAAACGTCTTCAGCCAGAGACGAAAATCTATGCCGTCGTCAAAGCAAATGGTTACGGACATGGAGACATCGAAGTGGCTGACCAAGCTTTGAAAGCAGGAGCGAGCGGACTTGCCGTCGCTCTATTAGATGAAGCGTTGCGTTTGAGAGAGGCGGGCTTCGACTGTCCTTTGCTCGTCATGGGATGGACCCGCCCGGAAGATGCTCCGTTAGCGGCAGAAAAAGAGATCGCGGTTACCGTTTTTCAAGAGGACTGGTTACGTCAGGCTTCTGAGCAAAGCATTCCAAAGCCTTTGAAGCTTCATATGAAGTGGGATACGGGTATGGGAAGGATTGGAATCCGCACAACAGAAGAGATGGATGCGCTGCTTCGCCAAATCGAACAGAACGCAATCTTTCGTCTTGAAGCGGTTTTCACTCACTTTGCGACAGCCGATGATGAAGAGTCCGACTATTATTTAGAACAGGAACAGAGATTCGAAAATTTATTTTCCCATTTTGAAAGGGTTTGGACAAAAGATGTCGAATTTCATACAGGGAACAGTGCTGCAAGTATGAGATTTCCGGAACGGATGAAACATTTCGTCCGGTTTGGGATCAGTATGTACGGATTGTATCCTTCCTCGGTAGTCAAAGAGGAACGACCGATTCCGCTCTCTCCAGCTTTTTCGTTGCACAGTCGCCTGATTCATGTGAAAAAAGTTGAGGCGAATCAATCGATCAGTTATGGAGCGACTTATACGACAGAGCAAGATGAATGGATCGGGACGATTCCGCTGGGCTATGCGGACGGATGGATTAGGAAATTGCAGGGGATGGACGTTCTGGTGGACGGGAAAAGACATCCGATTGTCGGAAGAATTTGCATGGATCAATTCATGATTCGGCTTGATCAGGAATATCCTGTAGGGACAAAGGTTACCTTAATAGGTAAGCAGGAAGATCAGGAGATTACTGTAGACGAAGTAGCGGATTATCTCGACACCATCACGTACGAAATACCTTGTATGATCAGTTCGCGAGTCCCGCGCATGTATAAAAAGCAAGGGGAACAAGTAAAAGCACGTCATTTATTATTTTCATAAAATATTGAAGCGAATGATTGGTTTCATGTTTTTCATAAGATTAAAGGTTACAAAATGCGCGGAAATATTCCAACACTCCTTTGCAATGGACCCTGCCGTTTGATAAGATTATAGTGGACTACTTGACTGGTTTCTTTTGAGAGAAGATGGTGGAGGTGTATGGTTTTGTCCGACAGCATGCAGGAGATTGTCATCCGGATTCCGGATAACCTACTCAATGAAGTGGATGGCTTCATTCAACTCGAAAATATTGATCGGAGCGATTTCATGTGTCAAGCAACTAAAATGTATTTGCGTGAGAAGAAACAACGCCATATCAGAGAATCGATGCGGAGAGGCTACATGGAGATGGCCAAAATCAATTTAAATATCGCTTCAGAAGCGTTTCAAGCTGAAGAGGAGGCAGAACACACCCTGGAGCAATTAGTGGGCGGGGTGTGAAGCCATTGATAGTCAAACGAGGAGACGTTTATTTCGCTGATTTGTCCCCGGTCGTGGGATCAGAGCAAGGCGGGGTTCGTCCAGTACTCATCCTTCAAAATGATATCGGTAATCGTTTCAGCCCCACAGTAATCGTTGCGGCGATTACAGCGCAAATACAAAAAGCCAAACTTCCTACTCACGTCGAAATAGATGCAAAAAAATATGGGTTTGAACGAAACTCTGTGATCCTACTTGAGCAAATCAGAACGATTGATAAACAGCGTTTGACCGACAAGATCACTCAGCTAGATGAGCCGATGATGCAGCAAGTGAATAAGTCACTGCAAATCAGCCTAGGCTTGATCGATTTTTAAAAAATAAAAAGAAAATAACTTTCACATTCTCTCATGGAAAATAAAGCTGCCTGCTAAAGGTAGCTTTATTTTTTTAAATAGACTAGTTTATAATAAAAGTATTATGGGAATACACCACGGTGCGTTTTTTAAAAAAGGATCGATCAAGTGCACTGTAGTAGTTGATTCAAGCGTCTATGGCAAGGTTTACCGTTGTTGTCGAAAATCTTTTAAGAGAATGAGAGCACACTTGTAGGATATTGTGTCGCTTTTTGTTAAAATTATATTTATATAGCGTTGAAACGACTAGAGAACGAATAGGGCTGCTAAGTGGAGGTTTGGATATGGATAACAAATTACGGAACATGGCATTGGATTATAGCAACGAAATTGTAGATATGTGGTTAGAAGAAATCAACGGGCAGAAAAACAATGCGTATATGGCTGCCATATCAGACGAAATGTTCGACAGTACAAACAGGGAGTTCGTCAATGTCATCTTCTCAAGCATTGAAAAACAGGGCCTGACATCAGAATTGGATGATTTTTCGGAGCGGCTGATCAATCTTGG
This sequence comes from Halobacillus fulvus, assembly GCA_004078665.1. Classification (GTDB taxonomy): domain Bacteria; phylum Bacillota; class Bacilli; order Bacillales; family Halobacillaceae; genus Halobacillus; species Halobacillus fulvus. The sequence goes on along the minus strand of SCFO01000008.1, from coordinate 9,403 downwards.
TTGGCCATTGAGTTATCTGACGGAAGGGATGCAGATTTTCCGTCGCGTCATCATTGACTTCATACTTAAACGATCTGAGCAAGTCGATTCAGATTACTTTTCTGAAGTACTTAGAAAGGTAGATGGCTGGGTAGATCCGATTATCAACCGTCTAGTCAACGAGTATTCTGGAAGCTGGGAGAGCACGGTTTCCTTGCAGCGCATGGCTTTGCAGGAGCTGTCTGCACCGCTGATTCCGGTCATGGAAAACATTACGATCATGCCTTTGATTGGAACCATTGATACAGAGCGCGCGAAGCTGGTCATGGAAAACCTTCTGGACGGAGTCATTAAACATAATGCCGAAGTTGTGTTGATTGATATCACGGGTGTGCCTGTAGTGGATACAATGGTCGCCCATCATATCATCCAGGCTGCCGAGGCGGTTCGTCTGATCGGTTCAAGGTGTATCCTAGTTGGAATACGCCCGGAAATCGCTCAAACGATCGTGAATCTTGGCATTGATCTAGGGAAGTTCCCGACGAAGAGTTCCTTGAGAAAAGGCTTCAAAACAGCACTCGAATTAACGAATCGCCACATTGAAGAGACCGAGAACAAACATGATGATATTGAAAGAATGCTCGATTCGCTGGATAGGGAGTGAGAATAGTGAGAATACCGATTTTAAAGCTTCACAATTATTTATTGATTTCCATTCAGATTGATTTGGACGATCAGACGGCTATTCAATTTCAGGAAGACCTTTTAAGCAAAATTCATGAGAGTGGAGCTTCAGGCGTTGTGATCGATTTGACTTCTGTTGATATCATCGATTCCTTCATTGCGAAGGTATTAGGTGATGTCGTGACGATGTCAGATCTGATGGGAGCGAAGGTCGTTCTTACTGGAATTCAACCCGCGGTGGCTATGACGCTGATCGATTTAGGAATTCACATGCAGGATGTCCCGACTGCTCTAGACTTAGAACAAGGGTTGATCAAACTTCGTCAGGAATTGGAGGAATAATCATGGACTTCCAATCCTGTGTCAATATTAAGAAGGAGTGGGACATTGTTGGCGCGCGTCAACTGGGACGGGACATTTCGAGAAAAGTCGGCTTTGGAACCGTTGACCAGGCACGTATTGCGACAGCTATATCAGAATTAGCCAGAAATATTTATCTATATGCGGGGACAGGGAAAGTTTGTTTTGAAGTGCTGGAAGAAATCGACCATAAAGGAATCGCTATTATTGCAATGGATAACGGACCAGGTATTCGGGAGATCAGTCAAGTAATGGAGGATGGCTTTTCTACATCTGGAGGGCTCGGGGCCGGACTTCCTGGAGTCAAACGGCTGATGGATGAATTTGATATTCAGTCGGAGGAAGGAAAAGGCACAGAGATACGAGTAGTGAAGTGGCTCCGTTAAAGGAGGTATGAACGATGAGTACATTGAAGCTTGATCTTGAAAACTACAAAGAACTACTTCAAGAATATATACGCACCAAAGATGAACAGGCCTTGTATCAGGCGGAACAATTCAGTAAGCAATCGATGCAGCATAAGATTTCGCCGGATGAAATCATCAATGTCCACATTCAGTCTCTTGAAGAGATATACCCGGAGATGCCGGAATATATTCAGTCTTCTATGAATTTTCTTCTCGAGACGATGATTTCATACGGTCTCGCTTACCAGGAGCACCAGTCGTTGAGGGAGAAGCAATTGGAGCTTAAATCTGAGATTTCAGTAGCTGCCAATATGCAAAAAACGCTCTTATCGACTGTGAAACCGGAGCTTGAGGAAGTGGAAATCGGAGCGCTCAGTGTACCGGCTAAACAGATGAACGGCGACTATCATCACTTTGTCTATGATGGAAAAGGGAACCTCGGCATCGCGATTGCGGATGTCATCGGTAAGGGCGTACCGGCCGCTTTGTGTATGTCGATGATCAAATACTCGATGGATAGCTTTCCTGAGATGCGAATGGATCCGGACGTCATTTTAGGCAGCTTGAATCGTGTGGTCGAACGGAATGTCGATTCAAGTATGTTCGTGACGATGTTTTACGGTCTTTACAACTTTGAAGACCATACATTTTCTTACTCATCTGCCGGGCATGAACCTTGTTTTTATTACCGTCAGGATCAGGACGAATTTGAAGAAATTGATGCACCTGGACTGATTCTAGGGGTTTCTTCAGAGAGTACGTACGTGAGATACGAGAAGAAGGTAGAAAAAGGGGACCTTGTCATCCTTTTGACCGATGGAGTGACCGAGTGCCGTCAGGGTGAGCGCTTCATTGAGCAGGAAGAAGTGTTGAAGGTCATCAAGTCTTTCGCTCATCTTCCGGCGCAGGAAATCGTCGAAAATGTCTATCGTTATTTTGAGCGTTTACAGGATTTCCAATTACGGGATGATTTTACCCTGATTGTTCTAAGAAGGAATGTTTAATTGGAAATAAGGACGGGTAACAGTTTTTTATGGATCTTTTTATATTCATGTACTCTAGGAGGATACACAGATGAACTTAACTATAGATGTTTCGAATAAAGAAAATGTTGCATATGTCACGCTTGCTGGTGAAGTTGACGCTTTTACAGCGCCTAAATTGAAGGATACACTGCTTCCGCTTACAAGAGAAGAAGGACAGACGGTCGAGGTGGACTTTCAGGATGTCAGTTATATGGACTCGACAGGATTGGGAGTATTCATCAGTGCGCTTAAATCCACGAAGGAACACAATTCCGAGATGAAGCTTGTCCAAATGCAGGATCGTGTCTATCGCTTGTTCAAGATTACAGGGTTGACGGAAATCATGAACATAGATTCTACAGTACGGGGTGGAATGTAATAATGGAATCATTCGATTTTGTAGAAGTAAAAGTGCCGGCGAAAGCGGAATACATTGGGGTTGTAAGACTAAGCACATCAGGTATCGCAAACCGGATGGGTTTCTCTTTTGATGACATTGAAGATTTGAAAGTCGCGATTTCTGAAGCCATTACCAACGCTGTCAAACATGCTTACAAAGAAACGGGTGAAGGTGAGATCACGATCGGTTTTGGCGTCTATAAAAATAGATTGGAAGTTATGGTAGCGGACCATGGCGGCAGCTTTGATTTGGGTCGGGTAAAAGAAGATATCGGTCCTTACAAACAGGACGATAATATTGAAGAGCTCCGTGAAGGAGGATTCGGACTGTTTTTAATCGATGCATTAATGGACAAGGTGGAGATCAACAGTAAATATGGAGTAATCGTTTTGATGACGAAATATCTCCATGAAACTGAGGTGGGTCAGGATGGCGACCAAATCTCAACATCATAACGATGAAGTCTACGAATGGATCGAATACCTACAAGAACATCCACGGGATGAAGTCATACAGGAAAAAATCGTACTCGTCTATAAGGATCTTGTAGAATCCATCGCTAGGAAATATTCAAAGAACAGCACCATCCATGAAGATCTTGTCCAAGTGGGGATGCTCGGCCTTCTTGCCGCCATTCGCCGCTACGACCCGTCATTCGGGAAGTCCTTTGAATCCTTTGCGATTCCTACCATCATCGGTGAAATTAAACGGTTCATCCGGGATAAGACGTGGAGTGTCCACGTTCCGCGACGAATCAAAGAACTCGGACCCAAAATCAAAAAAGCCGCGGAGGAACTGACAAGCATCCTGCAGCGTTCCCCGTCCGTGAAGGAAATTGCGGAGCATCTCGAAGTTTCTGAAGAAGATGTACTGGAAACTATGGAAATGGGCAAAAGCTACAAAGCGCTTTCTGTCGATCGCAAAATCGAAGCAGATTCCGATGGCAGTACCGTCACAATCCTGGATTTGATCGGAAATCAGGAAGACGGCTACAATCACACCGACCAAAAGATGCTGCTTGAGAAGGTTCTTCCGATTCTAAGTGAACGGGAGCAGGAAATCCTGCAGTGCACTTATTTTGAAAATTTGAGCCAGAAAGATACTGGAGAACGCCTCGGGATCTCACAAATGCATGTCTCAAGACTGCAGCGTCGAGCTCTTAGGAAACTCAGAGAAGCTCTCCAGTCGGAATCCATCGAGGTATTCTAAATGAAACAGGACACGACGCGTATGAATCTGGCCGTTTATCAAAAATCGAAAAAAGGAAACTACTATTGCGGTGACAGCTACTTTTATAATGAAACAGAGGATACGTTCCTGTGTGCAATTGCGGATGGTCTCGGAAGTGGGGAATTGGCTTTCGAATCGTCTAAAGCTGTCATGAACGTGATTGAACATAACCCGGAGGCGACGATCGAAACCCTTGTGAAGAAATGCAATGATGCATTGTCGGGCAAAAGGGGAGTTGTCCTCGGGTTGCTACGGGTTGATTTTAACCGGAGAACCTATTCCTATTCTTCAATCGGGAATATCGGTGTGATCATTATCGATGCAGAAGGTAAGAAAAAACGAAACATTCCTTTAGCTGGTTATTTAGCTGGGTATCCTAAAAAACTTCGCGTGACGAAGGGGGATTTGCAAAAAGGGATGAAGTTTCTTATGTTTTCGGACGGTGTCATGGACCGTCGTCTGCCGAGCAGCCTGACAAGCTCGAAGGGTGTCGAACACATTATTGACAACTATAAAGAGCTTTACGGCAAATCAAGAGACGACGATACAACACTAATCGCCATGGAATATCAATAAAAAGACCTTATTCTTTTTTAAAATAGAATAGGGTCTTTTTTGATTGCCGAAAAAAGCTTCCACATTTGATACAATAAGGAAGAGTGTTTGAGAAGGAGGTCTTTTTTTGAGTGATTTACAAGTGAAACCTGAACTTCTGACGTTAGTAGCGAAGCAGACGGAGTTGAAAGAGAAGTCTGTCAGACAGGTCATTGAATTATTGTCTGAAGGGAACACCGTCCCTTTTATCGCCCGCTATCGTAAAGAGTTGACAGGTGGGTTAGATGAAGTGCAAATCAAAGCTGTCGAAGACCAGTGGAATTATGTACAGAATCTGACCCAGCGAAAAGAAGAAGTGATCCGTTTAATCGATGAACAAGGGAAATTGACGGAGGACTTAAGAAAAGAAATCGAAGCATCTACTCAATTGCAACGAGTTGAGGATCTGTATCGTCCATATAAACAAAAGCGTCGGACGCGCGCAACGATCGCGAAGGAGAAAGGATTGGAGCCTCTCGCCCTAAAGGTATGGGAGCAACAGCCGGTCCAGTTCGCGGAAGAAGCGAAGGCGTACTTCTCAGAAGAGCATGAGCTGACATCGGTGGAGGATGTCCAGGCTGGCGTCAACGACATTATCGCCGAATGGATTTCCGATGATCCGACATTCCGTGAGCAGATCCGTAAGCAGACGTCCCAAAAAGGAACGATCTCTTCCGCTGTCAAAAAAGCGGCAGAAGATGAAAAAGGCGTTTTCGAAATGTACTACGATTACCAGGAGCCTGTGAGATCGATCGCGTCCCACCGAGTGCTCGCATTGAATCGCGGAGAGAAGGAAGGGGTCCTCAAAGTATCGATCGCCCCTCCGGAAGAAGCGATCCTTCAATTTTTAGAACGGCAGGTCGTGAAGTCTTCTTCCGCAGGTGACGTGCGCGCGCTGTTAACAGCAGCCATCGAGGATAGCTACAAGCGTCTGATCCAGCCATCCATCGAGAGAGAAATTCGGAATACCTTATCTGAAAAGGCAGAAGAACAGGCGATCGAAGTATTTTCAAGCAACTTGAAGAGCCTTTTATTGCAACCCCCTCTGAAAGGGAAGGTCGTTCTAGGCATCGACCCTGCCTTCCGGACAGGCTGTAAACTGGCAGCTGTCGACGAAACAGGGAAGGTCCTCGACCTCTCCGTGATGTATCCGACAGCTCCAAGGAATGATGTCGCCGGAGCCGAGAAACTTCTATTGAAATTTGTAAACGACCATCCGATTGAGTTGATGGCGATCGGTAATGGGACCGCTTCAAGGGAAACGGAACAATTCGTTGCCGACATGATTCAAAAGCATAACTTGAATGTTTCCTATATGATTGTCAACGAAGCGGGGGCAAGTGTCTATTCGGCATCGAAGCTTGCGCGTGAAGAATTCCCTGACCTTCAGGTAGAAGAAAGAAGTGCTGTTTCGATCGCAAGACGTGTCCAGGATCCACTTGCTGAACTTGTCAAAATCGATCCGAAATCGATTGGTGTCGGACAGTATCAGCACGATGTCAGCCAGAAGAAATTGAATGAATCGCTGACGTTTGTCGTCGAGACGGCCGTAAACCAAGTCGGCGTCAATGTGAATACCGCGTCTTCGTCCTTGTTACAATATGTATCTGGTCTCAGTAAAGCGGTGGCCAATAATATCATGAAGAAGCGCGATGAAATCGGGAAGTTCACCAAACGCTCTCAATTGAAGGATATTCCTCGTCTTGGGGCCAAAACCTTTGAACAAAGTATCGGATTCTTACGTATCTTAGATGGGGATGAACCACTCGACAGAACGTCCATCCACCCGGAGAGCTATAAAGCGACGCGTTCCCTATTGAAGATGGTAGGGGCTAGTGTGCAGGACCTTGGAGCCGAACAGCTGAAGCAGCAGCTGAATGCTCTTGACCGTCCATCCGTCGCTGAAGAGTTAGGAATCGGCGTCATGACGCTCGACGATATCATCAAGGCGCTCGTGCAGCCAGGGCGTGACCCTCGTGATGATCTTCCAAAACCACTTCTCAAGACGAATGTTTTATCAATGGAAGACCTTGAGCAGGGAATGGAGCTTGAAGGAACCGTTCGAAACGTCGTCGATTTCGGAGCGTTTGTCGATATCGGCGTGAAGCAGGATGGCCTTGTCCACATTTCCAAACTTGCGAATAAATACGTCAAACACCCGATGGATGTCGTATCCGTAGGGGATGTTGTCACCGTATGGGTAGAGCAGGTAGATGTACAAAAACAGCGGATCGCCTTAACGATGGTGCCGCAATCCTGATTAAGAGCCTGGAAGGATCCTTCTTCCGGGCTTTTCTTATTTATATAAATGACGATAATAATACCAGCATTGGTTCAGCACCTTGATCTGGTATTTGTCTTTATTAAAAAAAGCCGTTGCCATTTGTTTGATCAGCCATTTAGGCATGACAAGTCTCCTTTCCTTTTCACTTTTTCCTCATATATGATACAGTATGCAAAGAATCCAGGGGGTGTGACAGACGTGGTAATCGATCAAGCTTATTTGCAAAAATGGACACATGAATTATCGCTCCAGTACTTTTCCAAGCCGTTTATCGATGAAGTGAAGTTCAATTCTAGACTAAGAACGACAGGCGGGCGCTACATTCCTTCGCAAAGAGTGATTGAGCTGAACCCGAAATACTTAGAAGAGCTTGGGCTGGACGAAATGGAAGGGATCATTAAACACGAGCTCTGTCATTATCATCTGCATATTGAAGGAAAAGGATACAGTCACAGAGATCGGGAGTTCAAAGAGCTGTTGAAGAAAACAGGTTCACCGAGACACTGCCGGCAATTGCCTTCCGACCGCAAAGAATATCGATACACGTATAGATGCCAAGCGTGCGGACAAGAATATAAGCGGAAGAGGAAAGTAGACATCAACAAGTATCACTGCGGGAAGTGTAAAGGGAAGTTAAAGGAGATGTAAAAAATCTATTGACGAAATATGTAGCACATGTTAAATTAAATAAGCCTTAAAAAAACAAGCCCAAACACAACAGAGAAAAGTTGAACTTTTTCTATAAAAGGGTTGACGGGCACACTGATTTATTATAAGATATAAATCGTCGCTGATAACGGCGACAACAACAAAACAGCATACACTTTCTCATTATTCCAACGTAGCTCAGTGGTAGAGCAATCGGCTGTTAACCGATCGGTCGTAGGTTCGAATCCTACCGTTGGAGCCATTACGGAGAAGTACTCAAGTGGCTGAAGAGGCGCCCCTGCTAAGGGTGTAGGTCGCGTAAGCGGCGCGAGGGTTCAAATCCCTCCTTCTCCGCCATTTTTATTTTGTAATGGCCCGTTGGTCAAGTGGTTAAGACACCGCCCTTTCACGGCGGTAACACGGGTTCGAATCCCGTACGGGTCACTTTAGAGAAGGTCCGGTAGTTCAGTTGGTTAGAATGCCTGCCTGTCACGCAGGAGGTCGCGGGTTCGAGTCCCGTCCGGACCGCCACTTTTGTTGGGCCATAGCCAAGCGGTAAGGCAACGGTTTTTGGTACCGTCATGCGCTGGTTCGAATCCAGCTGGCCCAGCCATTTTTCTTTGAAAAAAGGGTTGACAAGAGTTGCTGAAAGTTATATGATGATTCTTGTGCTTTAAAAATAGAATTTGCCTTTTAGAGACGATTTGTTTCTAATAAACTATGAGAGCCATTAGCTCAGTTGGTAGAGCAAGCCAACTACATGAATGATCTTCTTCGCAGGCTTGCGAGGAGTGAGACATCACTGTAGATTCTTGCAACACGACGAGCATAGCTCTTTAATAACGAGAGTTATTTAAAGTTTTGAGCCATTAGCTCAGTTGGTAGAGCATCTGACTTTTAATCAGAGGGTCGAAGGTTCGAGTCCTTCATGGCTCACCATTTACTTGCGGGTGTGGTGGAATTGGCAGACACGCTAGATTTAGGATCTAGTGCTTCACGGCGTGGGGGTTCAAGTCCCTCCACCCGCACTTTCTTACTTACCGTGATCAGCATCAAATAGTATTTTGCGGTCGTGGCGGAATCGGCAGACGCGCTAGGTTGAGGGCCTAGTGGGGGCAACCCCGTGGAGGTTCAAGTCCTCTCGGCCGCACCATGAAAACTTTTTAAAAAAGTACTTGCGCTAAGCTGGTAAACATGTTATTCTGTTAAATGTCGCTTCAAAAGATGCGCCCGTAGCTCAATTGGATAGAGCGTCTGACTACGGATCAGAAGGTTAGGGGTTCGACTCCTCTCGGGCGCGCCATTATAACGGGAAGTAGCTCAGCTTGGTAGAGCACTTGGTTTGGGACCAAGGGGTCGCAGGTTCGAATCCTGTCTTCCCGACCATGAGTTACTTAACTAAATTCACAAATCAATATGCGGGTGTAGTTTAATGGTAAAACCTCAGCCTTCCAAGCTGATGACGAGGGTTCGATTCCCTTCACCCGCTCCATTATGAATTACCATTGGGGCCTGTAGCTCAGTTGGTTAGAGCGCACGCCTGATAAGCGTGAGGTCGGTGGTTCAAGTCCACTCAGGCCCACCATTATTTGATCTTTGAAAACTGAACGAACCAACCAGTACGTCAAAACATTTCTTCTATTATATAGAGGAAAAAGAAACAACGCACATTCGGTGTGCAAATGAGCTTTTCAAACTACTTTTATGGAGAGTTTGATCCTGGCTCAGGACGAACGCTGGCGGCGTGCCTAATACATGCAAGTCGAGCGCGGGAAGCGAGCTGATCCCTTCG
>SCFO01000007.1 GCA_004078665.1 Halobacillus fulvus | reverse complement strand
TTGTCCATGTGTGAGTCCTTTATTTTGGATTTGGACAGGAATCCCCTGCGCCAACCATTATAAAGGATTTTTTTATGGATCTGAATAAGTTCTGAATATTCGGATTTTATTTATGCAACACTAGTGATAAAACTATCAAGCTTAATCAATTGTTGGTGTAACATTTCTATAATGTTTTTTTTGGTTTATAATAAAACCTATAGTAAAGGGGAATCAGGGTACTAAGTACTTTTCTTTGAATCAAAAAATAAAGTGAATTAATAAAGTGAAAAACTTTACGTTTATCTAACAAAGAGACTTCTGATTTCACAAACTAATAAAATCTATATAGAATATCAAACTATCAAACAAAGGTACACATGAACAAGGGGGAAAATTGATGATAACATCAGAAGACATAAAAAGAAGGTTATGGGATGGGGCTAATAGTCTTAGGGGTTCCATGGATGCGAGCCGTTATAAAGATTATATGCTTGGCTTAATGTTCTACAAATTCCTGAGTGATAAAACACTTGAGACGTTTGTTAACACAAGTGGTGAGAAAGGTACGGAAGCGGAAATTGTTCAAGCTTATGAAAATGCATATGAAAGTTATGGTGATAATTTAATCAAAATGATTCAAAATGTGCTTGGCTACTATGTCTTGCCGCATCATCTATACCAAACATGGTTAAAAGATATTCGAGAGGGGACATTTGAATTAGAAAAAGTTTCGGAGAGCTTACAAAGTTTTGAACGAACTGTTGCAACAACAGGAGACATTGATGATTTTAAAGGTTTATTTTCAAGCTCTACTATTGACTTAACGGATACAGCTTTAGGAAGTAACTTAAATGCACGCAGTAAAAACATTCGTCAATTAATCGAGTTATTTGCTGATTTAAATATGGTTGCACTTCAAAAAGGTGATGTGTTAGGTGATGCCTATGAATATTTGATTGGTCAGTTTGCGATGGAGTCAGGTAAGAAAGCAGGCGAGTTCTATACACCAAGACAGGTCAGTGAAGTCATGGCACAAATTGTTGCAAAGACGACCAAAGTAGACTCTATTTATGATCCTGCAGTAGGATCTGGCTCTTTACTTTTAACTGTAGGAAAGCATTTAAATGAAGAAGGTAGAAAATACCTTCACTATTATGGACAAGAGAAAAATACAGCGACCTATAACTTAACACGCATGAACTTATTACTTCATGGTGTCCGTCCTGAGAAAATGACAGTAAAGAATGGAGATACGCTCGCACAGGACTGGCCAGAAGATCCTGAACGACCAAATGAAGGCGTTCAATTTGATGCAGTGGTCATGAATCCGCCTTATTCGGTTAAAAATTGGAATCAAGAGGGTTTAAAAGTGACAGATCCTCGTTTTGAAATGGCTGGTGTATTACCACCTGATTCCAAAGGGGATTATGCTTTTCTTTTGCATGGACTTTTTCATTTGGGTCAAGAAGGTACAATGGCAATTGTGCTTCCACATGGTGTGTTGTTCCGTGGTGGCGCAGAAGGTGAGATTCGCAAACGTTTACTAGATAAAAATCATATTGATGCAGTGATAGGTTTACCTGATAAATTATTCACCAATACAGGTATTCCTGTCACAGTGATTATTTTAAAGAAAAATCGTGCGTTAGATGAACCTGTTTTGATGATTAATGCATCAAAATCTTTCGTCAAAGAAGGAAAGCAAAACGTGCTTCAGGAAAAAGACATTGCGAAAATCGTGGACACATATATCGATCGAACGAATGAAAAAGGGTACAGTCATAATGTCTCACAAAAGGAAATCAAAGAAAATGAGTATAATTTAAATATTTCGCGTTATATCGAAGCTTTGGATGAAGAGATTGCACATGATGTTGATGCGCATTTATATGGCGGTATACCTTTAAACCAAATTGAGCAACTGACGGTATTACATGATATGACAAAAGACGTTTTATATGAGGCTGTTAAAGAAGTACGTCCAGGTTATGTTGAGTTAAAGAAGCCCATCGACGCTGTAACAGAAGATGTGTTAGCTGATGAAATGGTTCAAAAGCAAATTGGATCATTGAAAGAGGCTTTGCAAACCTATATAAATAATTATTGGGGAAAATTAACAACTGTTCAAGATGTTAACGACATAGAAACATTGAAAGTTGAGATGTTAACTGAAATTAAGCAGTTACTAAAAGCGTTTAATCATGTAAGTACGTATTCTGGTTATCAGATTATTGCAGAGTTATGGAAAAATATTCTTTCAGAAGATACGGAGAAAATTGCAATCAGTGACTTCTATACGGCTGCTAGAACACGTGAACCAAATATGGTGACAAAAGGTTCAGGCAAAACAAAACGGACAGAACAAGATGGTTGGATTGGTTCGATTGTGCCGAATGAGCTCATTTTAAAAGAGCTTTATAAAGAGCAGCTGGAAGAAGTTGAAACGGAAAAAGAATCTTTAGTATCCATTACTGAAGTAATCACTGAACTTGTAGAAGCAGCAAAAGTAGAGGAAAGTGAAGAAGAAGCAGCATTAGGTGATGCTTTAAATGCAAGAGAAGATGATTTCACACTCACAGCAGTTAAAGCTGAAATAAAAAATGTTGAAACAGACTCAAGTGAATATGGATTACTGAACAAAGTTAAAAAGCTACTTGAAGAGAAATCTGCGTTAAATAAAGATATTAAAGCGAAAGAAAAAGAGTTAAACGAACAAGTAGAAAATAGAATAGAAAATTTAATGGATGAAGAAATTAATAAACTAATGTATAAGAAATGGTTTGGTGATTTAACGAACGATATGACTCGGCTGATAGAGATTCCACTTAAAAACGAATTAGATACATTGAAAGAGTTAAAGGCAAGATATGCGGATACTTTAGAAATGATTGAAAAAGAAGGTAAATCACTTGAAGCACAATTTGAAACAATGTTACAAGAATTGGTGGTGGCTGAGTGATGGAAGAAAAGAATTTGGTACCGCAGAGAAGATTTAGAGATTTTAAAAACAAACATCATTGGAAACAATCGAGTATGAAAGAAGTAGTAGATGTGTACGATGGAACTCATCAGACACCGAGGTATACGAAGAATGGTATTATGTTTTTATCAGTGGAAGATATTCATTCACTCACATCTAACAAATATATATCTTATGAAGATTTTGAACGTGAATTCAAGATATATCCTGAAGCGGGCGACGTATTAATGACGAGGATAGGGGATATTGGTACAGCGAATGTTATAGAATCTAATGAAGGTAAAGCATATTATGTTACTCTAGCGTTGTTAAAAAAAAGAGAATTGGATCCTTACTTTTTGAAAGAAAACATACATTCAGCATCTATAAAAAGAGAATTGTGGCATAGAACTTTACACATAGCATTTCCAAAAAAGATTAATATGGATGAAATAGGAAAGGTATTGATAAATTATCCATGTACTTCAGAACAACAAAAAATTGGTGAGTTTTTTAAGGTCTTAGATGAACGCATTGCAAATCAAGAGCGAAAGATCGCTAAAGTCAAAGCTTTAAAATCAGCTTATCTAACGGAAATGTTTCCACAAGAAGGAGAAACCGTTCCGAAAAGAAGATTTAAAGGGTTTGAAGAAAAATGGAGTTATTATAGATTATCGGAAATTTCCAGCATAATTGGTGGGGGAACTCCAAGCACAGCTAATTCAGACTTTTGGAATGGAAGTATAGATTGGTATTCACCAATTGAAATAGGCTTAAATGTCTATGCTAATGGTAGCAGAAGGAAAATAACAGAACTTGGACTTCAAAAAAGTTCTGCTACAATTTTACCAGCAAATAGAACAATTTTATTTACATCGCGTGCAGGAATTGGAGATATGGCAATCTTGGTCAAGGATGGTGCTACAAACCAAGGCTTTCAATCATTAGTCTTAGAAGAAGAAATTTGTACGTATTTCATTTACTCAATGGGATATAAAATTAAAAAATATGCTTTAATAAATGCCTCAGGATCAACTTTTTTAGAGATATCGGGAAAAACCCTAGAAGAAATGAAGATATTACTCCCTTCTAAACAAGAACAACAAAAAATCGGTCAGTTTTTCAAAAACCTAGATAACCAAATCGAAATGGAAGAAAAGAAATTGGACAAGCTTCAAAAGATGAAAGAAGCTTATTTGGAAGAAATGTTTGTGTAGGAAGGAGGATACTGATGAGCAATCATTCTAAAAGTGTGTCAGAAAGAACTTTTCAAGAAAACTTTGTGCAAAAGTTACAGAAATATAAATGGAAAGCACCTGACTTTTTAGATGGGAATAAACAAAAAGTGACAGTGCAAGACCTTGTTCAACATTGGCGTGAAGAACTCAACCGTATCAACGCGGATGTCTTAGAAAGTGTACCACTCACAGATAATGAATTTGCTCAAGTGATGGCAAAAGTTTCACAAATTGATAACAGTTATGAAGCTGCCAAGATTTTAGCGATGGAACAATCGACCGGAAAAATTGATGGCATTTATCGAGATACGCATCCAGATGTTACGCGTGAACAGATCACGTTAACGATTTTTAAAAAAGCACAAGTGCGTGGTGGAGATTCAAGCTATAAGATTGCACGTGAAGTAGAGTCCGTAAATGGTAATCGTTTTGATCTTATTTTACTCATTAATGGTTTACCACTGATTAACATTGAACAAAAGCGAACAGATAAATCATTAGAAGAAGCGTTCAATCAATTTAAACGTTATTATGCTGACGGCGAGTATGTGAATAACTTCCTGGCTTTTTCACAAATGATGGTCATGACATCTGAAGTAGCTACTCGATATTTTGCAACACCAAAATCAATTCAAGCCTTTAATCCAAGCTTTGTCTTTCATTGGGCAAATAAAGATAATGAACCGATTAATCATTGGGAGGAGGTTATTGGGCACTTCTTAATGATTCCCATGGCACATCAAATGGTTGGCGATTATTTAGTCATTGAAGAAGCAAAAGAGGTGGAGAATAAGAAGCATATGCTTTTGCGTCCCTATCAAGTGCATGCACTTCAGGCCATCGAGGGAGCTGCATTAGGTTGGGATAATGAGGATAAGACTCCTCATGGTGGATTTGTCTGGCATACGACAGGCTCAGGGAAAACCATCACAAGTTTTAAAACAGCATTATTTTTATCAACGAGAGCTGGATTTGATAAAGTGGTATTCTTAGTCGACCGTAAAGAGCTCGATAGTCGAACAAGCGATAACTTTAAAGCCTATGCAGAATATGAATCAGTTGAAGTCGATGATACAGCACATACATATCAACTGCGCAAACTGTTAATGTCTGCAACGTCTAATATTGTTGTCACCACAACCTTCAAATTAAATAATCTTGTAAAAGATCTAGAGGAAGGTAAAGATGATAGTTTAGCTGATAAAAAAGTAGTCTTCATTATTGATGAAGCACACCGGACAACGATGGGTGACATGATGGTGACCATTAGAGACTACTTCCGAAAAAACGGTTTGTTTTATGGCTTTACAGGAACTCCTTTATTTGATGAAAATAATATATCAGGTATGATTAATGAAAAAAGTGAGCTCATTAATACAACGGAAAAACTTTTTGGGCCATTGTTACATCAATATACCATTGATGAAGCAATTGCGGATAAAAACGTCTTGGGCTTTCATGTAGATTACATCAATACAGGTGAGTTTGAAAGTTATGATGCCCTAAGAGAACAGATTGTGGACCATAAGATCGTTGAACAACCGGATATGCCAAAACGAAAAATTGAGCGACAAGTCTATAAACTTTCTGAATTAGAGGTTGAAAAAGAAGCAAGGAAAAATAAATTACTCTTTTATCATGATGAGACACATATTCCAAGAGTCGTAGAAGAAATCTTAAATAACTGGGAAGAACAATCACAACGTAAGCTTTTTAATGCGATTTTAACCGTAGCTTTTAAACATCGTGTCATAGCGTATTACGAAGAATTTAAAAAGCAGTTAGCTGAAAGAGAAGATATTCAAATCAATGTCGCCATGACATTTAGTTTCGGAACAGATGCAGATCCCAATCCAACTGACCCTGACATCATTCAAGAAATGTTTAAAGATTATGCATCGTTTACAGGAATTGAATATGCTTATGGTGATAAACGTCGGGGGGAAGATGCGTATTATGATGATATTGTTGAAAGAGCAACTCGTGGGGGAAGTGGTCGGAATACTAAAAATATAGACCTTGTGATTGTTGCGGATCAATTACTGACAGGTTATGATTCTAAATTTATTAATACATTATATGTTGACCGTTCACTAGCACTACAAGGATTAATTCAAGCCTATTCACGGACGAATCGTATTTACGGAAAACAAAAAGAATTTGGTTCAATTGTGAATTTCCAGTATCCAAGAATTACAGAAGAAACAGTGAATGAAGCACTTATTTTGTATGGAAGTGGTGGAGAGAGTAGTCAAGCGATTGTGAAACCGTACCCTGAAGCAGTCGATGAATTCGTAAAGTACTCACAAGAAGTAATGGAAATACTGAAAGACCCAACTGACTGGCAAGCACTGGAAAAGAATGAAGAAGCGAAGGAATCGTTTGTGAAAGTCTTTAAAAAGGCAAAAGGTCAATTAAATAAAATTCAACAATATTATGAGTTTAGCTGGGTGGATGAAGCATTTGGCGTTACGGAACATCAATGGTTACAATATGTTGGTGCTTTTCGTAACTTAACAAGAGACGATAAAGATGAGCCTGAAGACGATACACCGATCTTACCACTTGGTAAAACGAAACTAGCAGGTTCTCAAACAATCGATTCGCATTATATTATTCAATTAATGGGAGATAAAGCGACATCTACAGAAGGCGTGCAAACGGTAGATGCGGAAACATTGCGTTTGATTTATCAAAACATTGAAGAATTGAGTAATATGGGTGATTACGAACAAGCTGAACTGTTAAAACAATTTGTATCAGAAGAATTAGTACCTGGAAATGTCCCAAGTAATATTAACTTTGATGAAGCGTATGAAAATTGGAAAACGGAACAACTACGTAAGGAGATTTATCAAGTTTCATTAGAGT
Organism: Halobacillus fulvus; assembly: GCA_004078665.1. Taxonomy (GTDB): domain Bacteria; phylum Bacillota; class Bacilli; order Bacillales; family Halobacillaceae; genus Halobacillus; species Halobacillus fulvus. Next base: position 155,133 of record SCFO01000007.1, on the reverse strand, counting down.
GGGGCATTGATAATGGATTACTTGAAAAGACAATCGAAGCATATTCTGTAGGAAATCCAAATGAAATTCCATATATTGATGATTTAACAAACAGTATTGACTATGCTTCGATTGAAAAACCTAAATCAAGTAACTTACTAGAACACAATATAGCATTATCGAATGCATTACCAGAGATAGTTTCTAAACTGAAAAAGAAATATAAATAAACCTAGATTTTATTGATACCGTTCATATTAGCAATCATAATCATGGTCCTGATTATTCCTTTTTTAGTACCCTGTTATATTAGGTTTTATCATAAAAGGTAAGTTTACTTCTTGTAAATATCAACAGGCTTTTAAGCTGTAGGTCGTTGTTGGGGCTGTTTTGAGCTATATCCGACTGGATATTGACTGGGTTTTCTTCAATAATACTGATATCTTATTTAATCTCATACTTATTTCGTAAGGTTGGAAAACAGATTATATAGGGGTTTTTACACTTAATTTTATATTATTTAGTTAATACAGTGAATGGGCGGCATGATGTAAGTAGTGTGAGAGCTATATTAAAAGGTGACGTGCTAAATGGTTCGTCACCTTTTTTCGATAAAACATTAAATATAAGTCATTATATGCAACATATCTTTCAATCAGGGGAAAAATCAAGGTGAAAAAGTATTATTGTTTAGTAACAAAATCTCCGAAATAAGGATTTCTTAAAATGATTTCTTGAAAAGAGCCTTCATCTATGTATTTGAAGTTAGAAGGATCTGGGCAATCAAGATGTAAAATAGTATTTATTTCATTCAATACAACTTGATCATCGGTTTTGAACTTTTGATTACAAAATCTACACTGTATTTTCATTTCTCATCTCCTCATAAAAAAGTAAACCTATTAAATGATTGATCTATGTGCACAGTCGATTATTTTTTCATTTCGTCATCATATGGAATTATAATATCTAACTCTCCGCAGAGATCATCTATAGAAATTCCTAGCCCTTTTGTTAATTTTAATAATGTAGTGAATGAAGGATCTACATTTCCTTTCTCAATCTCGCTTATAAACTTACGGTCTAGCCCTGTTCTCAAATGTAACTCCATTTGTGTTAGGGGTTTCTTTAACCTGAACTTTTGAATGTTGTTCCCTAGCTTTTTCAACACATCTTTTTTACTATCATTATTATTCATAGATAAAGCATGCTAGGGAAGCCATGAATGGTCGACGGTCTATAAACTACAAAATTATAATAATTATAAAAAGTCGGGACTTTTGTTTAGATGATAAATTGTTTTATTCGATATTTATCTCTTTACCATATAAAGCAATTACTGACTCTAAAGCGGAGTTTTTTCTTCCCCTCACTTAAAGGCCTTCTCAAGAAAACTCTTAAACCGCCCAAACACCCCAGTATAAATCCCCACACGCTCCTGCAAATCCTGATACTCCGTAAACTCAACCTCCACCACAAGCCGTAATAAATTCTTATTCCTCACACCCGGCCGCAAATACACGTCCGCTCCCACCAACTCTCTCAACTTCTCCAACTGCTCCTCATCAACCCGCCTAATCAATTCCACACCTTCATCCACATAAGACTCCACAAACATTGAAGCACGATTCTTCTGTTTCTTATAAGCAAATACAAACTTAAGCGGCAGGTCTAGGAATTTCCGTCCTTTGAAATAATCCCGCTTACCACTATAAGTCGCTCGGTAATCGGTCTTGGTATTAATATAATCCGCAACCGCCTGCAGAAAATCGCTGACCTCTTCATCTGTTTTTTGTTTCCGATCCTGGCTCACTTCTTTTTTCCGTACATAAAATTCTTCAAGAGCCGGGGGAGGGATGATTTGGTTGGTATCAATGAGGAGATCGTCGCCGAGTTTATACGGTTTGATCGTGATGCATTTGACGTCGATATTGTTTTCATACAGCCACGTGCAGACGGAGAGGATGCGCCGGTCCATTTCTTTTCCTGCGATGATGAAGCGCTGGGTTGTGTTTAGGTTCTGGTACAACTCTTCGTCGCTATCCAGTTCGAGAAATTCGATCAGGCTTTCTTTTGCGTCGAGTTCAAGTCCCTGCTGTTTTATGTAGGATTCATACATCTGAATCAGTTCGGAAGGGGTGAGGCGGGCGCAATAGGAGACGTATTTCAAGGCCTGTAGGTCGACCTGGCTGCCGGTAGTGTCCCGCTTCAGCTCGATGACCGTCGTGTTTCCTTCTTTGTCTAGCGCTAAGAGATCGATTCGTTCATTGACTTCGAACTGGTCGTATTCGCAGGCGATGATCAGTAAATCTTCGCCGAGGACTTCGGGCTTTTTTCGGATCCATTCCTGAATATGGTCGCGCTCTTTCAAATCGTTTTCGAAAAAGGTTGTCTCTTCGACTTCTTCAAGCGTGTTTTCCTGTGGATTCAGTCGGTACATCGCGATCACCCTCCATAAAAAATGTTGTCGTTACCTCCATTATACCGGCCCGTTTTCATAGAAAATAAATTTTTTAGAAAAAATTTCAAAAAACATGACACCGAACACGGTACTTCCAGCGATTATATTTAATGAGGAAGTATTTTTTAATGCCTATACTTCCATCCGACACAGGAAAAGAGGAAGCGATATGAATTTTATTAAAGCGATCAATGCCTTCTACGACCAGCAGGAATACAATCCATTGTCCTCCGGAGCGATCAGTCTCTGGTTCGGGCTCATGCATGTCAACAACAAAGCGCGCTGGCGGGAGGAGTTTTCGGCTCCGATGACGGTGTTGTGCATGAAGACGAGCATGAGTGAGAGCAGCATTCGCAAGGCGAGGCAGGAGCTTGTCGAGAAGGGGTATTTGACGTTCGTCTCAAGAGGTGGGAACCAGGCGCCGGTCTATCAGCTGGCGGTGCTGTATGAAGAGGAAACGGGCAGTGTGAGCGACAGTGATGGCGGCAGTGCGAACGGCAAGGAGAGCGGCAGTCGGAACGCATTAGTTAAACAAAACGAAACGAAAGAAAACGAAGATGAAGTCGTGCGCAATCCGCACCGTTTTTACGAATCGAATGTCGGGACGCTGTCGCCGTTCATTGCGGAGCAAATGACACAGTGGGCGGACGAGCTGTCGGATGAGCTGGTGATCGAGTCGCTTAAGCTCGCGATCCGGAACAACAAGCCGTTTTTCAGTTATGCCGAAGCGATCTTGAAGCAGTGGAAGGCGACGGGGGTGCGGTCGTTGAACGAGGCGAGGCTTGCCCGGGAGAAGCCGAAGTCGAAGGGAAAACCGAATGAGCAGAAGGCGCTGTTTGATAAGTTGAGAAAAGAGGTGGAGGTATGAATCACAATCAGGCCATCGAAGTACTGGAGACGATCAGTGAGCTGTATCCGCGCAAGTTCGACATCACCGAGCGCGTCGCGAAGATTTTGATTCCGAAGCTGTTGAAAATGGATTTCGACGGGGTGATCGGCAAGCTGTCTGATTATGCCGTAAGCAACCCGTTCCCGCCGACGGTCTCGGACATCGCGGTCTATCCGCCGGAGGAGAACCGGCATTTGGAGCGGATGAAGGAGTGGGAAGAGGAAGCGGCCGAAGTGTCGGATGAGGTCCGTAAGCTTTTTTTGAAAAAGTTGAATTCATTGGCGGAGGAGAAGAGCGATGAATCCTAATGTACAGACAGAACAGGCGCTGCTCGGCATCCTGCTGCTTGAGGGCACGAAGATCAAGGAGACGCGGCTGGAACCGCACCACTTTTCGAATAGTGGTCACCGCCGCATTTTCACGAGCATGAGGAACGTCGACGGGGAGGGGGTTCCCGTCGACATGGTGACAGTGACGACTGATCTCGGGGATGGCATTGAGGAGGTTGGTGGCGTCGGGTATCTGCTTGAGATGACGCAGGCGGTGCCGACGACGGTCAACTTCCACTTTTACGAGAAGCTGTTGATTAACGCCTATGCCCAGGAGAAGGTGCGGAAGACGGCGCTCAGCTATATCGAGAATCCGAACGGAAACGCCCTCGACCAGTTGAAAAAGGAGCTTGTACATATTGAAGCGGGGGAGGCGGACCCGGAGCCGACGATCCGTGACCAGCTGACTGAGATTGCGACCGAAATGACGGGGACGTCGGGACAGACAGGGCATCCGACCGGCTTTTCCGATTACGATAAAATGACTGGCGGGGCGCAGCGCGGCGATCTGATCATCGTCGCCGCCCGCCCTTCGATGGGGAAAACTGCTTTCGCCCTCAACATCGCGATGAACCACTGCAAAAACGGTGGGGCTGTCGACTTGTTCAGCCTCGAGATGGGCACGAAGCACCTGCTGCAGCGGATGATTTCGACGGAAGCACGGATTGACGGCCAGAAATGGCGCTCGATGTGCTTTTCCAACGAAGACTACAAACGCTCCTTCTACGTCATCGGAGAAATCGCCGAATGGAACCTCTCAATCCACGAACGCTCCCAGACCCTTCATGACATCACCACCCGCATCCGCAAAACCGCCGAAACCCACGACAACCCGCTCGTCATCATCGACTACCTCCAGCTGATCACCACCAAAGGCCGCCACGAACGGCGCGACCTCGAAATCGGCACCATCACCCGCGAGCTCAAGCTCCTCGCCCGCGAACTCAACCTGCCGATCATCCTCCTCTCCCAGCTCTCCCGCGGCGTCGAACAACGCCAAGACAAGCGCCCGATGATGTCAGACCTGAGGGAATCGGGAAACATCGAGCAAGACGCGGATGTGATCAGTTTCCTGTACCGGGATGATTATTATACGCAGGCCGGGAGTGATGCGGTGGAGGTGATTCTGAGGAAGCAGCGGAATGGTCCGGTGGGGACGGTGGTGCTTGGGTTTGAGAAGGAGTATGGGAGGTTTGGTGGGTAGGGGAAAGAGTTGAATAGGCCCTGCTTGATGGCGGCAGTGATAGGATGAAAAAGGAAAAAATACCCTTTTTGTCGAAATGTATTCACAGGAGGGGATTTTATGTTTGGTTCTCAGGATTCCAAGAAAGAAAAGTATTTAAAGAAGTATCACTTAGAAGATTTAGATGAAGATGATCTGAAAGTATTAGATGAGATATCGGGAGAGTTTTTAGGATTAAGCAAAGCTGCTGGTATGTTGACAATGAATTCAACTGAACAGGCTAAAGTCCAACACTTGTCAGTTCTCGTTAAGCAAAACTGGATGATCATTAAAAAGTTGAATGAAATTAGCAATAAGCTTGATAAGTAGGGGTATTAAGTGCATCTAAAACTTAAAACATAAAATAATGTTAATGAGGCGTATTTCTTTAAAATATAATCTTGAAATAAGAAAGGAAGATTCTGATGGAAAAGATCATTAAGCAAAGTAATGACGAAATAATGATGAAGTATATTGTTGTTAGTGTTTTCTCATTGCTGACTTTAAGGAAGTTAAAGAAAGTGGAGAAACTAAGAAAAGATTTAAAAGAACAAAAAGAACAGCAGGAATTAGACGATGATTCTAATAGAATATAAGGAATAAATAATTGTACTAAAGGGGGGGGAGTTGAATAGGTCAAATATAAATAAGAAGGCCTGATTTGGCTACGAAACCTCTTTGACTTGGGTATAGCGTGGGAAAGAGCTAGAGTGAGGATGCCTACTTCATAGGAGAGTGTGAGGTTATGAGCAAACAATGGGTGCGTCCCCGTGTTTTATGCCTCTACACTGAAAAAGGTTGTAAAACAAAAAGCTTCGATAAATATTAACTCGAAGCTTTTTTACTTGGTTTTTTGTTAAATATACGTTCTATAATAACTAACCCGGTCCCTATAAATAAAGTTTGAAGGATATTTTCTTGTAGGGAAACATTCCCTGACTGAATTAAATCTACTACCAGCAGGATAGCAAATAAAACGATATATAAACCGAAGTAAAATATGAACTTCATGATCATATCACCGCCTCCACATTGATACAATCATCTTAATTCATCTATATTTATTTTTAAAGGTATTTCCATAAAAAGGCTATTAATATAATGTGAAAAACTTACTTTTACCTATACCACGATATTTGTTCAAGTACTTACTTAGGTCGACCTTTATATGTCTATATTTAATTCCTTTTTGACTGTATGTAGAAGGTTTGGATGTTCTTCAGTAGTGATAGATTTAACTGAGTTGTTCGCATCGGTAAGATAAAGGTATCCATTGGAAGAGATTGTGAAAATATATTTTCTTGATTCACTATTTGAATTCTCTGAGAGGGTGAAGGTATAGGTGTTCGGTTTTCTTAACTCTTTATGAAGTTCCTTCACGTCTTGATCCGTGGCATTCTTAGTCTCTAATCCTTCAACCATGTGGATTAACTTTTCAATCTTCTCTTTATCTGATAGTTCCAACCTGTTTTCATCGGTTCGGGTGCCGTTTTCATTTACATTTTGAACATATAAGGTATTGTAAACCTCTTCATCAGGAATCTTTGACTCAGAACTGCTTGTAGCGCAACCATTTATAAAAACAAAGGCTAAGGATAGAATTACAACTAAAATTCTCATATAAAACCCTTTCTGAATAGGTGGTATTTTTACTCTATATTAAAGGCATCACTTCTTCAATGTCGTTATATGAAATAAATAAAACAAGGGGACGTATCCACCGTATGCTCTAACACAAGAATCACTCTACATATTCAGATTTATTCCGTTCTCTTAGAAAAAAAGAAGGCCTGATTTGGCAGCGGAGCCTTTGGCTTGGGGAATAGTATGAGAAAGAACTAGAGTCAGGGTACCTACTTCATAGGAGCGTGTGGAGCAAACAACGGTACGTCCCCGCATTTTAAACACCCATAAAGGTTTTTCTAAGCCACTTGTAGAATGTTCTATAAATAGAAAGGGGTGATTACTATAGTTTTTTGGTTATGTATTATATTTTGTGCAATATTTACAGGCACTACAGCTTTGCTGAGCGATAAAAAGAGTAGTAAAAACAAAAAAAGGCGTTCGGTAGCTCTTTTCTGGAGTGGTTCAGCAGTACTTATTCTCACAATACTGGTTATTGAGAATAGTAGTGTATTAGCTGGTTTACTCAATTAAGTTTGCAAAAAATAGTCCTTATTCTACTGGGGCTATTTTTCTTTAGATTAAAAGAGTGCTTGCCCCCACTGCGCTAAAGTAGAGGGTCAGGCACTTTTTAGATCATTCCCATTTAAACGTTCGACTCGCTATGAAAAAGGCCACAACTAACCAGGCTGCTAATGTAAGCCAGTGCTGCCAAAGGTCGAAGAAAGGGATGCCGACATTCATTGTTTCCCGAAGAGCTGTACTCAAATGGGAGATCGGCAGAATATGGACGATGGGCTGGAGGTATTCCGGCATGTTGTTGATTGGAAAAAAGACTCCACCTAAGAATAGCATCGGGAAGGATGCGAAGCCTGCAATGGGTCCTGCGCTTTCCGGGTTTTTCGCCAGACCAGCGATGATGAAGCCGATGGCCATGAAGGCGAGTGTTCCGAGTATGACGAACGTGAGCAGGGCGAGCCATGACCCGTTTACTTGTACATTGAATAGGAGACTAGCGACAATCAGCACAAGTAATGCTTGTAAGGCGTTTAAGATCACCCTGGCTGTGATTTGGCCTGCGATAAATGTCGAGGCTTTGAGACGGGTGCCTTGCATACGACGCAGGATTCCGCGCTCTCGCCAGGCGGAAATTTGTCCGGCGACTCCGTTCATATTGTTATTCATAATCATCATGGCGACGATACCGGGAACTAGAAAATCGATGTAGCCTAGATCCAGGGCACGCACGCCTTCAGCTTGGACGGCTACGGCCGGGGAGTAGTCCTCTATATTTTTACTGACTTGATCGATGGCTGCATTGACGACGGTCAGCCCGAGTTCGGAAGCCGTCGCATCGGTTTCGTTGTAATAAACGGGCAGCTCAAATGCTTGGCTTTCATCCGTATGTACCTGCAATTGTTCCCCATAACCTTCGGGGATTTCCATGACGACTTGATAGTCACTTTCTTTCAGTTCATCTAATGCTTCTTCTACATCCGTACGTTGATCAAGTTGAATGGCTTCATTTTTATCAAAAGTGGAGAGAAGCTGTTCGGATTCAGGTGATCCATCATGGTCTACGACGGCCATCGTAATACTCGTTCCCCCGCTGTTTCCAAGAAACGAACCTAGTGTAAGCATAAGAATAATGGGAAAGAGCAGCGTGAAGAAAAGCACCTGGCGATTGCGCGCAAAAATTCTCAATTGCGTTAGGGTTAATTGCCAATAAGCCTTCATTCTCTTAAACTCCTTCCGGTCATATGTATAAAGACATCTTCGAGTGTGGCGGTTCTCGTTTGTAGATCTTGTAAACTCAGATTATTTTCCTTGGAGTGTTGAATCAAATCAATCAATGTCAGTTGTAGGTCGTCGGTGTAAATGACATAGGCTTCGTCTCTGTTGGTCACTTGAGTGACTCGTTGTAAGTGATGGAGAAAGGTATCGTCTTCACCAATAGGAAGCGTGAATTCGATTGCGCTGTCGGAATGTAGTTCTTTTACTAATCTGGACGGGGTATCTAAGGCAATCAATTCCCCTTGATCCATAATCCCGATGCGGTCACACAATACGTGCGCTTCATCCATGTAATGGGTGGAGAGAACGATGGTTTTTCCCTTGGATTTGAGCGTTTCGATGATATCCCAAAGCGTTCTTCTCGCTTGAGGATCGAGTCCAGTCGTTGGTTCATCCAGAAAGATGATGTCAGGGTCATGAATAATGGCTAAGGCAATAGCTAGACGTTGCTTCTGGCCTCCCGACAATCCTTTGATGCGATCCTTTTTCTTTTCAGTCAAAAGCATGTCATCGATTAATTGTGGAATCGAGACATGGCTTGGATAGAAGCTTGCGTACATATGCATAATCTCTTGAACGGTCAGCAATTCAAACAAAGAAGTTGACTGCAGTTGAATGCCGATGACCTCTTTCACTTGATCGATTTGTCTGCGGATATCGTAGCCTGATAGAGTAGCTGTTCCGCTATCCGGCTTGCGGAGCCCGACAAGCATTTCGATCGTAGTCGTCTTTCCAGCTCCGTTCGGTCCTAGAAGACCAAATACTTCACCAGCCTTTACCTCGAATTCAACACCATTGACAGCGGTCATATTCCCGTATTTTTTTACTAATCCTTCTACGTGGATCATTGTATTTGTCATCATTTCAACTCCATTCTTATTCAATATACCATGAATGGATGAGGGGGCTCTTCCTTCTGGTGAGAAAAATAGTGGGCTCTGTCTTTCTACGCTTCCCTTAGAGGGGCAGGTACCTATGTATAGATACCGGCTCTCCGAAGAGTGTTCAAAGTTGCAGAGAGGTCAACTTGCTGGAAGACGAAGAGACTGTGCTGGCTTTGGAAATGGTAAATGATTGTAATTTGACTGTCCATACTTATAATGAAGAAGTAGCCATTAAAATACTTAATAATTTGCCGAAGTATCATAACCTTCTCCACCAATGGGATGAGCGAATGAATGATAATGTGAGGGGGAGACAAAAAAGTGAAAATTCAGACGTTAATTTAAGCGTCTGTTTTTTTATAATGTGTGACTTTACTGCATACTGTATATACTTACCCGTGCGTTAGAGAAGGGAGTATGAAAAAAAATGAAAAACAAACTTAAAGATTCTGAATGGAGATTGAGCGTAATGGCTCTTGCGGCATTCATTGGTATTAGTATTTCGGGCCAACTCGTGAACCTATCAGATCTACCTAATTTACCGTCTATATACGGTGCGTTGACTGGATCATTAGTGTTAGTCGTTGTGAACATCATTTATGTGGTCTTTAAAAGAGTAAAGAACAATGGTACGAAGAATGAGAACGAAAATCATGAGTAGCGCTTGGTCATGACGATAATAACAGTCGTTGTAGCTTTATTTAGGCTACTCCAACACAAGAAACTCTATTACGGGTCCAAATGTTTTCTTTGTTTCACTGATATAAAAAAGCCCATTAAGGGGAGGACTCCAGATCATATTGAGTATGAGGCACAAACAATGGCTACGTCCCTGCGTTTTCCTGCGTTTTTAGGAAACCATAAATTTAGCATAAAAAGAGAAGGGGCCTCCCGTTCTCTTTTTATTAGAGTCGATTGGAACTTCAATTATGTTATATACACGGCTTTCTTCGTTGAGAACATCGTAGCTGTTATCTACTTGGACGTTCATTGAATCTAGTTATGTTTGTGTTTTGAAATAGGAAAAGGAAATTATTATAGAGAAAAGGTACCTATGCTATAATGAGACAAAAAAGAGGACGGGATATTATGGGGGGTTCTACAAAATTACGGGAGCAAATTTTGGAACAACTTAAATCGATTTTGAATGAGCAACTTAGCATGGAACGGGCGCGTGTTTACTTATTTGGCTCTTGGGCCCGACAGGACGAAAAACATAGTTCGGACATTGACATCGCTATTGAATCCCTTTCTCCGATCTCTCCTCTTCAATGGAATAAATTAATTGAGCAAATCGAAGAGTCTACTATTCCTTACAAGGTGGATGTTGTGAACTTACATGATGCTAACGATGCTCTAGTCGAACAAGTGAAAGAGGAGGGGATTTTGTGGAAAGATTACACAAACGATTAGAAGCAGCACAAAATGCACTGGCTGCTTTTCAAAAGCTAGTTAATCTGAATAACCCGAATGATGTAGAACGAGATGCAGCGATTCAACGATTCGAATTCTCTTTCGAGGCTAGTTGGAAAGCGGCGAAGCAGTATTTATACGATGTAGAAGGAGTAGATGCCGGTTCTCCGAAGAGTGTCATTCGAAGTTGCAGAGAGGTCTACTTACTGGAAGACGAAGAAACTGTGCTGGCTTTGGAAATGGTAAATGATCGTAATTTGACTGTTCATACTTATAATGAAGAGGTAGCCATTAAAATACACAACAATTTGCCGAAGTATCATAACCTTCTCCACCAATGGGTTGATCGAATGAATGATAATATGAAAGCAAGTAAATAAATGGTAAGATTTCAGACGTTCATTCAAACGTCTGATTTTTTATATTGTGAGGGAGAGTAGATAGCATATATGTCCCAGTGCAGTCGAGCAGGGAGTACGACATAAAATGAAAACAAAGGTAAGGAAAATGAGGTCACCAAAGGCGGGGACCTCAATAAAATCGAGAAAAATACCTTATTCAAAATGCACTACGAGTAATCCATGAGTTAATCACTTGGCCCTTAAAATCATTGATAGGCTTCTTTATAGATCCCGATGATATTGTCACTGAAGTGCGTAACAATAATTTCATTCATCTCTTTGATTGATAAGCTTTCATTCACGTGATTTGTACCTTCCAATAACATTTCTGAACGAGCTCGTGTTAAATGATTGTGAATTGATGTAAGTAACACTTTCTCTTTCTCACTAAGTACTCCGTCTTGATCGATTGGAGGAAAGCTAGTTTCTCCAACTATAGAGTTCGCACCATAAAGTAAGCGAGAAGAGTCTTTTAGGAATGTACCAGGGTAAAGATTGTAATTTATAAAATTTCTAGCGTTTTTGGTTATGTAGTAATCTTTAAGAAGGTCATTTTCTAAGTCGCGAACAGCGTAAGATACATTCTTGTTGTCAAATTGATCACTTAGCATGTATTCAAGTTGTGCAATTGTGTCATTCATTGAATAGTAGAAGTCTTTAACAAAACGTTCTTGATGTGATTGATCTTCTTTTAAAGACTGAAAATATTTAATGGTGAAAAACCCTAAGCAAATAATTGCTAGGACTACTGCTATCGTAATGATTCTTTTTTTCACGATATCCCTCCTATCTCAGTGGAGTATATCATCCTTGAAATAAATAATCACTAAACGTTTGGATGGATCCACAGTCGCTCTAACAGTCCACATGTTTCCCAGATATAAAAAAAGCCCCGCCCTGAAAGCGAAGCCTTTAGCAAAGACACAGTCGTGCATCCCACATATTTATTTTAATCAGCCGAACGCTTAGAAGGGTACTGAAAAACAGGATCCATCAACTCAAACTCATAGCTCTCACTATTCACTTTCCCAAGAATCTTCTCACGATCATAAAGCTCCAGCATAAATTGGGCCATTTCTTTTGCGGTGTGAAATTGTTGCACATTGTCACGGTAGCTGAAGTGATCGATGTCACGAGCGTTTTGGACGAATTCGGTTTCCGTCATAGACGGCGCCAGTATTTTCACTTTCATAGGAGCGCCCTCATCCTGGAGCTCCTGGGCAAGTCCTTCTGTAAATGCGCTCACGTAAAACTTGGTGGCTGCATACGTTACGGCATTTGGGACAATCCTGTATCCTAAATCCGATGACACGTTGATCAATTGTGTACCTTCCTTGCTGGAATAATCATGTGCGTACAGGGTAGACAGCGTCGTGAGTGCTTCAATGTTTACGCGAAGCATTTTTTCCGTCTTCTGTACCTCTTGTTCAACAACAGGCGAAGCATTTCCAAAACCTGCGTTGTTGATCCACGTTTCAATGTCGTATTCTTTTAGACTCTCGTATAATACATGAACCTCTTCATTTTTCGAAAGATCCGCGGGTTTAATGACAACATCCAGTTCCGCATTCAAGGAATGGATTTCTTTTTTTAGTTCATTCAACTGAGCTTCTCGTCTTGCAACCACAATGACGTTTTTCCCTCGTGATGCAAAAGCTAACGCGGTTTCGTATCCAATGCCTGAGCTGGCGCCTGTAATGACCGTGTATTTCATATGCATTCCTCCGTTAAATGTTTAATATGATCTGGTTGCTGTATGATTTTCATGTAGCGGAATTAAGTAAACACTTTGCATTGATCATTGTATCATAATGACAGGATGTGGAAGTGAAATGCTCATCTTCCTATGTGGTGAGTGAACATCTAGTTATGGTTCTTGCCACCCAAAATCAGTAGTTTCCAAGACCTCTAAAAGAGAATTCTCCCCTTTAATTTGATAAATTCCAGACGTCTCATCAGATGAATGATTTGTGCTTTTTGACTGCCATAAATCGATTCTTTCTTTACCCACAGCAATCGCTACATCCGCTTCTTGGTAGGTTTTTACTCTTAATACGTACTGAATATTTGGTGGATCATCTGTACTTTCTAAATCCATATCAGAGGCCTTCTGAATAAAGTTTTCTATGTCTTGTCGGTTCGTAATCGTCGCGACTTTATCTTCTGATTGACTAGAGATCGATATTTCATTTATGGCATCAGAAGGATCTAACTTTGTTTGTAAGAGTTCATCGAACGTCGTTTTTTCAGGAGTGTTTACAATAAAAAATAAGGCAAGACCGACTACAATCACTCCGCTCAATATAAAGGCGATTTTTTTCATACATTCCCTCCTTAACCTTCTATATCTACATTCAATCGAATTAAATAATCTATGAAAAATGGGATTTAGGATAGTAATAGAAAATTCCCAACTAAACTTACGAGAGAATTTATTGTTGTATGTACACACCTCAATAAATTTGTTGTACACTTTCCACTGTAACAAATTTTTGAAAACATGGGGAAATATCTGTTGTGAACTCTATCGTTTCGTACTATTAAAAAATGAGGGATATAGTCTAATGGAGGTGAAATGAAGATGAATACTTTAGAAGTCTGGCGTCCTCCAAACTATGTGGGTGGAGAATATTTAAATCATATATCCGTCCAGCTTTCTCCCGCAGGGTTGTCCTTTCAGTTAGAGAATGAAAAGCACGAGTATGAAGTTCTATTTAATCAAATAGAGTTTGGAAACTATGTCCTGTCGTTCAGACAACTGGAGGACATGAAAGGTACCTATCTATGGAAGGGCACGTCTGCTGCTAGAGAAGAGTTCTTTGGCACGAGTAAGAGTAATTGGCACCTTTACAAGACGAGCCAATCTGATTACATTAAATGGTTTGACACTCTCCCTGGACCAGGATCAGAATCACAAAGCATGACTCACTATATAATCGTTACAACAGAATCTACCTTCGAAATATTAAGTACATACGAACCTGAGCTAATCGTTAAGTAAAGCTCAGACCTAGTTTTAACAAGTACCTAAAGGAGCGGAGGAGAGCATCCCTCACCAGTGAAACGAAGTCACGCTGAACGGTATGATAAATAAACGAAATTTAATTCACAACACAGAAACATATCCTACAATTAGGTGATCCGAGTTTACATATTAGAGATGAGATAAAAGCTATGAAAGAGGTTAAATTCGTATGTTCAAAAAGGTTTTTCAAAGAGTTATATCGACAGTGATATTATCAGGTTTGCGTTTCACTACGCACATAATGGTAGGCAAACGGAACGTGAAGAATAGAAAGAAAAGGAGTTATAAAGAAACGGTCAAAAATACGAAGTTTCTCGAAGAAATTCTAGTTAAAAATAGACAGATGAATGAAGATTATACAGCAGGACCCGAACAAGTGAATACGGAAGCAGGCAAGCGAGCGTTATCCGCTTTTATATCTCAAAGGGACAAGCAGGACCAGGAGGATTTTTATCTATATGTTGCCCAAGAATGGGTGAAGAATTTAGATAGGAAGAGTATAAGGACTTCGATCCTATTGGTCTTTGTGTTTCTCGGTTTATGCCTTATTACAATTGGTCTTACTCAAATCGTTGGAGATATTGGAGGAACCCCAGCTCTAGTGATATTGGCAACGATTATATTTACACCTGTAATCGGAGTTTTTAACGCATTGAGAGGAAAAGGGTGGAAGAAGTGGCTAATGGTTGCTGTCCACGCACTGATTCTTTATGGATTCTTTCTCTACATCCTGGTAAATGCTTGAGCTTTTGAAGTCTTGTTTTCTATTATCAATGGTTCGGGGATGATCTAAATCAAGATATATCCTATCATTACATAAGAAGATGTCGCTGAAGGAACATCTTACATACATCCAGCGATTCTTCATCATTTTATAGGGGGTAAAAATATGACACAAAAAGAGAAAACGACTCGCGAATTACTAGAGAACGAGGTTCACGTAAAATTAGACGGCTATGTCCTACCTAAAAATGACGGGGGACGTGTTCCACACGAAGAGTTTCACAGTAAGTTTGTTAAATTCCTCGAAGAAAATGGTTGGGGCTATACAGGCTTCAGCGTGCAAACAAATTGCGATGGTGAATCGATCGAGGATGTAGAGGAGTAAAAGATAAGCGCACTTGCCGCGACTTTCATCGGTTCGTAAATTAAATCACACACATCCCAAAAGACAGGTCTGGCCATGCGCCAACCTGTCTTTTTAAGGTTTTTTTAAGAACTTCATCCATTCCCTTTAAGTTCTGTTTGCCACAATAAGACTAGAAGGAGATGAAGCACATGAAAACAGTCGTGGAGATTAAAAATGTGAAGAAGCGAATCGGCAAGAAAGAGATTATTCATGGGATCAGCACGAAGCTTTATCCAGGTGAGGTGTTTGGGTTTCTTGGACCGAATGGTGCGGGGAAGACGACGATGATCCGGATGATGGTCGGACTTACAAAGGTGTCAGAGGGTCAAATTTTCATTAATGGGCATTCGATTACGACAGATTTTGAAAAAGCGGTCCGCCATGTCGGAGGGATTATTGAGAATCCGGAAATGTATAAGCATTTGACCGGTTATGAAAACCTGCGGCAGTATGAGCGATTGTTTCCGGATCCGTTGCCTGCGGGCAGGGTGGATGAGGTTGTGAAGCTTGTCGGGCTTGAGAAGCGGATTCATGAAAAGGTGAAGAGCTATTCCCTCGGGATGAGGCAGCGGCTCGGCATTGCTCAGGCCCTTTTACACAAGCCGTCCCTGCTGATTTTGGATGAACCGACGAATGGACTGGATCCGTCGGGGATCCGGGAGATCAGACAGTATATCAGGCGGATCGCGAAAGAGGAGCAGATGGCCGTGTTTGTTTCGAGTCATTTGCTCTCTGAGATGCAGTTGATGTGTGACCGAATCGGCATTATTCAGAACGGCCATTTAATCAGGGTGGAGAAGACGGAGGCGCTGGTGCATTCAGGGAACCAGGAAGTGCTGATTAATGCGGCCCCGTCAAGCAAAGTGAAAGATTTGCTTGGCGATCGCAGCTATCAGCAGACTGAAGATGGGTTCATCGTCCAGGCTGAGAAGGATGAGCTGCCTGAGCTGATTCGCTACTTATTGAAGCATGACATCGATCTATTTGAAATCACACCGATTAAGAAAACACTCGAAGATTCATTTCTTCAAATGACAGAGGAGGATTCGTATGCATACGCTCAGACTGCTGCAAAATGAATGGATTAAATTGGTGAAAAAGCCCTCTACGATCGTCATGGGGAGTATTCTTGTCGTGCTGGTCGCCACGTTGACGGTTTTCGTTGCTACTTTTGATGACCTCGCATTTTGGGAGTTTGTCAATCAAGCCTCGTCTTTATATGCCATCGTCATTCTCTTTTCCATTATTGCAGGAGGAAGTACGGTCGCATCAGAATTTTCAAATGGTACGATCAAGCTGCTATTGATCCGCCCGGTCAAGCGGGTGAAGATTCTCGCTGTGAAGTTTTTCGTCGTGGTCCTGTTCGGGAGCCTGCTGCTTCTGATATTGGCGGGTGCCACGATGTTGGCGGGAGGGTTAGCCTTTGGGTTTGAACCTCTTTTTATAAACGGTGAAAATCAGCTGGCTGACCTTGGGGAGACGTATGTGCTCTATGCGGTGGAGCTCGTGGTGTATGCGGCGATGGCTTTTACCATTTCCACGGTGTTCAGGAGCAATTCGCTTGCGATTGGCTTGTCCATTTTCCTCATGTTTGTCGGACCACAGCTGTCCTTATTTGCAAGCCGCTATGAATGGGCGAAATATTTATTATTTGCGAACGCCAATCTGACGCAGTTCAAAGAAGGACGCGTGATGCTGGATGGATTGACAATCGAATTTTCACTCGCCGTGCTGGCGGCTTACTTGATTCTTTTTGCGATTGTATCGTGGCAGGTGTTTCAGCGGAGAGATGTTGCCGTATAATAGAGGCAGTCTAGTAAGGGTGTGAAATGAATGAGTGAAACGATACTGATTATTGAAGATGAAGCCGAGATTGCAGAGCTGGTGCGGGACTACCTGGAAGCGGAAGGGTTTACGGTGGCGCTCGCTGCGGACGGTAAACAGGGGCTCGAACAGTTTAGACAGGCTGAGCCCTCGCTTGTCATTTTGGATTTGATGTTGCCTGAGATCGATGGCATGGAGGTTTGCCGGAGTATCCGGAGCACATCGACGGTTCCTGTGCTGATGATGACGGCGAAGCGCAGTGAAACCGACAAGATCATCGGGCTTGGGATCGGTGCGGATGATTATATCACAAAGCCGTTCAGTCCAGGGGAGCTCACGGCCAGAGTAAAAGCCCACCTCAGACGCTCGCGTTATTTTTCAGAACAAAAGGAACAAGGTGTCCTTAAGTACGGGGATCTGATTCTTGATGAAAAACAAATGACGGCCAAGCTTTCGGGGCGTGACTTGCTTTTGTCGGCAAAGGAATTTCAGATTCTTTTTGTGCTCGCCAGACGTCCGGGGCAGGTCTATTCGAAAGAGCAGTTATTCAACGAAGTGTGGGGCTATGAGCATCTCGGTGACTTCAATTCGTTGAATGTCTACATTCGGAAACTGCGGGAGAAGCTTGAAGCGGACCCGTCGAAGCCCGTCTGGATTCAAACGGTATGGGGTGTCGGGTACAAATTCGTCGGGGAAGCCACATCATGAGAACGTTAAAGGTCAAAATGGTGATCGCGTTAATCTCTGTGATCGTCGTTCCGATTTTAGTGACGGCCGGTGTCCTGATGTTATTGTCCTTGAACATTGAACGCATCGCGGGGGAAATCGAAGCGACGGAGCAGGAAAACACGCAGGAAATAGAGGAGTCGCTGAATGAACTGCCGTCCGTGAACAGCCGGGAGTTCGATCAGCGTCTGGACGAACTATCCGAAGCGTACGACGTAGCGCTGGAAGTGAATCATGAGGGTGCTGTTATTTACGGGGAAGAAGCTCCTGACAGACAGCCGGATGGTCTGACGTTCAATTATGCTCCGATCGTCATTGAAGGAGAAACGTCAGAAGGAGAGGCCCTTCAGGTTGAACTGACGTTTCAATCGAGTGAGCTTGAGTCGAGTCTCATGACCTACATCCTGATCAGTATCGGCAGCGGCGTTCTGGCGTTGCTTCTGACGATTGGCATATGGGTGTGGCTTTTGTCCAAATCCGTGTTGCGACCACTGAAATCCGTGTATGAGGCCAGTGAAGAAGCGAGAAAAGGAAACCTTGATTATCCTGTCCGGTACGAGAAAAAGGATGAAATCGGACGTTTTATCAGCTCCTTCAACTTGATGCGCCAGGACATCAAAGACTCCTTTGCCAAACAGCAGGCGTATGAGCGAGCGAGACAAGAACTGATTGCGAGCATCTCCCATGACCTCAGAACCCCGTTATCCTCGATCCAGGGATACGTGGAAGGGCTGCGTGATGGCGTGGTGACCTCCGAGGAACAACAGAAAAAGTATTTAACGATCATTCATAAAAAAACGCGTCAAGTAGACAATTTGATCGAGGATTTATTCGATTTAACAAGGCTTGAGTTGAAGAAGCTGCCGATTGATCCGCAGCCTGTCGAAAGCGGACCTTTTACGGAGGACATGCTGGAATCCCTCAGCCCGGCTGATCATGATAGCCTGAAGCTGGTCAGAGGGGAAGTGGCGCCATCGGTTCCTCTTTTCATTGATCCAGTCCGGATGCAGCAGGTCGTGACGAATCTCGTGGACAATGCGTTTACGTATGGCGGAACCCGCGTGGAAGTCAGTACACGCTTGTCCGATGGCCACTGGAAGCTCGATATTTCAGATGATGGATCTGGAATCGATCAGGAGCTGTTGGAGAAGATTTTCACACCCTTTTATAGAGCGGATCATGCGCGAAGTGACGGAGGGACGGGACTTGGGCTTTCGATTGCGAAGTCGATTGTGGAAGCTCATGGGGGCAGTCTTGGGGTTACGAGTAGGAAAGGGGAGGGGAGTACGTTTACGGTGAGCCTTCCGATAGATAAATGACGCAGAAAAACAAATCCCCCTCGACTTTTGAGCTGAGGGGGATTCGTTTTATCACTGTTTTAGAAAATCAATTTCTACTTCATTTTTACGTGGCTCACGTTTAAACAAATAATCACCATTGCGAACGGATGCGAGTACTTCGGCGCGTTCTCGAATCGCTTCATATGAATCTCGTGCATCTAACACGATAAAGTTCGCTGGCTTTCCTGCTTCAATGCCGTAATCATCGTGCACTCTCATAATGTTTGCTCCATGATAGGTAATCAGGTCGAATGCCTTATGGAGTTCATCAATGTGCGTATAGTGGGCTAAATGAATGCCATTGTCTAAAATGTTCATCATATTCCCGTTCCCTAATGGGTACCAATAATCCGCGATGGAATCCTGCGCAAAGGCGACATGGTTTCCGTTATTCAATAACTCTTTCACGCGTGTCAGACCGCGTCGTTTCGGATAAGTGTCCCCACGCCCCTGTAAATGCGCATTTTCTGTCGGACACGAAATGAAATTGATCTGTGATTCTCTGAATAAGCCTAGCATTTTGTTTGCATAACTATTTTCTACTGAGCCAAAGCTGCACGTATGGCTGGCTGTTGTGTATGGACCGTAGTTCTTTTCCATCACGAGGGCATTCAATACTTCTAAGAATCTACTATTCGGGTCATCGTTTTCATCACAGTGAATATCAATCATGGCGTTATATTTGATCGCCATGTCGACAATCCGTTTCAAAGATTCAACCCCTTGTTCATAGGAGATTTCAAAGTGAGGAATCCCGCCTGCGACGTCAGCGCCCATTTCAAGCGCACGATCCATCAAATCCTCGGCCCCTTCATATCTAAAGAAACCTTCTTGAGGGAAGGCGACAAGCTGTAAGGTCACGATGTCCTTCAATTCCTCACGCAGCTTAACGAGGGCTTTCATCCCAGTCAAATGGGGATCTGTGATATCGACATGGGTACGGATATACTGGACCCCTTTACTCAATTCCTTTTGAATCCCTTTGATCGCACGCTCACGCACCATCTCTTCAGTCAGCGATTTCTTGTTATCACTCCAGCGCTGAATCCCTTCGAATAAAGTGCCGGACACATTGGCATTTCCTTCTCCAAGTCCAGAAAAAATATAATCCAAGTGTAAATGAGGATCGACATAAGGTGGCAGAACGAAACGCCCCTCCAAATCAATCACTTCATCCGCGTCGGGTAAATGATGGCCGATCGCTTTGAAGCGATCGTTTTCGATTAATATTTCGCTGGATTCAGGGACTCCATAGATCGAAGCGTTGATAAATTTTTTCATATCGACATAACTCCTTATTCATTGAATTTGAACTTCAGCATTCTCTAGGTGTCAAAAAATAGAAGGCATTGCCTTGTCTAATCATGGTTCTTGTACTAATACTATGGTTTTAGATGTTTCATCGCAAACTCTTTGGCTTCTTGCATGGCGGGTCTCACACTCATGCTATTTAATCCAGGGATTCCTTCATGAAAAGGGGGGTGCGCATCTTTTATAACAAGACGCGTACCCCCTTTTTCTCGCTCAGGATCCAGGTAAGTGAACAATGATTTACTGAACAGCCTCCAAAATCTCTTCAATCTGCTCAATATGGCGTCGTTCATGCTCAGCTATGAGAGTGAAAATGCTATCGGCCGGAATATCTCCAAATCGCGGATGGGACACGACATAGCGTTCGATGTTTTGGTTCTCATGTAAAAAAGCCTCGGTTTTGTTTCTTGAGTTTTGGAGCATTTGGATGCAGTCTTCTGCATTTCTGTGGACGGTGGAGGGCTCCTGCTGTGCCTTCATTTTCACAGACCGGTCCCGCAAGATGGAGAAATCTTTTTCCTCAGCATGACCGATATGTTTTTGCTTTATAGCGTTCTCCACCAGTCCGAGAAAATTCACTTCAGCCACGGCTAGGTGCTCGACCACCTGTGCAACCGTCCAACCTCCAAGTTCCGCAGCCGTATTTAACTCGTAATCATTTAAATGCCTTAGCAAACTGATCAATTTTTCTCTCGTTTGAATGAATGACTGATCCATGATTGATCCTCCCTTGAGTGTGTTTGAAATCACGGTTTCTGTTTCGATTTTATCATAGGAGATGCAAGGGGTATTGGGCGGGAGGCGGTTTTATACCAAAATAAAAAGCGACTTGCTTGAGGTCGCTTTCTTTCATATCTACACCAACGATTTATACTTTTCTCCTCGGAATGAGAGAATGCATGTTTTATAGCATGACACCTACCGCTAATCCGTAGACCAAGTTCACAAATAAAAAGACAGAACTGCAAAGCAATAAAATCAATCTCTTCGTGCTTTTGTTCAACATGAGCGCAAACATCAAACTGAATCCAACATAAATCAAAGGGAGAAAGAGGCTGATAGGGTCACCGATCCCGAACGTTACGAGGGAGAAGAAATTATAGTCCGTTGTAAAAGCGAGATAGGGAAGACCACTTAATAGAGCGAGTGCTACGGAAATGATTAAATAAGCGGTTTGCATGGTGTATTCTCCTTTCGAGTCGAACTGACTGCCGAGCAGCGCATGGTTCAAGTTATTCCGTCTTATGCGAGTGACTATATGTTTCATAAGCAAATTTAATCATACACGCTATTAAAAATACATAAGCTAAAGTCATTGCGATGATATAAACCACGCTTGGTTGAGTAGGAGCTCCGACGAGTAGATTCACACCAGTTCCCATTGCCAATATAAAAATGGAATAGATTAATCTGGATTTTGGAGTTTCAAAACCTAGAAACATAAATTTCCCCACAATGGAGAATAGTTGTTTTGCACGTTTAGATACAGCCATAAGAGAAAACTCCTTTTCACATAGAAATATTGGATGAAAAGATTGTGGTGATTTAATTTTAACATGTTTGGTAGTTTGTGGCATATATGTTAAGGGTGTGGGCGTTGCGGGAGATGCGAGCAAGGATAATTTTGTAAAAAATGAAACAAATGTTAATGTAGCCCGTAGTATAAGCATGCATCTAAAAAGGAGGTTCTGATTTGAAGCGTACTATTGAAAACGTACTCGTTATCCTTGCTTTAGTTCTTCAATTATTGGTTCTTATGTTTGGCTTGATTTTTGCGATATTTATAGGAACAGCTTATCCGGAACAATTACCTCAAGTGGCTGAACTATGGTATGGGTGGTTTGTGTTAGCCGTGCATCTAGCCGGGCTGATTGCAGGACTCATCGCATTTGTCAAAATTAAAGACAACCCAAGAGCATCCGGTATTTTATTAGTGGCCACTGGAATTATCATGCTTTTTTTAACATTAGGGGCTACATTTATTCAATCTGTGTTGTTTATCATTGCGGGGATTATGTGTTTCGTCAGGCAGCCTGGAACAGTCCTACTTAAAAATTGAATCCTACATCTCGTCCTCTATCAACCTTTAAAGGCTTCTGAAAACAAGAAGGCCTAGCAAACAGGATTGCCGCTGTTATGGCGGATGGAAAAATCGTAACGGTGGATTTTATTTCATTCAGCTCCTTGTTCTTATTGAACAAGGGGTTTTTGTTGTTGTTTGTCTTTGGTTAATTTCTAAATAAAAATGGGTCATACATAAAAGGTAGCATTAAACGGGCCAGCTAGATACCGAATCGTTTACAATAAAAGAAGAACACGGATCACACAAAAAGGTTTCCAGAAAGGAGAATTTCATGAACTTCGAGGATTTTGCCAAAGAGTATTGGAAGGGAGACCTTCATTCTTATGTACAAGAAGCCCTGACTTTTTATGAAATGAATTCCCATATCGAAAGGGAAGGGGCTTCAGCACATGACGTCCATCTCTACCTTGACTCGATTGTAGAGGAGAATATGCTATCGCGACTGGTGGAGAGCGTGACGGAATACGAGGATATTGAGGCGGCTTTTGGTGGTCGAGTTATAAGGGAATATTGACGTGGTATAGCGAGTAGAAAACATCGGGATGGTTCCGCTAATTGTAGGTAGTGGAACCATCCCGACTCTTTTGACCCTGCCTTTTAAAGATTTTCTGCTTTGTATTCAGGACATTCTTCGCAAAGCTCCAACTTTTTCTTTTCCAACTCCAATTTTCGTTCTTCTAGCTCTATCTTCTTCTTTTTCAAATCAAAATAAAGAACAAAATATAAGAAAATGAACGTTAACGCAATGACTACCGAAATGAATAAAAACAGATTCAAGCTTATCTCCTCCAATATGAAATCGTTCTTAGGATGATTGTATATTCTCTTGGGGAGGCTTTCATTGACTTAAATCAAGGGCGTATCTTTATAAGGGATGAAGGGAGTCTGGGGTGGGTGGCGATAGCTTTCGAACAGCATCAGGCTTGATAAACTTAGTGCCTGCCACCTACTTAACGTAGGACGGCAGGCACTTTTTTCAGAAGAACTTCAGTTCCTCAAAATAATAAACGTAAGATACGCGACATACATAGCGATCAGAACAAACCCCTCAGCTTTCCCGATTTTATAACTCGTCCGGGAAAACACGAATAGCAGGATGCTCAAGGCAATCATGATGATGACATCGGTGAAGATTTTTCCGTTGACGGGTAAAGGCGTAATGACCGCTGACGAGCCTAGGACGAATAGGATATTGAAGATGTTGCTTCCGACGACGTTCCCGAGCGCAATCCCGCTTTCTTTTTTCAAGGCAGCGGATATGGAGGTGACCAGTTCAGGGAGCGATGTGCCGATGGCGATGATGGTCAAGCCTACTAATGTTTTGCTCATCCCGAGATCAAGGGCGATCGACGTCCCGCTGTCGACCACCATGTCCCCGCCGAAAATAATCGCGAGTAGACCGCCGAGTGTCAGTAAGCTGTTTTTTCCCCATTTGATGTTTGAAGGAACGGGTTCGTCGGCCGTTTCTTTCCGGCTTCTCATCCCGACTTCAATCAAATAGTACATAAAAATCGATAAAAACAATACAAAGATAAGACCGTCGCTGCGCGTCAGCAAATTATCCGTCGATCCCTGTAGGACTGTATCGCCGATCAGGACGAGTAAAGCCACGCTCGCCAGCAAAACGAAGGGGATTTCTTTTTTCGTGGTCTCGCTCTCGACCATTAAGGGATAGAGGAAGGCGGCGATCCCGACGACTAAGGTGATGTTAAAGACATTACTCCCGACGACATTTCCAAGAGACACTTCTGCATTGCCTTGAAGAGCCGCAATGATACTGACAGTTGCTTCAGGAGAGCTTGTCCCAAAAGCGACAATCGTTAACCCGATCAAAATAGGAGGGACACGGAGCAACCTGGCGATGTTGGAGGAACCATCGACGAATAAGTCCGCGCCTTTAATTAATAAGCCGAAGCCGACAAGCAATAAAATATACGCCATAACTACTCCTCAAACTCCTTTTAGGATTAAATTTATTTCAATGATGTCATGAAGTGATACTTAAGCAAGATATCTTGCCCATTCCATCGATACATGCTCTAAAAATGATGTTTCCGTTCATCTATTTTGGTAAGGAGGGGCGGGCAATCGCGAGACTCCTATGGGAGGAAGGGGAGGGTGAGATCCCGCAGGAGCAAAGCGACGAGGAAGCTCAGCGCCCGCCCATGGAAAGCGTGTGATTGCTCGCCCCTCCAAGCTCTATCAAGAAAAACGGAAATATAGTGAGCACAGAAAGCTCTCTAATGCTAGTTAGTATTTCTCATGCTCCTAAGAATAAACGATACATTTCAAAGGCGACGGATCACTATGTACAAAAAAACGCTTCAGTCACGAAGCGCTCTTTGATTAGTCGTCGTCTGCGATATCCTCTTCCGGACGCTCTCATTCAAAGCATCCATCTCTTCAATAAACTGCTCGCTCGAAGCAATGATCCGCTCCGACGACTGCTCGGTCGTTTTCAAAGCCTCGAATACGTTATCGAACGACTCTTGAAGAGCTTCCATACTGATCGCCGGATTCTCCATCATTTGGGTCGTCTCTTCGGCATTTTGCCTTAGATTACGGGAGTTCGAGAGCAGCATCTCTTCGGTCGCTTTGTTGACGCCGTTGACCGTATCGATCACTTTGCGCTGGTTGTTCAACGCGAGCTGAATCGAAGCGGAGACGGTGATGATGTTTTTCGTCAGCGTCACGGCGTTACGGATTGATTCCTTCAGCTTTTCGTTGTTTTTCTTAATGATATCGACAGAGGAAATACTTTGATGCAGCACGCTCTTCATCTGCGTCATGTTGCGCGTCCGCGTGATGATCTTTTCTTTTCCTTCTGTAATCAGCGCCAGATCGAATTCGCCCGTCGATTCTTTTTCCTTCAAAAGCTCAAACAGCTTCTTGCCGAGATAGATTTGCTTGTCCAGTTCGTAAATCCGCTTCTGAGCGTTCTCTTTGATCAGCTGCAGCTCGACGCTGTCTTCCTCGAGGCGGTCTTTGCCGGCGAGGAGGCTGC
This sequence comes from Halobacillus fulvus, assembly GCA_004078665.1. Lineage (GTDB taxonomy): Bacteria > Bacillota > Bacilli > Bacillales > Halobacillaceae > Halobacillus > Halobacillus fulvus. The sequence continues at coordinate 129,696 of SCFO01000007.1, read as the reverse complement.
GGACGACGGTATCGATCTTCGAGTCGACCGTTTCGTATTTTTTCATGTAGCGGTCGATGGGTTGTTTTTTACTCAGTTTATAAAAGAAGCGCTGCACGCCGTTGCCTTCGGTGCGCTTCGGGTTAAGGTCCGACACAATCGCTTCGAGTTCGTTCAACGTTTTGGGGATGTCGTTGTTGCTTTTGGTCATGAGGTCGTTCACCGGGCGCTTCAACGTTTCCATCGTCTCGCCGGCGACGCGCTGTTCCTTTTCACCGAGGTCACCGAGCTCTCTCATCACATCGGCAAGGGAGTCGTCCTTGGACGATTCGAACCTTTCGACATAGGCTTCGGCCTCTTCGTTCAGACGGTCGAGATCCTCTTTTTCAATCAGCGTCATCGCTTCTCTCAAGTCCTGATGGTTCAATTCAGCTTCTTTGTCTCTATAAGACTTTTCACTCATGTCCACATCTCCTATCTACGAGTAGTTGGTGTCGAGCAAAACAAATCGGTCGGTTTATTTCCGGGTGTAAGAGCTGTCAGCATCCTTGTTGTACTTGGAAGCAATGATCCCCTTACTCCGGGCAAAATTCTGCGCATAGCTTTCTTCTTCTTTAAGCTCCAGTTTTTCGATGAACTTGCGCAAATCGTACATCGTCTCCATCAGCTCGTGCTTGCGGGTCTCCTTATGGTCATCGGACAATCGCTGGAACGATACGATGAAATCCGGTACGTCTTTGTTGATCATCGTCTCGAGCGCGTATTGTTCCTCAATTTCAAGCTCTTCCATCCGTCTGAACTGATTCGCTGTCCGTGACTTCAACTCCGCCCATTCGTTATGAAGGTCGGGATGGTTTTCGAGAAAAGGGAAGTGCCATTCTTCGAGGATGGCTTCACCCGGATGTTCAGAAGTCGTTTCCTCTCCGGATCTGCCCCTGCGTTCGACATAGTCATGGAGATACGTGTACAACACTTTGGAAAAGTCCCGTAGCGTGTCTCCGAGTCCTTTTCTTCTCGTAAATTCTTCTTTCATATACGTAGGGAAGAACATCTGATCTTCTTCTCTCATTTCAAACCGTCCAAGCAGCATCTTCGCAGGCTTCCCGTAGACCTCAACGGTCGCTCTGAACGTATTGGCCGATGGAATGACGGCGGTGAAGAAGACACCGTTCCACGAGACATCCACAATCGATCTCATGTTCATCTCTACCCGTTCTTTTATAGTCAAATCGAAATAAACAGGGCGTTTCTCCTTGATCACCTGCTTCATTTCTCTCATCGTTTGAAAATCGATATAACGCTGGTATTCGGAAGTGTGCGGCATGAATGTTCGTTCCAAATTTTCAAGCGTAGAAGAGTAGAAGTTGTCCATGCTTCGTCAGCCCCTTTTGAGTCCTTCCTTTTCCGTGACAAAATGCTTCCAATATACTTCAAGAATACCACAAATCGGGGGCGGAGGATAAGAAATGCCTATGTGCCGTTGAGTAGAGGTGAAAGGGGTGTATAAGGGAGTTGTTTTTTTATAACCACTCATCCTTCGTCAATAGGGAAGATGCGTTTTTAGTTCTTCTCTTCTCAAAGGTGAATAAGCTTTAATTGGGGAATCTTTGAAAGGGGTGGGTGTGATGTACCCATATGGAAATCCGGATATGTTGGCATGGCAGGCGGCTAAATATGATATGCTCGCCAACTATTATAAGTATTTGGATCCGCAGAAACATGTGCACTATTACCACATGCATCTGCAATGTATGCAGCAGTGGTTGATGTCTGAACGGAGTGATCAAGGGCAAGGGATGGGGATGACGGGCTCGCCGGCAAAAGTGAGGGTTCTCCACGCGTCTCCAGATGCACCAGCTGTTGATGTGTATGTGAATGGTCAGAAGGTGTTAGAAAACGTTTCTTACAAGCAGCAAAGCGACTATTTAGAAGTTCCAGGCGGCCAGTATAAAATCGATATTTATCCAGCTGGGAACACCAATCAGCCCGTACTTTCACAGAACGTCAGCGTAGAGGGTGGGAACATGTACACCGTTGCCGCAGCTGGAAGACTCAACAACCTCCGACTGATTGCCGTGATGGATAATGACGCCGTGTCTAATGGTCAAGCGAAGGTTCGTTTCTGGCATTTATCCCCGAATGCACCTGCGGTTGACATTGCCGTCAAGGGAGGAGACGTTCTCTTTAGAAACATTTCTTTTGGAAAGGCTACCCGCTATTTGACGCTGCCACCAACAACTGTCGATTTGGAAGTCCGCGTGGCCGGAACCAATCAAACGGCATTAGAAGTACCTGGCGTAACTGTGAGGCCGAATCAAGTGTATACAGCTGTAGCGTTAGGCTTGGCTGGTGGTCAACCGTCGCTGGAAGCTATGTTTCTACAGCCTTAGATAACCAAACAGGCATAGTTTATGCCTGTTTTTATTTGTGCTCTTTTTAGAATTTCGTTCTGTCTCACTTCTTTAGTGGTATTATTTGGATGTAAGGTGGTATAACTAAAATCCTTACAGTTAATAGGTAGGGGGGATTTGTTGGAAAAATATTTAGGGTCAATCTCTTTATTTTTAATGATCACTTTTATAGTAATAGGTTTTGTTATTCCGCAAATATTGAATCCGTTACCTGTATCTTTAAAACTATTACTATTGTTATTTCTTTTATTGAGTTCTTTTATTACGGCCCTACTTAGCGAGAAAGGGCGTGTGAAAATAATTGCTTTATCTTTTTCTTCTCTTGGAATGTTAGGTTTGGTGGTCTTTTTGATTTATGTTATTGGAATGATATTTTTCGGTAATTTTGGTACATAAAACATATATATAACTTCCTCACTAGTTTATGTGAAAAATTGTGGGGATGCACTATCGTAAAGTATTGAGCAGTATCCATTTGGTTAGCCAACAGATAAATCGGAATTTATCGGGTGAGGAGTAATGAAATGAAAAAATTAATGGGCATTTTTATTACGTGTATTGTGATTACATTAGCAGGGTGTGATTCAAAAGGACATGAAGGGGAAGCAAAAACACCATCCGGTTCAAGTGCTCAAAAAGGTAGAGACTACCAAGAGGTAGTTAGTGACTTTAAGGATAAAGGATTCAAGAACATTGAAACAGAAAAGATGGAAGATTTAATAACAGGTTGGTTGACTAAAGATGGAGAAGTTGAATCTGTTTCGGTTGATGGAGATCAAGACTATTCACCAGATGATTGGTACTCTAACGACGTAAAAGTAGTCATAACTTATCATACGTTTCCATCAGAAGATGAAAAGTCTGAGCCAGCTTCCTCAAGCGAACAAGAACCTAAAAAAGAAGACACTGATAAAGCCGAAAAAGTAGAACTTGAAGATATCTTCCCTGTTGAGGATGCAAAACGTTCGGCAGTTGTCGCAATAACTAATGCTTATGCCACTGATGTATTCAAAAAAGATGGAAACACTTATGATGTTTCGAAGTTACACAGTTATGCAGACACATCTGGCAATGTTGATCAGTATTTTATGAGAGTAAACTCATGGGGGAGTTGGAGTGCGAAGGATAAGGAAACATGGCATGTAGATTCGCTCATACTTGAGAATTCCTTTGGCGCCCTTGCCAATGCGACGCTCGATGTCCATTTTGATGGTACCCATTATGTGGTTTCAAACATAAATGGCACCTTTGGGAACCCTGGTGCATCTACCGAATTTTTGTCGGATTTAAGTGATATAGCGTTTGGAAGCCCTGTGCCTGTTTATCTTACAATTTCGCCAGAATTAATAAAAGAAGATCGTAGTGAAGCAGAGGTAGAGGAACTCGACCACTCGGACGAACTTGACAAGTATGTAGCCAGAACTGCTTTTAATAAACATGGTAAATCCTTATATCCATACGGCTTTAAAAGCCATTGGATTCTTGATTTAAGAAATGAGGAACAGACATCTAATGGTTCTTGGAGATTTAAGGTTGGTGTGACAATAACCAACCAGTATGGTGAAAAGATGGAGGCAGTTGCAGAGGGGTTGATTAGTGGGACAACTGACAATCCGACTATTGAGGAATTTTATGTGAATTAAATGCTTTTAATATAAATATTTTACCAGTACCTATCACTTATTAGGCTATCAAAGCAGGGGAATAAAAGCTTATTAGGCTATCAAAGCAGGGGAATAAAAGAAGGAAAGGATTAATATGAGAGATAGAGGGTCTGCTGTTCTTATTGAAAATAATAAAGTGGTACTAATCAAAAGAATAAAAGATGATGTTACGTATTACGTCTTTCCAGGTGGTGGTATAGAAAAAGGTGAAACACCTGAAGAGGCAACAATAAGAGAAGCCTATGAAGAGCTGGGCATTGATGTTGGGATAAAACATTGTATGGCTGAAGTTGACTTTAAAGGGAAGCAATTTTTCTTTTTAGGGGATATAGTTGGTGGAACTTTTGATACGGGTAAAGGCGAAGAATTTTCTGATGCAAGTAAAGGAATGTATATCCCTATGTGGGTGGATATAGAGAGCCTTTCATTCATGAATGTTAAACCAAAGGTAGCTGCAGACAAAATAATATCCTTATTTAAATAAAGTGAGCGTTATTGATTGCATCAAGTTTTCTTGATAGATAGTTGAATAAGAAATGATAAAATTCCAAGGTTGTGAATACTTATGGGAATCTTAATATGAACGGGTGAAAGTATGGAAATAGAAGTTGAAAGTTATACAGAAAACCAATAAAAGCAGTAGAACTTAAAAGACTTTATAGTGAAGTAAGTTGGTGGGAAAATAGAAAAGAAGTGGATATAAAGAATATTTTAGAACGCGAAATATCCGTAGGTGCGTGGAATGGAGATCTTCTTTTAGGGTTTGCAGGGGTATTTCAGATAGAAAGTTTAGGGCTTATGTAAAGGATGTGGTAGTACATAAAAAACTTCAAAAGTCAGGTATTGGCACGGAAATTGTATCACGGTTATTAAAAGAGCTTTCTCACATTGATGTAATTAGCCTATTTTGTGAAGAGGACTTAATTCCATTTTATGAGATAAATAAGTTTAAATATATTGAAGCTCAATGTGTGATGCACAAATAGTCTAATGATTTCTCGGTTTCGAGTCTTCAACTAAAGGGAGCGATTGTTCAATATGAACGATCGCTTTTTTAGGATTGATGTCGGATGTGTAATACAAGGAGAATAAGAAAGATTGTTGAAGTTTTAATAGAGGGGTACTCACTGAAAGCTAAATTAATTCCTTCAATGAAGCTATAGTCCGAAATGGAAATTGATGAAGGAAGGGAGAAAAAAATTATGAAGAAAAAGAAGAAATTCGAAAATTCCGAATGGAAAATGAGCATTATGGCTCTCTTCATATTCATCGGGGGTAGTATTGGGAGCCAAATTGTATATTACCCTGATCTACCTAATCTACCTTCTATATTGGGGTATTTGACCGGCGCTTTAGTAATGGTAGCTGGTAATGTAGTTTACGTGATCTACAAAAGAAAAAAAAGAAACGGAGCAGGAAACGAGAATTAAGACCACGTATAGGGTCTAAAACAATCATGCAAATTATAACGGAATTATCTAGCGGGTAAGAGGAGAGTATGTATAAATTATCTCGAAATCAATCCTTTTGTTAAAGGGGGCGATTGTTCGATAAATCATTAGCCCTTTATAACATAGGCGTAAGAAAACTGACGGAGCAGCAGAGTTCAATAGGGAGTATGTTTCTTTAGTAGTATTAGATTTACTCAAAGGTATCTTGAAATCAAGTCTTCATGAATGGGGGGCGATTGTATAATAGCCCTTTATTACATAAGCACAGGGAATATCAGGGCATTAAGCTATTTAACTGACAACGCAGATGAGTTTAGATGGTAGGATTTTTTAAACTCCTGCCACTAAACACCAAATTGTTTTAAATGGTGGTCCAGATGCTTGTAGATTCCTTTTCCCCATTGTTCGGGAGTAAGTTTTCCGAAAAAAGGATGTGGATGATCTGTACAACCCTCTGGTCCATTCTTTTGAAATATCACTATTTTTTGTTTCAGGTTTTCTCTTTCAATTTCAAAATCTCTTTTAGATGTAATTAAAATGGTTGGAATAGTCGGCATATTGTGGTCTAAAGGTTTGTCATTATAAAAGATGGGTTTTGCAAATCGACCTACTAATAACCCTAGCCAACCTCGTGGGGGTAAAGAGTTTCCCATTGCGATATCTTGGAAAGAGGAGCAATGAGCTAACATTTGAGAAACATCCATTCTTCCCCATTTTGATTGTGAATTTACATTTAGTTTTTCGATACGATTTAATATATCATCTGTACACCTGATTTCAAAAATATTATTCATTAGAATACTCCTTTAGTTTTTTTAAAACCAAAAATGCCCTCTATTATTTAATATATAATTCAACGTCAACGTTATTTAATCCTTTTAACTAACGGGGGCTATTATTTAACAAACCTAATGTGGCATATTTTTTTAAAATATAATCTTGAGATAAGAGAGGAGATTCTAATGGATAAGATTATTAAGCAAAATAATGACGAATTAAAGATGAAGTATATCGTTGTTAGTGTTTTCTCATGGCTGACGTTAAGGAAGTTACAGAAAGTGGAGAAACTAAGAAAAGAATTAAAAGAACAGCATGAACAGCAAGTGCTAAACGACGATTCTGATAGAATATAAGGAATGACATCATTGTACGAAAGGGAGCAATTCCTTCACAAAAGAAATTGTCTTCTTTCGTGCGTAAAATCTCATTTTCTAAAAAACATGGAGTTACATACAATATTTTAAAATGATTTACATAATGATGCTTTTATTTTTGTTGGTGTAGTGATTGCTGTTTATTTTGAAGTTCGCGGAGCAGAAAAGTTCTTAAGCAATAAAACAATGTGGACGGGAGATTCTGTGCTTGATATTCCTCACGATATAAAACCCCCCAAGAAAATATTCTACTCTAAATTTTTTTGGGGGGTTATTTCATGCTAGGATTCTTAGCTTCATGCTACTGACCAACCAACGGATACGTACGGATTTCTTTTACCGTGTCATTTATTAGTTCAACTTCCCATGCATGAAAATCCAGGGCTGCCAATTGAATGGCGTTTTCAAATACTGTCCGATCTGCGTCCGTCACTGCATTTTCATTCATCGTGTATTGGACCGTAGCAACACCGTTCGTCATAGAAGAGTTGACAATCTCTATCCCTTCAACAATCGCTGACGAATAAAACATATCGGCCTCAACCGACCCCATTTTCTCAATGGTTTCCGGGAAAGACAGTGGCTCACCACTTTCATTTACAACCTTCTCGTCTAACTCACCACCAGAAATAAATAACGTTTCTTCTAATTCTTCGTCATAAATCGTATAGTAGCCTCGTGTTGCGCCTCTTTCATCTTTAACAGTGATCGTATCATCGACTGTTCGTTCAGCTACGGTGATCCTTTGTCCACCGTCAGGATTTAAGAACGTAATGTATTCAACCCCGTAAAAGTCACTGATTCCAAACAACGTTTCATAGAACAAACCACTTTGCGCACTCGTTACGGATAATTCACTCCCCACTTGATTAAACTCGACGTAAAGGTTAGGCGGATCAAGTGTCAAATCAGTATACGAACGGAGTATATCCTGCTCTGTAGGGTCATTATTGAATAATGACGTTTCTAAGCGCTGTTCCGGAGAAACCATTCCTTCTGTTTCTCTATCACGGTCTATAGCGTATGCAATATAAAAACGGTCCGGTTGATTAATGACTTGAGTATCAATAAAATAAGTCGGATTCAACTGAGCTCCACCATAAGCCTCTGTATCGCTTCCTTTGTCACTAGATGTTCCAGTTTCTTCATTGGTTTTACCCGTTTCTTCTGATGTGTCCACGTTCTCAGCGTCATCATCATCCGATGTCCCTTCTTCCGTGTCTTTATTAGCATCGCTTTCAACATGATCTTCGCCATTATCCTCGGTATTACCATCCGTCTCTTGTGACTCCACCGTTTCGTTCTCAGAAGAATCAGTAGTCTGCGAGTTTGTCTCTTCTCCTGAGCTTGAACAGCCAGCAATTAAAAAAGCTACAGTAATCAATCCGACTATTTTTGTCATTTTTACCATTTCTAACGCCTCCTAATCCAGATATACCCCTAAAGTAGGTGAATAAAAGTATTTTTGAATATATTTTCCATTTACAATTTTATCTAAGTATATTTAGGGTATTAATGATTGGGAAAATAAATCATAACATCCTGGTTAGGAAGTATTGTACTTGAATTATTGGGGGCTTTACGTCAGGAAGAAGCAGTTTAGTCAAAGACTTAGATTCCACGTATTGGGATAATTTTGAAACTTTTCTTTGGTAGCAATCGTAGATTTTATTAAGTGATATCTATATTTCTTCTATTGGAGTGGTTCTCATTCTATGGAATTTTAAATGATGCGTTTTTAAAGGGGATGGTTGAATGTATTTTTCATCTAAAAAGGATATTTGGTCAAGACTATTCTACTATGGGTTCATCGTATTTATTTTATTTATTTACAGCTTTGGTTCAGAACCTTTCGGGTTTCAGCTTATTACATATAACAGCATGTTCGGCTATATTCTAACAGGGGTGTTATTAGGGGGCATGACATGGATATGGTTTAGGACAGGATACTGTGTCGAGAATGGAAAATTAACGATTAGATTTGGTCCGTTTAAGAGGTCTATTGACAGTAGAGATATTATCAAAATCAGTAATGAAAGAAGTATCGTTACTGCACCTGCTCTTTCCATTGATAGACTATCCATACTGTATGGCAATTATCAGGTCATTGGTATTTCGCCTAAGAATAAAGAAGAATTCATACATTTACTCACATCTGAAAACCCAGATATTAAGGTTGGAAATTAGTTAAACATTATCTTTGTTAGAAAAAGAAAGGCAGTGAATGTAGTGCATGAGATACGAGAAAGACTAAACAAAGTATATCCAGTAAACATAACTAAAGTTGAATCCGTAACAAATGAAATTTTTAGATGCACAGCTGAAGAAGGTACGTACTTCGCAAGGATTTCAAACCATAAAAGTTTCAATGCGCAATTAGAAGAGGTTCGCTATACGGATTTTTTATATCAAGAAGGTTTGGGTGTGTCCCCAACAATACCTTCTATTAATGGAAATGTTGTAGAAAGGATAACACTTGAACACAATGAGATCTTAACGGTTCTATATAAGTCTGCGCCTGGGGCACACCTCCCAAGGAATGAGTGGAATGAAGATGTGTTAAAAGAGTTAGGCAGGCAAATTGGTAAGCTGCATCGTTTGTCAAAAAAGTTTGAAGAACAACAAACCATTCGGTACATCAATGATTGGCAGGATAACGATGAATATGACTTTCTTACATACATTCCTAAAGAGGAATCTGGAATTCGAGAAAGAGCAAGTGAGGTACTTTCATCTATAAAAGCAATCCCTAAAAATGATTCGAATTATGGGTTATTACACGGAGATTTATGGTTAGAAAACATACTCGTTGATAAAGGCTTGGATCTGACCATGGTGGATTTTCAAGATTGTGAGAAGAACTTTTATATATTTGATTTGGCTGTCCCAATCTATAGTGCGGTGGAGTATTCGTTTGTAGGTGGCGGCAACATCATTGAATATGGAAAGAGAATTACGAAAGCAATCATCGAAGGATACCAAGAGGAACATGTTCTCTCCTCAGACATGTTAGAAAAACTTCCTCTATTTATTAAATTAAAAGAGATATTTGAATACAATTTGATGCACATGTTCTGGGATATAGAAAATTTAACGGAAGAACAAATGAGAATCATGAACCATTTTAGAATGCGGATTGAAATGAACCATTCCATTCTTAACCTGTAACCTCCTTCGTTCTAATATCTGGTTCGATTTTATTTATACCCCTCAATTATGTAGTACGGGATTCTGCTCTGTCTAGGGATAGTCTTATTAATTATTCAGGATAGAATTAAAGGTAAAATCAAAAAAACAATAGTAAAGTTAATTTGAGTTAAGATTTTGTGTATTTAGTCCTATTAATTGTTTAACGAATACTTGTTACCCCCATCGTTTTCTAGTAAGATTTTAATTGGCCAATATCTATGGGAGGTTAATATCTTGAGAAATTTTTGCTTCATGATCCTTCTTATATCTTTTGTAATGGCTGGATGTAGTGACAATAATGCTACAACAGAACCAGAACCTTTAGAAAAAGAAGTGAATAAAGAGGAAGATACGAATGAAGAAGTAAAGCTTGTTGAGAACAGTCAAGGGTCTTTCAAAAGGTTTAGTTGGAAAGAGGATATCGGGACATATGAAATTGGTCCTTTAACCATCGACATAAGTGATGCAAGCTTAGTGAGTGGTACTTATACAGATGAACTTATTACAAGTAGTATCGGAAGAGAAGATGTAGAGTACATAAGTGTAGGCACTGTAATATCTACAAGCAATGAAAATATTACATTCACATGGGATCATTTATCTTTAACCACCAGCACTGGTGAAGAAGTGTCACCTAATGACTCTATGAGTGACCAATTGACTCAGGATGTACTAAGTGAAAAAGATTTGTTCCGTTTCTTTAAGTTTTACCTAGATGAGTCAAAGGTCAAAAATATACAGTATGTAATTCTTCACATTAAAGCTCCAAAAAATGACGAGGGCGAGTCATTAGGAGAAGATCTGGATGTGAAAATCACTTTTTAAGGTAGGTTATATTTAATGGAAGCAACTCTCTTTTTTTTAGCCATTATATTGATTCCGTTGGCATTAATTATTGTGGTTATAAGAGTGATTGGAAAGCAAATAAAGTTTGTGATGTCACAAAAAGATGAAACACAACAAGATTATGATAAAATAATAAATCAAAATAAAGAAAGAATGGCATTAGAAAAAGAAGCGCTGAATATTCAAAAAGAAACCATTGTTTTAAATAAAGAACTCCTTGAGGAAATTAAAGAGCTAAATAATACTCTTAGTAAAAAGTAAATGGACTGTACCCCACAAGCTGAACTGTTTATGCATGCAGATAATAAAAAGGTGATTCTAGTATTGATCTAGGATCATTTTTTTCTATAATCAATGACATTCGTGATGATCCTTCTTTTCATCATAAACATTCCTTTTGCTTACCCGTCATCCCGAAGATTTAGACATGATTTTCCACCCGTTAAGCCAAACGTTACCAAAGGTCATCAAATCGTAACAAAAATAACACCATACATCTCTAGTCACTCCTCGCTTTATCACTTATAATGACAATCAATGTCGTTTTCAGTCTAATTAAAGCAGGTGATCGATTGTTAGAATATAAAGTGTTAGGCTCCGATCCAACGAAAGAGTATGTCATCTTTCTCCACGGGATCGGTGGCAGCGTCAACATCTTTTTTCCGCAAATGAAAGCTTTCCGAAAGTCCTTCAATCTGATTGTCGTCAATTTACCCGGTCACAAAAATTCACCAAGCCTGTCTACGTATGATGAGGAATTCTCCTTTGAAACGGTGACGGAGGAAGTGGTGGGTGTTCTTGATGAAATCGGGGTCGACAAAGCGCATTTTGTAGGGATTTCGTTAGGTTCTGTCGTTATCCATCACGTCTTGTCCACCGCACCAGATCGTGTCCAAACCGCTGTGTTAGGCGGTGCGATCACGAAAATCAACCTCTTCGGAAGATTCCTGCTCGTTCTGGGATCTCTTTTGAAAAATGTCACACCGCACTTGTATTTGTATTCGCTATGCGCCCGAATTCTGATGCCAAGGAAAAACCATAAAGAATCGAGAGACGCCTTTATCCATGAAGCTTCCCAAATGAAACGGGCGGACTTCCTGGGCTGGTATAACATCGTCTATTCGGTTCCCGAGACGTTTACCCATGTCAATGAAAAATCGGCTTCCGTTCCAAAGCTCTATATCACAGGAGAAGGCGATCACATGTTCAGAGATGACGTCATGAAAGACACGAGTCACATGCCGAACACGTCGTTCCTCGTCTTATCAGAAAGCGGACACGTCGTGAATTTGGATAAACCTGATGCGTTCAACAAACTGGCGATTTCGTTTATAAAAACGGAAGGTCAGATGAATTGGGAAGACGTAAGCGAAGAAGTCCTGTATTCCAATCATTAATCATGAACAAAATAAAAGCCGAGTGGAATGACACCATCATTCCGCTCGGTTTTTTATATGAGAAGTTTCCGATTTTTTTCTGGAGGTTGGAGGGGCGGGAAATGATTCGCTTTCCATGGGCGGACGCTGAGCTTCCTCGTCGCAGGGCTCCTGCGGGATCTCAGCCTGCCCTTACCTCCCCATAGGAGTCTCACCATTTCCCGCCCCTCCTTCCGGAATAGGTAGACGGAAACATCACGGGTAGAAAAAACTCCCGGTGTATTGGGAATGGGTACTTTCCACTCGAACCTTTTTATAAAAACAAGCATAACCTATGTAGATACTTGCACATTCAAACAGATATTTGAATAAAACGTTGACACATTCTGTGTGCGAGCATAGACTATAACTAAATAATCAAACGAATATTTGAATGAGGTGAAATTATGAGCAACGTCGTGAAGAAAACGACCTCTGATACGTGTGATACATTTTGTTATGACGAAGAAATCGTGAACCGGGTTCAACCCGAAATTGAGAAGGTGGAAGGGGTCGAGCTGATCTTCAAAGCTTTATCAGACGCAACCCGCGTCAAAATCGCCTATGCCTTGACGCTCGAGAAGGAACTGTGCGTCTGTGATGTCGCGAATATCATCGGTTCGACCACCGCCACAGCTTCTCATCACTTGAGGCTACTGCGCAACATGAAACTCGCTAAATATCGAAAAGAAGGAAAGCTTGTCTTTTATTCGTTGGCGGATGATCATGTTCACCAGCTGGTGTCGATTGCTTTGGCGCATTCAAAGGAAGTTTGAGTGGAAGAGTAAGGAGGCCTTTCGATGAGTCGTTTAGAAAAAGAAGTGCCGTCAAGCTGCTGCAACCAGAAGGAGCCAGAAGAGGCAACAAGTTCCTGCTGCTCGAAGGAAAATGAAAAAGTCGTCGCGTCCACGGATGCTTGCTGTGGAAGTGATGCCTCTATAAATGAAGAGCCTGCATCCTCGTGTTGCGGGTCAGGAGAAGATGAAAAAACGGGAGAGCCAAGAAGCCAAGCGACAGGTCTCACCCCTGTCCAATACAAAATTAAGGGGATGGACTGTCCATCCTGTGCCGCAACGATTGAAAAAGGCTTGCGGAAAATGAACGGCATCCAGTCGGTCCAGGTTCATTATGGAACAGGGAAAATGGCGGTGGGGGCCGAAAGTTTTCCGATCTATGACCAAGTTCCGGCCCAGATCCGTAAGTTGGGGTTTGAAGCGGAGCGTCTGGATCAAGATAACAATAAGCAAACGTATAAAATTGCCGGGATGGACTGTAGCTCCTGTGCGATGACGATTGAAAAGCATTTGAGCAAAAATCCGAGCGTTCAGGAAGTGCGCGTGAATTTTTCTACAGGAAAAATGCAAATTGCCCATAGCTCGACTCAACGTGAAATCATTAAAGAGGTTCAGCGCGCAGGTTTTGATGCCTCCCTGGATTCAGTTCGCGAAAACGCTGCGGATCAAAAGAAACGAGGCGTTTCGACGACGACGATCTCCGGGATTTTCCTTGCACTCGGTTTTCTTGGTTCTTTTACAAGCGTACCCCCAACCTTGATTACGCTGTTCTATGCGGCTGCGATTCTTGTCGGCGGATACAAACCGGCTAGAAGTGCTTTTTACGCGGTGAAAAGCGGTTCGTTGGATATGAACGTTCTGATGGCATCGGCTGCCATTGGAGCCGCCTTGATCGGCGAGTGGTTTGAAGGGGCGACGGTTGTTTGGCTGTTTGCGCTAGGGAACTCCTTGCAAAACCGATCGATTGAGCGGACGCGAGAGTCGATCCGGAGTCTCATCAACTTGACGCCTTCAGAAGCGACCGTGAAATCGGGCGGTCAGCTTGTCCGGAAGCCAGTCGAAGAGGTGGAGATCGGCGATACGATCGTCGTGAAGCCAGGCGAAAAAATTCCGCTCGATGGCGAAGTGTTATCTGGCAGCTCGAGCATCAACCAGGCCCCGATTACAGGCGAATCTCTGCCGGTCGATAAGGGGCAGGGCGATCCAGTGTACGCGGGAACGGTCAATGAGAGTGGATCGTTAGAAGTACACGTCACCAAATTAGTAGAAGACACGACGATTGCCAAAATTATTCACCTTGTCGAAGAAGCTCAGGAGAAAAAAGCGCCGACCCAGGCGTTTGTCGACCGATTTGCGAGTGTTTACACGCCGATTGTATTCACGCTCGCCCTTCTGATCATGGTCGTCCCTCCATTGTTCGGGTTCGGGGCATGGAGTGAATGGTTTTATCGAGGCCTTGCGTTGTTAGTCGTCGCATGCCCTTGTGCGCTCGTCATTTCGACGCCGGTAGCGATTGTGTCCGCGATTGGCAATGCCGCAAAGAACGGTGTCCTTATTAAAGGCGGGACCTTCCTAGAAAAAGCGGGCGCGATTCAGGCGATTGCTTTTGACAAAACAGGGACACTCACTGAAGGAAAGCCTAAAGTGGCGGAAGTGATCGCGCTTCACGACAACCGTGAGGAACTGATTGCGATCACAAGGACGATTGAGGAGCACTCGACACACCCGATCGCTCAAGCGATTACGATGTACGCAGCGGAGCGGGACATTTCGGTGCGAAACGGCGACTCGTTTAAAGCCGTCGCAGGAAAAGGGGCGCAGGCTGTCATCGAGGGGACCGAATATTTTGCTGGAAATCCGAAATGGTTCAAAGAAATGGGCGTCCCGCTTGGCGAAATCGAAGAGCGGATCGATGACTTGCAGCAGAATGGAAATACGCTGGTCGTCGTCGGTACGCGCACAGAAATCCTCGGAATGATCGCGGTCGCAGATACGATCCGGGACATCACCGTGCAGTCGATTCAAAAACTGAAATCCGTCGGCATGAAGGAAATGGTGATGCTGACAGGGGATAATGAAGGCACAGCGAAAAAAATCGCGGCCGAAACAGGCGTCGATCGCTACTTCGCGGAGCTGTTGCCGGAGGATAAAGTGTCCGCTGTGAAGAAGCTGCAGGATGAAGGAAAGAGCGTCGCGATGGTCGGAGACGGAATAAACGATGCACCAGCCCTTGCCACAGCTGACCTCGGAATCGCGATGGGCGGTGCCGGAACAGACACGGCGATGGAAACCGCCGACATTGTGCTGATGGCGGATAATCTCGAGAAGCTGCCACATACGATCCGTCTGAGCAGAAGAGCTTTGAAGATCATCAAGCAGAATGTCTGGTTTTCACTAATTACGAAGCTTGCGGCTTTAGCGTTGATTTTCCCGGGATTCCTAACGTTGTGGATGGCGGTGCTGAGTGATACAGGGGCTGCGTTGATTGTGATTTTGAATAGTATGAGGTTGTTGAGACAGAAGTCGTGAACACGAGAAGATACTGCTCTTTGATGAGTGGTATCTTTTTTGTTTTGGAAAAAGGAGGTTTTCTCTTTTTGTCGAATGAATGAATTCAGAAGGAGAGGATTCTATGGCTTACACGAAAGATTTGTGGGATGCGAGAATCTGGGCACGCTCAGATATAAGCTCCTATGTCACTCATTTAACGAGAGGAAGAGATGGAGATCGAAAAAGCGAGATCGACGTATTGTTTGAAATCCTTCACGATAAAAAGATCAAAGGGAGTACGAACAGTGGATATGTAAAGGGCAGTGATCCTGCTGTTTGCTTCCAAGACGCGCCTCTGAATGGAATCGCTCAGAGCATACGACACGAATTCGTAAACCACGAGATTTTGGGTGGGAAGGTCCGTTACACAGCGACAGGGCTGATGTTCAATAAAGAAAAAGCCTTTATGAAAGGCGCGAGGCCGGTTATCTATGATACAAAAGAGTACGCTAAAACCATGCCAGATGGAGAGAAATGGAGATTGGTCACCCTCGACTTATCCAGTCATGAGCATGTAGTAGATTGGACGCATGAACGTGAATGGAGGAGTAAGGGTGATTATGAATTCGATTATTCAGATGCGATCGTGATTGTGTCTCATACCGATACCTACAGAGAGTTTATCAAACGTGCAGATAAGGAGTTATTATCCGAACTGAAAGGAATTGTGAACTTAGCGACGGTTCTAAGTTGATTCTATGAAACATTCACTATTTACTGTTCGACGATAAATCATCAGGCACGAAACTGCTTCGAAAGGGGGAGAGCTTTTTGAATTATGCCCCGTTCAAAATTCGTATTTATGCCTTTTTTATCGATTATATCATCATAGCTCTATATGGAGTGCTTGTCGTAGGTTCCATCTCCTATTTGTTTCGACCTGCAGTCCTTCCGTTATTTACAGGATCGCCTGTGACAGCTCAATGGACAGGTTTCCTGCTGATCACCTTGCCGGTCACCCTTTATTTTCTGTTCGCGGAGTGTTCTAAATGGCAAGGGACGATAGGGAAGAGGAAGCTTGGGATCCGTGTCGCGGATCGTGCGGGGAACCGGATTGAAATCGGGAGATCGTTCATTCGGACCGGGATCAAATTTTTGCCGTGGGAAGTGGCTCATTTTAGCATCTGGCGCTTGCAACTCCCGAATGATTATTCGGAAAGCACCTTACTTATCCTGTTGATCGGAGTCAATGTGATGATCCTGCTTTATCTCGTGACTCCTTTTATGAATAAGAAAAAGAAGAACCTGTATGATGGGGTGGCGGGGACAATGGTGATCCGATAAGAAGGAATTCCCCTTTTTTAGTGGAAAACATTAAGGAGCCTATTCTATAAAAAACGGGGAGGATCCTTATGAAGTTTGGTCTATACGGAAAGCTTGTGGCAGTAGAAGGAAAGCAGAATCGACTAGCGGATATCATGACAAATGTCGCCACTTTTATGGAAGAGGTGGAGGGCTGCGAATTGTACGTGGTCAATGTGAGCGAAGAAGAACCAGATGCGATCTTTGTGTTTGAAGTGTGGGAGGACGAGGAGGCTCATCAGGCTTCTTTGACGTTGGAAACGACGAGAAGCTTGATCGGGCAGGCGAAGCCGATGCTTGCGGATGTGCAGAGGATCAGTACGCTGCAGACGATTGCGGGGAAAGGCTTGTCGTGAACATCTCTTTCGCTGAAGCCATAAGCGAATCGTACCTTGGTGAATTGAAAGAAAGGGGACAGTTGTCTTATAAAAGAGATAACTGTCTTTTTTTATTTCCAGGGAAATACATCCTGTCGATACTTGTCCGCTAGGTCTCTTTCAGGTCCGGGATACTCTCCCACTGGTTTTTCATGTAAACTATGAAATAAGAAGCCTTCGAAAAGAGGTGTTCATTGTGAACACGAGCTATATGGACATGATCCGGCTATTTATGTTTTATTTGATCAGTTATATCTATTATATTAGCATCCCGGAACGCACAACCTTGAGCGTGCTTCTTATTCTACTTGTTGTCTTAGGGTTCACGTTCACTCACTTTATGCTGATGAGCTCAAAATGGGATCGGTATGTCACCTCGTTAACGGCGTTGGATTTCGCGCTGATCACTCTCTTGAGTCTGCTTGATCCCGGTTCGACCCTTTATTTGATTTTGTTCGGCGTAAGTGCCGTGACGTTATTTATGGTCGAGTATAGAAAAAAGAGGATCGTATGGTTCAGTGTGATTTTCCTTTCGATTTGGCTGTTTCAACTTGGATACTCCTATGTCCAAATTGGGGCGTTCAATATTTTCAGCAATATGGTCAGCTTATCCTTTGTCGTGTTTTGTGTGATTGTCGGACGTTTGATCCGTCAATTATCCGAAGCTCAGGAAACGGTTGCTGAACAATATGACCAGCTCAATGAATCGCATGCCGCGTTGAAAGATGCCCATGATCAATTGAAGATATACTCGGAGCAAGTCGAGGAATGGACGGTGATGGAGGAGAGGAACAGGATTTCAAGAGAGATTCACGATACGGTCGGACACAAAATGACGGCACTGCTCGTCCAGCTTCAAGTGGCAAAAGAACTACGATCGGTGGACCCGGAAAAGAGTGCCGCCACGATTCAGGTATGTGAGGATCTAGCTAGAAATGCTCTTCAGGAGATACGGATGTCTGTCCGCACCTTACAGGAGGGGCCGGAAACCTACCTATCCTTCATTGCGAAGACGCGGGCGCTTCTCCAGGACTATCAGGAAACAACGGGACTTGTGTCCGAATTACACGTAGAAGGCGAATCGAAAAACATTCCGCCTTCGATCCAGCTGACGATCATCCGCATCATCCAAGAGGCTGTCACGAACGCGGTGAAGCATGGGAATGCCAAAAGGTGCGAAGTGTCGGTACGCGTGACAGAATCCAAGGTCGATGTCCGTATTTTCGATGATGGAAGCGGTACGCCCGATATAGAACCGGGATTTGGCGTGTTGAATATGAAGGAACGTGTGCAGGAGCATGGAGGTCAGCTGACTTTTCATAGTGAACATACACGAGGGTTTGAAATTAAAGCTGTGTTTCCTTTGAAAAAAATCACGTGGAAAGTTGGGGAGCCTTTATGATTACAGTGATGATTGTTGATGATCAGGAATTGATGAGGGATGGACTGGCAACGATTTTGGATTTGAAGCCGGAATTGTCTGTTGTCGGCGTCGCTTCAGATGGACAGGAAGCTTTTGAAAAAGCACGGAGCCTGAAGCCGGATCTCGTTCTGATGGATATTCGCATGCCAGGGACGAACGGAGTCACAGGGACGAAGCTGATCACGGACTCGCTGCTTGATACGAAAGTTTTGATGCTGACGACTTTTTCAGATACGGACTTAATTCTAGAAGCCTTATCCGAAGGGGCCCACGGCTATTTACTGAAGGATATGCCCACAGATTCTATTGTGAAAGCGATCTTGACGGTACACTCAGGAGGGCTCGTCCTTCCACAGCATTTAACCGTGGACATCATCAATGAAATGAAGCGGAAGCAGAATTTGGAGCAGGAGATGTTCCCATCCGATCATTCCGAACGGATCAAGGAATTGACGGATCGGGAGTGTGAAGTGTTGGAGAAGCTCGGTGAGGGACTGAACAACCGTGAAATCGCCGAACAACTGTACATTTCAGAAGGAACCGTTAAGAATCATGTCTCCCATCTGATCAGCAAGCTTGAAGTGAGGGATCGTACGCAGGCCGCTATTTTCGCGGTCCGTTATGGCATCACCAAGTTTCAGCCATGACTTTCAGCACATGCCAGGACAGCTATCTCAGCTGTCTTTTTTTTATGGATTTCTATCGCTTGGGAGATTCGGTCTCTGCTGAATCGCAGTAGGATAGAGGTAACACAAAACAAGAGGAGCGGGTTGATATGTTAGACGTAATGGAACTCAGTAAGCGCTACGGGGATCGTGAAGTCGTCAAAAATGTGAGCTTTCACATTGATCAAGGAGAAGCTTTCGGATTGTTGGGGCCCAATGGAGCGGGGAAATCGACGACGATTTCGATGATCTGCGGACTGATCGCTTCTGATCATGGGGATATCCAATGGGCCCATCAGTCCATTAAACGCTCGCCCGTTTTGATCAAAAAGAAAATCGGGCTGGTCCCTCAGGAAATCGCCCTCTATCCGATGATGTCTGCCAAAGATAACCTGCTGTTCTGGGGGGAAATGTATGGGCTGACGCGCCGGGAGGCTTCCCAAAGGCTGAAGGAGGTCCTCGCTTATGTCGGGCTTGAGGCAAGGGCGAAGGATAAAGTGGAGACATTCTCTGGTGGAATGAAGCGGAGAATCAATATCGGAGCTGCTCTGATGCATCGTCCCGAACTTTTGATCATGGATGAACCGACGGTGGGCATCGATCCTCAATCGAGGAATCATATTTTGGATACCGTCAAGAAGCTGAACGAAGAAGGCATGACGATCATTTATACGAGTCATTACATGGAGGAAGTCGAAATGCTCTGTGATCGCGTCGCCATCATGGACCATGGAGAGGTGATCGCTGACGGCACCCACCAGGATCTGCGCCAGAGGCTAGTCGGAGGTACGATGGTTCATGCCGTTTTAGAGAAGGTCACACACGAAGGCATCGCAGCGATTGAGCAGCTTCCTCATGTAGAAGAAGTCGTCGAAAAAGGGGAGGGACAGTACGAAATTTTCGTTCAGCATCCTCATCAGACATTGAGCCGGATCGTAACGGCGGCTGTGCAAAATGGAATAATGATCTCATCCATTGATGTAAAGGAACCGAACCTGGAGTCCTTGTTTTTGCAACTGACAGGAAGGTCATTAAGGGACTAGGAGGAAGAGCAATGAAATGGGTATCGATTGCATTCAAAGATTTACGGGTTCGGTTTCAAGATAGAAAGGAACTTGTCATGTTGCTGCTCATGCCGCTCTTGTTGACCGCTATTCTCGGAACCGCGCTTGGTGGGACTTTCGGAGAAGGTGGAGGAGCTCCTGATACGACGGTAGCCGTGGCCATGGATGCTGAAGATGAGATGATTGAGCAGTTGGTGGAAGAGGTGTGGCAAGGCGAAGGCAGTCCGTTGACCGTCGTCAGCTATCCGACAGAAGCGATGGTGAAGGAGGCGGTCCAAACAGAAGAGGTCGATGTAGGAGTCTATTTCCCTTCAGGTTGGGGAGAGCAGTTGATGGATGGAGCATCCCCGACCACGACCATTCATAGCAGTCCGGAAAAAACGATTCAAACGTCTATCGTGGAATCGATGACGACGACTTTTATAAGCCGCGTCCAATCCCAGTCCTTGACGACTCAGTCGTTCGTTCGTGAGCTATCCGCTTCCGCTGCAGACGGAGAAATCACCGTTCAGCCAGAAGCACAAATAGAAGGATTTTCGGAACGGTTAAGTGCCTCCTCAGATATCGCCGTTGAAAACGATGTGGCAACGGACAGTGGATCGGCCTCTATTTCCGGCATGCAATATTATGCCGCGGCGATGGGCGTCATGTTTCTTTTATTCAATGCAACGATTGGAGCAAAATCATTCATAGAAGAAAGAAATACGCAAACGCTAGCGAGAATGTTTAGTGCGCCGGTCCGGCCGGTTTCGATCGTGGCAGGAAAATTCATGGGCACGATGCTGTTCTCTTTTTTACAATTCGTGCTTTTTATTGGAGCCACTGCTCTCCTGTTTCAAGTGTCCTGGGGAGAAAATTATGGTCAACTCGCAGCGCTCGGCGTGGTCTATTCGATGGCTGTTGCCGGCATCGCTATTCTTGTCGCCTCCTTGTTCAAGGAGGAAGGCAATGCGGACGCCGTGGGCTCGATAGGAGTGCAAGTCTTTGCTCTGCTTGGAGGTTCTATGATTCCGATTGCCGCGTTTCCGGGAGGGCTGCAGATGGTGGCGTCATTGACGCCGAATAAGTGGGCGCTGGACAGCTTTTTGGCGATGATGTCAGGGGCAGAGTGGGCATCCCTTGTCCTTCCGTTTCTTGTGCTTAGTTTGTTCGGAATCTTGTCGTTGCTCATCGGGTCATTACGTTTGAGAGGGAGTGTGAAAGGATGAGGCGGATCGGTGCGATTGCCCATTTAGAATTAAAGCGTGTGTTTCAAAATCCTCAGTCCTATTTGATTATGTTTGGGATGCCGATTCTCTTTACGGTGATTTTTGGCGGAATGCTGAGTGGTGGTGGGGAAGAAGGGAAGCCTTTGGTTGCAGTAGTCGATGAAGATCAGACCATAGCTTCAGCCTCTTATTTGGAAAAGGTGCAAGCCTCGAGCCTGTTCGAGGTCAAGACGTTATCGCGAGAGGAAGCACAAGCAGATCTGGATGGACAGAGCCTTTCCGGTTATGTATGGATACAGCCGTCGTTTGAAACGAGTCTGATCGAAAGTGAATCTCCAAACGTGTCGTTTTTCTTTCACCCGTCCGTGGAAAATAGCGGTTCTTTTCAACAGGTGCTTGAAAATCAATTGGTCGAGGTGAACCATAGGGTCGTGGCAGCGAGTGAGTATCAATCGGTCACTGGTGAACCGTGGGAGACGGCGTACGAAAAGATGAACGTCGACCAACCGGCGGGAAGTGGGGTGCAAACGATTGACGTCATCGCAAATGAAGCGGCGACGGAGATGGACACCCTTACAGCAAGATCGACAGGCTTTGCGATTATGTTTGTAATGATCGCCATGCTCAGCCGCACAGGTGGATTATTGGAGGCAAGACGGAATGGGGTATGGGATCGATTGATGTCCACTCCCGCATTGAAGCGCGACATCGTCTTCGGGTATGTGCTGGCCTTTTTTCTGATCGGTTGGATCCAGTTCGGTCTTCTGATGGTGATTTCCTCGCTCGTCTTCGGGGTGTACTGGGGGAGCATGCTCGGGAATGTCATCCTTGTTTCGGTGTTGCTGCTTTGTACGATTGGACTCGGGTTAGCGATCGCAGGATTTGTAAAAACGTCCGAGCAACAGTCGATTCTAGGGAACTTGATCATCATCTCCACATGCATGATCAGCGGTGTCTATTGGCCGAAAGAAATCATGCCGTCCTTCATGCAGGAGATCGCGGCGTTCATCCCGCAGACGTGGGCGCTTGAAGGGTTTACCGAATTGGCGGTGAGAGCCGGGACGTTGACGGACATTTTCCTTCCTATTGTGATTTTGCTTGCGTTCACGGTCGTCCTTCTATCCATCGGAGTCCATCGCACGGCGTGGAAATAGGGATGGATGGCTAATACACAAAAAAGCAGGGACTCAGCCAGAGTCCCTGCTTTCTGTATTCTTCATAGCTGCTCATTTTTTACCGCTGCCGATCCTTCGGCAAAAACTCAAAAATCTTTCCGCTTCTAATACTTTCTACGAGATCGTGCAACCAATAATAGTACGTTTTCGATTCTTCCAGCTGATCGTAAAACTTCTTCGCTTTCGCCACAACATCCGGTGTACTGTCCGCATCCTTCATCACGTCCACGAAATCTTCCTGGGCTTCTTCGATTGCTGACAAATTCATTTTGGCCTCCCGCTCCCACATTTGGCAGTAGAACGCCATGAACGAACGGAAGAAATTTTTCTCCGCTGCATACGTATGCTTGCGGGATCCGCGGGTGAATGTTTTTTTCACCATTTCGATTTCTTGAAGCTTACGGACGCTCGTGCTCATGCTCGGCTTGCTCATGCCGAGCTCTGTCCGCATCTCATCCAGTGTCATCTGATCCTCGAAGTACATCGTCGCATACAGGTTCGCCGCAGCGGGGGTGACACCGTACAAATCCATCGTCTCTGCAATCGCACCCATCACTTTATCTTTCGCTTCTTCTATTTGAACGTTTGGTCTTTCTGTAGATTCACTCATTGGGGTCTCTCCTTTTATGAAAAAAGTAAACCTTGTTAAATATTTATTTAATGTTCTTTATGATCCTCATATTAACGCTTTGAGATGAAATGTCAAATGAACGTTTCTTTATATATGAAAAAACCATCTATAAATACGCTCGTATCAATGATTATCATAGGCGGTTATTTTTTCGAAACTTTTTTCAAAAGACCGTTTGACAAGTTCAAAAACGCATGTTAGTGTTTAAAACGTTAAATAAATTCTTAACGAAATTAATCTACTCTCGAAATTGGAGTTGATCAAAATGGACGTAAACATACAAATGCAACATTACATTAATGGGAAATGGACAGGCGCGGATTCCGAAAATACGCGTGACATCATCAATCCATTCAACCAGGAAGTTATCGCCACAGTACCAGAAGGCGATGAAAAAGAAGCGAAAGAAGCGATTGCAGCAGCAAGAGCCACTTTTGACAAAGGAGTATGGGCGACGACTCCGGCAGCGGAGCGTGGCGAAATCGTGCGCAAAATTGCTGAGCTGATCCAAAGAGACAAAGAGGAACTGGCTTACCTCGAATCATTGGACACAGGGAAGACAATGGAAGAAAGTCGCGGAGATATGGACGACATTGCAGGTGTCTTCCGTTATTACGCAGACATTGCGGATAAAGACGGCGGCGAGATGATCGATTCTCCAGTGCCGAACTCCATCAGTCAAGTTGTACGCGAGCCTGTCGGAGTTTGCGGTCAAATTACACCTTGGAACTATCCGTTACTTCAGGCGTCCTGGAAGCTCGCTCCGGCACTTGCAGCAGGAAACACGCTGGTGATGAAGCCGAGTGAGATTACGCCACTGACAACGTTGAAAGTGTTTGAACTGATGGAAGAAGCGGGCGTGC
Source organism: Halobacillus fulvus (assembly GCA_004078665.1). Taxonomy (GTDB): domain Bacteria; phylum Bacillota; class Bacilli; order Bacillales; family Halobacillaceae; genus Halobacillus; species Halobacillus fulvus. The sequence continues at coordinate 105,535 of SCFO01000007.1, read as the reverse complement.
CTGCTGGAGTAGCCAACCTTGTACTAGGTTCAGGAGCTACCGTCGGTGCGGAGCTTTCTACGAGCGATGACGTCGATTTGATTTCCTTCACAGGTGGAATCGAAACCGGGAAGAAAATCATGCAGGCGGCAAGCTCTAATGTGAAGAAGCTTGCGCTTGAGCTTGGCGGGAAGAACCCGAACGTCATCTTCGCCGATGCTGATTTTGATACAGCGGTCGACCAGGCGTTGAACGGCGTATTCTTCCACGCTGGACAAATTTGTTCTGCGGGAACACGCCTAATTGTCGAAGAGAGCATTCACGATAAGTTCGTCGAAGCTCTTGTCGAGCGTGTGAAAAACTTCAAGCTCGGAAGCGGCTTTGATGAAGATACGCAAATGGGACCACTCATTTCAGCAGAACACCTTGCGAAGGTCGAGAAGTATGTACAAAAAGGAATCGAAGAAGGCGCAACCGTCGCGATCGGCGGTAAGCGTCCGGAGGATCCTGAACTTCAAAACGGATTCTTCTTCCTTCCGACGATCTTCACAGACTGCACAACAGATATGAGCGTTGTCCAGGAAGAAGGCTTCGGACCGGTCATTACGGTTGAGAAGTTCACGACAGAAGAAGAAGCGATGAAGCTTGCCAATGACTCCATCTACGGTCTTTCCGGAGGAGTTTGGACAAATGATATTGCAAAAGCTCAACGTTGCGCTGCGAAAATGCGCATGGGAACGGTATGGATCAATGAATTCAACCTATACTTCCCGCACGCGCCGTGGGGCGGATTCAAGCAGTCTGGTATCGGCCGTGAGCTAGGGAAGCCTGGTTTGGAAGAGTACACCGAAACGAAGCACATCTTCCAGAACCTTAACCCAGAACCAATCAACTGGTTCTAATCGAACGAGGATCGTTTTTAACGGAAGCAAACAAACGCGTAACTTTTATAAAAAATCAACCACACAAAATAAGAGGGAAAGCTCCGGCTATTGCCAGAGCTCTTCCCTCCAATATGGACATCAAGGAGGAACAGACGGATGACTGAATCTTACGATATTGTGATTGTTGGTGGCGGTAGTGCAGGTTCTGTACTCGGAGACCGTCTAAGTGCCGATGGAAAGAAAAATGTTCTAGTTCTAGAAGCAGGACGTAGTGACTATAACTGGGATCTGCTGATTCAGATGCCGGCCGCTCTCCCATTCCCTTCAGGTAAAAACCTCTATGACTGGCAATATGAAACAGACCCCGAACCATATATGAACGGGCGCCGCATCCCTCATGCCCGCGGTAAAGTGCTTGGAGGCTCAAGCTCCATCAACGGTATGATTTATCAGCGCGGTAACCCGAAAGACTACGAGCGCTGGGGATCTGACAAAGGAATGGAAAACTGGGACTGGGCACACTGCCTGCCATACTTCAAGCGCCTTGAAAACGCGCTAGCATCACCTGATGATGAGCTTCGCGGAAACGATGGCCCGATCAAACTAGAGCGTGGCCCGGCGACAAACCCACTTTTCCAAGCCTTCTTTAACTCAGCTGTAGAAGCGGGTTACAATAAAACTCCGGACGTCAACGGTTTCCGTCAAGAAGGTTTCGGACCGTTTGATAAGCACGTGTATAAAGGCCAACGCTTGTCCGCTTCCCGTGCGTACTTGCACCCGGCGATGAAGCGTGAGAATCTGACCGTCAAAACACGTGCATTCGTAACAAACATTGATTTTGACGGAACACGTGCGAAAGGACTGACATATCGTCGAAACGGTAAGACACACAAAGTCGAAGCCGGTGAAATCATCCTTTCAGGTGGTGCGATCAATACACCACAGCTGCTTCAACTTTCTGGAGTAGGGGATGCGGAACACCTTCGCTCCCTTGGCATCGATCCAGTCGTTGACCTTCCAGGTGTCGGTGAAAACCTCCAGGACCACCTTGAAGTGTACGTTCAGCACGCATGCCCAGTGCCTGTATCTGAACAGCCGAACCTTCAGAAGCGTCGCATGCCGTGGATTGGCCTGCAGTGGATGCTTGGACGTACAGGTCCAGCCGCAACGAACCACTTCGAAGGTGGAGGATTCGTACGCTCCAACGATGACGTCGACTACCCGAACTTGATGTTCCACTTCCTTCCGGTAGCCGTACGTTACGATGGACAAAAAGCACCGACAGATCACGGATTCCAAGTCCACATCGGACCGATGTACTCCGATGCTCGTGGATCCTTGAAGATCCGTTCCAAAGATCCGAAAGAGCACCCAAGCATGGTGTACAACTATCTATCTACGGAACAAGACAAGCGTGAGTGGGTCGAAGCGATCCGCATCACACGTGAAATCATGTCCCAGCCGTCCATGAAGCCTTATAACGCTGGCGAAATCTCTCCTGGCCCAACGGTCAAGACGGACGAAGAGATTTTGGATTGGGTACGAGAAGACGCAGAAACAGCGCTTCACCCATCCTGTACAGCGAAAATGGGACCTGCTTCAGACCCGATGGCTGTCGTCGATCCTGAATCCATGAAGGTTCACGGACTTGATAACGTACGTGTCGTCGATGCGTCTGCAATGCCTTATGTCACAAACGGCAACATCCACGCACCGGTATTGATGCTGGCGGAAAAAGCAGCAGACCTTATCCTTGGTCGCAAGCCGCTTGATCCAATCGATGCAGACTACTATCGTCACGGGGAACACGACCCTGAGGCTGGTACAGTTAAATAAATAACGGATTAGAGAAGACCTCGCTTTAGAGGTCTTCTTTTTTTTGTGTCAATGAACAAGCAGATGGGGGAGTTACGAAATCTTCTTGAAACATATTTATCTTTCTTACTAGAAGTTCAACGGAATCATAACAACGCTTATGAAAAATTTTCTAAAAAATAAAACTTTTTTACAGGAAACTATTGTAATTACAATCCGGCGCGAATATAATTGGTTTACGAAAGCGCTTTCGTATAGAAATGAATGTTCGCAAAAATCATTGTTTAACCTCTTTGTTTTTCACATAAGTTTAAGGTTTTTATGGTGTCTATAGACGGGAGATCATGGGGTTTCCAGCGTTTTTATATCCTTATTTCTTCTTTCGTCGATTAAAATACTTATATTTTTTTGCGATTTAAGAAACCGGTTTCGTTCTAGGGCACGACAATTTAATATCAGGGGGTTTTGTTTGTGAAGAAGTGGATCGTCTTAAGTTTGATGTTGGCCTTATTGTTGATTGGTACCGCTTGTTCGTCCGAGACGGATGCGACGTCCGGGGATGACGATGTTTTGAAAGTATGGTCGTTCACAGATGAATTGAAAGAACCGATCAAAACGTTTGAAGAGAAAAATGGTGTGAAGGTGGAGCTGACGATTGTACCGATCGCGGACTATCCGACGAAGCTTAAGCCAGTTTTGGAAAGTGGCGTAGGCGCTCCTGACGTATTCACTGGGGAAATCGCGTTCCTTAAGCAGTGGACAGACCGTGATTATTGGGAAAACCTTTCCGCTGAGCCTTACAATGCCGAGTCTCTTTCCGGCGATTACGTCGATTATGTTTTTGACTTAGGAAAAGATTCTGAGGGTAACGTCAAGGCATTGTCTTGGCAGACGACACCTGGTGGAATCTTCTACCGCCGCAGCATCGCGGAAGAAGTGCTTGGAACAGACGATCCGAACGAAATCGGTGAGATGATGTCGAGCTGGGATGGTGTGTTTGAAGCAGGTGAAAAGCTGAAACAAGCCGGATACAGCTTGTTCCCGGATGAGGGAGCGATTCGCTGGTTTGCAAAAGGTGAGGATCCACAGCCATGGGTGAATGAAAACAATGAATTGATTATGACAGACGCTAAGCTTGATTATTTCGATCATGCGAAAAAGCTTCGTGACAACGAATATACAGCGTTTGCTCCGGAATGGTCTCCTTCCTGGATCAGCGGAATGGACGGTCCTGTCGGAGTGAATGAAGAAGAAGCTGGAGAGTCAGCTGAAAAGACGGAAGTATTCGCTTATGCCCTTCCTACATGGGGACTTCACAGTGTACTTAAGCTGAATGCTGAAAACACGGTCGGTGACTGGGCCGTGACAAATGGTCCATCTCCATATTTCTGGGGTGGCACATGGTTAGGAATTTACAGCGGTTCTGAGAAGAAAGATTTGGCTTGGGATTTCGTTCAAATGATGACGCACGATGAAGAATTTTTGACGGACTGGGCGAAAGAAACAGGAGATGTTCTATCTTACCTTCCAGTTACAGAAAAAATCAAAGGTGATTTCAGTGAGCCGTTCCTTGATGGACAGAACAACTATGAATTTTTCTTAGAGCAGGCGGAATCGATCGAACCTGGAATCGTCACAGAATACGACCAGCAGATTGATACGCTTCTTGGAGGCCAGGTCATCGAGTACGTTGATGGCAAGAAGTCCAAGGAAGAAGCGATTGAAGAATTCTACAAGCAAGTACAGAATGCTTATCCAGAAATCAAATTGCCTCAATAAGAGAACAGCCGGGGGATGAGCGGCTTCCGCTTATCTCCCTGTTCTTTTTTTAAGCTAGAGAAAGAGGGATTACATTATGAAAAAGCTCGATCATAAAGGCTACTTTTTTATCGCTCCTTTTTTTGCCATCTTCCTGGTCTTTAATATTTATCCGGTCTTATTAACTTTTTATTATACGTTTACGAATTATGAAGGATATGGCACACCCGAATTTATCGGTCTTGCCAACTATGCGCGTATTTTGACAGACTCTTATTTCTACGAAGCTTTCTTCAATACGTGGATCATCTGGGGACTGAACTTTGCCCTTCAGTTAGGGATTGCCCTGTTGCTCGCCGCTTTGTTTTCGGATTTACGTTTCAAAATTAAAGGACTCGGGTTCTTCCGGGCGATCTTTTATCTTCCGAACTTGATTACGATCAGTTCTGTCGCCATCTTGTTCGGCATTATGCTGGACTGGCAGCACGGATCTGTGAACATGTTCCTCCAGAAAATCGGGCTGATTTCAGAGCCAATCAACTGGCTGAACCAGCCGGTTACCGCGCAGGTGTCGGTGGCGCTCATTTTAACGTGGCTGTGGTTCGGTTACACGTTCATCGTCTTGATGGCCGGTATCGCAGGAATTCCGGGAGAGTTTTATGAAGCGGCGCTGATCGATGGAGCGAACCGCTGGCAGACTTTCGTACATATTACGTTGCCGTTATTGAAACCGATCATGCTCTACGTCATGATCACGTCGTTGATTGGTGGGCTTCAACTCTTCGACCTCCCGATGTTGATCACCGATGGGTTGGGGACGCCTGAAGGATCGCTCAATACGATGGTTTTATATTTGTACAACCAAGCGTTCCGTTATAACAACTATGGCTATGCGGCCACATTAGCTTACGCATTGTTCCTTGTGACGGTCATTTTCTCGGCCATCACCTTTAAGTCCATGTACCGCAAGAGCGTGAAGGAATAGGGGGATAAGAATGAGTAAAAAGTTGAATATCAAGACCGTCGTGTATGTGTTCTTAATCCTGGTGACACTTGTGAGCGCTCTTCCGTTTTACATGATGATTATCAATGCGACGAGAGATACGAAAGATATTTTGATGGGCTTCACGTTCCTGCCGGGCAGTGCATTGCTTGAAAATTACCGGACGATGATGGAGTACGTCAACATCTGGAATGGCTTTAAAAACAGCTTGATCGTGTCCGTATTGGTGACGGTGCTGAGTGGTTATTTCTCTGCCCTGACAGCTTTCGGATTTGCCGTCTATAACTTCAAAGGGAAGCAGCCGCTGTTTATTTTCATGCTTCTTATGATGATGGTACCAGGTCAGCTCGGGTTGATCGGTTTCTATGAGCTGAACCGCTTCATCGGAACGCTCGATACGTTCATACCGCTGATCGTACCAGCGATCGCCAGTCCGTTCGTCGTCTTTTTCCTCCGTCAGTATTTGGCGTCGACGCTTCATCCATCACTTCTTGAAGCGGCGCGTATCGACGGAGCTGGGGAGCTGAAAATATTCCACACAGTCGCTCTGCCGATCATGATGCCGGCGGTTGCGACGATGTCGATCTTCACGTTCATCGGATCGTGGAACAATTACATCGTGCCACTCGTCGTCTTATTCTCACCAGAAAAGTTCACGGTTCCTGTTCTGATGGGCTTCCTGAAGGGTTCTCAAGTGGCTCAGAATCTAGGGTCCATGTACATCGGCATCGCGATTTCCGTCGTGCCGATCATGGTAGCGTTTCTATTTTTCTCAAAATATATTATCAGCAGTATTTCTGCAGGGTCTATTAAAGGTTAACGAGAAGGGGTGTACACATGAAGACTTTCACAGAAGACTTCATTTTCGGGACAGCAACATCATCCTATCAAATCGAAGGGGCCGTCAATGCCGGCGGCCGTACGCCTTCGATCTGGGATGAATTTTCAAAACAACCGGGCAAAGTGTGGAATGGGGATACAGGGGAAATCGCTTGTGATCACTACCACCGCTTTGAAGAAGATATCGAAATCATTAAATCTCTTGGAGTGGATTCGTACAGGTTCTCGATCGCCTGGCCGCGTATTTTCCCTAGAGCGGGAGAGTACAATCCAGAAGGCATGGAATTCTATCGAACGCTTGCGAAGAAGCTGAACGAAGCGGGCATTCGCCCATTCGTCACGCTCTACCATTGGGACATGCCACAGTGGGCTTATGAAAAAGGGGGCTGGGTCCATCGCGACTCGGTGACTTGGTTCCTAGATTATGCGAAAAAGTGCTTTGAAGAGCTCGATGATGTCGTGTCGATGTGGATTACACATAACGAACCATGGTGTGCCGCGCTTCTTGGATATTATGAAGGCGTCCATGCACCAGGCCATACGGATTTAGAGGAAGCGGTCAAGGTGTCGCATCATCTCCTGCTTTCTCACGGAAAAGCGGTCGAATTGTATAAAAACGAGACAAAGTATGAAAAGCCGATCGGTATTACGCTGAACCTGACGCCGGTTTATCCGGCAAGTGCTTCCGCGAATGATGAGCTTGCGGCCCACAATTATGATGGGTATGTGAACCGGTGGTTTTTGGATCCGATTTTCAAGGGAAGCTATCCGAAAGATATGATGAACCTGTACTCGAAGGAGATCCGCAGCTTTGAGTTCATCGAAGCCGGGGACATGGAGTCGATCTCAGCATCGTGCGACTTCTTCGGGATCAACTTCTACAATCGCTCCCTGATTCAATATTCAGCGGAAAGTCCGCTTTTATTCGAACCGGCCGAGTCCGATTATCCGAAGACCGGAATGGGCTGGGACATCTCGCCGAATGAATTCCGTGAGCTGATCCGCACACTGAGACGAGACTTCACGGACCTGCCGATCTACATTACCGAAAATGGTGCGGCGTTTCCTGATGTGCTCGAGGATGACGGGACAGTAAGGGATTCCGGGAGAAAAGATTACATGGAGCGCCATATCCGGGCGATTGCCGAATTGAATGAAGAAGGCATGAACATCCAGGGATATTACTTGTGGTCGTTGCTCGATAATTTCGAGTGGGCGTTCGGGTATGATAAACGTTTTGGCATCACGTACGTCGATTTCTCGACGCAGCGCAGGTATTTGAAGGATAGTGCGAAGCGGTATGCGGAGATTGTGAAGGCTAGAAAAATTTAAGGAAGATAACAGATAGATGGTGAGCATAAGCTCGCCATCTTTTTTTGCGTTAAATTCCATATAGACGGAATGAAGGTATTTTTTTGTAATTAAAAAACAGGTAATAAAAATGGAGTGGAAGCAGACTGAAATCGATAATTTCTCCTTTTAAACATTTTTATCACGTGGAAAACCCTTATTTGTCAAGGGTTTCATTGCAACTTTATCACGAATAAAGTTGCAATGAAACCGATAATAGTATTATAATTTAGTTAAATTCACACAATTCAAAAAATTACAGGGAGGTTACAAGGATGAGAAAGAGGATGTACTTTTTTTTAACAGCAGTTTTGGTAGCGGTTACATTTTTGGTGGCGTGTGGTGGTTCTGATGGAGCAAGCAGCTCGGGTGATGGTGATTCAGGAACCGTCGAATTGGATTACTGGGTGCCGTTCAGTGGTGGAGATGGTGAGTACATGGCGGAAATGGTGGATGAATTCAACTCATCTCAGGATGACATTCAGGTGAACATGTTGAACGTTGATTGGGGAGAGTATTATACGAAGCTTCGTACCGCACTCGCTTCCAATACGGCACCTGATGTCTCGATTGCCCACCAGTCCAAGCTGTCGGAGTTAGTTCCGACGGGCGCTTTGACAGATTTAAGTCAGGTGGCGGAAGAGGTAGAGTTTGACTGGTCGAATATTTCCGAGAACCAGCTCGAGGCGACCGTTTTTGATGACAAAAACTATGCGGTACCGCTCGATTCTCACGCCTTGATCATGTACTACAACAAAGATTACTTAGCAGATGCTGGCCTTCTTGACGAAAACGAAGAGATCAAGATGGAGCCAGGAGTCGACGGATTTGTTTCCATGCTTGAAGAACTGCAGGCTAGTCTTCCGGATGGCGTGTTCCCATTCGCTTCTCAAACGGATGATGTCCACCCGTTCTGGATCTGGTATGCGTTATACAGCCAAATGGAAGATGGCGGAGAATACATCACAGATGACCAGGCTTCCTTCAACAATGCAGCGGGAGAAGAAGCGCTGCAAGTGATGTCTGATATGACGGAACAAGGATTGTGGCCGAAGAATGTAACAAACGGATACGACTTATTCAAGACAGGGAAAGCAGCGATTAATTTCACAGGCGTATGGGCGACAGGGAACTATGAGCAAAATGAAGAGCTGAACTTCGGGGCAGCCTCCCTTCCAGTGTTCTTCGATCAATCCCAGACGTGGGGAGATTCACATACGTTAGTGTTGCCGGCTCAGGATGATCAGGCACAACAGCAGGCAGCAATGGAATTCGTGAAGTGGTTATCCGATAACAGTGTAATTTGGGCAGGTGCGGGTCATGTTCCAGCCAACACAGCCGTCGTGGAATCGGATGAGTTCAATCAGCTGGAGTACCGTCCGAGCTATGCTGATGTAGCCGAGGATATCAACTATATGCCGCGTTCGCCTCAACTGTGGCCTTCCAATGACATTATGCAAAAGAACTTCAACGCGATGATGAATGGTTCGATGTCCGTGACAGAGGCGCTCGATCAGGCCGAACAGGAAGTCAACGCATTGTTGTCTAAATAACGTGTGACAAGTTAACAGCGGAATGTTCACCATGCATTCCGCTCTTTTTTAAAAAGGCGGTGAAAAAATGGGCGCATTAAATCGTGAACAGAAGGATATGGAGGAGCAAAGTGCCAAGCACAAAGTCGTTCACTATCCTCAAAAGAAAAACAAGGTGAAAAGGAACGAATCGTTGAAAAGCAATGCGATCGCGTGGGCATTCTTGTTCCCGTTCATGCTGTTGTATGTGTGGTTCATGCTATACCCGATCATTCAAGGTTTCTTTACCAGTTTGACGACAGGAAGTTTCGGGATGGCGAGGGAGTTTTCAGGTTTAGATAACTATGTGCGCTTACTAAGTGACCAGGCGTTTTGGCAGTCGCTTTGGAATACGGTGTATTTCGTTTTGATTTCGACACCTACCATTGTCATTTTCGGATTGATTCTAGCTCTTATCGTAAATGCGAAATTAAAAGGAACTACTTTTCTAAGGTCAGCCTTTTTCATGCCTTACATGCTGTCGATTTCAGTGATGGCAAGTATTTGGGTATTTATTTTACAACCCTATACCGGATTCTTGAACGCGATCCTCGGACAGTTAGGGGTTTCGGAGGAAATCTTCTGGCTAGGGAATGAACACCTTGCCTGGATCTCGATTTTAGTGGCGACATTGTGGTGGACGTTAGGGTTCAACATGGTGTTGTTCCTGGCAGGCTTGCAGGATATATCGGAAGAAATGTATGAAGCGGCTGATATTGACGGGGCCAGTGCCTGGGCGAAGTTCTGGCATATCACGCTTCCTTCTCTGAAAGGTGTCGTGACGCTCGTTGTCATTCTTCAGTCTGTTGCTTCCTTCAAGCTCTTCGGTCAGCCGTGGTTGATGACGGGCGGGGGACCTGGAGATGCGACACGACCGTTGGTTCAGTACATCTATGAATTAGGATTTATCCAGTGGGATCCTGGATATGCTTCGGCCGTCTCTTACGTCTTGTTCGGCGTGATGGCGATTTTCGCAGCGATCCAGTACAAGCTGTTAGTGAAGAAGGAAGGATAAGCACATAAGAGAGGTGATCCATATGGAAAAGCATCGAAAGCCATTCAATTACAAAAAGCTGATCGTCTATATCATCAGTTATTTCTTCGCATTCATCATGCTTGTTCCTTTGGTTTGGATGGTGGTGACCTCCTTCAAACCGGAAGGCTCGGTCGTGACGGTGATCGGGGAATTGATTCAACCGCCGTTTACATTAGACAGTTATTTTAAAGTGAATGATACGTCTGAGATTTGGCGATGGACCGCAAACAGTGTGTTTGTTGGTGCTGTTCAAACAGCCGGCACCCTGTTGGTCTCTTCTTTAGCCGCTTTTGCGATTTCTCGCATCCCTTTTAAAGGGAAGAATTTCGTGTTTCTGATCATCCTTGCTGGACTGATGGTCCCGGTGGAAGCGACGATCGTTCCATTGTTCTCTATGATTGCGGACCTTGGCTGGGTGAATACGTTCCAAGCGCTGATCTTGCCTGGAATTGCGCTGCCTCTTGGGGTGTTGATCCTCAAGCAGTTTTACGACAGCATTCCGACTGAGCTTGTGGAAGCGGCCAAAATGGACGGGGCCAGCCTGTTTACGATCTGGTATAAAATTTTCTTGCCACTTTCGCGTACCTCGATGGCAGCCTTGGCGATCTTCGTCTTTGTCCAGTCGTGGAACAACTTCTTGTGGCCATTGCTAGTAGCGACCGACGCCTCGATGATGACATTGCCCGTCGGAATTCCGACTTTCCAAAGCGCCTTTGCTACTGATCTTTCCGTACCAATGGCAGCCAACGTCATCGGAAGTGTCCCAGCTTTGATCATTTTCTTGATTTTCCAGAAACACATTATTCAAGGGATTACAATGACCGGTATTAAGTGATAGGGGGAGTATGGATGAGAGAAAGACAGGACTTAAATGGCGAATGGAGCTTCCAAATCGATCCGCTGGATGTCGGCGAGACGGATGACTGGTGTTGTAAGACGTTAAAGGAAGCGCGGACGGTAGAGGTGCCGCATATTTGGCAGAGAGGGGAAGAAAAGCTCGTCGACTACTGCGGGACCGCGTGGTATCAGCGGAGCTTCTCGCTTCAGGACCGTCACCTTGATAAGGATGCCTATCTCTGCTTTGAAGCGGTCGATTATCATGCTCGTATTTGGGTGAACGGATATTTTGTCGGAGAAAATGAAGGCGGTTTTACTCCGTTTGAATTCAAGGTCACTGACTTTTTGAGGGATCACGAGAATGTTGTGACGGTAAGAGTCTATGATCCTGAAGACAATGCGGAAATTCCGATTGGTAAGCAAGGAAGCTGGTACACGCGGGTCAGCGGAATCTGGCAGAATGTCTATCTCGAAGAACGGAGCCGGACGTTTATTCAACGGGTGTTTGTCACACCGAACCTCGAGCGTGAAGAAGCGGAGCTTTCGATTCAATTAAATGAAAAGCCGAACATCCCGGCAAGCTACCGTTTGACGGTGACGAATCACCAGAGTGAGGAAGTGATTGTACAGGAGAGTGTGCAAGGAGTGGACGAGGAGACGTTTACCTTCTCGGTCAATATTCCGAATCCCGTCTTGTGGGAACCGGATCATCCTCACCTTTACGACCTGACCGTAAGTCTCGTAACCGATGAGGGAGAGGATCATAAACAAGAAACCTTCGGGATGCGGGACGTGTCGTATAAAGAAGGACGGATTTACTTGAATGGAAAGGAAATCTTTCTGCGCGGGGCACTCGACCAGGCCTTTTACCCAGATACGATTTACACGGCTCCATCGGATGAATATATTCAAAATGAGATCAGGCTCGCAAAGGAAATGGGCTTTAACATGCTCCGCAAGCATATCAAAATCGAAATTCCGCGCTACCTTTACTGGGCAGACCGGATGGGACTGCTGTTATGGGAAGAGCCACCGAATTATGTGAAGTGGACGAAGCAGGGGCAGGATCGTTTTACAGACGACCTCGTATCGATGATTGAGCGCGATTACAATCACCCGTCGATCATTGTCTGGTCCCTCTATAATGAAGAATGGGGTCTCGAGTGGGACTTGGAAAATGATAAGGAAAAGCAGGACCACGTCGAGGAGCTGTATGATCAAATCAAAAAGCTGGATCCCTCGCGCTTGATCTGTGACAATTCCGGTTGGCGACACGTCAAAACAGATCTCAACGATTATCATCGCTATTTCGTAGCCCCCGATCAAATAGAAGCGTGGAGGCAGGACCTCGATGAATTCATGGTCGGAAACCCGGGAGCAAACTTCGTCACAGGCAAGGAAGCCAATCAGGAGCCGATCATCGTGTCCGAGTTCGGCATTTGGGGACTTCCGAGCGTGAAGAAGCTGGAAGACTTTTATCAGGGACGTCCGTGGTGGTTTATTAACCAGGGCGATGATACACATAAGGAAGATTACAAGAGTCCTTTGACAGCGGAGAAAAACTTCGAACGATTCGGTCTGGACAAAATATTCGGTTCCTATGAAGAGCTCGCGATCTATTCCCAGAAAAGGTTCTTCCGCGGGATTAAGTCGATCATTGAAGAGATGAGAAAACGTCCATCCATCCAAGGGTACGTCGTGACCGAATTCACCGATATCGAATGGGAAACCAACGGCTGGCTCGATTACATGAGAAACCCGAAAGAAGGCTTTGAGAGATTGAAAGACTTTAACGGGGAACTTGCAATCATGCTCGATAACGTCACCCATAACCTGTGGAGCGGTGAACAGACATCGTGGGATCTCGTCATCTCAAATCACGGATTGCGCGGTGGGGAGGGCGTCCTCACATGGCAGCTTTCAGGAACGGACCTTACCGGCACCGTCCCGATCCGTCTAGAAGGGAGCCGTTACATTCGATTGGAAAAAGCGATCTCTCTTACGGCGCCTGACGTGGAATCATCCGGTTTCTATGAGGTGAAGCTGGCGCTTGAGATCGATGGGGAAACGGTGGCAGTCAATGAAGAAGAGCTGACCCTATCGGTAAAAGAAAAGGTCGACAGCCTCAAGGTTTGTCCTTACCTGATGGCCGACAGCTTCGTCCATTCTTTACAAGAAAACGGCTATCAGATTACAAAAGACATCGAGGAGGCGCAGCTCGTGATCACCGACCATTATGATGCGCATGTCGAAGCGTTCGTCCGAAAAGGTGGACCAGGCGTCTTTCTAGCAGAAGCAGGAGACGAGCTCGAGGCCAAAGGGACCTTCACCTTCCGACATCTCCCGGAAGAAGAAAGCTGGAAGCGCACGTCTTCGTTTAATTTCGTCGATGCGGAGGAATTCCCGGACGTACCGCTTCATAAAGAAATGGGCTGGGAAGTGGCAGAACTGCTGCCCCGCTATATTCTCCCGTTCAGCGATTACTACAAGCAAGGCGGGACAACCGGACGAACAGTCTATATGTTTGGGAACAGCGAGTTGCCCCAATCCGCGGATATCCTGTCTGGATATTTCGAAGGATGGATCGGCCAAGCTGGCGGCTCCATGATTCGGAAGCGTGTAGGAAAAGGGAGTCTCATCCTGACGACGTGGCAACTTCTCAAGCATTATCATTACCATCCGATTGCGACGCAGGTCGTCGATCAGTTGATCAAAAATGCTGTGAATACGAGGCTGAAGATTCAACAATAGATAACGGCCATCCCTCTTGATTTCCGTTTGATTCTGTAGTCGAGAGAAACCATACGTTTGCTCCCCTATACCATCCGTGTGGTTTTGGCTAGAGGATGAGGAAGAAGTCCAACATTCAACGTTGGGCTTTTTCTTATGTTCATACATTAACCCAGTTCATTTTACAAATTCAGGGAGTTGCGCAAGTCCCTCCTCATTTTACCCTTTTAGCAGGCAAAAGAAGACCCCACTATCCCAACCTCCAATTGGCAGGAAAATCGACGGTTTCTAAGAATATGTTACGTATATCTTTTTTTAGGAGGAATCGATTTGAAGTTTAAGAAATTAGCTACATTGTCACTCGCTGCTACCATCGCTTTATTGCCTACGACAGGACCAGCTTTTGCTGCACCTAGTTTGGATGAGGCTCCGAAAAATGAAAATAAGGTCAATGTCCAGGCTGAGCAAGGGAAGTATGTAAAGGGAGAAGTCGTCGTTAAGTTTAAGGAAGGAAAAACGTTGCCCGCCAACAAGTTGAATAAGCTTGGGGCAAAAGAACTGGATGACAATCAGGCCGTATTGAAGGATACAAAGGTAAAAGTACTTAAGGTAGGAAATGTCGAAGCTGTCGTCAAAGCTTTGAACAATAATCCGAACGTGGAATATGCAGAACCCAACTACTTATTTGAAGCAACCTACACGCCAAATGATACGTACTATAACGGTTATCAATATGGACCACAAAACACGAGTACAGAAGCTGCATGGGATATCACGCGTGGAAGCAGTTCACAGGAAATTGCGATCATTGATTCTGGTGTAGATTACAACCACCCGGATCTAGACGGCAAAACGATCAGAGGCTATGACTTTGTCGATAATGACTACTACCCAATGGATCTAAGCAGTCATGGAACACACGTTGCGGGTACAGCTGCTGCAGAAACGAACAACTCTCAAGGGGTCGCGGGGATGGCACCGAATACGAGTATCTTGGCTGTCCGTGCTTTAGATGCAAACGGTAGTGGATCGTTGAATGACATTGCGGATGCTATCCGTTACTCCGCTGATGTAGGCGCTGAGGTCATCAACCTTTCTCTTGGCTGTAACTGTGATACCCAAACATTAGAAGATGCCGTTGACTACGCTTGGAATAGTGGATCTGTCGTAATTGCCGCAGCGGGTAATGATGGTGTATCTACAACGTTTGAGCCAGCATCTTATGCAAATGCTATTGCCGTAGGTGCGGTGGATAGTAACAATAATAAAGCTTCTTTCTCTAATTATGGAACGTGGGTAGACGTAACGGCACCAGGGGTTTCCATCGCTTCAACAGTTCCGAATAACGGATATGCATACAAATCTGGAACGTCCATGGCTTCGCCTCACGTAGCAGGACTTGCCGGTTTGCTAGCTTCCCAGGGACGCACAAATGACGAGATCCGTGCTGCGATTGAGCAGACAGCTGATCCGATTAGTGGAACAGGCTACTACTTTGAGCATGGCGTCATCAATTCTTACGACGCGGTTCGATACTAAATCACACAAACTCTCTCTCATGGAAAAACACTCGATTCGTCTCGGGTGTTTTTCTTTTTTTACAAAAATAGCAAGATGAATTGCATGCTTCCAAGCAGGAGAAGAAAAATGCTGACCGTTCTTATGACATATGTGTAGAGTTTGCTTGGTTTTGATGCGTCTTTGGACTTCCAGCTTTCGGTGACGAGCCAAAACAAATCCGGCCTGAATGCCATAAACAATCCCATTATGATTAGAAAAATACCTAGAATCAAACGCAATCATCCTTTTATATTCAACTTATGCTATCTAAATCGTAACATATGTCTAAATCGGACGAGCCTTGTCCTTTTATATTTCCTGGGAAATGGTTTTTGTCGATAGAAGAAAAGCCTGCCATCGGAGGCAGGCTTTCGTTTTATAGGAAAAACAGAACGAACAGCTGTAAATAGATCTGGACCATGACATAAAAGGCAAGCGCGTATTTATAGTTGAACAGCAGTCCATTTTTAATAATGCTGAGCCTGTTCACAGAACTCAAGATAATCGACGGCAAAATCAACGGCGACAGCATGATGGAAATCACGCTTCCGGATGTAATCCCGAGCACGATGATCTCCGGTGGATAAGGAAGCTCGACGCCTTGTAAGATTCCCGATACGAGGACGATGACTGTGAGTGGTCCGAGGCCAATGAACCCCAAAATGATGACGACGAATGGAAGCACCCATAGGAAGTTGAGAAACGGCACAGCTTCCGTGATATAAAACAGCCCGTCCACAATATATTCCCCGTAACCGGACTGGTTGACCGCGTTGATCAAAAATCCGGCCGCTAAAAGAATCGAAAATTGCTGGGCTTTGTCCGGGATATGCTTCTTCACGTAAGCTTTCCCGTTGTCCGCAATCGCTCCGATCCGTCTGCGGAAGACGAAATAAAGCAGCACCCAGGCGACGATAACGATCGGGATGATGTTCAGCAGTCTCACGTCCCAGATCGCATTCAGAAGGAAGATCGAGCCGAACAGCGTGACAAACAAGACGACGAATTCGATGACGTTGCGGTTTCCGTCGGTCTCGTCCTTTTTCTCCTCAGCGATTTTCGCGAGCTGCTCCTGAATTCCCTCCGTCAAATCCACACCGTAATGCCTTTCCTGAAAATGAGAAAAGAGAACGGACAAGAGGATGCCGGCGAATGATAAGAAAAAGCCTTGTAAAATCGAAAGGCCGAGCGAAGCGCCGAGTGCATCGACAGCAAAGATAAAGCTCGGGATGCTGACGACCCACATCGTCGTTAAGGCGAAGGCACGCAGCAAGGCGGTTCCTTTATAATTCTCCCACACCTCTCCTTTTTGATTACTCAAAAAGTCATTGACCATCCCGTACACCATCGGAATCGATCCGAACAACAGGAAGTAGGAGATGATTTGCGTAATCATCATCATCCCGAAATAAAACTTCCGGCTCGTGTTCAGAAGGTTTTGCGCGAAATTGATGACCGACTGGATATAAGGTTTCTCTTCCAATACCCAGCTGATCACAGGCACGATCAGCAACAAGGCAATCAGCCCGCTCATCACCGTAAAGCCAGAGACGCTCGCTTCTACAAGTGACGTCCCTGCCGTAAAGTGGATGATGAGGGCGATGATGAACAATAGAAGCGAAATCGATGCCTGTTTGACAGGTAAAAAGAAATAACCGGTGAAGAAAGCGACCAACCCAAGCAATGAGAGCACTGCCGGAAGGGATTCTCCACCGTTGAAATAGACGATAAAATGCATGATGACATATAAACTGATGAAAAGGGTATATCCTCGTTTAGCGATTTGTACCATCAAGGATGCTCCTATCTTGCTTTAATATGTGGACCGTACATATCGTATCACAAGGAGAGTGATTCTTCCGTAATCTTGACTCGGCATGATTCGGGTTAAACATGAGGTGGAGTAGATGAGAAGTGAGCTTTGAGAAGGATGGGAGAGTTTCCGTTTTTCGTGACAGAGCTAGGATGGGCGGGAAATAACTCGCTTTCCATGGAGGTGTTTAGGTCATGTGAATGGTGCTTTCCATTTAATTAAGGGGTGATTATTTCTTTTTTGGGATAGGGGAGGACTTCTCAAATGAGCCGGATTTGCTCTGTTTTACCACAATCTAAATCGGGCCAAGTGGTGTTTCCGTTCACCTATTTGTGCAGAGGGGCGGGGAATCGCGAGACTCCTATGGGGAGGTAAGGGCAGGCTGAGATCCCGCAGGAGCAAGGCTCCGAGGAAGCTCAGCGCCCGCCCATGGAAAGCGAGTGACTCCCCGCCCCTCTAATCTTCGTCATGTCATAACGGAAGCATTCAACGGCACTATTTGGATTCAAAGGAAACGGTGAACCTCGGGCCAGAAGCATCGGCGTCTTTATATTCCATGAAACGAATCACCTCATCCGGATCCTTCGTATAGAGAAGACCGTTGTTTAGATAATCATGGGTGACTCGATCTTCCACGATGAGATATTCATCGTACGGGATTTCTTTGAAAAAGCCGTATTTATGAGCCTTTTCCATCTTCTTCGTCTCTTCCTTCAATTTTTCAACCCCGAACTTACACACCACAAGGCTCGGCGTTTCGATCGTGTGTTCAGGGAAGGCTTCTTCTAATTCTTTGCGTCTAGGAGAAAATAGTTGAGGGAGAGTAATCACAGTAGCAATACTGATTTTGTCCGTGTCCAAAATAGGCGCATACAGCGCGTCTATTTCTTCTTCATTGTAATCTTCGTCCACAAAAACAGACAGACTGTATTCGTATCTTTCTTCCTTTTTCTTCTTTTTGAAAAACATCGGATCCCCTCCACCACTAGATTGGAAATTCCTCAATTTCTTCGGCAAGCCGAAGTCGTGATACGTGTTTTTAAGAGCTTGCTCATTTTCGATAATGAAAAAGTAACGATGTAAGAAAGTAGCGAAAAAGGCTGTCACAACTGATAAAAGAGCCATCACAGCAATAAGCACAACCATTTGAAACGAGTCGGTGACAAAAGAAGACATGATAAATTGCGCGATGATATATCCAACACCGGATGCTGTGACATAAGGGCTGGTGTTGAAGGTGCCGATACTTTTCTTCTCAGGGTCATAATAAGATCCTCCGAAAAAATAGGTATGATTTAAGATTCCCATCGAGACCAACAAGGCGAGCAATAAAAAGAGTCCAAAGATAAAGTAAAAGCTGCTTTCCACTCCAATATGCAAATATAAGAATTTTTGTATGACTAAGAAATAGACGTAAGTTGTAACGAGACCGAGCACTCCTATAAATAGAAAGTAAGACTTTTCGAATTTATAAGGAGCGATGATATAAAGGAGGCCCCACAAATTCATAACGGTGGCTGGTATGATTCCAGCCCAAAACAAAGCAGGTGAAAAGGGCACTCCAAGTAGTGGGAGGACACCGACCAAATCTAGTAGAACAATCAAAAAAACGGCAGCGTTTTGCCGGTTGCTTCTTGGACCGAGCATGCGTAAGTAGTTGAACGTTTTCGGATCAATTTTTTCATGTTCTTCCACATCGATCACCTCTTAATGATTCTCCCTTGCAGATGAAGGCTGTTATTCCCTTCTAGAATGCGTATTGAGCCCTTACTTTGAACGAGCTTTCTCACTACTCTATTCGAGTTCTTTTGACGTTTTCACGACATAATTATGGTAAATTGTAACACAAACGTACTTTTACGCTTGATACCCACCAGTTTTTACATATTTTTTACTATGAAAAGTGGTAATCTATCCTTTTTTTTGTTACTTAAGTCTTGCTAGTATACTACTGTTTCTCAGTAAAGCGTTGACTGGTAAATTTAGCAAAGTTAGAATATTACCAAACTATATAAGGAGTGGGAGATTTGTCCAACAACATTCGTTTGACCCCAGATGAACTGAGAGAGTTTGCGAGACAATACAACACGGAGAGTTCTAATGTACAGGAATTGATTTCCCGACTGGACGGCATGAGCGGTCAGCTTCAGGAGATTTGGGAAGGGGCTTCGAGCCAGGCGTTTGCTGCCCAGTACCAAGAGCTGCGTCCTTCTTTCGAAAGAATGAGCACTCTGCTTGCTGAAGTATCCCAGCAGCTGAACAATACAGCGACAACGCTTGAGGATACCGATCAACAGATTGCCGGCCAGATTCGCGGCTAATGAAACGGTGGAGGAAGTACCTTATCAAAAAGGTGCTTCCTCCATGGTTATGATAGGCTCCGATTCTTTGTTTTCCTGCAGGTGCTGACGTAAGCGTTTGGAGGAAAGAAAAGAACAGGAGGCGAAATCACAGTGCTGCTGGAATCATTATTTTATTACCATCGCATGCAGGATCAAAAGCAGGATGAAATCAGAAGGTTAAAGCTGGCTCTCTCCTCCCTCGAAGGGTACCGGGAAGAACTGATGTCGCAGCAGAACCTATGCTCCGAGCCCGAATTATCCGCTCACACATGGGCAGGGCAGCTCGCTGGTGAATTTGAAAATATCCGTGTGAACAGCATGACGACACAATACCGGGCGATCGGAACCGAGCAAATGGAGCAAGCAGTGGGTACGATTCAAGCGAAAATCCATTCGCTTCAGTCCGAACTGCTATCGATTGATGGAAGGATCACGTCGATTCAGTATGAAATGGCCCAGTCCGAGGAGAAATAAGGCCACGGTCTTCGATCAGGAGGAGCAACATGTATATTGACATTACATTGGACTTAAAAAAATACAATCAAGAAAAAATAGACCTCCGAATCTCTGATCACAACACGATCCACGAGCTGATTCAAATTACCTGGAAGCTGGCCGGCATCAGTCAGCCGCCAGGGGATGGGGACTGGATCCGTGTCGTAAATAAACAAAGAGTCTTGTCCGGACCAGGTACACTTGAAGGTTATGGCATCACGTCCGGAGATCGAATCGAACTATTATGAATAAAAGGAGTCGCATACCATGGCAGAGGCGCGTGAATCTTATTTCAGGCAAATGACGGGAGCAGAATGGCATCAAGAGAACGACACTTACAAGATTACGTACCAACGGGCTCGTGTTCGTTTGCAGGATGAGATGGAACTCAACCTGCTCCATGATGCCGACCAAACGCTGACGAGAACGTTTGCCGTCAGTGATGATGAAATCGAGATGGTGATGGAACAACCAAGCCATTTTATCGAGTTTGACGAATTGCAGGACAAAGACGAGTATGCCAGATGGCTGTTTGCCGATCAGTTGATCAAAAAGGTGGAGGAGCATCGGTTTACGCGACTGAATCTATTGATTTGCCCCGAAAACCTGCTGATCGATGTCGGCATGACTCCCCATTTTCTTCATTACGGGGTGAAGGAGAGCATCCCGCCGTATGAACCGGAGCGTGATCGAGTGTTCAGTGAGCTGAAGGCAGCGGTTGCCGCAGCTGTCGATCGCTCCGAGAGCTTCGTCTATTATTTGAAATTCCAGGATACGATGAAGGTCGAGCCCGAGGTGAGGGAACTATTGCTCGCAAAAGATACGGAGGAGTTGAAAGACGTCGTCGGCGATCACCTTCGCCGGATCGAAAAAGAAGAGAAGCAGCTTGTCAAAGAGACCGTGACCAAGTGGAGAAAACGTCGGAATCTATTCAGGCTGAGTATAGTGATGGGGACTTCTCTGCTGGCGCTTGTCATCTATTCGTTCTTTTTTGTTCAGCCAAAAAACACCGCGTACCTGGCCAGTCATGAATCTTTTTTGAAAAATAATCCGGGCGATGTCATCGAGACGCTCGACGGCTATGAACCGGGTGGCATGCCGTTTGCGACGCAGTATCAATTAGCACAGTCCTACTTTCAAAGAGAAAATCTGACGGAAGCCCAGGTGGAACAGCTGAAAGGTACAGTGACGCTCGAATCGGATGCGAAATCGCTTGCGTATTGGATTTACATTGGCCGCGGGGAAAATATCGACGCGATCGATGCCGCCCGATCACTGGATGACCGTGATCTTCTTATGTTTGCATTGACAATGAGGGAAGAGCAAGTGCGCGCAGATGAGGAGATGACAGGGGAAGAGAAGCAGCAGGAGCTGGATGAGATCCAGATGGAACTGGAGGAATTGACGCGCGAAATCGAAGAAGAGGCACAAGAGGCTGAAGGCGAGACCCCTCCAGAGGAAGCCCCGGCTGAATAACAAACACCAGGAGAGATACGCATGATGCATGTTTACAGCTTTTATAACAATCGATATGCAAAAATGGAAAACAGCCTCGAAGACGCCTTTCCGGTGAAAGTCGGCAACGATGCTTCCTGTCAGCTTGCCTTCTATTCCTTTACAGGTGCTCCGGTCGAATTCCTGTATGAAGATGATAACGTATATGCATACAGAGACGGTCGTCCGCTCGGCACACTGGAGGAAGGCGTTGTGTGGGAAGGACCGAATTCGCTGAGGTGTGTCTATAAGCAGGGCACGGCCCAGGAACAGACCTACTATATAGGCGGACGCAAAGAAATCACGATCGGCCCTCAGCCCGATGCCGATATCACTAAAGATGGCAGCGGGCTTTCATTATTGAAAATCGGTCCTTCCTGGTACGTGGAAGATCGGGAAGAGACGTATGTAAATGGCCAGCGGATCCAAGGGAAAACGAAAATCCAGCCTGGAGATCAGGTGTTTTTTCCATATATGACGGTGATTCTTCTGGACGAGGATCTGCTCGAGGTTTCCAGTCTGGATCCGTTTCAGTCGTCCTTGACCCCATCGAAGCCACCCGTTTCGGAAATGAAAAAGCAGTACCCCGACTTCCGGCGAACGCCGCGGATGATGTATGACCTGCCAGACGAAAGGGTGACCTTCTCGTTTCCGGCGCAGGAAGGGGATGACCACGGACGCTCGCTCTGGCTGATCATACTGCCGCCGCTTGTCATGCTGATCGTAATGGGAATCGTAGCGCTCCTGATTCCACGCGGGATTTTTATCATCATATCCGTGATGATGTTTGCGACGACCTTGATTACATCGACGATGCAGTATTTCAGAGAACGGAAGCGGAAAAAGCAGCGGGATGAAAAGCGTTACCGCGTGTATACGAACTATTTGAGACAAAAGCAGGAGGAGCTTCAGCAGCTGAGAGAAAAGCAGCGAGAGGTCCTCTATTTCCACTTTCCTTCCTTCGAGAAAATGAAATATTTTACATCCTTTTTGAGTGAACGGATATGGGAACGAACGCCGACCAGCCCTGATTTTCTGAAGGTGCGGATCGGGAGGGCGACGATTCCTTCAAGCTATGAGGTTGCAGCTGGAGCTGGTGACTTTGCGAACCGCGAAATGGATGAGCTTGTCGAACGCTCACAGGAAATGATCCAGGCGTACAGCTATGTTCAGGATGCGCCGCTGACGATCCGTCTTGCAGGAGCACCGCTTGGTCTCGTCGGCAAAAACAAGATCGTGCGAAACGAAATCCATCAGCTGATCGGACAGCTTGCCTTTTCCCACAGCTATCATGATCTTCGCTTCGTCACGATTTTTGATGAAAAAGAGTACGAGGACTGGGAATGGGTCAAGTGGCTGCCGCACATGAAGATGCCCAACTCCCATGCGAAAGGGATGATTTACAACGAACAAACGAGGGATCAGCTCCTCCCGTCTCTGTACTCGATGCTACGAGACCGTGATTTGGAAGAAGGAAACGAGGAGAAAAGATTCGTTCCGCATGTCGTGTTTATCGTCACGAATCAGGAGCTGATCGCCGAGCATGTCATCATGGAGTATTTGGAGGAGAACAGGTCCGACCTCGGCATCTCTGTCATATTTGCTACGGAAACGAAGGAGAAGCTGTCCCACCAGATCGGGACGCTAGTCCAGTACATTCATGATCAGGAAGGCGAGATTTTGATCGAGGATGGAAAAGCCGTCCATCAGCATTTCGAGCTCGATCCTGTCGAGACAGACGATCACGAAACGTTTGCGCGTACGCTCTATTCTCTGAATCACCAGACAGGTGTCAGCAACTCGATTCCCGAGATGGTCTCCTTCCTCGACTTATTCGGAACGGACGCCGCTGGATTGCCGATCCGTAAAAACTGGCTGACGAATGAATCCTCGAGGACTTTGGCAGCACCGATCGGGCTAAAAGGGAAAAATGACGTAGTCAAGCTGAACCTGCACGAGAAAGCACACGGTCCGCACGGTCTTGTTGCCGGAACGACAGGGTCAGGGAAGAGTGAACTGCTCCAAACGTATATCTTGTCCTTGGCGGTCCATTACCACCCTCACGAAGTCGCGTTTCTTCTGATTGATTATAAAGGGGGCGGCATGGCCCAGCCGTTTGAAAACATCCCTCACCTGTTAGGGACAATCACCAATATTCACGAGAGCGCCAACTTCAGTACGCGGGCCCTCGCCTCGATCAAAAGCGAATTGAAGCGCCGCCAAACATTGTTCGATCGACATAAGGTGAATCACATCCATGCCTATACGAATCTTTATAAAAAAGGGAACGTCGAGGAGCCGATGCCGCATCTGTTCATCATTTCCGATGAATTCGCCGAGCTGAAAAATGAAGAGCCGGAATTCATCCGTGAGCTCGTCAGTACGGCCCGTATCGGACGGAGTCTCGGTGTCCACTTGATTTTGGCGACACAAAAGCCTGGAGGCGTCATCGATGACCAAATTTGGAGTAACTCGAGATTCCGGATCGCGCTCCAGGTGCAGGATGCGAATGACAGTAAGGAAATTTTGAAAAATAGCGATGCTGCTGATTTGAAGACGACGGGCCGAGGCTATTTGCAGGTAGGCAATAATGAAGTGTACGAGCTGTTCCAGTCGGCCTGGAGTGGCGCCCCGTATTTGACTGATACGTTTGAAGAGGAGGACGACGTTTCGATTGTGACAGACTTAGGCTTAGTCCGCGTTTCGGATGTGGAAATTGAACGCGACAAAAAAGACCAGCAGCAAACCGAAATCGAAGCGACGGTAGCTGAAATTGCAAGCGTACAGGAGGACCTTGGACTCAAGCGCTTGGCCAGTCCATGGCTGCCGCCTCTTTCGGACCGTCTCTACAAGCCCGAGCTTCCGGCTACGATGCCTGCCGAGATGCCGATCGGGTTGAAGGATGAGCCGGAGAAGCAAAGCCAAGAGTCTTATGTGTATCGCTTCGGCCTAGACGGCAATATCGGGGTGTTCGGATCTTCCGGCTTCGGCAAGTCGACGAGTATGATGACGTTGATGCTTGAATTCGTGCGTTCCTACAGCCCGGAAGAACTGCATCAATACTTGTTTGATTTCGGCAACAGCACGCTGCTTCCGTTGAAGCGACTGCCTCATACCGCGGACTATTTCCGCTACGATGACCAGCGGAAAATCGAGAAGTTCATGGGCTTTATGAAAGACGAAATGGAACGGCGCAAGCAACTGTTCTTAGACGCAGAAGTGAGCACGATTTCGCTCTTTAATCAGGTCAGTAAAGAACCGCTGCCTTACCTCGTCGTGGCCATCGACAATTTCGATCTTGTAAAAGAAGAGCTGCAAGACCTTGAAAACCAGTTCATTCAGTTTGCGCGCGATGGTCAAACGTTGGGAATTGTCCTGATGATTTCAGCGACCCGGACAAACGCCATCCGCCAGCCCCTGATGAACAACTTGAAAACGAAAATCATCCACCATCTCATCGATGCCTCCGAACGGTTCTCGATCATCGGCCGGTCTCCTTATGAAGTCGAGCCGATTCCAGGACGGGCGATCATCAAAAAAGATGACGCCTACTTAGCCCAGATGTATTTGCCGGCAAGTGGAGAGAACGATCTCGAGGTATTGGAAAACGTGAAGGGAATCGTGCAGGAGATAGGAAGCGAGTATGCCAGTGCGCAGAAGCCTTCTCCAATTCCAATGCTCCCGTCCAGCTTAGCGTATCCTGAGTTTATCGAACACTATCTCACAGTGCCGGTGGCAACAGGGCATGTCGCTGTCGGGCTTGATGAAGAGACGGTTTCCCCTGTACAGGTCGACTTGAGTACCCACTGTCTTGTGACAGGGCAGTCGAGAAACGGGAAGACCAATGTGCTGCGTATCATGATCGATCAGATTCTCGACCAATCCCCTGCCATGGTGGCGATTTTTGATGGCTCAGACCGGGGGCTTGTGTCTTATCAAAGCCATGCTTCGGTTAACTATCTTGAAAATAAAGACCAGATGCTGGCATGGCTTGAGGATGTGGAGGAGGAGCTGTCCGCTCGGGAAGAAGGTTTTCTCGACCAGCTGAACGCCGGAACGAAAGCATCCTTTCCAGGCATCTATCTCGTGATCGACAGCACGACGAGACTGAATCAAATCATAGACAGCCTGATCCAAGGACGGCTGGCCAACTTGATCAAGCAATACGGACACCTAGGCTTCCGTGTCATCGCAGCCGGAAATGCGAACGAGTTCACGAAGGGCTTCGATCCATTGTCGAATGAACTGAAGCAGATCAGTCAGGGCGTATTGTTAATGAAGAAATCCGATCAAAGCCTGTTCACGTTACCGTTTACGAGAAAAGAAGAACCAATTCTTCCTGGCTTCGGGTATTATGTCTTGAATGGGAAAGAGAAGAAGATGCAGATTCCGGTTTGGGACGGGGTAGAAATTCATGGATGATGGTCACTCATTTAGCTTGAGTCATGGACAGGACAGCATGTTCCATCAATGTTAAAATGAGAGATAATCATTAAATGTCCCGAAGGAGGGATCCCCATGGACGATTTGAAGGAGATCAGGTGGAGGCAGCGATTTGAGAACTTCGAAAAAGCTTATCGAACGCTTGAGAAATACTCGTTCGTAGAACAAAAATCCGAGATTGAAAAGGCTGGATTTATTCAATTTTTTGAAATCACATTTGAACTCTCTTGGAAAGTGATGAAAGATTATTTGGAATCTGAAGGATTTCAAGTCAGAAGCCCGAGAGAATCCATTAAACAAGCTTACCAGTCCGGTTTGCTTCCGGATGGACATGTGTGGATGGAAGGACTTACGAAGAGGAACCTAACCACTCATACTTATGATGAAGCCTTTGCCCAAAAGTTCGTGGAGGAAATTAAGACGATTTATATGCCAGCTTTCCGCGATCTATATGAACGGCTCAAAAAGGAAGTATAAGCGTATGTATGGATTAAGACAAACAGATCTTGAATATATTGAAGCTGCTTTATCCAAATATGACGAGGTGGAGAAGGCTGTTATTTTTGGCAGCCGGGCGCTTGGCAACTATAAAAGAGGTTCCGATATAGACCTTGCTGTGTTTGGCAAAAACATTAGCGAGCGTACACTGGCATTTATAAGCCTCCAGCTCAATGAAGAAGATCCGTTGCCTTATTATTTCGACATTTTGGATTATGAAAAGCTTTATAATGAAGATTTAAAAAAACACATTGATGAAAAAGGAAAAGTGATTTATCAACAATCATGATACAGGTGGAGAGCGTAGGGAAGTGCCCTGCGCTTTTCTTCATTCCTACCGGTGAAACTTGCACAGGCCTTCCACTTCTTCTAAAGTAGAGGAAGAGAAAACTATTGGAGGACAGAACATGGATAATAACGATATACTCATCCGGCTCCGCTATGCGCTCGATATGAAAGACCAGGACATGGTGAAAATATTCGAACTTGGCGGTGTCGAGCTGACGAAAGAAGACGTGTTGAAGGTGCTGACAAAGGTCGAGGAGGACGAAGAGGATGACGAGCATTATATGAAATGCACGAACAGCATGCTCGAATCTTTCCTGAACGGATTCATCACGTTCAAGCGCGGTCCACAAAAACCGAAGCCCGGTCAGCCGGACAAACCGGACCGTTCGATCAAGAACCATTCCAGCGTCAATAATGTCATGCTGAAAAAAGTGAAAATCGCCCTTCAGCTGAAGAACGAAGACGTCATTGAAATTGTCGATCTGGCTGGCGTTACAATGACAAAAGGCGAACTGGGGGCTTTCCTAAGAAAAGAAGGCCACAAAAATTACAAAGAATGCGGCGATAAGTACGCCCGGAATTTCTTAAAGGGACTGGCCATCCGCTACAGAGGATAAACCTCCTGCCGTCCAGAAGAAACACGAATTCCCTATAGAGGACTTCGTGTTTCTTTTTCATACATACGTACTCTTTTTATAAAAATCACCCACCAAGATGCTGAAATAACAGATCGACCAGCAAATTTACAAGTCCTAATCTGTTAGAAACATCCATTTTGCTCTCTTGCTTTCCAGTTCATCTCGTAGTACTCTTGGGGTTCACCGAAGGGAGTGGAGACCATGAAACGAGTGGTCATCTTAGCCGAAAAACCCTCTCAGGCAAAGGCTTATGCAGAGGCTTTTACAATAAAAGAAAAAACGAAAACATTCATACAACTGATGCCGGATGATACGTTCCCGGACGGGGCGACGATTACGTGGGGAGTCGGTCATTTGGTCGAATTGAAAGAACCGCATGACTATAAGCCGGAATGGAAGAAGTGGAAGCTCGAGCAGCTTCCGATCGTCCCGGACCGGTTTCTTGAAAAAGTGTCCAAAGGAAAGTGGGACCAGTTCAAGGTCGTCAAGCGGCTGTTCCAGCAGGCGGACGTCATTGTCAATGCAGCGGACGTTGACCGGGAAGGATCGAACATCTTCTACAGCATCCTCCGTCTCACAGGCGTGAAAGGAAAACCTGTCCAGCGTCTCTGGATCAATTCCTTGGAGAAGGATGAAGTAAGAAAAGGTTTCCGGAACCTGCAGCCGAACGATAAAGACTTGCGCATGTTCGATGAAGCGAAAGCCCGCCAGATCAGCGACTGGATGGTCGGAATCAATGCGAGCCGGCTGTTCACCGTGCTTTTGCAGAAGAAAGGCTATGCCAGCTACCTCACGATCGGCAGGGTGCAGTCGCCGACCGTCTATTTGATTTACCAGCGGCATAAGGAAATCGAAAACTTCAAGCCGGAGCCTTTTTATCAAATAGAAGGCCTGTTTCAAGCGCAGGCTGGCACGTATAAAGGACTAGCGGAAATTAAAGAAAAGGACAAAGCGAAGGTCCAGGCGCTGATGGACAAGCATGGGCTGAAGGAAAAAGAAGACGTCACGGGTGTCGTCGAGAAAGTCGATCAAAAGACGAGGTATCAGAAGTCACCGAAGCTCCATTCGCTGTCGACGCTGCAGAGTGTGGCGAACAGACGTTGGAAGTACACGCCTTCGCACGTCTTGAAGACGATGCAGAAGCTGTACGAGAAGCGTCTCGTCAGCTACCCACGGACGGATTGTAATTTCATTACGGACAGCGAGTTTTCTTATCTCGTGAAAAACTTGCAAGGGTACCAGCGCGCATTGAACGTCTCTTTTGAGCCGAAATCATTGCGTCCGAACAAGCGCTACGTCAACAACAGCAAGGTCCAGGAGCACTATGCGATCATCCCGACGAAGTCCGTCCCGACAGAGAAAAAGCTGAGCGGGCTGAGCCGTGATGAGCAGAACATCTACAATGAAGTGCTGGCGACGACGCTTGCGATGTTCCACGACGACCATGTTTATGAAGAGACAACCATTTGCACCCATGTGCACGATCTTCCGTTTAAATCGACCGGCAAAAGAGAAGTGAAGCAGGGCTGGAAGGAGCTGTTTCCGAAGCCTTCCAAGCAAAAGCAGGAGCCAAATTTGCCTGCGGTTCAAAACGGCGAACAGGTCGGGGCGAACCTGCACATTAAAGAAAGCATGACCCAGCCACCGAAGCCGTACACAGAAGGTCAGCTGATCAATATGATGAAAACGTGCGGGAAGCTGATGGACACAGAAGAGGACGTAGAGATTTTGAAGGAAGTCGAAGGCCTCGGAACCGAAGCGACGCGCTCGAGCATCATCGAAACGATCAAGGCACAGAAATATATCGAAGTGAAAAAGAACATCGTCCATATGACGAATAAAGGCATCATGCTTTGCGAGGCGATCGAAGGGACGCTGCTCTCAAGTCCATCGATGACCGCAAAGTGGGAATCCTACTTGAAGAAAATCGGCAATGGAGAAGGATCGAAGCAGGTCTTCATCCAGCAGACCCGTCAATTCATCGAGAAGCTGATCACGGAAACACCGGACTCGATCGAGCAGGTGAACGTGAGAAGCACCGGGGAACAAAAGAAGAAATGGAACGCTCCCGTTGCCAAATGCCCGTCCTGCTCGACGGGGACGATCATCGACCGGTATAAATTCTATGCCTGCTCCGAATACAAGGAAGGGTGTAAGGTCAGCTTTCCGAAAAAGCTCGCTGGAAAAACGCTGACCCCGAACATGATCAAAACCCTTTGTGAGAAGAAACGGACGAAGGTGTTAAAAGGATTCAAAGGAAAGAAACCGTTCAGCACAGCGTTAATGCTCGATGAGGACTATAAGATCAAATTCGATTTTAATAAACAGACCCAATGATACGTAAGCCTGTTGTGACCATCCGTCATGGCAGGCTTTTTCTAAAAGTCTAGCGCACAAAACGTGTTACGATAAGGGAAGCAGAATGTAGGAGGAACAGAAGATGACGAGAAAGCTATACTATGAAGATGTCAATCAGCTCGAATTTGAATCGAAGGTGACAGGCCGTGGCAAGGATGAGGGCGGATATTATATCGTGCTCGAATCGACCGCTTTTTACCCAACCGGCGGCGGGCAGCCTTACGATGAAGGAACCGTGAACGGTCTTAAGGTCGTCGATGTGGAAGAGGTCGACGGAGAGGTGCGCCATTATATAGAAGAAACTTTTCCGGAAGAAACGGAGGTTGTGACAGGGATCGTAGACCGTGAGCGACGGATCGACCATATGCAGCAGCACAACGGCCAGCACATTCTGTCAGCCGTCTTCGATGACCAATACGGAATTCCGACAACAAGCTTCCATCTGGGACGAGATACGGTGACAATTGATTTGGGTACGCCGACATTGACGGATGAGCTTTTGCAGGAGGCCGAACAGAAGGTCAATGAAATCGTCCGGGCGAACCTTCCCGTGGAAACGAAGTGGGTGTACGTGGAAGAAGCCGCGACCTATCCGCTCCGTAAGCCGCTTGCCGTGGAGGGGGAAGCCCGTCTTGTCATCATTCCAGGCGTCGATTACAACGGATGTGGAGGAACGCACCCAATTGCGACGGGGGAAGTGATGGCCGTCAAATTGATGGGCTGGACGAAAAATAAAAAGCAGGTCCGTCTCGAGTTTGTCTGTGGCTACCGAGTCCTCGAGAAGCTCGGTCAGAAGCATGACGTCTTAACCGAATTGAAGCAGTTCATCCCGCGTCCTGAAGAAAAGATGGCAGCGGAAGTGGACGAGATGATCCAGGCAAGCAAAGAGAAAGAGAAGAAAATCGCCGAGCTTGAAGAACAGCTGCTCACGTATGAAGCGGATGAAATCGTAGCGGAGGCAAACGGTGCAGGCGTGATTCAGCGCGTGTTCCAAGACCGTCCAATCAAAGGACTCCAGTCGCTAGGAAAAGCGATCACCGAAAAATCGCCTTTTTCCTATATCATTCTCATCAGTGAACAGCCCGACCAGCTCCAGTTCGTCCTTGCCCGCGGCTCTGAAATCGACCGCAATATGAATGAAATTGCCAAGCAATCGATGCCGCTTATTGAAGGAAAAGGCGGCGGAAAGCCTGACTTTGTGCAGGGTGGCGGGAAACGGTTGATGGACGGGGAAGTGTTTGCTGAGGAGATTCGGGGGTTGTTGTAGGGATAATACTGAAAAGCTATCTTTGCTGAAGGATTTGTCAAAGGTTTATACTGTTTTTTCTATAATAAAAGAACTTCCATACCTCTGGGAGTTCTTTTGTTTTGGTTTGTTAGATTGAATTCTACTCAGTTGAAAAATTGGGATTTATTTGAAACTAAATGTCGTTGATTTCGTAGTGTAATAAAAGAGGATTCAAAGAAGAAGTCCTGATGGGTACAGAG
This sequence comes from Halobacillus fulvus, assembly GCA_004078665.1. Taxonomy (GTDB): domain Bacteria; phylum Bacillota; class Bacilli; order Bacillales; family Halobacillaceae; genus Halobacillus; species Halobacillus fulvus. The sequence goes on along the minus strand of SCFO01000007.1, from coordinate 74,315 downwards.
CCCATTATAGGGGCCAGATTCTAATCAAAAGGAGTTATTCTTATGATGCTTTACGGACCTATACTCGTATCTTTACTTCCAGGAATCGTTGTATTGGCGCTTGCATGGTGGTTCAGTAAAAAGGGTTTTTCCCTACTGATCAGGATGTTACCTGGCAGCTTTTTAATGATTAGTGCTGCCATCCTCTTTTATATCGGCTATGTGAATATTAGGGGGTTCGAAGGGGCAGCTTATGGCATTCTTAGTTTCTTTTTAACGATTTATGCCATGACTTCTTTTGTCATTGGTGCAAAGAGGAAATCAAATGATTCAAAGTGAGTTGATGGACTTTTGACTGAATAAGGGTGGGGGTTGTGATGTCCAAGAGAGTCTTCTCCATATTGTCGGGAACTTTGTTCGTGTTCACGGTTTTTCCGCTGGTAGCTGGTTTGACTCGATGGGGTAATGTCATATTTACAACTGTTTTAAGTATTAGTGTTTTTTTACCTTTGATATTTGGTGTACTGGGGTTAGTATTTGGGTTATTTGGAATCAAAGGCTACGTAAAAGTAAGTCTTGTTTTAGTGAATATTTTTGGAATATGTCTTTCATCCTTTTTGTTAGTTGTGGCGATCTTTGGTTTTCAGCAGCCATAGAAAAGTTTAAAAACGCCTGTCCCTAGTTGCGGACAGGCGTTTTTCCTTATGCTTTCCCCTTATAAGAAGTCACGTGCTCCGACAACGAGTCGTCGCTTCCGAACAAGAAGTGCTTTTTCATATCAGGCGAATACGTCGAGTTTACAGCTGTACGGCCGACGGTTTCTGCGACCTCACGCAGCATAGAAGGAGAAGCTCCGCAACAGAGTCCGAGGTAGTTCACTCCGATACTGTGCGCCTCTTTTGCCCATTCCGCAAGCTCATATCGGTTCGTGTAGAGCGGATCCAGGGACGTTGGGAACGTTGTTTCTGTTGGGATGGTGCAAGAGCAGCCACCGTCTGGCAGGTTGAAGAAGGTAGGGTGCTCTTCCGTCGTCCGGTAAGGAATCGGCAGGGCGCCTACATAACCGTTGACCGTATCACGGATTTTCTCTACATACGGCTGCATCGTGGCTGGTCCGCGGAAGCAGTTCATCCCCACGACAAGCGCCCCTTTTTCTTCTAATAAGCGGCAGGCTTCTTCCACTTCGTATCCATCCCGCAGAATATTTTCACCCATCAGACCGAATGTGATGACGGCAGGGAGGCCTTGTTTTTGGATTTCTTCGAGTGCAATCAGTGCTTCCCCGTAGTAATAAAAGGTTTCACCGTTCACAAAGTCTACGCCTTCTTCCTTGCACCAGCCGATCATCTCGGCAAACATGCTTCTTGTCTTTTCTACAGCTTCAGGATCATCGGGGTTGAACAAATTCGTGTTGGAGATGTTCCCGGCTACGAGTGCTTCCTCTTCAGGGTGCTCCTTGGCTACCTCTTTGGCTAAACGGATCGCCTGGCGGTTGAGCGGCTCTAATAATTCCTCCTTGCCGATGATTCTCATTTTTTCACGGTGTCCGTTATACGTAAAAGCTAACACGACATCAGAGCCTGCAAGCATATAGTCGCGATACGTCTGCTTGAGGGCCTGGGGATTATCCAGGGCGACTTCAGGCACAAAGGATCCGGCCTGCAAATAGCCGCGGCGCTCGAGTTCAAATAAGTATCCTTCCCCGCAAATAACAGGGCCATCTTGTAATCGTTGTTCTAATGATCGTTTCATTCTAATCCACTACCTTTCCATTCTTGTCGTTTCATTCAAACAGCTGGTGCCCATACAGGACCAATGTCTGATAAGGGATTCAAAAAAAGGACCTCCTTGGATAAGGGGTCCTTTATGTCTAAAGCATCTCCTTATCTTCAAGGTATATTACCTTCTGGATTTAGCACCGTGCCGATGGCTGGTTGCTGAGGTATCAACGGGCCAGTCCCTACACCTCTCTGGATAAGTTTTATTCAGTTTTAGAAAAACCGTTGCACATTATTGATTTGACATGTGACGGTTGATTCTTTCGCTTGCGTTTTACAATACAGGAAATTGAATTGGTAATCAATAGAATTTTCAAAAAATAAGTTTGAAGGTTTCTGGACGTTCACGACCAATGTTTATTCCCGTTCTTTTTTTAGCGTTAGCCAAACAACTTGTAAAAATAAATCTCGCACACTATGTCATGGTGTGATATAGTCATAGTGTGACATACTTAAAAATGGAAAAAGGGGCTGGATCAGTGAAAAAGCCAGAGAAAACATACATACCTATGACCGAAACGGCTTTCTACATCTTGCTTGCATTAACTGAACCCCGCCACGGTTACGGCATCATCAAGCACGTCGAACAATTGACAAAAGGGAGGATAAGTTTAGGCTCGGGGACCGTTTATGGCACGTTGACGAAGATGCAGCGCGATGGTTTGATCGTCAAATACGCTGACGGTGAGCGGAAGAAAGTATATGAAGTCACAGAAGACGGGAAACGCATCATGCGCATGGAGATGGAAAGGCTGAGCGAACTATACCATAATGCGGTTCAATATAGGGAGGAGTTTTTATGAACACATCGATTTTTCGACCCTTTTGGAGTTACGACCCGATCAAAACGGAAGAGTGGTTGGAAAAGAAAGCGAGGGAAGGACTGTTTCTGACTGGATTCAATCGGTGGTCAAGAACATTTCATTTTGAACAAAACGATCCGTCGCCCTGTACCTATAGACTTCAATACGAGAAGGTTGACCATTTTCCGGAATCTTTAGCGGAGTCAGGCTGGGAATCGGTTACGAAAGAGGGACGCTGGCGAATGATTCGTCATGAAGGGGATGCGAACAAGGAACCGCTAAGAGATAGTGTGGCGGCAAGGAACAAAGTTCATTACTATATGTTCCTGGCGATTTTCATTTATTTGCTCATTTCTGCAAGCACGATGGGAATGTTGACCCTCACTGTATTTTTGAGCGATGGATCAGCCACGTTCGTTCCCAGTCCTTATTGGGCGATTGCCATTACGGCAGCCTTGACGCTTTGGACGCTCGTTCCCTATTCGACGCTGACGTTGCACAAAGGACTGAAAAAACTGAAGGTAGCTCCCGTCCCTTCGACTGAACAGAACACAAGACCTATCTCATTCGCGAAGTGGCGGCTAGCCTGGCAGTATGCTCCAGACCGTTTAGAAAAGTGGTTGGAGACGATGGAACAAAAAGGCTATCGATTAGAAAAAGTCAGCAGACGTGGGCTCCGGTATTCCTTCAGTGAAGGGGAACCAAGAAAGGTAAGCTATGCGGCCGATTTCCAAAAGGCGGTCGAATCGGACTATTTTTATTTGCATAGCGACAGAGGATGGCGTCAAATGTTTCATTCTTCTTCATCGTTCATGTCCTGGACGTTATGGGCGAAAACATACACAAGTGAAGAGGAAAAACCACAGCTGTATAGTGACTCCCACCATAAGCTAAAGCATGCCAAACGAGTGACGCTTTGGCAGGGTGGCATCTTCCTTCCGTTGACGATTCTCTATATATGGCTCATCACTCTGAATATGGGGAATATGCTTGAAGGAGAACTTTTTGACACGACTTTTTGGTTGATCGTCTTGCAAACGATCATCGTCATCGAATTCGGTTATTTTTCTGTTCGATCATTTTTGTACTATTGGCGCGTGCGGAAGACGGTTTATTGAATGGGTAAAATTCATCTTTGATTCATATAGAAAAAACAACCAGAATCGGTTGTTTTTTTCTTGTGATTTAAAGGAGCAGGTTCCATATGTATTTGATGCCATCCCACAAGGCGATACCTAGAATCACTGCGAGTAGAAGTTTAAAAGTGTCCTTCATCATGCACCTCCGATATTCTAATAGGTATTACGGGAAGTGATCGCAAAACGTTTCATGCTTTTTTATGCTTAAGCAGAGAACCCGAATTCTTCAAACACATCCCGACACCTATATATGGAAAAAATGTCAACGAAACGAATAAATATGTTAACATGGCAGGAGTTAACCTATTTGTTAGGAGGACCATTAAAATGAACATAAAAACAGCGATAGCTTTGATCGGCAGTTTCCTTGTTTTCGCAGTAGGGATGTTTCGAATATTTACGGAATCCCTCTCCTCAACCCCGTTGTTCGTTGCCTATCTGTTTCTCATTTCTGGGTTCATTGGAGTTGTGGCGAATGGAATCAAGCTGAGGAAGCAGAAGAATACATAAACAGAAAATATCTATGGTTTAGAGTATCAGAGTAGTTCGGAAGATGAATGAAGAATAGAGGAGTTTGAAGAATGACTGAAATAAAAGCGATAGGGTCTTTGTGCTCTCTGGATGACAATGGTTACATGATAAACGATTCCGATCACACAAAAATCAACCCCAAATTTCAAGAGGTCATCGAGCTCATCAAGGAAAGCTGCCTTTCTTTTTTACCAAAAGAAATCCACAGCATTTACATAAGAGGGTCTGTGCCAAGAGGGTTAGATGTTGACGGTGTATCGGATCTTGATGCCATCATTGTCACCCATTCTAATCTTGAAAATCTCGACCTTGAGTGGGTCGAGGAGACGGAACAATGGATGGATCAAAAATTTGCTTTTGTTCATGGAGTAGAGTTAGGATTCTTTCCATTGAGCGAGGTGGAGGAGTCAGAATACTGTTCCATGATCCCGTTTATTCTCAAAACCTATGGGGTTTGTGTGTATGGCGAAAACCTACTACCTAAGCTCCCGAACTATAAACCTGATAGTTCCTTAGCGAATGAACATCTCCTGCACTTAACAGCCTTGATTGATCAGGCTAAACATGAACTCACAGGAAATGAAGATGTGGAAGATATCCAGAGCTGCTGCTCATGGATTATGAGAATCATCGTGAGGGCTGGTATGGCGCTTGTCATGGTTCAAGAAAAGGCGTACACGAGGGACTTATTCCCGGCCTATCAACTATTTTCGAAGCATTATCCAGAAAAAGAGCCAGAGATGAGGGAAGCGCTTTGGTACGCGATCAACCCCTTATCAAGTTCGGATGATATAGTGGCATTCCTAAATGAATTTGGTAGCTGGATGAAGGCGGAAGCGGATCGTTGGCTTGACGTTTATAATCCGACAAGGGAAAGGCATCTGCCGCTTAGTTAATACCACTCTACGAATTACGTTAGAATTCAAGAAAGAGAGAAACGCTATGAATAAACCACAAGCTTTACAAAAAGGAGACAAGGTAGCCGTTGTTGCCCCAGCTGGACCACCGGACCGAGAGCACCTGATGCAGGGAAAACGTGTATTAGAAAAAATGGGGCTTGAGGTGGTCATAGGACGGCACGTGTTCGATGTGGAGGAAGATCCTGCAACAGTCGATCAAAAGCGAGTAGCCGACTTACATGAGGCTTTCCGTAATCCTGCCATCCGTGCGGTGTTTTGTGCAAATGGTGGATTCGGGAGCGCCAAAATCGCTCCCCTGATCGATTACAAGATGATCGCGAGTCATCCTAAAATATTCTGGGGATACAGTGACCTTACCTACCTGATCAACGCGATTCAGAAATGTAGTAACCTCGTGACCTACCACGGACCGATGGTGGCATCGGACTTGAATGATGAACAACGAACGAACGATACAGCAGCTTCGTTTTCCTCCCTTTTTACAGGAGAATCTATGACCTATGATTCTCACCAATCCCCGCTCAACACGCTAGTACATGGGACAGGGGAAGGTCACCTAGTGGGAGGAAATCTGACCCTCCTAACGAATGGGTTGGGAACTCCCTATCAAGTGGATTCGAAGGGCGCCATCCTACTCATCGAAGAAGTGGCAGAACCAGCATTTCTCGTCGATTTGAAGCTGACCCATCTTAAACAGGCAGGTCTGTTCGATGAGGTGCAGGGTGTGGTTTTAGGAAACTTTCAAGTGGACCCGGAGGAAGACGTAGAAGTAAGAAAAGTCCTTCGCAACTTCTTCGCCCATGCTCCTTTTCCAGTCGTAGAAAATTTCAACTTTGGCCACTGCCAGCCGAATTATGGTGTGCCGCTTGGCGTAAAAGCGAAACTCACTACGTCGCCGCCGCAATTGGTGGTGGATTCAGGGGTTCGATGAATTTTTTGAATGTGAGGGATCACTTGGATTCCCTCCATTCATAGAATCACTATTTTTCATGGAGAGGTGGGAGTAGTATGTCACCGACAGTTCCATTCTTGATGGTGGCCGTTTTTTACTTGTTCATCATACTTTCTTTTTCTGTAGCTATTCTTGAGATTATAAAAAAACGATTAGTGGTTTCCTCACTTGTTACTCTTGTTTTAGTTCCATTCTCGACTTTTTTACTCGTATTATCGAGTATAGGACGTGGTAACCAGAATGAACTTGAATACTTTATAGCTAGTGTAAAGGGATTTGAACTTTGGGCGTGGATGTACTTAGTGATCTTTGTGTATTTACTTTACTGGTGGTATTCAGTGCTACGATATAAAAAGCGAGAAGAATTAAATGAATGATTCTGTATCTACTTACCACCTTTTACATATTAGGATTTTAAAATTGGAAGTCTAATTCAAACTTTATAAAGATGAATGGATTTGTAGTTTGTGGAGATGAGAAAATGTTACAAAGAAAAATCATAGCGGCATCTATAACAGGTGCTTTGTTTGCCGTTTTATTAGGCTTAATAATTCCAAATCCATTTGGGGAACAAGTTGTTGCAGAGCGAAATTATTTTCATTCTGCTACCATCATTATGGGGCTGTATTTAATGTATAGCTTCCCTGTCATCCTGATTTATGGCGTGCTTACATCCATCATTAGTGATAAAGCAGCAGAATTCCTATCAAAGAAGAGTAAAAGCAAGAATATAGAAATCGTAATCTCCGGAATTTTACATATTGTTTTCGGGCTTGTGCTTTTGCATTTTAGTTTAGGAGCTTCTATCTTGTTTTTTATTACAGATAGAATTTTTAAAAAACAAAATAGATCCTTTAATTGGCCTCAAGCAATAGCCAGTTTTGTAATTCCGTTAACAGTATTGATTATTTCTATTAGTATGAGTTGAATATGAAAGTCAGTCCCTACGTTTTATTGGAGGTTAGAAATGAAGCTCTTAAAAGCAATTCTTTGGGTAGGATTTATTCTGTATCTTGCCTTTTTAGTAAAAGTTATATGGTTTAAACACATACCACTACCCTACATTGTTCAAAACTTAGAATTCGGAATAAACTTTCACCAAGTGAACTTCATTCCATTTACGACCATTGTTGATTATTTTACTCTTGGAAATAAAGGGATTAGTTTGGAGAATCTTGTAGGAAATGTGATGATCTTCATGCCATTAGGCTTCCTTTTGCCAATTTTGATTAAGAAATGCCAGAACGCGAAAAGCCTTTTATTGTTCTCATTTGTGTTAAGTTTGTTTTTCGAAATCACTCAATTGTTATTTTCCATTTTAGGTAGTTTTGATATGGATGACTTGAATTTAAATACTTTTGGAGCATTCTTAGGTTATTTAGTTTTTATAACCTTAATAAGGTCTATCAAAAGTAGAAAATTCTTGAAAACGACTTACCAATAAAAAGTAGAATAGTTTAGAAGTTGGAAAGGGTGAGAGGGATAAAGGCCATTAGGATTGTATCAGCTATTATGGCACTTTCCTTGATCATCATTAGTTTTATCATAGATAACGTTCAAATGGTTTATTATACCCAGCTGTTTGTTGTGGTCATCCTTTTGATTTACAGCATTTCAGAGTTGAAAAATAACCGGAAAGCACGTGCAACATTTTTAGTATTTCTAGCTGTATCAACTGCATTGGTAGGATTATTGTCTCTTTCAAGTTGATGAAATGAATCTTTGCCTCATTCAAGTATCGAGTTTTTAGAAACAAGAGCGATGGTTTACATTGAACCATCGCTCTTGTTGTTATTCAAAAAAAAGCAGCTTTTTTACTCGTGGTATTTAGTGCTTCGTTACCTTATCTTCCTTTACTAGAATGTTGATACATCTCAACAAACGAAGTGAACGCATCAATGAATTCTTCTAAACGAGACATCGTTCTTGAATCCTCGATTCGCTGGCTGTCAAAGTCGATTTTCTTTTGAACCCCTCCGACCAAGACTTTCGGATTGCTCATGACATTCGCATTCATAGCGGTTAAGGTTTGCCTTACTTGCATCTGGGCAAGGGCGGTTCCAACTCCACCTGGTGTCGCTCCGGCAATGGCGACAGGAGTGTTTGTAAATACCGACGACTTGGCCGGGCGGGAACCCCAATCCAGCGCATTTTTCAATACTCCGGGGATGCCGCTATTGTATTCAGGTGTAACGATGAGAACGCCATCGGCTTGTTTGAGCGTCTCTTTAAACGTGGCCACGGCTTCTGGGTCACTTTCAGTTTCTAAATCTTGATTAAATAAAGGGAGATTGCTTATATCTGCACTCGTCAACTCCCACCTCTGATCTGCCACGTCGGTAATGGATTGCAGAAGAATTTTATTATAAGATTCTTTTCTCAAACTCCCTAGTATCGTGACAATGCGCAATTTATTTTCCGTCATACCTATTCCTCCTCACCGCTTAATTTGTTTTCTTCCCACCACTCAGCTGCGACAGTGAATTCAGATTTCATCAATTCATGGCCATAATCCGTTAGGGATAAAGAAGCGGAGGCCCCTAATTCCGTGAAGAATTTTTTCAAAGTGGCCGTTTGCCCAGGTGGCGATTGTTGATCAATAGCCCCAGCTGTCATCAATACTTTTTTACCTTCAAGACTTTCTTTTCCAAGCAAATGTGGTGAAATACTCGGATGAAACAAGATCGCACTCTTGAACAGGTCTGGCTTTGACAAAAGCAGGCTGGCCGCCATATTGGCACCGTTAGAATACCCGATGAGATGAAGATGTTTGATATTCTTCGCTTTCTGCTGGATAAACTCAATCAACTCTTCTGTCCGATTTTGTAAATCTTCTTTATCAAAAGAACCGTCTTCAAGACGTTTGAAATACCGGTGGCTTCCTTTTTCTATTACATCCCCTCTTATACCGAGAACCGACATCGATAGATCTAATGTTGCCGCAACGGGCAATAAGTCTGTTTCTCTGCCTCCCATTCCATGAAGTAAAATAAAGGCATGATTGGACTCGTCACTGTTATGAAAGAAATGTTTCATTCTATCGCCCCTTCTGACGGATTGGAATCTTGACTCTTTTTAAGTTTAGTACTAAACTGATAATACATAATCTAGCAAAAAAATGCAAGAGTAGGGTTGGAATAGGGATTCTCAAAATGTAGAAGGAGATGAAAATATGAAGTTAAAAGGCATTCATCACGTATCCTCACTGACGGCGAACGCAGAAAAGAATTTAGAATTCTACAGAAAAGTATTAGGACTTCACTTAGTGAAAAAAACGGTTAATCAAGATAATACATCGTACTACCATTTGTTTTATGGTGACGAACAAGGCAACCCTGGAACAGAATTAACGTTTTTTGAAATTCCGAATTTGGCTGAAAATCATGCGGGAACAAACAGCATATCGAATGTCTCGTTGCGTGTAGCGTCGGATAAGGCTTTGTCCTTTTGGAAGCATCGCTTCACACATTTGGGCGTCGATCATTCCGCTATATCAGAGCGATTCGGCCATAAAATCTTACCGTTCCGAGATTCAGAAGGTCACCGAATGACGCTCGTGTCTGATCATTCCAATCAAGGAGATGGCTCTGAACAAATGTGGGATTCTATCGACATTAAAAAGGAGTTTCAGATTCTCGGTCTTGGGCCTGTCAAATTGACTGTTCGTTATCTGGAGCCGACGACTCAAGTATTAACAGAACTGATGGGGTATAGAGAAGCGGGTCAATACAGTCTTGATGGGTTCGAGACCCATGTTTTTGAAACACATGAAGGCGGATTGGATACGGAGATTCATGTGGAACAACGCAAAGATCTTCCAGAAGAAAGACAGGGTCGTGGAGGCGTCCATCATGTCGCCTTTCGTGTAGAAACAGAGGAAGAATTGAAGAAATGGGTGGAGCATATAGAGCAAGATGGATTTGAAACCTCCGGATTTGTCGATCGCTTTTATTTCCGTTCGTTATACTTCAGAGAACCAAACGGAATATTATATGAGTTAGCCACTGATGGGCCAGGATTTGATACAGATGAAGACCCCGACCATTTGGGCGAAACATTGTCGTTACCTACTTTTCTGGAACCACAAAGAGAAGAGATTGAGAGAAAGCTAAAACCCCTGTCCACGAGCTGAGGGCACAGGTTTTATATAGGGCAGTACAATCCGAAGATAGAGGAGTTTCACAAAATGGATGAGCAGGAGAACAAAAAGTTATCTCAAAAAGAAAAGCGTCTTGGATTAATGATTTGGTTTCGCCTTTCCCGTGTGTACAATCAAAGCATCCGATTAAATAATGAATTCTTGAAGCAGTGGGGGCTGACAAGCGCACAATTTGATGTCCTCATACAAGTCGGTATCCACGAAGAGCTCACCCAGAAAGAGTTAGGTGAAAAGCTGTTTGTAACCAAAGGAAATATCACTCAACTGATTAATAAGATAGAAAAAATGGGCTTGGTGAAGCGTGAGCAGCATTGGAAAACCAAAACGATTTCGCTAACAGACCAAGGAGCGCAGTTATTTGAAGAAATGGTCCCCCAACAAGAACAATTCCAAGCTTCTCAATTTTTGGGCTTAGAACCCGAAGAGCAAGTGACCTTTCACGATTTACTAAAGAAACTTCAAAAAAACATGGAGATCTGAATGTGGAGTTCATTTTGTGCGGGCGGAGCAGTTTTTTAGTTGCGAAATAATTGGATTAAGAGATAATGGGTTTAAAGTTAAAAAATAGGGGGAATTCTGTGGACGTTTTCGGACTCATGGGGTTTATTTTTGGAACAATGGGCTTCACGTTCGGTATCATCGCTTTTACAACAGTTTTCACTAGTAATAATCAGGTAAAAGAACTTGAAAAAAGAGTGAATGATTTAGAGGGTAAATCGTAAACAAATGTCTTAAGAGCGGGAAGCGGTGGCTGCATATTGGCTGTCGCTTATTTTTTTCGGAAGAAGTTTTGAAACGTATCTATAATAAAATCGTACATAATGTAAGATCGATTTCGATGGGAGGTCTACGATGAGTAAAAAATCAAAATACCGCGGAGTGGGCATTGCTCTTGGTGTTGCGATTGGTACGAGCATTGGAATAGCGGTTGATCAGCTAGCGATTAGTCTCACGCTTGGAATTATATTCGGTTTGGTCTTTGGTTCAATGCTGGATAATAAAAGCAATCGGTAGGGCGCTTTGGAATGATTAAACGTACTGGAGGAATGATCATGCAAAATATACATGAACTGACATCACTTGAAGGTTGGCGGGAGTTGTGGGAGCGCTCGATGCATTCACCGGTCCTCGTTTTTAAACATAGTACGTCCTGTATGATTAGTGCTCGAGCCTTCAAGCAATTCAAGACGTTTCAAAAGGAAGGAAAAGAAGAGATTGATTGTTATATGGTGAAGGTTATTGAAAACAGAAATATATCGAATGAGATAGCAAACGATACAAGCATCCCTCACAAATCACCTCAAATTCTCCTAATCGATCAACAACAAATTGTATGGAATACCTCCCATTGGAAAATCACGAAAAAACGGATAGAGAATGCGGTTCGCTAATTACGGAATGAGCATTCACACCAAAGAATATCGTAAAACGCAAAGGCTACTCCACTTTATGCTTCATGATTTATTATTAGAGTCCCGGCGTTATTCGGCGATTTCTGGTGAAAGAATTTAATCATTCATCATGGGGGAGGATCATCGGTGAGAAGAAAAACAACGCCACTTTTAATGTGTTTCCTATTACTACTCCTTGTTTTTATAGGTACAGGATGTAGCGCTGAAACACCCAAAGAGGCCATAAACAACGAATGGTCAGGTGAAATCGGAGTAAAGGATATCGTTTCTAAACAAAAAACAAAGGATGGAACAATGGCTCTTTTTACGGGAGATAGTGTAGAGGATCATGACAACTTTGAATACTTAGGTATTGCTTTAATGACGGGTCAAAGCGATGAAGGGTGGGAAGTCACATTTTCTGATGTGACATCTATCACAAATGATTCATTTAATATACAGCATCGTGTATTTCACTATGAAACGGAAAAGGGCAATATAAAGGAACTACCTGTTGCATTCGGGGCATTAAATAATAAAAATATAGCGACTGTCACTGCAGAAGTTAAAGATGAGGAAAAAGAATTAGATATCCTAAACACCGGAGCAAACCGTTATTTCTATCAATTGAATGCCTGGGGTCCAATAAAACTTTTGAATGAAAATGGGGAAGTTATTGACCGTTATGGAACATGAATTTTTGTTTGACGAATCATGTAGAAAAAAGGGTATTTAGAAAAGTAATGATAAACTATGAAAAACAATCCTTCTATCCTATACCATCGAAACGAGGGGAAGCTGATGAAAGCCGTTGTATGTACCCGTTACGGTCCGCCCGAAGTGTTGCAGATTGAGGAAGTTGCGAAGCCTGTTCCAAAAGCTGATCAAATTCTTGTCAAAGTCTATGCGACTGCCGTCAATTCCGGTGACCTTAGGGTGAGGTCACTGGACGTTCCAGCGTTCGGTCGCTTTCCAATGCAGCTGATCTTAGGTTTCCAGAAGCCGCGGAAGCCTGTTTTGGGAATAGCTTTTGCCGGGGAAGTGGCCGAGATTGGAAGTCATGTGAAGCAGTTCAAGGTCGGGGATCGTGTCTATGCGATGGCTGGAATGCGGATGGGAGGCTATGCGGAGTATGCCTGCGTTCCTGAGAACGGCTGCGTTCATTTCATTCCTGAAAAGGCGAGCTTTGAGGAAGCAGCCAGCCTCCCGTTTGGCGCTACAACCGCTCTTCACTTTTTGAGAAAAGTGAACATCGAGCGGGCGAATTCTATTCTGATCTACGGAGCATCAGGGGCTGTCGGCACCGCTGCCGTCCAAATCGCCCGATACTACGGAGCGGAGGTTACCGCCATTTGCAGCAGCAAAAATGCGGATCTCGTGAAAGAACTCGGCGCTGATCACTGGATCGACTATACAGACCCTGATTTTGTACAAAAATGTGAGATGTATGACGCCGTATTCGATGCCGTCGGGAAATGGAAGAAAAAAGAGGCGGATGCTTTGTTGTATCAGGGTGGACGTTATACGTCTGTTGCGGGATACGGAGTGGCGAGGGAGCTGAAGCAGGATCTGGTGCTGCTCAATTCGATATATGAATCGGGTGATTTTAAAGCGGTGATCGACAAGGTGTATCCGATGGAAGACATCGTCGAAGCGCATAGGTATGTGGATAGCGGACGTAAGCGGGGCAATGTAGTTGTTCGTGTCGTTCATCAGGAAGCGACTGTTCCTTTGTAATTTTCAACTAAATGGAAGGTGGATATTTCCGTTATTCATACCAGAGCTAGGAGGGGCGGGAAATGGTTCGCTTTCCATGGGCGGGCGCTGAGCTTCCTCGGAGCATGACCAGTTGCGGTCCTTTCTATTTATCGTTACAGTATGTTAGGTATCTTTTTTAGTAGAAGGAGGACTGGCTTTGAAATTAGTAGATATTTACCGTGTGAAAACATTTGTTGTGCCGGAACACGTCGATCAGGTCGTGCAGGGCATTTTAGCAATTGATGAATTAAAGGTAGGAAATTATAAAAACGTCATGTGGCAATCGAAAGACGGAGTGGAGCAATTCGTTCCTTCTGAAGAAGCAGTTCCGACCGAAGGGGCCGCTGGAGAGAAGACGAAAGTTACATCACTTCGTTTAGAGTTCTCGATTCCAAGGGACGAAAGCTTACTGACGAAAGTTATTGAAGAAGGGATTTATCCGAATCACCCCTGGGATGAGCCCGTCGTTCAAGTGTCTGAAGAACGAGAAGCGAGGAAATAAATAAGAGAGACAGGAATGGACCGATGGGTTTGTTCCTGTCTTTTTTTCTTTTCTCTACCCTGTAGTATTTCCTGTTCGCTACTGCCCCCATCTAAAGTTGGCGTGTTTTCTTTTTCGTCATTTCGGTTACATATAGGATAGGCCCTTTTTTCAATGAACAAAATGACTTCATAAGAAACAAGAAAGGATGAAGATAGAATGAAAGTACTAGTAGTCGGAGCTAACGGACAAGTAGGAAAACACTTAGTGAAAATGATTCAAGACCAAGATGATTTAGAAGCTGTCGCCATGATCCGAAAAGAGGAGCAGGCTTCCTATTTTCATGACTTAGGCGCGGAAACCGCTATTGTCGATCTCGAAGACGATACCGAAACCATCGCAAAAGCCTATGAAGGCGTGGACGCAGTCGTCTTCACTGCAGGATCTGGTCCGAACACAGGCCCGGATAAGACGGTCCTCATCGATCTGGACGGAGCCGTCAAGACGATTGAAGCGGCAAAACAGTCCGGCGTGAAACGATATATTATGATCAGTTCGTTTGATACAACGCGCGAAGCGATCCAAGAGGCACCGTCCTCATTCTCACCATATGTGGTCGCAAAGCACTATGCGGATGACTGGTTGAGAAGAACGGATCTCGACTATACGATCATCCACCCTGGAATGCTCACGAATGATGAAGGCACAGGCCAGGTAGAAGCGGCTGAAACCGTCGATCGTGGCGAGATTGCCAGAGAAGATGTGGCCGGCGTAATTCTAGCTACTCTTGTGAATAATTCAACCGTTGGAAAAGAGTTTCAGGTCGTTGGTGGTTCGAAAGCGATTGAAGATGCGATTGCTAATTTATCTTAGGCTATGTTAAATGTTAATGTTGATATTTCATAAAAAATTAACCCCCGATTACTCGGGGGTCATACTCTTAATATTGACTTATTTCTCCGCCTAATGAAACGATGCCAACGACCGACATCCCAATTAGGAAAACACCCAATACCAAGAAACCTAAGTGAATAAATTTCTTCAAGGTGCTACGTTGTTTAAACCCTTTGATTGTTAATAAACAAGCTATAACAATTAGAATTCCAGTGAGCAGAACGTGTCCGATAACATTCACCTCTTTATCGTGGGATTTTTTGATGCTTTCCTAACATTTCATTTGGAAAATATTGATGTTTCTCAGTTTATCATAAGTGTTTTCAGTTTGGAACAAACAGCTTTCAACCAGCATTCGGCTCACAGTTGTATCATCATTGCGGTGTTTGATGGAATCCAAGAACTGAAACCAACTCAAATAATGGTCAAGATACTTCGTAGCCACACCATTAAACCGTTCTATCCATCTTTTTAATCTCCCGTGGTAATTGTTCACATTTTGAATGTGATAAACTCCTTTTACACGTTCCTTACCGTCAGATTTGAATCGGTAGTGTTCCAAGCCTTTATCCTTTGCATAAGTCATAAAGGCTCGCCAAGCATCCGTGCACAATACGTTGCCCGATGATAGCTTGGTACCAACCGCTTCATCCAATTTAGTTTTCACAATACGTCCCTTACCTACAATTCGAGAGTAGGTCATTTTTTGACGGTCCCTTGCTACAAGCACGCAAACCTGCTCGTTGCTGATACCTCGCTTCTTGGACGAGCCACCACGTTTCCTCGGTTTACGGGATAACTTTCTCTTACCTTTTTCTGAGTAAAGGAAGTAGGTTTCGTCCATCTCAACGATGCCTTGGAACTGTTCGACATCCATTTGATTGAGAGCGGAAAGAAGCTTGTGTCGCCAATAAAACAAGGTAACGTAGTGAACATCTATCAACTCAGATGCTTTGCGAAGGGAGTATCCTTCAATCATACATTGAACAAATTCCAACCACTTATGAGGTAAACGAGTGCGGTGGATTGGAGTATTGGTTACATCGGTGAATGTCTTCTTGCAATCTTTGCAACGATACCGCTGTCTTTGGACAGTCTGTGCCCCTGCTTTTACGTTGTATTTACCGAAGCGAACTGCTCTTTTCGAATGGCAATAAGAACACGTGTAACCTTCCTTATGTTTGCGCTCTGAAACCTCTTTAAATACAGGCTCACTATCAGCATAAGGCGTCAAATACTTAGTGAAGTACTCTTTGAGACGGATTTGTTCCGCTGTACTTAGATTTCTAATTTCTTTCAAAATATCCTTCAATGATGCCATTCGAATACACTCGCTCTCTACACCTTTTCTTTATTATAGAACACTTGTTCTAATCAAGCAAATATCAACACTGCCATTTAACATAGCCTTATCTTAAAGAGTTTAGACCAGTCATTTGAATATGGCTGGTCTTTTTTTGTGGTGAAATATAAGAATCCACTGTATCGCTACTCCACCAGTTTAGAAATCATAGACAATTTGAAACTAAAGGGGGTGAATGTCGTATGTTAATAGAAGGGGAAAGTACGGAGGGTTAAAAAGCAAAGATAACGATGCTTGAATCACATTTTTTTGCTTACATAACACTTGGATACTTACTTGCTGTGTATTAAATGTAAACTGCAAGAATGTGTTGAATGGGTGGTGTATGAGTGGAAAATCGTGAGCAAGTAAAAGAACAGATCAAAAAAGAAGAAGAAATTATAGGTTTATCGTCTTTGTTTATTGTCCTCGCTGTAGCTTTTGGAGGAGGAGAAACGTTATATGCAGGTGTAGCCATGATCGGGATCTTGTTTATAAAGTTTCTTATAGGTTTCTTCAATAAAAGGAGGAGAGAACACCACTTTCATAAAAGAGCTTTTAACAACCTCACTGGTGTGACTGCGGTCATTGTTGTAATAGTAGTATTTAGATTATTGTTTTAATGAATAGGGAGAGGGATTAGTTTATAGTGACAAATTAGGAGGAGAAAAAATATGTTTGCTATTGCTGGTAACATAGGGGTATTTTTAATGCCATTTCTATGTATCATTTTTTGCTTGAATTTAGTATCGATTTTGAAAAAAATCAAACAGAACGAAGACACCGGATTTAACACGTTTTGGCTCATCTTATCCTTTACAACTATTATGTGGAGTCTATCCATTATAGGTGTTGGAGCATTATAAAGTACAATATCCAACGATTAGTTGAAAATCTACTAAAGAAAAAGGTGATGTATATCTCAGATTACACGAAGGAAATTAGGAAATTGATTGGGAACAGACCGTTCATATTGACTGGATCAACAGTGCTAGCATTTAACGATTCACACGAGCTTTTGCTACAGCATCGTTCCGATACAAAAGAATGGGGCTTACCTGGTGGTGCAATGGAGCCTGGAGAAAATTTGGAACAAACGGCTGCAAGGGAGCTTTTAGAAGAGACAGGATTGAGGGCTAAGAACTTTAAGTTTATGGATATATTGTCTGGTGAAGAACTTTACTTCAAATACCCGAATGGTGATGAGGTTTATAACGTGATCAGTTTATATGAAGCGGTGGATACATATGGAGAAATGAAAATGGTTGATGGAGAGAGTTTACATTTAAAATATTTCGCTGTCGATCAACTCCCGGTAAATATGGATGAGCGGGCGACATTAATTATTGATAAATATTTGTCGTAAACATTCCGGGGAGATTGAGCGAGAGTAAGAAAGTTGTCATGATCGATCAAAAAGAGGTGAAAAAAGTATGGATATATGTATTCGAACGGCTGAGCAAAACGATTATGAGTCATTGTTGCCTTTATTTAAGCAGGTTCATGACATCCACGTTTTTGAAAGGCCTGATTTATACAAAGAGAATTCAACGCCAGTCGAGCAGAAATTTTTTGAAAGCCAGTTGATGGATGACAAACAGCATATCTTTGTAGCGATCAGTGGCAATGAAATGGGTGGGGTTATAGTGACTAAAGAAGAAGAGACACTTGAAAACTCTTTTGTTCAATCCCGGAAAGTATTACGTGTAAATAGTTTAAGCGTTCATGAAAAATATAGAAAAAAGGGTATTGGGGAGAAGCTGGCTACATACGTTTTTGACTTAGGAAGAAGTCTCGGGGTTGATAGTGTTGAACTGGGAGTATCTGAGAGCAATACATCTGCCATCGAATTTTATAAATCAATAGGAATGAGAACAAAGAGTAGAAAAATGGAGATTAAATTGAACTAGAGGTTTTCTGCGGTATATCTCGTGTTCTGATCATATTTTAAAAGGAAAAAGAATCGGTTTTATTGCACTGGACTAAGAGTATTGGATTCAGGTTGTGTAACTGACGGGCAGTTATCTTGAAACAGAGTCTTCAAGTAAAGGGCAGGATTGTTGAAGACTCAGTTTTGAGATAATATAAGGATGTAACTTCCATTTATGTGAAACTAAAGGTTCCTTTCATTCGTAAGTCATTGTTATAGTGTTTAATATTTTGAGGTGAAGTATGTCTTTAAAGAGGGTAATACAATTTTTTGCTTTTTTATTTCTAGCGTCACTTGTTACGTTTACTGTTTTCCCTGAAGACAAGTTCAATGAAGAAGGTTCTAATGGAAAAGTGGAGCTTAATGTTGGTGATAAATTTCCCGAGGTAACTTTAAAATCAATAGACGGATCGTATAAAAAAATAGATTTCACTAAAAGCGAAATTACTTTATTTAATGTATGGGCGACGTGGTGTCCCCCTTGCCAGAAGGAAATTCCCGTAATAAATAGCTATTTTAATACATATGAACGCGGCAAGTTTAATGTTATTGCATTAAGTATGGGTGAAGGAAAATTAGTCGTGGAACAATATTTAGAAAATAATATCATTGCCTTTCCCGTATTTTTGGATCCTCAACAAAAACAATTAGAAAAGCTGGCGATTCAATTTATTCCAACCTCTTATTTTGTCAATAGTGAGGGGAGAGTTATAGAGAAGCATAAAGGAGAATTGAGTCCAGATATACTTGATGCCATTCTACAGAAAGAATTGTGATTTATTAAAAGTGACTTTTCCGGTATTCTGGAAACATAAGAATATACAAAAAGGGGCATTAATGATGGAGTTTGAGTTTAGTTTTAGAAATAAGATAGTTAGAATGTTTTTTATTTGGGTTATTCCGGTATTACTTCTAACGGTAATTTTATTTTTTATCTTACCTAACCACCACTATCAATGGATACCATCTTTTCTTCCAATAGTAACGGTTGTTATTTTTTATGTATGGGCTAAATTTTATAGTAAAAAGAGAAAAGGTTAATTATTTTTTCTCAAATTCAAGCCTTCCTGTATCGGGGGCGATTCTTCAATAAGAATGGTCGCCCTTTTATTATTAGTGAGTTGGGGACATACGTCGGGTTGACCACCCCATACAAATCAATGTGCGAAAGGGTTTATAACAATGTCTAGTCCATATGATTGTATTACAAACTTTATTTTTGTTGAGACTGAAGTAACTACGGCTGATGTTATATTAGTTCCCGGTGCGGATCATCCACAGCTAATGGAAAAGGCTTCATCACTATATAAGAAGGGAATTGTCTCATACATACTTCCATCTGGGGGATACAAACCTCATGTAGGTACTTCTGAGTGGGAATATCTAAGAAACATTGGTATTGCTAATGGGGTACCTGAAGAGGTTATGCTTAGAGAAGACGCAGCACAGCATACTTTGGAAAATGCCCGTTATTCCTTAGAAGTGTTAGAGAGTAAAGGTATTAATCATGAGAAGATTATTATTGTGTGTAAAGCAGGACATTCTCGCAGAGCATTAATGTGTTATCAGGAAGCATTTCCAAAGCACACAAAGTTTATGGTATCTCCAGTAGAAGATCGTTTCGGAATTACTAAAGAGAATTGGTTTACCACGGAAGTTGGCATAAGCCGAATTATGACGGAAGTTGAGAAGATTGGTAAATACTTTGGTGACTTTATTCCGGGTTGGGTTGCAAAATAATATCTTGATACTAAGTCTTCGAATAACGGGGGCGATTGTTTTATATGATGATTGCCCCTAATTCTGTTGTAAAACAAAATTTATAAAGCATCTGCTTAACTACAAATTTTCTTTGGTGTGAGCATACACTTTCAGTACGGAGGTGTTTACATTGAGGAAAACTACTTGGGCAGGAGTTTTTTTACTGACTATCCTTATCACAGGAGGATTTATTCTTTATTTTGGATCCGAAAGTATGAATAGGGAAGGAACGAGTAATCAAGAGAGTGAAATAACGATGAAAGATACGGAAGAAGTAGCTGAAATTATTAAATACATAAAAGACAAATTTTCGGGTAACGACCGAATAAAGGACGTTCATTTTGACCGCAATCGTAAGGCTATAGCCGTTAATACAAGTTTCACAAGATCAGACCTTGAGGAAGGAATTAAATTTGAGAAAGAAATTGTAGATGAGCTTCAATTGTACAATAAATCAGGTGAAAGAATTTCATATATGATTGAAATAAACTTTAGCGATGGAACTTTGTTTTCAAGCGTAGTCATTTTAAATTGATAGTATAGAATTCCAAAAACTGTCCTTTTATAGCTTTAATATCTTGAAGTCAAGTCTTAAAGAATTGGGGGCGATTATAGATGTATTTTTAACTAAGGGAGTAGTTAGTAGAACATAAATTATAAAGTATCCCTAAAGAAAGGGAGTTTAAATTGAGAAAATACTTAGGAGTAGTATCCGTCTTAATTCTAATCGCCACTTATTTAATTTTACAAACACTCTTTGGTACACAAATTGGTCAATTGTGGGTCTTGGTAATAATCGCTATAGGATATGTGGCTTCAGCACTAGCTTCTTGGTATAGCAAAAGCGGTTTTTGGAGGAAAGCATCAGCGACTATTTTGATTGTACTCCCTGTGGGTTATCTGGTAATAATAGCTTTATTTATATTTGGAATGTCTGGTTTTTAAATAATTATTTAATCAACTAACGGGGGGCTTTTCTTGAAGAATTATTTTAAAGCAATAGACGAGGTAGTCGATAAAAGAATTGACAATAACTTGACCTTCGTCGGAATAATTTCAGTTTTGATTGTTTCCCAGCTTCTAAATATACCTTTTGTGAATGGAATAATTCTCGTACTGTTTCTTCTTCTAATAAGGATTGGGTGGGATCTGATTCATCCAAAATCAAGAGAACAAAAACGGTATAGGCAAACCTTAAGTATCGCGTCTTTTTTTATTTTCTTGACTGCGATTATATGGATTATAGTAAGTGTATTATTGCCGTACCTATTTGGAATCCTTTATTGATATTAATGATTCCTCGAAATCGAGTCTTCCTGAAACGGGGGCGATTACTCAATAGAGTTATCGTCATTTCTTTACTCATCCTTTTTTGCGCAACTTTTGTGGTCTCTATTATTACTCATAAGACGTATAAGACGCATTATGCGCACAAAAAAAAGACCCACTAAGTTGCGGAGTCATGAGGAAGATGTTTAGTTAATTAATTTGTCTAATTGATTCAAAAGATCGTCTAATTCTTGAGAGATTTTAACTAATTCATTGTACTCAACGGACTTCTCGTAAGCGTCGTACATCTCTGTTCTGACAGTTTCTATTTGTTTGCGTAGACAATCTACTGTGGGCAAATAGACGCTCCTCTCTTTTTGAGGTTTCCTGAGTAGTAGAGAAAAAGTTATGAAGGCTAAATAATAGTACTTAAGAAATAAAACTTTAGCACTTTAAATACCTATTACCCTATATTATATGTCGAAAAACAGTATTTGTCGATAAACGGAGAATGCGACACAATGCGAATATTATGCGTAACATATCCTGAATTCGAGATTTCAATAAACGGGGGCGTTAGTTGAAGATCTGCTCAAAATGTATCCTAAGAAGTCCTTAAACTAAATCCCCCATTCCTGAAGATCTATACTAGAGTATTTCGTCGATAGAAAGCCCGCATCATAAAAGTCATGCATAACTTTTATGATGCGGGCTTTTTTTTATATGTAATAAACTAACACCCATTCAACACGCGTATATCAAACACCCAAGATCTATTTTTTTATAATTCGATAAGAATATGTTTCACCAGGCATGATTGAAAAGATTAAGGGTATCGTATAGTAGGGAAATTCGGAATTTAAACGTTTCTGCTGGGCATATTGAAGCAAATTTTCACCTTGAAAAGCTCCAGACAGACACGTAGGAAATAGCCGTAATGAAAGGAGCAAATAGACATGACTTCCTTAATCGAAACAGATGTTTTAATTATCGGTGCCGGACCATCCGGGCTCATGGCAGCCAATGAATTACAGAGAAGAAACATCGATTTCGTCTGCCTGGAAAAAAGTCCAGAGCGTTCGGATTTGTCCAAAGCTCTCGGGATTCAGGCGAGAGCCCTTGAATTGTTTGAGCTTATGGATCTTCATAAGCCTTTTTTGGAACGCGGATATCCAGGACCTGGCGCGAAGCTATATTTAGGGGAAGGAAAACCTTCGACAATCGACCTTTACCATATTAAAAGCAGGTATCCCTATATGCTCGTGCTGCCCCAAAATGAAACGGAAGAGATTTTGGAGAAGCACTTGAACGCCATGGGGGGAACCATTGACCGCGAACATGAAGTCGTGGAAGTGATGCAATCGGAGAACGGAGTTTTTGTCAAAGCAAAGCATAACGGTGAATGGAAAAGCTATATGTGCAAGTATTTGCTCGCCTGTGATGGATCGAAGAGTGGCGTGCGCCAGGCGCTGAATGTTGAGTTTGTAGGGGAAGACGAGGGGTACACGTTTTTCCTCGGAGATGTGGAGATTCCCGATATGAGTGAAATCTATATCGACATGCACTTGAATGATCGTGGCGCCGCCGCGTTCTTTCCATATAAAGACGGAAGTTACCGTGTCGTCGGCTGGGACCGCACCCAGCAGGGACAGCCGTTCAGGGATGCACCGTCGCTTCAAGAATTACAGGAGAGCCTCGACCGGATTCTTGAAGAAAAGTCTTATCGTGTAGGGAATCCGAAGTGGCTTTCCTTTTTCGGAACGGCTCACCGCCAAGTCGAAAATTACAGAAAAGGCCGGGTGTTCTTCGTCGGAGACGCTGCTCACATTCATAATCCTCTTGGAGGACAGGGGATGAATCTGGGGCTTGAAGATGCGTCCAACCTTGGCTGGAAGCTTGAGGCCGTGTTGAAGGGCTATGCGAAGGACTCCTTTTTGGACAGCTACCATGATGAACGTAGTCCCGTTGCCACCAGTGTCCTAAGGGTGACCTCCAAGGAAATGAGGATGATCGACTTGAAGGGGGCACAAGGGCGCCTACGTAACGCCGCCGGCCGAACAGTGCTGACACAGGACTGGGTCCAGCAGCTGATCGCCAATCACCTGGCCCATATTCCAAAGGATTACGACAAAACCTCCAAGAACAAAGCATTAAAGGATTCTTCCGCTTCCAGAAAAGCGATCCAAGCAGGGGAGAGAGTCCCGGATCAGATGCTGTTCTATGACGGATCGACCGATGAACGGCTGTATCCCTTCATTGAGAGGTACGGTCACGTCTGTCTGATTTATATCGATTGTCAGGACGACGAATTGATCGAATTCGCCTATTCTTTTACGAAAAAAGCAGAGGCGGAATATCCAGGTCTGTTAAAAGTGTTCCTTGTGGCAAAAGGCGGAACGGTCGACACTAACGGGGAGGACCTTCCGATTATTTATGACGTCCACCGCCACTTGGACAAGTCGCTCGGAATGAAAAAAGGAAGCACGCTCCTGATCCGCCCGGACGGCCACGCCGCCTTCCACGACACCTCCGCCGACCCGGATCAAACGATGGAAAAATTGCGCCAATTTTTTCACTCGTGAAGGGGATTGGCGTAGCAAATTTCCATATTGATTGAGTTTTTATTAAAACAGACCGCAGAGTACAAAAGGGTGTAAGCCCCTTTATACTTCGCGGTCTGTTTACATTACGTATTATTCTGGTATAGCCCCAAATAGCGAAAGACTTGATTTCAAGATAACTCTTTTTAGAAACAAACCACTTCTCTTTTTAGCATCTTGATTAAATTGTTTGCCTAAATAAGTGTAAGGTCCTTATACACTTTCACCAGGGTACTAAAGCACCTATTACCGTACCAACAATAATACCTATAATTCCTACCACAATTAAACCACTCCCTTGTTTATCAACATCATAATCCCTTCTCAACACAACTCCCATACTTATAGCAATTGCTCCAAGAAAAACTGGAAAAAAACCAAAGGCTAATATAGCTGATAACCAACCTATAGTTAATAATATTGCTTTACCATTCTTCTCTTTTCCGATAACGCATCCCCCTTCTTAATTATTCTTTTATCATCAAATCACAGTTCACGTATTGCCTACGTTAGTTTTACAATGCGCCCCTATCCCGATATAAAAACAACGTAGGTGCATTTAATAAAATGGTAACAATGACAAGTACAGATGAAGCAACAGCTACAGCGTGCATTTCCGACAGAGCAGACCAGTCTTCAATGTTTACCAAGTAAAGGTTATAAAAAATCTGTAAACATATTGCGATAGCACAAGCACTGAAACTGATAATGGTAAGAGCAATCCATTTCTTATTCATCTGTTTTTTACCTAATGCAAGATTAATAATAGGAATTATCCAAGCAACTAATCCAAGTACCAAACTGCCGATGTTAAGCCACCAAGCATCGAACATATTTCATCCCACCTTCATTTTTTCTTTCTAATATCTCCTCAACAAAATGTCTGGATTGTGGAATATAATACAAAAACACTCTTCTACTAATCTGCTCCGTCAGTTAAATATTTATATGACAGGATATTCCTTGCGCTTATGTAATAAAGGGCTAATGCTCTATTGAACAATTGCCCCCTTTTGTGGAAGACTTGATTTAAGAAATATCTTGGCCCCCGTTAGTTAAGGAAACTTCCAAATAGTAAAGCAAAGCACAGAAAAACTGATAAACTTAGTGTTAAAACTACTGTGAATACACTTCTCGCCATACCTTTCCAGCTCCTAACACCTGAGAAACCAAGCATACCAAATAGAAGTGTAAATAACGTAACAAATAAAACTATGGTAAAAGGATGAATACCCAATATGGAATTCGTAAACCAACCTGAAAATGAAACAGTTAGAAACAAAACTAGACAAATAACCGAAAAGATAAATGACCAAAAGTTGATTTTCTCTTGCATCCTACTCCTCCATATATAATTTCTTTAATCAACTAAACTGCCCTTTAGTGCGCCAAGGGTGCAAGTCCTTATTAAAGATAAGCCCCCATTACTTGAAGATTTGAATTTGAGATCAGTTACATACAGGCTGTTCCACCATCAAAAGTTTTAGACACTAATTCCAATCATAGGACCCAATCCCATAATTAAAAGGATAAACGGTATAAGTAAAATAAAAGGAGAATACTTCAAAAGACTATTTTCTTTTCGACGTATAGCCATTATGGAAAGGATGAAGGAAGATATGTATATCAAAAAACCTGCGAAAAGAACCTGGCTATACTGGAACAAATCCAAGGATGTAAAAGGTGAAATTAATAAGAACATACCTATTGAACCTACAATAAGTGAACAAAAACTATAAGTTTTTGTAGTCATATTTCTTTCTTTCTTCCACTTCATTAAACCTCCAATATATGAAAGATATATCCAACATTATTTCAGAATTATCAAAATTAATCAAACTGTGTTAAAAAATGGTTGCCTACTGACTTAATCTTAAAACTAAATCTTCTACTAACCTGGCCTTATCCAGAACACTCAACTTCAAGACAATCCCCTATTTCTAACATACCTCAGCTCTCCTCCAAATAAGACAACCCATGATTAATAAACTGATTGATCATCACCGCCATCTCCCGTGGCGACGCCTCCATCCCAGCCTCAATCCAATCCTTGATCACATAAATCGCCCCGCTGATCACAAACGAACTTAAGTACTCCGACTCCCGCTCGTTTAAGGCAGAGCCACTCATCCAATTGTTCATCATAAACCCGCGTGTCAACGCCATCATCCGTTTTTCGAAGCTTGGGGCCGCTTCTTTGTTCAACAAAGCCTCAAACATCAGCTTATGCTCGACGACATATTCAAGAATTTTCTCCGTCATTTGAATCGATTCTTCCTCGAGGTCATATCGATAGCTGTGGAGGTATTGATTCATGTCTTCCGTAATTTCCTCTTCGATTTTATCCAGTAAATCATAGTGATCGTGGTAATGGGTGTAAAAGGTCGAGCGGTTGATGTCGGCAAGCTGGCAGATTTCTTTTACCGTAATTTCGGAAATCGGTTTGTCGACTAGCAGCTTGACGAGGCTTTCCTTCAATACCTTGCGCGTGTACTTTTTTCTCCGGTCCAATTTTTCAGTCATGATGGAACCTCCCTTGTGACATTTTTGTGACAATCCAACACGAGGAGCAGGTTGTGTTGGAAAACTGACGCGATTTCAGAAACTGTTTGTTGAATATCCAACACGGTGTTTATAAAATGATAAAGTGTATGCATTGGAATGGCAAGAGAGGGTGACGTCTTATCGATTGGACATCAAGAATAATTAAGCATAGGAAAAGTATTGTACTGATATTTACCATTTTTACATTGTTAAGTGTTTTCGCTCAGTTTGGGGTTTCCGTCAACTACAATATGGTGGATTACCTTCCGGAGAACTCTCCGGCGATGGAAGCGATGGATATCATGGAGCAGGAGTTTGATGAGCCTGTCGAAAATGCCCGGGTGATGGTCCGGGATGTTTCCGTTACAGAAGCGTTGACATATAAAGAAGACTTAGAAGCGATCGAAGGCGTCGGGTCTGTAATGTGGCTCGATGATGTCATCGATTTGAAGGTACCGCTTGAAATGGCGAGTCCGGATACGGTCGAGTCCTATTATGAGAATGAAGCGGCTTTGTTTTCCTTACATATCGAGGAAGGATACGAAGTCGAGGCAACCGACGCGATTTATGAATTGATCGGAGAAGAGAATGCGGTGGCCGGAGAAGCGGTCAATACCGCGACTTCGCAGAAGATGGCCGGCAGTGAATCGATGTACGCAGCCGCCTTACTGGTTCCGATCATTATTTTGATTCTCGTGTTATCGACGACATCCTGGATGGAGCCGGTGTTCTTTTTGACGGCAATCGGGGTGTCTGTCCTCATTAACCTTGGCACGAACATTTTTATTGGCGAAGTGTCGTTCGTGACGCAGTCGGTAGCGCCGATTCTGCAGCTGGCCGTGTCGCTCGACTATGCGATTTTCCTCCTGCACAGCTTTTCCGATTACCGGAAGCAAGTGGAGGATCCTAAGCAGGCGATGCAGATGGCGATGAAACGATCGTTCCCGGCGATCATTGCCAGTGCTTCGACGACGTTCTTCGGCTTTACGGCGCTGACGTTCATGGACTTTGGCATCGGCGCAGATCTCGGCTTGAACTTGCTGAAAGGAATTTTGTTGAGCTTCCTTAGCGTCATCATTTTCCTGCCAGCCTTGACGCTGATGTTTTACCGCTGGATCGACCGTACGCAGCACCGTCCGTTCGTCCCTGATTTTAAAGGGATCGGCAAGCGTGTCATGAAGTTCAGAGTGCCGAGCTTGATTCTGCTTGTGATTGTCATTGTTCCAGCTTTTCTCGCTCAAAGCGAAACGTCGTTCATATACGGAACAGGGGAACATCCGGACAATACAAGAGCTGGCCAGGACGTTACCGCAATTCAGGAACAGTTCGGCAAAAACATGCCGATGGTGCTCATGGTGCCGTCCGGAGACCGGGCGAGTGAGGAAGAGCTCGTTCAGGAGCTTGAGGCATTTCCTGAAGTGTCGAGCGTCATTTCCTACGTCAATATGGTCGGAGCGGCGATTCCACCGGCTTACTTGAATGAGTCGATGACCGAGTCGTTTTACTCCGATAATTATGCGCGGATTACGTTATACACTGAAACAGATGCCGAAGGAGATGAAGCCTTTGCTTTTATTGAAAAAGTGAAGGAGACAGCGGATTCCTATTATGACGAAACGCATCTGTTAGGGGAGAGCGTCACCTTGTACGACATGAAGAATATCGTCCAAGATGACAACAGGCTCGTCAATATTCTGACGGTCGTGACCGTAGCGCTCGTCCTGCTCATTACGTTCCGCTCGTTGACCATTCCGGTCGTGTTATTGATCACGATTCAAGTGTCGGTATGGGTCAACTTATCATTTCCATACTTTATGGATACGCCACTTGTCTATGTCGGCTACCTGCTGATCAGTACGATCCAGCTTGCCGCGACGGTCGATTACGCGATTTTGTTCACGGAATATTACAACCATTTGCGAAAAGAAATGCCCGCGCTTGAGGCGATCAAAAAGACGATCGACGATAAGATTTTCGCGATTTTCGTATCGGCTGCGATTCTCTCAAGCGTCGGATTCATTCTATGGATCACCTCGACGAACCCGATTGTTTCATCAATCGGATTGTTATTAGGTCGGGGAGCATTGCTGGCCTTCCTAATGGTCGTGTTTGTCCTGCCGGCATTACTCGTCGTACTCGATAAAGTCATCAAGAAAACAACATGGAACGCAAACTTTTACAAAGGGGAATGAGTATGAAGTTGAAGAAAATGACCGCTCTCGGTACAGCTTTGCTTCTCCTCCTGCCGACACTTCCGGTGTCGGCGGAAGAGGGCGCTGGTGCTTATAAAGAAAAGCATGAAGTCGTTTATGCGACGTTGGATGCTTCCGGGAACGAGGAAGCGATGTACGTCGTCAACAATTTCACGATCACAGAACCCGGTGAAATTGTCGATTACGGCCCGTACAAGAACGTCCAGAATCTGACAAATGTCAGTGAAATTGAGCAGAATGGAGATAAGATTGAAGCAGAGGCTTCGGGAGAAGAGTTTTATTATCAAGGAGACCTTGAGGGAAAACCGCTCCCATGGAACATCGACGTCTCGTATCAGCTCGATGGTGAGACCTTCTCACCAGATGAGCTGTTAGGAAAAGACGGCAAGCTCCAGATTCAAATCGATACGACCCAAAATGATCAGGCAGATGCTGCGTTTTTCAATAACTATTTGCTACAAATTACGCTGCAGTTAGATTCGGCGATTTATGAAAATATCCAAGCGCCAGATGGGACGATCGCGAATGCTGGGAAGAACAGACAGGTGACGTTTACCGTCCTGCCGGAAAACGAAGGCAGCTTCACAGTGAGCGCAGATGTGACCGATTTGGAACTGGAAAGCATCGAATTCGCGGCGATTCCGTCCTCGATGTCACTCGATGCCCCTGATATCGGGGGAGTGAAAAATGATATGACCTCGTTATCCGATGCCACCGCGGAAGTCAATCGCGGCGTCGGGGAGCTGAAGAATGGAGTTGCCGAATTAAATGACGGCACAGCCCGTCTTTATGATGGATCTGTCCAATATAAAAGCGGCGTGGAAGAGCTAAGTGCTGGCTCTTCTGGGTTGATTGATGGATCGGCCTCAATTCAGTCCGCGCTTCAGCAAATGAGTGAATCGGTTTCCAGCAGCTCTTCTGAGGTTAACCTCGGCGACTTAGCTAAAATGGAAGACGGACTCCGTCAAATCGCCGGCGGACTGGAAGAAGTGGAAAATGGCCTCAGCAACCTGAAGGAGCAGTACAACCAGGCCTATCAGGCATTGGATCAGTCCATGACGGCGATTCCTGCGCACCAGATTTCGGAAGCAGAGATTCAGGCGTTGCATGAAAGTGGAGCGGATCAGGAAGTCGTCGCCAAACTAGTTGAAACCTACCATGCTTCACAAACGGCAAAAGCCACGTATGCGAATGTGAAGCAGGCGTTCGAAGCAGTGAGTCCTGCACTGGAGCAGAGCGCAGGGTCTCTTGAAACGATGCGGACGAATCTTGTGACGATCGCCGATCAGGTCGGAAGCAGCATGGAGAATGTCGATTTGACCGAATCGATGAACGCCCTCCAGCAAGGACTCCAGCAGCTGTCGTCCAATTATAGCGACTTTCATGCCGGGCTTAAGGACTATACCGGCGGCGTCAATCAGCTTGCCGGTTCCTACACGGAGCTTCACAGCGGTCTTGGAAGTCTGACGAACGGAACGAATGAGCTCGAAAACGGAGCCGCGGAACTTTATAACGGCACGTCTGAATTAGCCTCCTCTACTAGTGATTTGCCGGGTCAAATTGATTCGGAAATCGAGAAGATGGTCGAAGAATACGATCGATCCGATTTTGAACCGGTGTCGTTTGTTTCGTCCAAAAATGAGAAGGTCGGCTCGGTTCAGTTTGTGATTAAGACGGAGAGTATTAAAGCGGAGGATGAGGAAGAGGTAGACGCTGAAGAGGAAGAAGAGCTAAGCTTTTGGGATCGTCTGCTTGCTTTGTTTAAATAGCCTTCAGATAGGGGAGGGTTTCCGTTTTTTATGAAGGAGTTAGGAGGAGCGAGAAATGACTCGCTTTCCATGGGCGTGCGCTGAGCTTCCTCGTCGCAGGGCTCCTGCGGGATCTCAGCCTGCACTGTCCTCCCATAGGAGTCTCGCCATTTCTCGCTCCTCCTCCCAAAAATAGATGAACGGAAACAATACTTTTAGAGCATGCTATAAGCTATGGCAAGGATGAGATCGCATCTCTCTTCATTCAACATTGAAGTTTAATAAAGCCAAAAAAACGCCTGGAGTCCACAATGGATTCCAGGCGTCTTTTGGATTAAGCGCGAGTTTTGGTTTTCGGGATGACATAGACGATGAGGACAAGGAAGAATAGCATAAAGAGTCCTGCGAATCCCCACGTGAATCCGATTCTCTCCGCCACAAAGCCGAAGAGAGGGAACGCGATGGTAATCACGAAGCTCTCGACTAAGCCGATCAGCGAAAAGAACGTCGCTCGTACGTCACTGCTCAAATGCTTTTGAACGAATGATGAATGGATCGGTTCAAACAGACTGACGAGCTGGGCCAAAAATAAGAACGACAGCAGCACGGCCCACGCTTTTGAAAAAATGAAGATGAGGAAGAACACGAGAAACAGAAACAATCCATAATAGACGATGGAAAAGAATTTGAACCGGTTTTCGACACGGTGGGCGATTTTGGCCATCCAAACCCCGAGCAGTCCTTCTATCGTGAAAATTAATCCGATCAGCGTAGAAGAGAAGCCGAGACGAACGAAATATTCCTGTCCGTAAAAGACGATGATCACCATGACGGCACCTGTCATGATGTACAATGCGACAGGTGTATGGAGAATCGTATTCTTTTTCCATACGTCGACGCCCTTCGTCAGTTGCCCCTTCCATTGATTCATCCACTTTTGCTTAAGAGGAGGCTCCTCTACCTCGTGTTCGGGTTCCTTGAGTAAAGAAAGCGGGATGAAAGCGATCGTGTGCGAGGCGATCATAATGCCGTAAACCCACATCCAATCGATCTCCGCCAAAAAACCGCCGACTAACTTCGCCAGGCTGAGGGAGAGGAGGGCGATGGCGGTCATATTGCCGAACACCCGCGTGTATTCGCCCTCTTTTTTCTCCTGCTTCAACGTATCGTAAGCAAACGACTGCTCAGCGCCGGATTGGAACGTGACCATCAATCCCATCGACATGAAGGCGACGGTGAACAAACTGAAGCTGTCGCTGACCATCATAAGCCCGCCGTATAGCAAGCTGCACACTTGGCTGTATAACAGACTGACTTTTCTACCGTATAAATCGGCAATTACGCCGGTCGGCAATTCGAATAAAACAATCGTCAAGTGTAGGACAGCTTCCAGAATCCCGATCTGTCCAAGCGTCATGCCTTGGTCTCCAAGATAGATCACCCAAAGGGCACGGTCGAAAAACAGCTGTCCAAAAAAGATGTAAATATAAAGCTTCTGTATAGGTGTAATGTTCATAAGTTTCGTCCTTTCGATCACCTATACCTGCACAAAAAAACCACAGGGAAGCTATCCCTGTGGTTGCGTTCAGGAAAATAGGCTTACATGGTTGTGTCATATTGGAACTGTCTAAAAAAGGGCATACGTGTCCCTTGTACGGCAAAAGTTCCAATAATAGATACCATGAGCACTCGATATTTCTTCTGTTTCATCGTATCCACATTCCATGTAAGCATGATTTCCCCTCCTTTACTCGTTCGTGATACATCCATTATATAGAAAAGAATGCCCCTCGACAACTTGAACTTTTATCAAAGGATGTGTGTCAGCTGAATTCATAGGGGAAGGAAACCGCGCAGCTCAGCTTACGCCCGTGGAAAGCGAGTGCTTCCCCGCACCTCCAAGCCTCTCAATCATGTCGGAAAAAAATCATTAACTGAAGTTAGCAGGGTCTGAGCTAAAAATGATATAATAGCAAAGACGATTTAAGAAAAGTGCGATTACCTTTTGATATAGGAGAGATTTACATGAGTTCAAAGTCTGAAATGAAGCTGTTTGCCCTTAATTCCAACCAGCCACTGGCCAAGGAAATGGCGGATATCCTGGACGTACCGCTAGGAAAGAGTTCTGTCAAACGCTTTAGTGACGGAGAAGTACAAATCAATGTCGAGGAAAGTGTCCGTGGAAATGATATTTACATCATCCAGTCCACGTCCCAGCCGGTCAACGAACATTTGATGGAGCTTCTCATTATGATCGACGCGATGAAGCGAGCGTCCGCCAAGACGATCAACGTCGTGATTCCGTACTTCGGCTATGCTCGCCAGGACCGTAAAGCGCGCCCACGCGAACCGATCACAGCGAAGTTGGTTGCCAACCTTCTGGAAAAAGCGGGAATTTCACGCGTCGTGACCCTCGACTTGCATGCACCGCAAATTCAGGGCTTCTTTAATATCCCTGTCGATCAGCTGCTTGGAATTCCGATTCTTGCGGAGTACTATCGTGAGAAAAACATTTCGGATGTTGTCGTGGTAGCCCCTGCTACAAGTGGGTTAAGCCGGGCGAGAAAAGTAGCGAACATCCTCGATGCGCCGCTTGCTTTTGTCGATAACCGCCGTCCTGAACCAGGTGAGCCTGAAGTCAGCAACGTTGTCGGTGATGTAAAAGGGAAAAATGTCATCATCGTCGATGACATGATTGATACAGCCGAAACGATTGCTCAGGCGTCCGCTGCCCTCTCAGAGAGTGGTGTCAATGACATTTATGCCTGCGGTACGCATGGAGTCTTCTCGGATCCGGCGATTCAAAAAGTGCAGGATTCTGCGATCAAGGAACTCGTCGTGACAAACTCGATTTATTTACCGGAAGAAAAGAAAATCGACAAGATTACGACGCTTTCTGTCGCACCGCTGCTTTCGGACGCTTTGTTGCGTGTCCAGCAAGAGCACTCTGTCAGCGTATTGTTCGATTAAGCATCAAGGCCTGATCCTTACAAGGGATCAGGTTTTTTTATGAAGGAGGAAAGTGTATGTCTATCATTTTTTTAGAGGAAAAATTCGAAACGTCCAGCCTGGATGACCGCTTGCAATGGTATTGTGAACCTGAACGTTGGAAAGTGGACGATCGTCGATTAGTGATGGAGACAGATAAAGAAACGGATTTCTGGCAGAAAACGCATTACGGCTTCCAAGCGGATAACGGTCATTTTCTATTTGCTGAGGTTGAAGGGAATTTCAGAATGACGACAAAAGTGACGTCTCGCCCTCGTTCTCGCTACGATCAGGCTGGTTTGATGATCCGAACGTCAGAGAACACGTGGGTGAAAACGTCCTTAGAATACATTCCAGATGGCAAGAGCAAGCTAGGTGCCGTGGTGACGAACCGCGGTTATTCGGACTGGTCGACTCAATACGTTGACATAGACGAAGTGGAGCTGTATTACCGGATTTCCAAAGTGGCGCAAAATGTGTATGTAGACGTCTCGCATGACGGAGAGAACTGGCAGCAAATTCGCATCTCCCACTTGGACGTATCAGACGACACCCCGTTTATGGCAGGCGTCTATGCATGCAGTCCGCAAGGCGAGAAGCAGGAGGTTTCCTTCGAATTCCTGCAAATTGAACGTATTTCTGACAATCCGTCTGCTGTCTATTTGTAATCGATTCAGAAGTCTTCCTGGGGGCGGGGAGGCTTTTTTTCGTGACCGGATCTGTGCGAATTCTCTAGTTTCGGTGTCGAATTCTGCACGAACATTGTCGGATTCCTTAATTCCTGTGTCGAATTCTATAAGAACTTTGTCGATTTCTCCGTTTCCTATGTCGAATTCTCAAATAACCCACAAACCCTTCCCCAAATCACTAGCCTATCCACCCGGTTTGAATCATAACCTGAAAGGAATACTATATTTGAGCAGAAAGGAGTTTTTTACATGGGGAAATTTTTTCTGAATTTGATCGCGCTCATCGTCGTTATCACCGTCAACGGACTTGCGAATGCCTTGCCATTGAACGGCCAGACGACGGGGGAGATATCGAACCGGTTGAACGTCTTATTTACCCCTGCTGGTTATGTGTTCAGTATTTGGGGACTCATTTATATGTTGCTTGCAATCTGGGTGCTCAGGCAGTTTCCGAAGAGTAGACGAAACCTGCCGATCTACCAGGAGACGAGCGGTTTATTCGTGTTGAGCTGCATCTGGAATACTTTATGGATTTTTATGTGGCATTACGAATTTTTCGGTCTATCCGTCATCGTCATGCTGCTGCTTCTTGTGACCTTGATTCGTCTGTATGTGAAGCTAAAAGAGGCTGGCGCATCGTTTTGGGATCAGCTGCCCTTTTCTGTATACCTGGGCTGGGTGAGCGTGGCGACGATTGCCAACATCAGCTATTTCCTGAAATACATCAATTGGGATGGATTCGGGATCTCCGAACAGATTTGGACGCTTTTATTATTATTGATCGCTACAGGACTCGCAATTTTCTTTATGAAGCTTGAAGATGACTGGGTGTATCCACTCGTGTTTGTATGGGCATTCATCGGAATTGGTGTCAATCACCAAGATGGGAATGTGCCGCTGGTCGTGTATTCTTCGTATATTTTGGCGGGCGTCATTTTCTTAGCCGTCCTCTTTTACTTATTCAGGCGAAAATGATTTTCTGATGTTTCAAACTCCCAGATAAAGGATACAGTCCATCATAATCTTTTATCAAAAGGAGACAAACTTCATGCGAAACTATGAGAAACATTACATCAATGGTGAATGGGTCGAATCAACCGGATCAGAAACAGAAGAAGTCATCAATCCTGCTACTGAAGAGGTTATTGGAACGATCAGTCTTGGGACAAAAGAAGATTTAGATAAAGCCGTACAGGCTGCGCGCGATGCGTTTCCTTCCTTTTCTCAGACGACAAAGGAAGAGCGTGTCGAGATGCTGGAGAAGATTGCGGCAGAATATGAGAATCGCAAACAAGACATTATCGAGACGATCACGGATGAACTTGGTTCACCGCTAGAAGTCTCTGAAAATGTACACTTCATGATGGGATACAACCACTTTTCACAAGCAGCAGAATCGTTGCGGAAGTTTTCGTTTGTAGAGGAGCATGACGGACATACTCGGATGAAGGAGTCGATTGGGGTCAGTGGTCTGATCACGCCGTGGAACTTCCCGACGAATCAGACGTCGACAAAAATCGCAAGCGCCTTTGCTGCCGGCAGTCCTGTCATTTTAAAGCCTGCTGAGCAGACGCCGTTTGCTGCCATCATTTTGACTGAGATTTTTGATAAAGTCGGTGTTCCAAAAGGTGTCTTCAACCTTGTCAACGGAACAGGAGATGTGATCGGGGACGGCATCAGTTCGCATCCTGATATTGATTTTGTATCGTTCACAGGATCAGGCGCAACAGGTGAAAAGATTATGAAAAACGCTTCAGAAACGATTAAAAAAGTCGCCTTGGAGCTTGGCGGTAAGTCTCCGCTCGTTGTCCTTGAGGATGCAGATGTCGAGGAGGCAGCCAAAGCAGCGGTGAACCATATTGCGACCAACTCAGGTCAAGTGTGTTCAGCCGCGACAAGGACGCTCATTCCTTCTTCCATGAAAGAAGAGTTTGAGGAAGCCGTCCAACGCGTCCTCCCGGAATTTCCTGTCGGCGACCCTCGTGAAGGGAATATAGTCGGTCCACTCGTATCAGAAAAACAATGGAACACGGTCCAGTCCTATATTGAAAAAGGAGAGGAAGAGGGAGCGCGTCTTCTCGTCGGAGGCACAGGGAAACCGGAAGGCCTGGAAAAAGGGTATTACGTGAAGCCGACCGTCTTCATGGACGTCGATAACGGAATGACGATCGCCCAGGAAGAGATCTTCGGACCCGTCATGTGTGTGCTCACGTATGACTCGATTGAAGAAGCGATTGAGATCTCGAACGATACCGTATATGGACTGGCCGGATATGTGTACGGCAAAGATCAAGAAGAGTTACGCCGCGTCGCTTCAAGCATCCGTGCCGGACGAGTGAAAATCAATGATGCCGAAGCGGACTTTGCAGCGCCGTTCGGTGGTTATAAACAATCTGGAATCGGAAGAGAGTGGGGAGACTTCGGCATCGAGGAATATCTGGAAGTGAAAACGGTTTTAGGCTATTGAAAAATGTCGACTTCAGCAGACGATAGAGATGATCGACGGTGATGTATGCAGGGATTGCAATCGTTGCGATGATCGCGCTCGCTTTGATGACCTACCGTTATCGCCAGTCCTTGTTTTCGAATCCAGATAACATCAAAGTGGTGGTCATGCTGATCGTGTTCTTGCCCCTTTTGATCCTGACAATCGTAGTCGCCGCGATGACAAATAACTGATAAAGAGCCATTGGGAGTCGGCATCCCAATGGCTCTTTTTAATGATGACGCTGCGCCAGCCAGACCGTTTTCGTTTCATTATGGATCGTCTTATAAATCTCCAGCCACTTTCTTCGCTCACGAAAAAGAAAACACGCTTGTTTCGCTTCGTTGCGGATTTGGCTTTTATTCCATTCCTTGATGGCACACTTTGTGGATAATTCACACATGTCCTCGATGCGGTCCACAAATGTCCCATCATTCAACCCTTCGTAGTCCGGGTGCTCACAGTAAACAGCATAAACGTCCGCTTCTGAAAAGCGATCGCGATACAGCATGATTTTCTGATTCAATATTTTTTGCAGCTCATTGATTTGGCGTAACAAGGTGAACGTGGTCTTTCCAACGGAAGCATCAAGGTCAGCGGCTTTTTGACAGTATAGGAAATTATGTTGAGATACGATGTATTTCGTCAGCGTTTTTTCCAATTGAAAACCAGCGACTAAAGGTTTCAATAGTTTTGGTTCCACTTCTCTCATCGTCACTTACCTGGGTAGCAGTCATGATCTTTATGCTTTTTATGAGAACAACGGCATTTGCAGACCGGGAAGTGACAGGAGTGGCATGGAGAGCAGTGACAGCGACTTTCGCATTTCTTATGATGGGGCTCGCAGTCATCCTCGAAGTCTAATACATTCTCAAGCTTTCTGAGTAGAATCCATTCTTTCATGACAACAGATTCGAGAAGCTGTGTGACGCCTTTATTGAATTTGATGATTTCTTTACTCGAAGGCTTCGTCGGGAAGTTGAGACATTCGCCGACGAATGCCTGAATTTTTTCTGATTCAGCATTTAAAATGTGGGAAAGGGCAATTTCCTCTAATGCGATCGATTCTAATAAATCAATGATGACCTCTTTCCGGTTGGGGCGGTGAGGTTCAGGGGGAATCGTAGGCATACTCATCGTTTGGTGTCCTCCTATTCATGAATCACATGTAATAACGTATGGAGGAGGCTGATATTCTGTGTCATGGGCAAACGCCCGAAAATGAAGTGGTCAACAAAAAAAGAGCGCGCGATCAGCGCACTCTTCTGTTTATTCAGGTCGTGGACATGGTTCGATTTCGGTTTCGACTGGGTCGATGGTCAATGTTGCGTTGAACGTTTGAGGTGTTCCACCTTCTAGGTTCACCGCCGAAAAGGTAATCGTTGTTTCTGTAATCGTGACCGTTGCAAAATAGGAGTCCCCACTAGCGAGGTTGATCGTACCTTCGAAGGTGGCTGTGTCGTTTTCTGGATCGCAGGCTATGATACGTGTCGCGCGTCCTTGCGTGAAATTGAAGTTGAAGTCCTGACCTTCCTCGTCCTCTAATACAAAGTCGAAATTGAAGTTATTCGACCCTCCACAGTTATTACAAAGGTTGATGAGGTAGGTAGTTGTACCAGTCAATGGTTGACCATCTACAACAGCAGCGACAGGGTCTGGACCTCCTTGTTCATTTTCAGCTCGGATCGAACACTGGTCGCATAATAGTGGTGGTGTCGGTGGCACAGGTGGCTGTTCCTCTCGGACAAAGTCGAGAATGTCTTCCAACTTTGTCAGAAGAATAAATTCTTTGTGCATCGCGAGCTTCAATGTTTTGTTGATACTGCGGTTCACTCTCAGCAGGTTGTCAAAAGAATTATCAATTAATGATTGGAAATAGTCATCGGGACTTGTTCCGTCTGTCCCTGGAATTTGCAGCGTTCCAAGAGCTCTTTGCAACTTCTCCGCTTCTCCGTTGACAAGGTGTGCGAGAGACAGTTCTTCCAAAGCAATTGATGCTAGTAGTAAATCAATGACTTCGTCGCGATTCAAATTAATGTCCGGATTGATGTCCGGAATGTTTGGATATCCCATGAGTTTCCTCCTTCCTATCAAAATTCAATGGTGCATTTTACCCGTTTGTGTCATTTCCGTTATCCGGAAGTGGGCAGTCTGTTACTGTAATATCTGTGCCTTCTGGTACGGTAATCGTTTCGTTAAAGGCCAGTGCTCCACCACGGAATCCGATCGCTTGAATCGTTTCGTCATCTGCATTGACTGTAAATACGACAACATATTCCCCGACGACAGGATTTCCGACTGGTCCACCGGAAACCAACACCCTTGCGAAAACAGTAGCTGTATCTTCTTCACAATCTAGGCGGACAGTACCTGGAACGAATGTAGCGGTTGTCACAGGTACAGCTGCATCTGTTGGAGTGAAGGTAACTGTCAGCGTATCTGCTCCTACTACACAGTCTTCACAAGCGATCATGCGGAAACTCAACGTTCCTTCGCCACCAATTTCGTCAATGACTGCTGGCACTGTAAACGTTGGAACATCTAACTCGCATTCACATTCTTCTACGACAGGAGGCGTGAATTCCTCCGCAAAATCAATCACATCTTCAAGCTTCGTCAGCAAAATAAACTCCTTGTGCATCGCGAACTTCAGTGTCTTGTTGATGTTACGATTGATAGCTAATAGATTGTCGAGAGAGTCGTCGATGAGGTTCGGGAAGTAATCCTCTTCATCTTCTCCGTCTGTTCCAGGAATTTGCAGCGTTCCGAGCGCTCTTTGTAATTTTTCAGCTTCAGCGTTGACAAGGTGCGCAAGACTCAGTTCTTCCAAACCAATGGATGCAAGCAACAAGTCAATGACTTCTACACGGTCCAAATCGATCTCCGGGTTAATATCAGGAATATTTGGATAGCCCATATAAAATCTCCTTTCTTGTTTTAAGGTTCTCTTCACTATATTCGTAGAATCAGAGATAGAGAGTGTGTTCACCTAAGTAGGATGAAAATGGGTGACCAGGCAGTGACCAAATAGACTCCGGAGACGATGAACATAGAAAAACGCCCAATCTGATTGTCCAGATTGGGCGTTTTTCTACAATCCCTTTACAAGCTGTCGATTCAAATCGCGCACATCATCATAGGAAGAAACCAGTTCCTCAGGCACGAGTGCTCTCCCGTAATCCCAGGCGTTCGTCTCGATTATCTCTTGTAGCTCGGCCACTTCTTCATCTTCTCCGTACATCAGCGTTCTCAGGTCATGTCTGTGCTTTTGAAACGTCAGATAATAGCCGATTTCATGGCATATGATGATTTTGACGATATCTTCCTTTGACTCGTTTCCTTTAATTTTGCTAAGGAACCCGTTGACCTCGAGATAGTTGAAGCTGAGCGTATTGTTCGATACGTTAAAGCTCATCGGAGCAGATAATTGATTATTCGCTTCGTACGTGATCGGGAGAGAGTGCTTTTCGAGAATCTCCTCGATGATCCTTTCAATATGCCATATGTATAACATCAGATGTTCACAGTCCTTTCCAAAACTTCCTTTACCCGTACTATACAACCGTTTGAAGAAAATGCAAAAGTAGAGCTTTCAAAACAGGAAAAAAGCTCCTCGATTCATCCAGAACCTGGACAAATGGAGGAGCTTTTCCCTGCATCTATTTGCGCTGTTGATAGATCGGTTCTTCCTCATCCCTCTGATAAAACGCATCGGCGTATTCTTCATTTCGGTAAAACTCCGAATAGTCCGGCCGCCCCGATGCTCTGTATTTGATATGAAATTCCTCTTCATATTCCGGCGTATGCTCTTTGGTAGGGTCGTGCTTCATACCATAAATCCAGTCTTCGAACGGATACGTCCCCCGGTCGATAATCTGACTCAAATCCTCAAGCGTTTGGGTCAAGTCGTTTATACAATCCAAGCCGTTCCTCAAAAGAATGCCTTTTTCCTTCGCTTTCTCTACTGAATGATCGACGCGGTAAGCTTCTCCTTTGTAACGGAATTCAATATAACAGCTGCTCCGATCCCAATTAAAATGATAATCCTCGATCTTCAGCTGCTTGATGACCTTGATCAGCTTCTTCTCACAGGTTTTCTGTTCCTTATGCGGTAAAATACTGAATAGCAGGTTTTTTAAGGCATAATTGTTCAGCATATAAATCCCCTTTCGGCAGTAGGTGGTGAAACCCTGTCTTATATATAAACTTTCGGGAAAAAGGTGTGATCTCCTTTAGTCCATAAAGGGGATTCCTTCTACAAAAGTGGAGGGTCATACGGCCTACAAAAAATGGAAAAAGAGAAGTTTTTGTCGTATTTTTATAGCGAAGGCGAAATCCTTCTAGATTCGCCAATCCTCTAGGTCATTTTTAGTAATATTCAGAAAAATCATTGACTTCACCTGTGCGCTGCGGTACAGTGCTAGATAATAAAATAGTGAAACGACATCCTTATCAAGAGCAGGGGAGGAACTTGGTCCCGCGATCCTGCAGCAACCTGTCCATCGTGACAAGGTGCTCATTCCAACAGACGTCACGTCTGAAAGATGAGGGAGAGAAGCGGTCTCTTCCTTTTAGGGAGAGGCCGTTTTTTTGTTTTCATGAGGAGGAGTTTAATTATGACAAATGTAGGCTTTTGGTTTGTAGGATTTGCGTTGGCGTATACCTTTTTCTTGATCTTCATCAGCCAGTTTGCGAAAAGAAAGGTTGCAGCCGGAGGGAATGGTTTTTTTGTTGGTGGGAGAGGATTCAACACATTATTCGTAACGGTGTGCATCACCGGACTTTTTTCGGGATCGTCTTATATTGCGATCATCGAGCTCAGTTATTTACAAGGGGTTTCTGCCATTTGGTATGGCGTCGCTGAAACAATTCACGTCTTGATCATCGCGCTTGTCCTGATTGCTCCGTTCAGAAAAAAAGCGCTCGTCACGATTTCGGGGTTGTTAGGGGATCGGTATGGAGACAAAGTACGCGGGGTGGCGGGAGCGATTACAGCCTTCACGTTCCCGATGTGGTCTGTCGCGACCGCCTTGGCTTTTGCTTCTGCCCTTTCGGTTTTCACAGGGTTATCGCTTGTCCTATCCGTCGCGGTTACAGCACTTTTATTATTCATTTATTTACAATTCGGCGGCATGTGGGCAGTCGGTTTAACCCAGTTGAGTAATGTGATTGTCTTTTTCATCATGCTCGCCATCGGAACGTATGCGTTCTTTTTGAACCCAGGGATTGACGGGCTTAGAACATTGTTTGAAGAAAAGCCGAGCTATGCGGCGCCGGGAAGTGCCGGCCTGCAGACGATTCTGGCATGGTTCGGGACATTTTTGTTCAACGTCATTCTTGCTCAGGCCGCCTTTCAAATGGCGTTGTCTTGTAAAACGCCGGAGCAGGGGCGCAATGGATTATTGTACGCCTCTATTCTAGGGATCCCTCTCATCATTGGAGCGGTCGTGTTTGGTCTCGCGGCCGCACAGGTCGTACCAGGCCAGGCGCAAGGACTCGTCGCGGTTCCTTTATACCTGATGGAAACGTTACCCGCTCCGCTCGTCGCTTTATTTTTCCTTGGATTCTGGGCGGCTGCTCTAAGCTGGGGAGCCCCGTGTCAATTTTCGGGAGCAACCAGTCTTGGACGAGACGTCGGAAGTGCTTTGAATAAAAAAGCGACAGATGCACAGCTGATCAAGTACACGAAATGGTCGTTATTATTGCTGACGGTCTTAATGGTCGGCTTCGCGCTTCTCCGATCTGAACAGTCGGCATGGTGGAACGTCGTCGCCTGGGTGACAAGGAACTCAGCGACATTTGCACCAGTTGTCGCCGCAATCTTTTGGCCTGTCGTGACAAAAAGAGCTGCACTCGTTTCCTTGTTCACTGGTTCGTTTTCCGGCCTGCTCTGGTACCATTTTGGCGGCTGGGCGGTCAACGACTTTTATTTGAACATCCACCCTGTATGGATCGGGATGACTGTCAATATGCTGACAATCGTTCTAGTCAGCTTGCTGGATCGATCCAATCAGTGGACATGGAATGGTTCGGTCAAAGGATTTGGGACCTATTCAGCAGCGGTCGCCGTCCTGCTTGCCGTCGTATCGATCGCGAACTTCAGCTATTTGTATTCTGCAGGGATCCTCGGAATGATCATTGCCGTCATCGCCGTCTGCCTGTTTGTGACATGCATTCATTTTGTCCGTGAAAAAGAAGTTGTGAAGGAAGAGTACAACATCATTTGAACGAATTGATTAGTAGAAGGAAGTGTCTGTCTAATTCAGGGGCAGGCACTTTCTTTAGTTCCATAAGGTGGTTTTGGTAAAATAAAAGCATATAAGTGAGTGTTTACACAAAATGAGGTGATATAGATGAAGAAACCGGATGTTGATGATTATTTGCAGGAAGGGATATACGGAACCAAAGAAACGAAGCCTGGAGAAAGGAAAAGGTT
This sequence comes from Halobacillus fulvus, assembly GCA_004078665.1. Classification (GTDB taxonomy): domain Bacteria; phylum Bacillota; class Bacilli; order Bacillales; family Halobacillaceae; genus Halobacillus; species Halobacillus fulvus. The sequence goes on along the minus strand of SCFO01000007.1, from coordinate 31,525 downwards.
CCTCGGAACGCTAAGGGAGCGGATCGTGGTCGCTTTGACGAAGGGCCAAGTCATGCAGAAGAAAGGGCTCGATGAAGTGGATGCTCTTATGAAAGAGTACCCGAATGCGAAGCTCCTATTAAATGGAGAAATCAGCTCCCGTTTTTACAAACCGTATCGCACAGCCGCCAACAAACACGGCATTCGTCATACGACCGTCTATAACCAGGAATCCGATACGGATATCGGAGCAGTCCTTGCGCTAGATGAAGCCATTGAAAAAGAGGAGATTTGGATCGACACAAGTACAGATGAGAACAGTGAAAAGGAAGAACGCGGAATCAAAGGCTTTTTCAAATCGTTATTCAAACCTGTGGATTGATGATTTCCTGCAAGCAAGAGAGGGTATGGATTGTCATCGGGCACAACACAAATGGAGAGGGCGTGTAAGGTTATGGATAATCAGGAATGGTCCGTACAGGATATTCCATCATTAGTGAATAAAGTGATGATTGTGACAGGTGGCAACAGTGGCCTCGGCTTTGAGTCGGTCAAGGTTTTTGCCAAAAAGGGAGCGGAGGTCATCTTAGCTTCCCGCTCATTGGAAAGGGGACAGCAAGCGCTTGAAGCGATCAAGCAGGAAGTTCCTGAGGTTTCGATAAAAGTCATGCATCTCGATCTCGGAGATTTGGACTCTGTCCGAGCTTTTGCAGAAGATTTTAATAAACAGTATGACCGTTTGGATGTTTTGCTGAATAATGCAGGGGTTATGACCACCCCTTATGGCAAGACGAAAGACGAATTCGAACTCCAGCTTGGAACGAATCATTTGGGTCATTTCGCCTTGACGGCTCTTCTTTTTGACAAGCTGAAGGCGACGGACAATGCGAGAATCATCCAGATTTCAAGTAATGCCCACAAGTCTGGAAAAATTGATTTCGATAACTTGATGTTTGAAGGCGGGAGCGGATATACCCCGATGAAGTCGTACAGCCAGTCCAAGCTTGCCAACCTTTTGTTTGCGTTTGAACTGCAGCGGAGAATAGAAAAGGCTGGATTATCAATGAAGAGTCTGGCGGCCCATCCTGGGGGAGCTCAAACGAACCTTGCTAGGCATGTCGAGGATAAATTCCTCTTTAAAATGCTTGGTGGTCTTTTGAAAAGGCTGACCCAGAGTGCTTATGACGGGGCGCTGCCTGGTATTCGCGCAGCAACAGATCCAACGCTTGAAGGTGGCCGTTATTTAGGACCATCAGGACGGATGGAAATGAAAGGAGATCCAGTGCTGGTCCACCCTAAAACGGAAGCGTATGACGTCATGGTCGCGGATCGATTGTGGCGAGAATCTGAGCGTTTGACTGGGATTAAGTTTAGTGTTTAAAAAGTATTTTTATCTCTAACTAGACCTCTCTCTGTTAATGATCATTATCAGAGAGAGATTTTAGTTCGATTATGAAAAGCTTCACCGTCGTCGGTCTCTTCAATTCACTTAATATTTACGGTTATTTGATCATTTGACCAAAAGCCAGGCTCATAATGAAGCTTTAAACCCTGATCATCTTTAGGTTGTTCAAATGCCACAGTTCCAGTAACTGACCCTCCAGTAGCTAAATCTCCAGATTCCAAAGAGGTGTCTGAATCAACAATAGTAAATGCTGGCTCTACAATTTGACCTTGGCTATTTGACATTTCGAAATCAAAAGAGTTATAGGATACTTCATTTGATCCTACATTTTCAATTTGTACGCTAACGATTACGAATTCTTTGCCTTCTTTAGGTTGATCATAATTATTTCCGTTTGACTTCTCGACCTTCAGCACAGTTAATTGGTGATCATTAAGTTGTGCGGTATCCCCGACGTTATAAGCAGTTAAAGCTTCTTCAGGAGGCTCTTCATCCACTGAGGATTCTGGTTCCGATTCAGCTTCTACTTCTTCTGTTACTGCTATGTCGTCCTCACTAATCACCGTTTCGATTGGTTCATCTTCATCATCGATAAGCATAAAAAATAGAATAATCGCCAATGCCCAAAACCACCATCTTTTTAACAACGGTTTCTTCGGTCTCTTTGACATTGCCTTTCCTCCTAATGTTTTATTTGATAAAAGATTATCATGGCAATAATTTTTTTACAATTATATTACAATATATAATTATTTTTACCTAAAAAAATAACATTATAATAGTATTTTTATAAAAGTTAAAATTATTGATTGACGGATGACTTTTTGATTTTGCATAGAACCTTCCCACCCGTTTCATACTAAAGGCAAGGATTGGTATGAAAGGAGGAAGGATGATGATGAAAATCGGAATAATCGGAGCGGGACTGGCTGGGCTTTCGTGTGCCATCACGTTGGAAAAGCATGGCTATGATGTCGATGTCTTCGAAAGACGCGGAATGGTAGGGGATCGTTTTGTCATAGCGGAAGCCATGTTTTCTATGTTTCAGTACCCTTTTGATGATGGGGTCAAATTGCTATCTGAGACATATGATATCCATTTGAAGCCTTCAAGCAATATCCAGAAGCTATTTTGTTATTCCAAAAATGAACGGTGTGAAATGGAAGGGCATTTAGGCTTTACGAATATGAGAGGGAAGCATCCGGAGGCTTATGAGAAGCAGCTGGCTGATCAATTCAAAGGGACGATACACTACAATTATGATGCTTCCTATGATCAAATCGCCAAACAATATACACACGTCGTTTTGGCAACAGGCGATCCATCCGATTCGATGAAGCTCCAGCCGTTTGATACAGCCTTCAGGGCCAGCTTCAAGGGAGCGGTCATTACGGGAAGCTTTGATGAATCGGAAGCCCACGCTTTCTTTGACAATGATTTTGCACCGAAAGGGATGGCCTATTTGCTTCCTCATTCAGATCATGAAGCCTCGCTTGTATTGGTTTATCCTCAATATCCTGAGAATGAAGGATTGGATAAAGAGGTACTATGGAAGAAGTGTGTGGAGGAATGTTCGAAGAAGCTCGATCAGGATTTTGAAATATTGAATGAATACGAAGTGAAAGATTATCGGATCGGCAAGACGGAGAGCTCCCGGATTGGCAACACCTTTTTTATCGGAAACTGTTGGGGGGCGATCACGCCTGTCTTCGGGTTCGGTCAATTTGAATCGATGCTGACCGGGATCTATGCGGCTCATGACATTATCGGTATAGGTAATTATGAAAAACTTGTCCAGCCACTATATCAGGGTTATCATGATTCGCTGACGTTAAGAAGAAGAGTTGAAGGGCTCGATAATAAACAGCTGGACCGATTGATCAAAATGCTTCAGAACAAATACGTGGAGGAACTGATCACAAACAAAAATATCAATATTTTTAAGTGGTCTGCAAAAATACTTCATCCGTTCAGCAGAAAAGCATAAAAGGCGCGAGAGCAGTCGTGAACGACGAGCTGATAAAAACGCAGGAATTCAGAAAATGAATTCCTGCGTTTTTTTATGTTTTACAACCTTCCATTCCGGTTAAACAACCACCGTTTCATTTTTTTAGAATAGTGATTCTGTTCTACTTTAGTGTTGGTTTAAAAAGAATGGATTCGAGAGGGATTCATGCTCATTCAGTTCACAATATGCTGAACAATTGATGTTCCCGCCATCCAATCTCTGGTGATCATAAAGGAAACGCACTACGTTTTAACAGAGTTACAATCATAAGGAGGAGAGTTCAATGAACAGGAAAAGATTGATCGACTTGTCAATTTTCATTCCATCTCTACTGATCATTGTCGCCATCAGTATTCCGTTTGCTCTATATGAATCGGAATCGCTGGAAGTGCTCAACTCGATTTTTGATTACATCGTGGAAGTATTCAGCTGGGGATATTTATGGTATGGAATTATTTTAGTTATAGCGGGATTATATTTATCGTTTTCTAAATATGGTCAGGTAGTGCTTGGGGACCCACAGGAAAAACCGAAGTTTTCGTTATTTGAATATGCATCGATTCTGGTTGCGATGGGTGTCGGCTCGACGATCATGAGAACGGGGATGCTGCAATGGACGTCTGTTGCCAACGATCCGCCTGGGGGAGTGGAAGCAGGGTCACCCGAAGCGTTGCTCTGGGGGAATGCCTACAGTATGTTCCTATGGGGCTTCCAAGTGTTTGCGATTTTCGTCCTGATCGCCCCTGCAATGGGCTACATTTTGCACGTGAGGAAACGGCCAATGATGAGAATATCAGAAGCTTGCCGCGTATTATTCGGTGACAAGTTTACAGACGGACTGGGAGGTAAACTGCTTGATGTATTGTTTCTGATCAGCATTCTGGCTGGTGCGGCCGTTACGCTTGGACTCGGTGCCCCGATCATTACCCATAATCTCTCTTCTTTATTAAACATAGAAGTGAATTTCGGCATGACATTAATCGTTACGATCATTTGGGTCTTCCTGTTCTCATTAAGTGCTTACTTAGGCATTGAAAAAGGAATCAAGCGCCTCAGTACGCTGAATATGTACTTAGCCGGGTTATTCGCGTTGTTCATCGTAGTTGCCGGACCTGGCGTCTTTATTTTGAATTACTTCTCGGATAGTGTTTCGTTTCTGTTGTCCAACTACATGAATATCTCTTTGAATACAGATTCCGTTCATCAAGGGGAAGCTTCGCATATCCAGAGTAATACGGTGTTCTGGTTCGCCTACAGTGCGACCTGGGCGATGCTTCACAGTGTATTTGCCGCTAAAATTTCCAGAGGGCGAACGATCAAGGAAATGATTTTAACCTACTTTTTAGCCCCGACATTGATTTCCTGGATTGCCACAGGTGTTCTCGGTGGTTTAGGCGTCCATAGTTATCTGACAGGGGATCGGAACATTTTACAATTCGTTCAAAATGAAGAACGGATGGCCGCCATTCCTCAAATTCTGTCGACGTTACCTTTCGGGGAAGTAGCCATTGTCGTCTTTATGGTTGTCGCTCTTATTTTCTTAACCACAACGCTGGATTCGACGACCTATACGGTGGCTGCGTATACGAGTACAAGGGATATGAGTAAATTCGAACCGCCGAAGCTGTTGCGTATTGTGATTGCTACAATCATTACTGGGGTCGCGCTTGTTTTGATGAGAATCGGCGGCCTCGCGCCGTTAGAAGTAATCTCAGGATTAATGGGACTTCCAATCATTTTCCTCCAATTCATTTTGATTTATGCAGCGAAAAAAATGATGGATGAAGACAAGGCCTGGAAGACGAATGTGCGACATGGATAAACTAGAAGTCACTCAGCCATACTAACGAAAAAAGGGCGATGGCATCTATGGATATCCAATCAGGAACGTATTATTGGCCGGAAACAATGGAGGAAACTCCGTCCTATCCAGCTCTCGACAAAGACCTCACTTGTGATGTGTTGATTATCGGAGCAGGAAGTTCAGGGGCACAATGCGCGTATTATTTAGCGGAGCAGGGGCTTCGTCCGGTCATCATTGAACAGGAGAAGGTCGGTTCGGGAAGCACCAGCACGAATACGACGATCCTTCAATCTTCCGGAGAAAAATACTTCACCGACTTGATCCACACCTTTGGAGAAGAAGCGATTGCAAAGCATTACAAGCTTTGTCAGCAAGCGATCGACGACATTGAACAAGCGTGTGAAAAGGTAAGGATCGATACTGAATTCAAGCGAAGAGATACCCTCTATTATGTCAGTCAGGAAGGTGATCTGCCTGCTTTCCAAAAGGAATATCAGTGGTTGAAAAGCGAAGGTGCACCAGTCGAATGGGTCGACAGCGACTGGATCCGGGAGCATTACTCCTTTGAAAAACAAGGCGCAGTCTATGTAAAGAATGATGGAGAAATGAATCCACTAGCGTTCACTCATGGATTGATTGACTACGTGCATCAAAAAGGCGCACAGGTTTTTGAACATACTAAAATGACGGGGCTGCATTATGAAGATGGGAAGCCTGTCATCCGAACGGGGCAAGGAAACATCATCCGGGCAGAAAAAGTGATTTTTGCAGCTGGTTACAATGATATGGAAATCAAGAAAGAAAAGAAGGCGCGCTTTGTCAGTACGTACACTGTGACAACAGCTCCGGTGCCTGATTTCACAGGGTGGCATAACCGGACACTCATCTGGGAAACCGCCCGACCTTACGTGTACATCCGCTCGACGAAGGATAACCGCGTCATCATCGGAGGGCTGGACGAAGATACCAATCATCCAGTCGAACGCGATCAGAAAATGATTCATAAACGAGATGGGCTGTTGCAAGAATTTCATAAACTCTTTCCGGAGATTCAGGTCGAAGCCGAATACGTATCCGCCGCTTTTTACGGAGGAATGGTCGATGGGTTGCCGATGATCGGCGAATATCCAGAGTATCCGAACAGCCATTTCCTGCTTGCCTACGGCGATAACGGTATCGTTTATGGCATGGTGCTTGCGAAGTTATTGGCACAGATGATTTCAGGTGATAAAAAAGTGGATGCAACGCTTTATCAGCGTGGACAATCGTGAGATAATAAAGGATGTTCAGACATGAGTCTGGACATTCTTTCTTTAGTTTAGGATTTATTAATAAAATTTGTTTGGATCAATCAGTGTCGTTGTATAAAGAAGCATTATTCAAGGTTATGTTATAGGCACCAAATAGAGGGATTAGAAGAAGACTGTTATTTCTTATTACTTTTTCAATTAATGGTCTTTCCGTTTATCTATTATGGAAAGGAGGGGCGGGAAATGGCGAGACTCCTATGGGGAGGAAAGGGCAGGCTGAGATCCCGGAAGGCTCTAGCCTGAGGAAGCTCAGCGCCCGCCCATGGAAAGCGAGTTATTTCCCGCCCCTCCTAGCTCTGTCATGAAAACGGAAATAAACAAGTGTAAAAATATTAAATCTCTGTTACAGACCTTCGGATAACGCGAATTATGAACGAAATGTCTATACAATAGACATACAGTTTTTTTATAAAGGGGAACCATAATGAAATTCCAGGACCTGCTCCAACAGTTACAACTACATCAAGAAGTCGACGCCACTTATTCTGACGACACCCTGACGATCGAGGGAATGGAAGCCAGTTCTTCTGAAATTCGACCAGGCTATCTATTTGTAGCCATTAAAGGCTATAGCAAAAACGGCCATGACTATATACAGGATGCCATTCAAAACGGCGCCGCTGCCATAATTGGTGAAGAAGATCATCATGATCTGCCTGTTCCATATGTGAAGGTGAAAAGTAGCCGGAAAGTATTGGCTGTATTAAGCCATGTTTTTTACGGAAGACCCTCTGATGGCAAAACGATCATCGGCATTACCGGGACAAACGGAAAGACGACGACGAGCTATTTGCTGAAACATATCCTTGAACAAAACGGCTACTCTTGTGCGCTCTTTGGTTCGATTCGGAACATCATTAACGGTGAAGAGTTTCCGGCAGCGAATACGACTCCTAATGCGCTGGAGTTCAATCGTGCGCTGGCAAACAGCCGGGATGATGTCGTCATTATGGAAGTATCCTCCCACGCTTTAATTCAATATCGTGTGGAAGGAATTTTATTTGATTACGCGCTATTCACAAACCTCACGCACGATCATTTGGATTACCACGATTCAATGGAAGACTACTTCAATGCTAAAAAAATGTTGTTCGATAAGCTGAAAGCAGATGGGACCGCCGTCATCAACACAGATGATAGCTGGGGGGAACACTTGGATCAGCTGCTGAATAAGGAGAACGTCTCCACCTGCACGATCGGTGAAAGGGAGGATGCGGATGTTGAAATTGTCGACTATCAGTGGAATCCACCTCAGATCAAAATCAAAGACAATGAAGGGTTAGCTTCTATTCATTGGCGCATGTACGGGGTTCATAATATGTATAACCTGTCGATGGCTTATGCCACAGCCAAGCGTATGGGAGTGGACAGGGAACAGCTTCTTCACTCGTTTGACGGCTTTCACGGCGTCGATGGTCGCTTTCAAGTTTTTAAAGAAAAAGGTCGCCCGACGGTCATCGTTGATTATGCCCACACACCTGATGCCATCTTTCAATCGCTTCGCACAGCGAAAGAATGCGGAGCAGAGCGAATCTTTCACGTATTCGGCTTCCGAGGTGATCGTGATCAAACGAAACGTAGAGAAATGATTTCCATTACATCCGAATGGAGCGATGCGTACTTGCTGACGTTCGACGATTTGAACGGGGTGTCCGCAGAAGTGATGGAAGAAACATTGTATAAATTGCAAAAAGCTTATGGTAACGAAAAAGGATCGATTCATTCGGATCGTACATTAGCTATTCAACAGGCGATTGAAACAGCCGAGGAAAACGATTGGGTATTGGTTACAGGGAAAGGGAATGAAACGTACAAACAGACGTTTTCAGTGCCGACGACTACCGACGAAGAGACGGTCCGATATTTCACGTATGAAAAGTGTCATAAATAGCAAGAGGGTAGGAGTCTCAAGGACTCGCCCTCTTTTTTTGAAAAAACGTTGAAATACACAGGCAAGACATCTATATTGATGGTAGAAAATGATAGAGGAGTTTGATTATGAAAAGAATATGGATTTTGTTGCTGGTTACGATTCTTATCATTTTAGCCGGTTGCAGCCAATCAGAAGAAGAGGGATCTGCAGACTCTCAAGATCCCGCAACTAATGAGTCGTCATCTGGAGATACAGACACTTCTGAAGATCAGACATCTTCTCTTGAAGAAGTGTCTTCGTTCGAAGGCAGTGTCGATCATGTTCACGGTGTAGGTTATTTAGATGGTGAAACTGTTACCTTTGCTGCACACGAAGGTCTTAAGCTTTATCAAAATGGAGAGTGGCTTCAGGCCGATCTTCACAAGAACGACTATATGGGGTTCAATATGGTTGACGAAGGGTTTTATGTATCTGGTCATCCTGGTCCAAACAGCGACCTGCCAAACCCGCTGGGTCTCCAGAAAGGGACGGTAGATGAACAGCTATCTTCTATCGGATTTGTAGGAGAAAGTGACTTTCATGCGATGGGTGTAGGCTATAACAGCCATGCGGTATACGTGCTCAACGAACAGCCGAATTCAGAGCTTGATCAAGGGCTTTACCGCAGCTTTGATGGAGGCGAGACTTGGGAACGTCTGAAGGCTGAAAATCTCGATGAAAAGCTTTTCCAAATCGCTGTCCACCCGACCGATGAAAAGAAAGTGGCGGTTGCGAGCCAGTCCGGTATTTATTTAAGTGAAGATGCGGGCGACACGTTCGAAAGGGTTTCTGCAGAAGGTCAAGGAAGCGGAATTTTCTTTGCGGAGGATGAGCTGTTTTATGGCTTGTACACGGGAGAAGCGGCTATGAAGTCCTATCAGCTTGAAGACGGATCGATCGAAGAAGTTCCTTTACCTGATATGACAGAAGACGCCGTCATGTACACTGCTCAAAACCCACAAAACCCAGAAGAACTCACGATTTTTACAATCAGCGGCCATGCTTATCAGACAGAAAACGCTGGAGAAGAATGGACTCAAATCATCAACAATGGCACAACACAAGCTTCATAAGTTGTCTTTTAATATTCCTTTAAGAATTTTCACTTAAAATGATTAAAAGATATGGGTTTTATTTCGAGATGTATAAATAGAAAAGTGCTTTGGGTCTTGGAATCACGACAAGAATATTATCTCGAGTATACCCACTCTCAGCATATCAATCATTTACTTTCAGAAGGATCAGTTGAATTTGAATGTTTATTTAAGGTGAGCATCTTGCCCCCATAACATACTCCAAGCTCTATCAGGCACAACGGAAACTTTTAACAAGGTCTATTAGAAAAGCATTCGGTATTCATGGTAATCTTCAATTAGAAGTTTTTTAAGGAGATGATGGTATGTATGAAGGGATTCACCATGTTTCACTACTTGTAACAGACATCGAAAGGTCCAAACATTTTTACGGAGAAGTTCTCGGATTCGAGGAAAGCAATGATCGACCAGATTTCGGCTTTCCGGGAGCATGGTATCAAATCGGTAACACGCAAATTCATCTCATTGTGCATGAGGAAGGAAAGACGTTGCGAGGGACGACGGAAATTGATTCACGTGACGGTCACTTCGCGATAAGAGTGCAGGACATGGACGCTTTCCTTGAGCATATCGAATCACATAACATTGAAATCTTAAATAAGCCTGAGAATAAGACCGAGTGGCATCAGGTTTTTATCAGTGATCCAGACGGGAATCTGATTGAATTTAACCGTTGAAGGGAGGGAAAACCCCTCTCTTTAACGGTTTTTTAATTGATCCAGTACTTCCATTCCTGTGATGACGGACTGACTCATGGCAGACCCACCACCGTAACCGGCAGCTACTGCCATCGTTTCGTAAATTTGCTGATCGGTGCATTCCATGGCTATGCATTGGTCCATATGATAGGTGATACTCGCTTCATCGCCTTCCTTCAAGCTGATCGCTAGAGCCATCAAATGCTTATGTGGCCGGTCAACTTCTCCTTTTTCAAAAGCCTTTCCGGTAAATCGGTTGTATTCCTGAATCGTATCGGGAAGGGACTCGCTCAGGCGTTCAATCCCTTGTCTATATTCCTCTAGCAAAGTTTGGGCATCTTTCTTCATCGTTTCACACTCCTTTTCAATTGGTAAACAATCCCTTTTTAGGGAGTGTTTAAACTTTCGGGTGTGTTTTGGTGTGTTAAATCGGTGGTTGTTAATCATAATGATGGTTTCCGTTCACTCATTATTGGAAGCGAGGTAGTTCCCGCCCCTCCAAGAGCCTGTATGATTGACGGAAACTTTTCAGCTAAATGGACTTTCTTAATATCTTGGTTATTGAAGCCTTATAACCTTTAATTTCCAAATATTAAGAAAATAAGAAGGATAAATTCTTTTTATTAAAATATTTTGGAGAAAATCTTCACAATTATGATTTCTTGTGCTATGGTTAATACATCAAAAGAAACAAGTGGAGGTTCAAAACATTGCGCTCTTTACTTACAGATCACCAACTGGATAGTAAGGTTTTGGAGAAAATCTTCACTTATCGTATTTTGAAAGCGGATTCTCAAAGAGAACGTAGCGTACAAATGCTCCTTGTCCATGATGGAGATGATTATACTCACCTCGGAGATTTGAAAAACATCTATGAGAAAGACTTACAAAAAGGCATGGGGGAGTCTACCGTTTTCATCCTTCTCCCGCCTGAAAGCTCTGAAGAAAGGTGGCACCTCTACCATTCAGATGGAGAGTTGCAGGAAGCATACAGCCGCTTTCTCTACGAAGAGCTTCTGCCGGAACTGCACAAGCGTTTCGACATTAGCAGGCTCGGAATGCTAGGAGATTCACTAGCAGGAGCGGTCAGTTTACGAATCGCCTTGCAAGAACCGGACATCTGGTCCCATCTCCTTTTACAATCCGCTGCTTTTTCAGAAGAAGATGTCCGTCAAGTGAGAGCGAGCAGTCGCCCGTTGCCGTGGACGGTTTATCAAACGGTCGGAACACAAGAAGATGTTTTTGTATCCCCGATCACCAATGATTGTCTTTACATATTATCGCGAAACAGAAAAGTCAGCTCTGTCTTACGTGCACAAGTGTACGACTATCAAGAATTCGATCACGATCATTTATGGGAGTGTTGGCGTAAGGATTTACCGAACGCCATTAAAATATTTTATTCATAATAAGGAGTGAGTGGTTTGAAGAAGTTTTCACTTTTGTTGGGGATGGCTTTTGCTTTGATGTTAGTACTTGCCGCATGTTCAGGGTCGACGGAAGATACGCAGGCAGAAGGGGAAGGTAGCGACGAGCAGGCTGAGTCCGGTTCAACAGAAATCGAATTTTGGACAATGCAGTTGCAGCCTACATTTACGGACTATATTGAAGGTGTTATTGCCGATTATGAAGAACAGAATCCAGATGTAACGGTCAAATGGGTAGACGTACCTTGGGGAGATATGGAGAAGAAAATTCTATCAGCCGTCGCTTCAGAAACGGCTCCTGATGTCGTCAACTTGAATCCACAATTCGCTTCCAAGTTGGCAGAGCTCGACGCGTTAGTGAACATGGATGAGGCTGTACCGGCTGACAAAAAGGATGAATACTTTGAAGGCATTTGGAAATCGAGCTCCTTTGGTGGGGAAACATTCGGGATTCCTTGGTACCTATCTTCTCAGGTGACGATGTATAATGCCGATATCCTGGAGCAGGCTGGTTTGTCTGCAGAAGATGTTCCAACGAACTATTCTGGTGTTTATGACATGGCAAAAACGATTAAAGATGAAACAGGTCAATACGGATTCTTCCCATCGATCGATGGTAGTCACCTTCTTGAAACCATGGTGACAATGGGTGTCGATTTGACAAACGAAGACATGACACAGGCTGCCTTCAACACAGCGGAAGGGGAAGAAGCGTTCCAATTCTTCGTAGACTTGTATCAGGATGAGTTGATTCCACGTGAAGTGCTGACAGAAGGTCACGGAAAAGCGGTCGATATGTACCAGGCAGGTCAGCTTGCTATTCTAGCTTCTGGACCACAGTTCCTGAATACAGTGAACGAAAATGCTCCAGATATTTATGAAGCGACTGGAGTGGCTCCGATTATCACAGGGGATACGAACTTGAAGAACGTTGCGGCGATGAACATTGTCGTTCCGGAACAAAGTGAGCATCAGGATGCTGCGGTTGACTTCTCCTTATTTATGACAAACGCTGAAAACCAGGTAGAATTCGATAAGATCGTACCGATTTTACCTTCTATTGAAACAGCTCTAGAAGATCCATACTTCAGTGATCTGCCGGAAGATCCGTCTCCTGAAGACGAAGCGCGCATCATTTCTGCTGAGCAGTTGAAAGACTCTGAAGTTCTTGTTCCACCAATGAAGAACTACTCTGACCTTCAAAAAGCTATGACTGATGCACTTCAAGCGGCCATGCTTGGTGAAATGTCCGTGAAGGATGCATTGGCAGATGCGGAACAGAAATGGAATGCAGCGCTACAATAAATGAATTCCATGTGAAGGAAGAGCCTTATGTCTCTTCCTTCTTTTAAATGAAGCATGATATAGAGACTATGGACGGTGGTGAAGAAATGAAGAAAGAAGAGTTTTTTAACCAGACAGCAGGTAGACTGATCGTTTCATGTCAGGCGCTCGATGACGAACCTCTCCATGGACCCGAGGTGATGGCGAAGATGGCGCTTGCTGCGGAAATGGGAGACGCCGCTGCGATAAGGGCTAATGGATTCGAAGATATTCAGGCGATCCGTAAGGTCACCCATCTGCCAGTGATCGGCTTAGTGAAGAGAGATTATGTGGACTCGGATATCTACATTACACCTACAAAAAAAGAAGTCGACGAGCTAATCGCAGCAGGGGCCGATTTCATCGCATTAGATGCAACAGGACGTTCCCGGCCGAACGAGGAATTACTGAGTGAACTTATCTCTTACATTAAAGAGAAGAATGTCGGCGTGATGGCTGACATCTCTACGCTTGAAGAAGGCGTATCAGCAGAAAAGCTCGGGGCTGATTGTGTAGGGACGACACTATCGGGATACACTACGTATTCGCCACAAAAGACGGGGCCTGATTTTAATCTTGTTCAAACCTTGGTAGAAGAAGTCACCATACCGGTTTTGGCAGAAGGACGTTACTGGAGTCCTGAGGAAGCGGTTCATGCGCTGGAACTTGGTGCACACGCTGTCGTTGTCGGTTCTGCCATTACGAGGCCACAAACGATCACACAAAAATTCACAGAAAAAATGAGGAAAGCAGGTGAACCTTATGACACAAAAGTTGTTGGAGGGGAGTTTATTAAGCGTCATCCGTAGTTATTACCCTTCGTTGACGAAATCTGAACAAAAGGTTGCGGATACGGTATTAGAGGATATCGAAAGTGTCCTTTATTGTTCCGTTACCGATTTGGCCGATAAGGCAGGGGTAGGGGAAACGACCGCCTTACGATTTTGCCGAAAATTAGGGTTTAAAGGCTATCAGGAATTCAAGTTGACGCTTGCCAAAACGTTATCGAATGATTCGAAGGAAGAGGTTCCAGAAGCAGGTATTCAACATACGATTGCCAAAAATACAAAAGCCGTCATCGATGAAACCGTTAAAATGGTCGATGAAGACATGCTAGACTCCTGCATTCAATCGATTGAACAGGCAAGGTATGTCCATTTTTATGGAGTCGGGACATCCGGGTTGACCGCTTTGGATGCGAAAAATCGTCTGTTAAGAATCGGAAGGCAAAGCGATGCGATCATTGATCCTCACATCCAGGCAATGGATGCGGCGACACTTGGCAAAGGGGATGTCGTCGTCGGAATCAGTTTATCCGGAAGTACAAAGGATACGTTGGATTCGCTTGAAATCGCCAAGGAAAACGGAGCGACTGTCATTGCGATCACCTACTATGCACGGTCTCCAATTACTAAAATCGCCGATTATGTCTTATTAAGTGGCGGAAAAGAGTCTCCGCTAGAAGGTGGGTCATTGGCAGCTAAAATTTCACAGTTATTTGTAATTGATCTTCTTTGTACCGGACTTGCGCTTATGGACAAAGAGCGCTCTGTTCAAATGAAAGAAAAGACGGCTCGTTCTGTTATTAATAAAATTTACTGATGGACGCTGAGGTGAGAGAGATGTATGGAATCGGGATTGATATTGGAGGGACATCCACCAAAGGGGTGCTTGTAGACGCTCATATGGAATCGATTCAGGAGGTCAAAGTGCCAACAGCTACTCATCACGGGAGAGAAGCCATTCTCGGATCGTTGACGGAAGCGATCGATGCCCTTTTGAAGTCATGTCCTGAAAAACCTGATTATATCGGTGTCGGCAGTGCCGGAAGGATTGATGTCTCCACAGGAACGGTAGTATATGCGACAGATAACCTGCCTGGTTGGCAAGGACTCGGATTAAAGAAGTGGCTGGAAGATAAATATGATGTGACGACTGTAGTAGATAATGATGCCAACGCTGCTTTGATAGGAGAGCTTTTCTTAGAAGGACCTGTAGCTCTTGAACAAAATACCGTCATGCTTACATTAGGTACAGGGGTGGGTGGCGCGAACTACTTTTTCGGTCAGATCGTTCGCGGTGCTCATCACCAGTCTGGAGAATGGGGACATGTCGTCCTTCACCCCGGAGGACGGCCTTGCAATTGCGGGAAATTAGGGTGTGTCGAGCAATATATTTCCGGGACGGCCTTGAACAGAAGAGTGGAAGAATTGACTGATCAGCCCCTGAAGAACGGGGAAGATCTCTTCCGCCACAAAGACTCGAATCTCCTATATAAACAAGTGGTAGAAGAATTCGTCGAAGACCTCTCCACCATCATCGATAACATCTCGATCAGTCTTGACCCTGACCGAATCATCTTAGGGGGAGGGGTCGTTCAATCCCGGTCATTCTGGTGGCCGCTCCTCCTCGACCGTTTGCAACAAAAAGAAATCAAAACATTTATCACACCAGCTGTACAAGAGAATAAAGCGGGCATGTTCGGGGCCGCTTATCTGGGATCACATCTCAGAACAGAAGGGAGAAGGAAGCATGAAGCAACGTAAGTTCACTCCATTTATGTTTTTGCTTCCAGGGTGTATCATCCTTGGAGCCTTTATCTTTTATCCGATGATCCAGGCCATCTGGCTGAGCTTTACGGATTATAATATGATCCAGCAAGATCCGAATTTTGTCGGGACAGCTAACTATCAGGAATTGTTCGCTGATCCGCTTTTTTGGAAAGTGTTGGGACAGACGCTTTTATACTTAGTCATTGTCGTACCGGCTCTTGTATTCTTACCAATCTTTTTAGCCATTTTAGTCAATCAGCAGTTGAGAGGGATTACGTTCTTCCGCTCCATCTACTATCTTCCTGTTGTAACGTCGATGGTTGTCGTCGGAATCGCGTGGAAGTGGATGTACGCGGACCAAGGGGTATTGAACTATCTGCTTGAGTCACTGGGAATTATCAGTGAACCGGTTCACTGGTTGACCTCTACGTCTACGTCCTTGTTCGCCATCATGGCGGTTACCATTTGGAAAGGGCTCGGATACTATATGGTCATTTATTTGGCGGGACTTCAGGCCATTCCATCGGATTTGTACGAAGCAGCGGATATTGACGGAGCCAGCAAATGGCGGCAAATTATCCACATCACGATCCCACTTCTCATGCCTTCGATTATGATTGTGACGATCATGTCCTCGATTTCTGCTATGAAAGTGTTTGAGGAGATTTACGTCATGACTCAGGGTGGTCCTTTGAACAGTTCGATGACACTTGTGTATTACA
The DNA here is from genome assembly GCA_004078665.1 of Halobacillus fulvus. Taxonomy (GTDB): domain Bacteria; phylum Bacillota; class Bacilli; order Bacillales; family Halobacillaceae; genus Halobacillus; species Halobacillus fulvus. Next base: position 15,291 of record SCFO01000007.1, on the reverse strand, counting down.
TTTACAATGAAGCCTTTGAAAGTTTGGAAATGGGCTTTGCGAGTGCTGCCGGTGTCATCTTGTTTATCGTCACGTTGATGTTTTCCATAGTGAATATTGCCTTCATGAATAAACGCGAACAAGCGATGAAAGGGTGAAAAGCTCATGAATCAAAACTCAGAAGCCTTACGACAGGAAACGGAGTCGAACAGACCCGTGCCAAAACCTTCCCGAGTGACGACGACATCCTCACGAAAAGAACCACACAAGAAGCCGAAGCCTGCCGCTCGAAAAGTTGTAAAAACGACACTTTCCTACCTGACATTGCTGATCGTTTCCGTCATTATGGTCGGTCCATTTCTATGGCTGTTGGCGACGTCTCTTAAGTCAGGAAGCGAAAACATATTTGCGTACCCACCACAGTTCATCCCTGAGAACCCAACGCTAGCAAACTTCGGGGCTGTGCTCGAATACTTTCCGTTTTTCACCTACTTGTTTAACAGTACGGTTGTAGCCATTCTGACAGTCGGAGCGAACCTGCTGTTTTGCTCATTGGCTGCCTATCCACTTGCCCGCATGAATTTTCGTGGGAAGAGTCTTGTGTTCATTCTGATCATCAGCACGATGATGATTCCTTTCCAGCTCCTTATGATTCCGATTTATATTTTGGCGTTGGACCTTGGACTTCAAAATACTTACCTAGGACTCGTGCTTCCACATGCTACCACGGCGTTCGGTATATTCCTTATGAGGCAAGCTTTCTTGACGATCCCTTACGAACTTGATGAATCGGCACGGATGGACGGGGCGAATGCTTTCCAAATCTGGTGGAGAATTTTAATGCCTCTCGTGAAACCATCACTGGTTACGCTTGCTATCTTTACATTTATGATGGCGTGGGGGGATTTCCTCTGGCCGTTGATTATTCTGAATGACCAAAGCATGTACACATTGCCGCTTGGTGTCCAATCATTACAAGGGAACTTCTCTTCTAACTGGCGTTACATTGCGGCTGGATCGATCATTTCCGTCCTTCCGATCATCATCATCTTCTCTATTCTGCAACGTTACTTTATCGCAGGAGCGATGAAGGGAGCGGTCAAAGGATGAAGACGTGTCATGTTGTTTTTCAAACGCATTGGGATAGAGAGTGGTACCTGCCTTTTGAAACGTTCCGTCATCGTTTCATGCACGTAATGGAGCGAATCGTTAACGGGATTGAAACAGGAGACATCGATCAATTCGTTCTCGATGGTCAAATGGCGGCGATTGAAGATTACGTTGACGTGTGCAGTGATTCTCAAAAAGGAAAGATTAAGCAACTGATCGAGGACGGGAAAATCATCATCGGCCCATGGTATGTTCTGGCCGATGAGTTTCTCGTATCCGGTGAGTCTTTGTGGCGAAACTTGGAGATTGGACTCGAAACGGCCGGGAAGTATGGACATGCACAGAAGGTTGGCTACTTACCGGATACATTCGGTCATGTCAGCCAGATGCCGCAGATTCTTCATGCCTTTGATATTGACTCGGCGATTTTATGGCGAGGGATTAAGCCTGAGCATTCTGAGTTTCAGTGGAGAAGTCCGGATGGGAGTGAAGTGTTCACGGTCTTTTTGCCAGAAGGATATTATCAGCCGCTCTTAAATGAAGAAAAGGCAGAGGAAGCACTGGTTTCATTTGTAGAAAAGGTCGCACCTTATTCTCAGACAGATGAACTTCTGCTCACAAACGGAGGCGATCATCTCATGCCTTCATGGGGATCATTGAAGGAAAGGATGGAAAACGCTTCGAATGATGAGGTTGTATTTGTTGCTTCAACTTATGAACGGTATTTGGATGCGGTTCGAAAAAAAGTGAAAGACCTGGACACCTACGAAGGGGAGATGCGTTCGAATGAACATATTTATGTGTTGCCGAATGTATTGTCGAGCCGCAGTTATTTAAAACAGCAAAACCAAGAAATAGAAGATATGCTGACCCGATATGTTGAACCGATGCTTACGGTGGCTGGAGTGAAGGAGCTAGACTCATATTTACTGGATACGTGGAAGCTGCTTTTGCAAAACCATCCGCACGATAGCATCTGCGGGTGCAGTATTGATGATGTACATAAAGAAATGGAAACGAGAACGATGAAGCTTAGGCAACGCCTTGATGCTCTTCAACAGGAAGCCATCTATCGAAGTGGTGGGAAAGACTTTGCGATGACAGGTCTTCCAGTCGTTAAGCCGTTTGAAGAGATGACCGCTTTTACCGTGTTTAACCCTCATCCTTATCGTTATAACGGCTGGGTCGAAGCGGAGGTTTGGTTTTACGAGGAGCGAGAGTTTGCTGTTGAATATGCAGGGGCTCAAATTCCGACCGTGATTGTTGATCAGTGGCGGGATCGCTATTTTGCTTCTCCGACAGATGCTTTTCCAGAGTTTAAAGATGTCGTGAAGTACAAAGTGGCGTTTAACGTGACCGATCTACCTGCTTTGTCCTTCCAGACCTTTTCTGTAACCGAAATAAATTCACCAGTCCTTGAAAAGGCAGCGGATCATTTTATTGAGAATGAATGGATGAAAGTGACGCTGGAACAAGGGGACTTGCAGGTACTGGATAAGGAAACGAATGAAACGTACGGAGGAATGAATCACTTCTACAGTTCAATGGATGCTGGCGATGAATACAACTATTCTCCACCTGTGCATGACGTTATGACGAAAGCAGTCGTGAGGAACTCCCCTTCTGTTTATAAAAGTGAAGGGGTACAGAAGTTAAGCTACTCGGCAGTGCTTACTGCCCCGAAGGCTTTAAATGAAGCGCGTTCCGGGCCGGCAGAGGAAACGGGACAGATCGAAATCGATGTTGACATTACGCTGTTCGTAGGGGACCCGATCGCTAAAGTGAGGCTGCACGTGTCGAATCAGATAAAGGATCAGCGGCTTCGTGTGGTGTTCCCTCAAGTCCACCCGATAGACGATAGCTTCAGTGATACAGCTTTTGATATGGTGAAGCGTCCGGCCAAGAAGCATGAGGAGCTGGATGCAGAGAAGCAGAAGGAAGTGGCAGTCGTCGTAGAGCCGAGTGCTTCATTTATACATGTCAACCGCTTCTGCTTCGTTCACCGGGGCCTTCAGGAATACCAAGTTACAGAAAACAGCGAACTTGAGGTCACCTTGATCCGTGGGGTGGGATGGTTATCAAGAGATGACTTACGAACACGTGGCGGGGGAGCCGGTCCTTCTTTTCCGACACCTGATGCCCAGTGCTTAGGGGATCATACCTTCGAATACGGATTCGGGTTCACAACAAATCCCGAAGAATCGATTCAACATGCCAATGAATTCCGCAATCCCCCTAAAGCTTATGAAGGAAAAGTAACGTCAGAGCCTTTGATTACTTTTTCGAATCCTACCATTCAATTAAGTGCGGTGCGACAAAAGGGCGAGCAGGTGGAAGTCCGTATTTGGAACCCTTCCGATGAATCCCTTCATACACAACTGGAGTCGAGGTTTGCTGTTCATCACGGAGCAGTCAGATGCGGGGATCAACTGGAGCTGCCGGCAAAAGGGATTGTGACGTTGAATTTGACAGGAAAGTGAAGTGTTATGAATGAAGAAAAAAATTGCATTACTCCCCGTGGATGGGCGTCCCGTAACAAGGGAGCTTCCGATTGAACTTGGTCAGTTAGCAGGATGGGACATATACGCTCCAGAACCTGAGGAGCTTGGATTTCTGAAAAAGCCTGCGAACACAAGCGACCTGAAAGATTGGCTGTCGCGTCTTGCTGAGGATGTCGATGGTTTTGTTTTATCCATTGATATGCTTTTATATGGAGGTCTTGTCCCGTCCAGAATGCACCCCTATACGAAGCAGGAACTCCTCGGTCACCTGTCCATTTTGCGTGAATGGAAAGATGCGTTTCCAACCTTATCGCTCATGGCCTTCAGTTCGACGATGCGCCTGTCAAACAATAATTATAATGAAGAAGAAAAGGAGTATTGGAAAGACTACGGCACCGATCTCTGGTCCCTTTCCTATCACGCTCATCGTTACGAGCGGCTGAATCAGGATGAGGACCGCAAGCTGGCAGAGGAGATGGAATCGAAAATCCCTGCTGATATTGTAAAGGATTACAAAGCTACGCGAGCGATCAATTTTTCTGTCAATCTCGAACTGATGAAGTATGTGGAAGAGGGGGTTCTGGATCATCTCGTCTTTCCGCAGGATGATACAAGTGAATACGGATGGAATATCTCGGAGCAGGAGCAGTTGAAAAAGCGGGCACGTGAACGGATGATCGGCGACTCTGTTTTTATTTATCCAGGAGCGGATGAAGTGGCAAGTACGCTGATGACTCGGATGATCTTCCGGATGGAAGGTGAAGCTCTACCTACCTTTTTCCCTGTGTACAGTGGAATGACAGGCGCTCTCAGTACCGCGATGTATGAGGATCGTCCTTTGCTGGAGTCGGTGAAAGGGCAACTGACAGCTGTCGGTTCTCGAACAGAGGATGATATGCAAGAAGCAGACATTGTCCTTGGAGTGAACGTACCTGGGCAAGAACAGGGAGATCTTGCGCTGGGCATCCGGCTTCACCTCGTCGATAGCAATCATCGGAATGTGGATGAATGGCTGTCTCGTCTACAAGCCTATCAAGCTCGCAAACCGATCGCCGTGGCAGATGTGGCCTATGCGAATGGAGCGGATCCGATTCTTTTCCCTGGACTTTTATCTCAGCTTGAATGGAAGAAATGGCTTGGATTCGCTGCCTGGAATACGGCTGGGAATACGTTAGGAACTGTCGTTTCACAGGCTTCCTTAATGTGGTTAGCAGAGAAAAGGGGCTTGCAGGTGGAGGAACTTCGTCAGAAACAGCTGATTCTTAGAATGCTAGATGACTATATTTATCAGACGATTGTAAGAAAAGAAGGCAGAGCTGTTTTGCAGGAAGAAACAGAACAAACCCTACAGGAATGGGTAACGCCACTTTTTAAAAAGCATGCGGCAGTTTTTTTACAATCCTATGCTCCGGACTGGAATGTGGCAGACGTGTATTATCCATGGGAGCGGACATTTGAGATCGGGATGAAACTTGAAAAGGAGGAGCGGATATGAGGGCGGATCTTGTGATTATCGGTGCTGGAATAGGCGGGACGATGGCTGCATTGTCAGCTGCACGTCTCGGTCAGACCGTGATTTTGACAGAGGAAACGGACTGGATTGGAGGGCAATTGACAAGTCAGGCTGTCCCTCCTGATGAACATCCGTGGATTGAACAGTTCGGCTGCACGAAGACATACCGGGAGTTCAGAAACAGGGTCCGGGAGTTTTACCGGACGCACTATCCAATCAAGACGGACGGAGAACGGAATCCAGGGAACGCGTGGGTGAGCCGGATTTCTCATGAACCGAAAGTCGCGAAACGAATCCTTGAAGAAATGCTTCATCCGTTTATGACGAACGGTCAAATCACGCTTCTGCTCGAACATCGTGCGGTTTCAGTAGAGGTGGACGAGGACCATGTGAAGTCTGTTGTCGTGCAATCGGAGAAGTCGGGAGATATCAAGCTTGAGGGAGCTTACTTTCTGGATGCTACAGAGTGCGGGGATCTATTACCACTTGCCGGCGCCGGGTACCGGATCGGAGCAGAGTCAAAAGCGATGACAGGAGAGCCCCATGCCCTCGAGGAATATCATCCTCAGGATATGCAGTCGTTCACTCAAGTTTTTGCTCTTGAGTATCGTCCTGATGAGAGTCACGTCATTAAAAAACCAGCGTTGTATGAGCAGTGGAAAAATTATCAGGCGGATTTTCTTGAGCACCTTCAGCTCAGCTGGGAGATTCCAGATGCAGATACGGGTAAGTCCAAATCCTTCCGCATGTTCAACAGTGGGAAAGAACTCGGACTATGGGAGTACCGTCGCATCATCGATCGTTTGTTGTTTGATGAAGGGTTTTTCGAAGGGGATATCTCCTTGATCAACTGGCCACAGAACGACTACTGGGAAGGGGCGATTATCGATGTGACGGAAGAGGAGAGGGAGAAGCACCTCTATGAGTCGAAGCAGCTCAGTTTATCTCTTCTTTACTGGCTTCAGACAGAGGCACCACGCGATGATGGCGGATACGGGTATCCTGGATTAAAGCTCCGTCCAGACATTGTAGGAACCGATGATGGAGTGGCGAAGCATCCTTACATCAGGGAGTCGCGGAGGATCGAAGCGATGGAAACAGTGGTCGAACAAGATATCAATGCGGACTTTTCCCCTTATCACGGTGTGCGAGTCCGTGATAATTCGGTCGGAGTCGGTGCCTATCGGATCGATCTTCACCCGACGACGGAGACGCATCGATTGTTTTATGCGAAAAGTTATCCTTTTGAAATTCCGTTAGGAGCGCTTGTTCCAAAACGGATCACCAATTTGATTCCGGCTTGTAAGAACATTGGCTGTACACATTTAACCAATGGGTGTATGCGGGTTCACCCCGTAGAATGGAATATTGGAGAATCGGCTGGAGCGTTAGCATCGTTCGCGATTCAACATGAAAAAACGTTACAAGATATTTTCGTGAGCGAACATTTAACCCATGACTTTCAGAGTGTATTGAGACATTTAGGAGTTGAGCTGCACTGGCCAGAGGTTTCCGTTTTGTAAGGATGAGGTGGGCAGACCTGAACCTTTAGGACTATCCACTTCATCCATTTTGGGTATTTTATGAAGGATTTATCCAACTTAACTATTATTTTGAAGAAAATATCCGTTATTTTCAGAAAATTGTGGTATTATTTTTTGTAACATCCTGTAAACGCATACATAAAAACGATGGAGGGATTCAATGAAGAAACAGTGGAAGGTTGCTGCTGTAAGTTTAGCTTTTGTCCTCTTGATGTCTTGGATGGGATTATCTGCTTTTGCTGAAGAATCAGACAAGCCGACGGTTACGAATGAGAATGGAGAAACAATCGTGATTGATGACGAGAACAACCGGAATAACACGAACAAGCTCATTCTGTTTGATCCGACATTCAGTTATTTTACAGAAACAAATGCGGGGTCTTCTTATGAAGTCGTGCTTGAAAAGACAGGACTGACAACATTTGAAGTGATCGGATCTGGTGGAGGAGACCAGGCGATACCGGAAAACGGGGTGGTGCTCTCGACAAGCACTTCATCTTCAGCAGTGGATTACTTACAAAAGCTTGAGATTGGAGAAGAAGTGGACATCACAGAGCCAGTAGAAAAACGTTCGGCGCGTGAGTTAGACGATGTGAACCCGACAGACGAGTCGAACCCGGATGGAGCACCTTTTCCAGGTAACCGCGGAGCGGGTCAGCTTCTCGTCTATACAAGTGATTTTGGAGCAAGTACAGGCACGAACCCTTACGGATATGAAATCACTGTTACAGAAGGCGTTGTGACGAAAATTGGTGGAGGAGACAGTGCGATCCCTGAAAATGGATTCGTTGTCAGTGGTCATGGCGAAGGAGCAGACTTCTTGAAGACAGCGGAGATCGGTATGAAAGTCATGTATGAAAAAGATGGGGTAGTCGAATTGATTCGTGATGCTTCTACATTCATCTTTAAGAGCGAACAGGCTTTAGAAGAAGCCCGAGAGAGTCTCGCTTATGCAGAAGAAAACTATGTAGATGCGGCTTTCGATCAAGCCGAGGCTTCGATCCAGGAAGCGGAAGAATTATTGAAGAAAGCGGCAGAGATCCAAAGCCAAGATCCGCAACAGGCGCTAGCCTATACGCAGGAAGCTACCCAGAAGGCTTATGACGCGTACTATTACTCGCTCCCTTCCGAGGTCGGGGAGCAACGTGCCATTTGGTATCGCCCGGAAGAGCAGGATTTGAATGATGTGACACGGACGCTTGACCGGATGGAAAAGGCAGGCTTCAATTCTCTATACTTGGAGACGACATTCTGGGGATATACGATCTTCCCTAGTGATACGATGAAGAGTTACGGATTGCCTGAACAGCACCCGAACTTCGCTGGCAATGATTATGGGGAGTACGGGTCCGATATTTTGCAAGCCTTCATCCAAGAAGGGGAAAAGCGTGGCATCACGGTTCAATCATGGACAGATGGTTTCATGATCGGTCACAGCAGTTTAGGATTGCCTTCTCAATTTGAAGTGTACCCAGAATGGACAGCCGTTCAAAGGAATGATGCGGAGGGCGAAGTCGGTTCTGACTCCGGTAGCAACTATTACTGGCTGGATATCGCAAATCCTGAAGTGCAGGAATTCATGCTTGCCATTTACGAGGAACAGCAAAAAGAATATGATATCACCGGATTGAACATTGATTATATGCGTTACCCTCACCATGATTTTGAAAAGGCCTACAGCTTCAGCGATTCCAACCGTGAACGTTTTGAAGCAGAGTATGGGGTGGATCCTAAGGACTTAGAGGCAGCAGATGAGCTGTGGGAAGAATGGGAGCTTTGGCTTCGTGAACAGGAGAATGACTTTGTCCATAAGCTTCATGAACAAAGCAAATCAATCGAACCTTCCTTCATGCTGACGGCCACACCTGAGCCGGGACCAGAAGCGGTATTGATCAGTGATTGGGTCGATGATATTGATGGCGTCATTCCGCAGGCATATGGACACGATTTCAACAGCATCCAGTCGACAGTCGAAGCTAGTAAGCAACTGATGCCTGAGTCTACGATGTACTATACAGGCATTTACTCCTTCTACCATCATCTGGGTGAAAAAGCAGCAGTGGATGATGTGTTATCTGCAGCTTATGGAACATCCGGAGTCAACATGTTCGCGTTTGGTCAAGCGAGCGCACCTTCTGTCGATGCGTTAGGAAAAGGACCGTGGCGTGAAGACGCTGTGAACCCTGGGGAGAACCCAAGAGAAGCTGTACTTGCAACGGTTGAGGAACTGATCGAACAGACCGAAGCGATTTACTTGCCTAAAGGAGCCGTTAGTCAGTCTGACGGTCAAAAATTAATCAACGAATTACGGAACTGGAGTAACATGATGGAGCGTCCAGCCCATTCTCTTAAGATTGATAAGGTAGAAAAAGAAATGGAGAAAACAATCGACGCGATCGGAGCTATGGACAGTCTAGAACATCCTGTAGCTGAACGTTTGTCTAGTAAACTCGATCAAATTTCCAAATGGCTGAATTATTACTACGAAAAGCAACAATAACAAAGAAGACAGCTGTCACATCTTGAGGACAGCTGTCTTTTTATTGCGCGGGAAATAATTCCTGTCGAATCTTGTAATAGCCGTATCTGAAATAGGGTATAATAGAATTATAGACATATAGCAATCCTCATTGCCTCCTACATATGTCAGCCATGAGCTGGCATGAATACAAAAGGGGTGAATGAGATGATACGGAAAGTCGCTTCAGTCACGGTGATCCTCTTCCTGCTGTTTTTATTATTTCCCTTCTCTACTGTCAGTGCAGCACCTTCCACATTTGTAACAAAAGGAAACACTTCCGAAAAAGTAGTAGCTCTCACGTTTGATGATGGTTCAGATGGTACGAATATCAGCCATATTCTACAAACCCTTTCGCAATACAATGTCAAAGCCACATTCTTTCTGACGGGTTCTGGAACAAATAATCATCCGTCGTCTATTCGAGCGATTGTGAACCAAGGACATGAAATCGGTAACCACTCTTATTCCCACCCGGACTTTACGAAATTATCCTCCTCCCAAATAGCATCTGAATTGAAAAGAACAGAAGACATCATCAAGCAGGTGACAGGGGTCTCAACAAAACCTTTGTTCCGTGCGCCTTTTGGTGCTGTGAATTCCAATGTCTTAAAGGCTGTAGGTGATGCCGGTTATACGCATACACTTCACTGGAACATCGACACGCTAGATTGGAAAGGACTGACGAAAAATGATATTACCATTCGTGTCCTGAATGGGATCGAACCCGGTTCCATCATTTTGATGCACACCGGAGCGGGAGCGGGCGGGACGCGATATGCATTGCCTGATATCATTCAAGAACTGGATGCCCTCGGGTATGAATTCGTGACGGTGTCGCAATTGCTTGGAATGAAAAGCAGTGGAACGACTTATACAGTAAAAGCTGGTGACACTTTATACCGGATCGCCACCCGATATGGCGTTCGCGTAGACGATCTTGCCGAAGCGAATGGGGTTACAAACCCAAGCTTGATCAGGGTTGGACAGGTACTGACGATTCCAGGCTCCGGGTCTTCTCCAAACCCGACACAGCCTCCAACGGGCTCATCGACGTACACGGTGAAAGCAGGCGATACAATGTACAGTATCGCTAGGCGATACGGGATGACGGTTACAGAGTTAGCATCTCTAAACAACATTTCAAATCCTAGTCTGATCAGAGTCGGTCAAGTATTGAAGGTTCCGGGCACAGACCAAACGAACAAAACGTACACCGTAAAAGCCGGGGACACGCTGTATCGCATCGCGCTTAACCACGGGACAACTTATCAGAAACTAGCGGCTGCCAACAACATTACCTCTCCATACTACATTCGGATTGGACAGGTATTAACGATTCCTTAATGGCTTATGGTCCAGATTTAATAAAAGGCTCTGTTAAAGACCGGTGTTGATGGAACTATAGGAAATCGAATGCGCGTCTTCCCACTGTCAGTCAAAACGTGCCGTGATGTTTCCGTTCACTCATTCTGGCAGGAGGAGCGGGAAATGATGAGACTCCTATGGGGAGGAAAGGGCAGGCTGAGATCCCGCAGGAGTGAAACGACGAGGAAGCTCAGCACCCGCCCATGGAAAGCGAGTTATTTCCCACTCCTCCAAGCTCTGATATAAAATGCGGAAACTTTCTAGTATGAACGCTAAGTTTTAATAGAGCCAATAAAAAACACCCTGAAGTCCATACATGGCTTCAGGGTGTTTTAGTCTGTGATCAGACTGCAATATCTTTTTCAATCGCTTCACGATCATTAAAGCGGTCGATATTCAACTTTTTCAAAACGCGTGATGTGATGGTACCGGATGTCATCGCTCCGTTTACGTTAAGTGCTGTACGTCCCATATCGATCAGTGGTTCGACCGAAATCAAGAGACCAGCGAGTGCAACGGGCAGGTTCATGGAAGACAACACGATCAATGCAGCAAAGGTTGCCCCCCCACCGACGCCTGCGACCCCGAAGGAACTGATTCCGACAATCAGGATCAATTGTAAAAGGAATCCAGGGCTGAGCGGATCGATTCCGACAGACGGGGCAATCATGACCGCGAGCATCGCAGGGTAAATACCTGCACAGCCGTTTTGGCCAATGGTTGCGCCGAACGAGGCAGACATGTTGGCCACTCCTTCATCTACGCCAAGGCTGTTCTTTTGTGCTGAAATATTCAACGGAATCGTACCAGCACTTGAGCGTGAAGTGAAGGCGAATCCGAGAACAGGAAGAACTTTTCTTAAATACGTAAGTGGATTGAGACCGAATACGCCGATCAATACTAAATGGATGATGAACATCGCTCCGAGTGCAGCGTAAGAAGCGAGTACGAATTTCCCGAGTTCAAGAATACCGGCGATGTCTGTTCTGGCTACGGTTGTCGCCATCAGTCCCATAATTCCGATCGGTGTCAATCGTAGGACAAGAGTCACAATACGCATGACGACGGCATAAACCGCATTAACTCCTTTTACAAAAATCTCAGCGTGTTCCGGCTGTTTCCGTCTGACTCCAAGAACCGCGACCCCGACAATAGCCGAAAAGATGACGACTGCAATGGTAGAAGTCGCACGGTCACCCGTCATGTCTTGGAACGGATTGGCTGGTATGAATTCTAAAATCTTCTGTGGTGTCGACATGTTTTCTACTTCTGAAAGTGTTTCTTCTAAGTATAATCCGCGGTCAGCTTCTGCTTGCCCAGCTTCAATCTGGTTCGCATTCAAATCAAAAGCATAAGAGGAACCAATCCCAATCAAAGCAGCGATCATCGTTGTAGATACGAGAACACCGATAATCCAAAGGGAAATCTTTCCGAGTTCAGACGACTTCTCCAAATTGATGATCGACTGAATGATCGATACCATGACGAGCGGAATGACGATCATCATCAAGAGTCGCACATAGCCACGACCTGCGATGTTGTACCAATCTGTGGTCTGAGCAACAATTTCCGATCCAGCCCCATAGGCGAGCTGTAAATAGGTGCCGAGTAGAACCCCGAACCCTAATCCGGCGAATACCCGCTTGCTGAAGGATAAATGTTTCTTCTGCATGCGGAACAAAACAAAAATAAGACCTACAATAAGAGCGATGTTTAACACAACTAAAAATGTTTCCAACGTGTGGACCTCCTCGTAATTACAATTATTCTTACCTATATACTTGGTATTAGGTAACTAAATTACAGGATATTGAAATAGAAGTCAATGCTTTACAGGGATAAATTCTTCATAATGATTCTTTTGTTGCATCATAGAGTGGATAGTGAAACGCTAAAATTTCCGTTTCAATAAGAGAAATGGGAGTTCTGGAAGTAAAATGTGCGTAAATATCAGTGCTGACCTTGGTGAGGGTGAAACGGAATTTTCATCTGTGAAGCTAATATTTAAATCGAATCATTAAAAAAGTTGAAGAAAAACACTTCCTTCTCCCGTTAGAAATATATACGGGGAAAGGAAGTGTTTTATGATTTTTATTTAGGAATTTTGTCAAGTTGATCGCTTGAAAAGACTCCCTTATAGCAAAGGGGGAGCAATGACTGTTAAAAGGATCATTGTTCGTTTAGTGAAAGTCTTGAGTGCGTTTCTTGCATGCTCAACAAGTGTTTCCGCCCCTCCAAGCTCTGTTAAGAATAAGGGAAACTCTTTTAACCTATAAGAGATAAATATGATCTTATTTAAGATCAGTATTCATTATTATTTCCCTGGTCATAAATTTCGACATTCCCACGCAAATCTAGCTTCGTGGACTTGCTCTCATTTGTCAGATGAACGATCTGAGAAGGATTGTTCACTAAATGAGTATCCCAGATGACACCGTCTAGCGCATTGAACTCTCCCGTAACACGAAGCGCTTTTTCAGTCGCAGCTGACAGCTGAATCTGAAGGTTTGTAAAGGAGTTACCGCTCACCTCATTCGGAACGGTGACGTTAGAATCCATCCAAATGCCGCGTACCGCGTCGTCGATTGTAATGTGGTTAAAGGTGTTTGCGTTAATCCAGCTATACCCGCTTGATGCTTTGTCCGCCTGCAGGTGAATACCTGTATGAAGTCCTGCCATTTTGACGTTATCAAACAGCAGGAAGGAAATTTCGTGCTGGACACCCCCGGAATAAAGGTTGATTCCCGTTCCGTTATGCGATCCAGACCAGTTGACAATGTTGATGTTTTCGAACGTAGAGCGATTCCAGGAGTTGTAATACTTATGCTTGCCATTGAAGGAAAGGACGTTGGCATCGAAGGCCGGATCGTCAATCGCTATGTACGCTCCGTCGATGCTCGCATTGCTTTCGACGCGAAGGACATCTTGATTTCCGTACACGACGAATCTCGCATTATGAGCGAATTCGAGCTTTACATCCTGCTTCAGTTGAATCGTAGAGGTGATCGTATAGTCTCCACCCGGAAGAAAAACGGTTTTCGTCTGGCTATTGGCCGCAGCGTTAATCGCATTTTGGATCTTTTCCGCATCATTGTTACCAGAAAAGTCGTTGACCGAAAGTGCACCAGAGACTTGGCTAGATGATGCTTCACTATTTGGACGATCATTCATAGATTGAACCGTGATTACAGATACAACAGCTAACAAGGCAAAAGAGACAAAGGGTAAAATGAATCGTTTCATTGCATATGTTCCTCCATATAAGCTAAGTTTATTAAAGTGTAAAATTCTGCAGAATTCGACTTTTATCACACATAGAAAATCGTAGCATTAAAGGATTTTGACTGGAAAGGTGCTTTCTAAGTAATTTTGTCCATTATAGTAAACACTAGATAAACCCTTATCTTTACCTTTTACACTTATTTAATTTTTATATAGGATAAATGAATCTTTTTATAACAAAAAATGAAAAATGCATTGGGAGTAAAGGAACCGGTGTTTGAGAATGAGGATGTATGAGGAGGAAAAGTCTTTAATTTTTGACTTTCTCTACTTTTTGCCTTATATTTATCTTGAAACTGAGATAATTACAAAATGTAAACTAAAGGAGGATGAATTTATGAACGGGTTAAAAGGCATTCATCACGTTACCGCGATTACGAGCAGTGCGGAAGAGAACTATAAATTTTTCACATATGTTCTTGGGATGCGTCTCGTGAAAAAGACGGTAAACCAAGACGATATTCAAACCTATCATTTGTTTTTTGCAGATGATAAAGGGAGCCCAGGGACAGATATGACGTTTTTCGACTTTCCGGGAATCCCGAAAGGTTCTCACGGAACAAATGAAATTTCGCGGACGTCCCTGCGCGTACCGTCAGATGAAGCGCTCGAATATTGGGTGAAGCGCTTCGACAGGATGGAGGTCAAGCATAGAGGGATTCAAGAACGGTTCGGGAAAAAAGTGCTTCCGTTCGTCGATTTTGATGATCAGTCTTATGAATTGGTTTCAGATGAAAACGATGACGGAGTACCAGCAGGAACCCCTTGGCAGGACGGTCCCATCCCTCTCGAGTATGCGATCACAGGTCTCGGGCCGCTTCACATCCGCGTAGAAAACGCAGATTACTTCAAAGAAATGCTTGAAAAAGTCCTTTTATTTAAGGAAATTGCCCACGACGGAGCATTCCGTCTTTTTGAAGTAGGGGAAGGGGGAAATGGTGCTCAAGTCATTGTCGAGCACAATACGTTCTTGCCTCCAGCAAGACAAGGTTACGGAACGGTGCACCATGCGGCGTTCCGGGTCGAAGACAGAAGCGTATTGGAGGAGTGGATCGACCGGATGCCTAAATTCGGATTCCGCACGTCAGGATATGTCAATCGTCACTACTTCGAATCCCTTTACGTCAACGTTGCCCCGCAGATTTTGTTTGAGTTTGCGACAGATGGTCCAGGGTTCATGGGGGATGAACCTTACGAAACGCTAGGAGAAAAGCTTTCACTTCCACCTATGCTTGAACCGAAGCGCGAACAGATCGAGGCACAAGTTCGCCCAATCGATACGGTTCGCAGTACAAAAGAATTTAAAAAGGAATGAAAAAAGCACTGCTCTGAGAGAGCAGTGCTTTTTTCAGAGTGTTGAGAAACCTGTTCACGCCACTATTTAAATCCTATTTTGCTATGTACACAACGAACGTTAAAGGAACGAGGGTGGTTTACCCCCTTCGTTCTTTTATAATGAGGACGATTTTCTTAATA
>SCFO01000006.1 GCA_004078665.1 Halobacillus fulvus | reverse complement strand
CGAAGGGATCAGCTCGCTTCCCGCGCTCGACTTGCATGTATTAGGCACGCCGCCAGCGTTCGTCCTGAGCCAGGATCAAACTCTCCATAAAAGTAGTTTGAAAAGCTCATTTGCACACCGAATGTGCGTTGTTTTTTTTCCCTCTATATAATAGAAGAAATGTTTTGACGTACTGGTTGGTTCGTTCAGTTTTCAAAGATCAAAATGTTGTGTGCCGCCTCAAAACAGCGACTTAATCATCATATCATGTAAGTGTTGATGGTGTCAACAACTTTTTTGATGATATTTTCTGGCGCGTCGTTCTCTCTTAACGCGACGTATAATAATATATCATGCATTTTAGAACGGCGCAACCCTTTTTAAATAAAAAAAGAAGCTTACGCCTCTTTTTTAAATCAACCATATATGAATAGCTGTCAAAGAGATCACGCCTGGCACTCCTAACAGAGTCCCTACAACTGCGGTGAAGCCGTTGATTGGAATGTGCAAACCGAATTGCGCCCCGAACAAATTCACGAAGAATAAAAGAATGACAGCGATGATCAGCTTCGTGAAGAGTCGTCCAATCCACTGGATCGGAGCGGAAGGCAAACCGACAATCAGTAATAACGGTATCGCAAGACCGAGTAATAACACGACGAGAACCGGATCCATATAAAAAACCCCCTGTCCAAATGACTGCTCGTACAACAGTCTATGAAGATGGACAAGGGATTAGTACTTATTTTAGAGAGAGGGCATTGATTCCGCGGAACCTGGCTTCTCTTAATAAATAGAAGTATTTCGCTTTGACGAGGTTTAATTCGAGTAAACCTTCATCGCTCGGTTCGATGCTTTGTTCAATGATACTATTCAATTGTTCCCAATCTCTTTTTTGCTTCTTGAGTTGAATCAACAGTTCTTGATCCATCTCTTTTTTGATCCGTTTGCTTTTGCTGAACATCTGCATCACCTTCGGGTTAGAGTTCTCTTCGTCCTTCAAGCGCTTTGGACAGCGTCACTTCATCGGCATATTCAAGATCCCCGCCGACAGGAAGTCCGTGAGCGATTCTTGTCATTCGAATGCCGGACGGTTTCACGAGGCGGGATATATACATCGCTGTCGCTTCTCCTTCAATGTTCGGGTTGGTGGCCAAAATTAGTTCTTCAATGCCCTCATCCTTCAAACGATTAATCAGACTGGCGACATTGATATCTTCCGGTCCTATTCCGTCCATTGGAGATATGGCCCCATGAAGTACGTGATACTTTCCGCTGAACTCCTTCATTTTCTCCATTGCAATAACATCTTTCGGATCCTGGACGACACAAATGAGCGTGTTGTCTCTCGATTCATCCTGGCAAATCGAGCAAGGGTCCTGATCGGTAATGTGACCGCAGATGGTGCAGTGGGTTAGCTCACGCTTAGCGTTTACTAAGGATTTAGCGAAGTCGAGCACATCATCTTCTTCCATCTCTAACACGAAAAAGGCCAGGCGGACAGCCGTCTTAGGGCCGATCCCTGGCAGCTTCGTAAAACTATCAATCAGTTTGGATATTGGTTCCGGGTAATACATGGAAATTCCTCCTAGAACATTCCTCCAGGCATACCTTTCGTGAATTGTCCCATAGTATCGTTCGTTTTATCATCGACTTGCTTCAATACATCATTCGTCGCGGCAAGAATTAAATCTTGTAGCATTTCGACGTCATCAGGATCGACGACTTCTTCATTGATGACGACATCTGTGATTTCTTTCTTCCCGTTGGCGACGACTTTCACCATTCCGCCACCAGCAGAAGCTTCAAACGTCATCTCATAAAGCTCCTCCTGAGCCTTCATCATTTTCTTTTGCATTTTCTGCATTTGTTTCATCATATTGTTCATGTTTCCTCCACCACGCATGGTAAATTCCTCCTTTTATTTTCCTGTCAATCTTGGATTTCGATTAAATCGTCACCGACGAGTCTACGCGCTTCTGAAACGACCGGATTTTCTTCCTCAGAGGTTTCGGTCTGGTCTTCATCCGCTTCCTCTTCCCCACTATCCGGTGCTTCTTTCTGTTTGCGCACGTATTCCTCACGCAGTTCCTGCCAGTTCGGCTCTGGAATCGGTATGATCGTCAATGGCTTTCCTACGAACTCCGTCAGTAATGGTTCGATCGTATTTTGATGCTCTAAAGCTAAAGAACAGTGGATATCGTATCGGAAAGCAAGAACCAGGGCCTTACCTGAGGCTGCTCTCGGCTTACTGTTCAGTAAGGTCGCATGAGCTGGAGCGTTCGTTCTTTTCAATGCTTCCATAAAATCAGCCCATCGCTGGTGGATGTTTTTGATCTCTTCTTTGGATGCTTCATTTAACACCTGACGAATTCGCTCATATGGAACATTATAACCTTTTCTGCCTGACCTTGCAGGAGTGCGCTTCGGCTTAGGAGCTGCAGCTGGCTGAGCTGTTCCATTCTGCTTTAACTCTGCCAGGTTCTTTTCCAGTTCACCGACTTTCCGCATAAGCGTCTGGACGGCCTCGGAATCGGCGGCCGGTGCTCCTGTCTGAGTGGGACCCTGCATTTCTACCATATTAAGAAGCGCGATCTCAATGAACACCTTCGGACTCGTCGTCCATTTCATTTCTTGCTGGCACTGATTCAATTCGCGGATCGCTTTTTGAATCCAGTCAGGAGTCAGAAGACCTGATAAGTCGCGGAACGTCTCGTCCGGAATCGCCCGCTCGAGATGGTGCTCGAGGTCTGGTGCCGTTTGGAACAAAAGGAGATCCCTTAAGTAATAAATGAGATCGAATACAAATCGGCCCGGGTCTTTCCCTTGCTGAATCAATTCGTCGACGGATTGCAAGGCTTCCTTCACTTCCTGCTCATGCAAAGCGCGAATGACAGCTGCAAGCTTTCCTTGTGAAACAGAGCCCGTAACCGCGAGAACGTCTTCAATCGTCACTTCATCCTCACTATAAGAAATTGCCTGGTCCAGCAGACTGAGCGCGTCCCTCATTCCACCTTCCGCTGTTAAAGCGACGATTTCAAGAGCTTCTGTTGCAATAGCGATATCTTCTGCTGCCGTGATCTTTTCCATCCGCTCAACCATCGCCTGTTGAGAGATCCGTTTGAAGTCAAAACGTTGACAACGGGAAATGATCGTCAGCGGTATTTTATGGGGTTCTGTCGTAGCCAAAATAAAAATCACATGTTGGGGCGGTTCTTCTAATGTTTTCAATAAGGCATTGAACGCTCCCATCGAGAGCATGTGAACTTCATCGATAATATATACTTTATAAGGTACCGCACTGGGGGCGTATTTTACTTTGTCTCTGATCTCGCGGATTTGTTCGACTCCGTTGTTGGAGGCGGCATCAATTTCGATGACGTCTGAAATCGAACCGTCCATAATGCCAAGACATGCAGCACATTCATTGCAAGGTTCCTTGGCAGGGGACCGCTCACAGTTGACCGCTTTTGCAAAAATCTTGGCCGCACTCGTTTTCCCTGTTCCGCGGGGGCCGGAGAATAAGTACGCATGAGAGAACTTGTCCTGTTCAATCGCATTTTGCAAAGTGCGTGTAATATGGGTTTGTCCTACGACATCTTCAAAGTTTTTCGGGCGCCAGACACGATACAAAGCCTGATAGCTCATATAACCGTTCTCCCTTTTTAGTCTCTTTATCATTATAACTGATTCACAGATTGGATGTGAACCATACAATAAAGGAAGCTTTCGACAGGTTTTTTAACACGGCAGGCGTAAGCGTCCTATATAGAAGCGATTTTCCTAAATGATAAAAAAGAGCTGTTATGAAAAAAATCATAACAGCTCTTTTTTATGTTCTTATGTAATGCCGTGCACCCACCGTCGATGGTGAAGCCCCAAGCGTTACTCATGATTATGGCTCGACCCAGGCACTCCCGCGGCACACGAGAGAGACAGCTTACTGCTGCTTCCTTCCGGACCTGACAGGATTCACTGGTTCCCGTTGCGCAGGACCTGAGTGTCAACACCACTCTCATAAGGCTGACCTTGAGACCGCACCACCTCGGGCGGGAATTCGGCCTCGCTATAGCGGATTGCGAGTGCAGGGCACCGCTACCTCCCCGCTTAGCACGACATTACAAGTATAGCTACTTTTCATTCAAAATGCAATACCTTTAGTCAGGATCCTTCGTTTGCTTCTCTCTTTTCTTCTTCTCACGGAGGAAACGGAAAAAATCCGTCAGCATTTGAGAGCACATTTCTTCTAGAACACCATCGACGACTTCTGCTTGATGGTTGAACCGTGATTCCTGAAGGAGATTCATCAAGGTGCCGGCACAGCCTGCTTTCGGGTCTTTCGCGCCGAACACTACTCGCGGAACTCTCGATTGCACAATCGCCCCTGCACACATCGGGCATGGTTCAAGCGTGACATATAACGTACAATCTTCGAGTCGCCAGCTGCCGATTTTCTTATTTGCGCGTTCGATGGCGATGAATTCGGCGTGGGAGGAAGCGAGCTGGGAGGATTCCCGCTGGTTATAACCGCTTGCGATGACTTCGCCCTTATACACGATGACGGCGCCGATGGGAACTTCTCCTTCTGCTTCGGCTTTTCTCGCTTGATCGATGGCGAGTTTCATATAGGTTTCATCTGGGGTCATCAGGATCACCTCTATTTTTTAGAATAAGTCCCCCTGCTTCTTTCATACATTGAAAAAGAACGTCCTGTTTTTTCCATTGTATATGGGGTGCAATATAAAGCGCAGGGATGGGGAGGAAACGACTCGCTTTCCTGCGGCGGACCGGCAAGCCTCCTCAGGATTCGCCTTCCGGGGTCTCGCCTAGCCCCTTCTCCCGCGGGAGTCTCGCCGTTTCCTCCCCCATCCCACCCAAAGCTTGCGATCCCACCGTCTCAGAAAATCATACGGAGGGTGAAGACTACTTACTCGTAAACGGATATTTACCTTCAATTGCTTCTTTTCAAACAAAGAGTATTTTTCAAGATAGAAAGGAGAGATGAGTATGCAAATTCATGTCGTCCAGCAGGGGGAATCGATTTTTTCTATTGCTGGACTCTATGATAGTACTCCAACCGCCATTATCGAAGCAAATGAATTAGAGACTCCGGGTCAGCTCGTGGTCGGGCAAGCTCTCGTCATACCGATCGTCGGTCAGTTTTATTTTGTTCAGCCAGGCGACAGTTTATATACGATCGCCCAGCGATTCGGAACGACGGCTGCCGAGCTCGCCCGAGTGAACGGGATTCAGGAGTCGATGGTCCTGCCGGTCGGACTGCGCTTATACATTCCGGACCAGCCCCCGACCTCCATCTCGACGAACGCGTATATCGAGCCGTTTGGAGGAGAAGTGTCAGAAGCCTTACAGACAGCCGCAGAACAGCGGTCACCTTTTTTAACCTATTTAGCTCCGTTTAGTTACGAAATCCAAGCAGATGGTTCATTGAAAGCTCCCCCGCTCGATGATTTCCCTGCCATCGCTCAAGCGAACGATGCTTCCTTGATGATGGTCGTGACGAATTTATCAGAAGGCGGATTCAGTGCGGAGTTGGGACGAACGATTTTGACGAATGAAGGCCTGCAAGATACACTACTGACCAACATCATCAATACAGCGAAAGAGGTCGGTTACCGGGATGTTCATTTTGATATGGAGTTCCTCCCCCCTGAGCTCAAGGAGAATTACAATCAGTTCTTAAGAAAAGCAAAAACGAGACTATCGGCCGAAGGACTGTTGATGTCGACGGCACTTGCGCCCAAGACAAGTGCTGAACAAAAGGGTGCTTGGTATGAGGCCCATGACTACCGGGCACACGGAGAAATTGCTGACTTTGTTGTGCTGATGACGTATGAATGGGGATATAGCGGGGGTCCACCACGAGCGGTATCGCCGATTGGTCCGGTTACAGAAGTCGTCGATTATGCCCTATCTGAAATGCCTGCGAATAAAATCATGTTGGGACAAAATTTATATGGCTACGATTGGACGCTTCCTTATGAACCGGGAGGCGAGTTCGCCAAAGCGGTCAGCCCTCAGCGAGCGATACAAATCGCCCGGGAGAACAATGTTCCGATTTCTTACGATCAAAAAGAGCAAGCTCCTTTTTTCACTTATACCGATCCACAAGGGAATGAGCATGAAGTGTGGTTCGAAGATGCTCGTTCCATTCAGAGGAAATTCGATTTGATCAAAGACCGCGGACTGCGCGGGATCAGCTATTGGAAACTCGGACTTTCCTTCCCGCAAAACTGGCTGCTTTTGAGCAACCAGTTTACGATCGAGAAGAATCAGTAATTTTCTGGAATAAAAGTGACAGGCCGTTGATCTGTTTCCGCTTCGTCGTAAGCTTTTTTCAGCCCGAGCTTTTCGATCTCCTTTTTCATCACGATCTTATACGGAATCAGGACATCGAACGGGGCTTGAAATGGAAACGGATCAACCGAAACCTGTTTGTCATCGATCCAGTGGGCCATCATGCCTTCAGGTGCAAAATCGAACGATTGGCGGAAACCATTTTTAAACCAGGAAACCTCCTGTTCTTTCGGTGTTCCGGGCTCTTGCATACATACGTAAAGAGACAAATCGTCACAAAATTGCAGGCGGCGGAAGTGAAGATCATATACATCCCGCGGAATGTCCATCGCCATCGTAGCAAACAAATCTTCTTGACGCTGCTTTTCCTCTTCGACGAACTGGCGCACGACCGGATCCTCACTGTCGTCCGGTAAGAACGATTGATAATGCATACTGCAAAGCATTCCGGCATAGAGCGACTGGCTGGCGACTTCTTCAATGCCTCTTTGATAGGCAGCGAACTTCTCCTCCTGCGGATAATCGATAAAGGAGTAAGGACGCTGCTTCTCCTCATTCCAGCGCGGTTCCTCATCTAATGGAATCCAGGCACGGTCATGCTGTACAATCGCCCAGTCCGCTTCTTCTCTCAGTTTGGAACGCAACAAAAAGTCCTTCTTCCAGTGTGAAACGATTTCTCCTGACAACTTAGCATGGTCATGCTGACGAATCATCAAAAAATCTTCTTCCCGTTCATTGACGATCATACTTTTCCTCCTTGTCTATGTATCCAAACCTCTCGTGATATACTAAAAAAGAGGTGGTAGTTATGAGATTTTCCGTGAATAAAAACCCGCTTCTGATCGTTCTCGTTGTGTCCCTTATTCCGATCGGTTTCATAGGCTTAACGATGGAAGAAGGAGCGGAGGGATGGATTGGACTGGTCATTCTTCTTCTGATTTCGATCCCGCTTCTTTGGGCGTTGTTCCAAAGTTATCACGAAATGACAGACGAAGAGCTGATCATCGTGTTTGGTCCGATCCGAAAAAGAGTCCCTTTCCGCGACATTAAAGAAGTGAAATACTCGTACAATCCGCTTTCAAGTCCAGCCTGGACAATGAAGCGGTTGGAAATTCGTTATTCCAATTATAAATCAATCTTAGTGTCGACACCACAGGATGACCTGGAATTCAAAAAACAGCTGGAAGCAAGATGTCCAGATGCCGAGATTCGAATATGAAGGATTTGAATGAGGGGAGAGTGTTGTGGAGTGCCTAGTTCCCCTGCTATTTTTAATTTTAGGTAAAGCAACGCCCTTTAAATGAATAAACGAAATTCTTTTCAATTAAATAGGCTCAAGCTTTTTCAATTATACAATCTAAGCGTGATGTTTCCGTTCACTTATCCGAGGAGGAGGGGCATTTCCCGCCCCTCCAAGCTCTGACATAGAGAACGGAAACTTTAATAGCACTTGGACATATAAATATCAACACTATTCTTGAACAGTACCATATAAAAAAGCACGCCCTTTAAAAGAACGTGCCTTTCCTCATATCTATCTTAGCCAAGCAATTTCAATGATTCACGATTGAAGGCTGGAATGTCATCAGGCTGACGGCTTGTCACAAGCTGGTCCTGACAAACGACGACTTCCTTATCCTGATAATTCACGCCGGCATATTCCATATCGACGGCAATCGATTTGAACCCGGTCGCTGTACGCCCTTCCAGCGTTTTCGCTGTAATCAACAGCTGCGGGCCGTGGCAAATGGCAAAGACCGGTTTTTTCTCGTCCATAAAGTGCTTCGCAAATGATACGAATTTCTCATCTCCGCGCAGCTGATCCGGTGAAAATCCGCCCGGAATGAACAAGGCATCAAAATCCTCCGGCTTCACATCATTAATGGAAGCATCTATTTTAACGGTTTCTTCCCCTTGCTTCCCAGTGACTTCTTTTCCTGCTTCCCATTCAATGGTCGTCACTTCATGACCTTCTTTCCCGAATGCTTCGGCAGGCTGTGTATATTCTACATCCTCAAACATATCCGTCATGACACAAGCGATTTTACTCATGTACTGATCATCTCCTTGAATGGTTTCGTTAATTTTTGGCACATAGGATATCTTCCCGTTTGCCCTGAAATTAAACGTATCTTTTTTCAAGAAAATGGTTATTCACTCGGGAAACCCTTCATTGAAAAGCGCTGAAAAGTAGTGTCCTGCTGGTTTTTATAGACGGTTTTTCCAGCGATCGCATTCACAATATGCACGTTCCGATGAACCGCAAGCCCCAAGTTGGTCGCACCTGCTCCGTGGGAATGGACAAGGTTCGTGAGCGTATAAAAATGGTGATCGCGTCCGTCTCCGAAATCGAGCTTATAATCCCGGGTCACTTTATACATGCCATCATCTTCCCATTCGATCTGATCTTCGAAGCGGTTCATGAACCAATCCGGAAAATGTGGCTGGTAGCCAGTCGCGAGCACGACCTTATCTGTCTTGTACGTATAGTCGACCTCTTCTTGCCATTGCCGGCAATGAAGATGATACCCATCATCTGACGCTTCGACCCCCTCCACTTCGGTCATCGGCTGGATGAGAACACGCGAATCCTGCCCTCCGGCTGTCCGGTGATAAAGCTTTGTATATAGTCTCGTCAGCGTTTCGGGATCGATGCCGTTACGAAGCGGCTTCAACGTCTCGAGCGCCTGCTTGCGCTGATCGAAGCTGAGCTCATGAAAATAATCGACGTATTCCGGCGTAAACACTTCTTGGGCGAATTTCGCTTTATCCAATTGAAACAGCCCGCCCGACCTCGTCAAAAGGGTCAGCTTCATATCCTTTCGTTCTTGTTCCTCGAGGAGATCGAGAAATATCTCAAGCGCGCTCTGTCCCGATCCTACGACCGTCACGTGCTTCGCTTTCAGCAGATGATCTTTTTCGAACAAATAACGGCTCGAATGCATGACATCCTCATTCGGAAATCCGTCCATTCCAGGAAGTACGAGCGGCTCTGTTCCGGTGCCGAGGACGACATGCTTTGCTTTGACATGCTTCCTCTCACCAGTCGCCGTTTCTTCCACGATCACCTGGTAATGCGGGACCTCGGCCTCTTTTTGATCCTGAACATCAATGACCGTATGCCCGAAATGAATGTCCTCAAGCTGTGAGGCGACCCACTGGAGATAATCATTGTATTCTTGACGAGGGATCTCGAAATGTTTATGGAAAAAGAACGGAAATAACCGGTCGTTCTCATATAAGTAATTCATAAAGGTATAAGGGCTCTTTGGATCGGCAAATGTTGCAAGATCAGCTAAGAACGGCACCTGCAAATCCATCTTTTCAATGAGCATCCCTGGATGCCAGATGAATTCCGGTGTCTTCTCAAAAAAGATTCCATCCACTTCATCTGTCTGGTCGACCAAAGCAGCCAATCCCAGGTTATAAGGACCGACACCGATCCCGATCACATCGTACATATCCTTTGTCATAACTCCACATCCTTCTATCGTTCTTTCCAAAGCTGTTCAAGAATAATGACCATGACAGTTCCGACAAGAAGGCCATTGCTTAACAGATTTTGTACAAGCGCCGGCATCCCCTGGAACACTTCGGCCGGTAGAAACATCAGACCGATGCCAAGTAAAAACGAAACTCCGATAATCGTTAAACGCCTCTGATCCAAGTGTTCACTCGCTATATTGCTGATTCCAAGCCCCATCAGCTGCACAAACGTTGCCAGTAACGCCGCGTTTGCGACCGGCGAAGGGATGTTCGAAATAAACGCCACAAGTGGCGGGAAAAAGGCGATGATCACGAGCAGGAGCGATGCATATAAAAACGGACGCTTACTCTTTTGGCCGGTCAAGTCGATAAAACCGGATGAAGAGGCAAGCGGAACGTTCGCGACCGACGAAAACATGGCCGTAATCCCATGTGTCACCCCAAGAAAACTGCTGCCACGGTCGACCTGGCTGTATGTATAAGAAGGTTTCCCGTGAATCGACTGACTGACCGCCACAACGGATGCGACAATATTGGACAGGAGAATCACCGCTGTCACAAAGGCGAGGGGCAAGACACTCCAATCAAATGAAGGGGGGCCCCAGGCAAGCCATTCCGGCATTTCGAAAACCGCTACGTCTGTCTGATTCGCTTCCCTTCCGATCACCGCTTCAAACGTGAGCCAGCCGATGACGATTCCAAGTAGAACGGCATAGCTTTTGAGCGCCCCTTTTCCGAACATTGATAACCCAAGGACGAGGAAAAAGGTAAAAAAAGCGATGCCCGCTTCCGTAAGATGAATGGCTTCCACTTCCTGCTGGATCCCAAGCATTCCCCTCAGAAACGTCCCACTAAGCTGGACGGTCAACAAAAATAAAAAAGCTCCCGTTACGAGCGGAGTGAAGACAAACAGCACTTTATGTGAAAACCGGAAAATCCCGAAGATTAAAAGAAAAGCCCCGGTACATAACATCGTCGCTTCCAGCATCTGGAGCGTTTCCGTATAGCTTTTCCCCGCTTCTGCTCCTGTATAGGCCATGACGGCAAAAATACTGATCCAAAGCCCGGCCGGCCCTTCCATGATGGGCAATCTGTGACCGAAAGCGCCTTGCAGAAAGGATGTCACTCCGACGACAAAAAACGTCCGCTGCATCAGCCCTGAAATTTGGGCGAAATCAAGCTCAAAGATTGACCCGATGACAATCGGCAAAGCGACGGAGCTTGCCAAGAGAAACACGAACCATTGCGTCGTTTCAAGCGTCACTCCGGTAATACGATTCTTCATAACATACACCTGCATTCTATCGTTTCTATTTATTTTTATCGTATCACAGGATTTTACAAAATTCTGCTTAAAAGACCCCGGTTCCACGTGAAACACCCTGACGCTCAAGCGCCAGGGTGTTTTTTAGTGATCCTCTTTTTTAGCTTTGACTGTGGCAATCGCTTTGGAGAGCGTATGAATCGCCGTTTCCAATTCTTCGAGCTTTTTTTCAAGCTTGAACAGCAGGAAAATCGTGACCGCAATCGGAAAGCCGAAGTTGCCTAAAAGCTGGACAAAGGCTGTGTACTCCATTTCACTCCCTCCTTTTTAAAAAAGAGCTGACGTAACGTCAGCTCTTCGTTTTACAAGTTCATAGCGCGTGCAATTCCCGTAGTGATCGCATCAGCTAGACTTCGAATAAAATTTGAATCCTTTAAATAGGCGGCATCTGTTGGATGATCGAGGAACAAGTTTTCCAACAGCACAGCAGGCATGGCTGTTTCTCTTAAAACCGCGAAGTTGGCTTCTTTTTTCCCTCGATCTGACAAACCGTAACCTGCAAAGAAGCGGGCTAGTTCATCGTGGAGCACATCTTGACGGCGACCGGTTTCGGTTTCGCGTGTCCCTGGATAAACAAAGCTTTCAAAGCCTGTTCCCCCGCCAGCATTGTGGTGAAGCGAAACAAAGTAACCTGCCCCAAGCGCATTGGCTGTATCTGCCCGTTGAGATAAACCGGCATAAACGTCAGATTCTCTTGTTAAACGGGCATCGACTACATATCGCTCCTCTAAAAATTGCTGAACAAGCAACCCAATTTCAAGGGTTAAGTCTTTTTCCTGCAGCCCGTTCGCAACGGCTCCGGGATCATTTCCTCCATGTCCTGGATCGATCATAACGATTGGCATCTATCTCTCCCCTTTCCTTTACGCCCAGTACCAGTAGCGGGCGCCATAGGAATACTCCATACGACTATCGACGTGGACGAACGTGTTATATAAGATAACTCCTGAGAAGCCGCAAGACTTCGCTGTGCTCGCTACCTGAGACGGTGTCTTACCAGCAGGATCGATATCCGCCGCGATGCCGTACGTATGCATACTGTTCGACGAACCTCCGACATTGGCATTGTGGGTTAGACTGCGGAATCCGGAGTTGATTGTGACCGGCACATTGCCGAGTTTCTTTCTCAAAGCTTCGAGCTTGTACATGAGACGACGTACATTTTCTTTTACCTGGGAAGCCCCGACGTTTCCACCGGAGAAGCCACTGCCGTCTTTTGAATAAAATTCACTGAACGCAAAGTTAGCAGTTGAACCGTCGCTTGCTTCTAAAGCATTCAGCTGTGTATGGGTCTGTGGTCCAGCGATACCGTCAGCTGTCAGACCGTAAGCCCTCTGGAACCGTTTGACTGCCGCTTCCGTGCCATTTCCGAAGACCCCGTCGACGATGACATACGTTTGTGCCGCTGAATCGGCCGCATATCCGGCTACGCGAATTTGCAACTCTCGTACATCACTGCCTGTGCTTCCGTTTTGTAAAGTTCTTGTCCATTCCATGATTGATCTCTCCCTTATTTTTTAAGTTGGAGACAATCAAAAGGGATGCAGAGCAGCGGAGACCATCCCTGCCTCGTTTGCTCTGTTTTGCTTGCCTTACACTCTATAAAGAAGGCTGACGATGTTTAAAAACAACCTCTTTTAAAAAGAAAATGAACGGATTGAGAACTTTCTATACTAATCCTCTGTTAAAACTTCAGCGTTGATGTGATCAAGTGGAACTTGGATGCATTTCTTTCCCCCATACGTGCTCAACACGTGTTGTTTCCGTTCACTGTTCCACGGAAAGAGGGGAGGGAAATGGCGAGACTCCTATGAAAAGGAAAGGGCAGGCTGAGATCCCGCAGGAGTGAAACGACGAGGAAGCTCAGCGCCCACCCATGGAAAGCGAGTGATTTCCCGCCCATCCAAGCTCTGATATGGAAAACGGAAATAAAAAACCTCCCGATCATTTAAGATGGGAGGTTTCACTTTATGAATCAGCCTTTGTTTGCTTCTCGTTCCAGATCGAACAGACCGGGCACATCATCGAGAGAATACGTGCGCACATAATGAATGACATGCAGCTTCAGCTCCTGCTCCAAATCTTCACGGTTCTGTGTTTTCGTCATCGTTAACGACTTCTTGATTTTCGGCTCAAACGTATCAATCACGGCCGCTTCCACAGCATAATCGGTTTGGGCCTCTTTCACTAAATCATAGAGTACCGCCATGTCCTCACTCCTTTCCTTCCAGTAATTGTTTCAGTTTTTTCAATGCTCGTTGATGGCTTTTCGAGACGGATTGCTGCGAAGTTCCAAGCTTTCTCGCAATCTCGACATCTTTCCATTGATGGACATACGCGTATGTTAAAATTTCCTGTTGCTTATCCGTCAGCAACGCATACGCCTCAAGCAACGCTTCGCTTTCCACACTTTCTTCAAGGGACGTTTCCATCTCTTCATCATTTCCATTTGGTTCGTCTGCCAGTTGATCCTTGAAGGTTGTCCCTTCTTCATCGCCGACCGGCTGATCGAGAGTGAGCGCGTTCCGTTCCTCAAACCGCCTCATCCGCTTGTCAAAATTGACGCTGTGAAAATAGAGCGACGTACTCACATAGGAGGTGAAGCGAAGTCCAAAGTAATAGACTTTGAATGCTTCATCCAATCGATCGCGCCCGTCCTTCGTCGGTGCCTGTAAATAGTCTCGCAGTAATTCCTGATGCTCAGGGTTTCGAATAAACGTATCGACCGCTTGATTCCCTTTCAGATCCGGAAAAGCTTCATAAAATTTTCGAATGAGTTCTTTCATCCTTCATCACCCCAAAATTAAGAACGTATGTTCGGTTATTGAGTAAAAAAAGAAGCAAAAGGAGAACAGCTCTCTTTTTTGCTCGTCTTATTACTTCATAAAGAAACGTGGACCGAACATAAAACAACCTTCATTTCTAATATCGTCCAATCTTACTATTTATTACACCATATTCAGGACGGAAAAGAAAAGGGGGGAAGGTCCTAAGTTAGGGAGAAAAAGCCCGTAGACGTGCTACGGGCTCTATTCATCCTATTCTTCTAATGTCGACGTATCTCCTGTTGGAAGTCCCAGTTCCCAGGACTTCAGAAGGCGACGCATGATTTTCCCGCTTCGTGTCTTCGGAATCGTATCTTTGATTTCGATTTCACGAGGCGCAGCATGGGCGCTTAGTCCCTTTTTGACGAATTGGCGGATTTCCTCGAGCAATTCATCTGACTGCTCGTACCCATCACGAAGTGTAATGAACGCTTTAATGATTTCTCCACGCTCAGGATCGGGCTTACCGATGACACCCGCTTCCGCCACCGCCTCGTGCTCGATCAGCTTACTCTCAACTTCGAATGGCCCGACGCGCTCACCGGAAGTATTGATGACATCATCAAGACGGCCCTGGAACCAGAAATACCCTTCTTCATCCTTATAGGCACTGTCTCCAGACACATACCATCCGTTCAGGAAGTAGCTTTCGTATTTGCCTGGGTTGTTCCAAATCGCGCGCATCATCGATGGCCAGCCTTCTTTAATCGCAAGGTTCCCCATTTGATTCGCCGGCAGCTCGTTCCCTTCATTGTCGACAATCGCCGCTTCAATGCCAGGGAAAGGTTTACCCATCGAACCTGGGCGCATATCCATCGCCGGATAGTTACAAATCAGCATACCACCCGTTTCCGTCATCCACCATGTGTCATGGATGCGAAGATCGAATGCCTTCAGTCCCCATGTAATGACTTCAGGATTTAACGGTTCCCCGACACTCAGAATATGGCGGAGCGAGGATAGATCATGGCTTTTCGGCAATTTTTCCCCGGCGCTCAGCATCTTACGGAAAGCGGTCGGAGCGGAATACCAAACCGACACATTGTTTTCCGCTATCGTTCCGTACCAGTCATCCGGACTGAAGCGCCCCCCGCGAATGACGTTCGTCACGCCGTTCAGCCATGGTGCGAAAATACCGTAGCTCGTCCCGGTGACCCAGCCAGGGTCAGCCGTACACCAATACGTGTCATTCTCTTTCAAGTCAAGCACCCATTTACCAGTCTGGTAGTGCTGGATCATCGCATTGTGGACGTGGTACACGCCTTTCGGTTTCCCTGTCGAACCGGACGTATAGTGAAGCAGCATCCCGTCTTCAAGATCGACCCATTCGATATCGAACTCCTCAGACGCCTCTTTCATTTCGTCTTCATAAGAAATATAGTTGCCAGGAGCATCGCCACCGACAAGCACAATCTGTTTCAAATCCGGAAGCTCGTCCACAGGTACACGCTCGAGCAACTCAGGCGTCGTGATCAGCATCGTCGCTTCACTGTCCTCCAGACGGTCACGGACGGCCTGCTCCATGAACGCTTCGAACAACGGTCCGGCGATCGCACCGACCTTCAAAATCCCGAAGAATGCCGCATAAAATTCCGGACTTCTCGGCATGAACAAAAAGACACGGTCCCCTTTTTCGATGCTATGCTTTTTCAATACGTTCGCAAATTGATTACTCTTAAGCTTCAAATCCTCAAACGTCATCTTTTCTTCACGATCAGGTGCAGAGTATACAAGAGCGACCTGCTTCGCTTTTTGAGGATCTTCCGTATGTCGATCAATCGCTTCATACGCGATATTGACTTTACCGGTCTGACTCCAGGAGAAGTCCTTCTTCACTTCGTCCCAGCTGAACATCTGATACGCTTCTTCATAGTTTTCCATGTTGTGGTTTCCTGAGCGAGCTGGAATTGGTTGCATGTCCATTCAATCACCTCATCAAAAAGTTTGTAAACGTTTTCTTGACACGACTTAAGAAAGCTCTGATCCCTTCAGAGCCATGTCCATCACTATGTTTTCTGAAAATTTTATGAATTACTTCCTATTCTAGTGTATTCCTACATGTTTTTAAAGGGTTATGCCCAAAGATTTACAGAATTAGGTCCTCTGGTGGAAAGAAATTGACAGGGTGTGTTCACCTGTCTATAATGAAAAAAGTTGAATCAACAGAGGTTTCTTAGCTCACACCCTCTATAAAAAACTAAGAAAGCTGATCACAATCCCACAGCCTTCTTAGGCTGTGGTTTTTTTATGCATGTGTGAGAAGAAATCCTCTTAACCTAAGGAGGAACAACAATGGCAGGACGCAATGAAGACAGCCTGAATCTCGGCTTATTAGGCAATCAAGGGACCGAATACTCGTTTGAATATGACCCAAATGTACTCGAAACGTTTGATAACCAGCACCCGAACAGGGATTATTTTGTAAAGTTCAATTGTCCGGAATTCACGACGCTTTGCCCGAAGACGAGACAGCCGGACTTTGCGACGATTTATATCAGTTACATTCCAGATGTGAAAATGGTAGAGAGTAAGTCGCTCAAGCTTTACTTGTTCAGCTTCCGTAACCACGGGGATTTTCATGAGGATTCTGTGAATACGATTATGAACGATCTCATTGAATTGATGGATCCACGTTATATTGAGGTGTGGGGCAAATTCACTCCACGCGGGGGGATTTCCATCGATCCTTACTGCAATTACGGCAAGCCTGGGACAAAGTATGAGCAGATAGCGGACCACCGCTTGATGAATCACGACCTTTACCCGGAAAAAATCGATAACCGTTAACAAGTTTCCTATTTGGAGAAAGCCACAGCGCCTTCACTCGCCTCCTAGCTCTTACAGAGGTCTTGAAACTCTCCAATAAAATAATAGTAAAAAGCGGCAGGGATAGATTGGCCCTGCCGCTTTTTCATGCTCATCTATTATTGTTTATCATTTTTATATTGCATATAGACGACTTGGGTGACAAGGAAATCTTCCATTCCATGTTTGCCGTCGGCGCCTCCGAGACCGGACTTTCTCATGCCGGCATGATACCCTTGGACTGCTTCGAAGTTTTCGCGGTTTACGAACGTTTCTCCGAACTTCAGCTCATTGATGACGCGCATCGCTTCGTTCATATCTTCTGTATAAACAGAAGAAGTAAGTCCGTATTCCGTGTCATTTCCTTTTTCAATCGCTTCATCAAGGGTCTTGAATGTGGCGACTGGGATGACAGGGCCAAAAATTTCATCTCTCATGATGTCCGTATCGTGCGTGACGTTTGTGAGAATCGTCGGTTTATAGAAAAAGCCTTTCTCTAGATCCGCTCGCTGGCCACCGATTTCTACTTTTGCCCCGCTATTTACAGCCGATGTGACCATTTGCTCGACCGCTTCCAAACGATCTTGGCTGACAAGTGGTCCAACATCAGCCTCTTTGTTCTCCCTCGGATTTCCGATGGTGAGCGACTCAAAGCTGTGGCGGAGCTTTTCGATGAACTCATCGGCGACACTTTCATGAACGTAAACACGCTCCGCATTCGTACAAGCCTGGCCGTTGTTGGCGACTCTTGAGGTCGTAATGCTTTCAACCGCAACATCGAGATCGGCATTCGCCGTCACGATCGCAGGCGCTTTCCCGCCAAGCTCAAGGTTGACCTTCGTAATATTCTGGGCAGCAGCTTCCATCACTTTTACGCCGGCTTGCACACTTCCAGTCATCGAAATCATATGGACTTTTTCGTGAGAAGCGAGCGCATTCCCGATTTCAGATCCCGTTCCGGTGACGACGTTATAGACGCCAGCCGGAATTTCATCCATGCTGTCGATGATTTTCGTGAACTCCATCGCCGTATTCGGGGTCTGTTGGCTCGGCTTGAGGACGATCGTACAGCCCGTCACTAGCGACGTTGCCACTTTACGAGCCAAAATAAAGATAGGGAAGTTCCATGGGACAATCCCTCCGACGACTCCGATCGGCTTTTTGTAGACGAATATGTTCTCGTTCGCTCTGTCACTCGGGACAATTTCTCCTTCGATTCGGCGTGCCCATTCAGACATGTAGCGGAAATAATCGATGGCAAGATCGACTTCTCCACTTGCCAGTTCATAATCTTTCCCTTGTTCTTCCTGCAGAAGATCGATGAACGTCGCACGATTTTCTTCGATACGGTTCCCCAGCTCGCGCACAATTTTCCCGCGCTCGATATTCGGTGTCAGCTCCCACTGTTTTTGGGCATCAAAGGCAGCCTGTACAGCGAGATCGACATCCTCTTTCGTTCCTTTCGGCGTCCTTGAAATGACCTCTTCTGTCGCCGGATTGAGAACGTCGATCCACTCTTCTCCTTTTGATTCTGTGTATTGTCCGTTAATATATAATTGGTGTGTCTTCACAGCAAATAACCTCCTGAATTGGTTTATCTGCTGTTTTCCACTTAACGGAAAAATTAAACAAAGGAATAGGTTTATTCAAATAACGGAAGGGTACCGTCCCACAAACTTGGAGGAATGATTATGAACAGAGAAAATAAGATATTCATCATTTTAACCCTTATCGGAGCAGGCAATCTGATTGCTGCGTTTATTCTCGCATTCACAGTGGAAGACCCGATGGTCCCCATGGTTCTGCTCGCCTCGGGAGTCTTTTTGATCATTGGCGGCGTCGCAGATAAAAAAGAACGCCAAAAAAGGAGGAAAAGAGATCAATGAATCCCTTTTCCTCCTTATTTCCACTCTAAAATATACCCTTTGACTTTTTTCACTTCCCCATCATCATCCGTTTGGTCCGCTACAAAATACGGATCTTCCTCCTGAAGATGATAACGGATCGTCTCTGGATCGAGATAGAGCTTATATTCCAGCTCCGTTATTTTGTGCAACGTAATGTCTGGAACGGTTGTCTGATTCTGATGTTCGTCTATTAATAAAATATCAATATGATCAAATCCATGTGTAAGTAAATGTTCTCTTAAATCCATCGTTTACGCCTCCGTCCATAGGTTCTTTTTTTTCAATACCCAAAAATTAACCAATAAAAACGGATTTTATGTAGAAAAGCGGGGAAGCCCCCGCTTATTATTTAATAATATCCACGACCTACATAAGACGCTCCGATAATAATCAAAAGAATGAACAATACGACTAATAGCGCGAATCCGCCGCCATATCCTCTACTCATTGATTCTCCCCCCTTCTCATTACTTTACTACCTTATGCATATCGTGAAGTATGGGAAGGGCAGGAGCGGAATTTTTATTAAAACTTAGACCGCAAACACTCTTTTCAGCGCAAGATAAGCAAAGTAAACGGCCTGTCCGAAAAAGGCGATGCCCCAGATCGGCGCTGGAATGAACGTCGTCGCTCGTGCTAAATTGGCCGCATCGCCAGCCTGCATCGGAGAAACGAAGCTCAGCCACATGATTTCAAAAGCACTTGTCACCGCCTCGACGAGGACGAGCGATGCTAAAAACACAAGGACATACTGGATCAGCGTCTCATGACCGCTTCTCAAGAGCCAGATGAAACCGGCACCGAATGAGACGATCCAGAACAAACCGTACACGTTCCGCACCCAAAAAGCTAAATTGATGGCCAAAAATGCCAGCAGAATATATACGATCCATTGATACTTTCCTTTTATTAGAAGATAGAAGAAAAAGAAGCCGAAAAAGGACGAGAACACATATCCTGCCATACTCGTCAGCAAATGACTGAACAACGAGGAATGGCCAGTCATCGTCACCCCTGACGTATTCGGAAACAGTGAAATCCGCTGCACCTCTCCTCCCGTTAGTAAAGCGACGATCGAGTGCCCACTTTCATGGATCATCGTATTCAAAATCGCAAAGTACTTCCCGACAATCGGCATCTGTGTCAAAAACAGTGCGAGCACCAGGCCGATGATGATTTGAGTTTTCATAGTAGCCATTTTCCTTTCTTTTACTTCAATTTTAGAAAAAGGTATAATGACGACAACTATAGACAAAATTTGAGGGATGTCCGTGTGAAAAAGATACTGTTGCTCGTCATCTTCCTGACGCTGACCGGGTGTTCGCAAGCATCCAGCGAAAACTCTACCATCACGATATCCGCAGCCGCCAGTTTGACAGATGCACTTGATCCAATCGTTGAACTCTATGAAAAAGAACATGACATAACAATCAAACGGAATGTCGCCGGGTCTGGGAAATTGGCCCAACAAATTGAACAGGGTGCCCCTGTCGATCTTTTTTTATCAGCCAACCAAAAGTGGATGGACCGCTTGGAAGACAATGGCTGGATCGATCCGTCCACACGTGTGACGTTCGCCGAAAACCAGCTTGTCGTCATTAGGAAAAAAGGGGATCATCCGCCTTTTTCTCTTGAACACTTAGCGGACCTTGAAGCGTCGTCAAAAATCGCTCTAGGAGAACCGGAAAGCGTTCCGGTTGGTTCTTATACGAAACAGGCACTCAAAACGATTCAACTTTGGGGGAAGATTTCGGAACATCGTGTGTTTGCAAGTGACGTCCGCCAGGTACTCGCCTATGTGGAATCTGGAAATGCCGAATACGGATTCGTCTACAAGAGCGATACGTACATATCAGACCAAGTCGAGATTGCGGCCGCGATCGATTCTTCCTTTCACGCGCCGATCGTCTATCCGGGAGCGGTCGTCACGGACAGTCCAAATCAAGCAGAAGCCCGTGACTTTCTCGAATTTCTCCAATCACCGGAGGTCAGAGAAATGCTACACGACTACGGGTTTAAAACGGAAACGGTTGTAGCATCATGAGTTATTCCCCGCTGATTCTCTCGCTGCAAATCGCAACCATCGCAACTGTGATCGTTTTCTTCTTCGGAGTACTGCTCGCCCGTTTGATTTCCAGAAAAATATTTCCCGGGAAAAGTATCGTCGAAGCGCTCATTTTGCTTCCGCTCGTGCTGCCTCCGACCGTCGTCGGCTTCGGTCTTCTGTTTCTGTTCGGTCGTAACGGACCGATCGGCCGTGTTTTATGGGAATGGTTCGAGTTCCAGATCGTTTTTTCATGGGTCGGAGCGGTCGTTGCAGCGGTCGTCGTTTCTTTCCCTTTGATGTATCAAAGTGCCTCCGCCGCCTTTCAAAACTATGACCACAACGTCGAAAATGCGGCCCTGACGATGGGAGCTTCCAAGCTTAAAGTGTTTTTCACAGTTTCGTTCCCGCTTGCCTGGCCCGGTCTTTTGGCAGGATTAGTCCTCAGTTTCGCCCGTGCTTTAGGGGAATTTGGGGCGACGCTGATGATTGCCGGTTATATTCCCGGGGAGACAGACACGATTCCGCTCGCGATTTATTTTGCAGTCGAAGCGGGAAAGATGGAACAGGCGTACATGTGGGTCTTGATCATTGTTGCCCTCGGCTTCAGTTCGATCCTTTGGCTGAACTGGTGGACGAAACGGAACGTCATGGCTTTCCGACAAACTAAATGAATGGAGGGGTCTTATGCTTTCAGTTTCGATCAAGAAAAAATTAAAGACTTTTACACTGAATCTAGAATTTGATGTGGACCATGAAGTGACCGCTTTGCTCGGCCCCTCTGGGTCTGGAAAAACGACAACCCTGCATTGCATATCCGGACTGGAGCATCCGGATGAAGGGGAAATTGCCTTAAATGGATGTGTCTTGTATAAAAATGGTGAAAAGCCCGTGCCTGTCCAGCGCCGAAACATCGGGTACGTTTTTCAGGATTACGCTTTATTTCCTCATATGACGGTCCGCAAAAACATATTATATGGAGCCAAAAACCCGGACCAGGTCGTCCCGCTTGCTGAGACGATCGGGATCGGCCATTTACTGGAGGAGTATCCTGGACAGATATCCGGTGGAGAGAAGCAACGCGTCGCCTTAGCCCGTGCTTTTGCGACAGAACCGGAGCTCCTGCTACTGGACGAACCGTTCTCTTCCTTGGACGTTAAAGTGAAAAAAGAATGTTATGAAGAATTGCTAAGACTGCACAAAAAATGGAGCATGCCGATCATCCTTGTCACTCATGATCGAGAAGAAGCGGAAACGCTGGCCGATCGCATGATTCACATCGACCATGGAAAGCAGAGGGTAGAGTCATGAAAAAAAATCTGATTTGGAGCTTTTTGATTTCACAAGCAGTGTACTGGTTTTTGTTCCCGGTATTCTTAAGAAGCGCCTATTACTTGCATCCGGCTTCTTATCTCATGTATTACCTCGTTATTTTCGGGGTCCTGGCCATCCTCGTCAGCTTTGTGCGAAGAGAACAGTATGTCATTCCTGCATTCTGGATCCATGCTTTTATGAGTGTTTACGGACTCCTTCTCCTCATGCTTCTCTTCTTACGCTTTGAAGGAAATCAGAATAGGGAAATCAACCTTGTTCCTTTTCAAACGATTGAGCTGTATTTATCCAATAATGTGGAACCGCTCATCAGCTTTTACAATTTGGTCGCCAATATCGGCCTGTTCATCCCATTCGGCATTTACCTTGTGTTGTTCCACCAGTCGTTATGGGTGAAAATAGTGGCTCCGATTGTGGGGATCGCCGCCATTGAAACGGCTCAATTGATCACCGGAAGGGGAAGTATGGATATCGACGACTTCCTATTGAATCTAATCGGGGTTTGGATTGGATTTGCGATCGGTCCGCTTATCCGGAAAACGATTCGATTTCCGAAAATGAGCGAAGAAAAGCTGAAGCGTTGAATCACTTCAGCTTTGTTCTGCGGCCGCATCCATGACTTTCTTCATGTCTAAAAGGTTTTCCGCTCCTTTTATGTATGCTGGTTCAGCTTGCTCTGCATGCTCTTCCCATAAATCATAGGCTTCTTGGAAATGACCCTGCGTCTCTTCGATCCAAGCTGTGATTTCAGGATATTCGTTCAGAAATGGGCGGACCTCCTCAAGTTCACTGATGATGATTCCTGCATCGGACGGTTCACGGTTATTTTCATCTGTGTAGCTGTCCGAAAGCACCTGAACGATCGATTGGAACAAGGCCAATACTTGAGTTCCTTCCGGCTCCGGCTGCTCATCTCCATCGTATTGGATCGCTATCACACGCTTTGTTTCTTCATTGACAAGATATCCATTCTCATAAGCGACAATACGATCTCCAGCCGCCGCCATTCCAAAGCGATCTTCCACCTCTTCTGCCGGGACCCTGCCTGCTTCGGGCAGTTCAAATTCCAACAATGTCTGGCCAATGATCTGATCGTTCTCCTCAAAGCCTTCGAACGCAGGATCGATGGATTCATTGTCTTCTGCCGATTTTTCATCCTGTTTCGATTCTACTTCATCCTGTCCCGAACATCCTGCGACAAGTAGCATTCCAAATAAAAGGAAAAAAAGTGCTAATTTCAGGGATTTCACTCAATAATGCCTCCTTGCGTTGTCTTTTTGATACTTTTACGACAAGAAGTGCCAAAAACCCTGCTTTTTTCCTATGAAAACAGAAAAAAACCTCAGCCGATGAATGGCTGAGGTTGCGCGATGCCCCCGGCAGGATTCGAACCTGCGGCACACGGTTTAGGAAACCGATGCTCTATCCCCTGAGCTACGGGGGCACATGTAAAACTCATTATACAAAAAAATAGGACAGATGAAAAGCAAATTCCTCCCAAAATTATGCTGTTCGTGTTACTTCCTCTCTCCTAATATGATAAAATGTTATTTGTCTGTCAAAAAGAATCGAAGAATCGTAACCGTTCAGGCGTACTTCTGAACGTTTCTTAAAAGAGTTTAAAGGAGGAGAAGAGATGGGACAATTACCTTTCATTGCTGTTGAAGGGCCCATTGGGGTTGGGAAAACGTCTCTGTCTAAAAAGCTCGCCTCCCAGTTTGATTTTCATTTGCTGAAGGAAATCGTTGAGGAGAATCCGTTTTTAGGCAAGTTTTACGACAACATTGAAGAATGGAGCTTCCAAACCGAGATGTTCTTCTTGTGCAATCGTTTCAAGCAGCTCGAAGACATCGATACGAAGTATTTAGGGGAAGGAAAGCCGGTTGTGGCTGATTACCACATTTCCAAGAATATGATTTTTGCCCGCCGTACCTTACGTGAGGAGCAGTTCTTTAAATACTCACAGATTTTTGATATCTTGACTCATGACATGCCGCGCCCGAACATGGTCGTCTATTTGCATGCCAGCCTGAATACACTGCTTGAGCGCATCCGTATGCGCAACCGCGATGTCGAGGCGAATATACAGGCCTCCTATTTGCAGCAGCTTTCTCAGGATTATGAAGAGTTCATGAATAATTTTGAAAAAGAAAACCCTGACATCCCAGTCATTCGTCTGAACGGAGACCATATTGATTTTGTGAAATACCAGGAAGACTTAAATTATATTGTTGATCAAGTTGAGCAACACTTAAATAAAGGAGAAGTTATCAAATGAATGCACGTGAACGTCACGGAATTCCACACGACAGCGTCATTACGATTGCCGGGACGGTCGGTGTTGGCAAATCGACGATGACGAATGCGCTGGCGGATGCCTTACAATTCCGCACGTCTTTCGAAAAAGTGGAAACCAATCCGTACCTCGATAAATTTTATAAAGACTTCGAACGCTGGAGCTTTCATCTTCAGATTTATTTCTTGGCCGAACGCTTCAAGGAACAAAAGAAAATCTTCGAATACGGCGGCGGCTTCATCCAGGACCGCTCCATCTACGAAGATACGGGAATCTTCGCCCAGATGCACTATGAAAAAGGGACGATGTCCGAAACGGATTATGAGACGTACACCAATTTGTTCGATGCAATGGTCATGACGCCTTATTTCCCTCATCCTGATCTTCTCATTTATTTGGAAGGATCGTTTGACGATATTCTCGATCGCATCAAGAAGCGTGGTCGCCCGATGGAACAGGAAACGCCAATCGAGTATTGGGAAGAAATGTTCAAACGGTATGAGAATTGGATCGACAATTTCAATTCCTGCCCTGTCCTGCGCCTGAACATCGCTGATTACGATGTCTTGAACAATGAGGACAGCGTAGAGCCGATTCTTGAAAAAATCGGTCACTTCATCCAGCAGTCGCGCAAATGGCGTTCCAGTCGCTTATTGACGTAATTCAAAAAAGATCAGAGCCCCGGGGCTCTGATCTTTTTTATGTATCATCACTCTTTGACGCGCCTCAAATAATCCTCGATCATCATTCGATGGCTTCCGATCATCTTTTCCGGGAATTGTGCCGGATGGATGAACGTGCACTGGAACGACTCGTCCGGATCGTTCTTCAATGTCCCTTCTACGTCTTTCGTATAGTAAGAAGTCGTCACAGTATAAAACTGATCACCATTCGCGGCGACTGTGAACTGATCGGAACCGGAATAAATGTCAATCAGGTGCAACGTTCCAGCCTTCAGTCCGGTTTCTTCCCAGAGCTCGCGTCGGGCGACCTCTTCCGTACTTTCTCCAAGCTCCATCAAACCGCCAGGAAGCCCCCATACCCCTTCTGGATAAGTACGCTGTTCGAGCAGAATCCGGTCCTGATCATCGATGACGATGACAACGGAGCCATTCAAGATGAGCGGGCGATTTCCGACAAGAGCACGGATGTCTTCGATATATCCCAATGTACCCCTCCTTTCTATATAAGGGATCATAGCTCATCCATTTCAGCAAAACTCTTTTAATAAGCTAGTCCCACCGTCTCCTTGATCCATTCGTCTTCTTCGATCGATCGGAGCAGGA
This sequence comes from Halobacillus fulvus, assembly GCA_004078665.1. Taxonomy (GTDB): domain Bacteria; phylum Bacillota; class Bacilli; order Bacillales; family Halobacillaceae; genus Halobacillus; species Halobacillus fulvus. The sequence continues at coordinate 180,694 of SCFO01000006.1, read as the reverse complement.
AATGGGCCACGTCATTGCGGGAAATCCGGCTTCCTGAATCGGGTACTCCTGCTGGGGTCATACGATATTCTTCTGTCAAAAGACCGTCTTCCAACCGGAGCGGGCGGGCAATTGTATAATCCAGATTCGCAGCGATGATCGTATTGACGGCTCTGCGATGATCCTCAAGCACGTTTTTCAATATCCGCTGCGACATCCAGCCTAGAAAACCTGGAATTTCATTATAGAGACCTGCAGAAGCCACGTACGCAATCCGACTCAGTCCATGTTTTTGCATTCCCGTCACGATATTTTCCGCCATGTATTCGAGCACGCGTGAAGGCTTCAACCCCTCAGATCCGAGGCACGAAACGACCACATCATGACCTTCTATCGCTTTGACGACATGATCTTCTTTCAACGCATCCCCTCGGAAAACCTGCAGATTCTCATGCTTCAGGACAAGCTTCTCCGGGGAACGGACAAACGCCGTGACACGATGTCCATGATCCAATGCTTGTTTCACAAACGGTGTCCCTGTTTTTCCTGTCGCTCCAAACACAATGATATTCATCTCCTTTACCCCACCCTTTCGAATTGTCTGATTCTATTATACATCGAAGAGACGGATTGAACATGCCCTCCGTCCTGCAGGCGACAGGAATTCGTCGTATAAAAAGCGAATAGGTAAACGAGGTGAAAACATGTTTGATCACTATGCAAAAGAACTAAAGAAATATTGCTATGCGCTGACGGGAACCCCTTGGGACGGAGATGACCTGTTTCAGCAGACGTATGTAAAAGCGATGAATTATACGGAAACGTTAGAAAACCATTCTGCTCCTAAAGCTTATCTATTCCGGATCGCCTCAAGTCTCTGGCGTGATCTGTTGCGGAAAAATAAGGAACATCCGACGGATCCTTTTTCTATAAAATCGTACGGAACGGAAGATATCACGCTCTATGAGGGAATCGACTGGCTCGTCAGTCTGCTCCCGGACAAACAAGCCAGTTGTTTTTTGCTGATCGAATATTTCGGTTTTACAGCGAAAGAAACATCAAATATCCTGTCCTGTTCTGAGAGCGATGTCAAAATATCTCTGCACCGGGCGAGACAAACGCTACGGGAGGCGAACCGGAAACAGAACGAGCCGGTCCCTTCGCTTATCGACCGGTTTGTCCGAGCAATCAGAGAGCAGAACCATCAGCTGATCGCCTCTACCTTTCAAATCTTGATTCATCACGGAGTTATCGTCAAGGTACAGGACCGGTGGTTTTCCTTTGAAGTGACAGACCCGTTCGGCAACATGCTGACCTTTCAAGAAAAAATATAAAAAGCCTGTATCTTTTAAGGCGTCCACATCGTTGTTTGATTAAAGGAGGAATAATAAATGAACCAGATTAAACGAATTGATACCGTATTTGTCCCTGTTCTTGATGTGAAAAAGGCGGAGAAGTGGTATATGGAACTGTTCCCTTTCGAGGTGATCTTCCGAAGTGGAGGCTATGTGGGATTCCGTTTTACAACGTCAGACACACCACATACAGCATTGACCCTTTATGAAGCAGAAGAGGTGCCGAATGCCTCTCATGCCGCTTTTAATTTCTATGTAGAAGAGATCGATAGGCTATATGATGCTTTTCAAAAGAAAAACATAGAAGTGTCTGAGATCCATGCTCACGGAGAACTTCGATTCTTCCGTTTCTATGACCCGTCCGGGAATTTGTTAGAAGCGGTGACATTTTAGGCCATGTCCCGGTACGCTATGACCGGTTTTTTGCATAAAAAAATCGTTACGTTTCCGTAACGATTCCTGTTCTATAAATCTCCAATATTTATGCGCTATTGTTGATAATAAAATGGCGGAGGAGGAGGGATTCGAACCCCCGCGAGGCGTAAACCTCCTGGCGGTTTTCAAGACCGCTCCCTTCAGCCGGACTTGGGTACTCCTCCGTGTGACCGACAAGTAATATATTAACACGGTTCTTTTAGCTCGTCAACAATCTTTCTCATCTTTTTTCGAAAAATGTCGAGTCGGTCTGTTTGTCCCGTCGTTATTATACTAACCGGTTTTGAGGAAGTCAATTCATCATGAGTTAGAATAAGAAAAAAGAAAGCTAAATAAACCTTCCCTAAATAGAATAAAAGGTGTCGAGGAAATCACTCGCCTTCCGTGGGCGTGCGCTGAACCTCCTCAGACTACGTCTTCCGGGGTCTCACCTATCCCGCTTTCCCACACGATTTCCCCGACACCTTTGCGTTTATAAGAGAGACGCAAACTAGAGAAGAGGACATTTTCACAAAGCTTCATTGTAACTTTATAAAAGTGTACTAAACCTAGAAAATCCTCATTTATGATAGGAGGGACGAGGAATGGGGAGTTCCCAGGCAAACTGAGATCCCCACATAGCAGCTATTCCCCGCCCCTTCTTCCCTACATTTGTGAAAGGAAACATGATGATTTGAACGTTAAAGAATGCAGTGGGAAACGTTTCGACTTCCTGAAGTACCGATTATTTTTCACGAAGTTCCTTACCTCATCCCACAATCTTCAAAACTGACGCATCTTCAACTTATTGAATGACTTCTTTGCCACCCATGTAAGGACGGAGAACTTCTGGTACGATGACGGAGCCATCTTCTTGCTGGTAATTCTCAAGAATGGCGGCAACTGTACGGCCGATGGCTAGTCCAGAGCCGTTCAAGGTGTGCACGAATTCCGGCTTGCCTTTTTCATCACGACGGAAACGAATCCCTGCACGACGGGCTTGGAAATCTTCGAAATTGGAGCAAGAGCTGATTTCACGGAACGTATCTTGGCTCGGGATCCAAACTTCGATGTCGTATTTCTTTGCAGCAGTAAATCCAAGATCACCTGTGCACATGCTCATCACTCGGTACGGAAGCTTCAGTAATTGCAGAACTTTTTCTGCATGGCCCGTCAGCTCTTCTAATACGTCATAAGATTCTTCCGGTTTCGCCAGTTGGACAAGCTCGACTTTGTTGAACTGGTGCTGACGGATTAATCCGCGTGTATCACGGCCGGCAGATCCTGCTTCAGAACGGAAGTTAGTGCTGAACGCTACGAATTTTCGAGGCAGATCGTCAGCCGCAAGAATTTCATCGCGGTGATAGTTCGTCACCGGGACTTCTGCTGTCGGCACTAGGAAGTAATCCCAACCTTCAATCTTGAACGCATCCTCTTCAAATTTCGGAAGCTGTCCTGTTCCCGTCATCGCAGTGCGGTTGACCATTTGTGGTGTCAGCATTTCTTGATAGCCGTGCTCATCCGCATGAAGATCCATCATGAAGTTCAGTAACGCACGCTCAAGACGCGCTCCAAGCCCTTTATAGAAAACGAAACGGCTTCCAGTGACTTTAGATGCGCGTTCGAAATCAAGGATGCCAAGGTCAGCGGCCACGTCCCAGTGCGGCTTCGCTTCAAAATCGAAAGCTGGTGCATCGCCCCATTTGCGGGCTTCGATGTTATCTTCTTCGTCTTCCCCGACCGGCACGCTTTCGTGCGGGATGTTCGGAATGGATAGAAGCATCGTCTCAAGCTTCTCTTCAACTTCCTTCAGCTCCGTATCCAGCGTCTTGATGCGGTCACCGACTTCGCGCATTTCCTTAATTTTATCGTCCGCATCTTCCTTCGCTTTTTTCAGCTGGGAAATTTCTTTGGAAACTTCATTACGGCGTGCTTTCAATTCTTCTGTTTCCTGGATCAACTCACGACGACGGCTGTCCAAGTCACCAAAAGCATCGAGATCAGACAGATCCTCTCCACGGTTTTGCAGCTTCGCTTTGACTTCATCAAAGTTTTGACGTAAATATTTCATGTCTAACATAAACGATTCCTCCTTTGAATATGAATGATGATTTTTAAAAAATATAAAAAGCCCCCGCCCCTTTGGAAAAAGGGACGAGAGCTTTGTTTATGCTTCCCGCGATACCACCCCGGTTGAAGGCACAGAGACCTTCCGGCTTAACTCATAACGGTGAGGCGCCGGTCTGACTTACTCGTTTCGGTCAGACAACTCAAGGATGGATTCACAGGTCTTTTCGGTCAGTTTTCACCAGCCACTGACTCTCTATGACGAAAAGGCTCCTGTTACTAGTTCCTGTCATCGCGTTAAAATCATCGGTTTGTGTTACATAACATTAGCCGATTTTTAATTATAATGCAAGTGTTTTTTTGGATTCTTTAACCATCTCGACAAAATGGGCCGTCAAACGATGGTCGTCCGTCAATTCAGGATGGAACGAGCAAGCCAGGTACTGGTCCTGCTGTGCCGCGACAATATGACCGTCATAAGTCGAAAGCACCTTCGTATTTTCTCCGACTCCCTCGATATAAGGAGCGCGGATGAACACAGCGTTATAGCCCTCGGCTACACCTTCAATATCAAGAGGGGCTTCGAAACTGTCACGCTGACGCCCGAATGCGTTACGGCGTACTTTGATATCCATGACACCCAGGTGGACATCATAAGAACCGTCGATTTCAGAAGCGAGCAGGATCAACCCTGCACACGTTCCGAAGATCGGCTTTCCTTGTTTGCCGAATTGGCGGATCGGCTCAAGAAAATCATATTTATCGATCAGACGTCTCATCGTCGTGCTTTCCCCACCCGGGATGATGAGACCGTCGATTTCTTTTAGCTGTTCTTTCTTTTTCACTACGACCGCTTCTGCTCCTGTAGCTTCCACAGAACGAACATGCTCACGAAAAGCGCCTTGAAGTCCTAATACACCGATTGTCGTCATGATGCATGTCTCCTTTATTTTGAATCCTCAGAAGGCGAGGTCGCTGTATCAGCACCCCGCCTCCCGATTTCATAATGAATGTTGTAAATGTAACGGTCTTACTGACTGCGGTCCTGCATGCGCTGGTCGCCTGTCAGTGTGGACATTTCCATACCTTTCATTGCCGTTCCAAGGCCTTTGGAAAGCTCACCGATCAGCTTGTAGTCATTGTAGTGAGTCGTCGCTTCTACAATGGCACGCGCGAATTTCTCAGGATTCTTGGATTTGAAAATTCCAGATCCAACGAATACACCGTCTGCGCCAAGCTCCATCATAAGAGCCGCATCAGCAGGTGTCGCAATTCCGCCAGCTGCGAAGTTTACAACTGGAAGGCGTCCTTCTTCACGAATCTCCATCAATAGATCGAATGGAGCACCGTTATCTTTTGCATACACCATCACTTCGTCTTCGGATAGACCGCGAAGGTGGCGGATTTGGGACTGAATCTGACGCATGTGGCTGACCGCTTCTACGATGTTTCCTGTACCAGGCTCACCTTTCGTACGAAGCATAGACGCTCCTTCACGGATACGGCGAGTCGCTTCGCCGATGTTACGGCATCCGCAAACGAAAGGAACCGTGAAATCATCTTTTTTGATGTGGTAGATATCGTCTGCTGGAGTGAGTACTTCACTCTCGTCGATATAATCGACGCCCATCGCTTCAAGGACACGTGCTTCGGTGATGTGACCGATACGAGCTTTTGCCATAACAGGAATCGATACCGCATTCATCACTTCTTCCGTGATGGATGGGTCTGCCATACGGGCAACGCCACCCGCCGCACGGATATCTGCTGGTACACGCTCAAGAGCCATTACGGCTACAGCGCCTGCTTCTTCCGCGATTTTCGCCTGTTCTGCGTTTACGACGTCCATGATGACGCCGCCTTTTTGCATTTCTGCCATTCCGCGTTTGACGCGGTCAGTACCTGTTTGTGACATGGTTACATTCCTCCCTAGGTCTTCTCTATTGTTCGATGCTTTACTTATCACGAATCATAGATTCATATTTTCTATTGTAACGCAAGAAAGCTTTAAATCCCACTAATTAAATTGGATTTTTACTATTGTTCTGAATTCTTTCCAAAGGTGAATTAGAACCAGCCTTTGACCATATCGACCGCACCTGTGAAGACATCACCGAAGAATTCACCGATATTGCCCATCATCAACATGAACCAGTTCGATTTCTCTACGGCAGATGTCGTGACAAGATCGACCGTATTGGCATTGCCACCCATGACATTTCCGTAATCTTCTTCACCGGAATAGACAAGTTTAGCCGTTCCAACCTTTTGGCCTTCTTCGATCGGTGCAACGAGGTTGCCTTCTTCATCCAGCTGTTCTTCATCCATCATGTATTCGATGGAATACATCTCTTCTTCCCCGTTTTTCACTAAAGTTTGAAGAGCTGCACTCGTTTCCACTCCGACTACATCTTCTTTACCTTTCGCTACCGGAAGTTCTGATTGATCTTCCTTCGTATGTCCAGCAGCGAACAATTCCTGGCGCGTAAACTGGTTGAATCCGTACTCAAACAGTTCACGTGTCTGCTGGAAGCGTGCTTCTCTGGAGTCCGTCTTCATCACAACGGAAATGAAACGCTGTCCGTCCCGTTCCACTGTACCAGTGAAGGTGTTCCCAGCTAATTCGGTATAACCTGTTTTCAGTCCATCCACACCTTCATATCCGAACTGTGAAAGGTAACCAGGCATATCCGGGATCATCCAGTTCCAGTTTGTAATTTCTTGACCATCAAATTGCGCTGTCGGCTGGCTGGAAATCTCCAGAGCCTCCGGATAGTCATTCACAAGGTGGTAACCGAGAATGGCAGACGCACGGGCTGACATCAAGTTGACGTCATCCGGCTGTGTCCCTTCTGGATAGTTATCACCCAAATGGGCATTATCTAGTCCGGAAGAGTTTACAAATTCATAATCCGTCATGCCGAGTTCTTCCGCTTTTTCATTCATCATTTGAACGAATTCGCCTTCAGAACCTGCAACGAGCTCGGCAAGGGCAATCGTAGCGGCGTTATCCGAGTTGATCGCCATCGCTTTATATAAATCACGTACTGTATAATCTTGTCCTAATGTTAAGCCTACTCCTGAAAAAGAAGGATTGGCCGAAATATCATAAGCATATTGACTAACTTGTGTCGTCGTATCCCAACTGATTTGACCCTCTTCAATCGCTTCCATGACGAGATATTCGGTCATCATCTTCGTCATACTCGCTGGTGGTAGTGTCAAATCCGCCTCTTTCGCAAACAAAACCTTTCCTGTCTCCCCATCAACCAAAATGGCTGACTCTGCTTCCAAGTCTACAGAAGCATATGTATGACCAGGATTCATTACAACAGCTGTCATACTCAAAACAACGGCCACCGCAATGACCATCGTTGCTTTCAATCGTTGTATCAACTTTCTCAACCTCCACCCTTAAAATATGCATCTTTGTTATTTTATCACATGGATAGACAAAAAAATAGACAGGGAAAAGTCCCTGTCTGCTGAATTTCTAACGGGTCAAACGGAGTAGTTTGGCGATTCTTTTGTGATCTGTACGTCATGCGGATGGCTCTCTCTCAGTCCCGCATTCGTAATGCGTGTGAATAAAGCATCACGACGCAATGCCTCTATATTCGGTGTTCCACAGTAGCCCATTCCGGAACGCAGACCACCGAGAAGCTGGTGGATCGTATCTGCCAAAGGTCCTTTGTAAGGCATGCGGCCTTCAATTCCCTCTGGGACAAGCTTTTTAGATTCGGATTCATTTTGGAAGTAACGGTCTTTCGATCCGGATTCCATCGCCCCGACCGATCCCATACCACGATAGACTTTGAAGCGGCGTCCTTGGAAGATTTCCGTATCTCCAGGGCTTTCGGATACACCGGCTAGAAGACTTCCGAGCATGACGGCATGACCACCGGCCGCAATCGCTTTGGCGATTTCACCGGAGTACTTAATGCCTCCATCGGCAATGATCGTACGGCCATGCTTTTCCGCTTCCTCTGCACAATCGAAGATCGCCGTGATTTGCGGAACACCGACGCCGGCTACGACACGTGTCGTACAAATCGATCCAGGACCGATTCCGACTTTGACGACGTCCGCACCTGCTTCGATCAATTCGCGCGTCGCTCCTGGTGTCGCCACGTTTCCGGCAATGATGTTGACCTCCGGATATTTATTTCGGATCCGCTTCACTTGATCGATCACTCCCTGGGAATGACCGTGAGCCGTATCCACGACAAGCGCATCAACGCCTGCCTCTACGAGTTTATCGATTCGCGTCATCGCATCTGCTGTCACGCCGACCGCAGCAGCGACAAGCAGACGGCCTTGTGAATCTTTAGCCGAGTTCGGGAATTCGATCACTTTTTCAATATCCTTGATCGTGATCAGCCCTTTAAGCACGCCTTGATTATCGACCATCGGAAGCTTCTCGATCTTATATTTCTGCAAAATCTTCTCAGCTTCATCTAGCGTCGTACCAACAGGTGCGGTCACTAAATCTTCACTCGTCATCACATCACGGATCGCGATGGAATAATCATCAATGAAACGGAGGTCACGGTTCGTCAAAATGCCGACAAGCTTCTGTTCGTCCTCATTGTTGACGATCGGCACGCCGGAAATGCGGAATTTGCCCATCAGATGCTCTGCGTCAAAAACCTGATGATCCGGTGTAAGGAAGAACGGATTCGTGATGACGCCACTTTCGGAGCGTTTTACACGATCGACATTTTCGGCTTGTTCTTCAATCGACATGTTTTTGTGAATCACGCCAAGTCCTCCCTGGCGAGCCATTCCGATGGCCATCGCGGCCTCGGTTACCGTATCCATTCCGGCACTGATGATCGGCATTTTCAACTTCAGCGTAGGGGACAATTCGGTTGCCAATGAAACATCACGTGGCAGAACGTCGGATTTGTTTGGCATAAGCAGGACATCATCAAACGTTAAACTTTCTTTTGCAAACTTGTCTTGGCGCATGCATGATCTCTCCTTTTCATTCTCATAAATACTCTGGGTCAGAGTGGGTAAAATAAAGGCGGTAAATTCGATAGTTTTTTTCTTATTTTTATTTACAATAGTACAACCATAGGGCTTTTTCAACCTAAAATTATTGGATTAGACAGGAATCGATTCAGAGGAAGCGTTTGCATTGTGATTAAGAAAGGAGATGAACAACATGAAGGACAAACTAGCGATTGTGACCTATTTACAAGTGACCGCCCATTCCAGGCCCTTTTTACAGGGATGTTATGAAAAAATAGAACACCCGAAAGCCGATCACCACGCCTATCAGAATGCGGAACGATTCATTCATGGCCTCATGATCGGGGAAGATTTCTGGACGTCTGGCTTAACGACTCCGTTCAGTGCACGCCCCCTGCTGTTTTATTACGGATTGAACCATTTTTTGAAAAGCTGCCTGCTGACCGTCGATCCAGGATATCCCGCTACATCAAAAGTACTGGCGCATGGGCTGTCGACCCGTAAAAGGAAAAAGCAGCACTATCGGTTTCTAGAAGATGAAATCAGGATACAGCCTCACGGATTATTCCCATATGCCGCCCATCACCTATTCGACTTTGCATCCTCAAGTGAAAAGATATCGATGGACGAACTGCTGGCTCAACTTACCCGAATGACGAGGATGTATCAGTTTAAAAAGAACCGGAGAGAAACAGAGGAAGTGTGGCCGACACTCATGATCTACTTCGCGGTGTTGTATAACTTGAGCATGCTGGTCAGATATGAAGGAGAGTGGTGGGGAGATATGCAACAGATGAGGGATCGTGATGACTATGTGTTCATTGATCATTTCTTGCAGACGGCTGCTGAGGAAGTCCCTGATTTGATAGCAGAATGGCTGGAAGACCGATTCATGTCGCTCGACACAAACCGGTCTTCCTCTTAATTTAAGACTTCTTCAATATAAAGGTCGAGATGTTCGCTCAATGCCAAGATTTCTTCGTCTTCCTCCATCCTGACCATTGGCCTTATCGGCTGATTAGAATCGACAAATACGATGTTGCCTTTTCGGCCATCGGAAAGGAGGACGCCCGTTCCTGGACCGTAGTCGGTCATCTCTTTGATGAACACTTGGACAATTTGATGGTCGTGACGGCCGAACTGCTCTTTTTCGATTTCCTCGAGCACCTTGAATGGCGACTGCTTCTTCCTGTACATGCGTTCAGACGTCATCGCATGGTACATATCGCTGACGGCGATGATTTGACTGAACGGATGAAGCTTGTCCTTCGGTAACCCGAGGGGGTAGCCGCTCCCATCGAGACGCTCATGGTGTTGTAAAACCGCTAGTTTCGCGCCTGGACTTAACGACGGGACATGTTCCACCATCCGGTAAGAATAGGTCGGGTGCTTTTTCACTTCCTCGAACTCCGCTTCACGTAATGTCGTTTCTTTTTCTAACAGACGCGGGTTGATGCGGGACATTCCGCTGTCACTGAGCATCCCTGCTAAACCAGCCTGGATCCACGTTCCGTAATCCTCATCCATTTTATAGGCGAGATAACCAGTGATCAGACCCATCGCGACACTGTGGTGATAAATGTAATCTTTGCTTGAGGAAAAATGATGAAGCAGGAAGACCTCCCACTTAGATTCGATAACGCGTTCTAGTAGAGGAACCATCGTCTGACGAATCGCATGGATATCGACCGGCATGCCCCCGCGCCAATCTTCAAACCATTTCTTATAGGACTGGACCGCTTCCATGTATTGGTCGTGAAAAGGTCCACTTGCTTCTACCTTCTTTTCTGTTTCCTCTTCGATCCGTTCATCCGGAATAAAAGGGGATCCGTCAGAGAGCTTCCCGGCTACGTTCACAGATCCCACCATGAATTTTTGCAGGACCTCAATATGTATCGGATGAACAACGGTATGTTTGGCTACGATCGGCCGGCTCGTCTTTCCCATCACGTCTTCTGTGATCAGACACCCGGTCACAAGTTGGGAGGGATGCACACGCATTCCTTTTCCCCCTCTCAGGATTTGATATTAGTAAAAAAAGCCGCCTGCCGCATGGGACAGGCGACTTTATCTTGAACGTTAAGATTCGTCGTCAGTTGATTCTGGTTGTTCACCGGTTTCTTCTGGAACCGATTCTTGATTCTCTTGTTGTTCGACGGCTTCCTCTAGTATCTCTTCTTCTTCTTTTTCGGACTCGACACGAGCGATGGTTGCTACTTCTTCTCCGTCACCTAAACGGATCAGGCGGACCCCTTGTGTGTTTCGTCCTGTTTCCGAAATCCCTTCGATCGGCATCCGGATCAATACACCGCTGGCTGTGATGATCATGATGTCTTCTTCACCTGTCACGGCTTTCGTCGATACGACTTTACCGTTTTTCTCCGTCAGGTTACACGTAATGATCCCTTTACCACCGCGGTTTGTAATCCGGTACTCACTCGCAGGCGTACGTTTTCCGTACCCTTTCGTCGTGACCGTGAGTACCTGCAGATCGTCTTCGAGAATTTCCATCGATACGACTTGGTCATCATCGCGCAGTGAAATTCCCTTCACACCTGCAGCGGTACGTCCCATCGTACGGATCTGATCCTCGTTGAAACGGATCACATAACCGTTTTCGGTTCCGATCATGATGTCTTTCGTCCCATCCGTCAAACGGACAGAGATGAGTTCGTCATCTTCCCGTAAACCGAGAGCGATCAAACCGCCGCGACGGATATTCGCGTATTGGGACAATGTCGTCCGCTTCGTCACACCGTTCTTCGTCGTAAAGACAAGGAACCAGTCATCGACGAAGTCTTCGACCGAAATGACCGCATTGATCCATTCATCACGCTCGATGTTCAGCATGTTGATGATCGGAATTCCTTTCGCTGTGCGTCCGAATTCAGGGACTTCATAGCCTTTCGCCTTATACACTTTCCCTTTGTTCGAGAAGAACAGGAGGGTATTGTGGGTTGAGGTGGACAGAAGGTGCTCCACGAAGTCTTCTTCGTGTGTACCCATTCCCTGGACACCACGTCCACCACGGCGTTGCGTACGGTACGTGCTCGCCGGAAGACGCTTCACGTATCCTTGGTGGGTCAACGTCACGATGACCGTTTCTTCCGGAATCAAGTCTTCATCTTCAATGAAGTCTGTTCCGCCAAGCAGGATCTCCGTACGGCGTTCGTCGTTGTAACGCTCTTTAATATCAAGAAGCTCCTCACGAATGATCTCCAGTACTTTTTCATCGTTCGCAAGAATTTCTTTCAATTCAGCGATCAGCTTCATGATGTCTTGGTATTCGTTCTCGATCTTCTCACGCTCGAGTCCAGTCAGACGCTGAAGACGCATGTCCAAGATCGCTTGGGCCTGCTTCTCCGATAGACCGAAACGTTCCATCAGACCGGTACGTGCAATTTCTGTCGTCTGGGATTCGCGGATCAAGGTGATGACTTCATCCAAATGATCAAGCGCAATACGCAGACCTTCCAAAATGTGAGCGCGTGCTTCCGCCTTATTCAGCTCGTACTGGGTACGGCGGCGGATGACTTCCTTCTGGTGCTCCAAATAATACTCAAGACACTGCTTCAAGTTGAGTACTCGCGGGTGTCCATTGACAAGAGCCAGCATGTTGATGCCGAAGGTCGACTGCAAGGCCGTCATTTTGTACAGATTATTAAGTAAAACGTTCGGGTTCGCATCACGACGGAGTTCAATGACGATGCGCATACCGTTACGGTCGGACTCATCACGTAGATCGGTGATGCCGTCGATTTTCTTATCGCGGGCAAGCTCGGCAATCTTTTCTACGAGACGGGCTTTGTTGACTTGGTATGGCAGTTCGGTCACGATCAGACGAGGCTTGCCGTTCGCCTGCTCTTGGATTTCGACATCGGCACGGACCGTAATCGAGCCTTTACCTGTTTCATAAGCTTTACGGATCCCACTCAAGCCGAGAATTTTACCAGCTGTCGGGAAGTCAGGGCCTTGGATATGGTTTTCCATCAGCTCTTGAATCGTGATATCCGGATCTTTACTTAGCGCAAGAACGGCATCAATCACTTCTCCGAGCTGGTGCGGCGGGATGTTGGTCGCCATTCCGACCGCGATTCCGGAACCACCGTTGACAAGCAGGTTCGGGAATTTGGCCGGCAGCACGCGAGGTTCGCGCTCGGTACCGTCATAGTTATCATCGTAATCGATCGTATCTTTGTTGATATCTTTCAGGATTTCCATCGAGATTTTGGACATCCGGGCTTCTGTGTAACGCATCGCGGCCGCGGCGTCACCATCGACAGAACCGAAGTTTCCGTGTCCATCGACAAGCATGTATCGGTAGTTGAAATCCTGTGCCATACGTACCATCGTGTCATAGACCGCTGAGTCACCGTGCGGGTGGTACTTACCTATGACTTCTCCGACAATACGGGCTGATTTCTTATACGCTTTGTCCGCGTGCATTCCTAAATCATGCATCGCATACAAAATCCGGCGGTGTACAGGTTTTAAGCCGTCACGTACATCAGGGAGTGCACGGGCGACGATGACACTCATCGCATAGTCCAGGAAGGACGTCCGCATTTCTTCGCTGATATTGACTTCCTGTACGCGTGGGCGTTCGGGTTGATCCACCATTCTATTTACCTCCTACTTTATCTAAAAAGGAGTAAGGCTCATCAGCCATTCTCCATTCCCTCTGTGTGTTCCTTATCTCCCCCAGATGATGGAGGAAAGGCAGAGAATGATTCCCTGCCTTCCAGGCTTACACATCTAAATTCTGGACGTATTGGGCATTTTCTTGAATGAAGTTGCGTCGTGGTTCGACTTTGTCTCCCATCAGGATATCAAACGTTTCATCCGCTCCGATCGCATCCTGCAGGCTCACTTGAAGAAGTGTCCGTGTTTCCGGGTCCATCGTCGTTTCCCACAGCTGTTCAGGGTTCATTTCACCAAGACCCTTATAGCGCTGGACACCGGGCTTCGGTGAAGCTGGAAGCTCTTTATAGATCGCATCGAGCTGTTTGTCACTATACGTGTAGTAGACGGATTTCCCCTGCTGAATTTTATAAAGCGGCGGCTGTGCGATATAGATGTATCCATGCTCGATCAACGGACGCATGTAACGGTAGAAGAACGTCAAAAGCAATGTCCGGATGTGAGCCCCGTCGACATCGGCATCGGTCATGATCACGATCTTATGATAACGGGCTTTCGTAATGTCGAACTCATCACCGATTCCTGTTCCGAGAGCGGTGATGATCGCCCGGACTTCGTTATTCGATAAAATCTTATCCAGACGCGCTTTTTCAACGTTGATGATCTTTCCTCGCAGTGGAAGGATCGCCTGGAAATGACGGTCACGACCTTGCTTTGCTGAACCACCGGCAGAGTCCCCCTCTACGATGTAAAGCTCCGAGATGTTCGCATCTTTGGAAGAACAATCCGCGAGTTTACCCGGGAGGTTCGATACTTCAAGCGCGTTTTTACGGCGCGTCAGTTCACGGGCTTTCTTCGCTGCCATACGGGCACGGGAAGCCATCAGACCTTTTTCGACGATCGTCTTCGCCATTGTCGGATTCTCAAACAGGAACTTGGAGAAGCCTTCGGAGAATAGATTGTCGGTAACGGTACGAGCTTCACTGTTTCCGAGCTTCGTTTTCGTCTGACCTTCAAACTGAGGATCCGGGTGCTTGATCGAAATGATCGCCGTCAATCCTTCACGGACATCATCCCCTGTCAGGTTCGGATCCGACTCTTTGAACATATTATTTTTTCTCGCATAATCGTTGATGACACGTGTAAGGCCGGTCTTGAACCCGGACTCGTGCGTTCCACCTTCATATGTGTGGATGTTGTTGGCATAGGAATAAATGTTGCTTGCAAAGCCATCGTTGTACTGAAGAGCGATTTCGATCGAGATTTCATCCTGCTCATCCTCGACGAAAAACGGCTCATGCAGCGATTCGCGCGTGCGGTTCATATGCTCGACGTACGAAACGATTCCGCCTTCATAATAATAATCGACGGATTCTTCATCCGTACGTTTATCCTGGACGCTGATCGTCAATCCTTTATTCAGGAAAGCAAGCTCACGCAGACGATTGGCAAGCGTTTCGAATTTGTATTCCAGTGTCTCCGAAAAGATTTCAGGGTCGGGTTTGAACTGGATCCGTGTCCCGGTAATATCGGTCTCACCGATCACTTTCAGATCCCCTTCCGGTACCCCGCGGTGATAAGACTGGTAATATAAGTTGCCGTCACGGTGGACGTACACTTCAAGCTTCGTCGACAAGGCGTTTACAACCGACGCCCCTACACCATGCAGACCTCCAGAAACTTTATATCCGCCTCCGCCGAATTTCCCTCCAGCGTGTAGAACGGTCATGATCGTTTCGACAGCCGGACGTCCAGTCTTTTCCTGGATCCCGACCGGAATTCCCCGGCCATTGTCGGTAACGGTAATGCTGTTGTCTTCTTCGATCATCACTTGAATGTGATCACAGAAACCAGCCATCGCTTCATCGATACTGTTATCGACGATTTCCCAGACGAGGTGGTGGAGCCCTTTTTCGTTTGTCGAACCGATGTACATTCCCGGACGCTTACGTACCGCTTCTAAACCTTCCAGCACCTGTATCTGACTTTCATCATAGGCCTGGTGTTCTTCAATGATTTCTTCCTTCATGGTACTCACCTACATTTCTCAAGTGGTATAACAAAATCTATGGCCAAACGGTCTATTCCTCAGCTTCTTCTGAGAAGTTTTCCAATTTATTCAAAGTTGTGCGCATATTGGCGCGCTTTTTCAACGTGTACACAGATAACGGACTAAAATAAATGACATCATTCGTGATCACAATCGACTTCGCCTGGTGATCCTCTGTTTCAATCACCCGCTTGTTTTTGCGCTGGTTGAAAATCATTTCTTCGATGATCGTCGATGAGGCTATCAAACTATGATCGATGATCGTGACGACATCCTTGGACTGGATGACGTGATCATCTCCTATGTGAATGAACAACTTGCCACCTCATTTCTCTAGGTCTATCGTTCCTTCTTTCACGTGAAAAATCTCGGCATTTTTCAGAGCCTCGTGCTCGATTCCATCTATGTTCGTCGTAGAAACGAAGGTCTGGACCTTCCCCTGGATCGTGTGCAGCAAGTGGGATTGTCTGAAATCATCCAGCTCGCTCAACACGTCGTCTAAGAGAAGAATCGGATACTCGCCTACTTCACTATGAATCAGCTCGATTTCAGCAAGTTTCAAAGACAGGGCCGTCGTGCGCTGCTGGCCTTGCGATCCATAGGTTTGAACATCTTTTCCGTTGACGTGGAAAATCAGATCATCCCGGTGTGGGCCGGCAAGCGTCGTCCCTCGTTCGACCTCTTTCGTCTCGATTTCCGAAAACTTCGCTTCATACGTATTCTTCAGTGTTTCCAAATCCATATCCTCTGATACTTTCACACTAGCATCATAGAAAATTTCCAGTTCCTCGAGGTGACGGCTGATCCCTTCATGAATCGGCGTCGCCCACTCTCTGAGCAGATGGAGGAACTTGAAGCGCCGGTTCACGATCATCGCCGCATGCTCGATGAGCTGATCGGTCAGGACCCGGAGCATCGTCCGGTCAGCCCCAGGCTTGCGCTGAAGATCCTTCAGTAAAGAATTTCGCTGCCTGAGAACCTTTTGGTACTGTCCTAAATGATAAATGTATGTCGGCTGGATCTGACCGATTTCCATGTCAATAAACCGACGACGCACCTGAGGACTGCCTTTGACCAGGTTCAGATCCTCAGGTGCAAACATCACAACATTGATCGCGCCTATATAATCACTGAGGCGCTTTTGTTCAATATGATTGAATTTGACTTTTTTCCCTTTACTGGAAACGATAACTTCCAAAGGGAAGCGTCGATTGCGTTTATATATACTCCCTTTTATTTTACCATACTCCGCATCCCATTGTATCAACTCTTTATCTCGCGGGGTGCGATGCGATTTTGTAAAAGCCAGGACGTAAATGGCTTCCATCAGGTTGGTTTTTCCTTGGGCATTTTCCCCGATGATGACGTTGATGGTATGGTCAAACGTCAGCGACAGGCTGTCATAATTCCGGAACGACCGTAACGACAATTCATGTATATACATGCGCTACTCTTCACGGACAACCTGGAAGCTGCCAAATTCTTCTATTTCCACCGTATCTCCTTCGTAAAGTTTACGCCCACGGCGGTTCTCCGACTCCCCATTGACAAGAATGTCAAATTCAGCCAGGAAAATTTTGACCATGCCACCGGATTCGACGACATTGGCCAGCTTAAGAAATTGCCCTAATGTGATGTACTCTGTGGATATTTCAATGCGTTCGCTCATTTTTATTCACCCTATTCCATGAATTCACCTTTTCTTATTTTACTAAAGATGAAGGTGTAAGAAAAGCCTTTGGTCACTCCTAGACCTGATCTTGAGTCAAAAGAAAAAGGTGCCGTTATGAACGTTCATACCAGCACCTTCTGTATAAAAGGTCTTATCATTCAGTTGCAGTGTCGATTAATAGGTCCTTACAGGCAAGATCAACTGTAAAATTTGATCATCATCGACCGGGCGGATCAGGAATGGACGCATGGCGCCTGTGAATTCGACTTTCACCTGGTCATAGTCGACAGCTTTCAGGGCATCCATCATATATTTGGCACTGAAGGAGATTTTCAGATCCTCTCCTGACACATCTGTTGCCAGCACTTCTTCGACAACATTTCCGACCTCCGGAGAGTTCCCTGTGATTTCGAGATGATTATTTTCTTTTGTGATCAGACGGACGACATTGTTGCGGTTCTCTTTCGCAAGCAAGGAGGCACGATCGACGGATTGGAGCAGTTCCTTCGCATCGATTTTCACGACGGTCTTGCTCTGCTCAGGAATAAGCCGTGATGTCTCCGGATAGTTCCCATCAAGCAGACGAGATAGGAAATACAGATGCTTCGTACGGAACAATACCTGATTTTCGGTCACACTGATCTCGATCGTCTCTTCAGAGTCATCCAGAATCTTGTTCAACTCTGTCAGACTCTTTCCTGGAATGACGACGGAAGTGAACGATTTTCCTTCCGGCTGCTCAAGAGGAATCTTTCTTGATGCCAGGCGGTGACTGTCTGTCGCGATGAATTCAAGCTCTCCTTCTTCCATACGGACATGAACCCCCGTCAAAATCGGGCGTGTTTCTGAAGTAGAGACAGCGAATACGGTCTGACGGATCAGATTTTTCAAAAGATCGATCGGCAATTCAAAGCTGTTTTCCGTATGCAGCTGTGGTAGCTGTGGATATTCTTCAGGATCCTGGCCATTCAAGTGGAATTCAGCATTACCAGAACGGATCGTGACATTGCGGTTGTTGTCACTTTCAATCTCTACCGTTTTTTGAGGCAGTTTACGTACGATATCCGGGAAGTATTTCGCTTGGAGTACGATACTGCCAGGTTCGATATGCTCAATATAAACAATGCCGTCTTCTTCTTTAGGAATAAACGATTCGATGGAAATATCCGAATCACTACCTGTCAGCTTTACACCATCTTCACTTGCTTCTATTTTCATCCCCGTCAAAATCGGGATCGTCGTTCTTGAGGAAATAGCTTTCATTACATTTTGGACACTCTCAATCAATTGGTCCCGCTGGATTATAAATTTCATACCAGGCACTCCTCCTCTATAGGGGTCTATTATTATATATTTTTTATATATTAAAACCGTAATAGTAATAGTATGGGCTGTGGATTTGTGGATAAATACGATTTAGTCTTTCAAACAAAGGTTGTCCACATGTGGATAGCGTGTTGATGTATGTGCACCAGTTATACACATTATCCAGATTAGTGAGATTTCAATTGTTCCTTGATTTCGTCCAGTTCTCGTTGCAACTGCTGATCGGCTGCGACCATTTTTGAGATCTTCTCATGGGCGTGAATGACGGTCGTATGATCCCGACCTCCGAATTCTTCTCCGATTTTAGGAAGTGAGTAATCGGTTAGTTCCCTTGAAAGATACATCGCAATTTGTCGTGGAAATGCCACCGATTTCGTACGCTTTTTCGCCGGAAAATCTTCTAATCTCACATTATACTTCTCACCGACCATCTCCTGGATCGCTTCGATCGTAATCACTCTCGGCTTCGAACTCGGAATGATATCCTTCAATGCTTCAGCTGCTAATGAGGCATTGATATCGTGATTGATCAAGGACGAATAAGCGACAACGCGGATCAATGCGCCTTCGAGTTCACGAATGTTCGTATCGATCTGATTCGCGATATAAAGCATCACTTCATTCGGAATATCAAGTCCTTCTGCTTTCGCCTTCTTGCGTAAAATGGCAATCCTCGTCTCTAGATCCGGAGGCGTGATATCCGTGATCAATCCCCATTCGAAGCGGGATCTTAGACGATCTTCCAGCGTCGGGATCTCTTTAGGCGGACGGTCACTGGAGATGACGATCTGCTTGCTTTCTTCGTGAAGGGTATTAAACGTATGGAAAAATTCCTCTTGTGTCTGTTCTTTTCCAGCAAGAAACTGAATATCATCTATCAAAAGCACGTCGACACTGCGATATTTATTGCGGAAGTTGACGGCTTTATTGTCACGGATGGAATTAATGAATTCGTTCGTGAACTTCTCGGAAGATAAATAAACGACTTTGGCATTCGGATTATGGTCGAGCACATAATGACCGATCGCGTGCATCAAGTGCGTTTTACCAAGCCCGACGCCCCCGTATATAAACAGCGGATTATAGGCTTTCGCCGGGGCTTCAGCTACAGCTAGTGAAGCTGCATGAGCAAAGCGGTTGCCAGAACCGATGACAAACGTATCAAATGTATATTTGGAATTCAGCATGCTCTGCGGAGATTCCTCATTTCCATTATTTTTGACGTCCGGAACTTTTTTAGAGGATAGCTTTACATCGTCGAGCCCTTCCTCTTTCGTTTCTGGGATGATGAACTTTGTATTTAGTTCTGCACCGGTCACTTCATATAAGGTTTCTGTAATCAGCCCTTCATACTGATTTTCAAGCCAGTCTCTGGCAAATTCATTCGGAGCCACGATCGTCAGTGTATTTTCATTAAGGGAATCAGCTTTTGTCGCTTTCAGCCACGTGTCGAAACTTGGCTTGCTGATTTTCTCTTTGATTTTCTCCAAGGTATTGTTCCAAAGTTCGTGGATGTTCTCCAAACTTTTCACCCCTTTCTCTTTTTCAATAGAAAACAAAAAAGCCCTTCGTTCTCTTTTCCGAACGTAATAAAAGGATCGAAAGGCGTTTGTATAGGTTTTGTATCACTATTCAGTTTGTCGAAATGTGTTGTTTGCTGTGGACATTAAAATCCTGGCATAGATAGACTTATAGACTGTTGTTAGCATTATCCACATTCTTGTGAATAACTCCATAAACAACTCTGTTAATAAATGTCCACATCTTATCCACAACCTGTGAATAAGATTTTATGGTTTTAAAAGTCATTCAGCGTTAAACACAAATATAATACCAGATAAAAACCATAGTTGCAACGGTCTTCCTTAACTTATCCACAATCACCACACCTTGTAGACAACTTCTATCCACAACACTATATTTTGTGATTATCTTGTCGATATTTGATGTGGACAGTCGTTTCAGGCGAAAAGAATTATTCACAGGGGCTGTTAATGTGCTTAAAAAAGCATGATTCGATCCGTTTTTTCTGTGCTAGTACAGTAGCTGTTATATAACGCGTGAAAGCATGAGTGGTGTGAGAAGGATGTTGCTGGGGAGTCATAAATCTCATATAATAGAGATAGAATAAAAAAAGAGCAGCAGGTCGTGATCCTGCCGCTCCCGTCCACTACATCCACAAGAAGTGTGGTGGCCCTGAATGAGAAATAACCCATCCGTAGCCGTCAAACTACACAGGATGGGTTATTTTTTATGGCTTGAATCGATGACAAGGACCATCAACGTGGCGAAAGAAATCATCAAAGTCAATGATTCGAACACCGTCACCGCCCCACCCCCTTTCAAAAGGGAGTGGCCAACACCCATCCTGCTTTGTAGTGGTTATTTCCATTATATCAAATGATCCAGAGCTCTTTTTGTCATGTTCGTAGGAAGTTTTGCTGATTTTTGTCATGAAGAGTTGGGCTGGTGGCTATTTGGAATTTCAGTCCATATCGATCCGTGGAAAAAATGAAAGAAAAGTGAGTCCGTTATTTATGAGAGTGTACGGAAGGGTGGAAATACCTCGCGTTCCATGGGCGGGCGCTGAGCTTCCTCCCATAGGAGTCTCGGCATTTCCACCCTTCCTACCCAAAATAGTGAACGGACACCTCGTTTTTAGAGTTAAGTAAATTTGATAAAGCCGGTACTCTGTTACCTCTTCATGACTGAAAAACATATACTACCGAAGCCAACTGGTGATATAGAGAAATGTCATCTTTATAGTTGATATTATAGAGTATCTTAAACGTTCGCTTTATATAAAAACTAATTCTAAAATATAATGACGCATGCTAACGGAATTCCTTTCGCCGGCAGCTCCATCTTTGAATATGCCTGGTGTCATCTTTTCGTTCAGCTACATGATCGCAAGGAGTTTCGGGAAATGGCGAGACTCCTGTGGGAAAGCGGGATAGGTGAGACCCCGGAGGACGTAGTCTGAGGAGGCTCAGCGCACGCCCACGGAAAGGGAGTCATTTCCCGAAACTCCTTAAGCTTTTCTTCGTAACGAAAATGATCACGATCCAAACTTTAAATGAAAAAAAACATTCATCACTTTTAAAGAAACTGGAGAACCGATTGACAAAAATATTTTATATGCTTATAATTATCGGGACTGCCTTTTAGATGTATTTTGTTTTATGTATAATGGAATTTTCCTCAGGAGGTGTATATATAATGAAACGCACATTTCAACCAAATAACCGTAAGCGTAAGAAAGTACACGGCTTCCGTGCGCGCATGAGCACTAAGAACGGACGTAATGTTCTAGCACGCCGCCGTCGTAAAGGAAGAAAAGTTCTATCCGCATAGGCCACTGAAAACCATCAGTGGTCTTTTTTCTAGTATAGGAGAAAGACAGACCATGCCGGACATTCGTTCGGCTGGTCCTGTTTATGCGCATCGTTTTGCAGAAGTAAACCGGAGCCGGACGAATTGACCGTCCGCACTTCTGGAAAAGGATGACGGATCGATCGCCAAGTTCGCCCTTTGGCACTTGCGCTTTGGAAGTTGGAGGGTATTCCATGAAGAAAGCCTACCGGATTAAAAAAAATGAAGAATTTCAACATTTGTTCAAGCATGGTAAATCGTTTGCGAACCGCCAACTGGTTTTGTACTACATGAAAAAATCAGACCAGCAGCATTTTCGCATCGGTCTGTCCGTCAGTAAAAAAATCGGACATGCGGTCATGAGGAATCAGATCAAGCGGTATTTGAGGCAGGCATTTCATGAGCTGGAAGATCAGATCCGGGATGAGTATGACCTCATCATCATTGCGAGAAAGCCGACGAATCAGATGGATTTCCATGAAATAAAGAAAAGTTTAACCCATGTTTTAATGAGATCGAAATTAATGAAAAATAAAAATAGATCGCAATAGTTATAGAAATTTTCAGTAAAACAATGCTACACTGATGTTTGAAAACGTAGTCAGGATATAGTGAAACATTAAGGAGGAAGGAACGTTGCGTAATAAAATAGTAGCACTGCTTGCCATGGCAGGTGTGCTTACGTTCCTATCCGGGTGTATGGAAGTCAACCAGGATATCACCTCGGATAGCACAGGTTTCTGGAATGAGTATGTGGTATGGCCACTATCTCAGACCATCACATTTTTTGCTGATTTGACAAGTGGAAGTTTTGGAATGGCAATTATCATTGTCACAATTATTATTCGATTGATTCTTTTGCCTCTGAACGTCAAGCAATTGAAGAGTTCAAAGGCAATGCAAGAAATACAGCCCGAACTGAAGGAACTGCGTGAGAAGTATTCTTCTAAGGATGCGCAAACACAGCAGAAGCTGCAGCAAGAAACGATGCAGCTATTCCAGAAGAACGGCGTCAATCCGTTAGCCGGATGTTTGCCGATTCTCGTGCAAATGCCGATTTTGATCGGGTTCTATCACGCGATCATGAGAACAGCTGAGATTCAGACTCACAATTTCTTATGGCTGGAGCTTGGTTCTCCGGATCCATTCCTGGCGATTTTGACAGCCGGGACGACATTCCTGCAGCAAAAGCTTATGATGGCAGGCGGAGGAGCAGCTGCTCAGAATCCGCAGATGCAAATGATGCTTTATATCATGCCGTTAATGATCGGTACATTTGCCTTCTTCTTCCCATCCGCGCTTGCGTTGTACTGGGTAGTCGGTAACATTGTTATGATTCTTCAAACTCTTTTCATCCGTAAACCGATGATGAAAGATGTGACGGGAGGAGCAAGCGAGTGAAGCAACTAACTGCTACTGGTAACACGGTGGACGAAGCGGTCCAATCAGCCTTAGAACAATTGCAAACGACGAAGGACAGCGTCGACATCGATGTAATTGACGAAGGAAAAAAAGGATTTCTTGGTTTCGGCACAAAGCCGGCCATTGTGAAAGTTTCGATTCGAAAAGACCCCGTGCAGGATGCCGAGGCATTCATCAAAGAAGTAGCAGATCAAATGGGTGTTCCTGTCGAGGTGAAGACAGAAGTGAACGATCGTGACATTTCGATCGAGCTGATCAGCGATCAAATCGCGAAGCTTATCGGAAAACGTGGCCAAACGTTGAACTCATTGCAATACCTCGTTCAACTGGTCGTCAATCGCGAATCAGACCAGTTCTATACCGTCATGCTTGATGCCGAAGGTTATCGTGCACGACGGAAGGAGACACTGGAAACCCTTGCTGAGCGACTTGCAGACAAAGCAATCCGTACGAAACAAGAAGTGAAGATTGAGCCGATGCCGTCATATGAACGCAAAATCATTCATACGGCTCTGCAAAATCATAAACAAATTGAAACGTATTCAGACGGAAGTGAGCCTAGACGATTCGTCGTCATCCGCCCGTCCTGATCGTGAAAAGGTACTTCTGCCGGAGATTTTGGCAGGAGTATTTTTTTGTGCTTATGGAAGAAGGTTTCCGTTGTTTATGGAGGAGTGGAGTTTCGGAAAATGGCGAGACTCCAGCTGAAAAGGTATGAACGGAAACATCTTTGCAATGATGGGAACAAGATAGTCCTCGGGTTTTTGAATGGAAGGAGAGACCAAGGTCCCCTTTTGATAAATGGGCAACAAAGTTATGCACATGTGGATAAATCGCACACACAGAACTTCCCGGTTCAAGGTGTTGATATCTTTTCAAAACACCTGGATGTGTGGTAATCTAAGAAGTTAGTGGAAACAATAATCAAAAGCTTGTGGATAAATAAAAAAAGATGGTTCAGATAAAGAGAAAGAATGTGTAAACAAGGAGGTGACAGGTATGGAAACAGATACAATTACGGCGATATCGACTCCGATGGGAGAAGGTGCGATCGCCATCGTTCGTCTGAGCGGACCTGAAGCTGTATCGATTTCAGCCCGTCTATTTCAAGGAAAAGATCTGAATGAAGTGCAGTCCCACACGATGCATTATGGAAAAATCATTGATCCTGAGACGGGTGAAATGGCGGAGGAAGTCATGGTTTCGGTCATGCGCGCTCCGAAGACGTTTACTCGTGAAGATATTGTAGAAATCAACTGCCACGGCGGACTCGTCTCCGTCAACCGCGTACTCGAAATCATTTTAGCGAGCGGAGCCCGTCTGGCTGAGCCCGGAGAATTTACGAAGCGCGCCTTTTTGAATGGCCGTATCGATTTATCTCAGGCTGAGGCTGTGATGGATTTGATTCGTGCCAAAACGGACCGGGCGATGAATGTCGCGTTGAAGCAGATGGATGGACGCTTGTCCCGTCTGATTCAAAACTTGCGTCAGCAGCTGCTCGAAACGCTCGCGCATGTTGAAGTGAACATCGATTATCCGGAGTATGATGACGTAGAAGAGATGTCTCATGAGATGATGAACGAGAAGACGAAGGCCGTCCTTGAAGAAATCAACCGGATTTTGGATACGGCGAGGCAAGGAAAGATTTTGCGGGAAGGTCTCGGCACGGCGATTATCGGCCGTCCCAACGTAGGGAAATCTTCTCTTATGAATGCTCTTGTCCATGAAAATAAAGCGATCGTCACCGAGGTCCCGGGTACAACCCGTGACGTCATCGAAGAGTATGTCAATGTCCGCGGTGTGCCTCTCAGGCTGATCGATACAGCAGGGATCCGTGAGACCGAAGACATCGTCGAGCGGATCGGTGTGGAACGCTCCCGGCAAGTTTTGAAGGAAGCCGACCTCATTCTGTATGTGTTAAACTACGGAGATGAGTTCAATGAGGACGATGAACAGCTGCTTGAAGCGATTCAGGATATGAATGTCATCGTCATTATCAATAAAACGGATTTGGATCAAAAGCTTGATATAGAGCGCTTGAAGAAACTGGCAGGAGAACACCCTGTCGTGACAACGGCGCTCATTAAGGAAGAAGGTATCGATCAGCTGGAAGAAGCGATCGCCGGGACGTTCTTCGAAGGCGATTTGGATGCGGGCGATATGACGTACGTCTCCAATGTCCGCCACGTTCAGCTTTTGAAGCAGGCGAAGCAGGCGCTTGAAGATGCGCGTAACGGTATGGAAATGGGCGTTCCGCTCGATGTCGTGCAAATCGACGTGACGAGAACGTGGGAAATCCTCGGAGAAATCATTGGGGATACCGTCCATGACAGCCTAATCGATCAACTGTTCTCGCAATTCTGTTTAGGTAAATAGTTGTTACAGCTTGCGGTGATTAATGATGAAAAAGGAGAGACAACCAAATGACATATGATGCAGGGCATTATGATGTAATTGTAGTAGGTGCCGGTCATGCAGGAGTAGAAGCGGGACTTGCCGCCGCCAGACGCGGGGCGAAAACGCTGATGCTTTCTTTGAACCTTGACCTCGTCGCCTTCATGCCATGTAACCCGTCCATCGGTGGCCCGGCCAAAGGGATCGTTGTCCGTGAAGTTGATGCTTTAGGCGGTGCGATGGGGAAAGTCATTGATAAAACGCACATCCAAATGCGTCTACTCAATACACGAAAAGGACCGGCTGTCCGTGCACTGCGGGCCCAGGCGGATAAACCTTTATATATTAAAGAAATGAAACGAGTCCTTGAAAGCCAGGAAAACCTGACGATGAAACAAGCGATGGTCGAAAAAGTCCTTGTCGAGGATGACCAGGTGAAGGGTGTCGTAACGGAAACGAAAGCGGCGTACTATGCCCCGACTGTCATCATCACGACAGGTACGTTCATGCGCGGACGTGTCATCATCGGCGACCTTTCTTACGAGAGTGGCCCGAACAACCAGCGTTCAACCGTCACGCTGTCTGAACAGCTGGAAGAGCTGGGCATCGAAATGGTCCGCTTCAAAACGGGGACACCGATGCGTGTCAACAGTCGTACGATCGATTACTCGAAGACGGAAATCCAGCCAGGGGAAGAGGAGCCTCGTTCCTTTTCTTATGAAACGACAGAGTTCATTACGGATCAGATTCCTTGCTGGCTGACGTATACGAACGAAGAAACTCATAGAATCATCAATGAGAACTTAGGTTTATCTGCGATGTATTCTGGTGCAATCAAAGGGACAGGGCCTCGTTATTGCCCATCGATCGAGGATAAAATCGTCCGCTTCAATGATAAGCCTCGTCACCAAGTCTTCCTAGAGCCGGAAGGACGTGACACCGAAGAGGTTTACGTTCAAGGGATGTCTACTTCGATGCCGGAATCGGTCCAATACGAAATGATGCGTACCGTACCTGGTCTTGAAAATGCAGAAATCATGCGTTCCGGCTATGCGATCGAGTACGATTCTGTCGTACCGACACAGCTATGGCCGACGCTTGAACTGAAAAAGATTTCCGGACTGTTTACAGCGGGACAGTTGAACGGAACGTCCGGATACGAAGAAGCGGCCGGTCAAGGGCTGATGGCCGGAATCAACGCAGCGGCCAAAGCACTCGATCTCGATCCGCTTGTACTTGACCGTTCCCAAGGCTACATCGGCGTCATGATCGATGACCTTGTCACAAAAGGAACGAACGAGCCGTATCGCCTACTGACCTCCCGTGCCGAATTCCGTCTGATGCTTCGTCATGATAATGCGGACCTTCGTTTGACTGAAATCGGCTATCAGCACGGCCTGATTCCGGAAGACCGCTACGAGCGCTTCCAGGAGAAAAAGCGTCTGATTGAAGAAGAGAAGAAACGCTTGGATAAAGTCATTTTGAAAGAGACAGAAGAAGTCCAGGCTGTGATTGAGGAAGCAGGAGGATCTGCGCTTAAAGATGCGATCCGCGCCATCGATCTTCTGAAGCGTCCTGAAATGAAGTATGAGCATATTGAGCGTGTGACGCCAAGTGATGTATCGCTGCCTGCCGATGTGAAGGAGCAGGTTGAAATTCAGATCAAGTATGCGGGCTATATCAAGAAAGCTGTCGAGCAAATCGACCGGATGAAGAAGATGGAAACGAAGAAGATTCCGGAAAACATCGATTACGATGCAATCAATGGCCTAGCGACTGAAGCCCGCGATCGTCTGAAGAAAGTACGTCCGCTCTCTGTCGGACAGGCTTCCCGTGTGTCAGGCGTCAATCCGGCGGATGTATCGATCTTGCTTGTTTATATCGAACAAGGAAATATCGCACGCGTGTCGGGTGAATAAGCCGAAAGGATGGACTTATGGATACGAACACCTTTCTACAAGCACTAAAAGAGAATGGAATCGAGCTCAATGAAAAGCAGCAGCACCAATTTGAGCGTTATTTTGAAATATTGGTGGAGTGGAATGAAAAAATGAACCTGACCGCGATCACGGATCAGGAAGGCGTTTATTTGAAGCATTTCTATGATTCATTGACGGCCGCTTTTTATCATGATTTCACGAAGCCTTTGAACATTTGTGATGTCGGGGCAGGAGCCGGTTTTCCGAGCCTGCCTCTGAAGATCGCTTTTCCTCATCTGAAGGTGACGATCGTGGATTCCTTGAAGAAGCGGATCACGTTTCTCAATCACTTAGCCCACGAACTGGAGCTTGATGATGTAGCGTTCTATCACGATCGTGCTGAGAACTTTGGCAAAAATGCCAAGTTCCGTGAACACTATGACCTCGTGATGGCACGTGCCGTTGCCAGGATGTCTGTACTGAGCGAGCTTTGCTTGCCTCTGACCGCAAAAGGCGGACATTTCATGGCGATGAAGGGTCCTAACCTAAAAGAGGAAATGGAAGATGCCAACGTAGCGATTCAAACGGTTGGCGGAGAGGTGAAAGATATTTTCACATTCCAGCTTCCGGAAGAGGATAGCGAGCGAAACATCGCCATCATTGAAAAGCGCCGGAAAACACCGAAGAAATACCCTAGAAAAGCAGGGACTCCTAACAAGAGCCCAATTCAATAAAAAAACGACCGTCGTTCATTCGACGGTCGTTTTTTATCGCTCATATAACGGGTAACATTTATTTAAAGATGCCAAAAGGCTTTCCAATCGGCAGTGTCACTTTACCGAAGTGTGTATTCAGTACGTTTGCAGCCGATCCATAAAAGCTTAACAGGGCAATGCCAAGTTCTGCTACAGCGGCGAGCATGTGCGTCGCGTCGTGCATAATGCCGAATGAGGACAAAGCTAAGCCGATGAAAAGAAAATCGATTAGGACGAAGATGTAAAACAGCACTTTATTCGTCTCCATCGCTCCGATCGTCATAAACACGCTGAAAATCAGGTAGCCAATGTAGGCCATGCCGAGCTGCTCAGGGTCGACAGCGGCTGCAGCGCTCTCTCCAAAAACACCGAAATCGATCAGCCAGGATGTTCCGACACCAAGCCAGAATAATCCGAAAGCACCGAAAGCGGTCGTTCCGAACGTGTTATTATGCTTCGCATCAAGCATACTTGCGATCAACTGTGCGATCCCTCCGAGGAAAATCGCCCATGGCAAAACGAATGAAACGCCGTCCGTCCAGCCCAATTTGGATGAAGAAGCAACGAGCGTGACCATTGCTAGTCCGAATAAACCTAAGGCAGATGGGTCCGCGACGACAGTCTGTACCCTCTGCACGTTTTGTGAATGATTCATGATGAATACCTCCTAAAAAACATACTTTTCTAATTTACTGAAAAACGAAGGCGCATGCAAGGCTGTTTTCGATGTAAGCGAAACTTTCATAACAGAAGGAGGAAAAATATGAAGATTATCGTTCTATCCGACACTCATATGCCGAAAAAAGGGACCATCCTCCCAGAAAGGTTCGTCCGCGAATTGAATCAGACCGACCTGATCATCCATGCCGGCGACTGGCAGACGCTCGAAGTTTATGAACAATTGAAATCTTATGCCCCGGTGAAAGGTGTCTCTGGAAATGTCGATGAGGAAGAGGTTCGCAAGCGATTCCCCGAGAAAGAAATTCTTGAGGTCAACGGAAAACGGATCGGCATCGTCCACGGTCACGGGGAAAAGAAAACGACGGAAAAACGGGTAGTCGAAGCATTTGAAGGTGAACAACTCGACCTGATTATTTTTGGTCACTCTCACTTGCCGCTCCTCCGGTTTGTGAAGAAAACGATGCTGTTCAATCCAGGGTCTCTGATGGATAAGCGTCGCCTGCCCTCTTATTCGTTCGGAAAGCTGACGATTGAGGAAGAGATTCACGTGGAACATATCTTTTTTTCATAAAAGGTTTTGGGAATAAAAAATTAAAGAAAAAATATTTCATTATTTTATTTTATATAAGAAAAGGAATTTCTTCCGACCATCTCGAAGGAGTATACAGGAAGCGATTACAAAAAGAGAGGCTGATGGAAGAAATGACTGACATGTTTGATCTTACTGGGAAAGTGGCCGCTGTGACCGGATGTACGAGAGGAATCGGAAAGGCAGTCGCTGTCGCATTAGCTGAAGCGGGAGCTGATCTCGCCCTTTTGCAGAGGAATCCGGATCAGGTGGGCATTAGAGAGGAAATCGCATCATTAGGACGCAACGTTCATATCATTCCTTGTGATTTGAGCGATGAACGTCAGGTCGAGGCCGCAATACCAGCGGTTGTCGAAGCGTTCGGTCATATAGATATCCTGGTCAATGCTGCCGGCATCCAGCGCCGCTCTCCTGCGGTCGAATTTTCGAACGAAGATTGGGAGGATGTCTTGCACGTGAATTTGAAAACGACGTGGGTCCTTTGCCAGCAGGCTGGACGATACATGGTTCCACAGAAAAGCGGGAAGATCATCAATTTCGCTTCGTTGTTATCCTATCAGGGAGGCATCAATGTGCCTGCCTATGCTGCGTCAAAAGGTGGCGTCTCCCAGCTGACCAAGGCACTATCGAACGAATGGGCCCAGCACAATGTGAATGTCAATGCGATTGTGCCAGGCTACGTGGCGACAGATATGAATACCGCCTTGATCGAAGATGGAGATCGTAACCAGCAGATTCTCGACCGGATTCCGGCGGGAGACTGGGGTCGACCGGAAGATTTCAAAGGGACCGCGGTTTTCCTATCGTCTGATGCGTCCCAATATGTTCATGGTCATCAGCTAGCCGTCGATGGGGGATGGTTAGGCCGGTAATGAGAAAAAGCCCGGATCACGAAGTTCGTGATTCGGGCTTTTTTTGGCAGGTCGGACAATAATAACAGCGTCTTGAACCCGCATTGATTTTGATGATTTCTGTACCATCAATCCGGCACGGCTTTGCTTCCCTGTTGAACACCCAGTGTCTGTATTCGTAGCGTTTTGCCCCTTGTTTCTTCAACTGTTCGGCAAGATCGATATCGTTCGTGATCCCCTTATGACGATACGAGCGCCATATCAGCTCGATGCTAGCCTCCGCCGCTTTTTCCAATTGACGGTCTGAGCAATCAACAGGGCGCAGGTCGGGATGTATCCCTGCAACAAAAAGGATTTCACTGCGCAGGTAATTACCGATCCCGGCGATGAACGCCTGATCGAGAAGTAAAGAGGTCCACTTTCTTCTATGAAACTTCCGGCTTTTGAACCGTTCGACGAGATCTTCGACGCTCACATCTTCATTCAGAAGATCAGGGCCGACTTTGCGGATGAACGGATGGTCCGGCACCTCCTCGTCACGGAGCACTTCGATGTCTGAAGCGCTGTACAAAAGGGCCGACTTTTTCTCGTTATGGATCGCCAGTCTTAATTGGCGGTTCGTTTTCGGATAATTGTAGGCGTTCCGTGTGTACCATTTTCCGTACAGCTGGTTGTGGGAATAGATCGTGTAGCCGTTTTCGAAACGGATCAGCATGGCTTTGCCTTTCGTCTCCACTTTTTTAATGTAAGCTCCTTGTAGGATTTCTTCGTATCCTTGCAGGTGCTCGAACGCGAAGGAAATATCGAGGACAGGACGATCGATCAGCACGTTCTCGATCTGATCGGCGGCACGACGGATCTCAGGACCTTCTGGCATAGGAAAACCGCTCCTTTCTTCTTTTATTGTGAAAAAGGAGCGGTGGAAAAGCAATCAACATGCTTAGCTCGATGTGTACATGCCGCCGTTGATATGGATGAATTGACCTGTCATATACGTAGAGTCGTCTGATGCCAGCAGGACAAAGCTCCCGACATGCTCAACTGGCTGTCCTGGTCTTCCCATCGGCGTATTTGTTCCGAATTCTTCGACTTTTTCATCTGGAAACGTTGAAGGAATGAGTGGTGTCCAGATCGGTCCCGGCGCGATGCCGTTGACGCGTATCCCTTTGTCTGCAAGCTGCTTCGCCATCGATCGCGTGAAACCGACGACGGCACCCTTCGTCGCGGTGTAATCGACGAGCTCAGGGTTGCCGACATAAGGATTGACGGAGGCCGTGTTGATGATCGAGCTTCCGTGCTTCAAATGTGGCAGAGCGGCTTTGGTCAGATGGAACATGGAATAAATATTCGTTCTGAACGTGCTCTCCAGCTGTTCGGTGGAGATGTTCATAATATCGTCGGTCGGATGCTGTTCCGCTGCGTTGTTGACAAGGATATCGAGCTGTCCGAGTTCGTCGACCGTACGCTGGACGGCTTCCTGACAGACGGACTCTTCTCCGACATCTCCTGCGATCAATATGGCCCGTTTTCCTTCCGCTTCAACGACCTGCTTCGTATATTCTGCATCTTCGTGTTCCTCTAAATAAGAAATCGCGACATCTGCGCCCTCTTTGGCATACCCGATTGCGACGGAGCGGCCGATTCCGCTGTCACCGCCTGTAATCAACGCGACTTTGCCTGCCAGTTTATTTCCGCTTTTATAATCTTGATCGGCCTGAAGCGGAGAAGGGATCATTTCCTCTTCTGTGCCGGGTTGTCTCGATTGTTCCTGGCCGGGCTGGCCGTCTGTTTGGCGATTCATTCTATCCATTTTTCGCCGCCTCCTCATGTATGATTGTATAGACTGTCATTCCACATTAAGGAAAAAGTCAAACAGGATTTCTACTGACCGGAGACGAATGTCAGAGGAAGGAGGGATCAGAATGAAGATTAGACAGACGAAAGATGCCAGTGAGATCGCTTTGTTGAATCGCCCGGTTCATGACAGGCACGTCGAAAGATACCCGCAATATTTCAAACCTTATCATCAAGGCGCGATGACACGATTTTTCGAGCAGAAGGTGGATCATCCTTCTTATTTTTTCTTTTTGGCTAAAGTAGAAAGAAAGCCGGTCGGGTATTTGTGGCTCGAACACCGGACTTACGAAGAGAACGTCTTTAAGTCGGCTTATACGTCTCTTTATGTCCATCAGATCAGTCTGAACGAAGAGGAAAGAGGAAAAGGGTACGGCAGACAAATGATGGAGCATGTTGAAACAGTAGCGCAAGAAATCGGCGCTGACGAAATCGAGCTGGATTATTGGGTTGAAAATAAAGAGGCAAAACGTTTTTACGAGCGTAACGGATACCGGATCAGGAGGGAGTTCGTGTATAAGACACTTCGGGAAGAATAAAAAAAGAGAAAACGTTTTGTTTTCTCTTCTGGCATCGTCATGTGAAATATTCCAGCGTCGCTTCCGGAAAATATTGTTCAATATAGCCACCGAGCGTCTGCTGGATATCTTCCTGTTCATTTGTCTGGTAGACATATTTACCGATTCCATAACGTCCCCACTTGTACTTCCGCTTCTCTTCATCCATCTCAAGCTTCGTCATCGGATAGTTCTTCTGAATGACGCGCTTGGCCGGTTTCGTGAAACGGTGCTGGATCAGCTCAAAGGTCAGATCCTTCGTGGCGTAGTCCGGCAATTTGTCGTGGAGTTTTTCAAAAAGGACACGGTACCCTTCCTTCCAATCGTCGTACAAATAGATCGGAGCAATGATGAATCCGAGTGGGTAACCGGCTTTTGCGACTTTGGCCGCTGCTTCGATGCGATCATCGAGCCGTGATGTCCCCGGTTCTAAATATTTGATGACGTAATCGGCGTTCATACTGAAACGGAATCTCGTGCGCCCGTTGTGCTCCGCATCCAAGAGATGGTCGACGTGAGCGAACTTCGTGACGAAGCGAAGCCTGCCGTGCTCGGATTTACCGAAATATTCGATGGCGTGCTTCAACGTATGGGTCAGGTGATCGATTCCGACGATATCTGATGTACAGGAAGCCTCAAAACGAGTCTCCTCTGGGGCCCGTTCCTTCATATACTGATCGGCTGCATCGAACACTTCCTCGACATTGACGTACGTCCGGATATAAGGCTTGCTGCCCATCGTCGTCTGTAGGTAGCAGTAATGGCAATGCCCCATGCATCCCGTTGCAAAAGGAATCGCATACTCGGCTGAAGGCTTCGATGTATCGAATTTCAATGTTTTGCGGACCCCGACGACAAGGGTCGACTTCGCCATCCGGTATTTTTGAAAATCGTTCTCTCCGGGTAAATTGCGGACTTGGTTATGGGAGGTCGTCTGCCGGATCTCGATGCCCATGCCTTCAAACTTGTCCCTCAGCTCCCGGCCGAGCGGATAGTCAAGGGCACGCGGTTCGATATACACGAGCTCCGGTACGAAAGGCTTTACCACAGCTGTTCCTCCATTCCACCGTCTCCGAATGCATCCTGATAGGCACGCTCCGCTTCTCCTTCTGATGCGTACACCGCCATCTCAGAATCTAATGGAAAGTAGGTTTCGTATAAAAATAATGCCAGCTCGCCCGGATGTTCCGGATTGTTCACGACAGCGGCCTCCTGGACATTCGCGACGTCATACGTGTGAGGATTCCGGTAAATGACGTAGACGATATCGCCCGCACGGTAGTTGGTTGTTTCGTATTCCATTTGATCACCTGCTTTCTTTTTCTACGTTCATTTTTTCCACAAAAACGATGAAATATTATGAAATGAGACAGGTATTAAGTGGGAATATATCGAAGTAAAACAATCACAGAAAATGAAGAGAGGGATGATGTGGGATGCAACTAGAGACGGATCGCCTCGTTTTGAAACCGTATGATATTTCACAAGCGGGAAGGGTTCAACAATTAGCGGGAGAGGAAGATGTCGCGAGAACGACGTTTGTACCTCATCCTTATCCGTTAGAAACGGCAAAGGAATGGATCAGCTCCCACAAGGAGTGGATCGAGAGTAAGCAGGCCTACCCGCTCGCGATGATGCGCAAAGAGGATGGAGAGCTTGTCGGGACGATGACGCTCAGAGTGAGTGAGAAGCATCAAAAAGGAGAGCTCGCTTACTGGGTCGGAAAGCCCTACTGGGGACAAGGCTATGCGACGGAGGCGGCACAGAAAATCGTGGAGTTTGGATTTGAAACGTTGAACCTCCACCGGATTTGGGCTGGTGCCTTTCCTGAAAATCCAGCATCGACAAGAGTGATGCAAAAATGTGGGCTGGTTTATGAAGGAACGATGAAAGATGATATGTATCACTGGGGGAAATTCAGAGATATCGCCATATACGGGTTGGTGAGGAACGAGTAGGATTGTTTCATGTGAAACAGTACCTTGAAAATATATCGACTAATTTTGTCATCAAATCCGGGACACATTTCCTTGAGATATCGCCTTTTATACCGATCAGTTCGTCTGTTTTCGACAAGAAGACGTCATAATTCTTAAATCTTGAAGATACTTTTACTAGAATAAATATGATAAAATAAAAAAAGAGTAAAAAAACGGCATACGTATGCGCAGCAGCCAGGAAGCCTGCGGCGCTTTTTTCTGTTTCAACCTTTTGTGAGAAAACGGACGTATGCTTGATCGTATAAAGGTGGTGTCTGATCGTGTTACATCCTTTTGGTCGTTTGTTCGGGCTTGGGGACAAACCGGAATCAGAAAACAACAGGAAAGAAGAAGAGTACAATCCTGATGAAGTGATTCAGGTCCCCGTCGAACGTGTTCAGCCGAACCGTTATCAGCCTCGAGCGATATTTAACAGCGAGAAGATCAGCGAGCTTGCCCAGACGATACATACGCATGGGATGATTCAGCCGATCGTTCTCCGTCACATCGATGAAGACAATTATGAATTGATTGCCGGTGAGCGTAGATGGAGGGCTGTCCAGACGCTTGGATGGGAAACCATTCCGGCGATCATCCGCGATATGAACGACTCGCAGACGGCATCCGTCGCTCTGATCGAGAACCTTCAACGGGAAGAGTTGACGGTCATTGAAGAAGCGGTCGCTTATGCAAAGCTTTTAGAGATCCATGAGCTTACACAGGAAGCATTGGCCCAGCGCCTCGGAAAAAGCCAGTCGACGATTGCCAATAAACTGCGCCTCTTGAAATTACCTGAATCTGTCCAGCAAGCCGTGATGGACAAGCAGATCACAGAGCGCCATGCCCGGGCTCTGATTGCCGTCAAGGACCCGGAAGTTCAGGAAAAGATTCTCGGTGAAATCATCGAACGCCAGCTGAACGTCAAACAGACAGAAGAACGGATCAAAGCGTTGACCGAACCGAAGCCGAAAAAGAAGAAACCGACCTTGAAAGGCGTCAATAAAGATATGCGGATTGCGATGAATACGATTCGCCAATCCCTTGATATGGTGAGAGATACAGGAACCGACCTCGAAACTGATGAACAAGACCATGATGATTATTATCAAATTACGATAAAGATTCCGAAGAAAAAAGGATAGAGCCCCTTGACGTACCCATCTTGCTTTGTGAAGAAGATGGGTCTTTTTTTAAACAAAAGCCCCTACGAGGAAAGGAAAAGGCAGGTGGTTGCATGGGAAAAGTAATTGCGATTGCGAATCAGAAAGGCGGAGTCGGGAAAACGACGACCTCCGTCAATTTGAGTGCGTGTCTGGCTCATCTCGGATATAAAGTCCTGCTCATCGACAGCGATCCTCAAGGGAATACGACCAGTGGGATCGGTGTCGAGAAAGCGGATATGGAGATGTGCATTTATGATATTCTTGTCGATGGTATCCGCGCTGATCAAGTACGGACCAGCACTGTTCTCGATAAGCTGGATGTCATACCAGCTACGATCCAGCTTGCCGGAGCGGAGATCGAACTCGCCCCGACGGTGTCACGCGAAGGCCGTCTTAGAAAAGCGGTCGACCAGGTGAAAGCAGATTATGATTACATCATCATTGATTGCCCTCCTTCGCTCGGTTTACTGACATTGAATGCCTTGACGGCAGCCGATTCCGTCTTGATCCCCGTCCAGTGCGAGTATTATGCGCTCGAAGGACTGAGCCAGTTGCTCAATACCGTCCGGCTCGTCCAGAAACACTTGAATAAACGGCTGATGGTCGAAGGGGTGCTTCTCACGATGTTCGATGCCCGGACCAACCTCAGCATCCAGGTGATGGAAGAAGTGAAGAAATATTTCCAGGACCGCGTGTACCGTTCGATCATTCCTCGTAATGTCCGGCTCAGTGAAGCGCCGAGTCACGGAAAACCGGCGATTTTATACGATGCGAAATCAAGGGGTGCCGAAATGTATTTAGATTTAGCAAAGGAAGTGATTTCACATGGCGAAAGGGTTAGGTAAAGGCTTTGGAGCGATTTTTCCCGGAATGAACGTAGAGGATGAAGGTCAGGTTCATGAGATTCCGCTGCATGAATGCCGTCCGAATCCCTACCAGCCGCGGAAGCACTTTGACGATGAGGCGATCCATGAGCTGAAAACGTCGATTGAAGAACACGGCGTGCTGCAGCCGATCATCGTCCGCAAGAGCATCAAAGGATACGAAATCGTCGTCGGCGAACGCAGGTTCAGAGCTTCGAAGCTTGCAAACCGTGAAACGATTCCGGCACTTGTTCGCGAATGGACCGATGAACAGATGATGGAATTTGCATTGCTTGAGAATCTTCAACGGGAGGACTTGACGCCGATTGAAGAAGCCCGTTCCTATCAGGATTTGATCAAAGAGCTTGGCGTAACACAGGATGAACTGTCAAAACGTCTAGGGAAAAGCCGTTCCCACATCGCCAATTTGATCCGCCTATTGACGCTGCCAGCGGAAGTGATCAACAAGATCAATGACGGCAATCTCTCGATGGGACACGGCCGGGCGCTGCTCGGTTTGAAAAAACGCGAAGACGTGCTGGCGATGGCTGCCCGCGTTGAGCGTGAAGGGCTGAACGTCCGTCAGCTTGAGAAGCTGATTCAGGAACAAAAGCCGAAAAAAGCTCAGAAACCGAAGGCGCATGACGTTTTCTTGAAAGAGCGCGAACAGTCCTTGAAGCAGCAGCTTGGCACGGGTGTCAAAATTCAAAAAGGAAAACGAAAAGGCAAGATTGAGATTGAATTCATGAACGAAGAAGATTTGGAGCGGATCCTCGAATTTTTCGAAAATAAATAATAGGCCTGGTTGAAGAATCAGGCCGCTTCACTTTGTCGATATGGAGAGAAACGTATGGTATTATTAGGAACACTTGTAAATGGAGCGTGTATTTTTGTTGGAACGTTGCTTGGTCTCGTCTTTACGAAGATTCCGGAGCGGTTCAAGGAAACCGTGATGAGCGGAGTCGGACTTGCGGTCATCCTGATCGGTGTACAGATGGCACTAGAGACCGACAACATCGTCATCGTGCTGCTCAGCCTGTTGACAGGAGCTATTATCGGAGAAGGCATACGGTTGGAAGAACGACTGGAATACATAGGACGCTGGATCGAAGGAAAATTCACGAAGCCCGGTCAAGAATCTGGGATTGCTCAAGGATTTATTACCGCTTCCTTGATTTTTGTCATCGGAGCGTTGGCTGTGATCGGAGCGCTTGACAGCGGATTGCGCAATGATCATGAAATTTTGATTACGAAAGCGATCATCGATGGATTCGTCGCGCTCGTCCTGACATCGACGCTTGGAATCGGCGTCATCTTCTCGGTCATCCCGGTGGTCCTCTATGAAGGATCGATCGCATTATTTGCGACGCAAATCAACCGCTGGGTGCCGCAGGAGATGCTCGACTTGTTCATTATCGAAATGACCGCAACAGGCGGTCTTCTGATCGTCGCGATCGGACTCAACCTTTTGAAAATCACCAAAATCCGAGTCGCCAACCTCCTCCCTGCCCTTATCATGGTAGGCGTCGTCCTAGGAGTCGCGCAATGGTTCGCATAATCCCATCAAAAAAGGATGCCCACCTATCCCAAGGTTCGGCATCCTTTTTTGTATATAGTTATAGAGAGTTTCCGTTATGAGACCAGAAGTTGGAGGGGCGGGAAATCGCTCGCTTTCCATGGGCGGGCGCTGAGCTTCCTCGGAGCAAGGCTCCTGCGGGATCTCAGCCTGCCCTATCCTCCCCATAGGAGTCTCGCGATTTCCCGCCCCTCCTTCCGTAAATAAGTTAACGGAAACACTACTTGCAGCACTTATTTAGCGTGGGATGTTAATGAAACGGAGAGACTCCCGCGGGAGAAGGGCTTAGGCGAGAACCTGGAAGGCGTAGCCTGAGGAGGCTTGCCAGCTCCCCCGCAGGAAAGCGAGCCCTTTCATTACCATCCCTCTCTTATTCAATCCAACGTATCCACAACGGCTACGTTTACTTTTTATATGGAAAGACTTCTAGCCGTTGTCTTTGAGGCGCAGCTCCTTGGACGTAAAGTGGATATCCGGCTGAGTGTCCAGCGTGAACGGCCGTAAAGGCGATCGCTCCAGCGCATCCCTTTTCCTCTTCGTTTCCACCATCTGAATCGCCGCCGCCACCTTAGCCGCCATCTGCATCACCACATGCAGCCGCGTATTCTGCAGCACGACATGCTCCATAAACCCACTCACATTCACCATTCCACTGATATGCAAATCCCCGACGGGCGGAAGGTCCTTTTTCAAAGCGGACCCGGGGGCAATCGTCCCTTTTCCTAAAACGACCGATCCGACCGATGTCGCTTTTCCAAGACAGGCATCGACCGCGAGAATGAACGGAGCGGGATGCTCCTGTTCAATGAAGGCCATCTTCTCCTTCAGATTGAGTGCGTGTAAGGGCTCTTCAATCGTGCCATAAATACGGAACGTTTCAAGATTCTGATCCTCAAGCATCGAGCCGACGAGCGGTCCGAACGCATCTCCTGTCGACCGGTCCGTGCCGATACAGGCGATGACGACCTCTTTGGACGGAGGAAGCCATTCATATAAATAGTCGCTCAGCGTATGGCACATCGCTTCTTCTTCGATATGGACCCGGCGTTCTTCGTTTGGAAACTTGTCCTTAAGATTCATAGCTTCTCCTCCAAATACATAGTAGTAACAGTATATAAGGTTGTCCGTCATTCTATACGTGCCAGCGGCAAATACATTGAGGTGGAGGAAGGTCATGATAAAAGCAGGGATGAAATGGATGTTTCTTATCATAGGTACGATGATTGGGGCTGGATATGCGTCGGGTCGTGAACTGTGGCAGTTTTTCGGCCATAATAGCAGTCTGGCTATTTTGTTGTTCACGATCATGTTCACCTCATGCTGTTTCACCATTATGTCGATCAGTTTTCATAAACAGTCCGGACACTATCTGCCTGTCCTTCGTGCGATCGTAGGCAGACATCTGACAGGAATCTATGACTGGATGATCATCGTGTACCTCTTTACGACGACGGTTGTGATGCTGGCCGGAAGCGGAGCGACGTGGCAGGCGTTCCATTTTCCCTACCGGTTCGGGGTACTGGCGATTGTCATTCCTCTCATTCTGTTATTCGTTTGGGATGTAAAAGGGATCGTAATCGTCAACAGCTTCGTGCTGCCGCTCTTGATTGGAGGGCTGCTGTTCGTGCTCATTTTATTCGTGAAGGATCAGGATTTGTCTCTGTTTGGACATGTTCATGAGATGAGTAACTGGCTCGCTGCCTTCCCATTTACTGCCCTCAACATCCTTCCGCTGATCGCCGTGCTCGGGGCGATTGGCAATCAGATGGAGCAAAAGGGCGAAGCGTGGATTGCGAGCATCGGGAGTGGTCTTGTTCTCGGTGCGGTGTCTTATTTATACAACAACAGCCTGATTCAAATTTCAGAAGAGATTATATTATATGAAATCCCCTTATTTGCGATTTTGAAACACTATCCGTATGCTATGATGCTTTTTATGTCGGCGATGCTCTGGATTGCCATCTTTACGACCGCCGCATCCGGGACGCTCGGACTCGTGACCCGCTTTCGAGAATACTTGAGGCAGCCGCTTTGGATTTTGGCCATGGGAATGATTGCGCTTATGCTTCCGTTCACATCATTCGGCTTTTCGACGCTTGTCGAATACCTTTACCCGCTTTACGGGATTTTGAATTTATACGTGCTCGCCTCGCTTCTTTTTTATCCGCTTGTGTCCCGATTCAAAATTTGAAGGAAACCTGTTAAAATGAATCTCATATTCATTGCTTACAGGAGGGGACAGGGTGGAGGATATTCAAACGCAGTGGTCGGATGTTATCGACTACGTGACAGGACCTGAATTATGGATTACTGTCGGTGTAGGTGCGATTCAAGTCCTATTCATTCTTTTGATGGCGTTTATTGTCATAAAAGTAGGGCGCCGCATCGTCACACAGTTTTTCACCAATCGTAAAAAAGGACCGTTTCGGATTTCACAGCGTCGCGAGGCCACGCTGAATAAACTGGTGCTCAACACGTTGTCGTATGTCGTCTATTTCATCGCTGCGATCATGATTTTAGAAACGTTCTCGATCAACATCGGGGCGTTGCTTGCCGGGGCTGGAGTCGCTGGACTTGCAATCGGTTTTGGAGCGCAGAACCTTGTCCGCGATGTCATCTCAGGCTTCTTCATCATTTTTGAAGATCAGTTTTCCGTTGGGGATTACATTCAGACCTCAGGTGTCGAAGGCTTCGTGGAGGAAATTGGACTCAGGACGTGTAAGGTAAAAGCTTGGACAGGCGAAGTCCACATTTTGCCGAACGGGAACGTCACGCAGGTGACGAACTATTCGATCCATAACAGCATCGCTGTCGTGGACGTCAGCATTGCGTATGAAGAAGATATTGAACAGGCGGAAAAAGCGATTCAGGAGCTGCTTGAAGAGATGCCGGAACGCTATGAGGAAATGCTTGACGTGCCGAAGCTTCTAGGTGTCCAGACGCTTGGAGCGTCTGATGTCGTCATGAGGATCATTGCGGAAGTTAATCCGATGGAGCACTGGGCGATTGCAC
Organism: Halobacillus fulvus; assembly: GCA_004078665.1. Taxonomy (GTDB): domain Bacteria; phylum Bacillota; class Bacilli; order Bacillales; family Halobacillaceae; genus Halobacillus; species Halobacillus fulvus. The sequence continues at coordinate 139,226 of SCFO01000006.1, read as the reverse complement.
GTGAAATGCGCAAAGAGGTGAAAAATCGACTGGATCAAGTCGGTATCGAAATTCCATTCCCTCGTATGGTCATGTATTCACGCCAGGAAGAAGAACAGATCGAAGCACAACAAGGATAGAGGAGGTTATCAATCATGGCAGAAAAAAATTATCAACTCAATGATGTCGTTCAAATGAAAAAACCTCACCCATGTGGGGAGAATCGCTGGAAAATCATCCGCATGGGAGCCGATATCCGGATCAAATGCGAAGGATGCGGACACAGCGTCCTCGTCCCACGCCGCAAGTTCGAGACCAAAATGAAAAAGGTACTGGAACCCGCCGAGGAATAACACAAAGCCTGCTCTTCTACAGAGTGGGCTTTTTTATATAGAATAGTTTCAAGAGGAGGATGTTTGCGCACTCTTCGCATCGATAGAATTGTATAATCTACTATAATGAAGAGAGCGATGTTCTTTTGTTTTATGTTGTATAGGTAAGATCTGATTTTTCCGTTAGTTTATATAAATGTAAGGAGGCGTGGGAAATGAGGAGACTCCTATGGGAGAAGGTGGCAGGTGAGATCCCGCAGGAACGAAGTGACGAGGAAGCTCAGCGGCTCCCCCATGGAAAGCGAGTCATTTCCCACGTCTCCACCCACTCATTCAGATAACGGAAAAAAGTCAAAAAAGACATTTTCACACAACAAACCCCATCGATTACCGAAACTTCGCTTAGGAGATAATTCAAAAATCACCCCCCTCCACCCCTCGCTTTTTCCTTTTTGATTGGTTGTTATTTTCATTCACAGTAACTATAATTGATATGACTAACATGCATGTATGTAAATCCTTAAGGAGTGAAAGTCTTATATGGCATTAACAGCAGGAATCGTAGGTTTGCCGAACGTAGGGAAATCTACGCTATTTAACGCAATTACACAAGCAGGCGCTTTGTCTGCCAACTATCCGTTCGCCACTATTGATCCGAACGTCGGGATTGTGGAAGTTCCGGATAGTCGTCTGGATAAGCTGACTGAGCTTGTGAACCCGAAGAAAACCGTCCCTACCGCTTTTGAATTCACCGATATTGCCGGCATCGTAAAAGGCGCGAGTAAAGGAGAAGGACTAGGCAACCAGTTCCTTTCCCATATCCGTCAGGTCGATGCTATCTGTCACGTCGTCCGTGCTTTCGAAGATGAAAACATTACGCACGTCTCCGGTCAGGTCGATCCGATCTCCGATATCGAAACGATCAACCTTGAGCTGATTCTCGCTGACCTTGAAACGGTGTCGAAGCGTCTCGATCGTGTTGCGAAGCTTGCCCGTCAAAAGGATAAACACGCTCTAGCGGAGCACGCGGTGCTTGAAAAGCTGAAAGAAGCGCTCGAATCTGAAACACCTGCCCGTGCGGTGGAATTCAGCTCTGATCAGCAGAAAGTCGTAAAAGGCCTGCACCTGCTGACTTCTAAACCGATCCTCTACGTAGCCAACGTCAGTGAGGATGAAATCGGTGAAGGCGACAACGATAAAGTGAAGCAGATCCGCGAATTCGCGGCGAAGGAAAACGCGGAAGTCATCGTTGTCTGCGCCAAAATCGAATCCGAAATCGCTGAGCTTGATGGAGATGAAAAAGAGGAATTCCTCGAAGATCTTGGCATTGCTGAGTCTGGTCTTGATCAATTGATCAAAGCCACGTACAACCTTCTTGGCCTGGCGACTTACTTCACAGCCGGTGAGCAGGAAGTGCGTGCCTGGACGTTCAAAGAAGGCATGACCGCTCCTCAAGCAGCAGGGATCATCCACACTGACTTTGAGCGCGGGTTCATCCGTGCCGAGACGGTTTCCTATGAAGACTTAGTCGACGCCGGTTCCATGGGTGTTGCCCGTGATCGTGGCCGCGTTCGCCTCGAAGGAAAAGAGTACCTTGTTCGGGATGGCGATGTCATCCACTTCCGTTTTAATGTATAGTCGTCAGGATTCTTCCGTTAAAGTATTGTAAATCTAGGACAACTTTGTTATAATACTTCATTGTGAGTAATTAAAAGATTACTCCTTGCTCCTTTTCGAAAAGGAGCCGTTAAGTCCATAAGGAGGTGAAAACGGATGAGTAGAAAATACGAAATCATGTATATCATCCGCCCAGACATCGAGGAGGAAGCGAAAGTTGCTGTACAAGAGCGCTTCAGCAAAATCCTTACAGATAACGGTGCGGAGATCGAAGAAGTTAAAGAAGTTGGCAAGCGCCGTCTTGCTTACGAAATTAACGACTATCGTGATGGTATCTACGTAACAATCGACTTCACTGGTACACGTGAAGCGATCAACGAATTCGACCGTCAAGCGAAGTTCACGGATGATATTATCCGCCACATCGCAGTACGCGAAGATGACAAATAAGGAGTGATTCTGATGTTGAATCGTGTCGTTTTAGTCGGCAGATTAACGAAGGATCCTGATTTGCGCTATACACCCAACGGAGTAGCCGTCGCTAACTTCACAATTGCCGTGAACCGCCCATTCTCCAGCAACTCTGGTGACCGTGACGCGGACTTCATCAACTGTGTCGTCTGGAGACGCGCTGCAGAGAATTTAGCCAACTTTATGAATAAAGGTAGTCTTGTCGGTGTGGACGGACGTCTTCAGTCCAGAAGCTTCGATAACCAAGAAGGCAAACGCGTATTTGTAACCGAAGTCGTTGCAGACAGCGTACAATTCTTAGAATCCAAAGGTTCTTCCCAAGGCGGAGGAAATCGTGGAGGCTCAGGATTCCAACCAAATCAGAATCAACCAGCAAGCAACCAATTTGGTTCCAACCAGAATAACAACAAACAGGACGACCCCTTCGCTGATCAAGGGGAGCCTATCGATATATCAGACGACGATCTACCATTTTAAAAAGAAAGGAGTGAATGCTACATGGCACGTCGTGGACGCGGAAAACGTAAAAAGGTGTGTTTCTTCACTGCGAATGGAATCACACACATCGACTATAAAGATGTTGATTTGCTGAAGCGTTTCGTTTCTGATCGTGGAAAAATTCTTCCTCGCCGAGTAACGGGAACTTCTGCTAAATACCAACGTAAATTGACAAAAGCGATCAAACGCTCTCGTCAAATGGCTCTACTTCCTTACTCTACTGAGTAATCGTAGCGCACGAAAAACCGTGAAGTCTTTTCATAGACTTCACGGTTTTTTTGTGTTTTATAGCTCCATTGCGCGATGTTCTGTCCCCCAGACATGCATCTTTTCAAGAATGGGCATCAATGTTTTTCCTGAATCTGTAATGGAATATTCAACTTTTGGAGGAATTGTATTGTACTGAACCCGTTGGATGAAACCATCCTCCTCAAGCTCTTTCAGTTGCTGGCTCATCATTTTATGTGAAATTCCCGGCAACAGCCTTCTCAGTTCGTTATATCTGTGGGTCCCATCCACTCCTAAATGCCATAAAATCACCGGTTTCCACTTGCCGCCCATTTTCTTCAATGTATATTCGATCGAGCATTTCAGTTTCCCGTCCTCACCGAGAGGAAGATCCATGGATGCTCCTCCTTTCTTACTTTTTGGTTAGAGGCTTACAAAAAAGTGCATTCTTACATGATTTCTTTTTTCCCCTTACACTATTAATTGTACCCATAAATCATGAAGGAGGAATAAATAATGCCTTATCCAAGGACATTTTCCCATATTGGTCTGTTCGTTCCAAATCTTGAGGAGGCCATTCGTTTTTATACAGAAGTTTTCGGTTGGTATGTGATCATGCAGCCGTCAGACGTAAAAAATGATGACACGCCAATCGGGCAGATGTGCCGTGATGTGTTTGGTGAAGACTGGGAAGAATTCAGAATCGCCCACCTTGCGACGGGAGATAAAATCGGGATCGAAATGTTCGAGTTCCCGGAAAATGAAAATCCAGAAAACCCTTTTGAATACTGGAAAACTGGTCTTTTCCACTTTTGTATCCAAGATCCTGATATCGAAGGAATGGTAGAGAAAATAAAACAGAACGGCGGAAAGCAACGCATGCCGATCCGGGAATATTATCCTGGAGAAAAGCCATATAAAATGGTGTATGTAGAAGATCCGTTCGGTAATATTTTTGAGATTTATACGCATAGCTATGAATTAACCTATTCAGAAGGTGCTTATTAGAATTAAAAAGGTCCGGTCTACAAAGAGTGTAGACCGGACCTTTTTAAGAAGTAAAGGCTCTGCTTTAAGTAAAATCTATATCAGTTAGCAGAAATCCCCATCAAATCCCTCAGTTCATCCTGATTCGTCAGCAAGTCCTCCAGCGTATAAGCATCCAGAACCTCCAAAAAGGCGCGCAAAGCATCTCTCAGCACATGCCTGAGTTTGCAGGCAGGCGTAATGACACAGTAATTCGTAGCGCAGTCAAAGCATTCGAGCAAGTGAAAATCGTCCTCCATCTGCCGCACAACATAGCCGACGTTGATGTCAGCGGGGGCTTTGGCGAGCCGGATTCCCCCGGAGCGTCCGCGGATCGTCTCAATCAGGGAGAGCTTGTTCAGTTCATGGATGATTTTGCCCAAGTGGTTTTCTGATATATGGAAAACTTCGGAGATTTCCTTTTTATTGGCTAATTCTCCGTCTTTTTTGGAAGCCGTATAAATGAGTACACGAAGAGCGTAGTCCGTATATTTTTTCAAGCGCATAGTTTTACCCTCATTTATCGATTTTTTTCTATCTTACCATAACACACCCTCTGTTTCCTCTTTCGGTTTGTTTACAAAATAGTCATAAAAAGGTGTATTTAGAATATTGCTTTTTGTTCCAATATCTTTTTATAATAAACATGTATATAAAATACATCTTAAAGGAGTTTTTTTATGTCTCAACAAGTTGAACAGCCTTTAGATGAACAGACGATTGCGACGATCAAGTCGACGGTTCCTGTTCTTGAGGAGCACGGAGAAGCGATTACGAGCCATTTTTATAAGCGTTTATTTGAGGATCATCCGGAATTGAAAAACATATTCAATCAAACTCACCAGAAGGCAGGCGAGCAGCCGAGAGCGCTGGCAAATGCCGTCTATGCCGCAGCCCTTCACATTGACAACCTCGGAGCGATTTTGCCGAGGGTCAAGCAGATTGCCGAAAAGCACCGCAGTCTGAACGTAAAGCCTGAGCACTATCCGATTGTAGGTGAGTATTTGCTGACAGCGATCAAAGACGTATTGGGCGATGCCGCGACAGATGACATCATCAATGCGTGGGCCGATGCCTATGGCGTCATTGCAGATGCTTTTATCAGTGTAGAAAAAAATATGTACAAGGAAACAGCGGAGCAGCCAGGCGGCTGGGTCGGGTACCGTGAGTTCAAGGTGATGCAGAAAGTCGAGGAAAGCGATGAAATCACCTCCTTTTACCTCTCGCCTGTGGATGGAAAAGAATTGCCGACCTTCAAGCCGGGTCAGTATTTGACGATTAAGGCGGAAATCGAAGGCGAAGAACATGATCACTTGAGACAATACAGCTTATCCGATTCGCCGTTCGAGGATCATTTCCGCATCAGTGTGAAACGGGAAGACGGACAGAATGGACTTCCTGATGGGATTGTATCGAACTGGCTCCATCAGTGTGTTGCAGAAGGGGATGTGCTGCCGATCAGTGCACCGGCGGGAGATTTTTATTTAGAAACCGAATCGGATCGCCCTGCGGTATTCTTAAGCGGAGGTGTCGGTCTGACGCCGCTTCTCAGCATGTGGAAAACAATGCAGAAGCAACAGCCGGAACGTAAAGGGTACTTTATTCATGCGGTAAGAAACGGACGTGTCCATGCCTTGGAAAACGAGATGGCAGCCGCGAAGGATCACTTGGATACGAAGTTTTTCTATGAAAACCCTACAGAGAAGGATATCGACGAAGAGCGCTTCGATGTGGAAGGACGTGTCAGTCTGGAATGGCTGAAGCAACAAGTGCCACGAGAAGCGGACTTTTATTTCTGTGGTCCGGAAGGGTTCATGAAAGCGGTCATCGGATCCTTGCGCGAATGGGATGTTCCGGAAGATCGCATCCGTTACGAATTCTTCGGAACGCAGGGAGAATTATAAAAAGACGTGATGAATAGGATCCATCACGTCTGATTATTGATCGTTGTATGGGGAAGGATGAAGCGCCGGTCCAATCGGTCGACGTACGTCATGAACAAGTGGATGAGCGGCCCGCTGAACAGTGTGATCAGGATGGTTCCGATTCCGATCGCCCCTCCGAAAAAGGCGGCGATGATGACGAGGAAGATGCTGATCACGATGCGGGAGAAGGAAATCGTCCAGCCGGTCACCTGCTTGACGACAAGCATCATCCGGTCAAACGGATTCGGTGCGAAATCGGCTTGGAGATTGATCGCGATTCCGAGTCCGGAAATGACCATGCCGAGGAAAAAGGTCATCGACTGGGCAAGGATCGATTCAGGTACGATCGTGTCGCGGACGATGAACATCCAGAAGTCGATGCCTGCTCCTGTGAACAGAGAGGTCGCGATCGCGAACAGCTCAGGGCGTTTTTTGCTGACAATCGAGTTGAAGACGATCATTGAAAAGCCGACGACGATTTCCCAGCTGCCGATCGTCAGTCCGAACGTCCGATAAAGCCCGACGAGCAGGGCGTCGAACGGTGACGTGCCGAGCCGCGACTGGATCGTGAGCGCAATCCCGAGCGACAGCAGGATGATGCCTGTCAAATAGTAGAAAAAACGCTGATAGGAACGCTTCATCTGAATCCTCCTCCCTTGTTCTGAAATAGGTCTCTGCCATGGACTATACTCTTTTGTGGCGGGAGTTTCAAGCCATAAAAAACGGACCGGATCGCATAGGATCCAGTCCGTTTTTGTTATTCGTGTTTATTCTTCTACATGAGCCCACTTGAATTCGAATTCAGGACCTGTAGCTGTAGTGAATACGCCTTTGATGGATGGACGGAAAAGCTGTGCTTTTGCATCCTGATAGATTGGAGCGACGGCTGCATCTTCAGATAGTAAAACCTGCTCGGCTTCCAGGAACGTTTCAAAACGCTTCGCAGGATCCTGTGCATATTCGCCATTCGCCTGTTCGATCAGAGCGTCGTATTCAGGGTTAGAGTAGTTCATGTTGTTGTTTTGTCCACCAGTCAAATACATGTTCAAGTATGTGTTCGGGTCGACGTAGTCCGGTCCCCATGTGGCTGCTTCGATTTCGAATTCAGAAGCACTATCACGGCGGACACGTTCTTTGAATGGTACTTCGACAACATCAATCGTCAGACCTTCAAGGTTTTCTTCCAATTGAGACTTATAGAAAGCCATGACATTTCGGGAGGTTCCTGTGTCATCCCCCATCAATTCGATGGTTACAGAATCTGTTCCCAGAGCTTCTAATGCTTTAGACCAATGCTCTTGTGCTTTCTCCTTGTTGAATTCAACAAGTGGTCCTTGAGCATCACGGAAGTCCTCTTCACTGTCAGGCATAGACACGAAGTTTGAAGGGACGTATCCTTCTGCGGCAACCGATCCGTCATTCAGAATGACATCGACAAGAGATTGACGGTCGATCGCATAGGAGATGGCTTTACGAACGTCTACGTTAGCAAGTGCTTCATTTGCTTCCTGGTTGAACTTGAAGAAGTACAAGTACGGCTTTTCTGCCACCTGGAAGTCTTCTGTGGCGCGATATTGATCGACGAACTCAGCATTCAGTTCGGCTTGATCGATTTCACCAGATTCATACAGGTTGACGCCTGTAGAAATTTCTTTGATGACTTTTGCATTGATTTTCTCGAGCTGAACGGTGTCAGCATCCCAGTAAGTATCGTTCTTCTCAACGGTCCATCCTTCTCCATGATTCCATTCGGTCATTTTGAAAGGTCCGTTGGCTAAGGTATATTCGGCTTCTGTAGCGAATTTATCTCCGTGTTCTTCAACGAAAGCTTGGTTCAACGGCATGAACGTTACGAATACCGTCATCGACTCGAAGTAAGGAACCGGTTTTTCTAATTGAACTTCAAGAGTTTTATCATCAACAGCGGTTACACCAAGATCTTCCGGTTCAACTTCTCCCTGGCTGACAGCTGATGCGTTCTTCACAACTCCGCCAAGGAAATAGGGTCCGTATTCGGATCCAGTATCCGGATCGACGGCTCTTCTCCAAGCATAAACAAAGTCATCGGCCGTCACGGGGTCTCCGTTAGACCATTCGGCATCCTCACGAAGGTTGAACGTCCAAGTCAGTCCATCTTCACTGACAGATGAATCGACGGCCATTCCGTTTGTCAGCTGACCATTTTCATCAAGGCGGTAAAGACCTTCGATCGTCTCCCCTGCCCATTGGAATCCGACAGAGTCTGTAATTAAGGACGGATCCATGCTAGGAATCTCACTCTTGGCTGTTACCGTAATTTCTTGTGTGGCGCTGCTTGCGCTCTCTTCTGTGTTGTTCTCTTCATTACTTCCCTCTTCACCTGAATCTGATGTCGTTTCTGAATCTCCGCCGCTGCAGGCAGCTAGTAGCAGAACAGCCAGTAACGTAAACATCAGCCAAAGCGTATGATGTTTTCTCAAAGTAATCCCCCTCATAAAAAATAATGAATTTTCTAAAAATAACTACTTTTCCAATTTTACTCCTGTTCCGTTTAATTTCCAGATAAAATCCATAGAAAAAAAAGAAAAAAAGTCCTGAAACTGAATATTCGAATTAGATTGACAACATTCGTCGTTTTGATAGGATTAAGGAATATCAATTCTTTCTTTTTTAAACATCATGAGTAGAAAAAGAGAGGACAACATAATGAGGAGGGTTTTTTGAAGTGAAGCGTGAATGGGATTTATTGCATACGCCTGGTCCTACACCGGTTCCACCGAGTGTCGAGCGGGCGATGAGTCAACCTATGATTGGTCACAGAGGGCAGAAGTGTAAAGATTTAATGCTTGATCTGGCTCCACGATTGAAGCCGGTGTTCGGAACGTCTGGAGAGGTCTTAGTCGTGACGGGGAGTGGAACGTCCGCATTGGAAGCCGCCGTCGTCAACACGACGAATCCTGGGGATGAAGTCATCGTAGTCGTAGCCGGTGCTTTCGGAGATCGTTTTGCACAGATTTGTGAAACCTATGAACTCAACGTCCACCGAATCGATGTAGAGTGGGGCAGAGCGGTTGATGTGGAACAGGTCGAAACGTTCCTGAAAACCTATCCGGACTCAAAAGCTGTCTTCCTGACTCACAGTGAAACATCGACAGGCGTCATGCATCCGATTGAAGCGATCGCAGAGCGTGTCCGTGAAATCAGTAATGCGCTTGTCATTGCCGACGGGGTCTCCTCCATGGGTGGAGCGAAAGTCGACATGGACGGTTCTGGAATCGATATCGTAGTCTCGGGTTCACAGAAAGCCATGATGCTTCCGCCAGGCCTCGCCTTCGTAGCGGTCAGTGAGCGTGCATGGGAAGTGATCGATCAAAATGAACGTCCACGCTTTTATCTGGACCTTCGCGTCTACAAAAAGCAACTGGCGAATGGCCAGACCCCGTTCACGCCTGCTTTGTCCCTTCTATTCGGACTTGATGAAGTCCTTCGTTTGATGGAGGAAGAAGGCTTTGAGAACGTATTTGAACGTCATCAGCTGATGAAGGATATGACAAGAGCTGCCTGCCGTGCATTGAATTTACCGTTACTCGTCAGTGATGAGGATGCCTCTTCTACGGTGACCTCGATCCGTCCGCAAACGTTTGATGCGGAAAAATTGAGAAAAATAGCTAATGAAGAGTTCGGTCTGATTCTTGCAGGTGGACAGAAACACATGAAGGGCGAGATTTTCAGAATCGGTCACATGGGATACGTACGTCCCGCGAATGTTTTCCAATACATCAGCATTCTGGAAGTGATCCTGAAGCGTCTCGGTCATGAATTCGAACCTGGAGCCGGAACAGCTGCGGCGCAGGAAGCATACTTAGAAGGAACAAGAGGTGAATAACATGTATCGCGTATTAATTAGTGATCCACTGAGCGAAGATGGAATTCGTCCGCTCCTTGACGCCGAAGATGTAGAAGTGATCCAGGACAGTTCCTTAAGTCATGAACAGCTTCTCGAAGCGATCAGTGAAGCGGACGCTCTCGTCGTCCGCAGCCAGACACAAGTGACGAGAGAAGTGCTCGAACATGGGAAACGTCTGAAAATCGTCGGCCGCGCCGGGGTTGGGGTCGATAACATCGACTTAGATGCAGCAACAGAAAATGGAGTAATCGTCGTCAACGCCCCAGACGGAAATACGATCTCCACAGCTGAGCATACGATGGCGATGCTCATGTCCCTAGCGAGAAACATCCCGCAGGCTTACCACCAGTTGAAGCAAAGCCGCTGGGAACGTAAAAAGTTCGTCGGTGTCGAGTTGAAAGGAAAAACGCTCGGAATCGTCGGGTTCGGCCGTATCGGTTATGAAGTCGCCCAGCGTGCCAAAGGCCACCGGATGAACGTCATCGCCTTCGATCCTTTTCTGAACGAGGAAAAAGCCCAAAAAGCTGGCGTACAGCACGGAACGTTGGAAGAAGTTCTGAAAGCAGCGGACTTCTTGACCGTCCATACACCGCTGATCGAAAAGACGAAACACTTGATCAACAAAGAGGCGATTGAATTGATGAAGCCGGGTGCACGGATTTTGAACTGCGCCCGTGGTGGAATTGTCGAAGAGGACGCGTTGTACGAAGCGATCCAAAGCGGCCGAATCGCAGGAGCAGCCCTCGACGTGTTCGAAGAGGAACCTGCGATCGATCATCCGCTTCTATCGCTTTCTGAAGTCATTGCCACGCCTCACCTCGGGGCGAGCACCGTGGAAGCTCAGGAGAACGTTGCGACGGATGTTAGCTTTGACGTACTAGAGCTTCTTCATGGAGGAACCGTCAAAAACCCGGTCAACTTGTCCTCTGTTTCTTCTGAAATGATGGAAAAATTGGCGCCTTATTTCGACCTTTCCGAACGTCTCGGAGAGTTTTTGTCCAAAATTGTCGATGGCACACTCGAACGGATCAACGTCTATTATTCCGGAGAGCTTCTTGATGTCGATACGATGCCACTGACGAGGGTTGCGGTCAAAGGGATCCTTCGCCGTCATATCGGCAACCGCGTCAATGACGTTAATGCTTTCAAGACGGCTTCTGACAAAGGCATCGTCATCAATGAACAGAAATCGACCAGGACAAAAGGCTTCACCAACCTGGTGACCGTTGAGATTGAAACCGATACAGAAAAACGCAGCATTGCGGGTACGCTCCTGAATGGTCTCGGAGCCCGCATCGTCCAGCTCGATCATTACTCGATCGACGTCATCCCGGACGGACACTTGATCGTCATCCATCATACCGACAAACCGGGTGCGATCGGCCGCGTCGGAAGCTCGCTTGCTGAGCACGACATGAACATCGCAACCATGCAGGTCGGACGTACGAACCTTGGTGGAGATGCTGTCATGATTCTGACGGTGGATAAAGAAGTAGAAAAGGGCTGCCACGACAGTCTCGCTGAAATTCCAGATATTAAACAGGTTCAGTGCCTGACACTGTCCTAAAAAAAGAGTGTAAAACGCCTGGGACAATTCCTGGGCGTTTTTTTCTGTGTGCAAAAACTCTTCAGCAAAAAAGAAAGCGCCTACATAATAGAAGAAACTCGAATCGAGTCGAATGCTTTGACATTCCCCTCTTATCTTGATAACTTTAATCCCGACTTTATTAATCAGTATTAAGGATAAGAAGGAGGGGCATCATCATGTCTGAAAAAAGAGAAGAAATTTCTCCCGCCCGCCGGATTCTGTTCCGTGCCTTGGACGGAATCGAATGGCTCGGGAATAAGCTGCCTTCTCCACTTCTCCTTTTCGCGATTCTCGCGTTGATCGTTGTGGCTCTTTCCGGTATTTTCTCAGGAGTATCGGTGACGAACCCGACGAGTGGAGAAGTGATTGAAGTCAGAAATCTGTTCAGTTTGAGCGGATTGGAATATATTTTTAATAGTGCGGTCGATAACTTTATCGGCTTTCCGCCTTTAGGAGCGGTACTTGTAACGATGCTCGGGATCGGTCTCGCCGAGCAGACAGGACTGATCAATGCGTCCTTGAAAGGAATTGTTTTCTCCTTTCCACAGCGTCTGCTGACCGCCGCACTCGTTTTTGCTGGTGTCATGTCCAGTGTAGCTGTAAACGCTGGGTACGTCGTGTTACCACCACTTGGGGCAGTGTTGTTCCTTGGACTTGGACGTCACCCTCTCGCAGGACTTGCGGCTGCCTTCGCGGGGGTGTCCGGTGGATTCGGTGCGAACCTCGCTCTCACGTCGACAGATGCCATCTTGCAGGAGTTGACAGCTGATGCGGCCCGCACGATCGACCCGGCTTATGCGGAAACGATCACCGTTACGATGAACTATTTCTTCGCGGCGGTCTCCGTATTGCTGATCACGTTTGTCGGCACGTGGGTGACACACAAGATCATCGAACCGCGTCTTGGTACTTATGAAGGAGACGAAAAAGGTGATCTCGAAGAACTGAAAGACGTTGAGAAAAAAGGGATGCGTCTTGCAGGAATCGGTTTCTTAGTCACGTTTGCTGTCATGGCCTATTTGTCCTTTGGTCCGCTACGCGGAGACGGCGCCTACATTGACTCGCCATTCTTCAGCGCGCTCGTCTTTGTCATTTTCATTCTCTTCCTCGTTCCCGGTCTCATTTACGGGATTGTAACCAAAGAGATCAAGAATGATAAAGATTTGACGAAGCTGTTAGGAAAAACGATGGCGACGATGGGCGGTTATATCGCTCTTGCGTTCACAGCGGGACAATTCATCGCGTATTTCCGTGAGACGAACCTCGGAACGGTCATTGCTTTCAGAGGAGCGGACTTCCTGAACTCGACAGGCTTTGATGGAGTCGGTTTGATCCTGACGTTCATCGGTCTGACGATGGTCGTCAACTTCTTCATCGGAAGCTCTTCCGCGAAGTGGACGATTCTTGCGCCTGTATTCGTACCGATCATGATGAATCTCGGCTATTCACCTGAATTCACGACGCTACTGTACAGAATCGCGGACTCTGTGACGAACATGATTACACCACTTCTTCTATACTTCCCGGTTGTCATCGCGTTCGCGCAGCGTTATGACAAGAAGCTTGGAATCGGAACCCTCATTTCGATGATGATTCCTTATTCCGTCGCTTTCTTGCTGGCGTGGCTCGTGTTGCTACTTTTCTGGGTGCTTCTCGGTATTCCAGTAGGTCCTGGTGCGCCGATCAATTATTAAGCGTAAAAGCCATCAAAGTCTGTCTTTGATGGCTTTTTTTCATAGTTGATTGTATCCTGTATTTTATATGATGCAGCAGGACTGTTTCCGAGATGTATGACGAGATAGTGATTTCCAGCCCCTCCATCCTCTGTCACACATAACGGAAACCCTTAAGCTGTTATTGTCTCACATATAGAGTCTCGTAATCATCAGCCGATCGGATGCTTCGTCGCTACACGCTTCTCAAACGTATGCAACTCCTCATACCCCACAGACTTCGCAAGCTCAATCGCCTGCTCATACTTATATCCGATATGCCCCGGCTTATGCGCATCCGAACAGAGAACGATTCCAACCCCGTGATCTTTGCAAATCTGAAGCAACTCAGGGTCCGGATACATTTCTCCGACCGGCTTTCTCAAGCCTGCCGTACTGATCTCGATGCACGTTCCAGTCGAAGCGAGCGCTTTGGCCGCCCGGACATACTGTTCACGCAGGAATTCCCGGTCATCCGGAGCGTATCCGAAGACTTTGATGACATCAATGTGCCCGACAAAATCGAATAGCCCGGATTCGGCGAGCGTCACGACACGGTCGAAATATTGACGGTACACTTCTTTCAAGTCGCGCTTCTCATACTCCTCACGGTAAATGGCAAGATCGATGCCCCAGTCATCAATCCAGTGGACAGATCCGATGACATAGTCAAAAGGATGGGCATTTATGAATGCTTCCATCTCCTTCTCTTTGCCCGGCATGTAATCCGCTTCGATTCCCATCTTGATCGGGAGGTTTTCTTTTTCTGCTTCATCAAACATTTTCTGGTAGATATCAAAATCCAGCGTCCGGCGGTTGTTGACCCACGGGTTGGAAAGGATAGCGCTCGTCTCTTGGAAAAAATAAGCGTGTTCCGAGATGCCGAGCTCTTCGATTCCTTCCTCCTTCGCCTTTTGTATGTATGTCTTCAAATAATCGACGTCCAAGTCCCCTGTTTCCGCCATGTGTACATGATAATCTGTCAGCATAAAGACCCCTCCTGTACAGGTTTGATAGATTTTATTCATCATACCAGAGTTCAGGAAATCGACCAAGCGAGATGGGATAACAAGAGTCTCGGAATATGTTAAAATGAATAAGTTAGATTAGGACGTAGGAAACAGAGGTGTCTCTAGAGAATGAATAACTCAAGAAGAATCACGGAAGGGGCTTTAATGACCGGCGTTTATCTGCTATTGTTATTGGTAATTATTTTCCTGCCGATAGCAGGTGCGTTACTTATGCTGGCGCTCCCCGTTCCGTTCATATTTTACAGCTATCGTCATGGAGGGAAGGCCGGCGCTCTGATGCTGGTGGCGACATTGATCTTCACCGTCGTCTTTGCGACCGTCTTCTCCCTTCCGGCTACATTGCTTGCCGGTGTCGGCGGCCTTTTCCTTGGAGCGGCACTGCACAAGAACCGTTCAGCTTATGAAACGTGGGCGCAAGGATCGATCGGTTTCATCATCGGTCTGCTCGGTGTCTATTTGAGTACCCAGCTGTTTTTCGGGGTCAATTGGACAGAAGAAATCCGCAACAGCTTGAATGAAGGCTTCACGATGACAGAGAATCTGCTCGGCGGTCTGATGTCGTCCGAACAGAGTGAACTTCAGCTCGAAGCGGTACGGGAACAGGTGAACACCCTGCCGGATATCATTCCGAGTGTGCTCGTCATTTCAGGCATTATTATCGCCTTCATCAGCCAATGGATTTCGTTCAAGGTGATCAACAGAGTTGAGAAAAAGAAGTTACGCTTTCCGCCTTTCCGTGAATTCAAGCTGCCGACTTCCCTATTGTGGTACTATCTGATTGCGATGGTGCTGATGCTGATCGTCGGGGAAGAAGGGACGCTTTATTTAGCGGCTATCAACATTTTTACGCTTACAGGTTTATTGATTGTCTTGCAGGGATTTTCGTTTATCTTTTACTACGCGGACAAGAAAAAATGGTCGAAGGCGATTCCGATCCTCCTCATCGTTTTTTCCTTTTTACTTCCGCAAATCCTACTGTATCTTGTGCGAATCTTAGGTATAATTGACTTAGGATTTTCGCTTCGAGAACGTGTGCAAGAAAAGAAATAAAGCTCGTATCGACTAGTAGGAGCTGAATGAGAAATGCCTAACTTTTTTAAAAAGCCAACGATGAGTGGACACTTGTGGATCATCTATGTGATCTCCTTAGTGCTGCTTTCGTTCATATGGTATTACCAATGGATGCTCGGACTGATGATGACGCTGTTCCTGGCGGCTTCGATCTTTTACAGTGTCCGTACAGAACAGCATATGATCAGCGAAACGGAAGAATATATATCGACGCTCTCCTACCGGGTCAAGAAGGTGGGAGAGGAAGCCCTGCTCGAAATGCCGATCGGGATTGTCCTGTACAGCGAAAATCATACGATCGAATGGGCGAATCCTTATATGAACAGGTTTACAGACAGTGATACGATTGTAGGCCGCCCGCTCAACGAATTGTCCGATCAGCTTGTGCCTCACATCAAAGAGGATCAGGATGAAGTGTGGGTCAACATCGACGGCTACAAGCTCCAGACGATCATTAAACGCGATGACCGCCTGCTCTATCTGTTCGATCGCACGAAGCAGACGGAGATTCATAACTTGTATGAGAATGAACAGACGGTGCTCGCGATCATTTTTCTCGATAACTATGAAGAAATTACGCAAGGGATGGACGATACGGCGAAGAGCCATATCAACTCCCAGGTGACGTCAAGCTTGAATAAATGGGCCGGTGACTACGGCATTTACTTGAAGCGGACGTCGCAGGAGCGTTTCCTTGCCGTCATGAATAGAGAGATTCTGCAGTCTTTGGAAAAGTCCAAGTTTGAGATTCTCGATGATGTGCGCGAGTTGATCACCGATCAGAACGTTCCACTTACGCTCAGCTTCGGAATCGGCCTCGGACCGGTCAGCCTGCCCGATTTAGGCGAACTTGCCCAATCGAGTCTCGACCTTGCGTTAGGGCGTGGAGGAGACCAGGTCGCGATCAAGGACGACACTGGAAAAGTCCGCTTCTACGGCGGGAAGACCAACCCAATGGAAAAACGGACCCGTGTCCGTGCCCGCGTTATTTCGCACGCTATGAAGGAGCTCGTCCAGGAGAGTGAGAGAGTCCTGATCATGGGTCACAAAGCTCCAGATATGGATGCTGTCGGGGCGGCGATCGGGATTTTGAAAATTGCTCAAGCGAACGATAAAGAAGCGGCGATTGTGCTCGACCCCGATGATATTGGAACCGGAATCCAGCGTATGGTCGAGGAAATCCGGGAAGACGAAGACTTGTGGCGTCATTTTATTACACCGGAGGATGCGATGGAGCTCGTCACCAATGATACCCTTCTCGTCGTCGTCGATACGCATAAACCATCGCTTGTAGCGGAAGAAAAGCTTTTATCAAAAACAGAGCATGTCGTCGTGATCGACCACCACCGCCGGGCAGAGGAATTCATCTCGGATCCGACGCTCGTCTACATGGAGCCATATGCTTCCTCGACGGCTGAGCTGGTGACCGAGCTGCTCGAATACCAACCGAAGAAGCTGAAGCTGTCGATGCTTGAATCGACGGCGCTGCTTGCCGGTATTATTGTCGATACGAAAAGCTTTACGCTCCGTACTGGCTCCCGGACGTTTGATGCGGCTTCCTACCTGCGCTCAAAAGGTGCCGACACCGTCCAGGTCCAGAAATTCATGAAGGAAGACCTTGATGTGTACGTCAGAAGGAGCCGTCTCATTGAGAGGGCGAGCATTTATCGTGAAGGAATCGCTATAGCGACAGGCGATACGGGCGAGACATACGGCCCCGTCATCATTGCGCAGGCAGCCGATACGCTGTTGACGATGAGCGGTATCTTCGCTTCGTTCGTCATCTCAGAACGGGATGATGGACGGATCGGAATCAGTGCCCGCTCGCTCGGGGATGTCAACGTGCAGGTCATCATGGAACGGATGAACGGAGGCGGCCACTTGACGAATGCCGCCACGCAGCTTGAAGACACAACGATTGAAGATGCCAAAGCATTGTTGCAAGATATAATTGATGAATACTTTGAAGGGGGAGACACAGAATGAAAGTAATTTTCACAGCAGATGTCAAAGGAAAAGGTAAAAAAGGCGAAATCAAGAACGTCAATGATGGTTACGCCCGCAACTACCTTTTGAAAAACAATCTCGCCGTCGAAGCGACGAAGGGGAACATGAAGGCGCAGGAAGCGAAGGATCAGAAGAAAGAACAGCTCGCCCAAGAAGAGGTCGAAGAAGCGAAGAAATTGAAAGAGACGCTTGGGAACCTTGAAGTCAACCTTGCCGCGAAGTCCGGTGACGGTGGCCGTCTGTTCGGTTCTGTCACGAGCAAGCAAATCGCTGAAGAATTGAAAAAGACCCACAACATCAAAATTGATAAACGTAAAATCGAATTGGATGAGCCGATTCGTACACTCGGATACACGAACGTTCCCGTCAAGCTTCACAACGAAGTGACAGGTACGATCAAGGTCCACATCGAAGAAAAATAAGCCCGTCCGCAATCGTAAGCCAATCGACTCCCGGTTGGCTTATACTTGTGGGATCGACCCGGCCCTTTGTATGAAATTTCGCCCTTGGAGGAGGAACCACACGTGAGTGAATTATGGAGTGATCGCACCCCGCCTCATAATATTGAAGCGGAACAGGCCGTTCTCGGTGCGATTTTCTTAGAACCAGAGGCCATGTCCACTGCCGCCGAGTATTTACTACCAGAAGATTTTTATAGAGCCAGTCACCAGCGGATCTTTGAGGTCATGCTCACACTTTCCGACAAAGGCGAGCCGATCGATCTCGTGACTGTGACGACGGCCTTATCGAACCAGAAAGTGCTGGAGGAAATCGGAGGCGTTTCGTATTTGAGCGATGTCGCAAACTCCGTACCGACAGCTGCGAACATTAGCTATTACACAAAAATTGTCGGAGAGAAATCGACGCTCCGCGGCTTGATCCGCACAGCGACGAACATCGTCACCTCAGGCTACGAGGAGGAGGACAACCTCGAAGACGTCCTCAACTCAGCAGAGAAAGATATTCTTGAAGTCGCACAGCGCAAAAATTCCGGTGCCTTTAAGAGCATCAAAGACGTCCTGATCGACGTTTATGACAACATTGAACAGCTGCATAACAGTGAAGGGAACGTGACGGGGATTTCGACGGGGTACCGCGACCTTGATCACATTACCTCTGGTTTCCAGCGGAACGACTTGATCATCATCGCTGCCCGTCCGTCGATGGGTAAGACCGCTTTCGCCTTAAACATCGCCCAGAACGTGGCGGTGAAGACGGATGAGAACGTCGCGATCTTCAGTCTCGAGATGGGAGCCGATCAGCTCGTATCCCGTATGCTGTGCGCAGAAGGGAACATCGATGCCCAGCGCCTCCGTACCGGTAAAATGGAAGCGGAAGACTGGAACAAGCTGACGATGGCAATGGGAAGTCTCTCAAACGCCGGCATCTATATCGATGACACCCCGGGGATCCGGGTCAGCGAAATCCGCTCGAAATGCCGCCGCCTAAAACAGGAACACGGACTCGGCATGATTTTGATCGACTATTTGCAGCTGATCCAAGGAAGCGCGAACTCGAAAGAGAACCGTCAACAAGAGGTATCAGAAATCTCGCGTAGTCTGAAAGGACTTGCCCGAGAACTGAACGTCCCGCTGATCGCCCTTTCCCAGCTGTCCCGTGGTGTGGAATCCCGTCAGGATAAACGCCCGATGATGTCCGACCTGCGTGAATCCGGATCGATCGAGCAGGATGCCGACATCGTAGGCTTCCTTTATCGTGACGACTACTATGACCAGGAATCTGAAAACCAGAACATCATTGAAATCATCATCGCCAAGCAGCGTAACGGTCCTGTCGGAAACGTCGAGCTCGCGTTTGTGAAGGAATACAACAAGTTCGTCGACCTCGACCACCGCTATTCGGATGCGGATGTTCCGCCAGCTTAACCATCTCACTTTGTGAGGTGGTTTTTTTATTGGTTTTTGTGGATCATGGAGATGCTGTGGGGTGGGTTTTGCGGATTCTGTAATTCCGGTGTCGAATTCTTCAAGTTTGGTGTCGGATTCTCCATTTCCGGTGTCGAATTCTATAAGAACTTTGTCGAATTACTCAATACCGCTGTCTAATACTCGTTTATCAAAAAAGGAAGCTCCCCACAAAAACGGAGAGCTTCCCTGATCAACCTGCCCGTCACGCCTCCCGAAGAGTCACGCTGGGCAGGAAAAACCCTATTTCAACCATTCGTAAATCGCATGCGCGACCCCATGATCATCATTCTTTTTCGTCATAAAATCGCTGGCTGCGATGACAGAATCGCGGGCATTGCCCATAGCGGCGCTGTGGCCAGCCATTTCGATCATCGACAGGTCGTTCGGGCTATCGCCGATCGCCGCCGTGTGATCTAATGACAATCCGAGGTGCTTCGCAAGCTTTTCAAGCGCCAGTCCTTTTGACGCCTCTTTATGCTCGAGCTCGAAATTATGGTCGGCGGAGCTTACGAGTGTCAGATTCTCGTATCCTTCGAAAGCTTTCCACCCTTTCTCGAGCTTTTCCTTTTCAAAAGAAAACGCGAGCACATTGTAAATCGGGGAGCCTGTGTCCAAAATGTCCTGATAGGAATCGACGTGGTAAAAGCCGGTCTGGCTGAACTGCTTCTCAAGCGCATGCTCAAGCTCGGTCACGTCCGCTTCCGGGTTCGCGCTCACGATCCGGTCAAGCTCCACATCAAGGAGTGACCGGCCATTTTGTGGTGTAAGGATCTGGGAATCGCTGAACACTTCGTAGTAAAACTTCTCCGCTTCAAGCCAGCTCAAAATCTTTTCCGTATCATCAGAATCGATCGGAACCGAATCGAACGGGGTGCCATTCGGCTGATGGATGGTAGCTCCGTTCGCACCGATCACCCACAGATCCAAATCCGTCGCCGACAGAATCGTGCGTACATCGAATTCAGCCCGTCCGGTCGCAATCACGACTTCGACTCCCTTTGATCGGGCGTAACGGATCGCTTCCTCGTTTTCTGGGCTGATCGTATTCTCTTTATTCAACAATGTTCCGTCTAAATCGATCGCTATAAGCTTCACGCCTTTTCCTCCTCTTCCTCTGTCACTAAAAGCTCGACGCCATGATCCTCGAGCCATTTCTGGAACGCTTCATCCGGCGCTCGGTCCGTGATGACGATGTCGACGTCTTCCAAGTCCGCAAATCTGAAAAATTCCGTCACGCCGAATTTCGTATGATCAGCGAGGACGATGACCTGTTCCGCCTGATCGATCATCGTTTTCTTCACCATTCCATCCTCTTCGTGCGCAATCGTCAATCCTTTTTCAGACAAGCCGACGACCCCGATGAACGCTTTATCGACGTTGTAATGCTTCAGTCGTTCGATCGTCGCCGTTCCATATAAAAATCCATGCTCCTTTTGCAGGGAGCCACCGAGCAGCTGGAGGTCAAGAGATGGGTGGCTCGATAAGATCTCGGCCTGGTGGATCGAGTTGGTGACGACGGTCCCCTTCGTTTCCGGCCACTGGTTGGAGCATGCCTGGACGGTCGTCGACGTATCGAGGATGACCCGGTCGCCTTCACGGATGAGCGAAGCGGCTTTGGCACCGATCCGCTTTTTTTCATCCGAAACGGTCCGGAGGCGATGGGTGTAGTCTTTCACTTCCTTATGGGAGCTTGGCAAAATCGCCCCGCCTCGCGTCCGGATGATCGCTTGTTGTTCTTCTAATTTTACGAGGTCCCGCCGTGCGGTGTCCCGGGAAACATCGAAGCGTTTACATATTTGTTCAACGGAAATCCGATGATGCTCATGTAAATACTGAATGATTTCGATTAATCGTTCTTCCTGATACATCTGTTCACCTCACAGATTTTGCTTGTTATAAGTTATTATAAGGAATTATTTAATGATAATCAAGTTATTGTAAGTGTAAATAAGTATAAATGAGTGCGTGTGATAATCGAACGATATAACATGATTTACATTTAATGTTCGGAATTAGCGTTGACTTTAGCGGATAACATTGGTAAACTGACGGTGTGTGCAAAAGATAAACAATAAAAGCCGGAGGTGCTTTATGTCTTCAGTAGTTGTAGTCGGAACCCAGTGGGGAGACGAAGGAAAAGGCAAGATCACCGATTTCCTATCGCAGAATGCCGAAGTTGTCGCCCGTTACCAGGGAGGAAACAACGCAGGTCATACGATTAAATTTGATGGTGTAACGTATAAATTGCATTTGATTCCATCCGGGATCTTTTTTGACGATAAAGTGTGTGTGCTGGGCAATGGCATGGTCATCGACCCGAAAGCCTTGCTTGAAGAATTAGAATACTTACATGATAAAGGGGTTTCTACAGATAACCTCCGCATCAGCAACCGTGCGCATATCATATTGCCGTACCACTTGAAGCTCGATGCCCTTCAGGAAGAAGAAAAGGGACTCAACAAGATCGGTACGACGAAAAAAGGGATCGGCCCTGCTTATATGGATAAAGCGGCCCGTACCGGGATCCGCATCGCTGACCTGATGGATAAAGAAGCGTTCAAAGAGAAGCTTGAGCAGAACTTGGCTGAGAAGAACCGTCTGTTTGAAAAAGTCTATGAAACCGAGCCGTTCACGGTCGAAGAAATCCTTGATGAATATTACGAATACGGTCAGCAAATCGCAAAATACGTGTGCGATACATCCGTTGTTCTGAATGATAACCTTGACGAAGGGCGTCGCGTCCTTTTTGAAGGAGCTCAAGGTGTCATGCTGGATATCGACCAAGGAACATACCCGTTTGTCACGTCCTCGAACCCGATTGCCGGTGGAGTGACGATCGGTTCCGGAGTCGGTCCATCGAAAATCAAGCACGTTGTCGGCGTTTCTAAAGCGTACACGACGCGTGTCGGAGATGGTCCGTTCCCGACAGAGCTTAATAATGAAATCGGCGATCAAATCCGCGAAGTCGGCCGTGAATACGGAACGACGACCGGACGTCCGCGTCGTGTCGGCTGGTTCGACAGCGTCGTTGTCCGCCACGCACGTCGCGTCAGTGGAATTACGGATCTTTCCTTGAACTCGATCGATGTCCTGACAGGGATCGAAACGCTCAAAATTTGTACGTCTTACCGCTACAAGGGCGAAATCATCGAAGAGTTTCCGGCAAGCCTTAAAGTCCTTGCCGAATGTGAGCCGGTATATGAAGAAATGCCGGGCTGGGATGAAGACATCACTGGAGTCCGCTCCCTCGATGAGCTTCCGGAAAATGCCCGCCATTACCTTGAACGCGTGTCCCAGCTGACAGGCATTCCGTTGTCGATTTTCTCCGTCGGTCCAGACCGTAACCAGACGAATGTTGTCCGCAGCGTTTATAGCGAATAAAATCATAAGAAAAACACGCCTGACGATATCCAGTCAGGCGTGTTTTGTTTACAATGGAGAAAAGGAGAGTGTTTCACGTGAAACGAATCTGTGTCTTTGCCGGGTCGAGCCCCGGTAACCACCCGGTGTTTGCTAAACAGGCGGCTCGTTTAGGAGAAGTGTTCGTCGAACAAGGGATTTCCTTGATTTACGGAGGAGCGAAAAGTGGATTGATGGGAGCCGTCGCCGACAGTATTCTCGAAAAAGGCGGTCAAGTGACGGGCGTCATGCCGACCCATCTCTTTGAAAAAGAAATCGCCCATACGGGACTGACCGAGCTGATCGAAGTGGAAAGCATGCACGAAAGGAAAGCGAAAATGAGCGAGCTTGCCGATGGATATATTGCGCTGCCTGGCGGGTTCGGGACGTTTGAGGAGCTGTTCGAGGTGATCAGCTGGGCACAGATCGGTTTACATAGAAAACCGCTGGCATTGTTCAATATCGAGGGCTACTACACGCCTCTTCTCCATCTTGTCGATCATGCGATGGAGGCAGGGTTTGTTCCAGAGGAGAACCGGACGTTTCTGCTGGAGTCGGAGATTCCGGAAAATCTGATTCGCTTAATGGACGATTTCCGTATGAAATAGAAATGTTTAACCGATCGATGACAAATATAAAAGCAGCCTCCATAAAAGAGGCTGCTTAAGTATGAGTGCTGATCTTACAATTGAATCGTTTTGATAAAGGTCAGGCCAAAAAACTTATAGGACAGTTCGATCTTGTCGATCGGGTTCTTTTCTGTGATGCTGAGGCCGTACACTTTGTTTTCCAGCTGCTCAGCAGAATCTGTCACCAACGGAGAGCTGTTCGGCATCAAAGTGATCGGAGCCGGTTTTTCCGTGTTGAATTGACTGGCGGGATCTGTCGCAATATCTGTGATCATTAATCCTGCGCTGGAGTCAGTTTCCTGAACCTTCACCTCCATAGGGGGCAGACTGCCGTTGATTGATACATCAGTGATATGAATAGCACCGAAAAGGCTTTTGTTGCCGATCGTAATGATGACGGAATGCCGGTCTGTCGTCGTACCGATGGATCCATGGGCAAGAGGCGGGTTGACTTTGATATACGCGATGGTGAGAATGAACAGGAACAAGAGAAGGAGAGCGGCTGAGCGGGCAACGGTTTTCATCCAAAAACCTCCTAACCTTTTGGACCTTGTATTTATTTTTATGCGTGTGCGGGAATCAATTATGTAATGGACGGCAGACGGATTTAAAAAAATCTATTGCGCCTGTCCAGACGCTGTGATATGATAAATATCGTTGCGATGAAAGAGAGAGTTTGGTCCGGTAGTTCAGTTGGTTAGAATGCCTGCCTGTCACGCAGGAGGTCGCGGGTTCGAGTCCCGTCCGGACCGCCACTTTTACCATCGTACATATAAATAGTTACGGCTCGGTAGCTCAGTCGGTAGAGCAACGGACTGAAAATCCGTGTGTCGGCGGTTCGATTCCGTCCCGAGCCACTTCCAAACGTCTGCGTTTCATTACGTAGACGTTTTTATTTTAATAGAAAATTCCTTGTTGCACATAAGCTGATGGACCTATTGGTCGGCTTATTTTTTTTATGTAAAAAATGAAATGGGATTCTAGGGTGGTGGGAAGAGTCATTGGAGCAGCGGCACAGCGACTGTGTGTTTGAAAAGAAAGGCATAGGTATTACATACCACTTGATGGGAAAATGTAAACACAATGAGTCGATTTCCATGTAAAAAGCTTCATTAAGCAGCGGAATTCATGTGAAGTAAGACATTTGTACAGAAATAAGTTAAAATGAGGGAAAGTATTGAAGTTGACGAAAGGGATGTGACATTCTATGGCACAAAAAATCTTAGTCGTAGATGATGAAAAACCGATTGCCGATATACTGAAATTCAACCTTGAAAAAGAAGGATACGAAGTCGTCTGTGCTTATGATGGTGATGAAGCGATCAAGAAGGCAGACGAGGAGAAGCCTGAATTGATATTATTGGATATTATGCTTCCTTATAAAGATGGAAATGAAGTGTGCCGAGAGGTCCGCAAAAAACACAATATGCCGATCATCATGCTGACGGCAAAGGATGCGGAAATCGACAAAGTGCTCGGTCTTGAAATGGGAGCGGATGATTATGTGACGAAGCCGTTCAGCAACCGTGAACTGATCGCGCGTGTGAAGGCCAATCTTCGCCGCCAGCAGCAGGAACCGGAGGACAATTCCGATCAGCCGAAGGATATTACGATCGGTCGTCTATCCATCCACCCGGATGCGTACACGGTGACACGTGACGGGAATTACATCGAGCTCACCCATCGCGAATTCGAACTGCTTCATTACCTTGCCCGCCATATCGGACAGGTGATGACGCGTGAACATTTGCTTGAGACGGTGTGGGGATATGATTATTACGGCGATGTTCGTACGGTCGACGTAACGGTCAGACGTCTGCGTGAGAAAATCGAGGAGAACCCGAGTAACCCGGGCTGGATCGTGACACGACGCGGGGTCGGCTACTATTTGAGAAATCCTGAGCAGGAGTAGTTTTTTATATGAAAAGTGTGAGCTTTTTTCAGTCGGTCCGGCTGAAATTGATCATCGTGTACATTTTGCTTCTCTTATTAGGCATCCAAGTCGTTGGTGCCTATTTTGTTGAACGCTTGGAATCTCAGCTGCGATCGAATTTTACAAGCTCAGTGGAAAGCCGGCTGAACTCCCTCACATTCAGTTTGCAAAATGCGTTTGAAACGGAACGGGACGAGGACGATCCGACGCTTGAGTCCGATATCCGGACGCTCGTCAACGAGTTCAACGATGATTACAATCCGGCGACCGATTTAAGGAAATTACAAGTGATCGACAGCAACCAGAACATCGTGGCAGCATTCAGTAACCGTAACGAATCGAATATCGGAAGAAAAGTGACGAATGCACGGATCACGAGGGCACTGATCGCTGGGACCTCAGAGTCCGACATCATGACCGACCCTGAGACCCAGACACGCCTTCTCGTCGGATCCAAGCCTATCACAAACAGCTCCGGCGATATCGTCGGGGCGATCAACTATGAAGCTCCGATGACGAGTGTCTATCAGCAGCTGCAGTCGATCAACAGCATTTTTGCAAGAGGAACCGTGATCGCGATTACCGTAACGGCTCTGCTTGGTATCCTCGTGGCCAGGACGATCACGAAGCCGCTGACCGAGATGCGAAGGCAAGCCCAAGTGATGGCGACCGGAGACTTTTCCCAAAAGGTCGAGGTCAAAGGGAACGATGAAATCAGTCAGCTAGGGATGACGTTCAATGATCTGAATGACAAGCTGAAGCTCTCCCAAGCGACGACGGAAGGGGAACGGCGAAAGCTGAGTTCAGTCCTGTCGAACATGTCAGACGGTGTCATCGCTACCGATCGTCTAGGGGCGATCACTCTGATGAACGCGCCAGCTTCTAAGTTGATCGGTCGTTCTTTTGAAGAGATACAGGGACAGTCCTTGATGGATGTGCTCGATATCAATGACCAAATCGATGATATATCCGAGGTCGAAGAAGCAGGCTCCATGATTATTGACTTGAGCAGCGACGATAAACATCTTCTATTGAAGGCGAATTTCTCCGCGGTGGAAGATGAGAACCACGAAATGAACGGGTTTATCACGGTGATCAGTGATGTAACGGAGCAAGAAAAGGTCGAGCAGGAACGGAGAGAGTTTGTCTCCAACGTATCGCACGAGCTGCGTACACCGCTGACGACGATGAGAAGCTATATCGAAGCGCTGAATGACGGAGCCTGGCAGGATCCAGACATTGCCCCGCAATTTTTGAATGTCACACAAAATGAAACCGACCGGATGATCCGTCTCGTCAACGACCTTCTGCAGTTGACGAAAATGGATCACAAGGAAACAAGCATGATGAAAAAGCGCGTCGAGTTCGTCGGCTTTTATGATCAGGTCATCGATCGTTTTGAAATGAATAAAGACGAGCATATCCATTTCGAACGCAACCTGTCGAAACGTGCGATCCACGTCTGGATGGATCCGGATAAGATTACACAAGTGTTGGATAACGTCATTTCCAATGCGATTAAATATTCTCCTGAAGGCGGTACAATCCGTTTTGATGCCCGTTCAACGCGAAAACAGCTGCGCGTCAGCATCACGGACGAGGGACTTGGAATGCCGTCGGATACCGTCGATAAGATTTTCGATCGCTTTTATCGTGTCGATAAATCGCGGACGAGGGAAATGGGCGGAACCGGACTTGGTCTCGCGATTGCCCGGGAAATAATTGAAGCCCATCACGGAAAGATATGGGCAGAAAGTAAAGAAGGACAGGGCACGACCGTCATCTTCACCCTGCCTCTTATGAGTCAGAACAGGGGGGGACAGTCATGAAAATTGAAACGATGAAGTCCGTCATTTTGGTGATTTTGATTGGCTTCAGCCTTTTGCTGTCTGTCGCTTTATGGAACTATCAGCCAGAGCTCGAGTCGGTCGATCAGGATAGTACGATTGAAAATATCCGGCTTGAGGACGTTGGTGAGGAGCGGACTGCGAGGCAATTGATCCAGCCGTCCAAGTTCATTTTTCATAAAGACGGAACTCATTATTCTTACGAAGAGCATTCTGACCAATTTCAGGCCTATTCCAGTCTGAAGGATTGGCAGCTCGTTTCTACCATAGAGCAGGTAGACGAAACGGACCATCTGCCAGGTGCTGAAAAAATCGAGCTGATTTTCCCGACGTTACTACCTGTTGAAGTGCTAGGGAACATCTTCACCGTCGATAATATTGATTTAGGCAATCAAGTATTTGATAGGATTCATATGAAAAAGGCCGATGACTCTTCTGTGTATGAAATATGGGTGACGAGAGCAGGACAAGAACGGAGCGTGGCTGCTTTTCAAGCCTCTCTCTCTGAAAATATGGGAGTCGATCTTCTGGAAGCGGTGAACGATCAGCAGCTGATCGAATATCTCCATGTCAATGACCTCACGGATGAACCAAGCCGTGCGAATGCAGATATCTATGTTCCATCCGATACGTCGAATATCGAAGGAAGGGTGCTGCAGACGAACCCGGTACCGGTTACGCCTTTGCAAAACTATTTATTTCCGGCTGCCTCGAACGTTACGTCTGACTTTTTAGCGCCTGGTGAAACGCGCTTGTCCGACTCTGACCGCACCTTCACAGTTGTCGATGACGAGCGATGGATGGAATACGAAAGCCGGATTCCGAACCAGGTCAACTCGACCTTTTTACCGGAATACGAGCTGTTTTTGGAAAGCCAGGCTGACTTGAATGATCATCTCGGATTTACGAACACGTTCCAACTTGATTCGGTCCAGAGGGGTGGGGATGTCCAGTACCGGATGTACTTCAGCGATCTGCCGGTTCTCGAGTATCGGACGAACCATCCGTATCATATGATCCGTCTCGAATATGTCGGGGATACTGTCCAGCGATACAGCCGTCCGTTGATTCAATTTACAACGGCTAATGTCGTCAGTGCGACGCTGCCATCTGGACAGCAAGCCGCGGAATATTTGGTGCAATCCGACCGTTATGACCTTGAAAATGTCACCGCGATGAAAATCGGTTATGAGTTGGTCGGACAGGAAACGAATATCGCTTATGATTTACTTCCTTATTGGTATGTCAACGAGTCCGGTATTTGGAAGAAGCTTTTTGCCGATCAGTTATCTGAAATGGGACAATTGTAAAGGGAAGGAGGGCGGATGCATGCAGTGGGGACAGATTAAAACGTTGTTTATCATAAGCTTTCTGATTCTAGATCTCTTTTTGCTGCAACAGTTTTTAGAAAAGCAGAATCAGCCGGAATTGAGCCAGCTGACGTTTGAATCTCAGGATACCGTGACAGAGCTTGAGAACAGTGATGTGACGATTGATGAAGACGTGCTGAGTTTCGAAGTGCCCTCGGTTCCTGTCATCGAATCTGAAGGGATTTCATTTTCTGAGGATATCCGGAACCAGATGGAGGATCTCGAAGAAGACGGTGGACAGGATATTGAGTATATCAACAATAATACCGTCATGAAATCAACGCTCGATGAACCAGTCGACGTGACAGAAGAAAATATTCTCAATCAGATCAATGCCGTGATTCCTTTTGCCAATCAGTACTCCTACTGGGGATGGGATCAGGAAAAAGGCGTGGCGATCCTTTTTCAAAAGACGAACAATCGGACGATTTATATGAACCAGGGCGGTGTGTTGCTCGTCCGGATTGAAGATAATCAGATCACCCGCTACGCAGCGACTCTGCATTCGTTCTCCAATTCGTCTGAAGAAGAGGACGCCCAGCCGAGCGAACTGATTTCCCCGTTGAACGTCATCAAGCAGTTGTTTGATGAAGGCTTGATTTCGCAGGGAGATGAGATTTCAAGCATTGATGTCGTCTATCATAACAGTCTGAACCTCGTTCCGGGCTTGCAAAATGGACCACAGCAGTTTGCGCCTACGTGGAAAATCGATATTGCCGGTGGGGGAAGCTTGTTCGTCAATGCGATCCGGGGACATATTATTGATCGAAACGTTGATGAATTCATCATGGATACAAGCCAATCCTTTAATTTTAATTTGAACGAAGCAAATGAGACAATGTCGGAAGAAACAGCAGAAGAATGATTTTCCAAAACAGGAGTGTCTAACTAAATGACTTTACGTTTTAGTGTACTAGCATCCGGTAGTACGGGGAATGCTTTCTATATAGAGTCTGGAGAAGAGAAGATTTTGGTCGATGCCGGTCTGAGCGGCAAAAAAATTGAACATCTGTTTCAGCAGGTCAACCGTGATCCCGCCGAACTGACGAGAATCCTCGTCACCCATGAGCATAGCGATCACATCAAAGGCCTCGGCATCATGGCGCGCCGGTACAACCTGCCGATTTATGCGAATGAGAAGACATGGAACGCGATGGAAGGGCAGCTCGGCAAACTGTCACTCGATCAAAAATTCCACTTCGGCATGGAAGAAACGCAAACCTTCGGTGGGCTGGACATTTCGTCGTTTTCGGTTTCACACGATGCCGCCGATCCGATGTTCTATACTTTTCAAAAAGACGGCAAAAAGGTGGCCTTAGTGACGGATCTTGGCTATGTATCGGACAGAATCAAGAAAACCGTTGAGGATGCGGATGCCTATATTTTCGAATCGAACCACGATGTCAGCATGCTGCGAATGGGCCGCTATCCTTGGAACGTCAAGCGCAGGATTCTAGGGGATTCGGGCCACGTCTCGAATGAAGATGCCGCCCTCGCCCTGACCGACATTTTGACAGACCGTACGCAGCGAATCTATCTCGCTCACTTGAGCCTCGATAACAACATGAAGGATCTAGCGAGAATGTCGGTTGAAAATATTTTGACGGAGCGCGGTTTTGAGATCGGATCGAGAATCGAACTTCACGACACTGATCCGAACGAAGCGACGCGTCTGTTTGAAGTATAAAAGTGTTTCAAAATCCAAGATTAAGGTAATGGCTATGGCAAGGAAAACAGCGACGATTGGTTCAAGGCAAAGTGTCCTCGGATGTTCGCTTTGCTGGTCTGCCAATCAGCTGAATGCCGCACTTTAAGTGATGTTTCCGTTTCTCCAACCTTTTGAAATCCGTTGCGGAAACGTTCCTTGTATAAAAAAGTGAAGTAGAGTTTGGATAAGAAAGGAAAGGTGAACGAAGCGTGGGTTACTATGATGACCATTCACCAGCCTCCCAAAGTCAAAAGAACAAAAAGCGATGGGTCATGCCGACGATCGTAGGCGGTATTTTGGGTGCGGTGCTCGTTTTGCTGGCGCTGCCCGCTTTAGTACAAACAGATTTACTCCCGTATGACATTACGATTCCTGAAGATGAAAGCGGCCTCGTCGATGAAGATCAAAATCTGACGGGGAACACGACGCGTAGTGTCCAAGTCGATGTGACGACCCAAGTGACAGAAGTGGTCGAGAAGGTGACGCCGTCTGTCGTCGGTGTCGTCAACCTCCAGTCCCAGCAGAACTTCTGGGAACAAGGTGGAGAGAGCTCGAGTCAGGAAGCAGGCGTCGGTTCGGGTGTCATCTATAAAGAAGAGGACGGAACCGCTTATGTCGTGACGAATCATCACGTCATCGAAGGGGCCAATGAAATCGAAGTCGTACTTTCCGACGAGACGAGAGTACCGGCTGAACTTGTCGGCAGTGACTTGTTTACAGACCTTGCCGTACTGAGAATGTCCGGGGAGCAGGTCGAGCACGTAGCCGAAATCGGAAGCTCGGATAACCTCAAAGTCGGGGAACCTGCGATTGCGATCGGAAATCCGCTCGGTCTGCGTTTTTCCGGATCGGTGACAAAAGGGGTCATCAGCGGAAAGCAACGTGCGATTCCACAGGATTTTAATGGAGACGGGCTGGAAGACTGGCAGGCGGAAGTCATCCAGACAGATGCTGCCATCAACCCTGGTAACAGCGGAGGAGCCCTCATCAATATCGAGGGACAGCTGATCGGGATCAACTCGATGAAAATCGCCCAGTCAGCGGTCGAAGGAATCGGATTCTCCATTCCGATTGATTCCGCGGTACCGATCATTAACGAGTTGGAACAGTTCGGACAGGTGAATCGTCCATACATCGGAATCGAAGCGTATGGCCTCAATGAAGTCCCGATGTCCGAGTGGAACAATACATTGAACTTGCCTGAAGAAGTCGAAGGTGGTCTGTACATCCGTAGCATCCGTCAAATGTCTCCAGCAGCGAAAGCAGGTCTTGAACCGCTGGATGTCATTACAGAGCTTGATGGACAGCCTGTTGAGAATATCATAGACCTTCGCAAGTATTTATATGAAGAAAAAGATGCTGGTGAGGAGCTTGAAGTGACGTATTATCGTAATGGTGAGCAGAATACTGTAACCGTCACATTAGGTTCGCAGCAGTAATGGATAGGAAGAACAGACCACGCCCGGTCTGTTCTTTTTTGTATAAAAAATACTCCTCATATACTTGGCATTTATATGAGGAGTATGAATTATTCAATCTCTTTCCGATGGTTTCGATTATAATTAAATTGTTTAAAATAAAACTTAATTATGTAGTACACAGACCCTAGAATGGCCACTGCAAATGCTAAGAAACTTAACGTCATGAAAAATCCTCCGATAGCAGTTTGCAGGATGTGATTCAAGATAAAGGTCACAGCCGAAAAAGCAATGGCTAACATCAAAAAAGTTCTTTTGTTCATCTTAAGACCTCCTTATTGTTTTTTCATTAACACAAAAACCCTATATAAAAGGCTGATTTTTGCTTGTTATGGCATTTGCTAACCTAAGTGTATCATATGGTTGACCCCTTGGAATTGAATTCCTTAATGAGTAAAAGGAAACACTACGGCACGTTTTGACTGACAATGGGAAAACCCTTATATGGTATCAACGCTAGAATCGAACAGAGCCTGCAAAAATGAGTGATTTCAGGACGAATGTTTCTCTTACAAGACAGCGGATATAGAAGAACACTATCCACAGGCTGTGAATAGTGTTCTGGATAACATGCATATATGGTGGCGAACATAAATTCTGATACCATATACATGCATCTGATTGTGTATATGTGGATAATATCTGTGGATAACCTGTTTACAGACCGGGACAACCTGTGAATATCGGAAAATTAACAATAGTTGTGAATAACCCTGTGGACAATTGTGGGTAACTGATTGCGTTAGTAGATGTTTTCCACATGTGAACAACTTTTATCCCACATTTTATAAAGTTTTCGTAAGTTTTATGTAGGCACAGTAAAATGGATAGGAGAACGAACGCTCTCTTTTTTCTAACGATATTCGAAAGTCTCTCTTTCTAGGAGCATATCCCATAAAAAAGACCTGACCACATGCGGTCAGGTCTTGCTTTATTGAATTTCGTTCCATTTCGATTTCACGACTTTCGTCAGCGCAAGCAGAGCGATGACGTTGGGCAGGACCATGAGCGCATTGAAACTGTCAGCCATTTCCCAGACGAAATCGACTTGTACGAGCGCCCCAAGCACGATGCATGTCAACACGATGGCGCGGTAGAACGGGATTGCTTTTTCTCCGAATAAGAACTTCACATTCACTTCTCCGAAATAGGCCCAGCCTAAAATCGTCGTAAAGGCGAAGAACAATAGACAAATGGCGATGAACGGAATGCCGAATTCGCCGAGTCCGCGAGCGAAGCCTTCTTGTGTGATCGCACTTCCTGCAAGACCGGTCTGATGCGCATCGGTGAGCAGAATGACCATTGCGGTCAATGTACAGATGATGACGGTGTCGATGAACACGCCGACCATGGCGACGAGCCCTTGTTGGGTCGGATGCTTGACGCGTGCGACTGCGTGAGCGTGAGGGGTCGACCCCATTCCGGCTTCGTTCGAAAAGAGACCGCGGGCAATGCCGTAGCGGATCGCCTCTTTAATCGTCGCACCGAGAACACCCCCACCGGCGGCTTCTGGACTGATAGCAGCTGTGACGATCAATTCCACTGTCGGAATCACCTGGTCAGCATACTGGATCAGGATCGTGACGCTCCCCCCGATATACAAAAGCGCCATAAAAGGCACGACATTTCCGGCGAACGTCGAGATCCGGCTGATGCCACCGAACAGGATCAACCCGACGAAAAAGGCGATCGCGACCCCAAGTGATAAGTTGAGAGTTAATGAGCTTGCGCCGATCGCTTCGTTCATCGCGGTCGTAATCGCGTTGGACTGGACCATGTTGCCGACGAATGCGAGTGCGATGATGATTGCGACGGCGAAGAATCCGGCCATCCAGCGGCGCCGAGTCCGTCCCGGATATAATAGGCAGGTCCTCCGATATATTGACGGCCTTTTTTGACGCGATAAACCTGTGCGAGCACAGCTTCTGCAAAAATGGTCGCCATTCCGAAGAAGGAGCTGATCCACATCCAGAAGATCGCGCCAGGGCCTCCGGCTGCAATCGCCGTCGCGACTCCGGCAAGGTTCCCGGTTCCGACTTGGGCAGAAATCGAGGTCGCCAAGGCTTTGAACGAGTTGATGCCTTCTTCCTCATCCTTTTTAAACAGAGGGGCGAAGGTTTCCTTGAATCCTCTACCCAAATAGCGGACTTGTATGAATTTCAGCTGAAAGGTGAGCCATACTCCTGTTCCGAGCAGGAAAATGAGCATGAACGGCCCCCACAGAAAGCTGTTCAGTTCTTGAAAAAATGATGTCAATGAATCCATGATGATGCGTCCTTTCTTATTGATGCATGCCTGAAAGTATCTCATGTGCAAACGTTTCACGACAAGTGAAATGTAAAAAATACCAGACCATAGTGAAGGATTTCGTTTTCAAGTGAGCGGTTATTTAAATAGCGAAATCATCGATGTGATGAGATCTGACAAAAAAACTAAGGTTAGCAATCCTATAATCATGAGCAGTTGATGATTCAAGAATAAACCGATCAGCATGATAACCAATCCGATATAGAAGCCAGGATCAGATAATTTTTCTAACGATTCCTTTTCGTCGATCTGAATACTGTCCCGTAAATCTTCATCATTTCGAATCAATTCATCCACTTTCACATCAAAAAGGTCGCTGATTTGGATCAGGTTGTTTATATCGGGGTACCCTTTATTCGTTTCCCATTTATATACGGCTTGCCTCGACACATTCAATTTTAAAGCGAGGTCATCCTGAGACCAGGCATTTTCCTCTCTCAATTTTTTCAGTTTATCACCGAAACCATGTTCCATCTCCACACCTCCTATAGGAAACTCTACACGAGTAAAGAAAAAAGGGGAAGGAACTTATGGTTACAAATGTAAACGTTCTGTTTATACGACGTAATTTCAATAAATACACGCTAAAATGCTGTATCGCCCGGCGATATAGAGACTGTCATTGAGCGTAACGCTACCCGATACGCTTCGTCATAACCCTCTCAGGCTCTGCATAGGATAAAAAGAACGCATTGAGTGGTTTCATCTGTCAAAGCGCGTGGTATTTATAATCATCAAATCTTTGGAGGTGGAAAATCCGTGCCGGAGCTTGAACATAGTCAACGTGATGTCAGGATGCCGTTGGACAGTCAAGTGACCTTTACAGAGATGTTTATGAGAGATCGTTTTGTTGATGGAATCCCGCTCGATGAATTGCAGAAGCATTTAAGACAGACGAAGATGGGCAAAGATTACGCCAAGAAGAAAAGACGCTGACATACAGAAAGGCTGCCTGAACGGATCAGGCAGCCTTGTTTTTATTATTGAGCCGCTTGCAAGCCGGCTTTATTGATGAAGTTCCATGGCTGGTTGAAATGCGGCTGGAAGAAGAAGTCGACGAAGCCGAGCTCATCGATCTTCATTCCGCTTTGGATACAGACACTCAACGTGTTGATCGATTGTGTCACGTCCGCTTTTGAAATGACCTGGGCTCCGAGAATCCGTCTCGTTTCCGGATCATAGCTCACCTTCAGCTGGACGTTCTCAGCTGTCGGCATGAACGTCGGACGGTGTGTATCCTCTATTGTGATACTTTTCACATTTATATCAAAAAGACGGGCTGAGGTTTCTGTCAGGCCAGTAGAAGCCATATTCAAATCATAAATGTGCAAGCCGGATGTACCTTGTGTCCCGACATGCTTCATCGTCGGTTCGACCAGGTTGCGGGCGACGAGAGTTCCCATCCGGACGGCGTTGGTCGCGAGCGGAATATAGGCATGCTCACCCGTCGGATTGTATTTCACAGCACAGCAGTCGCCGGCAGCATAAATCGACGGATCGCTCGTTTGCATATACTCATCGACTTTGATGGCACCATTGCCGAGCATCTCGACTTTTCCTTTCAACAAATCGGTATTCGGACGGAAGCCGACACACATGATGACAAGATCAGCGTCATACGATCCATTGTTGGTGTGCACGGTGCGTACGCGTCCGTTTTCCCCTTCGAATCGTTGGACGGTTTCATTCATGGCGAGCTTGATGCCACGCTCTTCGAAATCATCCTCTACGATATCGGTGAACTCTGAATCGAGATATTTATTCAGAATCCGGTCCGCACCATCGATCAGTGTCACGTTTTTTCCTGCCTTTTCAAAGGCTTCGACGAGCTCGACACCGATATATCCGGCCCCGACGACCGTAACGTTCTCAGCGTCTTTGGCGCGCTCGATGATCGTGTTCGCCTGATGGAAGTTCTTCGCGAGCAGGACGTTGTCGAGCTCGATGCCTTCGATCGGCGGCGTCACAGGCCATGAACCTGTCGTCATGACAAGCTTATCATAGGCGTCATACACCTTTTCACCTGTCACAAGGTTCGTTGCTTCGATCGTCTGGTTTTCGGTATTGATTTCGTGGACATCGTGCTGCATTTTCATGGTGATCCCGAGCTGCTGCAATTCTTCCGGAGAGGAGTAGAACAGCCCTTGCGGATCGTGCACGACTCCACCGACATACAGCGCAAGGCCACAGGATAGGAAGGATACGTTATCGTTTCGTTCATAGACCGTAATATCAGCTTCAGGATACAGTTTCGCCATATTCGTCACCGCAGCAGTTCCTGCGTGTGTACTACCAATCACAGCAATTTTCATAAGGGAGTTCCTCCTTGGAGATTTTATGTGAAACAATTCACATATCAGTTTATAATTTTAGTATAAAAGAGTGGAATCGACGTCTCAAATACTTTGCTCATTACTTCACATATTTAATTATAGTCTCATTATAAAAGGGCTGGAATTAAAAATCAACTACTTTGTTCAACTTTTCACAAATAAAATCCCAATCGATTAGACAAGATATAATGGTAAGAACGAATGAACAATCGAAAGGCCATTATGTTCTATTTTTCAGCAAAAGCTCGTACAATAGAGGGGACAGGAGGGAACGGGATGAAGAAAACGTTTATGTTATGGACATTGATCATTTACCCGATTTACATAGTCTTAATGGGCCTCTACCTTTTCCAGTGGTCCGATTTCGGTGTGCCGCCCGCTTATGAAGGGACGGCGGCCGATCCGACGACGTTTATGACGGAGCGGGAGCTCGAGCTCAGTCAGGAATATTCGCGGACGCGCTATTTTCTGTCGTTTGCGACGCTGCCTGTCGAGTGGCTCATTTATATCGGGGTGCTCGTCTTCGGCGTATCCCACCTGTTCAAACGATTCGGGGAAAAAGTTTCGCGCTTTTCGTTCATCCAAATCCCTCTCTATGTCTTGCTGCTGTCGACATTGACGTGGTTCCTCACGTTTCCGATCGACTATGCGTTCCGCTATTTATCGGTCACGTACGGCGTATCGGTCCAGACGTTCTCAGACTGGATGCGCGAGCAGATGATCGGCTTCTGGATCGGTTTCGTGACGATGGCCGTCCTCATCACTGTGCTGTACTGGCTGATGAAAAAGTTTGAGAAGCGCTGGTGGCTGTATGGGTGGCTGTTATTAATCCCGTTCCTCGTTTTGATGATGTGGGTGCAGCCGGTCGTCATCGATCCTTTATATAATGATTTTTATGAATTGCAGGATAAAGAACTCGAAGAAAAGATTCTCGCGCTCGCTGATGAAGCGGATGTCCCCGCCGACCGTGTCTATGAAGTGAACATGTCGGAAGAGACGAACAGTATGAATGCGTATGTGAACGGCATCGGTTCGAGTCTCCGGATCGTGCTTTGGGATACGACGCTCAACCGGCTCGAGGATAACGAAGTGCTGTTCATCATGGCGCACGAAATCGCCCATTACGTGATGAACCACCTGTACTGGAACCTTGCCGGGCTGATCGCGGGCACATTCGTCGGCCTCTTGATCGCGTATCGCCTCGTGCGCTTTATATTCAGAAAATGGGGCGCTACGTTCCGCTTGAATGGCCTGACCGATATCGCCGGTCTTCCCTTGCTGTACCTTACTTTTTCGATCATATCGTTCGCCGCTACGCCGGCTGAGCTTGCGATTTCAAGGAACGCAGAAGCGGATGCGGATCGCTATGCGATACAGATGACTGAAGACGTCGAGGCTGCGATCGGAGCGTTCCAGGAGTTGACGATCAACGGCCGTAGCGACGTCAATCCTCCGGCACTCGTGAAGTTCATGAATTATGGACATCCGACGATGATGGAGCGGATTTATATGCTCGAACAAGAGCAACGCGACGCTCCCTGATTCAGTCAGGAAGAAAAAGGGTTTTACACAAACTACACAATTCGACACATATAAGCAGATGTCCCCCCTCCTTTTGTCATTGAAAAATGGCTTCAGGAGGGGATTTTTGCATATATAATGATACAAATCCATAACGTATGTAAACAGATAGTTGAGTTTTGTAAATAAATAGAAAAACCCATTGTATACCTGCTTTTTCTCCCCTACACTGAACGTGTAACAATTTGATGGAAAAATAAGGAGGAGTACAATGTTCAAGAAAACATTCAAGAAAAAAGTTCTTCCGTTTGCGGTTATGAGCTCGCTTGTTTTCGGTGGACTTGCAACAACGGATGCCCCGGCAGTAGAGGCGAAGGAAAACAATGCGAAAATCAAGAACGTCATTTTTCTAGTCGGTGACGGAATGGGCCCGACATATACGACGATGCACCGTTACATGAAGGACGATCCAGCGACGAAAATGATGGAGAAGACGGCGTTCGATCCGTATTTGGTCGGCATGCAGGCTACATATTCTTGGGATCCTTATTTTGACGGCGGAGAAGGCGATGTAAAAGAGAACATCCCGGATTCAGCGGCAACGGCTACATCGATGGCTTCTGGTATCAAGACGTATAACGGAGCGATCGGGGTCAACCTGGATCAGGAAGAAGAAAAGACGATTTTGGAAGCGGCGAAGGAACAAGGAAAAGCGACCGGTCTCGTATCGACTTCCCAAATCAACCACGCGACTCCGGCAGCATTTGGAGCGCACGACGTATCGCGTAACAACTACAACGCGATTGCAGATGACTACTACGATGAAATGATTGACGGTGAGCACAAAGTCGATGTCATGCTTGGTGGCGGAACGGCTTATTTCGACCGTGACGACCGCAATCTGACGGAAGAATTCCAGGAGAGCGGCTACAGCTACGTGACGTCCAAAGAAGAAATGCTGAGCGACGACAATGATCAAATCCTTGGTCTTTTCGCACCAAAAGGTCTGGATAAGGCGATCGACCGTGATGAAGAGACGCCTTCCCTTGAGGAAATGACGACGACAGCACTGGACAAGCTGAGCCAGGACAAGGATGGATTCTTCCTGATGGTCGAAGGAAGCCAAATCGACTGGGCAGGGCACGACAATGATGTCGTAGCGGCCATGAGTGAAATGGAAGATTTCGAAAAAGCGTTTGAAGAAGCGATCGAGTTTGCGAAAAAAGATAAGCATACACTTGTCGTCGCAACAGCGGACCACTCCACGGGCGGAATCTCCATCGGCCGCGGCGGTCCTTACGTCTTCAACCCGGAAGTGATCGCTGCGGCTGAGCGCACACCAGACTACATGGCAGCCGAGATTGCAGACGGTGCAGATGTAGAAGAGACGCTGAACGCGTACTCCGGACTAGATTTGACACAGGAAGAAATCGACACGGTCAAAGAAGCGGCACAGCCTGAAGATGGATCGATCGACGTTGTAGCTGTCGATGATGCGATTGAAAACATCTACAACGAACGCTCCGGTACCGGCTGGACGACTGGCGGACACACAGGTGTCGACGTCAACGTCTATGCATACGGACCACAAACGGACAAATTCAGCGGCCTGAACGAAAACAGTGAAACAGGTCAGAAGCTGTTCGAAGTGCTGGATGCAGTGAACCTTCAGAAGACAGATGATGGGGAAAAAGGAAATGGACATAAAGGAAAAGGTCACGGACACAACTAAGACCGGAGAAGCGGGCCTCTATGGAGGCTCCTTTTCTCTTTTCAATAAGGAGGATGCCCAATGAAAAAGATGATCTGGATATGGATCGGACTCGTGCTTCTCGCGGCTTGTTCGTCGGAAGGCAATGCCGAGAACGAAGCAGCGGCTGAGACCGACGTCCAAGCGGAGCAGACAGAAGTAGAAAAAACGGAATCGAAAGAGGGAGGACCTTTTATTGAAAGCCCTCAAGCCCCGGATGACAGCCGTTTGACTGAAATCGGTGAAAGCTTGCGCGATCAAGACGGGGAAATCAAACTTCTCGGGTATGCCCCGGAGGCGAAGTCGCTTGAAGCGGGTCCGTTTGAGATGAGCATCGAAGAGGTCAAATACATGAACTATCAGCCATCTCCGGATATGATCGACTTTTTCCACGGCTTCTCCCACGATGAAACGAACTTCAACTATGTGAAGGTGCGTGTCGTGATCGAAAATACGTCGGACGAAACGCTGAATTTTGCGCCGGTCAACAAACTGGAAGCGAATAGCGGAGAAACGAAAGGTTTTGCCGACGATTTCTATATGGAAGAGCTGCACGGTGACTATGAGCCTGGTGAAAAACGTTACGGTCAGCTCGGATTCATTTTCGATGAGACGGAGCCGGAAGAGCTGTCTGAAGTGATGATCGAGACGAGTGACGTCTTCAAGGATGGCGAGGCAGTCAATGAAGGTGATTCGGTGACGGTTTCGTTTTAATCGCGGTCGTGTTTTTGCGGGATTCTCGATTTCTGGTGTCGAATAGTTCACGAACGTTGTCGGATTCTCATATACCACACAAAAAAGCTCAGACCCTAAAGTCTGAGCTTTTACTCATTGATCAACCCGTACACATAATGGTCGACATACGCCCCATTCAGTCGCTCCGCACAACGGACCACGCCTTCCTTTTGAAAGCCGAGCCTCTCCGGAATCGCAAAGCTCTTGCCATTCCCCGTTGCCGCGCGGATTTCAATACGCTTCAAATCCAGCTCCTCAAAGCAGTAGTCGATCACAGCCTGACACGCCTTCGTCATCAGGCCATGGCCTGTGAAGCGTTCTCCGAGCCAGTAGCCGATCGTCGTCGAGCGGTTCGACCAGTTGATCGCATGCAACCCGACAACCCCTGCGAGCTCTCCTTTATACCAGATGCCGGCTTCAAAACCATCATTGTTGCCGAATTTCTTCATCGTGCCTTCAATGAACCCCTTCGAGTCCTCCGCCGTTTTGGTGAAGTCGACCCAAGGAAGCCACTCTCTCAGGGATTCTCTTGATGAGTCCGTCAGTTGGAATAAGGCTTCGGCGTGCCGGACTTCGAGCAGGCGTAGTTCTGTGTGTTCGTCGAGGGTATGTTTGAACATGAGTTTTCCTCCTTTATTTTGAAGAAATAGAGCTCTTTAACGGACGATCTCATAATCGCTGATATCTGCCGTAATCTCAAGATCCTCAGGGACTTGAAGATAAAGGACCGCCATACTGAAGCTCGAATGGAAAGGCGAATCATTACCCTCTTTGAAAGGCTCAAGTGAAAGCCCGTGGTCGTAGACGTTATACCTGATTTGTTGTTCCTCAGGCGTTACAACCCTTACTTCCTCATCCAAAATCGATACCTCAGGGGTCGTTTCCACATCGATCGGAATGCCGTCCATATACATTGGAGAGTGAATATAAAAAGCCTTCAGATCATCATCCAGCTCGTTCGTTTTTTCAATCAGAACCATGATCGAAAACTGATCTGGATTTGCACTGAGCAGATCGAGGCCGACAGCGTCTTTTTCATAATCAAACGACCATTCTTGGAGGATCAGATCCGGATCCACATCATCCAACTCGGCATTAAATACGGCTTCGTGCATGTCTTCTACCGTTTGTTCTAAGTCCTGTTCATCGACAGATTCCGTAGAAATCGTTTCACCGGGGATAAAAAGACTGACGACAATTGCGACGATCAGCAGCGAACTATAGGCGATCAACATCCATCCCCCAGCCTTTGCCGGAACGAGGCTTTTTTTGATTTTGCCACTGGATACCATGAACGTAGTGGTGAGAGCCGCCACAATGATTAAAATGATAAGAATCGGTAGAAAGGCAACCATCTATCTCTTCACCTCCAATCGATTCGCGATCAGCATCGCAACCGCGCACAATACTCCTGCTGTCCCGACCATTTTGAGTAGAAACAAGAGGAAATTGGCCTCCTGGAAATAGAAATGGAACAAGTCGATCGGGACGTCGAACGTGGCTACCCAGACCGATCCGCCTAAGAAGATCGCAGGGAGCACCACGATGAACAGACGGTGCAGCTGGATGATCATGCCCGCTGCGTATCCTAAGGTGGCGAACAAAAAGACCACGACGAAGGCGCCGAGTATTTCGAGTGAATAGGTGCTTGCGATTCCGCCCCGATTCAGGCTCAGTAACGGTTCAGACTCGACAAGATAAACGACGACTTTTAACAAAAATCCTGACAAAACCGCGGTCAGACTTCCGATCAGGCTGATCACCGCAAGAAAAGCGATCGTCGATAAATTGCTGCTGAACCGGTTGGTGATGAAGGCGAAATCATCCTCGCGATACGCTTTCGTCGTCAGCAGCATGGCGGACATGAAGCCCCAAAATATAGTGAAGATCATCACGATGTCCACGGTATAGTACTGGACATCGACCTGGTAGCCGACCGCAGATGAACTGGAAAAGCGGCTCCCACTTAGGGAGAAAAGCAAGCCCAGAAGCTGAATGATCACAAGCGAAGAAAATACACCGATATACGATTTGAATTTATAACGGAATTGCTTGCCGATGATGTCACTTGTCTTCACTTCGGTCAAATACATGGTCGACTCCCCCTTTCGGACTGGTGGCGTAAATGCACGCGTCAGAAGCACTGACAGACGACACGTGAACGCCTGAACGTTTCATCTCCTGCCGTTCTTCAGCCGAGAACGAATTTTTCAAAATCACGGACTGATCATCATGGCCCGTTTCTTTTGTTAAAAGAACTTCCTTACCTTGGATCCACCGTTCGAGTACGTCTTTCTTTCCGGACAGACGGATCGTGAACTCATTCAGCTCATCAATCGGCATTTGAAGGACAAGCTGACCTTTATCGAGCAACACCACTTCTTCGAGAATCTCTTCCATCTCGTTCAAGTAATGCGTCGATACAAGGATCGTTCGCGGGTGGGCGAGATAATCCTTCAGTAACGCCCGGTAAAAATCCTGACGAACGACTGAATCCATTCCTGTCGTCGGCTCATCGAAAATCGTGAGCGGACAGCGCGCACAAAGGCCAATAATCATATTGAACGTCGATTGCATCCCTTTCGAAAGGTCCTGATGCCTCGCTTTAGATGGAAGGTTGAAGTATTCGAACAGCTTCATCGCAAGCTCATGGTCCCAGTTTTGATAAAAGCGCCTGCCTTCCTGGAGCAGCTCCACGAGCGTCATCGTCGGAGGAAAGTTCATCTCGTCATCTATGAAAATACTGTTCGCCGATACGGTCAGATCGTTGAATGGCCTTCGAGAAAAGACTTCGACTCTCCCAGATGACTCCCTCAGCATCCCGGCGAGCACCTTCATGAGCGTCGTCTTCCCTGCACCATTTCTGCCAACAAGGCCGACCAGTTTATTTTCTCCGATCGAAAAACTGACCTGATCTAAAGCTTTTCGTCGGCGATAGGTCTTCGTTACGTCCTCGCACTTAATCACGTCCATTTTCCACCCTCCAAACTTCTTTCAGACGCTCGTGAATCTCATCCTCGGACATCCCGAGCTGCTTCGCTTCCAACACGAGGTCATGGAGAAGCTGCTTCACCGTCTGATTCTTCCTTTTTTCCGTAATGATGGCCTTCGCTTCACTTGCTACGAACTTGCCAAGTCCACGTTTATCGTACAAAATCCCCTCATTCGCAAGCCGCGTCAGCCCTTTGGCGGCCGTGGCAGGGTTGATGTTGTACATGTCGGCGAGTTTGTATTGCGAATAGACTTTTTCATCTTTTTGCAAATTGCCGTTCAGGATCTCATTTTCGATCCATTCCGATATCTGGACATAGATCGGTTTGATTCCATCTGTCTCAAGAATCACATCACTTCCCTACCCTCCGAATTGGTGCATTAGTGTTGTAATGTAGTATATGCTTGTTTTCAGTTTTTGGCAATTGATTTTTCAGTAAAATAAAAATCTATTAAAAAGTGTTGGTCTATGA
Organism: Halobacillus fulvus; assembly: GCA_004078665.1. Taxonomy (GTDB): domain Bacteria; phylum Bacillota; class Bacilli; order Bacillales; family Halobacillaceae; genus Halobacillus; species Halobacillus fulvus. The sequence continues at coordinate 95,453 of SCFO01000006.1, read as the reverse complement.
CGGTCCTAAAAGCTGATCATATTCTATGTTAAAATGAATAGAACTTGAAGAAAAAGGAAGAGGTGCGAGGTGGTCTCTTTTCACACATGATGGCATTCGAGAGGAGTAGGAACATGAACAAAAGGTAATAGCAATAATCGCCCTCATCATCGCTACCGCTGGTGTTATATGGATCCGAGCAAACCCTCCTTTACATAGTACTTCACTGAGTTTCAACCTGGAGGACGCCCCGTTCAGGCTCGTTGCCGAAATTGAAAACCGCGGCTGGGCCGACGTCTCGCTTGAAGAGGTTCTGGTCAATGATGGAGAGCAGCCTGTAGAGGTTTCGCTCGGAATCAGCCGCTCAAATGGCGGAGTGACCATTGCAGAGGCTCGTGATCCGAGTCCAGGTATCAGTTTTCATCCCATCGAGGAGTATAATGTTCAACCCCCACCTGAAGACGAGTATTCCGGCGAATTGGATACCATCAGGCATTACGGAATTGTCGTTGATCATGAGGAAGAGATCCGAAAGCTGACCGTGAAGTACACCTATTTCGGTCTTCCTTTTGAAAAAGAAATCAAAAGAATAGAAGGGTGAAAGCACATTGGAGAAAGGGGGCTTTGAATGCTGAAAAATATGTTTCTCGATCTTCTGTCCATGTTCAAGGGGTTCGCCTACGGGTTTGTCATGGTCGGACTATTCATCCTCATCGCAGGGGCGTTATTATACGGAATTCTATATTTAATCAACATCGTTTTTTAACTTAACAGGGGGTGTTCCTATGTCTATCCGACACGTAAAAAGCTCTGATTTCTATACGATCTCCCCTTTGATCAATGAATGGTGGGGCGGAAGACAGATGTCCGATATGCTCCAAAGACTTTTCTTCGATCATTTTCAGGACACGAGCTTCATCGTAGAAACGGAAGGCAAAATCATCGGCTTCTTAATCGGGTTCATCTCGCCATCAAGAAAAGGAGAAGCCTACATACACTTTGTCGGGGTCGATCCCGCGCACCGGAAGCAGAACATCGGACGCGAGATGTACGAGGCGTTTTTCCATAACGTGAAAGAAAAGGGTTGCCATATTGTGAAGGCTGTGACTTCACCCGTCAACAAAACGTCTATCGCCTACCATACGAAGGTCGGGTTTACGATTGAGAGTGGGGACAAAACGATGGACTCGGTTTCCGTCTTTTCCGATTATGATGGGCCTGGTGAAGACCGGGTGGTGTTTGCTAAGAATCTTTGAAAAGGAGGCGAATCATATGGAATATTATAAATTCTTGAGACAGTACATCGGCCACAAACCCGTCATCCTACCAGGGTCCGTCGTCATCCTTTTGAATAAAAAAAACGAAGTGTTATGCCAAAAACGTCACGACGGCGACTGGGGTCTCCCGGGCGGGTTGATGGATCTCGGGGAAAGCTTTGAAGACGTGGCGAAGCGGGAAGTGAAAGAGGAGACGGGGCTGACGGTCGACAATTTGACGTTGCTCGATGTATTTTCAGGCTCCGATTATTACTTCAAAGTCGCAAACGGGGATGAACTGTATTCAGCGACGGCCGTTTATTATACGCGCGATGTCCGGGGAGCACTTGATGTGGATGAATACGAGTCGGAGAAGATGGAGTATTTCCCGGTGGATCAGCTGCCGGATGGGCTGACCGACGAGTACAGAGGGTTTATCGATCGGTACATAGAAAAGGTAGGAAAGGAGAATTAAAATGGACTACATACAGCATTTGAGGTCGATGGTCGGGCACGAAAAAGTGATCATGGTAGTCGCTGGCGCCTTTGTGTTCGATGAAGAAAAACGAGTACTCCTGCAAAAGCGCACGGACAATGGAAAGTGGGGATTCCCGGGTGGCTTTATGGAGCTCGGCGAAAGTCTCGAGGACACGGCCCGCCGCGAAGTCCACGAAGAGACCGGTCTGACGCTTGGAGAACTGGAACTGTTCGGAATCTACTCCGGGCCCCAATATGACAAGACCTTCCCGAACGGCGATCAGACAGCGCTTGTCCTTGTCCAGTTCCGGTGTGATGCGTACAGCGGGGAGCTGGTTGAGGGTAATGAGGAGTCGATGGAAAATCGCTTTTTTGCACTGGATGAGTTGCCGGAGGATTTGTTTTCGGAGCATGAGATGCTGGTGGAGGACTTGCGGTCTGGCAAAGATACGCCAGTAGTCGGCTGATGAAAGGTTGGGCGCTGAACTTCGTGTAGGGGTTCGCGCTTTTTTGGTTATTCTGTAAGAACTTTGTCGGATTCCTTACTACTGGTGTCGAATTCTGCACGAACTTTGTCGAATACTTCAAATCAGATGTCGATTTCTCTAAAACCCATGTCGAATTCCGCATTATCCATCTTTTCCACACAAAAAAGGTGCCTAATCCCACTCCCGGGAATCAGGCACCTTAACTTCACCCTTTCACCGCACCAAGAAACTCCGCCTTCCTTCTCTGCATCGACTCATACAAATCGACCACAGGAAGCGGATAATCCTCACCGAGCACCACCTCGTACTGCTCCTGCTCGACCATACCCATCTCCCGCGGACTGAAGATCCACGGTGTCGGAAGCTCGCGCAGCTCCGGAAGCCAGTAGCGCAGATACGATCCGTCCGGGTCGTAGTCCTTCGCCTGCTTCTCAACGTTGAAGGCGCGGAACTGGACGGCATCATTGCCGACGCCGGCGATGTAGAGCCAGTTGCCGTAGTTGCTTGCGACGTCGTAGTCGACGAGCTGGGATTCGAACCAGGCGGCGCCGATCCGCCAGTCGAGGCCGAGATTTTTTGTGAAAAAGCTGGCGACGTTCTGGCGGGCGCGGTTGGACATGAAGCCGGTCGCCGACAGCTCGCGCATCGCGGCATCGACGAGCGGATAGCCGGTTTCACCTTTCATCCAGGCCTCCATATGCGCCTCGTTCTCATTCCACGGCACCGTCACATCACGCAGTCCTGACGGGTAAAAGAGTCGGTCGCCGTATTTGCGGTGGACGAGGTGGAAGTAGTCGCGCCAGAGCAGTTCGAAATAGAGCATGTACGTCGATTCGTTCTTCACATGCTTGTCTTCATAGGTGCGGATCTGCTCGTAGACGACCTTCGGGGACAGACAGCCGTTCGCAAGCCATGGCGAGAACTTAGACGAGTCGTCCTCCTTGAGCATCCCGTTCCGCGTTTCCTTGTACACCTTCAACCGGTCCTTCGTGAACATATAATCGATCAGACGCTCCTTCGCCTGAGACGAGCCCCCTTTATAGCGCGGCTCTCGCTCCAGTTCCCCGAGTCCCAGTTCAGAAAGGGAGGGGATGTCCCCTTCTTCAAGATCATCTGGCAGAACCAAGCCGGTGATTCTGGTCGGTGGGGCTAGAGCGGGACGCACCATCGTCCCCGCTTTTTCAATTCGTTTTCTGAACTGCGAGAACGTGTCGGGCAGGTCGTGAATGTCAAAAGGAAGATCCGACGGGTAGTAGAGGTTGTGGCCGTGATCGACGGTGAACGAAGCGTCCGGCAGCTGCTTGCGGACCCGCCCTTCCACCTCACGTTCCTCGCTTCCGATTTCTTCATGTACATACACTTCCTCAATGGAAAGCTTCTGACTGAGATGATGAAAAACGGCGGCCGGATCGCCATGACGGACGAGGAGAGTCACGCCGAGCGCCTCCAAGTTTGCGCGCAAATCCTCTACGCTCTCCCTGATGAACTGAGCGCGGTGCTTGTCTGTTTTCGGGAAGCCGTATTCGGTTTGTTCATATTCTTTTGGGTCGAATATATAGACAGCCACAACCGGGCCTGCGGACTTCGCGGCGCGGACGAGCGGCTGGTGGTCGTGGACACGCAGGTCTTTTCTGAACCAGACGATGGAGCATGACGTCATCGTGGTCGCCTCCTTGATGGTTTTCTTTTAGTATATCTACCCGCTTGCTATCAATTAAAATCTGGATGGGTTGATGGTGTTGGTCCAATTCAGGCTTGACATCTTAATGAAAGCGCTTTAATATAATATGTAACGCGTTACACACACCACCCACCACATCAATTATATTTTTTTATTCACATATGTAACGGGTTACACACCTACTCAAAATACTTATAAAGGCAGTCGATCAGCATGGCTACAATCAAAGATGTCGCACGACTCGCAGAGGTTTCCACCGCAACCGTCTCCCGCGTCTTGAACCGGAACGGATATGTTCATCCGGAGACGAAGGTGCGGGTGGCGAAGGCGATTGAACAATTGAATTACCGTCCGAATGACGTGGCGAGGAGCCTTTTCAAAGGGCGTTCGAAAATGATTGCGTTGTTCGTTCCGGATATCATGAACCCTTTCTTTCCGGAACTGGCGAGAGCGGTAGAGGATATGACGAGACAGCATGATTATACGTTCGTCCTTTGCAATACGGACGACGATCCGGACAAGGAGATCGCTTATGTCGAAGCACTGAAGCAGAAATCGCTCGATGGCATCGTCATCGTCTCGAGTACGATGTCTGGGGATTATATCAAAAACTTCGAGATTCCCGTCATTGCGCTGGACCGGATCCTGCATCCATCGTTATCGTCGGTCACGGTCAACAACCGGGCCGGATCACGGCAGGCGGTCGACTATTTAAAAGAGATCGGATGTGAGCGGATCGCTCATATTGCAGGTCCTGAGCACGCGAGCAACGCGAAGCAGCGTCTGGATGGTTATCTGGATGCGGTCAAAGAGGAAGACTGGTTCAAATACAGCTACGTCGAATACGGCGAGTACCATTTTGAAGAGGCGAAGGAAGCGACGAAGCGGCTGCTAGAGAAGCATCCGGAAATTGACGGGCTTTTCGTGGCGAACGATTTGATGGGAGTCGGAGCGTTAAAGGCCGCCCAGGCGATGGGCATCGATGTGCCCGGACAGCTGTCGATCATCGCGTTTGATGGCATTACGCTCGGTGAGACGACGTCCCCGACGCTGACGACGATGGCCCAGCCAATTTACAAGATCGGAGCACGGGCAGCAGACATGCTAATTAGACAAATCGAACAGCAGGAACGCACGAAGCAGACAGAGGAATTCACCGTCGAATTGATCGAACGGGAATCAACGAAGAGGAGGGATGGATCATGAGTAGACAACCTAAAGTCACCGTCATTGGAAGCATCAATATGGATCTGACCGTCACGACAAACGTCGTCCCCGATCAGGGAGAGACGGTGTTAGGGGAACAGTTCGCGACGTTTCCTGGGGGAAAAGGAGCCAATCAGGCTGTAGCAGCGGCGAGGCTCGGAGCGGATGTCCGTCTGATCGGCGCGGTCGGAGACGACGTGTTCGGGACGGATTTGACCCAGCACCTGAACAAGGAAGGCGTTGATACGACAGGTGTCCATACGATTCCTGGCACGTCGACAGGAACGGCGACGATCATCGTCAGTGACAGCGACAACCGCATCATCGTCGCACCAGGCGCCAATCATGAATTGACACCCGAACGGATCGAAAAGCTGAGAGAGAAAATCGTAGACAGCGATATCCTCCTCGTTCAACTGGAGATTCCGCTTTTGACGATAGAAAAAGTGGCAGAAATCGCCGAACAATCCGGAATCCCGCTCATCGTCAATCCCGCACCCTATCAGAAGCTCTCGGCGTCGGTGCTTGAGAAAGCCGCCTACCTGACGCCGAATGAATCCGAAGCCCGTTTGCTAAAAGCGGACGGTGCCGGTTTTGAATCGAAAATGATCACGACCATCGGACCAGAGGGAGTCGAATGGATCGTCGATGGACACGTTGAAAAAGTACCTGGGTATCCCGTCGAAGCGGTCGATACGACAGGGGCGGGGGATACGTTCAACGGCGCCCTCGCGACGAAGCTTGCACAGGGGAAAACGCTCAGAGAAGCGGCTAGTCTGGCGAATGCGGCCGCTGCCTTATCGGTCATGAAGCCCGGAGCACAAAGCGGCATGCCGACGGACGCAGAGGTTGCAAAATTTGTCGAAGAAAGGGGAGAGGCACGATGAAGAAGCAGGGGATGCTAAACCGCGACATCGCCTCCACCTTGGCAAGGCTCGGTCACACCGACACGATCGTCATCGCTGATTGCGGACTGCCGATTCCGGACGGTGTACCGTGTATCGATGTCTCACTCACAAAAGGGTTCCCGGGATTTTTCGACGTCCTCGAAGCCATCCAGGACGATATGGAGATCGAAGCGGTGACACTAGCAGAAGAGATCAAGCAGCACAATCCGTCACTCTATGAAAAGCTGCACTTCAAGGAAACGCATATCGTATCCCATGAGGAGTTCAAAAGCCATACGCACAAGGCCAAGGCCGTCATCCGGACGGGCGAAACGACGCCTTATGCCAACATCATTCTTCATGCAGGGGTCATCTTTTAACAGGGGAGGAGGAGGAGGAGAACGATGGCAGAATTCGTGAAAATGACCGGAATCGATAAAGCTTTTTCAGGAAACCAAGTATTGAAAGATGTCAGCTTCGATGTCTTACCTGGAGAAGTCCATGCCCTGATGGGGGAAAATGGAGCCGGGAAGTCCACGCTGATCAAAGTTCTGACCGGCATCCATCCGCGCGATGGAGGAACGATTGAAGTCCGTGGTAAGGAAGTCACCTTCTCGAACCCGAAAGAGGCGGAGCGCGCCGGGATTGTCGTCATCCACCAGGAGCTGAACATCATCCCCCACCTGACCGTGGCGGAAAACATGTTCCTCGGAAAGGAGATGACGATCGGCAAGACCGGCATTTTGAGAAAAAAGGACATGTACAACCAAACGCTCGAGAACCTGAAGCGACTCGGAGTCACGAACATCGATCCGAACGAGACGGCAGGGAATCTGTCGGTCGGGCGTCAGCAGATGGTGGAGATTGCGAGGGCCGTCTCGACCAATGCGGAGATGATCATCATGGATGAGCCGACCGCTGCCCTGACAGACCGGGAGATTGACAGTCTGTTCGACGTCGTCGAATCGCTCAGGAAGCAGAATGTGAGCATCGTGTACATTTCGCACCGGATGGAGGAGATCTTCAAGATTTGTGACCGGATCACGGTCCTCCGTGACGGAGAGTATGTCGGGACCGAGAGGATTGCCGATACCGATTTCGAAGCGGTCGTCAAAATGATGGTCGGTCGCGAACTCGGCGAACGTTTCCCTGCCCGTACATCCGAGGTTGGAGAGACGATTTTTGAAGTGAAGGGATTGTCGAGAGACGGCTGGTTCGACGATATCGACTTCCATGTGAAACAGGGCGAGATCCTCGGCGTGGCCGGACTGATGGGGGCCGGACGCACGGAAATCATGGAAGCGATCTTCGGAGCGGCGAAGAAGAAAAAGGGTCAGGTCATCCTGAACGGGAAACCGCTCAACATCAAACACCCGCAAGACGCCATCCGCGCAGGCATCGGTTTCATTACAGAAGACCGGAAAGATGAAGGACTCGTGCTTCACCTGTCCATCAGGGAAAATATCGCATTGACAAATATGAAAGCGATTTCAGGTAAGGGGTATATTTCCTCGAAAAAAGAGGTGAACCTGATCGATGACCTGATCGAACGGCTCCATGTCAGGACGACAGGTCGTGAGCAGGAAGTGAAATCGCTCAGTGGCGGGAACCAGCAGAAGGTCGTCATCGCCAAGTGGCTCGGGATCGAGCCGCGTGTCCTCATCCTCGATGAACCGACGCGTGGAGTCGATGTCGGGGCCAAAAAGGAGATCTACAACATCATGAACGAGCTGACGGAACAGGGGGTGGCCATCATCATGGTGTCCTCTGAGCTGCCGGAGATCCTCGGCGTCAGCGACCGGATCATGGTCATCCATGAAGGAAAAGTCGCCCGCTTCCTCGACCGGGAAGAAGCGGATCAGGAGAAAATCATGCAAGCGGCGACGGGAGGAGAGTAACGATGCAACAGACCATAGTGAACAACCTATCGAAATTGGGTCCGTTGATTGGGCTGGTCCTGATCATGACGATCCTCGGATTTATGAGCGACAACTTCTTCACATTGGATAACTTACTGAACTTATTGCGCCAGATCTCGATCAACGCGCTGATTGCCTTCGGGATGACCTACGTCATTTTGACAGGCGGAATCGACTTGTCCGTCGGTTCGATCCTCGCATTCGGGAGTGCCCTGACCGCAGGGATGCTCGCAAGCGGGATGGATCCGCTACTCGCTGTACTGATCGGACTGCTTGCCGGATTCGCGATGGGTGCATTCAACGGCCTCATCATTACAAAAGGGAAGGTCGCCCCGTTCATTGCGACACTCGCTACGATGACGATCTTCCGAGGCGCGACGCTCGTCTATACAGAAGGTCGCCCGATCACAGGGCTGTCCGACAGCTTCCTGTTCGAAATGATCGGACGCGGCTATGTGTTCGGCATTCCGTTTCCAGGTATTTTGATGATCATCGTCTTTTTCCTGCTCTTTTTCTTATTACGGAAAACGGTATTCGGACGTCAGGTGTACGCAGTCGGGGGCAATGAAGAAGCGGCCAAGCTGTCTGGGATCAAGGCGGACCGGGTCAAAATCTGGGTCTATTCCCTGACCGGGATGCTGTCGGTGCTCGCCGGAATCATTCTGACAAGCCGGCTGAACTCAGCCCAGCCGACAGCCGGTACGATGTATGAACTCGATGCCATCGCAGCGGTCGTCCTCGGCGGGACAAGCCTTGCCGGCGGACGCGGGCGCCTATACGGAACATTGATCGGAGCGCTGATCATCGGCGTGCTCGACAACGGCTTGAACCTGTTGAACGTATCTTCGTTCTACCAGCAGATCGTCAAAGGCGGAGTCATTCTGCTTGCCGTCCTGCTCGACCGAAGATCCAAATAATCGGCCATACTGTTCTTTTTGAACATATGACATATAAAAATTTCCTAGGGAGGAATCACTCATGACGAAATGGATGAAAGCTTTAGGCATTTTTGCATTATTGTTGTTTGTCGTCGCTTGTTCAACGGAACCACCTGGAAGCTCTTCTGACAGTGAAGGCGGAGACGGAGGCGAAGGGGAAGCATCCGGCGATGATACAGTGACTGTCGGCCTGTCGATCTCGACGCTGAACAACCCGTTCTTCGTATCGTTGAGAGACGGAGCGGAAGCGGCAGCTGAAGAATCCGGCTATGAAATCACGACCGTCGATGCCCAGAACGACCCGGCAACACAGGTCAGTGACATCGAAGACTTGCTGCAACAGGATATTGACGTGTTGCTCGTTAACCCGACAGATTCCGCCGCCATTGTTTCTGCGATCGAATCCGCAAACGATGCAGGCATTCCTGTCATCACGGTTGACCGTACAGCAGATGGAGGAGATATTGCGACTCACATTGCCTCCGATAACGTAGCTGGTGGAGAAATGGCCGGTCAGTTTATCGCCGATGAGCTTGGAGAAGAAGGAAGCGTCGTCGAACTGGAAGGAATTCCTGGAGCTTCTGCTACACGCGAACGTGGCGAAGGCTTCCACAATATCGTCGATGGAATCGATGGAATTGAAGTCGTAGCGCAACAATCCGCGAACTTCGACCGTTCCGAAGGCTTGACTGTTATGGAAAACATCCTGCAGGGTACAGACAGCCTGGACGCCGTCTTCGCTCATAACGACGAAATGGCCCTAGGAGCCGTCCAAGCCCTTGAATCTCAAGGCATGCTTGAAGATGTCATGGTCGTCGGATTCGATGCGACAGAAGATGCCCAGACAGCCGTTTCTGAAGGTCGCATGGCCGCAACCGTCGCCCAACAGCCTGAACTGATCGGGGAAGAAGCGATCACAGCCGCTGGACAAGTCGTCGCTGGTGAAGACGTAGAAGACTTCATCCCAGTTGAATTGCAGCTTGTGACGGAATAATAGGAGAAGGTCCTCAGGTCTCACACCTGGGGGCTTTTTTGTGTAAAAAAGGATTCCGGTGCTGATCCACGATTATGATACACTAAAATCAAACCACAAAAGACGGAGGAACCATTGTGAAGATTACGATCGTATCAGTCGGAAAACTGAAAGAAAAATACTTGAAGCAAGGCATCAACGAATACGTCAAACGCCTCGGCTCCTACGCCAAAGTCGACATCATCGAAGTCCCAGACGAAAAAGCCCCGGAAAACCTGAGCGAAGCGCAAATGGTCGAAGTGAAGCAGAAGGAAGGCGAACGGATCCTTTCAAAAATTTCCCAGGACAGTTATGTCATTACGCTTGAAATCGAAGGGAAGAAGTTGACGTCAGAGAAGCTTGCGAAGAAGATCGATGAGCTCGCGACGTATGGTAAGAGTAAGGTTGCGTTTGTGATCGGGGGATCGCTTGGATTGAGTGATGAGGTGCTGGAGCGGAGTGATTTCGGATTGTCGTTTTCGGCGATGACGTTCCCTCACCAGTTGATGCGGTTGATGTTGGTGGAGCAGGTGTATCGGGCGTTTAAGATTATAAGGAATGAACCGTATCATAAGTGAAATCATTGAAATGGACAACTAAATAAATTATTTTTTGTCGATGGTGATTAATCCGACATGATGCAAAAGCATTAAGACCATTTATTTATCTCCATTGATAGAAAGTAGGATTACAACATGACTCGTAAAAAGAAAAGAAGGTGTGCACCAAAATTCTCAAACACCAATGAAGACCCAATGTCAGATGAGAACTTTTACTTCATTGCAGGACACACCCCAGCTGGAATTCCGTTTGGTATTACTCACGAACAAGTCCAAAATATGGATCTGGAAATAAATGATCTGAACAGAATAGGAAACAGAGAAAACCCTCCTATAGAAGTAGAAGATGATGATTTACCTTTTTGAATAAAGGGGATACCTGTAATAAAGAAAACAGCACTAATCCTGACAGTTGCTTCATAATCATCACACTTATAAATTGGAGGGATAAACATGATTCACAAATCACAACTCCCTTTAGTCCTCGTAGAAGATTTCGATTTCTTCTTACACTACCTCCAAAACGAATCCGTCAAAACCACTAAAAAGAAGGGTTACATCCAGCGCAAGCATTGCTTCAGGATGAATGAGCAGCTGAATGTGAAGCAGGAGGAGGTTACGGAGAAGAGCGATCAGTTCTATTATCCTCGTCTCCACCTCTTCTACCATATCGTACTAGCGTCCGGACTTGTGGAGCGGAAAGGGAATTCGCTGAAGGTGCAGAGCCGGGTCGATGAGTATGAGGCGTTGACAGATGTGGAGAAGTTTTTTTTCCTTCTGGAGACGTTCTGGGTTAATGTGGACTGGACGGTTTTCCAGGTCGCTCCTTCGGATAGGGTGTGTGACTATTTCGTAGAGTTCGCGATGTGGGTGGTGGCTCATCCCCCTGAGAAGACGTTGTATTCTTCAGAGTCAATCAACGGTACGAGGTTGGAAAAGCTGATGGATGTGTTCCAATATTTTGGGGTATGGACGTACGAACTCGATCCTGATAAGCGGCGCCTCGGGTCGTATGTTATGGTGAAATCTGTCCGCACGACGGCAGTGGGATGGGAACTGCTTCGTACGCTTTGTCTGGAACGGCGCGTGTCCCAGTGGAATGTCTTACAGCGGCATCAGTTCGGCGAACGGGCGGATCCTGGCGACGACCCTGTCGATCTCATCTTCGTTTATACCGAAGAATCCGAGGCCGAGAAACATGGACTTACGCTCACGACTTCGACAGCAGGCGAACAGTTTATCGATGCTTTCCGTGAGAAGGTGACGGGCGGTCGGCTGGAGAAATCTTTGGCGAAAAAAGTGAAGGAACCTGCTTCGGGGACTTATACGTTCGAAGTTACGTTTCAGGATGAGCGAAGGGTCGTCCAATGCCCGGCTGATACGACGTTCGAAGAGCTTCACGAAGCGATTGTGGATTGGTTCGGCTTTGAGGAGGACCATTTATACAGCTTTTTCTTGGACGGCAAACCTTATTCATCGAAGGAAGTATCGGAATATGGTCCGATCATGCCGGATTGGACGGTCGGAGATCAGGAGTTTGCTGAAGGGGACAGCTTCCTTTATGTTTATGATTTCGGGAATGAGCAACGGGTTTGGATTAAGGTCGTGGACAATGTAGGGGAGTGAGAGGGTGGCAGTCGGGGCCGGATTACCGACCCCGACTGTCATTTAAGTCCTGGTGACATGCAGTTAGCCGATTCATCGCTCACACGTCAATCCCTCGCTAGCCCTCTCTCAAACGCCGCCAAATGATTCACAGAAGCATTGCGCAGCTGCGTAAAGACAGTCCTTACATCATTAGGGATGTTCAGCGACAGAAACCGATCATACATCGCGATGTTATCGATTTCCCCTTGGACACCTGAAGCATAGGCGGCCTTCAAGTTTTCTGGAGTGGTCACAAAAGATTGGGAAAGATCGGCAGGCACGGGTACTTGATAGCGCTCGAATAGCGGCAACAGCGCATTGATGTGTCTCATTTCTGCTTCTCTGATCTGTACGAATGTGCGGACGTTGCCGAAGGTACTGATGATGTCATTGTATCTTGCCTGGGCCAGATACTCGTCTTGGAGGGCATAGGTCAACATTTGGGGCAAGGACAAGGAAGTGGCGCTTAAGGCTGCTTTTGCCCCGTACTCTTCGATTTGTCTTTGGTTCTGAGGCTCTTTTTGAATGAAATACAGAAACCAGACGGCGTGATTTTGTTCATCGGCGGCTGCACGACGGAACCTGTCTTTGATGGTAAGGTCCTGTGCGCGGTCTGAGATGTCCAAATAGGTGTCTACGGCTTCTTGCTCGTCTTTGAAGGCGAAATCGATGCCGGCTTCGTATTGGTCCGGGCATTTTTCTGTGCTTTGATAAGACGGCGCTTTTCCTGTCAGGTTGGTATAAATCGCGGTGAATTCAGCAAGGTGTCGTTGTTCATCTTTTCGTATCTCCAGGATTTTGTCCCGTTCATCTTGCGTCGAGGCCATTTTGGCTAATTTTCGATAACATTGAATCGCACTGTACTCGGCGTTTATGGCTTTTTGAATATCATTGAGAAGCCCGGAATCGGGGGATGTGCGGTACACGTCATAAGGCTGGGGGATGTAATAGCGTTCATTTGGATACATATTGGTCCTCCTGATGGTGAATAGTCCCCTTATCTTATGCGGGGTGTATGGGGGAATGTGCAGGTGGGGGTGGTGTACAAGGATCCATCATCCATAATGAGTGATACATAAGGAAGAAACATGGAGGTTGGGAGTGGGAAAATGTCCAGAACGATCATCACGTTCATGATTGTTTTTCTTGCAGCCTGCAGCTCTTCACCCAATCAATGGCACACGAATGTCGTGACAGGAAAAGTGAGCGCCATCAGCGCTTCAGAAGGTGAAATCATCATCGACGGTCGTGAATTTTACCTCGATCCATCCGGGTATGAAGTCGGCGATATCCTCCGGGTCACGTTCAAAGACCCGACGGCAACCGAAGCATGGACGCCTTCCGAGTATCAGATCGAAGACGTCGAAAAGCTGCCGGATGATTATTTTCTCGAGTATAAAAGAGCGGCCTGGGAGTACATTTCCGAAGATCAGCAGAGCAAGGTCGTGACGCCGTGGGAAGAGGCTCCGATCGATGAAGGCATCGCTTCCTCTAGCGATGTGAATCAGGAGATTTTCGATGAGGCTGACGACCGGCGGAAAGCTTATGTTGTGACGTTTGTGCTGGAGGGAAGAGAGGATCCTTATACAGTGATTGTCGATCAGGAGACGAAGGAAGTGATCGGGGTCGAGCGGGGGAACCGTTGATGTCTGAAGAGAATTATGATTTATGAAAGGGATCGTCCATATCGCCGGATGGTTCTTTTTTTGTGAAAAAATATAAAAAATTTAAAGCCAAACCGGACTTTGTTTTGTCTAATAGATGTAGGACAAAAACAGAAAGGGTGAATCCCGATCATCAGATTAGTGAAGAAAGCTCAAAAAGGGAACGACAAATCCTTCTTAAAGCTTTTTCAACAGCTGGAAGGTGACATTTACCGAATGGCTTATGTATATGTGAAGAACAAAGAAGACGCCTTGGATGTGGTTCAGGAAGTCGCCTATCAATCCTTCAAGAAGATTGATACATTGAAAAATCCAGAGTATTTCAAGACATGGGTCATGAAAATCACGATCAACTGCGCAACGAATGTCTTAAGGAAAAATAAAAACGTTGTGCAGTTGAAACCAGAATACAATGACATCCTGGGAACGGAACATGAGGACATTCCTCTCGCCATATCGTTACAGGACTTGATCGAAGCCCTCGACGAGGATGAAAAAAGCATCGTTCTGCTGAGGTTTTATCATAACTTCACCTTTAAGGAAATATCGGAACTGTTGGATATACCCCTTGGGACGGCAAAGTCGGTTCTTTACCGGGCATTGAACAAGCTTCGGAAGCAATTTGAGGAGGGTGATGTTTGTGAGCAATAAAATCAAGCAAGAGATGCAAAAAATAGAGATTCCGGAAGAGCTGCACGAAAGGTCCAAGTATGGCGTGCAAGCAGCGAAGGCAGAGCGGCCAAACGGAAGGTTCAGACATCCATTCGTTGCGGCGGCTATGATGATAGGGTTATTGACGACCTCCATTGCTTTTACGTTTCCTGCGATCGCTTCACAGCTGCCATTCATGGATGATGTCGTTCGTTTCTTCAGTGATGACGGGGAATCCTACGAAGACTTTGAAACCTTCTCGACGGATATTGGTCTCGCGCAGACGAGTAACGGGACGACGGTCATGATCGACAACGCGGTGTATGACGGAACGAACGTGACGATTTCATTTGCCCTCGAAACAGAAAAAGAGCTTGAAGAAGATGTCGAAATCCGTGCACAGAACTGGTTTGATGTAGTGGGAGCAAGCGGGATGGGTGGAAGCGAAAAAATTACGAAGATCAGTGACCATCGCTATGTAGGCTTGGCATCATTCACTCCGCACTTCGCAGATGAGGAATATCCAGAAGCGATCCAAGTGACGTGGAAGCCTGAAGTGTTCGAGGGTCTGACTCAGGATCTTTCATTAAAAGGCGATTGGTCCTTCGCTTTTTCGCTTGAACGTTTAGAAGGTGATGTGGATCTGGTGAATAAAACCGTACAGAATGAGGATGTGAGCTTCACGCTTCAGTCTGTTGAGTTCACCGATGTATCGACCGTGATCAACTATGAACAAGTCGTATCGAATGAACTTTTGAAAGAGTGGAAAAGTGTGACGCCTGTTTTCCGTGTAACCGATGACCTCGGTCGAGTGTATATGGACGGAACTGGTGGTGGCGGTACGTCTATGGATCAGGGGAAAACATTCAAAGGAACCAGCGATTTCCCTACGATTCAAGAGGGAGCCAATAAACTGATCATCCAGCCGATTCAAATCGCAAGCCTTCTGGAAGGAAAAGGTCATACGAAGATCGAGCTTGATCCGATTGTCATTGATTTAAAGAATATGAGAGAATAAGCGCAAAAAAAGGATGACCAACTTTGTTTAGGTGGTCATCCTTTTCCGTCCGATCAAGACTTCACATTTCTTTCCTGCATGTCTCTGACGTTGTCGGAGTGGTAAGGAGAACCTTGAACTTCATTCACTACACTAAAAGGGTTCCCGTCCAAGTCAAAGAAATCAAAGAATTTCATTCCGCCAAAATCATTGATTTCAGTGATTACGACGTCGTTGTTTTTAAAATGTCGATGGGACGCTTCGATATCGTCCACCATAAAATTGAAGTATCCATTTTTCTGACCATTAGCGGTCATGAATTCAGTGGGCTGTTTGGATTCAGCTTTTACTAGTGCCAATTGAGTTGACCCGAATGGCAAATAAAAGCCGGTTCCTTCTCCCCAGTGGTCGATGACCTGTGCACCTAGAACCTTTACATACCATTCTGTGGACTTCTCGATGTCTGTGACTGGAATGAAGATACTGCCTACTTTGAACATAGGTGGCCTCCTTGGTTTAAATATTCCAATAATTGGTCGTGTATGTAGTATACCATTGTTATCGGACGGTGGGTTGAGTCAGGAAGATTTGATCGGAATTGCGGAAAGCTTTGAATAGAGTGAGGGTTCTTGTCAGCGATTCGTTTGAAGCAATGAGCCTCTAAATAGGAAAAGCGTCTGTGGAAGTCTATATTCCGCAGACGCTTTTATTAATTTTCGCCTAACTCATTCAAGCCGCCCAAAGCATTTCGGATATCATCATCGAAATCGAGGGCATCCATCATGACCATCCCCTCGACCAACACGAGCGCAAAGGCGTCCATGTGTTCCTTCGATTGCCCTGGCTCGACCATCAGTACTTCCTTGTAAAAGTTTTTGAAGCTTGAAGCGATGTCCCGCGCGGCCGAATAATAAGGCTCCTCTTTTTTCGAAGCCTCTGCCATCAGCTCGAGCCACAGGTTCAAGTAGGGCTTGATCACGGGCTCCTTCATCATCTGACTCAAATAGGGAATGAGTGTCTTCAAAGGCCAGGTGCCCGTTTCGTTCGCCTTCAGCAGCTGGATCAAATCCTGCGTGATGGCTTGCAATACGTCAGTCATCAACTCCTCTTTATCTTGAAAATAGTGGAGCAGCATGCGGTCGCTCGTGTCGGAAGCTTTGGCGAGATTTCGCAGGCTCGACTTCGCGAGACCATTTTCGAGGATATACGTTTTCATACTTTCCGTAAGCTCTCGTTTTTTCAATTCTTTCTTATCCATCAACATCTTCCTTATTGTCTTTTTGTGTAGTATATGCTACATTTTATACATGTAGCAACCGCTACATAAAATTCGAGAGGCGGTGTCGACCGTGGAAATGAAGCAGACGGCTATACAGGATGAAGGTTTGAAAAAACGATTCCCATTTTCGAAGAAGCAGACGGGGTTGTTAACGATGATGGGCATTGGGTTCTGGTTTTTAGGGGCGTTGTCCGTAAGGTTCGGATCTCAGGTGGGGCTGTTCGGTCCGGTTTCAAGTATCCTCGCATTTGGATTGGGGCTCGCGGTTGCATGGTTCGGTGTGAAGTTGATTGTCGCGGTATGCCGTTTAGCCGTCGATCAGATTGTCCCAGGAGTAGCGTTCGGCCTTGCTGTCGCAACATTTTTGACGGCATTTTCATCACCTGGTTTACCTCTCTGTACGGAAGCGACTGGCAAGAGGTCGGCTTAGAAGCGGC
Organism: Halobacillus fulvus; assembly: GCA_004078665.1. Lineage (GTDB taxonomy): Bacteria > Bacillota > Bacilli > Bacillales > Halobacillaceae > Halobacillus > Halobacillus fulvus. Next base: position 78,375 of record SCFO01000006.1, on the reverse strand, counting down.
ATGGATTTTATGGGGAGTTTTCGCTTTTTTAGCAGCGGCTTTCTGGCAGTCCTATCAAAAATCATAAATGTACTGAATCGATGTGACTCTCTAGTGGGAGTCATTTTTTTATACTTTAATTATCTATTTACAATATAAATTTATTGTTTTACAATAAATAAAACCAGTAAATTATGTAAAAAGTGAGGGATATACATGAAACAGAAATCCACCCTGTTCTTAAAAACAGCTCTGGTCCTGATCAGCCTGCCCGTTCTGGCGGTTGTCATCTTCGGGCTATACTGGCTCTGGAACAACCCGGTGAATCCGGAATACGCCCTGCAAATCTACCCCGTCTTAGGCGGAGTGCTGTTGACGGTCTTTCCATTTCTTTTCGCCTTGTACCAGGCCTTCCAGCTTCTGCAGAACATCGATCATGATCAGGCGTTCTCCGGGAGCTCGGTCGAATCTTTGAAAAAAATTAAAGGGAGCGCCGTGGCGATCAGCGTGATTTATGCCGTGGTCCTGCCGTTCATTTACTGGATCGCTGAAATTGATGATGCACCTGGTCTGATCATCATCGGCATGGTGCTTATTCTTGCTTCCGCCGTGGTGGCGGTCTTTGCCGCCGTCCTGCAGAGGCTCCTGGATCAAGCAATCACAATAAAATCCGAAAACGATTTAACGGTCTGAGGTGATGATATGCCTATACGAATAAACGTCGACGTCATGCTCGCGAAGCGGAAGATGAGCGTGACAGAGCTATCCGAAAGAGTCGGCATCACAATGGCGAACCTGTCGATATTGAAAAACGGAAAAGCGAAAGCCATCCGGTTTTCGACCCTCGAAGCCATCTGCAAAGCGCTCGACTGCCAGCCAGGCGATATTTTGGAGTATGTGCCAGAGGAATAGTGAAGGTGGGACAGTGGGGTCGGTTCTCAGCGTCCCGCGGGACAGGGAGAACCGTCCCCAACTGTCCCACCCAACTGTCCCACAAAAAGGAGGCCGATCATGAGTCTTACCCTGCAAAAAGAACCCCGAAGACCATCGCTTGCAAGACAGGGACGTGAAGCGATCATCCAGCTGTTGCACTTCGGGTGGCAGCAGGCACTGTCGTGTATTTTTCCTGTCGTCATCTTTGTCTCGCTCGCGCTGACTCAGGTGATGCCGTTTCCTTTGTTGCCGAGATACGACTGGCTGCTTGTCATTTTTCTTGTGACCCAGTGGTGGATGGTGCGTTCCGGGCTGGAGACGCTTGATGAGCTGAAGGTCATTACGGTGTTTCACGGCATCGGGATTGCGCTCGAAATTTTCAAGGTCCATATGGGCTCGTGGTCGTACCCTGGCGAAGGATTTTTCATGGTGGCCGGGGTTCCGCTCTACAGCGGGTTCATGTATGCGAGCGTGGCCAGCTACCTATGTCAGGCGTGGCGAAGACTTGGCGTGAAGTTGGTCGACTGGCCGCGGTTTTCAGTTGTGACAGTGTTGGCCGCCGCAATTTACTTCAACTTTTTTACCCATCATTTCTGGGTCGACCTCCGCTGGGTTTTGTTCGGGCTCGTCCTGATCGTCTTTTGGAGGACGTGGGTCAGCTATACCGTGAACGGAAGTTCGTACCGGATGCCGCTCAGCCTGTCTTTCGTCTTGATCGGCCTGTTCATATGGATCGCTGAAAATATCGCGACCTTTTTTAATGCCTGGCAGTATCCGAACCAGTCATCGGGTTGGGAAATCGTCCATCTTGGAAAAGTGAGCTCATGGATTTTACTCGTCATCGTTAGTTTTCTTATTGTAGCGACACTCAAGCAAGTGAAACAGAAAAGGGAGGGGAACGCATAATGTTCCAACAAAAAAAGCCCGAGCAGGCTCTTCGGGTAGAAGAAGTTCCGAGCCATATCGCCATCATCATGGATGGCAATGGCCGCTGGGCGGAAAAAAGAGGGATGTCGAGGTCAGAAGGTCATAAGAAGGGAATCGAGACAATCGTGCAAGTCGTCGAATCGGCATCGGAAGCTAGCGTCGAGCAGCTGACCCTTTATGCTTTTTCGACGGAAAATTGGAAACGTCCGAAATCCGAGGTGGAAACCATCCTTAGACTTCCCGTCGAATTTTTGAAAACGTATTTGCCAAGGTTGATGGCTGAAAACGTGCGCCTTCACGTGATTGGAGACATCCGTCCTCTGCCGGTTTATACGCGGCAGGCGCTCAAGTATGCGATCGACCGGACGAAAAACAATGACGGACTGCAGCTGAATTTTGCCCTCAACTATGGAAGTCGCAACGAAATGGTGGAGGCCGTGAAGGAGTTGTACCGGGAAGTGCAGGAAGGGAAGCTGTCGTTATCCGAATTGAACGAGGAGCATCTCTCCAAGCACCTGTACACGTCCGGATTAGAAGACCCGGATCTGCTCATCCGCACAGGCGGGGAGAAGCGGCTCAGTAACTTCCTCCTCTGGCAGCTCGCATACACCGAGTTCTGGTTCTCTGACGTCCTATGGCCGGACTTTTCCAATCAGGACTTTGCCTCGGCACTCGAGGACTTCGGGAAGCGGAAGAGGAGATATGGTGCGGTGTAGGGGGACAGTTGGGGACGGTTCTGCCTGTCCCACAAAAACAGCCCCGCTTGTGCGAGGCTGTGAGGTGTATATTTCGATGAAGAGCGAAGAGGATCAGGAGCTTACCTTTTCTTCCTTTCGCTGGTTCAGTTCACTTGGCCTCAGCCAGCGGACATTTTCGCTATCTGAGACGTATTGCTGGAGCGTCTGCTTCACTTCTTGAATGTGCTGGGTCATCGTCATGGCGGTCACATCGAGCTCCATCATCGTGGCCTGCTGTTCCATGATTTTTTCTGAAGAGCCGTCGATCGACGCAGAGAGCTGGACGGTCAGTTCGTGAATCGTATCGAATTTTTGCTGTGTCCTTGTCTTTTCTTCCATGACTTCATTGGAGCGGGCCTGGACTTGTCTGGATTGATCATAGAGCAGGGTGATGTTCGCTAACACCTGGTCGAAGATCTCCGTCATTTCCTCGGCGCTCTGTTTGCCCTCGTTCAACGTCATCGTTTCGGTCTTGTACGACTGTTTTTGCTCCGAAATGCTGCGATGGACATGATCGATGACCGTCTCGATTTCGCTCGCGCTTTCTTTGACTTGTGCGGAAAGCTTGCGGATTTCATCAGCGACGACGCCGAAACCTCTTCCGTGCTCACCCGCCCGGGCGGCCTCAATGGAAGCATTCAAAGCCAGCAGGTTGGTTTGGTTGGAAATGTACTCAATCGACCCAAGCGCACCCGTCACCTTTTTCATTTGCGATAAAAGCTTTTCGTTAAAACTTCCGAACTGTTCCGTGACGTAGAGAATATTGGAAAAAGCCTCATTGAATTCATCGACCTTTTCTTTGCCGCTGTTCGAGAGGGTGCGTACGGTTTCGGATGTCTCGGCAGACGTAACGATCGTATCGCCTAACGATTCGATCATGCCCTGGATCGTCTCCATCTGCTTTTGGAAATCGTTAAGATGTTCTTGTTCGGTCTGGATATTTTCGATCATCGTGATCAGCTGTTGATTCACCTGATCCGATGTCTCGGAGGATTGCTGATTCATCGTGTTCAAGTGCTCACTGTGCGCTTCGACGTGTCTCAATTCTTCTAGGGAAGCCGTGATGGCCTCATGGTCTGCGCTTGTCGTTTCTTCTTCTTTTATACTTTCATCTGGAGCCTGGTTCTGCCAAAATCGATAGGAAGCGGCGAGAAGTCCACTTAACATAAGGAATCCTATGATACTCCATAAAGTCGGCAATAAAAGAGCCAGAGCTAAACTTCCTACACCATACGCAAAGATGAGCGACGGGTAAAACCATTGATTACTTATATTGAAGTTTTTCATGCAGCGACCTTCTTCCTTTCCGGCTGGAGAATCCGTTGTAAACGTAAAGAAAAGGGAATTCCGATCGAATAGACCATGGCGATTTTGATTAAATTGAATGGAATGATGACAAACAGTACGGCTGTTCTGAAGTCCGTCGCCAGCGGGTTGAATTGAGTGAATCCTTGCACATATTGCGCTTCACTCACCCCGAGAAGACCCATGATCGAAGGTAAAATGAAGTAGTAATTCAACAGATACATAGACGTAATGAAAACGAGCACCGAAACGAGGTAGCTGCCCGTATCGAGTCTTTTTCTGACGTGATAAAAAGCCCCGATCAACCCGACCATCAAGGCTCCGGATAAAAAGTTGGCGATTTGGCCGACGGGTAAACCGACATAACTTCCATGAGATATGTAGTCTACGATATTTTTCAAAAATTGAATGAGAATTCCTGCGACCGGACCGAGCGTGATGGCTCCGACTAGGGCCGGGATATCGCTTATATCCAGCGTGAGAAAAGGCGGGAAAAACGGCACGGGAAACTTGAAGTAGTATAGGACAACGCTGATGGCAGACAAAACCCCGATGGTCGTCATACGCTGTAGTTTGGATAGTGAAGTCATGTAGCTGTTCATCTCCTTTTTAACAAGTGAAAAGAGGAGAGACGTCTCCCTCCTCCTGCTGTGTTTTAAGCAAGTTCGGTCATCGGTTTTGTGTGTTTCGCCAATAAGCTGGCCGCATGATCGACCACTTTCGGGCTTGAGGATTTCGCACCTTTGAAGTTACGCCCTTCCTCGACGTTGTGCACGCCGAAACCGTCCAGGTCGTAAGCGACCATCATTGATTTGAAGTTCGGCGCGTCGATGACGAGGAACCATTCTCTGATCAATTCGCTGTTCGGAGGAAGCGCGATGTAGTGGATGCCGTCATTTTGGTCAACCGGCGCATCATCTTCCCCGAATATGTACACGTTCGAGTACTCGGTCATCGCCTGGAAGCGTTCGATCACATTCTTTGCACGCGAAAACTTCTGAAAGCCTGCATAGACATTGCCTTTCAGCTTTTTCATCAGGACCATATTTTCCATCATCAAGCACATATATTCAAGCTGTGGGACCTTGGATTCGAATTTGATCGAGCCGGCCTGTAATTGGGAAAGGTTCGCATTGCCAAGCTGCTGAGTTTCACCTTCTACGGCACCAAAGCATTCTTTGAACAGGGATAGGTTTTGAATATTCATGTGATTATCCTCCTAGTTATAAATCATTAATATATCTGTACTTGGTGACTTTTATTTAGGACTTCAGATGGATAACTTATACCACTATAATGTGAAGGGTAAACTTTTATTTTGATGCGGTGGGACAGTTGGGGGCGGTTCTCAGCGTCCCGCGGGACAGGGAGAACCGACCCCGATTGTCCCGAAACCATCAGATTCAAATATCGAAAGGGTGAGGCGCTATGGCTTTTACAACTATATTTTTTGGGTTCATCATCGTTGTATTTATTTCTATATGCCTTTATATAGTACGAATGCTTAACACGTACGGGAAAGGTCCAGCACCTTACAAAGGCTCCTACGTGGCATTCAGCCTCCTCATTGCGAATTGGGTTGTATTCATATCAGGCTTTTATGCTTTGTTTCCCGCTCAGTTAGCAGAGGTCATCTTTCATTCTGTTTGGTTTCTCGTTTGTTCCTTGGGTACTTTATTTTCTGTTCTTGAATTCTTTCATAATAAACGGATGGCTGTTCCTCTTGCTGGAATTACAGGATTGACCATCCTTTTTTTGATATTTATAAATGGAATCTCACAGATGTGAGCGAATCGAGAAGAGTGGGACAGGGAGAACCGTCCCCAACTTTCCCATATATCTAAGTGCCTTGCTGATAGATGCTGAGCGTGGGACAATAAGTTCGAGAACCTCTGGTCAGTTCAGAAAGTAGGATGGTATGGAAATTTTAGCTTTTATAGTAATCATTCTGGTCGCTTCGATTCTTCAAACGAGCACAGGCTTCGGCTTTTCAATTATGGCTACGCCTTTTCTTTTGTTGCTGTTTGAGCCTGCTGATGCAATCCAAATCAATCTAGTATTGTCATTTGTGATATCGATTGCCTTGCTTTCGAAAATTAAACAAGATATCGATTTTGGTCTTCTGAAAAGGTTTGTAGCGGGAAGTGTCGTCGGATTGCCCGTCGGAATCATCGTCTTTTTGCTTATGGATATGGACCTATTGAAGATTACCATCAGCTTCATGATCCTCTTATTGACGGTGCTGCTCATTTTCAAGTTCCGGGTCAACCAAAGCCATAAGAGGGACTTCCTCGCAGGTGGCCTTTCGGGTGCTTTTACGACGAGCATTGGCATGCCAGGACCGCCGCTCCTTCTGTATTTTTCCGGAACCGACGCGCAAAAAGAGAAACTGAGAGGGAACACGCTGGCTTTCTACCTGTTCATCTACTTTGTCAGCCTGATCATCCAAGTGGTCTTTGCTGGGACGAATCGGACGGTCTGGGTGTCGAGCTTGTGGGCGCTTCCTCTTGTATTGACCGGTTTGTTCGTTGGGCAGGTCTTGTTTAAACGAATTAATCAGCAGGCTTTTCGCATCTTCACCTATATTCTTTTATTGTGTACAGGGATTTATTTGCTGATTAATAGTTTGGGATGGTTCTGAAGCGGGACGATGGGGACGGTTCTGCCTGTCCCGCGCGACGCCGTAAACTATCCCTAACTGTCCCTGTTAACGCTGAGGTCTGGGAACTGGCACTAGTAATCTAAATAAGTAGGAGGAAATATGAGTAGGATTGTATCTATGTTGTTATATGTTTTGGTCTTGTTAGTAGTCACAACCATAGTATTTCTTATTAGCACTACATACTGGGAGACGAGTGAGCCGATGATCGTGTACCTGTTAATGACGATTGTCGTTCATCTTGTTATGAAGGAAGCCGGAGATGTGAAGTGAATGCTTCCATTTTCGGCTTTTTTCACGTGAAACATAAGGGACGCTGAGAACCGTCCCCAACTGTCCCACTGTCTTTCACTATTTCCCAGGAAATATATTCTTTCGACATGGGAAATCGAGGTATAATGTCAGAAGGAGGTGCTGGAAGTGAGTGTGCTGCAATTCAAGGGTGTCGAAAAGAGGGAAGGCGATGCGATCTGGATTCCCCGGTTTGATCTAGCCATCGGGCAAGGGGAGATCGTGGCAGTCCAGTCGAATTTGGAAATCAGGAATCATCTGATTAAATCTCTACTTGGAAAACGGGTGTTTACGAACGGGACCATCGAACTGTTCGGAGAGCTTTTACATAAACCGAGTCCGGAACGGGTCGGGTTCGTATTCACGGATGAAGGATTTTACGAAAGGTTGAGTGTGAAGGATCACCTTATGCTGTATAAACGATTGTACACATCGAGTTTGAGGATTGAAGAGGTCCTGCCACATACGAAGTTGAATGGAATTTTACATAAAAGCGTAAATCAACTGACGTTTTCGGAAAAAAGAAGGCTGGCATTGGCCCGCGTTCTGCTTCAGAATCCCGATTTTGTCATTCTAGAAGAGCCGGATCAGAACATCGATCTTGAGACGAAAGAGGTGACGATCGATTGGATGGAGAAGCTGCAGGAAGAGGGGAAGGCGCTACTTGTCTTTACGCATCATTTGGAGAGCGCCCGTGCCTTTACGGAAAAGGTGTACCGGATCCATCGCGACGGAATTGAGGACGTATCGCTTTTTACCGAAGACGAGCCGCTTTCCTTTTCCCCGATCAAAGTCCACAAGGTGTCCGCGAAGCTTGAAGATAAGCTTGTGTTGTTCGATCCGTCCGAAATCGATTATTTCGAGAGCCAACAGGGGCAGGTGGTATTGTTCGGAGAAGGTGAGGCCTATCCTTGTCCGTCGACGCTGGCTGATTTGGAAAAGAGGCTGACGTCGTTCGGGTTCTTCCGTTGCCACAGGTCGTATCTCGTCAACTTGCAGCGGGTCCGTGAGATTGTAACGTGGTCGAAAAATAGCTACAGCCTGAATTTATCAGATCCGAAAAAGAGCCAGATCCCCCTTTCGAAGAATAAACTGGGTGAATTGAAGGAGCTTTTGACACTTTCCTGAGCTCATTCAACGTCATTTTCCCTCCTTTCATCCTTAAACAGCGGCGGGGAGTGGTTTTTTCTTCTACGATAGATGTGAAGAAACCAATCGAGGGGGAAACGATGTGATCCATTTAGAAGGTGTAGATAAATCTTTTCACGGCAAAAAAGTGCTGGACGGTCTGAGTTTCAACGTTAAAAAAGGAGAAGTCTTCGGATTTCTTGGCCCGAGTGGATCGGGTAAAACGACGACGATCAAGTTGCTGACGGGTCAGCTGAAAGCCGACAGTGGGAAAATCAGCGTATTCGGTAAGGACGCGGGTGAGATCGCCCATCCTGATCAGCTCCAACGTATCGGGATCATGACGGATAATAGCCAGCTCTATCCGAGGCTGACAGTCCGAGACAACCTGCTTCTCTTTTGCCGCCTGTATCGGGTGCCGATACGCCGGATTAGCGAGGTGCTGGAGATGGTGGATCTGCAGGATGCCGAGCGGACACAGGTAGCAAAGCTTTCCAAAGGAATGACCCAGCGCGTGCTGCTTGCCCGGGCGCTTTTACATGAACCTGACCTGCTGTTTCTCGATGAGCCGACAGCGGCGCTCGATCCGGTGACGAAAGAGCGAATCCATGACGGGTTGAGGAAGATTCAGGAGAAGGGAACGACGATCTTTTTGACGACACACGATATGCATGAAGCAGAAGCGCTATGCGACCATGTCGCCTTGCTACATAAAGGCAAAGTGGTCGAGGAAGGAAGCCCTGCATCGCTATCGTATCGCTTCTCGAGCCGGATGATTCACGTGAAACTTCACGGCGGAGAGACTGTGACCGTTGAAAATACAGCGGAAGGTGCCGAAGCGATCTACAACTATATGAGTTCGGGGCAAGTCGTATCGATCCATACAGCGGAACCGACGCTTGGCCAGGTATTTATCGAAGTGACAGGGAGGAATTTAGCATGACATTCTCATTTCAGCGCGTATATGCGATTTTTAGCAAGGATTTGAAAGACTTATCGAAAAACCTGTATGTTTCCACGGCGTTCTTTCTGCCACTTTTCTATGCGTTCATGCTGGGAAGAATTGAAGGGGCGGAGGCTTCCTATTTGATTCCGCTGATTACGAACATGACGCTTGCGTCCGTCGGTGCCTATATCCAGGCGGCGATTATCGCAGAGGAAAAAGAAAAAGGGACGTTGAGAGGATTGATGCTATCCCCGGCTTCGACCGCTGAAATACTGACAGGGAAAAGTGTGTTATCGGTTCTGATCAGTGTGATCGTGACCGCGATTAGCTGGATGATCCTTGATGTGGCGATCGACGTCCCAATCGCGGGCTGGGCAGGTTTCGCTTTATTGTTTGTATTTTACGTAGCGCTTGGTACGCTGCTTGGATTGCTGGCCAAAACGCTGATCGAAGCGTCGATCATCATCCTGCCTGTCATATTTATTTTGGGAATGGGGTCGATGTTCCAAGGGCTGCTTGGCGATAGTATTTTGGTGGATGTGCTTACGTATCTTCCGAATATGCAGGCGGAACTGCTTTTCCAGGTGGAAGGCTCCGGTGAAATGTGGCAAGCACTCGGACTCATCGCTGCCTGGACAGTTCTGACAGTCGGGCTTGCTGTTGTGGTTTATAAGAAGCGGATGGTAGATGAGTAAGCTAGTCCGGGTTTTTGGGTGAGCGGGACAGTTGGGGACGGTTCTCCCTGTCCCGTGGGACAAGCAGAACCGTCCCCGATCGTCCCACCCCATCATGCCCATTTCTCCACTCATTTTTTTAGTGGGCAGACTAGGCAATAGTCCATTTCTTTGTCTTTTTCCAGACGATAGAAGTGGCAGCATGTCTTGCGTGTTTGCATTGAGGTCAGCTGATTTTTCGGAACGAGGTAGGTCTTCAAAGGATGGACCGTGGCTCCGAAGCTGTCCGGTTCCGCATTTTCCAAAAGCGAGTAGAGCTCAAGTGCCCTCGCTTCTTCCTCACAGGTGAGCGACTCCGTTTCCATCGTTTTACGGAAAAACGAATTCACACGGACTGCGATATTTTCCCACAAGATCCGTTCTGGAAGGCGGGTGAAGTGATGGAGAGTACGGAGGAAGGGAGTCAAGTGGTCGGCGAATATACCGGTCACCCAGAATTTTCTGTCCACTTCTATAGGCCGTTCTGCATTCAGGACAAGAGTTTCATCAAGGAACGTTGAGGCCGGGTCAAGCCGGATGAAGCGTTTGTCCTTTACGTAGGCAGCGAAAATGAAGCGGACGAGTAACTGGGCATGACGCTTCATCATCATCGAGGCGGTCGTGCGCAAATCCGGTGCATGAATCCTTTTTTGCTGCTGCTTGAGAAACTGGCGGCACACGTCTTCCTCGTTCATTTCTTTCATATTCCACAGCTTGTTCATCCACTAGTCACCTGCCGATTTCGGTAAAGTAAATAAATAAAGAAGGGTGCGCCGATGCCGGCAGTGAAAACCCCTGCTGGAATATCGAGCGGGAGGAACGCTGTTCTCGCTACGATATCAGCGATTAGTACCATCATGCCGCCGATGAGCGCAGAGCCGATGACGAGGATGGCAAACGACCGTTCCAAGATCAGCCGGGTAATGTGCGGGGCAATCAGTCCGATGAATCCGATCCCGCCGGCAAACGCTACAGCTGCTCCTGCGAGGGCGACACTCACGGCAATTAGGATGAAGCGGTATTTTTGTACGTGAATACCTAACCCACTCGCGACATCATCTCCGAGCTCTTTTACGTTGACAATGTTGGAAAATAAGAGCGCAATCGGAAGTAGGACCAAGACCCAAGGAATCATCAACCCGATCTCCTCCCAGTTGGACCCGTATAAACTCCCGGTCAGCCATAGATATGAACGAGTCGTGACGGTCGTATCGCTGAGCACGATCAGCATCGTGACGACTGCATTCATAAGCGCTGATATCCCGATTCCGATCAAAATCAGCCGGATAGGGGTCACACCGTTTTTCCAAGAAAGGCTGTAAATGAGAGTCGTCGCCACGAAGGCACCAAGAATCGCTGCGAGTGGCAGCCAGACGACGCTTACGGTTCCTGCCAGAAAAGAGAGGAACAGGATGGCACCGACCGAAGCACCTCCTGTGACACCGATGATGTCAGGGGAGGCAAGCGGGTTGCGGATGACCCCCTGCAGAATCAGGCCGGCCACTCCAAGAGAAGCTCCGACCATGAAACCCATCAGTACCCTCGGCATCCTTAGTTCGTTCAATACGAATGCATGGTCTTCACTGATGCCGATCAGAACAGCGATTACGTCTTGAACCGGAATGTAGTTGCTTCCTGATGCAAGGCTGATGAGAAATACAGCCATGGTGAGAATGGCCAGACCGATAAGGAGGAATATCGATTTTTTTCGAACCTGGAAGGATAGCCGTCCAGACTTTGTGCGTACGTGTATGTACTCACCCATGTTTTTTCACTCCTTTTCTTGCGATAAACAGGAAAAACGGGGTCCCGATCAGTGCAGTCATGACACCGATCGGCATTTCCCGTGGCATAATGATAAAGCGTGCCGTGATGTCTGCGATCAGAAGCAGGCTGGCTCCAGTCAGGGCGCTGATCGGAAGAATCCACGTATAATCGGGACCCGTCACTTTTTTGACGATGTGCGGAACGACAAGTCCGATGAATCCGATGGAACCGGCTACCGCCACCGATCCTCCGGCAAGGAAGACGACGACGATCCCGATTAACAATTTTACAGTAATCGTTCGCTGGCCCAAGTTTTTGGCGACATCATCGCCACTCATCAAGATGTTCAGAGGCTTTCCAAGTAACAGAGCGATGATGGTCGCGACGATAATAAAAGGAAGAACGGGGAGAAGCATGTCCATGTCCCTGCCCGATACGGAACCGGCAAGCCAGAATAAAATGCTTTGAATCCGCTGTTCATCAATGACCAGCATGCCTTGGGTGAACGATACGAAAAGGGCGGTGATCGCAGCGCCGGCGAGAACGATTTTAACAGGGGATAACCCGTCTTCTCCTATAGATCCGAGGAAATAGACGAGCGTGCCGGCTACTCCTGCTCCAATGAACCCGATCCACATATAACCCGTCAACGATTCCACAGAAAAGAACGTCGCTGCTGCTACAATGAAAAAGAGTGCTCCGGCATTGATTCCGAAAATGTCAGGGGCAGCCAGCGGGTTTCGTGTGAGAGCCTGCATCAATGCCCCAGCCATCGCTAGACTCGCTCCGACGACAGTAGCAATCACGGCGCGTGAAATTCGGGAGGTCGTGAGGATGATATGTTCGGTATTGGAGGAATCGAAGCGGAAGAACGCGTCGAAGGCAGTAGATAATGACGTCGGGGTTTTGCCGAGGATGACGCTCAATAAAAAGAAGACGCAAAAAAGCAGAACACTTGAAACAAGTATGGCGATTTTCCGATAGCGACGATTAGTCCTTCCATTCATAACGAATCCTCCTCCCTTTACATTTTAAAACAGGCAGGAGATTATCCCCTGCCTGTCGCTCAGCACTCTTACTTTTCCAATTCAAATCGGTCATACAAATCATCCAACAAGAGGTTCGCTGATTTGATTCCGCCGGCCATATTCCACACGACCTGGTCCACCATGTACACTTGGTCATTCTGGACAGCATCAAGATTCGCCCATAGCGGATGGTTTGTCCATTCTTCGTAGTTGGCTTTGACCGCTTCATCTTCTTCCATAAAGATATAGAAAACATCTGCATTCATTTCCGTAATGCTCTCTTTGTCTGTAAGCTGGATTCCCCAATCGTCAGACTGTTGATTTTCTGGACGTTCGAATCCGACATCACTTAGAATACTTCCAGCAAAGCTCTCGAAGTAGATCCGAGCATGATCGGCACGGAAATTCAAGATGGAAATGTTAAGTGGCCATTCATCCCCGAGCTTCGCTTCCAATTTACCCTGAAGATCCTGTACACGTTCATCGAAGTTGTTCAAAATTTCTTCTGCCTTTTCCTCTTCGCCTAATGCTTCACCCATCAGGCTGACCGTACCTTTGAAGTCAAAGACTTCTTCTGTCGCGACAGTAGGAGCGATCTGCTGCAATTGTTCATATACTTCTTCGTGACGCGTTTTCGTCGCCACAATCAAATCCGGTTCAAGAGCGGCAATCTCTTCAAGGTTCGGCTGAGTCTCTTGTCCTACAATCTCAACACCTTCCAAATCCTCTTTCAAATAATCATAGACAGGCTGCTGTACCCATGATTCAACAATCCCTACAGGCGTTACACCAAAAGCTGTGGCCGTATCGTTTGCCCCTTGGTATAGCGTTACTACTTTCTCAGGCTTCTCTTCCAATGTCGTTGTTCCCATGGCGTGTTCTACTTCATAGGAAGCTGAAGATTCTTCGTTCGTTCCTTCTTCGGAATCCCCTTCAGAAGAAGCTGAATCGCTTCCGCAAGCGGCTAGAAAAGCAATCAATAATAGTAACGAGACGAGTAGTCCCGATTTTTTAACAGGTGAAAAGTATGTATCCATTCCTGTTCCTCCTCATTTAATTGAAAATGATTATCACTATTAGTTAGGTTAATGTAAATGATAATCATTGTCAATGGGGTGTGGGGAATTTGTTGGGCGTGGGACAGTTGGGGTCGGTTCTCCCTGTCCCGCTGGACAAGCAGAATACCACTTTTATGGGAACTTTTCCTCACTTGATTCGTAGAGACTTTCAGGGAGGAATACATATGTCCGGAAATTCACTGTTTTTTCTCGTAGCAGCTGTCGCATTGGCGGTTTTGATTCCTTTTTTTGTGGTGAGGGATCTGAAGAAAGGGAAGAAGCTGGCCGATGTGATCACGTCTAATGCCATGCTCCTCGCTTTACTCATTGTAGCAGTCGGCCAAGGGTTGAGGCCGTTGTTTTCAGAAGACGGCATGGTCCAGATTGACCAGTGGTTGTTTTCTGCTTTTATTCTATTTATTGTCGTTCCACTTGTCGTCATTTTATTTTATTATGTGAAAAGGGATTTGAGGAAGTGGAGCGATCCTGAGGAATATAAGTTTTACTGGGCTTATAAGGTTCGTTACTTATTGATAGCAGGATTAGCCGTGATGGTGATCATTGCGTTATATCGATTTTATTTAATTTTTGAGGTCGTGTTTTAAGTTTAAGAGGGACAGGGAGAACCGTCCCCAAGTGTCCCGCTATCTTTACATAAAGGAGCGATTCGTTGAGATTTATGATATTTATTTCTGCCTTGCTTTTGCTGGCGGCCTGTCAGCCGACATATACGTTGGAAGATGATATTTTTGTTAAGAAAGAACAAACTGAGCTTAATATGACGAGTGATAGCAGCCGAATGAGCAACGTCGAGAATGCAGAGACAGCTAATCCAGATCAGGTCGATGATTTTCTAGGGCTAGTCCGCACTTTGGAACTGGAAGAATTAAAAGGAAACGATATTACGGATCAGACGCGATTGATTGATGCGGTACCTTCTCTCACAACCTTTTTTCTATCTGAAGGCGATATTTATGCTCAATTGAGTATGACACAAGCGGGAGATGGGTTATTTGTTTCGTTTAAGGAAGGGGACGTTGCTAAGGTTTATAGGACAAAAGAGGATCACCCTGAAATCTATGAACAAATCGAACGTTTCTATGACTCTCTTTATGTAAGAAAGACCTATGGGATTGAAAGTTTTAATTTGGAAAAAATGGTTGATACAGAGTCACCAAAAGAAAATATCCCGGATGCATCTCCTTTTAAAGACGGACTGACTGTGGAAGGGAAGTTTAAGGTGTCACAGGAAAATCAAGAGTTGAAAGCGGACATTATCGAGGTCGAGGTACGAACGAACAAGCCAGAATTGAAGCTTGAGAAGAGTGAGCCGGAGCGTTTAGGGATGACGCAATTCGAACAGAAAGTCACCATTGAAAATACAGTGGCGGACTATGTCCTTTCGGGATCATTGATTTGGATGGTAGAGGATTATGAAACGGTAGATATTCGTTTTATCGAGGAAGGATAGTGGGACAGGGAGAACCGTCCCCGATTGTCCCACCCGTCCCCATCAAAACTCCTCAAACCCGAAGCGGTAATAGTCGTGCCCCATCACAATTTCAAACCCACTGTTCTGATAGAGTTTGAGCGCATGGCGATTGTCCACTTCTACTTCAATCATGACCATGGCTCCATCTCGTAAAAGCAATCTTGCTACGGTCTGACGTAAGACTTGACCGCCCAACCCTTGCCCTTGTAGAACAGGATCGATAGAGAAGGCAGATAGAAAATAATTCGGGTGGTTGTTCATGACGGAAACCGAGCCAATGATTTCCGAATCCAGCCGCGCGACGAACACATCATAGGATGACGAGGCCATATTATGATCGATGACCGTGGCGGCCTCTTCCTCCGAATCGTCGAACGCTTTAGCATGAATGGAAGTCAAGGCAGGCACATCTTCTTCGCTTGCCAAGTCTAGCTGCACGTGATCGTCTGCTGTCTCCGGTTCGCTCCCACTATGCTTTAACATATATTCAGAATGACTCAACGGAAAGCGAAGGGATTCCGCCATCGCTTTTCCTTCCTCAGAAGTATTCTCTACAACGAGAAGCACTTCCTGAATGCCGTTTTCTCTGAATGTTTCCGCGGCTGCTTGCAAAAGGGAGCGGAAAATCCCTTCTCTTCGGCGCTCCGGCGCCACCATGCCTCCCATTTCCAAATGCTTCGGATCGACAATGGCGTAGCTCGCAAGATATCCTTGCAAATCGTCTCCTTCATAAAAGAGAAAATCATAACGTGTGGAACCCTCGTCCTGATCATGCATGCTAAGGTTCAAGCTCAGTTCGAGGTGTATGCCGTCGTGTTTCTCGCATGTTTGCAGAAGCTGCCGGACGTCGTTTAATTCATCAGGTGACAGTTTAGTTCTTCTTACAATCGTCAATCGTTCTCCTCCTGTCGGTGTTGAGTTGTCTTTATCATACTACAGCCCCGGGTGGACGGGCGGTTTGGTGTGATAAAATGAACGGTAAAATGGGACAGTGGGAACCGTCCCCGATTGTCCCGCTGAACCGCCCAACGAAACCCACCTAGCCAGAGGAGGCTGATCAAATGAGTACCATCCTGATCGTTGACGACGAAGCAAAAATACGAGATGTTGTGGCATCTTATTTGAAGAAAGAAGGACATGAAGTCATTGAATCAGATCATGGGCAGGGCGCTCTTAAAGAAATGAAGCGTTCGTCCATCGATTTTGTCATCCTGGACTTGATGCTGCCGGATATTTCCGGAGAGGACGTCTGCCGTCAGATTCGTACGCAGTACACGACACCGGTCTTGATGCTGACAGCGAAGGTCGGAGAAAAGGACCTGTTGAACGGGCTTTCGATCGGGGCGGATGATTATATGGTCAAGCCGTTCAGCCCGAGGGAGCTGGTGATGCGTGTACATACGATCATGAGGCGAGCTGGTGAAGGGAAGCTACTCGCTGATTCGCTTTCTTTTCATCAGGGAGAACTGGAAATCGATCAAATCGGCCAGAGGGTGATGAAGCATGGAATTCCTCTCTCACTGACTCCGATCGAATACAGGCTATTGGTCACACTCGCGAAGCACCCTGGTCGGACGCACTCGCGCGAGGGGCTTGTCGGATCCGTGATCGGTGTGGACTTTCACGGGGACGAGCGGACGATTGATCAGCATATCAAAAATTTAAGGCATAAAATCGAGCCGGACCCCAGTGCTCCGACCTACATTAAGACAGTGTACGGAACCGGCTACAAATTCTCGGGAGAACGGTCATGAGAAGGCTTCACGGTCGCCTCGCCCTCAATTTCGGCATCATGGCTTCGGTTGTCCTGATCATCGCGAGCATCATCATCGCGGTGGAAATTCATTATCATTTACAAATGGCGGATATGCCAGAGGAGATGGAGTCCGTCTTTTACCATCTCGAGCGGGCGATGATCGAGTCGCTCATTTGGACGGTGCTCGGCGCGGTCATCCTTGTCCTTTTGATCAGTTCGATCGTCGCCCGTCGTTTTTCGAAGCCGCTGATTTCGATGAGAAAAGTGTCGGAACAAATGGCCGGTGGAAAATGGGATGCGCGTATTCAAACAGAGGGGAAGGACGAAATCCGGGACCTCGGAGAGTCGATCAACTTTCTTGCGCGCAGCCTTCAAAAGCAGGAACTCGCCCGCCAGCATATGACGGCTGATATCGCTCATGAGCTAAGGACTCCGCTGGCGACGTTGAAAAGTCATATGGAAGCTTTTGAAGATGGGATCTGGGAACCGACGCCTGCGCGTCTACGCTCTTGTACCGAAGAAATCGACCGCCTGATCAACCTGGTCCAGGACCTGGAGGAGCTGAACCGCCTCGATTCTCCGGATTTCCAGCTCACTCTGACCGATACGGAGCTGCAGGTAATGACCGGCCAGGTAGTCGAAGCCGTACGAAGCTCGTTTCATCGCCAAAAGGTCGGTCTTACTTTTGATAAAAAAGGGCCCGTTCACCTGAAGGCTGATCAGGACCGGCTTAAACAGGTGGTCTTGAATCTGCTGATGAATGCACTTCAGTACACGGATGCAGGGGGAGCGGTCTCTGTGTACGTGGAGACGTCCGGACAGGAAGCGATTTTGACGGTTTCTGATACTGGAATCGGAATGAGCCCGGAGGACCAGGCGAATGTATTCGACCGACTGTACCGGGCCGATCCATCAAGAAGCCGAAATTCCGGCGGCAACGGGCTTGGACTAGCGATTGCGAAACGCCTCGTGGAAGCGCACGGGGGACGGATCGAGCTTGAGAGCGAAGTCGGGATTGGCACGACTGTTTTCGTGAAGCTGCCCTTGTGACAGCTTTTCAAACATTCTTTTAATGAAAGTAAAAAATTCCTGTTTCTTCATAAGTTCTTCATATTCTCTGGGTATGGTAATGATGTAAACCATAGACAAACATGGAGGGAAACGAAATGAAGAAGAAATGGATATCTTTTTTATTACTCATCGTATTGGCTGCAGTCGTGGCTGCGTGTGGAGATCAAGATGATGGAGATATGAATATGGACGGAAACATGGATGAAAACATGGAAGAGAATATGGATGAAAATATGCAAGAAAACATGGATGAAGAGATGAACGAGCAAATGGATGAACAGATGGGAGAGGGCGAAGACATGCATATGGATCACTCCAGCTCAGGCGAAGTACCGGATGATTTGCAGGAAGCCGATAACCCGACATATGAAGTAGGAAGTCAAGCCATCATCCAGAACGGTCACATGGACGGCATGGAAGGGGCTGAAGCGACGATTGTCGGAGCTTATGACACGACGGCCTATGCTGTGACGTACACGCCGACGGATGGAGGAGAACCTGTGGAGAACCACAAGTGGGTCATCCATGAAGAGCTCCCGGATCCTGGTGAAGCTCCACTTGAAGAGGGAGCTGAAGTGACGCTTGAAGCTTCTCACATGGAAGGAATGGACGGTGCGACCGCTACGATCGATTCAGCGGAGCAGACGACTGTCTATATGATCGACTTCACCCCGACCAACAGCGACGAGGAAGTAAAAAATCACAAGTGGGTGACAGAAGAAGAGCTGGCACCTGTTGAATAAGCAAGTTGGAACAACCGGTGATCCCGGTTGTTTCTTTTTATACTTGGTGGGACGTTTGGGGTCGGTTCTCCCTGTCCCGTGGGACGCGCAGAACGGAGCCCAACCGTCCCCCTAAATGATAGATTCATCCAAATGGGGAAAGGTAAATCATAAGGAGGGAAGACCATGGACGAAAAGCATTCCGAACACGAAGGGCATGAACATGAGAAGCACGAACATGACGGACACGACCATCATGAACACTCGAACGACGGACACCATGACCATCATAGCCATCACGATCACGGGGACATGGTGGAGGATTTCAAGAGAAGGTTTTATATTTCTCTCATTCTGACGGTTCCGATTCTGATCCTCTCGCCGATGATCCAGGAGTTTTTCTCCTTTGAATTCAGCTTCCCGTACGATCAGTACGTCCTGTTTGGTCTGTCCACGGTCGTCTTTTTCTATGGAGGCTGGCCGTTTCTGACCGGAGCATGGAGCGAATTGAAGCAGAAAGAGCCAGGGATGATGACGCTAATTGGTCTTGCGATCGTCGTCGCCTACGGGTACAGCTCCCTGATCATTTTCGGATGGGAAGGGAAAAACTTTTTCTGGGAGCTCGCCACGCTGATCGACATCATGCTGCTCGGTCACTGGATCGAGATGAAGTCTGTCATGGGTGCTTCCAATGCGCTTCAGGAGCTCGTCAAGCTGATGCCGAACGAAGCGCACCGACTTGACGAAAACGGGAAAACGGAAGATGTGAAGGTCGATGAACTCGAGGAAAACGACCTTGTCCTCGTCAAGCCAGGTGAGAAGGTTCCGGTAGACGGAACGATCACGGATGGGAAATCCGCTATCGACGAATCGATGTTGACCGGCGAATCCGTACCTGTTGAAAAAGGGGAGGGAGAGGAAGTCATCGGCGGATCGATCAACAAGGAAGGTAGCCTGACGATCGAGGTGAATAACCTCGGGGAAGATACGTACCTCTCCAAAGTGATCAACCTCGTCACCGAAGCCCAGCAGTCCAAATCACGGGCTCAGAATTTCGCAGATCGGGCCGC
Source organism: Halobacillus fulvus (assembly GCA_004078665.1). Classification (GTDB taxonomy): domain Bacteria; phylum Bacillota; class Bacilli; order Bacillales; family Halobacillaceae; genus Halobacillus; species Halobacillus fulvus. The sequence continues at coordinate 58,793 of SCFO01000006.1, read as the reverse complement.
GAAATGGCTTTTCTACATCGCACTTGGAGCTGGGATCACGACGTTCATCGTATGGCTCGCATTCGGTTTCGCTTTCGATGTAGCAATCGAGCGGATGGTGACCGTCATGGTCATCGCCTGTCCACACGCCCTCGGACTCGCCGCCCCGCTTGTTGTCGCAAGGTCAACAGCGATTTCGGCCAAGCAGGGTTTGCTGATCCGGAACCGCACGCAGTTTGAGGAAGCCCGCCGTATTGATGCCGTCATTTTTGACAAAACGGGTACGCTGACAAAAGGCGAGTTCGGCGTCACGGACATCATCAGCGAGGAGAAGGACAACGACCTCCTGTTCTATGCCGCAAGCGTCGAACAAAACTCGGAGCACCCACTCGCTCGCGGAATTCTTACGAAGGCGGAGGAGGAAGGACTGCAGCTGGATCAAGTGAAGGACTTCGAATCCTTTACGGGACAAGGCTTGAGAGGGACAGTCGATAGCCGGGAGGTCAAGGTGATGAGTCCGGGTTATATGAAGGAAAAAGAGCTCAGCTATGATCAGGAGGCGTTCCAGAAGCTGTCTGCAGAAGGCAAGACCGTCGTTTTCGTTCTGATTGATGACGAGTTCAAAGGAATGATCGCTCTCGCCGATATCGTCCGTGATTCAGCGAAGGAAGCAGTTTCCGAGCTTAAAGAGCGTAACGTCCGGTCAATCATGTTGACTGGTGATAACCAGAAGGTCGCCGACTGGGTTGCGGATCAGCTTGGTATTGAGGAAGTCTATGCAGAAGTTATGCCCGATCAGAAATCGGACCAGGTGAAGAAGGTCCAGTCTGGCGGTGAACGGGTCGCCATGACCGGTGACGGCATCAACGACGCCCCGGCCCTTGCGACCGCCGACCTCGGCATCGCCATCGGAAGCGGCACAGATGTTGCCGTCGAAACCGCGGACATTGTCCTCGTCAAAAGCAATCCGAAAGACATTGTCTCTATTCTCCGTTTGTCGAAGGATACGTATAAGAAAATGGTTCAAAACCTCTGGTGGGCTGCCGGTTACAACATCGTCGCCATCCCACTCGCAGCCGGTGTTCTCGCTCCTGTCGGCATCGTGCTTAGTCCAGCAGTCGGAGCAGTCTTGATGAGTTTGAGTACAGTTGTCGTCGCAATCAATGCGCGGTTGTTGAAGTGACAGGGTTGAGTGGGACAGTTGGGGACGGTTCTCCCTGTCCCGCTACACTTCCGGGACGCGCAGAACCGTCCCCGACTGTCCCGCTATCACCCTACTCCCGAACCAACATCCCAGGGACCGCCTGGATATATACCAGTTCACTCAACAGCTCAATAATCGTCTGAGTGATTACGATCGCGGCTACGAAATTCCCGATATCCGGTAAAGAGAGTGCAAGCGGTAGGACGACGAGGGAATTCCGTGTCGAGCCGCTGAAAACGAGGGCCCGTCCTGCTCCGGTGTCTAATCTAAACCATTTGGCCACATACTTAGACACGATTGGCATCGTCACCATGAAGACGATGTATAGAGGGATCACTTGGACCACCTGACCGCCGTACTCAGGCAGTTTCATGACCTGGGACGCCACGACGATGAAGAGGGTCAGCGCCATGAATGGAACAAGCAACCAGCCCGACCCGTCCAACATCTTTTTTCCAACAGTACTTTTTCTCGCCACAAGCTGAAACAGCAAGGCTATGGCAAGCGGGAGGAGGATCAATCCGAAGAACGCTTCAAAAAACGGGCCAGGCGCTACGATTCCGACCGCATCTCGTCCCATGAACAGCCATAAATACACCGGCAAAAGCAGTATCTGCACGACGAACAGGAGCGGAGTGGCGGTCAACACGAGTTTTTCATCCCCTTTTCCAAGGGCAGTAAACGCAATGACGTAATCGATGCACGGAGTTAAAAGGACTAAATAAAAGCCGATCAACAGCGCTTGGTTGTCGGGTAAAAATTGAGACAAGAGCCAGACAAAAACTGGTACGATAACAAAGTTGACCGTCAGTAAAGCTTTGAGGAAGTCTCGGTTTCCAAAGGACTTTTTCAATTCTGTAAAAGGGATTTGTGAAAACATGCTGTACATGAGGAAGGCGATAATGATTGAAATCAACGAGCCGAGGCTTTCGGCGGATCTAGGCATGAGGAGTCCGAACAGCGCAGCGAGAATCAAGGTAACTATGTACACCCATATTTGTTGGTTTTCCAGGCGTTCTCTTGTGAGCATGATGATTCTCTCCCTAGCGTGTAGTAATTAAAGAATATCAGCCAGGTAAGGGGAAGGCAATTGGGACAGGTAGAACCGTCCCCACTTGTCCCGCTACACCCGGGACGCGCAGAACCGTCCCCAACTGTCCCACCAAACCCCAATCCTACACCATATATTCCTTCACTAGTTCATAGCATCTTTCTTCTGTAAGATTTGCCAGCACGGACACATATTCTAGGTGTTCCTGCGTCCCGCCTTCATATTCAAGAGAAGCTTCCAGTGCTTGGTCATCTCTATATTGAATCCAATCTCTCTGCTTTTCTCTTAGCGCGTTCATTTCTTCTTGTGATAGCTGCTCTTCTAAAGTTCCGTAAATTTCATTCAATCGTTTGTCCCAAGCTTCCCAGCGCTCATTCTCAACTTTCTTTAGAGCATATGTAGACGAATCTGTTGCTTCTAGTTGTTCCGTCTTTTGTTTAGTAGACTGCAATTTTTCAAGATACTCTTCTTTCAAACGGACCTCAGTCTGATCCGCAGGGGCGTCTTCCTTCGTTGCACTGCTTTTGGAGTCGTCTTGATCAGTTGTCTCTTTTTCTTTAGCGGACTCTGGTTCTGGATTGTCGTTGTTGGACGTGTCATCTGGATTGGAGGAATCGTCAGTAGCCTCTTGAGCCGGTTGATCATTGTGCGACACAGCCTTCAATTCTTCCGTTGAACTTTGGCAACCCGCCAGCAAAATTACAAACAGTAGAGTGGATATTGCGATGATAATCTGTCTATTATTTTTCATCTTAATCATTCTCCTCTTAATAAAAGTTCTCGTAAGGTTTTAGCTGGTTCATTGATCTTCGATGACTAACATATTCGATTCATCAAACTCCCAATCTTCTCCATAGGCTACCTCCCAATAATAGCCGTCTAGATCGGTGAAGTATCCGCCATATCCACCCCAGTCTGTTTTTTGAGGCTCTTTTACGATAGTTGCACCAGCAGATTTCGCCTTTTCTAAAACGTCGTCCACTTCATCGATCGACTTCGCATTATACGCAAGCGTGATGCCCTGGAACCCAGTAGATATCGTGGGAGGATGGTTCTCGTTGATATCTTTGGCGAGTTCTTCCAAAGGGTACAAAGCAAGCCGTGTCCCTTCATTTTTGAAAAAAATAATAGCAGGGCTTGATTCTGACCCTCTGATGGATGTTTCAAACCCAAGCTCTTTGAAGAATTGATGCGATTTCACAATATCCTTTGTGCCAAGTGTTATGAGATTCAATCGGTTCACTATTTTCCCTCCATGACTATAATGATCTTCAAAAAAAGTCGCCTCATTAGTTGGACGACCGCATAACATATTTTACCATATATAAGTGTGTGAATCTCTGTATGAGTTACGACCTTTATCAAAAAACATTTAGAATGATATCTTTGAGGATTCGGTTCAGGGTTCCTTGGCGGGACAGGGAGAACCGTCCCCAGTTGTCCCGCTCAACCCCTGACTGTCTCATGATCATTCCCCCACAATCTCCTTCAAGCGAACGGTATGTTCCGCATCCAATTCATAAAAGCTGCCATTCAAATCTCTTATAATCGAGCTCCCTTCAGGTAGAAACCAAACAAAAGCAGTAGCTAAAACGGTATACTCCTCTTTGTTATTCACCTGAAAGTAGAGGTCGGGTTCCTCATAAACGGCCTCGGTTGGCTGGTTCATCTTCTCAAAGTATTTCCGGATATTTTTGATTTCCTCAATTTTATCCGTATCTTCTATCTCATCCGTAATCGTGAACCCTGTAATTTCATAACGGTCTTCGTCACTCTTATACTCCGTATTCGGTTCGCCAATTTCCAGGACTTCTGCTGGAGAAGAACAGGAGCTGAGGACGAGTAGGATACTGCAACAAATGATTATGAAACGTAGACTGTTCATCAAATTCTTCCTTCCTTGATCCATGTCCGGATCCGGTAACTACCAAAAAGAGATACGAAGAAAAGTACCAGCATCGCGAACACCCATCGACCGAGAACGCCGATTTCTTGTAGCCCCTCAGCATTCACTAGCACAAACGTCGATAACCCTACAGACATTAAATAGCAAAAGACATTCGGAACGATCCAGGCCACTCTTAATCTTTTATTCTTCAAAACGCTCTCCCCCTATGGATCAGGCTAACCGTTCAGCCGTTTCGCCATCATCATCATCTTCGGACTTATGTAGTACCCATTTTTTCTGTAAAAAGCCTCGGCCTGCCCGTCTCTAGCGGTTAAAAGGTAAATGCGGGTGATGTCACTCTGTTGGCATAGTCTCTCTAACTCCGAAATCAAAAGAGTGCCTGCTCCTTTCCCTTGCGACTCCTTCTTCACGCACATTTCATTCATATAAAAATGCTGACCAGAAAGCCATTTTTCCTTATGGCCCGCGAGAAAGCCGATCAGCTGATCTCCATCATACATTCCAATGCCGTTGAATTTGGGATGACGAAAAATATCCCCTAGCCGTTCTCGTGCATCTTCATATGTCCACCCGTCATTCCAAGGATCGCGGTTGAACACATCTATGTAGAGAGCCGTGCATTCGTCTAGTTTTCGAACGTTTAGGGTACGCATTTCAATAGTCATAAAACATCGTTCCTTTTTTTATTTTTAGGCGGGACAGGCAGAACCGTCCCCAACTGTCCCCCTCAACCCCCGGACTCGCAGAACCGACCCCAACGTTCCCACTTCTTTCTAAAAGAAACCCCGATTCATGTTTAACAACCCTGACAAAAAGGAAGAGTTTACAAGTTAGGGATAAGAAAGGGCGATGAAATGGGAAGTCGAATCATGGAAAGTCATAAGAAAACATTGCAGAAGCTGAACAATTTCGATGAAGCGGCCGACACGATTCTGCGGATGATCGGAAGCATTGCGAACGTGAATACGGTTTTCATAGCGAAAAACAACAACTGCACCAATGAAATTATAAAAGTACTCAATGAAAAAGATGAACTTATACATACAGGAGACAAATTGCCTTTCGATCAGACCTTCTGCAGTCTCAGTGTCAATCATGGTCACCGGGCACTCGTGATCGAGGATATCCTGGAGAATGAACTGACGAAGGATCTGAAAGTGACGAAGGAGCTCGGCAGTGGAAGTTTTATTGGCATTCCGATTAATTATGAAAACGGTGAAAATTACGGGACGATTTGCGGTCTAGATACAAAATCGATTCATTTTTCCAAAGACCATGTGGAACTGTTCGAAACGGCCAGTTCTTTGTTGTCTTATGTTCTTGAATTGGATGCGGCACATAAGGAAATCACGAACCTTTCCGTCCCACTCGTCCCTATTACGGAAGGGGTAGGGATCCTGCCGATGATTGGTACGATGACGGAAGAGCGGCAGAAGCGGATGACGGAGGTCGTTCTGACCAAGAGTCAGGAACTAGCTCTTGATTATATCGTGATCGATTTGTCTGGGATCGGAAAAGTGGATGAACTCGTCATCCATTCCTTCTCGAAGCTTACGAATATGCTCAAGCTCTTAGGGATCACACCGATTATCACGGGAATCCGTCCGGAAGTTGCTATCCAGACGACCAATACACCGTCCATTTTCCGGGATATTACGACAACCTTGAATCTCGAGAGCGCTTTGGAGCTGATCGGGTTCCGTTTGGAAAAGCATTAAGTTGAATATGTAAGTCTGCCCCAGCATAGTCGTTACGCTGGGGTTTTCTATGTTCACTTTGTTGCACAACCTGGTTTTAATGAATCAAAACGGATAACGGCTGATGAATAAGGGCCTTCGACTGGGACAGGGAGAACCGTCCCCAACTGTCCCTCACACCACTAACCGAACTCCATTCCCCGATGGATCCTTCGTTACAAAAACATCGTCTTCTTCTGTCACGGTTACTCCGATTCTTCCGAGGCGCTCCACTAATTCTTTCCGGTGTTCCTCATCCGGAAGTACGATTGTGAAAAAGTCCAGTCCGACACTGTTCGCTGGCGGTTCTGGAGCGCCGACGCCTGCCCACGTGTTCAGGCCGATGTGGTGATGGTATTTTCCGGATGAAATGAACAGCGCTTGATCACCTAGGCGGCTGACGATATCGAATCCGAGACCATCGGTGTAAAAGGCTTTCGCCCGTTCCAGGTGCGAGACGTGCAGGTGGATATGGCCCATCACCGTACCCGCCGGCAGACCCTGCCACGGTTCGTTCGGATTCCCTTCCTTTAGCAGGTCTTCGAAATCGAGCGGATCCACGGCCATAGCGACACGTTCATTTTTCCACGTCCACTCCTTGGGATCGCGGTCAGCATAGATCTCGATGCCGTTTCCGTCCGGATCGTTTAAATAGAGCGCTTCGCTGACGAGGTGATCCGAAGATGCAATTCGCACTTCGTTCGCAGCTAAATGGCGGACGAAATAAGCCAGGTCCTTACGGGTCGGGACGAGTAGGGCGAAATGATAGAGCCCCGTCGTGTTCTGTGGCTTAGCAACGACGTCTTCCGGCTGCGTCAACACAAGCAGGCACGTTTTCCCGTCGGCGGTAAGCCTTGCGCCGTTAAAGGTTCGTTCGAGAATCTGGAGACCGATGATATCCTGGTAGTAGCGCAAGGACAGCTCCAGGTTCTGGACGTTGAGTTGGACTTCTTGGACGTATGTTACGGGTTTACGGTGAAAGGACATGGGTGTTCCTCCTTATGTTTTTGCATCGTGAAGGGGTTTTTCGATGGATGGAAGGTTATTTCCTTCTTTTTCTATAAAAAACTCACGATGTAAATAGACTTGTTATGGGAATTTATCTTGAAATAAAAGTATATCAGAAGGCGTGTAGAAAAGGGTGCTGAGAGGTTTCGAGATTCAGAGTCCCGCTAAGTTAACACGTTGGCAATCCAGATGATCAGGACAAGCACAGTTAGTCCTAAAATCACTTTAGTTGACTGTGCTTTTTGGGCATTCTTTGGCTTTTTGAAATTGGGGAGGATTAATGTAGCCCAGCCCAGGCTGATGAAGAGAATGAGTAGGGTTGATAATACGATATCACTCATGATGACGCTCCTTGTTTTTTACATATGGAGTACCCTGATCATATTTTTCCAAACTATACCAAGTGGAGGCGGTATTCCATGTTAAAAGGGTCGGAAATGAGTATCCTCTAACAGGACATCCATTCCCGACCCTTTTTCACGTAATTGTCGCCAGCCTATTCATCTTTTCTCTCTCTGCTGCTTTTTCAACTTATTTTCGAAAAATGACCAGTATAGACTAACAGCGACGGCAGCGATCATAGTGATGACAAAGTAAGGCGTATCTCTCAGCCCGGAGAAATGAAGCACTAGGGCGATGATGAGCAGCCCTATGGATATGAGCTGTAACGTTCTAGATTTCTTGTTCGGTGATAGCATGTATTTCACTCCTATGCTACTAGGATAGCATTATCTCGTGATGAATATAAAAAATAGAATCAAAATCACAATAATCGTTCCTATGTTCACGTAGCTGATCGTTCCCGTTCGTTTGTACACAACGATCATCAAAGCAATGGGGAGAAATCCGAGTAAAACAAAAAATCCATAAATGATAGGCGTGTTCAGAATCCCCATTACGTCAAAAGAAAGGATCAGACCGCCGAAAAAAATTTGTGCTCCGACCAGATAGGCCTCCAGCTTATGCCATTTCGAATCCATCTCATCCCCTCCTCATGTATGTACAAAAAAGCGGCCATCCCACTTGGAGAAAGCCGCCTTTCACTTACACCCACTGCACCACATCATCCATCGAACGACGCGTCTTCGGCTGCGGGTCTTCCTTGCGGTAACCGAACGCGCACATCACCGAAATTCCGAAGCTTCCGTCCTCGAGCAATCCTTCTTCATCCAGTAACTCGTTCATCGCATCGACTGGGAACCCTTCAATTGGGCAGGAGTCGATGCCGATTTCGGCTGCGGCGTGCATCATATTCGCAAGCGGGATATAGGTCTGCTTGCTGGCCCAGTCGAACAGCGGGCGCTCGCCGTCGAGCAGGTCGAAGTCGTCCTTTTGGAACTCCTCCACGCGGCCGAGGAATTTTTCAACAAAATCCTCTGGAAACTTCTTCACATTGAGGAGGTGGTTCTTCATATAATCCGCATTATATTGCGTATCTTGACGCGTGCGGGCCAGGAAAATCACGAAATGGCTCGCGTCCGGCAGTTTGCCGTAGGCGCCCCACGCCGTGTTTTTAATTTTTTCACGCAGGCGGTCGTTCTCTACTACGACAAACCGCCAAGGCTCGGTACCGAACGAGCTCGGGGACAGGCGCGCGACTTCAAGAAGAAAATCGAAATCGTCTTTCGGAATGACCTTGTCCGGATCGAATTGCTTCGTCGCATGGCGGAACTTCGCCGCTTCTAGAATCTCTGCTTTCTTGGCTGCTTTATCCATGTCTCATTCCTCCTTGAGCGTATTCATCTGGTAAGATATCACGCTCGCGGGGGAAGGGGGTAATGTTCTGCATAACGGATGTGTTTTCAGTTGCCGTTGTTAAGGATGACCAGGCTGTACTCATCGTCGCCTTCCGCTTCAGTCGCCACCCCGTAGGCGATGGTGGAGGCATCCTTGCTCACCGTCACCTGATTGATCTCTTGATTGTCTCCAAGTTCAATTGTATGGAAGTTTTCCAGCGCTTCTTTTTCAAAATCGTACGTCTTGACCTCGTGCTCGTCCACGATGGCGATGTTCCCGTCTTGAACCGGGTAAGCGGCCGTCCCGAGACCGAGCTTAACCGTTTCCTTTGTATCCAAGTTCAGCGCGTAGTAATCCCGCTTCAAAATCCCGGACTCGGTGTTGACGACGCCGTAAAAAATATGTTCTTCATCTGCCAGCAGGTTATCGCCATAGCCGAGCCCTGCATCCATATTATCGAGCTGCAGCAACGTTTCGGTCGTCCCGGAACCTATTTCATAAGAGAAAATCCCGCCGTTCATGATGATCGCATAAACCTTCGATGCGTCGTCATTGAAAAAGTAATGCGGGTTACCTGTAATCTCGCCGATTTCCGCTTTGATGTCCTCAAGGAACGTGATGTCACTCACTTCCTGGTTCTCGATATTCCAAAGATACGTCTGATCGGTAAACTCGTCATTCGGGTCCGTATCGGTATGGATATACATTTTTGGATCCACAAGATACTCCCCTTTACTGACGAGCAGATGATCGCCCTGCTCATTTTCTGCCGTGAACGTTTCGCTCTCCTCCGTACTTGGATCGTATTCCACAATCGAATGCGCCTCGTTCGCCGGAGCATCCGAATCGGTCTCTGCACGGACGATGAGTCCGGAATCCGTCAAAAAGGAAAACTGATCGAACGTGTCCAGATCGAGCTCCTGCGCCTCACCGTCTACCCACACACTGCGCTTCACATCATCCCCGATGCTGCTACCGTTTCCTTCTCCCCAGAATAAAGTGTCACCCTCTTCATCAAGCTGAAAATTCATCGTCGAAATCTCGCCTTCCGTTTCGATGGAGGTCACTTCTTCAAAAGCAGATCCCTCATCTTCCTCGGTACTCTGCGCCTTTTCCATCGATTCTTCCTCTTCCACAGAAGCATCTTGTTCTCCGCCACATCCTGCCAGGATCAAAAGGAGGGCGGCCATGATGGTGGCCATTATGTAAGAAATGTTCTTCATGTTTCTCTTCCTCTCTCATTATGTAGTTGTGTTCATACAAAAGGGAACAGGAATACCTGTCCCCTTTATTCCGTCGTTACTGTTCGTCTTTGTGCTCATCAGGTTCTGTCGTGCCAAAATCGTATCCGGATTTTCCCCAATAGTAAAGGAAGGCGCCGGAGGATAGGACGAGGAGCATGGCAAGGATTAGTCCGATGGTATTCACCGCCTTGTGATCGTAGAAGTTATTATAAAGTGTAACATGTATATATACAGAAATTAACAATAACGATTCCAGAAAAAACGACTTATTTTGTGAACATAATGAACGTATAGAATGGAATAGAAATCAAGTAGGTCTAAGGCTGATCATTTTTGTCGAAATTAAGTTTTCAGAAAATTTAACAAAATAGCTTGTAGTTAAATTATTATTCATGTATAGTGAACTTAAACTTAATTCGTTCAATGAAAGAAGTAAGTTAAGCTTGATGAGGTGAAGACATGAGAGCCATAAGATCGGGCAGCAAAGAATTAATCAAAGAGATCAACCGCTTTAAAGTTTTAAATATCATTCGTCGACAGCAGCCAATCAGTCGTTCAGAAATTGCAAGGCAATGTGAACTTGGTATTTCCACGCTCTCCTATATCATGGACGAACTGAAGTCCCAGGATCTCATTTATGAAGTGGGGGAAGCGACTTCGACTGGAGGAAGGAAAGCTAAGCTTTTGAAGTTCAATGAAACCCACGGCTATGTCATAAGTGTGAAGATTGAAGAAGAGCAAATTTTGACAGCGCTTACAAACATGAATGGAGACATTATCTTGAAAACGTATGCGCCGTTTGAGAAGGAAGCTTCGGCTGAGACCATCGTATCGTTGATTGAAAGTGAAGCGAAGCAAATCTTGTCGGAGAAAAAACAGGACCTCACCCGTCTGCTTGGAATCGGCGTTCTTTCTTCAGGGCTCGTCAACCGTCATGAAGGCAGAATCATCCGTTCCTCGATGCTTGGATGGGAAGATGTTCCGATTACAGAGATGATCAAGGGTTCGTTCCCTGACATTCCAGTGTTCGTCGACAACAACATCAACGGTTATACATTGGCAGAACTCGAAAAGGGCGCGGGGAAACAAAACAATGACTTCCTCGTCGTATCCATCGGAGCTGGCCTCGGTCTTTCTGTTGTAATAGATCGCAAAATTTATTATGGATCGGTCGGAGGTGCTGGTGAATTCGGCCATACTACACACGTCATCGACGGTTACTCTTGTCACTGCGGCCAGCGTGGATGTCTCGAGATGTACGCTTCGGAATTTTATTTTGAAAATAAATACCGTGAGCAATCGCACGAGAGCCTCCTAGCTGATCATCACTTTTCTGAAGTGGCCAAGGCTGCAGAGGGAAACGATCTAACCGCTGCTTCACTTATGAAAGAAATGGGCACTCACCTTGGCTACGGGCTGAGGAACCTGATCAACACCCTGAATCCGGACAAAATCATCGTTGTGGGGGAGGGGGTCAAATACAGACATCTATTCGAAGAGGAAATGCTAGCCATTGCCCGTGACAACTTTTTTGAGAAAGTGGAGATCCAGACAGCTATCGTTTTCTCTCATTTAAACGATGACTCTTGGTTTACGGGCGGGGCGCTGTTAGCTATAAATCAGCTGTTCCAAGAGCCGATTTACGAACAAATGAAAGTAGGAGTTTAACGAAAACAAGGAGGTGCGTGCGTATGGTCGGCATGACGAAAAGAAAAACGCTGTTCTGGCTTGGTGTCTTCCTGCTCCCGAACCTGATCGGGTTCCTGACATTCATAGGAGCCCCGATTGTATCCTCGCTGATCATCAGCTTCACGGACTGGGATCTTCTAGGGGAAATGCAGTTTACTGGTTTTGAGAATTACATACGATTAGTTCAGGACCCAGAGTTTTGGGTTGCATTTCGCAATACGTTTTTATTCATTCTTGGTTATATTCCGCTCGTGTTGATTTTCGGTCTCGCTTGTGCGCTTCTGTTGAACAAACAGATGAAGTTTCGTGCATTTTTCCGGGCGACCTTCTTCCTTCCGGTCATTACTAGCTGGGTCGCCGTTTCTCTCGTGTGGAAATGGTTGTATAATCCGGAATACGGTCTGATCAATTATGCACTGTCAACGGTTGGCATCGACGGCCCGATGTGGCTGAACGATCCGGATACCGCCATGATCGGCATCATCCTGACGAGTGCTTGGAAGGATATTGGCTTTGTCATGGTACTGTTTCTCGGAGGGCTTCAGAACATTTCACCGTCCTTTTACGAGGCAGCATCGATTGATGGTGCTGGAAAAGCGAGACAGCTATGGAACATCACGATTCCCCTTCTTGCCCCAACAACCTTTTTTGTCACCATCATTTCAATGATCAACTCCTTTCAGGTATTCGACCAAGTGATGATCATGACGGGCGGAGGTCCGGGTGGTTCGACGGTCGTCATGGTTCAGAACATTTACAATCATGCATTTCGATACTTTGATATGGGATATGCCTCGGCGATGAGCTGGGCGTTGTTTCTAGTCATTTTCTTATTCACCTGGATTCAGATGAAGTACCAGGACAAGGGGGCGAATTGACATATGGCGATGGAAAGCTCAAGTAAGGTCCTTGTGTATAGAAGAGTTCGTGCAGAAAAGTCGAAGCCGCGTCCAATCTTGAAGAAGGTTCTCTTTTATTTGCTTTTAATTGTAGGCGCTTCCATTATGCTCATCCCGTTTCTCTGGATGATTTCGACATCTCTGAAGCCGAGCGGAGCGACGATGGTACTTCCGCCTGAATTTATTCCGAACCAGCCGACCACCCAGAACTATGAACAGGTGACGCAACAGTTTCCGATGATGCGCTTCCTGTGGAATTCCCTCCTTGTAGCTGTGTTGACGACAATCGGGCAGATGATCTTCAGCTCAATGGCTGCTTACGCCTTTGCGAGAATGCAGTTCAGGGGCCGTGATAAGCTATTCCTTCTTTATCTCGCGACCATGATGGTTCCGACTCAAGTCACGATGATTCCGCAGTTCATTCTCATCAAACAGTTTGGCTGGCTCGATTCCTATCCAGGTCTGATCGTACCGACGATGTTTGCGGTGTTCGGAACCTTCCTCATGAGGCAGGCGATGCTGAGCATCCCGAGAGAGCTGGAGGAAGCAGCCTTCATGGATGGAGCAAACCATTTCCAAGTCTTCTATAAAGTTTGTCTGCCGCTGATCAAGCCGATGCTTGCAGCGCTTGGGATCTTCACCTTCATGCAGTCGTGGAATAACTTCCTATGGCCGCTGATTGTGATTAGCAATCAGGAACTGGCTACATTGCCGCTCGGTCTGTCGTTACTTCAGGGCCGTTGGTCGACGGATTGGGGATTGATGATGGCTGGTGTCGTCATCAGCGTCTTGCCGATTCTCATTGTCTATCTTTTCGCTCAGAAATATTTCATCCAGGGGATGACTATGAGCGGAATGAAAGAATAAATTTCATTTAAAAAAGGGGAGAAACACATGAAGAAAATTTGGCTTTTATCTATGCTTTTTCTAGTCGCTGTTATTGGTCTGATCGGCTGTTCTGCAGAAGGAAGCAGTGAAGGAAGTGGAGATAGCGGAGATGGCGGTAACGACGGTGGAACGACCGAAATCACGTATTACAGCTTCTCGGCCGCTCCGAACTATGAAGATGTTCTGGCAGAAATGGTCGCGGCATTTGAAGAGGAAAACCCGGGCATTACAGTAACTACTGAGCTTGCAGCGTATGACGATTACTTTACGAAGCTACAAACACGTCTAGCAGGTGGGAATGCTCCGGATGTTTTTGAATTGAACTACGAAAATTTCGTTCAGTACGCATCCAAAGGGACGCTCGCGGATTTGTCCAGTTTCATTGAAGAGGACGAAGATTTCGATCCTTCCGCGCTGAACCAAGAAGCATTCGAGGCGTATCAGTATGATGGCAAGCAGTATGGCATGGTCGAGAGCTTCTCGAACGTTTTGACGTTCTATAACAAAGAACTATTCGACGCAGCCGGTGTCGAGTATCCGACGGCTGACTGGACTTGGGAAGATGAGCTTGCTGCAGCTGAACAGATTACAGATGAAGAAAACAATGTCTGGGGTACATATGCTCCAGTGACGATGAATGAGTATTTCAAGATCGCTGCCCAAAATGGTGGACAGCTCTTTGATGAGAATGGAAATCCAACCGTCGACACTCCGGAAAACCTAGAAGCGATGAATTACATGGTCGATAAAGTTATTGATTCAGGCGTTTCTCCGTCACCTGCAGAAATGTCCGGTCAGGCTCCTGCTGACTTGTTCCTGAATGGTCAGCTTGGAATTGTCCACACGGGCATTTGGATGTTCGATGCGTTCAAGGATGCTTCCTTCGAGTGGGATGTCGCATTGGAAGCTGGTAATACACAGAAGGCTCACCACTTTTTCGCGAACGGTCTAGCCGTTTCTGCTGATACTGACAAGAAGGAAGCCGCTTATAAATTCGCCCGCTTCATGAGTGCGAGTGAGCAGGCTGCAGAACTTCGTGTCGAGAATTCGTGGGAGCTTCCAGCCATTACAGATGAGGCTGTGCTTCAGCCATACCTGGAGCAGACCCCTCCTGAGAACAGAGAAGCCGTTTTTGAAGCCCTTGATTCTTTAGTTTTGCCACCAGTTGTAGAAAACTGGAGCCAGATCAGTGACGTGACGGATCAAGAATTCGAAAAAGCACTGAACGGTGACAAGTCCACGGAAGACGTCATCAAGACGCTCCAATCTGAGTACGAGCAAATTTTAAATTAACAGATGAAACGGAAGGATATATGTGGGGACTCCATATATATCCTTCTTTATGAAAGGATGAGATCCTTGGAAGGAAATTACATAAATTTACTAAAAGCCCATGTCCATCAGTTGAAGGGAGAGTTCGAATTAGTCGAGACTGTACTTCGGGATGAACTGCCCGAACTTGAGAAAGCACCTTTTTATACAATTACGACTTGGGTGTGGCTCTTACAGAAACAAGTAGGCTGGCACAGCGGAACCAGCGCCTCCATCGATTATGAGCCATATATCAAGTACATAGCCGATCAGTGGATGAATCCACATCCTGATATATGGGGGGGCGGGGAGGATGTCTATCTATCCAACGTCTCGATGGCCTACGCTGCCTTATCCGAAACGAAGCATAACAGAAGAGCGGACTCGCTTCAGAAAACGATGACCGAAATCCGTGATTTTGTTTTCGCCGATTTGCTAGCTGGCGGAACGGCATTGAATGGCAAAAATGAACGAGGACTATCCGTCGATCAGACGCTCGCCGTCATGCCGTATGGACTGTTTTCCCCCGAAGACCTGATCATGGTTGAAGCGACCAAGCAAATGATGCTGTATCTGGAGCAGGAGGATGGCATGCTTCCATACCGTGGGGCAGAACGAACTTCGAAGGCAGCGACGGCTATGATGGCTCTCTACTATTTAGAAAAATATGAAAACGAAAAAGCTCACCTTCTTGCTCACAAAGCTAAAAACGACTCTTCCAAAGACGGGCTTGGCGATGTCATCCTGTCTTTATTCGATCATTACGCTTCAGAGGACGAGAGCGAAGAGAAAATCGTTCATGACCCCCTTGGGAATGAAAACGTGTACCTGCCTCAACAAACTGAGAGGTCGCCTCATTTTCCGACGCTCGAAGATCATACCCGTTTCGCCTGCCAGATTATCAGCGGAGAAGATGTTGAAAAAGTCGAGCTTCATATTCAGGGCGAAGCGAGCGACTGGAAACAATCGTACCCTCTGAAGGTGAAAGAGGTAGGAGACGTTTTTATTTATGAAGGAAAGGTTCCGCCTTTTCCCGCACACGGTCACTACTCCTATGTGTTTCATGTAGCATTCGCAGGAGGGAGGATGCTTCATTCTGAGAAATACGCGATCCATACACGGGACAAGAAGGAAGCTGAATCGTTCACCCTGTTCAATGTTAACGAACAGGCACTAGAGATCGGCTTCGGTGAAAAGAATAGACTTACCATAGAGTTGCAAGAGAAGCACTTGGATCTGATGATCAATCAGGATGGTGTAGTGTCGGATCCCGTGGAACAAAAAGAAGCGTTTCTTAATAATGGAGAACTCCGTCTGGAAGTGCAGACCGATGTCCCTGCCATTATCCTCTATCGTAAGGAAGAGGAAATTCTACGAACCCACCCACTCGTCCCGCCGATCGAGTGGAAAGAGGATCCGGTTGGGACAGTTCAAGAATTCCAAATTCATTGGTACGCCCCTGAGGGAGAACGCTATTACGGGTTTGGTGAGCGCTACAATGCAACGGAGCAGCGAGGAGAAATTATCGACTGCTATGTTTACAATCAGTACAGAGATCAAGGGACGAGGACCTATATCCCGATGCCTTTTTATATGACGAACAGAGGATACGGCTGCCATATCGATACGAAAATGTACACCATCTTCGACCTTGCGTCTTCCTTAAAGGACAAATGCACGTGGGTATTAGAGCAGGATGAAGGGGTGAGGAAAACGACGGCTCGCTTCTATTTCGGGAGCTACAAGGAGCAGGTCCAAGCTTTCACACGAGACACGGGAAGTCCTGAGATGGTTCCGGCTTGGGCTCTCGGTCCCTGGATGTCAAGCAACAACTGGGACCGCCAGTCGATCGTCGAGGGTGAAATCGATGCCACGAACCGTCATGGCATACCGGCGACCGTCATCGTACTCGAACAATGGAGCGATGAGGCGACATACTATATGTTCAATGATGCCACCTATGAGCTGGGACAACCGGGACACGTCCACCGTTATGAAGATATGAAATTCCCTTCATGGGGACGATGGCCGGACCCGAAAGCTATGGTCGATCACATCCATGAGGAGAACCTGAAGCTGATCCTATGGCAAATCCCGATCCAGAAATATTTGAACAAACAGCACCACCCGCTGAAGGACCAGGATGAAGCGTATATGATCGAAAAAGGATACGTCGTCACCAACGCAGATGGCAGCCCATACCGGATTCCAGAAAATTGGTTCACGAACAGCCTGATCATGGACTTCAGTCATGAGGAAGGACGGAAGTGGTGGTTCGACAAGCGTCAGTATCTCATCGATCTCGGCGTCGACGGCTTCAAGACGGATGGGGGCGAGTTCGTGTTCGGTAAGGATCTCCGGTTCGCCAACGGGCAGAAGGGAAGCGAAATGCGCAACCAGTATCCGAACGACTACATCGAATCTTACTATGACTTCGCGCAACAGAACGGAGGCATCACATTCAGTCGCGCTGGATATACAGGCGCGCAGAACTTCCCTGCCCATTGGGCTGGAGATGAACGGTCGACGTTTGATGCCTTCAAACGGTCTTTGATCGCCGGACTGAACGCTGGACTTTCCGGTATTGTCTTCTGGGGATGGGATTTGGCTGGGTTCAACGGAGAGATCCCGACGGCCGAGCTGTTCATGCGCTCGTCATCAATGTCGGCCTTCTGTCCGATCATGCAGTACCACGCAGAAAGTAAAGCTGAATTCAGTCAGGACCGCACCCCTTGGAACATTGCAGATCGGACGGGGGAAGACGAAGTCATCAATGTCTACCGCTTCTATGCGAATCTGCGGATGAACCTGATGCCGTATCTCTATCAAGAATCGGAAAAAGCCTGTCAAAAGGGGGAGCCACTGATGAGGGCGCTCATGCTCGATTTCCCTGAGGATGAACGTGTTGCTGGCATATACGACGAGTATCTGTTCGGCGAATCGCTTCTGGTTGCACCGGTTATTGAGGAAGGAAGCATCGGGCGTCACGTCTATCTTCCGGAAGGGAAATGGGTCGACTTATGGGCGGATGAAGTCATGCAAGGACCAGCTTATATTCACTGTGAATCGCAGGTGGATGAGATTCCTGTGTATGTCCGCATGAATACGGCCTTGCTGCTGAACGTGGCGGAGTCGGGAGAGCTCGGGAGTGCGGTAGGCAATGATATTTCAGCCTATCATCAACCCATCTGCCGGGTGTATGTGGAAACGTCCTTCCGTCAGATATTGACCGACCATCTTGGGCATACCGTCAAACTCGATGTAGAAGTGAACGATCACGAAACTGTCGTGACTGTCGACAGCGACCTCCCCGATTTGAATATACACGTGATCGGCAACGATCGACCGGTGCGTATCGAAAAATAAACAGAACGCAAGAAAGGTGATTACAATGACAATCGCATGGTGGAAAACAAGCACCGTTTATCAAATTTATCCGAAGAGCTTTAACGACACGACCGGAAACGGGGTCGGCGATATCCCTGGCATCATTGAAAAGCTTGATTATCTCAAAAGTTTGGGCATCGACGTCATCTGGCTGTCCCCGGTCTATGATTCCCCGCAGGAGGATAACGGCTATGATATCCGCCATTACCAAAAAATCGATGATCTTTTTGGCTCGATGGACGATATGGAATGCCTGCTCGAAGAAGCCCACAAGCGCGGCTTGAAAATCGTCATGGACCTCGTCGTCAACCACACTTCGGACGAGCACCCATGGTTTGTGGAATCGAGAAGCAGTATGGACAACCCGTACCGAGACTATTATATCTGGAAAGATGGAAAGGAAGACGGAACTCCGCCAACTAACTGGGGCTCGATCTTCAGCGGATCCGCTTGGAAATATGACGAGGAAACCGGGCAGTATTACTTGCACTTGTTCGCAGAAAAACAGCCGGACTTGAACTGGGAGAATCCTGAGCTCAGAAGCGATGTGTACGAAATGATGAATTTTTGGCTGGATAAAGGTGTCAACGGTTTCCGGATGGATGTCATCAACTTCATCTCCAAGCATCAACCATTCGCTGATGGAGACATAAGTGATAGAGAAAAGTACGGAGACCCTGGCCCCTACTTCCTCAACGGTCCGCGCATCCATGAATTTTTACGTGAAATGCACGGGGAGGTGTTGCATGGGCGTGACGTGATGACCGTCGGCGAAATGCCGGGTACGACTCCGGATGATGCTGTAATCTATACCGATCCTGAAAATAATGAGCTCGATATGATTTTCACATTCGAGCATATGTCTCTCGATCAGCATGGGGGAGACAAGTGGAACCTGAAGCCTCTCGACCTTCGCGATTTGAAGGAGAACTTCGAAAAGTGGCAGACCTCGCTCCACGGCAGCGGCTGGAATAGCCTGTACTGGAACAACCATGACCAGCCCCGAATCGTCTCACGTTTCGGAAACGACGGCGAGTACCGCGAGAAGTCTGCAAAAATGCTGGCGACTTGCCTCCATATGATGCAGGGCACACCTTACATTTACCAGGGAGAAGAATTCGGCATGACCAACGTCCACTTTGATAATCTTGAAGACTATCAGGACATCGAAACGCTGAACATGTACAAGGAGAAGAAGGAACTCGGCTGGTCGCATGAACGGATCATGGACGCCATCTACACGAAAGGTCGCGATAACGCCCGCACCCCGATGCAGTGGGACGACTCCTCCCATGCAGGCTTCACCACAGGCACACCTTGGCTCCAAGTGAACGAAAACCATAGCGCCATCAACGCCGAGCAGGCTCTAAACGACCCGAAGTCTATTTTCTACTATTATCAAAAGCTGATTCAGCTGCGTAAAGAAATGGAGATCCTTTCGGAAGGCGGATTCGACTTGTTGATGAGGGAGGATGAACATATCTTCGCTTATGAGAGAGCGGGAGGCGGGGAATCTTTGATTGTGCTTTGTAATTTTTCTGGAGAAGATCGGGAGGTTGAGGAGGATATCGTAACACGGATTGATGGAGCGCAGGTTGTGGTTTCGAATGAGGGCTCTAGGGATTTGAGAATGCTTAAACCTTATGAGGCTAGTGTTTATAGGGTTTTATAATAGCTATGAATGAAATAAGAGGATGAGGAGCGGATCCCCCATGAAAAGGAGTCGTGTTTCTCATCCTCTACCTCTTTTACCCACCTTATTTATCCAGTAGAATAAGAGATAATGTAGAAAATCATAGAAATGGGTGAACATATGCTGAACCTTCCATATTTCCAAACCTTATTCAACGAACCCAACACAGAACTCCGCTGCCGCAAAGTACTCGACGAAGTCTCTCCCGTCATTAAACCGATTTTTAAGCGATTCGTCGACCAGATAGACATCGAACTGAATGACGAGTATTACATACGAAGCTATGATACGACGCTAACGACGACATACCACGATGCCAGGAACCCAAAATACGCTGAGAAGAAAAAGGATTCCGATATCGGACGAAAGTACTACACGGGGCTGTTCCGGAAAATGGACGGCAAGGAGTACAACCTTTTTACACTGGAACTCAACGGCTATGAGGAAGCTTTCCTTTTACATATCGAAACAAGCTTCATCCCGATGTGGGCCATGGAGCGGAATGATAAGATTCATGGCTTCCTGAATGAAATTCCCTCCAACTACTCCATTTATACGGGAACAAAGGAGAAAGAGGAGATCCCTCTCGAAGCGTTCATAAAGTACATCAAAGATCAGGTTAAACCTCGGAGGCGTCCTTGGTTCCAAATCGGTCGAAGCCTCCTTTTTTCCGAATCAATCGCTGAGGAGGATTTGATCCAGGAATTGTTGTCCGCGTGGAGTGGACTTAGTGGTGTAAGGCAATACATAAGCGAAGATAAGGAGATCGGCAAAAAGGCGTTTGATGCGCTGATGAGTCTTGCCTCTATCCGTGACATTGAATCGACCCATCTGATCGGTCGGGATTATGAGGTGACGATTTCAGCTCTCGAGGACTACAAATCGAATGCGAAGCGTCAGGCGTTTCATATTTATGACGGGGATCAGCTGCTGACGAAGGGCTTCTTTTATTACTTCGACTACTTCGACAAGTCCTCACCGTTTCAAACAATCATGGTACAAATGGAGGGTCACAACCACATCTATACGAATGCCCGTAGGTTGCTCGGTGACGGCATTAAGGAGTGGTGGATTGCCAAGGCCTTCTCGACGCATAACCTCGACAATCAGAAGGTGATGAAAAAGGCGATGGAACTGTTGACTGATCATGGAATCGAAGCCGATAATCAACGGTATTTCGTTGGAAGCTTCGATAATGAATCACAATCGTTTGTTGAAGGGGCTCATATTGTGAAAAAAAGACTCCTCGACGCCGCACTCCTTTTCGCCCATGCGAGTGAAAAGCTGGTCCTTCCCGAGGAGGAATCGGAATCGACAGTTGCAACTTCCGGCGATGATGAGGACGGTGCCGATACGCTTGACCCGAATTTTTACTTCGAAGGGATATACAACACGATCACCAACAGCTCATTTACCTTTTCCCAGGATATTATCCGAGACCTCCACCTGAACCTGACAGCTCTTGACGATAAACACTTCGTCCTGCTGAGCGGAATCTCAGGAACAGGGAAGACACAGCTGTGCCGTTTGTATGCGAACGCTGTCTATGGACTTGAGTATGAGAGTGAAAATCCGTATTTCACGATCATCCCGGTCAGACCTGATTGGACTGACGCGAGCGCTCTCTTCGGATACTACAGCTCGTTTGAGAAAAGGTATGTAAAAACAGAATTCCTAACGGTGCTGCTCAATGCACTCAAAGAGCGAGAAAAGCCTCACTTCATCCTGCTTGATGAGATGAATCTGGCACGGGTAGAGTACTACCTAAGCGACTACTTGAGTGCCGTAGAGTCACGAAAGGAAATCTCTTTGCACAACGATGATACGATCGAGGATATTCCCAAGAAGGTGTTGATTCCTCCGAACATTTATATTCTCGGTACAATCAACGTTGATGAGACGACCCACTCGATTTCCGATAAAGTGCTGGACCGTGCCTTTGTCATGACACTCTCTGATGTCGATTTCGAGTCTTACTGGAAGCGTGTCGACCCGGACCATAAAGTCCTTCTTGAGAAAGAATTCATTTTATTAAAGGAGCTACACGCATCCCTCGCTGGCTTCGATCTACACTTCGGTTACCGGACGATGAGTGAAATTATGCAGAAGCTGTACGCCAATCTCCAGCTTCCGGAGGAGTTCAGAATCGAGCATATCGAAGCCCTTGACCGGGTCATTTCGGAAAAAGTGTTGACGAAAGTGCGCGGGGACGAGAGGATTTCCATCATGCTGGATGAGCTCGAAGATTGGCTGGAGGTCCACTTCGGGGCAGAATCGGTCTCTTTGCAGCACGTCAAACGGATGAAAGAGGAGCTGGAACAGTATGGCGCTACTCAATTCTGGAGATAGCCGGCTGGAACTGAAGGAGGCAGAGCTTGGCTGGATCCCTTTTTCAAAAGCTTATTTGACGGAGGCGACAGAGTACCAGCTTCGTTTCAAGGGAGAGCACCCGGACATAAGGATGCAAGATGTTCCGATGCCCTTTTACAAAAGAGATTCCTTCCACTATGCGACCTTTCTGACTCCGTTTCAGGCCGGCACGCTGAATGTGCAAGTAAATGGGGAGCAACATGATGCTTTCGTTTATCCAGACTCACGCAAGCTGACCGCGGAGCAGTTTGACCTCATGGTGGAAGAGATTCTCCAAGAAGCGAATATCTGCTTCCAACTGAGCGGACTTGAAACGGGCGTCGATTCTTCGGGAAGGAGCCGCGACGTTTCCTGGACACAATGGGCCTATATCGATCGCTCCTTCCATCAGCTACGCCAAGTCTTTACGAAAATCAGTGCCCAGCCCTTCCGAAGATTGGAGAAGCAGCCGCTCATGATGAAACGGGATAAAGTACGCCGCGTATCCCATTCAACGATGACCTGGCTCGATCGGAAAGGCTACGGGACGGACATACCGCCTCATGTCTATACAGAGAAGACGTTCGAGACGACTGATGTGTATGAGAACCGCATCGTAAAAAAGCAGGCAATCGATTTATTGATGCTGCTCGGTCGCTACGAAACCGTTGAAAGGGTTGAGATTGCACGACAGGCGAAAGCATACCGTTCGGTTTTGAAGCGATGGCTGAATGGAGCTTTTTTGGACGGTATCTCCTCACACAGAGGGAGCTATACCGTCACCCAAAAATTCAGGAAACACCCTGTCTATCGACTCTGGTATCAGTGGTTCGACCGCCTTTATAAGCATGCTCAGGAAGGTGTCGGGTTCGAATACCCAATTGCTCTGAAGGATACCTTTGAGCTGTACGAAATGTGGTGCTTCATGAAAATCATTCGCTACTTGAGGGAACTCGGCTACCTGAAAAACCCGGCACAGATTTTCCGTATAACAAAAGAAGGCCTTTTCCTCAATCTCGCTGAAAACAAAGAAAGCCGGATCGATCTGCGCGGAGGTATGACGCTGTACTTTCAACGCGTCTACCAGGCTAATACGAAGGAGTTCCACACCTATACACAGCGCATGATCCCGGATATCGTCCTCGAGGGAGAAGACAGCATCATTGTGTTCGATCCGAAGTACAGGGTTCCAGGAAATCTTGGGACGGCGCTTGGGGAGATGCATAAATACAGGGATGGAATTCTTCACCGTGAGACAGGGAAGAGGGCTGTGAAAGAGGTTTATATCCTAACTCCGACGTTGGAGGAGGATGCTGCGGTGATGAGGTATTTTGAGGAAAGCTTTCATAAGAAGTATGGCATGGGGGCAGTTCAGATGGTGGCTGGAGCTCATAATGACAGCATCAGAAAAACGTTGGCAGAGTGTTTAAAACTCCTTAGCGTATGAAAAAAAGCGTGGAAGTTAGTATGTTAATTCCACGCTTTTTATTATTTAATAAGCCTGAATCCCAAACTTCAAGAGCTTCTTCGGCAACACATCATCCAAATTCTGAATGTCCGAATCATGCAGTTCAATCAGATGAAATCCATACTTCTCATACACCTTCAGCTTCTCATTTTTCCGGTTTACATACTTCGGATCATTCTCCATGCCCCAGTACTCAATATAAACCTTCCCCACGGGCAAATAAAAGTCCGTATAAACTTCTTCCTCTACCGGCAATTTCCGTTCATAGGCATGGACGATTTCTGACATGTACAACCAGTTATCAATCAACATTTCAGCCCGAGATCTCACGTAATGACCGTCTGCTGCTCTATGTTTCGCTTCAAACTTCTCGCGGAACTCCACAGGTTTGGGTTCTACTGTCTCAACTTTCGTGTCCTTTTCATCTACTTGCATCTCTTCCATCGTTTCGACCAATCTCTTATTTTCCAAGATGCTCTCTGGCCAGTTTACATAGGGAACTCCCGTTTTTTCGTGTTCAAACTGCTTACCGCCTCTCAATTTCCCGAGGTTTGTGACGACCCAACCCTTCACGCTTTTTTGAATCAATCCCAGCTCAGATAAAACAGGGTTCATTTTAAATTTGGATACGCCAAAATGCTTACTTAAGGCAGTTGTACTTAATAACTTCTCTTTTTTATTGGAAACGAACGGGCTCTGTTTAATACTTTCTTCCCATGCTATGTACTCCCCAACACTCGGGAGTTTCTTGACGACTCCGCCATTTTCTTTGCCTTTATCCGTCAACACCCACTGATCGTTCTCTCTTTCAATTAACCCGTGTCCGAGAAACATTTTAAACACCTGTTTAACTTCAATGTTTAACTCTTTGGAGAGTGCTGTAGTCGACAAATATTTATTTTTGCTTTTCGTAGCCATATGTACCTCCTATTTTTCCTTTTATTTTGGAATCTACCTATACTATCGTGCGAATTTATTCAAATATTGAGTCTATGGTATCATTTAGATAGATTCATAACGTTTATATCGGAGGTGACGCCTTATCGATAAGTACGAGTTATTAACAAAAATCAACAATATACGAGTAGAAAAACGTAACGATGTCCGGGCTCCAAACAAGCCATTACTTCTTCTCTATGCCTTAGGGAAATTCCAGCAAAACGACGACCAAAGAACTCTATCATTTGAAGAAACCCATCCCCACCTTAAGCAACTTCTAATAGAATATGGGCGGCCTTCGAAAAGTGCACACAACACTGTGGACCCTTTTGTCAGACTTAAGAATGACGGGGTTTGGTTTGTCACGCCTGACATCGATCACCGAAAATCTTTCAGCCGCAAGATGCTTCTGGAGCAGAATGTTCAGGGT
The DNA here is from genome assembly GCA_004078665.1 of Halobacillus fulvus. Taxonomy (GTDB): domain Bacteria; phylum Bacillota; class Bacilli; order Bacillales; family Halobacillaceae; genus Halobacillus; species Halobacillus fulvus. The sequence goes on along the minus strand of SCFO01000006.1, from coordinate 33,872 downwards.
GGATTTACGGACGAGGTGGCATCCCTCTTCATTGAAGATCCATCTCTAATCATGGAGGCTGCTCACATGGTTCTTGACAACCATTTTCCAGATACATATCACAGCGAGCTGCTTCAAGCAGTGGGGTTAAACGTTTATGCCTTCCGCAGATACAAAAAGCGTGATCCAGAGTTTCGGAAAAAGGTGTTATCGGCTTATAACGAGCGCTGTGCGGTGTGTGGGTTTCAGGCGAAAATCAATGACGCGATTGTTGGGGTAGAAGCGGCGCACATCAAGTGGCACCAAGCGAGTGGTCCTGATACGGAAGAGAACGGATTGGCGCTTTGCTCCTTGCATCACAAGCTGTTTGATAAGGGGATTTTTACAGTGAAGGCAGATCGAATGATTGAGGTGAGCGGACTGGCTTCGGGTATGGGTCCCTATAAGGAATTGGTGACCGATTATCATCAAAAGTTTGTACGGAAGCCGTCTTCGCTTATTTATTTACCTGATGAGAAGTTCATGAATTGGCATGTGCGTGAGGTTTATAAGGGGGTAGCTTGTAGCCAATTTTAATTTAGGTGGTTACCCAAACAGCGGGACAGGGAGAACCGTCCCCAACTGTCCCGCTGAGCCTGGCAAGCAGCCCGAACGCCCACCATTCAATCTGGGACAAGCAGAACCGTCCCCAACTGTCCCACTCACCCCGCAGCCAGTCCCATCCCCCACCTCAAACCCAAAAAGCCAGAGCATTCATCGCTCTGGTTTTTTTCGTGTTTCGAATCTTTTTGAAAAAATTTCACCTTTTATTAGAGTAAGGTTTCCCAAATGAAAGAGCACTTTTATCTGTCGAATGATGCAATTCCCCTTGTTGCATATTTATGAATTTATGCTAATATAATCAGTAATCACAAAATTCAGAATATTGGTTCTATTATCGAACCACTTAGAAGGTGGTGAAGGGCAATGAGTTCCAAGACAGTCGAAAAAGCCCTCCAGGTACTCGATCAGTTTACGTTGGAGCAGCCGAAATGGGGGCTTCGCGAATTATCGCGGAAGCTTGAGATGAGTCATACGATAGTGCACAGGATGCTGACGACGCTTGAAGAGAAAGGGTATGTCTTTCGCAATCCGGAGACACAGAAATATGAGCTCGGAATTAAATTGCTGGAGCTTAGTAATGTGGTGGAGCAGCATTTCCAGATATCCGAGATCATCCACCCAATCATGCATAAAATTGCCTCTGAAACGGGGGAGAGCGTGGTCATGACGCTGCTTGATAATGAAGAGGGTGTGTTTTCGAAAATTGTGGAGAGCAGTCAGCAGGTCCGGTTCGCAGGTTCGGTAGGACGCAGATCGCCTCTATATGTAGGGGCTTCGCATAAGGTGATTCTCTGCCATTTACCGAAAGATGTGCAGCGGAGGATCGTGAGGGAGGGGGCTCTGCAACATCCGCAACTCATACCTTCTGAGGAGGAGACTCTGAGGAGGCTTGATGAAATTGAACGGAACAACTGGGCGTACTCTGCGGGGGAGACGATCAGTGATGTCGCTGCTGTGTCCATTCCGTTGTTCGACTACGGCCACAAGGTGCTCGGATCTTTGTCGATCGCCGGGCCAAGCTATCGCCTGACAGAGGAAGTCGCGAAGGAAATCCTGCCTGATCTCGAGCGTCACAGGTCAGAGCTCGATTCTGTCCTCAGTAAGGTATGTTTTCCGACGAGACGCAACTTTTTGCTTCACAGTCTTCATTAAAAGGAGGGTCATGGATGTTAAAGGTTGAGAACCTTGTGACGGGATACCGCGGGAAAGAAGGGTTCGTTCGGGCAGTGGATGGGGTTTCTTTTGATATCAAAAAGGGCGAAACCGTCTGCATCGTAGGGGAATCAGGGAGTGGCAAAAGTGTCACCTCGATGTCTGTAATGAGGCTGGTGGAATTCGAGAACGGGGAAATCATCAGTGGATCGATTGAATACATGGGGGAAGAGTTGACAACCAAAAGCAATGAAGAGATGAGAAAAATCAGAGGAGCCGAAATCTCGATGATCTTCCAGGAGCCGCTGACCGCCTTGAATCCGGTCTTCACCGTCGGGAAACAGATCGTAGAAGCGATTCGTTACCATCAGCCTCTCAATAAAAAACAGGCGATGGACAGGGCGCAGGAATTGCTCGAGATGGTCGGATTATCGGAACCGAAGACGAGGCTTAAGCAATACCCTCATGAACTGTCGGGCGGAATGAGGCAACGGGTGATGATTGCGATCGCGCTCGCTTCAGAACCGAAGCTGCTCATTGCGGATGAGCCGACGACTGCATTGGATGTTACCATCGAAGCTCAGATACTCGACCTGCTTAGGAAGCTTCGAGAAGAGGAAGAGATGTCGATCATGCTCGTCACGCATGATATCGGGGTGGCGGCTGAGTTATCTCACCGGATCATCATCATGTATGCCGGAAAAATCATGGAAATCGCTGAGTCGAAGGAGTTGTTCGAACAGCCGCATCATCCTTATACGAAAGGGCTTTTGGAGTCTGTCCCGAAGATGAGCGGGGAAAGGGGAGAGCTTTTGCCTACCATTGAAGGTACGATTCCAGGCCTTGATCAGATGCCGGAAGGGTGCCGGTTCGCGCCGAGATGTGAGTTTGCCACGAAAAAGTGTCATGAGGAGAATCCGCCACTCGAAAGCAAGCGAGGTCGGCAGGTGGCCTGCTGGCATGTAGAAGAATTTTTGAAATCCGAGGAGCATCATTTTTCCAGAAAGGAGGATTCCATTGAAGTCAAATAAACCAGATGTTGGACCGTTGCTCGAAATCAAAAATCTGAAGAAATATTTTGAGATTAAAGGAGGTGGGGCTTTAGGCAGGAAAAAGCAGATCTTGAAGGCAGTCGACGATGTTTCTTTTGAAATATACAGAGGGGAGACATTAGGGCTTGTGGGCGAGTCTGGATGCGGAAAATCGACGCTCGGACGGAATATCCTAAGGCTTCAAGACCCGACAGCGGGAGAAGTGGTCTATGGGCAGGAGAATATCCTTGATTACAGTAAAAAACAGATGCGGTCTCTTCGGAAGGATATGCAAATCATCTATCAGGATCCGTTCGGTTCATTGAATCCACGTTTCACAATCGGACAGATCATTGGAGAGATGTATGAAATTCATGGTCTTGCGAAGGGAGCGGAAAAAGAGACGAAAGTGAAGGAGCTCCTTGAGCTTGTCGGACTGGATGCGAACCGCTATCACAGCTATCCGCACGAATTTTCCGGCGGACAACGCCAACGGGTCGGGATTGCAAGGGCACTTGCTTTGCAGCCTGAATTCATCGTAGCGGATGAACCGGTATCTGCGCTTGACGTATCGGTACAGTCGCAGGTCATCAACCTGCTGATCCAGCTGAAAAAGGAAATGGGATTGACGATGTTGTTCATCGCGCACGGATTGAACGTTGTCCGGCATATTTCGGACAGGGTCGGCGTGATGTATCTAGGAAAACTTGTGGAACTATCGGATACGGATTCGATATTCAACGAACCGGCACACCCATATACGGCAGCTTTGCTGTCAACGGTTCCGGAAGCGGATCCGGAAGCAAGAAAAGAACGCATCGTGTTAAAAGGTGAGGTGCCATCACCAGCATCCCCACCTTCTGGCTGCAATTTCCGGACGAGGTGTCCGCTTGCAACTGAACGATGCAGTCAGGAAGTTCCGCAATGGCAGGAAACGCGAAACGGCCATTTCACAGCCTGCCACTACCCTTTGGAAAAAGGGGAGACGTTGAGAGATGCAATCGCTCAACGAGGAAACGACGCTGACAAAAAAATGAATAACCTTATTATGGCATAAGCGATTTAATTTAGAAAGGGGAATGAAAGTGACGGAAGTAATCAAGCAGGGAAATAAAAAGGTTTATGACGGCTATAAATCGTTCCAATACTTGGAGGCAGGAAAAGATTTTAAAGTCTATGAGTTGGCGAAAGAAGTAGGGCGAGTTCCCGCCTACACGTATCCAGTATCGGATGATCAGGAGGCTTATGTTCAGTCGATTCTTGAAGAGGATCTGATCATTTCCATGCATGAGCATACATTCATCGCTCCTCAAGATCTTCAAGAGTTTTATGAATTCCGCCGCCAAGGACGCGACTTCACGGCTTTTGAGGCGTTGAGTCAATCCGGGCTTGATGTCATTTTTGAGAATTTTATGGACGGGACGGCTATGATCACGTCAAACGCCGGTTGGAAATGGTCGGATGTGATTCATGACCTCGGCATCCGCTTCAGTGACATCGCCCATCAGGATATGGTGATCAAAGCTGAACGGATTGAGGACCTGGCACGTGCTAAGCAAGAAGGGAAAATCGCTTTTGTCGGAGCTTTAGAGTCTGCCTCTATGATTGAAAATGAACTGGACAGGCTTGATGTCCTATACGGATTCGGAATCCGAACGATGGGTGTCTGCTACTCTGAATCGAATATGCTCGGTTCAGGACTTCGTGAACCGAATGATGCGGGGCTGTCTGTTTTCGGTAAACAGGCCGTCGAGCGGATGAACAAGCTTGGCATTACGGTGGACGTCTCGCATGCGGGCGATCAGACGGCGCTTGATACAATCGAAACGAGTACAAAGCCGGTCACAATCAACCACGCCGGGGCTCGTGGAGTATGGGACACGAAACGTATGAAGCCGGACAGTGTCATCAAAGCATGTGCTGAAAAAGGCGGGGTGATCGGCATCGAAGCGGCTCCTCACTCTACGATTTCAGAAAGCCATCCATACCATAATATTGATTCGTTCATGGAACATTTCGAATACACAGTAAACCTTGTAGGCATCGATCATGTGGCTTTCGGGCCGGATACATTGTTTGGCGATCACGTCGGTCTTCACGATACGCTCTCTGGCCAACTGTCCATTAAGAGTGCCCAAAAATCCTCTATGGAACGCGTCGAATATGTAAAAGGTCTCGAGAACCCTGCCGAGTGTTTTCCGAATATCGTCCGCTGGCTTGTTGCAAAAGGCTATAGCCGTGAGGATATCCAGAAGGTGACAGGTGGAAACATTTTACGCGTCCTTAAAGAAACGTGGGCGAAATAAGAGGAGAGGAACGATAAAGAATGATAAAAAAATGGTGGCTTTTACTTACCGTGACGTTTATAGCGTTGTTTCTTGCCGCTTGTTCCTATGGAGGAGATGAAGAGGCGGATGGTGCGGAAAGCGGTTCGGACTCTTCTTCGGGAGAAGCTGCGACAGGCGGAAGTGTGTCGATTCCGATTGTGGCTGACCCGACCTTCAACCCGTGGCACCCGAATGCCTATGCAGAGTCTAATGTCATCAACCGTGTCATTTTTGACGGGCTGACGAAGCCAGGGAAAGATTTGATTCCGTCCCCAGATCTTGCTGAATCCTGGGAAACATCCGAAGACGGCCTGACATGGACATTCAACCTTCGCGATGATGTGACGTGGCATGATGGGGAAGCCTTTACAGCGGATGATGTCGCGTTCACTTTTAATGAAATCACTCTGAACGAAGAGCTTGGGGCGAATAGTGCCTCCTACTTCGGACAGGTTGAAAATGTGGAAGTCGTCGATGAGCATACCGTCCAGTTCAATTTGAGCAGCCCTGTTGCGGCATTGCCTGCTTACTTGAGCTTCAATACGGAGATTATCCCTGAACACATTTTCCAAGGCGAGGATCCGTGGAACTTGACGAGCTTCAACAAGGAAAATCCGGTCGGGACTGGACCTTTCAAGGTGAAGTCTTACACATCCGGTCAAAGTGTTGTCCTCGAGCGATATGACGATTATTTCGGAGACACGGCGAAGCTTGATGAAGTGGAGTATAAGATTTTGCCAGATGCCAATACGCACGTCGCCCAGCTATTGAGCGGTGAATTGTCCATTTTCGCATTGGATGATACATCAGCGGTCGAGCGGATTGAAAGCGCTGAGGGTGTCGACGTGAACGGACGCGATACGAACCGCTTTTTCTGGCTGATTGTCAACCAGCAGCAGGAGCGTTTCCAAGATGTGAAGGTCCGCCAGGCGATGGAATATGCGCTTGATCGCCAGAACATCATCGATACGGTCTTGCAAGGATACGGAACGATTGCGAATGCCGGCATTACGCCTGCCCTTTCCGAGTACTATACGGATGATGTCAAACAGTATGAGTTCGATCCTGAGCAGGCCAAGACATTGCTTGCCGAAGCAGGATGGGAAGATACTGATGGGGACGGATTCGTCGATAAAGACGGGGAGAATTTTGAAATCGTATTCGATATCGGAATTCAAGGTGACCTTGAAGCCATTGCCCAGCTTGTCCAGCAATACTTGATCGATGTCGGGATCGATGTCCAGTTGAACACGATGGACTGGAATACGATGATCGACAAAGTCGTCATTCAGCGTGACTATGCGATGACCCTGAACTGGTGGCGTTATCCGCCTGATCCGGATTTGAAGGCGTACATGCATTCAGACTTCGCCGATCAGGGGAACAACATCCCAGCTTACCGCAGCGAAGAGATGGACCGTCTCTTGGATGCCGGAGCGGAAACGAGTGACGTAGAAGAACGTAAAGAGATTTATGACGAAGCCCAAAAATTGATGGCAGAAGAGCTTCCGTATATGTTCCTGTGGTACCCGCAGGAAGTCCAGGTGAAGCGTTCGAACATCAGCGGTGTACCTGAACTGGCATTCGGAGACACTCTCCACTACATCCAGGAATGGTATATGGAAAACTAACACCCGGAAGAGAAGTGCTTGCCTAAGCACTTTTCTTCTATAAAAAAGGAGGGAATGTGTGTGTTCCGATTTATACTCAACCGCTTCGGGCAAAGTATCATTCTTATGTTCATTGTCACGGTGATCACCTTCTTCCTGATCAATCTGGCTCCGGGTGGACCGACGGGAGTCATGCGGATGGATGCTTCCCCGGAGGAACGCCAGGCTATAGTCGAGCGTCTAGGATTAGATGAGCCCGTCCTCGTACGCTATGTGCAATGGGTGGGGAATGCTGTCCAAGGCGACCTTGGCACATCGTTCAACTCAAGCGAAGCGGTAGTCGATCGGATCGCAGACCGCCTTCCTTACACAATCGAGTTGACGGTTTTCACAATTATTTTTTCGGTGATCGCCGGAATCATTCTTGGGGTCATTTCAGCTTTGAAACGAGGCAAAGCCGCGGATCATGTCATCAACTTCTCGAGTGTCATCGGGCTTTCCGTTCCGTCGTTCTGGCTAGGTTTGATGCTGATCCTGCTCTTTTCCGTTGAATTGGGCTGGCTCCCTTCATCTGGAGTCGGGCCTCGAGGAGCCGACTTCGACTTTGCTGGCTGGGCAAGCCACTTGGCGATGCCTGTCCTCATCCTTTCGACGACCGTGCTCCCGAACATCGTCCGCTTTACGAGATCATCGATGCTCGAGGTGCTCTCCCAGAATTACATCAGGACTGCCCGCTCCAAAGGGGCGAAAGAATTCATTGTTCTGTATGTGCACTCTTTACGTAATGCATTGATTCCGATCATCAGTATCATCGGCGTCCTCATTCCAAGACTATTGAGCGGAGCCGTGATTACGGAGGCCATCTTTGGATGGACGGGCATCGGAACATTGATCATCGAAGCGGCGAACGGACGGGATTACCCCTTGATCATGGGCATCACCGTCGTCATTACGCTTGTCGTTATCGTCAGTAACTTACTGGTGGATATCATTTATTCTCAGGTCGATCCACGTGTGAAAAATATGGCATAGGAGGGGATCAGATGTTAGGAGCTTCTGTAAAAGAAGAAGTAAATCAGACCGAAGAGCCGCGCAGACGTCGGCGGTTTGTCTTACTATCCAGATTGAAACAAAACAAAGTCGCATACATTTCCTTGTGGTTTTTAGTCCTTGTTCATGCTGTCGTCTTCATCGGTCCCCTCCTTTGGCCATACTCACCTGAGGAATTGACTGGGACAGGTGCTTTAGCTAACTGGAGCCTGCAGCATCCGTTCGGTACCGATGATTTAGGAAGGGATGTCTTCGCGCGTATGCTTCACGGAGGGCGTGTCACGCTACTCGTAGGGTTGTGTGCGATGTTGTTCTCTTTGATTATCGGAACCATTATTGGGGCCTGTGCCGGTTTCTTTGGGAAAGTCGTCGAATCCGTTTTGATGAGGATTACCGAAGCGATGATGGCTATTCCGAACTTTTTCTTCGTATTGGTTGCCCTGACGGTACTGGGAACTACTCCATTCATGGTCGTTCTTGTCATCGCGTTGACAGGGTGGGTGGAAATCGCCCGTGTCGTCTACGGGGAAACGTTAAGGTGGAAGGAATATGAGTTCGTCGAAGCGGCGAATGCTGCTGGCGCAACGGCTAAACGGATTCTTATGAAGTATGTCATCCCGCAGATCCTCCCGTCCATTATCGTATCAGGTACGCTTGCCATTGCTTGGGCGATCCTGACGGAAAGTGCGATCAGCTACCTCGGTCTCGGCATTCAACCGCCGACTCCGACATGGGGGAACATGCTACAGAATTCCCAGCAATACATTTGGACAGCCCCGATTCTCGGTGTGCTTCCAGGTGTAGCGATCACGATCGTTGTGCTTGCCTATAACTTCCTTGGAGATGGACTGAGGGACGCTTTAGACCCTCGTTTCGCCAAAAAATAAAAGGGAGGAAGCGTTTTGTACATTACAGTTAATGATAATGAGTTGTATTACGAAGTCCACGGGAACCCGGAAGGTGACGTCATCTTTTTCATCCACGGGGCGCCTGGACTAGGAGATTGCCGCGGGGATATCAAAGCATTCTCTCAACTCGGAGATCAATACCGCCTAGTTTTTATGGATATGAGAGGTTCGGGGAGATCGGAAGGGAAGCCTCCGTTCACCCACGAGCAATGGACCGCTGATATCGAAGCTGTCAGACAGGAACTCGTTGGGGCTCCGATCAAGATTCTCGGAGGCTCATATGGTGGCTTCCTTACACTTGAATACGCAATCCGCTACCCGGACAGTGTCACGCACGTCCTACTCCGAGATACCGCGGCAAGCAGCGAATTCGACCAGCTTTCGATCGATCGTGCATTGGAGAGTGGGATTCCAGGTATCACAGAAGAGAACATGACCCGTTTATTCGAAGGAAAAGTGTATTCTGACGAAGATCTAAAAGAACTATTTACGCTGATCCAGCCCCTTTACACCGTCGAGTACGATGAAGAAGCCGTGAAAAAACGACTCGAGCAAATTTACTATCGCCATGAAACGCATAACTATGCATTCCGCTACAATAAACCAGCGTTTGATTTAATCGATCAACTGTCATCGATTCAAGTACCGACGCTTGTGACGGTCGGACGGCATGACTGGGTAACACCTGTTGTCTGTTCGGAGACGATTGCCGAGCACGTCCCTGATTCGGAGTTGGTCATCTTCGAAAACAGTGGGCACTCACCGCAATTGGAGGAGAATGAAAAGTACTTGGAGCTTGTGCGGTCATTTTTGAAAGAGCATGCGGTTTCGGGGAAGGCATAGATATGTTTGGATTAAACCAGCTGTGGGCTGGTTTTTTCCTGTTTTGGTGGGACAGTTGGGGTCGGTTCTCAGCGTCCCGCGGGACAGGGAGAACCGTCCCCAACCGTCCCGCTCATCCCCGCCAGCAGCCCTATAAACCCGGGACAAGCAGAACCGACCCCAACTGTCCCATTCAACCACAACAAAACCCCCATCAGACAAGTGTCTTCTGGGGGTTTTTGCTTATTTCTTCAATTGTTCCAGCAAATCTTCAAGTGCTGGGTCGTTCAGGTAGTTGCTGATCGCGATGATTTCCATATTAGGGTGAGCTCTTCTTGCGCGCTCCTGCAAATCTTCATGCACGACCATGAGGTCTGAATCTTTTGGAACATCTTCGATTCGGTAGTGCTTCACTTCGATGCCTTCGATATCATTCTTCTGCAGCTTCTTGCGGAAGGTGGTGGCGCCTAGTGCGCTACTTCCTGCTCCGGCATCACAGGCGAATGAGATCTTGTCGATGGCTTCTTTTTTAGCAGAAGGCTTCAACGCTGGTTGCGCTACAGCTTTTCCTGCTTGCTTCATGGACTTGGACTTTTCGACGGATGCTTCAAGCTCTTCGTCATCTGAGCTCTTGTCGAACTTCAGGATCACGGCTGTGATCAGGAAAGTGACGGCGGCAGCGACGAGTACACCTGCGATGATGCCGATGAAGCTTCCTTTCGGTGTCAGGCCAAGGTAGGCGAAGATCGAGCCTGGGCTTGGTCCGGCGACGAGTCCTGCGTCAAACAGGCTGAAGACGGCGATACCTGACGCACCACCTGCGATCATTCCGATGATTGTAAGTGGCTTCATTAGGACGTATGGGAAGTACAGCTCATGGATTCCACCGAAGAAGTGGATGACGATGGCACCCGGAGCCGTTCTTCTCGCCACTTTTTTACCAAAGAAAGTGAACGCTAGAAGTAGACCTAGTCCTGGTCCAGGGTTGGAAGCGACGGTGAAGTAGATGGACTTCCCTGCTTCAGCGGCTGCCTGCATCCCGAGCGGATAGTAAATTCCTTGGTCAATGACGTTGTTCAAGAACAACACTTTGGCTGGTTCGTTGATCAGCGACAGCAATGGAAGCATTCCCGTAGCGACCAATGCCTCAATGGAGGCGGTTACAAAATTGTTCGCAGATTCGATTGTTGGTCCAATGAAAAAGAAGGACAGGATCATCAATCCGAATCCGAGAATTCCTAGGGAGAAATTGTTGATGATCATTTCAAATCCTGCTGGGATCCGGTTCTCAATCATTTTGTCGAATTTCTTAATGACCAATCCACCTAGAGGACCGATCACCATAGCTCCGAGGAACATCGGAATATCCGATCCGACAATCAGACCGATGGCACCGATGGCTCCCATGACGGCGCCTCGTTGGCCGCCGACCATCCGTCCGCCTGTAATGGCTAGAAGGAGTGGAAGGAGGTAAACGATTGCCGGATCGACGATTTGGGCCAGTTCCTCGTTCGGAATCCAGCCGGTCGGAATGAATAAAGCGGTAAGAAGTCCCCATGCGATGAAAGCCCCGATGTTTGGCAACACCATGTTTGTCAGGAACCCGCCGAAAGCTTGTACTCTGGCACGCGTAGACGGAGAGTTGCTACCTGCAACATGATCTTGGACAGGTGCGGAATTTGCCATACTTGTCATCCCTTTCTGAATGTTCAGTAATTTATAATTGCAAAATAGGAACAGAACGTAGAATCAAAACAAAGTGAACTGAGAAACGATTATTCGACAGAGTTGAGTACTTCTAAAACTTCTTCTTCACTTTTCGATGCTTCCAGCTTATCCTTGATCTCGTCTTCGATCAGGATCGTAGATAGGTCGGAAATCAAGTCGAGGTGTCCTGTGCTGTCTTCAGCAGCCAGTACGAAGAATGTGCTCACTTCCTTGTTTTTCGGGAACTCGACAGGTTCTTCTAGTTTCAAGTACGAGACGCCTGTTTGGACGACGCTGTTATCTTCATTTTTGGCGTGCGGCATCGCAATTCCGGGCACGATCACGATGTAAGGACCGTTCGTGTGCACGTTCTGGATCATATCTTCAATATACTTCGGCTTTATGGAACCGTTCTCAAGTAGTGGTGCTGCGGCTTCTTCGATTCCTTTTTCCCAAGAGTCGACGGATGGGAGGAAGCGGATGTTTCCTTCTAAATGGTTCGCTAACATATGAACATCACCTTTCGTTTGACAGTGTAGTCGTATAAAGAGTTTTCAGTCGTACATATTCTTCTTTGATTTGTTTAATCAGAGCATCTTGTTCGATCCCAGTGAAATGGGTGATTGCCTGTTCGATTCCGTGTTCGCGGATATACGCTTGCAGAGTCACAGCTTCCTCGTCCTCTTCGTGATTGAACAGGAAGGCGGCCGCTGTGGCCGTGGTCAGCTTCTCTGTCGGCAAGCCCCATTCGAATAGCGATGTGAGCGGTTTAATCAACCGTTCGTCAGGACCGAGCTTGCGGATCGGCGAGCGTCCGACTCGTTTGATGGCATCGCTTACATTCGGGTTTTTAAAACGCTTGATCGTCCGTTCGATGAAATCGCTCATTTCCACAGATCCGAAATCGTACGCGTGTGTGAAATAGCGGGCGGACTCTTGGAGCGTCTGTCTTAGAAAAGCTCCGGTTTCGGTCTTTTTCAACGCGTCCTGGATCGTTTCTTCACCTTTGAGGGAGGCGATATAGGCCGTAGCGGCATGACCCAAGTTCACGATATACAATTTTCGTTCGATAAAAGGTTGTAGCGTATCGACATACGTGGCGCCTTTAATGGAAGGCAGCCCTTTGTCGGTCATCTCTTTCGTCTCGATCAGCCATTCGTAATAAGGTTCGACTGTCGTCACTTCGTTTCCGTCCTTTGTTTCAGAAAGGGATAGACGGTCAATCGCTGAATTCGGAAATTCAACTTTTGAAAGTATAGCATTTTTTTCACTTTCCGTGAGGTGCTTTTTGATTTCTTTTTCCAATTTGGATGAAGCGTTGATCATATTCTCGTTGGCGATGAGATCGACAGGGTCTTTGCCTGTTTGTGCGCGTTTCAAAAGACCTTTGGCGAGGACGGGGGAGATTTTGTCCAGATTGTTCACCCCAACGGATGTTGTAATCAAATCTGCATCCGTGATGGCCTCGATCACTTCCTTTTCCGCAAGTCCCGATATAGCGCGGACAGGGGAGATCCACTCTGTCGTACGCTGTTCATCCAAAATTTGCAGCGGATAGCCTTGCTTGTCGTTCAGCTCTTGGACAGCTGCTGCGTTGACATCGACAAAACAGACGTCGTAACCGGTTTTGTTCAGCAGATATCCGATCAAGCCTTTTCCTATATTACCTGCACCGAAATGTAGCGCTTTCATATTTGACCTCCTTTAGTGACGGTAGAATTCCATCATACGTTATTCCAAGTTGGCGTGGTATTCCCAAAGTGACTGCAGTTCGATGTTCTTCTCGGTCACCATCATCAGGGCCAGGGTGTCACCGAATACGAGCAGGCTTTGTTCGAACAGGCTCTTCATCGGCTGGTTGGACTTCACTTCACCCGGAGTATCCGCATTCGAGCTGATTGGGAGACGGATGAATACGTCGGAATACTGGCTCATCGAACAGTCAGGGTTGGTGCCGATATGGGCAACGCGTGCATTGAACTCTTTCGCTTTTTTGGCAATGATCAGAGGGAATTGGGTCTCTCCGCTTCCCGATCCGACGATCAATAGATCTTTATCGGTGATTGCTGGCTCGGTGATTTGTCCGACAACGAACGTCTGGACACCGAGGTGTGCCAAACGTTTGGCGATCGATTGAAGGGACAACAGGACTCTTCCAACTCCTACGAAAAATACTTTGTCTGCCTTGTTGATTTCCTCTAGTAGACGATCAACGTCCTCACTATTGACATTCGCTAACGTCTGCGTGATTTCGTCGGTGATGGTTTTATGGGCTACTTGATAATCGCTCATAGATTTTTTGCCTCCTCATATAATCCTTGTTGAATCAATTGATCCATTCGTTCTTTGTTCTCGGCTAGACCGTGGCCTGCTTTGAATAGGCTCGTGCTTCCTGCGACGAGGATATCAGCGCCGGCGTTTACGAGTTCTGGAATCGTCTCAAACGAAACGCGTCCGTCGACTTCGATCTTCGTATCCAGTCCTTTTGACTTGATCAGTTCAGAGAGCGCTTTCACTTTTTCGACTGCGTAAGTGACTTGCTGCTCGTTCTTGTCTGTCGCAAATCCTGGGTTGATCAACATTAGAAGGACCGTGTCACATTGTGGCAATACATATTCGAGATCCGAAAGTGGCGTGGCCGGGTTTAACGCGATGCCGACTTTTGCGCCTTGCTTCTTGATCAAGTTGATGTGGCGGTCGATGTGTAAGCTTGTTTCGATATGGAACGTAATTTGCTCGGCTCCGATCTTCAGCATTTCCTGAATGAAAAACTCGTTGTCTTCTGACATGATGTGGACATCGAAATTCATGGCCGTCTTTTTGCGTAGCTGCTCGACGGTCGAGATTCCGAGCGGCATGCTTGGGCTGAAGCTTCCGTCGATAATGTCGATGTGAAGCGTATCTAATCCTGCTTTCTCTATTTCGTTAACACCTTGTTCTAGATTCAAAAGGTCTGCGCACATGATTGATGGAGCGATTGTAATATCTTTTTGCATGTTTGTGCCTCCTTGACTTAACGTTTGTGCTGTTTTTTTTCATGATAATGCATGTTTAAGAAAATGTAAAGGCTTTTTTTGCGCTTTTTTGCTTGTGTTTGCATGTTTTTCGTTTGGGAATGCATGAATTGTGCTATAATTTAAAGTAAGAATTCATAAAAGGAGTCCTATTCGATGCTTAAACAAGAACGCCAGCAGAAGATCGTAGATATATTGAATGAAGAACATAAAGTAATTGCGAGCGACTTAAGTAAACGGCTGTCCGTTTCAGAGGATACGATTAGAAGAGACTTGAAAGAGTTGGATCATCAAGGCATGATCAAGAGGGTGCATAGCGGTGCTCTCCGGAAAGGGCCGCCCGTCGAAGATTTCTCGACAAGGCAGAACATCTATAATGAAACGAAACTCAACTTGGCAACGAAAGCCTTGGACTTTATCAAAGACGATATGGTCCTGGTGATCGACGGAGGGACAACGAACCTGCAGCTCGTTCATCAGCTGCCATTGACCCTGAAAGGCACCGTCATCACAAACAGCCCACCCATCGCCATGGCGCTTGCCAACCATTCCGACGTCGAAGTGATCATGCTAGGAGGAACGCTGTTCAAGCAGTCGATGGTCAACCTCGGCATCGATACCTTCGAAGCGTTAGGCAAAATGAGGGCCGATCTGTATATCATGGGAATCTACAAAATCGATGCCCAAATCGGCATCAGCGTGCCGAGCATGGCAGAAGCCCAAATAAAAGGGAAGATGACTGAGATCTCGACGGAGGTACTCGGAATGGTGACGAATGACAAACTCGACACCATCTCCAACCACATCGTCTGCCCAACCGACCAGCTCACCTATTTAGTTACCGAGCAGGTGAAGCCGGATATCAAGCGAATGTATGAGAATCAGCGGATTATGATAGTGGATTAGGTGAGTGGAGGGGAGGTTGAGTGGGACAGTTGGGGACGGTTCTGCCTGTCCCGTTCACCCCATTTTCACAGTGCTATGGAAATGTTATCCTAGAAGCGAAAAGGTGGGAATTTTATCAGACAGAAGTTTTTCATCATCCTCTCCATTGTGCTTTTGATCGCTCTTTCCATTGTCGGTTACCAGCGCTACCAGGAAGTCCAGCATGAGAACGATCAATGGAAGCTTTTTCTCAATCACTTTTACTACTCCGTGGACCAGTCCATCAGCCGAATGGACACAATGATTGAAAGGAATCCTGAGGGAGAGCGTCTTGTTGAATGGATGCATGATCTCGAAGTTGACCTGATGCAAAGCCAGGATGTACTCAAACACACGCATATGTTTCTAGAGTCTGATTTACTCGACCCTAACTTCTTTGAAAGCGCGTCAGCCTTCCTTCCCATTCTGACGGAGGATGGAGAGTTGGACGAAGAGGAAATCGACGCCATGACGGATTTGAGGAATCGTTGGGCTGAGGTCAGAGACTGGATGTATTCGGAAGAAACAGGTCAAGAGAATCGGGAGCTTGAATTAGAAGATATGAATGCGATGATCCAAGAAAAGCTGCCGCTTCATGGAGGGTATGAATTTTACAGACCTTTGGAGAATGATTAATTGGAGTTTTACATAATGTAGGGAAACAGCTGAGAGACTAGATATGGCTCTTAGCTGTTTTTTATTTTGTGGTAAAATTTAGGTGTTGGTTAGTGGGACAGTGGGGACGGTTCTGCCTGTCCCGCTCACTAAGGGGAGGAATGAGCAACATGGGACATGTATTATTGACAGGGATCCTTGTTCTATTGGCTGGAATCCTTACGATGAAAGGTTTCAAAGATCGTAGTATGGTAAGGAAAACAGTGCAGATTGGTGTACTTTGTCTAGGTATTTTTCTGATTGGTATGGCGGTCGCAGGGATTGTTTTTGTCGGGGAAGGCATTAGGCAGTATTAGGTGGGACAGTGAGAACCGTCCCCACTTGTCCCAATTTCCCCAACCGTCCCACTACATAAAAGAGGAGTGCTCAATCATGATTGTAAAAGAACTCACGACAAAAGAAGAATGGCTCCAGGCCTTCCCGGTTATGCGCCAGCTTAGATCCCATCTAGAGGAAGCAGAATATGTGATGTTAGTGGAAGAGGCCCAGGAAGTCGACAGATATAGAATGTTCGCCCTGCTGGATAGCGAGGAAATCGTAGCTGTCACAGGCATCAAGCCGATGACGACGCTCTATTATGGACGGTTTGTATGGGTGTGCGATTTGGTGACGGATCAGAACCACCGTTCCAAGGGGTATGGGGAAAAGTTGCTTGATTATGTACATGACTGGGCACAGGAGAACGGGTTTGGAAGTGTCGCGTTATCATCGGGACTTCAGCGGACGGATGCGCATCGCTTTTATATGGATAAGATGGAATATGATCAGGTAAGCTTTGTGTTCAGGAAGAAGCTATGAAGTGTATGAAGCAAAAGGACAGGGACAGGCAGAACCGTCCCCAACTGTCCCACCCAGCCTCAGCAAAATTGCCACCACCGTCGGAAGGAGTTTAAACCTATGAGAGTTATTGTATCTATTGTGATTGCACTTACATTGCTTGGTTGCTCCGGTCACGACCGCCCAATGGAAGTTGAGGGCATTGAAGGTGAAATTGTTCAGATCAACTCGAATGAAGTGATAGTGATGAGTCGTGACCTTATGTATGAAATCAAAGTGAATGACGCTACCACTTTTGAAGGAGCAACGATTTCTGAAGTAGAAAAAGGTCAGTCAATTAAAGTGTGGTATGTCAGTGAACCTCTGGATTCAAACCCTGTTAAGGCGACGGCCTCCAGAATCATTATAAGGTAGCTGAAGGAGTCCCTTTTATTTATTTGGACTTATCTTTTGGTAAATAGCTACTAATAAACCCATAATCGCACCTAATAGAATCGTTACTCCCATTCCATCAGGAAGAATTCCGAGAAAAAACCCTGCGACACTTCCTATCAGAAGCCAAAGCAAAGCTAGCATGATGATTTCCTCCTTTCAATTTAGCTCAATTAAAAAGTAGTCTACCGACCTAAAATCATTGTATCAACCCAATGAAGCTGAACCAACTGCTTATGTGGGACAATGAGAACCGTCCCCAACTGTCCCACTCACACCACAAAAAAAGAGAAGAGCCACAACAGCTCTTCTCCTTCTAATCCTTATTCCAATATCTTACCGCGAAACCGAGAAGCTCTTCTCTTCTTTCACTTCCGAATTCTTCGTAAACTCATCAAGCAGAGCTCGTACTTCATCTGTGGAGTGGGTCTCCATCAGACGGTTTCTCAGCTCGCCGGCGCCGCGGAATCCGCGGACGTAGATTTTGAAGAAGCGGCGGAGCGGTTTGAAGAGGCGCGGCTCTAGTTCTTTGTCATACTTGTCGTGAAGATCGAGCTGCAGGCGAAGCAGATCGAGCAATTCTTCGCTCGTGTGCTCTTTCTTCTCTTTTTCAAAAGCGAACGGATTGTGGAAAATTCCGCGTCCGATCATGATACCGTCGACGCCGTATTTCTCGGCAAGCTCGAGACCTTTCTGGCGGTCCGGGATATCGCCGTTGATCGTGATCAGCGTGTTCGGAGCCACTTCGTCGCGGAGCTTCATGATGTCCGGGATCAGCTCCCAGTGCGCGTCGAAGTTACTCATTTCTTTTTTCGTGCGGAGGTGGATGGACAGATTGACGATGTCCTGCTCGAGCAGGTGCTTCAGCCAGTCGTACCATTCCTCGACTTTCGTGTACCCTAGACGGGTCTTGACGCTGACGGGAAGCCCTCCCGCTTTAGCGGCTTCAATCAGCTCAGCAGCAACTTCAGGACGACGGATCAGACCGGAGCCTTTTCCGTTGCCGGCGACGTTCTGCACAGGGCAGCCCATGTTGATGTCGATGCCGCGGAAGCCTTTTTCAACCATGCCGATACTCATTTGGCGGAAGTATTCAGGCTTGTCTCCCCAAATGTGGGCGACGATCGGCTGCTCATCCTCCGTGAACGTCAAACGTCCGCGTACGCTGTCTTTTCCTTTTGGATGGCAGTAGCTTTCCGTATTCGTGAATTCCGTGAAAAACACGTCAGGTCTAGCTGCTTCCGTGACCACATGACGGAACACGACATCCGTCACAGCCTCCATCGGTGCCAAAACAAAAAACGGACGAGGTAACTCGTGCCAAAAATTGTCTTTCATATATATGACCCTTTCCTTTAAAAGTGATTCCAAAATCAAAGGTGAACATGCTTCGTTTTGTTTATCTATTGCCTTTTGGGCAGTATTTTAACCATTATATACTTTAATAGTATTATACGAAAAGTGCAAGGAATCAAGTGGTTTTGTTTGGGAGAAGGGACAGTTGGGGACGGTTCTCGGTGTCCCACTGGGACAACCAGAACCGTCCCCAACTGTCCCAGGGTCTAAGTCAGATTCGGCGCTTATTCGTAGGTTCCTGTCTCTAGTGGACGTTTTTGTTCAACTCTGAGGTCATTTTTTTCAAGTAAAGGCCGATGAAGAACCAAAATACGAAGTAAATCGCTATAAAAATCACGGTACTGATCAACAACGGTAGCCACTCGAACGGCACCCAACCGACAACGCCTGCCAGCGTATAAAAAACGGCAAGTGACATCGTTAGGTGAATACACGTCTGCTTTAAAGGGCTCCACGATTCTTTTTCAAAAATCAATGATGCGACACTGAAATAAACACCTATGATAAAGCTTCCTAACATGTTCCCCCAAAGTTCTCCCATACCTACATCAACGCTATTGAGCATGAGAATCGTGACAGCGATGAAGTTCACGATACCTGCAAAACCAAGACCGATCCATATTCTTTCTATGATACTATGCCCCATATCATTTCCCACCTCCGGTTAATTTTTCCTTCAAACTGCGGACATACCTGCGAGAGACGTATTCTTTTTGACCAGAAGTAAAGTAAACGCAGAGGTTGCCATTAAACGATAATTCGAAGCGTTGGATATGATTGATGTTTCCGATGACCGACTTGGAGAAACGTCCGAACTGATGGGAATGGAGCAAGTCCTCCACCTCATACAACTTCATTTTGAGCTCCAGCCTCCGGTTCCCGTCGAAAGCGAAGACTCTGCCATTCTCTGAATAGACATATTCAATATCCACCGGCTGGATAAGTACGGACTGTTCACCGTCCATCCCGATCAGGCGCTTAGGTTGTGAGCCGTTGATCATTTGGACAAGCTGATCTAGTTCAGCACTCCATTCTTTCGCATGAATGGTGACCGAAGTCTGTTCATGCTTCTCTTGTATATCGATTTTCACATTCACTCTTATCACCTCACCTACTTTACTCTAATTCCATTATATTCTAGGATTTCCTGTATTCATTTGAAAATTGATCATCGGTTGTTGATTGAAGGTAAGAGGTAGGTTGTGGGGATTGAACGGTTCAGCGGGACAGGCAGAACCGTCCCCGACTGTCCCGCATTTCAAATAATTTTCACGTTTAAAAATAACAATAAAAGGAAACTGTCTCTGTACATCATAAAAAGGAGGCATCATCATGGCACAAGATCCGAAGCATGCAGCACAACAAATGAGCGAAGATAAAAAGGAAGACATCCTTCAACACTTTGAAACTTTCAAAGATTATTTAGGTGACCAGGTTCATAAAGGGGAAAAGCTTGGACTCGGTGAAGAAGGTCTATCAAAAGGCGCAAAGCGAGTCGCTGATTATTTGGCAGATCACGAGGAGCCTAGAAACCGGGAAGAAAAAGTATTGAATGAATTGTGGAATGTAGCCAACAAAGAAGAACGGGAACATATGGCGCACGTCCTCGTCAAATTGGCAGATCAAACGAACTGAATGGAGAAATAAATACCGGTAAATGTTGGCCTCGAGGAGTGACTCGGGGCTTTTTTTAGTGGGACAATTGGGGACGGTTCTTCCTGTCCCTGTATTGCCAAGTAGACATTAGGGGGTTGGTATTATTTGGAGTTTAGATGGTATAGTTAGCTTACAAACAAAAATGGAGGAGATTTCGTGAGTGCCTTTGCAGCGTTAATCATTGTGGTGCTGGCTGTCGTGGTGGATTTCTTTTGGCTGGATGTGGACCGGAAGCGTTGGGGGTGGATGAAGAATTGGACGACGCTCCAGAAAGGATTGTTTTTCTCATTCTTTATCCTAGTGTCGGTTCTCATATATGCAGGGTTGAGTCTGGATTTTTTATGATTTTCGAGATGAAGACTTTTTCATGAGTCGTCTTAAGGAGCTTCCTTTGGCAACACACTGAAATAAAGGGGGGAGATAGGATGAATAAAAAAGAAGGGCTGATCATTTCCTTGCTGCTCCTATCCTTCATCGGCTTCTTCGTCTGGTACAGTTCCGGAACCACCTCATATAGTGGGCAGTCCAAAAATTGGGCGGGGCAATATACCGGAGTAGAAGATGGACAGACCAAGGTCAGAGAATTCATCATCACGTACACTGGGGTAGGCGCAGACCGCGAACTTCCCGTTACATACAGGATCGACTCGGGAGATCTCCAGTTAAAAGGAACAAAGCGACTTTCAGATGGTCGTATTTCGATTAGAACAGAGTGTTCAGATTGCAGGATTGCACGAAAAGAGACAGAGATTCCTGTCATCTTAGAGTGGGAGGGGCAGGAAGAGGAGCTTGTTTTATCGAAATGATGAGAGATTGAGTGACTTTTTATAGAAAAGAGGGGATAGGGTGTTAGACAAAAGACGTTCTACATTGATTGTTGCTGTGGTGATGACTTTGCTTTCAAGCTATGCGTTGATGACACACCATGGTCAGTTCCTTTTGCACCCGGCCATGCAGTTGGTCTTGGGGATGGCGACGGCAAGCACATTGGTGGAAGCAATCGCTGCTTTTCGTAAAAAGAAAAAGGGTTCAGGGCTGGTGCTTACCTTCCTGACTTTATTCATGCTGACGGTCATCATTGCGAATAACACGATGACGGTCGGAGGAATCGTCCCGGTCTTGACGATGTATATGGTGCTCGGGGTTCCGGTGGCGCTCATGGCGCTGTTTGCTCATCGAATAAGCGAAAATCGAGAAATTAAGCATGGTGCATAGGGATGGGACTAGCGGCGCAGGTCTTTCCAGAAGGTGGTGTAACCTGAAATGAATGAGGATATGAAGTGCCCGGAATGCGGAAACGAGCTAAAAGAGGGCTATATTTTTTCTCCACGCAGGATTAGTTGGTCAGAATCGGGGGAGTCCATCTATATGGATTACGGAAGTGAAACCTTGGTGAAGGATGCCTGGCTTAAAGTTAAAAAAATCCCCGCATTGAGATGTGAAGCCTGTCATTTAGTAGTTTTTAAATACAAATAAACAGGATGGGATTATCAACGCGTCTTTAGTAGTTTTAAAAAATCTCTCAATGAAGATGGAATGTAGATCCATACATCCATGGAGTTATTAGGAGGTGGATGACCGATGAAAATGTTCTATTCGATTCTATCTGGAGTCTTCCTATTTATATCTTTTGCCATTTTTGTGTACAACCCTTCAAGTTGGGGAGGCCAGTTCTTCCAGCTCCTTATGGATATCAGTGTTTACACTCCTTTCATCACCTCAATCCTTGGAATCGTATTGGCGGTCGCTGGAATCAAAGGTGTTCCTCGTGCACTCCTGATCTTGCTTCATTCCTTTATTCTCCTATTGTTCGTGATTGCTTTTCTGATGGGGACGTTTGGATTTCAAAATCCTTAGTACTGATGAAGAAAAAACATAAATGCTGGGGGTGTGCACGACTTTCTATTTAATCTTACTGTATGGGTTTCTCCTTAACGCAGGGATTATGGTAGCGGGAATAGCATTCTACAAGTCTAGAAAAAAGAGTGTTGCGTACTCAAAATTGTTAATGATCAATGTTGTGGTTTCCGTGTTGGCAGCTGTTTATGGAATGAGTGGTGGAGCTTTTCCGTTCATTAATGATTCGTATCTTGTTCAAACGATAGGGCTTATGTCTTTTGGTATGCTGGCTTTTTGTTTGGTGCCTCTAGTGATGTATGTCAAATCAGAAATAAGAGGATAGAACGTACAGGTCGTACCCGCTATATAATTAAATATTTCTATCAAAGCGAATGAAATGATTAGTATCATCATCAAACGGTAAATTTAATCTCATTAAGTTTTTTCGAAATAATAATCTGTCTCTCCTAGTAAACGTTACGCGACTTTCAACCGAAATAAATAGTAGGAGTTTACTGCCATTTATTGAAAGCGCTATCAAAAAAAGAGGAGGAGTTCAGATGAAGCTTCAGACCCTGCTAAAAGTCGCTGCTGGCATTAGTGTCGTTTTACTTGTCGTTACAGGATGGTCAATGTATTCCCTGTCTCAAAATATTGAATTGCAAAATCGCGCCGTTGAGGTGGAGGTTGAGTCTTTACAGTTGGCCACCCAACTGCAGGGCGCTTCGGATTATTTGACGAATGAAGTCCGTGCCTACACTCAGTTCGGGGATCGTGAACATTTTGATAATTATTGGCGAGAGGTTGAGGAGACTCAGACACGAGAGCAGGTGGTGGCAAGGTTGGAGGAGCTGAATGTTCCTGCCGATCTACTAGGCTTAGTAGAGGAAGCAGCCAACCAGTCGAATGACTTGATTGGACTTGAAGAGCAGGCGATGGCTGCCGTTGAAAATGGCAATTTGGAAGAGGCGAGATCGCTTGTGTTCGGGGATGCTTATGACGACGGGAAAGCGAAAATCGCTGGGCCGATCGGTCAGTTTAATACGGGATTGGAAGAGTGGACAGCATCAACAGTAGATGATGCTATTGCTTCGGTTCGTAACAGTTTTATTACGATGATGATTTCCTCTTTACTAGTGTTCGGGACGCTTATTGTCACGTTCATCCTTTTGTTCAAGAAATTGCGGCCGCTGAACCATTTGACGGAAGTGGCCAGAGAGATTGCCGGCGGGAATTTGAGGGTGGATCTACAAGAAGTCCGGTCCAAGGATGAAGTCGGCTATTTGAATGAATCCGTGAATGAAATGGCACGGAATTTGCAAAGCCTTTTGTTTACGATAAAAGAAGCGAGTGAAAATCTGGCCGCTTCCTCCGAGGAACTTACGGCAAGCTCTGAACAGACGAATGCAGCGACCCAGCAGGTTTCTGGAGCGGTCGATCAGATTGCGGCAGGAGCAGAGGGGCAGCTTTTGCAAATGAACAGGAGTGTTCAGTCGATCGGTGAAATGGATGAAGGCATTACGAGGATAGCGGAAACGAGTGCCGAAGTGGCGGTAGCATCGAGAAACACCGTTGAAAAAGCGAAGCAGGGTGAGGAGAACGTAACGAAATCGATCGAACAGATGGGGACGATCGAAAACAATGTGAAGGACACGTCCCGGTCGATCCGCTCCCTCGATGAGCGTTCCAAAGAAATCGAGTCGATCATTACAGCGATCACGGATATATCAGCGCAGACCAATCTGCTTGCCTTGAATGCTGCAATCGAAGCGGCGAGAGCAGGAGAACATGGGAAAGGGTTCGCCGTTGTTGCTGATGAAGTGAGGAAGCTTGCGGAGGAATCCAATGACTCGGCGAATCAAATAGCAGAGCTTGTCCAGGCGATACAAAAAGAGACTCAAGAGACGGTCGTCAAAATGAATACCGTTTCGGATGATGTCGGTCTTGGAGTGAAATGGATGGAAAACACAGGAGAGAGCCTCCACGATATTCTCGTGTCCATCAATCAAGTAGCCGTACAGGTAGAAGGAGTTTCTGAGGTTTCAAAAGCGATGTCCGCCCATTCGACCCAGGTATCCGGAGCGTTCAGGGAAGTGGGGGCATTAACGGAGCAAGCGACAGGACAAACACAGTCGGTTGCTGGTCTCGCGGAGGAGCAGAGTGCGGCGATGGAAGAAATTGCGGCTTCAGCGGAGACGTTGAGCGAGTTGGCGACGGATTTGATTGGGCAGGTCGGGAAATTTAAGTTTTAATTGTTGGTTGTAAAAACTCTACGAATTGTGAGCTTATCTATGACTAGATGGGCTCTCTTTTATTGGAAAAATAGATTGAGTTATTAGAGTCGTTTTGAAATAATTGGTACTGGAGTGTCGTTCGTTTGCTGGGAGTTTTTATGGAGGGAGGAATCAAAGTGATACTGAAGGTCGTCCTTCTCAGTCTTCTTCTTTTACAGATGATCTATCTAATAATCAAAGTGAAAAGTGCTGAGGAAAAGAAATATTATCTACCTGCGTTGATTGCGGGTGTTGCAACGGCTTGGGTTATTTACGAGACCTTTACCTTGAATGGATTTTCAGCTCTTACTTCAAGTTTCTTCTCGGTTTTCGGGTTGTTTGTTATATTTATTTTCACAAAACATCCTCCGTTTTTAAAAGAAGAAGGATGATGGATGAACGCATATAATGTGATTGAGGAGCTGTTATTTTCTGGTCATAGCTTTGACAAATGATTGATTGAAGGGGACTCGCAGCTCAATCTGAAACGGAGCTTGCAACACAGCTCCGTCGTTCCTAGAAAAACACCAAGAACCACACACGGAGGTCATCATGCCAAACTACAAAATAACGATAGAAATTCGCAAACCCTCCTATGCACAAAACAAAACCGTCCGAAATTCCATTCCCCGCTCTTTGTGGAATGCCGTTCGGGATCATGTACAGCAGAAGAGTGATTTCACATGCGAAATATGCGGTGTTCATGAGGAAACAAACCTCGAGGCCCATGAAATATGGGGATATGATGAAGAACGATTCCTGCTCATTCTCGAGGATGTCCAGGCCTTATGTAAGTTGTGTCATGACATGAAGCATATTCATCATGTGGTTCACAGAACAAAGGACCGGAAGAAACGAGAGTTCGTCATGAATCGTCTGAAAAATCATTTTGTCAAAGTCAATGGATGTACGGAGAAGGACTTCCTCCAGCATTATCACAACCAGGTGGCCAAGAGTGATCCGACTCCTGTCAATCGATCGCTGGAAGATATGATCGAGATCAGGGAGCGGAAAGAACGGGAAGCGTTTCTGAACCGTCAGGAGTGGAAGTTTGTGATCGGGGAAGGTGTTCCGTTTTCGGAGGAGATTGAGTCAGCCTTGGAGAAGAAGGGGTTGCTTTGGGGATGAGCTGCTTGGCGTCAAGACATAAGGCACAGCTTCCATACTCGGAAGCTGTGCCGTTTTAACACTAGAAGTATCCTCAATCAGAGGTCAGATCCACCTTAATAGGATCCAACTCAATCGGATCATTCCGACCAAAAATACCGAGCGGTACCATCAAAGAATAATCCTTTAGATTGAAATTCGAAGTGTTCTTAAGGTCAAACGTCGATTGTAAACGAAGTTCCTTTTCATTTATGATTTTGCCGTTTTTCCCGAGAATCAGCGAGTTTTCTTTTAAGGCTTCATATTGAGCTTGACCGTCATCCCCTGCTAATACGTCTTCAGAGCGGATCAGCTTGATCTGATCGGCGAAGTTTTGAAAGTGATCCTCCCGGAATTTCCCACGCTCTACATTTTCTAGTTCGTAATCAATGGTTAACTTTTGATTCTTCCTCTGTACGTTTTTTACAACTATTTTGTAACCGAATCGATCACTCTCGATATCAAAGGGAGTTTTCTCAAAAGGTTGGATAGTATCGAATTCACTTTTGCTTACTTCGGGGTGAATCACAATATACCGATCCTTCTCATCAAGTGGACTGGTGAAAAGGGAGCGTTCTTGTACATTTAAGGTGCTTTCAGTTTCCTGTACATTAAGTTGCCTTCCGATGCTTCCCTTGGAGAGTTTGTTTCCTTGCGAATCAACTACATCAATCGTGAAATGGTCGTTTTCCCCCTCTTTTGGCCGTGTGGTCGTGTAGTCCAAAATGGTGGTCGCTTCACCTTTTGTTATGGAATTTAAACGAAAGGAATAGCCTCCCTTGGTTGTGTCAGCTTGTTCTGTTGTTTTTATTTTTTCTGGAGTTTTTTCCTCGATAGGGATATCAAATTTCCATCTGCCTTGTTGGCCTAAGATCGAAGTGAAGGTGATCGGAAGGGTGAAATCATCCCCTAACGATTGATCAGATCGATAAAATTCGATAGCCCCTACGAATCCGTCGTCCGTTTCCTTCAGTTCACTCGTCGCCCCCGCCCATTGATTCTGTTCATCTCCGTCAAACAGATAATAACTATACCCTGATTCAGGGCCATTCTCCTTTATATTATCCAAGGAAAGCTTGTCGGAAGTTACGCTGAATGTGATTCCAATTAGCATAGTGTCATAATAGGCGCTTGTGATCATTAGCCCTATGTCTTGACTGGTTGCCTGGTCATTGAGTGCTGTGACGGATTGGGTGTGGAACAGGTCACGCCCTACCGGAGACGAGATCTCATCGTATACAAAATGCAATAGAGGTACTTTTGCAAGCACGTCAGTAACTGGAGAAAAAACGAATCCAGAGACAAGAATCAGTGAAGCGGCAGCCGATGATAATAAGGTCGGCGACTTCCAACGCTTCTTCATTGGCCGCGCTTTTTTTCCTACCGTGATTCCTTTAGTAATCGCCGTGTCCAGTTTCTCTTCGGGTACTTCGATGGCATCCCAGTGCTCTTCAAACGTATCTTTTTTCATCGTTACTCACTCCCCCTAAAAGCTTTCTTAGTTCCTTTTTGGCACGGTGAAGGTAAGTCTTTACTGTTCCTTCTGGTTTATCCATGATCTCGGAGATGCTTTTGATTGACTGATCATGAAAATAAAAAAGAATGACTGCTGTTCTGTAACGGTGATCCAGCGTCGTTATAGCTGAGAGGAGATCGATTTTCTCTTCGATCTTCAGTGATTTCTGATCTTGATAACTAGAAAAATCTTCTGTAAGAACGACTTTCCTTTTCTTGTTCAGTACATCATAAGCCGTATGTATTAAAATTTTCATGAGCCAGGCGTTGAATAGTTCCGTTTTTTTTAACTGATTTATCGATACAAATGCTTTTGTAACAGCTTCCTGCACGACATCTAATGCGTCCTCTTGGTTCCGGACATAAAGAAAAGCTGTTTTATATAATTTTTCTCTTTGTTCTTTAATCAATGATTCGAAGGCCTCTGCATTCCCTCTTATCGCCTTTTTCACAATCCTCTTATGTGCCAAATGGCCACCTCCTTACTCTTATGAGTAAACAGCGATTCAAAAAGTTTCAATTTTTTGTTTTGAGCGACGCATCGAATGTAACATACTTCCTCTACTTTATAATTAATTTTCCAATTATATGAAAAAAGGAGGAGTTGAGGCTTGGAAAATTGAAAAGAAACAGTGGACTTTACTATCTCGGTGAACAAATAGATGAAGGTATATTTTTAAAATTATGGTGATGGAGGACTAATAGAAAGGTGGTCAAAACCATGAAAATCAGAGAAATGAATATAAATGACGTGGAGGAAGTAAAAGAGCTTGCGAGGATCACCTGGCTAGATACATATAACTCGATTCTTCCTCTACACGTCCAAAAACAGACCTTGGATGAAGCTTATTCTCAAGAAACGATGGACGAAAGGTTTCGAACCAGTCACATGTTAGTGGCTGTCGATAACGAAAAAATCGCGGGGTACGCCTTTTTTTCTTATAAAGAGGCGGCTAAGGTGCTGCACTTGGAATCCTTGTACGTGCGTCCTGATGTCCAGCAGAATGGGATTGGAAAAGCCTTGTTTGATGCTGGAGTCGCTCACTTTCCACTGGCGAAACGTATGACGTTGTACATATTGAAAGGGAATGAAAGTCTTCCTTTTTATCAGAAGTTGGAGTTTGAGTATGAGAAAGAGGTGGAGAATAGCTTTAGTGGGTATCCTGTGACGTTTATGAGGATGGGGAAAAGGCTTTGAAGTCTGATGGATGCCCTCTTCAGTAGTCATCCAAAGGTACAGCATTTCTGTATGGAGGGAAGTCCGGCAGAAAGTCTGGTTAAGGGAGCTTATCGATCATGTTGATAGGCTCTCTTTTATTTGAAATAAACGATTGAGTTCCTGAAGTCAGTTTGAAATAATTGGTACTAAGGGCGATTCGTTAAACGGAGAATATGGGGGAGTACATATGGAGAATGTGTATGTTTTGATCACAGATGGTTTTGCTGATTGGGAAGCGGCTTACGTGACGGCCGAGCTGAATAAGCCGGGATCGGGTTATCAAGTCCAAACGATAGCGATAGACAGCGATCCGAAAACTTCGATGGGCGGAATGAGGGTTTTGCCGGATTATAGTTTGCAAGACTTTTCCTTCACAACGGCATTCGCGATGTTAATTATTCCTGGAGGGACTGGATGGAAAGAAGAAAAGAATCAGCAGGCGAGGAAGCTCGTGGATTTTTGCTTTGAAAAGGATATCCCGGTTGCCGCGATCTGTGACGCTACTACGTTTCTAGGAAATCACGGATTTCTTGATGAACACCGTCATACGGGAAATTCATTGGCCCACTTGAAGCAAGGGGCACCGAACTACAAAGGTGACGAGAAGTATGTAGAGGCACAATCTGTTCGTGATAGAGGGCTGATTACTGCGAATGGGAGTGGAGCGATAGAATTCTCTAGGGATATTTTGAGTGAGTTGAATGTCCTAGAGGGTGAAGAGCTGAGGGAGTGGTATGATTTGTTCAAAAAAGGGTTTGTTCGAGGGGGGGAGGGTTTGGTGACCACCTCTTTTGTAACTTTAAAAAATCTTAGCTAGTGTCTTGAAGCAAGGTCGTGGCGATGATTTTACAAGAAGTTCATTTCAAATAGATTTGGGGATATTCGAGTGATATATGTGATTAGACATGGACAAACAGACTTAAATAAAGAACGAAGAATGCAGGGGAGAAAGGGTTTGCCGTTAAACGAGTATGGCTTAGGACAAGCAAAAGCTTTAAGAGACAAGTTAGAGGATATACCCTTCGATTTTATATTTTCATCGCCACAGAAGAGAGCTGTACAAACAGCAGAAATCGTGACGGGGAAACGAGCTACTGTGGATGATCGATTGGATGTTTTTGACTTGGGTGAAGCTGATGGACTACATATAAGCGAGGTAAAGATGAATGGTCCTTTACCTGATTCCTCGTTCTATCAAGGGGTTGAAGAACCACAGAAGTTTGTTCAAAGAGTGTTTGAATTTATGGAAGAACTTGAAACTAAATATGGAAAGACGGATCTAAACATTCTGGTAGCTGGCCACAGGTGTACCACTGGTTGCATCGGAGCTTATTTTGAAGGGATACCCAAAGACGGAAATCCATTAAAATTCTCTTCTGAAACGGGCAATTATCAATCATTTCATTTCAATAGGGGTTAGTCTATGCAATTGCTGATAGTGGGTGAATGGCCTTGAAGTATATCACTATACTTATTGTTTTGGGTTTTACAGTGTTATTCGCTTATGACTACTTTCCGGGTGTTGCAACCACGATTGAAGTTCCAAAGGCGGTATTTATATTCCTTGTGCTCGGATTATTTTTATTCAGTATGTTTTTGAATAAGAATAAAAGGGATGACCAAAAAACTGTCTTGAAATCGCAAGTATTTCTCTCTTTTTATATTGTGTTTTTAATGGGTTTGTTTACTGTTCTAGGTGGTAAATCTTCTTCCGGGATATCATTTAATAATATGTTTTTCTGGATGGTATTCGTTATTGCGATCTACGAAATCTTTTCTCAATGGAGGAATATTGAGAAATCACATGAGTAAACTTGAAAAACTGAAAATCAGTGCTGCAACCTTAAGCTCAACAACAAAAAGGAGGTGTTCACATGATCAACCTGGACGAATTGAAAGCCCACCTCTATACATTAGAAGCCACGCTCCTCACCACGGAGGTCCGCAAATCCGCTGAACGCTTGAATGAGCTGATTGCGGATGATTTTGTCGAGTACTCTAGCACAGGTGAGATTTATGATAAAGTCAACATCTTAAACCGGCTGCCAGAGGAAGAAGATCCCGGAATTACGATGCGTGACTTTGAGATGAAATACCTTTCCCCGACATCCGCCCTTACGACATTCAAAATATTCATCGAGCAAAAACAAAAGCACTCGCTGCGTAGCTCGGTTTGGAAATTCAGCGATGGAAGGTGGCAAATGACCTTCCACCAGGGAACCGTGAGTGAGAAGGGCTGACATAGCCTGACTGTCTATTTCATTAATCATTCGAATTTATGAAAGGAGGAAGATTATTGGGATTGATAAACATATTACAAGGTGTAGGCCTCGTATTCTTTGTGCTATTTACCATAGCTGTTGCTTCTGCTTTCGGAAGAAAGTGAAACGGGACAGAGAGAACCGTCCCCGACTGTCCCACTTAGCTAAGCTGGCTGGGACAGGCAGAACCGTCCCCAACTGTCCCCCAAAAAGGAGAGCTCTATGAAAATCAAA
Source organism: Halobacillus fulvus (assembly GCA_004078665.1). Classification (GTDB taxonomy): domain Bacteria; phylum Bacillota; class Bacilli; order Bacillales; family Halobacillaceae; genus Halobacillus; species Halobacillus fulvus. The sequence goes on along the minus strand of SCFO01000006.1, from coordinate 3,362 downwards.
AACAAGACGCCTAAGGTCGATGAGCAGAAGCATCGGCATCTTATTGCAAACAGCTGGACTCCGATAAGAGAACCGGAGAATCCGGTCTGGATCATTCTCATTTCGATCCCGTTCATGGTGCTGAACGCTTTGGTGGTCATCGGTGTGTTGAAGCTTTTTTCTACTTTTTCTTTAAGTGAATTCGGCATCAGCTTTCCGCCTGAGTCGATTGTCATCACAGTAAATCTCGGGGTGCTTTTCCTGATTTTGATGATGATCGTCGTCCACGAATTGCTTCATCTAGTGTTCGTCCCCGGTTTTATGAAATCGAACAAGACTTTCATCGGGCTTACGTGGTTCGGCGGCTATGTGATGACCGAAGAGGTCCTGTCTCGTGGGAGGTTTATGCTGATCACGGCTGCTCCTTTTGTTACGCTGTCTGTTCTGCTCCCCATCGTGCTAAGCCTTTTGGGAATTCTGACTCCTGTAATGAAAGCCCTGATTCTCTTGAACGCGATCGCTTCTTCCGTCGATGCCCTATCTTTCCTTCTTTTAGTAACAAAAGTGCCTAGAAATACGGTCCTGATCCATAACGGCACGAAAACTTATTGGAAGTACAAAATAGAGCAGCAGGCATAAGAATCAAAATCGGGCGAGGATTCACGTATGATGGGAGATACATAAAGATTGGGAAGGAAGATACTATGAACAAACCTGTCATCATCGTAGGAGCAGGCTTGAGCGGTTTGCGGGCGGCCTCGCTCCTTAGTCGTGAAGGCGTGGAATGCAAGGTGCTCGAGGCAAGAGATAGAGTGGGCGGGAGAGTCATGAGCACCACCGATCCGGACAGCCCTGACTTGGGTACGTTCGACCTCGGCCCGACATGGTTCTGGCCACAGTATGAGACTACCATCACTCATTTAATCGAAGAGCTTGATATCCGGACTTTTGATCAATATACAAAAGGGGCGATGCTTTCGGAACGAGTGGAAAGCCAGCCGCCGGAACGTCTTGTGCTTCCGGATCACGCAGTGGAAAAATCGGTCCGTATCGCAGGAGGCGTCCAAACGCTGGTTGATGCAGTCGCCGCGACGATTCCAGAGGGAGTGATCGAGCTCGCGAAGAAGGTGACGGCAATCCGTCTTGATGAATCCGGAGATCTTACGGTCGAAGCGGATCGTGGGCAAGGGGAAGTTGAAAATCTGGAAACGAGTAAAGTCATCCTGGCACTGCCACCCAGAATGATTGCGCGCTATATCGAGTTTTCCCCTTCGCTACCGCCTGAAACGCTTGCCAATTTGACAAGCACATCCACGTGGATGGCCGGACAGGCCAAAGCCGTCGTCATCTACGACCGCCCCTTTTGGCGACAATCTGATCTGTCTGGATTTGCGACAAGCTGGGTCGGACCGTTACAGGAGATCCACGACGCGTCACCTGAAAAAGGATCCGGCGCCCTATTCGGATTCTTCGGCATGCCAGCAAAAACGCGTCAGCAACTCGGCGAGGAGGAAGTCATGGAGGCCGTCATCGACCAGCTCGTCCGGTTGTTCGGAACAGACGCCCGAAACCTAGAAGCGATCCTCTACAAAGACTGGTCCCAAGACCCCGAAACGGCTGTAGAAGAAGACCAGGAACCGCTCCGGGATTTCCCCACCTACGGACCACCACCAGTCTCAGGAGTGTGGGAAAAGAAAATCGCCTTCGCCGGCACAGAGACCGCCACCCAATTCGGCGGTCACCTCGAAGGAGCACTAAAGGCTGCTGAACGAGCGGTTTTTGAAGAGTGAGTGGGGGGCTGTTGGGCTTGGTTATCGTGGGACAGTTGGGGACGGTTCTCCCTGTCCCACGGGACGCGCAGAACCGACCCCACTGTCCCACCGAACCCCGAATGATTGTTGGCAGGGCCTGTTTTCAGCAGGGGTTACATATGGTAATCTGGAGATACAAAAATTTTCCAAAAAAATGTTCGGGAGTATAGTAGTGATTCGTCATAAGTCATTTAGTGAACTAGACCATAATGAAAAAGAGGTGGTTTAATGAAAAAAATAACTTTTATCATTTTGACTTTATCATTAAGCTTTGTTTTACTAGGTTGCCAAAGTTCGAAGGATTCCCAAAAACAAGAACAAGCTCAGAAGAAAGCACTCCAAGACAATGAACAAATTCAACAGAAGATCATTATCATGGATTCTGTTGAGGAGCCTCTCCCCCCAGAAGCGGAAAATGTGCAGACTATGCCTGGTAAAGCGGAGCCTCAACAACTTCCAAATGCCGATATAAGCAAACCAATTGTGATAACTAAAATGCCTACTACCGAAAATAAAATGCCTAATGTGAATGGGCAATAACCTTTATATAACGGTTTAATGGACGTAAAACAACCTTCCTATTATATAAGGTGTTTGTGAGAAACATATAAGTTAACGGTAAAGGGTTCGAAAGTTGAACTCTTGCCTTTTTATTTATACTGATTAACAGAAGAATATAGGTCAATTAAAATCTCCCTAAGCTCGTTCTCATTCTTTTTGTCTGAACCCCCAATATAGCCCATCACCAGTTCCTTTTCCCCATCCCACCAGACGACCTGTGAAGCATTATCTTCTATATCAAAATGAAAATACGCGGTTTGGTGCCCAATCGTATCCTCTTTAAAAGATTCTAGAGAACCAGGTTTATTGATTTCCTCAATGAGGTTCTTAGAATTGCTGATATTATACTCCACAGCTGGTCCCTTCGTAGTGAAGGCTGAACCCGGGTCCGGATCCACACCTTTAGCATAATACTTTAACGAAACAATAATATCTTCCTGAAACAGCCCTTTCTGGTACTTGTCCACGTATGCTATGGTTTCTCCTATTTTAAATGGGAATTTCTGCGGTTCTACGATTTCGGTCGGAAAATGATCGACCGCTTCATCTATAGTAACAGGGCCTGTTGAATGTACTTTCTGTTCTATTTCCTCTATTTTGTCAGACTCACCCGACGTATTAGTAGTTGGCGCATTCGGCTGACAACCAGATAGGAAAACCACCACCATGAGCAGACTCCAAATAAAAGCCCTCTTAATAATAAAACCTCCTCATTCATTCCAACATGCTATCCTACCTTTGCTATACCTCTCACAGCGCCCAAATAATCCCAAATAACACTCGGCGGGACAGGCAGAACCGTCCCCGCATAGCCGTCAAGCTAAGCTAAAACGTTGAAACATATAGCCGATCTCGTTATCCTTCCTTGATGAAATTTCCAAGGGAGGATGAGAATTCATGAATGTCCGAAACCATTTTCGTGTATTTGCCAAAGCTATTTCATCTACTTTGTCCAAAAGTTTTGTGCGTAAAATCGCTCGTGAAACCAAGTTCGTTCAACGAAAAGGGAAG
>SCFO01000005.1 GCA_004078665.1 Halobacillus fulvus | reverse complement strand
TCCGCTTATGATTCAAAGGGAAGTCCTCCTTTGGATGTTTGTATTTGGTTGTACAAATGCATCTTACGGGAGGGCTTCTTTTTATTCAAGAGGGCCTAAACTAAATCCCACAGGAATCTCCTATGGGGAGGTAAGGGCAGGCTGAGATCCCGCAGGAGCGGAGCTGCGAGGAAGCTCAGCGCCCGCCCATGGAAAGCGAGGTATTTCCCGCCCCTCCAAATTCTTACTCTATAAACGGAAACATCAATTTTTGTAGAACGCTGTTCGCATTCTCAGAAAGTGTTGTAATTCAGAAGTTTACTATTAATTCATGTCATAAATGAAACGCCGTGCTATTCTCATTTTTTTATTTTCCGATTTCTTCTTTCTCAAGGATGAGATAGTTCATTTCTTTTTCTTCGATCTGGTTGAATCGTTTGGAATTCGTTAGATAGAAGACGACTCCGATGGCGATCCAGACTAGGAGGGCGATCAGGGATTCGATTCCCAATGCCGCGGGTGACCACGGGAAAAGAAGGAGGACAAGGAATCCGACTGAGCTGATCATACCGATTAACGATAAAAGTTTCCTGCCTGGAGAAACGGTATCGGCGTAGCCTTTTGATGGTTGATTTTCAGACCATCTGAAAAATTTATAAGCGGTCGCTGTACAGAAAAAGTACGCAATAGCGACTCCCGTTGAAGACATGTCCACAACCCACAGCAAGGCTTCACGGCCAAACCATGGGGCAATGAGACAGACAGCTAATGTGAAGAGAATCCCTACATAAGGCGTACCGTACTTCGGATGGAGTTTCCTAAACACATCAGGCAAAATACGAGCCCGTCCCATGGCGAACGTCAAACGGCTGGCTGAAATGTAGAAACCGTTCAATCCGGTGAATATCCCCATCGAGACAGCGATCCCGATAATCAGTACACCGGCACGACCCAAATAGCCTTCGATCGCGTCTCCTGTGCCCCAAACAGACTGGTTGGCTTCAATTTGACTGAGAAGCGTCTGCCAAGGCATAGTGCTTGCCGTGATCAGGATCATGGCACTGTATGCAAGGCCGGCAGCAAGAAGAGACCAGATAATGAGGCTGAAGGCTTTTTTCGGTTCAAATGTAAATTCTTCTGCTGTTTGAGGGATGTTATCAAAGCCCACATAGGCAAAAGGAGCAATTGCAACAATGGTCAAAATTGCGGCAATAGCTGATTTCTCAGGTGTGAAAGCAGGTGTGATGTTGCTGAGGCTCGGTCCCTCCGTAAAGACTGCTCCAACGGCTAGCAAGGTGATGCCGAGAATCAATATCATACTGAAGACAAATTGAGTCTGACCGGAGAAGCTTGCGCCACGGATATTTAATAATGCAAAAATGATAAGAGCTAAACTCGCGATGGCGATTTGAATAATGGATACTTCATAGCCGGCCACCATGTAAAGGTTACCGGTCCGGACAAAGTCTGGAAATAAAAACTTAGCGAGCAAGGCGAGTGCGGAAGCATTCAACGCGACGATACAAATATAGCCGAGCGTCAAGAACCAGCCCGCCATAAAAGCAAAATGTCTTCCGAAGCCTATATAGGCGTAAGCGAACTCCCCACCGGTCACAGGGAATTTTTCGATCAAGAATCCATAACTGACCCCAATGATCATCATGAGTAAAGCACCAAGAAGGATGCCGATGACGACACCGATCGGTCCAGCCTGACTGATCCAGTCAGTTGGAAGGACGAAAGCGCCCCATCCGATCGCTGAGCCGAAGGCAATTGCCCATACCCAGTGCGGCTTTAAGGTTTTATCTAATTTTTTTCTTTCTCTTTGGACCATATAGGTTCCACCCTTCTGAAAAGTATGTGCTGTTTTCTCTATCGCTATGTCGAACGCGGTCGTTAAGTATTTTATTAACTAAATCAGCATTAAGCAAACTTTTTTCTGTCATCTTTTTCTGAAGGTATGAAATATAGGGTGGGAAATGGGGCTATCGCTTCCAAATTTTATGTTGAAATCCGTCTGGAACATGTTTAACTTTTTTGTAAAAAAGGTAACAAATAATTAATTAAAAAGTGCTTATCCATCCGAAGTAGACGTGCTATAATTATCGGGAGTTCATCAGGTATCGGATAGAAAATACAGCAAATTTCTTGGAAGAAACTATCTGCTTTTTTATACACCTGGAGAGGATATACTAAACCTGAGGAGGGGTCTTAAATATGGAATATAAGGCCTTATTATTTTGTTTCATTGCGTCGATTTTAATCACGCCGATCGTGAAAAAGATGGCGGTGAGAATCGGTGCTACCGACAAACCGAATCAACGTAAAGTTCATACAAATATAATGCCGCGTCTCGGCGGTCTTGCGATTTTTATAAGTTTCGCTGCGGGAATGCTCATTTTCTTCCCCAAAAGCGCCTTTACATGGCCGGTCATGATTGGAGCAACCATCATCATTATTACCGGTGTATTAGATGATATGATCGAACTTTCGCCGAAATTGAAAATGGCTGGACAGCTACTTGCTGCTGGTGTTGTCGTACTCGGAGGGATTCAAGTCGAATTCATCAACCTTCCATTCGGAGGGACGCTCGAGTTTGGTTACTTAAGCATTCCGATCACGATCCTTTGGATTGTAGGAATTACAAATGCCATCAATTTAATCGATGGTTTAGACGGACTCGCTGCCGGTGTTTCGGCTATTGCGCTGCTGACGATTTCCGGAATTGCGATAACGATGGGGAATGTGTTCGTCGTTTTCGCAGGACTGATGATGCTTGGGGCGACACTCGGATTTTTAATTTACAACTTTTATCCGGCCAAAATTTTCATGGGGGATACAGGAGCTTTATTCCTTGGATTTATGATCAGTGTCCTGTCGCTGCTTGGGTTCAAAAATGTCACCTTATTTTCTTTCATCATTCCGGTCATTATACTTGGTGTCCCTATTTCCGACACTTTATTCGCGATTGTAAGACGGATGATTCAGCGTAAGCCTTTATCAGCACCGGACAAGTCCCATTTACACCATTGCTTGCTGAATCTGGGATACAGCCATCCAGAAACGGTTCTGATCATCTATGCTGTCGGTGCTTTGTTCAGTCTTGCAGCCGTCATTTTCTCTCAGGCGACGATGTTCGGAGCTCTATTCGTCATCTTATGTTTGGTGTTAATGATCGAATTGATTGTAGAAATAACGGGGTTAATCAGTAAAGACTATAAACCGATTTTAAACCTGATTAGAGATCGAACGAAAAAATAAGACGCTGGCCAGCGTCTTATTTTTTTCGCCTCATCTATTTCCCGGGCAATATTCGACAGCAACTCCTTTATGTAACAAAAAGAGAAAGGCTTTATTAGAGAGCCTTTCTCTTTTTTTATATATTACCATCATCGTCCGTTGCAAACTGGCTGTCTCTTTCATCAGAAGGCTCCATTAATCCAAGGTGAGTTCGAAGTTCATCCTGAATGTTGGACAAGCTGGAATCTTCCACTGCATAATAATACCCGCCGTTAATATATGTTCCGCTACCATTGAGCTGCATTTTCTCATAAGTAAGCCCATTTTCTTGTAAAAAATAATCTTTAAAGGCGATCATTTCGTTAAATGTAAGGTTCGTTTTTAAGTTGTCGCTGATGGTAGAAAGGATCGTATCGATATTCCGGATCGATCTTGTGTTCAAAGATTGGCGGGCGATTTCTTCTATCAGTTCCATTTGCCTTTGCCCTCTGGCAAGGTCGTTGTCGTACTTCCTTGTCCGTGCTAAGGCTAATGCTTCTTCACCGTTCAATCTCTGATACCCTTCTTCAAGTTCAATAGCCTGTAACTGTCCCTTACTGTTCTGTTCCATCAAATCGTAAGGAACATCATATTGAACGCCGCCCATCGCATCAACAACTTCTACGAATGAATCAAAATTCAAACGAACATAATAATCGACAGGGACATCGAACATCTGCTCAACGGTTTCGACTGTCGCGTCGACTCCTCCGAAAGCATGCGCGTGCGTGATCTTATCCTCGTATCCGATTTCGGGAATATACGTATAAGAATCACGTGGGATGCTGACCATTTTCACGGATTTATCATCATCATTGAAAGAAGCTAAGACGAGAGCGTCTGAACGGGTGCTGCCTTCTCTTACTTCACTTCCATCAACTCCGATGAAAAGAACGGAAATATGATCATCACCCGGGTTGACCACCTGCTCGCGCATATCTGATTTGTCTCCACGTTCAAGCTTTTGAACGGATTGGTCGGCTGTTTCGCGGACTTGGTCCATTAAATAGGCGGCATAACCTGCCGCTGCTCCGACACCAATGAGGAGAACGAGTGCGACAGACCATAACACGATCTTGAGCGTTCTGCTTTTCATAGTTGACTCATGCTCCTTCATTCAGAGGTGACATCGAATTCAACGTATGTGGAGTCACCCTGAGTAATCTGTGCCTGATTGCCTGTCAGGTCGGTGATCCAATTTTGAAACTCTTCTTCCTGACCACTTTCCACATATATTAGTAATTCCACATTTTCCATATAATTAATCGTCTCAAGTGTATAAGGAGATTGACGTACGACGTTTTCCACTTTGCCGAGCAACGTATACCCAATCGTCACTTTCATTTCTTTCATTAACTGTCTTCTGACGATACCAGTCTTGTTAATGGCTTCAGAAGCAGTTCCCCCGTAAGCGCGAATCAAGCCGCCTGCTCCGAGTTTGATTCCCCCGAAGTAACGCGTGACAACAACCGCCGTGTCTTTCAAACCCTTCTTTTTCAAAACTTCAAGCATAGGGACGCCTGCTGTTCCACTCGGTTCGCCATCATCATTCGCTTTTTGGATCAAATCATGTTCGCCGATCATGTAGGCCGAGCAATTGTGCGTCGCATCTTTATGTTTTGTCTTTATTTCGTTAATAAAAGCCTGTGCTTCCTCTTCTGTTTCGCACCGCTTCACATAGCCGATAAAGCGTGACTTTTGGATGGTGACTTCTTCGTGTCCTTCGGGTTTTACGGTATAATAGCTTTCTAACATATCTGATAACCTCCTAATATTTTATTATATAATCGGGGGAAGACAGGGGCAAATGGGGCGAACTTTCCGTAATTTTCTTTTTGTAAATTGGAATCACCCCCATAAAATGGCTTAGGCCAAACGAATGATTGTGTGAATATTGATGGAGGGACTTGCAATGAAGCAGAGTAAAACGGGAGATAAAGCCCTTGACTATATCATCAATGAAATGGTTGAGGCTGTCACGAACAGTAAAGATGAAATCTTCCAAATCAGTGAAGATTCACGAAATGAATTTGAAAAACTAACGTCAGAATTGACTGAGGCCAAAAAGCAAGTCCACACCCTGATTACAGAAGGAGATAAGCTTGAGCAAAAAGTGAAATTTTCACGTATGCGCTTATCCGAAGTCAGTAAACAGTTCCAAAAATATTCCGAACAGGACATCCGTCGCGTATATGAACAAACCCACAGCCTGCAAATGGATTTATCCATGACCCGTGAGAAGGAAAAGCAGCTGAGGGAGAGACGGGACGATCTTGAATTGCGACTACGTAATTTAGAAGAAACGATTAAACGGGCAGAAGCATTAGGCGGAAAAATTTCTGTTGTGCAAAATTATTTGATGGAAGACTTCAAGAATGTATCCGACGTGATGAAGGATGCGAAGGAGAAGCAGCAGTTCGGTCTACAAATCATTGAAGCACAGGAAGAAGAACGCCGCCGGTTATCTCGTGAGATTCATGACGGGCCAGCCCAGATGCTTGCCAACGTCATGCTCAGGTCAGACCTTGTCGACCGTACGTATCGCGAGCGTGGGATTGACGAAGCGCTTGCTGAAATGAAGCAAGTAAGAAAAATGGTCCGCTCAGCCCTCTATGAAGTGAGACGTATCATTTATGATCTGCGTCCGATGGCGTTAGACGACTTAGGGTTGATCCCGACGTTGAAAAAGTATTTAGCCACCGTCGAGGATTACAATCAGATCAAGATTTCCTTCACTTCATTCGGACGTGAGAGCCGACTTGAGTCTAAATATGAGGTCGCCCTTTTCCGCCTGATTCAGGAGGCTGTCCAAAACGCTGTCAAGCATGCGGAAGCCAGCCACATTCAGGTGAAGATCGAAATCACTCGCGAGGTCGCCAGGATCATCGTGAAGGATGACGGAAAAGGCTTTGACCCGAAAGAGAAAAAAGACCAGTCCTTCGGCTTAGTCGGAATGCGAGAGCGTGTCGACATGCTGGAAGGGGAATGGAACATAGATTCAAGCATCGGAGAAGGGACCATTGTCACGATTCAAATGCCAATTTCTAGTTAATTTTAATTAAAACTATGTAAATAGGCGTGAATCGTTTATAATATGGGAAAAGGATTAGGGTTAATAGACAAAAGACAAAAAGACTAAAAAAAGAGAGAAAAACAGTATAGGATAGGGGAGCTCTATCACTTAACGATCGATGTTAATGAAACAGGAGGAAAAGATCATGACAACCCGTATTGTTTTGATTGATGACCATAAATTATTCCGAGAAGGCGTCAAGAGAATACTAGATTTTGAATCCAGCTTTGAAGTTGTTGCAGAAGGAGACGACGGTACATCCGCTCTCGACCTTGTCGAACAGTATATGCCTGATGTCGTGTTGATGGATATCAACATGCCGAGTATGAACGGTGTTGAAGCGACGGCTGAAATCACGAAAAAGCACCCAGACATGAAAGTGATCATTCTATCGATTCACGATGACGAAAATTATGTGACCCACGCCCTGAAGACAGGAGCACAAGGGTATTTATTGAAAGAAATGGACTCTGATGCGCTAATCGAAGCGATCAAAGTTGTCCGTGAAGGCGGATCTTATCTTCACCCGAAAGTGACGCATAACCTCGTAGCCGAGTATCGCCGCCTTTCTGAGGCGTCTGGAAATTCAGCTTATCGTACGATTGAGTACCGTAAGCCGCTGCACTTGCTGACGCGCCGCGAGTGCGAAGTCCTTCAACTTCTGGCAGACGGCAACAGCAACCGCGGTGTAGCGGAGTCGCTGTATATCAGTGAAAAAACGGTCAAGAACCACGTCAGCAACATTTTGCAGAAAATGAACGTCAATGATCGCACACAAGCTGTTGTAACAGCTATCAAGAATGGCTGGGTCGAAGTCATTTAGCGGTGACTTTTGAACGGTTTTCTTCTTTTTTCAAAGATTAAAATGTATACCTCAACCCCTCAAATCTATGATCAGGAGATTTGAGGGGTTTTGCTTTTTACAGGTGCAAACTTCAGGCGCATCATGTAAAATGTAAGGAAGCGAATAGAAGCATAAATCATACATAGTGTATAAAGATATGAAACTAATAAAAGAGGAGTGGAACTATGAAAACTGCGGTCCTTACCGATAGCACCGCCTATCTCCCGAAAAATGTCCGCAATGAGAAACAGATACATATGGTTCCGTTGAACGTCATTTTTGGCCACGAATCCTACCAGGAGGAAGTGGATATCCAAGCGGATGATTTTTATGACATGGTTAAAGAAGGAGGAGATCTGCCGAAGACCTCTCAGCCATCTACCGGATTGATGGTTGAGAAGTTGGAGGAGCTTGCCCGTGATTACGATGCGGTGGTGGCGATTCATTTATCCAGCGGAATCAGCGGTACGTACCAAGGAATGGTGACAGCCGGAGATATGGTCGACGGGATCGATGTCCACGCCTTCGACTCGGAAATCAGCTGCCTGATGCAAGGGTTCTATGCCATCGAAGCAGCAGAACTTGCGAGTAACGGCGCAACGCCTGAACAAATCCTTGCACGGCTTGAAGAAATGAAGCAGTCGATGCAAGCGTACTTTATGGCGGACGACCTTTCCCACCTGCACCGCGGAGGCCGTCTGAGCGGGGCGCAGGCGTTTGTCGGAGGGTTGCTTCAAGTGAAGCCAGTCCTTCACTTCGTCGATACGAAAATCGTTCCGTTTGAAAAAATCCGTACGCGCAAGAAGGCGTTGAAGCGAATCTTGACGCTGTTCGAAGAGACTGTGAACAGTGGTGGGGAATACAAAGCTTGTATCATCCATGCCAACCGCGAAGCAGAAGCCGAGCAGATTAAACAGGAAATCGAAAAAGAGTTCGACAACGTGGAAATCGGAGTCAGCTATTTCGGTCCTGTCATCGGCACCCACCTTGGCGAAGGCGCCATGGGGCTTGGCTGGTATAAAAAATAACATCCTAAGAGCCTGCTTGTGAGACTCAAGCAGGCTCTATTTTATATGTAGGATGTGATTTCTTGTTTAAGAAAACCGAAGCCTTCAACTGGATTCCTCATCACTCAACGCCTCACACTTTCCCTCACTATGCAGGGAAGATCCTCTTACCTCACGAAATCCCACCAGAACATATTGAAGAATTAACCAAAACGTCTGTCCTGACACGGGTTCCCTCTATTATTAAAAAACAGTGCCGCCGCTGCGGGAATCAAAAGCCGCATCTGTTCGGTCACCTACCTCATGCCAAGTGTCAACAGGATTGCCTCTACTGCCGGAACTGTATTCAAATGGGGAGGGTAATTGAATGTGAACCCTTATATATCGGCAGTCCGGAATGTTTCTGGCCCGCTTGGGAGAACGCTCTCGCTTGGGCAGGGGAATTGACACCCTCCCAGCAGCAGGCAGCCGACGAAATCGCGGACTTAGTCAAAACAGGTTCAGGTGAAAAGCTGGTCTGGGCGGTTTGCGGAGCCGGGAAGACCGAAATGCTGTTTCCTGGAATTGCTCTCGGTCTTGCGGAAGGAAAGCGGGTTTGCCTTGCCACTCCACGAATTGACGTCGTCCGGGAGCTTTTCCCCCGTTTGCAACGAGCTTTTCCAGCTATTGAAGTTCAGGCTCTGCACGGGGAGAGTGAAAAGACTGGGGACGGACAATTGATCATCGCGACCACCCATCAGCTGTTACGCTTTGCCCATGCTTTTGACGTGATCGTAATCGATGAAGTCGATGCGTTTCCTTTTCATAACGATCCGTCACTTCATTTTGCAGCGAAAAGAGCCGGGAAACCGGATGCAGCACGAATTTATTTGACCGCCACCCCTCGCAATCAGGAAAAACGAAGAATCCGTTCGAAGCAGCTTCCTGTCGTTTTCATTCCAAAGCGGTTCCACGGACATCCCCTGCCAGTCCCCAAGCTGACCTTATCCTTTAACCTTTCTCGGTATTTAAAAAAGAACGAACTGCCTGCGGCTATTTTAAACCTCATCAAAAAACCCCGTGACCGACAGCTTCTTATTTTCCTCTCGTCGATTTCTCTCACATCCGGACTAAGAGGTTTTCTCGCTTCTAAAGGAGTTGTGACAGAACAAGTTCACGCTGGAGATGAAGACAGAAAAGAGAAAGTTGAAAGGTTTCGGAACAAGGAGATCGATATTCTTTTGACGACAACGATATTGGAGCGCGGCGTGACATTTCCTTCTGTCGACGTATTCGTGATCGATGCCGGACATGAGGTGTTTGATGAAGCGGCGCTCGTCCAGATTGCTGGAAGGGCTGGTAGAAGTCCGGACGATCCGAAGGGGGACGTCATCTTTTTTCATTCAGGGAAAACAAACGCGATGCTGGATGCTTATGATTTGATCAGGAAAATGAATCGCTTAGGTCAAAAACAATGAGATGCTTCATCTGCCATCAAGAAATCATTCCCGAAGTGAACTGGGCGAACGTTTGGAAGATTGATGCCAAGCAAACGTGTTGTTCGGAGTGTCTATCATTGTTCGAAAACATTAATCCAGGCTGTCCAAAATGTGGACGTCCTTCAGTGGAGGAAATTTGTTTTGACTGTGTGAGGTGGGGAAGGGACAAGGAAGATCCACTAGAGAAAAATATTTCGCTGTTTCGTTACAATGATTTTGCAAAAGATTGGGTGGCTCGGTGGAAGTACCGCGGAGATTACGAGCTGATTTATTCCATCGCTCCCCAGGTGAAAAAAGTGTGGAGGGAAGCAGGTTGGAACTATTCGGTGGTAGCTGTGCCGCTGAGTGAAGAGCGGTTATCTGAACGTGGTTTCAACCAGTCGGAAGCATTGATTCGTACTTTGGACAAAGAGCCTCTTCATTTATTAGAAAGACAGGGAAGTGAGAAGCAATCGAAAAAACGTAGGACCGAACGAATGGCTGCTGCCAACCCGTTTAAATTGAAAAAGACAATCCATCAGCCTGTCGTGCTTGTCGATGATATTTACACGACAGGCACGACAGTACGCCACATCGCAACCCTTCTTAAGGAGAACGGCTGTCCGAAAGTGTATTCGTTTACGCTTTTTCGTTAAAAGGGCTTTGGCATTGAGAATTCCTGCCGATATAATAAGAAAGAGAGAATCAGGAGGGGACGATCATGGGTGAGTTAGCCAACTGCCCGCGCTGCCACGCGATTTTTATGAAAGGGGCGGCGACGGTATGTCCAGCATGTAAAAAGAAAGAAGAGCAGGATTTCCAAACGGTCTATGCCTTTTTGCGAAAAAAACAAAACCGTACCGCGACCGTTCAGGAAATTTCAGCGAAAACAGATGTGGAAGAAAAACAAATCCGACAGTTTGTTGCACAGAAAAGACTCCACCCCGCCCAGTTCCCGAACTTGTCGTACGACTGCGAAAAGTGCGGAACTAGTATTACAGAAGGCCGTTTATGCCAGAACTGCTCCCAAGATATTGAAAAAGGCTTGAAGCAACTCCAAAAGAATGAAGGTCTCGAAAACCGCAAGCTAGAACGTGAACGTGAAAAAGCTAGGACTTATTATTCACTGAAAAATGAACAATAAGCCATATGGAATCCGGCTCTTTTTAGTCGATAGTAGAGGTAAACAGGAAACGGAAAGAAGTGAGGTGAACGCCGTGAAAATCAACGGTCCAAATCATTCCCATTTAAACCCTTATCAAAAGCAATTCCAGAAACAGGCGGACGCTAAGCAGCAGACACAACGCCAAGATAAAATCGAAATCTCCCAGCAAGCGAAAGAGATGCAGGGCGCTGGCAAAGCCGATGCGGCCAGAGAAAGGCTTGTCCAGGAGATCAAGATGGACGTCGAGTCTGGAACGTATAAGGTAGATGCGAATACGATCGCGAAAAAAATGATCGATTTCTATAAAAAATAACTGAAAGCCCCTGGAGCTCCCCGGCTCCGGGACTTTCTTATGAACGTACATAGAGTCTTAAGTGTTCTTAGATTTTAGTGCTAAGAACTTTTCACACTCGAATCTTGTATTTCCGTTCCTGCTAAATATGCAGGGAGTGACGGGAGGTTGCGAGACTCCTATGGGAGGAAAGGGCAGGGTGAGATCCCGGAAGGCTTAAGCCTGAGGAAGCTCACCGGCCGCCCATGGAAAGCGAGTAAACTCCTGTCTCTCCAAGCACGGCATCTTGGAAACGGAAATAAGGCTTCATAGTTAAGGAGGTTAGAATATGACGGTTCAACAGGTAGTGCAGTTGATGGGGCAGATGAAGCAGCTCAACGAAAGTCTGCTCTCCCTATCCCACAAAAAAACCGAGGCCATCAAAACAAATGATATGAACAGCCTGCAACAGCTCCTAACAATGGAACGGAAGCACGTGCAGGCAATCAATAAAGTTGAAAAAGAACGGATCGAAGCGGTCACTCGCTGGTACAACGAGCACGAAATCCCAGCCACTGATCCGACTGTATCTGAAATGCTCACCTATCTTGAAGGCGAAGAACATCAACAGCTCCACAATGCTTACAACGAACTGATTCTTGTGCTCTCTGAGCTGAAAAATCAGGAACAGCTGAACGCCGAGCTGATCCAGCAGTCGCTTCAGTTCGTCAACGTGTCATTGGATATGCTCGAGCCATCCTTAGAGCAGGTCAATTACGGTCATCAACCCGGAGTAGATGCAAAATCGAAACGCTCAGTGTTTGATTCAAAAGCTTAACAGAAGAGGAGAATTCATATGGTGTCAACCTTCCATGGCTTAGAGGTAGCAAAACGCGGTTTATTTACCCAGCAGTCTGCTCTCTATACGACAGGTCATAACATATCCAATGCCAATACGCCTGGATACACAAGGCAGCGATTCAATTTTGAACAAACGGGACCTTACCCACCGGCTTCGCGGAACCGTCCGGAAATTCCGGGTCAGGTCGGAAGTGGTGTGCAGGCAGGCAGTATCGAACGAGTGCGGGAAGAATTTCTGGATTTGCAGTTCCGTAACGAAAATTCCAAGACGGGCTACTACGAATCGCTCTCCAAGTCATTAAATAAGATGGAAGAAATCATGAATGAACCATCTGAGCAGGGGCTTTCGAAAACGATGGACCGTTTCTGGCAGTCGATCCAGGACATGGCGACAAATCCTGAATCCACCGAAACGCGGACAACGGTGCGCCAGCGGGCCGTTGCTGTGGCAGAAACGTTCAACTATTTGTCGAATTCGATTCAGGGCTTGAGACAGGATGTCAGCAACGAAATCAATGTGACAACAAAAGAAATCAACAGTCTTGTCTCTCAAATTCACAATCTCAACCAACAGATTGGTGAAGTAGAGCCACACGGCATGCTTCCGAATGACTTGTATGACGAACGCGATCGTCTTGTTGATCAACTTTCAGGTCTTGTTGATATTAAAGTGACGTCAACGAGAAGTGCAACTTCTGCTCTTGATCAGGCAGATGGCCTTTATACGATCGAAATCGTCAATGATCAAAATGGAACTCCTTTTTCTGTGCCACTTGTCGATGGTGCAAATAAGTCTTACAGTCAGTTATCGGTTAGCGAAGACGGTCCTGCCGATTCGGTGAATGAGCTTACCTTGACAACAGTGCCGGATAATGGCACACCTTCTACGATTACAGGAGCGGCGTTCAATTCGACCGGCAAGCTGAAGGCTCTCGTCGATGCTTATGGTGTCTCAAACGGCGGAACGCCTGCTGAAGCTACCGGCGTTTATCCGGACATGCTGAAGCAGTTAGACCAGCTTTCGTTTACATTTGCAACATCATTTAATGAAGTTCATGATCAAGGCTCGAGCTTGAATGAGATGGCGGGTACAGCTCCTGCTGGTTTAGGAAACTTTTTCTCAGACTCAAGTGGCACAATGACGCTTGAAGGCTTCGCTTCGAGAATGGAACTGGATCAGAATATCTTGGACAGTGTCAGCAATATTGCAGCGGCTATGGATGGTGAGAATGCCGGTAACGGTGGAAATGCGCTTCTTTTAGCAAAAGTCGGCGAGCTTAAACTTGAATACAATCAGGCCGGCGGTACCTCGTCATTTGGCGATTATTACCAGGGTGTAATCGGGGAAATGGCGGTACAGACCCAAGAAGCGAACCGGATGATGAGCAATACGAATGTGCTTAAGCAGTCTGTCGAAGAACAGCGTCAATCGGTCAGTTCTGTCTCTCTCGATGAAGAAATGGCCAACATGGTCAAGTTCCAGCACGCCTATAATGCAGCGGCGCGAAATATTACCGTGGTGGACGAAATGATCGACCGGATCATCAACCAGATGGGCCGAGTAGGAAGGTAGGGATAACGAATGCGCATCACACAATCGATGCTTTCAAATAACATGCTCCGTAACTTGAGCCAAAGCTATCAAAGTATGGGCAAATATCAGGAACAGCTGTCGACAGGGAAAAAGATTTCACGCCCTTCCGACGATCCCGTTGTCGCGATGAAAGGGATCGATTACCGGACCCAGTTGTCCCAAGTTCAGCAGTATCAGCGCAACATGTCAGAAGTTCATAACTGGATGGATAACAGTGATTCAGCGCTTGATAAGGCGACAAAAGCGATGCAACGGGTAAGAGAGTTGACGGTACAGGCGAGTAACGATACATATGAAGATGGACAGCGCGAAAACGTCGCCCAGGAAATCCGCCAGCTGAAAGAGCATTTAGGAACAATCGCCAATACAAAAGTAAACGATAAATATATTTTCAATGGTACGAATACGACAAATCCTCCGGTTGATATGACCGCAGAAGATTACGTCCTGAACACGACGAACACTCCGGTCAAGATTGAAGTTTCTCAAGGTGTCGAGATGGAAGTGAATGTCCGACCTGATGCTGTATTCAACGACGACTTCTTCACTCAGCTCGAAAACTTCGCGGATGAACTCGAAAACGGTGCTACGGGTGATGAGCTTGGAGCTTACTTAGGTACATTCGATGATGATATCAATGATATTTTAAGTGCGAGGGCAGACCTTGGGGCGCGGATGAACCGTATGGAGCTTGTCGAGGAGAGGCTTTCTGTACAGGAAGTGTCTGCGACGAGGATGATGTCGGATAATGAAGATGCGGAAATTGAAAAAGTGATTACCAGTTTGAAGGCGCAGGAGAGTATTCATCGGGCGGCGCTTGGGGTCGGTTCGCGGATTATCCAGCCGACGTTGATGGACTTTTTAAGGTAAGCGATCTGATTTCAGGTCGCTTTTTCTTCAATAGGGAGATGTTTCGTCTAGTTCAGCTTAACAGTTTCCGTTATGCATAACAGAGCTTGGAGGGGCGAGAAATAACTCGCTTTCCATGGGCGGGCGCTGAGCTTCCTCGGGCTAATGCCCTGCGGGATCTCAGCCTGCCCTGTTCTCCCCATAGGAGTCTCGTCATTTCCCGCCCCTCCTTACAAGAATAGGTGAACGGAAACATCATTTGCTGAAAGTGTAAGAAATAGGATTGAAGAAAACACACTCGAATGCTTTGTAGTTAAACAGACACTGAAAGTTTAACAGTATCTATGAGATCATTCAGCGCGTAATATTCGTCCATTGAAATAAACACTAAGACATTACAATAAAAAAGGAGGGGGAAGGATGAGGGTTCCACAGCTTCAGGTTCAGACGATGCCAGCGAGAATTGGGATTAAGAAGAATGATGCGGTTCATGAATATCAGCAGTTTAAAGCGGATCAGAGTATAGAGCAGCCGAAAGCAGATTTGATGATTAGACAGAGACCGGGGAAGTTGACGATTGATCAGTCGAAGGCTTGGAGCAACCTTCATTTAAAATCCTCCTTCGAACGTACTCGCGACACGGCTGCTTTTGCTGAACAGACATGGATGGAAGGGTTGGCTAGGGTTGCGCAGGAAGGTGATGAGCTGATGAAAATTGAAAATAAGGGGAATCCGATTGCGGATCAGGCAGCACGAAATGTAGGGTTCAATTTTGATTATAAACCTGGGAACACGCCGGTTCATGAACTTGTTCAAACGTCTTACGAGGCGAACCCGACGGAAATTGATGTGAAGCGGAATGCACCAATCATCAAAACGACGCCACGTTTTCCTGAATTCCAATACCAGCGAGGCTCGGTTGACGTTACAATGGAACAGTACCCGTCGGTTCAAATCGATTGGAAATTATAAAGGATAGGAAGGATTTTTTATGAATCTCGAAACCAAATACTTCGGTTCAGTTGAAGTGAAAGACGTAGAGCTTCTGCATTTCGAACAGGGGTTGCCAGGGTTTAAAGACCTGAAGAAGTTTGCGTTACTTCCACTGCCGGAAGCACCCGTTTACCATGTGCTGCAGTCTGCTGATGAAAAAGAAATCGCGTTTATCGTAGCCAACCCGTATCTCTTTTTTAAAGACTATGAATTTACGATAGATGATCAGTCAAAAGGTGAACTTGCACTTGAGAAGGCGGAGGATGTGGAGTTGTACTCGATCCTGACGCTAAAGAATCCGTTTGAGGAGTCGACGGTGAACTTGCAGGCACCGGTTGTGATCAATAAAAAGAATCGTCAGGCGAAGCAGCTGATTTTGAATAGAACAGAGTATCATACGAAGCATTCGATTAAAGCGCGCGAGGAAGCGGGTGGAACGCATGCTCATCCTTAACCGTAAAGCTGATGAAGCGATTAAAATCGGGGATGATATAGAAATCAAAGTCCTCTCGATTGAAGGAAACCAGGTGCGACTCGGCATCGATGCCCCGTCGAATGTTGAGATTCACCGCAAGGAAATTTACATAGCGATTCAGGAAGAGAACGAAGCAGCTGCGTCTGTGAGTGATGATTTAATGAATTTATTAAAAAACAATCAAAACAGCTAAACCTTGAATGAAGTCGTCCGATAATAAAGATGTAACGCCAAACATCTAAAGTCGGCCGGCTTTTTATTTGGCACTAATATTCTAACATCCCACAAGGACGTGGGGTAAGAAATCAGGGAGGATTATTTTATTATGCGTATTAATCACAATATCGCGGCTTTGAACACTTATCGTCAGCTTAACTCTGCTAACCAGGGTCAGCAAAATTCTATGGAAAAATTATCTTCAGGTCTTCGTATCAACCGTGCGGGAGACGACGCAGCGGGTCTTGCGATTTCCGAGAAGATGCGTGGTCAGATTCGTGGATTGGATATGGCTTCAAAGAATGCTCAAGATGGTGTATCTTTGATTCAAACTGCAGAAGGTGCGTTGAATGAAACACATTCAATTTTACAACGTATGAGAGAACTTGCCGTGCAAGCATCTAATGACACCAATACTAGTGATGATCGTGCAGAAATTCAAAAGGAAATTGGTCAGCTCGTAGATGAAGTTGACCGTATTGGTAACACTACTGAGTTTAACACCAAAAAACTTTTAAATGGTGGCTCTGCAGTTGATGCAACTGCAACAGGAGCTGCAGCTTCACAAGTTTCAGTTTTAGGAGGAAGTGCCGAAACTCAAGTGGGCGGAACTGTTACAATGACTGCCTTCACCACGGCAACCAAAGATACATGGACTACTACAGCAGGTTCTTTAACTGAAAACACTGCTTTTAGTGCCGCAAGCGACATTAATATCAATGGAGTTTCGTTTTCATTTGATACAACGGATACAATAGGTGATGCTATTGACAAGATTAATAATGCGGGTATCGGAGCTTCTGCATCTTTAAATGGTGGAAATCTTCTAATTGAAGGAAATACTTTAGGAAGTAAATCTGACCTTACTATTGCAAGCTCTAGTGGAGATTTTGCAGGTGCAAAAGTTGAAGGTGTAGATGCAACAATTACAGCTGCAGATGTGTCTTCATATAAAGCGGATGGTAATAATGTTACTATTTTATCCGGGAGTGGAAATGCTGCAGGTTTAGAATTTGAGGTGAGTGGCGCTACTGGAGCTGCAACCTTAACGGTTAATTCTAATGGTGGATTGAATATGCATATTGGTGCAAACGAAGATCAGACAATGTATGTTTCTATTAGTGATATGAGATCTGCAGCGCTTGGAGTAAATGCTATAGACGTAACAACTACTGCTGGGGCTGAAAGTGCAATTACCACCATTAATGACGCAATTCAATCTGTTTCTGGCGAGCGTTCTAAACTCGGTGCATATCAAAACCGTTTAGAGCACACTATCAATAACTTGGGAACATCTTCTGAAAACTTAACTGCTTCAGAATCTCGTATCCGTGACGTTGATATGGCGAAAGAAATGATGAATCAGACGAAGAACTCAATTCTTTCTCAAGCTGCTCAAGCAATGTTGGCTCAAGCTAACCAGCAGCCACAAGGTGTTCTACAACTTCTTCGTTAATTAGACGAAAGGCCTCATTTTCCTAATGAGGCCTTTTATTTTTGAAAAGAATCCTTCCTAAAATCCTCATTTTTTCACATTATTAATTTTCTATAGAAAAAAATCAAAAATTAAGTTAACATATGGAATGTTCTTCCGATATTATAAGTAAGCTGATGGATATCAAAAACATCATTGTCATTTTGAGGCTTAATTGTCATAATAAGTATACTTGTTCATGGAAGAACGGGTACATAAGAATACGCTCAAGGATGAGTTTTGAACCTATTGTTTCTGTAGGTTTATTAACTCATCCTTATTTGTTGCTTTTTTATAAGACTATGTAACTACAAGGGAGGTAGAGGATTTGTTAGTGATTGGGAGAAAACCGGGTGAATATGTCATGTTGGATGATGACATCATGGTAAAGGTTGTGAAAAGTGAAGACGGACACCTTCGCTTGGCAATCGATGCCCCTAAAGAAGTAAAAATTACGCGTGGTGAGCTATACGAAGCGCAAAACAATTGAATTATACATAAACTCAAGGACGAGTTTGGAATAGAGAAGCATGGATGGCTATCCATTTCTCTACACCAAGCTCGTCCTTTTTGTTTGTTACTGCCCAGTTAAACAGGGCCCGTTGGCTGGGTGGTTCAAAATACAAGGGGTGAAAAAGGATGTTCACCCACTAATGATTCTAGGGAGGAATTTTTGAAATGAGAATTAATCACAATATCGCGGCATTGAATACTTATCGTCAGTTGAGTGCTGGTCAAGCGGGGCAGTCAAAATCTATGGAGAAACTCTCTTCTGGTCTTCGTATTAATAAAGCTGGAGACGATGCTGCTGGATTAGCAATCTCTGAAAAGATGCGGGGGCAAATTCGTGGACTAGATATGGCCTCTAAAAATGCACAAGATGGTGTAAGTATGCTACAAACTGCTGAGGGAGCTTTAAATGAAACACACTCAATCCTTCAACGTATGCGTGAATTAGCTGTTCAAGCGTCAAATGATACTAACACATCTGATGACCGTACAGAAATTCAAAAAGAAGTAAACCAACTAACTGAAGAAATTAACAGAATCGGTAATAATACTGAATTTAACACTAAAAAGTTAATCAATGGTGATGCAAAAGGTGCCGGTTCTGCGGGAGCTACACAAGAAAGTATAGGATTTGAATTTTCAGGAATTGGGACCGGTGCTACAGGTAGTACAGTTTTAACAATCGGCGGAACTGACTATACAATTGAATTTGATAATAGTGTAGCGAATAATGATGATGGTTCAGCAGATATTGTAGATGAAAGCACTAACACTATTACTCTTGCTACTAACACTTCAAATCCTAATGATCTAGGCGACCGTTTAAAAGCTGCCTTTGAAGAAATGCGTGGTGCAGACCCTAGTCTTTCTATTAGTGAATTTACATTTACATCAGATGGCGACGAAGGTCTAACTATCACTGCAACTGCAGGCGGTAAATTTGATGGGCAAGCTGGAGATGGAAATATTAAGTTTAAGAGTGGCACGAATCCAGTAACTACTACAGTAGAGGAAGGTTCCAATGGAACAAATGGTAAATTAACTTTCCAAATCGGTGCTAACAACGACCAACAAATGACCATAGATATTAATGATATGCGTGCTGTTGCATTAGGAATAGCAAGCATTACTGCTAACGGAGATGCTGATGCAGGTGCAGGGGATGCTGCATTTGCTGGAGGTGCTGGTAACCAAATTACTAAAGATGTAAGTGCTGGAACTGAGTATGCCTTAGATATGTCAAGTGCTGCAAAAGCTACAGATGCTGTAACAGTACTTGATAATGCTATTAAGACAGTATCTCAAGAACGTTCTAAATTAGGTGCTTACCAAAACCGTTTAGATCACACAATTAATAACTTAGGAACATCATCTGAAAACCTAACAGCCGCTGAATCTCGTATCCGTGACGTAGATATGGCGAAAGAAATGATGAATCAGACGAAGAATTCCATTCTTTCTCAAGCTGCTCAGGCAATGTTGGCTCAAGCTAACCAGCAGCCACAAGGGGTTTTACAACTGCTTCGTTAATAGTTATTACAAAAAAAGGGTTGCTAATGGCAACTCTTTTTTTATTTAATAAAGAAAATTTAAGGCATCTTTTCTAAAAATCTGATTGACGATGACGTTTCGGTTTGCGTAATCTGACTATTCTAGGTTTTGCCACGCGTTTTTGTACTTGTTTTACTTTAAATTTAATAAAAAGCTTCGTAAATATTGTTTTGATATTCTTCATTCAATTCTCCTCCTTACTTAACACCTACAGCTATTATAAAGCATGGTATCAAAGTGGTCATCCTGTTTTATAATTCACGAGAGTAGCTTTATCGTAATTTCAATGGGATAATAATACAAATTCTATTTTAGTCAACCAATTGTTCTAGAATGCTTTATTTTTCTAAGAACTGAACCAATATAGGAATTAATTTTATATAATATTTCTAGACATGCATATTCAAGGTGTTTATGAAACAGATTTTCTCTAGTTCTAACTACCAAAATAACTCCTCCTCTATCAACATCCCCCAAATCCTTCCGATAATAAAACTAACAATCAAATAATTCAGGGAGTTGTTGATGGTGAATGTCCGAAATAACATTAGTCCACCTCAACTTCTGCAGAAGAAAGTACATCCAAGTGACCATGCAGCTGTTCAGGAGAAGAATGTTCCGTTAGAAAAGGATTCAAATGCAACCGATCTTTTCAGTGATAAGGAAAAGTTGAAGCAGGTAACCGAAAGTATGAATGAATTTATGAAGCCGACGAACACTTCGTTGCGCTTTGAGTTTCATGAAAAGCTTCAGGAGTATTATGTCACGTTGGTCGATACGACGACTAAGGAAGTTGTAAAGGAAATTCCTCCGAAGAAGATGCTCGATTTATATGCGTCGATTGCGGAATCTCTTGGATGGCTGGTCGATGAGAAAATTTAAGCGGGTGATGAAATGAGTGATATGCGTATAGGGGGCCTTGCCTCCGGGATGGATATAGATAAGTTAGTCAGTGATTTAATGCGGGCAGAACGGATCCCGATGGATAAGATGGAGCAGGATCGCGAGTGGCTCACTTGGAAGCGCGACTCGTATCGTGATGTTAATAAACAGATGAGTGAGCTCGACGATCTAATTTTAGATATGAAATTGGAGCGGACGTATAATCAAAAAGATGTGACGTCCTCTAGCTCAGCTGTTTCTGCGACTGCGAATGCAACCGCTGGGAATGGTAATTATACGTTGAGCGTTGAACAGTTGGCGACCTCGGCATACAACTATAGTGACACGACACTTACCAAGGACGGTGCAACGTTCGATCCTGATGCAGCTTTGAATGATCAGCAAGCGAATCTGAAAAACGCTCTCAATATCGGGAGTTCTTTTCAGATTACAACATATAATGCGGATGGAACAAAAAACGAAGAGACGTTTGAAGTGAATGGTACAGACTCTCTCAACGATATTTTAAAACGGATTAGTGATTCCGATTTAGGTGTACGTGCTTTTTATGATAAGAGCGCGGATAAAGTAATGATCGAGAGAACCGTTACGGGGAACTTTAATCAGGACGAAAATGAGTTTTTAGGTGCGGAAATAGGCTTCGATGGAGACGATCACTTTCTATCTACTACTCTTGGATTGAAAAATGGGGACAATTCGTCTGGAACTTGGCAGTTAAATGAAAAAGGTGGACAGGACGCTAAATTCACCTA
The DNA here is from genome assembly GCA_004078665.1 of Halobacillus fulvus. Lineage (GTDB taxonomy): Bacteria > Bacillota > Bacilli > Bacillales > Halobacillaceae > Halobacillus > Halobacillus fulvus. The sequence goes on along the minus strand of SCFO01000005.1, from coordinate 188,876 downwards.
CAACAACGGTCTCGAAATCACTTCTCATTCTAACAATTACACCCTAAACGGCGTCAACTTCACGTTCAATGAAGTGACAACTGGAAACATCTCAGTCAACGTCAACAACAATGTCGATGCAGCGGTCGATAAAATCGTGGAGTTTGTTGATAAGTACAACAAGGTCATCGAAGACTTCCAAGGCAAAACAGAAGAGAAACGATTCCGCGATTTCCCTCCTTTAACGGAAAAGCAGAAGGAAGACATGGAGGAGCGGGAAATTGAACTTTGGGAAGAAAAAGCGAAGAGCGGAATGCTTCGGAATGACTCGGTGATTCAGAGTGCTTTGAGTACGATGCGCCGTGACTGGTACACCCCTGTAGACAACAGTGGAGCCTTTTCGATGATGTCTGAGCTTGGAATTACGACGTCTGCGAATTATCGTGATGGTGGAGAGCTTTTGATTGATGAGGATAAGTTGCGTGGGGCTCTACGTGACGATACTGAATCTGTTCATCAGCTGTTTGCTGGAACTGAGGAACAGCCGGGGGTTGCCCGCCGACTGGAACGGACGATTGAGTCGACGGTTCGTTCGATTGAAGAAAAGGCTGGGAAATCTACGACGGTAGACAACAGCTTTCTACTTGGGCGACAAATAGAAGATTTGAATAAAGAGATGGATGATTTTCAAGATCGTCTTGTTCAGATTGAGGATCGTTACTGGAGAGAATTCGGAGCGATGGAGAAAGCGATCCAGCAAATGAACCAACAGTCCGCTTATATTATGCAAAACTTTTTCTAAAGGAAGTGTCATGAATGTCCATACAAGCGTATCAAAATAATTCCGTGGAGACCGCTTCTCCCGGTGAATTGACGTTGATGCTTTACAACGGTTGCATCAAATTCATTAAACTGGCGAAGTCCGCGATTGAAGAGAACAATATTGAGAAAAAGAATACGAATATCCAAAAGGCTCAGAAGATCATTCAGGAGCTAATGGTGACGACAAATCCGGATTACGAAATCAGCCAGCAGATTTTGCCGCTTTATGATTACATGAACCACCGTTTGATCGAAGCGAACACGAAGAATGAAGCTGCGATTTTGGATGAAGTCCAGGAGCTCGTCACCGAATTCCGCGATACGTGGAAACAGGTGATTTTAGAGACGAGAAAAACGCAGTATGCTCAAGGTGGGCAAGCGTAGTGAGCGTGTGGCAGCAGTTTTTGAACATAACGACTGAGCTTGATGAACTCGTGCATAGTCAGACGATGAAGCGATCAGCTATTCTGGAACAAGTTGATCCGCTCCTCGAAAAAAGGCAGGAGCTGATCGTTCAGCTCGATCAGCCGGCGGAAGGGGAGCGGGCGCTTCTTGATGAGGTGAAGAAACGGGATCTCAAGATTAACCAGAAGCTTGAGTTTCTTTTTCATGATCTGAAACAAGATATGCGCCAATCAAAGAAGCAGACCGCCAGTAAGAAGCAGTACACGAACCCTTACCAAAGCGTCTCGACTTCGGACGGGATGTATTTAGACTATAAAAAGTGAGATTGGTGATTTTTTGACGATGATAACGAAGGAACAACACGTGATGCTGGAGCAGTATAACCAGCTCGTACATACAGTCAGTGAAGGACTAGAATTTGTCGTACATAATATTGAAGGCGGTCAGCAGGTGTTTGAAGGCATCCTGATGTCTATGGAACAACTGAGCCTGAGCCATGAGCAGATGCTGTGGTTCTTTGATGGGAAAGAAGAGGTGGAAGTCATCGTCCAGGACTTTCACGCCGTCGTACAGCTTCTGCCGGACTGGTTCACGATCGAAGCTGAACAGGAAAAGCATTCCCTTTTGAATGAAAAAGTGGTTCCCGCTTATGAAGCGTGGAAAAACAATGTCCAACAATTTATTAAGCCTTATGTGACTCATTAAGAATACAAAGAGCTCTTTTGATTTGTTAATCAGAGAGCTCTTTTTGTATAAAGAGGGGATAACCTTCCTGATCCGTTAAACTGTAGTGTCTATTCCGGTTGCTGCCTTTTGTTTTAAGATTCAGTTTTTGTAAAAGCTTCCCGGCAACGGATGGGGAGGAGAGGTGAACAAACCATCTGAAGGACTGATTTGTAATCGAAGGAGAGTAAAGCAAAGAATAATCGAGGAGACTCTGAAGGTGAGTGTGCCTACTTTTAGAGTTGCAATCAAGACAGATCCAATTGGCGTAGCATCTTCGCATTACAGACTTTTTACACGAGCTGCACAAGACTCCGGTCTGCAACTCAGCCGTATTTACCTTATATTTTGAGAATATATCGGGCTTTTGTATCGTATGATTGTTGAGCAAATGGTCGGCTAACTTGTGCCATTCTTTTAAGGAGAGATGTTTCTTCGTATGCTTGAGGTGGTAATGGTGGAGTTTTTGCGGAAGGTATGAGGCATGAATCAGCTGATCTGCAAACGGGTAATCCTTTGCATATTTGATAACGGTCTGCTTTTGTGTCATAACTGCGAGAGTTTCGATTGGGAAATGCTCAGGCAGGTAGTCTTCTAAAAAATAGCGATGGTTTTGCAATTGCACTACCGGGTCCTGAAAACCTTCCTCAACCCCTTGAAAGGTGCGGATCATCTGAAAAACGGGAAAGTCAAAATACACGTGGCCCACGTAATTCTTCACTTCGATAATGAGAGCATACTCAGGTGTGAGAATAAGAAAATCCATTTGAAAGAAATGGTCACCAGCGGGTAGGCGAAGATCGTGGAAAATTAGTGGGTCAGTATGGGGGTGCTTGTGTAGGAAATACTCGAGCGACTTTTCACCTTTATAACCAGCGAGGAATGCTGCGTGATTTTTCTTCACGGCATCTTTTATGGGGTGTTGGGGAGGGAGTCGGCGTTTTAATGCTTCATGCATAAGGAGGTTGAGCGGGGGACGGATCTTTTTTTGAAACATAGTGGGGATTCTCCTTTCGTTTTGTGTAACTATTCCACATAGAATGAGAGAATCCTTTAAAAAGTTGTTAGGAAATGATAGAGAAGCGCTTTATACAAGCCAGTTGTTTGCAGTTATCGGCCAGAGCTGTCATTTTATCAGCCAGTGGGTGGAAGAGGGCGGGTCTTATCGGCCAGTTTTTGATAGATTCGAGCGACTTTTCCACCAGACCAGTCTATATTTTTCTTTATTCAATCCAAAAGGTTCTTGAATCGATCCACTCCACCGCATCAGTCCACTTCATATGAGTTATCATCCACAATGCGCCTCTTACCATCCACTCTCCTGAATACTCAAACACCTCTATCTTATACTCGCCGCCATCTCCGGGTAATAGACAAAACCTGTCTAAATCCACGATCATTCCCATCATTCCAACATTTTCCGACACAAATACGTCAAAATATTTTGAAAGTTTATGCAGGAATGGCGGTGGGTATGATAGAATATATATCACATAAGGATGAAAGGAGGACACTTCTTATGCTACAGTACACCATTCGCGGTGAGAACTTAGAAGTGACGGATTCTATTCGAGAATATGTGGAGAAAAAGGTGGGCAAGTTAGAACGCTACTTTGATACTCCACCGTCTTCTGAGGTTCACGTCAATTTAAGTGTCTATAATGATGAGCAGACAATCGAGGTAACCATTCCCATGAAGAACCTGCTTCTTCGCGCAGAGGAACACAATACAGACTTATACGCTGCCATCGACCTTGTGGTTGATAAGTTGGAACGTCAGATTCGCAAGCACAAAACAAAGGTGAATCGCAGATTCCGACAAGAGGGTGCTCCAAAATACGTCTTTGCCGAGCTTGAAAAGGAAGCTCAACAGCAAACTGCTGAACAAGACAGCGACTTTGATATTGAAATCGTAAAAACGAAACGCTTTGACCTGAAGCCGATGGACAGCGAAGAAGCTGCACTTCAAATGGATATGTTAGGTCACAATTTCTACGTCTTTACAAATGCGAACACGGATGAAACGAACATTGTGTACAAGCGTCGAGATGGTCGTTACGGCCTGATTGAAACTTGATTCGAACCTACGAACCACTCCTGCAGATGCAGGGGTGGTTTTAAAATGTCTTCAAACTTCAAAAATTGATTTTTTGGTGGGCTTGAACATACGAAACTTTCATTTTCTCCTAGCGAAACTTCATTTTTTACCACTTCCTATCCTATCATTTTTGAAAAAAAGTGATTCGACGAATTCTATCATGTTTAGTAAAAATAAGATAAGGAAGGTGAAACAATGAATCCATTAAAAACCTGTCATGAATGTAGCTACATATATGATCGTCTGAAGCAGCAGGAAGAAACGATTGCCCAGCTCGTCCAAATCATCGCCTCTACCAATCGAAAGGTAGTCGAATTGCACAATCTTCAAAGACCGATCCGTCATGAACTTCTCCCGGAAAAACCTCCAATCCTCACCAGTAAACAAAGCTCCTCATTTTAACGATAAATCCGTCGTACCTTAATTGTCGTCGTCTCCTCAAAGTGTTATGATAAGATATGGATTCAACCATCAACCGTGTTTTGGAAATCAATAGAGGAGAGGTTTCAATGCTTGGAACTTTAAAGAAAATCTTTGGCGATGGAAATACTCGCCAACTGAAGCGATTGGAAAAAATCGCAGATGAAATTGAAGCGATGGAATCACAGATTGAGAAGTTGTCCGACGATGAACTTCGTCAAAAAACAGATGAATTTAAAGAACGTCTTGAAAAAGGCGAAACATTAGATGATATACTTGTAGAAGCATTCGCGGTCGTCCGTGAAGGAGCGAAGCGCGTACTGAACATGCGTCCATTCAGAGTACAGCTTTTGGGAGCGATTGCCCTTCATGAAGGAAATATCGCCGAGATGAAGACAGGGGAAGGTAAAACCCTAGCCTCCACGATGCCTGCTTATCTGAATGCGATCACTGGAAAAGGCGTTCATATCATCACCGTGAACGATTACCTAGCCAGCCGTGACGCGACAGAGATGGGCGAATTGTTCCAGTTCCTCGGCTTGACCGTCGGGTTGAACTCGAACGGGATGTCGAAGGAAGAAAAGCGTGAAGCATATAACGCAGACATTACGTACGGTACGAACAATGAATTCGGTTTCGACTACCTGCGTGACAACATGGTGCTGTATAAGGAACAAATGGTACAACGACCGTTACACTATGCCATCATTGATGAGGTCGACTCGATCTTGATTGATGAGGCTCGTACTCCGCTGATCATTTCCGGTTCCGCGGCAAAGTCTGCCGATCTATATCAGTCAGCGAACGCATTTGTTCGTCTTTTAGCAAATGAAGAGGACTTCACGTATGATGAAAAAACGAAAAACGTCCAGCTGACAGAAGAAGGGATCAACAAGGCCGAGCGCTTTTTCAAAATTGAAAACCTATTTGACCTTGCCAACGTATCCTTGATCCACCATATTAATCAAGGGCTGAAGGCTCACACGTCGATGCAGCGCGACACCGATTATGTGGTGGAGGAAGGTGAAGTGGTCATCGTCGACCAATTCACAGGACGTCTGATGAAGGGCCGTCGCTACAGTGATGGACTTCACCAAGCTATCGAAGCCAAAGAAGGTCTTGAGATTCAGAATGAAAGCATGACGCTTGCTTCGATTACATTCCAGAACCTCTTCCGTATGTACGATAAACTGTCCGGTATGACCGGTACAGCGAAAACAGAGGAAGAAGAATTCTTGAACATCTACAACATGCGCGTTGTCGTCATCCCGACAAACCGTGATATCGTCCGTGACGATCGTGCGGACCTTGTCTATAAAACGATGGACGGGAAGTTCAAGGCAGTGGTCGAGGATATCAAAGAACGTCATGAGAAAGGGCAGCCGGTACTTGTCGGTACGGTAGCCGTTGAGACGTCTGAAATCATTTCACGATACTTGAACAAAGCGGGTATTCCGCACAACGTCTTGAACGCGAAAAACCACTTCCGTGAAGCGGAAATCATCGAAAATGCTGGTCAAAAAGGGGCCGTGACGATCGCGACGAACATGGCCGGTCGTGGAACGGATATCAAGCTCGGCGAAGGCGTGAAGGAAGCTGGCGGTCTAGCCGTCATCGGTACGGAGCGTCATGAGTCCCGTCGGATCGATAATCAGCTGCGTGGTCGTTCCGGACGTCAAGGAGACCCGGGTATGTCCCAGTTCTACTTGGCGACAGATGATGAACTGATGCGCCGATTTGCGTCCGATAATATCCGTAATATGATGGATCGTCTCGGTATGGATGATTCCCAGCCGATCGAAAGTAAAATGATTTCCCGTGCCGTCGAATCGGCTCAGAAGCGTGTAGAAGGAAACAACTTCGATGCGCGTAAGACGATTCTTTCCTATGATGATGTGCTTCGTCAACAGCGTGAGATCATTTACAAACAGCGTTATGATGTCCTTACGTCTGAAAATCTGCGTGACATTATCGAGCAGATGATCGAGCGTACAGTGAAGCAGACAGTAGAGGTCCACACGAGCGAAGATGAGGAAGAAAACTGGGAGCTTGAATCCATTGTCGATTATGTACGTGCCAACCTTCTTCAAGAAGGTGACGTCACCGTTGAAAGCTTGAAAGGAAAAGATCCTGAAGAGATGCAGGATCATATCCTTGAAAAAGTGAAGATGCGTTATGACGAGAAAGAGCAAGAGCTTACAGAAGAGCAAATGCGTGAATTTGAAAAAGTCATCCTTCTACGTACCGTCGACCAGAAGTGGATGGATCACATTGACCAGATGGATCAGCTTCGCCAAGGTATTCACCTGCGAGCATACGGACAGAACGATCCGCTTCGTGAGTACAACTTCGAAGGCTTCCGTATGTTTGAGCAAATGATTGCCAATATTGATGAAGAAGTTGCCCGTTACGTTATGAAGGCTCAAATCCGTAGCAACCTGCAACGTCAGGAAGTTGCCCAGGGAGCTAAAGCCGTTTCTGGAGGAGAAGAAAGCAAAGAACCGAAGAAACGTACGCCTTTCGTGAAGAAGGACAGTGTCGGACGGAATGATCCATGTCCGTGCGGAAGCGGGAAGAAATATAAGAATTGCCACGGAAAATAAGGGACTGAGGCACTCTCGATCAGAGGGTGTCTTCCCTTGTGTTTAGAGAAAATCAAAGGAGTGATCAAGATGGATATGGCCGAAATTCGCCACGAACTTGACAATACAGCTGAAAAATTAGCGGACTTTAGGGGGTCTCTTTGACGTCGATCATAAGAAGACCCGCATTGCCGAACTAGAAGAAGAAATGACGGAGCCAGGCTTCTGGGATGACCAACAGACCGCCCAGAAAGTCATCGATGAAGTGAACGCGTTGAAGGGGCTTGTGCATACGCTTGAAGAACATGAAGAAACGCACGAAAACCTTGAAGTGTCCTATGAGCTTGTCAAAGAAGAAGATGACGAAGATCTTCGGACCGATCTCGAAGAGCAGATCAAGGGCTTAAGAAAAGCTCTCAACGAATATGAGCTGAACATCCTTCTAAGCGAGCCATATGACAAGAATAACGCTATCCTTGAGCTTCACCCGGGTGCCGGCGGAACAGAATCTCAGGACTGGGCAAGTATGCTTCTGCGCATGTACACGCGCTGGGCTGAGAAACGAGGATTCAAAGTCGAAACGATGGATTATCTTCCAGGGGAAGAAGCCGGCGTGAAGAGTGTAACCTTGTTGATCAAAGGTCACAACGCGTACGGATATTTGAAAGCGGAAAAAGGCGTCCACCGTCTCGTCCGTATTTCTCCTTTCGATTCTTCCGGACGTCGACACACGTCGTTCGTTTCATGCGAAGTGATGCCGGAGTTCAACGATGAAGTCGAAATCGATGTACGGACAGAAGACTTGAAGATCGATACGTACCGTTCGAGCGGTGCCGGCGGGCAGCACGTCAACACGACCGATTCAGCGGTCCGTATTACGCACCTGCCGACAAACACCGTCGTGACGTGCCAGTCCGAACGTTCTCAAATCAAAAACCGTGAACAAGCGATGAAGATGCTGAAGGCAAAGCTTTACCAGCTTGAAATTGAGCGTCAACAACAGCAGCTTGACGACATTCGCGGAGAACAAAAAGAAATCGGATGGGGAAGCCAAATCCGCTCCTACGTATTCCACCCGTACTCTATGGTAAAAGACCACCGTACGAATACGGAAAATGGAAATACACAGGCCGTGATGGACGGTGAGCTCGACAAGTTCATCGACTCCTATCTACGCTCCCAAATGGACGCTTAATACCAAGACTCTCACATTGTGAGGGTCTTTTTACTTTTAGTACTATTGCTGAAAAGGGTTTTTGATTTAAGTGAGAGAAGGGGTGATTGGGAAACGGCTCGCTTTCCTGCGGCGGACCGGCGTATCGCCTTCCTGGGTCTCCTCTAGCCCCTGATAATCTTATATTGGAGAGTCTTTCTTTAGTGTCAGTACATTCAGAGAGACAGTAAACAAACTTATCTGCTGTCTCGATACCTAGCTCTTAATGTTGGGTTTCCATTCTCCTATTCTAGTAGGAGGGGAGGGAAATGGCGAGACTCCTATGGCAAGAGAGGGGCAGGCTGAGATCCCGCAGGAGCCTTGCTCCGAGGAAGCTCAGCGCCCGCCATGGAAAGCCAGCTATTTCCCGACCCTCCAAGCTCTGGTTTAAAAACGGAAACGTTCAAAAACACACCATTTGAAGCTGTTTTCTATGATATTCCAGTTTCTGCTGTCTCTTTCTCCCCCTTTTTGCTATGATGTAGGAAAATACATAACAAGGCGGTGGATGAAGTGAAAGTGAAAAAGGCGATTATTCCAGCAGCCGGATTGGGGACAAGGTTCCTCCCGGCTACCAAAGCGATGCCGAAAGAAATGCTTCCGATCGTGGACAAGCCGACGATCCAATATATTGTCGAAGAAGCGATCGAGTCAGGCATTGAAGATATCATTATCGTCACAGGAAAAGGGAAGCGCGCCATTGAAGATCATTTTGACCATGCGTTTGAGCTTGAGGACAACCTGTATAAAAAGGGGAAGTACGACCTTCTCGATCAGGTGAAGCAGTCGGCCAAGGTGGACATCCACTACATCCGCCAAAAAGAGCCGAAGGGACTGGGACATGCCGTCTGGTGCGCTCGGAAATTTATCGGAAATGAACCGTTTGCTGTCTTACTCGGAGACGATATCGTCCGCTCAGATGAACCGTGTCTGAAGCAATTGATCAATCAATACGATGAAACCGAATCCTCTGTCATCGGGGTCAAGCAGGTTCCTAAGGAAGAAACCGATCGTTACGGGATCATCGCGCCGAAAAATCAGGAAGGGCGAAGATATCAGGTCGAGCATTTTGTTGAAAAACCGCCTGTTGATGAAGCGCCTTCCAATTTAGCGATCATCGGCCGTTATGTGTTTACGCCGGAAATCCTTGATCTGCTTGGAAATCAGGAAACAGGAGCAGGTGGCGAAATACAGCTGACGGACGCAATTGAACGACTGAACCTAAAACAGCCGGTTTACGGCTATGAGTTCGAAGGGGATCGTTATGATGTCGGTGATCAGCTCGGTTTTATCAAAACGACGCTGGCACTTGCATTGGAACGGGAAGGAATGCGCGAAGATGTCGTTCGGTTGATGGAAGAAATCATTGAAAAAGAAAACAAAATCCAATCATAACAGAAAGCGGCGGACTTAGGGTCTGCCGCTTTTTTCATACAAGCCTTGTACATGAGAAATCCTTTACCGTGTTAATACGTTATTTCGCTCTCATTTACACTTTAAATGCCGAGTGTTATACTCCTATCGGTTTACATATCAGATAGGAGAGAGCAGCATGATGATGATGGCTAAAAAATATAGACGCGAACCGATGCCGCCGTTGCTGCGGCATATTATCGAATATGGACTCGTCATTATTGGATCCTTTTTTGTTGCAATGGCATTTAACGTCTTTTTATTACCGAATAATATTGCGTCCGGCGGGGTCGCTGGAATCAGTACGATTACAAAAGGGGTATTCGGCTGGGAGCCGGGGATTGTCCAGTGGGTGTTGAACGTCCCGCTCTTCATTATGGGGCTTGTCATTCTTGGCAAAAATTTCGGTGTGAAATCGTTTGTAGGAACAGTGGTACTGCCTTTATTCGTAATTCTGACGAGCAACTGGGATCCTGCAACACCTGATCCGCTGTTGGGAGCCATCTTCGGCGGAATGGGAGTCGGTCTTGGTCTCGGGATCGTTTTTCGTGGACGGGCTTCGACTGGTGGGATCGATCTCGCCGCTCAGGTGCTACACAAGTTCACCCATTTGCCATTAGGCGTCAGCGTGGCGCTGTTCGATGGGATGATTGTGCTCACTTCAGCTCTTGTTTTCTCTGTCGAGGAAGGGCTTTACGCTTTGATCGGACTTTTTGTGACGAGCCGGACGATTGATTTTGTTCAGGTCGGGTTGAATACTTCGAAAAACGTGATGATCATTACAGATGATGTCGATGATGTGCGCGATGCGATCTTTGAACGGATTGACCGTGGGGTAACCGTGTTGAGTGGTGCCGGCGGTTATACGGAACAGGAGCGAAAAGTCGTCATGTGTGTCGTCCAGCAAAATGAATTTACTAGATTAACCCAGACGGTGAAAAGGGTTGACCCGGGGGCATTTGTAGTGGCGATGAACGCGACAGAGGTGCTCGGGGAAGGTTTTAAGACTTCTCGATAAGGATATACTATCTATATCTTTTGGCAAGGAGGTTGGGAGATGAAAAAATGGCTTAGCGCGCTTTTTCTCGTGCTGATTCTTGTGCTCGGCGCCTGCGGAGGCGGCGGTGATGATGGGGCAACAGATGATGGCGGTACGACAGAAGAGCCTGCAGATGAAGGTATGGAGGATGGCTCCACTGAAGATGGTATGGATGAAGGTGGAGAAGGCGAAGATTCCGGTGGTGAGGTCGACACAGCAGCAGCTGAACAGGCTTACCAAGCCAACTGTGCTAGTTGTCACGGTGGCGACATGGAAGGTGGCGTCGGTCCAGCCCTTCAAGGAGTCGGATCCAAATATTCAGCTGATGAAATCGTCGATATCATTCAGAACGGAATGGGACAAATGCCTGCACAGGAAGGCGTTTCTGAAGAAGATGCCCAGACGATTGCTGACTGGTTAGTCTCGATGGAATAACGGAATACTTACAAGAAAGTCTGACCCGCTCTGGTCAGACTTTTTTCATGTCGATTTACCTTTGAAAAGTAATTGTAATAATTTTTTGGCTAAAAAGATTGTCGATCAATGTTATAATGATGATGTTTGCTAGAGACACAACTAAACTTAAAACTAAGGTGATCAACATATGATAGATATGCAAGGGGTATATAAGACGTACCCGAATGGAGTTACGGCCCTTAATGGATTAGACGTTAAAATTGATACTGGCGAATTCGTTTATGTTGTCGGACCGAGTGGTGCCGGGAAATCGACGTTCACGAAGCTGATCTACCGGGAAGAGAAACCGACAAAGGGACAGGTCAACGTCATCGATGTCAATACATCGTCGATGAAAGAGCGTAAAGTTCCTAAGCTTCGCCGCCAAATCGGTGTAGTGTATCAGGACTTCCGCCTGCTTCCTAATTTGACGGTGTATGAAAATGTGGCCTTTGCGCTTGAGGTCATCGAAGAAAACCCGAACAATATCCGCCGCCGCGTCATGGATGTACTCGATCAAGTTCGACTGAAAAATAAGGCACGCTTCCTTCCCGACGAATTATCCGGTGGTGAACAGCAGCGTGTATCAATCGCGCGTGCCATCGTCAATCACCCGAAAATTTTGATTGCCGATGAGCCGACAGGAAACCTTGACCCTGATACATCATGGGAGATCATGCACATCTTAGAGGAAATCAATGCTGGGGGTACGACGGTTTTAATGGCGACACACAGCCAGGAAATCGTCAACACGATCCGTAAGCGAGTGATTGCAATCGAAGACGGTATGGTCGTCCGTGACGAAGCACAAGGTGAATATGGCTACGAATATTAATCATAAAGACTGTCCAGAGGGGCAGTCTTTTTTCGTGATTCTGTAAAAAGGGTGCAAAAAGGTACCGTTTCCATGCTAGAATAAAATGGTATAACAATGATTTAAAAAATTGGACGGGACATGCTTTATTTGTGCGTCGCATAGGCTATGATGACTGGGAATCATTCATTTACGGTCATCAGGCTTTTTTGCTAGTATAGAGGCAACAGGAAATTCAAAACAGAAGGGTGAAGGCGATGAATGTCAAACCGCGTGTGATCGCGCTCCTCATGGCGCTTGCGGTCCTTTTAGGAGCTGCCGGCTCTTATATAGGCATTGAATATTTTGCAAACGGAGGAGACTCGCAGTCGGAACGGTTAGCGAATGCGGATGAAGGGGCCGAAACGTTTGGAAGCTTGTCGGAGGAAGAGCAGATGGAATTTATTAAACAAATGGCAGGCGGAGACGCTGAGCTTGAAAAAGTTGAACAAGCGTTCAGCATCATTAAAGAAAATTACGTTGAAGAGGTCGACGAGCAGCAGTTGATCGAAGGCGCTGTTCAAGGCATGCTCGACACATTGGAAGATCCTTATAGTGTCTATATGGATCCGGAAACGATGGAGCAGTTCAACCAGTCGATCGAATCTTCTTTCCAAGGAATCGGTGCCGAGGTCAGTATGGTCAATGATAAAGTGACGATTGTCGCTCCAATCAAAGGGTCACCAGCCGAAAAGGCAGGACTGAAGCCGAACGATCAGATTTTGAAGGTCGATGGCAATAGTGTGGAAGGACTCGACTTGTATGAAGCGGTGCTCAAGATCCGGGGAGAAAAAGGGACAGAGGTTACCCTTCAAGTCGATCGCCCGGGAGTCAGTGACCCGCTCAATATCGATATCGTACGCGATGACATTCCGTTAGAAACGGTGTACTCCGATACAAAAACCGTAGACGGTAAAAAAGCAGGGGTCATCGAAATTACATCGTTCTCAGAAAAAACATCGGATGAATTTCATGACGCACTTGAGAAGCTTGAAAGTGAAGACATTGAAGGTCTCGTCATCGATGTCCGCGGCAACCCTGGTGGATTGTTCACGGATGTTCAGGAGATTTTGAAAGAGTTTATTACGGATGAGAAGCCGATTGTTCAGGTGGAAGATCGTAACGGAGAGAAATCCCGCTACTTCTCCAACCGTTCAGAACAAAAGGATTACCCGATTACTGTATTGATGGACGAAGGAAGCGCATCAGCCTCTGAAATCTTGGCTGCAACGATGCAGGAAGCCGGAGGGTATGAACTCGTCGGAACGCAAACCTTTGGAAAAGGAACTGTCCAGCAGGCGGTTCCGCTTCAAGACGGAAGTACAATTAAGCTGACATTGTTCAAGTGGCTGACACCGGACGGTAACTGGATTCATGAAGAAGGTGTAGAGCCGACAGTTGAAGTGAAGCAGCCGGAATACTTCTACACCAACCCTGTAGAAGTGGAAGAGTCGCTTAAGTTCAATGACAATAGTGATCAAGTGAAAAACATTCAGGTGATGCTTGAAGGTCTCGGCTATGATCCGGGCCGTACCGATGGATTCTTTGATGAACAGACAGAAGAAGCGGTGGAGGAATTCCAAGCGGACGCTGACGTTGAAACAACCGGTGAAGTCGATGAAGAAACCGGTGGCAAGATCGAAGAACAAATCATTGAAAAGGTACGCAATGAAGAGAACGACCGCCAAATGCAAAAAGCATTGGATGTTCTATTCGAATAGCAACCACATGACGAATTAAATCCGCAGTCTCCCGACTGCGGGTTTTTTCTACCTATCGCTGTTGGATGCATGAAGCTTTATAATGGACTAGTAAGAAGTGCAAATGTTTTTTTGCCTATGAGGGTCTTTGTATCCTTAGGCTAAAAGAATTCAGCCGTAAGCTGTTTCTCATGACTACATCTTAAGACACATTTATGTTGTTTTTCCATATGCTTAATTAAGTAGGTGGTACGGGAAATTGCGAGACTCCTATGGGAAGATAGGACAGGCTGAGATCCCGCAGGAGCGAAGTGACGAGGAAGCTCAGCGTCCGCCATGGAAAGCGAGTGATTTCCCGTACCTCCACATTCTTACAAAGGTGATGGAAGCGAATAAGCTATTTATACATCATTAAGTCATTACAAGGAGAGATCGAATGTTGGAAATTTGGCTGAACGAATCCCTAGAGGGAATAGGACGAATGTTTACATATCCATTTTTATACATAGCCTTACTCATGATCTGGTTCGCATCCCGAGCAAGAATCAAACAAGAGCGGAAACAGTTTGGAATGCGGCTTTTTCCTGTATTTTCGGAGTGGAAGGGAACGTGGAGAGTCTCATTGATTGGCGGTCTGTTCGCCAGCCTGCTTGCAGTGGCTGGGGGTCTCGTCATGACGGTTCCTCTCCTATTGGGCCTAGCTGTTCTCCTTCTCGTGCTTAGCGTTTTTAAAAATTTCACGCGAATTTCAGCTGCTTATACGATAGGGATCGCGGGGCTCTTTCTTTTCGCTTTGCCTTATTTAAACGGGAATTTTCAGTGGATGGAGAAAGCGGAGGTCGTCGCTCCACCTGTACTTGCCATCCTTTTAAGCCTGATGCTCTTCGTCGAAGCCTTTGTTCTGCTTCGTACTTCGCCGGATCAGACGTTTCCGGAACGGAGTAAGGGGAGCCGGGGGATGTGGATTGGTCAGCATCGTTCGAAAAAAATGATCGTTATCCCGTTTTTTACGCTTTTACCAGGCGGAGCCATTGAGCCATTTGCTGAATGGTGGCCGCTGCTCTCCGTTGGCGGTGAGAGCTATGGACTTATTCTTATCCCGTTTGTGACGGGGTTCGAATGGGTGGTCAAAGGGCAGACGCCTGAAAAAGCAGGGAAAGCAATTGGACGCCATACGTTTCTATTAGCAGGCCTCGTCTTTGCTGTCGCGATTGCCAGTATATTTTGGTCCTCACTTGTTGTTGCAGCGTTTTTAATCAGCCTGATCGGGCGTGAATGGATTTATATCCGGCACCGGTTAAGGGAAGAAGGGTCTCCTTTCTTTTCATCGACAAACTCCGGGCTTCGCATTCTCGGCATCATTCCCGGAAGTCCTGCCGCTCAATTGGAACTCATCCCCGGTGACACGATCGAGCGGGTCAACGGCAGACCGACCCGTACGGAACAACAGTTTTATGAAGCCTTACAGGCCAATGGCGGCTTCAATAAGCTTGAAGTAAGAGATGAGACAGGGGAAAAACGCTATGTTCAGCGGGCGATGTATGAAGGGGAGCATCACGAGATGGGGATTGTGTTTGTGGAGCCTCCAGTTCTCGAAAAGTCCGTCGGTTTCTTTTAAATGGTGGGCGCGTGGAAATCTGTTCCAAAGGAAGCAGATTACACGCGCTTTTTTTTGTAACGTACCTTACTGTGTTGTTTTAGGTCTTTCCTTAAACTAAACGTAAGATCAGAATGACCGGATAAAAGGGGCGAGATGATGAGTGTGCTTTATATGATGGATGGATGTCCTGTGTGTGCACAGGTGCTTAAGCACTTGAATGAGCATCGGATTCAGTATGAGAAGCGGAACATTATAGAAGAATATGACGCACGCGAGAAGTTGAAAAAGCTGACAGGTGAAGTGTACGTCCCTGTTTTCGTGCATGACCAGGGAATATTAGTAGGTCGTAACATTTTAAGAATGAAAAGTTGATCCATAATGAAACAGACAGCTTCTGTTCCTTCAAGGCGAGAAGCTGTCGAATGGTTATGTTAGGAAAGGCGGAGGAATTCTTGTGTTTTGTCAGCGTCTATCGCCAAGTACAGGCCTTTTTTTATATACCCTTCTTTTTTGAGCTGGCTCATGATGGCACTTGTCGTTTCGCGCGTTGAGCCGATCATATTCGCAAGGTCTTGATGAGTCAGCTTCATCTCGATGGTTTGCCAGTTTTTCTTCCGCCGACCATTTTTTTGACTGAGCATTAATAATAGATACAACAGCTTATGCTTGACGCTGCTTAACGCAATTTTTTCACTCATGCTGTACAAATCTTTCAATCGTGAAGAGAGAATGTCGATCAGTTTAAGAGCCACATGAGGGTTTTGCTGAATGAATTGTTCATAGTCATTCCGGCTCATCGTACATACATAAGTGTCCGTCATCGCTTCTGCGTATGTCTGATCATCGGTCAAGCTGATCGTGGAGGTCTCTCCGAAGATGTTTCCGTCAACCAGAATATCTAGCGTGAACTGCTTTCCTTCTTCGTTCATCCGGTATAGTCTCACCTGTCCTTTTTTCAGGAGGAACAAGGCATCCATCGGGTGGTCAGGAGAAACGATGAGGGTGCCTTTTTTTACGGGGCTCATTTCACTCATTTTGTCGATGCTCATCAATTCATCTTTGGACAGTTCCTCGAACAAACTGATTTGTGATAATAAGCTTAGTTTATCCATGTTTACACCTCATTTAAAATTAAACGTATGTAGGAGTGGTTTTATTATACGCTAGAATGGTCCCGTAATCATTCCATTGTTTCCTCTTTGCCGGCTTAGATGTCATGGTTCCCACTAGCCTTTTGATTCGATCATTTTATTATAAGATATACTTTCAAAAAATAATGTAAGACAAATTACTTTCGCGAAGATTGTCTTATAAGGGAATGTTTGGTATCTTCGAGGATCTTCATTCGTTGAATGTTAGGATGTAGTTTATAATAGAAGAAAAGGCTTCCAGGAGGCGCTTCACATGAATCAGTCGTCAAAGCTATCCAGTACGATGTTTTTGTCTAAATTGATTACACAATATGCCCACCTGCATGAACGGACGATCGGAAAACAAGCAGAAGAATATATCCGTCAACTCGGTATTAAACAGGGGAGTGGATGGAAACCTTTTATAGCGACAACCATTCCCGCTGGTCGCCTGATCAGTATGCGGAGGTAATCGTCGATGTGAAAAATTCAATCGGAGGTCATTTTCAGATAAAAGAAGTACATCAGGATCGGGTCATTGTCACGGCTAAAGAATGCCCGTTCGGCGAGGTTGTGAAGGATGCTCCCCATTTATGTATGATGACATCGAGCGTGTTCGGTGGAATAGCTTCTAGAAGAATGGGATACGGAAAAGTCCATTTGAGAAAAAGGATTGCAGTTGGGGATGAGGGATGTGAGGTCGTGATTTACTTTCAACCGAATGAGGAAGCGGACGGGATCGTCTATGAGAATCTTCCGGTCACACCTTCGAACGGAGACCCTTTTAACTGGGAGGAGGAAGCGATTCAGATTATGAATGAAGAGCTCAGGAAAAGTGATGATATGGTAACGGAATTAGTGAAAGAACTAGAAGAATTGCGCTCGGAAGTGAAACGGTTGAGGCAGAAAACTTAATATGACAAAATATGGGTCAAGTGGCCTGTTATGTGTTAAAAAGGCATAAATTCCTTGAATCCGGGAATAGATAAAGTGTAAGCCAAAAAATCCTGGGAGGGTTTTTACATGTTGTGGCTACTACTTCTAATTCCAGCAGGATTGATCGCCTTGTCCATTTATTTTGAACGCAAACGTAAAGTGCAGACAGAAGGAAAAGATGTGAAGGACGAACGGGCTGTCTTGGAAGAGATCTACATTACACAAGGTGCAGGAAACAAATCCAACGATCCGAAGCTTACCAAAAATCTTTAGGTCATACATGAGACGAGAGCGCTAATAGCAGGCTTTCGTCTTTTTATTGAGCCTAAGTATACCCGGGATTAATGGGCGGACTGGATGAAAATGATTCTCATAGTCATTGACATGAGAGGGAATAGTCAATAAACTTAGAATTAAAGGTAAAAAAGATACGAGTATGAACATACATGGGTATATATAAAGGAGAGGTCGAGATTATGGACACCTTGTTAGCGAACGACCTGACACTTGGATATGGCGATTCGATCATTATCGATTCATTAGATGTGAAAATACCTAAAGGCAAAGTAACCGTTTTAATCGGAGGGAACGGCTGCGGAAAGTCTACACTGCTCCGCTCCATGGCCCGCTTATTAAAACCTAAATCCGGTCAAGTCGTACTTGATCATAAAGATATTTCCAAAATGAAAACAAAAGACGTAGCGAAAAAAATGGCGATCTTGCCTCAGAGTCCAACGACTCCCGAGGGATTAAGCGTCTATCAGCTGGTGAAGCAGGGACGCTATCCTTATCAAGGGTTTGCGAAACGCTGGTCAGATGAAGATGAGCAGGCGGTCAACAAAGCTCTTGCCGATACAAACTTGATGGAGCTTAAGGATCGGACGGTCGATTCCCTTTCTGGTGGTCAGCGCCAGCGTGCATGGATTGCGATGACGCTCGCGCAGGATACAGATATTCTGCTTCTGGATGAGCCTACAACATATCTTGATATGACGCACCAGATTGAAATTCTCGATTTGTTATTCGACTTGAACCAGGACAATGGACGTACTGTTGTCATGGTTCTTCACGATATCAACCTTGCTTGCCGGTACGCTGATCATATCATTGCGGTTAAGGATAAGACGGTTTACGATCAAGGTCAGCCAGAGGACGTCATTACATGTGATCTGATGCAGCATGTTTTTGAAATGACGTGCGATGTAAGGCAGGATCCACTGTTTGGTACGCCGATGTGTATCCCCCACGGAAAAGGCCGCTGTCTGATTAAACAGGCGCAAGCGGAAGCTCAATCTCAAAAACAATCAATTGTTTAACCGGAAGCAATGCGGAACGACTCAAAGTTTCGTATTGCTTTTTTTATTTTCAAATCGAGAGGTTTTCGTGTAAAATGAAACATTGATGGAAGTAGTAGGAATTTATTGAAAACAGTCGATTAAAATGAGGGGATATTTGTGGAACAGTTGCAGAAGTTGTTGGAAAAGGGAGGTCCCGGGGGTTCCGGTCGATTACCCATAGACTCATTGTTGCACTTGTTGGTGGAAGGCATATCGGATTACATATTTTTAATGGAAGTCGATGGATCCAGACGGTTCAAATACGTGCTGGTCAACAAAGCGGCCCAGGCTCATCATCCGATTGAACAAGAAAGCTGGGAAGGTTATTACATCGAAGATTTGCTGCCACCGGAAAAGTCCGCCCATTTAATCGAGAAATATCAAAGGGTATTTGAATCTCGGGAGCCTTTTACTTATGAAGATGAGATGAATGTAAACGGTACCAGTTTTTGCGGTCACACATCCTTGACGCCTATAAAAGATGCGTCAGGTGGAGTGACTCATATATTGGCAATCACAAGAAACATCACAGACATTGTGAATAAAGAAAGAGATTTAAAGAAAATCAACGCGGTCTACCGTTCGCTCATGCAGAATACAGCGGATGCGATCATGATCATGGATACAGAAAGCCGTGTCCTTGAAGTGAATGCAGCGATGGAAGAACTTTATGGCTTTACTAAACTGGAACTGCAGACAGGTTCTTTTCCATTTGTCCCAGAAGAAAAAATAGAGGAATCCGGTAGTTTGATTGCTAATGCCTTACGTCATAACGGCGTTTCAAATTTTCAAACGGTTCGAAAGAAAAAGACCGGGGAGCTGATCGATGTTTCGATGAGTTTATCACCTATTGAAAATGACTTCGGTGAAACGATTGGCATCAGCGCCATTATTAGAGATATGACAGAAATTAAAAATAGTGAAAGAAAACTCGCGGCCAGCAGATCCCACTATAAGTCGTTATTTAAACATAATCCGCAACCGGTTTTCACATTGGATTTGAACGGTACCATCACCAATGCAAACCCGGCGTCTGTTCAGTTCTTAAAGAAAACGAAAGATGAGCTGAAAGAAGCCTCATTTAAAGACTGGCTTTCAGAGGATCATGCCGATTGGTTCAACGAGCAGCTTAATGGTGCTTTGCTGGAAAAGGATACGTGGTTCCAGACGAAGATTTCTGTGGAGGACGGGGAAAAAGTTGTATTTGTCTATTTAGTTCCGATCATTCGTCAAAACGTTCATGAAGGGCTTTATGTGATGATCGATGACATAACCGAGAAGGAGCGCGCAGCCGAAGCGTTGAGGCAGAGTGAGTCCAAATTCCGGCTGATTGCGGATCACTCCAACGACATGATTTCCGTTTTTTCACCGTATGGAGACTTACTGTACGCGTCTCCTTCGCTTCAGAAGTTTTTTGGTCACAACCCGATGGATCTATCAAAAAATAATGTCACCCAGCTGTTGCTTCCAAAAGACTTGAAGAAGGTGGCGGAAGCATTCGAAGCGTGTCAATGGCACGGTGACGCTTTCACTGTAACGTTAAAATTGAAAGGCAAGACTGGTCGTTGGGTCTGGTTTGAGTGCCGAGGAACACCGGTGCTGAATGATGATGGGCGCGTCAACCGGATTGTAGTGGTAGCTCGTGACATTTCTAAACAGAAACAATATGAGGAGCAGTTGAAGCGGATTGCTTTTTATGATTATTTGACAGGCTTGCCGAACCGGAGGCTGTTCGAAGATCGTTTAGAACAGGCGATTGAGTATGCGAAAAGGCAGAAGAGTTCATTTGCGCTCTTGTATTTGGATGGAGACGGATTTAAAAAAATTAATGATCAGTATGGACATGATATGGGGGATGACTTTTTGAGGCTTGTAGGAGACCGGATGCATTCCTGTATTCGAAAAGGCGACTCGATCGGGCGAATCGGCGGAGATGAGTTCGCGATTTTTCTAAACGATATTTCGAGTCCGAAGCAAGCAGGGGTTATCGCTTCAAGAATCCTGAAGGAGCTTCGTCAGCCCTATGACCTACATGGGATCCAGGTCGCCTCTTCGTTTTCCATTGGGGTAGCTTGTTATCCGGAAGACGGGGCAACGTTGGATGACTTGTTCCGTAGTTCCGATCGGGCACTATACTACGGTAAGAATAAAGGAAAAGATCAAGTATGCTTATTTCGTGATCTTACGTAACAGCGACAGGTATCTTCCTGTCGCTGCTTCTATTCGGGCAGTTCCTTCAAATCCTCAATTACATAAGTAGGCTAGATCCCAAGCTCTGGCCACTTATCGTCGTTTCGGTTGACCCAGGCCGTATGAAAGCCGTAAGAAGCGGCGCCGGTAATGTCCCATGGATTACTGGAGAAAAAGAGGATCTCATCCTTTTCAAACCCAAGCTCCTCCTGGGCATGCTGATAGGCCTTTGGATGCGGCTTATATACTTTCGGATCATCTGCGCTTAACAGATCGAAAGACGATTCCAATTGATTGTTTGCCAGGAGCGGTTCGAGCATGGCTCTTGTGCCATTTGAGAAAATGGTTAAGGTTTTGTCAGGATTCCGATCCGACAAATCGTGGACCTCTTTGTAAGGCTGTAACTTTTCGTATTGCTTCATCAAGTCTTCCGTAACATCTGAATCTACAGATGCTCCGCTGTATCGGAGAGCGTCCTTCAGAGCCCAGTGAGTGATGTCGCTGAACGGTACATATCCTTGCACAAGCTGCCTCACTAAGAAATAATGAACTTGTCTGGAACGCCACTCCTGACTGATCTGTTCACCTTTGTCAGGAAAGTGATCATGAATCCGCTCCATGACAGAGTGTACATCAAATAAAGTGCCGTAAGCATCGAACACATAAGCTTTGTATCCCAATTCCATCAACTCCTTTACAATGGAGAGGTTACCCTGAAACGAAGGCAGATAAACAAGAGAGGAAGAGGACAGAATGAACACACTTCACCATGGGTATTGGACCTTTTTTGCTGTGAGAAAAAAGAAATATGTGGGGTGGTTTGTGTTCGGAAGCATTCTGCCGGATATCGTCTATTACGTGATGTTCATCTATTTGAGTGTGACGAGGAATGCTTTTCAGGTGGTCGACGATCCGGATCCGATGCATTCCTTGTTCAGACTCATTCATGATTTGTTCGAACATCCGGTCGTTTTCGTTTTGCGTCAGGCGGGCCATTCACTGTTCATCTGGGGAATCGCCATTGTGATCATACTTTTATGGAAAGGGAGAAGGTTGACACCTTGGTCAGCGCTCGCCTACGGATGGCTTGGTCATGTCGTGATTGACCTGTTGACGCACGTGGAAGATGCGGTGCCTGTCTTTTATCCGATCAGTTCGTTTACCATCAGGGGCCCCATTTCTTATTGGGACGACGACTACCATGCTGGCGTCTTTTCTCTCGTCAACACGACACTAATTATTTTGTCACTTATTTACCTGTTCGTTAAAAAATGGAGAAAAAAGCGGGCGTTCACAAAAAGTTCATGAGCTCATAGTCCCTTTCTGCTCTCTATTTAAGCTGATTCATGATATGATTTTAGTGCACACTTCTGGTCATGAACTTATATAGAGAAAGGGTAAGACTGATGAAGAAATTCTCAATTCTAACAACGTTCGTGACGTTCCTGGCCCTTATTCTCGGGAATTTGGTCGTAGCGACCGACTCGGGGGATGCCTGCGGAACATCATGGCCGTTCTGTAATGACTCAGTCATTCCGGATTTTACGGACTATCATGTCATTATTGAATATTCGCACCGTTTGATGGTGCCATTATTGATTGTTTTGACGTTTATCAACGCGGTGGGCGCTTTATATAAACATCGCAAACGTCGTTCTGTATTCATTTTAGCGATTTTGAGCATTGCTGTACTTATTTTCCAATCGCTTGTAGGAGGCTTCAACGTTCTGCTTGGAACACCTCCTGGATTTACGACGCTAGACGTAACGTTCAGTCAAGTATTGCTGATCATCCTTGTGCTTTTGAGTTACAGTCTGCATGAAGATAAGCTGGAGCTCGAACGTTCCAGATGGGAATCTGTATCGATGAGCTACCGGGCATTTTTAATCGGCTTCGGGATTTATATTGCGCAAGTCATTTTAGGTGCCTTTTTCAAGCATAGCCGTGCGAGTAACGTTATGCTGGATATTCCGGCAGCGGAGTACTTGGTGACGAGTGAATCGATTGCCAACATGATTTATTCTCTGCATTGGGTAGCGACCGTCGTCATTATCGTAGCGGCGATCTGGTTCGTCATCTATGCTTCCAGGTTCCGTTACCATATCACGCTGTCTTGGCTCTACCTGATTTCGTTACTGTTGAACGGTGTGGTCGGGTTTGTCATTGTCATTACTGGAAATGTCGTTGTCGCGTCTTCGATCCATATGATTCTGTCGACGATTACGATGACGATCGGAGCAAGCATTCTAGGTGGCTATTGGTTCAAGCTTCAGAAAAAATCAGTGACCTCATAAAAAAAGCAGTGGAGAGCCTGAATAAGGCTTCCACTGCTTTTTGTGTTTTATGATGGTGATATAGTAGAAAGGGAGAAGGGCTCACTTTCCCAATGCCTATTTCATTTCTATCCAATGCTTAACAGATGAAAAATGTAGTGTTTCCGTTCTCCTATTTTGAATGGAGGGGAGGGGAATCGGGAGACTCCTATGGGAGGAAGCTCAGCGCCCGCCCATGGAAAGCGAGTTATTTCCCATCCATCCTAGACTTCATCTTGTAACGGAAACTGGTCAGTGTATCCTTCAGCTGAATAGTTCTTTGATTTCTTCTTCGCTTAGGGAGGTGATCATCGATTCACCTGGTTGGATGATTTGGTCGACGAGGTCGCGTTTTTTCTGTTGCAGCTGATAAATTCGCTCCTCGATCGTACCTTCTGAAATCATCCGGATCACCTGGACAACTTTTTCTTGGCCGATGCGGTGGGCACGGCCGGCAGCTTGTTCTTCAATTGCCGGGTTCCACCAAAGGTCATATAAGATGACGGTGTCGGCGCCGGTCAAGTTCAGTCCTGTTCCACCAGCCTTCAGGGAGATGAAAAACGCATCCCTTTCTCCGCTATTGAACTGGTCCACCATCTCCATTCTTTTCTCGGACTTCGTGCTTCCGTCTAAATAGAATGCATCCAGCCCGGCTTTTTCCAGCTCTTCATGAAGCAATGTAAGCATGCTTGAGAACTGTGAAAAAATCAAAAGGCGATGGCCGCCTTCTTTCAGCTCCTGAACGAGTTCCTTCAATTGCTCCAGTTTTCCAGACCGCCCTTCATAGTTCTCAAGGAAAAGGGATGGGTGGCAGCAGATTTGGCGTAGTCGTGTAAGTCCTGCCAAAATCTCAAGTTTCCCACGCTGTAAGCCTTTCGTAGCGATCGTCTCTTGAATATCATCTTGAATTCGTTCGAGATACGCAAGATACACTTCTTTTTGCTCGCGGGTGAGTTCAGAATATTGCACCGTATCAATTTTATCCGGAAGCTCATCCAGTACCTCTGTTTTCATTCTTCTCAAAATGAACGGTCGCGTCATGCGGGCGATCTTCTCCGGCTTCATTTGCAGGAACTTTTTCTTGCTCGTGTAAAAACCGGGCATGATCGTTCTGAAAATCGACCAGAGCTCTGTCAGAGAATTCTCAATCGGTGTTCCGCTTAGGGCAAAGCGGTGTCTCGCTTTCAGCTGACGGACGGCCGTTGCAGTTTTCGTCGTTTCGTTTTTGATCGCTTGAGATTCGTCCAGCACCATGGCGTGAAACGAGCGATCTTTATAGAAGGTTTCATCTTGTCGGACGAGCGGGTACGACGTGATCCAAACGTCCGCTTCGCCTGCCTCTTCCAAAGCGGTTTTTCGAGTTGCAGGGTCGCCTGAAATCATTTGCACTTTAAGCGCCGGAGCGAACTTCTCGACTTCTTTTTTCCAGTTATACAGAAGGGAAGCGGGTGTAATAATCAGCGCAGGGTGCTTCATGTTCCCCGTTTCTTTTTCATGCAACAAAAAGGAGATTGTCTGGATTGTCTTCCCAAGACCCATATCATCTGCCAAAATGCCTCCCAAGCCATAAGTCGAGAGCGTCTTCAGCCAGCGGAACCCAGTCAGCTGGTATGGACGCAGATCGGCATTCAGACCGGACGGCGGATCGACCTCGAGGGATTGAGGCGACTTCAACCGCTGGACGAGCTGATTGAAGGTTTCATCCTGTTCAGCGGATTTCGGCTTCAATGCTTCTTCCACCTGTAAGCTTCGCGCCTGTGAAACGTGGAGCGTCTGATCCTCGATGTCTTTGGCAGTCAGGTCAAGTTCATCAGCAAGCTTCTGGAAGCGTGCGAATGACTCATTCGTCAGTGATAAAAGAGCTCCATCCGATAAGCGGTAATATTTCTTCCGCTCGATTGCCGCTTTAAGGGCAGCCGATACATCATCCGGATCGATGCCATCGATGGCAAAACTGATATCCAACCAGCTGCCTTCCGACTCCATCTGGATCGATGGGGTCAGCTCCTGTGTTTCATTCTCCATCAAGGTACGGACCGAGGAAGACAAGTAAACCTCAGCATAGTCCTTCAGTTTCGGTAAATAGTCTTGGATGAAAACTTCAAGCTGGTCTTCGTCTTCAATATAGACAATCGTTCCGTCGAATTTGAATTCAGCCTGCTCAATGATCTGGATGATCGTCTGTTCGGTTTCATAGTCACGACGGATGATTTTTTGTGAAGCTTCTGCTGTCGACTTGAAAGGATCGATCGTGATGTCTCCATACTTAAATTTCACGTCGATCGTCAATGTCCACTGTCTGAAATCCAAGTACACTTCAGGGGTCAGATTCTCCTGCACAATTTTTCTCTCAGCTGCCGTGTCGAGCTTCACCTCAGCGATTGTTTCAAGCTCCGGAAGTACGTAGGATGCGATGCCTTCCATATCGAAATGGCTGACCGTATGGTGACCGTTCGAATTGTACGGGAGCACGCTATAGAGTGTTTTGAGCACTTGTTCTTTGTCGGGATCGATGCCGTAGAACGTCCCTTCCTGGTACAGAAGGTGATAGTCCGCCAAATACTCGTAGTTTTTCAGCTGACTCATGTGCATATGAAAGTGACCGCGGTCTTCTGATATATAAAAAGAGAAAGAAGGCAGTTCCTGTTCATAATGGAGCTTGCCTGCCGCGTCTCCCCGGTCGACTACCTCTGCATCGGATTGTTCAAGAAGAGGCAGCAGCTGCTGGACGAGCAATGGAGCCAACTTCAATGACTTTTTATCGGAATAATTCCACTGCTGTTCATAAAAGCTCTCCTGCTCATGGGCATGTTGAAGCAGGTTCACGATATGCTGATCCTCTTCCGAAAGGATGTGGACAGACGGATCATAGGTGAACTTCTTCGTAATGCGGTAGGCTTGTTTCTTTTGGATATGCTCAAGCAATTCCCTAATATCTTTGATGACGTAGAGATAATCTTCTCCGAGCTTCATCTCGATGCTCAAATTCTTCGTTCCGAGCACAGATTGGACGTGAAGGGAGTACTGGATATTCAACGTCTTCTTTAAGGATTCCGGCTGTTTCGTTTCCTGGTGCTGACGGAACGTTTCATACAATCGCGTAGCGAAGAGTTTGTCGTAATTGGTTGTCTGACGTTCCTGTTTTCCTTTTTCAGCAAGTTTAGGGGCCAGTTCTTCCAACGACTTTTCTCTGATGGCGATCAGTACAGCCGCGATATGCTTACACGCATAGTAGCTGTGGTAAGCCGGGCATTCGCACGTCGCTTCGACATCATCATCTTCAAAAAAGAAAACGCGTACTTCATAATCATGAGTACCCGTCACAACAGCCCGCCATGAACGTATGGCGCTATTATGAGACAATCCATATACTTTTCCGGCTTCGAAGTACCGTTTACCCCGCTGGTAAAACGCATCGCCGGTAATCTTTTTGATATCTTTTGGTTGTAGCAAATACGTCTGCATATCGAGCATCCTTACTTTCAGTTTTTACCTTTAGTATAACAGGTTTGGAGGAAGCATATGACTTCCTTGTCGCGTTTGGTCTTTCCTTTTATTGATTTTAACCGGTGGTTGTGCTACCTTTCAATGTAGAGTGAATAAAATAGAAAGTCGCTCGCATGGGTGAGCGACTTTTTTTGTATGGAGTGAATCGGCCAATGTAAAACGTATATCCTACCTTACCAAATTGAAGACGAATAATAAATAGATGGAGGATATGACGATGACAATTCAAGACGAAATGAAAAAGCGCCGGACGTTTGCGATCATCTCTCACCCCGATGCCGGGAAGACGACGATGACGGAAAAAATGCTCTTGTTCGGAAACTTGATCCGATCAGCAGGGACGGTTAAAGGAAAGAAATCAGGGAAGTTTGCCACATCCGACTGGATGGAAATCGAAAAGCAACGTGGAATTTCCGTTACATCAAGTGTGATGAACTTTCCTTATAAAGATTATCAGGTGAACATTCTGGATACGCCTGGACACGAAGACTTCAGTGAAGATACGTACCGTACACTGACCGCGGTCGACAGTGTCGTCATGATCATTGATGCGACAAAAGGGATCGAAGCCCAGACGCTGAAATTGTTCAAGGTTTGTAAAATGCGTGGTATCCCAATCTTTACGTTTATTAACAAAATGGACCGTGAAAGTCGTGAGCCGTTCGATTTAATGGAAGAAATCGAACAGACGTTGAATATTGAAACGTATCCGATGACATGGCCGGCTGGAATGGGGAAAAGGTTCCTCGGTGTCTTTGATCGGAACGAGGAACAATTTGTGCATTTTTCTGGGAACGAAGAGGAGACGTACATTCCTTATGGAGAAATCGATCAGCACCCTGAGATTACAGAACAGGCGGCTTACCAGGATGCAGAAGAAGAGATGATGCTCCTTGATGAAGCTGGCGATCAGTTCGACATGGATAAAGTGATGAAAGGGGAGCAGACGCCGGTCTTCTTCGGTAGTGCGTTAGCCCCATTTGGTGTGGAGACCTTCTTCAATACGTTTATCGATATGGCTCCGGAGCCGGCACCGCGGAAGTCAACAGAAGGTGTGGTATCCCCAGACCACGAGGAGTTCTCCGGATTCATTTTCAAAATCCAAGCGAATATGAACCCTCAGCATAGAGACCGGATCGCCTTCGTTCGCATCTGCTCCGGTAAGTTCGAGCGTGGCATGAACGTGACGTTATCGCGTACAGGAAAGACGTTCAAGCTGGCACAATCCCAGCAGTTCGTCGCCTCTTCGCGCGGAACAGTGGAAGAAGGCTACGCCGGGGATATCATCGGTATCTATGATCCGAACGTGTACCGGATCGGGGATACGATCGTAACAGGGAAATCGAACTTCGAATACGATGAACTGCCGCAATTCCCGCCTGAGCTGTTCAAAAAAGTCACAGCCAAAAACGTGATGAAGTCCAAACAGTTCAAAAAGGGATTGGAGCAGCTCGTACAGGAGGGAGCGATCCAGCTGTTCAAGCGCTATCGCTTCGAGGATTATATTATCGGAGCGGTCGGTGAGCTTCAGTACGAGGTGTTCGAATACCGTATGAAAAACGAGTACAACGTGGACGTCGAGCTTACTCCGATGGGAGAACGAATCCCGCGCTGGCTGAAGGAAGATCAGGTAGATGAAGCGTTGTTTGATGAACGCAATATGCTGGCGGTCGATCGGGAAGGAAATCCTCTAGTTCTGTTCAAGAATGATTTCTCCCTTCGCTGGTTTATCGATAAAAACCCTGACGTTGAGTTGATTGATTTGTACGAAGTCAACCAGTATACGCAGGCTTTCGAATAATTAGTGAATGCCCATTACATTGTGTAGTGGGCATTTTTGTTTTAAAAGAATGGTGAAATACATTGCTGTTTTCGTTGCGATATAGAGGTGTGAGAGGTTGGGGAAATGACGGCCACGGGCGGGCGCTGAGCTTCCTCGGGTTAAGACCCTGCGGGACCTCAGCCTGCCCTGTTCTCCCCATTGGAGTCTCGCCATTTCCCCAACCTCCCTGCGATAGTTAAGGTAACGAAAACTTCAAGTGCTTCATGATGATGTGGGTGAAAGATTCTGCTCACTTGTTTAATGAAAATAGAAAACGTAAAAAGTAAATGTATGATAGGCTGCTTATCACACAAGTGTTTCGAAATAATTGCTTTATCTATCAACCCCACTTCCGATACATACTGGAATAAAGCTTTCTCTGTATCATTATCAATACCCGTTCATTTAGGTGTTTGTTATTATCGAATCCCATAAGCCTTTTGAACTTTAGCGTTTCCTTACTCTCAACAAACGGAAGGAGGTCCGGGGAATGATGAGACTCCTATTGCAAAAAGGGTAAGCTGAGATCCCGCAGGAGCATCGTTGCGAGGAAGCTCAGCGCCCGCCATGGAAAGCGAATCATTCCCCGGACCTCCTAGAGCTATTTATCGCAAAGGAAACATAAGTGGAATCTAGCAGTACACCTGAAGACCGAATGTTTGTTCGTTACATGTTAGAATGATAAGATAATGTGGTAAACTATTGATGAATTAGTCAAGAACGGAGGTTGTCGTCGTGGAGAACACATTTGAGTTAGTCTCTCGCTATTCTCCCCAGGGAGACCAGCCGAAAGCGATTGAGGCACTGGTTAAAGGGATCGAACGCGGAGATAAGCATCAAACACTGCTTGGGGCTACAGGTACAGGGAAAACTTTTACAATGTCCAATGTCATCCAGCAGGTTAACAAGCCGACATTGATCATCGCCCATAACAAAACGTTAGCCGGGCAACTTTACAGTGAGTTTAAGGAATATTTTCCAAACAATGCCGTTGAATACTTTGTCAGTTACTATGATTACTATCAGCCGGAAGCTTACGTACCGTCTTCCGATACATTTATAGAGAAAGATGCCAGTATCAATGATGAAATCGATAAATTAAGGCACTCCGCTACCTCGTCTCTCTTTGAGAGAAATGACGTCATCATTGTAGCAAGTGTTTCCTGTATTTACGGTTTAGGTTCTCCAGACGAATACCGCAGCCAGGTCCTTTCCATCCGGACAGGCATGGAAAAAGACAGAGACCAGCTTCTGAGAGAACTGGTTGATATTCAGTATGCCAGAAATGATATCGACTTCCAGCGCGGGACGTTTCGCGTGCGTGGGGACTCGGTCGAAATCATTCCGGCATCGAGAGAGGAACACGCGATGCGCGTCGAGTTTTTTGGTGATGAAATTGACCGGATCCGAGAAGTCGATGTGTTGACAGGGGAAATCGTGGGAGATCGAGAACACGTCGCCATTTTCCCGGCATCACACTTCGTAACCCGTGAAGAAAAGCTGAAAAAAGCGATTGAGAACATCGAAAAAGAGAAGGAAGCGCGTGTAAAAGAGCTGCAGGATAACGGAAAATTGCTAGAAGCTCAACGGTTGGAGCAGAGAACAAACTATGATTTGGAAATGATGAGGGAAATGGGCTTTTGCTCCGGCATCGAAAACTACTCCCGCCATTTGACATTCCGGGAAGAGGGAGCAACTCCGTACACCTTGTTAGACTATTTCCCGGATGATTTCTTGATCATGGTCGACGAATCACACGTTACATTGCCGCAAGTAAGAGGAATGTATAACGGAGACAGGGCTAGAAAACAGGTCCTCGTTGATCATGGATTCCGTTTGCCATCTGCCATGGATAACCGGCCGCTAATGTTTTCTGAATTTGAGAAGCACATTAATCAAATCACATATGTTTCGGCAACACCAGGACCTTATGAAATCGAGCATACGCCTAAGATGGTCGAACAAATCATTCGACCGACAGGATTGCTCGATCCAGAAATCGAAGTCCGTCCAATTCACGGACAGATCGATGACCTTGTAGGGGAAATCAATAAACGGAAAGATCGTGGTGAACGAGTACTTGTCACGACCCTTACGAAAAAAATGTCGGAGGATTTGACCGACTATCTTAAGGATTTAGGCATGAAGGTCGCCTATCTTCATTCGGAAATCAAAACGCTCGAACGAATAGAGATCATACGTGATTTGCGCGTCGGTAAGTATGATGTGCTGATTGGAATCAACTTACTTCGGGAAGGTCTTGATATTCCAGAAGTTTCTCTAGTGACGATATTAGACGCCGATAAAGAAGGCTTCCTTCGTTCAGAGCGTTCGCTGATCCAGACGATTGGACGGGCAGCGCGTAATGAAAACGGTCAGGTCATTATGTATGCAGATAAAATGACGGATTCAATGCAGTTCGCGATTGATGAGACGTACAGGAGAAGAACGAAACAAATTGAATACAACGAAAAGCATGGCGTTACACCGAAGACGATTCAAAAAGAGGTACGGGACGTCATCAAAGCGACAGCTGTAGCGGAAGACGATTCGTCCTATGAAACAGAGAAGCGTCCATCTGAAATGACGAAGAAAGAGCGTCAGGAAATGATTGATAATATGGAAACAGAAATGAAGCAGGCAGCTCGTCAGCTTGACTTTGAACGCGCAGCTGAATTGCGTGATATCCTGTTGGAACTAAAAGCGGAGGGGTGATGGTATGGCGAGTAAATACATCAGTATTAAAGGAGCCAGAGCACACAACTTAAAAAATATAGACATTGATATACCCAAGAACAAGCTCGTGGTCATGACCGGTCTGTCCGGGTCAGGGAAATCCTCTCTGGCCTTCGATACGATATACGCAGAAGGACAGCGCCGCTATGTCGAATCACTAAGCGCCTATGCCCGTCAGTTCTTAGGGCAGATGGACAAGCCGGATGTCGATTCGATTGAAGGTCTTTCTCCGGCGATTTCCATCGATCAGAAAACGACAAGCCGTAATCCGAGGTCTACTGTTGGTACGGTCACTGAGATTTATGACTACCTCCGTCTCCTTTTTGCAAGGGTCGGGCGGCCGACATGCCCGAACCACGGCATCGAAATCAGTTCCCAGACCGTTCAGCAAATGGTGGACCGTGTCATGGAATATCCGGAACGGACAAAACTTCAAATCCTCGCTCCCGTAGTATCAGGGCGAAAGGGCGAGCATGTGAAGGTTTTTGATCAGCTGCAAAAAGAAGGATATATTCGTTTGCGCGTCGATGGAGAGATGCGAGAAATTTCCGAGGAAATAAATCTCGACAAAAATAAAAAGCATTCGATTGAAGTTGTCGTCGACCGGATCGTTGTAAAAGACAGTGTGGAAGGTCGTCTATCCGATTCACTTGAGACAGCCTTGAATCTAGGTGGAGGCCATACGATCGTAGATGTCATCGGGGAAGAAGAGCTGATGTTCAGTGAGCACCATGCTTGTCCAATTTGCGGTTTCTCTGTTAGTGAACTTGAACCGAGAATGTTTTCATTCAACAGCCCTTATGGAGCCTGCAACCGCTGCGACGGGCTCGGGACACAGCTTGAAGTAGACATCGATCTTGTCATCCCGGATTGGAGCAAGTCTCTCAATGACCATGCGATTGCCGCCTGGGAACCGACGAGTTCACAATACTATCCCCAATTGCTTAAGAGCGTTGCCGATCACTATGGCATCGATTTGGAGCAACCTGTCAGAGACCTTCCGAAAGCTCAAATGGAAAAGGTGCTCTACGGAAGTGGTGAGGATAAAATCTATTTCCGTTATGAGAATGACTTCGGAAAAGTGCGAGAAAACGAAATTTATTTCGAAGGTGTCATTCCGAACATTTCGCGCCGTTACCGGGAAACGAGCTCGGATTACATTCGCGAACAGATGGAGAAATACATGGCGCAGAAGCCTTGTCCGAAATGTAAAGGGAACCGCCTGAATGAGGAAGCGTTAGCTGTTTTGATCAACGGTAAACATATCGGTACGACGACGCATTTTTCTGTAACAGAAGCGAAGGAATTTTTCGAAAACGTCGAGTTGACGGAAAAAGAAGAGACGATCGCTCGGATGATTTTAAAAGAAATTTGTGAGCGGCTGAGCTTTTTGGCAAACGTCGGCCTTGATTACTTAACGCTTTCACGATCAGCTGGCACCCTGTCAGGAGGAGAAGCACAGCGGATCCGCTTGGCGACTCAAATCGGCTCGGCTTTGACTGGTGTTTTGTATGTTTTGGATGAACCGTCCATCGGCCTCCACCAGCGCGATAATGACCGTTTGATCCAAACGCTGCAACGGATGAGGGATTTGGATAATACGTTGATCGTCGTGGAGCACGACGAAGATACGATGCTAGCGGCTGATTACTTGATCGATATCGGACCTGGAGCGGGTGCTCACGGAGGGCAAATCGTCACCAAAGGGACACCGAAGCAGGTGATGAAAAGTGGTAAATCTCTGACAGGTCAGTATTTATCCGGTAAAAAGTTCATTCCTTTACCTACAGAGCGGAGAAAGCCTGATGGCCGTTATTTGAAGATTAAAAACGCCCAGGAAAATAACCTCAAAAATGTTGACGCCGACATTCCGCTCGGTCTGTTTACAGCTGTTACTGGTGTTTCCGGTTCAGGTAAGAGTACGTTGATTAATGAAATTTTATATAAATCATTATCGATGAAGCTTCATAATGGGAAACAAAAGCCAGGGAAGCATGACACGATTGAAGGAATCGATCAGCTAGAGAAAGTCATCGATATCGACCAGTCCCCGATCGGACGGACGCCAAGGTCGAATCCGGCAACATATACTGGCGTTTTTGATGATATCCGTGATGTGTTTGCTCAGACAAACGAAGCGAAAATAAGAGGGTATAAAAAAGGGCGTTTCAGTTTCAACGTCAAAGGTGGACGTTGTGAAGCCTGCCGTGGAGACGGAATCATCAAAATCGAAATGCACTTCTTGCCTGATGTATATGTTCCTTGTGAAGTGTGTAACGGAAAGCGATATAACCGTGAAACCCTTGAGGTGAAATATAAAGGAAAGAGCATTTCTGATGTCCTTGCGATGACGATTGAAGAGTCCCTCGATTTCTTTTCGAACATCCCGAAAATTAAGAGGAAGCTACAGACCGTTGCGGATGTTGGCTTAGAGTATATTAAACTGGGACAGCCGGCGACTACGCTGTCAGGTGGAGAAGCCCAGCGTGTGAAGCTCGCGAGCGAACTGCACAGACGGTCGAACGGGAAATCCTTTTATATTCTTGATGAACCGACGACAGGTCTGCACGTTGACGATATTTCAAGACTTCTGAAGGTTCTGCAACGCTTAGTCGATAACGGCGACTCGGTACTGATTATTGAACACAACCTCGACGTCATTAAAGAAGCCGATTATATTCTCGATCTCGGTCCTGAAGGTGGCGAAAAAGGTGGTCAGATCATCGCGAGCGGTACCCCGGAAGAAATCGGGGAACTGAAAGAGTCCTACACCGGCAAGTATTTGAAACCGGTACTAGAACGAGACCGGAAACGTATGGACAAAAAAGTGAAAGCACGGGAAAAAGTGTCCA
This sequence comes from Halobacillus fulvus, assembly GCA_004078665.1. Classification (GTDB taxonomy): domain Bacteria; phylum Bacillota; class Bacilli; order Bacillales; family Halobacillaceae; genus Halobacillus; species Halobacillus fulvus. Next base: position 154,751 of record SCFO01000005.1, on the reverse strand, counting down.
GCAAGTAGATGTTTTGACATCCATCTTTGGATTGCTTATCGTTTAGTGCGACAGGATTACAATCATCCGGGCCCCTCGTCCGGATGATTGCTATTCGAGGGAGGAAGTTTTATGAAACCAATTGAACAAGCTAAAGTTCAGGCGAAAATTGATGAATTTGCCGGTAAAGATGTTTATATTCATTTGGAAACGACCAATGGGGCTTATGCGAGTCACTTTGATGAGGGAGCATATAATGTCGGCGCGTTTATCCGCAATGCTAAAGTAAAATATCAGCACGGAAAAATCGTTAGCACTGGAGGCTCTTACCGCGTCGGTCTCAAGATTGACCTAGGTTGGGTTTACGCTGAAGGTGTATCTGATTTTGAAGTAGATGAAAAAGACCGACTGCTGATGGCGGGGCACGATCGCGAAGGCCGTTTGATGGTGGCGCTTGAAATAAGTGAAACGCCGTTTTCTCATGAGGCTGATCCGGATGAGTAATCAGCACGTCGTCGTGATCTTCCCACACCCAGATGATGAATCGTTCGGAGCAGCAGGCACAATTGCAAAGTTCAGAGAAGAAGGGATTCCCGTCACTTACCTTTGCGGAACTTTAGGAGAGATGGGACGAAACATGGGAAGCCCTGTGTTTGCCAACCGTGAAACGTTGTCCACTTTTCGTAAAAAGGAATTGGACGAAGCGGCTAAACAGCTGGACATCAATGTCGAGTATTTAGGATATCGTGATAAAACGATTGAATTCGAACCGCTTGAGCAAATGGCCGATCACCTTAAGGCTAAAATCGAATCGCTTGGCGCCACTACGGTCATCACCCATTATCCTGGCTTCGCTGTCCATCCCGATCATGATGCGATGGGAGCAGCCGTTGTCGAAGCGGTCCGTCAAATTAGTCCTTCAGCTCGTCCGGATGTCTGGATGCATGCGATATCCAATGGACATGAAGATCAACTAGGATCTCCTGAAGTTGTCTTCGATATCCGACCATACTGGGAGAAGAAATTGGCTGCGATTAAAGCCCACCTTTCCCAGGTCGATGGCATGATGGGACTGATCCAAGGTCAGGAAGAGCAGTTGGAAAGATTGAAAACAGAACGCTTTTATACCTACACCTTTGAATCCTAATGACTAGACAAACACCTTGTGACAGACATCAAGTCTTTCCAAGGTGTTTTTTTGTAATCATTTTCTTAGTGCTTGAATCGTTTTTGCAGGAATGCGATAAGGCTTGTCTTTAGATGGACGGAACAGAATTTAGAAAAGGCGCATATGTTATGGCTGTTTATATATAGATGTTTCTAGTGTGAATTTTTTTAAGGGATCGTGATGTTTCCGTTCTCATCATCGGGTAGGAGGGGCGGGAAATGGCGAGGCTCCTATGGGGAGGAAAGGGAAGGGCAGGCTGAGATCCCGCAGGAGCCTTGCTCCGAGGAAGCTCAGCGCCCGCCCATGGAAAGCGAGTTGTTTCCCGCCCCTCGATGCTCAGTTATAAAAACGGAAACCTTCTAGCTATTACTTCGATATTTGTGAAACTTTTATAATAGGTCTAACGTAAAATAGGTTCTCGAATTTCCCGTTTCTTAGTCAATGGGCAGGGGAATATTGACAAAGACAGGAGGAGATGATGGCTATGAATGAAGAGCGGATGAAAATTTTAAAAATGATAGAAGAAGGGAAGATTACGGCAGAAGAAGGAGCTAAGCTGCTCGGCGCTGTTTCCGACGAACAGGAAACGACCAGCGAAAAGAAAGCTGCTGGATCGACTAGCAAATACGGCATTAAAAACTTCTTCGACGATGCCGTGGAAAAAATCAAAAATTCGGATTTTGATTTATCCTTCGGTGAATATAAAGAATTCGATCATCATACGGATTTAAGCCCAGATTCCTTTAAGGATTTGGACATTTTTATCGCGAACGGGTCTTTGACTTTAAACGTGTGGGATGGTGATTACGCGAAGGCGGATTATCACGTAAAAGTCTATCAAGTGGAGACAGAGGAAGAAGCGAGGGAACAGTTTTTATCTGATCACCAATTCGATATTAAAGAGGGGCTTTTGAGACTGGCGAGTCCATCGAAGAAGGTGAAAACGAATGTAGAACTGACGATTCCCGAGCAGAATTATGATTTCCTTAAAGCGAAACTCTCGAACGGGGTCATCCATGTCGATCATTTAAACAGCCAGCATACAAAATTCAAAACGTCGAATGGGAAAGTCCATATTGCTGGCATCAAGGGAGAAACTTGCAAAATTGAAACAGGAAATGGTGCGGTAATGCTCACGGCGGCTGAACTTGATACGTGTGAGGTGGATACGATCAATGGAACCGTTCAGTTGAGCGGATCTTTTGGCAAGAGTGATGTATCCACAATGAGCGGATCGATTACAGTCAACCATCATGAAAATCACGCTCATACAGGTTTTTATAAAACGACGGCGGGGCAGGTGAAAGTGACGTTGCCTCATAGTTGCAAAGTGGACGGCGTAGCACGGACCAAAATCGGAAATATATATTGCAACCTTGAAAATTACAAAATCATCCAAGACAAAAAAGATGTCGTAAACAAAGTATTAGAATTTGAAGCTTATGAACATAATGCCCATCTCTTCCACATAGAAGCAGAGACGAAAACTGGTTCAATTACGATCAGTCCGGCATCGATGTAATACACGAAGATTAGGCGGTGATTGACTTGAAAAATTGGCTGTTGCATATTGTTGTCAACGCGATCGCGATCATAGCGGTAGGAGCGCTGTTTGACAGTGTCATCATTTCCGGTGTTGGGGGTGCCTTACTGGCTGCGTTCATTCTATCCATTTTGAATGCGATCGTTCGACCAATCCTTATTGTACTGACTTTACCGATCACGATACTGTCCCTCGGGTTGTTCTTATTTGTCATCAATGCGATCACATTGTGGTTGACGGATGCCTTCCTCGGTGGAACCTTCGATATTGATGGGTTCGGGATGACGATTTTAGCTGCGATTATTATCTCGCTGATCAACCTTGTATTGAATAGTCTGATCAAAGATATGAAAGATTAGAGGTCGTGCCTACTGCACGGCTTTTTCTTATGCTTTTTATCCATGAAAAAGGGAAAACGTGCTACAATAGGGGACAGTCACGTACGAGCAAAGAGGAGGACAAAGAGACATGAGTAAGGTACGTACCGAAGATTTGTTAGAACAGTTTCAACTTGAATTGGTGGCGGGTCAAGACGGCGTTCACCGTGAAATACATACAAGTGATATTTCTCGGCCGGGTGTAGAAATGACCGGATACTTTAAGTTTTATCCTAAAGAGCGATTGCAGCTGTTAGGAAAAACAGAGATGTCTTACTTTAATGAACTTTCGAAAGAGGAGCGGGACCATCGTGCTCAGAACTTATGCACAGATGTCACGCCAGGAATTGTGATTACGCGTGGAATGGATATTCCGGCAGAGCTTGAAGTCGCTGCAAGAGAAGCAGGCGTTCCATTGATGCGATCCCCGTACAAAACGACACGGGTGATCAGCCGCTTGACCAACTTTTTGGAAACGAAGTTCGCCCCTTTTACAGCTATCCACGGCGTTCTCGTTGATATTTATGGCATCGGTGTCCTGATTACGGGTCAAAGTGGTGTCGGTAAAAGTGAAACGGCTCTCGAACTTGTCAAGCGTGGACACAGGCTTGTAGCGGACGACAGCGTGGAAATTCGTCAGGAAGATTATGATACGCTGATCGGAAACAGTCCACCATTGATCGAGCACCTTTTAGAAATTCGTGGACTAGGGATCATCAACGTCATGACACTGTTTGGTGCGGGCGCCGTCCGCAGCCATAAGCGGATTACGCTTGTGATTAACCTTGAGATATGGGATAAAAACAAACAGTATGATCGTCTTGGTCTTGAAGAAGAGACGATGAAGATCATGGACGTGGAAGTTCCGAAAGCGACGATTCCAGTTCGTCCTGGACGTAACCTTGCTGTTATTATCGAAGTCGCAGCGATGAACTTCCGTCTGAAGAAAATGGGGGTTAACGCTGCAGAAGAATTCTCTGAGCGTCTGACAAAAGTGATCGATCAAGATCAACAGAACTTGTAAGGGAGTGTTTGTTTCGTGAGTTGTTCGACAGATCCTTTAAATCCCGTCTTTCTCCAGCTCGGGCCTTTGTCGATTTACTGGTACGGGCTCATCATCGCTACGGGAGCTTTCCTCGGCTTGTGGATTGCGACGAGGGAAACGGAAAGACTAGGGTTAAAGAAAGATTATATGATAGATATTGTCGTCTATGCGATACCTGCGGCTATCATTTCTGCCCGTCTATACTATGTGATTTTTGAATGGGACCGATATGCCGACGGACCTTTCTGGAAGGTGTTTGCCGTATGGGAAGGCGGTATTGCGATTCACGGGGCTTTGATCGGTTCCGTTCTGACGGCTTACATTTATACGAGAGTCAAAAAGCTGTCCTTCTGGCAGATTGCTGATATTGCTGCGCCGAGTATCATCCTTGGTCAGGCGATCGGCCGCTGGGGGAATTTCATGAACCAGGAAGCCCACGGGGGACCTGTGTCTGAATCCTTCTATAATAATTTCATGCAGTATCTACCTGGTTTTATCAACCAGCAGATGTGTATTGATGGAACGCTTTATCACCCGACATTCTTATACGAATCCGTCTGGAATATCGCTGGGTTCATTTTGCTGTTAGTGTTACGTCACAAATTTAATCCAAGACGCGGTGAAACGTTCTTAAGCTATGTGATTTGGTATTCGATCGGGCGCTTTTACATTGAAGGGCTACGTACAGACAGTCTGTACATCGTTGGTGAACTGCGTACGGCTCAGTTGATTTCGGTTGTACTGATTGTGTTAGCCATCGTCGTAATTATTTATCGCCGTAAGACAGGCATGGCGAATAAATATTACAATGGCAAGAAAGTGAAGTAAGGAGACGAAGCAAATGAAAGGCATCCTGATAAGAGGCGGGAAGAAAGGGCTTGAACTGTCCTGGTCTTTAGGGAAAGTGATTTTTCCTGTCACACTTATTGTGACGATTTTACAGTTCACGCCGGTGCTTCCTTGGGTGATGGACCGCTTAGAGCCTCTGATGGGGTGGATCGGTTTGTCCGGGGAAGCGGCTGTACCCCTTGTGCTTGGGAACTTCCTGAATTTATATGCCGGTATCGCTGCGATCATTTCTTTTGAATTTACGGTGAAAGAAGTGTTCATTTTAGCGGTGATGCTGTCTTTTTCCCATAACTTAATCATTGAATCGACGGTTGCTAAAAAAGTTGGGGTGAGTTGGTGGTTCGTCGTTGGCGTCCGCTTAGCGCTTGCTTTCATTTCTGCGATCTTAATCAACCTTTTTTGGAAAGGTGGAGGAGAAATCGCAAAATACGGGCTGGCTCCTGAACGTACAGCGGATCCGGAGGGCTGGCTTGCGATCATTGGACAGGGTCTGCAGACCGCTTTCATCGGTGTTCTGCAGCTATCCTTGATCGTCATTCCGCTTATGATTGTCATGCAGTATTTACGGGAAACCGGCTGGCTTGATCGTTTTTCACAGTGGCTCGCCCCTGCCACAAAGGTTCTCGGAATGGAGCGGAACACGTCTATGACGCTAGCTGCTGGTTTAACGATCGGTCTCGCATACGGTGCCGGGCTGATGATTCAGGCAGTAGAGGAAGATGGCGTTTCGAAAAAGGATATGTATTTAGCGATTCTTTTCCTCGTTTCGTGCCATGCTGTCGTTGAGGATACGCTGATTTTCATACCGCTCGGAATCCCGATCTGGCCGCTGCTTGCGATTCGTTTATTAACGGCGATTGTCATCACGGCCGCTGCTGGTTTGATTTGGAATAAATTACAACGAGAAAGAAAGGAAACTTCTAATGAGCATACGTACCATTCTCTTTGACCTAGACGGAACGCTGATCGACACGAATGAGCTGATCATCGCTTCCTTTTCACATACGATTGAACAATATGGAGATCGTCCTTATGAACGGGAGGAGATTTTAAGCTTTATCGGACCACCACTTGTGGAGAGCTTGAGAAAAATCAATCCGGATCATGTAGAGGAAATGATTGAGACGTACCGGAAGCATAATGTCGAGCATCATCAGGATTATGTGAGAGCATACGATGGAGTCGTGGATACGGTGAAGCGATTGAAGGAAGAAGGTTATCAGCTTGGGATCGTGACGACGAAAATGCGGGATACGGTCCATATGGGGCTGGAATTGACAGACCTTGATGGACTGTTTGAAACAATCGTCACCCTCGATGATGTCGACCATGCAAAGCCGCATCCCGAGCCGATTGCCAAAGCTTTAAATCACTTGGATGCTAAGGCGTCTCAGTCGCTGATGGTCGGTGACAATACCCATGATATTGAAGCAGGAAAAAATGCGGGCACGAAGACAGCAGGAGTCGCTTGGACGGTAAAAGGTCGTAAAGTGCTTGATGACTTAAACCCAGACTTTATGCTCGAAAATATGAGCGATCTGATAGAGATTACAGGAGGATAACGATCATGAGAAAAACGGAGCGATACCGGGTAGAAGGAGCGAATTCACTGTGGCATATTTATAAGACCGTGCCCTTTCTAAAAGTGGTCAAAAACTTCGTCATCATCCAGATGGCTCGCTATACTCCGTTTCTCCAAATGAAAAACTGGCTGTATCGAACATTTTTGAAGATGAAGGTCGGCGATCAGACGGCTTTTGCGCTGATGGTCATGGTCGATATCATGTTCCCTGAGCGGATCAAGGTCGGTCGAAATGCGGTCATTGGCTACAACACGACAATCCTTGCGCACGAATATTTAATTAAAGAATACCGTCTCGGTGATGTCACGATTGGTGACGAAGTTCTGATTGGGGCGAACACGACGATTCTCCCAGGGGTTACAATAGGAGATGGGGCAGTCGTTTCCGCAGGTACGCTCGTTCATAAAGATATTCCTCCAGGCGTTTTCGCAGGCGGAAACCCGATGAGAATCATTTACACAAAAGAGGAAATGGAAAGAAGAGCGATGAACAGCGAGGGGGAGAGATATGAAAGAGATTGAACAGACGATTTTGCCGGCAGCTAAGAAAATCAAAGACTTTGAAGATTTGTTAAATAGCGATACAAAATATATCATCCTTCTCGAAACCCGCCTAGGCCTCCTGAGAAAACTCGTTCGCGTCGCTCATAAGGCAGATAAGAAAGTGCTGATTCACATTGACTTGATCCAAGGCCTGAAGGCGGATGAGTACGGAATGGAGTACATTGGTCAGGAAGTGAAACCTGATGGGGTGATTTCAACACGGTCCCATGTCATCAAACAGGCTAAAAAGTATAATCTCATTTCTGTCCAGCGGTTATTTTTGATCGACAGTCAGGCGATTGAACACAACGTATCGATCATCAAAAGGACGAAGCCTGACTATGTTGAAGTTTTGCCAGGTATTCTCCCGGGAATGATAAAAGAAATAAAGGACCAGGTAGGAGTTCCGGTCATTGCCGGTGGCTTAGTTCGTGAAAGGGATCAGGTTGAACAGGCCATAGAATCTGGTGCTTCCGCTGTTACGACCTCCCGCACAGACCTGTGGCAATTTTAGCGTCACTGCTACATACATTCACAACGGGAGAGTTGTGAAAAACCCGCAGAGGAAAGTCATTTCTCATGCGGGTTTTTTTCGAAAAAATAAGGCGTGGAGCCAAGGCTTTGATTTCCGGACACCTGCAGGTTCGCATGTGAAGGGAGAGCAAGACATTGACAGAATTTATGGGTGAATTGATTGGAACGATGATTTTGATTATACTTGGAGGCGGTGTCATCGCCGGAGCAAACCTCAAGGATACGAAAGCACAAGGGAACTGGGTGTTGATCACCATTGCCTGGGGACTTGCTGTTGCCATGGGGGTTTATGCTGTCGGTAACATTACAGGAGCGCACATTAATCCGGCTGTAACGCTCGGACTAGCTGTCGTCGGGGATTTCGCCTGGGCGAAAGTTCCGATGTATATTTTGGCTCAGATGATCGGTGCCTTTGTCGGAGCCGTCATCGTGTTTTTCCATTACATGCCTCACTGGAAGGACACAGAAGATCAGCTGGCGATCAAATCCGTATTTTGCACGGATCCCGCCATCCGAAGTCCCATCTCGAATTTAGTCAGTGAAATTGTCGGGACCTTCGTACTCGTCATGGGTATTCTTTTTATCGGTGCCAACGATTTCACACAAGGTTTAAATCCCTTAATTGTAGGGCTCTTAATTGTAGCGATCGGAATGTCGCTTGGATCTACAACGGGATATGCCATTAATCCAGCTCGTGATTTGGGACCTAGAATTGCACACGCCGTTCTGCCGATTCCTGGCAAAGGCGGATCGGACTGGGGTTATTCATGGATTCCAGTTTTAGGACCGATTATTGGCGGAATGTATGGTGGTTTATTTTATCAGGCCATCTTCCAGGCGGAGCCGAGCTTATGGTTTTGGCTTGGGTCAGTTGTCGTCGTCGGCATCATGGTTTCCTCGATGCGTATCGAATTGAAAAAACAACAGACTGCCTGATTGTTTAAGGAGGATTAGGGAAATGGAAAAATATATTTTATCGATTGATCAAGGTACAACGAGCTCAAGAGCGATCCTTTTTAACGAAAAAGGTGAAATCGTTGAAACAGGACAAAAGGAATTCGAACAGTACTTTCCGAAGCCAGGCTGGGTAGAGCATGACCCGAATGAAATCTGGACTTCTGTTCTTGCCTGTATTGCAGACGTGTTGATAAAAGCGGATGTTGAAGCTAGTCAGGTTGCAGGGATTGGAATTACCAACCAGCGCGAAACGACCGTTGTGTGGGACCGTAACACCGGAAAGCCTGTTTATAAAGCAATTGTCTGGCAATCCCGTCAGACTCAAGGGATCTGTAATGAACTGCGTGACCAAGGATACAATGATACGTTCAGGGACAAAACCGGTCTTTTGCTTGATCCGTATTTCTCCGGAACAAAAGTGAAATGGATTCTCGATAACGTGGATGGGGCAAAAGAAAAAGCGGAAAAAGGAGACTTGATGTTCGGGACGATCGACACATGGCTCGTTTACAAACTTTCCGGTAAGCAGGCGCACGTGACCGACTATTCGAACGCGTCCCGTACGTTGATGTACAACATTTTTGATTTAAAGTGGGATGAAGAGCTGCTCGATATATTGGGCGTGCCAAGCAGTATGCTTCCTGAGGTCAAACCTTCATCAGAGGTTTATGCCCACACCGTTGACTACCACTTCTTCGGACAGGAGGTTCCGATTGCCGGTATTGCTGGAGATCAGCAGGCGGCTTTGTTCGGACAAGCCTGTTTTGAAAAAGGGATGGCGAAGAATACGTACGGTACAGGCGGCTTCATGCTCATGAATACAGGCGAAGAAGCGGTGAAATCAGATCACGGCCTACTGACGACGCTTGCATGGGGGCTTGATGGAAAAGTCACTTATGCGCTTGAAGGAAGCATTTTTGTATCCGGATCAGCGATTCAATGGCTACGTGATGGTCTGAAAATGATTGAAAGCGCTCCAGAGAGTGAAGAAATTGCAGGTCAGGTGAATTCGACAGACGGTGTGTATGTCGTTCCTGCTTTTGTTGGATTAGGAACACCTTATTGGGATAGTGAGGCACGCGGAGCTGTGTTCGGTCTGACAAGAGGAACAAAGAAAGCTCATTTTGTTCGTGCGACGCTAGAATCTCTTGCCTATCAGACAAAAGATGTCGTCAACGCGATGGTTGAAGACTCAGGAATTGAGCTGAAAACGCTTCGTGTAGATGGCGGTGCGGTGAAGAATAATCTGCTCATGCAGTTTCAGAGTGACATGGTCGACGTGACGGTTGAACGTCCGGAGATCAATGAAACGACAGCACTAGGCGCGGCATATTTAGCGGGTCTGGCCGTCGACTTTTGGAAAGATAAGAAAGAAATCGACCAACAGTGGAAATTGGAAAGAGCCTTCGAACCTCACATGAATGAGGAGAAATCGGAAGGCTTATACAAAGGCTGGCAGAAAGCTGTCGAAGCGACTCGCGTTTTTAAACCTTAACCTTTGACGTGTGGTGAACTTCTGCTATAATAAAGATACAAGTTAATTGAATCGGTCGGAGATACGGAGAGACCACGAATCTTTATGGAATACCATAAAGTCTTTCGTGGTCTCTCTTTTTTTATTCCCGAATGTGTGTCTGTGCGCAATTCGACACATATTTTCAGCTGTTTTCGGGAATAAACGTATCAGACCCTTTTGAAAAATATAACGAAGGAGAGATAGATGATGAGCGGATTTTCAAGTTATGATCGTCAAAAGAGTTTCGAAAAACTGACACAGGAAGAATGGGATGTACTCGTAATTGGTGGAGGAATTACCGGTTCCGGTATCGCCCTTGATGCAGCAAGCCGCGGGATGAAAACAGCGGTTGTCGAGATGCAGGACTACGCGGCAGGAACATCCAGCCGCTCAACGAAGCTCGTACACGGAGGACTTCGTTATCTGAAGCAATTCGAAGTGAAAATGGTAGCGGAAGTCGGAAAAGAACGCGAAATCGTATATGAGAACGGCCCCCATGTCACCACTCCTGAGTGGATGATGCTTCCATTCCACGAAGGTGGAAACTTTGGACCATTTTCAACGAGCATTGGACTGCGGGTCTATGACTACCTTGCAGGCGTGAAAAAGAAAGAACGCCGCGTCATGCTTTCTCCAGAAGAAACAATTGAGCGTGAACCTTTAGTGAAACGAGAAGGACTGAAAGGTGCCGGTTTTTACGTTGAATATAAAACGGACGATGCTCGCTTAACGCTGGAAGTTATGAAAAAAGCCGTTGAATTCGGTGCGACATCCGCAAACTACGCGAAAGTCGTCGACTTCATCTATAATGAAAACGGCAAGTTGACCGGTGCTAAGGTCGAGGATACGGCAACAGGTGAACAGTACAATGTGAAAGCGAAGAAAATCATTAACGCAGGTGGACCGTGGGTCGATGATCTTCGTGAAATCGATGGATCGAAAAAAGGGAAAACCCTTCAGCTTACAAAAGGGATTCACCTTGTATTCGACCAGAAGACGTTCCCGCTTAAACAGGCGATTTATTTTGACACGCCGGACGGTCGTATGATCTTTGCGATTCCTCGTGACGGAAAGACTTACGTCGGTACAACGGATACCGTGTATAAAGAAGAAATCGCTCACCCTACGATGACGGTGGAAGATCGTGACTACGTTCTGGATGCCATCCACATGATGTTCCCAGAAGTTACGGTTACAGCGAACGATGTTGAATCCAGCTGGGCCGGTGTACGCCCATTGATCCATGAAGAAGGAAAAGATCCTTCTGAAATCTCCCGTAAGGATGAAATCTTCATTTCTGATTCCGGACTGATTTCCATGGCTGGTGGTAAGCTGACAGGTTACCGTAAGATGTCCAAGCAGGCTATAGATATTGTAAGAGATCAGATTGCAGAAGAATACGGAATCCGTTATTCTGACTCTGAAACGAAGAAGCTTCCAATTTCCGGTGGGGAAGTGAACGGATCGAAAGGTTTCAAAACGTTCAAAGAAGAGCGCTTGAAAATCGGTACTTCCATCGGCTTGACGGAAGACACAGCGAGAAAGCTGATTCAGCTTTATGGTGCAAATGTCGATAAAGTGTTCAATATTTATCAAAACCGTCAAGATGAAGCGAAGAAAGAAAATATTGACCCTGTCGTCTATGCTCAGCTTGTGTACGGACTTGAAAATGAAATGACGTATAAGCCGGTTGATTTCTTCATCCGCCGTACGGCAGCTCTTTTCTTTGATATCCAGTATGTCCGTGATCACAAAGACTCTGTCATCGATTACATGGCAAAAGAGTTGAACTATACAGACAGCCAGAAGACCGAATATACAGAAGAACTGGAACGCCTTATGGAAGAGGCTGTAACTCCAATCGAATATGTATAACGAATTCCATCCTCCCGTTTTTCAAGCGGGGGGATTTTTTATGGAACTTTTTTCTTATTTGAATCGTACAACAGGTAGAGCGATATCTAGTCTTAGCATGGCGATGTCGTAAAGGAGGTTCAGCCTATGGAAAATGTAAATGACATGTTTTACAGGGACGGCCGGAGACAGTTGATGACAGGCGCGCTTCTTCTTGGGGTAGCTTTCATTTTCATTTTTGCCATTATATTTACGAAGGAATATACCATAATTGGATTGTACGCTGTGATCATGATCTTAGTTTTCACCTCGAGCGGATATAGTCTTGTGAGAATTGGCTATCAGGATGTTCAAAAATCAAAGGGGCATCGGATTACATTTGACCATGATGACACGATTGATGAGGAGAGTCCGCTGCCTGCCACAATGTATATCGGCACTAAGGCAATGTCCCGCTTCAAAGCTCACCTATATGACCTCGATAAGCTGACGTATGGTGAAATGAGAGAGCAGCGTCCACCCCGTGGATTATTACGGAAGTTTGAATCTGTGTTTGGTATGTATTTACGGATGAGCTCGGCTGATTATGAGGTCGTCGCTGCGGATGGTAAGACGTTGTATAGCATCGAGAAAAAAGGTGGATTCAGCTGGAAGGCTTACGTCAGGCATCCTCAAGGCCACTATGTGGCATACACAATTGAAACGAAAAATAAAAAGACAGGTCAGACGATTTATCAATATATTGAAAAAGACGGTGTAAGATGGCGCGCTGAAGGTGACTTTTTTATCGGACATTTTTCCGTAAAAGACGAAAATGACCGGACATGGGCGACGATTAAGCGGGGAGCGATTAATAAAGATACGGCAGAACAGTTCGATCAGATGCCTGGTTATCTTCTAGAATGGAAGGAAAGGGAGCAAGTCCCTGTTTCTCTGCTTGCTTTTCTTTTCCTGTTACAGACAAGAGATTATATGTAAAAGGTTCATACTCCATTAGACTTGATGAGGATTAAAGATGTTGAAAACCGTTTCGTAGAGTAAGACGCACCTCTAGCCACGAAGACTGTTATAGTCTTCGTGGCTTTTTAGATCAGAAAGAAAAAGGGGGGGATCTTTTCACCTCTTTTTTCCACTGTTTCTGCTATGATGAAAGAGGGAACCATAGAACAGATTCAGGTGTTTGACGGACTTTCTTTATTTTGTTAGCATATTAGCAAGCTAAAGGATTTTGCGAAAGGAATGAATTCCATGGCCAAACGATTGATGTTTGAAAAACCACTGGGAATGCGCGATACGCTTCCCTTCTTTTATAATCAGAAAGCAAAAGCGAGAAAACAACTAACAGACTCGATTCTTTCCTACGGGTACTCCTTCATGGATACGCCGTTAATGGAATATCACGAAACGGTCGGAAAAGTGAGCGCCACTTTGGATCAACAGCTATTCAAGCTGCTCGATCAGCAGGGACATACGCTTGTTTTAAGACCCGATATGACAGCACCAATTGCGCGCGTGGCGGCTTCTCAGTTGAAAAATGCCGAGTTTCCACTACGACTCGCCTATGACGGTCCAGTCTTTCGTGCCCAGCAGGCAGAGGGAGGAAAACCGGCTCAGTTCGAACAGGTCGGTACGGAATTGATCGGCGATCACTCTTCCTATGCGGATGCTGAAGTGATTGCGTTGCTTGTTGATTCGTTGAAGCAGGCCGGACTTGATGATTTCGTCATTACAATCGGTCACATCGGATATGTGAAGGCCTTTTTCCGTGATTTGCTCGGAGAAGACACCGAAACGATGGAAAACCTGCTTCAGTATCTCTACAGAAAGAATTATGTAGGCTACCGTGAAGCTGTTAAAAATCTTTCGATTGGAGAGGAGAAGCGGCAAGATCTTCTTCAGTTGCTCAGCTTAAGAGGCGGCGAGGAGATTTTTGAGATGAGCCGTTCTCTGGCACGGAACCAAACGTGTATGCAAGCAGTCAATGAATTGAAACAGCTTTACCGTTTTCTTAAACAATACGGCGTAGAAAAATCGGTCTACTTCGATTTGAATTTGATCAGTCACATGGATTACTATACGGGCATTCTGTTTGAGGGGTATGCACCGAACATTGGGGCACTGCTATGCAATGGAGGGCGATATGATAAACTGTTGCCATCGTTCCAATTGAACGCATCTGCCACAGGTTTTGCCATTCACCTTGAGCGTCTGATCGAGGCTTTAAACGAGCAGGAAGATCAGGATGAGCGTGTCGGCATCATTGTCGATGACGAATCATTCGAAAAAGGAATGGAACAGGCGAAGCAGCTGAGAAAAGAAGGTCAACAAGTGTTGCTGCAGCATAAGGATCAAATTCCAGATGTGCAGGCCTTTAAAGAGCAGCTCGCTGAAACGTATGATGTAACTGTAGGGGGTGACATGGATGAGTAAACCTTTGACAATCGCGATGCCAAAAGGAAGAATTTATGAAGAAGCTGCTGAATTGATGGAAAAAGCGGGCTATCAATTAGGGGCAGATTTAGATGAATCCCGCAAACTGATTCTAGAATTCCCGGATCAGAACATCCGTGTCATGATGGCGAAACCGATGGACGTCGTCACCTACGTCGAATATGGTGCGGCCGATATCGGCATTGCCGGAAAAGACGTCTTGCTAGAACAGGACCGTGATGTCTATGAAGTGCTCGATCTGAAAATCAGCCCGTGCTATGTAGCGGTTGCCGGTTTACCTGATCAGCCACTCAGCCGGATTGCTCCGAAAATCGCGACGAAGTATCCGAAAGTGGCGTCTGATTATTTCCGTGAACAGGGAGAACAAATTGAAATCATCCCATTGAACGGATCGATTGAATTAGCTCCGCTGATTGGGCTTGCCGACCGGATCGTCGATATCGTATCGACAGGTCGTACGCTGAAGGAAAATGGACTCGTCGAATACGAAAAGATTACGGACATCACGTCCCGTCTGATCGTCAACCCTGTCAGCTATCGGATCAAGAGTAAGGAAATCGAAGAAATGGTTTCAAAATTAAGCGATGTGATGGAGGGGAAAAACGCATGAAAATCATCAGTGCGGAAGAACGTCCCTCTCTAAGACGCCGCGTCGATGCAGGGACTGAAGAGCAGCGGAAAGCCGTTCAAATGATTATACAAGATGTGAAGCAAAACGGAGATGAAGCTGTCCTTCGCTATACAGAGAAATTTGACGGGGTCTCTTTTTCCAGTTATAAAGTGACCGAGGAAGAGTTCGATGAAGCCTATGACTCGATGGACGGTGGATTGGTCCAAATCCTTGAAGAAGCGGCTGCAAACATCCGGGCTTTTCACGAAAAGCAGGTGAGCCAGTCGTGGTTCGACACTTCAGAGGACGGCACCATTCTCGGCCAGAAGATTACGCCGATTGATGCAGCAGGCGTGTACGTCCCTGGAGGAACGGCGGCGTATCCATCTTCTGTCTTTATGAACGTCATCCCTGCTCAAGTGGCTGGTGTCCAACAGATCGTGATGGTGACTCCTCCTGGGGAAGACGGAAAAGTTCCGGAAGGCGTACTCGTATCCGCCCGCATTCTAGGTGTCAAAGACGTCTATAAAGTTGGGGGAGCACAGGCGATTGCCGCGCTCGCTTACGGAACCGAATCTGTCCCGGCTGTTGATAAGATCACCGGACCGGGAAACATTTATGTAGCGCTAGCCAAACGCGAAGTATTCGGGGATGTCGATATCGACATGATTGCAGGTCCTAGTGAAATCGCGGTGCTGGCAGATGAGACGGCGAAGGCGAACGAAGTGGCGGCAGATCTTTTATCACAGGCAGAACACGATGCCCGCTCATCCAGTGTGCTCGTCACGAACAGTCGGACGCTGGCAGAAGAAGTTCAGCGCGAAGTTGAACGTCAGCTTTCAGACCTGCCTCGACAAAAGATCGCACGTCAGAGTGTCGAAGATTATGGCGTCATCCTTGTATGTGATACATGGGAAGAAGCGATTGAAGCAATTAATGAAATTGCGCCTGAACACCTCGAAGTCATTACCGAAGAGCCGTTCCAGCAATTGGCGAAAATTCGCCACGCGGGTGCGATTTTCCTTGGCCCATACAGCAGTGAGCCGGTGGGAGACTATTTTGCAGGACCGAACCACGTGCTTCCGACGAACGGGACAGCAAGGTTCTCCAGTCCTTTGAACGTCGATGATTTTGTGAAAAAATCGAGTGTGATTTCATATAGTGAGAAAGCATTGCAGCAGCATGCCGATAAAATTGCCAAATTCGCCCGTCTTGAAGGCTTAGAAGCCCACGCAAGAGCGGTCGAAACACGCAAGGAGCGATGGAAATGACGAAACGTAAAGCGGAAATCAAACGGAAAACGCGAGAAACAGATATCGAGTTGGCGCTCTCTGTCGATGGACAGGGGAGCGCGGACCTTGATGTGCAGGTTCCTTTCATGTCTCATATGCTGGAGCTGTTTGCGAAGCACGGCTTATTTGATTTGAAAGTCAAAGCTCACGGGGACATCGAAGTGGACGATCACCACGTGACAGAAGACGTCGGGATTGTGTTAGGACAGGCCCTTAGAGAAGCGATCGGTGATAAGTATGGGATGAAACGCTACGGCTCGATGACGTTGCCGATGGACGAAACGCTTGTGACGGTAGCGGTCGACTTAAGTGACCGACCACATTTTGAGTGGAAAGCGGAGCTTCCGAAAGATCGCGTTGGCACCTTCGATACGGAAAATGTGCACGAATTTTTCTGGAAGCTTGCGGTGGAGTCCCGGATGAATCTACATATCGTTCTTCATCATGGTCATAACACACACCATATCATTGAAGCGATGTTCAAAGCCTTGGCACGAGCTCTTGATGAAGCGACTCAGATCGATCCAAGAGTCAAAGGAGTCCCAAGTACGAAAGGAAGTTTGTAAATGATCGGCATCATTGATTACGGAATGGGTAACTTGTTCAGCGTCTCCAAAGCGCTTGAGCGAATCGATGTTCCATATAAAATGGGAGAACGTCCTGACGAACTTGAAGGATGTGACGGCTATATCCTGCCAGGTGTTGGAGCCTTTCCTGATGCGATGAAGGCACTGGAAGAACACGGGTTCATCTCATTCATTAAAGAAAAAGTAGCATCCGGTGTTCCACTTTACGGTATTTGCCTCGGCATGCAGTTGTTGTTCGAGTCTTCAGAAGAAGGCGGAGATACGAAGGGCCTCGGATTATTTCCTGGAAAGATCGAAAAGTTTCCTGGAGTGGATGAGAACGGCAAGCCTTACAAAGTCCCTCACATGGGATGGAACAAGCTGAACGTTCATCAGCCGGATCAGGAATTGATGCACAATGTCGGCGATGAATACGTCTATTTTGTCCATTCATTCGTAGCCCGGACAGATGAGGAATCGATTCTATATGCAACAGCCGACTATCATGTGGAGGTTCCAGCCATCGTTGGAAAAGAAAATCTAGTAGCGAGTCAGTTCCACCCGGAAAAAAGCGGCCGGGCCGGCATGCAGCTGCTCGAGAATTTTTGTAAAGTAATGGTCAAACAGTGAGGAGTTATGTGATATGACGTTTACGATATACCCTGCAATCGATATGCGCGGAGGAAAATGTGTCCGCTTAGAGCAAGGCGATTTTAATAAAGAAACGGTTTATGGTGAAAATCCTTTTGAAGTAGCGAAGGAGTTTTCAGAAGCGGGAGCATCCTGGATTCACATGGTCGACTTAGACGGTGCGAAAGAGGGATCCAGACAAAATGCTGAACACGTCCTGCGTGTAGCGAAAGAGCTTGATAGTAAAGTGCAAATTGGAGGCGGCATCCGGTCTGAGGAAGATGTTTTGTTCTATCTTGATCAAGGGGTCGACCGTGTCATCATCGGATCCCTCGCCGTGAAAGATACGGAACTTACAAAACAACTGCTACGGAAATACGGGGAAAAGATTGCCATCGGTCTTGATGCTAGAGATGGTTATGTGTCCACTGCGGGCTGGTTAGAATCCTCTGAATTACAAGCGGTTGATCTTGGACTCGAACTTGCAGAAGCAGGTGCGAAGACGTTCATCTATACGGACATTGCGAAAGACGGAATGCTTTCCGGACCGAACGTCAAGGAGATTGCGCGCTTAGCCGAAACGACAAACGTCGATGTCATCGCCTCAGGCGGTATCCAGGGGCTCGGTGACTTAGAAGAGCTGAAGCAGTATCAAGAAAATCACGTCATCGGATCGATTGTAGGAAAAGCGCTTTACGCTAACCGGTTCACATTGAAAGAAGCTCTAGAGGTGGAGGAATAATCATGTTATCGAAACGAATTATCCCATGTCTGGATGTGAAAGAAGGAAGAGTGGTCAAAGGCATTCAGTTTGTAGATATCCGCGATGCCGGAGATCCAGTGGAATTAGCCAAAGTATATGACGAGCAAGGGGCAGACGAGCTCGTATTTCTTGATATATCCGCAAGCCATGAAGGGAAAAAGACGATGATTGACGTTGTTCGTCAGGTGGCTTCAGAGCTTGCGATCCCGTTCACGGTTGGGGGAGGCATCCGGACGCTCGAAGATATTAAAGAAACGCTTAGAAACGGAGCGGACAAAGTTTCTCTTAATTCTTCAGCTGTTCAGCGGCCTGAACTGATCACAGAAGGGGCGGATTATTTCGGAAGTCAGTGTATCGTCGTGGCGATCGATGCCAGGTATGATGAAGAACTCGGAACTTGGCGCGTGTACACTCACGGTGGCCGGACACCGACGGAATGGAAGGTCGCCGACTGGGCAAAAGAAGCGGTACGGCTCGGTGCAGGAGAGATTCTGCTCACATCTATGAACCAGGACGGAGAAAAGACAGGCTTCGATCTTCCGCTCCTGAAAGCCGTTCAGGAAGTTGTGACGGTGCCAGTCATTGCGTCAGGTGGCGCCGGTTCCAGTGAACACTTTTATGACGTTTTCACAGAAGTTGATGCAGATGCAGCCTTGGCCGCTTCGATTTTCCACTATAAAGAAACATCTGTCCAGAATGTAAAAGCCTACTTAAAGGAAAAAGGAGTGGTCGTACGATGAATATTCAAGATATCCAATTCGATGAAAAGGGCCTTGTTCCAGCGATCGTTCAAGACGCCAGATCCAAAGCGGTATTAACACTCGCTTATATGAATGAAGAATCGTTGAAAAAAACGCTTGAAATCGGGGAGACGGTCTTTTTCAGCCGTTCCAGACAGGAGCTTTGGCATAAAGGGGAAACATCAGGTAACACCCAAAAAGTTAAAGAAATCCGCTATGACTGCGATCAGGATGCCTTGCTCGTCCAGGTGATTCCTTCTGGTCCAGCCTGTCACAAAGGAGATTACAGCTGTTTCTCAGAAGCTCTCACCGAAACTCAGTCCGAAGTGAAAGACGATCGCTATCGCATTCTTGATCAGCTCCAGGAAGTACTCGCGCAACGAAAAACCGAAATGCCTGAAGGTTCTTATACGGCTACCCTTTTCCAAGAAGGGGTCGACCGTATCGCTAAAAAAATAGGGGAAGAAGCAGGTGAAGTCATCATCGCAGCGAAAAACGATGACCCAGAAGAAATGGCACTCGAGTCTGCAGATCTTCTTTTCCACCTCCTGCTTCTGTTGACGGATCGTAACGTCCCACTGGATGACGTGCTCGCTGTCCTTGAAAAACGTCACGGGTAAGCGACCGTTTCGAACAATATGTTGAACAATGAAAATTTCTCCTATTTCATAACAGTTTTCTGTGTTATACTCCTTTATTAGTGATATTGTTACGGAGATAGGAGGACAGTCATGACGACAACGTTAGATGGCCCAAAAACTGAATCAAACATCATACCATATGTGCCGACCGGGCAGTTCTACTTCACTCATGGTATCCAGGCCTTTAAAAAGCGTCGTTTCAGTACGGCTGTCAAATGGTTGAAAAAAGCAATCGAAACAGATCCGGATGAAGCATTGTATCAGTGCCAGCTTTCCGTCATTTATACGGAGGTTGGCTCTTATCATGCGGCCAATCAAGTCCTGAACGAAGTCCTGATTCAATTTGGAAAGGACTATGTGGATTGTTACTATTTGATGGCCAACAATTATGCTCATCTGGGGCTCTTGAATGATGCTAAAAAATACGTGGACATGTATTTAGAATACCAGGAAGACGGCGAATTCAAGGAATCGGCTGAGCAATTGTTAGAGATGCTTGATTCTCTTGATGAAGAGGAAGAAGACGATGATTGGGCATTCGATGATGAAGACGAGCTCTTGATCTATCAGGAGACCGCCTTTTATCACCTTGAACATGAAGAATGGGAAGAGGCCCTCAAAACTCTTTATGAGATGATGGGAATTTTCCCAGAGTTTACGCTCGCCCAGCATAAGTACGCTTATGCTCTTTTCATGAGCGGAAGCGAAGCCGAAGCGATCGAAAGGGAACGGGAATTGCTGGAAAAAGAACCGGCAAACATCCATGCCCACGTGAACTTGGCTACCTTCTATATGAAACAGGGGGACATGGAAAAAGCAGGACCTCATATCGAGAAGCTGAAAAACGTGTTTCCTATGCATGAACAGCAGAAGCTTGCGGTAGCAGAAACGTTGGCGAGAGCAGGCTTATACAAAGAAGCGGTCCAGCGTTTCAGTAAGCTTCGGGATAAACAAGTGATCAGACGGAGAGTCTATTATAAATGGTATAGTATTTCGTCCTACCATACGGGCAATCCTTCCAAAGCGTTGTCCTTATGGCAGCAAGGCTGCAGAACGTATCCGAAACTCGGCAAAGAAGGCGGCCCGTGGATGGAGATGTAAACCAGCTTTGTTTGATGTAAGCACATTAGTGTTGTTATAAATTCAAGGTTTCCGTTTTTTATGTGAGTGCTTGGAGGGGCGGGAAATGGCTCGCTTTCCATGGGCGGGCGCTGAGCTTCCTCGGGCTAAGGCCCTGCGGGATCTCAGCCTGCCCTTTCCTTCCCATAGGAGTCTCGCCATTTCCCGCCCCTCCTTACCAAATTTGGAGAACGGAAACATTTCAAGTAGAGACACTAAGCGGGCGTATAGCGAAGTACGGAGGTAAAAGGCGCGCATGAACACCGCAAAGCTCTTTATCTCCACAACCTCGGTTATGAGAAACGAAAACTTCCCTCTCCGTGTTTAACAAAACGAGGGAAGTAAGCACATTAATGGACGCTCATCGTATGATTTACTATGATATGTACAGGTAGCAAGATAGCTTATCGGAAACACAAGGAGTGATCATAATGACGGAAGAACGTATCTATGATGTCATCATTGCAGGTGCTGGTCCAGCAGGTATGACAGCTGCTGTTTACACGTCCCGCGCCAACCTTGACACACTGATGCTCGAACGCGGAGTGCCTGGTGGTCAAATGGCCAATACAGAAGACGTAGAAAACTATCCTGGATATGAAAGTATCCTCGGACCGGACCTTTCCAATAAAATGTTTGAACATGCGAAAAAGTTCGGAGCAGAATACGCTTATGGCGATATTAAAGAAGTCATTGATGGAAAAGAATATAAAACGGTAAAAGCCGGTAACAAAGAATATAAAGCACGTGCTGTCATCGTTACGACAGGTGCTCAGTACAAGGAACTCGGCGTACCGGGTGAAAAAGAACTTGGTGGCCGCGGTGTTTCTTACTGCGCCGTTTGCGACGGGGCATTTTTCCGCAATAAAGAACTTGTGGTTGTCGGAGGAGGAGACTCTGCTGTAGAAGAAGGGGTTTACCTGACACGCTTCGCAAGCAAAGTCACAATCGTTCACCGTCGCGATGAACTACGAGCTCAAAAGATCCTACAAGATCGTGCTTTTGACAATGACAAAATTGATTTCATCTGGGATACCGTTGTGAAATCAATCAACGATCAAGACGGTAAAGTAGGAAGTGTAACGCTTCACAATAAGAAAACCGATGAAGAGTACGACTTCAAAACAGATGGTACCTTCATTTATATCGGTATGATTCCATTAAGTAAGCCTTTCGAGAGCCTTGGCATTACAAACGAGCAAGGATATATTGAAACGGATGAAAACATGGAAACGAAAGTACCTGGAATCTTTGCAGCTGGAGATATCCGTGAGAAAGAGCTGCGTCAGATTGTCACAGCTACAGGGGACGGCAGTATTGCGGCCCAGTCCGCACAGCATTATATCGAAAATCTGCTGGAAGAATTAAAAGCGGTGAAAAAGTAACTCCATTTTAACGCTGTTGTAACACACATGAAATATTTTCAAGTTATAATGGAATTGATTAATTGACCCCCTTTTAATAGATAGATCTCTATTAAGCACAGGTGCTTATCACCTGTGTCTTTTTTTGTGTTTTTTTACCCTCGTTCTTCCATGCACGTCCTCGTTCTTTTTTCGGATCATCCTATTGAACACACAATCATAACATTGTAGGGCTTTGCGTATTCATTGTATAATAAGAAAAGATGCCCTCCAGAGAAATTGAGGTGACAAGAGATGCAGCGTGTAGCAAATTGCATATTGAAAACAGACAATCACGTCCTGATGTTGAAAAAACCGCGAAGAGGCTGGTATGTCGCACCTGGCGGCAAAATGGAAGCTGGTGAAAACATCAAGGACTCAGTCGTAAGAGAGTTCAAAGAAGAAACAGGCTTGGATATTCAGGATCCAGAGCTGAAAGGCTCTTTCACTTTCATTATGAAGGAAGAGGGGGAGACCGTTCAGGAATGGATGATGTTCACTTTCTATACCGATGATTATACAGGGGAACTGCTTGATGAAAGTGAAGAAGGCGAGCTCGAATGGGTACCTGTCGAACAGGTATTAGACAAGCCGATGGCTGAAGGGGACCGGTATATCTTTCAGCATATTCTGAATCAAGAAGAGCAGGTATATGGAACATTCGTCTATACGACGGACTTTACGTTGATCGATCAGGATCTTGATCCGTCATGATATGAGGGGAGAGCGATGAATGATGGCAGAGAATACGAGTAATACACAGTTAGTAATCATTACAGGAATGTCAGGGGCAGGAAAAACGGTAGCCGTTCAAAGCTTTGAAGATCTCGGCTTTTTTTGCGTCGATAATCTTCCGCCGGCTTTGCTGCCGAAATTCCTGGAGCTGATGAAGGACTCCAGAAATAATATAGAGAATGTCGCGTTAGTCATGGACTTACGCGGCCGGGAGTTTTTTGATTCCCTATTTGATTCGCTCGATCGTCTTGGAAAAGAAGATTGGGTTCAGGAGCATATCCTTTTCCTTGATGCGGAAGATCAGTCGCTTGTGTCCCGCTACAAGGAAACGCGTCGTTCCCACCCGCTGGCTAAAGATGGACTGCCGCTTGATGGCATCCGTAAAGAGCGGAAAATGCTTGATGAGTTAAAAGGACGAGCCCAGACGATCATCGACACCACGACGCTGAAGCCGAAAGAACTGCGCGAGCGGATCATTGAGAGATATCGCGAACAGGAACAGCAAGTATTCTCTGTTCAAATGGTGTCCTTCGGCTTCAAGTACGGAGTTCCGATCGATGCTGATTTAATGTTTGATGTACGTTTTCTGCCAAACCCGCATTACGTCGATCATATGCGTCCATTGACAGGTTTGAATACGGAGGTTTCATCCTATGTATTCAAATGGTCCGATACACAAAAGTTCCTTGAAAAACTGAAGGACTTGCTCCAATTCATGCTTCCTCAATATAAAAAAGAAGGAAAGAGTCAGGTAGTCATAGCGATCGGATGTACGGGTGGACAGCACCGTTCTGTTGCGCTTGCTGAATATTTGTCTGAGTACTTCGCGGGTGACTTTTCTACACACGTCACTCACAGAGATATTGAAAAGCGGAAAGGTTCGTAACCCATGAGTCAGTCTGCTAAGCCGCGTGTCGTTGTGATTGGAGGCGGGACAGGAATGCCTGTCCTGCTCCGAGGACTTAAAAATTTGCCGATCGATTTATCAGCCATCGTAACCGTAGCGGATGATGGCGGAAGTTCAGGGCGTCTTCGAACAGAAATGGAGATTCCTGCTCCTGGTGATATCCGGAACGTCGTCGCCGCCTTGTCGGATGCTGAGCCGATGCTGTTGGAATTGTTCCAGCACAGGTTTGCGAATGGCAATGGATTGTTTGGCCATTCGATGGGAAATCTACTGTTAGCTGCCATGGCTTCTATGACCGGTGATTTCTATCGTGGAATCAAAGAAATATCGAGAGTGCTGAATGTACGCGGAGAAATCTTCCCGATTGCCAACCACTCGATGAACCTCCATGCCGAAATGGAGGACGGAACCGTTGTGATGGGAGAGTCCAGTATTCCGAAACAGAATAAACGGATTAAGCGGGTATTCGTGAGTCCGACTCCTGTTCAGCCTTTGCCGGAAGCTGTAGAAGCCATTAAAAAAGCGGACTTGATCGTTATTTCGCCTGGCAGTCTCTATACGAGCATTCTTCCGAACATCATCATCCCGGAAATTGGCCAGGCATTGAAAGAGACGAAAGCCAACGTCACGTATATTTGTAATGTGATGACACAAGAAGGGGAGACATCCGGATACACAGCGGCAGATCACCTACAGGCGCTGTTTGATCATATTGGGAACGATGTCATTCAGTCGATTGTCGTCCACAACAAACCAATTGAACAAGAAGTCAGGGAAGCATACGCAAAGGAAAATGCGGAACCTGTCATTTATGATATAAAAAGGCTAAAGTCGATGGGGATCGAAGTCGTGGAAGAAGATATCATCGACCATAGTAAAGCTACAATCCGGCACGATACCCAAAAGCTGGCCCAGCTTATTCATTCCATGATTTAAATAGAAAAAGCCTTGTAATATAAGGGGGTGCACCAATGTCTTTTGCATCAGAGATAAAAAAAGAATTAACGAATGTCGAAGCCGACACTTGCTGTATGGAATCGGAGTTGGCGGCTCTTGTAAGGATGAACGGAACATTTTCCCTATCTAACCGGGAATACATGCTCGACGTTCAAACAGAGAATGCGGCGATTGCGCGAAGGATTTATATGCTGATCAAAAAGCTATATCCTTATCCGGTTGAACTTTTAGTAAGGAAGAAAATGCGTCTGAAAAAGAACAATGTGTACATCGTAAGAATGACCGAGCAGGCACAGATGGTCCTTGAAGATCTCGAAATTCTTAAGGGACCTTTGTCGATCAATCCAGATATCCCAGAGAAATATTTAAAAGAAACTTGCTGTAAACGCGCTTATTTGCGCGGAGCGTTTTTGGCGGGAGGGTCGGTGAACAACCCTGAAACCTCCTCCTATCATCTAGAGATCTATTCTTCTGATGAGGAGCATAATGAGGCCTTGTGTAAGCTGATGAACCAGTTTGATCTTCATGCCCGGACTTTAGAGCGCAAAAAAGGGTACATTACCTATTTAAAAGAAGCGGACAAGATCACGGAGCTCATCAGTAACATCGGCGCTCATCAGGCGTTATTCAAGTTTGAAGATGTGCGGATTGTCCGTGATATGAGAAATTCAGTCAATCGTCTCGTCAACTGTGAAACAGCGAATCTGAACAAAACGATCGGAGCCGCTTTTCGTCAAGTTGAAAACATTAAGTTCATTAAACGCACGGTAGGGTTGAGTGCCTTACCTGACAAACTCCAGGAAATCGCTTCTCTACGACTCCAGCATCAGGATGTTTCCTTAAAAGAGCTCGGAGAGTATGTATCTGGATCCCCCATCAGCAAATCTGGCATCAATCATCGTCTGCGGAAAATTGATGAATTTGCGGATAAGGTTCGGAAGGGAGAAGTCACAGAAAACTCAAGAAATTGATGTTTTCTCCTGTATATTCATGCTATAATAAGAAACAATCCTAACGCTTTCTTCAGCGAAAGCGTTTTTTCTTACACGAATATGAAGGCGCTTTCCAATTGGAAATGTAAAAATAGAACAGATAGAGAGGAGAATGATAGGTGCTTGAACGTCGTATAACAGTAGAACTTGAAACAGGATTACAAGCAAGGCCGGCGGCACAATTCGTTCAACAGGCGAATCGGTACACATCCGATGTTTTTATTGAAAAAGATGAAAAACGGGTCAATGCTAAAAGCATTATGGGGCTGATGAGTCTAGCGATCGGAAATGGTGAAGAGATCAAGCTTGTGACAGATGGATCAGATGAGGAACAGGCGATGGACGAATTGACGGCATTTGTTCGTGAATAATTTTTTTGCGTATATTTGTGAATAAATGAACGTAATTCGTTCATGATTGTTTTATAGATACAAAAAATCCGCCGGCATCCCGGCGGATTTTCTTTTCGTCATTATCTATCCGTTGTCTTTTCCATAACTTTGTCGATTAAACCGTATTCAACGGCTTCGTGAGCAGACATGAAGTTATCACGGTCTGTGTCACGCTCGATGACCTCAATCGGCTGTCCTGTACGCTCAGAAAGGATCTGGTTCAATTTCTCGCGCATCTTGATAATGCGTTTTGCGTGGATTTCAATATCCGCGGCCTGTCCTTGTGTGCCACCTAGCGGTTGGTGAATCATGACTTCACTGTTTGGAAGTGCATAGCGCTTGCCAGGAGCTCCGGCATTCAGTAGGAAAGCACCCATAGATGCAGCCATACCTGTGCAGATTGTGGATACGTCCGGCTTGATGAATTGCATTGTATCAAAAATAGCCATACCAGCTGTGATGGATCCACCCGGCGAGTTGATATACAAGGAAATATCCTTATCTGGATCATCCGCAGCCAAGAATAATAGCTGAGCTACTACTGAGTTTGCAATGTTGTCATCGATTGGACTTCCAAGCATGATGATGCGGTCTTTAAGTAAACGGGAGTAAATGTCGTATGCGCGTTCTCCGCGGTTTGTTTGTTCAATTACTGTAGGTACTAAGTTCATTATTTTTTCCTCCTTATCATCAAATGATGGAATACATTTATCATACAATTATGGTCAGAAAAGGTCAAACAAAAAAGGTTGACGTTTTCCATCAAATTTCTTTAACCATTTTTCCCTTCTGGTGAAACGATAAACGTCATAAGCAGAATTTTTTAAAAGGTTTCCTAGGACCTTTCTAAAGAGAGACTTCATCTAGCTTCCTCCTACATAAAAGGAAGGTGGAACGTCTTTCTTGCGAAAAACAGATAGTCTCCAAGCGATTTGATCCGCTCTATGCATTAACATCATGTATGTAAGCAATCGTTCTTTTAAGGAAAGGGGTTGATTTTTAATAAGATTATTCGTATAATATTTCTTGCCTGTCATTTTGCGCCCGTAGCTCAGTTGGATAGAGCGGTAGATTCCGGTTCTACGTCTGTCGGAGGTTCGAATCCTCTCGGGCGCGCTGATATGAAAGACTTTCCAATCGTGGAGAGTCTTTTTTTGTGCTTTAAAATTGAGCCATTTATTTTTTCGACAGCATCTTCTTTTACATCATCACATTATATTGATATAATAAAAAATGAATCTGTCCCTAAAAAACAAAATGACGAGGTCGTGGTAACTTGTCTATATGCTTAAAGAATACTTAGAGAAAAATATGAAATTTTGTAAACGTTCTACTTTCTATATATATATTATGATATAATAGTAATTATCCAGTGTACCCTTCGCTTTTAGACATGAAAGGGGTAAATATGACAAATTTGATCCGTTACAAAATGTTGTCGACCGAAAAAATTTCTGAAGACAGACGGATTCATGTGTTCGATATGCAAAAACAGCAAAAATTATCCTTCAATTATGAGTCACTGAAGCGAACACCGACTAACTATGCTGGGGAAGAGCTCGCTGAGTTTTTACAGAAGAGGAAATTGAAAATAGACAATGGATTTTATGATGACAAAGGGCATGCTTCCTAACGCGTGCTCTTTTTTGTATGCTTATGGTCTGTAAGTAAACCATCTAGTATAAAGATCGCGTTTTTAACAGAACCTGGATTAAGGGAGGAAACCATGAATAAAATCAATCTGTACATGAAGAAGAACTGTCCACTGTGTGATGAAATTCGAAGTTTAATCGACGTGTTTACTGGGGAATACGATATACATATAAAGGAAATAGATATAGAATTAAGCGAAGAGTTGCTTGAGAAATATATGCTTGAAGTTCCCGTCATAGAGGTGAACGGAGAAACCCTAGATTACCGATCCATTGATTACGTATCAATAGAAAAACGTTTACATTGAAAAAGGATAGGATTTCACTTGCGCGCTTGGACCCCCACTGTTAATATTGAACGTGAAGAGGATATTTTTTTGCTCCGAGCGGGACGGAATATGACTAGCCGGGACATTCTTATCCCGGATAGTGGATTATCAATTAAAGGAGCTTTTCCATGAGAGCCTTCATCGACCTACAAAAAAAGTTATTCCCTGATGTACTCGAAATCATGCAAAGAAGATATCAATTGCTCTACCATATTCAAATTATGCAACCAGTCGGACGAAGAGCTTTAGCTGAAAATGTTCAGTTGGCTGAACGCACCGTCAGGAGTGAGATCGACTTTCTCAACAAACAGGGAGCTGTCGAAATCACATCGAGAGGGATGCATTTGACGTACGAAGGGCAGAACATATTGGAGCAATTGGCTGAGTTTATTAAAGAAGTAACAGGGATTAAGGTTTTAGAACAACAATTAAAGGATAAATTAAACCTAGACTATGTCGTTGTTGTTCCAGGGGATAGCGATGAACTATCATGGGTAAAACATGAAATGGGAAAAGCTTGTGTCCGCTATTTAAAAGATCATATCTCTTCCGACCAGGCCATCGCCATAACTGGCGGTACGACGATGGCGGCTGTAGCGGAGATGATGAATCCACTACAGCATGCTGAGAATTGTCTGTTCGTACCTGCAAGAGGCGGTTTAGGTGAACGAGTGGAAAACCAGGCGAACACGATATGCGCCGAGATGGCTAAGAAAGCCCGAGGTGATTATCGTCTTTTGTATGTGCCTGATCCCCTCAGTGAAGAGTCGTATCAGACGATCATTGAGGAACCATCGATCAAAGAAGTGCTTGATATCATCCGCCGTGCGGAAATTGTCATCCACGGGATCGGTGAGGCTCTTACAATGGCCGAACGGAGAAAAACATCTTCACAGCAGCTGGAGGTCATCAAGGCCAATGAAGCGGTTGGAGAAGCTTTCGGATATTACTTCAATACAGCAGGTGATGTCGTCCACAAAGTGAGGACGGTCGGTCTTCAACTGGAAGATTTGAAACATTCGAAACATGTTATTGCTGTAGCTGGAGGTAAATCAAAAGCACGTGCGATCGCCTCTTATTTCAAGCCGGGACAAAGCAATGTCCTGATCACCGATGAAGGTGCTGCACAAGAGTTAATAAAGGGATTTTCCCTTTAAATAAAATATGTAATCAATTTCAAGGAGGAATTTTAGCATGACTGTAAGAATTGGTATTAACGGTTTTGGTCGTATCGGACGTAACGTGTTCCGTGCTGCCCTTAAAAATGACGATGTAGAAGTAGTAGCGGTTAACGACCTTACGGATGCAAATATGCTTGCACACCTTCTTCAGTACGATTCTGTTCACGGAACTCTAGCTGAAGAAGTGACAACAAATGGAGACAACCTTGTTGTCGGCGGAAAAGAAATCAAAGTACTTTCCGAAAAAGATCCAGCACAACTTGGTTGGGGAGATCTTGGTGTAGAAGTAGTTGTAGAATCTACTGGTCGCTTCACACAGCGTGACGATGCGAAGAAACACCTTGATGCAGGTGCTAAGAAAGTTGTTATCTCTGCTCCAGCTAAACAAGAAGATCTTACGGTTGTAATGGGTGTTAACGAAGACCAATATGACAAAGATTCTCACCATGTAATTTCCAATGCTTCTTGTACAACAAACTGCTTAGCTCCATATGCTAAGATTCTTGACGAGAAGTTCGGTCTTAAGCGCGGTATGATGACAACTGTCCACTCTTACACAAACGACCAGCAAATCCTTGACCTGCCACACAAAGACTACCGTCGTGCGCGTGCAGCAGCTCAAAACATCATTCCTACAACAACTGGTGCTGCACAAGCTGTAGCTAAAGTACTTCCACAGCTTGATGGTAAGCTTAGCGGTATGGCTATGCGTGTACCAACTGCGAACGTATCTATCGTAGACTTCGTTGCTGAGCTTGATAAAGACGTAACAGCAGAAGAAGTAAACGAAGCTCTTAAAGCGGAAGCTGAAGGAAACCTTAAAGGAATCCTTGGTTACAGTGACGAGCCACTTGTATCTACTGACTACAATGGCAACACTCACTCTTCTGTTATCGACGGACTTTCTACTCTTACTCTTGAAAACAACATGGTTAAAGTTGTTTCTTGGTATGACAACGAAACTGGATACTCCAACCGTTGTGTAGACCTTGCTGTTTACCTTAAAAACCAAGGCCTGTAAGAAGAGCCACCAAATAGAAAATCATAGATTATAATGTAAAAGGAGGGGGTCTCATGTCCTCCTCCTTTATCCATGTTTTTTGAGATTCCTGCTTCTCTGCGTTTTTACAAACAGAAGTTGTGGAAACGTACATAAGGGCAGGGACTGACCTGACCATAAATAAGGAGGTTGTCTTTCATGAACAAGAAAACCATTCGTGACGTAGAAGTGAATGGAAAGAAAGTATTTTGTCGTGTCGACTTTAACGTTCCAATGAGCGAAGGTAAAGTGACCGACGACACAAGAATTAAAGCTGCTCTTCCTACGATCCAGCATCTAACGGGGAACGGAGCAAAAGTAATTCTTGCAAGCCACCTAGGTCGTCCTAAAGGGGAAGTCGTTGAAGATCTTCGCCTGGATGCCGTAGCGGAACGTCTTAGTGATTTGCTAGGTCAGACCGTTACAAAGACAGACGAAGTGTATGGCGACGAAGTGAACAAAGCGATCTCCGAAATGGAAGGCGGCGATGTTCTTTTAATTGAAAACGTACGCTTCAATCCTGGCGAAGAAAAGAATGATGCGGAACTAGCGAAAGCATTTGCTGACATGGCAGATCTTTACGTGAACGACGCATTCGGTGCTGCCCACCGTGCCCACGCTTCGACAGCAGGCGTTGCTGAGCACGTTCCAGCCGTAGCCGGGTTCCTTATGGAAAAAGAAATCAATGTCCTAGGACAGGCACTTTCTGATCCAGAACGTCCATTTACGGCGATAATTGGCGGAGCGAAAGTAAAAGACAAGATCGGTGTCATTGATAATCTGATTGACAAAGTCGATCACCTGATCATCGGTGGCGGTCTTGCTTACACGTTCGTTAAAGCTCAAGGCCACGAAATCGGAAAGTCACTGCTAGAAGAAGATAAAATTGATCTTGCGAAAGAATATATGAAGAAAGCAGAAGAAAAAGGCGTGAACTTCCATATGCCTGAAGACGTTATCGTAGCTGATGATTTCTCTGATTCTGCCAACAAAAAAGAAGTTGCCATCGATAGCATTCCAGCCGACTGGGAAGCTTTGGACATCGGTCCAAAGACCATCGAAAAGTATGCAGACATCATTAAGAATTCCAAACTGATCATTTGGAACGGACCGATGGGTGTATTCGAACTCGAATCTTTTGCAAATGGTACAAAAGGTGTCGCAAAAGCACTAGCTGAAACCGAAGGATATAGTGTGATCGGTGGAGGAGACTCTGCTGCAGCTGTAGAAAAATTCGGCTATGCAGATGATATGGATCACGTATCTACAGGTGGCGGCGCTTCTCTTGAATTCATGGAAGGTAAAGAACTTCCAGGCGTCGCACTACTCAACGATAAATAATAGGAGAGGTGATGAAGCATGCGTAAACAAGTAATTGCAGGTAACTGGAAAATGAATAAAACTCACCGTGAAGCAGAGGATTTCATTCAGACAGTTAAAAATGAAGTTCCTTCTGCAGAGCAGGTGGAATCGGTTGTTTGTGCCCCATTCCCGTTCCTTCAGAAATTGGTAGAGGAAACAGAAGGTACAAGCGTTGAAATCGGTGCTCAAAACATGCACTTTGAAGAAAGCGGTGCGTTCACAGGAGAAGTAAGCCCTGTGATGCTGAAAGAACTTGGCGTTTCGTATGTCGTTCTTGGCCACTCCGAGCGTCGTGAAATTTTCAAAGAAACGGATGAAGACGTGAACAAAAAAGCTCATGCGGCATTCAAGCATGACTTGACACCAATCGTCTGTGTAGGGGAATCCCTTGAGCAGCGTGAAGCGGATCAGACGATGGACGTTGTCGAAGCTCAAGTGAAAAAAGCGCTAGAAGGCCTAACTGAAGACCAGATCAAGCAGGTCATCATCGCTTATGAGCCAATTTGGGCGATCGGTACTGGACGTACTGCAACATCCGAACAGGCAAATGAAGTGTGCACACACATCCGTAAAGTCGTAGCGGACTTCGCAAGCGCAGACGCTGCGGAAGCTGTACGTATCCAATACGGTGGATCTGTGAAACCAGCGAACGTTGATGAGCTTCTTTCTCAATCTGATATTGACGGAGCGCTTGTCGGCGGTGCCAGCCTTGAAGCAGATTCTTTCTTAAAACTTGTGGAGGCAGGTAAGCATGAGTAATCAAAATTTGGCTGCATTGATCATTCTTGATGGATTCGCACTGCGCGATGAAGAGAAGGGGAATGCTGTTAAACATGCCAACACACCGAACTTTGATCGTTATTGGAACCAGTACCCTCATTCCCAACTGGATGCTTGCGGAGAAGCTGTAGGCCTTCCAGAAGGACAAATGGGGAACTCAGAGGTCGGTCACTTGAACATCGGTGCCGGTCGAGTCGTTTATCAAAGTCTGACTCGTATCAACTTGTCGATTCGCGAAGGTGACTTCTTTGAAAACCAGGTTCTTTTAAACGCGGTCAAAGAAGCGAAAACAAAAGATAAATCCTTGCACATCTTCGGACTGCTTTCTGACGGCGGAATCCACAGTCATATCGAGCATTTATTTGCTGCTTTGGAAATGGCGAAGGAAGAAGGTCTTGAGAAAGTATATATCCATGCTTTCCTTGATGGTCGTGACGTCGGTCAGCAATCTGCTAAGCAATATGTGAAGCAGACACAGGATAAAATCAAAGAGCTTGGCGTCGGTCACTTAGCGACGATCTCCGGTCGTTACTATGCCATGGACCGCGACAACCGCTGGGAACGTGTGAAAAAATCGTATGATGCCATCACTTATGGTGAAGGGGAAAAATACGAGGATCCGATCCAGGCGATTGATGATTCCTATGCAAAAGAAGTGTACGATGAATTTGTTGAGCCTGTCGTGTTGACCGATAGCGAAGGGCAGCCGCTCGGTACTGTAGAGGATGAAGATTCGATCATCTTCTTCAACTTCCGTCCGGACCGTGCTATTCAGCTTTCTAAAACATTCGCCAATGATGATTTCTCAGATTTCGAACGTGGGGATCAAGCACCGAAAGGCATTCATTTTGTCAGCATGACGCAATACAGTGATGCGGTCAAAGCGAATATTGCCTTCCCTCCGAACGACCTGAAAAATACAGTCGGTGAAGTACTCGCGAACAACAATAAAAAACAGCTTCGCATTGCGGAGACTGAAAAATATCCACACGTTACCTTTTTCATGAGCGGTGGCCGTGAACAGGAATTCGAAGGGGAAGAGCGCATCCTCATCGATTCACCTAAAGTTGCCACTTACGATCTCAAGCCAGAAATGAGCGCTTATGAAGTAACGGATGCTCTTCTTGGAGAGCTGGATGCAGATAAGCACAATGCGATTATCTTAAACTTCGCCAACCCGGACATGGTCGGGCACTCTGGAATGCTGGAGCCGACTGTCAAAGCGATTGAAGCGGTTGACGAATGCTTAGGTAAAATCGTCGATAAGATCATCGAAAAAGGCGGACACGCCATCATCACAGCTGACCACGGGAACTCTGATGAAGTGACGACTTTAGAAGGGGACGCGATGACAGCTCATACGACAAACCCGGTTCCAGTCATTGTGACAAAAGAAGGGGCAGAGCTTCGTGATGGAGGAATCCTTGGCGATCTATCTCCAACACTCTTAGACCTTTTAAACATTGAACAACCGGAAGAAATGACAGGGAAATCCCTGCTCAAAAAATAACAAACTCACATTAAAGGAGAGATTTCATTATGCCTTACATTACTGATGTATATGCTCGCGAAGTACTTGACTCCCGCGGTAACCCGACGGTAGAAGTTGAAGTTTATACTGAATCCGGAGCTTTCGGAACAGCTCTAGTACCAAGTGGTGCTTCCACTGGTGAATACGAAGCGGTTGAACTACGTGACGGAGACGACAATCGTTACCTTGGAAAAGGTGTCCAGAATGCTGTCGATAACGTTAACGAAAAAATCGCTCCAAAACTTCTTGGAATGGACGTTACGCAACAAGTGATCATCGACCAAATGATGAGAGAGCTTGATGGTACAGAAAACAAAGGAAACCTAGGTGCAAACGCTATTCTTGGTGTTTCCATGGCTGTAGCGCACGCTGCTGCTGATGTTGTAGGTCTTCCACTGTACAAGTACCTTGGTGGCTTCACAGCGAATACTCTACCAACACCAATGATGAACATCCTGAACGGTGGAGAGCACGCAGACAACAACGTAGACATCCAAGAATTCATGGTTATGCCAGTTGGCGCTCCTACATTCAAAGAAGCGCTTCGCATGGGTGCAGAAATTTTCCACTCCCTGAAAAAAGTGCTTAAGAGCAAAGGCTATAACACGGGTGTAGGTGATGAAGGTGGATTCGCTCCAAACCTTCAGTCTAACGAAGAAGCTCTATCTACAATCATCGAAGCGATCGAAGCAGCTGGCTACAAGCCAGATGAAGAAGTGAAGCTTGCGATGGACGTTGCTTCCTCTGAAATCTACGAAGATGGCAAGTACAACCTTAAAGGCGAAGGCGTTGTCCGTACGTCCGAAGAAATGGTTGACTGGTACGAAGAGCTTGTGAACAAGTACCCAATCATCTCCATCGAAGACGGTCTTGACGAAAACGACTGGAAAGGTACGAAACTTCTTACTGACCGTATCGGAGACCGCGTTCAGCTTGTTGGTGACGACTTGTTCGTTACAAACACTGAGAAGCTTGGCCGCGCGATCGAAGAAGGCGTTGGCAACTCTATCCTGATCAAAGTGAACCAAATCGGTACACTTACAGAGACTTTCGAAGCGATCGAAATGGCGAAGCGCGCTGGTTACACAGCGGTCATCTCTCACCGTTCTGGTGAAACAGAAGATGCGACAATCGCGGACATCGCTGTTGCGACTAACGCTGGTCAAATTAAGACAGGTGCTCCTTCCCGTACAGACCGTGTAGCGAAGTACAACCAGCTTCTTCGTATCGAAGATCAGCTGCTTGGAACAGCGACATACGCTGGCGAGAAAGCTTTCTATAACTTGAACAAATAATTTGTAAAACTGAGCCTCTCTGATTATTCAGAGAGGCTTTTTTCTATGGTATGATAAACGGTAGACCATATAGAGATTCAGGAGAGGCAAAAAAATGAAGATATTGATTCGATTTTTATTTCTAGCATTCGTGGTGTACGCATTATTTACAGGCTACCATGTATGGAATTATGGAGAAAATAAAGATATACCTACAGCAGACGCCGCCATTGTACTGGGAGCCGCCCAGTGGAATGGAAAGCCGAGCCCGGTCTTTGAAGGGCGTCTCAAGCAAGGGGTCGAATTATATAAAGAGGACAAAGTCGACTACCTCGTCTTTACTGGGGGGACAAGTGAAAACGCCGTCTCTTCGGAAGCGCGGGTAGGAAGACAATATGCGATTGAAAATGGAGTTCCTGAACAGGACATTCTTTTCGAAGACAAATCCCTGATGACACGGGATAACTTGATTAATGCGAAGAAGGTTGCAGATGAAAAAGACATCCGTAGCTTTTTACTTGTCAGTGACCAATATCATTTGAAAAGAGCTGTACAGGAAGCAAGAAGCCAAGGGATGGACGTAATCGGCGTACCAACCGAATACTCCGCCTATCAGAGCCTAGAAACGAAGCTTCCATTCTTTCTGAAAGAATGGGCCTATCTGATGGGACATCAAGTGACAGATCTCTTTAAAGCATGAGGTGTATAACGGATGAATGTAATGGAAGCAATGAAGAACAGAAGGTCGATTCACGAGTTTGAGCAGGAAAATGTACAACGAGAGGTCTTGCAGGATATTTTCTCCACGGCTTCCTGGGCTCCGACTCACCGAATGAAAGAGCCATGGATGATTAAAGTATATGAGGGTGCAGGTCGTGAACAGTACATTGCAAAGGTTCTGGAAAGCTACGAGCGTGAAGGTTTTTTCAAAGGGTATGGATCAGAGAAGACGAATAGAATGCAAGAGGGAATTCGTTCTTTCTTAAAGACGATTCCTCACCATGCTCTGATTTATATGGAAAAAGACGAGTCTGTCCTAAAATATGAAGAGGACTATGCGGCGGTTTGTGCGTTTATTCAAAATGCCCAGCTTGCCGGGTGGGAAAAGGGAGTCGGGATGCTTTGGATGACCAGCCCTTATATTCATGATCCGGAGTTTGTGGAGGCGATTGGTTTGTCAGATCGGTACAAAGTCGTCGGTGTTTTGCAGATGGGCTATCCCAAAAAAGTCCCCGCTCCCAAACCACGCACACACATTTCACAAAAACTGACCTTTATTGATTCTTCCATTAAAGAAAGTTTCCGTTAGCTTGAACCAGTATTTGGAGGGGTAGGGAATAGCTCGCTTTCCATAGGCGGGTGCTGAGCTTCCTCGGAGCACGGCTCCTGCGGGATCTCAGCTTCCCCTTCCTCCTATAGGAGTCTCGCCATTCCCCACCCCTCCAAGCGTTAAATGAGTGAACGGAAACAATCGTGGATCTTTTCTCTAGTATCAATGGGTGGATGTGGCAGGGAAACGGCTCGCTTTCCTGTGCGGGATCTTACCTAAACTGTATCTCGCGGGAGTCTCGCCGTTTCTCAACCACTCCCACATAAAAGGTTACGACCAACCCTTTCAAGAGCAGCATTATCGTTGGTAATTATGTGTAATGTATCTCAAAGCGTTTTACTATATTTGATGTTTCCGTTCTCTAATAAACGGAGGGAGGACCGGGAATTGATGAGACTCCTATGGGAGAAAGATGACAGTCTGAGATCCCCTAGGAGCAGGAAGTTTAGCGTCTCTGCCATGGAATGTGAGTCATTTCCTGGTCCTCCAAACACTCAGTATCATCACAGAAACAGTAGAACTTGCTTAACAAATAATAAAGAATAAAAAAGCTGACGTCATAATTTCGTGACGTCAGCTTTTTTATCTTCATCTTCTGCTTCATCTGGCAAAGGATCGATCGTGTGCTTGTAATCGTATCCTTTTGAGACAGCAGCTCCGAACATCGCAGCAATTCCTAATACAATCGCAACACAGACAATCATGATGATCGTAAACGTCATGTGAACACTTCTCTTTCATCAAAGAATTCAAAGGATGTTTCCTTTATTTCACATGCTTATTGTGTCACATCGAAGAGGGAATTACTACTCGGATTGCGTTTTTTCTTTTACAAATTCCACGACTTCTTCCGCTGTTCCAAGAGAAAGGATTTCTTTCTTATAAGAAGCCAGTTCTGACTTGGAAAGGTCTTTGATCTGAGTACGTGCTGGAAGAATGGATGTGGCACTCATGCTGAATTCATCGAGTCCAAGTCCTAGAAGGATCGGAATCGCGATTTCATCTCCGGCCATTTCTCCACACATACCAGCCCATTTGCCTTCAGCGTGAGCGGCTTCAATGACATTGTTGATCAAGTTCAGGATGGCAGGGTTGTATGGCTGATACAAGTAGGATACTCGTTCATTCATACGGTCTGCAGCCATTGTGTACTGGATCAGGTCATTTGTACCGATACTGAAGAAATCGACTTCCTTCGCGAACTGACGGGCAATTACAGCGGTTGCTGGAATTTCGACCATCATTCCGACTTCGATATCGCCGGAAACTTCATGTCCTTCGCTCAGAAGCTTTTCTCTTTCCTCTTCAAGCATCGCTTTGGCTTGACGGAATTCTTCAAGAGTGGCAATCATCGGGAACATGATTTTCAAGTTTCCGTGTACGCTGGCACGAAGAAGTGCGCGAAGCTGGACGCGGAAAATGTCATCACGCTCAAGGCACAGGCGAATCGCACGGTACCCAAGGAACGGGTTCATTTCTTCCGGAAGCTCCAGGTAATCAAGCTCTTTGTCTCCGCCAATGTCAAGGGTACGGACAACAACAGGTTTGTCACCCATTTGCTTCAATACGGAAGAGTATGCATCAAATTGCTCTTCTTCCGTCGGAAGCTGGCTTTTGCCCATATAGAGGAATTCTGTACGGTAAAGGCCGACCCCTTCGCCACCGTTGTTCAGGACACCTTCTACATCATCAGGTGTTCCGATGTTAGCGACAAGCTCAACATGTTCACCTTCTGAAGTGACAGTCGGCTCATCTTTAAGTTTCGCCCATTCCTGCTTCTGCTTTTCGAAGTCTTCCTGTTTCTGTTTGTACTCCTGAACCTGTTCGTCTGTTGGACCGACAATGACATCGCCGTTCATTCCATCAATGATGATCATGGAATCCTTCTCAGCTTTTGTCGTAATATCTTTTGTTCCAACGACAGCAGGGATCTCAAGAGAACGTGCCATAATGGCAGAGTGGGATGTACGTCCCCCGATATCCGTTGTGAACCCTTTGACATACTGCTTGTTCAATTGGGCCGTATCGGACGGTGTCAAATCGTCCGCCACGATGACGACTTCTTCGTTGATCAGTGCAGGATCAGGGAAGGTAACATTCAGCAGGTGTGCCATGACACGCTTCGTTACATCCTGAATGTCTGCTGCGCGTTCACGCATATATTCATTGTCCATGCTCTTGAACATGTTGATGAACATATTCGCTGTCTCATCAAGAGCCGCTTCTGCATTGACATTCTCTGTCTTGATCTTATCTTCGATCGGTTGAATCAGCTCCGGATCGCTCAGGACAAGAAGGTGAGCAGAGAAAATTTCAGCGTGCTCATCTCCTAGAGATTTTCTTGTATGTTCTTTGATTTTTTCCAATTCGGACTTGGACGTTTCTAAAGCTTCATGAAGACGTTTGACTTCTTCCTCTGGCTGTTCAATGTCTTGTTTGCTGTAAGAAAGGTCCGGAGCTTCCAGACGGTACACTTTTGCAATCGCGATTCCACTGGAAGCTGCAATACCTTTAAGGTGTGTCATTCTATTATTCCCCCAGGCCTTCGTTCTTCATAGTTGTTTCTAAATGATCGATCGCTTCCTGTTCGTCGCTGCCTTCTGCTGTAATTTTCACTTCAGCACCGGCAGGGATTCCAAGGCTCATAATTCCCATGATCGATTTTAGGTTCACAGCTTTTTCCTTGTAATGAAGGTTGATATCTGACTCATACTTTCCTGCATTTTGTACAAGGACAGTTGCTGGACGGGCATGCACTCCGTCTGATGATGTAATCTTAAATGTTTTTTCTACCATTGTCGTCTCCTCCTTAAAAAGTTTCTTATTGTGTGAGTTACCCTAACTCTATTATTTTAAGCTTTTCTGAGGTCTTTTTTCAAGAATCCTA
Organism: Halobacillus fulvus; assembly: GCA_004078665.1. Lineage (GTDB taxonomy): Bacteria > Bacillota > Bacilli > Bacillales > Halobacillaceae > Halobacillus > Halobacillus fulvus. Next base: position 115,241 of record SCFO01000005.1, on the reverse strand, counting down.
CGACAATTGCTGCAAGAATTGTTCCAGCGATGATCGCAACCAAGTATAGAAGGATCTGAATGATGCCACCTTCAATGAGTGGAACGATGATCAAACCGCCGTGTGGAGCAGGGAGGCTGATGCTGAACAGCATGGTTAGCATACCTGTCAGTGCACTTCCTGCAACCATTGCTGGGATCACTCGAAGTGGGTCAGCTGCAGCAAATGGGATGGCCCCTTCCGTAATGAAAAAGGCTCCTAATGGAAAGGCTGCTTTTCCTGTTTCGCGCTCTTGCGGTGTGAATTTATTTTTGAATAGAACGGTAGCAAGACCCATCGCGAGTGGTGGAACCATTCCACCGGCCATCGCTGCTGCGATGAACGTGTAGTTTCCAGCATCTAGTGCGGCAATTCCGAATGTATAGGCCGCTTTGTTGACTGGACCACCCATATCGACAGCCATCATACCACCGACGATGATGCCTAACAGAGCTAGGTTGGATCCGCTCATATTATCAAGGAAACTGAATAATCCTGTGTAAATACTTGTCAAAGGCGGGTTGATCAAAAGCATGATCATCCCTGTAGCGAAAATCGAAAGGACAGGGTAGAACAGAACCGTTTTCAATCCATCTAAAACAGCTGGTAAACCTTCCAGCGCTTTCTTGATGAGTAAAGTCAAATACCCGGCAAGGAATCCGGCAATCAAGCCCCCGAGAAACCCTGAGCCGTTTCCAGCGTTTTCGGCAGAGGTTTGCGTAATCGCGATCAGACCACCGACCATACCAGGAGCAAATCCGGGACGGTCTGCAATACTGGAAGCGATGAAGCCGGCTAGCACAGGAACAAGTAAGAAGAACGCATTGCCGCCACCGATAATATTCAGCATTTCAGCAAAGCGGTTGTACTGTTCATTGGCAGGGTCTGCTGAGTTGATGCCCCAGAAGAAGGAAATCGCGATTAAGATCCCGCCCCCGACTACAAATGGAAGCATGTTGGACACACCGTTCATAAGGTGCTTATAAAATCCGGAACGCTGACCTTTTTCATCAGAAGAGGAGTCGGACGACTTTCCGCTTTCTTGATAGACGGGTGCATCTTTGCGGACGGCTTTTTCGATGAGCTCTTTCGGTTCGTGGATCGCTTTGGCAACCGGGACTTCGATGACCGGTTTGCCGTTGAACACATCCATCTCGACTTTTGTATCCGCTGCGACGATGATGGCATCCGCTTCTGCAATCTCTTCAGGTGTTAGACGGTTTTTGACCCCGCTTGATCCGTTCGTCTGGACTTTAATATTAACGCCCATCTCTTTTGCCGTCGCTTTTAATTTATCGGCAGCCATATACGTATGAGCAATACCTGTCGGGCAAGCCGTGACGGCTAAGATTTTGCCGGAAGAGGCAGTTTCTGTTTCTTCCTCACCATCTTCTTCCGCTTCCTTCGCATTGATCGCTTCAATCACATCCGCTTCCGTTTTGGCTGCTTCGAGCTTGGAACGGAATTCATTGTCCATCAAAAAGGATGAAAGGCGGGATAGCGTTTCTAGGTGAGTGTTGTTCGCGCCCTCTGATGCAGCGATCATGAAGAATAGGTTTGTCGGCTGTCCATCTAAAGATTCATAATCCAATCCATTTGTTGAACGACCGAAGGCAATGGCTGGATCCTTGACCGCATTCGTCTTCGCGTGCGGGATGGCGATCCCTTCGCCGATTCCAGTCGTGCTTTGGTCTTCACGGGCCTGAATCGCCTGTTTGAATTCATCCCGGTTGTTCAGTTTTCCGGCCTTATCCAAGTGTCCGACAAGCTCATCAATCGCCTCGGGTTTGGAATTGGCCTTCATTTCAAGCAAAATCGTGTCCTTCGTCAGTAGATCTGTAATTTTCATGACACATGTCCTCCTTTTCTTAATGAAGAAACTTGAATGGCAGGAATCAGTTTTTCTATGTCTTCTTTCTGACATAAATCATCTTGGAAGGCGGTCGCACTTCCGGCGGCTACGCCATATCGGAAAGCTTCTGACACTTCTTTTCCTTCTGCACAGGCCGCTGTAAATCCGGCAACAAGGGAATCTCCAGCCCCTACAGAATTTTTCACTTCTCCTTTTGGTACATTGGCGAAAAGGTTCTCCTGTTGACCAACGTACACCGCTCCTTGTCCGCCCATAGAGACGATGACATTCTCCGCACCTTCGTTTACGAGCTTTTGACCGTATAAAGCGGCTTTGTCCGGTGAATCGATTGTCGTATCAAATAATTCCCCGAGCTCGTGATGGTTTGGTTTAAGGAGGAAGACCGGGAGCCCAATCAGTTGTTTTAAGGCTTTTCCGGAAGTATCCGCAATGAATTTGACGTTCTTTTTCTTACACGTTGTGGCCACCGTCATATAAAAATCGTCGGGAAGGGAAGCAGGGACACTTCCGGCTAGCACAAGCGTGTCTTCAGACGTCATTGATTCAATCTGATTTAAAAGCTCCTGTTGCATGTTTTCAGATAAAAGCGGGCCTGGACCGTTGATTTCCGTTTCATCCGAGCTTTTTAACTTTACGTTCACGCGTGTCGGCTGATTGGTTTGGATAAACTGATGGTGGATCTGTTCTTGATTCAAAAAAGATTCGATGAACGCTCCGGTGAAGCCACCAGTAAAGCCAAGCGCTGTCGTCTCAATGCCTACGCGTTTCATGACGCGGGAAACATTAATGCCTTTTCCGCCTGGATAATAAAACGTTTCGTTCGCCCGGTTTAAGCCTCCGGACTGAAAATCCTCGACATTCATGATGTAATCGATCGAAGGGTTTAATGTACATGTATAAATCATGGGGTCACAACCTTTACATTTGTTTTTTCTTGAAATTCACGGAAGCGACGTCTCTGTTTTTCTGTAATGATTTCAGCTTCATTCAAATCGGCGAATTTCGTAAAGGATACTTGTTCAAACTTCGAACTGTCCGCAAGTACGTAACGACTCTTGGATAAATGCAGCGCTGTTTGTTTAATAGAGGCTTCTTCAGGGTCTGGCGTTGTAAAGCCATCTTCGAGGGAAACTCCGTTTGTCCCCATGAAGCATTTATCAAACCGGTACTGCTGCAGATTCTGCAAAGCACCTGCACCGATGACGGCTCTCGTCCGGTGCTTGACATAGCCTCCGAGTACATACGTGACGATCTGATACTCTGTCAGAACATCGAGATGATTCAGCCCGTTCGTCACCACGATGATATCTTTATCCTTCAAGTAGGGAATCATTGCGTAAGTCGTGGACCCGGCATCGATGAAAAGGCAGTCACCATGTTCGACTAAAGAAGCGGCATGAGCAGCAATCAGTTCTTTTTCCTCATGGTGTTTGGACACTTTCTCTCCCATGCTGGGCTCATCACTTGCGGACTGTTTCAGCGAGGCCCCGCCGTGAACGCGGCGCAATTGACCGCTCTGTTCCAGCTGGTCGAGATCTCTGCGGATCGTCGATTCGGAAGCGCCGGTTTGCTTCACTAATTCTTTTAATTTGACTGTATGATGTTTTTTGATGGTTTCTAAAATGATTTGATGACGTTCAGGAGTCAGCATCTTCATGCCTCCTTGTTTTGATCTGTCTTTAGAATAAACGAAAGCCCTTACAAAAGTCAATCATAATCAATCAAAAACTATCAAAATCATTCATTTAGTTATCAGAAACATTCAAAATAAAAAGCCGGCGAGGGCCGGCTTAAGAAACATATTGATTTGGGTTGGACCATTCGATATGAGATTCCCCTGTTAAGAGGTTGAAGGTTTCGATTCGTTCAGGAGAAGCGTGGAACATGTGACGGGAGCAGGTTATCGCCGACTGGCAATAATGCTGGACCTTTTCGGGATTCCTTTCCAATACGTATTTTTTGAAGATCACCCGGTTTTGCTTATAAGTAATCAGAACGTTTTGTATCGAATGTGACTCCCCATGAGAGTTCGTTTCCCAAAACTTACAGAACCATGATAGATCAGGGGAGGTGTGGGTAGCTTCTTTTAGAAAATGATCGATGATCTGGGCCAGTTGGATGTAGTAACATCCGTAATCAGGAAACTCCCGTAAACCGAGTGTCCGCTGCCTATGTTCGATCAACTTTAAAATCGAAAGAGTCGTTCGTTCATGGGGTGGCCACTGATAGACGTGTTCAATCAAATCATCTACGAATGACTGGAATGTTTCCTTCCATGAAATCTTCATTTTATTCACCTTCAGTCTGACGGATTTCCTTCATTTTAATTGAAAATGATTATCATTGTCAAAGTTGAATGAACCTGTCTAAATTTTCTTGATGCTAAGGGGCAATTGTGCTACATTTATAATAGTCTTTTGTACGTCTTTAGGAGGTGTGGCACATCATGCAAGCACTGGCAATTACTTTATTAACCATCGATACGATTGTCATGATTGTACTAGTCTTATTGCAATCAGGAAAAAGTGCCGGTCTGGCAGGAGCAATTTCTGGTGGAGCGGAGCAATTGTTTGGTAAACAAAAAGCGCGAGGAATCGACGCTGTTCTTCATAAAGCTACCATCGTAGCTGGAGTTCTGTTTTTCGTACTGGCCTTTTTGACGGCCTATATTTTAGGTTAATAACAATGATCAGGAGTAGCCGCGCTTCAATGAAGCGCGGTTTTTCTTCTTTTTATAGGATTTTGTTAAAATGAAAAACGGTATAAGAATGAAATACTGAAAATAGGAAATAGTTGAAGTAAGGAGAGTCCACAATGAAAATTAAACAACCACAACCATTTACGTTTGAAGAAGGCGAACGTGCGGTATTATTACTACATGGATTCACTGGACATTCAGCCGATGTCCGAATGCTCGGAAGGTTTTTGCAAAAGCACGGCTACACAACGCATGCCCCGATTTATCGTGGACATGGAAAAGAGCTGGAAGCCTTAATTGATGCTCGCCCTGACGAGTGGTGGGCGGATGTGCAGGAAAGCCTGAACCATTTGCGTGAATTAGGCTATGAAAAAATTGCGGTAGCCGGTCTTTCCTTGGGTGGTGTCCTCGGTTTAAAACTCGCTTATTCTGAACCCCTCAAAGGCGTCATTACCATGTGTTCCCCCATGTTCTTCGATAATAAAGAACAGCTTACCCAGGGGTTCCAGTTCAAGGCTCGCCAGTATAAGCAGCTCGAAGGAAAAGATCAGGATACGATCGAGGAGGAAGTGAAGCAGCTTCTCGAAGAGTCTGATGAAATGTTTGAACAGCTTGGGCAATTCATTACCGACGTCCATGATGAAATCGACCAAATTTACACGCCGACGTTTGTCGTGCAGGCTGAAAATGATGAAATGATCAATACAGACAGTGCAAATTATATTTATGAACAAGTAGAAGCCGAACAAAAAGATATAAAATGGTACAAAAACTCTGGACACGTCATTACGATGGACAAAGAAAAGGAACAGTTGCACGAAGACATCCTTGAATTTCTTGAATCATTAGACTGGTCGTGAAACTCCAGAGCTTTGTCCTCATTTTAAAGGAGGAAGGCCAAAATGAACGAATCATTGAAGCAACAGATTTTAGACTTTTTCAAACAGACGGCATCCAAGCCCTTATCTGTCCAGGAGCTGGAAGAAGAACTAAGCCTTGATGGGTCGGATGATTTCAAAGAGTTGATGAAAACACTGAATGCTCTTGAGGAAGAAGGGGAGCTTGTCCGAACAAGGAAGAACCGTTTCGGACTTCCAGAGAAAATGAACCTGATCCGCGGGCGTATTCAAATGCATGCAAAAGGATTTGCGTTTTTGATCCCGGATGAAGAGGGGAAAGATGATGTATATATTCATCACTCTGATCTTCACTCCGCGATGAACAACGATAAAGTCCTTGTCCGAATTGAAAAAAGAGATGAAGAAGGACATCGTCCCGAGGGAACAGTCATCCGTATCCTCGAGAGAGCGACGACCCGCATTGTAGGAACATACGAGTCCAGCCGTAACTTCGGCTTTGTGATTGCGGATGACAAACGGATTCCAAATGACATCTTCATTCCGAAAGGCCAGGCGAACGGAGCGATTGATGGTCATAAGGTCATTGTCAACATTACGAAGTTTCCGGAAGAGCGAATGAGTGCAGAGGGAGAGATCGTTGAAATCCTTGGTCACAAAAATGACCCAGGCATCGACATTATTTCGATTATCCATAAACACGGCATTAAAGTCGAGTTTCCGGACGAGGTTCTCGAACAAGCGGCCGATACCCCTGACCAAATCGCAGAAGAGGAAATTAAGAACCGACGCGATTTACGCGATGAAACGATCGTCACCATTGATGGAGCTGACGCGAAGGACCTTGATGATGCCGTTACGGTGAAAAAGCTTGAGAACGGTCATTATAAACTAGGTGTCCACATTGCAGACGTTTCGTACTATGTGGGAGAAAATTCGCCGATCGATAAGGAAGCAAGAGAACGTGCGACAAGTGTGTACCTTGTAGACCGTGTCATTCCGATGATTCCTCACCGTCTATCAAACGGAATCTGCTCTTTGAATCCGCAAGTGGATCGTTTGACTCTTTCGTGTGAAATGGAAATCAGTGCGAGCGGAGAAGTCGTCGAACACGAAATTTTCCAAAGTGTCATTAAAACAAATGAACGGATGACGTATAAAGACGTCAATAAAATATTGGAAGAAAACGATCCCGAATTGACTGAACGATACAAGGACCTTGTTCCAATGTTCAAGGATATGGAAGAACTCGCCCGCACACTCCGTCAGAAACGTATGGGACGCGGAGCGATTGACTTCGATTTCAAAGAAGCGGGTGTAGTCGTCGACGATGAAGGAAAAGCGATCGATGTACGCCTGCGCGAGCGTTCCGTAGCTGAACGTCTGATCGAAGAATTCATGTTAGCAGCCAACGAAACCGTTGCTGAGCACTTCCACTGGATGGAAGTTCCGTTCATCCACAGGATTCACGAGGACCCGGATGAAGGGAAATTGCAGAACTTCTTCGAGTTTGTAGCGAATATGGGGTATGTCGTCAAAGGTACAAAAGACAACATCCATCCGCAAGCTTTGCAAAAAGTACTGGAGGAAGTCAAAGGAACACAAGAGGATATGATCATTTCCAAACTGATGCTACGCTCGATGCAGCAGGCGAAATATGATCCTCAAAGTCTCGGGCACTTTGGATTGGCAACAGACTTCTATACCCACTTCACATCGCCAATCCGTCGTTATCCTGACTTAATTGTTCACCGTTTGATCCGGACGTATCTCGTCGAGGATAAGCTCGATTATAAAACACGCAAGCATTGGAAAGATCAGATGCCTGAGATTGCGCGCCATTCTTCCGAAATGGAGCGAGCGGCGGTCGATGCTGAACGGGAAACAGATGATCTGAAAAAAGCGGAGTTCATGCAGGATAAGGTCGGGGAGCAGTTTGATGGTGTGATTAGTTCCATCACAAGCTTCGGCATGTTTGTCGAGCTGCCGAACACGGTGGAAGGACTCGTCCACGTCAGTACGCTGACCGATGACTATTATCATTTCCAAGAAAAACAGTTTGCCATGATCGGCGAGCGGACGGGGAATGTGTTCCGGATTGGTGATGAAGTGACCATCCGGGTAACGAATGTCAACTTGGACGAGCGCGTCGTCGATTTCGAAATTGATGGCATGAAGCCGAGGAAAGAACGGAAGCGTCCTGAACGTCCAAAACAGATCGGATCCAAGACCCCTGATGGCAAGAAGAAAAAGAAGAACAAGCAAAAAGGGAATAAACCTTTTTATAAAAATAAAGGACTCCCGAAAAAGGGTCGAAAAAAGAAAAAGAAATAAGAACCTAAATACAAAAAACGGCGCGGACTCTATAATCCGCGCCGTTTTTTTATTTATATCCAAATCAAGCACTTAAAACATTTTTTACTTGTGCAACATCCTGCTCATTCAGGTGGACAGCGGTCTGATCCATGTCGATGTCGACACAGTGTGACCACGTTGCCAGCTCATCCTGATCAATCAAATGGTTGTTCGTCACTTTTCCGTTTTCCTTGGAACAGATGTGATACGACACCAGGCGTTTGTTTTGCATGACTTCCAAATCGTGTGTGACAGAAACAATCGCCCAATTGTCTTTCTCCTTCTCTACCCAGTCGTCCGCCAACGTGTCTTCGATAGACGGTTGATAGACATTCGGTTCGTTACGGTCAAAAAATTGCAGGCGACCGCGTTCGTCCTTGAAAATATACCCTTCTGTGTTCCATGATTTACGAGCTAACGCGTGACCTTCGTCGAGCAGACGAGCAGCAAATAAAAAGTTCATGTGGATGTTCCTTTCTCGTATTAAAAATTTTAACGGTAAGGATTTTATAAACTCCTCAAAGCCATGTCAACGGTTTTGATTTTTTGTCACAGAACCATCACATTGTAAGGGTTTCCTTTCAAAAACGTTCCACTATTTCCAGCTCCCGTACAAGATCCATGGTTCTTGTACATCATATGCAGACAGGTCCGGGATATTCTTAAAGCCCTGGTCGGAAAAGTCAATCCAGCATCCGATGTTGTCTAGATTCTGCCTCCAGTGATCCTGTAAGGTTTCAAAAAATCCTGGCTGATCGTAATGATCATCCCAAAAATATTTCACATGAGAGTAGTCATATTTTTTGGTATCGTTTTTTATGGACACGAATCTTGAGCGATCATCGTTTACGTAAAAATTTGTCGCGTTCAAATAGTCGTCTGTGAAAAAGGATTCGTCGAAAGGAAATGGGTAGTAACATTCATAAGGGAAAACCCCAAGAGCATTCGATTCCAATGACTGTAGCAACGCTCTTTTGTGATCGATATCGAGGACTTGTTCCCAGACTGGACCAGGTGAGTGTCCAGATAACAATTCGGGTTTATTTAAGGTTAAGTAATGGCTGACTGGCCCTTGTTCGATCCCGAGCTTCTCAAGGACCCGACGTGCCGGAAGATTGCCAAGGTGTGTGTTGGCTCCAATCCACTTGATGTCCTCCTGCTGTTTCAAATGATCGACGACTGGAAGGAGCAGTTGAGTTGCATTGCCTTTTTGCTGATAGCGACGATCGCTTCTTAAGCGGCCGAGCATCGCGAATCGGTTTTGGCCGAACAGACTATACCCTCCGACAGCAAGCATATGCGGTCCTTGAAAAAGACCGAAGAGTTCGTGGCTATCTGAATCTATCAGGCGATCAAAAATGCGGACAACGTAATCATCCTCAATCCCTGTGTCCATTGCCTGGAGGGTGGAATAATCCTGAAGGGTCAATTTTCTGACCTGGAGTACTTGTTCCATGTGGTGTGTCTCCTTTGCTTGTGAAAATCTTTCCAAAAATATAGTCTCACATAAGCTTTAGAAAAGTCTATTAAAGCGATTGGGAGCGGTTTGCGTTGGAATAGCGGGGTATTTTTGATAAAATAAAGGTTGCGCTAAAGAGGAGGAAGACGGTTATGCCAAGAGGAAAAGGAAACACAATCGCACAAAACAAAAAAGCAAGGCACGACTTTACCATTGAAGAAACGTTCGAAGCCGGAATTGTTCTTCAAGGTACAGAAATCAAATCGATCCGTAACGGACGTATCAATTTGAAAGACAGCTTCGCCCGTGTCCATAATGGAGAAGTGTTTATCCATAATATGCACATTTCCCCTTATGAACAAGGGAACATCCATAACCACGAACCGACAAGAGCAAGAAAGCTGCTTCTTCACCGTAAAGAGATCAACCAACTGATTGGCCAGACCCAGCAGAAAGGCTACTCACTCGTCCCGTTGAAGGTATATATCAAAAATGGTGTCGCGAAAGTGTTGATCGGTCTTGGTCGCGGTAAGAAGAAATACGATAAGCGCGAAGATTTGAAACGTAAACAGCAAAAACGCGAAATTGATCGCGCCATCAAAGATAGCCTGAAGTAGCACTTGAAATTTAATGTGATTGTGCTATAATATTTATGTCGCCTTAAGCGACAGGAGCTTGACGCTCTGTCTTAATCCTAACGGGGACGTTACGGATTCGACGGGGATAGGTCGAGCTCGGGTGGCAAGTCGAGCGACGACTCGTAAAACCGTCATTTGCCTAAATATAACTGGCGAATCTAACGAAAACCTAGCTGTAGCTGCGTAAGTAGTCTATAGCTGATCCTTCCTGGTATCGCCCATGTGCTAGATGAAGGGTCTCAAACTGAAGTGGGCTACGCGTTCTTCCACCGCCTGAGGAAGGACGAAGAGACTAATCAGGCTAGCTCCTCGGAAGCCTGTCGATAGGTCGAAGAGGCAGCGAATTATAATATATCGACTACGCTTGTAGAAGCCCGAGTGCCGATATCTCCGGACGTGGGTTCGACTCCCACCGTCTCCACCAATACATACTATTGGTGGTTTTTTTATGTCTAAAATTCATTAAGCGGGACGCTGAGAACCGTCCCCAACTGTCCCACTATTGTCAATGTTTGTGGAAATTCATAGAAAACAGCGGGTCATTCGTCACAGATTTCGTTTTTATTCCCAAAAATGTTTTAAGAAATGATAAACTAATGAAAGTATTGAATTTTCAAATAATTAAGTTGGCTTTGGTATAAAATAACTTTTTAAAACAGCAAGTTTTGAAAAGAAGAAATAACAGGAGGCGACGGATTTGAAACTGTTGGGTTATCATTACACAAAGGTAAACGATGAGCCGGTACGTAAATGGGAAGAGGGTCAACCTAAAAACGCAGCTTTAGAAATCATGGTGGATGATGCAGAAGCTTTTGCGAAGATGGCTTCTTCCAGCGGTGCCAAGCTCTATGGACCTGTGATCGAGAGCGGTAAAAAAGTTTATTCCATCCTTAAACCGAATCGAATGCCAATTAAGATTCACTCCCCTTTATCGAACGACTGATGTCACGGAATTGTTTCTTTTTACACATGTACAGACGAACAAAAAATGGTAATATAAAGGTAAGGTCACATAAAGGGAGCTTTGAGCCATGAAACTTTGGACAAGAAAAATATTTGTTGTACTCATATCTGTCCTTACGTTAGGACTCTATATACCGCCTACATATATTCCGACAAACGCAGCAGAAAACAAAGAAGTCGAGCCACAAAATGAAAGCGATCAAAATCTGATTGAGAGTGAAATCCCTGAAGAAGTCACTGAGGATGTTTTTGAATCTCAAGAAGACTATATCGAACGGATTACCAACCAGGCGAAAGAACAGACGCTGACGAAAATGGGACCTCGAATCATCGAAAAGGTCGATCAGGATATGACCGCAGACATTCTTCCGAAAATAGAGGAGATTGTGGAGTCGATCCTTGAGCAAGTGGAAGAAGAGAATTTGCCTTATTATGAAATCAAGGAAGAACTAAGGCCCGGATACGGGGAAAAGATTTTTAACCTGACGAATCATCAGACAGGAGAAGAAATCGCCCGTTTCCACGTGAGAAGGGACAAGCGTCCTGGTGAGGGATACTGGTTCAATTTCCACTACCATCTGAAAGACGATAACTTCCTGAATCACTATTCGATCGGGGAAGTTTACTGGGAAAAGAATACGCCGCCAAAATGGATGTCATAAAATAAATGGACAGCTCATCATACTGAGCTGTCCATTTTTATTTCTCCCACACTTCCTGATAGCAAATCTTTACCTTTTTATCTAGACAGATTAAAACATATCCAAATGAATGCAAGAGTGGAAAACGGGAATAAGTACCTTTAGAGAATTCAGAAAGAAGGTGCAGAATAATGACAAAAAACGCTCTGGTTACCGGCGGAAATAGAGGGTTAGGGTTTGAAGCGTGTCGTCAGTTAGCTCAGCAGGGCTTTAAAGTCTGGCTTGGTGCGCGAGATGAACAGAAAGGGAAAGAAGCAGCTTCCAAACTCCAGGATGAAGGTCTTGATGTCCATTACATTTTTTGCGATGTAGCTCAACCAGATAAAGTTGATAAAATAAGAGATGAAATTTTAGAAGCGGACGGAAAGCTGGATGTACTTGTGAATAATGCTGGGATTTTCCCTGATAAGAAGAAAACGATTCTAGATGTCGATACCGTTACGTTCGAGGATGTTCAGCTTGTGAACTATTTCGGTCCATACTTCATGATGCATACGTTTGTACCGATTATGATCGAAAATAATTATGGCCGTGTTGTCAATCTGGCAGCGGAAATGGGAGTCAGCTCAGCGATGGATGCGCCGATGGCAGGGGCATATAAGGCTTCCAAGTATGGATTGAATGCTTTGACGCGTCTGTTCGCAGGAGCAACGAGAAGGAAGAACGTGAAGGTGAACTCTGTCAGTCCCGGTTGGGTGAAAACAGACCTCGGTGGAGAAAAAGCAAAACGCGAGCCAGAAGAAGCAATGGAGGGAATTCTATGGTTGGCTCAACTGGATGAAGACGGACCGAACGGGAAGTTTTTCAGAGATAAAGAAGAGCTTGAATTTTAAGAGAACAGGCTGTCGTTGAAAGACAGCCTGTTCTCTTATGCATGTATTTGCTTATGGATATAAGAATGTGGGTTTTCATAAATGATCGGTGTATCAGGCATCGTTAGTCCATTTCGTTTATAAACGGACATTTTGTTGATCATTTCTGCAAGAACATCCTGCTTGGTGTCTTCTAAGGTAAACTGAACACCATAGTCGTAGGTAGTGAAGTTCATCTCGTTCTTCCACAAGATCTGCCCGTCCATACTAAAGGTTTCTCCAAGGATCGTTACTTCAAATTCCATTTTCACATCAGGACGAACCGGGATGTTCAACGAAGAAACAAACTTCAGGCCACCGATGCTGAGATCTTTAATTAAGATCTTCGTCCTCCCGGCAGCTATTTTCTTCCCTTTAACCTCTTTAATCATCATTTGGGCATGGAGAGGCTGATCAAATTCAAATCGATAAAATTTTCTACGTTCTTCCTTCGGCTTCGTACGCGTAACTTTCGGTAGGATCTTGCGACTTTTAAGAAGACCCATCAGTTTTTCAGTAGGAAGAGGGGGGGAGTATAAGTACCCTTGTACCTCTTGACACTCTTTTTGTTCTATGAACGTCAACTGCTGTTTTGTCTCCACTCCCTCAGCCACAACTTTTATCTGGAGTCCTTTGGCTAGGTAAAGAATCATTGCAACGAGATGCTCCTCTTTGTTCGGTTCCTCATCAGCAGAAGGACGTCCGATTTGATCAATAAAACTTTTATCAATCTTGATTGTGTCGATCGGAAAGTTTGTTAAATACTTCAAAGAGGAATACCCTGTTCCAAAATCATCGAGCGCTACTTGGATGTCCATCTCCCTGAGCTTTTCTAATGTGCGGATCGTCGTTTCTTCATTTTTGATTAAAGTCGTTTCTGTAATTTCAATCTCCAGCCACTTGCCGTCTATGTCAAATTTGTTGAGACATTGCTGAACATACTCAATAAATCCCTTTTTTATAAAGCTAAGTGGGGAGATGTTGACCGAAATTATCAGGTAAGGAATCCCGAGTCCCTTCCATTCATGGAGCTGTCGGCACGCTTCTTCAAGGACAAATTCTGAAATGTCCAGAATCAGATGGCTTTCTTCTGCAAGAGGGATAAACTCGTTCGGATTTACAACGCCCCATGTCGGATGCTCCCAGCGAATCAGTGCTTCCAATCCGACAATGGCATGGTCGGCAGGGCGGACTCTCGGCTGATAGTATAAAGTGAGTTCGTGATTCTCGACCGCGTTTCTTAAGTCTTTTTCTAATTCATATCGTTTATGAGCAATCAGATCATTTGTCTTGTAATAGACCTGATAGCTGCTATGATCCTGTTCTTTTGCTCGTTGCATGGCCAGGTTCGCCAGCTGAATCAATCGATCTGGCGACTCCGTATCATTGGGATAAAAGCTGATTCCTGCACTCAACTCCATACGAATTTCAAACTCGTTTACGTGTACATATCCGTCCATTCGTGTGAGAAGTTCTTCAGTAAAATCGTAAACATTCCTTTCCGTTTCGTCTTTTAGTAGGATGGCGAAGGAACCACCGCTTATTCTAGCGCAATAGATACTATCCCCGATAATATCTCCAATCTTTCCGGACAGTTGCTTTAAAATATCATCGCTTATTTGAAACCCCAATGTTTCGTAAATCTGTTGAAATCGTTTAAAGTCAACATAAAGAAGAGCGAACGGTTTTTGGTCTGTCGTCCATTGATGAAGGGTTCTGTAAAAGTGAGCGCGGTTATATAAGCCTGTCAGGTTGTCATGGTTGGCATTGTATTCTTTGATAGACTCTATACCTTTAGTTTCGGTAATATCCTGAACAAACCCAAAAAGTTGATAGAGTTCACCTTTGAAATCATATCTAGGGAAAGCTTGGACTTCTACCCATGTGTAATAACCGTCTACGTGTCGAATGCGACATTGATATGAAACAGTATGCCCTTCCGTCACTTCCTGCTGTTTCTTATAGACGTACTCCTTTTCCTCTGGATGCACAATATCGAACCATAATTGAGAATCGTTAAGAAAGACCTTGTTCGAAAGGCCACAAAGCTTTTCGGTACCGCTTGAAACGAAAGAGAACTTTTTTTCCTTACAATCCAATGTCCAAATCACGCCCCCTAGATGATCGTAAACATATTTGATATGCTCGGATTCCAAATCGTGCTGATTTTGACTTTCCATTTGGGATGTTTTGTTCTCCACTATGCCGACAAGCTTTATCTTTCCATTAAACTCTACAGCCTGCCAAAGCCCACGAATATAGTAAAGGTGATTGTCTTGAAGCACAATACGGAATTCGCAGTCGGTGATTTCCCTCTTTGCCACAGAATGGTACATCGTTTTAATGAAGTAATCGTAATCGTTTTCGTGAATGACATTGTAAAGATCGTTGATCGTAAAAGAGCGTCTTTCGATCTTAGTATCAGGAAATAGACCATACAAATCCTTTGCCTCATTAAAAAGACCTGTAGAATAATCGCATTCGAAATATCCGAGGTGAATGATCGAATTAGCAGAATGAGGCTCTTTTATACTCAGTAAATTTTTCATCATCGCCTGAACATCCATCTCCTGAATGGTGAGGTAGGTCCCGATGATTTCGGTTTGCAAATGAATGGGAGTAAAGGTGAATTGGAAGGTAAGCATCGTTTTCTGCTTGGACTTGATTTTGAGTACGGTCTGACATTGAATGCCATCAAGTGACTGTTGCACACAGGATTGGATATCGGGGTAAGCTAAGTCATCAATAAAGCGGTAGAGCTGTCCTGATTTACTGGTTTTATACCCTAGCAGGTGATTAAAATTCTGATTAAAGTAGACGGTGGACTGATTCTGATCGATTATATAAACCATTTCTTTGGACTGATTGAATGAAGTGGCATACATCTGCAGGATTTGGTTCTTCAGTTCCGAGCGGTCTTCACGAGTAAACCATTGCTTCAATACCGGTTTATTGCTTCGCATACATTCACTTCCCCTTTTAGCATATTGAAAAAGTAGACAGGGTAACAGAATACTTGAAAATAAAAAACGGGCTGAGTATAGTTCAAAAGGATGGGTTTATTTATGAAACTATATTACCGTAACTTTTATGAAAATTGCGTATTTTTTGAAAATATTGTCTAAAAAAGTAATGAATGGGTGTAATATGTCGTTTTTAGTGAAATAAAAAACCCAGCCTAAGCTGGGTTTTACAATTCTTTGTCTTCTCCGATGATCCGCACTTCTCGTTCGAGATCGACCCCGAACTTCTCTTTAACCGTTCTTTGAACGTGTTCAATCAAGGAGATGTAGTCGGAAGTAGAAGCGTTATTTTTATTGACAATAAATCCTGCATGTTTTGTTGAAACTTCAGCACCACCGAAATTTGTGCCTTGAAGCTCACTGTCTTGTATTAATTTACCGGCGAAATAACCAGGCGGACGTTTGAAGACACTACCGCATGATGGGTATTCAAGCGGCTGCTTCGACTCACGCTTAAAAGTTAAATCATCCATAATAGCTTTGATGTCCTCGTATTTCCCTGGAGCTAGTTTGAATGTTGCTTCCACGACGATATCACCATTGTCTGGAATGTTACTCGTACGGTAATCGAGGTCCAGTTCAGAAGCGAGACGCTTCACAAGGTTTCCGTGCTTGTCGACGACATAAGCATAATCGAGCACGTCTTTAATTTCTCCACCGTATGCTCCGGCGTTCATATAAAGCGCTCCTCCGACTGTACCCGGAATCCCGCACGCAAACTCAAGACCTGATAAATTCTTTTCAAGGGCGTGACGGGAAGCATCGATGATCCGTGCTCCGCTTTGAGCCACGAGCGTATCGCCGTCAGAGGATATGTCGTTCAAATACTTCAGGTTTATGACGATGCCACGAATCCCACCATCCTTGATGATCAAATTCGATCCATTCCCTAACAATGTAAACGCAATATCTTCCTCATTCGCTAATTTGACAACACCTTGAATTTCTTCAAAAGTCGTAGGGGTAATGAAGAAGTCTGCTTTTCCTCCAAGCTTCGTATAGAGGTGATCTTTAAGCATTTCATCCACTCTAATGTTTTCTTCCTTCACAACGTTCAACAGTTTATGGTAAATCTTCTTATTATTCATAAACACCAATCCTATTTATTGATTTCTTATAAGTAAGGCTTCCGGTTGTAGGCAGCCATGTCGTTCTGCATTCTATAGACAGTGTATGCCCATCTCTGTACAAGAGTGAAACGATAAACATACGATTTCTATTTTATCACAGATCTGACGGTTTCTTGAGTATGAAATGATTTTGTAAATGTATAACCTTAAAAATGTAGCAAAAGCTATTCGTACAGGGAGGTGTTTGAGGTTGGCGAAAGATGTCTTGTGTGAAGTCCGTAACTGTGTTTACAACGAGGATGGACGGATTTGTGGCGCTGATGAGATTTTTGTCGTCAGTCACAAAGGAGAGCGAGCAGCCAACAGCCAGGAAACGGATTGTAAAACATTCGAACCTGCCTGATGTTTCATTTATGTTCTGAAAGAGGACCTTTTTTAGGTTCTCTTTTTTTTGTAGCATATGATAAATATCGATTTCAATTAAATGGATGAACAAGAACCTTAATTGTGAAAACGCTTTAATTTAATGAAATTTTGATATTTTCAGAAAATAGGTTGCCAAGCGATAGCCTAGTTAGTATCATCATGTTAAGCTACTCCTATTCTTTCATTCGACATATACAGACATCAACAAACGAAGAGGTGGAAAAGATGGATAAGACAAAAAAAGACTTGAGAATTAAAAGTAAAGTCATCAGCGAAGGGGTCAACCGTGTACCGAACCGGTCGATGCTACGTGCCGTGGGCTTTACAGATGAAGATTTTAAAAAGCCGATGATCGGTATTGCTAGTACATGGAGTGAAGTGACTCCTTGTAACGTACATATTGACCGATTGGCACGTGAAGCTAAAGACGGGGCAAGAGAAAGTGGCGGCGCTCCGATGATTTTCAATACAATTACGGTAGCTGACGGGATTGCCATGGGTCACGAAGGTATGTTTTATTCCCTTCCGAGCCGTGAAGTCATTGCCGATTCCATCGAAACCGTGACAAATGCAGAGCGTTTGGACGGAATTGTGGCGATTGGTGGATGCGATAAAACGACACCAGGCTGTCTCATTTCCATCGGGCGCATGAATATTCCATCCGTTTATGTTTATGGCGGAACGATCCAGCCGGGCAAATTAGACGGAGAAGATATCGATATCGTGTCTTCCTTTGAAGCCGTCGGTCAGTATCACGAAGGGAAAATCGACGATGAACAATTACACAGAGTAGAGTGTAGTGCTTGCCCGGGAGCAGGAGCTTGTGGAGGCATGTACACAGCGAACACGATGGCATCTGCTGTAGAAGCGTTGGGAATGAGTATACCTGGATCTTCTTCGACACCTGCGATTGCAGATTACAAAGAACAAGAGTGTAAGCAAGCCGGGGAAATGGTCGTTAATTTGCTTGAAAAAGATATTTATCCACGGGACATCATGACAAAAGAAGCGTTTGAGAACGCGATCACCGTTGTGATGGCTCTCGGTGGTTCCACGAATGCTTTCCTTCACCTTCTCGCGATGGCGCATTCGGCAGGGGTCGATCTGTCTTTAGATGACTTCGAACGCGTTCGTCAAAATGTGCCGCACATTGCGGATATGAAACCAAGTGGAAAGTATGTCATGCAGGATCTTTACGAAAGCGGTGGAGTTCCGGCTGTCATGAAGCTTCTTCTTGAAGAAGGACTTCTGCACGGAGATTGCCTGACGGTCACTGGGAAAACCGTCGCTGAAAACTTGGCAGAGGCTCCTGGGCTGAAGGAAGGACAAAAGGTCATTGTTCCATTTGACCAGCCGATCAAACCGAAAGGACCACTCGTTGTCATGAAGGGGAACCTCGCACCAGAGGGCGCTGTTGCCAAAATGTCCGGTCAGAAGATCAGCCGTTTTGAAGGGCCTGCTCGTGTATTTAACAGTGAAGCGGAAACGACAGAAGCGATCGTCAATGATGAAGTGAAAGAGGGCGATGTCGTCGTCATCCGTAATGTAGGACCTAAGGGCGGACCTGGTATGCCAGAGATGCTGTCGATTACAGCAATGATCGTCGGAAAAGGATTGAACGGAAAAGTTGCTCTCATTACAGATGGGCGTTTTTCAGGTGGATCCCACGGGTTCGTTATCGGTCACGTTGCTCCAGAAGCCGTTGTTGGAGGGCCGATTGGACTTCTTGAAAACGGTGATATGATTACGATTGATAGTGAAACCCAGCAAATCAATTTTGATGTGACAGAAGAGGAACTAGAAGAACGCCGCAGGAACTGGACGCGTCCAGAGCCTAAGCACAAAACAGGCGTGCTGGCTAAGTATGCCCGCCTTGTCTCTTCCTCAGCAAAAGGGGCCGTAACTGACCTCGATTTAGATTAAAGCAAAAAGGACCGTTAACAGCGGTCCTTTTTTCTGTCTGAGCACTGCACTTCTATATCAAATGAAGAAAAGGGAGCGAACTCAATGAAACTAACCATTGTCCGGCATGGGAGCACTCATTGGAATAAAGAGAAAAGGGCGCAAGGGACGTCAAATATCCCTCTTGATCAAGACGGCAGAAAGGAAGCGAGCTTACTGGCAAGTAGGCTTTCCAAACAAAATTGGAATGTGATTTACTCGAGTCCATTGCAGAGAGCAAAGGATACAGCGGAGATTATTGCGGATAAGATCGGCGGAGCGATTATTGAAGACGAACGCCTCCAAGAGGTGAACGGGGGACAGATTGAAGGGACGACCGAGGAAGAAAGAATTGAGAAATGGGGTCCTGACTGGAGGTCTCTCGATGTCGGGATAGAGAAGCCGGAACTTGTTCGGGAGCGGGCCATCCGATTCCTCCATGACTTGAAGCAAAATCATCCAGGTGAAAATGTACTGATTGTAAGTCACGGAGCGCTCATCAGCCACATGCTCCAGGAGCTGACAGGCCAGGATGAGTTTCAGCAGCATATAAAAAATACAGCCGTGACGGAAGTGGAATGGAGGGAGGGGAAGTGGGAGTGCCTTCTGCTCAATTGTGTCGACCACCTTCCAGAATAAGCGGCTTTTTATCATAGCCGCTTATTTTGTTTATGCAAGAAATGTGAATTCCAGTCGTTTGCCTTTTGTAAAGCGTGAAAGTCATTCAATATATCTCCTGGTCTTACAGCGTCACCAATCAGATAATCGGTAAAATTCATTCCGACAAAATCGAAAATGTGACCGAATTGCTGGATGAGGGGTAAACCAGTTATTTTAGGGTTGCTTCCTCCGGTAATGATGACATAGGCCTGTTTTTCCTTCACTTTTTCTTTAAAGGAGAAACGATCATCGCGCATATACTGGGACCAGCGATCAAAAAACAATTTCATATGCCCGGACATTCCAAACCAGTAGATCGGTGTAACAAAAACAATGCAATCATGCTCGAGGAATTGCTGTAATAGCTTCTCATAATCGTCCTCTACACGGGTAAATCCTTCTCCAGTATGCCTTTGATCTACAATAGGATTGACTTTGTAATCGCTTAGTCTGATGTGAGTGTTGTCCACCTTATCTGTCACTTTTGATAGTAAAATATCCGTGTTACCGTTCTCTCTAGAACTTCCTGAAATCGTAAGGATTTTCATATATATTTAACTCCCTTCGTCTTTTGATACCAACAAGTTTAACATTGTTTTAAACATTGGAGTTATCTATAATTATTGATAATAGCTATCGGTAATAATGATGGAGGGTGCTATGGACATTTCATATTTTTATACATTTAGGCAAATCGTAAGGTCTGGAAGTTATACGAAAGCTGGACGTGAGCTAGGTTATGCTCAGTCTAGTGTGACGACTCAAGTGAAAAAGCTGGAAAAGTATTATAACGTGAAGCTGTTTGAACGGAACGGCCAGTCTATGCAATTAACACAGCCAGGAGAAGAACTTTATCTATACGTTATGGAAATTCTCGATTTATATGAAGAATCAAGGGGCAAAATCCTTCAAACCCAGAAGATGAAAGGCACCTTGAAGATTGGTACTGTGGAATCATTGGCTGCTTGTTTTATTACAAGTTATATAAAGGAATTCAAAAGAGAGAACCCTGAGCTTGTGATTCAACTAGAGTCCGGGTTGTGTCCCGATCTGAAAAACGGAATGCTAGAAGGAAAATATGACGTAGCCGTATTACTTGATCGTCCGTTTCAGCATCCAGATTTAGTGACATATCCGCTACGAAAAGAAAAGTTGATCATGGTCGCTTCTCCTCATCACCGTTTATTCAATCAAGGAAGTCTGTCCTATAATGTCTTATCAGATGAAACCCTTATCTTGACGGAAAAGGGATGTTCTTATCGTACATCGTTGGAGGGTCTACTTAAAGAGGAAAACATTCATCCGCGCTCTGTCCTTTCCTTTACGAGCTTAGAAGCGATTAAACAGTGTGTCATGGATGAATTAGGCGTAGCCTTGCTGCCTGAAATGACGGTGCAGAAGGAACTAGAGGATGGACGATTGATCTGTCTTCCATTAGAAAGTGGTTTTGAATTCGTTATTCAACTCGTATATCAAAAGAAAAAATGGTTATCACCTTCCATTCAGGGGTTCATCAACCTACTTCTTAATCAAAGGGAAATGTAAGTGTTCTTTTTATAGGATGGGGAATAAGAGGACTGTGGAAAGGATGATAACATGAGAAGAAGACTTGGAAAATCTGACTTAAAAGTGAATCCTATAGGTTTAGGAACGAACGCAGTTGGCGGCCATAACATTTATCCGAATCTCGATGAAGAAGCGGGTAAAAATGTCGTTCGAACCGGACTTCAAAATGGCATGAACTTTTTGGATACGGCGTTCATCTATGGTCCAGAACGATCAGAAGAGCTTGTCGGGAAAGTCATGAAGGAATTCGGACGGAGAGATGAGATCGTCCTTGCGACGAAGGGCGCTCATCAGTTCAAAGGCGACAAAACGGTCTTCAACAACCGCCCTGAATTCCTGAAGAAATCTGTAGAGGACAGTTTGAAGCGGCTCCAAACCGATTACATTGATTTATATTACATTCATTTTCCTGACGAGGATACACCGAAATACGAAGCAGTAGGTGCATTGAAGGACTTAAAAGATGAAGGAAAGATCAGATCGATCGGAGTGTCGAACTTTTCAGTTGAACAGTTGCAGGAAGCCAATCAGAACGGGCATGTCGATGTCATTCAGTCTGAATATAACCTGTTTAAAAGAGAAGCGGAAAAAGAAATGCTGCCATATACGGCCGCAAACCAAATCTCGTTCGTCCCTTATTTTCCTTTTGCTTCCGGTTTGTTAGCTGGGAAATATGATGAGGACACGACTTTTAATGACTTTCGCTCCAAAAATTCATTGTTTCAGGGCGAAGCATTCAAGGAGAACCTGAGAAAAGTGGACGAAATCAGAACGATTGCCGAACGTCACGGGGTGGATGTCCCTCATGTCGTGCTTGCTTGGTATTTGACGAGGGATTCTATTGATGCGGTCATTCCTGGAGCTAAAAAAGAGCATCAGGTGAAGGATAACTTGAAAGCTCTTGAAGTGACTTTATCAGAGGAAGATATTCAGCATATCGATCATATTTTTTCCTAAGTAAAGAAAGCCTGCCCTCTCGGCAGGCTTTTTGCGTGGGGAAAGGTAGACACTCACACATCCATAAAAATGGGCATACAGTAGGGTAATTGATATTAGGCGGGGGGACGTTCGTGTGGGAGCTATTTCCGGTAAGGAATATAAGAGACGTCTGGGAAAATTAAAGAGCAATGTATGGGTGGACGGAAAGAAACTTGAAGGAAATATTTGCGCACATCCTTATTTTCGCGGCGTTATCCAGTCGCAATCCGAATTGTATGATTTACAAGTCGACCCTGAGTTCGATGGAGCGATGACTTTTCGTTCGCCGACCACCGGGAGCGATGTTGGACTGTCTTACCTTATTCCCCAAACGAAAGAGGATCTTGAGAAAAGAAGGAAGATGATCCAATGTTGGGCGAGACATACGGGGGGATTAATGGGGAGAAGTCCCGATTATATGAATACCGTACTTGCCTCCTTTGCGGCATCTGTCGACCAGCTTGAAGGAGAACCTAATGCCTTTCCTGAGCGGCTGCTCCGTTTTTATGAATTTGCGAGAGAAAATGACCTCTCGTTTACCCATACGTTCGTCAATCCTCAGAACAACCGGTCTACACTTGCTTTTTTGGAAGAAGATGATAAAAACGCAAGAATTGTGAAGAAGACAAAGGAAGGACTTGTGATTCGTGGAGCGAAGCTGCTGGCGACGCAAGGCGGTATAACGGATGAAATCCTCGTATTTTCAGCTCCGGGTGTGAAGGAAAAGGAACATGCTTACGGGTTTTCGATCCCAACAGATACAAAAGGGGTGCATTTTGTAGCGAGGCAGTCTTTTGTGCAAGATGATTCCTCCTTCAACTCCCCACTTTCTTCCCGGTTTGAAGAAATGGATTCGGTCGTCATCTTTAAGGACGTCGTCGTACCTTGGGATCGAGTGTTCTTCTTTGAAAATATTCGGGCAGCCACTAATCTATACATCAAGGGGAAGTTCGTCCCTTTTGCTCTACATCAGATTACATCGAGGCAAGTGATTAAATCCGAATTGTTCCTCGAAGTCGCTCAAAAAATCATTGATGAACTGAATATTGAAGAATATCAGCATGTTCAAAGTAAGCTAGTGGAGATCGTAAAAGGCTTAGAAACGATGAAAGCTTTGCTAGCATATTCTGAGCAAAAAGCAGAAGCTGATGAACACGGAATCATGGTTCCATCGAGGCAGCCTTTGTTAGTGTCCATCAACCAGTTTCAAGATTTGTATCCACGCTTTGCAGAAATCGTTCAACTTCTTGGGGCCAGCGGATTAATGACGATCCCTACCGAAGCTGCTTTCGGCAGTTCTTTAGGGGATGATTTGAAGCATTATTTACAAAGCTGTAATCGGAACGGAAAAGAAAAGGTAGCTCTTTTTCGACTGGCCTGGGACTTGACGATGAGTTCATTCGGGTCGAGGCAAACCTTGTATGAGCGCTTCTTCTTCGGTGATCCGATTCGTCTTTCTCAAATGATTTATCAGACATACGAAGAGTCGTCCATCTCATTAGTTGAGAAACTTCTTAACGAAAAAAGCTGACAGAGGTCAGCTTTATCTTTTCGTATGACTTTGTTTAGCCCGTTGTTCTAATTGAGATTTCGGCTGCTGATCCGCAACATCCTCGCTTAAACCTTGAGGGTTTACCGATGATTTTTGGTTCGCTTTCTGCGCATTGCTCTTTTTGCTCAAGACGTTCACCTCCACGCTTAGTTTAGGTGGAGGATCTTTTTTTATCCCTCATTTTTTCTTTAGCTTTAATAGGAGCCAGGCAAATAGGTTGGCAAGAAAAAACAATGGATTCCCTTGAGCATTACCGTGGAGAACTTCTTCTTGAACCGGCATGGCTTCATAATAATCGGAGGACCGTTTCCGTTCTTCTTCAAGAGCGGATAAGTAACGATACTGGAAAGGCGTAAGGATGAGGGAAATAAAAAGATATATTCCAAGCATGATTCCTATGGTTGTGAAAAGCATGATAAGAGAACTCCTTTCTTGGTATACCTATACGATCTGAACAGAAAAACGTTTCAGCGTATGTTTTGTCAGCAACTGAAAAAGCTAGGTATAAACAGACAGACAGGAGGGACCTATGAATGGACAAGCACCGACAGCCAGATGGTGAGGAAATCACCCATGAGCAAGCAACGGATACGTTAACAGAAGGAACAATCGACGGCAAAATCGATCGCGTCAACAAAGAGGGAAGGCTGTTAACACATGATGGGGAAGAAATCAGACGCGGGAAAAATAAATAAGATGGAGGGATTTCCTCCATCTTTTATTATTGTTTAATGAATCGTTCTTCGGTCAATTCCATCAGTTCCTTCAATGCACTGGAATGGTATTGGAACTCTTCGGCATTTCTTTGATCCAACGCTGTATCCACTTCTTGCTTATGGTGCTCAATAGACGCGTGGACATCTGCTTCGGTTTGTAGAATCCTCGTTTTATAAAGCTCTTCCAAATCCTCCGCTAAAATATAGAAACGCTCTTGAAATTCCGTTTCCAATGGGACGTAAAAGCCAATCGTCTCTACATAATGAGGCTCGCCGGATAAATAAAGACGATCCTTACGCTTCACTCTAATATACTCAGGACCGTTAATTTTATCGGATTGTTTTTCACAGGTGAAATTTTCTAAGACAATGATTGGTTCCATCTTTTTTGTCTCCTTTATCAGAAGGTTCTAAACATTATAAATGAAAATGATTATCAACGTCAATATTTATGATAAGAGCAGATTAGACATGAGAGAAAAGGGGTTTTGATATAATAGAGAAAACGATTGGTCATTTAGGGGAGAGTCTTATGAGAGCAACCCAGGAAGCTTTATGGAAACAGGTCGAATTCAAAGGCGACAAGGTCGTCTCCTATCCATCTGAACTAGAATGGGTCGGTCAAGGGAGAAGTGCGGTCGTGTTTCGGATTCCCCAATCCGACCGCGTCGTGAAAATTTTTTATCCACAGTTTCATGCATTAGCTCGTATTGAAGCAGATGTGTATCGAAAGCTAGCCAACCATGATCTGTTTCCGGAATTATTTGAAGCGGGCGACGGTTATCTCGTGATGGAATATATAGAAGGTGTCACGTTATATGACTGTTTAGTTCAAGGGATACCGATTACAGAAGAGATGATCCACGGAGTAGATGAGGCATTGGACTTTGCTCGACGCAAAGGGCTGAATCCGTCGGACACTCATTTGAAAAACATCATTTTGACGTCTGATCAGAACATAAAAGTCATTGATGTCGTCCGTTTTACTCAGGAAGAGGAATGCCCTCATTGGGAGGATTTGAAAAAAGCCTACTTCAAATATTATCAGAGGAGTTATTTCCCTAAAAAATATCCTAAGTTTTTTGTCGAGCTCATCATCCGTTTATATAGGAGGAGATGGCTCCCTATCTGAGTATTCGTGTTTGAGTCCTGCTCCATCTGGGAAAGCAATGGAAAAAGAAGGGTGGAGATTAGAAATGACTCAATATCGCTTGAATTCTCTAGAAGTGGGGAAAAATTACAAAGCCAATGAATTGGATAGCTTCGTTTCGACGACAGATGTGGTGGTTTTATCCAATAATGAATCCCAGTTGTTTACAGAGGCAGAGCGGGAGTATAAAGTTGTCGACTCTTTTGAAGGGTTTTTCGAACATTCATCGGATGACGGTGAGAAATATTTTAGAGAAAAGAAAGCATACATCGTGGAAAAAGTGTAAAAAAACAATCCCAGCCGGGTTCGGCTGGGATTTCTTTAATACCTCAACTTTAGAAGAATATTCCGGATCCTTTCATCTTCCATTAGCGTCTTTTCATGCTTCTTCGTAATTTCGGTAAGGGCGACATCATGGTAGAAGAACTCAGTGAAAAACTTGACGAGTGGGTTAGCGGCCGTTTGCAGCCCTTGCCAATACCCGTGTTCCACCCCGGAAAATAGAACTTCCTGTTCATCCGCAATGACGAGCTGATATTTTTCCAGCGCTTCGTGACCTTCATCGGGCAAAAGAGTATGAAGGTCGAAGTTTCTGTCCTCAAGTTCCCCGATCGACAGGATTTCCACTCGCACCCCTTGGCGTTGTTTTTCTTCCAGTAAAGGTGCAAGGGGTTCGATTTCATTACTCCACCCAGAGACATAAATAGACCGTTCCGCTTTTTGAATCAGCTCTTTACCTAACGTAGCAATCGAGATTTCGTTTTTAATCGTCCAGACACGATCATCGACCTGCTGGATCGAATATTCCTTATTTTTCAGTTCTTCAACGTTGGCTTCAAACTCTGCGGTCAGCTTTTGGATCGTCGTTTCCAGCGGAAGGGCTGTGTAGAGCTTTTTTCTATTCGTAGAAGAGCTTAAGATCAACCCTTTGTCCGCCAACCGTTGAATCACTTCGTAAACTTTTGACTTCGGCACTTGCGAATACTTGACGATCGTTGTGGCATCCAATGGCTCGTTGCTTGCTGTCAACGCTTCAAATACCTGACTTTCGTACTGTGTAAACCCGAATTTCTGTAACATATCCTACCTCTTCCCTCGGTTCTCTGCTTTAAGAATACACGCTCTCTCTAGTTTCGTAAATCCTCGTCAAAATCCCTATTGTCATTTCTTGTTTTTATGGTTACCATTGTAGTGGTAACTTATTAGAGAGGAACGTTCATTTATGAATAAAAAAGTATATTTGCTTGCCATCGTATCTTTTGTTGTAGGTACCGTTGAATTGATCATCGGAGGAATTCTCGACCTCGTGTCAGCGGATCTTGGTATCACGCTTGGGGAGGCTGGACAGCTCATTACAATCTTCTCCCTCGTCTTTGCTGTAGCTTCACCAATTTTGCTGACAGTCACGGCAAAAGTGGAGCGTAAGAAGCTGATGCTCATCACGCTAATCATTTTCTTTTTCGGAAATCTGTTGGCGTACTGGAGCCCGAACTATGCCGTCATTATGGCGGCACGTATGATTACAGCGGCCAGTGGGTCTCTTCTTGTTGTCCTTGGGGTTACGATCGCTTCTTCGATTGTACGTGCCGAATATAGAGGGAGAGCCATCGGAATCATTTTCATGGGAATCAGTGGATCACTTGTTTTAGGAGTGCCGATTGGATTGACGATCGGAAATGCATTTGGGTGGAGAGCTCCATTCCTGTTCATTTCCATTCTGACATTACTATCTATTGTCGCGGTCACGTTTACGCTTGAAAAAATTCAGCCAAAGCCGGTCATTTCAGTTAAAGAGCAAATCAGAACGCTAAAAGACAAAAAGATTTTCTCTGCCCAACTTACATCATTTCTATTTCTGACGGGACATTTAACGTTATATGCGTATTTGACTCCTTTTCTAAAATCAGAAATGGGCTTAAACGGCACATGGGTTACGATTATCTACTTCATTTTCGGTGTAGCAGCGGTTCTCGGCGGGGGAATTGGCGGAAATCTGTCTGACCGTTTCGGATCTGAGAAAAGCATCATCGGGATCATCATTGCCTTTGCCGTCGCAATTTTCATGATTCCATTTGTTACCTTCTCGCTGCCGTTATTCCTGATTGTCATGGCGGCTTGGAGCGCGCTTAGCTGGGCGATTACACCGGCACAGCAAAATTATTTGATCACATCTGCACCTGAGACTTCGGATATCCAGCAGAGCCTGAACAATTCCGCTCTTCACTTCGGAATTGCGGCGGGTTCTTCTGTAGGTGGAATCGTAATCGAGCAAACGACTGTTGCCAACAATGCGACAGTCGGAGGAGTATTTGTTCTGATTGCTTTAGCGACTGCCTATTTCTCGATTACAAGAGGCCGTGTAAGAACGACTCAAGTGCAAGAATCTTGAAGTAGAGTCATTTGACTCTGTTTTTTCTGTTTCGCACTTTTAAATTTAATGTTGATACTAGTGAGTTTCCGTTTTCTAACCTGAGATCGGAGGAGCGGGAAATGACTGCCACGGGCGGACGCTGAGCTTCCTCGGGCTAAAGCCCTGCGGGATCTCAGCCTGCCTTTCCTCCCCATTGGAGTCTCGCCATTTCCCGCTCCTCCTACCAGAATGAGTGAACGGAAACATCATTGTTTAAGCAACACCCATTTTCAACACTTCCCTATGTAAACGTGTTAACTCAAAGGATTTCATGTTCTGCTTAGGAAAGTCCAAAAATCACCTCCTCTCTATGATCGTATAAAGGACGCTTAAGTCGGGGAAAATAAGTGGACCTTATGGGAAAGGAGGGGGCAGTGATGGGTAGAGACGAACATCGTCATGCAAAGGGAAAGAAGAAACGCAATCTTCCCCAAACTCCGAATCAGGAAAAACACGACGGTATTGACGTAGAATTTTCACGGGAACTGGCTGACCAGGATGATAAAGAAGCAATGAAAAGAAGTGCGGAAGCAGATCAGCGCGCACATAAAGATCAATAAGATTAAAACCACCTGTCATCACGCAGGTGGTTTTTTAATGAGCTCTACATAAGACACTTCATCCTTAATTATTCCCGGTCCAAAACCAAAAACTGTTATAATCAAAAAGTCAGATTTTTTTATACATTTATAAAATGCAAGGAGAGATTCGGTGAGCTTATCAAATGAAACGATAAAGAAAGCCCAGGATGATATTGGGAAAGTGATTGTAGGAAAAGAAGATATGGTGGAATTACTATTTACCGCGATTTTGTCTAACGGTCACGTGCTGTTAGAAAGTGTGCCGGGATCAGGCAAGACGAAACTGGCGAAAAGCTTTGCAAGGGTGATGGACGGGAAGTTCTCAAGAATTCAGTTCACCCCTGATGTCTTGCCGAGTGATGTAACAGGCATTCAGTTTTTCAATCCTAAAACACAACAATTCGAGTTGAGGAAAGGCCCCGTGATGACAAACGTTCTTCTTGCGGACGAAATCAACCGTGCCACACCGAAGACGCAGTCGAGTTTACTCGAAGTCATGGAAGAGAATCAGACAACTGTGGACGGGGAAACGCTGGCGATTGCTCCGCCATTATTTGTCATTGCCACCCAGAATCCCGTAGAGGGAAATCAAGGGACCTTCCCATTGCCTGAAGCGCAGCTGGACCGCTTTTTGTTTAAGTTGAATATGGATTATCCTTCTCTTGATGAAGAGATCAATATATTGCGTACATATCAAAAAGATGAACCGCTGCATTCGCTCGTCACTTCGATTACCATTGACGAAATCATGGAGTTGCGCGAGGAAGTGAAGCAGATTACATTGGCCGACGATACGCTCCAATATTTACTCGATCTTGTCCGCTTGACGAGAGAAAACGAGGATGTCGATCTTGGCGTAAGTACAAGAGGTGCTTTGATGTTTATGAAGGCGTGTCAGTCGAGAGCGTTGCTTAGAGGAAGGGAGTATGTCATTCCAGAGGACGTAAAGGAACTAGCACCTTTCGTATTGGAGCATAGAATCGTGTTATCGATGGAAGGAGCGATTCGAAAAACGAACCACCAAGTGATCAAAGAAATCATTGAATCCGTTCCTGTTCCGATTGAGGCAGGCGGTCGCACGTGAAGCAATGGAAAAAAGATATAGGAGAGCATCAAAGAAAATCTGATGATTTACTATTGTCACTGGCAATTTTAACCGGGTTAACCGGATTCGTTATCAATGAATGGATACTCTTTTTACCTACGGCTCTTTTTTTGACGATGATTGTGGTTGGGAAATGGTATGACCGCTATGGAGGACGACAATTGGAGTTTGTCAACCATAAGCAGACGATCCGGGCGTTCCCAGGTGACGAAGCTGAAGTGAGACTGCAACTTAAAAATGGCTCTCTTATCCCAATCTTAAATGGAGAGCTTTCGTTTAAGACAGATACTGTCATCACAAGTCAACAGACGCGTGTGCGGGAGCAACGGAAAGAGTACGTTCATTCTCTGCCTTTATCGCTCGTGAGCAAAGGAATGACAGGGGTGACCATGCCTATTGTTGCCAAGAGAAGAGGCGTTACGAAATTATCAGCGCTTCATTACAGGTTTCCCCACCTCGTCCGTTTCGCTCCTGTGACGTTGAATTTTCAGCCTGCTGTGCAAACGGAAGTGATCGTCTATCCGGAGCAAAAGCCGATTTACGGTGTCGAAGAAGTTTTTCAAATGTCGATCGGTGATCAAACGTCAAGTGTCTCTCGATTTGAAAATGCATTGATGCCGATTGGAACCAGAGACTATGTTTCTTCAGATCCTTTTCACAAAGTGCACTGGAAGGCAAGCGCCAAGACGCAGCAGCTCCAGACGAAGGTTTTGGAAAAGCAGGTGGATATGAGCTGGATGATCTTGGTCAATGTGACCGAACGAACGAAACTCGGAAACCGGCACGTTTCCAACCATTTGGAGGATTTGTTGTCCTATGCAAGCTTCCTTGCTTATTATGCTTCCAAGCGTGACTACAGCTACGAGCTTGCTTTGAACATGAGAAGACCTCATGATACTCCGTATTATTACCAACCCGAGGGTAACGGGACTGCTCATTTAAAACATTCCTTGGAGCTGTTAGCCCGGATCCGTTCCGATCATTTGACGCTTCCTATGGAAGAGTTCATGTATAGGGTGAATCATCATTTGTACAAGAGAAAAACGGTGGTCATTCTGGGTGAAATTCCTGAAGAGTGTCAGCACTATATGAAGGACTGGAAAAGAAGAGGGATTCGTCTCTTCCATTTAAACCCTGAAGGGGACCAACCGATACTCATGCCAGCGGAAGGGAGGACGGGATCATGATCGAAGGAAAAAAGACGATCACTATGATCTATAAGTATATCAGTGAAGCACTCCTCCTATTCTTTTTTTTATATCCTATCAGCCAGTGGTTTTCATTGTCGTTTTCCTTCTATAGTTTTGCACTGTTGATGGCGGCTGCTTTTACTCTTTTCTTCCTAGCATCCAAACGGTTGCCGGATATCTTTTTCTTTCTAATGGCTCTGCCTCTCTCAGCGCTAGGCTGGTTCTTAGGAATCCATTGGGTGTTATGTATAGGGAGCCTAGTGATCTTGATGTGGAGATACCACGTCCTTGAAGAAGATCCCATCCAGGACAATGAGTTTTCTTTACTCATCTGGACAAGCTTGCTCGCATTTGTGGAGCTTGCGGTGTATAAACACCCCGTTCTGGCCCTCGCTTTATTGCTCCAGTTTGCTTCATTACTCGGAGGATATTCGCTTTCCCATTATCTTCGGATGGAAAAGAAGGAGCGTCAGAAAGGCACAAAAAGTATGGTGTGGCTTCCGTTTGCTATAGGTGGAGTTCTAGCGTTGAGTCTATCGTTTCTACCTTTTATTCGAACCATGTTAGGGACTGTCTGGAACTTGATCAGTTACCTAGGGCTCCAGGTGGCCTATGGAGTAGTGGGTGTATTAAACGGTTTAGGACTGAATGCTGACAACTGGTTGGAAGGTATGGAAAATCAGGACGGACAAACTCTTGATATTGAACGACAGCTCGTTCCTCCAGAAGAAGAACAAGGGGAGATAAGCGAATCGATTGCTGGTCAGGTTGCAGAAACGGTGGAATGGGGAGTCATCTTCATAATTGTAGCCGTTGCAGGAATCGTCCTTTTTTTCCTTTATCGCTTACGAAAAAATCAGCAGGTGGAGGCTGTTGAAGGCCGAGGTCTCGTTTATGAAACGTCTTCTCTAAATAAAAGGGGGATGGATTCCGGCGGGCTTTTACGTTTTCAACGAACAAAAGCGGCTGGACCGATTCGCAAACACTTCGATCAATTCGAGTCCTTCGCACGTAAGCACGGGGCAGGACGCTATCCGCAAGAATCGCTGGACGAGTGGTTCTCCCGGCTCGGTTTAGAAGTGGAGCATACCCTTTTCTATCAAAAGGTCCGGTATGGAGGGCAACCATTGAATGATGAGGAAGTTGAACGTTTTTATGATGAAATCAAACAGCTGAAAAAAGAAATTAAAAAAAGAGACAATGAGCGGCGCTCTTAATTCATAGTTTAACCATTCGTTTTTTCGGAAACATATCTGTAGGTATTATTTCAAGAAAACGAAAGGAGTCGCTGTTTGATGAATATCAACAAAGAAATAAAGAAATTAGAACAAGTTCATTTAGAGAAACCACAAAAGGTATTGACGATGTATCTGAACACCGACCCTTCTGACCCTGATCAGCAAGGCGGGGAATGGAAGATTCATTTGAAAAATGGGCTGAACAACTTTGAGTCCTACCTTCAAGAAGATGGAGATTCTGATGAAAAACGAAACTACTGGGCCGTTAAGGAAAAGGTAGAACAATTCATTGAAGAGAATGAACAGCATTTTGCTAAAAGCGTTGTCCTATTTGCGACAGGTGATGATACGGTTTGGTTTGCCGAGCGTTTCCAGATGCCCGTGAAGACGGAATTTTACTGGGAAGAAACACCTGTCCTCGATCAGTTGAAACAAATGAAAGAGGAATTTCCGAAAACAGGGATCATCCTGACCCAGAAAAACCAAATCAAACTGATTGACGCTGAGCTTGGTACGTTGAATGATACACAACTTTTTGAACTGGATTTAGATACAGAAGACTGGAGACAGCATCAGGGGCCACACCAAGCCCAGCCATCAATGGGCTCAGGGGGCGCGAAGACATCTAAAAAGGATGAGTATAAGGAACGCTTCGAAGCGAACCGGTACCGCTGGTATAAGAGTGTCGCACCTAAGCTGGACAAACTGGCTAAAGATTATGGATGGGAACAGTTTTATTTAGTAGGAGACAAAGAGGAACTGAAAGACTTGCAGGACAATATGAATAAAGAAGCCAAAGATATGATCAACAAGAACCTTCTCGATCATGAAGAGATGAATGTCATTGAGGAAGTTATCCAATCTTAATAACGAAGCGGCGCTGTACTGTCAGCGCCGCTTTTTCTGTGGGTTAAGGACTTTAAAACGTTACTATTCATTTTATTTTATTGAAAAAGCTCAAATGTTCACTGCTATATCCATTCACAATTTTAACTATACGTGATGTTTCCGTTTGCTTATTGTGGTGAGGAGTCTCACCATTTCCCGCCCCTCCGAATTCTGTGATGAAAAACGGAAACTTTATAAAACGCTACTAAAATAAAAATTCCCATTTCGATTGTTATACATGGCAACATTCAATATGATAGAATACTATTATCATAAAATAATCGCAGAATGGAGCATTTATATGTTTATCGTAGATTCCACCGTTGTCGTACCCGAACACAAGGCTGATGAATTGATAGGGATTTATCGAAAAAGATCAAGACTTGTGGATGAAGCGGAGGGATTTATCTCATTTCAGCTGCTGCAAAATGATCGTAAACCTGGGGAACTCACTGTCCATTTGGAATGGGAGACGAAGCAGGCTTATTTGAATTGGGCACGCAGTGAACAGTTCAAAAAAATCCATGAACTAGAGAAGCAATATCCTGATCAAGAGCTTAAAGGCATCGTTCCGAAAGTCACAAAATATGAGGTGGTGGCGGAATGAAAAAAAGTGAAAAGGATTCTCTTGTACATAAGGTAGTAGAAGAGATTTATGCCGATCACCCTTTTTTATGGGAAAAATTCGGTCAAAATGGTGTCGACCGGACAGAAGAAGACAATTACCACCATTTGGACCACCTTGAGTCGGCCTATGAAATGCAAAGTGCAGCCTTTTTTTTGGACTATACGGAATGGTTGAACAATGTACTGACGTCTAGAAATGTTGGGACGGATTTAATAGTTGATAATTTTCAACGTTTGATTCGATTGTTGAGTGAAGCCGACATTGAAAACGAAAAAGAAAGACTTGTCTACATCGACTATTTAAAACAGGCTACCAGCTATTTATATACTCTGTCTGAGTAAGAGGTGAATATATTTGAATCAACATCATGAAGAATTAGCTCGCGTTTTCCTTAATGGAGATGAGGATGAAGCGCTCGATATGTCCAGGCAACTGTTAAGAAAGTATTCTAAAGCGCATTTTTATGAAAGTATTGTGACTCCTGCCATGTACTATATCGGAGAGTTGTGGCAGCAAAACAAAATATCAGTTGCGGATGAGCATTTAGCCACAGCGATCTGCGATTTTGTTCTGTCGAAGCTTGAGTCAGACTCAGAACCGAAACCTGCTAAAAAGCAGAAAAAAAATAAAGCGATTCTTTTCGGCGTGGAAGAGGAGCAGCATTATATCGGCTTGAAAATGGTAGCGGAGACGTTTAAGGATCATGGCTGGAGAGTCAGGTACTTAGGACCCAATCTGCCGCTTGAGCATTCGCTGATCCAGATCGAAAAATATAAACCCGAAGTCATCGGGGTGTCTGCGGCGCTAACTTACAGGTTGCCGACGATAAGAAAACTAATTGACCACTTCATGGAACTGGAATGGAAACCCCTTGTCCTCGTAGGAGGCAGAATGGCACGAAAGTTCGATCTAAAGGAATTTGAAGCCGATCGTGTCATGGTCATCAAAGGGATTTCTGATTTGAATCAATGGTTTAATGAAGGAAGGGTAGGCGTAATCAATGAAACAAGCTGAACATGGTTTTCCGCTCCCTTTTTATAAAATAAATAAAAACTTAAAAATCGAAGCCTATTCGCAAGAAGCGCTGGATTTGTTTGGTGATCAGGAGAACCTGCTGAACATCTTTGACGAGGCAAGCGTTGCTAAAGTGAAGGACTGGGTGAGGCCTGAAAAGGAAAAGGTGTTAGTGGAAGCGCATCTACGTCCGGTTATGGATCAAAAGCAGCCGCTGACAGCAGACCTGGCTGTCAAATGGGAAAATGACCTTCATGCTGAAGTGTTGCTGCTCATAAAGGATGAGAAATTGACGAAGGTGACTCGGACGTTGAACCAGTTACGAACACGTCTGAATGATACCAACTTCGAACTGTTAGAAGAAAAAGAAAAGCTCGAAGAAGCCATTGAACAGAACAACCAGCTGTCAGCCCCTTTTATTCACCTTGATCATGAAACGGCTTTAATTCCTTTATTCGGCGAGTTGACGGAGGAAAAAGTGTACACGATCGAGAGCCATCTCCTGTTTACGTCTCAACAGTCCGGAGTGGATCGTTTGCTGTTCGACTTCACTGCGGTAGGGGACTTGGAGAGAGAAGGGGTTCAAGTTTTTATCAATGTTATTCATTCCTTATTCTATATGGGCTCGGAAGTGATTTTTATTGGCGTCCGTCCGCATCATGCTAAAGATTTGAAGGATATGGAGCTTCCTGCTAAAGTGAAATTCATGAATTCTCTGGAGCAGGCTATACAAAGATATTGTCTTAAGTCATAAGATGAATTGGCATCTCTCTTAGCATATGTAATAGGGAAGTACACCTCCCCTTTTTCAATATGATCACGGTCATATGCTCTAAAAAAGGCAGGAACGGTTGAATGGAAATCAACTGTTCCTGCCTTTTTAGTTTCAATGAGAGGTACGATTAGATAAAATTAAAACATCAATATGACTACAATTCCGATACCGGTAAGTACAATCGAAAGAAATACATAAGCGACGCCCCTCCATATACGACCTTCTTTATATAACTGGAAAGCTTCATAGCTGAAGGTGGAATAGGTTGTGTATCCACCGCAAAAACCGGTAGCAAGCAACAGCCACACCCATTCTGGTATGTCCCCCTGACTTTGCAGGTGTATAAGGTATCCGAGAAGTAAGCCGCCTGTAAAGTTGGCGATGCCTGTTCCAAATGGAATCTTCTTGTTTAGGTGTCTACTGATTTCGAATCGGCTGACGGCACCGACCATTCCTCCTGTGAAGACTAATAGTAATGAAATCACTTGCTTCTCCTCCCAGCAGTAAGACCAAGACTTGTCATGGCGAGCCCACCAAAAATAGTTGTCAAAAGATAAACCATCGCGATAAACAAATCGTCAGGCACGAGCTGAACAAACTCGGCACTGAAAGCTGAAAAGGTTGTAAACGAACCGATCAGTCCTGTCGCTATCCCTTTTTGAAGAGAAGGATGGTTTTGCAGACGTTGAGAGAACATCTGATAGAAAAAGCTTAATAGAAAACAGCCCATAAGATTTACGGTCAATGTTCCGGCTGGTATGTCTGATATTGGGTAAATAAGGGAAGAGAGAGAATACCGTAAGATCGATCCTATCCCCCCACCGATCGCAACAGCTAGATAAACCGGGTTTATCATATTTCAAGCTCCTTTTTATAGGTTGAATGTGCTAAGACTTTAGTAGCTATCGTGGTGATAGGGTATAATAAGTAATAGTAACATTATAGTAAACAAAATTGAATGAGCGTCCGAATTCTAATATGTCCGGGGTGAGGCTTTGACAACTTTCATGAAAAAATACTTATTGTTTATTATCCTTACTGCTCTCAGTTATTACTTAAACACTGTGACAGTCAGCCTGTACTACGGAGTTCACCTTTTGTTCGGATCCATTCCCTTATTTATTTTACTAAAGAAACTCGGGGTTTGGCCTGCTTTTGTAGGAGCAATCATCGCTCAGTCTTACACGATTTTTCTCTGGAATCATCCCTTTGCCGTCATTTTATTTTCGCTTGAAATCCTGTTTGTCGGTCTTTTTTTTAGGAGAAAGCTTACAAATATCATCTTGCGTGATGGGCTTTACTGGATGCTGGTAGGAATTCCGCTCGTCTTCTTGTTCTACGGAAGGTTCCTTGGGTTTGGACTCGAAGGTACGATCATGGTCGCTCTTAAAGATATGATGAACGGAATGTTCAATGTGTGGGTAGCTGAGTTGCTCTTCTTTCTCTATCTTCTTATAGAAAGATTTTTGAAAAAGGAAAAAGGGACTCCTTTTTATACTTTGAGAGAAGCCGTTTCTTATCTAGGGGGCGGACTTCTCCTGACGCTGAGCTTTATCCTGGTGTTATTAATTGGGTTTTATGAACAAGAAAAAGACCAGTCTCAGGTAATGATCAAAACCCAGGACAAGCTTGATGAGATCACGCGCTTTTATAGTGAATGGACCGAGCAGCGTCTGGAGGATCACCGTTTTCTGATTGAACGACTGGAAGCAGGTTCAATGACTCTACAAGAATTTGAGGCAACCGCTGATCAGTTTATGATGAGGTCTTCTTTTGAGGGAATCGAGTTTGAACAACAGGTGGCAGGAGAAGGGATTTCTTACTTGAACCAGGGTGGAGAAACGTTAATGACAATCCGCTCCAGCCTGGATGATGATGAGAGAATCGCTACGTCTTTTTACTCACTCGAGGGCGTGAGGCAGTATGTTTTAGGACCTTTATCTATGGATGGCATGACCGTGAGTTTAATAAGTGGCAATGAGGAAGCCGTATTCACGAATGATCCAATTATAGAAAACAGGGATTCATCAAACTCTGTTACGCTTGGGAATTTCGATGAGGGAACGTTTCTGACCTATGATCTTTATTCACCGGCGATGCAGCAATGGAAACAGTCAGGCTTTACGCTTACAGGTGAGACTTTCCCGGATTCAGGGGAGTATTTTATAGTCAAAGCGTCGTTTACTCCTTTTATCGATTATCAACTGATGAATCAAGCATTATTCATTATTCTAATGTTCGTTTCTTTTTCGCTGATCCTCGGAGAATATGTCTCCTATAAAATATTAGCCCGATTCGAGTCATTGTCGAGGAACTCGAGTGAAGTGGTGGAGAACCTGCCTCATATTGCTAGTAAAGAAAATGAATTTCCGAGCAGTATGATTTATGAATTCAATAATCTGTCGAAGAACTTTCATTTCATTACAAAAGAGTGGCAGGACAAGTATATGATCACACACAAAATGAATGAAGAGCTCCAGGAGAAGAGAAGGGAGTTAGAAGCTTCCCAGAAGAAGATGGAGTATCTGGCTCACTACGACGCTTTGACCCGATTGCCGAATCGCAGGAAATTTAATCAGACATTAAAACATTATATAGAAGCAGATCAGCGAATCGGGTTGTTGTTTATAGATTTGGACCGTTTCAAGTCGATCAACGATCAGTACGGCCATGAAACAGGAGATCTGTTTTTGCAGGAAATTGCAGCCAGATTACAGAAGACCGTTGGGGAAGGTGAGGTTTATCGACTGAGTGGAGATGAATTCACTGTCCTTGTAACACCTCTTCAAAATCCTGAGGAAATGAGTTTTATCTCAAAACGAATTGCCCGCAGTTTTCATGAGCCTGTCGAAGTAAATGGGAAAAAGGTGACGGCCCAATTGAGCGTAGGGGTGTCTGTATATCCCGATCAGGCCAAAAGTCAGGATGACCTGATTCGAATCGCAGACCATGCAATGTACAGGGAGAAACATAAAAATCGGACAAATGGAGGAATGTAATGAATCAAAAGGTTATATTTTCCTGTTTTTGTGGAACACACAGAATAAAGGGAGAAAGGATGATTCGATGCAATTAACACTGGAAGTCAATGGGATGACATGTGATCATTGTGAAAAAGCTGTTAAAGGTGCACTGAAGGAGCTTGAAGGTGTACATGGTGTCGAAGTAGACATTGATAGTGGGAAAGTGGACGTCACTTATGATGAGGCGTATGTGACCAAGTCCTTGATGAAGGAAACAATTGAAGCACAGGGATATGAACCTGTCGGATAAGCAGAAAGCCCGGTGAGTACCGGGCTTTCTTTCTATTGGACACTATAAGGAAGCTGTGATTTGTAACCGGTGAACTGTTGATACGCCTGATCAACTTTTTTTTGCTCAGCTTGTTCGACAGCATACCAGCCATTTTGGAACATGAGTTGATAAAGGTTGCGCTGACAGTCTTGTGTCTCCTTGAAAATCGTTGATAATTCCTGATAAAACGTCTGGTTGCTTGCTTCGTTCAATGCGACATTGTAGGAAGCTGTCATATATTTTTCTGTTGCCAGCTGATCATTCAAAAAGTCCCGTTCATTCATTTGAGGGGTTTTCGGGATATTTGTTTCAGGATTTTGGATTTTATTAGCTGATGGATTCATTTTCATCCTCCTTTTAGTTTGTGGGCTGACTGTTCAATTGGTTCAATATTTTTTCATAATGTCTTTGATGCATCTGCCCTGCTTGTTCCAAAGCGGCCTGAATCTCAGGGGTTTGACAGTTTTGAGCGTAGAAGTGAGCTTTTTTACAAGCGTTCAAATTCCATGACAGCATATCCGTAATGTATAGTTGGTCCTTTGTAGTGACGATTTCCGGAACTTGGGTCATAGGCTGCGCCTGCTGCATATTTGTAGAATTTTGTTGTTGCACGTTGAAAACCTCCTTTATGGATTTGTCTTATTTTAACCACCTTGCTGTTTAATATTAGAAATGTGCTTTGGGATATTTTGCACATTCATTTTTAAAATGGAACATCTTTTATACCAAAATTCGCGTAAAAAATGATAAACTATCCTTGTGGAAGCGTTTTCCTTAATACGTGCTTGATGGATATCATCAGATGGTTTGTCTCTTACTTATAAAGAAAATGACAAGATAGAACAGGCGAAATCGCTTTTAAATTATAGGTATTGTTGGGGGTTGTCATGATGGAGAAGATTCTACGCAACTTTTTCTTGTTTTTATCCAAAAACCGCTTTTTTACAAAACTTGCAAAACGCTATGGTCTCAGGTTTGGGGCAGGAAAGTTTGTCGCCGGGGAAAGAATCCCGGATGCGGTCGATACGATTAAAAAGCTGAATGACAAAGGAATGACGGTAACGATTGACCACTTAGGGGAGTTTATTGATACAGAGAAAGAAGCACGAGAAGCAGCGGATGAATGTATAGAAGCAATTCGTGCGATTTCAGAGCATAACCTTAATTCCCAGTTGTCATTGAAATTGACGTCAATGGGACTTGATATATCCGAAGAACTTGCCATGGAAAATATGGAGAGGATTCTTAAGGTAGCAGAAGAGGAGGATGTTTTTGTCACGATTGACATGGAAGATCATGAGCGGTGTGAAAAAACACTGAAAATCTTCAAAGAACTGAAGTCAAAATCCGATTACATCGGAACAGTGCTTCAATCGTATTTGTATCGCACAGTGGAGGATATTGAAGAGTTGAACGCATACAACCCGAACCTCCGGCTAGTGAAGGGGGCCTATAAGGAATCGGCTAAAGTAGCATTTCCGGATAAAAAAGATGTCGAT
Source organism: Halobacillus fulvus (assembly GCA_004078665.1). Classification (GTDB taxonomy): domain Bacteria; phylum Bacillota; class Bacilli; order Bacillales; family Halobacillaceae; genus Halobacillus; species Halobacillus fulvus. Next base: position 75,124 of record SCFO01000005.1, on the reverse strand, counting down.
AACAATTACAAAAAAATTATTAAACTTCACCTTTTAAATGGAAACTACACAGCAGTCGCGACACACGACGATGTCATGATTGAATATACAAAAGACCTCGTCAAAGAGCATGACATTTCCAATGATCAGTTCGAGTTCCAAATGCTTTATGGAATCCGTGTAGAGCGCCAAGAAGAACTGATTGCGGAAGGTTACAACATGCGTGTCTATGTTCCTTATGGCAATGACTGGTATGGGTATTTCATGAGGCGGCTGGCTGAACGCCCTGCAAACGTCGCGTTCGTATTAAAAGGGGTTTTTGGTAAGTAAACTCAAACTTTTACGAAGGGTAGCATATGATATAGAAATGAGGAGGGTTCCCGTAGATACGGTTGGGAACTCTCTCGTCTAAGGACAATTGTCGAATCCATTTCAAAATTTTACAAACAAAATAACGAAAAGGATTGCGAAATGTCAGAAAATAATTTATATTTAATATAGATACGAATTAGCCGTAGCTTATTTTTTTGGCTACAAAATGAATGAGCATTCATTCAAAGTGATAGGGGGACATATAATGAATCGAAAAATGAAGCGTGCAGCTGTCTTAGGATCAGGAGTCATGGGAGCTGGCATCGCTGCTCACTTAGCCAATATCGGTATTCCAGTACTGATGCTCGATATTGTACCTCGTGAGTTAACAGACGAAGAAAAGAAACGCGGACGATCCCTTGAAGATCTTGCGGTCCGGAACCGGATAGCTGAATTGAATAAACAGGCATTGAAAAAACAGAAGCCATCCCCACTTACGAGCAAAGCGAGTCTCGACCTGATTGAGGTTGGAAACATGACAGATGATATGGAAAAGCTTGCGGATGTGGATTGGATCATCGAAGTAGTAGTCGAGAACCTTGAAGTGAAGCAAAAGGTCTTCTCACAGGTTGATGAACATAGGAAAAAAGGTTCGATTGTCAGTTCAAATACATCAGGAATTTCAATTGACGCGATGTCAGCAGGTCGCAGTGAGGACTTCAGGAAGCACTTCCTTGGTACCCACTTCTTCAATCCACCACGTTATCTAAAGCTGCTGGAGGTCATTCCGACGAAGGATACTGACCCGGAAGTACTGGAATTCATGAAGACATTCGGAGAAGATGTGCTTGGTAAAGGTGTCGTAGAAGCAAAAGACACGCCAAACTTCATTGCTAATCGGATCGGTACGTATGGTCTTCTTGTTACCGTACAGCAAATGCTTGAGAAAGGGTACAGTGTAGGAGAAGTGGACTCTGTAACAGGACCGCTGATCGGCCGTCCGAAAAGTGCAACATTCAGAACGCTCGATGTTGTCGGATTAGATACATTTATTCACGTAGCTAACAATGTATATGATCAAGTAGATGGAAAAGAAAAACAGGCATTCGAAGTACCAGATTTTATGAAGCAGATGCTTGAAAACAAATGGCTCGGAGCTAAAAGCGGGCAAGGATTTTTCTTGAAACAAAAAGGGGAAAAAGGAAGCGAAATTTTACAGCTCAACCCTGAAACAATGGAATATGAAGCAAGAGGAAAACTGAAGACGAAAGCAACAGAAATGGCGAAGCAAGAAAAAGGACCAAAGCGTAAACTTAAAGCGCTAGTATCGGCGAAAGAAGACAGGGCAAGTGAGCTTGTTTGGTCAGTCGTCAAACCTGTCCTGGTATACTCTGCTGAGCTGTACGGAGAAATCGCAGACGATGTGGTCTCCATTGATGAAGCGATGAGATGGGGCTTCGGTTGGGAATTAGGTCCATTTGAAATGTGGGATGCGATCGGTGTCGAAACCTCCGTCCAGCGTATGAAAGAAGAAGGGGAGAGCGTTCCCGAATGGATTGAAGATATGCTTGGAAAAGGATTTGAAAACTTTTACAAGCGCGAAAATGGAAACGTTTACTTCTATCATGAAGGCGAATATAAGCAACAGAACTTTAATAAGAAGCAAATCCACTTAAAACGCCTGAAAGAAACCCAGGATGTCATCAAGAAGAATGCCGGAGCTAGCTTGATCGATCTTGGAGATGGTGTGGCAGGGCTTGAGTTCCACTCTCAGAGCAATGCAATCGGCATGGATATTATTCAAATGTTCAACTTCGCTCTCGATCACGTAGAGGATAACTTTGAAGGCCTTGTAATCGGTAACCAAGGCAAAAACTTCTGTGTAGGCGCAAACTTAGGCATGATCCTGATGGAAGCACAGGATTTCAACTTTTTCGAAATTGAAATGGTCGTCAAGAGTTTCCAGGATGCGATGACAAGAATCAAGTATTCCGATAAACCTGTCGTTGCCGCTCCGTTCGGTATGACCCTTGGAGGGGGAGCGGAAGTTTGTCTTCCGGCAGATTCAATCCAAGCCTCCCAGGAAACATACATGGGTCTTGTCGAAGCCGGTGTCGGTCTTATACCAGGTGGCGGCGGTAACAAAGAACTTTACTTGAAGCATTTACGCAATATTCCTCAAGGAGTCGATTTTGACCTTCAAAAAGTCGCGAACAGTGTCTTTGAAAAAATAGCGATGGCGAAAGTGTCGACATCAGGGGAAGAAGCCAGAGAGAACGGATTCCTTGACCAAATGGATCAAATCAGTGTCAATGGCGATCATTTGCTTCACGATGCCAAACAGAAAGTTCTTGGGTTAGCCCGTTCAGGATACCAGCCGCCGAAACGGACAAAAGTTCCGGTTGTCGGAGAGCAAGGATATGCCACGATGCTGCTTGGAGCAAAAGGTTTAGCGTTGAGCGGATACGCCAGCGAGCACGATTTGAAGATTGCTGAAAAGCTTGCATTCGTTTTAGCCGGCGGCCGTATCAAGGAAGGTTCGCTTGTCGATGAACAGTATTTACTCGATTTAGAGAGAGAAGCGTTTTTGAGCTTAGTAGGGGAACCGAAATCCCAGGCGCGTATGCAGCACATGCTCATGAAAGGAAAACCGTTGCGTAACTAATAAAGGGGGAAGTGAACGTGAAAGAAGCAGTCATTGTAGCAGGAGCCAGAACACCTGTAGGACGCGCGAAGAAAGGATCTCTCGCTAATACACGTCCAGATGACCTGGCCGCATTAACGATAAAAGAGACGTTGAAACGTGCGAACAATTATAACGGAAACATTGACGATGTCATCATCGGTTGTGCCATGCCAGAAGCGGAGCAAGGAATGAATATGGCGCGAAACATTGCCGGACTTGCCGGACTTCATTATAAAGTACCTGCGATTACAATCAACCGCTACTGCTCGTCAGGTCTTCAAAGTATCGCTTATGCTGCCGAGAAAATCATGCTTGGTCACAGTGAAGCGGCGATTGCCGGCGGAGCTGAATCCATGAGCCTGATTCCGATGGGTGGTCATGTCATCAAGCCGAATGTTTCTTTAGTTGAACAGGCACCGGAATACTACATGTCGATGGGCCATACCGCAGAAGAAGTTGCCACTCGATTTAATATATCAAGAGCTGATCAGGATGCCTTCGCTGTCCAAAGTCATGAAAGAGCAGCCAAAGCATTGAAAGAAGGCAAATTTGAAGATGAAATTGTTCCAGTCGAAGTGACAAATCGTGCGGTTGGACCGGACAACAAAGTGAAAGAATCAACGAGAACGTTTGCGATGGACGAAGGTGTAAGAGAAGGAACGACAACAGATGTTTTGGCAAAACTTAGACCAGCCTTTTCTGTAACTGGATCTGTCACGGCAGGGAACTCTTCTCAAATGAGTGATGGAGCAGCCTCTGTACTTGTGATGGAACGGGAAAAGGCGGAAGCGGAAGGTCTGACGCCCCTTGTGAAATTCAGATCCTTTGCCGTTGCGGGTGTAGAGCCGGAGGTCATGGGTGTCGGACCAATCGAAGCGGTTCCGAAAGCATTGAAGCTCGCAGGACTGGAACTATCCGATATCGGCTTATTCGAATTGAATGAAGCTTTTGCATCTCAGTCTCTGCAAGTCATACGAGAGTTAGGACTTGATCAGAATAAAGTGAATGTCAATGGAGGCGCGATTGCTCTTGGTCATCCACTAGGATGTACGGGTACGAAACTGACGTTAAGCTTGATTCATGAGATGAAGAGAAGAAATGAGCAGTTCGGTGTTGTCACAATGTGTATCGGCGGCGGAATGGGAGCAGCCGGAGTATTCGAGCTACTATAAGGGAGGATAAAAAAGATGAGCGAATTGAAAGAGATGATTAAAGGCGGAGGATTTATTGTAGAGGACTTGGCAGCAGAGGACGTCATTACTCCTGAGGATTTCTCAGATGAGCATCTGATGATTGCAAAAACAGCAGAAGACTTTGTTTTAGGTGAAGTCGTTCCAAAAATAGAAAACCTTGAAAACCACGAGTTCGAGCATTCTGTTGCTTTGCTGAAGCAGGCAGGCGAGCTAGGTCTGTTAGGTGCAGATGTACCAGAAGAGTATGGTGGGCTTCAGCTTGATAAGATCAGTTCGTCCTTAATCACAGAAAAATTCTCGCGTGCTGGCGGATTCTCGGTTACACATGGCGCACACGTAGGAATCGGTTCACTTCCAATCGTATTCTTCGGGAATGAGGAACAAAAACAAAAGTATCTGCCTTTATTAGCGACAGGTGAAAAAATTGCGGCCTACGCCTTGACAGAGCCAGGGTCCGGATCTGATGCTCTTGGAGCGAAAACGACGGCCAAACTGAACGAAGCGGGTACCCACTACGTTCTGAACGGCGAAAAACAGTGGATTACGAACTCTGCGTTCGCGGATGTCTTCGTGGTTTATGCCAAAATTGATGGAGACAAATTTACAGCGTTCATCGTTGAGCGTGATTACCCTGGCGTATCGACGGGGCCTGAAGAGAAGAAGATGGGAATTAAGAGCTCTTCTACGCGAACATTAGTATTAGAAGATGCAGAAGTTCCCGCTGAAAATGTACTCGGGGAAATTGGCCGCGGGCATGTCATCGCCTTTAACATTTTGAACGTTGGCCGCTACAAACTCGCCATCGGTGGTGTTGGGGGAGCGAAGCGTGCGCTTGAGCTTTCCGTCAAATACGCTAAAGAGCGTAAGCAGTTCAAAACGCCGATTGCAAGCTTCCCATTGATCCAGGAGAAAATCGGCTCTGTCGCGGCGAACACATATGCTAATGAAAGTGCGGTTTACCGTACCGTCGGACTTTTTGAACAAAGTATGGGTAAATTATCGGATGAAGAATTGAAGGACGGGGCAGCCGTAGCGAAAGTCATTGCGGAGTATGCGATTGAATGTTCTTTAAATAAAGTATTTGGAACGGAGCTTCTAGACTTCGCTGCAGACGAAGCGGTTCAGATCCATGGTGGCTACGGCTTCATGGCAGAATACGAAGTGGAAAGAATTTATAGAGATTCTCGTATCAATCGTATCTTCGAAGGTACGAACGAAATCAACCGCATGATCGTGCCGGGGACGCTGTTGAAGAAAGCGATGAAAGGCGAACTTCCGCTTCTTCAAAAAGCACAGGCCCTTCAAGAGGAAATCATGACGATGATGCCTGAAGAACCAGGAACAGAAGCATTGGAACAGGAGAAATATCTGTTGAAAAATGCGAAGAAGATCGGCCTCTTGGCTGCTGGGCTGGCTGCACAGAAATTTGGAGAGAAACTTGAGAATGAGCAGGAGCTTTTAGTTAACATCGCGGATATCGTGGGTGAAATTTACAATATGGAATCCGCCGTTTTAAGAACAGAAAAGGCGATTGCCAAACAGGGCGAAGAGAAAAATAAACAGAAGCTCCTTTACACACAGGTTTATGTGCAGGAAGCTTTCAACCGCATTGAAGCCCATGCCAAGGAGACTCTGATTGCTTCAGAGGCTGGAGATTCCTTGAGAATGATGCTTGGTGCCCTTCGCAAACTGACAAGACACACTCCGACGAACGTGATCAAGAAGAAACGTGAAATCGCAGCTTCTTTGATTGAGTCTGAAAAGTATATCGTTTAAAAAAGTGAGCAGGCCTTCCTTTTGAATCACTCAAAAGGAAGGCTTTTTTACGAGAGATAGGAAAACGATGAAAAATCCCCTCTTCGTGTGGTAAAATATAAAGCAACCATAAGGAAGGAGGAATCCGAATGTCTCTAACCTTCTATTGGTACCCGAACTGTGGTACTTGCAAAAAGGCGAAAAAATGGTTTGATGAAAATGGTGTCGATTATCAGGCTGTACATATTGTGGAACAGACACCAACAGAAGCAGAATTGAAGACAATTGTAGAAGATAGTGGGCTTCCGACCCGGAAATTCTTCAATACGAGTGGCAAGAAGTATAGAGAGCTTAATATGAAGGAAAAACTGAAGGATGCCAGCGATGAACAAATGATTCAATGGCTAGCCTCTGACGGCATGCTAGTGAAGCGTCCCATCGTCACAGATGGAGATCGTGTGACCGTCGGGTTCAAACAGGACCAGTTTGAAGAAAATTGGTTGAAGTGAGCAAATCCTATGAAATAAGAGCTTCATGCTTTTATAGTTATACATGGTGTCAATATAATTTTTGGAGGGATTTCGAATGAGTGTACCAAAAGACTTGCGCTATTCAGAAGAACACGAATGGGTGAAAGAAGAAGGGGAAAATGTTCGCATCGGGATTACAGAGTTTGCCCAATCTGAACTTGGAGATATCGTATTTGTTGAGCTCCCTGAAGTAGGAGAAGAACTTAAATCAGATGAGCCTTTTGGTAGTGTAGAATCTGTCAAAACGGTTTCCGAGCTTTACGCACCTGTCAGTGGTAAAGTCGTGGAAGTGAACGAAGAACTCGAAGACAGCCCGGAATTCGTAAATGAATCTCCTTATGAAAAAGCCTGGATGGTTGTGGTGGAGCCAAGCGATTCTTCTCAACTGGACAACCTGATGTCAGCCGATCAATATAAAGAAATGATTGATGAAGATTAATTCGTGATCATAACTTCGTGAATGGACAAGCTTGCATAGGCTTGTCTAGCGTGATCATGGTACTTTAATCATGTGCAGGCCGTGTCTTCGTGTGACATGGCCTGTTTCTGTATAGTGGGTGAAAACAGTGGATGGAAATCGAATTGTAATTGTAGAAGGTATTACAGACAAACGGAAGTTGAAGAAGATCCTTGATGAGGACATCGAAATCATTTGCACCCATGGAACATTGGGAATCGAGCGGATGGAAGAATTGATTTTCGATTACAATCTGGATGAACGAGCGGTTTTTATTTTGGTCGATGAGGATGACTCAGGCTATAAATTGAGAAAGCAACTGACGGAAGAACTTCCTCATGCTGAGCATATTTATATTGATAAGGCATTCCGTGAAGTGGCTGCAACTCCTGAACCGGAGCTGGCCAGGGCTTTGCTGAACCGTCATTTTAGTGTCAAATCGATTTATCTGATATAGGAGGAACACCGTGCAAGATCTTGATCAAAACGTAATGGAAAAACTCAAACATCGCAACGATGCGCTCATTTTTGTACACAGTCCTTTTTGTGGGACGTGTCATTTAGCAAGAGAGATGCTGACGGTAGTGGAAGAAATGTATAATGAAGGTGTCTTTTATGAATGCAATGCGTCACTTAATCCAGATTTTATGAGGGAATATCAGATAGAAAGTGTCCCCTGTCTATTCATCAAGTCTGATGGCGAAATGACAGATAAGATTTATGCATTCCACTCTGTCCCTTACTTGTTTGAAAAAGTGGATCGTTATGTGAAGAAGTAAAAAGGAATTGCCTAGGTTCTCTTAAGCAATTCCTTTTACTTTTATCATCTTCTTCGGAAACTACAGAACAGAACCGATGGCTTCTACAATCTCTAGGAAGTTGGCCTGATCCCCGAACTGTTTATGAATGTATCCATTTTGATCAATAATGACGGTCGTCGGGACTCCATCTCCATTATAAGCATCATATACTTCCCGGCCTCTGTCTCTTAAAGTAGGTTGAGTAAGAAACTTCTCTGTGTACTGGACAGCTTCTTCAGCATTTCGTTCCCTACCTGTAACATTAATCGTCATCATTTTTACCTTAGAATGGTCCATATTTTGATAAAGCTGTTCTTTTTTTGGCAGGTCTGTTCCACAATCAGGGCACCAGGAAGCCCAGAACGTTAGGACGATGACTTTCCCTGAATCCTCTTCAAGGTGATAGATGTCTTCGCTATTTATATAAGGCAACTCGAATAGAGGGGCTTTTTGCATATCCAATGACTCCTTTTCTATTGACGTGATTCTTTTCTCATGCTAACATAGTCCATAATTTCATAGCGAACCTCACTTATCCAGAGTGGCGGAGGGACTGGCCCTATGATGCCCGGCAACCGGTTTTGATTCATTGAAATCAAAGCACGGTGCTAATTCCAGCAAAGCTACAGGCTTTGGAAGATGAGAAGAGAAAATAGGAATCTCTTCTTTTGAAGAGTTTTTTTTATGCCTTATTGATCGAATAGTCGAACTTTGTCGCATTTTCGCAATTTTTAGTTGACACGCAAGAACATGCGGTGCTACAATCCACTTTGTAGCATTTAAACGGCTTAACGCAATAATAATTTAATAGACTAAAATCTCTTATCAAGAGTGGCGGAGGGACTGGCCCTGTGATGCCCGGCAACCGGCAAGTTTATTCTTGCAGTGGTGCCAATTCCTGCAAAGTTACGGACTTTGACAGATGAGGGAACAGATTATATTCGCAAGCTTTTCTGTTCTCGTGCAGAAAAGCTTTTTTTATTTAAACGAAACGTATTTCCGCTTTAATTTTTGGAGGGAACATCATGATATCGATCAAAGGATTATCAAAAATATTTCAGACGAAAGACCAAGAAGTCCGAGCGGTGGATGACTTAAGCGTCTCCATCAACAAAGGTGAAATCTTCGGGGTCATCGGCTATAGTGGGGCGGGGAAAAGTACATTCATCCGACTGTTGAACCGCTTAGAGGACCCGACGGAGGGAAGCATCGTCATCGACGATCAGGATCTTGCGAGCATGAGTAAAAATAACCTGCGGATTGCCCGCCAGGATATTGGGATGATCTTTCAACATTTCAATTTGCTCTGGTCACGCACGGTTTATGATAATATCGCCTTTCCTCTTGAAATTGCAGGCGTGTCAAAAAGTGAGAGGAAAAAAAGGGTAGAGGAACTGATTGAATTGGTCGGACTATCCGGAAGGGGCAACTCATACCCTTCTCAATTAAGTGGTGGACAAAAGCAGAGAGTCGGGATCGCTCGTGCTTTAGCCAACAACCCGAAAGTCCTTCTCTGTGATGAAGCGACATCCGCACTGGACCCGGAAACGACGGATTCTATCCTCGATCTGCTGGTCGACATCAATGAGAAACTTGGTCTGACGATTGTCTTGATCACACATGAGATGCACGTCATCCGCAAGATCTGTCATCAGGTGGCGGTCATGGAAGCGGGAAAAATCGTCGAGCAGGGAGATGTACTCGACGTCTTTTTACATCCACAGCAGCCGGTCACCAGAAAGTTTGTTGATCAGGTGATGGGAGATCCGGAAAAAGAAAATTCATTACAATTGATTAATGAAACGTATAAATCCGGTGAAATTTTGAAGCTACACTTTGTCGGAGAAAGTACAAACCAGGCATTGATCAGCGAGGTTTCAAGAAAGTTCGAGATCGATGTCAATATCCTTCATGGAAAAATCACCCAGACGCAAAAAGGTGCGTATGGCACGATGTTTGTCCAATTTGAAGGTGAACAACAAGAGATTCAGCGTGCGATTCAGTTCATTGAATCCACATCTGTAGAGGTTGAGGTGAGTCCAAGTGTTTGAACAACTGTTTCCAAACGTTCGAATAGATGACATTATGACCGCGACGAATGAGACGATGTATATGACGCTCGTCTCAGTTGCTGGAACATTCGTTTTAGGTCTTTTACTAGGTTTATTGCTTTATTTATCTGGCCCGGGTGGACTGTGGCAAAACAAAATCCTGAACTGGATTACGGCGTCACTTGTGAACGTCTTCCGGGCGATACCGTTTATCATTTTAATTTTACTACTATTCCCGTTTACGGATTTCCTGATCGGAACCATCCGTGGACCAAGCGCAGCGTTACCGGCTTTGATTATCGGAGGGGCACCATTTTATGCCCGCCTCGTGGAAATTGCGCTGAAGGAAGTGGATAAAGGAGTTGTTGAAGCGGCAAAATCAATGGGAGCTAAGTATTCTACCATTATTTTCAAAGTGCTATTACCGGAATCGATGCCAGCTTTAATTTCAGGAATTACCGTAACAGCGATCGCATTGATCGGTTACACAGCCGTTGCCGGTGTCATAGGGGCCGGTGGTCTCGGAGATTATGCTTACTTCTATGGTTTCCAGCGCAGTGACATTGATGTCGTACTGTTTTGTACCATCTTAATTGTCTTAATCGTATTTATTTTCCAATTCATCGGGGACTTTGCTTCCCGCAAATTGGATAAAAGATAAATTAAACTTTAAAAAAGGGGAGAATGTACAATGAAAAAACTATTTACAAGCCTTGTAGCTGTTTTATTTGTTCTAATCTTGGCTGCATGCGGATCTTCTGAAGACGATTCAGCGAACAACGCAGAAGGTGGAGAAGAGGGCTCTGAAGGTACGACTGAAATCACAGTAGGTGCTTCAAGTGTTCCACACTCCGAAATTCTAGAAGAGGCTCAGCCATTACTTGAAGAAGAGGGCATTACACTGAACATCGAGACGTACCAAGACTATATCTTGCCGAACCGTGACCTAGATGAAGGGACAATTGATGCGAACTACTTCCAGCACATCCCTTACCTTGAAGCACAGCAAGAGGAAAACGGATATGACTTTGCGAACCTTGGTGGAATCCACATCGAACCGATGGGAATCTACTCCAAGAGCTTCGACAGCGTTGATGCAATTGAAGATGGAACAACGGTCATTATGAGCCGTTCTGTTGCCGACCATGGTCGTATTCTTTCCCTTCTAGAGCGCGAAGGTCTTATTACATTGGATGAGAATGTAGATAAAGTGGATGCGACAGTAGAGGATATCGTCGAAAATTCTAAAAACCTTGAGTTTGATACAGGTGTAGAAGCGGCATTCCTACCAGAAACGTATGAGCGTGAAGAAAATGCGCTTGTAGCGATCAACACGAACTATGCGATCGAAGCAGGATTGAACCCTAGTGAAGATGCCATGATTCTTGAAGGATCAGAATCTCCTTATGTCAACGTCATCGCGGCTCAAAGCGCAGACGAAAACAATGAAGCTCTTCAGACGCTTGTAGAAGTTCTTCGTTCTGAAGAAATCCAGACGTACATTGAAGAGGAATATGAAGGAGCTGTCGTTCCTGTAGACGGTTCAGCTGAATAAGTAAGGATAGAATGAGTGACTGTAGTGGATACTAACTGCAGTCACTTTTTTATTTAGGAGGAATCAATGATGCAGGAACAATCCATGAATTGGACAGCAAACTATTTACATGATTATAAGGAAGGAATGGGGATCTTTTCTGAGAAAATGCCTGAAGTCTCTCACCAGTTCAGTCAATTCTCAGAGGCTTGTTTCAAAGACGGTTCACTTTCGCAAAAAGAAAAACAGTTGATTGCGCTCGGGATCAGCATCGTCGCTCAGGATGAGTATTGCATGATTTATCATACAAAAGGCTGTGTCGATCAAGGAGCGTCTGAACAAGATATTTTAGAGGCGTGTGGAGTAGCGGCGGCTTTTGGTGGAGGGGCAGCCTTGAGCCAGGCGGTTACACTCGTTCAGCATGCTTATGCTGATCTGTCTAACACACTAAATTGATTGAATTGTTAAAAAATTAAAGGAAAACCGATGTATTGAACAAACAAAGCAGAGGTAACCGCTTACATTGGTCTTTTTACTTTTTTACAAAGTCACAGAGGGTTTATTGACGTTTCGGTCCGGGTATTGTCCTGTGATATTCTAAAAGACATAAATTACCTGAAAGGATGGATTCGTTATTAGTGACGATCTGAAGATGAATTATACTGCTGATATGGAAAAAGCCATGCATGGAGCGCATAATACAAGTTATGCGGAGTACAGCAGAAATTTGGACACACGCTTGAAAGTAGAAGAGAAAAGGCAGCGTGAATTTGAACAGAGTCGTGACATGCTTGCTCAGGTAGACCGTCAATTGCATAAATAAACATAGACTCAAAAAATCAGGCTTATCATGAGCCTGATTTTTTCCTTTTCTATACGTCATTCTAGTCTTATATTGGAGACGTCTAATCGCCGGTTCAGTACCAGTAGGATGTTTATTGGAATGTATATGAAGTCCGTGAGAAAGATTATAAAACGAGCACTCGAGGACAGTCGCAAGTTTTGTTATAATAATGAAGGAATGGGCAAAAAACAATCCCAAAAGGCTTTAATATCACTGGTTTTGTGAAGTTGTAAAAAGTTGATATCAGTTTCTAAATGATATAAGATTGTAATGAGAATAAATTGAGAATGGTTCTTTGATCCATATCAACCAGCACATTCAATAATAATAGATACTGGAGGTATTTTTTTATGGCAGGATCAACTTTAGAAATCAAGGATCTTCATGTAGAAATCGAAGGACAGGAAATCCTTAAAGGGGTAAATCTGACAATCAACGGTGGAGAATTCCACGCGGTAATGGGACCTAACGGAACAGGTAAGTCAACACTGGCTTCTGCGATCATGGGTCACCCTAAATTTGAAGTCACACAAGGTGAAGTACTTCTAGATGGAGAAAACGTATTGGAAATGGAAGTGGACGAGCGTGCACAAGCTGGTCTTTTCCTTGCGATGCAATATCCAAGTGAAATCAGTGGTGTAACAAACTCTGACTTCCTACGCTCTGCAATCAATGCCCACCGTGAAGAAGGCGATGAAATTTCTTTGATGAAGTTCATTAAAGAGATGGACTCCAAAATGGATACGCTGGAGATGGACAAAAACATGGCGCAGCGTTACTTGAACGAAGGTTTCTCCGGCGGGGAGAAGAAGCGTAACGAAATTCTTCAGCTGATGATGATTCAGCCTGCAATTGCCATTCTTGACGAAATCGACTCCGGACTTGATATTGATGCGCTGAAAGTCGTTTCTAAAGGTATTAACGAAATGCGCAATGACAACTTCGGCTGCTTGATTATTACTCACTATCAACGCCTATTGAACTACATCACACCAGACAAAGTACACGTGATGATGCAAGGTCGTGTCGTGAAATCCGGTGGACCTGAATTGGCTCAACGTCTTGAAGAAGAAGGCTATGAGTGGATTAAGGAAGAACTGGGAATCGAAGACGAGACAGTCGGTCAAGAAGCGTAAACACGATAGGAGGGGTAACATGACAGTAGAAGTCTCACTACCATACGACAAAGAATATGTCACACAATTTTCTAAAGGCCTTCAAGAGCCTGAATGGATGAAGAACCTTCGTTTGAACGCTTTGGAAAAGTCTGAGTCACTTGAACTGCCAAAGCCGGATAAAACGAATATCCAGAGCTGGAATTTCACAGAATTCAAGCATCATGTAGAAGGCGAAACGATTGATTCACTGCAGAACCTTCCGGTAGAAATCCAGGACTTTCTGGATCAGGAAGAAGAGCAACAAAACCTCGTGATCCAGCGCAATCATACGGTTGCATACGGAACACTTGATCAGAAGCTTAAAGACCAGGGCGTCATTTTCACGGACATGGCTACGGCTCTTCGTGAACATGGTGAACTTGTTGAAAAATATTATATGAATGATGCGGTACATGTTGATGAACACCGTTTAACAGCGCTTCATGCAGCTTTGATGAACGGCGGAATCTTCCTTTATGTACCGAAAAATGTCCAGATTGAAGAGCCGATTCAGGCGATTTTCTGGCAGGAAGATCCGGAAGCGTCTCTTATCAACCACATTCTCGTAGTGGCAGAAGAGAACAGTTCCGTGACGTATGTTGAGAACTACGTTTCTCATAATAAAGAAGAAAAAACGTCTGCCAACATCGTGACAGAAGTCATCGCTAAAGATGGTGCGAAGGTTTCTTTCGGTGCTGTAGACAACTTTGAAGCCGGTACGACTGTTTATGCCAACCGTCGTGGTGTTGCCTATCGTGATGCAGTCATTGAATGGGCGCTTGGTCAAATGAACGAAGGAAACACGGTTTCTGAAAACATTACACACCTTATCGGGGACAACTCCCACTCCAATGCGAAGACGGTTGCCATCGGAAGAGGTGCGCAAAAGCAGAACTTCACGGCGAACATCACGCACTTTGGTAAAGGGTCTGATGGTTACATTCTTCAGCACGGGGTAATGAAAGATAAAGCGACAGCGATCTTCAACGGCATCGGTAAGATCGAGCACGGCGCTTCCAAGTCAAATGCTGAGCAGGAGTCCCGCGTGCTGATGCTAAGTAAAGATGCACGAGGAGATGCTAACCCGATTCTTCTAATCGATGAAGACGACGTAACGGCAGGTCACGCTGCATCTGTCGGCCGTGTCGATCCGATTCAGCTTTACTATCTGATGAGTCGCGGTATTACTCGCTTTGAGGCAGAGCGTCTGATCATCCATGGTTTCCTTGCACCAGTTGTAAAACAACTACCTGTGGAGGCTGTGAAACGTCAATTGACGCAAGTCATTGAAAGGAAAGTCTATTAATGGATATAAAGGCGGTAAGAGCTGAATTTCCGATCCTTCATCAGGAAGTCAACGGACATCCGCTGATTTATCTTGATTCCTCTGCGACTTCTCAAAAGCCTGTCAAGGTGATTGAGAAGTTGGATGAGTATTACCGTCAGTATAACTCCAACGTTCACCGCGGAGTCCATACATTAGGAACAAAAGCGACGGATGAATACGAAGGAGCACGCGAGAAAGTGAGACGCTTCATCAATGCTTCCAGTACTCAGGAAGTCATTTTCACAAGAGGGACGACGACGGCGATCAATACGGTCGCTGCAAGCTACGGTCGTGCCAACTTCAGTGAAGGGGATGAGATCGTCATCACCCCGATGGAGCACCACAGTAATATTATTCCGTGGCAGCAAATTGCTAAAGAGACAGGCGCTACGCTCAAGTATATGCCACTCCAGCCGGACGGTACGATCAGCTTGGACGATGCTCGTGACACCATTACGGATCAGACGAAAATGGTAGCCATTATGCACGTCTCCAACGTCCTTGGTACGATTAACCCGGTCAAAGAAATTGCTGCCATCGCCCATCAGCACGATGCCCTTATGCTTGTGGACGGAGCTCAAAGCGTGCCTCACATGAGCATTGACGTCCAGGATCTGGATGCTGATTTCTATGCGTTCTCAGGTCACAAAATGTGTGGTCCGACCGGTATTGGCGTATTATACGGGAAGAAGTCCCTTTTGAATGCCATGGAACCGGTTGAATTCGGCGGGGAAATGATTGATTTTGTAAATCTTTATGACTCCACATGGAAAGAACTGCCGTGGAAATTCGAAGGGGGAACTCCGATCATCGCGGGAGCTGTGGGACTAGGAGCAGCGATTGATTTCCTATCTGATATCGGATTGGATGAGATCCAGGCCCACGAACACAAATTAGCGACGTATGCTCAGGAGCAAATGCAAAAAGTCGAGGGAATGACGATTTACGGTCCGAAAGAAAGAGCCGGACTCGTAACGTTTAACCTTGATGACGTGCACCCGCACGATTTAGCTACTGTCCTTGATTCAGAAGGAATTGCTGTCCGGGCAGGTCATCACTGTGCACAGCCACTGATGAAATGGCTGGAAGTATCAGCGACAGCCCGTGCCAGTTTTTATCTATATAATACGGAAGAAGAAATCGACCGACTTGTTGAAGGATTACAAACAACAAAGGAGTATTTTGGCGATGTCTTTTAATAACTTAGATACGCTTTATCGCCAGGTCATCATGGATCACTACAAAAATCCTCGTAATCGCGGTTCTATCGAAGGGGAACATATGACAGTCGATATGAATAACCCGACATGTGGAGACCGGATCCAGCTTCAACTGCAGGTGGAGGACGGAAAAGTGAAGGATGCCAAGTTCGATGGAGAAGGTTGTTCCATCAGCATGTCATCAGCGTCTATGATGACACAGGCTATCAAAGGAAGACCAGTTGACGAAGCGTTAAAAATGTCAGATATCTTTTCAAACATGATGCAGGGCAAGGAAGTAGAAGAGGATGGAATCGACCTTGGAGATATCGAAGCTCTTCAAGGAGTCGCCAAGTTTCCGGCCCGCATCAAATGTGCCACATTAGCCTGGAAGGCGATGGAGAAGGGTGTCGACGAAGAAAAGCAAGGATAAGTGTTTTTCACTACCTAAAGGAGGTTAATCACTATGGCTAAAAAAGCGCCAGAAGTTGGAGAGTACCAGTACGGGTTCCACGAAAAAGATGTTTCCATTTTCCGTACGCAAAAAGGGTTAACAAAAGAAGTCGTGGAACAGATCTCTAATTATAAAGAAGAGCCGAAATGGATGCTTGATTTCCGTTTGAAGTCTCTTGAACAGTTTTATAAAATGCCGATGCCACAATGGGGCGGCGACCTTTCTGAACTTAATTTTGATGACATCACGTACTACGTGAAGCCATCTGAACGTTCTGAGCGTTCATGGGACGAGGTTCCGGAAGAGATTAAAAACACATTCGACCGCCTAGGTATTCCTGAAGCAGAACAGAAGTACCTTGCCGGTGTATCCGCTCAGTATGAGTCTGAGGTTGTGTACCACAATATGGAGAAAGATTTGGAAGACATGGGCGTAATCTTCAAGGATACGGATTCCGCTCTTAAAGAGGATGAAGAATTATTCAGAGAATATTTCGGGAAAGTCATCCCTCCATCTGATAACAAGTTCGCAGCTCTGAACTCTGCTGTATGGTCTGGTGGATCGTTCATTTATGTTCCGAAAAATACGAAAGTGGAAACTCCACTACAAGCGTATTTCCGGATCAACTCTGAAAATATGGGGCAGTTTGAGCGTACGTTGATCATTGCGGATGAGGGGTCTTCTGTACACTATGTTGAAGGTTGTACAGCTCCGACGTATTCATCCAGCTCTCTTCACAGTGCGGTTGTTGAAATCTTTGTTAAAGATAATGCGTATTGCCGTTATACGACAATCCAGAACTGGGCGAACAACGTTTATAACCTTGTAACGAAGCGTGCTGTCGCTGAGAAGAACGCCACAATGGAATGGGTAGACGGTAACCTTGGCTCCAAGCTTACGATGAAATACCCTGCGGTCCTTCTAAAAGGTGAAGGAGCTCGTGGTATGACGCTTTCCATCGCACTTGCTGGTAAAGGTCAACACCAGGATGCCGGTGCGAAAATGCACCACTTGGCACCGAACACGTCGTCTACGATCGTTTCCAAATCCATCTCCAAACACGGTGGTAAGGTCACGTACCGCGGAATCGTTCAATTTGGACGTAAAGCGGAAGGTGCACGCTCTAACGTAGAGTGTGACACATTAATCATGGATAATGAGTCTACTTCCGATACGATTCCTTACAACGAAATCATGAACGAAAACATTTCTCTGGAGCACGAAGCGAAAGTTTCCAAAGTCTCAGAGGAACAGCTTTTCTATCTGATGAGTCGTGGAATTTCCGAAGAAGAAGCAACTGAAATGATCGTCATGGGCTTCATCGAGCCGTTCACGAAAGAACTGCCGATGGAATATGCCGTTGAAATGAACCGCCTGATCAAATTCGAAATGGAAGGTTCAATCGGTTAATCTCATTTCAATCACACCCGAACAGATGAAACAATCTGTCCGGGTGTTTTTTTGTGCAGATGTATGTCTTGATTGGAACGTTCATCAGGCATCGTGTTTTATGAATAGAAAACGTGATACTATAATATTATCTATAAAGGGATAGGAGCTCGCCATGGTTGTTCTTTTATTTTTGATTGGTTTATTATCCGCTTTTGTAGGAAGCGTAGCCGGGCTTGGTGGCGGGGTCATCATGGTTCCGCTGTTATTATTTCTAGGCGACCAGTTCGAAGCATTCAGCTGGGCGAGCCCACAGGCGATCGTAGGAGTTTCTCTAGTGGTGATGATTTTTACCGGTTTATCTTCCACGCTGTCTTATGTAAAGCATGGGCGTGTGGATCGGAAGGTTGGAATTCTTTTATTAGGCGGCAGTGTGCCGGGTGGGATTCTGGGCTCTTATCTTAATCAGTATTTTGAAACGGATGGGTTCTCACTGTTTTTCGGATTCGTAATGATTGCGGTGTCATTGCTTTTCTTTTTGCCGAGAAAACGCTCATCCAAAACGTTATTCAGCGGGGGTATGGAGCGTAAAAAGGAACTGGATGGTAAAACTTATACGTACCAGATCTCTCTTTTAATGGGATTGACCTTGTCTTTCGGTGTCGGTATGCTATCTGGCCTGCTTGGGATTGGAGGAGGTTCTTTACTTGTTCCTGCAATGATTTTATTATTTCAAATACCGGCGCATATCGCGACGGCCACTTCAATGTTTATCATCTTTTTTGCGAGTCTTTTCAGTTCAGGGACCCATATTTATTTAGGACATGTCGTATGGGAATACACGATTTATTTTATTCCAGGAGCTTATTTAGGTGGAATGCTCGGGGCTTATGTCAATCGGGGCATGCGTGGACAGGCTGTGGAATGGTTTTTACGTATTCTTCTCATTTTAATAGGAATTCGTTTAATATGGCAGGGAATTGGATAAGGAGTTTGATCTATGAACGAGAAGCTGTTTCTTTACTATACAAGTGATTTGCATAGTCATTTTGAAAATTGGGCACAAATCGTCGGCTACATCCATAAACAAAAGAAAAAGCATGAACGCAAAGGGGAAGATTTTTGGGTCGTCGACAACGGCGATCACATGGATCGTGTTCATCCGATGGCCGAGGGGCTGCGAGGCAAAGGGAATGTCGAATTGCTGAACGAAGCCGGTTATGATGTGGCCACACTTGGCAACAATGAAGGGATCACGTTATCTCCAGATGATTTATATACGTTGTATGATGACGCACAGTTCGGCATCACCTGTGCGAATCTTCAAATGGAAAACGGTCATGATCCAGAGTGGCTTCAGCCGTACCGGATCGTTACCTCTGCTAGAGGGACGAAAATCGGGTTTATCGGCTTGACGGCTCCCTTTAAAACGTTTTATGAACAGATCGGATGGAAGGTAACCCCTCCATTTGAGGTGCTGGATCGATGGGTTTCCGATGTGAAGGAGCAAGTGGACATTCTCGTCGTGCTCTCGCATCTCGGAATCAATGATGATGAGGAGATTGCCCGGCTATACAAAGATGTCGATATTATTATCGGGGGTCATACGCATCACCTGTTTCAGAACGGGGAGTATATTGAAAACTCACTTCTTACCGCGGCAGGAAAACACGGGACACATGTCGGGGAAGTGATGATGGAGTGGGATCCTGAGCAGAAGAGGTTAGTAAAAAAAGAAGCCTATGCCATCCCGACCGAACACATGGAAAAAAGCAAGGAAGTTTCCCAATCGATTCAAGAAAAAACGGAAAAAGCAACACAGCTTCTTAACCAGCCGGTCACTCATTTGGAAAATGGCCTTCGAGTCGCCTGGTTCAAAGAAACGCCGTTAATGTCGCTGTTGACGGATGAGTTGAGACAGTGGACGGATGCAGATATGGCAATGCTGAATGCTGGTGTCCTCCTCGATCACCTTCCTGAGGGAACGGTCACTTATGAGGACGTTCACCGCATATGCCCCCATCCAATGAACCCGTGCAAAGTAGAGATAGACGGCGACGAGCTTTTAGAAATCGTCCGGGTGGCCCATACGAAGAAATTGACCGAGATCAGGCTGAAAGGCCTTGGCTTTCGTGGAGAAATTATCGGCAAGATGATTTTTTCTGGCTTGGAAATCGTAGGAGAACAAGGAAGTGACGGGGAGTTCCGTGTTCGTCGTGTTTTATTTCAAGGCCGGCCGATTGATCCGGATCGAGTCTATTCTCTTGCAACGGCGGATACCTTTACGTTCGGGCGCCTTTTTCCAGAGATTGCTTATGCAAAAGTGAAAAAGTATTACATGCCTGAACTTTTGAGGGATCTTTTGGCTGAAGCCCTTATAAAGAAAGGGAAAACTGTCTAGGCCTTTTGTTGTTACTTATGGATGAAATTGATAAAATAATGAGGATGAAGCTACCTTTAGAGGGTAGCTTTTGTTTACATATCGAGTGAGAGAATATTTTTAATTTACGGGAGTCTAAGATGAGATTAATTGCTGTGAATGAATTGAAGCCAGGAGACACTTTAGGAAAAACGATTTTTAATGAAAATGGACAAGCTTTGCTACATAGTGGAGCAACCTTCACGGAGCTTGTCATTAAACGCCTGAGAAACTACGACATCACCTATGTTTACGTGGACGAGCCGGGAACAGAAGATATTGAAGCCGCTTATCCTATTTCAGAAAAGCTACGGATGGAGGCGATTCATTCCATTAAAGGTGCCTTCCGCTCAGTTAAAAATCCAAAGAGGGGTCGCCAGGAATACGTTACACAAAAGTCTAGGGCTTCCATGATCGAGATCGTGCGTTCTCTCATGACAGAGCTTCAGAGCCATAAAGAGGTGCTCTCCCTTTTGTCCGATGTTTTCACGTACGATGATTATATTTTTACCCACTCCTTGAATGTGACAATGTACACGCTAGCTTTGGGTAAACAGCTTCAGCTTCCGACAAGACGGTTGGAAGATCTAGGGCTTGGAGCGATTCTGCATGACGTTGGAAAAATGAACGTGCCGAAGGAAATTTTACTGAAAGAAGGAAAGCTGTCGAGGGAAGAATTCGAGACAATCCAGCATCATACAGAAGCGGGCTTTGAAATATTGAGAAAAGCTCCGAATATTCCTTTGACTGCGGCTCACTGTGCGTTTCAACACCATGAGCGTCTCGATGGTTCTGGTTATCCGCGTGGACTGGTTTCAGATGAAATCCATTTATACGGGAAAATTCTGGCCATCGCGGATGTGTTTGATGCCGTCACGAGTGACCGTATCTACCGGAAGGCGATGCTGCCGCATGAGGGACTTGAGATTTTATATTCCGGTGCGGGACAGCTGTTTGATAAGGAAATGGTGGAAGAATTCCGCAAATGTATCGCCATTTATCCAAACGGTGTGACGGTCAGCCTAAGTGATGGAAGATCCGGCATTGTCGTCAGACAGAATCCTCACTTGTGCGACCGGCCGGTGATTCGGATGTTTAAAGAAAATGGGCAAGCGGTTGAAGAGACATATGATCTCGACCTTTCAAAAGAGTTGAGCGTTGTTGTAGCAAAATGTGATACGACTTCTGCTGGTTAAGGTGTAAACCCCTTCTGTTTATCATATAGATAATGCAGGAGGGGTTGCTGTATGACCAAAAAGAGCGCCATTCGAGGACCCTCAATTGGAAAGCGCATTCTGATTACGTTCTTTTGTTTCATGCTGCTTACGGCCATCAGTTTATGGGTCATCGACAGAGGTCTGACGCCGGCGCTGATCACCATTGCTGAAACGAAAACCCAGCAGTTTGCCCGTGATGCAATCAATGAGGCGGTCAGCAAGCAGATTGCAGAAGATTTACAGTTCAACGACCTTGTCAAAATGGAGAAAGACGAAGCGGGAAATATTGTGTACATGGGATGGAATTCAGTCGTCGTGAACCGTGTGTTAAGAAATACAACGATGAGGGTCCAGGACTTTTTGAAGCGGATGGAGTTGAATGAGTTGCCGATGGAAGATACGTCGATCGACCCGGCACTTGACTCGGACATGAGTCAGGAGGAACTCGGAGAACAGCCGGCTACATTGATCGAAATACCGGTGGGTCAAGCTACGAATAATTCGATTTTGGCCAACCTTGGTCCGAAAGTTCCTGTACAGCTACGGGTAATCGGTGACGTTCAATCGCAGTTTAAGAGCGAAGTGAAAGAATATGGAATCAACTCGGCATTGTTTCAGCTGTCGATTCACTTTGAGGTGAGCGTACGAATCGTCATTCCGTTCTCAACCAAAACGACAGTCGTGAAAAACGATATTCCGATTGACACGGCCACGATTGTAGGAGAGGTTCCAGAATTTTATGGAGGAATGGGCAAAGAAGGAGAATCGAACTCGTTCTCTATTCCTATGAATCCCTTGCAATAATTACGTTACCTTGTTAAAATAGCGAAGAACTGAATATGCGTGACCTTATCAGCTCGATGAGGTAGAGGCGCAGACGTCATGAGTAACCATTGGGAGTTTGGCATACGAGGATCGATGGTGAAAGGGATGGTCTGCCGAAGTGTAACAAAGTGAATGCCATGCTTTCTTACACTGGTGTAAGTTTGAATAAAGCTTTACACTGTCATGCATGCTTTTTTGGGTGCATGGGGCGCTACTGATCGAAATGGAGGATAATCAAGTTGCCACAAGGCAATGGTAGGTTATTTTCTATCATTGTCTTTTTTTATTTCCTCAATTTAATCCACAGTAGCCTTCCTACCCCGTTTTACATCATTAGAATATTCGGAGGGAACATCATGGAAGGAACAATTTACTCATTAATTCCAGCAATTTTAATGCTGATTCTTGTACTCTTTACAAGGAAAGTCATTTTATCCTTAGGGATTGGCATCATCGTCGGTGCCTTTATGTTGACACAAATGGATATTGGAGCCGGGATCGCTTTGATCTGGTCAAACTTCTCATCCATTTTCGTCAGTGAGGGAGCACTGAACACAGGGAATTTATATCTCCTTACTTTTTTACTTCTTTTAGGCATCACGACAGCCTTTATGACCGCTTCTGGCGGAAGCAGAGCTTTCGGGAAGTGGGCGGTCGAACGAATCCGTACACGTCGGGGATCTAAGTTGATCCCAGCGATTCTTGGAATCATTATCTTTATCGATGATTATTTTAATGCACTTGCGGTTGGACAAGTGGCACGTCCAGTGACAGACCGTTATAAAGTATCGCGCGCAAAACTTGCGTATTATATTGACTCTACGTCTGCTCCCATTACGGTCATTTCGCCGATTTCGAGCTGGGGAGCTTACATCATCGGAACGATTGGGAGTATTCTTGCTGCCAATGAAATTGCCCAGTACCAGGCTTTAGAAGCCTTTGTGCTGATGATTCCGGCCAATTTTTATGTGTTTGCAGCTTTACTGCTTGTCTTCTTGACGATTTTCATGAAGCTTGACGTTGGACCCATGAAAGTCCATGAAAAGCGGGCGTTGGAAACGGGTCAACTGACAGATCCACAAAAAGGTGATGTGCCAGGCGACTTGACAGATGAGTTCAAGAAGCACGAAAACGGCAGAATTTATCATTTGATTTTACCAATTGTTGCGTTAATTGCCGGTACGGTAGCGTCTATGATCGTCACTGGTATTCAAGGCACAGACGGTCCGGCCGACATTCTTTCGATCTTCGCGAACACGAATGTCAACATCTCGCTCTTTATCGGAGGAGTGGCATCTGTTGTCATCGCGGCTGCACTGTACGTTGCGCAGGCACGTCCGAAGTCTTCAATGGGCACGGTTTTCTTTGAAGGTATTAAAGCCATGCTGCCAGCCATCTACATCCTAGTGTTTGCATGGATGATCGGTGATATTATCAGTCAGCTGCAAACGGGTGAATACTTGGCCCAGCAATTCAGCCAGGCGAATATTAACATCGCATACCTGCCGCTGATCATCTTCATTATTTCCGGATTTATGGCATTGTCGACCGGAACATCGTGGGGAACGTTCGGGATCATGCTCCCGATTGCGGGAGAAATCGCTGCTGTGACGGAACCTGCACTCATTCTTCCGGCTCTTTCTGCCGTATTAGCAGGATCTGTATTCGGCGATCACTGTTCACCTATTTCTGATACGACGATTCTTTCTTCGACGGGTGCAGGGTCTAACCACATTGATCACGTGCTTACACAGCTTCCGTATGCCTTTATCGCTGCCATCGCTGCTTCGGTAGGGTATATCGTCCTCGGTTTGACAGGACAGGTGTGGCTGCCATTATTGATCACGCTGCTCATCGTCGCGGTAATCGGAATAACGATTCATTATCTCGTTCCAAATATTAAGGTAGAAAATAAATAACACTCACTTCAAGGACACAGTTTTTAAAAACTGTGTCCTTTTTATGTACATATTGGTAAAAAAGGATGATTAAAAAAGTCCTGTGCAAAAAGAAAGCGGTAATTGATAGGAATTTCCTCAAACCATCATTTTTATTATTTTTTGTCAATTTAAAATATTTAAAAATCGCTTTGACAAGGATAAGGTGTATGGGTATAATTTAAACAGAAATAATCAGAAAAAAAGAAAAATTTAGAAACATCTGCCCGCATCAGCGCTGGTGCGGGCGGTGTAAATATTAAAGGGAGGTCTTTCACATGGAAAATCGTGCACAATGGGGGACGAGGGCAGGATTTATATTAGCTGCTGTCGGTTCTGCCATCGGATTGGGGAACATCTGGCGTTTCCCGGCGGTAGCTTATGAAAACGGAGGCGGAGCTTTCTTCATTCCGTATTTGTTCGCACTTCTCACCGCAGGTATACCATTATTGGTTATGGAATTCACGATAGGTCATAAGTACCGTGGATCTGCACCATTGTCGTTTTTTAGAATGAATCGAAAAGTGGAGTGGCTTGGATGGTGGGCTGTTCTCGTATCATTTGTCATTTCGACGTATTATGCCGTCATTATTGCCTGGGCAATGTCATTCAGTATCTTCTCGTTCAACCTTTCGTGGGGAAGCGACACAGAAGCGTTTTTATTTAATGATTACTTAAATTTAACGGTTAATCCTGGAGAAACAGGGAGCCTTGTTCCGGGTGTATTCATCCCGCTGATCCTTGTATGGGCGATCACTCTTGGAGTCTTGTTCAAAGGTGTTAAAAAAGGTATTGAAGTCGCGAACAAAATCTTTATCCCGACTCTTGTGGTCTTATTCTTAATTATTGTCATTCGCGCGATCACGTTACCTGGTGCTGCACAAGGACTGGAAACATTCTTTGCACCGAACTTTGATGCCATCATGGACAGTTCTGTATGGGTAGCTGCTTACGGACAGATTTTCTTCAGTTTATCTATCGCCTTTGCGATCATGATTACGTATTCCAGTTATTTACCGAAGAAATCGGATATTACGAACAACGCATTCATTACGGGTTTCAGTAACTCAAGCTTTGAACTTCTGGCAGGTATCGGAGTCTTTGCCGCGTTAGGCTTCATGGCTTCTCAATTGGATGTACCTGTACAGGAAGTTGTAACAGGCGGCGTAGGGCTCGCCTTTGTGGTATTCCCGCAGATTATTAATGAGTTCCCTGCATTAAACGGGCTCTTTGGTTTCTTATTCTTCCTTTCTCTTGTTTTGGCTGGTCTGTCTTCACTGATTTCCATTTCGGAGACGTATATTGCCGGACTGACTGAGAAATTTGGAATCTCAAGGAATGCCGCTGTTGGAATCGGTGGAGGATTTGCTGCTCTTATTTCCATTCTTTTCGCTACACAGGGTGGACTATTCTTCTTGGATGCAGCAGATTATTTCATCAACCAATTCGGTGTAGCCTTTGTAGGTCTTGTCGAAGTTGTTGTCATCGCCTGGTTCTTGCGTAACCTCAATGACTTCCAAGCACACGCTAATGGAATTTCAGATCTTCATCTCGGAGGATGGTGGAAGGTTTGCTTAGGTCTCATCACTCCAATCGTTCTTGGCTATATGATGTTCGACCTGTTCAAAACGAACCTTCTTGGAGAATTCGACACGGAAACTGGAAACTACGAAGGATATTCTGACACCTTCATTTTATTTGGTGGATGGTCCGTAGCTGCATTCGCTATTGTCGTCGGATTCTTGATGACATTGAAGCGTTGGGATTCTAAGCTAATTGATGAGTCTGAAAAGGAGGTCGGCTAATATGGGTGGCAGTGCAATTTTAATGATGATTATCGGAATGGTCGTCATCTGGGGTGGACTTGTAGCGAGTATCATGAACGCTGTGAAAAAATCCAAATCATAAAAAGAAGGCGTCGCAGCTGCGACGCCTTTTTATTATTCGGCCATTTTTTCCCATCTTTTTAAATAAGGATAGGGGTCAAAAGACCACTCATTCTTTCCATTATCCTGATACATTCCGTAATGAAGGTGCGGTGGAAATTTACCGGATGTCCCGGGTGGTCCATAGCCTGATGCTCCGACTGCTCCGATGACGTCACCAGGTTTTACTACATCTCCGACTTTTATATCTTCGGAGAAGTTTTGCAGGTGAGCGTAGTAGTGATAAATGTTATAAATATCACGGATGCCAATTCGCCATCCACCGAAACGGTTCCAGCCTTTCATTTCAATCACGCCATAGGTCGTGGATTTTACAGGAACACCGTAATTGGCAAAGATATCGGTTCCTTCGTGAATCCGTCTGCCCCCGAACCCTCTAGCGTCTCCCCACGTGCTCCTGTAACTGTAATTCGCTTGCTTCGGGACAGGGAAGTCGCGATCCGTCAGCGAAACCGTTTGAAACTTTTTGAAGACGTTCGCCGTATTGATAATGGTTTGAACTGTGAGATCGCGTTTATAGTAGTTCCATAAAGCGATCTTAATGTCTTCTTCTTTTGTTCCATAGGACTTAAGATAATTTCCTATCGACCAAAGAATGTCTTCATCATTTTCTATATCTGCCTTTCCATCTCCGTCTCCATCAGATCCCCATCCTTCCGGAAAGATATCAGCCTGTATTTTCTCAGGTGTGCCTGACCAGAACAAAGGATCAACTTGAATGGCCGTTACACGCCCTTCGCTTGGGTCATCATAAACCTGGCGTTCATATTGATCGACCGCTGCGATATACTCCCACGGAATTTCCGTGACAGCTTCCGTCTTTTTGTAAAGGTTCATGCGCTTAAGACTTTCATCATCCTTTGCTAGTGCCGTCGTGTTTCCTGTGAGGATAAGGAAGACGGTCAGAAAACAAATCCAATTCAGGTATTTCATCAATATCACCTACGAATGTTTAATACGTTTAGCATGAACGTCATGAGACGGGATATGTTTGGTAATGGAAGGGAATTAAGATTGGTCTTGCATGTGATTGCCCATCTGATCATCATTTTGCTTCACTGTTCCCTGGGGTGATCGTTTGAATTTAGTGATCATGCTGTCGATCACTTCCCGATATTGGTCATCATATACGGTAGATGTACTGACGCTTTGTATATCCTTGAAGGAAGCAGGGTTATCTGAGACATATACTCGGTAGAAGCTTGGGACTAAAGAATACGCTGTTTTCTGAACCATATCCGCGATTTCTTTCCGGTCGCGATTGTCAGGGGCTTTATACGCCACGAGTACTTCATAATCAGTCACTAAGGTCGCGACATCATCAAATCCGTCATAGCGCAAAATCATTCGGGAGATCATGTCAGCCATTTGTTCCCTATTGATTTTAACTTCACGGTTTCTTTCTGTGTTTTCATCAAGCTGATTCTTTTGAAACCTAACGTAACCTACTTGACCGTCTGTTTGTGAATCGTTATATTGATCCATTGCGTTCCCAGGTAACACGTCATCCTCTTGAAGGGTTTCCCCATCATTGAACTCTGTGCATCCTGTCATGATAAGAAATGTCGTGACGATACAAAACATCCATCTTTTTTTCATAATTGATCTCCTTTCGTTCTGTCGAAGGTTTTATTGGTCAACGGACCTGTATTTGATAAATGGCTCGTTTGTATATCCTTAGGGTGAGCGGATTCGTCCGTTTCATACGAAATTTCACAACAGGCATTCAACGTTATTTTAAAAATATGGTACACTTGAAAAAGAAGTAGAGGTGATGACAGTGGTAGAATTGTACGGAAAGTCGTATGATGTAGTAGAAGATTATCGAGAAGCTTTTCAAGAAGAAGATGTTGAAAAGCGTTTCAGTGATATTCTAAGTAAGTATGATTTTATCGTAGGGGACTGGGGATATGGTCAACTTCGTCTCAAGGGCTTTTATGATGATCAAAATCCAAAAGCGAGCTTCGATACGAAAATAAGCACATTGGAAGATTATTTATATGAGTATTGTAATTTTGGCTGTGCGTATTTCGTTATGAGAAAAGTCGATAAGTAAACCGACGTGGCCGGAACCACGTCGGTTTTTTCGTGAATGTTATTTTTCCAATTCTTCTTCAGAAGGTTTTAAATCTCTTCCAGGCTCATCGTGAGTGGGGTGGGCCCCATCTTCCTGGCGAGGAAGATCCTGGTGTAACGCTTTGTACTCATAGTTGAAGGCACTATAATATCGCTGGTTCTCTGTCCACGGAGCACTCTTTTCATTTGAAACAGGCTTGTTTTTGTTTCTTGGAGAGCCGTATGGTCCCTCTGGTAATTGCTCGGGGGTCAGATAGTTGCGCTGAGCTTCAACATTGGCAAAGTCCGAATAAAATTTTTTATCCTTATCGCTCATAAAAAAACCTCCTTCGGTTTTAGCATGACCGATGGAGGCTTCTTTATTCTTACAGAAGATCCGGGAGGAAACTCCTGAGCTCTTCTGCTTCCATTGCACTCAATTGAAACAAGTGTTCAAGGTGGCCGTCACGATGGATTAATTCGCGATCAAGCAGTGCCTGTCGGTTTTTATCCAGGTTGAGGACCATCGTCTGATTAGGGAAGTAATCCGCTTTTATGAGAGCCAGCTCAAACCGGTGACTTCCAGCTGTGAAGCTTACAAATCGAGTGCTCGTCTCCTGAGTGATATCCTCAAGGAGTGGACGCTCGCCCATCTGATCATCTCCTATTCTTCATTCATAACTAAATGTGGTTTGTGATCGAGGTGGTGATGGGCCTTAATATATCGAACGGTCCTAGTTTTTGCGCGCATGACGATAGAATCCGTTTCTGCGAGGTCTCCTCCGAGAAACTTGACACCATGAAGAAGCTCACCTTCTGTGACACCGGTAGCGGCGAAAATCGCGTCATCACTCTTCACGAGATCGTCCATCTTCAAGTGCTGTGTCGGATCTGCAAGACCCATGGAGCGGCAGCGTTCGGCTTCCTCCTCATTTTGAGGAACAAGGCGAGCTTGCAGATCTCCGCCTAGACTTTTGATGGCAGCAGCGGAAATGACGCCTTCTGGAGCTCCGCCACGACCTACGAAAAGATCGACACCTGTCTGTGGTAGGCATGTAGCGATCGATGCACCAACGTCACCATCACCGAACAGTTTCACACGTGCGCCTTTTTTGATGACACGATCGATGATGTCCTGATGACGATCACGCTCTTGAATAATAACCGTTAAATCACGTACCCTTTTATTATTCGCGCGTGCTACAATGTCAATCGTACGCTCAATTGGATCGTCGATATCAATAAGACCTTTTGCATTCTTCCCTACTGCAATCTTGTCCATGTACATGTCTGGAGCATGCAACAGGGCACCACGTTCTGCAGCAGCAATAACCGCAACAGCATTATTATGTCCTTTTGAGACGATATTAGTCCCTTCAAGTGGATCGACTGCAATATCGACAGCTGGTCCATTTTTATTTCCAAGTTCTTCACCGATATACAGCATAGGGGCTTCGTCAAGTTCGCCTTCACCAATGACGACGACGCCATCCATGGATACAGAGTCGAAGATCGTTCTCATAGCTGTTGTCGCCGCGTCATCGGCATTGATTTTATCACCGCGTCCCATCCATTGTGCTGAGGCTAGGGCAGCTGCTTCGGTGACGCGTACTAATTCAAGGGCAAGTTCTCTATCCATTTCTAATCTCCTCCGGTTTTCAATGTATCATTATTTTTTAATGTGTATCCTATTTAAATTCAAACCATGAATTATGTTATCATATTTAAGAGATTTGTGTGAAAAAATTTTTGGAGGTCGAACGATGTATTTCGTAAATCGGGAAAAAATCGAAGAAATTTTGTTATATATGGAAAGCATTATGAAAGAAATGAACAGTGAACGCACGCGTACACTTCAAGATCGTCTCGTCCTTGAGCGAATGATTCACGTCAGTATCGAATCGATCCTTGATGTCGGAAACATGATGATCGATGGGTTCATTATGCGGGACCCTGGGAGTTATCATGATATCATCGACATCCTGACCGATGAAAAAGTGTTACCGGAACATCAACAGGATGGATATAAAGACTTCATCGAATTAAGAAAAGAAGTGGTTCAGTCCTATGTGTCGGTTGATCATTTACGTCTCGTAAGAGTCTGGGAAGAGCAAAAGAGCGCACTTATCGAATTCCCTGAACGCGTCCGCACGTATTTGGATCAGGAGCTGGGGCCGGTCTCTGCTTTTTCAAAAGAGTAAACATTACTTAAGAAGTAAAGGTGATCAAATGAACTATCGTGGATATTTACTAGATTTAGACGGAACGATGTATCGAGGAACAGAAAAAGTGGAGGGGGCTTCTGATTTTGTCCAGTATTTGAAAGCAGAGTCGATTCCATACATGTTCCTAACGAATAATTCTTCCAAGAAAGCGGAGCAGGTGGCGGAAAAGTTAGAATCACTCGGAGTACCCGCCGCTCCTGAGCAGGTCATGACAAGCAGCATGGCCGCCGCTTCCTACATCACCAGTCAGAAGAAGAAGGCAAACATTTTTGTGATCGGGGAAGAAGGGCTTTTCCATGCCTTGCGAGAAAGTGGACATACAATCGTAGAGAGTGATGCAGACTTTGTCGTGATCGGTATCGACCGGGAAATTAGTTATGAAAAGCTGACAAAAGCATGTCTTCAAGTCCGAAACTGCGCTACGTTCATCAGCACAAACAGAGACGCTGCGATTCCGACAGAGCGGGGAATGCTTCCGGGGAACGGGGCGATCACATCTGTTATTCAAGTAAGCACCGGAATCGATCCTATCTATGTAGGAAAACCGGAAGCGATCATCATGGAACAAGCGTTGAATAAGATCGGGTTTTCGAAAGAGGATGTGTTAATGGTCGGTGATAATTACCGGACAGATATACTGGCGGGCATCAATAATGGCATCGACACGCTGATGGTCGAAACCGGCGTCAATAGCTTCGAGGAGATTCAAGGTTTGGATAAGCAGCCCACATATAAACGAAGAAATTTAATCGAATGGATGGAAGAACAAAAGGACTCTCAATGAAAAGAGTCCTTTTGTCGTTTCTATGATCTAAAGTAAATAAGGTCCGAAGAAAATGGTAATACAGACGACGTGAAAGCCGATAAAGTAGCTTAGCTGTATAAGTGGGGACCATTTTCTTGCTTTTGGACTAAATTTGAGAAGGATCAGTGATAGAATCGCAAATCCTAGTACATAGAAGATGGAGCTGCCGGTAAAGCTTAAATATTCCGGTGCCCTTGCCAGCAACTGCTGACTGAAAAGCTGATCCTTGAAAAGAACCGCCGCAGCTAAGTACAAGCCTGCTCCCGTGTAAAATACCCATGACCGGTCTTTATCGAGTGCGCGGCTGCCTGTGAACATAAGACCAAAGACGAACAATAGTGGCCATATATACCACATGAGAGTGACGAAAATCGCAAGAATACTAAACGCGAGCATTGCAATCGTTTTGCCAAGCGTTTGCAGAAAGACGGGCATCGTCATCTGGTCCGCTTTTTCAATGATGGCAGGATCGCCTGAGGATATGTATACCCGGTTTTTATTTTCCCCTGCAATGTCCACCCATCCGATCGTATTTGAGGAAATTCGTAAAGGTTCCAAAGATGAAGTCGGAGTATTACTTAACCTTTTGATCGACTTGGCCCCGTCGGCAGCGATCGTCGATTCATAAATATTGAACTGATAAGGATCGCCATACATCGTATCCGTTCGTCCAAAAGCTTTGAACAAAAGCGTCAAACCTTCTGTCGTCTCCTGAACCTCCACATCCGAGATTTCCGTGAGCTCTCGATCTTCATACGGGTCTGGTATCGAAACTTTCTTTAAATCCGGCTGCTCACCAATACGCTGATTAGAGAAATAAAGGTGTTCGACAGGCTTTCCAGATATACTTTGCTTTTGGTTTGTCTTAATAAGTAAAGTATAGGAATCCTTACTCAGAAGAGGCTGAATATCCTTTACTTCTTCAGACGTTCGGACCGTAAAATCGGCTTGGCCTTTTTCTTCGATGGTGCCTTCATTCCAAGTGTAAAACGTGAGATGGTTTCCGGCTTGATCAATGGTGTTCGTGACGATTTGAATCTGATCCTGATTCGAATGAATCATAACGTTTGTCTTCTCAGAATTCAACGTCATCACTTGATCAGCTTCAAGTGTCTCGGTGTTCAATTCGAAGATCTCATTTTCGCTTCGGTAAAAGACGTGGTCTTCGACCGGATAAAATCCATCTACATCCGTAATTTTATCTTTGGTGATCCCGTTGTACAGGGAGTAATAATCACTATACACGAGCTGGTTCCCGTCCAGGTAGAAGTCTGTATATTTATCGACCGGCACATCATAGCTTTGCTCGTGAATCAACTCGAATTGCCTGTTATAGACTTTCTTTTCTATCCCTGAAGGAGTTAAGAAAGATAAAGCGAAGTGATCGCCAGGTTCCTCTGAATAATGAATTTCTTTCAACGAAGCTGTCGTCCCTATTTGAAACTCTCTGCTCCAATCCGGACTCGGTGGTTCAGCAACCTCCTGATAATTTTCAAAAAACAATAAAAATATGCCGCAAAGAATAACGATGGAAGGGAGGACCCAAATCGATATCTTTTTCCACAAGCTCATGATCTTCAACCCCTCTTTTATTTATCTCTGATTTGTATACGAGGGTGGTTGGAAAAAGTTTCAATAAAATTAAAAAAGCCACAAATAAATGTGGCTTAATCTTCTTCATCTCCAGCGGCGCTGTGAGCCAGTCTGCTGGATGCGGCGGCGGCAATAGCCCCTACGATATCATCCAAAAAGGTATGACAGGCACCGGATGATTTATCATTCAATTTCTTAAGGATGCCGGGTTTTTGTTTGTCGATATATCCATAGTTCGTAAATCCTATCGAACCGTACACATTCACTATGGAGAAGGCGATGATTTCATCTACGCCATAAAGGCTTTCATCCACTTCGATGGTCGATTGCAAAGGTTCTGCAAGCTTTTTCTCCTCTGCTAATTGATCCAGCTGGATGCCTGTTAAAATGGCGTTTTGAACTTCCCTTTTTTGAAGGACTTTATTGACGTTGTGACGGCACTCTTCCATGGTCAGCTCGTCGTGGTATTTCGACTGTAAGTAATAAACGAGGTCAGCCATATCATCGATGGTGACGCCTCTTTCGTTCAGCCAGTCTCGTGCTGTTTTTTCAAGTTCAGTAACTTTTCTCATTGGTTCCATTACACAAAACCTCCCTGCTCAGCCATTCGTACCATTTTCCATACCCCACATTAGTCTTTCATGAAACATATGGGTTATTATAAAGTATAACAGATTATTCAGATAAAAGGTTCCTGTACTCATCATAGTATATGAAGGAGGAAAATGAATTATGGCAAAACCGAAAGTATTTATTACACGCAAACTCCCGGAGGAAGTCGTTTCGCCTTTTCGGAATCAGCTGGATATTGACATGTGGCCGGAGGAAGAAAAAGCGGTTCCCCGTCAGACAATGCTTGAGAAATGCAAGGATATGGACGGGGTGGTGACGATGTTGTCCGATAAGATTGATGAACAGCTCCTTGGACAGGCTCCTTCATTGAAGATTGTGTGCAACTTGGCAGTCGGATACGATAACATCGACTTGGATGCGGCACAAAAACATGGAGTTACAGTGACAAACACGCCGGATGTCCTGACTGACACGACGGCGGACTTGACGTTTGGTCTTCTGATGGCGACAGCGAGAAGGCTTGTGGAAGCCAATCAGTATATCAAGGACGGCAAGTGGAACCATTGGTCTCCGCTTCTACTCGCAGGGAAAGATATTCACCATAAGACGATTGGCATTGTCGGGATGGGAAGGATAGGAGAGGCTGTTGCCAAGAGAGCCACAGGCTTTGAAATGGAGATTCTATATCATAACCGTTCACGCAAACAGGACGCAGAGCGGAACCTTGGAGCTACTTATGTAGAGATGGATGAATTGCTAGAGCGCTCAGACTTCGTTGTCTGTATGACTCCTTTGACAGATGAAACGCGCGAAATGTTCGACGAGCAAGCGTTTAGGAAGATGAAGAAAGATGCCATGTTCATCAATGGGTCACGTGGGCAGACCGTGAACGAGGGAGACCTCTACGATGCTCTTGTAAAAGGGGAAATTGCCGCTGCTGGTCTTGATGTCTTTGAAAAAGAACCGATTGGCAAAGACCATCCACTATTAAAACTTGATCAAGTTGTATGTCTGCCTCACATCGGATCGGCAAGTGTAGAAACCAGGCACGAAATGATGAAACTCTGCCTTGATAACCTCGATCTCTATTTCCAAGAGAAGCAGCCTAAGACCGTAGTCATATAACAAATGGACGCATGACATAAACTAGTGCATAAAAAAAGCGTACACTCCAAGGTGTACGCTTTTTCAATGGGTTGTATTAGAATACCTGTTCTACTTCATAAATGCCTGGAACTTCTTGTGCAAGGGCACGTTCGATTCCGGCTTTCAGTGTAATCGTAGAGCTTGGGCAGTTGCCGCACGCACCCATCAAGCGCAGGCGGACAATACCGTCCTCTACATCTACGAGCTCCACGTCTCCCCCGTCACGAAGTAAAAATGGGCGAAGTTTGTTAAGTACTTCCTGAACTTGTTCATGCATGTCCAATCTTCCCCTTTCTGTATGTTTATTATAAAACGAATCGATTAAAAAATCTATTCCTTGTTCTTTGGCTTGTAAAGTAAATGAGAACTGTTTTCATTTTATCTTTTTTCAGATCTTTTGTAAAATGAAATTATATGGACAATCAAGGGGGAGAAGGTCTCATGATGAATCAGCCGATCCATTTGACGGTATATGGAGCCGATGTGAAATGTGCGAGCTGTGTGAACGCTCCAGGGTCAAAAGAAACGTATGAGTGGCTACAGGCAGCGATTGCAAGAAAATACGAAGATGATCGAATCGTTTATCGTTATTTTGATATAAATAAGGAAGAAGAGGAAGCCGATCAAGAGCTTATCGACCAACTTTTGAATGATGAACTCTTTTACCCGTTAGTTCTCGTAGAGGATGATATCGTAGGTGAAGGAAACCCACGATTAAAAACGGTTTATCAAGCGTTGGAAACCCATGGTTTAAGTGAACGGCTCTCATAAACTTCATTGTAGTTTTAAAAAATCAAGTGAGCGCTTATTGAATTCAACACATCACGTTCTTTAATTAAATAGGCCAATAATAGAAAAAACGATGCATCATGATACCTGTCCATCACTACTGAGATGTGGTAACATATTGAGCGGCAGGGTTTCATCCAGAAAATGAGGTGAAGCGGATGAATCCATTGGTTGAGTTTTGTATCAACAACTTAGCAAACGGCTCTCAAGAAGCCTTTGAAATTCTTGAAAAGGACCCGGATGTCGATGTCGTCGAATACGGATGTTTACGAAACTGCGGACTATGTTCCCAAACGAATTATGCGATCGTGGAAGGGGAACGGGTGTATGCCGATTCTCCAAAAGAACTGATCGATCTGATATATGAACAACTGGACGAAACCCTATAGCAATCAAAGTCGGAGCCCGGTAGTTGGCTTCGGCTTTTTTTAGGAAGGTTTGAGGGAATGCGAGCAAGGGCAAGACGAGATTTTATCGTACAGGAAGTTTGCTAAAAAAAACACAGGTGAGTATACTGAAATTAAGATGAGAAAGGAGAGGCTCAGCATGATTCTGAATATTACGGAAGCGGCCAGTCATCAGATTAAAGAAATGATGAAAGCAGAAGAGACAGAAAATGTCCGTCTTCGTTTTGGTGTGAAAGGTGGAGGCTGTAGTGGATTGTCTTATGCTATGGGCTTCGAGGACGATATTAATGAAGAACTCGACTTACTGGAGGAATCCAATGGTATTCCTGTAGTGATCCATAGACAAGATGCGGCGATTATTGAAGGAACGACGATCGACTATAAACAAAACATGATGGGCGGCGGATTTACGATCGATAATCCGAATGCGATTGTATCCTGCGGTTGTGGATCATCCTTCAAAACAGCCACCAATGCCGGTACACCAGATCCGAATTGTTAAGATGCTAAGTCTTTCTCTTTTTTAAGGGAAGGGCTTTTTTTATACTCGATTTGGCAGCAAAAAGCGCATGACCCTTAATGGCAGGTTCATGCGCTTCTATATGTTCCTAAGTATTACTGACCGAACATGCTTGTCGAGTGTTTCGGCTGAACACGGGCATCTGGGTCGATATAGTTTTTCGCGTTGTTCACAGCGGTCGGACCTTCTCCGAATCCGGAAGCGATCAGCTTCACTTTTCCTGGATACGTACAAATGTCACCAGCTGCATAGATTCCTTGAATGTTTGTTTCCATCTTGGAATTTACGACGATGCTGTTCTTATCGATTTCGAGCTCCCAATCTTTAATTGGACCGAGCGAAGAGATGAATCCGTAGTTGACGATGACATCATCGACATCGAGGGTTTCTGTGCGGTCCCCTTTTACTTCCTTTAGAACGACTTGTTCAATCCGTTCCTCTCCTACCATTTCTTCAGGGGTGAACGGTGTATAAATATTGACACTTGATTCATTCAATTGGGAGACGCTATGCTCGTGTGCACGGAATTTGTCGCGGCGGTGAACGAGGTTTACTTCCTTGGCGATCGGCTCAAGCATTAAGGCCCAATCCACAGCGGAGTCACCACCACCGAAAATCGTTACTTTTTTATCTGCAAACTGATTCATGTCGCTGACGTGGTAGTGCAAGTTCGTATCCTCAAATTTTTCTGTATCGGCAAGCTTCAGACGGCGGGGCTGAAACGCACCATTTCCCGCTGTAATGATCATCGTTTTCGTATAGTGAACACCTTTATTAGTCGTCAGCTTTAGGACATTGTCCTCGACACGATCGACATGGGTGACTTCTTCATTAAGAGCGATGGTCGGATCAAACGCCATCGCTTGTTCCTCCAGGCTGTCTACGAGTTCCTGCGCACGGACTTTAGGGAAGCCAGCGACATCATATATATATTTTTCTGGGTATAATGCTGTCAGCTGTCCGCCTAGGTGGGGAAGGCTCTCGATGATTTTGACGCTGGCCTGTCTCATTCCGCCATAGAAGGCTGTAAATAAACCGACGGGTCCACCGCCGATTACGGTAATGTCATATATTTTGTCACTCATAATGAACCTCCTGATTGAAAATTTTCACTAAACTATAGTTTATCATAAAATATTTCTGGATGGCATATCGGAACTCTTCTAATGGTTTTCATTCAAGCTGAATTTTTATATAATTTAGATAAATCAATTATGGGTTGAAAATCTGTCGTAAAAGGTCTAAGATGGGAACTAGATAAAACTTATTACGAATTTGTGACATTCTTTTATACTAGTCGACAGGCTTTTTTTTATGACATCATGTGTGAAACGAGTCACAAAGATATAGCTTTCGGATTATAAAAACTACGAGATGGAAGTGATTGATCATGAAAAAACCAAACATTGTCATCCTCGGCGCAGGATACGGTGGAATTATGACAGCGGTCAAGCTGCAGAAGAGCTTAGGCGCAAACGATGCGAACGTTACGTTAGTGAATAAGCACAACTATCATTACCAAACGACATGGTTGCATGAAAATGCTGCGGGTACGCTTCACCATGACCGTACACGCATTCAAATCAAGGATGTTGTCAATACGAGCAAGGTCAACTTTGTACAGGATACCGTGACAGAAATTAAGCCAGATGAAAAGAAAGTATATCTTGAAAATGGCGACCTTTCTTACGATTATCTTGTCATCGGTCTTGGATTCGAAGCGGCCACATTCGGGATCCCTGGTCTTGAAGAGCATGCTTACATGATTAACAACATCAACAGCGCCCGCCTGATTCGTCAGCATATCGAGTACAACTTCGCTAAGTACAACAACGAAGCGGAAAGAAACCAAGAACGTTTGAACATTGTAGTCGGTGGTGCAGGTTTTACAGGAATCGAGTTTGTGGGTGAGCTTGCCAACCGTGTTCCTGAGCTATGCAAAGAATATGATGTTCCGCGTGAAAATGTCCGGATTATCAACGTGGAGGCAGCTCCGACAGCTCTTCCTGGTTTTGACCCGGCACTTGTCGAGTACGCAATGAACTCACTAGAAGCACGTGGTGTCGAGTTTAAAATTGGTGCTATGATCAAAGAAGTGACACCGCATAAACTCGTATTTGAAAAAGATGAACAGCGTGAAGAAATTCCGACAAACACAGTGGTCTGGGCAGCGGGTGTTCGCGGGAATTCCCTAGTAGAAAAGGCTGGATTCGAGTCTAATCGTGGCCGTACACCTGTAAGCGATGAGCTTCGTCCGAACGGTTATGACGATGTCTTTATTGTAGGAGATTGTGCGCTTATTATGAACGAAGAGTCCGGTCGTCCTTACCCTCCAACAGCCCAAATTGCGATTCAGCAAGCTGAACATACGGCTGCGAACCTTAAGAGACTAATTAACGGAGACGGCCATCTCGAGCCATTCACTCCAGATCTTAAAGGTACCGTCGCTTCCCTTGGTCATGATGATGCCATCGGTGTCGTGTTTGATGACAAGAAGCTGTTCGGTTGGTCTGCATCTGCCATGAAGAAGGTTATCGATAACCGTTATCTTCTGAAGCTTGGTGGACTTCCACTCGTTCTGAAAAAAGGTAAACTGAACTTCTTCCATTAATTTTAAGAAGCAAAGGCATTTTCGCCTTTGCTTTTTTTTATCCCTTTAGGGCAGCTATTCTCCAACCAACATGACGAACAAAGTGCTTACGAAGAGAGATCAGCGGGAGGTTGCGCTTTTGATCAAACAGTTATAGAATGAAGTTTGGGTATCGTCCCATGTTGTTTTTAGGGGGAACTTGTTTGGATATCATACAATTCGTCGTTTCAATTTTATTGTTTTTTGTTTTGTTTTTCGGGATTTCGTTTCTGCTTAATATGATTCTTCGCTCTTCATGGATTATGGCAGTTGTCTATCCGGTGATCGTTCTATTCATTGTCGATACATTTCCATGGACGGATTACATAACTCAGCCGGGAACCGCTTTTCCAACTGTTTTTGAACAATTGGCAGGGTTAAGAATAGCGGACATCGTCATTCTTCTGAGTGGATTTACGGGAACGATTGTGGCTGGAATTGTCATTCGTTACCTGAGGAAAAATGGATATCAAATGTTTTAAGGATCAAATCGTCGAGGGCTACATGCTCTTCGGCGATTTTTTGCATCTCTATTTTTAGGAGAGAACTAGACGGAAAGCCTCGATAGTCAGCGTATATTTATCCCATTTTAGGACATGATGACACCTAGAGGTGATCTCATGAAAAAACGAAGGAAGAGCATCTTTTTGCCCATCCTAGTTGTTCTGGCTTTGTATAGTACAATCAGCGGTCTTACGAATCTATCCATTATGGATGTAGACGACTGGATCTCCGCTAAGTTCTCTCCTGACTCTATGCAAGAGTCCTTAATGGGGCAACATCAGACAGAACTTCAGGAAAAGAATCTTAAGGTAAAGCATCAGCAACAACGATACATTTCAAGCGCAAGCATTGCCGCGGCAAAATCACTGGAAGAGACGATTGATTTAACCCAGTATCCAAAACATACCGTTGTGGCAACAGGCTACACGGCAGGAGAAGAATCCACGGGTAAAACACCGGACCACCCTGCATATGGAGTAACATTTTCAGGAGTCGAAGTGACACGAGACTTATATTCTACGATTGCAGCGGACTTGAGTGTTTTTCCTCTTGGTACTATTTTGTTTATCCCTGGATATGGCTACGGTGTGGTGGCGGATAAAGGGGGAGCGATTACAGGAAACAAGCTGGATTTATTCTTCCATACGATTGATGATGTTTATAACGAGTGGGGAAAGAAAACGGTTGAGGTTTATATGATTGAAAAAGGAAGCGGTGAATTAACAGAAAAAA
Organism: Halobacillus fulvus; assembly: GCA_004078665.1. GTDB lineage: Bacteria > Bacillota > Bacilli > Bacillales > Halobacillaceae > Halobacillus > Halobacillus fulvus. Next base: position 35,135 of record SCFO01000005.1, on the reverse strand, counting down.
CACTTACTCAACTGAACAATACCGAAGCCTTACAAGTATTCAGAACCCAATTCAAAGGACAGTAAAAGAGCACCTGTGAGAGAGTGCTCTTTTTTGTGTGGTCTTTTATGGGTGATAGAAAGGAGGAGGGATGTACAATGTCCCTCCTCCTCTGAATGTGTAACAATAACCGTTTGAATGCTTCATATGAGAACATGAACGAATGAAATCGTCTAATAAATAAGAAAATGAAGGAGAAATGTTAGGAGGATTCCTGTCAGTCCACCGAAAAATACTTCAATCGGCTGGTGACCCAAGAGCTCTTTTACATCTTCTTTCTTTTGATACTCCTCTTTATTTCCCCAGTCTCGCGCCTCACTTACAAAACGGTTGAAATCCTTTAGCAGAATGTTCAGCATGATGGCTTGTTCACCCGTTTGCCGGCGTACGCCAGTCGAGTCGAACATGACAATGATGGTGAACACGCAAGCCACAGCAAAAAGTCCGGAGTCGAAACCATTTTGTATGCCAATACCTGTGGCAAGTGCGGTAACAGCCGCAGAGTGACTGCTCGGCATTCCACCCGTACTGAAAGCCAAACTGGGATTAAATGTCCTTGAAGCGATGAAGCTGATGGGAATTTTGACGACCTGTGCGAAAAAAATGGAAGCAATCGATGCCCACAAGGGGAAATTATGTAGCAAATCTAACAGCATGGTGACACCCTTTCTGACTATAGGTGGTAGAAAAATTAATAATAAGATCGATGAAGAGTATGGATATTATATCATAATTCCTTTGCCTACGCCTTTATTAATGGGTGTACTTCAGAAAGGGCTACAAAGGATCGCCTTCATGGAAAGTTGAACGTCAGGGAAGGAGCCAAAAGAAACCCTAGGACAGAACCCGAACGAGTGGTGAAGCATACAATAGAAAATAAAAAGGACAATCGAGACAAATGAATGGTCATTGTGAAGTCTCAGGAACATCGCTTTCCAAGTTTAAAGCAAAAGTTGGGACGGTGATTTGGCTGCAGACTGAAAAAGAGGCGTTTTCAGGAGTTTTGTATGATTTCATAGAACATCAGCTTTTGTTGCGGGTAGGAGATCAAGTGATCAGCGTGGATGAAAATGAGGTTATTTTATATAAATAATGCTCCCCACCATGTGGCGGGGAGCATTGTTTAGTCCTGAATGGCAGCTTCAAGAGCTACTTCGATCATATCATTGAACGTCGTCTGACGCTCTTCAGCTGTCGTTTCTTCACCCGTCAAGATATGGTCGCTGACCGTTAATACAGAAAGCGCTTGGCGGTTGTATTTCGCTGCCAATGTGTAAAGAGCCGTTGTTTCCATTTCGACGGCGAGCACATTGTACTTAGCCAGCAGATTGAAAAGATCCATCGCCTGGTCGCGATAGAAGCTGTCACTTGTGAATACGTTTCCGACACGAAGATTCAGCCCTTTTTCTTCTCCTGCCTCATAAGCGGACTTCAGCAAGCCGAAATCAGCTGTTGGAGCGAAGTCGATGCCGTTGAAGACCATCCGATTCATTTGAGAATCCGTCGTCGCAGTTGAAGCGAGAATGACGTCCCTTACTTTTACATCACTTTGAAGGGCACCGCAAGATCCAACGCGGATCAACTTCTTCACATCGAAGCCTTCGATTAATTCATTTACATAAATGGAGATAGAAGGAACGCCCATTCCTGTTCCTTGAACGGAGATGCGTTCTCCTTTATAAGTACCTGTATAACCATACATGCCACGAACTTCGTTATAGCATGTTACGTCCTCTAAAAAGTTTTCTGCAATATATTTAGCCCGTAATGGGTCTCCTGGAAGTAGAATCTTATCTGCGATATCTCCAGGATTTGCACCGATATGTGTCGTCAATTGTATTACCTCCTCATAACTTTAACTATTTTAAATTACCACACCGTTTCTTTAAAAACAAATGATCTTGTAAACGTGACCATTGCGCGGGAAAACATGTGTGGGAGGATTAACCAAAGTACTGTTTTTCCAAATCCTCTAATTGTGTTTTGGCATGAGAGTTGAACTCAGATTCTCTTCTTTCCAGTTTTTGCTTCAGTTTCTCAACGGAAGATTTAAGGGATGCTTCATAGTCAGGAACTACGCCTTCATAAGGATGGACCGCTTCCTTTTGGATGTTCGCTTTTTCTCGAAAACTGAGAGCTTTTCGTTGGTGGAAAAAGACGTCTTCGGTCTTTCCGGGGTTGTGGAGATCTCCCTGCATCGGGTGTTTTTCAACCGCTAGGATTTGAACTAAATAAAACCGGTTACGGTCCTCTGCAACTTCACCGATGTAAATTCCAGATTTGTAATGAGCTTTCACGATGTCTCCTGTTTGAAATGTGGACATGCTGACCCTCCTTTAGGCATAGTGTATCAGAAAAAGGAAATGTGAAGAAATAATGAAGGGGGTGAAGGAGACTTCTTTCATCTGCTATAATGGCACAAGAAGGAGATGTTGCTCTATGATGGAGTTTCTGTATTTTCCGGATGATAAATCCGAATATATCCCTGCCATAATGACCTTATTGATTTTTTTAGTAGCAGCTGCCGTTACGATGATTCTCATCATAAAATCCTCACAAAAAGAGGAGAAAAAGCACAACGATCTATACTCTGAATATCGAAAAGAAAGCGAAGATCACAGACCGGGTTCTTAAGGAACCCGGTTTTCGTATGTTTTGTCCGCGAATGGAAATACTACCCGTAAGAGTACGATCGGAGGTAATCGGATGAAACGTTACGTATTAGTGTTGGTCCTGCTATTAGGCGGGTGCATGGGAGATGAACGCTCTCCTTTAGAAACCTCTATTTATAACAGTGAAAATGATAAAATCGGAACGGCTACATTTACTGAACGATCGGAGGGGACAGCTTTAAAGCTTAAAGTGGAGGGACTTGAGCCGGGGGTTCACGGTGTTCATATTCATGAATTCTCGAAGTGTGACGCTCCGGATTTCAAGACAGCAGGCAACCACTTCAACCCTCTAAACAAAGAGCACGGTTTAATGAATGAAGCAGGATCGCACGCAGGGGATCTTCCAAATGTCGAAGCAGATCCCGGAGGTATGGTCGATGTAGAATTGATGCTTCCAGACGCAAAGCTTAAGGAAGGACGGGATTCACTGTTGAGACAGGAAGGGACTTCGATTATTATCCAAAGCGGACCAGACGACGGGATGTCCCAGCCATCCGGAGATTCGGGGGAACGAATCGCTTGTGGGAAAATTACGCTCGATGCAGATCAAGACGAGGTTTCTGACCCTACAGAACCAGATAAGAAACAGGAGGAAAGTGGATGATATCCTCTTAGTTTTAGAAAAACGCATGAAGCAGCCTAGCTTCATGCGTTTTTTAAATCTATACTTTCGCTTTATCAAGTTTTTGTACGGCCTCTAAGATCCGGTTCGTACCATCTTCGACAATCGGCCTTGGAGCGGCTATGTTCATTCTCATGAAGCCTTCTCCTTCTTCGCCGAATGAAGCGCCATCATTCAGTCCGACCTTTGCCTGCTCTCTCATAAAGGTTTTCAGTTCTTCATTTGAAAGGCCGAGGCTTCTACAATCCAGCCATAGAAGATAGGTTCCTTCAGCAGGGAAGACGCGGATGTGGCGGTTTTCCTGTTCGAAACGATCGATGACATAATCGCGATTGGCTTCGAGCGTTGTGAGGAGTTCTTCCAGCCACTCTTCTCCGTCACGATAAGCCGCTTCCATTGCCGTCAAACCAAGCGTATTCAGCATCAACATTCCTTGATTTTTAAATTGCTTTTCAAGCTTTTGACGGAACTTTTCGTTTTCCGTCACTAAATAAGAAGCCTGAAGTCCTGCTAGATTAAACGTCTTCGTAGGCGATAAGCATGTAATCGTTTGTTCAGAAGCTTCTTCAGATAAAGAAGCGATCGGAACGTGTCGGTGACCGTTCAGCACTAAGTCGGCATGGATTTCATCGGAAACGATGGTAACCCCGTGCTTTATGCAAATATCCTTCATACGCGTCAGTTCAGATTTCGTCCAAACACGACCGACTGGGTTATGGGGATTACATAAAATAAACGTTTGGACATTGTGGTCTTTTATTTTTTGTTCAAAATCTTCAAAGTCGATTTCATACCGTGTGCCCTCTAGTTTCAGCGGATTTTTGACAATATGACGTCCATGATCCTTCACGACACTGTAAAAGGGAGGATAGACCGGAGTCTGAATCAGAACATGATCCCCGATCTCTGTCAAAGATTGAATGATCATGTGCAACGACGGGATCACGCCTGGGCTGTATGTGATCCACGGAGATTTGACCTCCCATTGATGCCTTTTGTGCAGCCAGGATTTAATGGTTGTTTTTACTTCTTCATCTGGCCATGTATATCCGAAAATTCCATGTTCGGTTCGTTTTTGGATCGCTTCCTTAACAGCCTCTGGGGTTTGGAAATCCATGTCTGCCACCCACATCGGCAGGACATCTTCATCTTTGTACATCTGCTTGACGAGGTCCCATTTCACAGAACGGGTCCCTTCTCGTTGAGTTATTTGTTCAAATCGATTCAAAATAATCCCTCCTTGAATCTCTGGTTCATTTAAGCATACACATCTATCCTATCGTATTCAGCATGAAGGTTGAAGCTATCAGCCTTCGTTTGCCCAAAGCAGATTGAAGGCAAAAAAAAAGCAAAGCGAACGTTCGCTTTGCTTACACAGGGGGAATACGAGAAAGTCTTACGTTATTTAATATAACCATGTTTACAAGTTTATAAACCTATTTTTTTATTTTTTTTGCTGATTTAATTCATAAAGAAGATTCATAGCTTTCAAAACGTCCTGTTCTGAAAAATCACGAGCTTTTTTCAGGATAAGCTTTGAGCTTTTGACCCCGATTTCCTGGACAAGCTTTTCGAGTTCTCTGTCGATGAGCGTATCATCCTCATGGTCGAACTCCATCAATTCTGAGGCGGGGATATCTAAAACAGTAGAAATCTTCAGGATCGTATCCAATTCTGGCACACGTTCATTTGCTTCGTAACTCTCCAGAGTGTGAACACCCATACGTGCTTTCATCGCAAGTTCATCTTTTGTGAAGTTTTTCATTTCACGGTATTTACGAATGTTATCTCCTACTGTCATGCTAATTCCTCCTTTAGTACATGATTCATCTATGGAGCAATTCTCGATGATTATCATAGATCCCTGCATCTATTATATCATGCCCCCTTAGTCGAAGGGTCAGCGTTTGGAAAAAGAATGTGAACATATCAAGAACTCTCTTTGCTAATTCAAGTAAACTGTGATAAAATCATTAATTGCGTGAAAAGAAGCGAATAATATAAATATCAGGAGTTGTATAGCATGTCAGAGAAGTTTCAAGAAGGTCAAGTATTAGAAGGTAAAGTCACAGGAATTCAACCCTACGGAGCGTTCGTTGCTCTTGACGATCAAGTGCAAGGATTAGTTCACATTTCCGAAGTGACTCACGGATATGTAAAAGACATTAATGAGCATCTTTCTGAAGGTGACGAAGTACAGGTTAAAATCCTTAACATTGATGAGAAGAACAAAAAGTATTCTCTATCCATCCGTGCGACACAAGAAGCGCCTAAGGCTGCTCCTCGTCGCCCTCGTAAGCAAGCAGCTGCTCCAAAGCAGGAGGAAGCTCAAACTGGTTTCAACACATTGAAGGACAAGCTTGAAGATTGGATCAAGCAGTCTGACGATCGTGAAAAATTCCGCAAATAATTTGTGGGAATAGGAAAAGAACGGACTCAAATGGTCCGTTCTTTTTTGATTTTACAATGGAACTTCTACGTTAAATCAACGTTACGCTTAAATAGGTCGTAGAAATAAAATAATGAAAGCTATTTCGACTCTACGGTTGCCTGGTCATATTCTGCTGCCGGGGCAAAGTAGATGGAGATCGCGACCAAGCCACTGATTCCGACAAGCGCGTAAATCACGCGCGCAAATGCACCGCTCTGCTCTCCGCCGCCAAACAATCCGGCTACAAGATCATACTGGAAAAAACCGATCAGTCCCCAGTTAATAGCTCCGACAATAATAAGTAATAAAGCAACTCTTTGAATCCAGCTCATCATCAACCCTCCTTGTTCTGTAGCATCAATCTCTAATAGCTTGAGCCTGCCTGAGAAAAATATACACGTTGCATATTCTTTGAGATATGATTCTGAATGATGGATAATTGAACCGAAATCCATCAAAGGAGGAGTTATTGTAATGGATGCTTTTACATTTCACAATCCAACGAAATTAATCTTTGGTAAAAATCAAATTGAACAACTAAACGACCAGCTTCCGGAGGGAACGAAGAACGTTCTTATCGTTTATGGAGGCGGAAGTATTAAAAAGAATGGCGTATATGATGACGTCATGAATCAATTAAACGAAGCAGGCGTCGAAGTCTTTGAACTGTCCGGCGTCGAACCGAACCCTAAATTGACGACCGTCCATGAGGGCGTGAAGATTTGCAAAGAGAACGACATCGACTTTCTACTGGCCGTAGGTGGTGGAAGTGTCATTGACTGTACCAAAACGATCGCTGCAGGAGCAAAATATGATGGGGATGCCTGGGATTTAGTTACACGCCAGGCGAAGCCTGAAGCTGCTGTTCCGTTCGGCACCGTACTGACACTTGCGGCAACAGGTTCCGAAATGAACGCAGGAGCGGTCATTACGAACTGGGAAACGAACGAAAAATACGGTTGGGGAGCTGCTCCGCTGACGAACCCTGCCTTTTCAATTTTAGACCCGGCTTACACCGTTTCTGTTCCGCGTGATCAGACGATTTATGGCATCGTCGACATGATGACACACTTATTCGAACAGTATTTCCATAATCCGACCGCTTCACCGGTACAGGATGAACTGATTGAAGGTGTGCTTCGAACAGTAATCGATACCGCGCCGAAATTGTTAGAGGATCTGGAATCCTATGAACACCGCGAAACGATTCTTTATTCAGGTACTCTTGCCTTGAACGGTATGCTGCAAATGGGGTATCGCGGAGACTGGGCGAGCCACAACATTGAGCACGCTGTATCAGCCGTCTATGACATCCCGCATGCGGGCGGACTGGCGATTCTGTTCCCGAACTGGATGAAGCATAATCTCCACGTGAATGAAGAGCGCTTTGCACAGCTGGCAACGAAAGTCTTCGGAGTCAATGCTGAAGGAAAGTCTACCGAAGAAGTAGCGAAAGAAGGAATTGAAGCGCTTCGCACATTCTGGAGTTCTCTTGGTGCACCAGAAACGTTAAGAGATTACGATATCGATGATCAGAAATTCGACGTCATCGTAGACCGCGCAATGAAACGCGGACCATTCGGTAACTTTAGCGAACTTCACGAACAGGATGTGGAGAAGATTTTGGAAATGTCCAAATAATATAGAGAAGGAAAAAGATCTGAGTCTCGCACTCAGGTCTTTTTTTATAGATGAATGCGTTTACAATTTTATGTTCGCTTGATTTGAACAAAAGGTTTCGATAAAGTTAAATTGGTCTAAGGAAAAAATCGAACCATTTGGAGGGAATAATATGACACACGTTCGTTTTGATTATGAAAAAGCGTTGCCATTTTTCGGCGAACACGAACTTGAGTATATGCAACGTACGGTTTCAGTTGCGCACGAAGCTTTACATGATAAGACTGGAGCGGGGAATGATTTCTTAGGATGGTTAGACCTTCCTGAAAATTATGACCGCGAAGAATTTGATCGAATCAAACAATCTGCAGAAAAAATTAAATCTGATTCTGATGTTCTATTAGTGATTGGAATCGGTGGTTCCTACTTAGGTGCAAAAGCAGCTTTAGAGATGCTTACGCATAGCTTTTACAATGAATTAGCAGCGGAAGATCGTAAAACACCTCAAGTATTTTTCGTAGGAAACAGCATCAGTGCTCCATACATGAATGAATTGTTCGACGTCCTGAAAGATAAAGACGTTTCGATTAACGTGATTTCGAAGAGTGGTACAACGACAGAGCCTGCGATTGCTTTCCGTCTCTTCCGTAAGTACTTAGAAGACAAGTATGGTGTAGAAGAAGCGAAGAAGCGTATTTATGCGACAACGGATAAAGAAAAAGGCGCTTTGAAAACGTTGGCGACGGAACAAGGCTACGAAAGCTTCGTCGTTCCTGATGATGTGGGCGGACGCTTTTCTGTACTTACAGCTGTCGGTCTACTTCCGATTGCAGTGAGCGGAATTGATATCGATCAAATGATGGAAGGGGCAAAGAAAGCCCGTCAAGAGTTGAGCTCTGACAACCTGTCTGAGAACCCTGCCTATCAGTATGCAGCCGTTCGTAACGTTCTTTATAACAAAGGGAAAACGATCGAGATGCTCGTCAACTATGAGCCATCCCTTCAGTATTTCGCGGAATGGTGGAAGCAATTGTTCGGCGAAAGCGAAGGAAAAGATCAAAAAGGAATTTTCCCGGCTTCAGCCAACTTCTCTACGGATCTACACTCTCTCGGACAATATGTACAGGATGGACGTAGAGATCTGTTTGAAACGGTCTTGAATGTGGAAACGCCAGCTTCCGATATCACGCTCGAAGAAGATGGGCAAAACCTTGATGGCCTGAATTACTTGGCAGGAAAAACCGTCGACCAAGTCAATGAAAAAGCGTACCTCGGCACGATGCTTGCGCATACGGACGGTCAAGTACCAAACTTGATTCTTCATATGCCGAAGCGTGATGCTTTCACATTTGGTTACCTTGTTTATTTCTTCGAAAAAGCATGTGCGATCAGTGGATACATTCTTGGGGTGAATCCTTTCGATCAGCCAGGTGTTGAAGCTTATAAGAAAAATATGTTCGCTTTATTAGGGAAACCAGGATTTGAAAAAGAAAAAGAAGAGTTAGAAAAACGCCTGAAATAATAACGAAGCGCGCCTTCATCCAGAAAATGGGATGAAGGCGCGCTTTTCTTTTTGGTTAAGCTATAGAAAAAGGAGTGTTTCACAATGATTTCTTTATCTTCACCGATCACGAACATGGAGTTTACGTTTACGGAGCTGGAAAGAGATTTGGCCTCATTAAATTTCAAGCTCGCGGATAATTGGGATTACGAACACGGCTACTTTGATTATAAGCTGGCGGATGAGGTCGGGTATCAATTTTTAAGGCTTCCGTTTGAAGTCGTATCCGGTTCTCTTGATACGCCTACAGATTATGCGACCGTCCGTATGAAAGAGCCTTTTTTACTTTCCCATAAATACAACCCTGGGCTTGATGACAATGTTAGGGAAGGAAATATTCGTGCCATTTTCGATCAGTTTTCAGAGCCCGTCGATAAAGATGCCTCATTCCCAGAAGAGAAAATAAGTGCTGGGCGCGAACAATTAGCTGAAGTTGAACAGCTTCTAATGGCGAAGCGGCGTGAATAGTAAAATGCGATCTTCCTCTCCCAATTCGAGACCATCATGAAGGTCGAAGGAGATTTTGTCGTCAATTCGAACGCCAATGACCGTGCTGTGCTGTTTTAAATAGAAGTCGACGACAGCTGGGGCGGACTTCCCGATAAATTGTGGCTTGACCGTTTCTTCATGGAACTGTTTTTCCGTAATTAAATCCAGTAACAATTGAAAGGGCTGTACAGGGTCATCTCGAAACAGCTCATGAAAAAACAGACTGCTCATAAAGTCATTCGACCGGACAACCGTATTAGCCCCAGCACGTTCTGCATTGATCCTTTGCTTGGCTGTCAGCATTTCAGCAATAATGTGCAAATTAGGCTGATGTCCTTTTAGTGCAACGATTTGATGAATGACTGTCTGATCAGACTGGTCTTCATGTTTGGAAGGATCGGCTGTGATGATCGCTACTTTTGCCTCCTGGACGTTTGCTTTCGTCAGCACTTCTTCTTCTGTTGCACTTCCTTTTATAAAGTGGACGAACGACAGCCGTCTATAAAAATGATTCATCGTCTGATCGACAAGGACAATCTGATCTTCTATTCCGTATTTCGCCATCATATCCATCAGCTGTCTCGTCCGCTCATTCCATCCGATCAACAAAATATGCCCCTTGCCTTTGTAAGCGACTTTTCCTTCCGATAAATCCTGTTCGTGTTTCACAGTGGAAGCGGAAAGAGTCGCCATATAAAAAGTGACGACACCGCCCCCGGTCAGAATGAGAAGAATGGCTGTCAGTTTTCCGAACGGACTGAGCGGTACATAATCGCCGTAACCGACCGTGGATCCTGTTACAAAAGCCCACCATACCCCATCGAGAAGGGTCGGAAAGTTGTCGGGTTCTAGAAAGTGGATGAAGATTCCAAACGAGAACATAAAGATGAGTACGGTACAAAGGAGCCTTAGAAACAGCGGAAGTCCAAAATAAAGTCTAACCCAATGCTGCATGAACGCCACTCCCTTTTTTTCCTATCATTATCGGTCAAACCTCTGCTTTTCAAACGTAAACGAGGTTGGATAGATAAAAAAACGATAGAAAGGCATGAAAAATCCCCTCTTCAAAATGAAGAAGGGAAGAAGTCAACGTATGGTTTTTAGGATGTCTGTGTAAACATGATGCCAGAACTCCTGATGATCACGGAAAGCTTTTGTAATGAAAGTCAGTGCCTCCTGTTTTTTCTTCTGGTAATCTGCAGATTCGGGTTGTGGTAAATTGGCCAAGGACTCATCTAAAAAATGCTGAAGCTCAGGCGCTCTAGGACCCCACCGACCGACTTCCTTGCCCGTGTTATCGAAGAAGATGATGATAGGAATCGACCTTGATCTTCCATTGGTCAAATACCGATCCATCAGTTCTAAATTTTGGTCTCGTAACAGGAAATGAGTCGGGATATGGCTCACTTCGGCAATTCGTAAGTAAATCGGGATGTTCAGCATCGCATCGCCGCACCAATCTTCTGTTAAAACTACGGCTCTTAGCTTCTTTTTTTGGATACGCTCAAAAATAGGAGCGTCCTCTGTAGGTACGGAAAAATTCTCATATATGTGAATGAGGTTCGTTTGGTGATTCTCCATGTTGTCTACATATTCTTGTGCTGTCATCCCTCTTTCAAACCAGCTGACTAAGTTCATTGTATTCCTCCTTGAGTGCATCATACTTGTGGGTGTTCCCTTAACGGTCATTCTTTAAGCATGATTTTTCCCGACTCTTTTTGATATGATGGAAATAGAAAAAGGAGGATACATATATGAATCAGAAACGTTTAGATTTTTTACTCGAATTATTACAAACCCCTTCTCCTTCCAGTATGGAAATGGAGATTCAAAAGCGGTGGATGAAAGAAATGGACAACTATGCGGATGAGATCCGGACAGATCATGCAGGCAATGCCATTGCTGTACTGAACCCTGATGCTGACTTCAAAGTCATGCTGGCCGGGCATTGTGATGAAATCGCACTTGTCATCAATCGTATCGATGAGCAAGGCTATCTTTACTTTGACAAAATGGGTGGAATCAATCCAAAAGCAGCCATTGGGATGAAAGTGACCGTGCTCGGAGCCGAGAAGACTCTTACAGGTGTGATCGGGGTGAATGCCCAGCACCACGGAGGAATTAAAGGAGACTTTGATGTAGAAGACTTGTTTATTGATTGCGGAGCGAAAACAAAGCAGGAAGTCGATCAATATGTACAGATTGGCGACCTTGCCGTGTATAAGCGTCAACCAGAAGTACTCATGGATCGTTACATCTCAGGACGGGGACTGGATAATCGTACGGGTCAATTTATCGTAGGAGAAGTCTTACGTCGTCTGTCAGAGAAGGAAGTAAATGTCGGGGTGTACGCGGCGAGCACAGTGAACGAAGAGACGAACATGGGGGGGGCCTACTTTGCGGCCGCAGGGATAGAGCCGACGATGGCGATTGCTGTAGATGTCACATTCGCGACGGATTATCCTGGCGTCAATAAGCAAAAATACGGTGACATTCAGCTAGAGGGCGGTCCAGTACTTGCCAAAGGTGCACCGATCAACCGCAAAATCAATGTCCTGTTAGAACAGGCTGCGAAAAACCTTAATATGGATGTCCAATATGAACTGACACCTCGAATGACCGGTACGGATGCGGATAAAATGCGTTTGACAGGAAAGGGTGTACCTGTCAGTCTCGTTTCCCTTCCTCTTCGCTATATGCACTCACCTGTGGAAACAGCTAGCATTCAGGACATCGATGAGGAAATCGATCTGCTTGTAGAGATGATTGCTGGATTGACAGGGGAAGAGAGTCTGAATCCGCTCGATTAAGGTTTGAACCATTAAAAAAAAGCTGCTTAGGCAGCTTTTTTTAATGGTTATTTTGTTCGTCGATTTCGTCTACGCGGAAACGGGCGGTAGGCATGGCCTCTAACCGTTCGACCGGAATCGGCTCTCCAGATTTTTCGCTGAGTCCATATTTACCATTTTCTATACGATCGAGGGCATCGTTGACTTCCATTAGTTTTTCACGTGCTTGCTCATAAAACGTCTGTTCTTTTGCCCTTTCATGCTGATCTGTTCCAAGATTGGCCGGGTGATCGGCTACGCTCGAGATTTCCCCTGTTTCATCATTCGCGTAGTTTTCTTTCGCCGGATCCTCTCTATACTGTTCCATGTCTGCTTCTGCTTCCTTTTTCATTTCTAATAATTGTTCTTTAAAGTTTTGAATTTGTTTGTCTGTTAGCATATGGATCTCCTTTCAATCATCTATTTGGTGTTTTTTACAGGAATCACACCGATGGTACATCTGGAGACGGAGATCGTTTCGTGATCTTCTGACTCGATTTGAATTTCCCACACCATCGTATTTCTGCCGATGTGGACAGGGGTCGCAATCCCTGTGACTTCTCCTTGGCGGACGCTTTTAATATGATTCGCGTTAATCTCGATACCGAAGATTTGGTGCTGAGTGGAATCGATATTTAAATAGGCACCGATGCTCGCAGCACTTTCGGCTAAAGCTACGCTAGCGCCGCCATGAAGGAATCCCATCGGCTGGTGGGTTCTCGAATCAACTGGCATCCGGATTTCCACGCGTTCTGGAGCGGCGTGGATGACATCCATTCCTAACGTCTCCATTAAAGTGTTTTTTAATAAATCTTTCATTTTAAGATCTTCCCTTCCTATATAATTCCCAGTCCGTCATAGATAAAACATTTCTGAATTTGAATCATTAGCAATATCACTCATTTAAAAAATTGATGTTGGAACGATGCTACGGAAACATGACGTGTCGAACGTTCTGTGTGTACATAAGTAAGTGATGTAAGGCCAGATGTATAAGTAAGACGGTTACTCAGCTAAGGAGTACGCTATTACCAAAGCATCACTTTCTCTGATTCAAATCTATACCAGTCTCCACAAGAAAGAAGATAAAAGAAAAGGATGGTTTCTGGACCATCCTTTTCTTTTTATCCTAATGGAATGTAAAGTTGTATAAGCAGTGACAGTCCTAAAAGTAGGCCGTAAATCGTGTTCGTTTGAGCTGTGGCTTTCATAGCAGGCAGCATTTCGAGCGGCTCTTTTTTTCCAACAAATCCTTGAATGGCCTTTAAAGCTTTTTGAATACTAAATAAGGTGATAAAAGACCAGTAAGGCAATGTCCCTGTGAAAATCAGCAAGATGGTCCATCCATATGCAACGGCGAAAAGAATCGTCAGGAAGCGGATCGAACCTTTATGACCGAATAAAATCGCTAATGTCCTTCTACCGTTCTCCTCATCGCCGACACGGTCTCTAATATTGTTGGCAAGTAGAATAGCTCCGACAAAGATCGCAACCGGTACGGAAACGAGGATGACACTCCATGACATCGTAAGAGTCTGAATGTAATAGCTGATTCCAATGATGATCGTCCCCATGAATAAGCCGGCCGTAATTTCTCCAAAAGGTGTGTAGGCGATTGGGTACGGTCCTCCTGTGTAAAGGTAACCGAAAAGCATAGAGATCAGTCCGATGACGGCAATCCACCAGCTTGAAGATAAACAGATGTACACGCCGAGAAGTCCGGCAATCACGAAAAAGGCGATCGCTAAAGATAACACGGTTTTTGGACTGATCCCGTCTCTTACGATCGTTCCGCCGATTCCGACAGAATTTTCGTTGTCGAGTCCCCTCGCATAATCGTAGTATTCATTAAACATGTTGGTGGCTGCTTGAATGAGAATAGAGGCAAGTAACATCGCTGCAAATAACAAGAAGTTAATAGGCTGTTCCATTGCGGCCAGCATCGTCCCTACAAAGACTGGAACGAAAGCGGCTGTCAAGGTATGGGGACGCAGAAGTCTCCACCATACTTGAAATCCTTCACGTTCATTCAAGGAAGCTTTCATGTTTTGGTTTGGCATAGAGCTCATAGGTGTTCTCTCCCTTGTTCTTTATCTAATCATAATATACCATCTTAAGTTTAGGGAAAGAGTACCGGGGTGTCAATCATTGTAAGAATGTGCAAGTTTGAATGGAGAATCCTTGAGTCAAGAGAAAAAAGAGAATAAAATAGAGGATGATGCATGTTTACAATTTTTAAAATGACAATGGGTCATTTTTTATAAATCGTAACGTCCCTTAAGGAACGGGAGGAATTTTTTTATGCTTCATACTAAAGTCCCTCAACTGGATAAAATCATTGAGGACGCCATAAATAGAGCCAGAAAACAGGAAACGCCGCAGCTGGTCAGTGTAGTCGATCACATTTCACCACAGGACCCTTTTCATTTTTTATATGCAGGTCGTGCGATTGATCAACATCGTTCATTCTGGAAAAGTGCAGACGAAGACTTTACGATGGTTGGAATCGGTTCTGCAAGAAAATTGTATTCTTCCAGCGCGAAACGTTTTGACGACATACAAACTCTTTGGACGACCATTACGTCGAAAGCAGTCACGTATGATGAGTTTGGGGAGAAGGGGACAGGCATTGTCAGCCTCGGGGGATTCAGCTTTGATCCCGAGCAGACAAGCACTCGCCCTTGGGAGTCTTTTTCGGATAGCCAAATGACGATCCCTGCTTTTCTTCTGACCAATAAGGATGGGACGTCCTATTTGACGACCAATCTGTTCATTTACCCAGAAGATCATACTCAGCAGATCATTCATCAGATTGAGGAACAGCAAGATATGCTTTTGTCTGAGAGTCCATGGGATGTGGATCTTCCTGTCCGGACGGGAGAAAAGGAAATCGCACCAGAAGCTTGGAAAGAAAGCGTGCGAAAAGCTACAGAAGATATAAAGAATGGGTCTCTTGATAAAGTTGTACTCGCCAGGGAACTGCGCGTCATTTTTAAAGAGCCTGTTCGCGTGGAGGCCGTGCTTAAAGCTTTGGCTGATATGCAGAAGAACAGTTATATCTTCGCTTTTGAGAGTGAAGGGGATTATTTTATCGGTGCGACGCCTGAGCGGTTAGCAAAGCTCGATCAGCAGCAGCTTGTCAGTACGTGTCTTGCTGGAACGGTTCCACGCGGAAAGACAGAGGAAGAGGACGAACGTTTCGGCCAGGAGCTTCTCTATGATCCGAAAAACCGCCAGGAGCATCAGTTTGTTGTGGAAATGATCCGTGAGGCCGTTGAAGCCTGCTGTCATGATGTTCAAATTCCGGACAAGCCTGTGCTTTATCCGCTGCGAAATCTTCAGCATTTATATACGCCGGTGACCGCCGTGCTGAATCCAGGCTACACGCTTTTGGAAGTAGTGGAGAAGCTGCATCCGACGCCAGCACTTGGTGGGCTCCCGCAAAAAGAGTCTGTTCAATATATCCGTTCCCACGAAATCCTCAATCGCGGTTGGTATGCTGGGCCTATCGGCTGGATTGATGACCGTGACAACGGGGAGTTTGCGGTAGCGATACGCTCTGCTCTTATACAAGGAAGTGAAGCTTCGTTGTTTGCCGGATGCGGAGTCGTAGAAGATTCGGATCCTGAGGCGGAGTACGAAGAGACCGCTGTGAAATTAAAGCCGATGCTATCTGTTTTAGGAGGATGTTGATGGAACACGTGGAGTCATTATCGAAATTTGTCACTCATTTTATCGATCAGCTAATCTATTCAAACGTGGAGGATGTCGTTATTTCTCCAGGCTCCCGCTCGACACCTTTGGCGATTGCTTTTGCTGAGCATGATGATATCCGTCACTGGGTACACTTGGATGAGCGCTCCGCTGCTTTTTTTGCTCTAGGACTCGCAAAGGAGCAACAAAAGCCGGTGGCGCTCGTTTGTACGTCTGGAACTGCCGCGGCCAATTACTACCCGGCGATCGTTGAGGCCTATTATAGCCGGGTACCACTACTTGTTCTTACCGCGGACCGTCCTCATGAATTACGTGATGTCGGGGCACCGCAGGCGATTGACCAGACGGATATGTTCGGACGTTATGTCAGGTGGTATCAGGACCTGGTGATTCCGGGACCTGGAATGCATCAATACGCCAGGCGTCAGGCAGCTCGTGCAGTAGAAGAAGCGAGTAGCGACCACCCGGGTCCTGTACATTTGAATTTCCCTTTTCGGGAACCGCTTGTCCCTGATTTTCAATTGTCTGGGTTGTGGAGGGAAGGAGAAAAGCCGGTCCCGAAAGCGATGACAGGAAAACGACGTCTTCCTGATGACGAAATGAAACAACTTGTTGAACGATTTGCCGACTATGAACGGGGGATGATCGTCGTTGGTCCGCAGACAGATCCATCGCTTGGGGAGGCAATCGGCACGCTTGCATCACGTCTTGGAGTTCCGGTTTTGGCTGACCCCTTATCGCAGCTTCGCACAGGGGTTCATGACAAACGGAATATCATCGAGAATTATGATGCTCTCCTTAAATCAGCTGAAATCGGAGAACAGGTAAAGCCTGATTATATCCTTCGGTTCGGTGCCATGCCCGTATCAAAAGCCTATTTGAAGTGGGTGCAAAAATATGATCCGCACATCGATCACTTCATTGTAGATTCTCATAAAAGTTACCGGGAACCGGCCGGGCTGTCTGTTCAGTTCCTGTGGGCCGACCCGACAACTTTTGCTGAACAGGCCGCAGCGTGTGTGCCGGAAATCAAGGAAGAGAATGACTATCTGCTCACGTTGAGAAAGATGAATAGGATTGCCAAGAGTCATATGTTAAAAGAAGTAGATGATCAATTAAATGAAGGGCATGCTGTCGTTTATTTATCGGAATGTCTTCCGGATCAGTCCAACCTTTTCGTTGGTAATAGTATGCCTATTCGTGATGTAGACAGTTTTTTCATGACAACTCCTAAAGATGTGACCATTATGGCAAACCGGGGAGCGAACGGGATTGATGGTGTCGTCTCGACCGCTCTTGGTTGTGCAGCATCGGGAAAAAGAACCACGCTTTTATTAGGAGATGTTTCGTTCTTCCACGACTTGAACGGGCTTTGGTTAGCGAAACAAAAGCAGCTTCCGCTTACGATTGTCGTGATCAATAATGACGGTGGCGGGATTTTCTCCTATCTGCCTCAGGCTGATCAAACAAGTCATTTTGAAGAACTATTTGGAACACCGCTCGGACTCGATTTTTCTCATGCTGTTGAAATGTATGGGGGATCTCATAAACGTGTTGGAACTTGGGAAGAGTACAAGAATGCTTTGAAAGAAAGCTACCAGCAACATCGTTTTTCCGTAATCGAAGTCATGACTAATCGAACCGACCATGTTCCGTTTCATAAAGCCAAATGGCAAAGTTTATCGGAAGCTATTTTGAATGGGAGCATCGATGATGTACAAACAGGTGAATAATCGAACATACTGGATCGAGGACCATGGAGAAGGACCTGTTCTATTACTTCTTCACGGCTTCACAGGAAGCGGAAGCAGCTTCGACGAAATGATACGTCATTTGCAAGGATCCTACAGAATCATCCGGATCGATTTGCCGGGACACGGAAAAACAGGTGTGACCCGTCTTCAGACGATGGAAGACTTTTGCCGTGATTTACACGATTTGCTTGAGCAGATGTCTTTAGAACGTGTATCTCTACTTGGGTATTCAATGGGAGGAAGGACAGCCCTCTCTTTTGCGATTCTCTATCCCGGAAAAGTCGAACGTTTGCTTCTAGAAAGCGCGTCGCCTGGGTTGGCCACTTCTAGGGAACAGATTGCTCGTCAGGCGAAAGATACAGGCTTAATCGAGTTGATTGAGAGGAAAGGGATCGAGGCGTTTACAGATTATTGGGAGAAGCTGCCGCTATTCAAGACACAAGAGCAATTGCCTGAAGATGTCCGCGAAAACCTCCGCCGTCAGCGATTGAATCAGAATCAAGCAGGCTTGATCGAATCATTGCGAAGTATGGGTACGGGTGTGCAGCCGTCATGGTGGGGAGATTTGAGTACCATTCGCACCCCTGTCTGGCTCGTAACCGGAGAATATGATGCCAAGTTTATTGCGATTAACGAGCAGATGCGTAACAGGCTTCCAGAGGTAGAGTGGGTCCAGGTACAATCAGCTGGACATACTGTTCATTTAGAAAATCCGAGAGAATATGCTAAAATTGTAGACCGGTTCATGGTACAATGAGAAATGGATGTAAGCGTTTGTCATATGTTGGCAAATCATCGTCCACATATTTAAATGTTAGATAAAGGAGGAAGACACATGTCTTTTGAATGGGTTCGCGAACGCGAATATGAAGATATCATGTATGAAACCTTCGAAGGGATCGCTAAAATTACGATCAACCGTCCTGAGGTGAGAAATGCTTTTCGTCCTCAAACGGTACAAGAATTGATCGATGCCTTCGCATATGCTCGTGATGACTCCAAAATCGGAGTGATCGTCCTTGCTGGAGCAGGAGATGACGCTTTCTGTGCTGGTGGAGACCAGAAAGTGCGAGGACACGGCGGATACGTCGGAGACGATAAAATTCCTCGTTTGAATGTATTGGACCTTCAGCGTCTAATTCGTGTCATTCCTAAACCGGTTGTAGCAATGGTTTCCGGTTATGCTATTGGAGGAGGTCACGTCCTGCATGTAGTATGTGACCTTACGATTGCCGCAGATAACGCTATTTTCGGTCAAACAGGTCCAAAAGTAGGAAGCTTCGATGCTGGATACGGTGCAGGTCTATTAGCGCGTATCGTAGGTCATAAGAAAGCCCGTGAAATCTGGTTCCTATGCCGTCAATACAGCGCGAAAGAAGCTGAGGATATGGGTCTTGTCAACACAGTTGTGCCTTTAGCCGATCTTGAAAAAGAAACGGTTCAATGGTGCCGTGAAATGCTTGAGAAATCTCCTACAGCACTACGCTTCCTGAAAGCATCCTTTAATGCGGATACAGATGGTCTTGCTGGTCTTCAACAAATGGGTGGAGATGCAACCCTTCTTTATTACACGACAGAGGAAGCAAAAGAAGGTCGTGACGCATTTAAGGAGAAAAGAAAGCCGGACTTCGACAAGTTCCCGCGTTTCCCTTAATGTTTTAAAACTGAACATACTTATACACAGGGGCTTCCCATTTTGGGCGGTCCCTTTCTTCATTCGTGTATGATTTCAATGCGAGAAAAGTGTGGCTGAAAGGTGCCCTCTGTCAGCCTGTTCCAACTTTTCGCATGATACATTATTTATCTTTATCAAAGAGGAGGAACGTTGATGGGAGAAAAAATTCCTCATTGGCTTGATAAGCAGGTCGAACTGAATCCGAATAAAGAAGCTCTTCGTCTGCCACATAGAAGAACTCTGACCTTTAAAGAACTCCAGATAAAAAGCAGAGCTGTTGGAGCGGGTATGAAACAAAAAGGAATCGACAAAGGGACGACCATTGCATTGCTGCTTGATAATCAAGAGGAGATGCCGGTATGGATTCACGCTGTAAGCTATGTTGGAGCGATTGCCGTATTGCTGAACAACCGGTTGACAGCGGAAGAAATTGCTTATCAACTTAACGATGCAGATGTCTCTTATGTATTCACCAATGATCGGCTGATTGACGTGGCTTCCGAAGCAACGTCTTCCATTCCGATTTGGAATGTCGACGACTTCCAGCCAAGTTCTAGGGAAAGCGTATCGCTGGTTGAAGATTTAGATTTAGACGAAGTTTTTACGATGATGTACACCTCAGGGACGACAGGACACCCTAAAGCGGTTATGCATACGTATGGAAATCACTATTATAGTGCGATCAGCTCGGCTCTGAATCTTGGCCTTCAGTCAGACGATCAGTGGCTCCTTTGTCTTCCTATGTTTCATGTCGGTGGATTCTCCATGATCATGAAAGGAGTGATTTATGGAGTGACCGTTGAGATCCTGGAAAAGTTCCATGCAGAAACGGTTCTAGAAGCTATTTTCAACCGGGGGATTACTCATGTTTCTGTCGTCACCGTCATGTTGCAGCGGCTTATTGAACAACTAGGGAACCAAACCTACCCGGATCACTTCCGTTGCATGCTGCTTGGGGGTGGACCGGTACCTGAAAAGGTATTGAAGCAATCCTATGAGCGGAATATTCCGGTTTTTCAAACGTACGGCATGACAGAAACGTCTTCTCAAATTGCGACACTGAGTCCAGAATTTGCTTTTCAGAAGTTAGGATCTGCGGGGAAAGCATTAAGCCCTGCCTCCTTGATTGTGGACGCCGACCAAGGAGAGGTTGGAGAAATACTCGTCCGCGGTCCGATGGTTTCCAAAGGGTATTACAACCGTCCTGTTCCTGATCAAGACTATTTTCGAACAGGCGACCTTGGGTATCAGGATGAGGATGGCTTTCTTTATGTTGTCGACCGGGTCAAAGACGTCATTATATCCGGAGGAGAAAACATCTATCCTGCAGAGATAGAGAGTGTATTGACAAGTTATCCTGGAGTGCGAGAAGCGGGTGTCACCGGAAGGAAAGACGAACAGTGGGGAGAAGCCCCCGTCGCTTTTCTCGTTGTCGATGATCCGACAAGCTTCCGTAAAGAAGATGTGTTGCGCTTTTGTGAAGAAAAACTCGCGAAGTACAAATGGCCAAAAGACATTCATACGATCACGTCTTTGCCAAGAAATGCTTCAAACAAGATTTTGCGAAGGAAGTTATTCGAAGCCTTAGAGGAGGAGCGTTTATGAAAATCGAGCAGGTCGTTTTGCGCCAAATCACGCTTCCTTTAAAAAAGCCGTTCACAACGCACCAGGGAGCCGTTGAAAAACGAAAGCTGATAATTGTGGAAGTCTTTGATCCTTCTGGTATCCGTGGGTACGGAGAAGTCACTGCATTCGATCGTCCATTTTATACGTCAGAGACGATTGATACTGCTTGGCACATCCTCACTGATTTCCTAATTCCAAGACTATTTTCGTCAAAAGTCCAGCATCCGCGTGATGTTTCTGAACTAGTTGGCGATATTCAGGGACATCCGATGGCGAAAGCAGGTTTGGAAGGCGCGTTATGGGATCTGTACGGGAAGCAGACAGATCAGAGCTTGAAGACGCTCATTGGGGGAACAAGAGATTATGTTAAAGCAGGAGCCGTACTGAGTTTGTCTGCTTCATTGGAAGAGGACATCAACCATCTGAAAACGGAAGGCTATGAACGGTTCAAGCTGAAGGTGAAAAAAGGGGAAGAAAAAGCCTTGATCGAGGATGTTCAACGCATCGACCCAGGGTTGCCACTTATGATCGATGCGAATGGGCAGTATAGTGAAAAAGATATGGCCTATTTAAAAAGCCTTGACGAATATAAGCTACTGATGATCGAGCAACCATTCCGGCCGGGGGATTTTTATTTACATCAGAAATTTCAAAGCTCGATACAAACGCCTGTGAGTCTGGACGAATCAATCATGAACGCTGACGATGCTGTGCAGGCCGTTGAATTGAACAGCTGTAAAACGGTGAACATAAAAATCAGCCGTGTTGGAGGGATGAAGGCCGCAGTATCCATACACGACTATTGCTTATCCCGGAATATTCCTGTCTGGTGTGGGGGGATGGTCGAGTCTGGAATATCAAAAGCCCACAACCTCGCAATGGCATCGCTTGAGAATTTTTCTATCCCTGGTGACTTATCGGGATCGACGAGGTATTTCGAGAGGGATATCGTGTCGCCTGGCATCGAAATGAAGGCAGGGAGAATAGAGGTTCCCGACCAGCCCGGTATAGGCATTGATGTCGACCTTGAATATTTAGAATATGTAACAGAACACAAACTGGTCCTTACCCCGTAATAAACATCTCCTTTACGGAACACACTACACGTAAAGGAGGACGGAAGATGGAAAAGAATAAGTACTATATCAACATTGGGACAAGAGAAATTTCCGTCAATCACGATGGGAATAATGACGATTTCATCGTGTACGCTACAAAAGAAGAGATCGTTGGATTAAGGGAGATCTTTGACGAAGTGTATAATGCGGATGTCCGATCGTTTTTCCGCGCCCATATTCCTGCGATGCCTTATCATTTAGACGCATCAAATGATGAATTCGATGACGGGATGAAAGCAGCCTTTCAGAAGATTTATGAGCTTGGTGATGAGACGACAAAGAATCATCTGACAGAGATGGGTGTTCTTGAGCTTTGAGTCGATCAGATTGGAATAGTAAAAACAACCGTCCCTTTGGAAAGGGGCGGTTGTTTTTGAGCGGTGCAGAATTAAAAGCCTTCCATGTCGATTTCTTTTGCTTCATCGATGATTTCCTGAGGAACCGTAATTTCTTCGATTTCATTGAAACGGCTATACTCCCCGTGTAGCGACTGTTTAATATTCATCTGCTCACCATTTTCATCAACTGTAAAGTCCATCTCTACATCCATTGTTTGCGGATAGTACGTTTCCTGGTCGATTACAAATTGATAGTCCACTTTGTTGACGGTCATGGATTCCATGATGTCGGCTGGCATTTGACCTTCTGGCATCGTTTCTTTTAAGGAATCTTCGATCAAGTTCTGTACATTTTCTCCTTCTGAAGTGAAGGTGAGGATGTAGTTGGATCCCTCTGTTTCAAGGCTGAATTCATCGACATAATCTTTTAGCATGTCAAGCTGGTCCGCGGGTGTCTGCTGTTGAGCCGACATCGTATTCAGTTGATCGACGAACTCTTTAGGGGCCTTCATCCAACCATCTTCAAGCGGAGAAGTCATATACAGGCCTTCAGGTGTGTAATACTGCTCCATCGTCTGGCCCATCATTTCGATCGTCTGATAAAAGGCTACGGGATCTGTCTGCATTTCAGATTCAATCGTTGTCTGGATCGGCATTCCGCCTGTGAAAGGGTTGGCTTCATCCGTGCTTTCCGCTCCGGTCATTTCGATGATCTGTTCGGAATCAATGGTCATGGCGAAGCTCTTCAGCTCCTCGCTCGCTTCCGCTGCCTTTTGATAAATATCATCCAGCTTCTCTGCTTCTGAACTTGAACAGGCTGTAGCGAATAATAAAATGGCTAATGTACTTAGGAGTAACAACATATGTTTTTTCATTGGAAATCCCCTCCTCAGAGTATTCTAATTTGTTATACGGTCGCAAAAAGGAAAAAGTTTCAAAAATATTTTAAAATTTCTACAAACCTTTATCCGGCAAAGTGGTCTGACGTAATGAATGAGCGTTTGAATGATGTCCCCTACCAGAGAACTCTGGTCATCTTCTGGATTGCTCCTTGTACTTATTTAAATCAACATAGACCTCTTCCTAAGCCTCAACGAAAACATCTATAAGTTTTACTTTAGGGCTGCTTATGGTACGATTTAGTCAGAGTGAAAGAGACCTTTTAATCGTTATGCAAAAGGGGAGGCAGCTTTTTTTACGGGGCGATGAGCCACTTGTCTTTTCTTTTCGCTTAAGGCAAATGAATGAAAAATATAGGCTAATTTAAAGCACTAAAGGCAGTTGATCAGACATGGAAACTTTTTATGATTTTTATCGCAATCCTGTAAAATTATCTTTCGAAGATCACCCTTTTTCTAAAGCGCCGAAACATGTGTGGGTTATTTGCCGCTACAATGAACAGTGGTTGTTGACGAAACACAAAGACAGAGGTCTTGAGTTTCCCGGTGGAAAAGTAGAAGAAGGGGAGACAGCTGAGGAAGCGGCTGTACGTGAAGTGAAAGAAGAAACTGGAGCTCGAGTGGATCATTTGAAATACGTCGGTCAATATCATGTAGAAGGAAAAGGCGGTACCGTCATTAAAAACGTGTACTTCGCTACCATTTCTGAACTAGATGATCAGGAGCACTATTTTGAAACCCATGGACCGGTTCTTCTGCAGGAGTTGCCGAAACAGTTGAAAGGGAATGAGCGTTATAGTTTTATGATGAAAGATGAGGTCCTTCCCTTATGTTTAAAGAAAATCGAAGCATGAACGTAATAAAAGAGCGAGCGCTTGTTATAGCGCTCGCTCTTTTATATTGGGAGATGAGGAACCAAAGTTATGATCTGTGATAGGCGGGCCCGGCTTTTCTTATGTGTTCGCCGGCATACTTGAACTTTTCAAAATTCTGGTGGAACTGATCGGCAAGCTCCATCGCCTTCTGATCATACTGTTCCGGATCGTTCCACGTTTTCCTTGGAATCAATACGTCGTTCGGCACTCCTGGACACTGAGTCGGGATATGCAATCCGAATACTGGGTCTGTATAAAACTCCACATCACGAAATTCACCTTGTAGAGCGGCGTGAATCATCGCGCGTGTATAAGAGAGTTTCATCCGGGAGCCTTCATGATAGGATCCACCCGTCCATCCTGTGTTCACAAGATAAACGTCCGTTTCATACTCGTCAATTTTCTGGCCGAGCATTTCAGCATATGCAGACGGAGCAAGCGGTAGGAAAGGAGAACCGAAGCAGGCGCTGAAGGTAGCCTGTGGTTCTGTTATACCTCTCTCTGTTCCGGCAAGCTTGCTTGTATATCCGCTTAAAAAGTGATACATCGCCTGTTCCTTCGTCAATTTACTGATCGGCGGCAGTACACCCGTGGCATCTGCTGTCAGAAAAATGATCGCACTCGGATGTCCAGCAACGCTTGGTTGAATGATGTTTTCTATATGTTCAAGCGGGTAAGCGGCACGTGTGTTTTCAGTCAAGGACGTGTCATTATAGTCTGGCTGTCGTGTATGCGGGTCTACCACTACGTTTTCGAGTACCGTACCAAATGTAATCGCGTCAAAAATCTGAGGTTCTTTTTCCTTCGAGAGGCTGATGCATTTGGCGTAGCAACCTCCCTCGATATTGAAGATTCCCTGCTTCGACCAGGCGTGCTCATCATCACCGATCAATCGACGATGCGGATCTGCTGAGAGCGTTGTCTTTCCAGTTCCTGATAGGCCAAAGAATAATGCCACATCGCCTTTTTGGCCGACGTTGGCTGAGCAGTGCATCGGCAGGACGTTCCGTTTAGGGAGCATATAATTCATTACGGAGAATATGGATTTCTTTATTTCTCCTGCGTATTCTGTTCCGCCAATCAGCACCGTACGGTATTTGAAGGAGACGATAATGAACGCTTCCGAGTTTGTTCCATCCTTTTCAGGAACCGCTTTGAATGTAGGAGCGGAAATGACGGTGAACTCTGGTTCATGGTCAGTAAGCTCCTCCTGTTTTGGACGGATGAACATCTGCTGAGCGAATAGATTGTGCCAGGCAAACTCATTGATGACCTGAATCGGAAGACGGTATTCCTGATCAGCACCGGCATAACCTTTGAAAGAATAAACTTCATCTTTTTCTTTTAAGTAATGAAGAACCTTGTGATATAAACGAACGAAGACCTCTTCCTCGATAGGCTGGTTCACATTCCCCCAGTCGACGTCTTCGCTGGATATGTGATCTTTGACAATGAATTTATCTTTAGGGGATCGTCCTGTATAAGTTCCAGTTGTGGAAAGGACCGCACCCTGATCCGTAAGTGTACCCTCATGGCGCTCCAATATTTTCTCGACCAACTGTGGGACAGATAGCTGGTGTTGAATGTGGTCCTCGGCTAATAAAAGGTTCAGTTCTGACATCTGGTTTACGATACTCATCGTCTCTACCCGCCTTTATCAGTTATTTTCATAAAGAATGACTTAATATGAACATTAGTATAACACATTAGATTAAATAGTCCATACTAATTAATGAAAATGCTTACATTTTTATTCTAACGCGTTCTCAGTCATTTCAAAAGGGATGATCGGAATTATTTTGGAAGTTAAAGGGTTTTTTTGAAAATTAAATCGTTTTTCGGTCTATTTGTGTTTAATTGACATCGTTTATCGTTTTCGGTACGATAAGCAAGAACGGAAACTCTCTTATCCAGAGTCGGTGGAGGGACAGGCCCTATGAAGCCCGGCAACCGTCATTGTCAATGACATGGTGCTAACCTGAAGCAGGAGGTGTGTATAACCTCTTGGACGATAAGAGCGAAAGGAAGCAACCCCTTTCCTCTTAAAAGGAAGGGTTTTTTCTTTTTATAGGAAGATCTGCAGCATAGCCTGTAGATATCCCTATGCGAATGCTCAAGAGTTTGTGACATGATGACGAAATCGACATATAATGAAGCCTTCTATATGGAGACTTCTAAAACATACTGGAAAGAGTTCCGTCTAAATACTTTGTACTTACAGAAGGAGGAGTTTTGAAGAATGCCTGCCAATCGCCGGTTATTCACATCAGAATCTGTTACGGAAGGACACCCTGACAAAATTTGTGATCAGATTTCTGATGCAATCTTAGACGAAATTTTGAAAAATGACCCTAATGCAAGGGTTGCATGTGAGACAACGGTAACAACGGGACTAGTGCTTGTCTCAGGCGAGATCAGCACAAGTACTTATGTAGATATTCCTGCCATTGTCCGCCAGACGATTAAGGATATTGGATATACAAGAGCTAAATACGGATTTGATGCGGATACGTGTGCTGTCTTGACGGCTATCGATGAGCAATCCCCTGATATTGCAGGAGGGGTCGATGTTGCTCTTGAATCACGCGAAGGTCAAATGACGGATGATGAATTAGAAGCGATCGGAGCTGGTGACCAGGGTCTCATGTTCGGTTTTGCCAATAATGAGACAGAAGAATTGATGCCACTCCCGATCTCCCTTGCTCATAAGCTTGCCAAACGCTTATCTGATGTACGTAACGATGGAACGCTCGGATATTTACGTCCGGATGGTAAGACGCAGGTGACGGTAGAATACGATGAGAATGACAAACCGATTCGTGTGGATACCATCGTCATTTCTACACAGCATGCAGAGGAAATCACTTTAGAGCAGATTCAAAAGGATTTGAAAGCACAGGTCATCGATCCAATCGTTCCTTCCGAATTGATTGACGATAAGACGAAATATTTCATTAATCCGACGGGGCGCTTTGTAATCGGAGGACCTCAGGGAGATGCTGGACTGACAGGCCGTAAAATCATCGTCGATACGTACGGTGGATATGCGAGACACGGCGGTGGTGCTTTCAGCGGGAAGGATGCTACGAAGGTAGACCGTTCCGCAGCTTATGCTGCCCGTTACGTAGCGAAAAATATCGTAGCTGCTGAACTAGCTGATTCGGTGGAGGTTCAGCTAGCCTATGCGATCGGTGTTGCTCAGCCTGTATCCATTTCCATTAATACGAATGGAACCGGTAAAGTTTCTGAAGAAAAGCTTGTAGAAGCTGTCCGTGAATTGTTCGATCTTAGACCGGCTGGCATTATCAAAATGCTTGATTTACGTCGCCCGATCTATCGTCAAACAGCGGCATATGGTCACTTTGGCCGCACGGACGTTGAATTCCCTTGGGAGAAGACGGATCGTGCAGAAGATTTGAAAAATCGGTTTCAATAATTGAAAAAGACTGCCACTCGTTCGCGAGTCGGCAGTCTTTTTTTGGTTCAATAGGTTTCATGGCAGCTTCGGTGCTTCTTTGTAATATTGTCCTTTTTCCACGTAGCTTTTTCGAATCCGGTCCATTTCTTTGTAATCCTCTTCATTCAGTTCTCTGACCACTTTGGCCGGTCTGCCGAAAGCGAGTGATCCTGCTGGAATCTTTTTCCCTGGTGGGACAAGACTGCCAGCCCCAATGAAGGCTCCCTCGCCGATTTCAGCCCCATCTAAAATGAGAGAACCCATCCCGATCAATGCGTTCTTCTTGATAACAGCCGAGTGAAGGGTCACCTGATGGCCGACGGTTACCCCATCTTCAAGGATCAAAGGCAGGTTCGGACTTTGGTGAAGCATGCTTAAATCCTGGACGTTTGTGCGATTTCCGATATGTACGGGAGCAACATCGCCGCGAATCACCGTCTTGAACCAGATGCTTGCTTCTTTTCCGATCGTCACATCCCCTGTGATCACAGCATCTTCAGCGATATACGCCGTTTCGTCTATTTGAGGATATTTTCCTTTATATTCGCAAATCATAAGAAACCCCCTTATAATGTCATTATAATCAGTATAGCAAAACGATAAGGGACGTGTAGCTATGAAAATAGTAAATGCATCACCGAGTAAGGCGACGATCATTTTGATTCATGGTGCCTTTGAGCATTCAGGGAGATATGAGACATTAGTAGAAACGTTTCAAAAGGATGGATATTCCGTCATTTATGGCGACCTTCCTGGACAAGGAATAGTGGAAGGGAAGCCTGGTCATATCCAAAGCTTTGATGATTACATAAAGACAGTGGACACATGGATTAAGGCTTCGAGAAAGGATCAGCCGATTTTCATTTTGGGGCACAGTATGGGAGGCGTTGTGGCCATCCGTGCGATGCAGGAGCTTCAGCCGAAAGTGAACGGGGTCATTTTATCATCCCCTGCAGCTGGAATTCTGAATGGAGCGGGGCAGCCGCTTGAAGCTGTTTCGCATGTCATCAATAAAGTGGCCCCAGCATTACGCGTCAAGTCCCCGATGAAGCCTGAGGTTTGCACAAGGAATCGGGTAGTGGTCGAGAAAAGTAAACAAGATCCACTTATGCTAGATAAAGTCTCTGTCAGATGGTATAGAGAATTTCGCCTGGCGATCAAGCAGGCGTTTCAGAACCTGGATTCCTTTCCGGATGTTCCCTTGGTTATTATGCAGGCGGGTGACGACAAAATGGTAGATGTAAAGAAGACGAAGGCCTGGTTCAATGGAGTAGATGTCACCGAGAAGACTTATAAAGAATGGCCAGGGCTGTATCATGAACTGTTCAATGAGCCAGAATGGGAAGACGTATACGACTACACAGTTGCATTTATAGATCGTCACGTGTAATCTCACATCAAGAGGAGGGTGTATAGTGGCTACTCAAGCTCCGCAAAATGCCGTTCGGTTAATGTACAACGTTTATAGACGAGTTTTTCCAGAAGTGCATCATGAGTTGAATCGATGGATTGAAAAGGCGAAAGCCATTCCTAACGAAGAATTAAGGACACAGGCTCTTTCGAGTATCGAGTCCAAAACGTTTCATTGTGAAGGAGGGGCTATTTACAGCCTTCTTGCTGGGGAACGATGGAAGGAAGCGGTTCGTTTTATCGTGGCTTATCAGACAATCAGTGACTACCTGGATAATTTGTGTGACCGGAGTACTTCGATGAACCCGGAGGACTTTCGGATGCTTCACCAGTCGATGACAGACGCTCTGACACCGGGAAACGACCTTAAGAATTATTACGCCTTCAGGGAAGATCAAAATGACGGGGGATACCTGCACGATTTGGTATCTGCCTGCCAAGAAGTCCTCGGAGGAGCGCAACATTATTCGTTGATCCAGCATCATACGGTGCACCTCGGATCGTTGTATAACGATCTTCAAGTACATAAGCATGTAATTGAAGAAGAGAGAATCCCTCGCTTGCAACAATGGTTTAATTCCTATCGGGAGAGATGGCCAAACCTTGAGTGGTACGAGTTTTCCGCTTGCAGTGGGTCTACTCTCGGCATCTTCTGTCTAGTTTCTTACTTATTGGGAGGACGGATGGATGAAGAACTAGCCGAGCAAATCGAACGAAGCTATTTCCCGTTCATGCAAGGCCTACACATTTTGCTTGATTATTATATTGATCAGCACGAGGATGAAGAAGAAGGGGATCTGAATTTTTGTTCGTATTACGATCATGAGGAACAGATGAAAGGACGCTTCCAGTATTTCGTTAAACGGACAAATGAAGAAATTCAGAAGCTTCCCGATTCATCTTTTCATGAGATGATCCATAAAGGTTTGGTAGGGATGTACCTGGCCGATCGCAAAGTTGGAAAACTGACGAACGCCAAAACCTTTGTAAAGGATCTATTAAAAGTGAGTGGGAAAAAAGCGACCTTTTTCTACATCAATACGAAAATGTACCACAAATTAAAACCTGGCCGCCCTTTATAGGGGACCAGGTTTTTGCTTTTCTAAAGCGATAATAAATGGCGGGTTGTTCTGGATGTTCATGAACCCGTAGTGGAGAGCTTTGACCTTTTTCTGATCAAGGTTCTGTACAAACTCGATCAAGGCTTCTTTCTCCTGTTGTCCTCCTTCATGGCCGTGATAGACACCGAGAACGACTAATCCTCCCTTGTCCAACATCGAAAGGATTTTTTCAACGGATAAAATCGTATCACCCGATGTCGTGACGACGCTTTTATCGCTTCCAGGAAGATATCCTAAGTTGAAAATCGCTCCTTGAAGACGGTCTCTGTGGTCCTCGGATAGATGCTCATCCACATTGGCATGAGAGTCATGTATAAGGGAGACGCGCCCACGCAGCTTATTCTCTTCAAGTCTTGAACTCGTCTCTGTGATGGCCTTCTCTTGAATATCAAAGGCATAGACATGTCCGCTTTCTTCCATAAGGCTAGCGAGAAAAAGTGTATCGTGACCGTTGCCGCACGTTCCGTCGATCACAACGCCATTGGGGGACAAGTTTTCTTTTATCAAAAGATGTGCGTAATCTAAAATGCGGTGTAAAGGCATAGTGTTCTTCCTTCCATATCAAAATCACACCTTATTCTATCATGAGTAGGGGGAGGACAAAAAGCGAGAAAAAACCTGCATAGTATTCATGCAGGTTATCGTTTGGGGCGTGATGAACTTTTAGAGCCTTTATATTTCTGAGCCGTTTCCAGTGCTTTTTTCGCGTATTCTTTGGTTTTTTCAGGATTCTTCATTGCATACCGAATCCCTTTGCTGATCAACTTTTTCATTTTCAGCCTCCTGACTTTTTGAATAGTATAACATGAGGTCGAATGACTGTCTGCGTTGCTGTCTGGGAGGCTGCTTGACAAAGGGCGGCGCTTTCTTTAAGATACGAATATAAATGAAATGACGTAGAAGAGGACTAGTAATGAAGAGTTAAGCAATGAAGAGAGGCAGCGGTTGGTGTAAGCTGTCCTTAACCTTTATGAACTCACCTCGGATGTCGCAGAAGTG
The DNA here is from genome assembly GCA_004078665.1 of Halobacillus fulvus. GTDB lineage: Bacteria > Bacillota > Bacilli > Bacillales > Halobacillaceae > Halobacillus > Halobacillus fulvus. Next base: position 3,887 of record SCFO01000005.1, on the reverse strand, counting down.
AGTGTGAGACATGAGCTTTTGCCGGTGGAATCGCCGTTATCGATCTTTCGAGTGAACGTATAATACGTTAATTTGGGTGGTACCGCGGGATTCAAGCCTCTCGTCCCATATTGGGATGAGGGGCTTTTTATATTTTTTTATAGACATAGAGGAGGAAAAGAAATGGCGTTTGATCATAAAACCATTGAAAAGAAATGGCAGCAGTACTGGCTGCAAAACAAAACATTTAAAACAGATAGCCATTCTGAGAAAGAGAAATTTTATGCGCTGGATATGTTTCCGTATCCATCTGGTGCCGGTCTTCACGTTGGTCACCCGGAAGGATATACCGCTACAGATATCCTTTCCCGTATGAAGCGGATGCAAGGTTACGAGGTTCTTCATCCGATTGGATGGGATGCGTTCGGACTTCCTGCTGAGCAGTATGCACTTGATACAGGGAACGATCCTGAAGAATTTACAAAACATAACATCGACACATTCCGCAGACAAATTCAGGAGCTCGGTTTCTCTTATGACTGGGACCGTGAAGTCAATACAACGGATCCGAATTACTATAAGTGGACACAGTGGATCTTCCTTAAGCTTTATGAAAAGGGTCTTGCATACATCGATGAAGTAGCCGTCAACTGGTGCCCGGCACTTGGAACTGTGCTTGCCAATGAGGAAGTCATTGACGGAAAGAGTGAACGGGGAGGACACCCTGTTGAAAGACGTCCGATGAAACAGTGGATGCTAAAAATTACAGCGTATGCAGACCGTCTGCTTGAAGACCTTGAAGATCTGGACTGGCCGGAAAGCATCAAAGATATGCAGCGGAACTGGATCGGGAAATCTGAAGGAGCCGAGGTCATTTTTACAATTGAGAACCGCGAGGCATCCTTCGATGTATTTACGACAAGACCGGATACGCTGTTTGGGGCAACCTATGCGGTGCTTGCTCCTGAACATCCACTCGTTCAAGAGGTAGTCACGGAAAATCATAAAGCAGAGGTTCAAGCTTATATTGAACAATCCCAGAACAAGAGTGATCTAGAGCGTACAGATTTGGCTAAAGATAAATCGGGTGTATTTACGGGGGCTTATGCAGTCAACCCGATCAATGGAGAAAAACTGCCGATTTGGGTCGCGGATTATGTATTGATGAGCTATGGTAGCGGAGCCATTATGGCTGTCCCTGCGCATGATGAACGCGACTATGAATTTGCTCAGAAGTTCGATCTGCCCATCATTCCTGTCGTTGAGGGCGGAGACACTTTGAAAGAAGCTTACACAGGAGACGGAAAACATATCAATTCCGATTTTCTTAACGGTCTGGATAAAGACGAAGCGATCCAGAAAGCGATCGAGTGGCTTGAAAAGAATGAAAAAGGCCAGAAGAAAACGACGTATCGTTTGCGTGACTGGCTATTCAGTCGTCAACGTTACTGGGGTGAGCCGATTCCTGTCATCCACTGGGAAGATGGATCGATCACACCTGTTAAGGAAGACGAACTTCCAGTTACACTTCCGAAAACTACAGAAATCAAACCATCCGGTACAGGTGAATCTCCACTAGCCAACATCGATGACTGGGTGAATGTTACCGATCCAGAAACAGGGATGAAAGGCCGGAGAGAGACCAATACGATGCCGCAATGGGCAGGAAGCTGCTGGTATTACCTTCGTTATATCGATCCAGATAACGAAGAAGCCTTTGCTGATTTCGACAAGTTAAAAAAATGGCTGCCGGTAGATATTTATATCGGAGGAGCGGAGCACGCCGTCCTTCACCTGCTTTACGCACGCTTCTGGCACAAAGTTCTTTACGATGCCGGAGTCGTCCCGACAAAAGAGCCGTTCCAACAGCTTTACAACCAGGGAATGATCCTTGGAGAAAACAACGAGAAGATGAGTAAATCAAAAGGGAACGTCGTGAATCCGGATGATATCGTCTACTCTCATGGAGCGGATACGTTACGCTTATACGAAATGTTCATGGGCCCACTTGATGCTTCCATCGCCTGGTCTACCAACGGACTAGACGGAGCACGTCGCTTCCTCGACCGTGTATGGAGGTTGTTTGTCCATGAAGGAGAGCTTTCTTCTGTTGTAAAAGACGACAGCAAAGAGAAGACGCTTGAGAAGGTCTATCATGAAACAGTGAAAAAGGTAACGGAAAACTTTGAGGAACTTCGCTTCAATACAGGGATCTCTCAAATGATGGTGTTCATCAACGAAGGATACAAGGTAGACGAAATTCCTAAAGAATATGTGGAAGGGTTCGTTAAGCTACTATCTCCAGTCGCTCCTCACCTTGCAGAAGAGCTTTGGGAGAAACTCGGTCATGATGAAACCATCAGTTACCAAGAGTGGCCGACTTACGATGAATCGAAGCTTGTCGAAGACGAAGTGGAAGTCGTCGTTCAAGTGATGGGGAAAGTGCGTGCCAAAATGATGGTGAATAAAGATGCTTCTAAAGAAGACCTTGAAAAACAGGCCCTCGAAAATGGGGATGTACAGCAATGGCTCGAAGGAAAAACCGTTCGTAAAGTCATCGCTGTACCAGGAAAACTCGTAAATATCGTTGCGAATTAAACCATTACATCCACTCCGGTTCTATTTCCGGAGTGGATGTTTTTTTGAGGGCTTTTTATGAACAAACTGATTTCTTGACTTTAAAATAAATTCTAATACAATAATGAATGCAACTAGCTAAAGGAGGCAATAACAATGAATCAAATTGAAGAAGTAACACCCCAACAAGTAGAAGAAATGATTGAAGAAAATAAAGATGTTACGCTCATTGATGTGCGTGAAGATGAAGAAGTCGCACAAGGTATGATTCCAACGGCTAAACACATTCCGCTTGGCAATGTTCCGGAAAACGTCGATCAGCTTCCTAAAGATCAGGAATATGTGATGATCTGCCGCTCCGGCCGCCGCAGCATGAAAGCTGCCGAATATATGAAGGATCAAGGTTTTTCCAAAGTGAAAAACATGGAAGGCGGAATGCTTGAGTGGGATGGAGAGCTAGTATTCTAATGAAGAAAGGTTAAGATACAATGGAGCTCTTTCTTACTTTCGTTATCACAACAGGACTAATCCTTATTTATATCCGATATAACCAAAATGTATTAAAACCTATGAATCACCAGTCCGTTTCTCTGGATGATTTTTGTATTATAGATATTCGTGATTATATCTCTTCTTATCGTTCTCCTTATCCAGGTGCAGAAAATATACCGCTTAGTTATTTGCCAAGAGAGCTGAAAGAACGCTTTGATTGTCCAAAACAGATATTGCTCGTGACAGATGATAAGCGTGGAGCAAAAATGGCGGCAAGAATGATCAGAAAGAAAAAGCACAAATCTATTTATTATATTCAGTCCTAAAGAAATCGACAGGAGAAAAGAGCGCATGGAATCATAAAGGAATGATTTCATGCGTTTTGTTTTGTCTGATCATAAGCAGCTTTTGATTCTTGTCCACCTTTCATATCTGATTATCTACCTTGTGAATCTCTTCATTTAAAAAAGTCATTGACTCTTCGTTGAAAGGGATGTATTATAGAGAACGTTGCCCGATAAACCAACAGGAAATCGGGTGAAGAAAATTATTTCAACAAAATCTAACAACTGTATTGACACTTCATTACACAGTATGCTAGAATTTGATTACTGTCGCATAGGCAGTCCTTTTCATTTGATCTTTGAAAACTGAACGAACCAACCAGTACGTCAAAACATTTCTTCTATTATATAGAGGAAAAAGAAACAACGCACATTCGGTGTGCAAATGAGCTTTTCAAACTACTTTTATGGAGAGTTTGATCCTGGCTCAGGACGAACGCTGGCGGCGTGCCTAATACATGCAAGTCGAGCGCGGGAAGCGAGCTGATCCCTTCG
>SCFO01000004.1 GCA_004078665.1 Halobacillus fulvus | reverse complement strand
CAGTTGTTCCGCCAGGAGCATCGCTGGGTAGCTACGTGTGGTCGGGATAAGTGCTGAAAGCATCTAAGCATGAAGCCCCCCTTGAGATGAGATTTCCCTTACCTATAAGGTAATAAGATCCCTCAGATACGATGAGGTTGATAGGTCCGAGGTGGAAGCGTGGTGACACGTGGAGCTGACGGATACTAATCGATCGATGACTTATCTATATTTAAAAAGCGAAAGCTAGTTATGAAAAACGTGTTTTCAATCGTGAATGTTGTACTTATCCAGTTTTGATGGTTTGCAAAAAAGTTTAAATTAACCCTTGCATTTTTTCAAAAAGGATCATATAATATATCTTGTCCTTGAAAAAAGCAACAGAGATCTGGTGGTGAAGGCGAAGAGGTCACACCTGTTCCCATGCCGAACACAGCAGTTAAGCTCTTCAGCGCCGATGGTAGTCGGGTTTATCCCCGTGAGAGTAGGACGCTGCCAGGTTTCTAACATTATTCCAACGTAGCTCAGTGGTAGAGCAATCGGCTGTTAACCGATCGGTCGTAGGTTCGAATCCTACCGTTGGAGCCATATTATGGAGAGTTGTCCGAGCTGGCCGAAGGAGCACGATTGGAATTCGTGTAAACCGTTACCACGGTTTCGAGGGTTCGAATCCCTCACTCTCCGCCATCAAAACTTTGGCCCGTTGGTCAAGTGGTTAAGACACCGCCCTTTCACGGCGGTAACACGGGTTCGAATCCCGTACGGGTCACCACTCGGAGGATTAGCTCAGCTGGGAGAGCACTTGCCTTACAAGCAAGGGGTCGCAGGTTCGATCCCTGCATCCTCCACCATTGAATAAACTTAATATGTAATGGGAATTCATTAAAAAGATTTCCACACTATCGCGGGGTAGAGCAGTCTGGTAGCTCGTCGGGCTCATAACCCGGAGGTCGCAGGTTCAAATCCTGCCCCCGCAACCAAATTATTTTGAAAAGTTGGTCCGGTAGTTCAGTTGGTTAGAATGCCTGCCTGTCACGCAGGAGGTCGCGGGTTCGAGTCCCGTCCGGACCGCCACTTTCACAAATACATAGTTATGGCTCGGTAGCTCAGTCGGTAGAGCAACGGACTGAAAATCCGTGTGTCGGCGGTTCGATTCCGTCCCGAGCCACCATCTTGAAGCCGGCCTAGCTCAACTGGCAGAGCAACTGATTTGTAATCAGTAGGTTGGGGGTTCAAGTCCTCTGGCCGGCACCATTTATAACATGGAGGGATAGCGAAGTTGGCCAAACGCGGCGGACTGTAAATCCGCTCCCATCGGGTTCGTAGGTTCGAGTCCTACTCCCTCCACCATTTAATTTCATATTTTCAAATAGGGGTATAGTTTAATGGTAAAACTACGGTCTCCAAAACCGTCAATGTGGGTTCGATTCCTACTACCCCTGCTTTTGATAACGGCGGTTGTGGCGAAGTGGTTAACGCACCGGATTGTGGTTCCGGCATTCGTGGGTTCGATCCCCATCAACCGCCCCATTTTTCTCTAATAAAAGAAACTCATATTGGGCCATAGCCAAGCGGTAAGGCAACGGTTTTTGGTACCGTCATGCGCTGGTTCGAATCCAGCTGGCCCAGCCATTTTTCTTGCGGGAGTAGTTCAGTGGTAGAACACCACCTTGCCAAGGTGGGGGTCGCGGGTTCGAATCCCGTCTCCCGCTCCATAAAATTAATATAATAATAGTACGATTGTGGCGGCATAGCCAAGCGGTAAGGCAGAGGACTGCAACTCCTTTATCACCGGTTCGATTCCGGTTGCCGCCTCCAGAAGATGCCGGTGTGGCGGAATTGGCAGACGCGCACGACTCAAAATCGTGTTCCTCACGGAGTGCCGGTTCGACCCCGGCCACCGGTACTATCTAAGAAGACTTCAACAGTAATGTTGGAGTCTTTTTTATTTGTCTAATAATCGATTTAAAATAAGTTCGATAAAACAATACAGAGGATTTATGTCTCTACTCTCCATTACGAAATAACTTGTGAAGGCCTTTATATTCCTGATTAGTGTTTTTAAAGTTCACTTCTTCTATTTTGAAGGAGATTACTTATAGTGCAGCAAAAAAGCCGATTATTTACGTTCAAGTCCCGTCCTTTTTAATTTTTAAATCGTCTAATCATTAAGGGGAAGATTTTCAATAAATCATGGCCTAATCAAAATACAAGAGTTCTGAGGAGGATATATGAATCAAGTAATCGAAGAGATCGAACAAGTCCATTATAAAATGACGAATGAGAGTACAAAGTCAGTAGAATTTGAGCATAGAACCAATGGAGAGGTTGTGTATTTATTGCCGAATCAAGAGCTTACGATTGTGCTCGATCCTGTTAGTGTAAGAAGGGACAGCCGTTTAAAGGAACGTTCTACAGGTATAAATCATAATACATCTCTCCGAACATTCCCTAAGAGAAAAAACCAGGGGGTAAGCAAAATTCATTATGGATATGCTTTTAAATTTCAATCAAAAGAAGAAATGGCTGCGTTCCTTTTAGATATTGATAAATGATCCTGAATTAAAATATAGAAATGGTTTAGTGTACCGATCATTCTTATGCTTTTATCAAGTATTACGTTTGATTTATTACAAAACAGCTATAAAACTTTATGATTAAGCCGATATTATTACATATTCCCTCAATTTTCTATTTGCAGGGGTGTATATATGGTAAAATTGAATTAATATTGCTGTTGAAAGGGGTCAATTGGTTTGAATAAGGTTTGGATTGGGTTAATTGCTTTTTTTAGTATCGTATTAATAGGCAGTGGCACTTATTATGCTCTTAACGGTTTTTTACAAGATTCACGTGCTTCGATTCCAGAAGAGGAGCGTCTTCCTGAGACGGAGACGGAAGCTCAGTTTGTTGATGTAACGGAGAATGAAGGTGATGAGGAGGAGTCAGAAGAGCAAGAAGGGATCCCTTCCGAATTCAGCTTTCGCGAGAATATACATAAGATGACGCACCAGAAGATTTATGCTACGAAGAAGTGGGGACATTTGCAGATTACAGATGAGCGGCTTGACAAGATGCTTCAAACGTTAGATGAGGCCGATTATACAAATGAAGCGTTTTTCCGTGAAGTGCTGACGGCTTGGCAGGAAGGTGACTTCAGTAATGCTGTAGACGTTCATAACCAGATTTGGAAAGAGAAGGACGGAACGGTTGGAGAAGCTCTCCGGTTGATGACCGCTGATGAAGAACAGGAATACGTGGAAGAACATTTTGAATAACACATAAAAACGCATGAATCAGATGGGAAATCTGTGTTCATGCGTTTTTTTAATGATTTAGATGGTCATACTTCGATATGGGTGAAGCGTTCCACGTCAAACAGTCCCTGATCGGTCATCTTTAATGCGGGGATGACGGGCAGTGTCAAAAAGGACAACGTCAGGAATGGGTTGAAGTCTCCTGTGAAGCCGATGTCGTGAACGGCTTGATCGATTTGTTGAAGCTCAGTATAAACATCTTCTGCTTGTTTTTCGGACATCAGACCGGCGATGGTCAACGGAAGGTCAGCGATGACGATTCCTTCTTTTACAATGACGAGTCCTCCTTGCATGGTCTTTAAGTGCTCTATTGCGAGCAACAGGTCCACATCATTTGTACCGGCTGCCACGATATTATGGGAGTCGTGGGCAATGGTGGTCGCGATGGCTCCTGTTTTAATTGAGAGGCCTTTCAGAATGCCTGCGCCGACGTTTCCGGTTTGATGATGCCGTTCAACGACCACAATCTTCGTGAGGTCCTTTTCGATTGAAGGCTTGAAAAAACCATCGGTGCTGTCTACCGGTTCGATCAGCTTATTGGTGGCAAGCTGATTCGGATTGATTTCGATGATGTGGGACGTGTCTTTTACGGGAACCTGAATCGCCTGCTTTGTTACAGGGTGGAAATGGACGGATGTCGTAATGGACGGATCGGCGGCTCCGCTTTCTGATGCTTTTCCGGTAAACGTACCATTCTCAGCCACTTGTTCTCCTTTTTTATACACTTCGTCGATGACGACATTGTTCAGGTCACTGATGAAAAGGAGATCGGCATCATAACCAGGAGCAATCGCGCCTTTCTCGTCGAGCCCATAGCATTCGGCCGCATTCAGAGAAGCCATCTGATAGGCGAGTTCTGGAGCTAAGCCTAAAGCGATTGAAGACCGGACATGGTGATCGATGCTGCCTTCATCCAGCAGATCATCTAGATGCTTATCATCTGTACAAAATAGGCAGCGGCGTGCGTTGTGAGTAGTGACGACAGGGAGAAGGTTCTTCAAGTCTTTGGCGACGGACCCTTCTCTCAAAAGCAGATACATCCCGCGACGGAGACGCTCTAACGCATCTTCCTGCGTATTACATTCATGATCGGAACGGATACCTGCTGCACGGTAGATATTAATCGCGTTCGTTGGAAGACCGGCAAGGTGACCATCGATTTTCCCTTTTTCTTCGACGGTTTGGATGATCTTTTCAATGAGGTCCTGTTCACAACTTGCAAGAGCCGGATAGTCCATCACTTCTGCTAGCCCGAGTACGTTCTTTTCTTGTAAAAAAGGCTTTAAGTCTTTTGCGTTCAGGACGGCTCCTGCATTTTCGAAAGACGTAGAAGGAACACAGGACGGGAGCATGAAAAAGATGTCGAGCATCGTCTGCTCCGCTTCGTCCAGCATATACTGGATGCCTTTGGTGCCGGATACGTTGGCAATTTCGTGTGGATCGGTGATGACCGTTGTGACGCCGTGTGGGAGCACCACTTTGGAAAATTCGGCAGGTGGGACCATGGACGATTCGATATGGACATGGCCATCAATAAAGGACGGGCAGACATAACGCTGCTTGGCATCGATGACTTCTTTTCCTTCGAATGTGCCGATGCCTGAGATCTTTCCGTTGGTGATGGCGATATCGCCCTCGATCCAGTCCAGGTTGAACACATCCAGGATGCGGGCATTTTTTATGACTTTATCTGCGGGGGTTTGTTTACTTGCGGTGAGTAGTTGTTGTTTAAGGTCATGTATGTTCATTATAGTCGCTCCTTCGATTAATCCGACACACTCGTAACGAGAAGCTTTACATAAATACAAAGAAGTTGTCCCTCGTAGTCGGATCATTTACGGTGATCTGGTAGAAACGTTCGGACCTTATTTCCGAACTTATACGAGTGGTCTGGATGTGGATAATTAATAGAGATTCTATCGGTATGAATCGAAGTTGTCAATATCCACGACTTTTTTGGTACAATGGAGAAGACCGTTTGGAAAGAATCCATACATAGGGTAAAGGAAGGTAGATATGGCAGAAGAGAACATTACAAGACTGCATATAAATGATAAAGAACTGATCCTGATTGGGACGGCGCACGTGTCTAAACAGAGTGCCGAGCAGGTCAAACAGGTGATTGAAGAGGAACGTCCGGATTCGGTCTGTGTCGAGCTTGATGCCCAGCGTTATCAGTCGATCAAAGACGGGGATCAGTGGAAGAACATGGACATTTTCCAGGTGATCAAAGACCGGAAAGCGACGCTGTTGCTGATGAATTTGGCGATTTCTTCGTTTCAGAAAAGGATGGCGAAACAGTTTGGAATAAAGGCTGGCCAGGAAATGATCCAAGGCATTGAGTCCGCGGATGAACTAGGAGCAGAGCTCGTGCTCGCCGATCGGAATATTCAGGTTACGTTCTCCCGCATCTGGTCGAATATCGGCTTTTTCGGAAAGATGAAGCTGATGATGTCGATTGTGTACAGTATTTTCAGCAATGAGACGATTTCGGAAGCGGAGCTCGAAAAAATGAAATCCCAGGATATGCTCGATGGTATGCTGCAGGATATGACAGACAATTTCCCGACGCTCAAAAAGCCTTTGATTGATGAGCGGGATCAGTATTTAGCTCAGAAGATTAAAACCGCACCTGGTGATAAGGTTGTGGCTGTACTTGGAGCGGCGCACGTTCCGGGAATTAAGAAGCAGATCCATGAGGACCATAATCTAGATCAGCTCAATGAACGGCCGCCGAAGTCGCCGTGGCCGAAAATCATTGGTTGGGCGATTCCGATCCTGATCATTTCGATCATCGCTTATACGTTCTATGCGAATCCAGAAGCAGGAGCCCAACAGTCGATCAGCTGGATCCTCTGGAACGGATCGTTCTCTGCAATCGGAGCAGCGGCCGCTCTGGCTCATCCGTTTGCTGTCTTGACGGCTTTTGTTGCAGCACCGATCACATCATTGAACCCGTTGATTGCAGCCGGATGGTTTGCCGGATTCGTCCAGGCGTACTTCCGCCGTCCAAATGTCAGCGATTTTGAAAATTTGTCTGAAGATGTAACCTCTGTAAAAGGGTTTTGGAACAATAAAGTGACAAGAATTCTTTTAGTTGTGGTGCTTGCAAATATCGGGAGCTCACTTGGAACATTGATCGGGGGAGCGGATGTGCTTCGTCTGTTTTTTGAGAATTTATAAAAGGGGAGGAGCGTCCATGCTCCTCCTTTTGTTATTCTTTTACAATTATGTTCGTTTGATGGTAGTGTAAGGGGAATAGAGGAAAGGAGAGGGTGATTTTCAACGATTATTGGAAGGCAGCGGCCATTGTTTTTCCGATTCTTTTTCTGACCCCGATTCTAGGGGCAAAGCTTATGGACTTTTTGGATGAAAAGTTTTTATATCGTATTCCCAAGCGTTATAAAATATGGGGAATCATTTTATTGACAATAGGTGTTGAAGCGATCCTTACTTATGTGACGGCAAAAAATACGGGGTGGCCGTTTTTGGATGCCCAGTTTTCCATAGGGTTCTTGGTACTCATTCTCCTCGTCTTCATGCAAATGAACGAACATACAGGAAAACAATATGCGAATGTTGATAACCGGGTGTACGGGGATGGGAAGGAAACGTATGCCGTTTCTGTATTCCGCCTGGAAGTAAATCCAGTCGCTTTAGGAGCGATCATTTATTTTGCGGTGGGCGTTATTTTATCATTGATTGTTTACTTGTAATTCAAACTGGGGAGGGGGCCGGAGGAGAATGTATGCGTACATACTGATGATCCTTGTGGTCATTTTTTATGCAGGCAATATATTAACAGGAAAAGCGATGAACGAACTGCCTCCGTTTACTATCGCTTTTTTCCGCTTACTCGTGGCGTTCCTTGTCCTTCTGCCAATCGGTTTTAGACAGGCATGGGGAGACCGCGAAAAGGTATGGGCATTCAGGCGGCCATTTCTAATCATGACCTTAACAGGGGTCACGTTCTTTAATACGTTCATATACGGAGCGCTTCAATTTACGACGGCTTCCAACGTATCTGTGCTTGAAAGTGCCATTCCGGCTGTCACCGTCGTTCTAAGCGCGTTATGGATAGGAGAAAGGTTGAGAAAAGCGCAGTGGTTCGGGGTTGTTTTATCGTTTATCGGGGCCTTGTGGGTCGTCCTTGATGGACGTTTTTTTCAATTGCTTTCGATTGACTGGAATGTCGGGGACTTTATTATGGTTGGAGCGGTCGGAACGTGGGCGGTGTATTCGATTTATGTGAAGCAATATATCCATTTGTTTAAAGCTTATGGAGCGGTGTTAAATATGACGGCGATCTCTCTTGTTGTCCTGCTTCCGGTTATGCTGGTGGAATGGTGGGCGCTTGGAATTCCTTCTCTGTTTCGGATGGAATTCCTCGTCGGATTTTTGTATCTGGGAATTTTTCCGTCGTTCATCGCTCTTATTTTTTATAATAAGGCGGTTGATGTACTTGGTGCCTCCCAAGCGGCCATCTTTTTGAATTTCCTTCCCGTGTTTACAATGATCGGTGCGTATGTGTGGTTAGGAGAAACGATAACGACTGCAGGGATTGCAGGAGCGATTCTAGTGATTACGGGAGTCGTGATGACGACACAAATACGGCGCAAGAATAAAAAACGAAAAACAGGAGATAGTAAGAGGACACACAGCATTTCATAAACTATCTTCTTGTTTAATCTCTCCATAATTTCGGCACGATTTGAAAGAATGAACGTTTTGGAGGTGAGGGAACTTTGGATACTCCGACACTTCTCAGTATTTTGAAACTTGCCGTCGACGTTCTGAATTTCATCGCATTTCTCCTGTTCTCAATGATTTTTGTTTTCAAATCGAAGCACCGCTGAACCGCCTTAAACGGGCGGTTTTTTTTGATTAAAAAAGGAATGATAAATGCCTGTGCTTATAAGGTAAAGGGGGAGGAGGGTTGGTACAGTAAGCAATACAGTAAAGCTACGTTTTGAAACGACGAGAGAATTGTTGGGATCGAATGCATAGCTCCAAATAAATACACCAACAAGCGCGAGTGTACCAATGCCTAATACCTTTTTATATAAGTTATAGTAAGAAAAATTACCGTCTTGAATAAGGTAATGAGTTTCATTGTGCTTATTATTAGCTACATGGAGAATGCTTGCCTCATTAAATCGATAATTCTTTTTAAATAGAATATGATTTAGTGATGAGAACGTTTCATCCCATAGTGAATTTTTCTCACACCTCTCTATGTATTAGGCAGACATGTGTCCGTTTATCGGGTTTATATATAGTTGCGTTATTCTTTTCAAAGGTGGATCATCGGGGGATTGCGAGACTCCTATGGGAGAAGAGGGTAGGCTGAGATCCCGCAGGAGCGAAGCGACGAGGAAGCTCAGCGCCCGCCATGGAAAGCGAGTGATTCCCCGATGATCCAAGCCTAATTAGACGTAACGGAAATAGCATTTTATTACGGGGGGGATATAGAGTTAAGAAAAAACAAGACGGAGGTATATTTTATTCCGTATTTTCATAGACTGAGTGAAAGACAAGCCCTTTGTGAAGACCAAGTAAAGTTTTCGACAAAAAATCGTAAATTTTGTGTTGCATCGATGAGATTCGGTTGTTATAATTACAAATGTGCTCGAGATGAGGCACTATTCATAACGCTTTAACAACGTGCGGGTGTAGTTTAATGGTAAAACCTCAGCCTTCCAAGCTGATGACGAGGGTTCGATTCCCTTCACCCGCTCCATTCACTATTTTAGTGAATCGTCTTTATTTTTTATACAAAGTGAACCAACGCAGTGTTTCGTTAATGAGGTAACGAAGCATTGCGTTTTTTATTGATGAAAAACGGATAACCCCTTTAGAAGAACGTTTTGACAGGAGGGTATTGGATAATGAAATCATTGCAGAAACAGTTGAAACAAATCGATGGAAAAAGTTATAAAGGCTATAAACAGATTCAGGGGAAATATTCGTTTCCCGATTATGATCTTTGGATCGACTATGTCCAAGGAGACCCATTTGCGGCTCCTTCGAAAATAAGGATTCAGGTACCGAATCAGAAACGACAGGTCAAGGCCGAATGGAAAACTTCTAAACGGCGCAGAATCTATGCGGAAGACCGATTGACTAGAGCGGTCGCCAAAGCAGTAGCTTCGAGTCAGGGGACAGTTAAAGGCTCGGGAAAAAGCGGCATGGTGGCGATCGATCAACCGGGTCAGGAAATTCTTGAACGGACAGCGGTGTCGATTCGTGAACACGATGTGATCATCTGTCTAACCGTTGGATTGCCCGCAAACGGCCGCCGCATTAACGGGAAACAGGCGGAGAAGCTCTTTTTTACCGTCTTGCCGGATTTAATGAAACGCTCGATTTTTACGGTGAAGGATGAGGACATCGAGACGGCTTGTCAGCTTGCCGATCAACATGAGGCGATTCAGAATGAGATGGATAAGAATGGCTGGATATCATTTGTTGCGGATGGGTCGATTCTGCCACGCGAGAGTGGGATCAGTCAGCGTCCAATGAAGGAAGCCGTTCCTTTCGCAAGTCCGGAAGAAAATCGTGTGTCTTTTTCCATTCCACACCGTGAGGAACCGCTCACAGGAATGGCGCTGAACAAAGGAATTGTATTGATTGTCGGTGGAGGTTATCATGGGAAAAGTACCCTCTTGAACGCGATGGAGCGCGGAGTGTATCCTCATATAAAAGGAGACGGTCGGGAGTACGTGCTGACGAATCCGGATGCCGTGAAAGTAAGAGCAGAGGACGGACGTCAAGTGACGAGTGTCGACATTTCACCGTTTATAAAGAATCTTCCCCATGGTACGGATACGACAAGTTTTACCACGGAAAATGCCAGTGGCAGTACCTCACAGGCAGCGAATGTCATCGAAGCGCTTGAAGCTGGTGCTGGGACATTGTTAATCGATGAAGATACAAGTGCGACAAACTTTATGATTCGCGATGAGCGGATGCAGGAGCTCGTCGTCAAAGAAAAAGAGCCGATTACACCGTTCATTGATAAAATCCGTCAGATGAGAGACGACCTTGATGTCTCGACGATTCTGGTCATGGGCGGATCTGGTGACTATTTTCAAGTCGCAGATGATGTGGTGATGATGGATCAATATGTTCCATACAATGTCACTGAAAAAGCGAAGAATATTGCAAATCGTTTCCCTTCTCATCGTACCCGTTCAGAAGAAGAAACGTTCGGAGGCCTCCCCGTACGCGCCTTTTTGCCGGACAGTTTGCAGACAAGAAAAGGCAAGAAGCATAAAGTACAGGCAAAAGGACAGACAACGATTATAATGGGGAAAAGGGATATTGATTTGACAGGTATAGAGCAGCTTGTCGATCCGTCACAGACGAGACTGATTGCCGACTTGATGATGGACTTGGATAAGAAGTCCACACTGAAAGAACAGAAATCATTACAGGAACTTCTTGATCATATAGAGAACACATTGGATGAAAAAGGATTAGCTGCATATGCACCATTCAAAGATCAGCATCCTGGAGAGCTGGCCCGGCCGAGACGCTTTGAAATTGCCGCTGCGCTCAACAGGATGCGGACAGCACGCGTCAAGGATTTAAGGTAGAAAGGAGGACGCAGGGTGGATTTTCATCAGTTTAAAGAAGAGGTCATAGCCTACAGCAAAGAAATCGGCATCGATAAGATCGGCTTTGCCTCAGCGGATGTGTTCGGTGAGCTCAAAGGCCGGCTGATCCGTCAGCAGGAGCTTGGATACTCCTCCGGTTTTGAAAAAGGGAACGTGGAAGAGCGGACAGAGCCAGGACGGCTGTTGCCCGGAGCACAATCGATCATATCCATCGCCCTCGCGTACCCTTCGAAAATGCAAGATGCACCGAAGAGTAAAAAAGGGGCACGGCGCGGAATTTTCTGTCGTGCCTCCTGGGGACGTGACTATCACGACGTGCTGAGAGACCGGTTGAATAAGCTCGGAGCTTTTCTACAGGAGCACTTTCCTGATGTTGAATTAAAATCGATGGTAGACACGGGAGAATTGGCAGACCGGGCGGTAGCGGAACGCGCAGGGATCGGGTTCAGCGGCAAGAATTGCGCCGTGATCACTCCTGAGTTCGGTTCATATGTTTATTTAGGGGAAATCGTTACGAATATTCCATTTGCCCCCGATGAACCAGTTGATGACAGCTGCGGGGATTGCAACATTTGTGTGGATGCCTGCCCGACAGGGGCTCTCGTTGAGGGTGGTCAGCTTAATGCTCAGAGGTGTATTGCCTTTCTGACCCAGACGAAGGATTTCCTTCCGGATGAATTCCGTTCGAAAATCGGAAATCGTCTGTATGGGTGTGATACGTGCCAGACAGTCTGTCCGAAAAACCGGAAGAAGGATTTTCATCGTCATGAAGAATTCGAACCGGACCCAGAAGTGGCAAAGCCGCTGCTGACGCCACTACTATCCATCTCCAATCGTGAGTTTAAAGAAACATTCGGTCCGATGTCTGGATCGTGGCGCGGGAAGAAGCCGATCCAGCGAAACGCCATTCTTGCGTTGGGGCATTACCGTGATGAAACAGCTATAGATGAGCTGATTCGACTTATGAATCATGATCCAAGGCCTGTCATTCGAGGCACTGCCGCTTGGAGTCTTGGAAAAATCGGGAAAAAGGATTGTTTTGAAGCCATTAAAGATGCTATCATCAAGGAAGAAGATGAGCAGGTCATCTATGAAATGAAAAAGGGATTACAGTTTGAACTACAATACAATGGCTAAAGGAAATAATAGAAAAGAAGGGGTTGTCTATGAACCACCGGTCTTTGTTGTACTACGATACGTTCGAAACTCCACTCGGGCTGATGACGATCGTTGTCAACGACGAGGGAGTCTGTCGCATTGATTATGGAAAATTTGAAGACCGAATTGCCTTTTATCAGGCATGGAAGAAGAAACACTTTCTTAAAGGCGAATTCGTTTATGAACCTGAACACGAATACGTCGTCCAAACGAAAAATGAACTCAATGAATATTTCAAAGGGGAAAAGGCCGTATTCACTCTTCCTTTGAATTGCTATGGAACGGATTTTCAAAGAAAAGTATGGCGTTCACTGCTTCACGGAATTCCATTTGGCGAAACGAGATCTTATAAAGATATCGCAGCCGAAATGAAGAGTCCGAAAGCGATTCGTGCCGTCGGCGGTGCTGTGAACCAGAATCCATTCTCGATTGTTGTGCCCTGTCATAGGGTGATCGGAAGCAACGGGAAGCTGGTCGGATACGCCGGAGGAATCGAAAAGAAACAGCATCTCCTCGAATTTGAAAAAGAACACGCCGCTGTTCCTCATAAATCGTAGTCGTCTTCTTTAAGAAGGCGGCTTTTTTTATTGGTGAATGTACGGTATAGAGTCCATGTTGATCCCGATTATCTTGATTGATCAAAGTGAAGGTAAATAAACGGCTTTCGGTTTTCATATCTATATGGAAAGGGAGGGAAGCCGATGCAGGAAACGGAGCGTCTTGAGAAGTATTGGGATCGGATTCTGAGTCAGCTACATGATCAAAAGGAAGAAGAGTGGCTATATAAAAAAGTGTCCAGTATAGAATCGAGAGGGGATCGTATTCAGCGGGTATCTGTTCGTCTTAAGCCCTATCACCGGTCCGCTTATGAAGATAAAACGGAACTAGCTTATATGCTTCATTTAGCCCTATTACTGAAAAATGGACGGCAATCTTATTTAGAAGAGGGGCTTTATCATGGAAAGGCTACATTTTTAAGAGGTGAATGGACGGGACATGCTATCTGCACAGAGGACCGCATTGCATCTGGGGAAACATCTCTTTCACAATTTGTAGAAAAAGGAAACGAAGAGACCAGCCGATTCGCCTATAATAGAAGAGAAGCGGTCCGTTATGCGGAAAGATGGTGGAACAGCTATAATCCGGCTTATCGTCATTTTGATGTAGACTGTACGAATTACATTTCCCAGTGTCTGAAAGCGGGCGGTGCCCCGATGTGGGGGATGCCGAACCGTGGAAAAGGCTGGTGGTATAGCGGGAACAGCTGGAGTTACAGCTGGGCGGTGGCCCATGCTCTGAGGTGGTACTTGAGCGGGGCACGTAAAGGGTTGACGGCAACTGAAGTCTCTTCTGCTGATCAATTGTCACCCGGAGATGTCATCTGCTACGATTTCCAAGGTAACGATCGATTCGATCACAATACGATGGTGGTGAAGAAGAATAGTGACGGGATGCCTCTTGTCAATGCGCATACTTCAAATAGCCGGCATCGG
This sequence comes from Halobacillus fulvus, assembly GCA_004078665.1. Lineage (GTDB taxonomy): Bacteria > Bacillota > Bacilli > Bacillales > Halobacillaceae > Halobacillus > Halobacillus fulvus. The sequence goes on along the minus strand of SCFO01000004.1, from coordinate 223,392 downwards.
TATTGGGCGTACGAAGATTCGACGGCTTACACGCCGAATATTCAGTACAAGTTTTTCCGGATCGGGGGTTGAACGATGTGATATAATAATCTAGTTGATTAAGACTAGATTGAGGTGAACAGAAATGCCGAACCATATCGTATTATTCCAGCCCGAGATTCCTGCAAATACAGGAAACATTGCCCGCACGTGTCTCGCGACAAACGCTGAGCTTCATTTGATTCGTCCGCTCGGTTTCTCAACCGACGACAAGATGCTGAGGCGCGCAGGCCTTGATTATTGGCATGATGTGACGATTCATTATTATGATTCGATCCAAGAGCTGTACGAGGCTTTTCCTCAGGGTGAGTTTTATTATATAGAAAACTTCGGAACAAAATCTTATGCGGATTTTGACTTCAGTACAACAGAAAAGGATATTTTGTTTGTTTTCGGCCGTGAAAGTGACGGGATTCCGAAAGATTTGCTTGAAGGGCTTGAGGATCGCTGTTTACGGATTCCCATGACCGACCATGTCCGCTCACTCAACTTATCTAATACCGTTTCGATCATTTTGTTCGATGCCTTGAAACAGCAAGGTTATCCTAATTTGATCAAATAAAAAATCGCATCCGCCGGGATGCGATTTTGTTTTAGATTTGTGTATGTTTTCTCGGTTTTCCAGCTTTTTCGTCGTATCCTGCGCTGAAAATCGCGGTTAAGTAGGCCACACAAACCAGAATAATCAATGTAAGTTTCATGAAAGCTCCTCCTTTATATATGAACAGACAAGCATAACTAGATTCATTATACCTCATTTGGAAAGGGATGTGAACGCTGCCACCAATTTTATCTTCCTTGAAATGGCATTCGCCCATACACGTTTTCAAAAAAAGGCATAGAGTGAAGGGTAGGTGAATATCCAAGTTTGAACAGGAGGAAGCAGAATGAATCATTATCCTTATCACCAGCCTTATCATCAGGTTCAAGAGGATTTCAGGAATGAAGACGAACGGTTCTTTTTTGGACCTTTTGCTGGGGGGCTTCTCGGGGGGTTCCTTGGCGGGGCAATTGCACCTGGATTTTATGGGGGAGGCTTTTACGGACCGAGGCCTCCTTTTTATAGACCACCATTTTATGGCCCTGGCTTCTACGGCCGTCCGCCTTATGGTTTCTGGTAAATCGATTGAAAAGCTTTCCCGATCATTGCGGGGAAGCTTTTTTTAGTCCGGTCTTTATTTTTAAAAAAAGCGGCAAGGAAAACAATCTGTTTTCCTTGCCGGCTAGATTAGAAGTTCGTGGTATCCAATTCTTTTCCTTGAGACTCATATCCTTGCATATACTTGATTCTGCGCTGGGCAGATGTACTGTTGACCTGCTCATCTGCGTGGTAAGACGAGCGGACCATAGGACCTGCCTCGCAGTGTCTGAAGCCTTTTTCTAGAGCAATTTGCTTCAGTTCTTCAAACTCATCCGGGTGGTAGTAACGTTCAACGTTCAAATGCTTTTTCGTCGGTTGAAGGTACTGGCCAATGGTCATGATGTCTACATTATGAGCTAGAAGGTCGTCCATCGCCTGGATGATCTCTTCTTTCGTTTCTCCAAGGCCAACCATGATGCTGGATTTCGTTGGTGTGTTCGGACGGATTTCCTTGACTCGTTTCAACAATTCAAGAGAACGGTCGTACATCGCACGGGCACGAACTTTTTTCGTAAGACGTCTTACGGTTTCGATGTTGTGGTTGAAGATGTCCGGCTCACCGCTCATTAATGTATGAAGGCTCTCGTAATCCCCTTTCATATCAGAAGGAAGGATTTCGACAGTACAGCCGGGTACACGGCGGCGAATCGCTTTTACGGTCTCGGCGAAGACGGCAGCTCCTCCATCTTTCAAGTCATCACGGGCAACCGCGGTTACGACGACGTGCTTTAAGCCCATGATTTCAACAGAATCGGCAACGCGCTCCGGCTCGCCCCAATCCAGTTCGTTTGGTAAGCCTGTCTTAACGGCACAGAAGCGGCAGCCACGCGTACATGTATCACCAAGAATCATGAAGGTAGCGGTTTTGCGTTCGCTCCAGCATTCGTGAATGTTCGGACAGCGCGCCTCTTCACAGACTGTGTTGAGCTTTTTGTCACGCATCAGCTTTTTCAGGCCGGTGTAGGATTTGTTGGTGTTGATTTTGATTTTCAGCCAATCAGGCTTTCTTATGTAGTCTTGTTCTTTAGCCATTCTGATTCCACTCCTTTAGTTATCTAGAAAAATTCCATTCTTCTGTCTTGTAGCGTTGTTCCGCGATTTGGTTCACTTCTTCCCATTGTTCCTCTGAAAGTTCAAATGGTTCGAGATGGATGTTCAATCCTTTTTCAAATCCTTCTTTAAACGCTTCTTTTGTTACGTTGTAATCGACTGGATTGTCTAATAGTTGGTTGATGGCAATGGCTTTATCGCCGAATGCACGGCGTGCACGTTCTTTTATTCGTTCATTTTTATAGATGAACATATCGAAAAGTTTCACATCGTCCACATCAATTGGGATGGATCCGTGTTGAAGAATGATTCCTTTTTTCCTTGTCTGGGCACTTCCGGCCGCTTTTTTTCCGTCCACAATCAGTTCGTACCACGACGGCTCTTCGAAGCAGACGGCCGAGTCATTCGTTTCAAGCTTTCCTTCTGGAATCGCGAACTCAGCGGGAAGTCCGAGATTTCGGAACCCTTCAAGCAGACCCTTTGAAATGACGAGGTAAGCTTCTTTGACGGAGGCTGGCATGGCTTCATGATCCTCCGAGACGATCACGCTATAGGTTAACTCTTTGTCATGCAGTACGGCTCTTCCGCCAGTCTGGCGTCGTACTAATTCAAACCCGTGGCGTTTAACCCCTTCAAGGTCGATTTTTCCTTTGACGCGTTGGAAGTAGCCGACAGATAATCCGGCGGGCTCCCATCCGTAAAACCGCAAAACAGGAGGGATCTTACCTTCACGATGCCAATTCATCAAGGCTTCATCAAGAGCCATGTTGATCGCTGGCTTTAAATGCCCTGAATCGACATAGTACCAAGTTTCCATGAACAGTCCTTCTTTCTATGTTGTGCTTTACTAGAGTAAAATGTTCATAGACATTCTAACAAGGTGTTTTATATGTGTCAAAAAATGCTAATAGGTCTAAAGAAGGTTTTTTGAAATAAAAAGTTGCACAGCTGACTCATTTGAGTAAAGGCAAGCATAGCTTTGAGAATTAGGAGGCCATTTTCTTGTGGTACTTCTAATTCATATTATAAAGCCAAGGTAAACCGACGATGAAAGTAACAAAGTGAAAAGAGGAGCTCGAAATCGGGTGTTCAGTATTCCTTATAACCATTATAATAGAAGGAACAAGAAAGAGAGGTGAGTGACCATGAATCAGTCACTTTTATCAAGCATTCTCTTTTTAGTCAGTGCAGGCATCTGGGCCATCCTTGCCATTTTTTATGAGGATTTCAGAATCTTGAATTTTATTTTGTTCATCGTATTTTTAGTGATGGGACTGGCTCAGCGGAGAAGGTACCAGCAAGGACGTGAGGAAGACTGATCGAGAAGGTCAGTCTTTTTTTGTTGATGATACAAAATGGTGGATTAATTGTATGCACAATAGGGAATATTATATGAAACTAGCTTCTTTTGTATGCAGCTCTGATGCTTCTGGTTTTACCAGTTCATTAACCTGCGGAGGAACAAAAGCGGGCTAGTTTCTTTTTTTGTTTCCAATAAATGATCGAGAAGCAATTTTGCATCAAAGTATGGATCGAACATTTTTAATTTGGTGCAAAAAAGGAAGCAGTAAAAACGGATGATGTAAGAGAGAATGTATAGAGAGCATGTCCTTCCTTCCACATTGCCCACCTTCTTTTACACATGTTTTGCTTCAGCGGGGCATAGGATATATTAAATTTCGTCTATTAGGACGGGGGAGGTCTCGCGAAGTGGACATTTTAAGAAAAATACAAGACCACCGTGAAAAAGAAGAAGAACTCAAATGGGAAGGTACATTCGCAGAATATTTGGAGCTTTTGAAAGAACGTCCTTATTTAGCACAATCGGCACACTCCCGTGTTTACCATATGATCAAGTCAGCGGGGGTTGAGGAAGACCACGACCATAAACGCTACAAATTCTTCGATGAAGATATTTATGGCCTGGATGAAGCGATGGAAAAATTAGTAGAAGAGTACTTTCACCCTGCTGCGAGAAGACTCGATGTCAGGAAAAGGATTTTGTTGTTGATGGGGCCTGTAAGTGGTGGTAAATCGACGCTTGTGAATTTACTGAAACGAGGACTTGAACAGTATTCGTTAACAGATGAAGGAGCCGTCTTTGCAATCAAGGGCTGTCCGATGCATGAAGATCCTCTTCATCTCATTCCGCATCATTTGAGGGAAGAGTTCCACGAGCACTATGGTATCAGGGTTGAAGGCAGTTTATCTCCTTTGAATACGATGCGTGTGGAGCAGGAGTATGAGGGGCGGATTGAGGATGTGCTCGTCGAACGGATCTTTTTTTCCGAAGATAAGCGTACAGGCATTGGTACCTTCAGTCCGTCTGATCCAAAGTCGCAGGATATTGCGGATCTAACTGGTTCGATCGACTTCTCGACAATTGCCCAGTACGGATCGGAATCAGATCCAAGGGCCTATCGTTTTGATGGGGAATTGAACAAAGCCAACCGTGGGATGATGGAGTTCCAGGAGATGCTGAAGTGTGATGAGAAGTTCCTATGGCACTTGCTCAGTCTCACGCAGGAAGGTAACTTCAAGGCTGGTCGTTTTGCACTGATTTCTGCTGATGAACTGATTGTTGCTCATACGAACGAAGCGGAGTACCGTTCGTTCATTGCCAACAAAAAGAATGAAGCCTTGCATTCACGGATGATCGTGATGCCGGTACCGTATAACCTGAAAGTGAGTCAAGAAGAGAAAATTTATGAAAAAATGATCCGTGAAAGTGATATCCGGGATGTGCACATTGCTCCGCATACTTTACGTGTCGCTGCCATGTTCACGATATTGACCCGTCTGAAAGAATCGAAAAAGACGAGCGTCGATGCGTTGAAGAAGATGAAGCTGTACGATGGTGAAATTCTAGAAGGGTTCAGCGATGTCGATGTAGAGGATTTGAAAAAAGAGCATTCTGATGAAGGAATGAGCGGAATTGATCCGAGGTATGTCATCAACCGGATTTCCTCGACAATCATTAAGAAAGAGTTGACGTCGATCAATGCGCTGGACGTTCTCCGTTCCTTGAAGGAAGGATTGAGCAGTCACGCTTCGATCTCCAAAGAGGACCAGGAACGTTATCTCGACTTCATTTCTCTCGCTCGTAAAGAATACGACGAGATTGCGAAGCAGGAAGTACAGAAAGCTTTCGTTTATTCTTACGAAGAGTCCGCCGTTACGTTGATGGATAACTACCTCGACAATGTCGAAGCTTATTGTAACAAAGCGAAGCTAAGGGATCCTCTTACTGGTGAGGAACTTAACCCGGATGAGCGTTTGATGAGATCCATTGAAGAACAGATCGGTGTATCGGAAAATGCTAAAAAAGCATTCCGGGAAGAAATTCTAATCCGTATCTCCGCCTACGCCCGGAAAGGGAAGAAATTTGATTACCAGTCCCATGAACGTCTGAGGGAAGCAATTCAGAAGAAGTTGTTTGCCGATTTGAAAGACGTTGTGAAAATCACAACCTCCACAAAAACACCGGATGAACAACAGCTTAAGAAGATCAACGAAGTGGTCGCTACACTTGTCGATGAACATGGCTACAATTCAAGCTCAGCCAATGAACTGCTTAAATATGTCGGAAGCCTGCTGAACCGTTAAACTAAAATGACACAGGAGTCCTGCTCTCTCAATTAGAGAGCAGGACTCCTGTGTTATAATGTAAGAAAAATGAAATGCAGGTGAGACGATGTCCAAAAGTTATTATGCGATTATTGATGTCGGTTCCAACACGATGCGCTTAGTGATTTATTTAAAAGACAAAAGCGGTCGCTTGCGTGAAATTGAGAACGTGAAGGCAGTCGCCCGGTTAAGAAACCATTTGACGGAAAACGGAACGCTGTCCCCGAAAGGGATGGGGGTTTTGCTGACGACGTTGAACAGTTTTAAAGAGGTGGCGGATTCTTACAAGCTTGAAGAAATGGTTTGCGTAGCGACAGCAACCATCCGTCAAGCGATAAACCAGGAAGAAATCGTGAAGCAGGTCTCAGAGGAGACCGGCTTTGATATGAGGATTTTATCCGAGCATGAAGAAGCTTATTATGGTTATTTGGCTGTTGTAAACTCCACGTCTGTTCGGGAAGGGATTACCGTTGATATTGGTGGGGGAAGTACAGAGGTTACATACTTCAAAGATCGCGAGCTGATTCACTCTCACAGCTTCCCTTTCGGTGCCCTTACCCTAAGACAAGATTTCTTCAAAAAGGATTTACCGACAGAAGAGGAATTCCATAACCTCCGTGAGTACCTGATGGAGCAATTCGAGACCCTGCCGTGGCTCCGGAAGAAAAAGACACCGTTGATTGGAATCGGTGGTGGCGCCCGTAACCTCGTCCAAATCGACCAGAACATGAAGGAATACCCGTTAGCCGGTCTGCATCAGTATAAGATGAAAGACAGTGACCTCTCGTTCATTAAAAATTATTTATTCACGCTTCCTATGAAAAAAATTCAGAAGGTAGAAGGGTTATCGAAAGACCGTGCCGATATCATTTTGCCTGCGACGGAAGTGTTCCATTCTTTATATGATACGGTCCGTGCCAATGGATTCATCTTGAGCCGAAAAGGGTTGCGTGACGGTGTATTTTATGAGCAGTTAACGAAAGATATGGGCACCTCTGTATTTCCGGACGTACTCGAGGAAAGCATCCAGGAGCTCGTCAATGATTATGACTTGAACATTAAACACATCCACCATGTCCAACACCTGACCTATCAGCTTTTCCATCAGCTTCATGAAAAAGGGCTGGGTTCTCTAAGAAAAAGCGATTGGAAAGAAGTGAAGCGGGCAAGCTATGTGTTCAACCTCGGGGATTACATTGATAGTGAGTCAAGCTCGCAGCATACGTTTTATCTTCTCGCCAACCGTACGATTGACGGTCTGATGCACATGGAGCGTCTTCGTCTTGCATTGATGGCATCCTTTAAAAATAAAACCGTGTTCAAACAATTTTTACAACCTTATAAGAAATGGTTCTTGAAAGAAGAACGAAAGAAAATCCGCTTACTCGGAGCTCTGTTGAAATTTTGTTACAGCCTGGATAGCACAAGAAGGCATACTGTGGAAGATCTGCAGCTGACCACTCGTGGCGGCGATCTTTATATGACTCTTTATTGTAAAGGGGAATGGATGCCGGAAGAATATCAGACTGAAAAGCAAAAAAAACATTTGGAAAAGTCTTTGAAAAGGACTATCGAGCTTTCCTTTGTGGAATCGAAGAAGTAGTCCCCCGGGCTGCTTCTTTCTTTTTCAAAAAGTGCGGAAATCTCCTCGTTCACACACCACACCATTGAAAATAGAAATACCTTTATCTATTCATATAAGCAGGGGTGTTGAAGATCCATGAGTAAGTACTAGCGTAACGTTTAACTCAAAGGCTTTTTATATTTTTCTCATCTGGTGTTTCCGTTCTACGCATTTAAGCATGAAGAAACGGGAAATGGCGAGACTCCTATGGGGAGGAAAGGGCAGGCTGAGATCCCGCAGGAGTAAAACGACGAGGAAGCTCAGCGCCCGCCCATGGAAAGCGAGTTATTTCCCGTCTCTTCATAAACCAACATGTGGTTGAGGAAACGATCTAGACTTGAATGAAGATTGCTTGAGCAACAAACGTATAAAAATTTAGATTCATGGAACTTTTACAAAACTTTAACTGTTCGTTCATATTCCCCTTAATATTGGGGTACTAAGGTGAGGATGAAACTATTCGTAAAGGGTGTTGTAAAATGTCGACGGAAGAAAAAAAGAAGGAACTCGATAATCCTCTATACTATAACAATCGTGAACTGAGCTGGCTGGCTTTCAACGAGCGTGTGTTAGAGGAGGCTATGGATAAGAACAACCCTTTGCTGGAACGATTGAAATTCTTAGCGATTTGCTCCTCGAACCTCGATGAGTTTTTCATGGTAAGAGTGGCCGGTTTGAAGGACCAGGTGAAAGCTGGATTCAATAAACCTGAAAACAAAGCAGGGCTGACACCGAAGCAGCAGCTATCTAAAATTGCTGACATCAACCATCGACTCATCCACCGTCAATATGAAGCTTATCAGGGAATGAAACCGAAGCTTGAAAAACACGATATATCTTTTTTATCCATCGATGACCTGACGAAAGAGGAAATCAGCCGGTTAGAAGCATACTTTGATGAAGATGTTTTTCCCGTACTGACTCCGATGGCTGTCGATGCCTATCGTCCTTTTCCTATGCTGTTGAACAAGTCGATCAACTTGGCTGTTGTCATCCAGGATAATCTCGACCCTGAAGACAAAGAGACGAAAACAGCGATCGTCCAAGTACCTGCCGTACTGGAGCGCTTTGTAAAAGTGGATCATGAAACGAAACACCAATATGTCCTGCTCGAAGAAATCATCGGTCATTTTATTTATAAGATGTTCAAAGGTTATTCAGTTCAGTCGATTACAGAATTCAGAATCACGAGGAATGCCGATATGACGATTCATGAAGAAGGTGCTCGTGACCTTCTGAAGGAAATTGAAAAAGAATTGAAGAAGCGTAAGTGGGGAGCAGCTGTAAGACTCGAAGTCCGAAATGGAAAGTACGATGAAGATATGATTCGGTTTCTGCTTAGGGTCCTTGAAATTCATCAGGATGATTTCTATATAACAGACGGACCGCTGGATTTAACGTTTCTATTCAAATTTCATAAAACATTAGCAGAGGTAAAAGATCATCTGACCTATGAAACATTGATGCCTCAGCCTCCTAGAGACTTGGATGAAGAAGAGGATATTTTTGAAGCGGCCAGCCAAAAGGATATTTTTCTTCATCATCCCTACGAGTCATTTGAGCCAGTCGTCGATTTCGTAGCAGACGCAGCGGACGATCCGAACGTTCTCGCGATCAAGCAAACGTTGTACAGAGTCAGTGGAGATTCTCCCATTATTGAAGCCTTGAAGCGGGCTGCAGAAAATGGAAAACAGGTGACGGTGCTCGTTGAATTGAAAGCGCGCTTCGATGAAGAGAACAATGTTCAATGGGCAAAAGAACTGGAAAAAGCAGGGTGTCACGTCATTTACGGGATGACTTACTTGAAAACTCACAGCAAAATCACTCTCGTCGTCCGTAAGAAAAAAGATAAAATTGAACGTTTTGTACATCTAGGGACAGGGAATTACAATGACCAGACAGCTTCGCTTTACACAGATATGGGGATCATTACTTCAAAGAGTAAATTCGGCCTTGATGCTACGGACTTTTTTAACTATTTAAGTGGGTTTACAGAAAAGCCGAAGTTCCACCATTTGTCTATGGCCCCATTTGATATCCGTAATGATTTCATCCGCTACATCAACAATGAAATCCGCTTCCAAAAGCAGCACGGAAATGGCAGAATCATTGCCAAGATGAATTCACTGACCGACAAAAGTCTGATTATGAAGCTTTATGAAGCCTCACAAGCAGGTGTGAAAATCGATCTTATTGTCCGGGGAATCTGCTGTCTGAGACCTGGCATAAAAGGGGTAAGCGATCATATCAGAGTGACGAGTATTGTTGGAAGGCTGCTGGAACACAGTCGGATCTATTATTTTCACCATAATGGAGATGACCGCATATTCCTGTCCTCAGCTGATATGATGACAAGAAATATGGCGAAACGAGTCGAGCTTTTGTTTCCTATTTTAGAGCCTCACATTAAGAGTCGTCTGCAAAAGATCCTTTCAATTATGCTTCACGACAATGTAAAAGCCCGCGAACAGCTGAACGATGGCACCTATCGTTATGTGAAAGCAAACGAGAACGAAGAGCCGATCAACAGCCAGATGACGCTGTATGATATGGCGTACCGTGTATTAGAAGATGAGGAATAAGGGAAGAATATCAAAAGATTGGAAAAAATAAAAAAGGCGTACCAAATGGTGCGTCTTTATTGTTATAATGTAACTGTTATCAATTTAAAAAAATATGCGAAAAATGTTGAACGAGAAAGCGTTTCAATTCTATAATAGTATGTGGACTTGGAAACGTTTTCGAGGAAACTATAGCCAACAACCGCTTGGAGGTATTACACGTGTCTAATCAAGGCTCCGCCGAAAGATTTTGGGAAAAATTCCACGGCCCCAACATGGGGTATATCGAAGAACAATACGAAGTGTATGAGAACGATCCTAGTGCTGTCGACTCAACTCTCAAGGAGATGTTTGATCAGCACGGGGCACCCGATTGGATGGAGGCAGGTTCAACAAAACAAGTCAATGGATCCGCTGCACCATCAAGCGGGGACGTAGCAAAGATCACCTCAGCAATGAAACTTGTTGAGGCTATTCGTCGTCATGGTCACTTGCAGGCTGATATTTATCCTGTAGGAGGATTCGACAGAGGTGAAACAAATCTTCTGGATCCGGAAACTTATGGATTGAGTGAAAATGATTTAAAACAGATTCCTGCCGAGTGGGTATGGCCGGATTCTCCAATGAAATTAGATAACGCTCTTCAAGTCGTCCAAACATTGAAGGAAAAGTATGCGGGTACGATTTCCTTTGAGTTCGGTCACGTCAATAACGAAGAAGAGCGAAAATGGCTTCAGGATAAAATTGATACTGGATCTTTCCGTGTATCTCTTAGTGCGGAAGAAAAGAAACAACTCCTGAATCGCCTTGCCGAAGTTGAGGGCTTTGAGAACTTCTTGGCTAAAACATTTGTCGCTCAAAAACGCTTTTCGATCGAAGGACTAGATGTCATGGTTCCGATGCTGGACCATATTATTCAGTCCGCGTCTAGTGATCGGATTAAACATATTATGATGGGGATGGCACACCGTGGCCGGCTCAACGTATTAGCACATATTCTTGGCAAACCTTATGATCGCATTTTTTCTGAGTTCCACCATTCTCCTGACAAGGAGCTTATGCCGTCGGAGGGTTCGATGGGAATCAACTATGGTTGGACAGGCGATGTGAAATATCACTTTGGAGCACGTCGTGAAATCGAAAACGGGGAACAATCCGCAACGCGAGTTACGATGAGTCACAACCCTTCACACCTTGAATACGTGAACCCGGTCGTTCAAGGTTTTACAAGAGCTGCTCAAGATGATCGCTCGAAGCCTGGTTATCCGGAGATGGATCGCGATGAAGCATTTGGTGTCGTCATCCATGGAGACGCAGCGTTCATCGGTGAAGGTGTGGTGGCGGAAACGCTTAACATGAGTGATCTTCCAGGTTACCGCATCGGCGGTACCGTTCATATCATAGCGAACAACCAGGTCGGATTTACGACAAACCGTGAAAAAGGTCGTTCCACCCGCTATGCGAGTGATTTGGCTAAAGGTTTTGAAATCCCAATCCTGCACGTGAATGCAGATGACCCGATCGCTTGTATGTCGGCGATGGCTCTTGCTTACGAATACCGTAAGAAATTCCATAAAGACTTTCTCGTCGATTTAGTCGGTTATCGTCGTTTCGGCCATAACGAAATGGATGAGCCTCGTGCGACACAGCCAAAACTGTACAGTGAAATCGACAATCATCCGACTGTTCCTTCTGTTTTTGAAAAACAGTTGATCAAAGAATCTGTTTTGACAGAAGGTACTTTACAACAAATGAAAGATGATTTCGAGAGCAAACTTCGAGACATATACAATAATATGAGCGAGCATGAAACAGCAGCTCCAGATGTGAAAGAACGACCTAGCGGGGTAGAGAGTTCGTTAGACGAAATCGAGACCGCTGTCAGCTTGGAGCTACTAACCAAATTGAATGAAGGCATGCTCGAGCGTCCAGAAGGGTTCAACGGCTTTAAGAAGCTTGAGAAGATCCTTCAGAAACGCTCCAAGATGCTCGATGAGGGCCAAAAAGTCGATTGGGCAACAGCAGAAGCACTTGCGTTTGCTACAATCCTCCAAGAAGGGCAGCCGATTCGCATTACGGGACAGGATACAGAGCGCGGCACATTTGCACACCGTCATCTCGTGTTGCACGATGTAGAAACAGATGAAACATATTGCCCGCTTCACGGATTAGAGGAAGCAGAAGCTTCATTCGATATTCATAACAGTCCGTTATCCGAAGCTGGTGTCATCGGCTTTGAGTATGGGTACAGTGTACAAGCGCCGGAAACGCTCGTTCTATGGGAAGCTCAATTTGGAGACTTTGCGAATGCTGGCCAAGTCATTTTTGACCAGTTCGTTTCTGCAGGACGTGCCAAGTGGGGCGAAAAGTCCAACATGGTTTTCCTTTTGCCGCACGGGTATGAGGGCCAAGGACCGGAGCACTCCAGCGCCCGTCTGGAACGTTTCTTGCAAATGGGGGCTGAGAATAACTGGACGGTTGCAAACGTCACGTCTTCCGCTCAGTATTTCCATTTACTGCGTCGCCAGGCTGCCATCAGCAATAAAGAGGAAGCACGCCCACTTGTGTTGATGACGCCGAAAAGCCTTCTACGTAATCAGAGGGTTGCGGTCGGTCGCGAGCATTTCACAGAAGGAAAGTTCCAGCCGATCCTAAAACAGCCGGGTCTGACATCTGAGACGAAGAAAGAAAAAGAAAAAGTGAAAACGCTCCTATTAGGAAGTGGGAAAGTTATGGTAGATATCGAGGATACCGTTGATAAATCAGATGAAACGTTTGATACGATCGATGCGGTACGAATCGAACAAATCTATCCATTCCCTGAAAAGAAACTGGCAGACCTTTTAGAGGAGTACCCGAATCTTGAGGAACTTGTCTGGGTTCAGGAAGAGCCTCAAAACATGGGAAGCTGGTATTTCGTAGAAGGAATTCTTCACAAGCTGCTTAAAAAGAATCAGATCCACCGTTATGTGGGACGCCCACATCGCGCATCTCCTTCTGTAGGGGAACCGAACATCCATAAAACAGAGCAAAATCGCATTATTCGAGAAGCGCTACAGTTGTCTAAAGGAGGAAGTTCAAATGAAAGAAATTAAAGTTCCGGAATTAGCTGAATCCATAACAGAAGGTACGATCGCTGAGTGGTTAGTGAAGAAGGGGGACCAAGTTGAAAAAGGGGACCCGATTCTTGAGCTTGAAACAGATAAAGTCAACGTTGAAGTCAATGCTGATGCGAGCGGAGTCATTTCCGAGCTTCTAAAAGAAGAAGGGGATGATGTCGAAGTCGGTGATGTCATCGCTAAAGTAGACGAAAATGGAGAAGCTGGTGGTGCATCAGACGACTCTACTGAAGAAAAACAAGAAGAACCAAAAGAAGAAAAGCAAGAAGAACAAGAAGCTTCCCAGCCGAAAGAAGAATCTGGTTCTGAGGAGAAGCAAGAATCTTCGAATGATCAGCAAAAAGACGTCATTGCCACTCCGGCAGCGCGCAAGCGTGCTCGTGAGCTCGGCATTGATTTAAGTCAAATTTCAGCTCGTGATCCACTAGGCCGCATTCGTCCGGAAGATGTAGACGCAGCGGCTAAAGGAGGAAGTGAGCCGAAAGAAACGCCTAAACAGGAAGCTCCGAAGAAAGAGAAAAAGCAGGAAGCTGCTGATGAAAAGACGGAGTTCGATAAGCCTGTAGATCGCATCAAGATGTCCCGCCGTCGTCAGACGATTGCAAAACGTTTAGTCGAAGCTCAGCAGAATTCTGCGATGCTCACAACGTTTAACGAAGTGGATATGACGAACGTGATGAACCTGCGCAGTGAGCGTAAACAAAGCTTCTTGGACAAGCATGATGTGAAGCTTGGGTTCATGTCCTTCTTTACAAAAGCTGTTGTCGGAGCATTGAAAGAATTTCCGCTTCTGAATGCTGAAATCCAAGGAAACGAAATCATTCAGAAGAAATTCTACGACATCGGAATGGCGGTTTCGACGGATGAAGGTCTTGTCGTTCCGGTCGTCCGCGATGCTGATCGCCTTAGCTTTGCTGGTATTGAAAAAGGGATCATGGATGTCGCGACAAAAGCCCGTAACAAAGAACTTCAACTTGAAGATCTCCAGGGCGGTTCCTTCACGATTACGAACGGAGGAATTTTCGGCTCCATGCTTTCTACACCGATCCTGAACTCTCCACAAGTAGGGATTCTCGGACTGCACAACATTGAGAAGCGTGCCAAAGTCATGCCGGACGATACGATTCAGGCTCGTCCAATGATGTACATCGCCCTTTCCTACGACCACCGTATCGTAGACGGAAAAGAAGCGGTACAGTTCTTGCGTCGCATTAAAGAAATGATTGAAGATCCATATGATCTTTTATTAGAAGGTTAATCACCTTTCCAAAGCCCGTCAGGCTATCTCTGACGGGCTTTTATATTATGCCTTCATATTGATTCGGCTTTAGAGAGGCTCTATAACATGCGGAGGTTAAAAGAGTGGGATGGTGGGCAAACAAATCTAAAATAAGATAAAGGGGAGGCATTGCTGAGGTCTTTAAAAACTCAAAGCAACTTTTTGCAAAAACGTGAAACGTCTAGTAAAGTGAAACGTATAAAGAGTTAATCATAACCTGGGTCCGAGAAATAAGGCCTGTTTAGAAAAGAGATGCCTATGACTATACTTTTTGAACTGATGGATGGATCCTATGACTTATTATTTCTATCCATTTATATAAGCACCCTGACAGGACTCACCCTCGAGTCGATGTGGTCACAGTTTACGAATGACACATCTGCATGGATTCACGAGCGGACCGTCTCTTTTTTCCGTAGTGAAGAAGGAGAGGTTCACGACGATCGGGTAGACCTTCCATTTGAAGACTTGATTCATTGGTTGCAACGTACTGTCAGAAGAAAGGAAGCCTCTGACGAAGGTGACCATACCTCTTTATTCGTTTACTGAACATTTACGAATAAAGAGGAGGAGAACTTTTGAAACGTTTAATCTCACTATTTGGATTTTTGACTTTATTCTTAGCCGGATGTTCTCAGCAGGGAACAGGTTCCGGATTCTTTCACCAATATTTTGTTCAGCCTTTTATTGACGCGATCCAAATGATTGCGGGAGTTTTTAACGGGAGCTACGGAATCGCCATCATACTCATCACGCTGGCCATCCGATTCGTTTTGATGCCGCTGATGCTGAAAACTTACAAGAACAGTCAGGATATGCGGGTTAAGATGGAAGCTGTGAAGCCTGAGATGACTGAAATCCAGGAACGTCTGAAAAAGGCTTCGACACAGGAAGAAAAACAGGAAGTTCAGACAGAAATGATGACTTTGTACCGTAAGCACAATATCAACCCGTTAAATATGGGTTGCTTACCGATTTTGATTCAAATGCCGATTTTCATGGGAGTTTACCTGGCCATTCGTGGGTCGGAGGAAATTGCCACGCACTCCTTCCTTTGGTTTGACCTTGGGGAAGCAGATGTGACAATGGCTCTCATTGCCGGAGTGCTTTACTTTATCCAGTACCGCGTTTCATTGATCGGGATTCCTGAGGAGCAGCAGAAACAGATGAAGATGATCGGATTATTGTCTCCGATTATGATTCTCGTCATTTCGTTCACGGCTCCTTCTGCTTTGCCACTATACTGGGCGGTGGGTGGTCTGTTTCTGATCATCCAGACGTGGATTTCAAAGAAACTCTATCAACCGAAGACTGTATAAGAGAAAGACGTCCTTTTCGGAGGGCGTCTTTTTGTATGACAAAGGGCGATGAGCTTGGGAATAATGACTAAAATTATCTTGTTGCCCAATAAGTTTCATCCATTGACGTGGACCTGCATACGATAGAGTAATACTCGGTTAGGAGGGAGAATTCATGGATGAAGAGAAAAGTTTTGTTATCGCCGAAGACGACTGGTCCCTCCATCGGAAAGGCTACGACGATCAGAGGCGACATCAAGAAAAAGTAAAAGATGCCATGAGGAAGCAGCTGCCCGATTTGATTACAGAAGAGAATATTGTGATGTCGAATGGGAAACGTGTAGTGAAAATACCGATCCGTTCACTTGATGAATATAAAATCCGATACAACCATGAAAAGAATAAGCATGCTGGTCAAGGGGAGGGAGACAGTGAAGTTGGCGATGTCGTCGCTGAGGATCCGAATGCAAAAGGTAAACCTGGTGATGGCGAAGGTGCAGGCGATCAGGCTGGTGAAGATTATTATGAAGCAGAAGTGTCTCTTGCAGAACTTGAGGAAGCGTTCTTCAAAGAACTGACGCTACCGAATTTGGCAGAGAAAGAAAAAGACAACATCATTCATACCGATATCGAGTTCAGTGACATTCGAAAAACAGGTTTGACTGGCAATATCGATAAAAAGCGGACGATGCTTGAAGCTTATAAGCGGAATGCCTTAGGGGGAGAACCGACGTTCAATCCGATTTATCCGGAAGACATCCGCTTTAAAACGTGGAATGAAAAGACGAAGCCTCAATCTAAAGCGGTGGTCATTGCTATGATGGACACTTCAGGTTCGATGGGGCAATGGGAAAAGTACATGGCGCGCAGCTTCTTTTTTTGGATGAACCGATTTTTGAAACGGAATTATGAAACGGTTGACATCGAGTTTGTAGCCCATCATACGCAGGCGAAGGTCGTGAGCGAAGATGATTTCTTCTCAAAAGGAGAGAGTGGAGGAACCATTTGTTCTTCTGCTTACCGTAAAGCTTTGGAGCTAATTGAGACGAAATATTCTCCTGTCAGGTATAACATTTATCCTTTCCACTTTTCGGATGGGGATAACCTGACCTCAGATAATAAACGATGTGTCGGGTTGATTGAACAGCTACTAGAGGTTTCTCAAATGTTTGGGTACGGCGAAGTGAATCAGTATAACCGTTCCTCCAGTCTGATGCAGGCTTATGGATCCTTCGATCATCCAAAATTCCGTTATTATATTTTACGAAGGAAAGCAGATGTGTTCCACGCCATGAAGGCATTCTTCAGCGAAGTGGAAGAGAAAATGATGAGCTGAACAAGAAAACCGGACAGCAGAGGATGTTGTCCGGTTTTGCTATGTGATTCTTCTCATCGATGTTGTATAGTAGACGTAAATCATTTTATTATGAGGGATTCACAAAGTCTTTTGGTGAAAGTATATAGAAATTAGTCTTAGACCATCACATAGAACAGATTGGAGTGTGGCTTCCCGATGGACCAGGATCATCTTGAATGGAAAAAAGAACAATCAAGGATCGACGATATAAAAGATTTGTTAGAAGAGAAAAAACGAGAAATTACGGATGACACAGGTGAAATCAAAGAAGAAATTTTGAAAATACGTAAGGAATTCTGGGAAGACGTGACGGTGAATATCGATGAACCTGATGACGCAGTCGAGACGTATGCGAGCATTAAACAGCAGGCTGAGCTGCTCTCTGAACGTGAACGGAGTTTCGGGCAGTTCGATCAGCTTGTCAAAAGGTATGACCGTCAGCAGGACTCCCCTTATTTCGGACGCATCGACTTTACCGAAGATGGGAATACGGAATCTGTGTACATTGGAATTGGCTCCCTGATGAATAAGCAAAAAGAGGATTTCCTCATTTATGATTGGAGGGCTCCGATTTCAAGTATGTACTATGATTATTCACCGGGACCTGCCAGCTACGAAACGCCTGAGGGGGAAATTGCGGGGGAGATCGAATTAAAGCGCCAGTTCATTATCCGTAATGGCAATCTCCGTAGTATGTTCGATACAGGCGTTACGATTGGAGACGAATTGTTGCAGGAAGCTCTATCGGGACAGGCTACGGTCCAAATGAAAGGGATTGTCGCGACGATCCAAAAGGAGCAAAACCGAATCATTCGCTATCAGAAGCATCGCCCGCTCGTCGTTCAAGGGGCGGCAGGCAGCGGCAAAACATCTGCCGCTATGCAACGGATCGCTTATCTACTTTATCGAGATCGCAAAACCATTACGGCAGATCAAATTTTGTTGTTTTCTCCCAACCATATGTTTATGAGCTACGTCTCCTCTGTTCTTCCGGAACTCGGAGAAGAAAACATGCGCCAAACCACGTTCCAGGAATATGCGGCCAAGCGGCTGGATGTAGAGTACGAGCTGGAAACACCTTTTGAACAATTGGAATACCTGCTTGATCAAAAGAGTGAGGTGGAACATTCCCAGCGCGTGAACGGTATTCAACTGAAAGCGTCACTTGCCTTCAAGCATAAGGTGGACGAGTACATTGAACAGCTAGAAGAGGCGGGAATGCTATTTCGTAACGTGAAATTCCGTGGCAAGAAAGTGGCGGATGCGCATCAGATCAGGAAGTATTTTTACCAGCTGGAAGGAAGGATTCCTAACCGGATTGAACAGGTGAAAGAATGGCTTTTGCAAAAGCTTGATACGCTTGAGAAACGTGAGCGGGCAAAGGATTGGCCTGTAGAGGAAGCAGCCTTTTTAGATAAGAAGGATTATTTGGATGCTTTTCAAAAGCTGGAACATCAACAAAAATTTGATGAGGACAGCTTTGATGACTTTGAACGTGAACAGGACCTCCTTGTTAAAGAAGTGGTGCGTCGACGGATCGCTCCATTAAGGAAAAAGATAAAGTCTCTACGCTTCATTCATATGAGAAAGCTTTATCATCAGTTTTATCAGTCGTCTTCTCAAGATGGGATGACAATTGAACAATGGGAAGGGATTGTATCGTATACGCAAAAAGCGATCGAGAATCGCCGTCTGTTTGCAGAAGACATCACGCCTTACCTTTATTTGCAGGACCAAATCGAGGGGAGGAAAATCAATACCGTCATCCGTCATGTCTTTATTGATGAGGCGCAGGATTATTCGCCGTTTCAATTGGAATACATCCAGCAGCTGTTTCCAAATGCGCGCTTCAATTTCCTAGGGGATTTCAATCAGGCGATCCATACTCTTTATTCCAATGTGCCTAGTGTCCTTGAGGGTTCAGAGCGGATCGAGGAGATTGAAATGATCAGGCTTCAGAGAAGCTACCGATCCACAAAGCCGATCGTCGAGTTTACGAAAGCGTTGATTCCGAATGGAGATGAGATTGAAGCGTTCAATCGGGAAGGGCGAAAGCCTCGTCTCTATAAGGTGGAGGAGGACAGAGAGCGCGTCGAGAAAATCGTGAATCTGATTAGGGAAAGACAGGAGGAAGGATGTGGGACTGTGGCGGTATTGACCAAAACGGTTTCGGAAGCTTTCCGTCTGTACGTAGATTTGAACAACGCACTGGATATCCGACTGATCTATAAAGATTCCCAGACGTTTGAGACAGGTGTTCTTGTACTTCCTGCTTATTTAGCGAAAGGCATTGAGTTCGATGCTGTGATCATTCCGGATGCATCCGAGGAGATGTACAACCAGGAAGAGGAGCGGAAGCTTTTCTATACAGCCTGTACGAGGGCTATGCATGAACTCGATCTTTTTTATAAAAACAAGAAAAGCTTCTTTTTGGAGAGAGTTCCATCCGACCTTTACGAACAAGTGTAAGGGAAATGATTAACCAATCTACGATCCTCCTTGTTATAATGAAAAAATAAAAGGGAGGACAGTCTATGATCCAAGAAATCTTGGAATCCAATCAATTTATTTTGCTAGTGGCCCTCTTGCTGATTGCCAGTGTAGTGGTCACCAAATTTTCAACTAGGCTAGGTGTCCCCTCTCTTGTCCTCTTTATTGGTGTAGGCATGCTTGTGGGGAGCGATGGACTAGGGCTTCTTAATTTCAACAATCCGGAAATTGCCCAGCTTGTGGGTGTTTTTGCTCTGATTATTATTCTTTTTGAGGGTGGTATGCAGACCAAATGGCGTGAGATACGCCCTGTATTAGGGCCTTCGATAAGCCTTGCTACCCTCGGAGTTATATTGACGACAGCCATTGTTGCTGTTGCGGTCCGGTTCATCCTCGGCTTAACCTGGATCGAGTCCTTTTTGCTCGGATCTATTATAGGATCAACAGATGCTGCCGCTGTATTTGCAGTTTTAAAAGGGAAGAATGTAAGGGAAAAGCTTGGGGCTACTTTGGAGGCGGAGTCCGGAACGAACGATCCAATGGCGGTTTTTCTGACTATTACGTTCATACAGTTACTGACACAGGATCAAGTGAATTATTTTGGACTATTTGGGTCTTTTTTCTGGCAGATGGGAGCAGGTCTTGCAGTGGGCCTTGTGATTGGATACATAGCCAGTTTTACGTTGAACAGAATCAATCTGGATTCAAGCGGATTGTATCCTTTATTCGCTTTAAGCTTTGCCTTTCTCGTCTACAGCGTAAGCTCCCTTATTCAGGCAAGTGGGCTGCTGGCTGTCTATGTAGCGGCCGTCTATATTGGAAATGCGGAGCTTGCGTACCGGTATTCCATTCTTCGTTTCCATGAAGGGTTCGGATGGATGGCGCAAATTTTAATGTTTATTATTCTAGGCTTGTTTGTATATCCTACCGAACTATTTACGATGGAAGTGATGATCGATGGTCTGCTCATTGCCATAGTTCTGTTGCTCGTCGCTCGTCCGATTGCTACGTTTCTTAGTCTGGCTGGTTTTTCGTTCACGAGTAAGGAGAAGCTCTTCCTATCGTGGGCCGGTCTGCGCGGAGCAGTACCGATTGTACTCGCGATATTCCCGATGCTTGCAGGTGTTGCGAACAGTCAAATCATTTTCAATGTCGTCTTCTTCACGGTCTTAATGTCCGCGTTGGTCCAGGGTTCTTCCATTACGTGGGTGGCTGAACGCTTTCAGCTGGTTTCGGACAAGATGGGAAATCCGATTCATTCTCTTGAATTGATTTCGATTGGAAAAGCGAATGTGGAGATGCTTGAATTTGAAGTTTCGGACCAGAATGTCATTGTTGGACAGACGCTCGAGAAAATGGAGTTGCCGGACCGCGCGTTGATCAATGCGATCATTCGTGATGGAGATGTCATTACACCTTATGGACAAACGGAAATTAAGTCAGGGGATACGCTCTATGTTCTTGTGACTAGAAAGAGTAAGAAAGAACTGAAGAAGTTGCTGGAAGCTGTGTATGAAGATACGGAAAATAGCAACCACGAAAAAAGCCGAGCTTAAGGCAGCTCGGCTTTTCTCGTAGCAGCTATGATATTTTTGGTGAATCGGTATGATATGAAGAATACACTCTTTATTATAGGGTCTGACTGGTTATTTGTAAACCTTTCCTCCGGAAAAAGAGAAATATTTACTAGTTTAAGAAGAATTTTATGGAAAATTAATTGGAAAAATCTTTTAAAAATACAGCGTGTGATTCAAATGTAGGATTGATTTTATATTCGTCATTGTGAATAAAGATTACTGAAGAAATGCAGGATCACTAATTGTTATGCAGGAGAACTTCCGATACAATAAGAGGACTAAGGGGGAATGAGCGGTGAAAAGAAAAATCGGTTTTATCGGATGTGGACAGATGGGGCAGGCTATGATTCAAGGGATGATCGACGCTGGAATCGTGAAGGCAGAGGACATTGCGGCGACAGCTTTATCAGATGAAACGATCGACTTTGTATCAGATGAATATGGCATCCAAATATCAAACGATAACAAAAAAGTGGCAAGGGAATGCGACATTCTTTTCCTTGCTGTCAAACCCTACATCTATCAGGGCGTCATACAGGAAATCCGTTCCGAAGTTTCAGAGGAAACGGTGATTGTAACGGTTGCTGCCGGGATTACATTAGATTCGATGCGGGAGGCATTCGGTTATAGTGTGAAGGTCATTCGTTCGATGCCGAATACTCCTTCGTTAGTAGGTGCGGGCATGAGCGTCCTTTGTCCGAATGATTTTGTAACCGATGAAGAGGTGGCTGAAGTTCTCGAAGTGTTTGAGAGTTTCGGAGAGGCTGAAATCATCGAGGAACGTTTAATGGATGCTGTTCCAGCGGTCAGCGGATCTTCCCCTGCCTTCGTTTATATGTTCATTGAAGCGATGGCGGACACAGCCGTCCAGCAAGGATTCCCGAGAGATAAGGCCTACAAACTCGCTTCTCAGGCTGTTCAGGGGGCTGCGAAGATGGTCTTGGAAACGGGTCGACATCCTGGTGAATTGAAGGATGCAGTCTGTACGCCGGGCGGAGTGACGATTGAAGGGGTCAATATGCTGGAACAGACTGGGATGAGAAGTTCGATTATCCAAGCGATGAACGCGTGCACAGCGAGGTCGATCGAGTTATCAAAAGGAAAATAAGTAAGAAGGACCAGATAGGGTTTGCCTATCTGGTTTTTATTTGAAACTTTCAGGTCGATCAAGTCGTATAATGAAGGGAGGAGGTGGTCGTGATGTTAAATGAACCGGCCCGACGGATTTCAGAGAGGGCATTAACACTCTGGAGAGTCTATGGAATCATTCAATTTTTAGTCGTTCTCTTGATCAATATCGGTCTATTGGCTGCCGTGTATTTTTGGAATTGGCCGATGTGGCTGACTGCGATCGGCGCGGCGGTGCTCGTTGGGGAGGTCGTATTGTCTATTTGGCTGATCCCGAAGCTCAGGTGGTCCAGGTGGAGGTATGAGGTGACCGAGAAGGACATCGATTTACAATACGGAATATTTTTCATAACGAGGACACTTGTCCCGATGGTCAGGGTCCAGCATGTGGATACTGAGCAGGGGCCATTGCTTCGTAAATATAGGTTGTCGACCATCAGTATTTCGACAGCTGCAACGGTACATAAGATTCCAGCGCTTGATGAGTATGAAGCAGAGGAGCTTAGACAATCGATCTCTGCTTTGGCAAGGGTGGCGGAAGAAGATGTTTGAACCGAAGCGGCTTCATCCAATATCGGCCGTCATTAATTTTGTTAAAGGGTTGAAGGATGCGATTTTACCTATTCTTGCGGTCATTTTTTTAAACGGTGGATTCCGGAGCGGGTCGATCGAGTGGATTCCTCTCATGGTGACAGCCGGATTTCTTCTATTGCTCCTGATCGGCGGAATTGTGCGCTGGCTAAGGTTCACTTACCGTATGGAAGAGGGAGAGCTGAGAATCGAATATGGTCTCTTTTTTAGAAAGAAGCGGTATATCCCGATCGAGCGGATTCAAAGTCTCGATTATTCGGAAGGTATCTTTCACCGCCCTTTCCAGCTTGTCAAAGTTTCTGTAGAAACAGCCGGTTCTTCTGGGGATCAGAAGGCGGAAGCGGAATTGACGGCGATTACTCGAGAAGAGGCGGATCAGTTAGAAGCCTTGATTTATGAACATAAGGGTGGAACGGGAGTCCAGATTGAGGAAGGAGAAGAGGCTACAGAATTTACACCAGCTGAGCCTAAGCGCACAAAGGTGTTTGAAATGAAGATGAAGGAAATCGTTCTGATGGCTGTTACTTCAGGAGGCGCGGGAGTCGTTCTTTCTGGGGTTGTCGTCTTCTTTTCTCAATTTATGGACGTGTTACCGATCGGCAGGATATATGGTCAAGTCGTGGATTGGATTCAAGTCGGGGTGCTCATCATCGCCTTTTCTGTCCTCATTATTTTGGTAATCGCGTACGGAATTTCGATTCTGCTCACGATTTTGCGATATGCGAACTTTCAGGTCAATATTATGGAAGATGACTTGATTCTGACACGTGGCTGGCTTGAAAAGAAGCAAACGACGATTCCGCTCAACCGCATTCAGGGAATACGAATTGATGAAAACCTGATCCGGCAGCCTATCGGGTATGCATCGGTCACGATTATCAGTGCGGGTGGATCTGCCTTGAAAGGGGACGAGCATCAGCTCCGTGTCCTTCCTTTGATTAAAAAGTCACAAATCGGAAATGTGTTGCATCACATTTTGTCAGATTATGAAATGGCAGAGAGTTTAGTGCGGCCGCCTAGAAGGTCGATGATCCGATACATGATCCGTCAATCCTGGTTATTCTGGCTGGCTGTGATCCCAATCAGCTACTTTTTTTACCCATTTGGTCTCCTCAGTTTGATCGTCGCCCTATTGGCGACGGGACTTGGATGGCTCTGCTATAAGGATGCAGGCTTCAATATCACGGATAAGCAGCTGACGTTGCAGACCCGAACGTTCATCAAACAGACGTATTTGATGAAGAAGCACCGGATCCAGGCTGCTTCTCTTATGCAGACAGTGCTTCAGCAACGTGTCCAGCTTGGTGGCGTTCGTGTTTCATTGAAATCGGGTGTCGGAGGAGCAGTGGCGACCTGCATGTATTTAAATCAAGAGGATGCCGAACGTGTATTAGTTTGGTATAAGTGAAATTGTACGTAAACGAGGGGTTTGGCGGAGACGTCAGACCTCTTGTTTTGTGTTTGCGACAAAAAATACGAACATTTTTAGTTGTTTTATTGAATTATGTTCGTGAAAGTATTATGATGGATACCGTTGTGATTTTATGACGGAAGGTTAGGGATTTAAACAATGGATCGATTCTTCAGATTGAAAGAAAATAATACAGATGTAAAAACCGAAATGTTGGCAGGACTTACGACGTTTTTAACTATGGTTTATATCGTGGTCGTCAACCCTGCGATATTGTCGAGTGCAGGTGTACCGTTTGAACAAGTGTTTATGGCTACAATTATTGCGGCGGTTGTCGGCACATTGATTATGGCTTTTGCAGCGAACTATCCGATCGCCATAGCACCCGGTATGGGATTGAATGCGTATTTTGTTACGGAAGTTGTCCAACAGGATGTTGGTTACCCGGTCATTTTGGGTACCGTCTTCTTAGCAGGTGTTCTATTTGTCATTTTAAGCTTAACGAGCTTGAGAGAAACGCTGATTACAGCGATTCCTCCATCTTTAAAATATGGAATTACTTCAGGGATCGGGCTATTTATTGCCTTTTTAGGTCTTCGGATGTCAGAAATCATTGTGGCGAGTGAGACAACGTTGGTGACCTTCGGAGATATTACCGCCCCTGGTCCTTTATTAACAATCTTTGGTCTTTTTGTGACATTGGCTTTGATTGCCCGGAAAGTCACTGGTGGTTTATTCATCGGAATGCTTTTGACAGGAATCATTGGCTTTTTCACAGGACAGCTGGAAATCAGCGGAGTCGTCGATGCTCCACCTGCTCCTGTATTTTGGGATATTGATCTTGCGGGTGTTTTCAGTAATGGGTTGTATACGGTTATCTTTGCGTTTCTTCTTGTGACAATTTTTGATACGACTGGAACGATGGTCGGAGTGGCAGAACAGGCCGGATTTATTCGTAAGGATGGAAGCTTGCCGAGAGCGCGTGCTGCCTTGATGGCGGATGCTTCTGCTACTACAGTAGGAGCGATGTTCGGAACAAGTCCATCTTCTGCTTATATTGAATCGTCTTCTGGAGTAGCAGCAGGCGGGAGAACAGGACTTACGACGGTCGTTGTAGCGGTACTGTTTCTATTATCGATGTTTTTCGCTCCAGTTGTCGGAGCCGTGTCGGGTCTTCCAGCCATTACGGCCCCTGTTTTGATCATTGTCGGATGCTTTATGATGGAAGGTCTGGCCAAAGTGAATTGGAAAGCATTTGATGATGCTTTTCCAGCCTTCATCATTATTTTGACGATGCCGCTCACATCAAGTATCGCAACAGGAATTGCCATCGGGTTTATTACATACCCGGTGTTGAAACTTGTGATGGGGAAAGGGAAAAGCGTGCACTGGATTTTGTATATGTTTGCCATCATTTTCATTCTCCAAATGATTTTCTTCCCCGGTCATTGATCAAGAGTAAAAGTCTAAACGTCCAGGAAATTCCTGGACGTTTTTTGTATGTCTAAATAATTCTCCTATTCTTAATGGCATTCCCGTATAAATTTGCCAATCAGAAGCCATTCTAATCATAGGTGATGCATATGGGATTTTGGAAACGACTGTTCTTTGGCGACCATACGAAATTAGAGGATCGCCAGCCGAACGATACAAAAAAGGAACCGAAACAGCCAAGCTCTGCCAAATTGTCAGCCAACATCGACTATTTGATGAATGAATTCAACCGGACGAGCGATTTGAAAATCCGGATATTAAAAAAAGGAAATGCTGCCCTGCTTTACTTTGAATCGCTGGTTGACCAGGAAAAAGTACAGGAGGCTATTTTTAAACCGATTGAACTAGGAGATGTCGAGGACATTTCGAACCTTCCCCATTCGAAGGAAACCTTGAACCTCGAGGAGGCGATTACCACTTTATTGAGAGGGCACGCCATTTATATGGAGGATGGAAGCCGAAAGATTTCTCAATTCAAAGTGACCTCCTCGTTTAATCGAAGTCCTGAAGAACCAGCCAATGAAAAAGTCGTCCGCGGTTCACATGATGGATTTGTGGAAAACATGATGATTAACATTAATTTAATTCGGAAGCGGATTGAAAATCGTGATTTAAACGTGAAGTATTTCAAATTGGGAAAGAAAACGAATACGAATGTGGCCGTCATATACCTCGATGGCGTTGCAGATCCTGAAATTGTTCAGCAGATCGAAACGAGGATGAAGGATATCAGTGCGGACATGATTCATAGTCCAGGCTATGTTGAAGAATTCATAGAGGACCAGACGTTTTCTCCTTTTCCGCAAATGCTCAACACAGAACGTCCTGATCGTGCGGTTGCCAACCTGATGGAAGGAAGAGTCGCCATCTTGACGGAAGGAAGTCCGACAACCTTGATTGCCCCTTCCACCTTTTTTATGTTTTATCAAGCATCGGACGATTACAATATGCGCTGGTACACGGGTACTTTCGTGCGTCTCATAAGGTTGGCCAGCTTCATTATTGCCATTGGACTACCGGCTTTTTATATAGCTGTCGTAGGCTTTCACTTTGAAGTAATTCCGGATGATCTTGTCATTCCTGTCAAAAGTTCGATCAATGAAATTGCATACCCCCCGATTATGGAAGCTTTCGTGATGGTCGTCATTATTGAATTGATCCGTGAAGCCGGTATACGGCTTCCACAGCCGATCGGTCAGACGATCGGTATTGTCGGAGGTCTCGTAATCGGGGATGCAGTTGTGCGGGCTGGACTAGTATCCAATCTTATGGTCATTGTCGTAGCGTTAACCGCCATCGCCTCTTTTGTTGTGCCGTCAAATGAATTAAGTACAACGTTGAGGTTATTGACTTTTCCCCTGATTATACTCGCCGGGACGCTAGGGTTTGTAGGGATCGTCTTTGGTTTTTTATTTATTTTGATTCATTTATCACGATTGGAATCGTTCGGTGTTCCTTATTTTTCTCCAGTTTCTCCATTAAGAATCAAGGATTTAAAGGATACGTTTATACGAGTCCCTCTCTATAAAATGAATGAACGACCCAAAGATTCCCATGCGATTCAGACTGAAGCTGTAGGTCCATCAAGGGAGTGGAAGAAACGTGAAAAAACAGGCAAACCACAAACAATCGAATCAGGAACGAATCAAACAACAGGGGGAGACCAATCCGTCTCCTCCGACAGCTCAAGCGAATGAGGAGAAAATTTCGAGGAGGCAGTTTTTCTTTTTCATTGTGCAGACACAGATTGGCGTCGGGATTTTATCACTGCCTTATGAACTTCATCTTAAGGCGAAGCAGGACGGATGGATTTCTCTGGTCATTGGAGCGGCTATTTTAACGATCGTTCTTTTCGTTCTATGGGGCATAGCCAAACAGTTTCCGGAGAAAGACTTTTTCCAAATCAATGATGTCATTTTCACGAAGTGGCCCGGAAGAGCGATCTCATTATTCTATGTGCTGTATTTCATGGCTGTCAGTGTGTTGATTGTTCTCTTATTTACACGTCTGATCAGTTTATGGGTGTTGCCGAATACCCCATTCTGGATACTGGCCTTTTTGTTAATCTTTGTCTGTTTATATCTCGCCAACGCTGGACTACTAATCATTGCCCGGTTTTATACAATGGTTTCCTTCTTGCTCCTGCTTCTTATCGTACTGACAATTTACAGCCTTCAGGAAATTCACTTAATGTATTTGCTTCCGGTCGGGGAGAGTGGACTAGGGAAAATCATGTCTGGGGTACCTGAGGCGATGATGTCCTTTTTGGGATTCTTCGTTTCCCTTGTCTTTTTCTCAAAAGTTGAGGGGAAGTCTAAGGATAAACTGAAAATCATGTTAGCCGCACACTTATTTGTGCTCGTTTACTATTTGTTCACAGTTGCTGTCACATACATGTTTTTCAGCACGGAAGAGCTCCGTCTCGTCCCTGAACCGCTTTTGTATATGTTGAAATCTTTCGAGCTTCCGATTGTAGCTAGAGTGGATCTTTTCTTTGTTTCGATTTGGGTTGTCTCTGTGGCCACGTCCTTTACGACTTACATTTATATGGCGGGTCTTGGAGTGAAACATATATTTAATAAGAAAAGTTCCCCTATCATTCACTTCATTCTATGTCTTCTTATTTTTGTTGGTGCTACCCTTATAGGTTATGACATGGGAAAAATGAATCGTTTTGGTGAAATCATTGTAGGGATTGGCCTAGGCGCAACTGTGGCTTTCCCATTTCTCATGTTTCCTATCGTTTGGCTTGTTAAAAGAATGAAAGGGAAGGGAGCAGGACAGGCATGAAGAAACTGATTCTTGTGTTATCAACCTTGCTTCTGTTAACAGGATGCTGGGATGAACGGCAATTTAAGAATATCAAATTGGTTCTAACTCTCGGTTATGATCAAGGCGAAAACGGTGGGATCATTGAAACGGTTTCTATTCCTACGATCCAAAGGAGTTCAGAAGGTCCAGGCCCCGAAAGTGTCCAAGTCATTTCAACGGATGCAGTGACACCCAGGGATGCGAGGGATAAAGTTGACCAAAGCATTTCCAACACGTTTGACCCTGCAAAAGTCAAAGTTGTTGTGATTGGTGAAGACTTAGCAAAAGAAAATATATACCCGACGTTAGATGAATTTTACAGAAATCCGAATAACAATTTGAATGCTCATTTGGCGCTTGCCAGAGGGAAAGCAGAAGACATTTTAAACTTCAATAGTCAGTCTCCAACGCGGATCAGTGATTATATCAGTGGCATATTGGAAGGTGCTGTTGCGGCCACTCACGCAACAGGGGAGAATCTCCAACTTGTATGTGCGGAGTTGATTGAACCCGGAGAGGACTTTTCCATCCCTATGTTGAAAATCGACGAAGAACAGAGTGTCATTAAATTCGATGGTATGGGGCTTTTTCACGAAGATCACTATACTGGAATTGATATCCCGGCCGATCAAACCACCTTATTTATGTTGATGCAGGGTAAAAAAGGGCGCGTAGCCCGTTTGACAAAAAAAGTTTCAGATAAACACGAAAATGAACAAATGAACTATGTCACGGTGAACGTCATGAATCAAAAACAAAAGTTGAAAATTAAAGCAGAAGGAGAAACTGTATCGGCGGATCTCAAAGTCGATTTGAAGGTAAGAGTCGTGGAGTACCCTGCTGATCATTTGGCTGAAAGTGCTACAGTAAAAGAGCTGAATCAAAAGTTATCGGAAATCTTGACCAAAGAGGCGGAAGAAATCATAAAGATCATGCAGGAAGCGAACAGTGATATTTGGGCAATCGGTCGTCAGGTGAAGGCGTATCATCCGGAGGTTCATAAAAAGCTGGATTGGATTGAGGCGTACCCAGAAATAGAAATCACGCCGAATGTCGATGTGGAAATTCTGCAGCACGGAATTATCAACTGACATTTCTCTTGTACACGGGATCTACAGAAGGACTAAAAGCTGCCATGCACAACTGCTCCCAAGGAATAAAACTCAAAAAGTAAGACAAACTACATCTGATTACTTTTTAAAGGAGCGAAGCATATTGAAAAAATGGATGTGGTTTGGGATATTGGCTCTATCGATCTTATTCTTCGTGCAGGCCCCCCAGTTTTCGCATGCACAATCAACAGCTACTTACACTGTCCAAAGCGGGGATACTTTGTGGAAGATTTCTAAAAAGTATCAAATTGGATTATCGGAGATCATTAATGCGAACAGTCAAATCGCAAACCCTGATCTTATTTATCCAGGGGACCGGATTACGATCCCGCTGAAAAGAGAAATAAAGTCGACCGAACGCCAAGTCATCGATTTGACGAATCAGGAGAGAATTGAGAGAGGTCTTCCCGCTTTGACGGCGAATTGGCAGTTATCCAGAGTGGCTCGTTACAAATCACGAGATATGCGCGATCGGAATTATTTCTCTCACACGTCTCCTACTTACGGATCCCCTTTTCAAATGATGAGGGACTTCAATGTTTCGTATCGGAGAGCGGCTGAAAATATCGCGGCTGGGCAAAGAACGCCTCAGCAGGTCGTAGATGGATGGATGAATAGTGCAGGCCATAGAAAAAACATCCTCGATCCTAACCTGACACAAATCGGAGTCGGTTATGCTAAAGGTGGAAGCTACGGTCACTACTGGACACAAATGTTTATATCGAGATAATAAGAAAAGCCGTTCTCGCTTGAGAGCGGTTTTTCGTTTGAAAAAATGGAAAAATTCGTCGGGAATGTTGGGCAAGGGTTTACATATGGCAGATTTAGGGATATCATAGGTGTCGACATAATTTGATAATGATTCTCAACTAACAACGGAGGTTTTATACATGAAGTGGACATTTCGAGTGTTTGTACTATTGTTGATCGCTTTTCTTGCCGCATGTGGTACTGAGGGAGATGACCAAGCAGAAGGAGAGCAAAATAGTAGCGGTGATGCAACCTCAGAAGAGACCCGTGTCATCGAACATGAGATGGGAGAAACAGAAATTACCGGCCAGCCTGAAAATGTTGTAGCGCTGGAGTTTTCTTTTGTAGATAATTTAGCTTCTTTAGGGGTGAGCCCTGTCGGTATTGCCGATGATGAGGATGAGAGCCGGATCATCGAGCCGATCCGTGAGAAAATCGGTGATTATACGTCAGTAGGGACAAGAAAGCAGCCTTCCCTTGAAGTGATCAGCTCGCTTCAACCAGATCTGATTATTGCGGACATGCAGCGTCATCAGGATATTTATGATCAGCTGTCGGAGATTGCACCGACAATTGTACTTCCTTCTCTTGCATCGGACTATGAAGGAATCATCTCAAGCTTCGAAACCGTTTCGCAAGCGATGGGAATGGAAGAAAAAGGACAGGAAGTATTGGCGGAACACGAAGCCAAAATGGAAGAGTTGAAGGCGCAGGTTCCTGAAGATGAAGACCGGACCGTCCTTCCTGCTGTAGTGGCAGACAGCGGCTATTTCGCTCACAACATGGAGTCCTACACCGGATCCCTGCTTGAATCGATCGGTCTGGAAAATGCGATTCAGAGCGGAGACCCACGTTATAACAAAATCAATCTTGAACAGGTTGTAGAGTTCAACCCGGACATTTTATTCCATATGGAAACCGGAGAGCAAACGGTTGTAGATGAATGGAAAGAAAATGATTTGTATCAAGATATTTCGGCTGTGAAGAACGACGAAGTCCACAATGTGGACCGTGTCATGTGGTCTTTATCCAGAGGATTGATCTCATCTGAGGAAATTCTTGAAGATGCGATCAGCTATTTATATTAATGATGACGAGCGGGGGATGAATCCCTCCGCTTTTTCTTCGTAGGGAAGTAATTTTAACGAAAGGGGGAGAAGGGATGGTTAAAGAGAAGGGTTCAGCTTCAATACCTCGAATCACGACTCTTACCCTTGTCGGGCTGATCCTATTATTCATAAGCTTCATCGGAAGCCTGAGCGTGGGAGCCTATTCGATCAGCTTTGATCAGGTTCTAAGCTCACTTGTCACAGACGATGGCAGCCGCGAGACTGCCATTGTCCAAACCATTCGCCTGCCACGGGCGATTGTCGGGATGATCATTGGGGCCTGCCTTGCGATCGCTGGTGCGATCATGCAGTCGATTACGAATAATCCCCTCGCTTCTCCCCAAGTCTTCGGTGTGAATGCAGGCGCCTCCCTGATGGTAGTGATCGGAGTTGTTTTTCTCCCCGATTTGGCACCAGGGACGCTCGTTTATTTTGCTTTTGCCGGAGCAGCCATCGGTGGAGTCGTTGTCTATTACATGGCTTCAACAGGTGGAGGGATGACGCCTGTTAAGCTCGCGCTGGCTGGTATTACGGTTCATTTGTTTTTATCTTCCGTGATTGAGGGCGTCGTTCTTTTGAATGAAACGTCTACAGAGGATGTTTTGTTTTGGCTTGCCGGAGGGATTGACGGAAGGGATTGGAGCGATGTCCAGGTTTTATTGCCATGGTCATTGGTCGGTCTTGCTATCGCTCTTTTCCTTTCTGGATCATTGACGATTTTGAGTTTGGGAGATGATGTGGCGCGGGGGCTTGGCCAGAGAATCGGTCTTATTCGCGGTTTATCAGCTGTGCTTGTCATTGTGCTTGCTGGTGTATCTGTTGCGGTAGCCGGTCCGATCGGTTTTATTGGACTAATGATTCCAAACATTGTCAAAAAAATCATCGGATCAGATTACCGGGTGGTTTTGCCGCTCTCTGCTTTATTAGGAGCCTTTTTGTTGACCGTGGCGGATGTGCTTTCGAGATTCATTGCTTTTCCAGCCGAGTCTCCTGTTGGGATTGTAACGGCACTGATCGGCGCACCCTTTTTCTTATATTTGGCACGTAAGGGAGGCCAGTCATCATGAAGCCTGTAAAATGGATGATTGTTCTTATATGTCTCGTTCTCATAGGAGCCTTTTTATCGATTGGTGTCGGAGCTGTTTTCATCAGTCCTGAACTTATTTTCCAATTCTTTATAGGTGGTGAAGCCGGGAACAATGGCTTCATCATTATGAACTTTAGATTGCCACGTATTTTAATGGCGATTCTTGTTGGAGCGGGGCTTGGAGTTTCGGGTGCGATTTTACAAGGAATCATCCGGAACCCTCTTGCTTCTCCTGATGTAATCGGAATTACGAAGGGGGCAGGATTGGCTGCGGCGACCGTCATTATTCTTTATCCGGGCCTCCCTGTGTACGCGCTACCTGTTGCGTCCTTTCTAGGCGCTGGTATCGTGACAGCCGGGCTGTATCTGTTTGCTTACCGGCAAGGAGTGAAACCGGCGACGCTTGCCCTTGTGGGGATTGCGCTCGGGGCCATCTGCCAAGCTGGCATTCAGTTTCTCACAGTCAAATTCCCTGTGGAAACGAATGCGGCGCTTGTCTGGCTGACGGGCAGCTTATGGGGGAAGGACTGGAGCGATGTGTGGCTGCTCTTGCCATGGATCGTTATTTTCGTGCCCCTTACGATCATCCTTGCTCCTAAATTGAATGTGTTAAGCCTTGGGGACGATGTAGCAGAGGGTCTTGGTGAGCCGGTTCGTAAAGCACGACTACTCTTGTTAATCGTTGCGGTTCTACTGGCAGGCGCTTCGGTCGCAGTCGTCGGGACACTCGGTTTTGTTGGCCTCGTGGCTCCTCATATCGCGAGGCAGCTTGTGGGGAATCGCCACGGATACCTTCTTCCGGCGTCCGCGTTAGTCGGCATGATTTTACTTCTGATCGCAGACGGTCTAGGGCGCGGGCTGTTTCCGCCTACGGAAGTTCCTGCTGGCATATTCACCGCCGTCATCGGCGCGCCGTATTTTTTATATTTATTAAGAAAATTACAAACGGCTTAAGAGAGAGTTCTCATCTGGGCTCTCTTTTATATTTTAACGATTTCGGCATTTTGTGAAACAACATTTTCTGTTATTTGGTAATAGTAGACGATTGATTTCCGTGCATTTCCATTTATCATATGCATTAAAAAATTTGTTGAAAAAAGGCTGAGATTTAAAATTTCACTTTGTTGAACGCATAAAAACGGGGTATATAAAGGAGTAGACATGTTATCAGTATTATACGAATATTTTGTCTATGCAGAAAACCTTGCATGACGTCTGACAACCTGATAAAATCCTAATTGACATAACTTTATGTAAGCATTTTCATAATGCCTTTATTATCTTTTCAAAACACAGGGGGAGGATTCATCCGTGAGTATTTTATTAGGAATTTTGGCCGTTGTTGTTATTTTGGGACTGGCTTTTTTAATGTCCAACGACCGGAAAAATGTCAACGTCCGTGGAATTATCGTTATGCTTGTTTCTCAGCTTGCCATCACGGCTTTCATGTTTAACACGGACTTAGGCCAAACGATCATCGAAGGGATATCGTGGGTATTCAATCAGCTGATTGCATTTGGTTCAGAGGGTGTTAATTTCGTGCTTGGTGGAGTACAAGTCGGAGAGGGCGGCGTGTTCTTCTTCAATGTTCTCCTAATTATTATTTTCTTTGCCACAATCTTATCTGTATTGACTTACCTTAAGATTTTGCCTTTCATCATCAAGTATCTTGGTTGGGGACTGTCTTACATCACAGGACTTCCGAAAGTAGAGTCTTTTAACGCCGTTAACAGTATTTTCTTCGGACAATCTGAGGCGTTGCTTGCGATTAAATCACAGTTCCACACATTGAATGACAATCGTCTGTATATTGTCAGTGCCTCTGCGATGGGATCTGTATCTGCATCAATCGTTGGAGCTTACCTCGGAATGCTTCCAGCTCAATATATTTTGGTAGCTTTACCATTGAACATGTTTAGTGCATTGATTGTTGCTTCTCTTATTTCACCAGTTAAAGTATCAAAAGAAGAAGATGTTGTGGATATTCAGGATGTATCCAACTCGAAAAGCTTCTTCGAGGCTATGGGTAATGGAGCGCTTGACGGTGGTAAAATCGCTTTGATCGTAGCGTCCATGCTGATTGCCTTTATCGCGTCTCTTGAACTTGTAAACGCTGTGTTCGGAGCCGTATTCAATGGCTTTACGCTTCAGGAACTTCTAGGTTACATTATTGCGCCTATTGGTCTCCTTATGGGTATTCCAGCAGCTGAAGTTGTCGATGCGGGTGCCATCATGGGTACGAAAATCGTGACGAACGAATTCGTCGCAATGCTTCAATTCCAGGAAATGCTTAGCGGTGTCTCCGAGAAGACTGTCGGAGTTGTGACGGTATTCTTGACGAGTTTCGCAAACTTCTCTTCCATCGGAATCATTGCGGGTACCGTTCAAGGTATCGATTCTGAAAAAGGTGCCAAAGTATCCGGTTTCGGTATGAAGCTTCTAATCGGAGCTACTCTTGCTTCTATGCTTTCTGCAACAATTGCAGGTCTTTTCATCTAAATAGATGTGTTAAAAGTCTGAATGGCGTCTGTGCCGTTCAGACTTTTTTTGTGGCTTTACATGGTATTAAAGATAGCCTTTTGAGTCGACCGCTTACGTTTATAAAAGACGTATTATGGAAATAGACACATAGAAAAGAAGAGGAGTGAAGCACATGGTGAAAGAATACAAGCTTTACATTAATGGAGAATGGACAGAAACGGATGAACAGCTTGACGTACTTAATAAATACACTCAAGAAACATATGCAAAGGTCTCAAAAGCCTCAGAAAAAGAGGTAGACGCAGCCATAGATGCTGCTGAACAAGCCTTTAGAAATCACTCGATGCCTCCTTATGAACGATATAAAGTACTGAAGAGAGTCAGTGAATTTCTTCAAGAAAATAAAGAGGAGTTAGCGAAGAATATCACCATGGAAGCAGGCAAGCCTTTGAAACAGGCGCGTACCGAAATCGACCGTGCGACCCAGACATTTGAATTGTCTGCTGAAGAAGCGAAGAGGATTCATGGGGAAGGTGTGCCCGTCGAGGCTGCTCCGGGTTCCGAAAATCGGATGGCCTTTACGATTAAAGTTCCGGTTGGTGTAGTAGGAGCAATCAGTCCCTTCAATTTTCCTATCAATCTAGTGGCTCATAAGATAGCGCCTGCCATTGCTGCAGGAAATGCCGTTGTTCTGAAACCAGCTAGTAAAACGCCGGTTTCTGCGATTAAGCTTGCCGAGCTTTTTGAACAGGCAGGATTGCCGAAAGGTTTTTTCAACGTAGTCATCGGTTCAGGTTCCACTGTTGGGAACCAGATGATGGAGGACTCCCGAATTAACCTTTATACATTTACGGGAAGTGCGAAGGTCGGGTTGATGCTTAAACAAAACACAGGATTAAACAAGCTTGTACTTGAGCTTGGGAACAACTCGCCTGTCATCATTGATAAAGAAGCAGATATTGAAGCGGCTGCGAAAAATGTGGCGGCTAAAAGCTATGCATTCGCCGGTCAAGTGTGTATATCTGTTCAGCGTATTTATGTCCACGAAGAGGTCAGGGAAGAATTTCATAACCACTTCATTCAAGCGATCGGTGAACTGTACGTGGGAGATCCGAACGATCCGAATACAGACGTTGGGCCGATGATCAGTGAAGACGAAGCGAAACGGGCAGAGGAATGGATTGAAGAAGCGAAGCAAAACGGAGCGGAAGTTCTTCATGGCGGCACTCGGGAAGGAGCTTTACTCCACCCGACGGTCCTGTCGAATGTGAACCCCGATATGAAAGTCGTGTGTGAAGAAGTTTTTGCTCCTGTTGTCAGTCTTATCCCCTTCAGTGATATGAAAGAATGCATTCAGGAGGTCAACCAATCCAAGTATGGACTCCAAGGCGGTATTTTTACACAAAATATCGATACAGCCTTTTACGCCGCCCGCAATGTGGAAGTCGGTGGTTTGATGATCAATGATTCTTCTCAGTACCGTGTCGACCTAATGCCTTATGGTGGTGTGAAAGGTAGCGGTTGGGGGAAAGAAGGACCGAAATATACGATTGAAGATATGACGGAAGAGCGATTGGTTGTCATGAATCTTAAATCATAAACAAAAGGACCTCTCCTAGCTGAGAGGTCCTTTTAAAACAGAACGTAAAAAGGTGGACAGCTTTTAGCTTGTCTGAATCGAACGCTTTTGTAAGTGGAGCATCCGGATCAGTAACGTGATAGCACCTGCTGTCAATCCTATGATGAGACTCATCCAATATCCATAAGGCCCAAAGGCTGTGAAGTTGGCGAGCAAATACCCGCTCGGAAGTCCAATGACCCAATAAGAAACAAAGGCCATGACCAGCGTAATATTGACATCCTTATACCCTCGGAGAACTCCTTGGATCGGGGCTCCGAAAGCATCGGATAGCTGGAAGAAAATCGCGAAAAAGATGAAGTTTTTCGTCAGTTCAATCACGGTTTCATTCGAACTGTATAGACGTGCAACCGTGTCATCAAATAGGAATAAAATAAGGCCGGCGATGATTGACATACTGACAGCAATCGTAATTCCGAGATAAGAATAGGTTCGGGCATCTTTGTAACGTTTGGCTCCCACTTCATATCCGACAACAATCGTTAGAGTAAACGCGATGCTAAGAGGAACCATATAGACGAACGAAGCGAAATTGAGCGCTGCCTGGTGTGCTGCGATTGTATAAGTGTCGTAGGCGGTCATGAAAAAAGTGACCGCTGCGAATATACTCGTTTCGAAAAAGATGGCAAAGCCAATCGGTACACCGATTTTCAGCTGACTCCACCATTCGGTCAAAGACGGCTTTACCCAATTTTTGAAAATCGCAAAGAATTTCAGCGGCCTGACATTGTGAATCGTGAAAGCGATGATGACAAATGAAACCCAGTATGTCAGGGAGGAAGCGACACCAGCACCGATTCCTCCGAGCTCAGGCGCACCGAACTGTCCGAAGATAAACATATAGTTGAATAGGATATTAATCGGCAGCGTAAGCAAAATGATCAGCATCGATATTTTCGTCATACCAAGCGCATCGATAAAAGACCGCAACAGGTTAAATACAAATAGAGGGACAATACCTGTGCCGAGCGCCACTAAGTAGTATTTGGCTACATAGCGGACACTTTCCTCGATATCGAGTAAGGTTAATAATGGGTCGAGTAGAAAAAAGCCGATAATAGCAATCAGAACAGCCAACAGCATGGATAGGTAGACACCTTGTTTGACAGACCATGGAATATCTTTGTCTTTTTTTGCCCCCTTCAATTGGGATACAATAGGGGAGATCGCCATCATGATGCCGTTCAGTCCTGTGAAAACAGGTAACCAGATACTTGAGCCGATGGCCACTCCGGCAAGCTGATCCGGTCCCGCCTGACCAGACATGATCGTATCGAAGAAGTTCATCGCGTACATACCGATTTGGGTGATCAGAATCGGCAGCAGTATATAAGTAAAGAGTTTTATTTTTTCTCGAAGCGTTTGAGTTTCATACATGAATATCTTCCTTTTCTGTTACAATTCTTTTAGAGGAACAGAAGGATTATAGCATAGATTCTGACCAAGGGGTTCCTGAAGCTGTCAGAAAATCGAGAAAGGACGTTGAAAACGTATATGAGTCAGAAGCGAATTTTATTTACAGGTGGTGGGACGGCAGGACACGTCATTGTCAACCTCGCCCTCATTCCTGAATTTCAAAAACAAGGATACACGATTGATTATATTGGTTCCTACGCGGGAATCGAACGAAAACTGATCGAATCATTGGAAGGGGTCCGTTACCACGGCATTTCTACGGGGAAATTGAGAAGGTACCTTTCTAAAGAGAATATTAAGGATCCATTTAAAGTGTTGAAAGGGCTGGCTCAGGCTTACCGGATCATTGGCAAAACAAAACCACAGGTGATCTTTTCTAAAGGTGGTTTCGTATCCGTCCCAGTTGTCGCAGCTGCGAAACTTCGAGGCGTGCCGACAATCATTCACGAATCCGATTATACACCCGGGCTTGCCAATAAACTTTCCTTCCCTTTTGCAAAAAAAGTGCTGGCGACGTTCCCGGAAACGATGCAATATTTACCTGAAGCGAAGGCCGAATTTATCGGCGCCGTCGTTCGCGAGGAGCTGTTTACCGGAAATCGCTCGAAAGGATTGTCAATGTGCGGATTCCATAAGCAGAAACCTGTGATTATGGTCATGGGGGGAAGCACAGGCTCGAAAAAAATGAACGATGCCATCAGAGAAAACCTCGATGAATTATTGCAACAGGTTCAAATCATTCATATTTGCGGGCAAAACCATTTGGATCCATCGATTAAACGTCAAGGTTATGCACAATTCGAATACGTGAGTGACGAGCTGAAAGATTTATTCGCCGCTTCAGATTATATTGTTTCTAGAGCCGGTTCAAACGCTATTTTCGAATTTCTCGCATTAAAGAAACCGATGCTGCTCATTCCTTTATCCAAAAATGCCAGCCGAGGCGATCAAATCCTTAATGCGGACTCTTTTGTTAAACAGGGGTATGCGATGAAGCTGGAAGAAGAGCAATTGACGAAGCAAACTTTACTGGAGAGTCTTCATAAGCTTATGGAAGATAAAAATTCATACCTTGAGAAAATGGCGTCTTACCAAAGTGGTCAAACGAAAGAGAAAATTATTTCAATTATACAAAAACATCAAAAGTCCTAAAAGTGAAAACCAACGTACAGAGCCTCCGCTTTGACGTTGGTTTTTTGATTTTATAAGACATGAATAGTCTGAAATATCGGGAACAGAGTCATCACTTTTTAGAAAAATGGAAGGCGATAGGTGAAGAATAATTATCCTAATAAAATATAAAAAGTTACTTTTTATGAAAAAGTAGTTTAAGTAACCGATATAAGTGATAGAAAGGTTGTATGAATAAAAGACTAGTTCTCGAAGGAGCTGAAGGAGTGAAAGGTAAAAAGGATAGAAAGAAACTGGAAATGACCATTGCTCGCAAGCTTATGGCGATTATTGTAGTGGCAACGTTGTTCAGTTTATTGAT
The DNA here is from genome assembly GCA_004078665.1 of Halobacillus fulvus. GTDB lineage: Bacteria > Bacillota > Bacilli > Bacillales > Halobacillaceae > Halobacillus > Halobacillus fulvus. The sequence goes on along the minus strand of SCFO01000004.1, from coordinate 183,709 downwards.
GGGAGCACCAATTTCTTATCTCCAACGTCAATTGTTCAATTCAGGAATATTGGATGTTTTAGGATCAACAGGTGTCGCCTTTTTACAAACTTATTTCACCATTATCATCAACCTGATTATTATGATTGTTTTTGTTGGGTATGGAATAAAAAAGTACGTCTCAAAGCCGCTGAAATATGTGTCATCAGAGATGGAAGAAATGAATGGAGATGTGATCGATCTCTCACGTGCGATTGATCTTGAGCAAAAAGATGAACTGGGTCAACTGACGCGAACGTTCATGGAGCTGAATCGTAAGCTTGAGAATGTCGTTCGTACATTTAAGAGCTCGACCGAATCGATCGCCGCGATATCAGAACAAAATTCAGCCTCTGTCGAAGAGGTGAACAGTCAGACAGCAGAGGTTCGTCACAGTGGTGAGAAGCTTGAGGAGCTCGCCAGCATGGGGGAAGAGACGATTCGTGAGGTTTCCCAGAGCTTGTTGGAATTGTCCTCCTTGATTCAAATTGCAAAAGAAAAAGCGAATCAATCCTTACACAGCTCTAAGCAGACGATGGATACAACAGAAGTTGGAAAAGAAGCGGTCGAAACCGTCATTGCGAAAATGGACGCGATCCGGGAGCAGAGTCTGACAACAAAAGTACAAATTGAAAAGCTCGATGACTATTCGAGTCGTATTACATCCATCGTAGATACGATTTCAAACATAGCCGATCAGACGAATCTACTTGCTCTTAATGCAGCGATCGAAGCAGCGCGGGCCGGAGATGCTGGAAAAGGCTTTGCGGTCGTAGCGGATGAGGTCCGAAAGCTGGCCGAACAATCGACAAAAGAAGCGGAAGAAGTTTCTGAAATTGTAAAAGAAGTAACGGAAACGACGCATCAGGCCTCACTTGAGATCGATTTCAATACGAAGCTTGTGGATGAAGGAGTGGCTTCAGTCCACGAAGCAGGTAATGCTTTGCAGGAGATTGAGAAATCGGTGCAATTATCTGTTGAGCAAATGGATCAGATCAAAGAGATTACCGATGAAAAAGTGGCGACTAGTGAAGATATATTATCGTTGATTCAACATATGGGAAGATTCATTGATCAAACGGGTGAAGCCGCAGGACAAATCAACTTCAGTATGAGAGAGGTGCAGGAAGCGATTGAGAATATATCCGGCACATCCGAACAGATGAGTGAAATGGCCACAGAACTGAACGATGAAGTCTCGATTTTCCACACGGAAGATGAACCTATGGAACAGCCTGTGTTGAATATTAAAGGAGGGAACCGGAATGGTCGTAAATACCAAGCTTCCTAATCACTCCGTCTATCAATTGAAAGGAGACGTTTACGTGCAGGAGGCCGCTGCTCTTAGACAGGAACTTCTGCAAAGGATAGAAGAAGGGAGTCGCGAAATTGTTTTAGACGTTTCGGGCGTAACCTTTTTAGACAGCGCTGGCCTTGGGGTCATGGTCACGGTGCACAAACGCCTTCGTGCTGTTGGTGGTCACTTCATCATTCAAGGAGTAAAAGGAAGCGTGCTTGAACTATTTCAAACCGCACGTCTCCACCGTGTTTTTCAAATAAGATAGCAGATAGAATATTGAAAGCCCATCAGGAGTGATTTCTGGTGGGCTTTTTTTGATGGGACAGTTGGGGACGGTTCTGCCTGTCCCGCTTCAACTGGGACACTGAGAACCGTCCCCACCTGTCCCGCCCAACCAGGCCACCTGTCCCGCCCAACCAGGCCACCTGTCCCGCCCAACCAGGCCACCTGTCCCGCCCAACCAGGCCACCTGTCCCGCCCAACCAGGCCACCTGTCCCGCCCACCAGGCCCACCGCCCCTTATTTGACAAAATATCTTGTAATCTCCCTTTTAATCAGGATTTGTTTAGGGAATAGATGAGTAGTGAGTAGTATAAACACCCATTTGGGGATCAACTTTTATTAAGGGAGAGGTTGGAGATGAAGACATCTTTCGAAATTAACATCAAAGACCCCAAAGAGCTGAGTGAGCATCGTAAGACGTATTATCCGAATCTTGTCAGAGCCTTTGGGCAGGATCAATTGCTCGTGGATGCCTCGATTTCAGAAGCGGTCGTCAACGCCTGGCAGCACGGTCACCATAAGGAAAATACGCTGCCGATCAGGTTAAAGATCAGCTTTTTAGATACGAAAATGATTGTCAGGGTCTCTGATTCAGGAGAAGGGTTCGATTGGCGGCCATACCAGGTGAAGAGCGATGTCAGACATTGGTTCCCGGATGTCGATGAACTGGATGAAGACGGTCGGGGCATTGTTTTATTGCTTAGAGTTATGGACGTTATACGTTATAATGAAAAAGGCAATGAGTGTTTGCTCATGAAAAAATATGTAAATCAGGGGTAGATGATGTGAAAACCAATCGGTGTCGTTATTGTTACAAAGATATCAGGGATCGGGATGAGCTCGTCACAGCCTCGAACTGGTTCAGAGTCCGTCCTTTTCACTACCGATGCTTCGAGTTATTGGAACAGGATACGAGAACCATTGCCGGCACGTGGAATCCGGTGAATGGCACGACGGGTCTGGTGACGGTCGTCTTGATGCTCATCCTGGCAGTCGTGATGCTGACTACGAATATTCTGGGGTTTGTCGGAGATATCCTGGGCTTTCTCGCTTTATACCCAATCCTTTTAAGAGCTTTTTCTTATCTTGTTTATGAAATGAGATTACCGAAGTATGTGGACAATAAACCACGTCAATAATGAGAGAGCTGATGTAGACCATCGGCTCTTTTTTTGTTGGCATGCCCTGAATCCAACGCAAAATATAACGACAATCCAATTCTGCAAAAAGCTTTTGCGTTTCCTGTAAAGATATGGTATGTTCTATTCCGTTGCTTCGAAATACCAGGAATGTTCAGTACCTGCCATGTCATTTCCGAATTATATGGGAAGGGAGAATGACAAATGAACGAACGACATCCTGACTTACCTCAAGAATTAGAACGTCTACATTTCACCAAAGCCTACATGGAACAACTCATCACTTTACAGGAATCTGGTAAAGAAGCGCTGAAATCCCGACAGGAAGACACGCTTGCCAACCTTGATTTCAAAGACAGCAGCCTCCGTTATCAGGAAATGCTGTCCCATGCTAATTTCATGAAAATGACGAAAGATCAGCTGGAGAGCCTCAAACACCTGCGCAACAAACCTTACTTTGCTCGAATTGATTTTCACCGGAAAGAGAAACCGGAACAAGAAATGTTTTATATTGGGAAAATGTCGCTGTTTGACAGAGAGACTCAGCTGCCGATCATATTGGACTGGAGATCACCACTCGCTAACGTCTATTACGAAGGCCGTCTCGGGGATGTCAGTTATGAAGCGCATGGGGAGACTTATGAGGGTCATGTTTCTCTTAAACGCCAGTATCAAATGGAAGAGGGCGAACTCCTTCACTTCCGGGATATCGATATGACGACGAAGGATGCCCTTCTACAGGAATCCCTTGAACAGAATGCGGAGAACCGCCTGACGGAAATTGTAGCGACCATTCAAGAAGAGCAGAATGACGTCATTCGGGCCGATCTCCGAAAACCGATCATCGTACAGGGAGCGGCAGGCAGCGGAAAGACGACGATTGCCCTTCATCGTATTTCTTACTTTCTTTATACGATGCGGGATATTTTCAAACCGGAAGAAATGCTTATATTGGCTCCAAACACTTTATTTATCCAATACATTTCGGACGTTCTCCCCGAACTTGGCGTCCAGAGGGCGCGCCAGACAACCTATCAGCAATTTGTCCAAAAGGCAATAGGAGTAAACTGGCCGGTCACAAGTCAGCACGACATCTTAATGGATGCTATTGAAAAAGGAGCGGATCGACAATTACTTTCAGCAGCGGAATTCAAAGGTTCCAAAGACTTCAAAGTTTTACTCGATCAGTACCTTCACTTTATCAAAAAACGATATACAGTCTCGGAGGATTTCCGGTTAGGTGAATTCAAATTAAAAGGCGCGAAGTCGATCAACCGTCTTTTTTATAAAGAATACGCTTATTTCCCTTACCATGTCCGCGTCCAAAAAATTAAAGCTGTTCTCCAAAGTGAACTTAGAAGAAAGAAAAAGCAGATTTTCAAAAAGCTTGAGGAGAAATATGATGCAGAACTCGATAAAGCATTGTATGGGCTGAAGGATCCGGAGAAACGGAAGAAGCGTGTCAGTTTTCTGATCACAAGAAAGGAAGAGCGGCTTGATGAACTAAAGAAAGAAACTCGTACTGTGGTTTCCAGGTATATGAAACAATACCCGAAGCATTCCTTGATCAAGGTTTACCAGGATTTTTACGACGAGGAGATATTTACAGATTTGATTCCAGTAGACTCTGGATTTTTGCAAAATATGAGAAAAGAGACGAGAAATCATCTCGAGAGGAAAAGGTTGTATTCAGAAGACCTTGCTGCCTTGTTATATTTAAAATCTTTTCTTACAGGGCTCGATGAAGAGGATAAGGCGAAGAAAGTCGTCATCGATGAGGCACAGGATTACAGCTTCATGGAAATCTACAGCTTAAGACGCGCTTTTCAAACGGATTTATTTACGATTGTAGGGGATTTAGCACAAGGAATCTACAGCTACCGTGGACTGAAACAGTGGGAAACTCTGATAGAAGATGTGTTTCAAAAGGCAAATTACTTAACGTTGCAAAAGACTTACCGGACGACAATAGAAATCATGGAACTCGCCAATCAATTGTTGAAACGGATGCCGGATGATCTGCCAAAAGCAGAGCCGGTTGTTCGTCATGGAATAAAGCCCGTATTCATCGAGGAGCGAAACTGGTCACCGACCTGTCATGTAGGGAAGCTCGATGAGCAGGGGATGAAAACTTTTGCCCTGATCACGAAAACGAGACAGGAGGCGGAACAGGTCGCAAGGAAGTTGCCAGATGAATTGGGGTTTCAGCTGATGGAGGAATCAGCCCCGATGGGAAATCGCATGATTGTACCTGCTTATCTTGCAAAAGGACTAGAATTCGATGCCGTCTTCCTTTATTGCAGGGAGCACCCCTATCAAATGAACGAACTGGATTGTAAGCTTCTTTATGTGGCGATGACTAGACCCTTGCACCAGCTGTTTCTGATCGGCGATCACCAACAGGACTTCCTTCTGAATGAAGTCGATCCGTCATTGTTTCAATCATGGGAATAAAAGGGTATGGTTGAGAGAGTGCATTTCATTAAAGGAGTGAAGAAACGTTGAGTTTACAAGAGACATTTACATTGCATAATGGGATCCAAGTCCCGAAAGTCGGGCTTGGTGTTTACAAAATGAATGATGATGAAGAAGTAATCGGAGCTGTTCAATCGGCTTTAGATATTGGATATCGCCATATTGATACCGCCTCTTTTTACGATAATGAAAAAGGAGTCGGTACAGCCATTAAGGACAGCGGCATTCCGCGAGAAGAATTGTTTGTCGTAACGAAAGTATGGAACGATGAGCAGGGATATGAGGAAACACTTCAAGCGTTCGAGCGCAGTATGGATAAGCTGGGACTCGACTACCTCGATCTATACTTAGTCCACTGGCCGGTACCGGGTAAATATACGGACACATGGAAAGCACTTGAGAAATTATATAAAGACGGAAAAGTAAAGGCGATCGGTGTATGTAATTTCATGGAGCATCATCTGGACGAGCTGATGGCGTCAGCTGAAATTAAACCGATGGTGAACCAAGTGGAGTTCCACCCTAGACTGTACCAGAAAGATCTCGCCGATTATTGTGCCGAACACCACATTCAGCTAGAGGCGTGGGCGCCACTAGGACGCGGCAAATACTTCGATGCCTCCGCGTTGAAAGAGGCTGCTGAACGGCACGATAAAACACCGGCCCAAGTGATTTTGCGCTGGCACCTCCAGCATGACGTCATGATCATCCCGAAATCATCCAACGCGGATCGCCAAAAACAAAATGCAGATCTGTTCGACTTTGAACTGACAGAAGCCGAGATGCAAGATATCGATGGATTAAATAAGAATGAACGGATCGGGAAACATCCGGATGAATTTGATTATTAAAGAGCGAACGCCTGGAATTATTCCAGGCGTTTTTTAATCAATGCGTCCTTTAATGTAAAGCCTGACGCTTTTCATTAAAGACATCAGCTTTGACTTGTCCTATTCCGAGATTCCATAACGAAGCAGTTTGACTTCTACGTCAAACGAAACGTCGAGCTGAGAAATCTGATCTCGCCAACTTTCCTCAGTGATTCGATTCGTGCGATGCTTTTCATTGTATTCTTTACCAAAGCCGACTGGATCGACTTTTTCCTCTTTTAATTGGTTTACTACCAAAGATAGACGTTCCTCTATACCCTTTGCAATTTCATCCTCCAATTTACGAATCGCTTTTCGTTGTTTTAGATCGATGTCCTTTGTGATTTCCAACAAGCGGGCTTCCATTTTCAGATGAACAGAAGGGGATACTGGATCATTTTTTTTCGTTTGAATCGAGAGGTCGGTTTCGACTTCGTTTAGGGACACATGGAGCTCACCGTCTGTTGCAGGATTGATCGACCGCTTTTTATAATAGTTTTGTAGGGCTTCATTAGGAAGTTGCAACTGTAGTTCAGCGTCTTTCAAATCTTTCTTTAATAAAAGGAGGAAGATGATGTCCTCTTCCGACAGAGTCTGCACAAATCGGTCATTTTGAAAAAGGGCTAACCCTTTGATCATCGTTTTTTCCTCTTGAGTGGACAAAAGAGGAAGGACCGGATCAATTCCAACATCATAATAATGGTGGATGAAGGAGGTCAATTCAACATTCGGAATCATTTCCTGATGAATACTTTTTTCGATCAAGCGCTGAATATAGTTTCCTGTATTTGGAGCATCCTCTGAAATTCCTGATTTTAAAAGCTTTTCTGTTGGCACATCGCTGACACTCAAAAAGCCCATATCTGTAATCTTGGCATCACGTGATAAGGTGTCCATATAGCGCATCACCCCTTTTTCTGCCAGTTTGTTTTCAAAGAGCAGCAGGCGTACTTGTCCGGAAACGAGCCGATGACTTGTCTGACGGTTTGCTCTGAATCGAATTCCTTTGGAGGTGTCAGCTACTGCTGAAACGACTTGAGAACTAGCGGTAGCTGTCGGGTCAAATTGAAAAATGACCATCGTTCCTTTCACTTGATCCTCCTCAGCCTGATCGTAGCCGATGGCTGTGATAATCCCAAGCTGTTCAATATAACTTTTGGGTACGCAGCCGTTACACACTAAGAGAAGTAAAAGCACTAAGAAAATCTTTTTCAAGCTCGCCGCCTCCTTCGCCATCGATGAACCAGTTTCATATACAAGAACAGAAAGATGGGATAAACAAATACAAGCCAAAAGCCGACACGCGCTGTCCATTCTGTTAATAAGTCGATATCCATCCTGTATTCCACAAGAAGCGCTCCTATAAATAGAAGCACACTTACACCAAAGATGCTGTGCTTTTCCTTCAGGTGAAACAGACGCTTCAAAGAGTGGACGAGCATCCAACATAAAAGTACGATGTTCGGAAGGACGACCATCATCCAAAGGGCAACAGCAATAAAATCGAAACGTTCAATAACAGGAAAAGAAATGATTTTAAATAAGGAGAGTGTCGCCCAGACGGTTTCTCTTAGATGATCGGGACTGAAATAACCGATCGAAACGACGGTCACGAGCATGACGAGAAAAGTTGTCATGGCAAGACCTAAATGAACCGGTAACGCTATGTTCTTCTTGTTTTTGATATAGGGATAAACGAAAAACAGGATTTCCATTCCGAGAACCGTATAAGCTGTGCGCTGGGCCCCTTTCAAAATATCAGTCCAGCTTGTTTGGAGAATTGGAGTGAAATGTCCCCAATCCATGTAGGTGATCGGCTTTGAGATCGTGAGCACTAGCCAAATCGTAAGCAAGAAAAAGAGGAAACTTGTTCCCACTACTACACGGAATCCGCCCGTCACGCTGTATACCATGAGAGAAAGAAGAAACAGACTCATCAGCCAAATCGGAATTTCTGGAAAAATAAACACTTGTACGACTTCAATATAGTTTTTTATGACACTGAGCAGGATAAGGAAAATATAGAGAAGATAGAAGATCCCTAACGTTTTGCCGACGAATTTGCCGAAGAGATCGGTTTGAATCCCGAGAATATCAGCATTCTCATATCCTCTTAAAATCTTGATCATAATCCAGGCAATAAAGTGTAGGTAAACCCCTGCGATTGCTACCGAAATCCATGCATCTGCCTGAGCGTCGAGAAAAAGGATTCTCGGTACACCCATCAGTCCGGCACCGATTTGGATCGTGTGTACAATAAAAAATAAATAGAAGGCTTGCACAGTTTGAGACTGCGGCACGTTCAGATTCGTCTTCATGGTGAACTCCTATCTCTTTTCGTACCGGCCCGTTTTTTATCGAAGCGGGATTCATCTTTTGGCATTACATAAGACGGTCGTTTTGCATTCTTTTGAAATGGTAGTCGGAAAATCGTTCCTCTTAGTGCACTCGCTTCAAATGGGTAAATAGGCGCTAAATAAGGGCGTCCGAGCGATTTTTGTCTCAGTAGATGAATGACGAGAAAACTGAGAGCGAATACGATGCCGATCAGACCCCATGCCCCAGCAAGAATGATCATCGGGAAGCGGATGATCCGGATGGCAGAGCCCATCATGTAACTTGGGGCAGTAAAAGAGGCGAGTGCGCTTAGTGCTATGATGATGACCAGAATATTACTTGTAAATCCAGCCTGTACGGCAGCCTGACCTAACACGATCCCCCCTACAATACCCATCGTCTGTCCGACTTTCGTTGGGAGGCGCGCTCCCGCTTCCCTCAGTAATTCGATTAATATTTCAAGAAGCAAAGCTTCAAGAACGGGAGGGAAAGGAACTGTTGCACGCGATTGCCCGAGTGAGACGAGCAGAGAGGAGGGGATGATTTCATAATGGTACGTTAAGGCGGCTACATACATCGGTGTCAAAACGATTGAAATCACCATCGATAAAAAACGCAACATCCTAATGAAGGTCCCGATATTCCAGCGCATATAAGTATCTTCTGTCGATTCGAAGAAATTGAATAAGGTCATTGGGCCGATGATCGCTGTAGGGCTTTTATCTACAAGTACGCCTACTCTTCCTTTCGCGATGGAATTACAGAAACGATCCGGAAGTTCTGTCGTAATCAGCTGAGGGAAAACAGTACTTGAGGAGTCTTCGATGAGCTGGTTCAGCACGGTCGAATCCTCGATTTCATCTATGACGATGTCTTCGATCCGCTGTTTCATCGTCTGGACATTTTCCTCGTTGGCCAGCGACTTTAAGTAAATGACCCTCACCTCGGATTGAATTCTTTCTCCAACAAGAAATTTTTCGACCGTTAGATCATCGGTATCTAGACGCCAGCGGACGACATTCAGATTGGTCATGAGTGATTCGGTAAAGGCAATTTGAGGTCCGAAGACCAAGGACTCCGTCTCGGCCCGGTTGAGTGCACGATGGTCTTGTTTCGGCAACGTAAATACGACCACTTCCTCATAGCCCACGATATATACAGAGACACCACCATGAATCAGCTCTCTTGCCAGAGAAGAGAAGTCCTTTATTTCCTCCGAAGAAGAAAGAGGGATTGCATTTTTTAAGCTTTCCATCGTCCATGGTTTTTTTGCGTTCGTTAATGGGGGAAGCAGGTCGCGTTCGAGCTGGTCTTTATTGACTTGATAATTGATAAAATGGATGACGATGGTTTGACGGTTGAACGTGAAGGTCTTGTTAACTAAATCCGGACTGTTCCGAAAATGCTTTTGTAAACTTTCCATATAAAGCTCTTTTTTTACAGGAATCCGTCTCTCCATTCTCATTTATCCTCCCCTCATCTAGATGGAAATAGTATGTGGAGATTGATGGATATTATGAAAGGGAGGGAATAAATTCAAAAAAAGACTGGATAATGTTGAAAAAATTTTCCGAAAATTATATAATATATAATCATTGATACAAGGAGGTCACGACGATGAAAAAGCAGAACTTGGTTACCCCATTCAACTTCATACAAGTCGTGGCGCAACTCTGATTTAATGAAGGGATAACTTCATATACTTAACCAGGGCCACGTAGATACGTGTCCTTTTTTGTATGAGTAAGTGAGCATACGTTTGCGGACGTATGCTTTTTTTAATGGTGTTTAGCAGGATGCCCTGCTTCACATAAATCACAACTTTCAGGAGGGTATAAAAATGGAAATCAAAATCATCAGAAAAGAATGGAACGAAGACTGGAAAGAAAGTGGGTAGCCGAGTCGGTTTAAGTTGAAGGAGGTATTGGATGTTTAGTGTGTTAGTTAAATTAAGCTGGTTTTTTAAAAAATATTGGAAACGGTATACGTTCGCCATTATCGCGTTGATTGTTGCCAGTGTCATCGACCTGATTCCGCCAAAGTTGATTGGAATGGCGATCGATGAAATTCAATTCAACACGATGACGGTGGAAAGACTGATGGAATTGCTTCTGATTTATGGAGTGGTCATCTTCTCCAGCTATACCATTTCGTACTTGTGGGATTACACGCTGTTCAGCGGCGCGATGATCATGGAAAGAACGATGCGTTCGAGGCTGATGAATCACTTCTTGCGCATGACCCCGACCTTTTTCGGGAGAAACCGGACCGGAGATTTGATGGCGCGCGCCACAAATGATTTGAAAGCATTGACGATGACGGCCGGGTTCGGAATATTGACGCTCGTGGATTCCACCGTCTTTATGTTTCTGATCATTGCTGTGATGGGTTTTACCATCAGCTGGCCATTGACGCTGGCCGCTCTTCTTCCTTTACCAATTATGGCGTTTGCCATGAACCGGTATGGGAAAGTGATTCACGCCCGTTTCACGGAAGCACAGGCTGCTTTTGGAGAAATGAACAATAGCGTCCTTGAGTCTGTCAGGGGAGTCCGGGTCCTCAGGGCATTTGTCCAGGAGGAGCGTGACGAAAGCAGATTCAATACCATGACGACCGATGTATACGATAAAAACGTCCATGTTGCGAAAGTCGACGCTTTATTCGAACCGACGATCCAGATTCTTGTCGGGTTATCTTATACCATCGGACTTGGTTACGGTTCTGCGCTCGTGTTTCAGAATGTGATTACACTTGGCGAAATGGTCTCGTTCAACGTTTATTTAGGAATGTTGATTTGGCCGATGTTTGCCGTTGGTGAACTGATCAATGTCTTACAAAGAGGGAATGCATCGCTCGACCGCGTCAATGATACGTTGAATTATGAACCTGACGTTAAGGATCCGTCACGCCATCAGCAAGTGGAGACACCAGGGGACATTAGGTTTGAAAATGTTTCGTTTCACTATCCGAATACAAAGGCGGAAGGATTGCATCAAATTCGACTCTCGATCAAACGCGGGCAGACAATTGGTGTCGTCGGCAAAACAGGAGCGGGTAAAACGACGCTATTCAGACAGCTGCTTCGTGAATATCCTGGCTTAAAAGGGACGTTGTCTATCAATGGTACAGACATCAGAGAGCTTCCTCTTGATACGACAAGGAGTTGGATTGGATATGTTCCGCAAGATCAGGTGTTGTTTTCAAAAACCGTCCGGGAAAATATTCAATTTGGAAAACCAGGTGCGACGGATGAAGAAATTTACCGGGTGTTGAAGCTGGCCCACTTTTTGGAGGATATGAAGCATCTCCCAAATGGTCTGGATACGAAAGTCGGTGAAAGTGGTGTGACATTATCTGGAGGACAGAAACAGCGTGTCTCGATCGCGCGGGCATTTATTATGGAGCCTGAAATTCTCCTTCTTGATGATGCGATGTCTGCGGTTGATGGGAAAACAGAAGCAAAGATTATCGACCATCTCCGGGAAGAAAGAGAAGGCAAGACCACGTTGATTGCCGCTCACAGGTTGTCAGCTGTCACACACGCCGATCATATCATCGTGTTAGATGAAGGCAAGATCATTGAACAAGGGACGCATGAAGAACTCGTGTCTCTTGGCGGCTGGTATCAGAGCCAGTACGAGCACCAACAGTTAGAAGACGGGGAGGTGGGACGATGAAGATCAAAACCACCGAACGAAGATTGTTCGATTACGCGATGCAATTTAAAAAACCGATTGCCATAGGGTTGATTTGCTTATTGTTTGCTGTTGCACTAGAGCTGACGGGACCTTTTATTGCAAAGCGACTGATTGATGAACACATCGTAGTCATCGAAGACCAGTGGTACGAGGTTGAGCAGGAGGATGCCTACACCGTCCAGTATGACAACGCCCTCTATAAACGGGCAGACCGTCTGTACGAGACAGATTCGACAGCTGGCGTTGCTACAATCATTCAGATTAAACGTTCCTATTACTTTGTAGGAGAGGAAGTGCCGACAACTGGAAGCCGGACATTGGAAGACCGACAGCTGGTGATCGAGACGAATGGGGAGGTTTATGAAGCGGAAGCGGAACGCCTTTCTCTAACCGATCTTTACCGCTTTTTTCAGCCGGAAATCCCTTCAATCTACTGGCTGCTTGGCCTATATGTCGGCTTGCTTTTGATTGCGGCTGTTTTCCAATTTGCTCACACGTTCATTTTACAGAAGTCATCAAATCGGATTATTAAGAAGATGAGAGATGATTTATTTGCTCATATTCAACGGCTGCCGATTTCGTATTTTGTTAATCAGCCGGCAGGAAAAGTCGTCGCACGTGTTACGAACGATACAGAAGCGATCAAAGAGTTGTATGTCCGCGTTCTGGCGACGTTTGTGACCAGCTTTTTCTACATGCTTGGAATCTATATCGCTCTGTTTTTGCTCGATGCGCGTCTTGCGCTTTTCTGTACACTCGTCATTCCAATCATTTATGGCTGGATGCGGATGTACAAATATTTAGGCGGGAAATATAACCGTGTGGTCCGCTCGACGATCAGTGATTTGAACGGGAATATTAACGAAGCCATTCAAGGGATGTCGATCATCCAGGCATTTCGGCAGGAAAAGCAAACCTCTGAAGATTTTGAGAAGCTGAATGATCGTCATTTTACTTTTCAGCGGAAGCTCGTGAGGTTAAGTGCTCTCACTTCCTGGAACCTCGTCAATGTATTAAGGAATATTGCATTCGTCGCGTTCATCTGGTATTTCGGATCTTCTTCCCTTGGCGTTGAAGGAGTAGTGACGGTCGGAGTCCTCTATGCCTTTGTAGACTACTTAAACCGTTTATTCCAGCCTATCACCGATTTGGTGAACCAGCTTCCACAGCTAGAAGAAGCACGCGTAGCAGCTGGTCGGGTGTTTGAATTGTTGAATGAAAAGGGTGAAGGCGTCCAATCTGAGGCAGTGGATCGATACGGCGGACACATCCTATTTGATCATGTCTCCTTTGCCTATGAAAAAGAGGATTATGTCTTGAAGGATATTTCTTTTGATGTGAAACCGGGGGAGACGGCTGCATTTGTCGGTCATACAGGATCGGGGAAGAGTACGATCATGAACATGCTCTTTAGGTTTTATGATCCGCAGAAGGGGACGATTTATATTGATGGTCACCCTACGACGGAATGGTCGAGACAGCAGGTCCGCAGTCATATGGGAATCGTCCTTCAAGATCCGTTTATATTCACGGGGACGATTTTGTCGAATGTCACGATGAATGATGAGCGTATTTCCCGGGAAATAGCCATTGATGCGTTGAAAGCTGTCGGTGCTGATCGTTTTATAGAAAAATTACCGGAAGGATATGATACGCCTCTTAAAGAAAAAGGCGATTCTCTGTCGATGGGAGAACGTCAGCTGATTTCATTTGCAAGGGCGCTAGCTTTTGATCCGGCTATTTTGATATTGGATGAAGCGACCGCTAACATCGATACAGAGACAGAGCAACTGATCCAGAAGGCATTGGAAGTGTTGAAGAAAGGCAGAACCACATTGGTGATTGCCCACCGCTTATCAACGATACAATCGGCAGATCAAATATTTGTCCTGAAACATGGTACAATGGTGGAACAAGGAACACATCAGGAACTTATTGATGTAAAAGGTCATTACCATCAGATGTTTCAGATGCAGCAGGGGACCGTGAACGTCAGCGCGATGTAGTTTCAAACTTCCTGAAACACGGGGGTTCAGTGATGAAGGACGAAGAAGATTACAAACAGGACATTATAGACGATGATCTATACGAAGAATTTGATGATGAAGAGCTGTATGAGCTTGTTCAGGAAGAAAAGAGGAAAGCTCTTGAACGCTCTCGGATGGAAAGGGAAACGAAGGATCCGAAGCGGCCCTTTCCGAAGTGGATCTTCTGGGTCATAGCCTTCATGATGGTAGCGGCTATATTGCCGAATACATTTTCGATTCCTGCGGTCGATTTTCTCGTGAAGTCGGCTCAACTTTCCACCGACGATCAAATCAGCGAGTACAAACAGGCTGTTGTCGTTGTAGAAGGGGAACAAAGCCGTGGCACAGGATTTGCCATATCCGATGATGGCACGATTTTGACCAATCACCATGTCATCGAGGACGCTAGAAGGATTTCGGTCGCTTTTCCAGAACAAGGTTTATTCGAAGCGACTGTGATTGAAGAATATCCTGAAGTGGATTTAGCCGTTTTGAAAGCTGATGCGGAAAACGTTCCTCATTTGAATTTGGCGGATCAGACTGATTTTGTTTCAGAAGAACCGATTTACTTTATCGGAAACCCCCTTCGTTTCACCGGAATAGCCAATGAAGGGGAAATCATAGGCTACACAGATCTCAGTGATTGGGACCAGCCGGTACTTATGCTTGATGCCCCTATTTACAGGGGGAATTCCGGTAGTCCGGTGATCAATCAGCAGGGAGATGTAATCGGGGTTGTCTTTGCCACATTAAACCATGAGGAAGAGGGGCGTGTCGGCTTAGCTGTGCCCATCGATTATTATCAAAACAGGCCATAAATAAAACCGGGCAGGATCCAAATTGCCCGGTTTTTCTTATGATTCCTTTTTCGTATCGTTCAAAACAGGAATCGGGTGGAAGAGGAAAATTTCAGCGAGATGGATCAGATTGTAGGTCATCGTACGAACGTCATCTTCAATGCACTCCCATTCGCTGGCTGTTGCCTTTACATGTGTTTCATTGCAAATGGCGCTGGCTCTTGGGGGGAGTGTGAAGCCGAGCATACATAGTCGGTATACAATTGATTGAGCAGCAGCATAAGCTCCTCCATCTCCACGACCATCGACAATAGTACCGCCGATCTTATTGTAAAACAGTCCTTGGCCTTTTTCATTCTCCATTCGGTGGTATCCTTGTAATCGTTCCAATATCAAAGAGATGATGCTGCTTTTATCCCCCATCGAAACTGGGGTGGCTAGCAGAAGGATATCTGCCTTTTTGATTTTTTCGAAGATAAATGGCCAGTCATCATCACCATCCAAAGTATTCGTGATTCCAAAATCAATTTGGAAGTCTCTTAAATGAATACGATCGACATCAACATTTTCTTTTTTGAATATCTTTGCTGATTCATGAAGAAGCTTTTCCGTGTCTGTCGCCTTATTTCCTTTTTCTAGGCTTCCATTTAATAATACGGCTCTCACAGAAACTCCTCCTTTCTCAATTCCTACTTAGACGTTTATCCTACTTTGCCTCATGGTAAACCTTGGATCATCGGAACTGGATTCAGGCGTAAAGTTGTAGGTCCATCTATTTATAAGTGGGTGATTCGAGAGCCCCAATGCTCATATTTTCGTGTAAATAAGACTTTAGTCTTTGTTTTTGAAATGATTATTTAATAAAATGTAACCCTTATGTGGTGGACTTTGACGCCGTATTTTCAGTAAAATAGTCATGCTCGATACAATACCAAACACCTAACCTATCTACAGAAACACGGGTTGATACAATTTTGTAATACAATTGAAACATTTTTAGCTTTGACACCCATAAATGATAATGAATAGACGAAAAAATATGAACAGCTGGAGGTGATAAAGGTTGATCAAACAGCTACTTTCAAGACAGAATACCTCTCTGGATGATCAGGTGGAAACCGCTAAACAGGGAGATGACGAGCTAAGAAACGAAATTTTAAAACAGTATCAACCTTTCATCGCCAAAAGTGTTTCTGAAGTATGTAAAAGATATATTGATCCTTCCAAAGATGATGAGTTCAGTGTCGGGTTGCTTGCTTTTAACGAAGCGATCCAGGCTTACTCTTGTGACAAAGGAAGCTCCTTTCTCTCTTTTGCAAGACTTGTGATTAAACGTAAGGTGATCGACCACATCCGTAATGAACAAAAACGTCCGTCAGCTGCTTCTCTCGATGAGGAGTACTACGAAGAAGATCAGATGGAGAATCCTTCTGAAGTTGCAGCAGCGAAGGAACGTTTCGCCATGGAAACAGAGGCGTGGTATCGTCGCGAGGAGATCATTGAGTTCAAAGAACAGCTCAAGAAGTACAAAATGAGCTTTGAAGATTTGATCGATGTCTCTCCCAAGCACCGTGATGCCCGTGAGTCCGCTGTTCAAGTGGCCCGGACGGTTTACGAGAGCGATCACTTAAGAAAACAAGTCTTAAGCAAAGGCCGTCTGCCGATCAAAGATTTGATCGATCATGTAGAGGTTAGTAAAAAAACGCTGGAGAGGAACAGGAAATTCATTATTGCACTCGTTCTCATCTTTGATGGTGACTATATCTATCTCAAAGATTATTTGAAAGGGGTGGGGGTGTGAGAAAAGGTGTTGTCATGGAGCAAAATAGGGATTATACAATCGTGATGACCGGTGATGGTCAATTTCACCGTGCAAAACGTGTACAGCACGCGGAAGTCGGCATGGAAATTCACTTCGAAGCATTGTCTAAAAACCGCACACTTTTCCGCTGGACACAGTTGATTCACAATCATTACAGCCGTGCAGCAATCATTGCGCTTGTCATTTTGCTTACGGTATTCCCTATGTACACATGGTATGGAAGTAATCAGGCTTATGCCTATGTGAATATTGACATTAATCCTAGCGTAGAGCTGGAATTGAATGATGATATGCAAGTAATCGATATGGTTCCGCACAACGCTGAGTCGGAATCGCTGATTGAAAACCTTGAGGACTGGAAGAAGCAAGACGCTTCCGAAGTCACGTTCGATTTGATCCAACTTAGCAAAGATATGGGATTAGTGAATGAAAAAAATCAGGTGCTGATTGGAGTGAGCTACATAAAATCCGATCACCTGGGTGATTTATCAAGTGATATTGAAACGTATTTGACCGATCAATCGCTTGGAATGTCCGTAGCTGCTTTTCTTGTTCCTGAAAATATCCGCAAGCAGGCACATGATACAGGGAAGTCTGTCAATGCTTTTCTTGCCGATACGATTGAGAAAGACCAGCCGGAAGGTGACGAAATGGTTCCGTCTGTAACGGTCGAAGATGAGGACAAAGAAATTATTCAATCCTTTTATAACGAAGATACCTCAACATCTGAAGAACCCGGACAGGCAACCTTGCCATCACCTAAACCGACCGTGGAAGATCAAATGCATCGCGTAGAAAAACATAAGGATAAACCTCTGTTTGATGAAAGTCATCCTGGTCATAATGGATTGAAAAAAGCCCCAGGGTTGAAGCAGGATTCTTCGGAGAGTCGATCTGTTCAAAGAAAAGACTCAGGTAAAGAATCAGCTCCTGGTCAGCAGAAGAAAAAGGAGCGGGAGAGCAATAACTCCGCTCCTGCTTCTAAAAATGAACCAAAAGGAAAGTCGTCTGCTCCTGGTCAACTGAAAAAGCAGGAAGGCGATCATCCTTCTGATTCAAAGGGGAAATCAAACGAAAAATCTGCCCCTCCAGGTCAACAGAAAGACAAACCGAATGGCAAGTCCTCCGATCGGGAGCCGCCAGGTAAACAAAATAAAAAACCCAAGGGAAAACAGCAAGATTCCTCATCTTAAGGGAACACTTAACGGACACTTCACCATCGTGGAGTGTTTTTTTATTGTGTTTTAAGTGAATAAAAGAGTAATGTGAAAGAAAAGGAGGAATTAGGATGTCAAAAACTTATCTTGGTGTGAAAGATGGAAAGCTTGCGCCATGTCCAAGCTCACCGAATTGTGTTTCTACTCAGGCGGAGGATGATAGTAAAAAGATGGCCCCGCTCCCTTTCGTGGGAGACTTGAAGGAAACAAAAGACCATGTTTCTGCTCTCTTAAAGGAAATGGATCGCACAGAGGTTGAAAATGAAACCGAACGTTACCTTCATGCTGTTGTTACATCAAAGCTCATGAAGTTTAAGGATGATGTCGAGTTCTACTTCGATGAAGAGGAAGGGCTTGTACACTTCCGGTCAGCTTCCCGTGTGGGGTATTCTGATATGGGAGTCAATCGAAAACGGATGGAATCATTTACTACAAGCTACAATGAACAGGTGAAAGGAGCGGAGTGACATGAGCTATGACTATCAACTAGCGGTCATCGGGGGCGGCTCTGGCGGACTGACCGTGGCAGCTGGAGCGGCAAGCTTTGGAGCATCTGTCGCTTTAATTGAACGTAAAAGTGAACTAGGCGGGGACTGTCTCCACTACGGGTGTATGCCGTCTAAAGCGCTGATCCAGGCGGCAAGTGAAGTTCATCAGGCTCGTCAACTTTCGAAAATGACCGAAGAAGAACTGGACCACCATTTTTCTTCCTCTATGGAGCGTGTAGAAGAAGCGTTGGCTGATGTACAGGCTCATGACTCCAAAGACCGTTTCGTTAAGCTTGGCATTGATTTATATGAATCAGAAGCCTCTTTCGTTGACCCCCATACATTAAAGGTCGGTGAAAAGACGATTACCGCCAAGCGAATTGTCATCGCGACCGGCTCTTCGCCTGCGATTCCACCGATTGATGGTCTTCAAGAGATTTCATACTTAACCAATGAGAACATTTTTTCCTTGAAGGAACGCCCTAAATCACTCGTTGTCATCGGTGGTGGGGTCATTGGAATCGAACTTTCGCAGGCGATGGCCAGGCTAGGTGTTGATGTCACAGTAATCGAAGGGGGAGAACGAATTCTGGCGAAGGAAGATGGGGAAATCTCTCGCCTCTCTCAACAGATTCTCGCTCAGGATCTTCATATTTTGACAAGCTCGCAGGTGGACCGTGTGGAAGAGGTGGATGATCATATTGTCGTACACTACTCAAAGGACGGATCTGTCGGCCAAATTGAAGCAGATCAGCTTCTCGTATCCACAGGTCGGAAAGCGAATATTGAGAAACTGTCTCTAGATTCAGCCGGAGTGAAAGTTGACAATGGGGCCGTCGCGGTGGATGCTTCCTTACGGACAAGTCAGCGACACATTTACGCTGTCGGGGATTGCAATGGTTCTATGCCGTTTACTCATGTGGCTGGAATGGAAGGGAAAGTGGTGGTTTCCAATGCGGTCTTCGGGTTGTCGAGAAAAGTTTCCTATGAAAAGGTTCCGTGGGTCGTCTATACATTGCCGGAAGTGTACCACCTCGGGTTGACAGAGGAAGAAGCTTCTCAACAATACGGGGATTCGCTGATGGTTTTCAAAACAAAATTAGAGGATAATGACCGCTTTATGGCGGAAAGAAGTAAAGAGGGGATCGTCAAGGTGATGACGACGAGCAGCGGTAAAATCGTTGGTGCGCACGCGATTGGACAAGGAGCCGGAGAATGGATGCAAGAAGTAGGGACCGTTCAGGCCTTGAATAAAAAATTCCAGTCGATATCGAATATTATCCATCCCTACCCTGCACGGAATAATGTCGTCTCGCAGACAGCAGATCTATACTGGCGGGAAAAGCTGTTTGACAGCCGAATCAATAAACTTCTCCGCTGGTATGTCGCAAATATTAGATAACGAAATAAACCAGCTTTCCGCAAAGTGGGAGCTGGTTTATTTTACTTTTTATTAGGGAGGGAATCTTCCTTATTTCCGGCGAGTCCATAGAAAAACATATGGGATAGCTCTTCAGACAGCTGCTGGGGAGTCAATCCACTCAAATTCGAAGTCGAACGAAACGCCTGGTAATACATTTCTACATAAAACATGATCGTTTGAAAAGAGAAATCCGGATGGACGTAGCCCTCGTCTTTTCCTTGACGAATCAGCTCCATCAATAAGGGAATCGAATCTTTTTGCGTGAAAGAGGATACGAGTTCCTGGATATCCGGCTGATCGGCAATAACCGTTTGCAGAAAGTCCATATGGATATGCAGCAGATCTTCTGTTTTATTCGTGATCAACAGTCCGATTTTTTCTTTGAAATTCATTGTCGGATCCTGAACGAGGTCTTGGACTTTCTCCAGTCTCTCGTAAATGAATTTCTTCACGGCTTCGAATATCAACTGATCTTTGCCGCCAAAATAGTTGTAGATCGTTACTTGAGACACTTGGGCTTTCTGAGCGATTTCCTGAATGGTCACTTTCTGTACGCCATACTCCGAAAACAGCTCCAACGCAGCATTTAATATGTTAGCCTGTTTTCTTTCTTTTCGTCTTTCAAATCCATTCATAGGCGACACCTCTTCTCATTTATCATATATGAAGTTTTGAAATGAATCAATTCATTTATTTCATCTTATATATTATTGGTCACTCAGACTAGACAGATACAGAAAAAGTTAAGTACGATAAAGGAGAAGGACACTTCAACACAAGGAGAGAAAAAAATGTCCAAACTAGATTTAACACAATTTGAAAAAAAGATGATTGTACGCAATATGAGAGATGAAGATATTGAACAGATCTTTGACCTGCAGCAAGTCTGTTTTCCAGGAATGGAACCATGGAAGCGGGAGCATTTGGAAAGCCACTTGCGCATGTTTCCAGATGGGCAGTTCGTGGTGGAATTTGATGGGAAAATTATCGGGAGCTGCTCAAGCTTAATTGTGAACTTTGACGAATACGATGATAAACATACGTGGGACGATATAACTGATGAAGGGTACATTACGAATCACGATTCGGATGGATACAATCTTTACGGCATCGAGGTTATGGTTCACCCAGAATACCGTGGAATGAAGATTGGACGTCGTTTATATGAGGCTAGAAAGGAATTGGCGAGAGAACTGAACCTGAAAAGCATTATAATCGGCGGACGTATTCCCAATTATCACAAGCATGAGGAAGAAATGTCTCCAAGGGAGTATGTGGAGGAAGTACGGAATCAGAACATTTATGATCCGGTGTTGACGTTTCAAATCATCAACGGGTTTTCTGTCATGCGAATCAACCCCAATTATTTGCCGGATGACCAGAAGTCGCTGAAATATGCCACCCTCATGGAGTGGAACAATGTCGATTACCGGGCGCGTACGAAGCGCTATTTCAAGACTAGTCATCCTGTCAGGATTATGGTCATCCAATACATGATGAAGAATATCGACTCCTTTGAAGAGTTTGCGAAGCAATGTGAATACTACGTGGACGTAGCGGCTGATTATGGTAGCGATTTTGCCGTATTCCCAGAAATCTTCACAACTCAGCTGATGTCGTACCTTGATGAAAAAGTTCCGTCTAAAGCTGTACGGCGCTTATCCGAATATACAGAGGACTATATTGAAATGTTCACTCACCTCGCTGTGAAGTACAACGTCAACATTATTGGCGGCTCTCACTTTGTGGAGGAAAATGAACAAATCTATAACATTTCCTATTTATTCCGACGTGATGGAACGATCGAAAAACAATACAAAATCCACGTGACTCCAAATGAAAGAACATGGTGGGGCATCCAGCCGGGCGATGCGGTCAAAGTCTTTGACACCGATTGTGGCAAAATTGCCATTCAAATCTGTTACGACATTCAATTCCCGGAGCTTGCACGCTATGCCGTGGATAAAGGAGCGAACATCATTTTCGTTCCGTTCTGTACAGATGATCGTCAAGGATATTTGCGAGTCAGGTATTGTGCCCAGGCTCGTGCTGTTGAAAATCAGGTGTACACAGTTATTGCCGGAACAGTCGGTAACATGACCCAGGTGGAAAATATGGATATCCAGTATGCTCAGTCCGGCATTTTCACACCGTCGGATTTTGAATTTGCGCGTGATGGCATTATTGGAGAATGCAATCCGAACGTGGAAACCGTCGTTGTCGGGGATGTCGATTTGGAAATTCTTCGCCGTCAGAGAAAATCAGGAACCGTCCGTCAATTACGCGATCGTCGCCGTGATTTATTTGAACTGGATTATAAATTGAAAAAAGAAGTAAAACCGGAACGAACGTAAGAAGGAGATGTTTTTGATGAACGAACAAGTAGCGATCATCACGGGAGCTTCGCGAGGAATAGGGAAGGAAGTGGCTTTTCAGTTTGCCAAAGCTGGCCTTAAGCTTTCCATTTTAGGAAGTTCCGATGAGATATATCAAACAAAGGCAGAGCTTGAAAAAGAAGGGTACCAAGATGTTTTAGCCTTCACAGCTGATGTGACCGACGAAAATGATATCGATCATGTGGTAGAAGCCACAAAGAACGCCTATAAAAAAGTGGATATTCTCATCAACAATGCCGGTCTTGGTGCCTTCAAGCCTGTCGGTGACGTAACGGTTGAGGAATGGAAGAAAACGTTTGAAGTCAATGTCCAAGGTGTATTCCTCGCCAGTAAAGCGGTCCTGCCAATTATGAAGAAACAAAAATCAGGAACGATTGTGACTGTTGCCTCTGACGTATCGCGCTATACAATCCCGGAAGGCGGTTCGCTCTATACCTCCACGAAGTATGCCGTTCAGGGCTTCATGGGTTCTCTAGCGCAGGAAGTACGAAAAGATGGTATTCGAGTCGGAACGATTAACCCTGGTATGGTGGACACCTATTTTGCAAATGGAACCCAAGGGGATCCGGAGAAAAAGGACTGGCTTAAAGTCGAAGATATCGCGGATGCGATTTTGTATATGGCAAAAGCGCCTAAGCATATGGTGATTGACGAAATGCATCTCCACCCGTTAATTCAGGACTACCCAAGAATGTAACAGAAAAACCCCTTCTATCAAGAAGGGGTTTCGTTTATAAAAACAGGGCGGTTTGAGACCGCGCCTGGGCATGATCGATATAACGGAGCAGGCTTTCATGGGAATCCAATACGTGAGCTTCACTTTTAGGAAAGTGGCACGCATGCAGAAACGATTCAATTTTTTTCGATAAAAACTGATCTTGTGTCCGGACCATCAGAACAAGAAGGTCATCCCATTGCCCCCAGATCATATAATGTAAAGCCTTCTCATAGTCCTGAGAATACATGGGCTCACATCCTTTTGGAAGGATTGCTCTTAGTATCTCCTCTTCCTGTGCAACGGAATCTGAAACTTCATCACAATTTTGGAATGTTCGACTTCATTTGTGGAATTATTCCACAAAAGGACATCAATTTTTGTTATGATAGTATGGAAACTTTTGCAATACTGTTCAGCACGGAGGGAGATTCGATGATGACCGAGAAACATTGGCTTTATGTAAACATGGGAGGAATCATCGCTTTCGCATTGTTTCTAGTTCTGAGCTTTGCGACGATTCAAACGGATGCGACACAAAACGTAATGATCTGGATCAGTGAAATAGTCGGAGGACTGCTCTTGATCGCTGCCATCATTTCCTTATTTTATATGAAGAGTAATCAGAAATTTGTTCCCATCGCGATCCTCACATTTTTGATTCCTTGGGTGTTGTTTACAATAGGTTATGAATTAGGTTTTAATGAGGACACCTCAAATGTCTGGATTTGGTTTATCAGCCTATACATACTCTTGATTGCCAATTTCATTTTATTAAGGATCAGCTATAGCCGCATTGAAGGGTATAACAAATTGATTCCCGCTTCTTTACTGTTTGTTCAGGCGATTTTTTTCGTATTTCTCGCCTTCTTTCAAGTTTGGTGGTTATTGCCTTTTTAAGACAGAAAGACCTTCTTTAACGAGGGTCTTTTTTTGTGTCTGGGATTTTTGATGAAGTATAGAACATGTTCCTCAGCACATACTACACATATGGCTGCTAAGGAGGAATGAATGATGAAAATAAAGGCATTTGCGATTGGTTTATTAGCGGCGTCTTCGCTCGTTGCCTGCCAGGCTGAGCAGGAAACAGGAACCAATCAGGAAAACTACGAAGGTGTTCAAAATACACGTTTTGAGCGATTAGCTGACGACATGTATGATCAGGGTAACCGTGTCAACCAGTATGACAATGACCGCGGAATGGTCCACAATACGAATTATCATGTAGCGAAAGTAGCAGCAGATCGAATTGAGAAAAATGTGGACGGGATCGATGAGGCTTATGTGTTAAAAACACGTGATAATGCCTACGTTGCCGCTATTCTGAATAACAATGATTCTGATGAGATTTCAAATGAAGTCGAAAAGGCGATCACGAAACAAGTGAAGTCTGCTGATCAGGATATTGACAATGTTTACATTTCTACAAACCCGGATTTTGTGGATTTGACAAACAACTATGTAAATGACGTGGAAAATGGTCAACCTGTCCGTGGATTCTTCCGTGAATTCGGACAAATGGTCGACAGGGTATTTCCGGAAGCCCGTTCATAATAAAGTAACAGGCCCTTTATTGAGGGTCTGTTTTTTTATGGTATACTCTTGAGAAAAGTGAGGTGGGAAAATGAGACAATTAGAAAAAAAGGATGCCGCCGACTATATGCAGTTAGTGGCTGATCTCGAGGCGGAATCTGATTTTTTGCTTTATGAGAAAGGTGAACGGAAGGCGGACGTTGAGAGAGTGACGCAGATGATCCGCGCTTTTGAAAAACAAAGAAACTCAGCGATTTGGTGTGCAGAGGAAAAGGGGCGGCTTGTCGGACATGTCACATGTATCGGAGGACAGGCGAAGCGGAATGTCCACGTGACGAGTGTCGTCGTTGGGGTATTGAAGGAGGCGCAGGGAAGAGGAGTCGCAAGTCGTTTGCTCGATCAGGTTAAGAAATGGGCGAAGGAAGCTGGTGTGAGACGCATCGAATTAACCGTCATGGTACATAATGAAGCCGCCATCTCTTTATATAAAAAAGCAGGCTTTCGATACGAAGGAACAAAAGAGCGATCTTTATTTGTAAATGACGATTTCATGGATGAAGAGGTCATGGCTTTGCTGATTGATTAGATTTTCTCGAAGGGTTCTTCCCCCGCTTTTTTTATCAACCGAACATACCCTTCATGATATGGCATGTCCCCTCATACAATGAATTAACCGACATTGAAGGAGGGGGTCCAGTGAAGCCGGACGATCAAAAGAAGCTTGAATCGGCCATCAGAGAAATTACAGAGATTGCAAAAGGGTTCGGGCTTGATTTTTATCCGATGCGTTATGAAGTCTGCCCAGACGATATCATTTATACATTTGGTGCCTACGGAATGCCAACTCGTTTTTCCCACTGGAGTTTTGGAAAACAGTATTACAAGATGAAGCTGCAGTACGATTTAGGGTTAAGTAAAATTTATGAGCTGGTGATCAATTCCAATCCCTGCTATGCGTTTTTGCTGAATTCCAACACGTTGATTCAAAATAAACTGATTGTTGCTCATGTTCTTGCGCACTGTGACTTTTTTAAAAACAATGCCCGTTTCCAAAATACGAAGCGTGACATGGTCGAGAGTATGGCCGCGACAGCAGAGCGCATGGCCTATTATGAGAAGGTACACGGCAAGCAAGAAGTCGAGTCATTTCTCGACGCAGTGCTTGCCATCCAGGAGCATATCGATCCTTCTCTGGTGAGACCGAAACTGGCTTGGTCATTGGAGGATGAGGAAGAAAGTGAAGAAATTAAACGGACGACTCCTTATGATGATATGTGGAAGATCGATGAATCTTCATCCGAGTTTAAAAAGGAATTCAAAAAGCGGAAGAAGCTCCCACCGCGTCCTGAAAAAGATATTATGCTGTTTATCGAACAATACAGCCGGGACCTCGAGGATTGGCAACGTGATATTCTGACGATGATGAGAGAAGAAATGCTCTACTTCTGGCCGCAGCTTGAAACGAAAATCATGAATGAAGGATGGGCCTCTTATTGGCACGCCAAAATTTTGCGCGAGATGGATTTGACCAGTGATGAGGTCATTGATTTTGCCAAATTGAATGCAAGCGTCGTCCAGCCTTCCAAAACGCAGTTGAATCCGTATTACCTTGGCCTGAAAATCTTTGAGGATATTGAAGAGAGATATGATCATCCTTCTGAAGAAATGAAGAAACGCGGCGTCGTGCCGGGTTCCGGACGTGATAAAATTTTCGAAGTGCGAGAAATCGAGTCTGACCAAAGCTTCATTCGTAACTATTTAACAAAGGAACTCGTCCGCAGGGAAGATTTATACTTGTTTCAGAAACAAGGAAACAAATACAAAATTACGGATAAGGATCATGAGGCCGTGAGAGATCAGCTCGTCACGATGAGAGTCAATGGAGGATTTCCATACATTACCGTGCAGGATGGCGACTATATGAAGAGCGGGGAGCTTTATTTGAAGCATCATTATGAGGATGTTGAGCTGGATATCAGTTACCTCGAGCGGACCTTGCCCTACGTCAACCAGTTATGGGGAAGGACGGTCCACCTTGAAACAACAATCGAAGACCGAGCGGTGTTATTCACTTATGCCAGTAAGAAAGTGCAAAAAAAATATATTTGAAGAATGGTGTCATTTCTAACCAAACTGGAGACGATCATCTCCAGTTTTTTTGTATGGTTTCGTCGAGTTCGTTACAAGCCCAGTGCAGCTTTGGTATAATGTTTTCAATATTTACCAGGAAAGGGCGGGGGAAGCGGATGAAGACGATAAGGAGAGCTGTCGTCGCTCTGATGATCGTTTTATTTGTGGCTGTTTTTCTTTATATCGACAATAAAGAATTCAACCAGCTTGCAAGTGGAGCGCAGCCACCACTAGACACTGTGGTCGAGGGTCTCGTGATCTCAGATGGTCCGGTGGAGCTTGACATGGGGATCCATGTGTCAGAGTTGTATTACGCAAAGGAACAGGAAGCTTTATATTTAGGTATGTGGTACGAAGACCGTAATCAACATCTGAAAGACGAGAAGTGGTACAAGGAAAAAGGAGCCGTTTCATTTCTCGTCAAGGCGGTGGACAGCAATGGAACAACCTTTACAGGAAGGACAGAAGAGAGGGAGGAAGGCACCTTTTCTACTTTTCAGTTTGTGAAGATAGAGGATTTCCATTTAATCGATCAGGAAGAATACAGAAAAGGTCCGAATTCCCTAACCTTCTCGTTTTACCCGATGCTGGATAAAGAAGAGCCGAGGAAACAAGCCCTCTTTCATGTGGACATTCCTTTAGTTTTAGGTAACAACTAATGATGTCTGTGGTAAAATGGGAGCGTCTAAGGAGGAAAGGGATGGGGAGTAAACACACACTTTTCTCTTTTCTGCGCATAGACAAAAGTCTATGCTTATTTTTGTTCAGAAAGGGTAATAGAGGTGCATACCAAAAATGGAAAGTGAACCATGCTTAGTTCAAAAGTACTTGATTGAGACCAATTGCACAAATCTTCACAAAGTGATAGAATTTTCTGATAAACTATTCGTTAACGAGTTGCAGTGAAAAAGGAGGAATCGAGATGACGATATACGATCGCATCTTAACAGAAAAAGAATTTGTTCACCAAAATGACCTTCAATACCCTTTTGAGGAGAGAGGACTCCAATTTGGAGATGGGATATATGAAGTGATCCGTGTCTATCAGGGGAATTACTATCTAATCGATGAACACGTCGATCGCTTATACCGTTCAGCAGATGCAGTCAAAATCAATGTCCCTTACACGAAGGATCAGATGTACCATTACTTAGACCAATTGTTAAAAGTCAATGAAGTGAAGAGTGATGCGAAGGTGTACTTGCAAATTACACGCGGTTCGGCACCGCGTGACCATACGTTCCCACTGGATACATCCGCTAATTTGTATGCGTATGTAAAAGATCTTCCGAGAGCTACGGATTGGATGAGAGATGGAGTATCCGCTATTTCTCATCCTGATGTGCGCTGGGATTGGTGTTATATCAAGAGCCTCAACTTGCTGCCGAACGTCCTGGCCAAGCAGGAAGCAAAAGAACAGGGGAGCTTCGAGGCGATTCTCCATAAAGATGGTGAAGTGACAGAATGCAGCTCTTCCAATGCCTATTTAGTACGGAATGGGAAGGTGTATACTCATCCAGCCAGAAAGAATATTTTACACGGCTGTGTACGGATAGCGGTAGAAGCGTTTTGTAAAAAAGAAGGCATCGAGTTCGTGGAAGAAGCGTTTCGGATCGAGGATATCGAATATGCAGATGAGCTGTTCTTGACGAGCAGTACGGCAGAAGTGATGCCGATTACGAAAGTCGACGAACGGACGATTGGAGATGGCACGCCGGGTAAAATCACACGTACCCTGCAGAAATGCTACGAAGAAGACGCGAAAATTTCGGCAGAGCAATCCCTTTTCAAACACGTATAAACCAAAAGACGGAGTCTTCATACTCCGTCTTTTTTATATGGTTAAGATTCAAGGTTGATTTTAAGCATAAGGAGTCGCATATCCCGTAATTCTATAGAAGAACGAACCAGATATTAGATTCCCTCCCCTCCAAGGTTTAGTATGAAAAGCGGAGACATTTTGAGCTATTATCTGGAGGTACCGATATCAACACCTAAATCTAACAGTGCTTTTATTTTTACGTTTTCATGGACAGAGTTATGGGGAATGGAAACATATCTGTGCTATAATTCCTAAGGAAGAATGGAGGGAAACGATGGCATCTATACAATTAAACTTATCAGAGAAACAGTATGAGAAACTCGTCGAGGCCGTCTACCTTGGAACATGGATGGTGAACTCCACCCGGATGGAGCTCGATGAAGAATTCGAAGATGTACGTGAAGTCGTATTGTCTCAATACAAGGAAGCCGGATTAGAAGGTAAGGTCATTCATCAGGAAGAAATGGGTGTTTATGATCTTGATGTAGATTATGAGTCGAAGCTTCTGGATACTTACGTTGAGGAATACGATGAATTCAGCTTTTGGGACAAGCTTGTCGAGAAGTTGGCTGAAAAAGAAATGGTGGAAAGATACGGTGTTCCTGAAGGTGAGATGACCGATGAGATGATGGAAAAACGCCTAGAGATTGAAGAAGAGATCGGACAAAAGCTAGAGGCATCAGGAGTTACAAAGCTATCCTTCACAGAGGAATGACCTCATAGAAAAAGCATGAACGCATAGGTCGTTCATGCTTTTTGTTTCTTTGGAGGGGGATCGGACCATAAAAGAGCTACTGGTCGCGAAAGGTGATAGGACCATTGGATGAATGGACCGAGCAACAGCGCTACAATCAGTGTCCCAATTCCAACAGGAGCACCGAGCAAAAACCCGACAAGTGCCATACCGGACTCTGTAAAAATTCGCACAGAGCTTTTGGACTGGTTGGTTTTCTCATTCATGATCATCATGAAATGATCGAGAGGAATTCGTGGGAACGGCGTTCTTAGATAGACCGCGACGCCTACAGCTGTAGCGATGAGACCGAGTGAGAAGATTCCCCACTGGGCCCACCAGATGTCATAATTCATATCGGCAAGTAAGCCGTATAAAAAAATGTCTACGGTCCGTCCACGGATGATGATCGGGATTAGGGATTCGAATTGGGGTCGCTTTTTTTCAAGCCAAGCATTGACCAGCAATAAAATGACGAAGGCGACGATCATCACGCTTCCAACCGTAACGGGAAGATGCATCGATAAGCCGACTGCAATACTGTCTCCTGGTCCTACACCAAGTCCGGATTGTATAATTAAAGCAAGGCCGAGGCTTGATACGGTCAGGCCGGCTAAATAAATGATAAACAAATAGAGGTACTTCATGATAGACTCCTTTTCGTCTTTCGGGGCATGCTTCATTTATCATAAACGCTGCCTATTCAGATGTAAAGCAGATGAAAATATGCAGGATTCTAAGGAGGAAAAAGGTTATGCAATATGCTGTGATTACCGGAGCTTCACGAGGACTCGGTGAAGCGATCGCCCATCAGCTGATGGAAAAAAACGTGAATATCATCTCTGTATCAAGGAAAGACAATGAAAAATTAAAGAAAGATGCAGAAAAATTCCATGTGAGCTACGAGCACATTCCGTGTGATTTGAGTGAGCCTTCTCAAATCGATGAACTGTTGCCTGCAGTGGCGGAGAAAGTGTTCCATGAAGGTACCCATTATGTGTACTTAGTGAACAATGCAGGCGTGATCGAACCGATCGAAACCATTGGGGAGCTTGATGCTAAAGCGGTCCAAAAGCACATTCAGATCAATTTGACAGCACCCATCCTTTTGACCAATCAGTTTGTTAAACTGGCGAATGAACAGGACGTGAAGATGGGAATCATCAACATTACGTCAGGAGCCGCAGAGCGTGCCGTACACGGCTGGAGTACATACAGCAGTACGAAAGCCGCCATCAACCGGTTCACCGATACGCTCGCTCTTGAGCAAGAAGGACAAGGACATACGATTTTTGCCTATAGTCCAGGCGTGATCGATACGGATATGCAGGGAGAAATCCGTTCCTCTTCAGAAAAGGCATTCGCAGAAGTCGAGAAGTTTAAACAGCTCAAAGAAGAAGGAGCTTTGAGGTCGCCAGCGGAAGTTGCCGGTATCTTGATGAACCTTTTACAGGAACCTAAAAAAATCGAGAACGGAAAAGTATATAAGCTTTACGATTTGGTCAAATAGCAACGAATCTACGTAAAAAGAGGTCCCGAAATGGTGACCTCTTTTAATAATGGTTCAATACAATGCGGGCTTTAAACGAATCCGCTGTAATTGTGACGCTTCCCCCAATTGGGAAAGTGAACCTTGGGGTTGTGTGTCCGAAGCTTGCATTAACGATGATCGGCATTCCCTCCAGCTCTTTTTTCGTCTCGATGATTTTTTTCAGCTTGTCGAGCGATATATCGGACTCTTTCTGAAACCGACCGATGACGAGTCCTCTCACTTTATGGAAATCCGGTTGATGAAGCAATGATTGAAGATCGCGATCGAAAGTCTTCGGATCTGTCAGAAGATCATCCTCGAGAAATAAAATCGAGTCTTCTAAGTCAGGCATGAAGGGTGTCCCTTGAAGAAGGTTGAACGTACATAAATTTCCGCCTAGAGATTTTCCTGTGGCTTTCCCTTTTTGGAGGACACGATACCCTTCATTGTCATAAAAGGTGCGGTTGTCCTGATCCAGATACCAGGCATCATCACTCCAATGATCGGCAGGTTCAACCTCGAACGGGGCCTTCTCTGTCATGACTTTGCGGAAATAACTCCACGTATAGTCGATGCCTTCTTTCATGCCAAAGCTAGAGAAATGCGGACCGCTATACGTAACAAGTCCGGTTTTTTTATGTATGGCGTTGGATAGCGCGGTGATGTCTGAGAAGCCGCAAAGGATCTTTGGGTTTCGGCGGATTAATTCATAATCCAAGTCGCACAATAACTGGTTACTGTTGTAGCCGCCAATCGTCGTCATGATGGCCGCTACATTAGGGTCGAGAAACGCTTCGTGCAGGTCGTGTACCCGCTGTTCTACGGATGCTTCATCAACTTCAGCATATTGACTGTATGTAACCGTCACGCCAAGGGTTTCTAAACGTTGAATGGCGAGTTCTCTTTGGTCATGGGCGATCATGGACAGGCTTTCCGCAGGGGATATGACTCTCACTTCTTGGCCCGGCTTCAGTTTTTCAGGATACATAAAGTGCCTCCTTTTTAATAAATGGATAGGATTAGCTTATCACATTTCTCGGCGATTCAATAAAGAAGGTTGTTATTTTCATACAGCCATGTATATAATGAAAATAATGACAAAGAAGGGACTGACGTTTAAAGCAATGAAGTACTAATCCTGTTTTTATACGCACATATTCAAAATACATGTGTCGTTTCAGAAATACAGGATTGGTCTGTCTAAATATGATTCATTGCTTATGAAGGTCGCCTTTGTGCGGTTTGTTATGAGCGGAGACCTATGCCTTTCTGAAGCGATTCAGGGAGGTTTTTTTGTGTTATTGATGAGAGCTAAAAATATCGAGTATTCGATTGGAGATCGGCAAATCTTATCGATTCCTGAAATCGCCATTCATGAAGGAGAAAAAATCGGGCTAGTCGGAAAAAATGGGCAGGGGAAAACCCTTTTGTTCCGGTATTTGATGGAGGACCTTGATGTCCGGCCCCAAGTCGAATGGATGACGTCTGTCAGCTGGCTGAAGCAATTGAGTGAAGAGATGGAGAAGGCTTCGTATAGCGGCGGAGAGAAGACATTGCACAGGCTAAAGAAGGTCTTCGAAGAAAGCAGGCATTTGTTGCTTCTGGATGAGCCGACGAACAATCTTGATTTCAAACACGTCGAGGAACTAGAGCGAAAGCTTATCGCGCATCAAGGATCCATGCTGATTGCTTCTCATGACAGGATGCTCCTGAACCAGGTGTGTACAAAAATATGGGAGCTCGATCAGGGAACAATCACAGTATATAGCGGGAACTATTCTTTTTATGAAAAACAAAAAGAAATAGAGAGAAAACAGCAGAATGAAAAATATCAGCAATATTCGGATGAGAAAAAACGACTCAAACAGCGAATGAAACAGAAGCATGATCAATCTAAAGGAATGAGGAAGCCTCCGAAAAGGATGGGGAATTCTGAATGGCAGCTCGGTAAAAATAAAGCTGCAGCAAAGCAGAAGAAAGTGGAGAGAGTCAGCAAAACGTTGGAACGACGTCTGGATCGCCTTGAAAAGGTAGATAAACCGTTTGAGTGGGATGAGGTGAAAATGTCTTTTGAGCAAGGGGACGCTGTGCATCATAAATATCTTTGTCAGTTCAGGGAAGAGTCCATCTCAAGAAATGGGCGGAAGCTTTTGGATATCCCGCAGGCCTCTCTACCAAATAAGGCGAGGGTGGCGCTGATTGGAAACAACGGTTCAGGTAAAACGACGCTGTTAAATGATCTCATTCACCAACCTGAGAGGTTTCCAAACCAGGTTGATGTTGCCTATTTCAATCAGAACCTGGAATCACTTCCTATCGAATCCACTGTTTTTGACTATGCCAGTGAATCCAGTCCGCTGTCTGAATCGATGGTCCGGATCATTTTAGCCAGGCTTCGGTTTTATGAGCAGGATATGAACAAAAGAATCGCGGTTCTGAGTGGAGGGGAACGGGTGAAGCTTGCTCTTGCAAGGCTTTTGACAAGAAGAGCCCAGTTGATGATTCTCGATGAACCAACAAATCATTTGGATTTCGAGGCGATTCAAGCGCTCGAGCAGTTGGTGCTTGACTACCCTGGAGCCGTTCTGTACGTTACTCATGACCGCACCTTTATTCAAAAAACTGCGGATCGTTTATGGGTAATCGAATCCGGAGTGCTTCAAGATTTTGAAGGGACTTGGGAGGATTGGACGAACCGACATCAGCAAAGGGAAGCTGCCGAAGATGCGGTGTATGATCAGCTGACATTGGAAAACCGACTGACCGAACTGATCGGGAAATTAAGCATGCCCACGCCGAAAGATGATCCCATTCAGCTTGAAGAAGAGTATCAACGAACATTAAAACAACTTAGAAGTTTCAAGTCATAAAAAAAGCGGCCGAAGGGCCGCTTTTATTGTTTAGTAGCATATTTAGGTTCACTGTAAGGGGGTTCTTGTTTCTCTTCCAACTTTTCAGCCTGTTTATTGTTTTTAAGGAACATATAAAGGGAAGCACCAAATATGGTGATATAGCCGATGACACTTAAAATATCGGGAACTTGTCCGAATAAGAAGATGCTGATCAAGGCAGAGTAAACGACCGTAGAGTAGAAGAAAATAGAAATTTCTCTCGCAGGTGCATACTTATAGGCCATCGTCAGCCCGAATTGACCGATGGTGGCAAATGCCCCGGCACCTAATAAATACATCCATTGCGCTGCTGACATTGGTTCATAAAAGGCAATTGTAAAGGGAAGCAGCGTAACAGTTGTGAAAAAGGAAAAGTAAAAAACAATCGTGTAAAACTTCTCTTTGTCCCCCAACACCCGTACAAGTGTATAAGCGCCGGCTGCAAACACGGCAGAGAAAATCCCAGCCAGATAAGGGACGAACTCGATAGAGAATTGCGGTTTAATAATGAACAGCGTCCCGATGAAAGCAATAATGATGGCGATCACTTGATATAGCTTCGCTTTTTCTTTGAGAAAAATAGCTGAGAATATAATGAGCAGAAACGGGCTTAATTTATTCAACATATCCGCATCGGAAAGAACGAGGTTATCGATGGCATAAAAGAATAAGACCATTCCGATCGTGCCAAGCGCCGATCGTGATAATAACAAGACCTGGTTCTCTTTTTTTCCGAACAGTCGTTCTTTGTGATAAACGACGAATCCAAAAGCGATGACGGCAGAGACAACATTCCGGAACAGAGTCTTCTGCACGGTAGGCAAATC
The DNA here is from genome assembly GCA_004078665.1 of Halobacillus fulvus. GTDB lineage: Bacteria > Bacillota > Bacilli > Bacillales > Halobacillaceae > Halobacillus > Halobacillus fulvus. Next base: position 149,239 of record SCFO01000004.1, on the reverse strand, counting down.
ACCGGAAAGTTTAACAAGTGCAGCCATCATGGAAAAACCGAAGGCGGATACGAGCAGTAATAAAATCCCTTTATTACGGTTACTCATGATGGTTCCTCCTGGTTTTTATCTTTGTAGTATGTTTCAAAATCACTTTTACTATCCTAATACAAATGGCTGAAGAATGAAAGGGAAAGAACTTCCTTCATTACGACTAGAAAAGACAAAATTCGCATCTTGGGATATACTTACACTAACATCACTTCATTGCTGGAGCAGAGGAGGAATAAAGTGATTTGTTCACATACAGTCATTGTCAAAAAACGTGTGATTGAAAGGAACCAACAGCATTATGTTGAGGAAGAATATCAGCTTGAGTTGCATCCGTATGAAGTGAGAACTCCGACGGAAACGATTCGAATGGAAGATGTTCATGACGTCTCGTATAGAGGCTTATCCGAAACATACGGGTTTTTGTATCTTCATACGATCAAAGGTGTCCAGACATTCATGGTCCGGGAAGAACCTACAACCTGGATCAATGCTTATCGTCAACTGTAGGTTCAGTAGAAGGAGCGATGACTACGTGAAGAAGTTGGAAGAGAGTGAAAGGATCTATTTAAGGGAAATTGTTTTGAATGACTGGAGTTTCCTTCATACTTTCGCAACAGATGAAGAGGCGTGTAAGTTTCAGCCTTGGGGCCCAAATACTGAAGATGATTCAAGATTTTTCGTCAACCAGGCGATTCGGGACGGGGAACAGAGGCATCGTAGCCGCTTTGTCTTCGCTGTTGTGGAAAAAGAGGATGAAACAGTAATTGGAAACGTCGAAATGAATATCATAGACTGGGACGGCGTTGGAGAAATTGGATTCATCATTCACCCATCGTATTGGGGGAAGGGTTTAGGAACGGAAGCTCTCTGCCTTTTGTTGAAACACAGTTTTGAAAAATGTGAGCTTCACCGTGTGTGTGCCAAGTGCAATCCTGAAAACTACGCCTCGATCAAAGTTCTTGAAAGGGTCGGTATGGTAAAGGAAGGAACGTTACGTCAAGATATGTATGTAAAGGGACGATGGTGTGACAACAATGTGTTTGGAATGTTGAAAGAAGAATGGATGAGCCGTTATGAGTCTGCGGGTTTAGTCCATTCACAAAAGCTCTGTTAAACTCCGGGATGGAGGTGGGCTGAGGAATCGCGAAGATCCGCAACGTGCCTTGTGTAGCTTTTCGCCCTTACAAGCTCTCATTTACAAAACTAAACGCTCGTGTTTGGTGACATTCGTAAATAGAGTCTATACAAAAAGGATCGCAGCTATGTAGGCTGCGATCCTTTTGCTCAGTACTAAAGAATTTTATCGTATTTTTGGTCGACCAACTTTTTTAATCCAAAATGACATCCGGCTGTCAAAACAATCAGCAGTGTAAAAAGAATCAGTGATGTGATCCACACTCCCTCTACACTTGACATATTCCAAAGAATTCCGATAGCTCCTCCGAAAATCACGGCTTCAATTGCAAAGACAACAAGCCCTGCAAAACGTCCCTTGAACACCTCGCGTTCATCTGTCCAGTTCAGCTTCGGTTGATACAAGTCGATCAACAGTCCGCCAACAGATGTTACCCAGGCGGCGATAATAGACAAGAATAACCAGTTCACAAGCGGCCAGACAGGAATTCCGATGAGAAATACGGCGACTAAAGCCAGGATCAATAGTGATACAAGGTTAAGCGCAAAAGCGATCAGCAGTTTACTGCCAATGACCGTCCGTGCCGGAATCGGAAGGTATAAATAATTGAACCAGCTTTTCCCGTCCCTTGATACAGAGGAAAAGGAGGCCGGATTGATTCCGAGTCCGACAATCGTAAGACCGAACAAAGCAAGCAGTACGATTTTTCCATCCCAACTACCCAGCATAGCACTGATCTGATCGAGAGAACCGCTTGATTCCATGAACAGGATGATGACTAAGAAGATTGGAAAGAATAAGCTTTGGACGACGATTTGAGTAAAGAAGGTAGGCGTACGCATTATCGTACGAACTTCTTTTAACACTAAACTCCATAACAATGGCGTTTCTTTTACGTTCTCATCCAGCGTCTTGTCGTTAAACGTTGATCGTTTTCCTCCTGAAAGTCCGAGGACGCCTTTGAAATAAGTGGCCTGACCGATTGTCATAAATAAAACGATCGCTCCCGCTGATAGACCAGCGACCAAAAGAAAATACAGGGCAGCGGTTCCTGTGGAAGCTGTCGTGAGCGCGATGGAACTGAAATAAGCCACGGGGAAGAACTTGGTGATCAGCTCAAGCAGACCATTCTGCTGCATGAAAAGAGCGGCCATATCTTCGCCTGCATTCCCACCTGAATCCAGCCTTATGATGACATTGATTCCAATGGCAAATGCAAATCCGAGTAGGCCGACGACGATTTTCGTCCGGTCTTTATTTTTGGAAATGTTGGCGAATCTCATAATGAACATGACAATAATCGCTGTAATGACAAAAGGAATCACTGGTGTCAACAGCCAGATCATGAAAGCCAATCCGTAATACGCCGCTCCTGCCTCACTATGTAAGCCGTAAAACAGTAAGACGGGCAAGAGCAGCATGGCGTTCGTTCCGTATAACGAGAGAAAAGGTACCGTCGATTTTCCCATCAGAATCTGGTAAGGCTGAAAGGGAAGGGAAATGAAAGATTCGACATCTTCAGCAAAGTAAAACGAACTAAGCACAGTGCTAATGCTGAGAAAAATAAACAGGAACGTGACCGAAACGAAAACCAATCCCAGGATGATGTTTTCATTTCCTGTCGGTGAAAGAACATCGTAAAGAGTGCTGATTAAATTGTTGAGAAGAGAAAGAATCAGCGCTCCAAAGGGAAGCATCACAAGTGTCAGCAGAACATACCCGACTTTTTCGGACGTGCTTTTACCTGCAAGTGACAGCTGCATTTTGGCCATAATCTTCATTAATGTCCATGTCTTACTCATTTTGGGTCAACTCCAAGAATAAACGTTCGAGGTTATCATCCTCTTTAAATTGCTGTCTCATTTCGGACATGGCCCCTTGAAACTGTACCTGGCCATTATTGATGATGGCTACTTCATCGCAGAGTTGTTCCACGACTTCGAGGACGTGTGTAGAGAAAAACACGATTTTTCCTTTGTTGGCGTGCTCCCTCATCATTTCTTTTAACGTGAAGGATGACTTCGGATCAAGACCTGTCAATGGTTCATCCAATATCCAAATATCGGGGTCGTGAAGTAGGACGCCACTAACGACGATCTTCTGTTTCATTCCGTGAGAATAGGTTTGAATATGGTCGCCTAGTGCATCATAAATACCGAAGCTCTTCGTTAAATAGGTGATCTTTTCTTCACGGACGTCCGAGGGAATATTGAACACATCCGCCATGAAATTTAAATATTCGATTCCTTTTAAGCGGAGGAAAATGTCAGACCGATCCGGGACGTATCCGATGACTCGTTTTACATCCATCGGTTGTTTTGAAATATCCATCCCGTTTAACGTAATAGATCCCTCGTCAATTGGCAGAATCCCGGTCATCATTTTAATGGTCGTGGATTTACCTGCTCCATTCGGACCGAGGAACCCGAAAATCTTACCGTCCGGAATCGTTAAATTCAAGCCTTTAACCGCCTGCTTACCGGCAAAGTTTTTGGTCACATTGTTTAATTGAATCATTTCGCTCACCCTTTGAATGGTTGTGTGTAGTATATGTACGTCTGGCATCCCGAAAAGTTTCGCAAGACTTCTGGGTATGTGTGTCCATAAAAAAAGACGAAGCTGATTCAACCTCGTCTGGCTAACGCATTTGCTATGCTTAAAAAAAGGATATGGTCATGTCTTTTTGTTTATAAATGAAGAGCCATAAGTTCTTCATCCAGGTATCGTTCAGGAAGTTTAATGGCTTTTTTTTCGGTTCCGTAAGATTCAAAACCGACTTTTTCGTAAAGGTATTTCGCGGGATGATTGTCTGTTACAACGCTGAGCTGAAGGATTTCAAGGTTGATTCCTCTGGAAAAAGCGATCAATTCTTTTAACAGAAGCTCCGCTCCACCTTTACGCCTTTGATCGGGTGTAATGTACATGGCGACCACTTTGGCTTTGTGAGAGAACTTGGGGTGCATTTCACGAAACAGGGTGACTGTCCCGCATAATGATTGATCTGAAAAAAGTCCGAACGTCCTTGAAATGTCGGATTCCAAACGCTCAGCCGTCTGTTTGATCGGGTTCGGCTTCTGTCTTTCCTGCTCATATGTAGTGATAAAAGCATCCGGGTTTGTCAATAAAGCTTCAAGACGAAGCTCATAATAGGTTTCGGCATCTTGACTGTTCAATTCGCGTACTTGCATGACATTTCCTCCTTACAGTTGTTCTTAGACTAGCGAAAAAGTATAGTAAAGTAAAGAGGACTCCGTATTTTTTATGCTTAGTTCCCACAGGAGCGTCGCTGTGGGGAAGCTCAGCTCCCGCCATGGAAAGTGAGTTATTTCCCGCTCTTCCCAGCTCTGGTATCCATAAAGGAAACTTTCATGTATCAATATTAAGCTTTAACCAAGCTTTGCACTATAAGGGATGATCCACAGTCGATTCCTCTTGGTTTACACAATAACTTCTATTCTAAGGAAGAAATCTAATAAGCAGGTGATGGAATGAGTGAGAAAGAGAAAATGCTTGCTGGAGAACTTTATAAATCGTGGGATGACGTGCTGGTGCAGGAGCGATCACGTGCCCGTCAAATTCAGCATCAGTTTAATCAGACAAAAGATACAGAATCACATTACCGTAGCCAACTAATTAGTAGCCTATTTGGAATGATTGGCGAGGATTACAAAATTGAGCCGCCTTTTTATTGTGATTACGGCTATAACATTCGCGTTGGTGAAGGCTTTTTCGCGAACTTCAATTGCGTGTTTTTGGATGTCTGCCCGATTACCATTGGGGAGAGGGTTATGCTTGGACCGAATGTTCAGATATATACAGCGACCCATCCTATGGATAGGGAAACGAGAGCGAGTGGACTTGAAGCAGGGAAGCCGATTACGATTGGAAATGATGTGTGGATCGGTGGAAGTGCTGTCATTAACCCCGGTGTTACAATCGGAGACAATGTCGTCATTGGATCAGGAGCTGTTGTTACAAAGGATATACCATCCAACGTTTTTGTAGGCGGGAACCCGGCAAAGGTGATAAAATCGGTCGATTAAAGCAGAAGGGTAGTCGCACAGCTTTTTTTCCGTTATCATACAAGAGGATGTTTAGCTATACGTATAAGAAGAAAAGGAAGGAATGGAAATATATGATCAAACGAAAAAGCCAACGAGAGATCGAATTGATGCATGAAGCCGGTAAGTTGCTGGCAAGTGTGCACAAACAGCTTCGTTCGTTCATCAAGCCCGGTGTGACGACGATGGAAATTGAGAATTTCGTTGAAAAATATTTGGCAGAGCGTGGAGCGACAGGGGAGCAAAAAGGATATCAGGGTTATGAATTCACGACCTGTGCATCGATCAATGACGAAGTATGCCATGGCTTCCCTCGTAATGAAAAATTAAAGGAGGGCGATATCGTCACCATCGACATGGTCGTGAACTTGAACGGTGCCCTCGCAGACTCCGCCTGGACACATGCTGTTGGGGCAATTAGTGAAGACACTCAAAAGCTGATGGATGTTACAAAGACTTCCCTTTATAAAGGAATCGAACAGGCGAAGCCAGGTAATCGTATCGGAGATATTGGCCATGCGATTCAAGCGTATGCCGAAGGAGAAGGTTACTCCGTCGTCCGCGACTTCACTGGTCACGGAATAGGTGAATCGATTCATGAAGATCCTTATATTCCTCATTTCGGAACAGCAGGGAAAGGCGCCCGTCTGAAGGAAGGTATGGTCATCACGATTGAACCGATGATCAATATTGGAGATTGGGCTACACAAATGGACGAGAACAATTGGACGGCTCGGACAGTGGATGGCTCCCTTTCTGCCCAGTATGAGCATACAGTAGCAATCACGAAGGATGGTCCGGTAATTTTGACTGAACAGGATGAAGAATAAATAGAAAAGCAGGAGCGCTATGGCTCCTGCTTTTTTACATTAAAAAAAGGCTTCTCCGGAGAGAAGCCTTTCTTTTAAACGTTCTTATTTTTGAACGTTAGCTGCTTGTGGTCCACGCTGACCTTCTTCGATTTCGAAAGTAACAACTTGACCTTCTTCTAGAGATTTGAATCCTTCTTCTTGAATAGCAGAGAAGTGAACGAAGACGTCGTCTTGACCTTCTACCTCGATAAATCCGAATCCTTTTTCTGCGTTAAACCATTTTACTGTACCTTCAACCATGATACAAAAACCTCCTGTGTGAACAAATGTTCACGTTGTATTACTATTCTTGCTCTTCAATTCCATCAAGACGACATCTTGCGAAACATCTTCTCTTGCATGAATCATCGAACAACAATAATTAACCCAAGTATAACAGATGCTCCAAACGAATGATAGCCCTACATAGAAAAAAATTAAAAAGATCTCGTTCTTACTCTTGTGGGAGCTTCATGTACGCCTGATTCAGGATGGAAAAAAGCGTCCGCTCAACGAGTGCATTGACATCTTCAGCAGAGATTGCTGCTAGATCATGCAGCGTACGACCTTTTACAAGAAGATGTCCAATAAGGTTCCATCCTGTATAAATTGCCTCTCTTTCGAAGCCTGAAGCACCTGTTCCTTTTGTAAACGAATAAAGGGCTTCGTAATCTGTACGGTACAGATGGGGGAGGATGTTCAGGATCACACGATTCGGCTCGCGAGCACATTCTTCTTCATCAAAGAAAGAAAAAATGTCCTCAGCCTGTTCCGTATCCAACAGGGATTGACTAGAATGAAGCGCAATTCCTTCCTGGAAAATCAGTTGGGCGAGTGTTCTCGTATGACTGGGAGCGAGTCCGGAGCGATGACAATGAACAATCCTAGCAAGCTCATGGGTGATCCGGAGTTCATGGTTATCCATTTCGACCGGGAAACAAAGGGTGTATGTCTCTCCTTCCTTAAAGACGAACGGATCTGTTTCAAATGTACCGACAAAAAATAGAAGGTGAACATGTATAGGCTCGAGGACATTTAAATGCTGTTTCAGTTGGTAAAAGCGCTCCTGCCATTTGCTTTCTTCCGTATGAAAGTATTTTATGGAGTCATAGACGAGAGAATATCTGTCCCACGCATAGTCGATCATCTCTCTTGGCAATTGATCTCTACGATATCCAGGTGGGACATGAGGGAAATCGTAATATTCGAGCCAAAGCTCATATTTACGTTCTGCACCTGCACCCTCTCTAGAGGCCTGGTCATAAAACGAAAGGAACCTGTCCAACATTTGCCTGCATTTTACTTCTTCCATGAAGGATCCCCCTTAGAACTGGTTAGTTTGATAAAAACGCTAGACGTTTATTCCAGACTTTCTGCGCATCTTTTCCGATCCAAATCAAATGGCTGTCTGCATCTACTTCCATAATCTCGCATGTAGGAACCTTTGACTTCAACAGGAGGGCATGTGTGTACTGCACACTTTTGTCTTTTTGAGAATACAGCCCGAGAACAGGGGCTTCAATCTTGTCCATATCGGTCACTTGGTGGTTTAGATCGACTCCGAAACCTTTCCCTGACCTCGATGTGAGGAGCATGTCATATATAAATCTACGATCGTTAGGAGAAAGGCTATCTAAAAACTCATCCACATTCTCTGTCGTCATCTCGGATAATATTTGCTTCATCACTAAATCAGGAAATAATTTTAGCATCGTGTGTAAGCTCCCCCAGACGGCGCGTTCGGCTGGTCCAAAGATGAGCTTGGCCTTTTTCCTGCTTTTTGGATCCCATGGTCCGGTCATGGCGGCCTCCATAATCAGTTTGGATACACGGGAAGGGTGATGAACAGCAAGAGCAATTCCTGTAGGCCCTGCAGCGGATATTGCAATGACATGAACCTTATTGATATTCAAATGGTTGAGGACTTCCACAATCGTATCCGCAAACTCTTCCGGAGTTCTTCCGGTGGATTTTTCTGTGGAATCATAACCAGGCCTTGAAATCGAAAGAAGGGAGTATCCTTCATAAACAAGTCCACTATGGGATAAATCTGTATCCCGGGTGCAATGCCCACCTTTTAACAATAGGATAGCTGGACCGATCCCTTTATATGTAAACTCGACGATTCCTTTAGTTGTTTCCAGAAGAGTAGCTGTCATGGGAATTCATCCTTTTCTAAATTTTTCTTATTTCAAATATAAGCTATAATGAAGGAAAATGAAACATCAGACAATTGCGAAAAATGGGGTGAGCATATGAGAATTGTGTCGATTTGTCCTAGTAATACTGAGATTGTCGCATTCCTTGGACAGACTCATCTGTTGGTTGGTGTCGACAATTATTCTGATTATCCGGAGGAAGTCAACAGTCTGCCGAAGCTCGGACCGGATTTATCGATTGACCTCGATCAAGTGGAGGCGCTTCAGCCTGACTTGGTTTTAGCTTCTTTATCCGTACCGGGAATGGATAAAAATATACAAGGGCTTGAAGAAAAAGGCTTGCCTTATATTATATTAAACCCGAACAGCCTTTATGAAATTGCTGAAGATATTAGAACGGTCGGTCACCATTTAGGTGTGGAAAAGCTTGCTGAGGAAAAAGCAGAGTCTTTTCTTCGGGAAGTGGATCGGTACAGGGAAGAAGCTGAACGAAAGCTTCATAAGCCTACTCTATATTGGGAGTGGTGGCCAAAGCCGGTGTTTACACCTGGTCATTCGAACTGGTTGACGGAAATCAGTGAACTAGCCGGAGCGATCAATGTGTTTGAAACCGAAAAAGGGGCCAGTGTACAAACAGACTGGGATCAGGTGAAGAGCCGTAATCCTGAGCACATCTGTATGGTGTGGGTAGGAGTGAAGGAAGAAAAGATGAATCCAGACCATATCCGGAAACGTCCAGGATGGTCAGAGGTAGAGGCTGTCAAAGAGAATCGTATTCACGTCCTTGAGGAGTCTTTATACTGTAGACCAAGCCCGCGTCTTCTGGAAGGATTGAGAAAATTGAAAGGAATTCTAGAAGGGGAGACAGAGAAGAAATAGCGCTTATAAAAGAAAGGAGTGGTGGGGGAACGAAGAACTTCAGCTGAAGTCCTTCTGTTCCTCCTACCACTCCATTTCTGATAAAAGCGCCCTCTTTCGATTGATCGTAAAGAGTAAACTAAAGTGAACCTTAGTGTAGCATGTTTTTGTGTTTCGGGACGGCAAGTTCCTTAAAATTCGAAGCCAGTTCCTGAAGCTGTTCGTGCATAAGCTCCCCTTCCATTGGGAGTCCGTGACCTGTCATTACAACCTGTGGCTTCATTTCAGCCAGTCTTTTGACAGAGTCCTCTGCTTCCTCCCAATTATGAGTGAAATAAGCTGGTGGACCGTGAATATGCTGATGCTGAATGAAGACCGCCATACTCGATTCCTGTTTCACCGTAATGATCGCATCCCCAGCAATCAGTGTCCGGTCTTTATGACGATAAAGTGAAATGTGTCCTGGTGTATGCCCTGGTGTATGAATCATGTCCCATTCTTCAAGAAAAGGAAGCGGTTCTTCTTTTGGAATTGGATGAATGTATCGACTTAAGTTCACAGGCTTTGTCGGGAAAAAGGGGGAAAGGATACTGAATAGTCCACCTCCAACAGTAGCATCTCCAACCGGGTAATTTCGCTTCCCTGTTACGTAATCCATTTCTAATGGATGTACATAAATCGGTACTTTCCAGTGTTCGGCAAGTTTTTCAGCGGAACCGACGTGATCGAAGTGTCCGTGTGTAAGCAAAATCGCCTTTGGAGGCTGTGTGCCGAACCTTTTTTCTGCTGCTTCAATGATTCGGTTTGCATAATGCGCAATTCCACAGTCGATCAGAACCCAATGATCAGACCCTGGCTTCCCGACAAAAACGACGTTGGCAATCAACGTACGATAAAAAGCGAGATCGTCCAAAACCTGTTCCGCTTCTGCGTGGCCCATATGCCACGTTTCCTGACTTTCTTTTTCTTGATCGTAACTCATTTTAGTCACCCACCTCTTTGAGATTAGTTTTGGCGAAGTGGACCGTTCTATTCAAGAGGAACAAGCGGAAATGAAAAAAACGCTTAGAAGCAAGTTCTTGCTTCTAAGCGTTTCGGAAGATATTAATGTCCGCTCGCTTTTTCAAGGGAGTGTGTTTCTGTTTTAGGTGTCAATGTTTTGCCAGTCAATCCAAATAGAATCGTAAGGATCGGACAGAGCAGGCAGAAGAACGCGAACGGAAGATATTCTAAGACCGGCACCCCTAGTACACCTGATAGGAATACGCCGCAGACACTCCATGGAACAAGTGGATTGATGACGGTACCGGCATCTTCTAAGGTTCTGGACAAGTTTTTACGAGCAAGGTTCGCTTTCTCGTACATATCCTGGTATGCTTCCCCTGTTAAAAGGATCGACAGGTACTGTTCTCCAATCGCTACGTTGATCCCGATCGCTGTAAAAGCTGTAGAAAGGGTGACCGACCTTGCAGAAGACAGCCCGTTTTGGACGCTCTTCAAAATGGCAGGTATGACACCCGTTTTAAAGAAAAGTCCTCCAAGCGCTAACGCCAGAATAACGATTGAAACGGTGAACAGCATAGCGTTCATACCGCCTCTTGTCAGAAGGTTATTGACCGCTTCGCTACTCGTCTCAGCGGAAAAACCGCCAAACCATGTGCTCCATAATGCCCCCCACTCGAGCACTCCGCGGAAACCGGCAATCAGCGTCGCCACAACACTTGTAATGGCGAGTGAAATGAATGCGGGCCGCTTCGTTACTGTAAATGCAACCAGCACGACAAGTGGAATCCAGGAGCTCCAATGCATCAAGTTTGCTTCTTCAAGACCAGCCTGAAAGCTTGTCAACTGATCTGTGCTTCCTTGCTGTTCAGGAGAAAGGAAGATAAATAAAATAAACGTGATGATGAACGCTGGAATCGTCGTCCATGACATGTTTTTGATATGCTCAAATAAGTCGACTTTTACAACCGTTGATGCTAGGTTGGTCGTATCGGAGAGGGGAGACATCTTATCACCGAAAAAGGCTCCGGATACAACAGCGCCCGCTGTCATGGCGAGTGAGACATCCAAAGACTGTGACACGCCCATTAAAGCTACGCCTACCGTAGCAGCGGTTGTAAATGAGCTTCCTAATGCGACGCCAACAATTGCTGTGACAGCAAACGTGATTGCTAAAAACCATGGACCGCCAGCTAGCAGAAAGGCTGCATCCATTAGAACGGGTATTGTTCCGCTCGCCATCCAGCTTGAAATCAGGATCCCGATTAAAAAGAACAAAAGGACAGCGTTCATTCCGGTTTGCGCTCCCTGGACCATACCGTGCTGTAATTCTTTAAAAGACATCCGTTTAATCAATCCGTAAGCTAGCATGACAAATATAGCAAGAAGTATCGGAACGTGCGGAACACTTTGAACTTCAATGATGAAATAGCTGATGATTGCAATGGTAGCAAGTAAGACAAGTATCGATTCGAGCACGCCCGGTAATTTTTTTGGCTGAAGATGAAGCATAGTTATTCCCCCTTATTCATAAATAAACGCCTCGCCCCTGTAAGCTAGGGACGAAGCGATCGCTCCGCGGTACCACCCTGGTTGATAAACCTTACGTTTACCCACTTAAACTGGTGTATCCACACGTTGATCAAATTCTGTAATTCGATTCTGAAAGGACCTGAGTTTTCATCAACCACTCAGTTTCTGTGAGCTGTCCGTTCGGGATCTACTTCGGAATTCAGGATACGATCTCTATTCTTTTTTACTTAAACGCTTTTAAGTAGTGAAGTATAGATTTATCATAAAATGAAAAGTCCTACCCTGTCAATCGTTTTGGAAGAAAAAATAACTAACAAATGATTGAAAATATTGTGTATAATAGGGGCGATTTAATCAACAATGTGTCCGTATTTAGAGAAAGAATAAAGAGTGGATCTAAAGGGGGGAAGGGAATGGAAACGCAAGCATTGAATCACGCGAACGACGGGGGCCGTTTTGACATGGTCCGGAGAGGAATGTTCGCTGGGTTACCGATCATGCTCGGTTACTTACCAATTGCTCTTACATATGGGGTGCTCGCCAGCAGAACCGGCATGAGCAATCTCGAGTTGACGCTGATGAGCGTTCTTGTCTTCGCTGGTGCCGCCCAGTTTTTAGCGGTCGGGATGATCGCAGCAGGTACAGGTGTCGTTGAAATCATTATGGCTACATTCGTCCTCAACTTCCGTCATTTCGTCATGAGCTTATCTTTTGTCAATCGCCTGAGAAAAATGGCCTTAAGGGCGAAGATTCCATTAACTTTAGGTTTGACTGATGAAACATTCACGATGTCGGCGTTATATAAAAAAGAAGCAAAAGAGAAGCATGCCGCATGGTTTTATGCTTCTCTCATTCTAACGGCTTATGCGTCCTGGGTAGGAGGCTCCTATATTGGCGGAGTTCTGGGTGACGTGATGCCATCACGGTTAAGTGACAGCATGGGAATTGCGCTTTATGCGATGTTTATCGGACTGCTCATCCCTTCAGTTAAAAAGTACAAGCGCATCGCATTCATTGCGGTTTTTGCGATGCTGATCAACTATTGTTGTCAGGCACTCGGGATGAACCAAGGGTGGGCGATTGTCATTGGAACGATTATCGGGGGAAGCAGCGGAATCTGGCTCTTACGTGATGAGGAGGAAGAGGAATGATCGTTTGGGTGATTATCGGAATGGCTGTTGTGACAGCAGTTCCGCGTTTTTTGCCTGTATTTATCGTTGATAAAGTAGCGTTCCCGGCTTGGATCGATCGGTGGTTGAACGCTATACCATATGCTGCTCTGGGCGCTCTGATTTTCCCTGGAGTCTTAAGTGTCAAGCCGGATGCGCCGCAAATCGGAGTGATTGCGGGGCTTGTGGCGATTCTTTTGTCGTGGATGAATGTCCATATTATCGGTGTTGTCATAGGAGCCATTGCTACTGTCTTTCTTCTCACGTTGTAATCACAACGTCCTGCTGGGTGCATATCGTATATGGATACTTCCGCGAAAGGAATTGATCGTTATGCACCGAGAACAAGAACCGCCATTTCGCCAGTTTCCTGATGGGTTTCCACCCGGGGGCGGTCCAGGACCAGGCTTCGGAGGGCCAGGACCAGGCTTTGGAGGGCCAGGACCAGGCTTTGGAGGGCCAGGACCGGGCTTCGGAGGGCCAGGACCAGGCTTCGGAGGGCCAGGACCAGGCTTTGGAGCACCCGGGCCAGGCTTCGGAGGACCGGGACAGCCACCGCAATCCCCTCCGCCATTCGGAGGCTTTCCAGGAGGAGGACAACAACTGCCGCCACCGCCAGCTGCTCCTCCTCAACAGCAAGCACCTAGCTTATACGCCGTAGATCCAGGATCCATAAGGAGATGCTTGGACCGCTATACATGGGTGCGTCTGGAAAATGGCCGATCATTCTGGTTTTATCCGACCTTTATCGGGAGAACGTCTGTGGCCGGTTATAGGTGGCAACGAGGCAGAAGACAGTGGGTGTACACAGGCTTCGATACAAGACAAATCGCAAGCTTTCAATGCCAATAAAAACAAATCAAAAAGGATGGTCCTCCCTAACAGGGGATCATCCTTTTCTGGTATTATAAAAGTAGGAGAAGACATTAAAGGGGAGAAGACTGATGCCTAAAGTAAGAAGAGCACGCTTTGAAGATGCCGAAACGATTGCCAATATTCATGTAAGCAGTTGGAAATCTACATACAAAGATTTGATTGATGAACAGGATCTGAGCAACATTACTTTAGAAAACCGCATCGCGTTGTGGGAAACGGTCTTGCGCAAACCGGTCAATGGACAAATCGCATTCGTTGTCGAAAACGATGAGAAGGAAGTCGTCGGTTTTGTATCTGGGGGAAAAGAACGTACCAAAAATTACGGCTACGATGGGGAACTGTATGCGATTTACCTATTAGATGAATACCAGCGCCAAGGATATGGCGGTCTGCTTCTCGAAGCCTTTTCTAAGGGGATGAAGGAAGCGGGCTACGAATCTCTTCTCGTATGGGTCCTGACGAAAAACCCTTCGAGTGAGTTTTACTCGAATTATGGAGCGATCCCTGTTGAAGCAGAACAGGTGACGATCGGTCAGGGAACATATGAAGAAACAGCTTTTGGCTGGCAGCCGATCGATCAGTTAATTGAACGTTTTGAGAAACGAGTTCATTAAGAATATAGAAAATAAATAGAAGGCGCATGGCATCTAGGGGAATCCCTTTTAGGCCATGCGCTTTTTTATCGATCTTGATCGTCTGGATCATAAGGCTCTACATGAATGTGGGACGAATAGACATCTCGTTTTTCTTCGAGTAAATCCTCAAGCTCGTCTGTAATATCATGTCCTTCCTGAACAGTGATTGTAGGATCGACATGAATCGTAATATCTACAAGTGTCTGGTTTCCCTGGCGCCTTGCCTTTACATCTTTGACTGCCCAAACACCTGGATGCGACGCGATCGTTTTACGAATTCTTTCTATTTCTTCTTCGTCAAATCCATCGGTCAAACTATGGGTGGAGGTCCTGAAGATATCCCAGGCCGTCTTACAAATGATGAGACCGACTATGAGACCAGCTAACGGATCAAGCCAGTATAGACCGAACTGGGCACCGAAAATCCCGATGGCTGCTCCTATACTTACAAGAGCGTCCGAACGATTGTCCTGGGCGGCTGCATAAAGGGCTTCACTTTTCACCCTTCTTGAGAGTCTCAAGTTATATCGATACACCATCAGCATGACAATGGCAGCACCAATAGCTGTCCATCCAGTCAATAGGGAAGGCTGGTCTGCCTGCTGGTTTATGATATTTTGCACAGTCCCAATAATGACTTCAATTCCAACAGTCATCATGATGAAGGCGGCAATGAGAGAAGCGATGGTCTCTGCTCGGAAGTGCCCGTAGTGGTGATCTTGATCTGGGGGTTTCCTCGAAATCTTCAGCCCGATCAGCACAGCGACAGAAGCGATAACATCTGTTGTATTATTTAAACCATCGGCTCGCAATGCCTCTGAACCTCCAATAGTAGCGATCGACAATTTAGTGGCAGCGAGGACTAAATAAGCAATGATGCTGACCCATGCGCCTTTTTCACTTTGTTTTAAATTTTGATATTCGCTCATGGGCATTCTCCCTCCAGCCTATCAGTAGAAAGCAAGTAATAGCTTATCAAAGCCGTTCCTAGTGGGTCTAGAGAAAAAATGCTTTCCCTATGCAGTTTGTATGGGTGGGGCTACAATGTTTGCCTGCGACCAACTGTTGGACTCTTCTTATTTTGACCGAAAAGATATAGATTCATGCTAAAGGTACATTATTTATCTTGAATTAAAGAATCTTTGGTTTGAAATTAGTGAGGGTGGGGTAATTACTATTTGTGAATGTGAATCTACATCCTCAAGTTGGTCAAACTATGGATAAGCTGATTCAGAAGGAAACAAGATAAAAGGAGAGATGCGAAATGGCAAATGTAAAGTTAGCGATCATTTATTACAGCTCGACAGGTACAAACTACACAATGGCGCAATGGGCCGAGGATCAGGCAAAGCAGAAGGGTGCCGAAGTGAAACTGGTACGCGTTCCTGAATTGGCTCCTATGGAAGCGATTGAACAGAACCCTGCATGGAAAGAGCATTACTTAGCTACGAAAGATGAAGTGCCGGAAGCTAAAGTCGATGATCTTGACTGGGCAGATGCAATTATTTTCAGCGCTCCAACTCGATTTGGAAACGTTCCAGCTCAAATGAAGCAATTCATGGACATGGCAGGCGGACTTTGGTTCCAAGGTAAGCTTGTGAACAAGGTCGTGAGTGCTATGACATCCGCTCAAAACCCTCATGGTGGTCAAGAAGCTACACTGCTGAACCTATATACGACAATGTTCCACTGGGGTGCGATCATTGCGGCACCAGGATATACGGACGACGCCGTATTCGCTACAGGAGGAAACCCTTATGGTACAAGTGTCAGCGTAGATGGAGAAGGAAAAATGAAGGAAGATGTGGAGAGCGGTGTTCGTCACCAGGTGAACCGTACATTGGATGTGGCTGCTAAATTCGTTGAGTAAATACAATCATCAGGACTCCTAAAAAAGGGGTCCTGACTTTTTTATACCTTTTTTGATTAGTGCTAAAAAATTCGAAAATGAAGTACATATCCAAAAAATTCACAAAATGTTAAGAATTAATTTGTAAGCGCTTGAATGCGGTCGTGTCAGTGCTTTTGAGAGTTTCAACCTTAAGAATTCGGGGAATATATAACTAAATATTCAGATAACTTCTTGCGTAATTGTCTGAAATCTTGCATAATAAAAAAAAGCATGAAGGGGGTATTCTCATGAGAAAGCAAAAGATAATATATGTTTTACGTCGCGACCCCGATTATAAAGGCAAAAAAATAACTGCCAAAAGAGAATTGTCCTTTGGTATTCAGTTAGCCTCACGTCTGCTTTTAGACCAGCTGAGCTTTCAGTTCAATAAAGAGCGTTTGGACGAGCAAATCAACTTGGCAATTGAGAACAATGACCGCCAAGAGTTTGAACGTCTAAGTGTACAGTATTCACCTTATACTTGGGAATAATGATACAATATCCGCTGCTATGCAGCGGATTTTTTTGGTTGGAAAAGATTAAGAGAGATATACTTGTTGAAGAAATCGATGTCTTTTTACATGTACAGCTGTTTTCAAAAAATGTTATAGTGAGAAGGACATTCAGTGAATAGAAAGGTAAGACATATGAAAAGACAATGGATTATTATAGCAGGTGTCCTAACTCTTACAGCGTGCTCGAACGATTTTCTGTCAGGTCAGCAGCCGCCAACATCCACTCCGTCTGCGGAAAGTCAGAAAAAGGTAGACGTGAAGGATCAGCCGGTTTTTGAAACGGTGACAGAAGAAATCGGGGAGGATGGACTTGTGATTGTAGGAGATCCTGAAAGTGTTGAGGTTGTTGTCAATAAAGAGAGGAAACTCCCAGAAGGATACATACCTCCGGATTTGAGGGTACCGGATGTTTCATTCTCTTTCGATGAAGATCATCCGAAAAAACAAATGAGAGCGGAAGCCGCAGGTGCCTTAGAGCGTCTGTTTAAGGCAGCGGAAGCACAAGGCATCGAACTTGTGGCAGCTTCGGGTTACCGTTCCTATGAAAGACAGAAGAGCATTTATGAGAGAAATGTAGAAGTATATGGGGAAGAGGAAACAAATACGTTCTCTGCAAAGCCTGGTACGAGTGAGCATCAGACAGGTTTAGCGATGGACGTGACCTCAGCGGCCATGGCCTTCCGACTGGATCAATCATTTATTGATACACCTGAAGGCTCCTGGCTTGCTGACAATGCCCATCAGTACGGCTTTGTCATCCGTTATCCTGAAGGGAAAACGGATATTACAGGCTACACGTATGAACCATGGCATTTGCGTTATGTCGGAAAAGAGACGGCTATAGAAGTATATAAACAGGAAAGCACCTTAGAAGAATTTTTTGGACATCACCCGTCTTGATCAAGAAAAGCTGCCGAAATTGGCAGCTTTTTTAATTGGATATTGAATTAATAACAAATCCCGACTCTAGACCCGATAAATTCACCTTTCCATAGTTCATCATAAGCGAATCTTGCTGTATCACCGACGGTCACTTTTTTTCCGTCTTCTGGAAGATAGTCCTTTTCGAAGCGGACATTCCCCTGTTCTACTCCGTCAGGCAAATAAGTAGGGCAGACAATCGTCCACTCTAAGTTCGAATGGGAGAATGCTTCGAAAACGTTCCGGTGCTGCTCAGCCGCAAAGGTTAATTTTCTTTTCGATTCGCTCGTTTCAAATCGGAATTTTCCATCTTCATAGCGACTGTTCAAAATTCCGGCTGTGCCGATCGTAACGATTCGCTTAAGATTTTGTCGCTCCATTTCCTCGATGATTAGCGGAACAGCCACAGAGAGTGTATCTGTCTTGTCTGTGCTGAGTCCGCTGAAGACAAGGTCACAGCCTTCGAGTGCTTTTTCAATCGATTCAGGATCCTTTGCATCTCCTTGGACCCATTCGGCACCTTTTATATGGTCCGCTTTCTCTGGAGTACGAATCAAAGCGCGAACTTGATGACCTTCCTTTAAAGCCAGTCGTACAAACTGAGTGCCTACTCTTCCGGTTGCGCCAAAAACAGCTATTTTCATAACCTCACCTCATTTTTGTAAAATTTCAACTTTTTCCATGTAATTCTCTTCTTGAATGCTATGATGAAGATAAGAGAGAGCATGGGGGGATATCTACTATGAAAAAGAAACCGGTCTGGAGCTGGATGCTTTACGACTTTGGGAACTCGGCGTTTGCGACAACAATGATGGCGGCTGTTTTGCCGATTTTTTATTATGATGTAGCCGCGAAGGGTGTTCAGGAATCCTTGGCAACCAGCTATTGGGGATATTCCCAATCGATAGCTGTTCTAATCGTTGCGCTGCTTGCTCCGATTTTAGGTGCGATCAGTGATTACTCCGCCGCAAAGAAACGATTTCTTTTCTTTTTTGCTTATATGGGAATGATCGCATCGGTACTGCTTGCCTTTGTTGGAGAGGGAGATTATTTGTTTGCCTCCTTGCTTCTGATTATAGGAACCATAGGATTTTCTGCAAGCAATGTGTTCTATGACGCCTTTTTACCAGAAGTGTCTGATGAGAAAAATATCGATCAGATATCCGCTGGTGGCTATGCCCTCGGTTATCTAGGTGGTGGTGTGCTGCTTGCGATCAATTTACTGATGATTTTAAATTATGATTGGTTCGGGTTTCCGAACAGTCTTGTAGCTACGCAATGGGTGTTCGTAACGGTCGGAATTTGGTGGTTCATCTTTTCTATTCCTTTGTTAAAAAACATCCATGAAGAAAAGAAAGTGAAACAACCACGGTCACGTTCTTATGCAACGATCGGCTTCACGCGATTGAAATCGACGGCAAAGGAGCTGAAAGGATACAAGCAGCTCCTGATTTTCCTCGTTGCATTCTGGCTTTATAATGATGGCATTTCAACGATCATTAAAATGGCAACCATCTACGGACGCGATATCGGAATAGATAGCAACGATTTAATCACTGCCTTATTGATTACTCAGTTCGTTGGCATTCCATTTGCCTTCTTATTTGGACAATTGGCCAAAAAGATCAAGGCAAAGCCCGCTCTTATGATTGCATTGTTCATATATTTGATCATCGTCGGTCTAGGCTATTTCATGACGACGGCTTTGCATTTTTATCTACTTGCCTTTTGTGTGGGGCTTGTCCAGGGAGGAGCCCAGTCTTTGAGCCGCTCGATATTTGGCCGGATGGTGCCGGGCAATCGTCATGCTGAGTTTTATGGTTTTTACGGAATTTCCGCTAAGTTTTCAGCGATTTTCGGACCGTTTGTCTTTGCGTTGGTCGGCCAGTTGACCGGCTCCAGCAGACTTGGGATTTTGTCACTGATGTTCTTTTTCATTGTCGGTATTCTGCTTCTATGGAAGGTCGATATTGAAAAAGGGGTGGAGGAAGCTAAAAAGACGACAGACCCGAAAGAAGAGCCTGTCGTCTATTGATTCATCACACGATGGGAGAACTGTATTGATTTTTGAGACCAGTCGAAAGGGGGAGACCTGTATCATAGGAGACGTCTCCTAGCAGTTGCTTCACTTGTTTTTGTTTTTCTAAATCAGGAATTTCCCAATAGTCTAAGGCCGCCTGAAAGAGCTCAGCACCTTCTTCGACCGCTTGATCATATAAGTCGGTAAAAGACTGTGTGTCCGGCTCGTTGGTCGCTGAATGATGCCAGGTGCTGTGGCTTTCATTCAGGTAATCTTTATATTCTTTGATCGGCTGATGAGAAAACGAAGACACAAGCGATCCGAAATATTTATTCTTCCATTGATAGGGATCATAGAGAACTCGCTGCGCATGAAAAATGTCCTTGTAGGAGCGTCGTACGAGTTTTCTTACCTTTGACTCCTCGACTTCAGGGAAATGATGGACAATATGAAGCGTCATCCATGAAGTGATCGGTCCTATATATCGTGTAGGATCGATTTTTTTGTGCGCAGGATTCTTGTACGTTTTCTCATTTCTCACCTGATCGAGCATCATTGTGTCAATGATGACCTCTAATACCTGATGTTTATTCCCTTCATAACCGGCGTGGTAATGGATGAACGGGTGAGTGTTCCGGTCAAGGATATGGTGGCTCAAGAATCCCAGTACAAAGGCTTGGATAGGATTCTTTTCTGTGGCGGCGTGCACGACCATATCCATTAAAAAGGAACCGCATTTTTCTGTATGTAACCGGTAGCCGAGCTCTTCTCCTTCTTGTGAAGATAAAAAAGGCCAGAAGTGGTGGTAGAAAAAAGGATCGGGTCCCTGAGCACCGATGTGTAACGGAAAAGACGAGCTTTCAAGAATGTCCGTGCGGCCGGTTTTCTGACAAAGCTGATCAGCGAATAAAATATGGGTCCAAATGTTCGGCATAACGTTTCCCTCGATTCTCTTTAGAATAATTGATCAGAAAGCTTATGATATCCATTGAATTTTAGCATGTGTGGAACTTTTATCCAAAACAAAAGAGCCTGATGGAATCAGACCCTTTTGTCACCTTTATTACCCATTTTGAAAAGATCAAGCAAATTCAACAAGACTGCTGTTTACTCCTCCTTTCGTTATGTAATGACTGTTGAACGTTGCCTCCTTTCTTGTATTGATTATTATTATAATACATTATCAGAATTGTGTAAATAATCAGATTATAATATTTGTAGAAATTTGTTGTCGTCCGTACATGATTGTTCAGAGAATTCTTGATACAATAAAAAAGGTATTACATATCTCGAAGGAGGATACTGAATGGACTACCGTATAGAGAAAGACACGATTGGCGAAATAAAAGTACCTGCAGACAAATATTGGGGAGCCCAAACCCAAAGAAGTAAACAAAACTTCCCGATCGGCGATGAGAGAATGCCGGTTGAAGTAGTGGAAGGCTTTGCGATTTTGAAGAAGAGTGCAGCCCGGGCTAACTTCGAACTTGGTCTGATGGAGGAAGAGAAATCTGATGCGATCGCTTATGCTGCCGATCAGATCCTTTCTGGACAGCTGGACGAGCATTTTCCACTAGTGGTGTGGCAGACAGGAAGCGGCACCCAATCCAACATGAATGTGAACGAAGTGATTGCCTATGTTGGAAACCAGTGGTTGAAAGAGAAAGGCTATGATGTCCGTCTTCACCCGAATGATGATGTCAACAAGTCTCAAAGCTCGAACGACACGTATCCGACAGCGATGCACGTTGCGTCCGTATTGAAAGTTGAAGATGTTGTACTCCCTGCATTGGTTCAACTGAAGGATACACTTAAAACTAAAATGGAAGCGTTTAACGAAATCGTTAAAATCGGACGTACTCACCTTCAAGACGCGACACCATTGACGCTCGGCCAGGAAATCAGCGGTTGGCATCGTATGCTTGAGAAGACAGAAAATATGTTAAAAGAAAGCACGACCTATATTAAAGAATTAGCCATCGGTGGAACAGCTGTTGGAACAGGCTTGAATGCCCATGAAGACTTTTCTGAAAAAGTCGTGACACAGATTAACGGTTTCACAGATAAAAACTTCATTTCTGCTCCGAACAAGTTCCATGCCCTGACGTCTCATGACGAACTTGTGTATGCTCATGGTGCATTAAAAGCACTAGCGGCCGATGTGATGAAAATTGCCAATGACGTTCGCTGGCTTGCAAGTGGACCTCGCTGTGGCATTGGAGAAATCACGATCCCAGCCAACGAACCAGGCAGCTCGATCATGCCAGGTAAAGTGAATCCGACTCAAAGTGAAGCCGTCACGATGGTCGCCGCACAAGTAATGGGGAATGATGCAACCATCGGATTTGCAGCGAGTCAGGGGAATTTCGAGCTGAACGTATTTAAACCGGTGATCGCTTATAACTTCCTACAGTCTGCTCAACTGCTTGCAGACAGTATGGTATCGTTTGATGAGCGCTGTGTAAGCGGACTTGAACCGAATCATGAACAAATCGAAAAGTATTTACGCGATTCTTTGATGCTTGTTACGGCTCTGAATCCGCATATCGGTTATGAAAAAGCGGCTACAATCGCTAAAACTGCTTTTGAAAAGGATCAGACGTTAAAAGAAACGGCGGTTGAACTGGGTATTCTTACAGAAGAGCAGTTTGAAGAATATGTCGACCCTAAAGCGATGACAAAACCGACATCCAAATAAAATTCAGTTCCAAAAAGCTTTCATATCAACGTTTGTGAGCTGTCCAAAAATTTCCTAATGTTTTTTCATCATAAAATCCTGAATTGGTATCATACTACAAGTACACCAACACAGGAGGTGAAAAACATGGCTAACAACAACAGTTCAAACGAGTTGGTTGTACCTGGTGTACAACAAGCTCTAGACCAAATGAAATATGAAATCGCACAAGAATTCGGCGTACAGCTTGGTGCTGACTCTACTTCCCGTGCTAACGGTTCTGTAGGTGGAGAAATCACTAAACGTCTTGTCCAAATGGCTGAACAACAGTTCGGAGGACAACAGTACCAAAAATAATCAAATACGTGTGATGAAAGAGGAAGGGTGCGCCCTTCCTCTTTATTTTTGATTCGACCTAATGTTGCGAAACAGCTCGCGCTTGAGATCCTCATAGTCATGAAGAGAAAGGAAATCGGTGAAGGTCAGTCGGTGTGCTCACTATTCACACGAAAGAAGTGATGAGATGAAGGAGTGTAGTCTTTGTAACGGATGGGGAGAGAAGGAAAGAACTTGTCCTGGCTGCGGAGGCGTGATGCACGATTCAGGGAGGGTTACGGACTTTTTGGACGACTATAGTCCATACCTGGAACTCAAACTGACGGATTTAGTCGATGGTGACCGCGATTCATCAGCGACAGGCGAATGTGTTCATATGTTCATTTGTGAAGATTGCGGACTTCATGACATCCAGACAGCGTAGTTTTTGAGTGTTTCTTGGGATTAATCCTTATCGCTCTCGAATCCTTCAAATGATACAAAATGACAAATGAAAAGAGCGCAGCACCAATGCCGCGCTCTTTCTGTATGGTTAAGGGGGACCATTTTGTTAAAAAATTAACGGATGCGTAGTTCAGACTCTGTATCGAAGAAGTGGACTTTGTTCATATCAATCGCAAGTTCAATTTCTTCTCCGCCTTTAATATCAGAGCGGGAGTCAACACGGGCGATGAATTCCTGATCTCCGACTTTACTGTACAAGTAGGATTCAGAGCCCATTAGTTCAGCAACCTCAATGTTTGCTTTAATCTTCTTATCCTGGTTGGCATCAATGAAGACAGGCTCATCATGCATGTCTTCTGGACGTACACCAAGGATGATATCTTTCCCAATGTAATTTTGCTCACGTAGAGGCTTCATTTTTCCTTCTGGAACGGCGATTTTAACACCGTCAACTTCAACATGACCTTCGCCAAGTTTTCCGTTCAGGAAGTTCATAGCAGGAGATCCGATAAATCCTCCAACGAAGACATTCTCAGGCTTATCGTACACATCTTTAGGAGCACCGACCTGTTGGATGATGCCATCTTTCATAACCACTAGGCGTGTAGCCATTGTCATCGCTTCTGTCTGGTCGTGTGTTACATAAATGGTAGTCGTTTGAAGACGCTTGTGAAGCTTTTGGATTTCTGCACGCATTTGCACACGTAGTTTTGCATCAAGGTTGGAAAGTGGTTCGTCCATTAGGAACACTTTAGCGTCACGTACGATGGCACGTCCAAGAGCAACACGCTGTCTTTGACCACCTGATAACGCTTTCGGTTTACGGTCTAAAAGAGCTTCTAGTCCAAGGATATTTGCAGCGTTTTTAACACGCGTATCGATTTCAGATTTGTCCATTTTACGAAGCTTCAGACCGAACGCCATGTTATCATACACGTTCATGTGCGGGTAAAGCGCGTAGTTCTGGAATACCATTGCGATGTCGCGGTCTTTTGGTGCTACATCGTTCATGCGCTTGTCGTCGATGATGAAATCACCACTCGTAATTTCTTCAAGTCCAGCGATCATGCGCAGCGTTGTTGACTTTCCGCAACCAGATGGACCTACAAATACGATGAATTCCTTATCTTTAATGTGAAGGTTGAAGTCATCAACCGCTTTCACCTTTTTATCATATACTTTTTCAATATTGTTCAATTGAATCTCTGCCATTATAATTCCTCCTGTATGTAGCGGATTTGAAATCGCTTTCTTAATGTGTTTTAAGTGTATCGAAGTTGATGGATCTGGTAAATGGACGAAGTGCACAAAGATCGCTGACGATTCTTTGTGCACTTTGTCAAACGGCTATTGTTCAAGTAATAAAAGAGCGAGATAAGTCGTGACCGCCATTTCGAAACGCTTGACGTCAATCCCGGTCTTTTCCGTGAATTTATCCACACGATATTGAAGACTGTTTCGGTGCATATAAAGCTGTTTCGCGGCCAGCGATGTATTGGCACCCGCCTCAAGGAACACCTTGATCGTATGGAGCAGGTCCGGGTCTTCTGCAACCTCTTGAAACATAGAACGCTTCACATGCTTTTGATCAAGAGGGGAGAGCGCATCAATGTAAAGGTAAGGCATGACTTCCTTATAAGTGGACACGGTTGCCAAGTTGTATTTCTGTGCCACTTGATCATTGTGTTCGGCCCACTGGAAAATGGACGGGGCGTCTTCAACACTTGATGAAAACTCACTTATATAGAAGCGGATTTTCGTATAGAAGTCACTCATTAACACATCGATAATCTCATCAAAAGATAAAATATCCTGATCTTCCGACGTGATTTCTTCTATAATAAAGCCATCGTATTCCGTTTCAAAAAAAACGGGCATTTGCTGTGGAAATAAAGACTGGAGAGCTTCTTCAAACGAAGAGCGGTCCATCGGAAGTTCAGCAATGGAAAAGAAAACAAAACGGTAGCGCAGGGGTTTGTTTGTGTCCAGCTGTTCTTCTTTTCCTTTTACAAATTGATACCAGGCATTGTCATGATCAGATATTTCACGATGATCGGCAGAGGCGGGGGAGAGAAACAGGGTGAGAAGTTTTTTATCTTTATTCTCGAGCTCCTCCTTGCTTATTCCGATCCATTCCATGGAAGGCGTGCGGAACCACTCGTAGCGGGTGGGGTCTTCCGTGTGTTCCGGTTTTGCCAGCGTCATGGAGGGGTATATAGATTGCAGTTGATTAATTAACGACATGGATCTCTTCCTTTTTTATGGATTATTTACTATTATAAAGTATACATAGGGAAGTATATGATATCTAGCCTTCGGGTCAATCATAGAGTTGAAAATGTAAAGGAGAGGGTCCTATGGTTGAAAATGTGAAAGAAAAAAACCTGTATGGACAGGAAACGAAGAATCGCCTGAAAAGAATTGAGGGACAGGTTCGCGGTGTGTTGAAGATGATGGAGGAAGAAAAGGATTGTAAGGACGTCATCACTCAGTTGTCTGCTGCCCGTTCGGCAATGGATCGTGCGATTGGATACATTGTGGCAAGAAACTTAGAAGAGTGCATTCGCGAAGCTCATGAAGAAGGCGAGTCCGCTGAAGAGCTGATTAATGAAGCCGTCCAAATGATCGTGAAAAGCCGATAAACAAAAGCTGTCTCCCTAAGGTATGAGGTAACCTTAAGAAGACAGCTTTTTTATTTCCGAGTATCCTGTCTTGGGATTTCGTGCGCTTCTTCAATTTGTGTTCGTCCTGGCAGCACAGTTCCTCCGGCCATTCCTTCATTAATCATTCGGTCGATATCGAGTTCGAATTTGTCTTTTCCTTCTGCGACCTGCTTTTCTTTTTTATCCAATGGATTTCACCTCCCACCTTTATTTTGTCCACACTCTCGGCTGACATGCTTTTGACCTTCGAGCATAAGGACGTAAAAGGGGAAGTCATCCCTTCATTTGAAGATGGCGTTCAAATAGCCCAGAAGAACGAGTTTGAAACGTCCGACGTTATGCTGTTCATACTTCCTGCTTCACAGGCTTATCAGCCGTTATTTATTGCGATGACAGATGAAGTGGAGCATGCGACGCGATTTGATACGATACTCGGACGGCTGAAGTAACGTTGGCACAAAGGTAATTTTTGCATTATACTTGGTACAGCATAAAAGAGAGAGGTTGTATCAATGAATCCAGTTCTTTTAGTTTTATTTATGATTTCATTAGGAGCATTGATTGGCGGGCTGACGAACTCCTTGGCGATCAAGATGCTCTTTCGGCCTTATAAGCCGATATATATAGGGAAATTCCGTTTGCCTTTTACTCCCGGATTAATTCCAAAAAGACAGGGAGAGCTCGCAAGCCAGCTCGGCCGAATGGTTGTCGAGCATCTGCTGACACCGGAGGGTCTTCGGAGGAAGCTTGAGCGCCCAGGCTTTCATGAACAAATGACGGTGTGGATGAAGAAAGAAGTCCGTCGTTTTTTACAAACGCCAGAAACACCTAAAAGTCTTCTATCCAGGTTAGGGGTGGAAACTTCTGAGAAGGAGCTTGAGCACACCGTTGCCAAGTGGGTGGAAAGCCGCTACGACAAAGTCATGGGTGATTACCGCCAGCAGCCTTTGAGTGAACTTTTGTCAGATGAATGGAAGAGGAAGATTGAAAAAGGGACTGACCAAATGGCGGAATATATTCATGAGCGGATCATCGAATATTTTGAGAGCCCAGAAGGAAGGTATCGCGTCACTGCTCTGATCGAAAACTATTTGGATAATCAGGGCTTCTTCGGGAATATGATTTCTTCTTTTATGGGAACAGACAGCTTGACGGACCGTCTCTATCCGGCCATGCTGCGCTACATTTCTAACCGAGAAATGACGGATTGGCTTAAAGAGATGCTCCAGCAAGAGCGTGAGAAAGCGATGGAACAGCCAATCTATGTATGGGAGGAAAAAATCGGGCGAGATACCATTGGTCATACTTTGGGACAAGCTGTCGCTCAATCCTTGCCGCTCGATGACTGGATGAATCGTACTCTCGCACAATGGACGGAAGCACACCAGGAAGAAATCATCGATCGGATGGTGCCGAAATTGATCAGTGCCTTTATATCTCTTCTGTCCGAACGGATGGAAGGAATGATGGAATCCATGAGGCTTTCAGAAATCGTCAAAGAAGAGGTCGAAGCATTTCAGCTGGATCGAATTGAAGACATGGTCTTAGGGATTTCACGCCGTGAATTCAAAATGATCACATACCTCGGAGCGCTTCTCGGCGGTATGATTGGTCTTCTTCAAGGAATGATCGTCCTGCTATTAGGATAGGGATTCCTATACATGATCACTTGAGTTTGTTATAGTGGGGAAGGAGTAACGCTAGAAACTTTAGGAGGTTCTCAATTTATGGCAAATATTTATGATAACGCGTATGACTTGGAAAAAGCGATTCGCAATAGCGAAGAATTCACAAGCTTGAAAGAAGCTTATGAAGCGGTAATGAATGACGAATCTGCGAAGCAAATGTTCGATGATTTCCGTCAGACACAAATCACGCTTCAACAAAAGCAAATGCAGGGTGAAGAAATCTCTGAAGAAGAAGTCGAACAGGCACGTAAAGTTGTCGAACTTGTTCAACAGCACCCGCAAATCTCCAAGCTTATGGAGCAGGAACAGCGCTTGAACACAGTAATCAATGATGTGAGCCGTATTATTACGAAGCCACTTGAAGAGCTTTACGGAAACCCGGAAGAGCCACAACAATAAAGAAAAAAAGTCGCCTGTGAGGCGGCTTTTTTTACGCTCTTTTTACATAATTTTGTCACTTTGAAGCAGGAACTGTTCTTCCATATCGAGAAAAAGAAAGAAGGATACCTATCATGAAAAAGGAGTCGTTCTATGAAATTTTTTCGGTTGGAAGAGAAGAATAACGTCCTTGAATTGAAAATCGCGCGTGGAGAGAAATACAATGCGCTTGATACGGTCATGCTTGAAGAGTTTGCAGAAGCTGTTCATCAAGTAAAGGAAAAAGACGCCCAGGTGGTCATCCTCTCCGGAGAAGGTGCGGGGTTTTGCGCAGGTGGAGATGTATCGATGATGCAGGAAATCGGGGATGCTGAAAAATATGACCAAGTGATGGATCATATCGAAACCATTGTGACCACTCTTTATACAATGCCTAAAGTAGTGATTGCGGCTGTTCATGGTCCTGTCGTAGGACTTGGACTGAGCATCGCTCTAGCGGCGGACTATGTCATCGCCGATGAATCAGCCAAAATTTCGATGAATTTTATTGGCATCGGACTTGCTCCTGATGGTGGCGGGCATTTCTGGCTTCAGGAGCGGCTAGGCACGCATCAAGCCAAGCATTTTGCATGGGAAGGAAGGCAAATGTCAGCGGAAGAAGCGTATCAAATGAAGCTCGTCGATATTGTAGCTGAGGGGCCGGTTCATGAAGAAGCGGCAAGGCTTGCGAATATATGGAGCCACAGCCCGCTCCAGTCCATGATCGCAACGAAACAAATCTATCATCAGCATGGGCTTGATAAACTCCTTCAATATTTGTCTAAGGAGCGGAGGACGCAGTGGGGACTTCGACAGTCAGAGGATCATAAAGAAGGCGTCCAGGCATTCATGGAGAAAAGAAAGCCGCAGTTCAAAGGGGAGTAAAACTAGATAGGCTCTTGCTATTTTTAACCTTAAATAGCACGGTGAAATGAATGAAACCGGGTGTCAAGACATGGTCTCGAACCCGGTTTTTCTTATCGATGAAATAAAACTAACTGTCCATTTGGGGCAGCGCATCTATGAGTATGCTCGCTGAACCCTTTTTCTTCGAGCTTCTGCTGTCCGATTTCCTTCGCCTGATCATCATTCTCTGCCTCAAAGGTTTCGTTGAGTACATTGGTACCGTCTTTTTCAAATACCGTTAAATAGTATGTTTTCACGTCTGTTCCCTCCTGAATGAATAGGTGTTCATATCTATAAGCATTCTTCTCATGGTCTTGATATTCCTGCAATTCTTTCATAATTTTTCTCAAGGGGATGCCTTGGAGGGGGAAACAGGTCGTTTCCTGTTGGGAAGCCGGCAATGCCTGTAGGGGTGTCACGTCAGCATCTTCTCCAGCAAGAGCTTCCCCGAGTTTTTGCCACTCCCATGACACCAGAAACACCACGATAAAGATTGAAGACAATAGCACGTTTGTTTACTCAGTAGAGAAGCTTTGGACCCGGTCTATACCGAACGTGCATTCGCTTATTGATTCTGGTAAAATAATAGGAAAAGGAGGGGGCGGTATGACAGAGGATATACGCTTTATACATAGTGCGGATTTACATCTGGACAGTCCATTCAAAAATAAAAGTCATGTGCCTGACGCTTTGCTCGAACGTATCAGAAAAAGTACGTTCGAGGCATTCGACAGATTAATCGACGCTGCGATTCAGTACAACGTCGATTTTGTTCTGATCGCCGGAGATTTATTTGATGAACATTTAAGAAGTCTAAAGGCGCAGGTTCACCTTCGAAAAGGTTTTGAACGATTGGCCGCTCATCAGGTTCAAGCTTTTATTAGCCACGGAAATCACGATTATGTGAAGGGGGCTCATTATTCCATCCAATTCCCGGACAATGTACACACATTCTCCTCACGGGCTGTGGAGTGCGCCCCGTATTATAAAAACGGTCAATGCGTTGCTCATCTTTATGGCTTCAGCTATGAACAGCGTGCTGTCAAAGAATCGATGGTATCACAGTTCATCAGACAGCCAGGAGCCCCATTACACATTGCCATGCTCCATGGAAGCCTCGATACCAATACGGATCATGATGTATATGCTCCTTTCCGTCTTCAAGATTTATATGCCCAGCAGATGGATTACTGGGCACTTGGGCATATTCATAAGCGGCAGGTCCTTTCTGAGGATCCTCCGGTCATATATCCCGGCAATATTCAGGGCCGATCCCGGAAAGAAGCGGGAGAAAAAGGGTGTTACTTAATTGAGCATCACCAGGGGAAATGGGAGCGTCGGTTTATCCCCCTTCATACATTTACGTATGAAAAGGTAGAAGTGACATGTGATGATATGGAGGCACCAGCAGACATCGAAGCTTTTTTGGAACAGGCTAAACAGGGTGTGGAAAAGGAAGGGAATGTCATGCTGGAAGTGGTGCTGAAAGCCAGTTCAGGCCTTTTGAAGAAATGGGACGCAACCGGACTGGTGGATGAGTGGGTGCAGCTTGTAAATGAAGGAGAGGACATAAATGACGGGTGGGTGTGGATCGACCGTGTCCATGTGATCGATCAACCCGTCTGGGAAGAAGAACAATTGAAGAAAAGCTCTCATTTCACTGGGGAATGGCTGAGAGAATCTGAACGCATCACCGATGAGGAACTTGATCTCTGGCTTTCTCCTGTATTCGAGCATCGCAAGCTGGAGAAACACCTCCAAACGCTATCAGCGGAAGACAAACAGCGAATCCTGGAGCAGGCGAAGGTCATCACATTGGAAAAGTTAATGACGAAAGAGGATGTCTAATGAAACTATTAACAGCAGACATTTATGGTTTTGGAAAGTGGAAAGAGGAATCGTTCTCGTTCTCCGATTACGAGGTCAACGTTTTTTCAGGAAAGAATGAAGCGGGCAAATCGACGATTCATCAATTTTTATTATTTATCCTATTCGGTCTTCCACCGAAACGCAGGGAATTTTTTCGACCTAAAACGGGAGGGACAATCGGGGGGAGGCTCCGATTATTAACACCAGACTTCGGTGAAATCACCATTGAGCGTGTTCATGATAAGCGAAATGGTGAAGCGCTTTGTCGTCTTGCGGATGGTGAGGAGCACGGTGAAGAGTGGCTGAAGGCGTTATGGAAAGGGCTGAACAGAGAAGGATACGAAGCCATTTTCAGCTTTACGGCCGGCGACTTGACAAGGATCCGACATTTGAGTGGCGATGAGCTGAGTGAAGTCCTTCTCAACATCGGCCTGACCGGATCCGATCAGATTTATCAGACAGAAAAATGGCTCAATAAGCAGCTCGAAGACCGGTTTAAACCAAAAGGCAAGATTCCGTCTATCAACAAACAATTGAATGTAGTAAACGAATTGGACCAGAAGCTCAAAGCAGCAAAGTATGAATCTGAGCAGTATGAAGACTTCCAAGTTGAGAAGGAGAGTCTTGCACAGTCCATTTCTGATATCGAAAACTCCTTGAAGAAAGTGGAAAAAGAAGCGTACAGCTATGAGCAGCTGATGAAAGTTTGGCCAGTTCTAATGGAATTTCACCAGGTAAAAGAAGAGCTTGCACCCGTCGGAACATTTCCGGAACAGGGACGTGAACGTTATCAGCAGCTAAAAGAAGCCATTCTTCCATTCGAAAGTGAAAAACATTCCGCCGCCTCCATGATCGAGCAGTTAGAACAGAAGCAAATCGAACTATCTGATATTCTCGTTTCTTCAGACCGTATCAATGATGCGAAAGAGCTACTCGATCAAGAACAGACATATCACCGGCATGTCCATGAGTATGAGCAGTCGGATAGACGATTGGAGCTTTTAAGAGAGCACATCCATTCGGACATGGAGCAGCTTAACCTTCCGATGGAACCCTCTGAATTAATCGAGTTTTCTTTTCCGTTTTACATTGAAGATACGTGGCGCTCCATAAAGGAAGACGCAAAGAAAGCAGATGCTGACGAAGAACAGCTCAAAAACAGGCTTCAAGAAATCGAAAATGAAAAAAGACGCATCCTCGAAAGAAAAGACACGATCGACCAGGAGCTGCTCGGAGAGAAGGAAATAGCCACCCTTCGTGAGAAAGCAGAAAACCCTTCGTCCCATTCTCGATTTTCTTTATTACATGCAACGGCCGTTGTTGTTTTGATCTTCGGCTGGGGAATAGGAATCTTTTTATCTGAGTATGGGTATGGATGGTTCGCTACGCTCGTCACTCTCCTTCTGTTTTTTGCTGGCTTTATAGATCAAAGACAAAAGGAGGTCGCACCTGTTGAAAGTCAACAGGAGAGAGAAGAACTTCGTCATCTTCTCCAGAAGAATGAAGAGTTGAAGGCGGAATGGCGCCAGCTTCAGGAGCGCGAAAAGTTTGTCGCTCAGGAAGAACTGCAGTTTGATGAGGCAAAGCGGCACTTGAATCAGCGTACACATAGACTGGAATCAAGCATTCAGGAGCAGGAGAGCCTTTACCCTTTCCTTTCAGCTTTCCCGATCGACCATTGGGATAAGCTGTATCATATTCTGACCCAGCTGAAAGAAAAGCAGACGGAATATGAACAGCTCTTGCAAACGAGAGAGCAGGCAGGACTTAGGGCGGCAGAGTTGAAAAGAAAAGTGGAGCAACACCTTGCTTCAGATTCAGAGCGAACGGAAAATGCGTGGTCTGCTCTTCAGAAGTGGGTCTCCGAAAAAGAACGTGCTTATGAAAAGTGGGCTTCTTCTCAAGAGGATTTGGACGAACAAAAGCAGCGACATTATAAACTTGAAAAACAACTTGAGGTGCTCGAAAGAAAGAGGGAAGAGCTATTTTTTCAAGCGAACGTTGAAAATGAAGAGCAGTTTTATCAACGATTGACCAAATTTGAATATGCAAAAGATCAAAAGGAAAAATCTCAACAGCTCGCTCTTCAATTAAAGACGATGCTTTCGGATGAAGAACAACGGATGTTCAACATTTGGGAAGAAGCGCCACAGGAATCTTTGCGAAGACGGGAAGCGGCAGAAGTACAGGAAAAACGAAAACACCTTAGAGAAACCTTACATGAAAAACAGCAGATGCTTGCTGATCTCAAGAGCGAAATCAACCAGCTCGAAAGTTCTGAAAGTTATTCAAATGCCTTGCATCGTATGGAATCAGAGCGTTCTGCGCTTCAGGAACAGGCAGAGGAGTGGGCGGCTTATCAAGTCGCTTACAAGCTGTTGCACCAAACGAAATCATTATACAAAGATCAACACTTACCAAAAGTCATTGCAACGGCTGACACTTATTTTCAAAGGCTCACAAAGGGACAGTATCGCAAGATTTTGCTTTCAGCGGACCAGGATCGAATGAAAGTCGAGAGCCGGCTTCACGAATGGTATGATATCGATGAGCTCTCACGAGGGACGAGGGACCAACTCTATGTATCTCTAAGACTAGCGTTAGGAGATACAATGGCAGAAACTGTTCCGATGCCCTTTCTCATGGACGATGCCTTCGTTCATTTTGATGAAGAGAGGCTTGAAGAAATGCTGCTGCTACTAGAGGAGTTAGCAACAAAACATCAGATGGTGTTATTTACATGGAGAGAAAGCATGACGGATTACTTCCGTTCGGCTTCATTTCGGAAGCTGTCATAGAATATAGTCTTTTATAATACAGCGTGTGTCGATAATCCACTGAAAGGAGAGGAGACGAATGAAAAAGGGAATCGCAAACTATTCAATTGGAGACACCTTCGACTATTTTTTGTTGATCAAATCCGCAACGAAGGGAGTAGCCAGCAACGGTAAGCCGTTCCTGTCCTTGATGCTAAAGGACAAAACAGGAGAAATTGATGCCAAGCTTTGGGAGGCGAGCCCTGAGGATGTCCAAGTATTTCAGCAAGGCGAACTCGTAAAGGTGAGTGGAGAGGTTGGACAGTTCCGGAATAAACCACAGCTCAAAATTCATAGTATCCGTCCGGCTCAGCCGACGGATGGTGTTTATGCTGCTGATTTTGTAGAGAAGGCACCAGTTCAAAAAGAAGAGCTGATGGAAAAAATAACAGAAGCCATTTTTGAAATGAAAAACGCGAACATCCAGAGGATTACGAGGCAGGTTGTCAAGCAGCATCAGGAGGCGCTTCTCACGTATCCGGCAGCGGTTCGGAATCATCATGAATATGTATCAGGCCTTGCTTATCACATTGTCTCCATGCTCAAGCTGGCCCGTGAGATGACGAATTTGTATCCGGAACTGAATAAAGACCTTCTTTATGCCGGTGTCATTCTGCACGATATTGGGAAGGTGCGTGAGCTCTCCAATGCCTCCTCTCCTTCTTACACGATGGAAGGGAAATTAATCGGTCATATACCTCTCATGATCGAGGAGATTCGAAAGGTAGCGGACGAGCTTCAGATTGAAGGAGAAGAAGTGACTATTCTTCAGCACATGGTGCTCAGTCATCATGGAAAAGCGGAGTGGGGTAGTCCGACACCACCTCTTGTAAGGGAAGCGGAAGTGCTGCATTATATTGACATGTTGGATTCGAGAATGAATATGCTAAACCGTGCCCTTGAAAAAGTAGAGCCGGGAAGTTTTACAGAAAGGTTATATCCGCTTGATCAGAGGACGTTTTATAAACCTGCGTTTGAAGAAGAGTGAGTAAGCTTTAGGAGATTAGAAAATGAAATGGAAAGATTGGGATCGCAATTTGAAAATCCGTCTATTTGGGGAAGGGACAATGAACATTTTGTTCTGGTCCTTTTTCCCATTTATGACGATTTTTTTTGAAAGGTCGTTCGGTAAGGATTATGCCGGACTTTTATTGGTTTTATCACAGTTTTTTTCTGTTTTAGCAAGTTTGATCGGGGGATATTGCGCCGATCGTTTTGGAAGGAAAAAGATGATGGTGTTCGCCGCCTTAGGGGAATCCGCTTCTTTCATAATCTTTGCCTTAGCGAACTCACCGTGGATCGATTCCCCTATACTGACGTTCGTAGCGTTCAGCCTTCTTGGAGTGTTCGGAGCGCTTTATTGGCCAGCCTCCCATGCGATGGTGGCAGATGTTGTCTCAGAAAAACATCGGGCGGATGTTTTTGCCGTCTTTTATACCTCACTCAATATCGCTGTTGTCATTGGGCCGCTGATCGGAAGTGTTATTTTTTATACCTATCGTTTTGAAATGCTCTTGTCTGGCGTAGCTATCACGGCCGTGCTGGCATGGGTGCTTTGGTACTTCCTTGACGAAACGACGACGATCAAAGAACGCGTGCAGGAAAAAGGCAAAGGGTTGCTTCAAGTCGTCTGGGGTGAGTTGAGAGACTATCGGATCATTGCTCAAGATCGAAACTTCTTACTATTTATCATTGCGGGGATTCTAGTAGCTCAAACGTTTATGCAGCTTGATTTACTGATTGCCGTATATACGAGTGAAACGATTAACAATCAAACGCTATTCACGTTCGGTGATTGGGATCTGACGCTATCAGGCGAAAGAGCTTTTGGACTGATTTTAGCAGAGAATGGTCTGCTTGTGGCTTTATTTACCGTCATCGTAACGAAATGGATGAACAGGTTTAAAGAAAAGAAAGTCTTTATTTATTCGTGTCTATTCTATGCCGTCGGGATTTCGCTTTACGGTTTGACGAACAGTTTGTGGATCTTCATATTGGCGATGGCGATCTTCACGTTTGCAGAGCTCATGGTCGTGGGGATACAGGAAAGTTTTATTGCAAAGATTGCGCCTGAAGATATGCGTGGACAGTATTTCTCGGCTGGCTCTTTAAGATTTACATTGGGGCGTCTCTTGGCACCATTCAGCTTGATTTTGTCAAACTATGCTGGCTATATGCTGACCTTCATGGTGCTCGGAGGATTAGCTCTCGTAAGTGCTTTTGTTTATAGCTTCTTATTCAACAGGCTGGAAGAGAAGAAGGTGCTTGCTTAAAGAAGCTTGTTCATATTTTGTAAGTCCCCCTCATAAACTAATCACAAAAGGAGGGGGCAACGATGTTATTCGGAATGCCGATCTGGGTATTTTTTTGTATCCTTTTTATTTTCATCAGTGGGTATATGGCGATTCGAGCGATAAGAGCAGAACACCATTTAGAGCAGCAGTATATCGAAAAAGAAGGACAGGTCTATTTGGCAAGGATGTATGAGGAGAGAGAACAAAGAGAGAAAAAAGAGAAAGCGATGATGTCCGAATAAAAAGCCAGGTGATTGGTAATCACCTGGCTTGTTTTTGGCTTTATTCTTCTGAACTGCTGTCTTCTTCGTTGGAGCTGTCAGATTGCTCAGAATCTGATGCTGGCTGTTGTTCAAGGTAATCGAACATGCCCTCAAACTCCTCGATTTGAACATCGATTTCAGCATCTCTCATCAGCTCGCTGACCTTCTGTTGAAGAGCGGCTTGGTCGACTTGTTGTCCGGCAAGTGTACGGCGG
Source organism: Halobacillus fulvus (assembly GCA_004078665.1). Taxonomy (GTDB): domain Bacteria; phylum Bacillota; class Bacilli; order Bacillales; family Halobacillaceae; genus Halobacillus; species Halobacillus fulvus. The sequence goes on along the minus strand of SCFO01000004.1, from coordinate 112,992 downwards.
ATGTTATCTTTTTCTTCTTCATAAGAACCAACATCCTCTGCTTCCCGTGTATCTGTTTTTTCGATGATGTGATAACCGAACTGTGTTTCAACAGGTTCGCTGACTTCGCCTACTTCAAGAGAGTATGCTGCATCTTCAAATGGCTCGGCCATAACGCCAGGGCCGAAGAAGTCTAAGTCTCCACCTTGCTGAGCAGATCCTGTGTCTGTTGAATATTCGCTTACTAGATCTTCAAAGGATTCACCGTCTTCAAGCTTCTGCTTGACTTCCTGAGCAGTTTCTTCATCTTCTACAAGAATATGACGGGCGCGAACTTCTGTAGACATACGATCATAGTATTGCTGGATTTCTTCTTCAGGAATTTCTACACCTTCTGTGGCTGCTTTTTCCTGAACAAGACTCTTACGGATCAATTCTTTGAATTCATCTTCTGAATCCATATTATACTGCTCCATCACGCTTTCAAACTGGTCGCCATATTGTTCTTTCATTGCATCCAGTTCAGCGTCAACTTCTTCATCTGACACTTCAAAGTTGGCAGCAAGGACTTCTTCCGTCACTAACTGTTGGAGAACTTGTTGACCACTTTGAGTCTTCATCGCCTCATAAAATTCTTCTTTCGTTACTTCCCCGTTACTTGTTTCCACAACGACTTCTGAATCTTCTGCGTTGGATGAACAAGCAGATAGCGCAAATACGCTCGCTGCCAAGGCAGCTGTCAATGCAATTTTCTTCATTCCGTACACTCCTCAATCAACTTATGTTTGTCTTGACGTAGAGGTTATAGTAAACAGCCCATGACTAAATATAACATATTTTGCCTAACTTATTCTATACCCAGCATCAAAATGAGATGAAACATGTTACCCAAATATTTTTGCGTAACATCAATCTTTTTGTTTATAAAAACAGGCCAAGTCAAAAGTACGACTGGCCTGCCTACTTATAATACATTTAATACTTCCACATATGAGGAAACCAAAAGAATGGTTATGAGTACATTAATGGTTCGAAAGACTCTCACTTGCTTTTCGTTCGACATCTTCGCTTTCAAGCATAAGGAATGAGTCAATGAGTTGAAGACGAATAGAATGAAGAGGGCGTATATTACAAATCCAAATGCCATCTAGAAGAACCTCCTTTAATCCCTATGAAACTACTCTATCAAAATTTCGAATAAATGAACAGAGATTTACGAATAGAGTGGTAAGATCTTGAAAAATCCATGTAAAAAAAACAGCTGGATCCTCATGGGACAGCTGTTTTAAATTTCTGGATGGCGTACAAGAATATCGTAGCCTTCCTTTGCATTTTCAATGATACATTTTTTTGGTGCTTTAGCAAAATAATTCAAGTATAAGAAATCAGAAAAGGACAACCCGATATTTACCGCAGCAAAGATGATGAAATAAGCGTAATAATTAGGGAATACGCTGCTTGCTACAAGAGCCGGAACTGTAATCAAGAACGTTGGTGATAAAGCCATCATAATGGATGTCTTTTTCGATAATTTTGATTTGCATTGGTACGTAAACGTCGGAATGATCCGTTTTCTAAATTTAAATTGAACGTGAAATTTCTTGTAAACCATAGCTAATGGCAAGATGTGCATCAGCCGGTGCATAGACGGCAGGAAAAACAGGATGATCAGCAAGGGTAAGAACCCGTGATCATTCATGTCATGTGTACCATGAAACATAGATACCGGCAGATATAACAGTATAAAGGACAAAAGTCCAGTCAAAAACGATAAGAAATAAACACGATTCAGACCGAATTCTTTATTGATGTTAACTGTTTTCCAGCAGTTCATCATAAGGAATCCCCCTTTACTGCGAAAAGTACTGTGAATTTATGAGAAATATCGATATGATAGGAATATCGCTCTAGCGAGTCACAAATGGAATAATAGTACGTTTCACATAAAAAAGCAATAGGTTTTTTGTAAAAAATATAGATGACTTGTGAACTAGCATGGAGGGGTTCAGAAACATCCATCATGAAAGTGGATGGGAGGGGTATTGTGAACGCAGATCAACACCAACATTCAACAGAGTTTCACATCCGTTTGCTTATGGAAATCGAAGAGATGGACCACTATCCATTTCATAAAATGATTGTAAGACATAAGCTGACGGAAAAAGAATATCAAGAGACGCTGGCATTACTAGAAGAGTTGAATACAACCTATGAAGAGGATGAACGAGAGGGGCTGCTTGATCATAGCGGGCTACTGATTCATTTTGCAGGCATGCTGTCTGTGAAGCTCCCGATAGAAGAAACGATCCAGGCCTTATACGAACAGAGGCTTTATCCAGCGTTGATCCAAGTCCTGAGAAAATACATAAGAAAGTAAGCCACTCTCTATTTCTCTATACAAAAAGACAACATCCCTGAAGATACAATCTTCAGGGATGTTGTCTTTAAAGAAATTTCGTTTACATTAGGAAGATTTGCTTTTTTGTTTGTACGTTTCAATATCTGTTGGCTGTTTGACATTGGCTTCTTCTTCGATATTTTCTAAGGAACGCTCCAGAATCTCCATGTATTCATCACCGTAAATTTCTTTAATCAGGGCAGATAAATCGAGGAACTCCGGAAGTTTACCGTACATTTCAGTCAATGGAACAACACCGCGTAAAACTGAGTTGTCTTCTGGATTATACTCATTGAGCGTAGCCTCTAGAAGCTCGACCCCATCCTCTGTTAGTTCAACATAGGTATTTCGCTTATCATTTTCTCGCTTTGAGAATTGCAGATATCCCCGTTCCTCTAATTTTTTTGAAAAATTAAAAGCGGTAGAGACGTGCATGACGCCATACTTGGAAATCTCGGAAATACTTGCCCCTTTCAGGTGATAAGCAATCCATAAAATGTGGTGTTCATTGATGTTCAATTGGAATGGTTTGATCCAATCCTGCCAGTCTTTCTCAATCGCTTTCCAAAGAGCTTTAGACAACTGTGCCATCTTATGACTATAGAAAATAGCTTCCCGTTTCGAAATATTATCCATCATTCATCTCACCTTCTTTAGGTTTTAGTGCAGCTTCATGCAGCAAAAAGATCGACCTTAAAATAAAATAAGGATGATGGTCATTAGCAAATACTTTTACATGACTCCACATTCTATATTAATCAAAATTGAGAAATTTTCAAGATATAATGTGTCAAAATAGTAATTTTTAATGAAGTTTTTTTAAACCTTTGTCTAACTTTTGTAAGGTTTTAGGATAAAAGAATCCCCCTTCCCGAAATTGGGGAAGGGGGGATAGTTTATTGATGATTGACAACTTCATGACTTGGCTGTGTATCTGTCCGGTTTTGTTCAGCTTTCGCTTTCTCTTCCAGTTCTTTCAGACTTTCTTCAATTTGTTCTAAATATTTTTGGATGTTTTTCTGGTGAGGTTCGACGGTCTTCTTCCAGCTTTCTATGGATGTCTTCACATCTTCGGAAAGGTCTTTGATCAGTTCGGCTCCTTCTTTAGATGTTTGAGCGATTTGATCCTTCAACTGAAGTCCTTCTTCTTTCAAGCTCAAGACCGTGGTTTTTAAATTTTCACTTTTCAGGCGGGCGTTTTCTCTAAGGTCGCGTCCGGATGAAGGGGTGTTGAGAAGAGTGTAAGCTGCTCCGACGATTCCTCCGACGATGAAACCGAGAGTTAATGATTTTCCGCTTGGCATAAAAAACGTCTCCTTTCAAAAATCCATCTTTTCATTAGTATTTCTCTTTATATGTATGATTAAAACCTCCAAAATAAAAGACTTAGAGGTAAAACGAAGACACTACGGGTGTAGTGCCTTCGTGGATGTCTGTTTTCTTTATTCTGCTGCAAGAGCAGGAGATGCATGCTTCAGTGATGTCCGTTTCAGGATTTTTAGGGCGATCGGGTACGTGATCGCAACGAAAATCAGGTTGAACAGTGCAGCCGGAAGGACGACGGTAGCGAACATAATGCCAAAGCTTGCTTCCATTAGGCCAATGATATACAGTACGATCGTCAAAAAGATCGAGCCGCTGATCAACGTTCCAATGGCGGCTAATATCGGCTGAACAGCTTTAAAACGAAGCAATTTCTTCGTAGCTAGCACAAGGCCGAAAAACGCAATGGCTGTTAATGGTTTATCAATCATATTAGCGAGTTGACCGCCAGGGACAGTCGTTGTCAACGCGGAAATGAATCCGGTCGCTAATGATAACAGCAAGACATATTGGAATTTAGGAAATAATAAAATTCCGAGGAACATCATGGCGAGCATCATGTCCGGTCTCATTCCCAGAAAATACGGGGGAACGACAGCATGAAGCACGGCTCCGATTCCGACTAACAAAGAAAGCATAACTAAAATACGAGTATTCATCTTAAACATCTCTCCTCAACTAAACTAATCTCATCTGAATTTACCTTCCACCCGTGTCCTCATGACCGGATGCGAAAGCATATATTGATTATAGCAAAACGGGCTGGAAAATCAAAATAGGCCGCTCCAAAGGCACCCCATCTCTAGCGGATTCGTCCAACATCTTTTAACAATTTAAAAAGACATCCTGCTTGTAAGGCAGGACGTCAGGTTCATCTTCAGTTCTCAATATTTTCGCTTATTTCGGAGGCGATGTTTTGTAAATCCTCTGATGTATAATCGTCGGAATGAACTTCCCATTTCGCCCCGAAGCCATCTGTTGAACCGTATCTCGGAATCAGGTGGATATGTAGATGGAAGACAGACTGCCCCGCTGGCTCTTCGTTGTTATTTAGTGTGTTTAAGCCGATTGGGTTGTACGTTTTTTTAATGGCACGGGCTACCTTTGGAACGCGTGCGAAAAGCTTTTCTGCTACTACTGAATCCGTACTGTAAATATCTTTGCAGTGCTGTTTTGGAATGATGAGGGTATGCCCCTTCGTTACCTGGCTGATATCAAGAAACGCATAAACGTGTTCGTCCTCATAGACTTTGGCAGAAGGGATATCCCCGTCAATGATTTTACAGAAAATGCAATCACTCATGATCATTCACTCCTTATCCTTTTGGCTTATTGTATCACAAATACGAGAGCTGCTTCGAAGATTGTAGAAGGGTCACCTTCAAGTGCAATACGACTTCCATCTATGATAAAATTTGTTGAGAATGGAAATAGGAAAAGAGGGATCACGGTGCAAACTTTATTAAGTGTTGAGAACCTTCATGGAGGTTATACCCATAAAAATGTACTGCACGGCATTTCCTTTGATGTAAAGCCACATGAAATTGTCGGGCTGATTGGACTGAACGGTGCAGGAAAAAGTACGACAATCAAACACATCATTGGAATGATGCAGGCGAAACAAGGAAAAGTATCGATCAACGGAACGTCTTTTGAGGAAAAACCGGAAGAATATCGTCAACAACTCGGCTACATACCAGAAATGCCGATTTTGTATGATGAACTGACATTGTACGAGCATTTGCATTTAACGGCGATGGCTTACAATATCCCGGAAGATGTGTTCAAGAAGAGACTTGATCCTTTACTAAAGGAGTTCAGGCTTGAGAAAAAGCTGAAATGGTTCCCGGTTCACTTTTCTAAAGGAATGAGACAGAAGGTCATGATCATGTGTGCGTTCCTGATCGAGCCAGAACTGTACATTGTGGACGAACCATTCGTTGGGCTTGATCCATTAGGAATCCAGTCTTATCTTCAAATGATGGAGGATATGAAGGAAAAAGGGGCAGGCATTCTGATGTCTACACACATTTTGGCTACAGCAGAGAAATACTGCGACCGTTTCATTATCCTTCATGAAGGAGAAATTCGTGCACAGGGGACATTGGATGAGCTTCGTCAAGCTTTCGGGCGAACTGATGCGTCTCTTGATGATATCTATGTGCAATTGACAAAGGAAGAGTCCGATGATTAACGCGAAGCAGTTTTGGTCCCGGCGATTCTCCGAACATGTGAAGGAGACGAGCCGTTACTTAAGGTATATTTTCAACGGTCATCTCGTTGTCTCTATGATTTTCTTCATGTCGGCCCTTGCCTATTATTATCAGCGATGGTTGGTCGACTTGCCTGAATCATTCCCGACAGCCTGGATTGTAGGGCTTGCGTTCGGGATTGTTGCGGCGTACAGCCCTGTGCGTACATTGCTCAAAGTGCCGGACTTGGTATTTCTGCTCCCGGCGGAATACCAGCTTGGGGATTATTTTAAAAGATGTCTTTACTATAGCTTTTTTGTCCAGCTGTATCTCGTCTTTTTAGTGGCAGCTGCGCTCGGGCCGCTTTATTTCGCCTCTTATCCGGAGCTTGGTACCCAATATTACCTGGTGATGATCGGAATTGCGCTCGTCATTAAAGTGTGGAACCTGCTTTCGAACTGGTGGATGCTGAAGGAGCGTAACCCAAGAACAAGAGGCATCGATCAAGTGGTGAAATATATTCTCAATATCGCTATTTTTTATTTTCTGGCCCAAGGTGAATGGGTATTCTCAAGTGTTGTGACGGTCCTGTTGGTTGGACTTGTTTTATACACATTTACGCTTTCGCGTCGGAAAGCCGGGCTTGCCTGGGATTTACTCGTCATGAAGGATCAGCAGAGGATGCGTACGTTTTACAGGATCGCCAATAATTTCACTGATGTTCCTCATTTGAAGAACACTGTCAAAAAGCGTCATGCTCTTGTAGAAGCACTCGTCAAAGCGATTCCGTACAGGCAGGACCAAACGTATTCTTACCTTTACCGGATTACGTTTGTCCGCAGTAGCGATTATTTAGGGATGTACCTCCGATTGATCGTCATTGGGGCTTTGGCGATCTGGTTTGTTCCAAATATATGGATTAAGATTGCGTTTGCTATCCTGTTTCTTTATTTAAGCGCTTTTCAGATGATGACATTATGGAACCATCACCGGACGATTGCCTGGCTTGATCTATATCCGGTGAAAAGGGATTGGAAGGAAAAAGCTCTGTTAAATTGGTTGAAGCAGATTTTGCTTTTCCAGACGTTTGTTTTCGGTCTGTTGTTTATCTTCCAGTGGAACCTTATTGGGTTATTGGCCGTATGGATCGGGGGAAGTTTGTTTAGTATAGCGTTTGTCCAAAGCTATGTGAAACAGAAAATTACGACGTAAAAAAGGGGCTTTCGAGCTCCTTTTTTTAAAAGGCTTTGTTAAGCTCCAGTTTTGATTAAAAAATGAATGCGCACCTTCTCATTGTCAGTCATAGTCTTCAATGATGTTTCCGTTTACTCATTCTGGTAAGGAGGATCGGGAAATGGCGAGACTCCTATGGGGAGGAAAGGGCAGGCTGAGATCCCGCAGGAGCCTTGCTCCGAGGAAGCTCAGCGCCCGCCCATGGAAAGCGAGGTATTTCCCGCTCCTCCAAGCTCTGGTATGAAAAAAGGAAACTTTCTAGCATTAATATTAAGTTTTAATAGAGCTTTTTAAAAGAAAAGAAAGTATAGATTCATTTATTAGGAGGGATAAATCATGCCTTACGAAGAGAGTGCATTACGTGAAGCACAGCGCTGGAGTAGATCTTTGGAAAAACGCTCATCCTTTTTTCAAAGGAAGTCGAAGAACATTCAGAATAAGGTCAATGATAAAATTCCTGAAAAGGTTCAGGCTGTGGTGACAGACAGCATTCGGGCCATGATTGAATTGTCTTTGACATCATCGGAATACATTCGACCGATCAAAGTGGAGAAGCGCTGGTCTTTTGAATACCGTGAACAATTGGTTAAAGAGCGGCTAGCTCAATATAAGCGGACAGCTGCTGTTGAGGGAGCCGGAACAGGTGCTGGCGGAATCTGGTTAGGGCTGGCGGATTTTCCGCTTCTTCTTGGGATTAAAATGAAGTTCTTGTTCGATGCGGGGCAGCTTTATGGGCTTGATGTTCAAAAATATGAGGAGAGAGTGTACTTATTGCATGTGTTCCTGCTGGCTTTCTCAAGCGACAAGCAAAAGGTGAGAGTAAGAGACCGGCTTCTTCAGTGGGATCAGCTCTCTGCTGCAGAAAAAAACGTGGACTGGAAGACGTTGCAAATGGAGTACAGGGATACGATTGATTTTGTAAAACTATTTCAGCTAATTCCGGGTATCGGGGCGGTTGTCGGGTATGTAGCAAATGGACGCTTGCTAGAACAATTAGGGGAGACGACAATGAATGCATGCCGTCTCCGGTTGTTGGATTAACGATGAGCTTCCTGATAGCTCCGATAGGCTTGAATAAGCGTCTTAGCGGCATCAGGTAAAGCTTTTTCATCAAAATCAAACTTTGGATGATGATGAGGGTAGTAGTGATCGGGAATTTGTGCACCTGTGAAATAAAATGCGCCGGGCTTATTCAACAAATAATAAGCGAAGTCTTCACCGGCCATCACCGGCTCGATCTCTTCCGTTTTCAGACGGGAATCAGCTTCCTGAGAACGCTCTAAAATCAAACGTGCTTCTTCTTCGTGGTTGACGACTGGCGGATACCCTTTGTAATAGTCGAATTCATAGCTAGCATCATTAGCAACGCATGTACCCTTGATGATTTTCTCCATTTCTTCGATCACCAAATCCTGGACTTCGTTCTCAAATGTCCGGACTGTGCCCGTCAATGTTGCGGAATCGGCAATGATATTGAACGTTTGGCCGGATTCGAATGTTCCGACTGTCAAGACCGCTGTTTTGAGTGGATCTACTCGGCGTGCCACGACTTGCTGCAAGTTTGTAACGAGCTGAGAGGCGATGACAAGAGCATCTTTTGTCTGGTGAGGCTGTGCACCGTGGCCGCCTTTTCCTTGAATCTTGATTTCAAAGCGGTCAGCACCGGCCATGAAGGCACTTTTAGTCGTTTGGAGAACGCCAGTTGGGGCATTCACCCATAGGTGGGTGCCGAAAACCGCATCAATGTGATCGAGTTTTCCGGTATCAAGTATCGGTTTCGCCCCTCCTGGAGCATATTCTTCTGCATGCTGATGAAGAAAAACGATGGTGCCGGGTATTTCTTCTTGGAACGGCAGGATGGCTTCTGCTAGGCCTAACAGTGCGGCTGTGTGACCATCATGCCCACACGCATGCATCGCTCCGTCATATTTCGATTTATATGGGACATCGTTTAATTCCTGAATCGGCAGTGCATCAAAATCGGCGCGTAATGCGACCGTTTTGCCTGGTTTTCCTCCTTTTAAAGTAGCAAGGACACCGTTGCCGCCCACTTGGCTTTCATATGGGATGCCGAGGCGTTCGTATGTATCGACAATGAATTGGGCGGTTTCTTTTTCTTCAAAGGACACTTCAGGGTGCTGATGCAAATGCCGTCTCGTCTTGACCATTTGATCATACTGTTCGTCAATCGCTTGGAAAATATCGTTCCACATGTTGATTCCTCCTCAGGGTATGATTGAATAAAGTGTAATACAACGGCTGATCAACCTCAAATGGATCGTTCTGACATCTGAGGGGCCCGGAGGAATATATCGCTACTCCAAAAAAACGCATGGACCCAATTCAATCTTTTGGGTCCATGCGTGAAGCCATAAATTCTATAGTCTTGAGTCCTTTAAAAGACGGGCGATTTCTTCCATATGACCCGTTTCATCTGCAATCATATCGTCGAGCTTGACGGATAACTCGGTCAGGCCTAATTCTTCCGCCTGGGACTTGCGTTCTTCATAGCGCTTGATTGTCTGTTCTTCTGCTTGCTTAGCTTCTTCAAGCATCTCTTTTACATCTGTAAGTTGTTTCACTTCAGCAGGGGCTGTAGTCGGTGTACCGCCAAGGGTGCTGATTTTCTCCGCTAAGTAAAGAGCGTGACCTTGTTCATCTGCCACTTCACTTTCAAAAAAAGGTTTCAGAACGGATCTATATAGACCCGATACGACGGCGGCATTGTATGTGTACATAATCGAGGCGGCGTATTCGTGCGCCAAATCTTCATTCAGTCCTTCAATTAATGCTTTCATTTTTTCATCCATAAATCGAACATCCTTTCAAAAGAAAGTTTACATACACTATCATTATTCCCTGAAGGTTTGGGATTAAACATGTGTCTCCGCCTAGAGACGGAGGAAATAACCGTCCAGCGCCAGTTCCTTAGCGAATTGGGTTTTTATAAAATGATGGTAGGAGGAAATAACTAGACATTTATCGAAATATAGAAGGCACGAGAGAAAAGGGTGGTCAATGTGAAAAATGGTTTTTTAAAATTTATTTTAGCAGCCGGACTGGTCATCATCGGGCTGATCTTGCTTTTGTCAAACTTGAATATTATTTCCCTGGAAATGGAGTTTAACTGGGCCAATGTTTATCCGGTTCTTATCCTTGGTATTGGAGTAAAACTGTGGGCGGACGCCCTATTGAAGCAGGGAGAATCTTGGATCCTTGGATCATTCCTAACCGTTTTTGGTGGTCTGCTTCTTTTGGACCGCTTCCAAGTCGTGAATTTTTCTTTCGGAGATGTATGGAATTTGTGGCCGTTATTGTTCATTTACGTCGGATTCAGTTTGTTTAGTAGAGGGACGAGTGGAAAGAAGATATTTGAAGTGGAGTATAAATTCTCTAAAGATAAATCAAAAACACGGCCTCGCGTTTCTAAGAACGCCATTGGAAGCCAGGAATTCACACACGACAACTGGAAAGTCGAGCCAATGGATGTTTGGAACGGCATCGGCGAGCATAACTTTGATTTTACGCGAGCTTTTATACCAGAGGGAGATACACCGATTCGTGTCCGCGGCTGGGTGGGCGATGTGAAAATGCTGATTCCTCGGAGCGTGCCCTTCAGAGTGGAAGCGAAAATGAAGACAGGCGACATTACGATCGCCGGACAGAATACTGGAGGATTAAAGCGTGAAATGTCCTACCAGACAGAGGATTATGAAGGTGCATCAAGGCGGTTGACCATTTATGTAGAGTATAAGGTCGGTTCGATTACGATCAGCCAAATATGAAAGGGGGAGGACGATGCTGAAGCAACTAAATAGTATCCGCTACATGTATATCCGTTCCCATTTATATGGACTGGTCCTCAACCTGTTCATTTTGCTAGCTGTCTTGCTATCCGCCTATGTCTGGTTCAGTCCGGAGTGGCTGACAGCAGGAGCTGTGCTTTTTTTTATCGTTACGTACGGAACGATTGGTTTTTTTATGGCGGTGTATGCCGGCTTTCGTTCGAGTGGGGATATGAAACAGCGGATGGATTACATATCGACGATGATTACGAAGCTTTCCCGCGGAGAATTCCAGGCGAAGTTGTATTTTCAAGAAAATGACGAGATTGCTCGTCTTGGGGACGAGTTGAATGAACTTGGAGATAAACTGCTTCAGCAAAAGGAATCTCTTTTAAAGCTGGCGGATGAAAAAGGTGAACTGGCCAAGTCCGCGCACAAGGCGGCAACGATTGAAGAAAGGCAACGTCTGGCACGCGATTTGCACGATGCTGTCAGTCAGCAGCTTTTCGCCTTGACGATGATGGCACAGGCGACAGAAAAAGTATTTGATAAAAACGCGGATAAAGCGAAGCAACAGCTGCATGAAATTACCCAAATGGCTCTCAATGCCCAGACGGAAATGCGTGCGTTACTGCTTCATTTGCGTCCCGTCCATCTATCGGGTGTGTCGATTTCGGATGGGATACATACATTAATTGAAGAGCTCAGCCAAAAGTGTCCCATCGATTTTCAAACGGAGATCCACCAAGTTGAAAATCTTTCGGAGATAACGGAAGAGCATCTGTTCCGTGTTGTTCAGGAAGCGTTGTCCAACATTTTGCGTCATGCCAACGCTACTAAAGTAAACTTGAAGGTAGCCGAAACGAAAGAAGAAGTGCTCCTTCATATCGCAGATGATGGATCAGGGTTTGATCCTGAGGAGAAAAAAGAGAATAAGACTTCATATGGGTTGAAGACGATGAAAGAACGTTGCGAAGAGGTCGGAGGGAACTTTGTCCTTAGATCAAGAAAAGGAGAAGGAACCTATATAGAAATCCGTGTGCCAGTAAAACGTTCAACTAGGGAGGAAATCATATGATCCGTATCGTTGTAGTCGATGATCACGATGTCGTTAGAAAAGGCGTCATCGCTTATTTGGATACAGAGGACGATTTGGATGTAGTCGGTGAAGCATCCAGTGGTCACGAAGGGGTAGAAGTAGTAAAGGAGCAAGAACCTGATGTCGTTTTGATGGACTTGATCATGGAAAACGGGACAGGGATAGAAGCAACAGAAGAAATTATGAAGACAGAGACTTGCAAGATTATTATTTTGACTAGCTATTATGATGATGAGAAAGTCTTTCCTGCTCTTGAGGCAGGTGCCTTCAGCTATATGCTGAAAACCTCTTCTGCAGACGAAATTGCAGAAGCGATCAGAAAGGCGGCAAAAGGAGAGAATGTGATCGAACCTAAAGTCGCGACGAAAATGATGACGCGCTTTCGTCAAGATCATAAGCCCCATGAAGAACTGACTCACCGGGAACTCGAAGTGTTGATGTGCATTGGAGAAGGTATGACCAATCAGGAAATCGGAGAGCACTTATATATCGGAATTAAAACGGTGAAAACTCATGTCAGCAATATCCTCAGCAAGCTTGGAGTCCATGATCGCACACAGGCGGCCGTTTATGCTCACAGAAACGGATTGCTTAAGAAGAATTGAACCGCTGACCAGCGGTTTTTTCTTTTATGTCCATTTGTTGACAATTGGCAGAATTCGTACAAAAAAGGTTTAAAGTATTTTGTTTTCTAAACATCAACTAGTATAATGTGAACGAGAGAGAGGGAAAGGAACGCAGACGAATGAAATCAAATCAAGAAAACTTTTTATTTATTGCTTGGGCGACCGCTCTAGTCGCTACAGCAGGCAGTCTATTCTTTTCGGAAGTATTCGGTTATGAACCATGTGAACTCTGCTGGTATCAGAGGATTCTGATGTATCCGCTCGTCATTATATACGGGACAGCCCTTTTGAAAAAAGATGCTCAGGTTGCCCTTCCCGGTCTGATCTTAAGCGGAATCGGAATGTTTTTATCCACCTATCACTATTTGCTTCAAAAGGTGCCTGGATTAGCTAGCACCGATTCATGTGGACTTGTGCCATGTAGTGGGCAATACGTCAATTACTTCGGTTTTATAACAATTCCGTTTCTTGCAGGAACTGCATTTATCATTATTTTTGTTACACACATGCTTTTGTTAAGGAAGAAAGGAAGTTAAGTTCTTATGAAAAAGAAAATGATCATTTTTGCGACGGTTTTGGCAGCTTTAGTGGCAGTATTAGTATTTGTCGTGAACTATCAAAATACCCAGCAGGCTGAAGGGAATCCATACGGAAAGGACAACCTCGACCAGGCCACGATTGACCAGCTGGACGACCCTTTATATGATAACCAGATTCTGCCCGATGAGCTGGATGAGCGCATTCAGTCAGGCGAACCGACGACTGTCTATTTTTACAGTCCGACCTGTATTCATTGTCAGCGTACAACACCTGTCGTCGTGCCGATGACCGAAGAGCTTGGCATAGATATGGTGAAATTGAACCTCTTGGAGTTTCCTTCGACAGGAAATCAGTATCAAATACAGTCTACGCCGACGATCGTTCACTATGAAAATGGAGAAGAAGTGGAACGAATTGTCGGGGAACGACCTGAAGGTGAATTCGAGGCATTCTTTAATGAACATGCTGCAGAAGACGCTCCAGAACAGACAGAAGAGTAAAAAAAGTGAGCGGCTTTTGACCGCTCACTTTTTGTATATTTGTCAGTCTTCGAGAGATACCATGCTGTACTTCGTAATGTATGCTTCGCCGTCAATGAATGAAGGTTTCTTCTTATGTTTGGGTCCAGATTTCTTGTGCGCATCATCAAAGGATTGAGAATTCTTCCAATCCTCGAAATCCTGGGCATTGCGCCACTGAGTCAAGACGACGTACGTATTGCCACGAACCGGTCTCAAAATGCGGATCGCTTGAAAGCCTTCCATATTTTCGACGTTTCCGGCCCGGTTTTTGAATCGATCTTCGAAGACGGGCCGTCCTTCGTCGGCTACGGGGATATTATTCATCACCACAAACCCTTTGGGCTGAACTGTTCCGACAGAATCGACGACTTCATAATCACGGCCTTCATCGAATATAGCAGCTTCGTCCCCTTCATAATAGGCGACGGTTTTGTCCTGGTCTTGCATGAAAAGTAGATTTGCTTCGGGATGTTTCTCGTTTAGTTTGGCTAAGTAATTCCATGTACCATTTGTCATTGAAACCTTCATAACGAATATCTCCTTTCCTGCGTTATGTTCAGTTTAGCAATAGGGGTTTGTTCGTCGCAAGTTTGAAGGGATATCATTTAAGAAAGGATGCACAACGTTGAACATCAAAGAAAAACTAAAATCATTACCACCGTGGACAAGACATTTGAAGTGGCCGGGGTATGCGCTTGTTCTATTGTTTGCCCTTGCGGTGATTGGATATGCTGTCATTATCTTCGGAGGCCGATTTGTTGTAGATGAGTCTGATTTAGTGCTCGACGAAATGACGACGGTTGAAACAAAAGATGGTCAAGTTATCGAGAGGATTTATTCGCAAAATCGCGAGATGGTCTCAATCGATCAAGTTCCAGAACATGTCCAGGAAGCTTTTGTTTCCATCGAGGATCAGCGCTTTTATAGTCATCCAGGGATCGACTTGAGAGCTATCACTCGGGCGCTCTATCGTGATATTATCGCGATGGCAAAGGTAGAAGGTGGAAGTACGATCACTCAGCAGGTCGCCAAAAACCTTTTCTTATCCAATGATAAGACGTGGATGAGAAAGACGAAGGAAATGATGGCAGCTACGTATTTGGAGCGCAACTACACGAAAGATGAAATATTGGAGTTATATTTGAACAGAATTTATTTCGGGGAGGGAGCCTACGGCATACAAGCTGCCGCTGAGCATTATTTCAACCGGCCGGTTTCCGAGTTGACCGTTGCTCAAGGGGCTTTACTCGCGGCTCTTCCGAAAGCGCCAAACAGCTATTCTCCGGTGAACAACCCGGAAGAAGCGATGCAGCGACGAAATCTCGTTTTATCTGAAATGGAGCAGTATGGCACGATATCCATTGAAGAAATGAAACAAATGCAAGGAACTACACTTGCGCTAGAAATGGTCGATGAACAGCAAGGGAGTTGGTCGAACAGTTACGTCGATCTCGTCATTGATGAAGCAGCAGATCGCTATCATATTTCTAGAGACGAACTGAAGCGTGGGGGGTACACGATCGTTGTTGAGATGGATCCTGAAATTCAGCAGATCGCAGCAGAACGTATGAAAAATGGAGAGTTCATTCCAGGTTCAAATGGACCAGTAGAAGGAGCTTTTACATTGATGGACAGTGAAACCGGGGCTCTCGTCGCAGCTGTGGGAGGACGCGACTTCAAGCATGGGGGAGTGAACAGGACCCAGGTGAAAAAAGCTCCCGCATCTGTGATCAAACCACTTGCAGTCTACGGACCAGCTTTAATGAGTGGTGATTATCAACCGTATTCAGTGCTGTCAGATGAACCTCAGACCTTTGCCGGTGGTTACGAGCCGTCCAACTTCGATGGTGAATTTGAGCAGCAGGTATCCATGTATGAAGCGCTAGTGGAATCTAAAAATGTACCAGCTGTCTCGCTTCTTGAAGATATCGGAATCAATTATTCGAAAGGGTATCTCGAAGAACTTGGGCTTCCTACAGAAGATGACGGCTTGTCCATTGCGCTCGGCGGTCTGTCTTATGGCTATACACCTATTCAAATTACAGAGGCCTACCGCAGCTTTGCAGCAGAAGGGAAAGTGACAGACAGCTATACCATCACTCAAATTCTAGATCGGGATGGAGATGTGCTGCACGAGCATGAGCCCGATGAAAGACAAGTGTTTGATGCACAAACCGCCTGGTATATGACGGAAATGCTACAGACAACGGCTTCAGAAGGTACAGCTAGTCAAGGAAACTATGACAAAGCTTTAGCAGGAAAAACCGGAACCCAGCAGGCGGAAGAAGGGAATAAACACGTCTGGTTTGCCGGCTATACACCGGAATATGTCGGATCTTTATGGATGGGATACGATGACGCTGGGAAGACCGTAGAAGGAAGCAGTGCTTACCCTTCGCGGTTAATGAAAGAAATCCTGTCCTCAATCGACCGTGAAAAAGGTCTCGACAGTGCTTTTACAAAGCCTGAGGGAGTAGAAGAGTTGCCGGAGCCAATCGATCTTCCGGTTATAACCGACCTGAGTGGAACTCTCGACCTAGCCGGGCTTGCTACGTTGAGAGGACTGCTTTCCTGGACGCCGGCTGAAGATGATCGAATCGTCTATCGCATTTACCGAGAAGAAGAAGGGGAAGACGTAAATGTAGGAGAAGTGACAGGTGAGGGCGAATATCGGGTCAGTGCCTTCGGTATTTTTGATGAGACCACCTATTATGTCGTCCCATACGATCCACAAACTGGACTTGAGGGGACACCGTCCAACTCTGTGTCGCTGAGCTGGAACTTTTAATTGGACGCGGGGCGGGAATTCAGAAACGCATCAAATGCGGCGACTTGTCTTCTCTGTATTTTTGAGATTTGTAAGGAACCTTCATGGATAAAATAATGTAGTCTGGAATGAAGACTAAAATAGTGAGGCAGACAATTGGCACGAAATCATGACAATTGCATCATTTTTCTATACAGACAGCTAATAAATCGTTATAGTGGAAAACGGATAACGATGAACGTTTTAAAGGAGTCATAGCCATGAACAAAATTGAGAACGATACGATTTTAAAAGCCTTTCGCGGGGAAAAAACGGATCATACACCGGTATGGTTCATGCGTCAGGCCGGACGGTCCCAGCCGGAGTACCGTAAGATTAAAGAAAAGTATTCATTATTCGAAATTACTCACCAGCCGGAGCTTAGTGCGTATGTCACGCGTCTGCCCGTAGAACAATACGGAGTAGATGCGGCCATTCTATATAAGGATATTATGTCCCCGCTCCCTGCTATCGGAGTCGATGTGGAAATTAAAAAAGGCATCGGCCCAGTGATTCATAATCCGATTCAGTCGAAAGCAGATATCGAAAAGCTCGGAACCATTGATCCGGAATCCGATGTTCCTTACGTTTTAGATACGATTCGTCTGTTGACAAAAGAGCAGCTGACGGTGCCATTGATCGGTTTCAGTGGAGCCCCTTTCACACTTGCGAGCTATATGATTGAGGGTGGCCCATCGAAGAATTACAATAAAACTAAGGCGCTTATGTACAGTGAGCCGATGACGTGGTTTGCCCTCATGGACAAACTCGCCGATATGGTGATTACGTATGTCCGCTCCCAAGTAGCTGCAGGGGCGAAAGCGATCCAAATTTTCGATTCTTGGGTAGGTGCATTGAACGTTGAAGACTACCGCACCTTTATCAAGCCTGTTATGCAGCGCATCTTCAGTGAACTTCGCTCTGAGGGTGTTCCGTTGATCCTGTTCGGTGTCGGAGCGCGCCATTTGGCACAGGAGTGGAATGACCTTCCAATCGATGTGCTTGGACTAGACTGGAGAATGTCGATTAAAGAAGCCCGTGAAGCTGGAATTACGAAGCCACTTCAAGGGAATTTGGACCCTTCCATATTGCTAGCCGATTGGAACGTGATTGAGGAACGGGCAAAGCGTATTATAGATGAAGGGAAGCAGCATCCCGCTCACATTTTCAATCTTGGGCATGGTGTAACTCCGGATATTCAACCGGAAACGTTAAAGCGCCTGACTCAATTGATTCATGATTATTCAAAATCCAAGTAAGAGGTGAATAGACATGGCAAAAAAACAAATGGGTTTACTCGTCATGGCGTACGGTACGCCATACAAAGAAGATGATTTAGAACGATACTACACACACATTCGCAAAGGACGTAAGCCGTCCGACGAACTTTTACAGGATTTAAGAGACCGTTATGATGCGATTGGAGGTATTTCTCCGTTAGCACGTATTACGGATGATCAGGCAGAAAGCTTAAAGGATAAGCTGAATGAAGTACAGGATGAAGTCGAATTCAACATGTACTTAGGCTTGAAGCACATCGAACCTTTTGTCGAGGATGCGGTGGAGCAAATGGCGAAAGATGGCATTGAAGAAGCTGTTTCGATCGTTCTTGCCCCACACTACTCCACATACAGTGTGAAATCATACAATGGACGTGCAGCAGAGGAAGCAGAAAAACACGGCATTTCCATCCGCTCAGTAGAAAGCTGGTACGATGCTCCAGGCTTTATTGATTACTGGAAAGAAGTCATTAATACAGAGTATGCAAAAATGAGTGAAGCGGAAAAAGAGAAAGCTTGCTTGGTCGTCTCTGCCCACAGTCTGCCACTCAAAATCTTGCAAGGTGGAGACCCATATCCAGACCAACTGAAGAAAACAGCTGAGCTGATCTCAGACGCAACGGGAATTACACAATACGAAATCGGCTGGCAAAGTGAAGGAAACACTCCGGACCCATGGATTGGCCCGGATGTGCAAGACTTGACGAAAGATCTTCATGAGAAACACGGGTATGAATCCTTTGTGTATGCACCTGTAGGGTTCGTTTCAGATCACCTTGAAGTACTATACGATAACGATTACGAATGTAAAGTCGTCTGTGATGAAATCGGTGCAAACTACTACCGCCCTGAAATGCCGAACACGAATCCGAAATTCATCGCAACACTTGCTGATGTCGTATTAAGTAAAGTTAAAGAGTAGGGATCTCATGTCTGAACAAAAACGCGTGGTCATCATCGGAGGCGGAATCACCGGGATGACCGCTGCTTATTACTTACAAAAAGAAAAACGAGAAAACGGTACTCCAATCGATGTTCAGCTGCTTGAATCCAGCGACCGTCTCGGTGGAAAAATCAAGACGGTCCAAAAAGATGGGTTTACGATCGAGAGAGGTCCTGACTCTTATCTTGCCAGGAAAGAAAGCATGACAAGGCTGATTGAAAGTGTCGGACTGGAAGATCAGCTTGTTCCGAACGGTACGGGGCAGTCTTATATTCTCGTAAACAATAAATTGCATCCAATGCCGAGCGGTTCGTTCATGGGCATACCGACAAGAGTGCGTCCTTTCCTTTTTTCAGGGCTGTTTGGTCCTGTTGGAAAGGTGCGAGCCGCGATGGACCTTATGAAATCCCCTCAAGAAGCGGAAGGAGATCAGTCACTCGGACTGTTTTTCCGCCGCCGATTAGGGAATCAAGTCGTTGAAAATCTGATAGAGCCGCTCCTTTCCGGTATTTATGCCGGGGACATCGATGAATTGAGTCTTCAAGCGACATTTCCTAACTTCTACACACTCGAACAGGAACATGGAAGCCTGATCAAAGGGCTCCGTAAAACGACGGCAAGGCCGGTTCACAAAAAGGGGCAGAAAAAGCCGAGCATCTTCCGGACGCTAAAACACGGGCTTGGTTCGCTCGTCGATGCGATGGAATCTAAATTAGACGAAGGAACGGTTCATAAAGAAACAAAAGTCGATCATATCGAGAAAAAAGACGGTCTGTATCATTTGATGCTTGATAACGGAACGGTTATGGAAGCAGATGCCGTCATTATGGCGGTCCCTCATTATGCTGTTCAGCGGATGCTTACACAGTATGAATTCCTTGAGCCGTTTAAAGACACCAATGCGACATCCGTTGCGAACGTGGCGATGGCTTTTGATGCGTCTGCTATCAAAAAGGATATCGACGGGACAGGATTCGTTGTCTCCCGAAACAGCGACTTTAGAATTACAGCCTGTACGTGGACACATAAAAAGTGGCCTCACTCGACGCCAGAAGGAAAAGTTTTGCTACGTTGCTATGTAGGAAAGCCTTCCGATCAGGAGGTTGTCGATTTATCAGACGACGAAATTGTCGCCCTCGCGATGAAAGACTTGAATCGTACGATGAATATTACCGATCAGCCGGACTTCTCTGTTGTGACGCGCTGGTATGATGCGATGCCACAATATAAAGTCGGCCATAAGGATCGTCTTCAAGCGATCACTCAACAAATGAATGCTGAACTGCCTGGAGTCTACCTTGCCGGTGGCTCCTACCGTGGAATTGGTCTCCCGGATTGTATTGATCAAGGAGAGGCAGCGGTTCAGGATGTTTTGGAATACTTGAAATCATAAGTAACTGCCGCTTACTAAGCGGCAGTTTTTTTATGGGTTATGTCGAGTTGTGTCGTTTATTAACCGTTTATTTGAAAGGGCTTGCATAAAATCACCGGGCTTAGTATCATTTAATTGGAAACGTTTTCAATTATAGTAATCAACTAGGGGGAATAGCAATGGCTACAATTGAAGATGTAGCGAAGCTGGCTGGTCTTTCCCGTACAACGGTGTCCCGGGTCATCAATGACCAGCCCTATGTCACAGAAGAAAAAAGACAGCGAATCATTCAGGCCATGAGAGATCTTGGCTATGTCCCCAATTCTTCTGCAAGACGCCTGCGCAGTCAGCGAACGGAAACGATTGCCGTTCTTTTGCCACGCATTACAAACCCTTTCTTCGGAAACCTTATCGAATCGATGGAAGAGAAGGCTTCGGAATGGGGATATCAGGTCATCGTTTGCCAGACACACGGTTCGAAGAAAAAAGAACTGGATTACCTTCAATTATTAAAAACAAAACAGGTCGATGGGGTCATCATGGCATCTGTCGTGAATGAGTGGGAGGAAATCCTGCCATACCTCGAGTCCGGTCCAATCGTATTTTGTAATGAATATATGGATGAGGAAAAAGTTCCGATGATCCACATGAATCATAGACAGGCTTCTTATGAGGCGACCTGTCACTTAATTGAACAAGGGTGTCGTCAAATTGCCTATATTACGGGAGGGCCTCTATCCTATCTATCTACTGAACGAAGAAGAGGGTTTCAGGACGCACTAGTCGAGCATGGTCTTCCGATTTTAGAGGAAGTAGACATTGACTGGGCAATCGACGTTAAGGATGGACAAAAAGCTTTTTTACATATAAAAAAGCGGTTTCCTTATGTTGATGGTGTATTTACCGGATCTGATGAAGTAGCGGCGGGAATTGTTTATGAAGCCAGTCAGTCGGACTGGAGCATTCCGGACGATTTAGCTGTGGTCGGATTTGATAATCAGATGCTATCTCTCTTAATGGTGCCGTCGGTAACGACTGTTGAACAGCCTGTGAGAGAAATGGCTAGCCGTACGGTAGAGGTGTTGATCCAACAATTGCTCCATCCTCAAGTTGTCGTCAAAAAACGACATATTTTCGATTATAAATTGCTAATCCGTGACTCTACGAAGAAAAAGGTTTCGGTCGTATGAATGACGAGCAAGTCTTCCACAAGCTGTAGAGGACTTGCTTTTTTAATAGGAAAAAACGATACAATAACCGAACGGAGGTTGGAAAATGATTCATCGTGTAGGGCAAGTGATGGTATATGTTCACAATCAAGATCAAGCAAAAAGTTTTGGACAGAAAAAATGGGGTTTCTTGTTTTGAACGATCAAAAGCAAGGGGAAATGAGGTGGATAGAACTCGCTCCTGATGAAAAGGCTCAAACGTCTATTGTGCTTCATGATCGAGAGCTAGTAGCCCGTATGGATCCTGAAATGAATCTGGGAACACCATCTCTCATGTTTTACTCCGACTCATTCGACGCTTTTTATGAAGAAATAAAGGGGAGGGGAGTGAATGTCGGCGAAATGGTAAATATGCCTGGTGGGAGGGTGTTTAATTTTTCGGATAATGAGGACCATTATTTTGCGGTCATGGAGAAGTCGAAATAGAAGGAGACGGACTCTAAAGGGGTCCGTTTTTTTTATGATTACACCTTTTCACACGAAGGCCTCATAGTTCCTTCACCATCTCCTGTATAAAGACCAATGAAATGATCGACCCTCTTATTTAAAAAAGTACACAAAAAAAGAAAGCAGCTTTTTACGGCTGCTCCATTTTTAATGGTTCCATTTTTATTCTTTTGTGGAATACTTACATTATCGGGCCGGGTGATCGCAATCGTCACACAGGTTCCCGTAGCAGTCCGCTTTTTCTTGAATAACGTTACCACAGCTGGAGCAGTGTTTTTTCGGCAGGTTACGGAAGAACTCGACAATACTCATCATCAGGAAATCCCCTCCAAATTTTTAATGTAAAGCCATTGTATTATAACAATATGCAGAAATCAACCATCTGTTATAAAACAATGTGCAAATAGGAAAAAAGATATAGGAGTGATGCAAAATGAAAGTGACGGTAATTGGTTGCTGGGGCGCCTATCCGGCAGCAGGAAATGCCACCTCAGGCTATTTATTTGAAACAGAACAGTTCAAAATGCTGGTCGATTGCGGTAGTGGGGTGTTGTCCCGTCTTCAACAGTTCATTAAGCTCGATCAGCTCGATGCTGTTGTACTGTCGCATTTTCACCATGATCACATAGCCGATATCGGACCGTTGCAATATGCGTTTCTCGTTCAAAACACCTTACAAAAGACGAATCGCATTCTTCCGATTTATGCGCATGATGAAGAGCAGGAGAAGTTCGATCAGCTTACCCATCAATTTACGAAGGGGGAGGTGTACAACCCCAATGATGAATTACGGGTCGGTCCGTTTTCGATCAAGTTCCAAAAAACGAAACATCCCGCGCCCTGTTATGGTATGAGGATTACGGATGGAAAGGAAACGGCGGTTTACACAGCGGATACCAGTTATTTTACGGAATTCGTCCCTTTTGCCCATGGAGCCGATTTACTGATTACGGACACGAATTTTTATAAGGGAATGGATGGTTCGGGACCTGGGCACATGACGAGTCAGGAGGCGGCATCCATTGCTAGTGATGCAGGCGTCGATACGTTGTGGTTAAGCCATCTGCCACACTTCGGTAACGTAACGCAGCTGAAGCAGGAGGCACAGGATGAATTTAATGGAACGATTGAGCTTGCAGAAGAAGGACTGACATGGGGGCGATAAATTGTCTAATCGTGTCGAGTCCATTACAATAGGATTAGATTAAGAGGAGAAAGGATGAGCCAAATGCTTTTTATCGATCATGAGGGGATTAATGACCCGCGGATCAATTTAGCCATCGAGGAATATGCGCTGAAAAACCTCGATATTAACGACACGTACTTACTGTTCTATATCAATGAGCCTTCGATTATCATTGGTAAAAATCAGAATACGGTAGAAGAAATCAATACGAATTATGTGGATGACAATGGGATTCAAGTTGTCCGCCGCCTTTCCGGAGGAGGAGCGGTGTACCACGACCTCGGGAATTTGAACTTCAGTTTCATCACAAAAGATGACGGGGACAGCTTCCACGACTTTGCCAAGTTCACAGAACCTGTTATTGAAGCGTTGAAAAAACTTGGGGTGAATGCTGAACTTTCTGGACGCAATGATATTACTGCCGAAGACGGACGGAAGATCTCAGGGAATGCCCAGTTCTCAACTAAGGGGCGTATGTTCAGTCACGGAACCCTTATGTTCGACTCTGAAATTGAGAACGTCGTATCGGCCTTAAACGTCAAGACAGAAAAGATCAAATCCAAAGGGATCAAATCGATTCGCAGCCGCGTAGCGAACATTTCTGAATTCCTTGATGAAAAAATTACGATGGACGAATTCAAAAACCTTATTCTTCGCTATATTTTCGATGTCGAGGACGTCAAGGATGTTCCACAGTATAAGCTGACGGAAGAAGACTGGAAAGAGATTCATAAAATCTCTGAGGAGCGTTATCAAAACTGGGATTGGAACTATGGAAAATCTCCGAAGTTTAACATCCAGCAGTCCAAGCGTATTGAAGGGGCCGGAACGTATGATATCCGTCTTGATGTCGAAAAAGGCTACATCAAAAACGCGAAAATTTACGGTGATTTCTTCGGTGTCGGAGATATTAACGAAATCGAAGAACGGTTGATTGGAACGAAATACGAACGTCAGGCGATCTCGGATGCCATCGGCGATCTTGAGGTTTCCCACTATTTAGGGAAAATCACGAAAGAAGACTTTTTAGATATGACATATTAAGAAAAAGCTCAGGATTTTTGGGATCCTGAGCTTTTTCTGCCTACTGGCCGTGAAAAATGTCCAGGATAAATTCACGATCAGGTACGCGCAGTGTATGATACGAACGGAGAAATTCGCTCCGGTCATAAGAAACTTCTTTATGTTCAATATGTAATTCTTCTTTCTCATCCAGTTCTATTAGTGCAAAGGGAGCCATTGGCTGCTTCTGGCACCCGAGCGCTCCTGGATTTAAGTAAATCGTGTCATCATTTTCAAAATAATGATAGGGGTGGTGATGTCCGAAACCGATCAAATCAGCATCTGTCCCGTTAAACAACTGCTGCATGTTCTTCAGGGAAGGCTCCACAATCCGCTTAAACGGATCTTCATGGATCATTGCTTCTTGTTTACCTGCCGAAAGACCATAATGCTGGAGAACGAAATCCTTATCTCCAATATGACCCTTGATAGTTCTTGGCAAGCTTTCTAGTAAGGGGATAAATGAAGGGTCGAGCCGGTCGGCTATCCATTGATGATGTTTTTTTATGTGAGCGTGACTTGCAGGATGCTCATTTCCGCTGAGAAGAGCCAGGACACACTCGTCGTGATTCCCCGTTATTATCGAGACATGACTTATTGAAAAGAGCATGTCCAATACTTGATTGGAATCAGGACCAATCGCGAGCATATCTCCAAGGCAGTAAATATGTGTGACTTGTTCTTTTTCAAGCGCATCAAGCACAGCCCTTAATGCGGCAGCATTGCCATGAACATCAGTAATCAGTGCAATTTTCAACAGAATCTCTCCTTTCCGGTTTTCACATTCTATCATAAAAGGTCGATCATTGATTAATCATCGTCTGTATTTTATAATAATAGGGAATATTTTTACTATTTAAATGAATGACTGTTCATTCATTAAAGGGGGAGCAACACATGAACGTAAGTGAACAATTGACGGTCACTGCCCGGGAGAACCCTTCGAAAGAGGCTTACATATTTCAAGGGGAGAGGGTCAGTTACCAGGAATTTGATGCGTCGGTTACGAAATTTGCTTCGAAGCTTGCGGATATGGGATATCAAAAGGGAGATCACGTTGCCCTTGTCAGCGGGAACAGCCCGCTGTTCATGATTGGATTGTATGGAGCGTTACGTGCAGGGCTTACGGTAATTCCAATCAACCCGACTTATACCGTGGATGAAATGAGCTACATTTTAAAGAATGGAGACGTCAAAGCTGTCATTACAATGGACGTGCTGCTTGAAAAATTTGAGCATATGGACGCCGGTCTCAGTGTGAACGATTATTTTGTGGCGGACACAGGTCAGGGGATCGATACGACCTCGTCTTCTTTATCTGAGAAAATGAAATCGTTTACAAAGTCAGTCGCAGAAGGTAGCCTGGATTTTGAACAGCCTGTTTTGGATGGGGAAGATGTTGCGGTTATTCTCTACACCTCCGGAACGACAGGAAAACCGAAAGGCGCCATGCTGACCCACACGAATATTTATTCGAATGCGAAGGACGTCGCAAGCTATTTGGACATCAGTTCAGAAGATCGTGTCATTGCGACGCTTCCGATGTTCCACGTCTTCTGTCTCACTGTCGCTTTGAATGCACCTCTTATGAATGGTGGAACGATTCTTGTCGTGCCGAAATTTTCTCCTCAGGACGTATTTGCTGTGGCAGGAGAATATGAAGCGACCGTGTTTGCAGGTGTACCAACGATGTACAA
This sequence comes from Halobacillus fulvus, assembly GCA_004078665.1. GTDB lineage: Bacteria > Bacillota > Bacilli > Bacillales > Halobacillaceae > Halobacillus > Halobacillus fulvus. The sequence continues at coordinate 87,274 of SCFO01000004.1, read as the reverse complement.
TTATCTTCTGCAAACAGGTAAAGATCAAGTCCACACTTTTAAGCACATGCGACTCTGTGTATCGGGAGGTTCTTCTTTGCCAGTCGCGCTGCTGAATAACTTTGAAAAACAATTTAATGTCAGGGTATCTGAAGGGTATGGTCTTTCTGAGGCTTCTCCTGTAACCGCCTTTAATCCATTGGACCGTCCTAGGAAGGCTGGATCGATCGGACAGGGTATCAGCAATGTCACGAACAAAATTGTTGATGAGATGGGGGAGGAGCTGCCGGTAGGAGAAGTTGGCGAACTCGTCGTCCAAGGGCCGAATGTCATGAAAGGTTACTATAAGATGCCAGAGGAAACGGCTGTAACCATTAAGGACGGGTGGCTGTACACGGGTGATATGGCGCGCGTCGATGATGAAGGGTACTTCTATATTGTCGACAGGAAAAAAGACATGATTCTCGTGGGTGGATACAACGTGTACCCAAGGGAAGTAGAAGAAGTCTTATATGCTCACCCCGCCGTCAGTGAAGTGGCCGTCGTTGGAACACCGGATCCGGAGCTCGGGGAAACGGTGATCGGTTTTGTCGTAGTGAACGATCCGTCGTTGACCGAAGAAGATATTATTGAATATTGCCGGGCTCATTTGGCGAAATATAAATTGCCTTCCCGAGTAGAATTTATGGAAGAGCTTCCGAAAAATACAACAGGTAAAATATTGCGTCGCAACTTACGTGAACAGTTAACTCAATCTTGATGGAAGAGAGAAAGATCCGTTGTCTAAAGGCGCGGATCTTTCTTTTTTTGAAACGTATAGAGGCTGTTGTTCGTATGAATAGATAGTAGGACGGACATATCGGCGGAAGAACTAGAAACAACTCTGTCTGGAATCAGCCAAATCAGGAGGTAGTAAAATGAATGGCAGCAATCGATCAGATCTTTCTATTATTTTAATGCTTACAATCGGGGTGCCGCTATGCACAATTGTCCCCAGTCTACAGTTGCCTGTGTACGTGATGTATCCTCTGCAGCTGATCGGAATAATCCTGATCGTTTTAGGACTTCCTGCTTCCATTTATCGTCTAAAAGAGAATAGTTCTTCAAATCGCCACTATAAATGAAGAGGTTGCCCGCTCACTTTCAAAACGTAAGGAGGAATTGAAATGAACCATCTACACGACCAGCTGATGGATGCGAAGAAGCGCATGCTCCAACAGCAGCGTTTAGAGCGTGAAGTTATTGCTTTTCAAGGGGAAGAACGAGACTTTATACATAAAGAAGCGCAATTGCGTGAGAAGCTGAAGGATGAAGAGGAAGATGTCGAGCGGCTGGAACGTCTGGGTATGGCCAATATGTTTTACACGGTGACAGGGAGAAAACTTGAAAAGTTGGATCAAGAAAAGCAGGAAGCTCTAGAAGCCCGTGTGAAATGGAAAGAAGCATTCGATTCCCTTAAAGATGTACGAGAGGAGCTTGAAGCTTTAATAGAGCGTCTTCAGGCTTTAGAGGGGGCTGATGATGAATATAAACAAATTCGCCATCAGCGGAAACAATTTTTGATTGATCAAGGAGAAGAAAAAGGAGAGAGACTTCTTCGCCTAGCAGAAGCACGTTCCAAATTAGAAGCAGAGCAAGAGGAAATTTTGGAAGCTGTCGAAGCAGGGGAAAAGGCTGATGAGCAGTTGGGTCAAGCCATTAAGTTGTTGGATAGCGCAGAAACATGGGGAACGGTGGATATGTTTGGTGGCGGGCTCTTTACCACTTCTATCAAACACTCACGTATGGATGACGCAAACCAAAAGATTCATGATGCGGAGCGCTATTTGCGGAAATTTGCAAATGAAGTCAAAGATATCGAAGAATATGTAGCTCCAGAAATAAAAATATCCACCGGTTTGACGATTGCGGATTACTTTTTTGACAATCTTCTGGCTGACTTGTTTGTGCAGAACCGAATACAATCCGCAAATGGGGAAGTCAAAAAAGTAAGGCGGAATACCCAGACGATGATCACTGATCTGAAGGCGCTCCAGGAGGATTTCGAAGAGCAGCTAAGGTCGATAGAAAAAGAACAAACAGAAGTTTTGGAGTTGAAATGACAAGGTTTTTCCATTAGTTGTCTGTATGTCATAAACTAACATATTCGCAAACGTTTGCGGTATTCCGCAAAAACATTTCGGTGAAGATCAGGGCAAAATATACTACAATTAAAACAGATAAGCGATGATGCTTATTGATCTCATTGCTATTTATGGTTGGTTGTCATAAATAGGTCAGTAATCTCGTAATTACTGAAGAGTGTTACGCGAAGAAACTTCTTCTTCCCGAAGAGTTTTTTCAACAATTATTCCCTCACTCAAAAGTTAACCAGTCGTCTCTTTGGCCAATGCTCTCGTGAGCATTGGTCCTTTTTTTATTCCATTGCTTTTTTGATAGGGGTGCGCTCCTCCTCGTATTCATCCCTTTTGAAGAGAAAGGGATTGTCTGCTGTAACCTTTTTCTTCTTACATCGTCTATAAGAATACTTCACTTCATAAATGAGTAGACTCTGTTTCCTCGTCTATGAAAAAGGAGCCTATACATACTATGTGCTAGATGTGATGACACTCGTTCCAAAGCTTTGGCTTAAAGTATGGAGATTTTTCTTACAATGACTAAGACGTATCGATTTCAATGATAAGACTTAATCGTTTATAAAGGAGATGATGAGTATGCCAATGGAAGAAGGGGTCTACACGCTGCTGATTGCTGGTTTCTCGTTTTTTATGGCTATGGCCCTGATTCTTACGCTTTTTCTCAGGATAAGGAAAAAAAGAAATCAAAGTGCCTATAACTTATTCATCGCGCACTTTATCATGTTTTCTTTGGCTGGGATCACACTGCTCCGCACCATGAATATAACGCCGGTTACGCATCAGTCTATGGCATCCGAGGAAGCTTCTCTTGGACTAGCTTGGGCAGGGATATTTTGGGCGATCAGCATCATTTGTCTGTTAGGAGGGATTGTGAAAATAAAGTCTGTACAATGGGCGGCGAGGAAAGGAGAAGGTGTAGATGCGGAAAATAATCTTGATTAAACATGCGATGTCTCGCGTATCGTCTGACATTGCATCTAATCAATGGATGCTTACGGAAGAAGGAAAAAAAGGGGCTGATCAGCTCGCCATCAAGCTGAAATCCTTCGACTTTGATACGATCTTTTCGAGCGATGAACCGAAGGCGACTGAAACGGCAGGCATCGTAGCTGAAAGGTTAGGAAAGGAAACGATCATCACAAAAGGGCTCCATGAGCAGGAAAGGGAGTCGAATCGTGTGATCTATCCACGTGAGGAGTGGAAAGCTCTTATGAAACGATTCTTTGATGAACCAGATACTCTTGTTTTCGGAGACGAAACGGCGCGAGAAGCGAAGGAAAGGTTTCGGGATGCCGTCGAGAAAGTCTTGGACCATTCTGTTGCCGAAAAAGACGTAGTCATCGTCGCTCATGGGGTGGTTTTGTCATTGCTGATCGCTGATTATAATGATGTGAAGGTATTTGAGATATGGGAATCGCTCGGTCTTCCATCATACGCGGAGCTTGATGCGGAAAGTTTTAAACTATTACATATCGAAAACGTCAAATCAGATTGAACCAGTAAGGAACTTCCTAAGCAGGGAAGTTCCTTTTTGGATTGTTCAGACGTCTTGATCAGACGTTTCACTTCGGTTTTTTGTAGGTGATCATAAATTCTTCATTTGTCAGATAAAAATCTCTTTTTGGCCTTTCCGGTAACAAATAGAGACGTTCGAGCTTATAATAATTTATCCGCTTATAGGGATCATGGTCAATGACGGGAGGTTCTCCTGTCTGTTTCATATAGGCATCGACGGCCTGCTGAACCCTATCGATTTCTTTAGCAAGTTCATAATCCTTTTCCTCAAACAGTTCATATGTTTCTCTCGACATGTAAAAGGGTTGATCGGGTAAGGCTTGGAGGTGGGGCGCGAGCAGCTCGTAATCCAGGGTCAGGTCATCTTTGATGATGACACTAAGGGGTACGTCCGCTGATTTAGCATCCGCAAATGCGTGGACAGCTTTACGGATATCATGGATGGATAGTTCCTTAACTTCAAGTGGCTTGGATTCTTTTTCTTTTTTTTTGTTCCGTTTCCACATGGGCAGTCCTCCTTGAATAATTTAAGAATGGTGGTGGCAGAATGAAAGATTCTGTGCGTACGCAGCCGGAGCTGGAACTATTTACATTGCTGAATCCCGACTTTGGTCGCGAAGACAAAGGAGAGAAAAAAGGGTTAGACAGTGGGGTCGCAGAATGTATATAGCTTTAGTATAACAAATTTTAGAAACAGCTTAAAAATCTGTAAGAATGTTTAGACATTTCAATCAATGTCTGGTAAATTTAAGGAGATAAGCGGCGGGTTCTGTCAAATGAGCTGCCGCCACTTGAATTTGGAAGGGTGTTGAATTGGATGGAATATGGTTCAAAACAAGAATACGAGATCAATTCTCAGACAATGGCTTTAATCGCGAAGCACAGGGAAGATGGATCGATCATAACGATTGTGCTGGAGTCGAAAGGCACCTATACGGTAGAAAAGTGTCCAAGCCAAATTGTGGATGAATCCTGTCGTTACTTCGCCAGCAGTTTAGAAGGTCGAATGTCCGGAACGAAACAGATTACGAACTACACACATAAACCTCCTATTGTCATCTCCGAAGCGATGCAAATCTACTTTTTCCCGATTATTTCTCCGAAACGCAAAGACTGCACATGGGTTGCCCACAAATTCATACGTTCCTACAATGGAGAAACCGATCAGACGACAACCATTCAATTCACAAACGGTTCTTCCGTCAACATCCCTGTATCGATCGGGATGTTCGCGAATCAGGTTCAGCGTACGGCCCACTTCCGCGTTATTCTTGAGGACCGTCTCCGGAAGACATTGCTACCTTCTGAGGAGTCTCCATCTCACGAGAGGGTTGCTGAGATCTTTTCATAAGTTCAAATAAAATGAGTTCCACTTTTTTTCGGATGGCCGGATTAAAGTAATTGCGTTTTTCTTCATATCCGTGTGCTAAAAATAAAAAAGATGTGAAGGAATCGTTACGGCCGGATTCCACGACCTGCAGCTTTAAACGTTCCATCCGATACTTCAATTCTCTCCTTTCTTTCCTTGCTTCCAGCTCCATTCTTCCGAGCATCTCCATGTAAGGCTCTTTGATTTTGAATTTTCCCTGTTCAAAATGCTTTCGGTCCTGTCGGATGACCGTGATTGCCATAGACAGGAACAGATACCGGGAAGCAAGGTCCAGTTCACTTTTTTTCAAGTACCGCATGTAACTCCCTCCATAATACGAACGTTTGTTCTTGTTTTGTATTATACCACGATTTACTGCTATGTATGCAAGAAAGTTTTGTTAATCGTATAACCCCCCCTTTTTTTGGCGACAGTATTCTTTTCTTTCTTTAAACCTGTTGGATAGCGAGCATGAATCGTATTGGGAGGGAGTTTAATCACTCATCTATTGAACGCAAGTTTCTTAAAGGTCATCTTTTTAAAAAAATACGATTCCTTTTGTGACGTCCAAAGCTTAAAGGATAAAGAAATCGGAAAGACTAAAAGGGGACTTCAGAGTAGGCAGGAGCAGGCATTTCGTTTAAAATAGAGGGAAAGATATGCTTATGAAAAGAAGGAGACCCCCGTGCTTATGTACCTTTATTCCTTGAATATTGAACGATGGAAAGAAATGGCTGAAAATGATCAGTTGTTTGACTATGCCATTTATCAATTAGAGCAACTAGAGAGCTTCGGTCCGCTTCCAGGCATTTTACTGCCTTTGTTGGAAGCCTTTTTGCCGATTCTTCCTTTGGTTGCGTTTGTACTGGCGAATTCAGTTGTGTACGGGTTATTTAAAGGGTTTTTATATTCGTGGATTGGGGCGGTCAGCGGCGCAATTCTCGTATTCATGATCATTCGTAAACTCGGAGATAAAAAGATTTTCAGAAAGATCACCGAGCAGAAACAGGTACGGCGCGTGACCATTTGGGTAGAAGAGCATGGATTCGGTCCGTTATTTTTATTGATGTGTTTCCCTTTTTCTCCTTCTTCGATTATCAATGTGGTCGCAGGATTGTCGAAAGTGAGTCGGCAGCAATTTATTTTGGCGGTCCTTTTAGGAAAGTCGGTCATGATTTTTACGATTGCTTATGTCGGAAGCAGCATCGCTTCGTTTGCCCAGAACCCGGTTAAATCCATCGTTGTTGGAATCTGTATCCTCCTGTTCTGGGTCATCGGGAAGTACATAGAGGTGCGGATTAAGCTCAAGGCGGAAAGGCGAGCGGCGTATCAAAGTGATTAAGTTTGATTTGATCCGGGTAAAATGTTGGTAGAACCAACACCTGGAGGCTGAATCATGAAAAAATATCGGAAAGTCATTCGTACGATATTGTTCGCCTTATTGCTGGCATTTGTCTTGCGATCTTATTTCTTCGCAAGTTATATCGTAGACGGAGAGTCAATGGAACCGACCCTTTTTGACGGCAATCTGCTAATGGTGAACAAGGTCGTGTATGATTGGCAGGATATCCATAGACAGGACGTCATCGTTTTTCATGCGAATGAGGAAGAAGATTACGTGAAGCGCGTGATTGGAATCGGTGGAGACCGCATCGAAATGAAGGATGATATACTATATGTTAATGGGGAACCAATAATGGAAGAATACTTGGATTCTCTCCGCCCTAATGACGGGAAACCGTTCACTCATGACTTCAAACTTAGTGAGGTGACGGATCAGACCAAGGTTCCTGACGGTCATTTGTTTGTAATGGGGGATAATCGGAGAGATAGTCTCGACAGTCGCTATTTCGGTTTCGTTCCGATTGAAACGGTCGTCGGCAAAGTGGATGTCAGATACTGGCCGTTTTCTCAGGTCGCTCTGCAATTTTAGTGGCGAAGTTCTTGTCCTGTCACTCTCTTATAGAATGTTTCCGTAATCTAAATAATAGGGGTGTGGAGCCTGAATGTTCCGCATGCACCTCTGAGTTTACCAGAGCCTTTCTTTTATGAAGAGGAGGGCTTTTTTTTGTTGTGTGGACGATTTTCACTTGCTGTTCGCCTTCAGAAAAGACGAACAGCAAGTGAAAATGATAAAATGGAAAAGATGAAACGAGAACGGATATAGGTGTCAAAGAAAGGAGCAAACGTAATGGGGATGCGTTTAATGATCGGGCGCTCGGGAGCTGGAAAAAGCACCCGGTGTCTTGATGAAATCGAACAAAAATTGAAGCAACATCCGAAGGGTCCTTCGATCGTTTACATCGTTCCGGATCAGATGACCTTTCAACAAGAGTATGCCCTTTTGAAACGGGAGGGCCTCGAAGGATCAATCAGAGCTCAGGTCTTCAGTTTTTCCCGGCTTGCTTGGCGTGTTCTTCAGGAGACAGGAGGAGGGACGAAAAAGTTTGTCAGTTCAACTGGAGTGCAGATGATGCTCCGCAAGATTGTAGAAGAACGAACATCTGACTGGCATGTTTTTCAGAAGGCGGTGGAAAAGCAGGGATTCATCGAACAGCTTGAAGGAATGATCACGGAGTTTAAGCGTTACCGCATCGGTCCAGAGGATTTGCATACACAAATCGAAGCTCTTGACCAATTCACTCATAAAACGAGTCAGGAGGAAGGGCTTAGGGATAAGCTTCAGGATTTGTCTTATATTTATGACCGGCTGGTAGATGCGCTGCGTGAGACCTACATAGACAGTGAAGATCAACTGCAGCTTCTTGCCGATAAACTCCCGGAAGCGTCGTTTTTGGATGGGGCAGAAATTTATATCGATGGTTTCCACAGCTTCACCCCTCAGGAGTATGTCGTAATTGAAGCATTGTTGAAGAAAGCCGACAAAGTCCATGTGACGTTGACGACAGAAAAACCGGAGGATCACGGGAACTCTGAGCTTGACCTTTTTCATGAAACGAAAGAGACATATTTCACATTGATGAAGATGGCGGAAGAGGCCGCAGTGACGATGGATGAGGTGGAAACGCTGGATCATAGGGATGGACGCTTCAAGGATCGTCCTGCTTTCAGGCATCTGGAGGCGTATTTCGACCAGCGTCCGGCTCCGAGCTATGAAGATCAGGCGCCGATTCAAATCTCCGAGGCCGTTCATCCCCGTGCAGAAGTGGAGGGGATGGCTCAGGAAATTCTCCGCCTCGTCCGTGAAGAGGGGTACCGGTATAAAGATATGGCGATTTTGATGAGAGAACCGGAAGTGTACCACAGCGTCATTGAGACGCTGTTCGATGATTATGGTATTCCGGTTTTTATCGATGAAAAGCGGACGATGCTCAACCATCCGATGATCGAGCTGATTCGTTCCGGTCTTGATGTTATCGAAGGGAACTTCCGTTATGATGCGGTCTTCCGGTTGTTGAAAACCGGTTTTGTCCCTTCAACGGATCGATCCTATCCGCTTACAGAGGATGCCATCGATGAGCTTGAGAATTACGTGCTTGAATATGGCATTCGCTCCCGGACGAAGTGGTTTGAAGAGGGAGAGTGGCGGTATCAGCGCTTCAGAGGCTTTGAACAGGCCGCGCAGACAGATGATGAAAAGAAGAAGCAGCGACGAATCAATGCGTACCGCAATCAAGTGCGACGTGCGCTTGAGCCTTTTGATGCAAGGCTTCGGGAAGCGGCGACGATTGAAGGGAAAGCACAGGCGATATACGAATGGCTTGAGGATTTGCGTGTTCCCCAGCAGCTTGAAAGATGGCGTGACTTCTACGATGAAGAGGGCGAGATTGAACGAGCACGGGAACAGGAACAAGTGTGGGATGCTTTTCTTCAGCTTCTGGACGAAATGGTGGAAATGGCGGGCGAGGAGAAAATGTCGCTTCAGGTGTACCGCAATACGATGGAGAGTGGTCTAGAGTCCTTGAAGTTCGCCCATGTTCCTCCAAGTATGGATCATGTCGTGGTTGGAAGTGTAGACCGCTCCAGAATGACTGGCATCAAAGTAAGCTTTTTACTCGGGGTAACCGATGGAATGTGGCCGAAGAAGCCGCACGGAGAAGGGATGATCTCTGAGACGGAACGCGCGCTGCTTGCCGAGCACGGGCTGCGACTGGCAGATGGAAGCAACCGTCAGCTGCTGGATGACCGATTTTATGTTTATCTAGCGATGACGATGCCGAAAGATCGGCTTTATATCAGCTATCCGTTAAGTAATGAAGAAGGAAAGTCGAAGGTCCCAGCGACACTGATTGGTCGAATCGAGGATCTCTTCCCGTCCTGCTGCGATTATGAGCTCTTTCAGGATCCGGACGATCTTTATGATGCGAAGCGTTTTATTACAACCCCTGTCAAAACAAGGTCTGCGCTAACCTCTCAGCTCGCCCGCTACTTGAAAGGTTACGCGATCGAGCCCGTCTGGTGGCATGTCCTCAACTGGTACATTGAAGAGGAAAGTCCGAACGGTCTCACAAACAAAGTGCTTCACAGTCTATTTTATAAAAATGTACCGGTGAAACTGGCTGAAGATACAACGAAGCGACTCTATCAGAAGCAGCTGAACACGAGTGTTTCAAGGCTTGAAACCTATCACCAGTGTTCGTATAAATATTTTGCAAGACATAGCCTCAACCTTGAAGAAAGAAGAACATATAAACTGGATGCCCCTGATATCGGGCAACTATTCCACGAGGCGTTGAAGCAGATTACGGAATGGGTGCAGTCAGAAGGCAGGGACTTTGCAGACCTTACCCGTATCGACACGAATACGTATGCAGAAAAAGCGACAGCAACCCTTGCGCCAGTGTTGCAGAATCAGATTTTACACAGTTCGAATCGCTATCAGTACATTCAGAACAAATTGCAGAAGGTCATTGCACGCGCGGCTTTCGTTCTTAGTGAACAGGCTCGTAAAAGCCATTTCTCTCCTGTCGGGCTTGAACTTGGCTTCGGAAGTGTGAAGGACTCGAAGCTTCCATCGCTCAGTCTTGATTTACCGAATGGCTATGAATTGATGCTTCGTGGCCGGATCGATCGCGTGGACAAGGCGCTGATCGAGGACGATTTATTTTTGCGTATCATCGATTATAAATCCAGTTCAAAAGGCCTCAGCCTGCTTGATGTGTATTACGGATTATCCCTGCAGATGCTTGCCTATCTTGATGTTGTCCTTAGCAATGCGGAGCAGTGGCTCGGCGCCACCGCTTCCCCAGCGGGTGTGCTGTATTTCCATGTTCACAATCCGATGATTACAGGAAAACAGATGCTCGGGGATGACGAAATTGAAGAAGAGATTTTTAAGAAATTCAAGATGCAGGGATTACTCCTTGAAAATGAGCAAGTCGTGCAAATGATGGACACAGGGCTTGAAAAAGGGCAAAGCCGGATTGTACCTGCCGGTTTGAAGGCGAAGGGCGGGTTTTACAGCAATTCGAAAACGGCTGATGCCGAGCGATTCAGAGAATTGAGTGATTATATCCGCGAACTGATGACGAAAGCCGGCACAGATATTACAAGCGGTAAAGTCGATTTGAACCCTTATCAGCAGAAACAGGAAACAGCCTGTACTTTCTGTTCGTACCGCTCGGTGTGTCAGTTCGATCCGACGTTAGAAAATAATCAGTTCCGGAAATTGAAAGAGATAAACGAGGAAGATGTATTGCGACGCATGATCGAGAGAAAGGGGGATGCCTGATGGTTCAATGGACAGAAGAACAGAACCGGGCAATTCATACTCACGGTTCCAATATTTTAGTAGCAGCAGCTGCCGGCTCAGGCAAAACAGCTGTCCTTGTCGAGCGGATCATCCAGAAGCTTCTTCATGATACAAACCCGGCAGACATCGACTCTTTGCTTGTTGTGACGTTTACAAACGCAGCGGCACAGGAAATGAGGAGCCGTGTCGGCCAGGCACTTGCAAAGGCACTCGAGGAGAATCCAGGATCTCACCATTTGAAAAAGCAACTATCTCTGCTCCAGAACGCTTCGATCTCGACGTTGCACTCTTTTTGTATGGAAGTTGTGCGGCGCTATGCCTATATGCTCGATCTTGATCCAGGCTTTCGGATCGCCGATACGGTAGAGGCGGATTTGATTCAGCAGGAGGTGCTTGAAGAATTATTTGAAGACTGGTACGGCAAGGAAGGAGACGAACAACAGCGCTTCTTCGATGTCGTCGATCGTTTTTCGAACGACCGGAGTGATTTGGATGTGGAGCGTCTTGTGCTCGACTTGTACACGTTTGCTACGCAGAATCCGTGGCCGGAAGCATGGCTTGATGAAATGGTCGCGATGTATGATGTCGACAGTGTAAAAGACGAGCAGGATCTACCGTGGCTTGATTTATTGAAAAAAGAAGTCAACAGTCAACTGAAGGCTATGCAAGCGGAAGCCACACAGTTTCTTGAACTGACGAGAGAACCGGATGGACCTTACACGTACGGGGAGACGGCTGATGCTGACCTTGAATTGATTCAGCAGGCGAAAGGGGCTTTGGCGCATTCATGGACGGAGTTGCAAGCGTTCATGTCAGACTCCAAGTTCGCAACCTTGTCGAGGAAAAAAATGGACTGTAATGAGGAAAAGAAAGACAAAGCGAAAAAGCTCCGAGACCGTTACAAGAAACGGTGGAATGACATTCGTGATGAATGGCTCTCGCGTTCTTTAGACAGTTATCTTCGGGATATGCAGGCGCTCCATCCAGTCATGGAGCAGCTCGCGGTTGTTGTGAAAGATTTCAAATCTCGTTACGAGCAATTGAAAAAAGAAAAAGCGATTGTGGACTTTTCCGATTTGGAGCATTATTGTCTTCAAATTCTCCTAGATGAATCGTCTACACCGGAAAACCCTGTTCCTTCGCAGGTCGCTCAAGGGTTCCACCGTCATTTTTCCGAAGTATTAATTGATGAGTATCAGGATACGAACCTTGTCCAGGAGACACTGCTACGATTGATTACCGATGGAGAAGGGGCAGGTCATCTATTTATGGTCGGGGATGTGAAACAGAGTATCTACCGGTTCCGTCACGCAGAACCATCCCTGTTTTTAAATAAGTATAAAGTGTATGGCGGACAGGAGAGTGAAGGTGAACGCATCGACCTTGCCCGTAACTTCCGAAGTAGAAAGCAGGTGCTCGATGCGACGAATTATATCTTCCGCCAGGTGCTCGATGAGGAAGTCGGAGAGATGGAATATGAGAAAGAAGCCGAGCTGATTTACAGCAACACCATCTACGATGAGCTGAAGGCTGAGGATGCTACAGCTGAACTGTTCCTGATCGATCGTGAGGCGAAAGAGGAAGAGTCTGCTGAGAATGAAGACTATCAAGACCTCGAAAAGGCTCAGCTTGAGGCAAGAGCCTATGGGAAAATGATTCGGAAATGGCTCGGGCATGAAGAAGCGGATCCAGTGGAAGTAGTCGACAAAGGAACGGGGACGAAGCGACCGGTTCAGTACCGGGATATCGTCATATTGATGCGCTCCATGACGTGGGCACCGACGATTGTCGATGAGCTGAAGCAACAGGGGATTCCGGTTTATGCTGAGCTTTCAACTGGATACTTTGAAGCGATTGAAATTAAAGTGATGCTCAGTCTTTTGAAAGTCATTGATAACCCGATGCAGGATATTCCGCTGGCGGCCGTTCTGAAATCTCCGATTGTGGGGTTGAATGAGGATGAGCTCGCGAGGCTGAGACTGACAAACAAAAAAGTGACGTACTATGAAGCGATGAAGGCATATGCAGAACGTGATGACCTCGGAAGAAAGGTAAAAGCATTTTTTGAACAGCTGAACAGTTTCCGCGAAAGAGCGCGTCAAGGCGCATTGTCAGAGCTGATCTGGGAAATCTTCCGTGAGACTGGCTATTATGATTTCGCCGGAGGCATGCCAGGCGGAAGACAGCGACAGGCGAACTTAAGAGCCCTGTATGACAGAGCGCGTTCGTATGAAGCGACCTCTTTCCGTGGTTTGTTCCGCTTCTTGCGCTTTATTGAGCGGATGGAAGAGCGCGGGGATGATCTTGGAGCAGCCAGAGCTCTTGGCGAGCAGGAGGATGTCGTCCGCATTATGACGATTCATAAGAGTAAAGGGCTTGAGTTTCCGATTGTGCTATTAGGGGCGATGGACAAACAATTCAATATGATGGATTTGAAAAATCGCTACTTGCTCCACAAAGATTTCGGATTCGGGTCAAGATATATCGATCCAGATAAACGCCTGATGTATCCTACTCTTGCCTATCATGCATTGAAGCAGGCGAAAAGACGCGAACTCCTCGCTGAAGAGATGCGTGTGCTCTATGTGGCGTTGACACGAGCAAAGGAAAAGCTTGTGATGGTCGGGAACGTTCCTTCTTTTGATAAGAAGCGTGAGAAATGGCAAAGCTTCGTCGAAGAAAAAAGGTGGGTGCTCCCTCCACACGATCGTTTAGAAGCGAAATCTTACCTTGACTGGGTCGGACCAGCGTTGATGAGGCACCAGGACACCGACACACTGCGTGGAGATATTGAAGTGATGACGGAAAAAGATATTTATGAAGACGCATCGGAGTGGAAGGTCGAAATTGCGCATGGGAGCGAATTCGCTATTCTCGATGATCTAAAAGAGCAACGCGATGCGAAGTTGCAGGAAGCCATTCAAAAGTGGCGTCCTGTTGAAGAAGTTGAAGCGTCAGATAAGGCGATCGTCGAGCGTCTGCACTTTACGTACCCTCATGAACAAGCAGCCCATACGAGAGCCAAGCAGACAGTAACAGAAATCAAGCGCCAACGCGAAACGAAAGACGAGTATTCCAGTGACCAGCTCCTCATCCCATATCGGGCGCCGATCGTGAAGCGACCACGATTCATGCAGGAAGACAATCAAATGACAGCGGCGGAGCGGGGAAGTGCGATGCACACGGTCATGCAGCATATTCCTTTTCGTTCAGACTGGACGTCTGAAGGTGTAGAGGAGTTTGTGGAACATCTTGTCCTTACAGAAGTGATGCGCAGAGAAGAGGCAGATGTGATCGATCATGAGGCGATTGCAAGCTTCTTCAAAACGTCGATTGGAGAGTTCGTGGTTCAAGCGGAGACCGTCGTTCGCGAAGTCCCCTTCAGCTTAACGCTGCCTGCCAATGAAGTATATCGAGACTGGGAAGGTCCTACGGATGAAAAAGTCTTCATTCAGGGGGTCATCGATGCGGTCATCCCTTATGGGGACGGGTGGATGATACTCGACTACAAGTCCGATCAGGTGACGAGCGATTCTGATCAATTTGCCACCCAAATGAGAAAACGCTACGGAACACAGCTTGACTTGTACAAGGTGGCACTTGAAAAGATATGGAAAGAACCGGTCAAGCATGCCTGTCTCTACTTCTTTGATGGCCGACTGATTGTGGAGGTGGAGAACGATGGAGAGCGAAACGTGTGATTTGTGCGGCCGGACGCCAGTGAAAACAACGGAGCATCATCTCGTTCCAAAGCAGTATGGAGGAGTTGACGGTCCGACCGTCATGCTGTGCAGTCCGTGTCATAGGCAAATTCATGCCTTATTCGACAATCATGAACTGGCTACCTTTTATCACACGATCGAACGCCTGAAAGACCACCCATCGATGGAGAAATACTTGAAATGGATCAAGAAACAAGATCCTCAGAAACGTATTACAACTAGAAAATCGAATCGCCGAAAACGAAAGTAAACGTAACAAGCCCTGGATAATATTCCGGGGCTTGTTTAATGGATGACGAAGTTTCCGCTTTTGGGCAGAGCTTGGTGAGGCGGGGAGTCACTCGCTTTCCATGGGCTCGCGCTGAGCTTCCTCCCATAGGAGTTTAGCGATTCCCCGCCCCTCCTGCCTAGGTGGGTGAATGAAAACATTATGTTAAGGGATGCAATCGACAAGGAGTACATTTTGATGATTCATTATTAAAATAAACGAGAGTTTAACAAAGACAACATTTATAGTAACGAAATTAGTGAGCTTGGGTCCTCACCTTATAAGTGATTTTCCATGCGTAGGAAGGTTGTCTTCTTCATAATTAAGAACTTTGAACTTTCCATTACAAACCAACAAGAAAGCTCAGGAAAAACATTCCTGAGCTTTAAGCATTTGCCGTAACATTTTGATCGTTCACATCCGGATCAATCGGGTTCGTCGAACTCAACCCATTATTCGTAATAATCCAGTTCCCTGTATTCAGCGCTCCCGAACCCGCCGCTGTCTTCCCTGTGCTTTTGGGAGACAAATAAAAAGAGTCCCCGAAATTGACGACTCCGCCTCCAACATTATTGATACTGATCGGCCCAACTATAGCCGGCATACTTACCGCCTCCCTTATGGCGCGATGATCACTCTAGTAAAAGCGTATGCGAAACTTAGGAAAAGAGTTCGCCTAAGCTTCTTTAAGCAAACGGATATGTTTTATTCGGGAAGTCGTATCGACGTGATCCACGCCTCCAATTTGGAAAAGAGAGGATGTGGAAACACCTATGACTCGAATAGAATCTATGCCAATCGCTTGGTTGTGATAAGAGTAGGACTGGACATATACAGGTTCGAGTGGAGGAGAAGGTTCCATCGAAAAAACAGAAAACTGTTCGAATGACAGTCGCTCAGCCAGCAACGGAGGCTTCTCTTCCTGTACGGCAATGACATAGGAGACAGGCGATACGCGGTGAACATCGCCGATTAAAATTCCCGAAGCGATCAGTACAGAAATGAATTCCGCATCTTCGACAAAGACCATCCGTTTATTCAATGCCTTCTGCCTCTTCCGCATTGAAAGCTTCCTCTTCCACATTTAAGGCTTCCTGTTCTGCAATCGGAGAAAATGGACCGATAATCAATGATTCTGGTGGGGTATCAAAGAAGGATTGGGATTTGATCGTTTTATTATCCCCAATCAAAAAAACAGAACTCGCCGAAATCCCGGTCACATGGATATGGCCTACATGCAGTCCATAATTATGGACAATGTGATTCATCATCAATCGTCTCCTTTCTGTTGACTGAAATAGTGAACAATCGAGTCGCGAATCTCCGTCTGGATTTTGTGCAAAAGGGCGGTATCATCCATGTCCGGATTTTGTTCCCGGTACACATTCACTCTTTGAGGCAATTGCTTACGGACATCTTCAATGATTTGGTTCTTATGCTCCTCATGGACCGTCATGTCATGGTCACGTACGTATTGATTGATCCATGGGGGAATCTCTTCCGTCATGTATTTTTGAAGCGAATGGGCGACAGGATCCTGACCCTGATTTTTATATAAACCTTCTATGTCGGATAGGTCTGAGCCGTTCGGTGTGAGACCTATTTGCAATGTTCCTTCCAATGTTTCGATTTTCAGCTGATCAAAATGATATTCGATGCGTTCGATAACCGTTTTAGGTTCTTTATGGAGTGCCATTTCTTCCATTTTGTTTTGTAAATACTCGATCATTTCCTGTTGTTTCTTCAGCTGCTCCATCATTTGTTGAATGTAAGTGGACCAAGAATAATAGGAGTTCAATCCGGCTCACCTCCTCATGCCAAGTTTATGCGGGGGCAGAATCGACTATGTTATCGAAAGCGGGACAAGTGGTCCAGTTTCTTGAGGAACCGTAACCATTCCTTCGGCAGGTTGCGGCTCTTCGGCAGGTCCCGTGTAACCTCCTGTATTGTAGAGATCGGCTTTCGATTGAATGACGCCTGAACTTCCGATTTGAACGATTGAAGAGTTTGATATGGACCCGATTCTTAAGACATGTATGCAAATCGACTGGTGTACAGTCAGGTTCATGTTCTTACCTCCTATGCATTGTTCACTATCGTTTGATCGACGACTTCATTATCATCGATATAGGTGTTCGATCGATTCACCTGAACATGGATCCCGTTCCCTGTATTGAATGATCCACCACCGGCAAAGGTTTTAGCCCAAGCCTTCGGAGCCATATGATAGACATCTCCGATATTAAAGATGCTGGAGGATGACAGCGTAATCACTTTGACGACACCAACTTTTGCAGGCATAAAAAAACTCCTTTCTTTATATTATGAAACGCAATTGTGTTCATAACGTAATAAAAGTAAAATAAAGACATAGAGGGGGAAATCTATATGAAATCAAAGGCTTCACCGATACGTGAGGCGGAGCGGCTAAGTTGGATCGATGCTGCCCGTGGTCTTGCGATATTGGGTATTTTCATGGTCAACGTACCGGCCTTCAATGCGCCATACTTTTTATACGGGGGAGCCGAATCGGCCTGGCCATCTTCAGTCGATCGAACGGTTCAGTCCATCATCGATATTTTTTTCCAGGCAAGTTTTTATACGCTGTTTTCCTTTATGTTCGGTTTCGGATTGCAAATGATGAAAGAGCGGCTCGAGGAAAAAGGGATTTCCTATCGTCCTATTTTGTTCCGAAGGCTGATCGTGCTCATCGCCTTTGGACTTGTTCACGCTTTTTTAATCTGGCATGGAGACATATTGTTAACTTACGGCGTGTTCGGTCTTGTACTGTTCGCATTCTTCAACGCGAAGCCAAGGACATTGCTCGCTTGGGGCTATGGGATGCTCGCTTTCTTGGTCATTCCTTTAACATTGTCTTTATATGCCATTCGTAATCAGCTTGGTGGATTTGTTAATCAAGATGCGATTCGCGAATCGCTTGAGAATTATGGAAGTGGCAGTTTCCTTGTTATTCTAGAGCAAAATTGGTCGGATTGGGCTTATGCGAATTCGCCGGGTAATCTACCATTTTTGGCTCTCAGTTTAATCCCGATGTTTTTATTCGGCATGTATGTGTGCCGAAAAAAATGGTTACATAATCCTGAGGCACACCGGTCCTCAATTTTGAAGGTATGGCTCATAACGGGCCTGTTGTTTCTTGTCTTTAAGGCGGGACCTTACATGATTGGGAACCCTGAATGGCTGCAGCTGGCACAGGATAATGTCGGTGGAAGTGCTTCTGCCGTCTTTTATGTGTTATCCGTTACGTTAGCTTTCCGTACGTCCGCTGGCTCGAAACTCCTTCACCCGCTTTCCTGGGTCGGTCGGATGTCGTTGTCAAATTACATTTTTCAATCGTTGTTCAGCTTCATTCTTTTTTATTCTGTCGGGTTTGGTCTGTACGGAGAGGTTTCGCCACTGTTCAGCATGTTGATTGTTCTTACTGTCTTCACCATACAGATCGCCCTGAGCAAGTTATGGCTGAAATCGTTTCGTTACGGGCCGCTTGAATGGCTCTGGAGAACATTGACCTATGGCAAAAAACAAAAACTGAAGCGCATCCCAGCCGCTGCTTCTGAAGAGAAGGGGGTTCAATGATGAACCGTGATCGCCTGCTTAAGGAAAGTAAGAAATGGGTGGAAGAAAACATTATTAGCGAAGACCAGCAAAGTCAAATTTTAGAACGATACCCTAAACGGCAAAATCGTCCATTGCTTCTTACGTTTGCTGCTATTTTCGTCGGGCTTGGCTTTTTGACCTTCATTGCGTCCAATTGGTCGTTGATGAATGACATTGTTCGTATGGGGGTCATTCTTTTCTTTCTCCTCGCTTTTTATTTGGCGGGAGATTGGGTGTACCGCAAGAAATCCAAGCCTGTCGGTGAGAGTCTTATTTTGATCGCTCTCCTCGTATTCGGCGCCGGTATTTTTTTGACAGGACAGATGTACCACTATATGTCATTTAATGCCTTTCCGTTTTTCATATGGTCTCTAGCAGGGTTTGGGCTTTATTTATTATTTAAAGAACTCTCCTTGTTCATTGCCACATTACTGATTATGACGGTAGGGCAGATCTACAGCAGTGCGGCCTTTCAAAGCTTTCATTTGTGGATGGGTCTCCTGTTTATCGTAGGGATTAGCGTCCTCGTATATCAGCGAAGAGAACCGATTCTTACCTTCGTCTTCGGTCTCAGTTATGCGGTCCAGTCACTTGTTTTTGTTTTGACGGAGAGTCTCGACTACTACTGGTTGTTCGTTTTCTTCCTGCTTCTGTACTTAGTGGATGATGCGATTTCAGTCAAAGGTCAAATTCGATCCCTCAAAACGATCAGTATCGTAGCGGTGTTCATCTTAAATGTTTTTGAAGTGTTTTTCCTTGGTCAAAACTGGATGGAGAATATCGGGGATTCTTCCTTCTCCTTTTTTATCATCTGGGCTATTTTATTCGTCTTCGCTGTCATCCGTTCAGCCGTGAGCTCGACGAATTACTACTGGATCGACCTTATTCTGTTTGTGCCGGTCTTCCGGTTTGCTTTCGGTGATGTCCTATCGCTTGGCATCCTGTTTGGATATGCGCTCTTATGGCTCATATTCGGTTACCATCAGGAAATCAGACGTTGGATCAATAAAGGCACAGCCGCGTTTTTAATTACGACCTTCATCGCTTATTTCCAGCTCGCCTGGGATTTTATGAACCGATCCTTATTTTTCTTTATCGGCGGTCTTCTCCTATTCATGCTCAGCTTTTTCCTAGAGCGGAAGCGGAGACAGTTCAGTAAAGGGAGGGAAGCGGCATGAAAAAAAGAATTTGGTTTTATATACTCGTCGCTTTTCAGTTCCTCTTTCTCGTCATCATGTCTGCAGGATATTATGCGATGGATGCTTTCGGGGAAACCATCCGCTTAGAAACAGCGCCTGTTGACCCACGCGACCCTTTTTATGGGGATTATGTGACGCTCGCATATGAAGTGGAACAGGTGCCCGAATCTATGTGGCAGGGAGAAGAGGAAGTCGAATCTGGACAACAGGTTTTCCTTGTCGTCGAACCGAATGAAGAAGGGGTTTATGAGCTTCAGTCAGCTTCTGATCGTAAGCCTGAAACCGAGGGGGATGAGGTAGCTCTTGAGGCAAGGTTGAACTGGCATGATGAATTCGGTAGAACGTATCAGGTCGATCTTGGCTTAAATAGATATTACATTGAGGAAAATACAGGGGAGCGATTTGAGAGCGGAATGGATAACCGGATTGTCGAAATCGTGCTAGCCCCGTGGGGACAGAAAAAGATCAAATCGATTTCAATGGAATAGGAAGCTTTAAGGGTGAAACACAAAACTTTTCATCCTTTTTTGGTTTATAAATAATAGCCATCAATGTACACAATGAGAACCCAAACATACTATAGGTGTAATGAATGTGAAGGGGTGGGAAATATGCACAATCTTCCTTATCAGTATCCTTATCAAAACCTTTTGTATGGAAACGGCTCCAGAAACGCTTATCAATCAGGAGCGAGTCCTTATTCTTATGAGGGAGCATTAAATGGGTGGAATTCATATCCTCATCAGAATATGTACCGTCAAATGGAATTGAAAGATTATGGTCCAAATCCGCTTGTCATCAATATCAATGCCGCAACAAAACAAAATGACACGTTCCGGACCGCTTTATGGACTGGGACCCATTTGCAGGTGACGTTGATGAGTATTCAACCTGGGGAAGATATTGGAGTGGAGATGCACCCAGATGTCGATCAGTTTATCCGAGTAGAACAAGGGCAAGGGGTGTTCCGGACAGGAAGCAGCAAGGATCAGCTGAAATATGAAGCTCCGGTCATGGATGATTTTGCCGTGCTTATACCTGCTGGGACATGGCACAACGTCATCAATACGGGGAATACGCCTATGAAGGTCTACTCGATCTATGCACCACCCAATCATCCATTCGGGACGGTTCATACAACGAAAGCAGATGCGATTGCGGCCGAAGAAGAGGAGTAGATTTTTAACCCATAGGAAAGCGGACAGAGAAATTCTGTCCGCTTCTTTGTATTCAAATGCATCGTACGGAACAATTATTTTGAATTCGTAAATCCGCCGTCGATCCGGATCACTTCACCGTTGATGTATTCCGCTTTCGACGTCAGTAAGAACGCAACGAGCTCAGCGACTTCTTCCGGTGTCCCTAATCGTTTTTGTGGAATGCCTTCCTCTGCACTTTTCTTCATTTGTGGATTGGCTTCAAAATAAGATTTGACCATTGGTGTTTCTGTAGGACCGGGAGCTACAGCGTTGATGCGCAGTCCATCTTTGGCGTACTCTGCGACTAAACTTTTTGTAATCCCGACAAGCGCATGCTTGGTTGCAGAATAGGTGACGACGGTGCTTTGGCCGATGACACCGGCGCTGGAGGACGTGTTCACAATCGAACCGCCCCCGTTTTTGACCATCACTTCCGCTACATAACGGATCCCATATAAAGCACCTAATAAATTGATGCCGACAATTTTTTCAATTTCTTCGATTTCTGTATCCAAATAAAAAGCACCACTGCCAGATATCCCTGCATTATTAAAGAAGTAATCAATCGTTCCGAATTTCTCGACGGTTTCGTCTACGTATTTTTTCACTTCTTCTGCTTTAGATACGTCCGCTTTTATAAAAATGGCGTCGGCTCCTGCATTCTTTACCAAGTCGACTGTCCCATTTCCGCCATCTTCATCTATATCTACCACACTGATGTTTACGCCTTCTTCAGCAAGGCGAAGGGCCGCAGATCTCCCCAAGCCACTTCCACCGCCTGTAATAATCGCTACTTTACTCATTCGATATACCTCCTCATAAATTTAGAACTACAGTTAAAATCCTCTAGGGTATATTTCCCTAAAAATCACGCTTGAACCCTTTTACGTAAAGACCGTATGAGGGAATATCAAGTTTGTTTGAAAAGGTTGTGGAAAATGTCGGGCTTTGAAATAATTAGGAAGGAATTAGAGCATGAAAATGATAGGATAAGGACGGAGAAAGGAGGGGGGCGAAGTGAAAATCAATGGTATTGTTCTCGTGCTGCTCGGAGCGGCGAGTTTCGGTTTCACACCGATTTTTGTGAAAACCGGTTATGCCTTCGGTTATTCTCTTGGAGAAATCAACCTTGTTCAAATGATCAGTGCTTTTATCATTCTCTGGAGCTTAAAAGTATTTAAAAAGGAGCGTCATCCGCTATCGAACCAAGATCGATTAAAGGTCATGGCTACCGGCACTACTGTCGGGTTGACGAGTATTTTCTACTACGCGGCCATGCAGTATGTCACGGCTTCTTTAGCGATCATATTACTCTTTCAATTCGTCTGGATCGGCATGATATATGAATGGATCTTCACAAAGAAAGCACCGGAAAGAAAAAATCTTCTCGCATTAGTGATTACATTGACGGGCGTGTTATTTGCATCAGGAATTGCTGGGGGAAGTGAAATGGAACTGCCGTTGGTCGGGCTGGGCTTAGGGCTTTTGTCAGGAGCTTCGTATGCGGGGTTCATTTTCTTCAGTGGTCAAGTCGTTCCTGATTCTGATCCGCTCACAAGGAGTTCGTTCATGGTAGCGGGGTCTATGATCTTGATTCTTTTCGTATTTGTTCAGGAAATTCCGAGGGTCTTTTCTGCTGATGGACGTTTATGGACGCTCGGAATGGGCGTTGCGCTCGTAGGTGCAGTCCTCCCTCCATTCCTCTTTGCGGCCGGAGCACCGCTTATTTCTGCTAGGCTCGCCAATGTTTTAAGTACAGTGGAATTGCCGGTAGCTATCGTGTCGGCAATGATTATTCTTTCGGAGCCAGTCACGCCTTGGCAGTGGGTCGGTGTAGGCCTAATCATAGGAGCTGTTTTTATCAACGAGTGGGGTCGTAAAAGGCCCGCCCCGTTGTGAAAAAATATAAAACAGGCCCGTTCAGGAACAGAACCTGAGCGGGCTTGTGAAGATTAACTTAACACATCTTTAATTTGCTGAATCGCCCAATCCAAATCTTCCTTTTCAATTACAAGAGGAGGAGCGAAGCGGATGACATTTTCGTGAGTTTCTTTACAAAGCAGCCCTTTTTCCTTCAATTGTTCACAATAAGGGCGAGCCGGTTCAGTCAGTTCAACGCCGATAAATAAGCCTTTTCCGCGAACTTCTTGGATCTTAGGATTGTGAATCGATTGCAGTTCATTTTTCATATACGTACCGAGTTCAAGAGAGCGTTCGGCAAGCTTCTCTTCTTCGATCACTTCAAGAGAAGCAAGGGATACAGCACAAGCGAGCGGGTTTCCACCGAACGTCGAACCGTGAGATCCTGGGTTGAAGACTCCGAGGACATCTTTATTTGCTACGACACATGAAATCGGGAAGACGCCTCCTCCTAAGGCTTTACCTAGAATGAGCATATCCGGGCTTACATTCTCCCAGTCGCAGGCAAACATTTTGCCGCTTCGTCCAAGTCCAGCCTGAATTTCGTCTGCGATGAACAGGACATTGTTCTCCTGGCAGATGTCGTACGCTTCTTTTAAGAATCCTTCCGGAGGGATGACGATTCCGGCTTCACCCTGGATCGGTTCAAAAAGGAAGGCCGCAGTATTTTCGGTGATTGCTTCTCTAAGAGCACTCGCATCACCGTAAGGAACGAGCTTGATCCCTGGGAGCATCGGTCCGAAGCCGCGTTTATATTCCTCCTCGGAAGAAAGAGAAACGGCGGACATCGTCCGGCCATGGAAGTTTCCTGTACAAGCGATGATTTCAGCCTGGTTGTCCGGTACTTTTTTCACATCATAGGCCCAGCGGCGAGCGGCTTTGATAGCAGTCTCAACAGCTTCGGCTCCTGTGTTCATCGGCAATGCCATTTCTTTATTCGTGATTTTACATATTTTTTCATACCAGGGACCTAGTTGATCATTATGGAAGGCGCGGGATGTTAACGTTACCCGGCTTGCCTGATCGGTAAGTGCCTGAATAATTTTCGGGTGACGGTGCCCCTGGTTGACAGCGGAGTAAGCGCTTAACATATCCATAAAACGATTACCTTCCGGATCCTCAACCCAAACTCCCTCCGCTTTTGCAATGACGATTGGAAGCGGGTGGTAGTTCTTCGCACCAAATTCTTGTGTCTGATCAATGATTTGCTGACTGCTTGCGATCATCGTATCCCTCCATTTTTCATTTCAATCTTTACCCATTATAACAGGTTTGTTGCTAATTTTCTGTCTAGTCGGATAAAATATCGGGGTATTCTTTTTAATGGGAATCTTTAATTCAATCATGGTATGATAACCGTAGTTATATAAGAAAAGGAGGAAGTTTACATGACACACTTACATATTACCTCATGGGTAATCGCGTTTGTGCTCGTTGGATTAGTAACGACATTCACACGTAAAGGAAATGAAAAAGCAGCTAAAATCTCTCACATGATTTTACGAGCGGACTATTTATTAATTCTATACTCTGGCGGATCTTTGTTCGCGATTTATACGAATTATGGACCAGGCGTCATTTTCAAATTAATTCTTGGATTATGGACGATTGCAGCTATGGAAATGGTTGCCGTCAAGTATAAAAAGAAAAAGCCGGCCGGTATCTGGTGGGCTCAGCTGCTGATTGCGGCAATTATCACAATCATCATGGGCTTCGGTTTCCTACCGCTAGGAATCCTTCCGGCCTAAAAAGAAACGCTGCATGCCAGAAGGCATGCAGCGTTTTTTATAATCTAGGGGGGTCAACTACACGTAATGGTTGCTCCGTTATTTGGGGGGTAACGGATTGATAACTATTATCAATTAAAATGATAATGATTCTCACTTAACTTGTCAATACAAAAGTTGATTTTTTTTCATCAATTTCTTTTTTTTCTCATATCTTAAGCTATAATGCCTTTGAAAAACCGGCATTCTTTAGATTAAGGATGGTGAGGGTGAATGTGTGGGATTGTAGGATGGATTGAAAAGGGTGCGCAAAATCAGGAACCCGTGCTCGATGAAATGGCTGGCACTCTAAAGCACCGTGGCCCGGATGATTATCAGAAGTGGATCGATGGACCGGCGGCGCTCGGTCATCAACGCCTCATCGTTGTGGACCCTGCCGGAGGAAAACAGCCGATGATTCGCACCTCAGGTGGAGAAACCTTTATCCTTTGCTACAACGGGGAGCTGTATAATACAGAAGACATTCGACTCAAGCTGAAGAACAAAGGCTGGACGTTCGGATCTCATTCAGATACAGAAGTCGTCCTTGTGAGCTATATGGAGTGGGGAGCAGCGTGTGTCGAACACTTTAATGGCATTTTTGCGTTCGCAATATGGGAACAAAAAAAGGAACGTCTCTTTTTAGCTCGAGACCGCCTTGGGGTCAAGCCGCTTTTTTACAAACAGCATTCGGATCATGTGTTGTTTGCCTCTGAAATAAAAGCGATTCTGGCACACCCTGGAGTAGAGCCTGAACTGAGTCCAACAGGAGTTCAAGAATTGCTCGCCCTCGGGCCTTCAAGGAGTCCGGGACATGGGATTTTTAAAGATATTCATGAAGTACGGCCAGGTCATCGTGCTTTCTGGGAAAAAGGAAGTTGGACGGTCGAAAGGTATTGGGATGTCAAAGCAGCGCGCCACGTGCATAACTGGGATGAAACGGTTGCAGAAGTTAGACGGCTGTTCATCGACGCGTGTCAGCGTCAGCTCGTATCGGACGTCCAACTGGGTACGTTTTTATCAGGCGGGGTAGATTCCAGTGCCATCACGTCTGTGGCGGCACAAAAATATAAGCAAGAAGGAAAAGGAACGCTTAAAACATTCTCCATCGATTATAAAGATCAGGAAAAATATTTTAAGAAAAATGCTTTTCAACCCGACCGTGATGAAACATTTATTGAACTCGTAAGCGATCAGCATCAGACCGACCATTCAGTCATGAAAGCCGGAACAGAGGATTTAGTGGACCGGCTGAAGCGTGCAGTCGAACTCCGCGATTTGCCAGGCATGGCGGATGTCGATTCTTCTCTGCTTTGGTTTTGTGAAAAGATCAAGGAGCAAGTGACGGTAGGTTTATCGGGGGAGTGTGCAGACGAAATTTTTGGTGGCTATCCATGGTTTTACCGGAAAGAGGACCAGGAAAGAAAAGGATTTCCGTGGATCCGATCGCTGACAGAAAGAACGTCGCTGATTCGTGACGAATGGAAAGGGAACATCGAAACGTATATGCTCGAAAGGTACCAGAAGACGATCGATGAAACCCCGACCCTTCAGGGTGAAAATGAAGCCGCAACGAAGCACCGTCAAATGTCGTATTTGAATATGAACTGGTTCATGCAGACACTGCTCGAAAGGAAAGACCGGATGAGCATGGGGGCGAGCCTTGAGGTCAGGGTTCCCTTCAGTGACCATCGTCTTGTCGAATATGTCTATAATATTCCTTGGGAAATGAAGCATTACGGTGACCAGGAAAAAGGGTTGCTCCGGGAAGCCTTGAGAGGGCTATTGCCTGACCGGGTCCTGTTCCGGAAGAAGAATCCGTACCCGAAAACGTTTCACCCTGATTATACGAAAGCAGTGTGTGACTGGATGGACGAAATCATTGCAGATCCCAATGCCCCGATGTTCCGTCTTTTTGACCGTGATCGTGTAAAAGAGCTCAATGATTCTGAAGGGCAGGCCATCGATACTCCATGGTTTGGTCAGCTCATGACAGGACCACAGCTGATCGCCTATCTTTGTCAGATCAATTACTGGATGGAACATTACAAAGTGAAGCTTTAGGAATTGGACTTTGTAGAGTGACATTTATTTAAAAGGAAGCTCTGTTAAAGCTTAATGTTGATACTAGAAAGTTTCCGTTTTTCATACCAGAGCTCGGAGGAGCGGGAAATACCTGCCACGGGCGGGATCTCAGCCTGCCCTTTCCTCCCCATAGGAATCTCGCCATTTCCCGCTCCTCCTTACCATGATAGGTGAACGGAAACATCAAGGAACGTTTTGATTGACAATGGGAAGGCAATCGGGATGTTCCATTTATTACATCAACACTGGAGTATCCAAAACCTCTATTCTTATATAGGGGTTTTTTCTCGTGCGAAATGATTCGAAAGGATACCCAATACTCCACAATGAATGCTAGATGATGATTCTGGTCGATCTACATGGATAGTCTTTACCTATTATAAGTAGTTCCATAAACTGATATCGACAAAAAATTGTTAAAAGATCGAACAGAATACCCCTAAATCCTTCACGGACAATTGACGGGAAGGACGTGGAAAGGATACTCTAGAAGAGTTAGTGAAAACGATGACATTCAGCATAAGAACAGCATAGAGGAGGAGTAACGGTGAGACGTATCGTTCCGTTAGTACTCATCCTTTCATTCTTTTTTCTAGGAACCTCTCCGGCCCAGGCGTTGGACAGGGAAGAAAGACTCTGGCAGGATGAGAGCATTTATTATATTCAAGTCGACCGATTTATGAATGGGGAAGTGGCAAACGATGACCCCGTTAATGTTGAAGATCCGGAAGCTTTTCACGGAGGAGATTTAATAGGTGTCATCGAGCAGTTGGATTATATTCAGGAACTTGGATTCACGACCATCCAGCTGTCACCGATTATGCAAAATGACCCGATTGGCTATCACGGCTATGCGGTGGAGGACTTTCGGGCAGTAGAGGAGCATTTTGGATCGATTCAAACGGCTGCTCAGTTAGTGGAAGAAGCACATAGCCGGGATTTGCGTGTACTCTTTGATTTTCCTGTCAGCTACATATCAGCCCAGCATCCATGGGTGAATGATCCGGAGAAAGCAGACTGGTTTTTAGAAAACGAATCAGTAGCTCCCGGAAATCCATGGCAGGAAGGACTGCCTGAACTTGACACTAGTCAGCCTGGAGTCCGCCAATATTTGGTAGAGACAGCCCGATGGTGGATTGAGGAAACGAACGTCGATGGCTTCAGAGTCGATGCTTCTGAAAATGTATCGGATGAGTTTTATGAGCAATTGGCGCAACAGTCGGATGCGGCAAAGAGCGATTTCTTTTTGTACACAACGACGGAAGGTAATGATTCTGCGCCTGTAGTGAACGGCCATCACAATCTTGATGCCCAAAAGAAAGTCCGGGAAGAATTCAGCAAAGCGGGAGGTACGGTAGAGGAGCGGACAGCCTTTGACTCCGACACCGATTATACGCTCATTCATACGGTGGACAGCCCTAAGGGAACACGGTTCACTCACGAGACGGTCGAGGAAGGACAGAACCCGATTACACGCTGGGAGCTGGCGTTGACTTACACATTTACGACTCCAGGCGTCCCGATGATGATGTACGGGACAGAGGTTCCGCTCGATGATGGCGGGAATTACGGAGAGATTTCGATGATGAACTTTAAGACGAGCAACGAGCAGTTAAAACAGCGCATTGAAAAGTTGACATCGATGAGGGAACAGTTTCCTGTTTTGACTAGAGGAGATTACGAGGAAATTCATGATGAAGATGGATTGCTCGTATATAAGCGTAGTTACGAAGATGAAGAGATGCTGATTGCCATTAATAACGCGACTAAAACAAATGTCGCGGAGGTAGAGGACCTGCCGGAAGACTATCAGCTTAGAGGTTTATTGCAAGACGGTGTCATTCGTCAGCAGGACAACGGAAATTACCGGATCGGTATGGAACGCGAAACGGCGGATGTCTTTATCATCGAATCAGACCGGGGATACAATTGGCTGTTTATCGGATTCGTAGGGGGAATTCTCAGCCTGTTTGTCCTTGCGGTGATCATTATGAGTGTGAAGAGTAAAAGGATAGAAAAAACCACGAATCATTAAGAGAAAAAGGAAGCAGGGACTCTGCTTCCTTTTTTACGTTCGCGCGGATTTTTTTCTACGTCTGATCCACCAGAACACGAAAACGATGATAAAAACAGAAAAGAGGACTGGCGAGTACCCCACGATGGTTACAAAAAGCCAGGAGGAAAAAGAGGTAATTCCGTTCAGTGACTGGGCGAACGCTTGCTTTGTCCGTTCCCATGTATTGAGAGACTCTGACCCTACGCCAGGAACAACGACCTTTGTCTCTGTCACCAATAAAGTAATTGTAGAAAATTCGCTTTGGTTTTCGAGCAGGTTCATCTGCCCTTTTAACACTTCGACTTCAGACTGGACGCGTTCAAGGTCCTGCGAAATTTTGATCAAGTCTTCGGTGGCCGTGGCTTCCTCAAGAAAAGTAAGCAGACGATCTTCAATTTTCTCTTTAGCCGCAAGTCTCGATTCCAGGTCCACATATTGCTGGGTGACATCGCGTCCGCTAATATTCCTCGATTGTATATTCTCACTGATGTCCTCAAAATCCTGAAGCATCCTTTCAAAGTTGGGTTGGGGAACCCGTAAACGAATCAAACCTTGTCTTTTGCCACCCTCGTTTTTGGAGATGTTGGTTTCGACCATATAGGCATCGTTCTCTCTCATCCGCTCTTCCAATTGGGTGTGAAACGTATCGTAGTCGTTCGTTTCGAGTTCAATCGAAGCCTCGTAAATCATCATCCGGTCGGCAGCATTGTCTATGAGTGGTTCTTCGCCCTCAACAGCTCCTGAATCGGCAGTGTCCGAAAGTCCTTGTGACATTTCCTCTTTTGAAGCTTGTTCACCTACCTCGCCCATCGAATCATCTGAACTGCTACAGGCTGCGAGAAAAAGGATGACGAAAAGTAACCCCCATTTTTTCATAGAAAAAACCCCCTTTATAACTTAGTCGTTCTAAAGAGGGTTAGGTTACGTCAGAATGGGAATGTTTATTTGTAAGGTTGATTGAGAAAGAACAAGGCGATGGTTCCAGGTCCTGCATGGGCTCCGATTGCGGATCCGATCAGATCGATGTGTATGTCTTCGATTCCGTATTCTTCTTTGATCATCTCGGCAAGCTTCTCAGCGGTATCAAGTGCGTCACCATGACTGATGGCAATCCGTTGATTTTTTAAGTCTTCGCCGCGTTCCCCCATCACTTCGACCATCCGTTTTAACACTTTTTTAGAACCTCTTATTTTTTCCAAAGGAACAAGCTTGCCGTCTTCCATATGGAGAAGAGGTTTGATTTTTAGCAGACTCCCGACAAAAGCGGCGGTCCGACTTACACGACCCCCACGGTATAAATACTCGAGGTCGTCTACCGTAAAAATATGTTCCATGTGGGTGGCGTGATATGTACCGAGATCAAGAATCTCCTCATAGGAAGTCCCTTTTTCAGCCTCTTCGGCTGCTCTCATCACGACAAGTCCATAACCAAGTGAGGCTGCCTTCGTATCCAGAACATCAAACTGAGCATCCGGGTATTCTTCTTTAATTTCCTGCTCGACCATTTTAGCTGTCTGATAAGTGCCGGATAACTCGGAAGAAAACGCAAAATAAAGAAAAGGCTGCTCTTGTTTGACATGCTTCAAAAAGTGTTCCCGGAACACTTCAGGTGCAACTTGTGATGTTTTAGGAGCGTCACCATTGCGCATTTTCTCGTAAACTTCAAGGGGAGAAATCGACTGGCCATCCTCATATTCCTCGTTATTGATGGAAACTCGTAGAGGGAGCACCTCCAATGATAAAGAGTCTAAGGTTTCTTTCGATAGGTCACTAGCGGAATCACATAATATTTGTACAGACATCTTTTCACCTGCTTTTTAGGAGTATTTGTTTTAAGTTTAGGCACAATGCATCAGATAGTCAAAACAATCGTTCAGAAACTGTAAAAATACTCAAATCATCGCTTGATTTTGCCAACATACGGTGATAAAACAGAATAGTGGGTTAGAGAGGGAGGTTATCATATGTTTACTGTTGAATTGAAGCGAATTTTAATTGTCCTGTTCGGGGCAGTTTTTAATGCGATATCATTGAACTTATTCTTAATTGAAGCGAATGTTTATGCGAGCGGTTTTACTGGAATTGCCCAGTTGATGACAAGTGTGTTCAACGACTTTCTCGGGATTCCAGGCGTCAGCACCGGTCTGATCTTATTCATACTGAACATTCCGGTGGCTATTCTTGGTTGGTTGAAAGTAGGAAAAGGGTTTACGGTGTACAGCGCGATATCTGTTGCCTTTACAACACTTTTCTTGGAATTGATTCCTATTATGCAATTGTCGGAGGACATCATTCTTAATGCCGTATTCGGCGGGGTACTTGGTGGTGTCGGAGTCGGAATCACCTTGAAATGGGGGGCATCCACGGGTGGTTTGGATATTATCGCCATGATTTTATCCCGAATGAAAGACCGTCCGATTGGCACGTACTTCCTATTTATTAATGGAGCGATCATCGCTATCGCCGGGTTTCTTTACGAACCTGAGAACGCTCTTTATACATTGCTGACGCTTTACGTTACAACCCGTGTCATTGATGCGATCCATACCCGTCACGAAAAACTGACGGCGATGATCATTACATCGAAAGCTCCCGAATTAGAAAGGGCGATCCATGCTCAAATGGTGCGCGGGATTACAACACTTCCGGCTCGCGGAGCTTTTACGCAGGAAGATAAGAACATGCTCGTCATGGTTATTACGCGCTATGAACTGTACGACCTACAGCATATCATTAGTGAAGTCGATCCCAACGCATTTACAAATATCGTCCAGACGACAGGAATCTTCGGATTTTTTAGAAAAGATGGATAAGCGTGTAACTTTTTCATTTGTAGTGCGTCTATATAGATAAATAAAAAAAGAGGAGTGGCGAAATGAAAAAATTCATAGCCATCATGATGGGGGTCATGGTATTATTTTTAGCTGCCTGTGGCAGCAACACTGAAACGAGTGAAGCGAACAGTGACGAGAATGAGGATCAGGAAACGACGTCACAAGAACAGGAGCCTGAAGTTGATATGGATGCTTTAATTGAGCAATTATCTATGGATGCAACGGTCGAAACGACGGAAGACGATGCAACATTCAAGTTTTCTCTTGAAAACACGGGAGACGAGCCTGTGATTTTGGGTTTCACTTCCAGCCAGAAGTATGAGATTCAAGTAGCGAACGCAGAAGGGGAAAGTGTTTATACCTTCTCAGCTGATAAGATGTTCACACAAGAACTTACGACAGAAGAACTGGCGAGTGGAGACGTTTTTTCTGCCCAGGAGATGTGGACGGGTATTGAACAGCCTGGAGAATATGAAGCAACCATGACGTTTTTAGTGAACACGATCAACGATCAACCGGTAGAAGCTACGCCTTTCCAAGTGACACAGCCGTTCACAATCGAAGAAGCTCAGGCTGAAGAAGCGCCAGAAGATTCTTCAGAGGTCCGTCAATATGAGGGAGACGGAGAAGCATTTCGTAACCTTGAAGTAACGGGGGAGAATGGTTCGTACGTCGTGACAGGCGAAGCACGTGTCAATGAAGGCACCTTCATGTACAGCGTGGAGGATGGTCACAACGTCCTTGTGGAACCGACCGTATTCCAAGTAGAAGCGGGCGCGCCGGAATGGGCATCGTTTGAACTGGAAATTAATATTGCAGAGGAAGACCTGCCTGAATTCCGTACATTAACATTAATGATGTTCCAGAAAAGTTCAGAAGATGGTCAGCCAGCTGACATGAACGCGATCCCATTGGAGCAACTTTAAAACATAAGACACAAAAAGACCGCTGCGACGATTCGCAGCGGCTTTTTTTAGTATCCGAAATTGGATAGGACTTCTTTTACCTTCGGAGTCAATTCATCCCAGTCTGCCTGAGGTAACTTGTTCACGGTAATGAAATTTTGGAATCCGAAAACATTGTCGACTCCGTCCAGAGTCATTAATTCATTCATGATGTCATGCTCACTCGTTTGACCTGGCATGACAGAGACGCTTCCGTCCCCTTGGAAAATCATAGACTCTGTCGTGAATTTACGTGCATTCGGGTTTGGTGTTTCTTGTACTTGTATGGCCATATTCATATCCTCCTCTTTAACATCTGTTCTTATTCTATCAAAAAAAACCGTCTTGCTAAACTATAAGCTTGTGCATATATATGGGGACCTGTCCTGTGTTACAATGAAACCACTTTTAGGAGGTGTAGCATGGAAACAAGACTGATTGACGTTTTACAACCGATCAAAGACAATGACTTTCAGTTGCCTGAAAATCAAAGTTTACCAGAGTTGACGACTATGATGCTCCAAAAAATAGGGTCCGTTCACCCAGTGCTGCGTGACGACCTTATTCACTCCATTTTTACAACGTTCATAGAGCGCGGACATTATAGTAACGATCAGCTTAAAAATATATTGCAATCCATTTTAAATAAAAACTACTTGTTTTATCGAATCGGCACTTCAAAGAAAGAAGAGGACGCTGTATTTAAGCGAAGCTTCTCGGTCCTTCTGATTCCACCGATTTTAGAGAGGCATCGTAAGCAGCCTTTTTTGAAGGAAGAAGAGGTTGTTCGCGTATGGGATAACTTGAAACGATACATGCATCAAGAGCGCGACCACCGTGGATATGTGAAAGGCAAAGGCTGGGCACATGCCATGGCACATGCTGGTGATGCACTTTATGCTACGGCTGCGTGTGACGAAATCACTGAAACCCATATTAAAGAAATGCTGCCTGTGATAAAAGAACAGTTTTTAATCGATCAGCCGTATTTGTTTGATGAAGAAGAACGGATGGTTACAGCTGTTCTCATGATGTTTAAGAAAATATCACCTGCTGATCGCGTCGAATGGCTGGAGACGCTACTATATGAAAGGGACGACTGGAAGGATCCGAGTGAGGATATTATCATCAATAATAGTAAACACTTCATGAGAGCTTTATATTTCCGTATGCTCGAGGGCGATTATCGAGAGCTTCGACAGGTTTTAGAAAACTTGTTACGGGAATTGAGAAAACAAGAAGCTTATTAAGGAAGTGAAGCCAATGGTTCGGTGGGGGTTATGGATCGGAACGATATCAGGGATTGTATTAGGGGTCTATATGTGGTTTGTAGAGCTTGCAACAGGTAAGCTTGTTTATACGCTCCTTATGAACGTCGACTTCATTCCGGTAATCGGAGATATCGAATGGCCGGCATTCATAGAATTTCTTTTTCATATGATTGTTTCGTGGATAATCGGTATTCTTTTTGTATTTACCTTGAAGCACTGGCTGGAGGATACGAACAAAAACCAGTGGCTGTTGTCCATTGTGCTGACAGCAATTGCTTCGACAACTTATGTTCCACTGACGATTCTTGCGATAAAAGAAACCCCTGCATTAACAGATGGAGTGGCGATCCTCTACTGGTTGATCGGTCACGTCCTCTATGCTGTGACGTTAAAAAGATCCTATAAACGATTTTGGTAAAGCCGTGGATGAACCCACGGCTTTTCTTCTGCCTATATCTACACAAGCTTTCTTCTTATAAAAGCACTGAAGTAATCAATGACGGTGACGACGATGATGATACAAAGGACAATCAGACCGACTTCGCCCCAGTTCCGGTTTGCGGCTGAGATGACGATCAGTGTGCCGATTCCGCCTGCTCCAATGACACCGAGAATGGTTGAAGCACGGACATCAATTTCAAAACGGTAGATCGCATAGCTTAAAAATTCCGGAATGACTTGAGGGAGAATCGCGTAAAAAAGAATTTGAACTTTATTCGCTCCATTTGCCTGCATTGCTTCTACGACAGCCATATCAACGGTCTCAATTGTTTCACCAAACAATTTTCCGAGCATTCCTGTCGAGCCAATCGCAATCGCCAGAACACCAGCAAATGGACTCGGCCCGATGGAAGCGACAAAAATCAGCGCCAAGAGAATTTCCGGAAAAGTTCTGGTGGCATTAAGCCAAACCTTGAAAAATGAGTGAACCACTTGACCTAGCCACGTGTTTCCCATCATATTTTTAGCTGTTAGAAACCCTAAAGGGACAGAGAAGACGGTTGCCATCAAACAACCAGTGAAGGCAATCGCAAGTGTTTCAATGATTAAGCCGACAATTCGGCCAAACTGTTCGCCGTTCAGCTGTAATAACTGCGGGATGACGGTTTGAGCGCGTTCAATCGTCGTCATGCTGAATACTCGTTCGATGTTTAACCCTCCGGCGATGCCGAGGATCGACCAGCCGATCAAAACAGAAAAAAGAAGAATCGATACGGTTTTGATCCAGAAGGATTTCCATCGTTTAGGTTTCGGTGGAGGTAAGACAGATGTATTCATAGAAGCGCCTCCCTCATTTTATTACTGATAAAGTCGATGATCACTACAACGAAGAAGATAATCATGACCACAGCCATAGCGGCTGGGTAGTTTAAGAAGTTGATTTGCTGTTGGATCAATAGACC
This sequence comes from Halobacillus fulvus, assembly GCA_004078665.1. GTDB lineage: Bacteria > Bacillota > Bacilli > Bacillales > Halobacillaceae > Halobacillus > Halobacillus fulvus. The sequence continues at coordinate 52,275 of SCFO01000004.1, read as the reverse complement.
GATCCCTCCAGCACCGACAAACCCTAGAACGACGGATGCACGAATATTGATTTCAAACACATAGAGTGAAAACGAAGCGAATTGAGGGAGTATTTGTGGAATGACTGCGTACCAGATGACTTGCAGTCGATTCCCACCAGTTGCTTCCATCGCCTCGAGCTGATGGTTGTCAATTCCTTCAATCGTTTCGCTCATTAACTTGGCAAGGATTCCTAAAGAGAAAATGAAAAGAGCGAGGATTCCGGAAAATACCCCAATCCCGAACAAACCGACAAATAGGACGGCTAGGATGAGCTCTGGGATCGTACGAAGGATGTTGAGAAACCCTTTCATTCCGTTATAAATCCATTTGTTCCTTACGATATTTTGGGCGGACACAAGGCAAAGCGGAATACAAAAAAGTGCGGCCAGTACAGTGGATAATACAGCCATCTGAATAGTCTCCATCAGCTTAGGCCAAATCATCGGGGCATAAGCGAACTGGGGTGGCCACATCTGGCTCATCATGCGCCACACGTTGGAGAAAAATTCTCCGTCAAAGCGAAGTAGGGAAGAGTTCGTCTGCAACGAGCTGACAATATAAAGAACTAGAATGACTAACAAGATGAGAAGATTCGACCTTTTCTTTTGCTTGGAAACTAGCCCGGGAACCTTTCCTTCGTTAAGAGGTAATGGCTTTGTTGGATTCATATGGCTCATTACCTCCCCGCAAGTCGTCCTCCTTGATTTTTCGATCATAAATATCCTCAAAGGTCCGTTCGCTCACTTCTGATACATGTCCGTCAAAAACGACTTGCCCCGCACGCATTCCGATGATCCGGTCTGCATATTCCATCGCCATATCGATAAAGTGAAGGTTTACAATCGTTGTAATCCCGTCTTCACGGTTGATTTTTCTTAAATAATTCATCACCTGATGAGACGTTGGTGGGTCGAGACTTGCCACAGGTTCATCAGCGAGAATCACGTTAGGTTGTTGAGTAAGTACACGTGCAATCGATACCCTCTGCTGCTGTCCCCCGCTAAGTTGATCAGCGCGTGTGTGGACTTTTTCTTCTATTGACACTCGTTTCAGATTTTCGTAGGCAAGAGAACGGTCCTCTTTTGAGTAGAGATTCATCAAACTTCTCAGTGTTCCTACATATCCTAGACGCCCGGCGATCACATTTTTCATGACTGTGTTCCGCTTGACGAGGTTGTGATGCTGGAAGATCATGCCGACTTTTGTGCGAAGCTTTCTCAACTCATTTGGCTTCAAAGATAAAATGTTTTCTCCGTCGATATAAAGACCGCCAGAGGTAGGTTGGACGAGACGGTTTAGGCTCCGGATGAGTGTGGATTTTCCTGCTCCAGACAGGCCGACGATCACGACAAATTCACCTGGGTTAATCGTTATGTTTACATTTTTTAATCCTTGTGTGCCGTCCGGGTACACAAGCGATAAATCCTTGCATTCAATCACGTGTTCCACTCCTTTTACCGAAATCAAAAGTATAAAAAAAGGGAGAAATGCATTCTCCCTTCCTGGATCGATCTATGATTATTTAGGGGATAATCATTAACATTTATTACATATCGTCAATATTGATGGAGTCTTTGAACTTATCGTACGTGTCGCGGACAATTTGATAATCGCTGCTGTCGGCTTCTACAATCGCATCCCAACTGTAGACATCATTCATGATTTGAATCATATCCTCTTGATCATTGAACGAAAGAAACGCTTGTTTGATTTCTTCTTTCATTTCTTCATTTAGAGAAGGTGTAACGGAAATCGTGTCATTAGGAATCCAGTTTGTGTACCCAAGGATTTTCGTATCTTCCATAACGGTCGGGTATTCTTCTTCTAAATCTGTACGAGCGTCCTCAAAGGTTGTCGCTACGTCAGCGTTGCCATCAAGTAGCGCTACGATCGCGTTATCATGGCCACCTGCAGAAATCGTTTGAGAGAAGAACTCTTGCTGGACGTCCTCTACGCCAAATTCGTCCATGATTTCATTGGCGGGGAAAAGGAATCCGGATGTAGACGTGATATCAGGCACAGCCCACGTTTTTCCTTCTAAATCAGCCAGTGATTCAATACCTGAATCAGCACGGACTACATACTGTGCACGGTACTCATCACTCCCGTAACGCTCTGATTTCAGTTGTACTTCAATATCGTACTTTTCTTCAGCCAGAACATAAGCGAATGCCGGAAGAAATCCAATATGTATTTGACCGCTTCCCATTCCCTCGACTACAGCAGAGTAATTGTTCATTACTTTTCCTTCAACTGGCACACCTAGCTCTTCAGACAATTTCTCTGCCAGCGGTTCGATCGTATCAGCAATCGTATCAGAGTCCTGTGACGGTACAAATCCCATGATAATTTTTTCTGGTGCGCTTGTGCCACTCGTTTCTGCATCGCCTTCTGTTCCACAGGCAGCAAGAATAAGAAGCAGCCCGGATAAAAATAATACGGATAGCCACTTTTTCAATTTCGTAACCCCACTTCCAACCATGTTTTTTGTGTAGCACCTTCATTATTCATAACCGAGAAATTAAATACAATATGATTTACCGTTTATTAACAATTGATAACAAAAGGTCTATATAAGCTTAATATGTGTTTACAATAATGAAAGGGAGAGGAAAGGAGATGTTGATATGATGGAAACCGCCAAGTGTCTAGTGTTTGATCTCGATGGAACGCTGTATGAGGATACAGATCACTTCGATTATTACGCCCGATTGTTAAAAGAGTGTGTAGATGATCAAAAGCAGGAGGATTTTCAAAAGGATTATGAACGTGCACAGGAAGGGAGCCATCCCGTTCAAATTGGAAAGGTGTATGATGCGGAGAGAGATGTTGTATTAACGGTTAATCCCTTTTCATTCATAGTCGAGCAAGTTGAGGAATGGAGCGGAAATGCTTGGACAGATCGCAGGGTGAGAACTACATATCTCGAGCCGGTCCATTTGAATTTTCATTCGATGATTGCACTCGGGGATGGGTGGTGGCCGCCTTTTTCCATCGCTCTTCATTACGGGGTGACAAGAGCCGAGGCATACGACTGTTACGTTAAGACCAAAGACTATATGAGCTCTGGTCAATTCGAGATGACCAAAACGAAAGGGTTACGGGAGGCGTTACTACAGTGGAGAGAAGAAAAGAGGCTAGTCTTACTTACGAATAGTGAGGCATATGATGTGAAAAACATTTTGAAGAACCTCGACCTAGAGGGAGTCTTTCATGAAGTCATACCTTCAGCGAACAAGCCGGAAAAGACCGATCAATGGTTTGAGCAGATCCTCGACAATTGGGAGGGAGAGGCTTCTGAAATTGTCTCAATCGGCGATAATTTCATGAATGAAATCGCACCTGCACTTCAATATGGGTTTCAAGCGGTTTTTATCCAGTCACATGACATACGCTATGATCATCCGCACCTGAAAGTAGTCAACACCCTGTCTGAAATGACCGAAATAAACAGCAAAACACCCGGTGGGCACTAATCACCGGGTGTTTTGCTGTACTCATTTAGAAAATTTCTAGGGGTTACTTCTATAATACCCAAAATCAGAAAAATATAACTCCGACTCTTGACTGAATTTTCTTCCTGCTTTTAGACGGGAAGGGTATACATGACATAAGACAAGAACCAGGCCTATGGCCTGGTTCTCGCTTTAGGTTATCGCAAGTTCTGGTGATGACGTTCCAGCTGTTGCTCCAATTGCTGTAGCTGTTGTTTCTCCTCTTGAGAACATTGGCTATAGGCAGATTGGATCGCCTGCTTAGCTGCTTGCATATCCTCTTCGTTTGTACGTGCGCCGTCACGGTTTTGAGTAAAACGGTTGACTGCGTCTTTTGCGTTTTCGAATAGGTTTTTCGCCATTTTTAGAACCCTCCTACCGTATGCTGGTCTGCTTCAATCGCTTTGCGTTCTGCTTCTGAAAGCCTTTTGGGCTCCATCTCGCTTTCATCAAAACGGCGAACTTCAGTCCAACGGTCTTTGCGATGCTGCTCTTTCTTATCCATGACAAGACCCTCCTGTCATTAAAAAAAGCCTGAACGCTTTCACGTTCAAGCTTAGTATGGGAAGCAAAAGCTCATTTACTCAAGGAAAAAGTTGGCTTTACATCGCTTCCCTATTCAACTTCAAGTAATCATTAAGAAATTCACCGATGCCATCTTCTTCATTGGAATCCGTCACATAATTGGAGATATCCTTCAGTTCATTGATGGCATTGCCCATAGCTACACCAACACCGGCATAATCAATCATCTCGAGGTCGTTGTCTTCATCTCCGAACGCAATGATCCGCTCTTTTGGAATGTGGAAGTAACGGGAGATTTTTTCTAAACCTACCGCTTTGTTCATCCCAGCGCGAACAATTTCGATCACATGCCAAGGGGCGCCCCATTTCCGGTGGTCAATTAAGGAGGCGTGTTCATCCAATTCCTTGCGAAGGTGCTGGATTTTTTCTTCTTCCGGATGGATCAAAATCGATGTCGGATCATCCTTTAAGTTGTTTTGGAGGTTTCCGATATTGATCGGATCATTATTGGTCTGGAAAATACTCAAAATTTCCTCATCATATTGGTCCAAATACACATGATCCTTTACTTCAGCCAAAATATTTTTGACCCCTAATTCACGACACGTATGAATGATTTTACGTGCTGTTCGAATCGATAGCGGGGAATGGAGCGCATCCCAGCGGTGGTCTTTAGGGTGATGGATCAACGCACCGTTGAAATTCACCATCGGTGTGTCAAGCCCAAGTTCATGATAATAGTTGATGCTCGCACGGTGAGGACGTCCAGTTGCAATCACGACGATGTGCCCCTGGTCCATCGCATTTAAAACGACCCGTTTCGTGCTTTCGCTGATCGTTTTTTCATCTGTCAAAAGTGTTCCATCTAAATCCAATGCAATTAAGTGTCGTTTACTCATAACTGTCACCTCTTCGTATGTATAGTGTAGCCAAAATGGCAAGGAAATGTAAAGAAATGACTCTCCGGTCATCTCAATCACTTCCCAATTGAAAACGCCAGTGTTACGATTACAGTATAAAGGAAAATGTTGTGAACAATTTTAATTATTCGTAAAGATTTGGAGAAAGGATCGACGTCATGATAGGAGTAATTCGTCAAACATTAAAAAATGTACCTGTACTTACTGTAGTCGAAACAGCTAAGCAGGAGGAGCCGCTTCCTGTTTTTATTTATTTTCATGGATTCACATCTGCAAAAGAACACAACTTGGCTCAAGCCTATTTGCTCGCACAGAAAGGCTACCGCGTCATCTTGCCGGACAGTGCTTATCACGGAGAACGTGACGAGGATTTGACAAAAGAAGAGCTGAGCCTGAAATTCTGGGATATTGTGTATCAAAATTTAAAAGAGCTTCAAGATATAAAAGATGAACTGGACAGGCTGGGTTGGATCGAGAACCGCCGGATCGGAGTTGGAGGAACTTCAATGGGAGGAATCACGACGAGTGCCGCTCTCACGATGTATCCGTGGATTCAGTCATCGACGATCATGATGGGCTCTCCGAAGCCGGTCGAGTTTGCGAAAAAATTGATCTCAGATGCTGAAAAAGGTGGCATGAAGCTTCCCATTACAGAAGCTGAGCTGAATGAGCTTTACGAGTATCTTGAGGGAATCGACCTTTCAAGACAAATGGACAAGCTCCAGGGACGCCCCATCTTTTTCTGGCATGGAGATGTAGATCCGGTTGTTCCGTTTGAGCATAGCTATGAGTTCTATAATGAAGCGATCAAGGATTATAAAAATCCTGAAAATATCCGTTTCTTAAGGGAAATCGGGCGTGACCACAAAGTCAGCCGGTTTGCGATCCTGGAGATGGTCAACTGGCTTGAATTAGTACTTTAAATAGCTGGATTGGTTTATTCTTACTCCGATTTTGTTTATAATAGGTTTGAACACACGTGAAGGGGGAACAAATGTGAGTACAACAGCACTTGAAGAAAATGCAATGGGCGCCCTTGAAAATGTAATTGACCCTGAACTCGGGATTGATATTGTGAACCTTGGTTTAGTCTATGGTGTCGATATAGATGATGATGGGAACACAACGGTTACAATGACATTGACTGCGATGGGCTGTCCATTAGCCGGTCATATTGAACAAGACGTAAAGCGCGCGCTGGCTGACCTTCCTGAATTGAACGAAATAAAGGTCAACATTGTCTGGAATCCACCATGGACGAAAGACCGTATGAGCCGTTATGCTAAAATCGCGCTTGGTATTCCAGATTGATTCGTCAATCTGATGGAGGTAAAAGCCCCTACCGTTCGAATGATCGGTAGGGGCTTTTCCATAACAGACTATAAGGAAGGGGAGAGGAAGATGGCGGAACAAGCTCCAGTTTTTCAAATCGTCGGGTACAAAAATAGCGGGAAAACGTCTCTGTTATCCTCTCTAATTGCTTATGGATCGAGGCAGGGAGACAAAATCGCCGCCATTAAACACCACGGGCATGACGAACCTCTGAAAGTGATGCATTACGGAACAGACAGCTATCGCCTTCATGAGTCTGGTGCTTTCATGACGGGTGTCGACAGTCCGCGTCGCTTCCAGCTGGAATTGAGCCATGAAGATCCTTTTCCGCTCAGCCAGCTTGTAGATCTCTATCAACATTTTTCACCAGATTTGATTGCCGTAGAAGGCTTCAAGCAGGAACCCTATCCAAAGGCCGTCATTATAAAGCGGGCAGAGGACCTGAATCTGCTCGAACTTGAAAACATCCAGCTTGTCGTCACGTGGGATCGTAGCTTGACGCATGCTTTGGAGCTCCCTGTTTTTCATCTGGATGAATGGAGAAGAAGCCTGCCAGAAGTCTATCGAATTGCTAGGGGGAAAAACCATGAATGAACGTTTTTGGATAACGGAAGAATCCGTGCGTGTCGATGACGTCGTCTGTCTTGTGACGAGGCGGGAAGCAGGAGCGATTAATACGTTCATCGGAACCGTCCGCGAATTTACGAACGGGAAAAAAACGCTGTTTTTGGAATATCAGGCATATAAAAGTATGGCGGAAAAAAAACTGCGTCAAATCGGTGATGAAATCAAGCAAAAATGGCCGGAAGCTGAGACCGCGATCGTGCACCGGGTCGGCCGCTTGGATATTTCGGATATCGCCGTCATCATCGCCGTGTCGACTCCGCACCGCAACGATTCTTATGAAGCCAGCCGTTATGCGATAGAAAGGATCAAAGAAATCGTCCCCATTTGGAAAAAGGAACATTGGGAAGACGGCGAAGAATGGATCGGCAATCAAAAACAGACGCTCCAGGGCGTTCCAGCAAGGGAGGAATCAGAGTGAACCAGCTGCTTTTTTTTGCTGAATTAAAAGATAAAGTAGGATCAGAATCGGTGAAACTTGATGTTTCGGGCAAAACGGTTCTCGAGGTTAAATCGATGGTGAACGATACATACGGTGTGAATAAAATTTCAGAATCCATGGTCGCCATCAATGAAGAATTTGTGACCAAAGAGACGATCATCCAAAAAAACGATACCATTGCCTTCATCCCACCTGTAAGCGGAGGATAAAAAAGGAGCAGAAATCGGCGAGTGATTTCTGCTCCTTTTTTATATGGGTGCTTTAAATCTCTATAGTTGATTTCATGGAGATGGACTTAAGCACAATGACGGCCTTGCTCAGTTACACTAAAAATAGCAGGACGAGTCCACCGACGACAAAGCAGTAGAACGCAAAGTATTTCAAATTTCCTCTTGCCATTATGTTCATAAACCATTTCAACGACACATAAGAAGCGACGACAGATGCGAGAAAGGCAATCGTATAACCTAACCATACCTCTGATAAGTCTTCCGCAAGCAGCTCATCAATAGACAGTAGCATCGTCCCTAAGCTGACAGGGATAAACAATAGGAAAGAGAAACGAAGAGCCGTTTCTTGCTTCATTCCGAGCAGCATCGCCGCCACAATCGTCGCCCCGGATCGACTGATTCCTGGTACTAAAGCTACAGCTTGAGCCAGTCCGACGATTAAAGCATCTTTCCAGTTTAGCTGCCCATCGTTTTTACTTCCGCGGATGTTACGGATGATCCAGAGTGCGACCCCTGTGATGATCAATGTAATTCCGACGGTCTGAACCGTTTTCCAGCCTTCGATCAAATCTCCAAGGACAATTCCCAGCACACCAGCAGGGACTGTTCCGATAATTAAGTAGAGAATAAAATCAAAATCTTCTTTATGATCCTGATTTTTTGTAAACATGTAGCCGACGCCGTTTGTGGCAAGTCGGATCAAATCTTCGCGGTAAATGATTAAGACAGCAATAAGGGATCCAAAATTGACGAGGATCTCAAACTGAAGTCCTTCAAAATTCAAATCAATCAAGTCCTGGACAATGACTAAGTGTCCACTGGACGAAATCGGAATCGGTTCAGTGAATCCCTGAAAGATTCCGAGAAATAAATATTTCAACAACTCCCACAATTCTTGCATACTCAAACTTCCTCCTTGATCATCCATTCAGCGATTCAGCATGCCCCTACTATACCGCTAGTTGATTTTTATGTGCAATAAGCCAAGTTATTCATTCTTCACCATATGTAAAAATATGAAAGCGCTTTTTATCCATGAAAAAACGCTGCCATCTAAGATAGCAACGCTTCTCAACTGAATCAGGCCTCTTCTTCTTTAATAACCCCTTCACCGAGGACTACGGCGGCTAGGGTAAATAGAATGGTCATAATGATGACCTGGGAGAAATAAAAGCTGCCTCCCGCCATGTTGCTGATTACATAAGCAGACATGAAGCTAAGTAAAAACGCCCAAATGGCTGTCCAAATAATACGCATCGCTATTCACCTCGTTTTGCACATTCTATAACTAATCTTACCAGAAGCTTTTCCAAAAAGAAATATGAAATCGCTTCATGATTCGTTTTCTTACCGAATAGAATGTATTTGATGAGGAATCTTCTATTTACGTTACGTTCAAGAAAGAGGGGGAGCGAATGGTCATTACCGTTAAGCCTTGTTTCCACTGGATCGGATACCATATCATGACCAGCTTACTTCAGGAGGGGATGGAGGTCGTTGGCATCGACCGTCTCGATCAGAAGAGAAAGGATCACCTCTATATGTACGTAGGGCGAAACAGCAATTTTCAGTACTTTTTTAATGAAAAGGATAAAGAGAACCACATTCATCAAGAGGAAGAGGAAATAGAGATTCGCTGCTCGACAGAACGTTTAATTGGTAGGAATAAAAAGCAAGACACGACGCATGACTGGAAGCTCCCGATCGTTTATGGAGAGTGGATGGATATCCAGCGGATGGATATCGAAAGCGAAGAAGAACTGCTTGACTGGGTGCTCCAAACGGAAGCCGTTTATATTGGAGATGTCACCACCCCGTTTTTGGACCTTCTTTTAGACAGAGAGGACTCAGCGGATGTGAAAAGAGAGGACCAGCAAGCTGAAGTCGCAAGCCATGTCCGTGAAGTATGGCAAACACACCTGCGAATGTACCCTTTTTTATAAACATCGCGATTTTACTTTTCCGATAAAAAACGTGTAGAATAAAGGAGGATTATAGACGGACAAATATAGGAGTGCTGAGTGTGAGAACCTTTACGATCATCATTTTATCTTTTTTATTGATCCTATCCGGTTGCAGTCAATTGACTGGAAAAGGAGAAGAATACCGTGTCGGCATGCTTGTCGAGACGACGATTCATGACCAGGCATGGGGTCAAAAAGGATATAAAGGTCTGCAGGCCATTCAGGAAGAGTATGATCTTGATGTTTATATAAAAGAAGGCGTTCAATCTTATGCCGATACATTTCAATCTGTAGAAGAGCTCTCTAGCCAGGGAGTAAACGTCGTATTCGGACACAGCAATGTTTACGGAAATCACTTTCAGCAATTGCACCAAAGCTTTCCGGACATTCACTTCATTTACTTCAATGGGGAATTCACCGCGGAAAATGTCACAAGCCTGAATTTCAGTGCTCAGGCCATGGGCTTCTTCGGTGGTATGGTAGCTGGAGAAATGACAGAGACGGATCAAGTCGGCCTCATTGGCGTGTTCGAATGGCAGCCGGAAATCGAAGGGTTTTACGAAGGGGTCAAATATCAAAACCCTGAGGCAGATATTGAGCTTGCCTTTACGAACAGCTGGGAAGACAAGGACTATGCGATGACGGTCTACGAGAGAATGAAAAATCAGGGAGCGGATGTTTTTTACCCTGCTGGTGATTTATTTAACATTCCGTTAATTAATCAAATTAGGAAAGATGGATATTATGCCATCGGCTATGTATCGGATCAATCGTCAGTAGCTGAGAATACTGTGTTAACAAGCACCGTACAAAAGGTGGATGTCGTATATAAGTTAGCAATGGAACGCCTGATGAACGATGAGCTTCCAGGGAAATCAGTAACCTTTGATTTTCAAGAGGGAGCGATTGCGATGGGGGAGTATAGTCCGAATGTTCCCGATGATCTCCGCCAGCAAGTCAGTCAGGCGGTCGACAATTATATAGAAACAGGAAGTCTTCCGAATGAATAAACCTCTGCAATTGCAGAGGTTTTTTTACATAATAAATGATTCACACCAAAGTTCTTTTATTGTTTAGCTCTTTTAACCCTCGGCGTTGGTATAATAAAAGGAAATGGAGGGCGCCCATGGAAAGCGAGTTACCGATCCTCCAAACTCTGATAGGAACAACGAAAATTTTCTAGTATAAACACTGAGTTTTAACAAAGCTTATTTTTTAAACTTTTTGAACATCGGAAGGACGATAGGAGAAATCGACTTCCATGTTTTAGAAGCCTCCTGAAACAACTCCTGCCAATTGACAGATTCCTGAGTTTTCTCTTCTGCTTGCATACGCTGCCCAAAATCAAACGGGCCAGGACGTAAAGATTTCTTCTGAGCCATAGCTGAACACCCCTATTTTCAATCTATGTCATAAAGAAAAGAATATTGTAGGCTATTCTTAGACGGATTGCCCACTTGCAGAAAAAAAATTTATGAATTAAAATTAGTACCAAGTCATAAGAATTGATATAAGATTTTAGAATACCTTAAGGGGATGAATATATGAACGCAGGAATCATCGGCGTAGGACACTACGCACCAGAAAAAGTCCTGACGAATAAAGACTTGGAAAAAATGGTGGATACAAGTGATGAATGGATTCGGACAAGGACGGGAATAGAGGAACGCCGTATTGCCTCAGATGATATGGATACATCGGATATGGCCTATGAAGCAGCTGTAAGTGCCTTGGAAGATGCCGACATGACAGCTGATGACATTGACATGATCCTTGTGGCAACCGTCACACCGGATAAGCCGTTCCCTTCGGTTGCTACGATGCTTCAGGAGCGCTTAGGAGCACGTAAAGTGGCAGCGATGGACTTGAGCGCAGCGTGTGCTGGCTTCATGTATGGTGTGATCACAGCGAAGCAATATATAGAAACAGATGCTTATAAAAATGTTCTCGTTGTCGGGGTCGAAAAATTGTCCAAAATTACCGACTGGGAAGACAGAAATACATGTGTGCTGTTTGGAGACGGAGCAGGTGCAGCCGTTATCGGACCTGTCAGCGAAGATAAAGGAATTCTATCCTTTGAACTTGGGGCTGACGGAAGTGGTGGACCGCACTTGTATCAGGATGACACGATTTTCATGAACGGTCGCGAGGTCTTTAAATTCGCCGTCCGTCAAATGCCGGAATCTTCGGTAAACGTCGTCAAAAAAATCGGGTTAAGTGAACAGGATGTCGATTACCTCATCCCTCACCAGGCGAATATCCGCATCATGGAAGCGGCAAGACAACGCCTCGGTATTCCGGAAGAAAAAATGGCGACATCCGTCAAACGCTACGGAAACACTTCTTCTGCATCGATTCCAATTGCTTTGTCAGAAGACGTGAAGGCGGGTAAAATAAAAGATAATGATTTAGTTGTTCTTGTCGGATTCGGTGGCGGCCTCACATGGGGAGCCGTTGCCCTCCGATGGGGGAAGTAACCAAGGAGGAGTAGATGTATGGATAAACGTCGTGTAGTGGTTACCGGTCTTGGAGCTGTGACTCCTGTCGGTAACTCCGTCGAAGAAATGTGGAACAATATTAAAAATGGTCAATCAGGAGTAGGCGAAATTACAAAGGTCAACAAAGAAGACTACCCTGTAAGCGTCGCAGCAGAGCTGAAAGATTTTGATCCTTCTAACTATATCGACCGAAAAGATGTCCGTCGCATGGATCCTTTCGTCCAATATGCTATGGTCGCTTCTCATATGGCTGTTGAAGATGCCGGTCTAGAGATCAATGACGAGAATGCTGACCGTACAGGTGTATGGATCGGATCTGGAATCGGAGGAATGGGAACGTATGAATCTCAGTTCGAAACATTCCAGAAAAAAGGATATCGCCGCGTCAGCCCGTTTTTCATCCCAATGATGATTCCGGATATGGCAGCAGGCCAGGTTTCCATTACACTCGGAGCTAAAGGGATCAACTCATGTACAGTTACAGCCTGTGCATCTGGAGCGAACTCTATCGGTGACGCGTTCAAAGTCATTCAGCGCGGTGATGCAGACATTATGATTGCTGGAGGAACAGAAGCCCCGATGAACAAAATGTCGTTTGCCGGATTCGCAGCAGCACGAGCGCTCTCACTTAATGAAGATCCGAAAACTGCTAGTCGCCCGTTTGATAAAAACCGTGACGGCTTTGTCATGGGAGAAGGGGCAGGAATCCTTATTCTCGAAACGCTTGAATCTGCGAAAAAACGTGGAGCGAAAATTTATGGTGAGTTGACTGGTTACGGAGCTACGGGAGATGCTTATCACATTACGTCTCCAGCGCCGGAGGGTAACGGTGCAGCGAGAGCGATGAGCCAGGCGCTTGAAGATGCCGGGCTTGAACCAAGTGCGATCGACTATTTGAATGCGCACGGAACGTCAACAGAACTCAACGACAAATTCGAAACGCATGCGGCGAAAACGGTCTTTCAAGATCACGCGCAGAAGCTTGCGATTTCCTCTACGAAGTCTATGACAGGACATTTGCTTGGAGCGGCAGGAGCTGTCGAATCTGTTATTTCCTTGAAGGCTATTAACGAAGGGATCTTACCACCAACAATCAATTATGAAACACCTGATCCAGAGTGCGATCTTGATTATGTGCCGAACGAAGCACGTAAACAGGAAGTGAACGCTGTGATGAGCAACTCTCTAGGATTCGGTGGACATAACGCCTCACTGATTTTCCAAAAATACCAAGACTAAAATCAAAGCTGATCCGTTTAGGATCAGCTTTTTGTTTTCCTTAAATCAAGGATTCTTGTTGCTGCAAAACCAACGGATTTCAAGCATGTCCACTCCTTTTGCCTCATACAATAAATAAAGGGGGACAGGCAGATGTGGCAGTGGATGATTTTTTTAACGGGGTTCGGATTTGCAGTCGCAGGCGGCACCATTACCATCACTTATTTGAATCTAGTTCCTGCCGGGTTGACCTGGGTAGAATTCTTCCTCCTTTTACAGACGAGAGTCGAATGTTACTTCTTTCCCTTAGGCCTTTTACTGATTACAGTAGCGCTCATACTTATGAATGAATAATGTAGTAAAAAATGGCTGGAAAGAATAAAAAAGCCAGGATTGGTCATAATGTAACCTAAAGAGATCACGGAATGGAAGTGAGGGTCTAATAATGTTATACATGCATGATCTATGGGTGAACTGGTTTGAAGGAGAAGAGAATGGGTATAACGTCTGTCGGTTTCATGAGTGGAGAAAAGAGGATGGCATTGAATTGATCGATCAGATCCCTTTAGTGCGGGTCGAGCACGATCTGTTTGATTTTATAGAAAATGATTTGCAGGATTTGCCGCTATCATTCTTACAATCAATCCGTAAAAAAACCTGTGTAAAGAAAAATCAGGAAAGACAAATCATTGAGTATGCAGCCGTTGTAACCAACGGTACCGATGTCCTCGTTTTTGATACGCTTGGGTATTCCTTGCCTGTCAAAAAAAGCCGGTTGATTCCAAGACAGGAACGTTTGGCTCTCGAAATGGTCCAAGGAAAAGTTCCGGATACGTATATAATAGAAGAAAGTGTCCCGAAAGAGCACCATATTTTGTCCCTGGAACCGGGCAAAATGGCAGGTTTGACACGGAGAGAACGACAATTGAAGCAGCTTTTGATGATGGCTCTTGATCAGTTGAGACATTCGGATCATCCTGAAGAGATCAGGTATTGGCTCACAGAGTGGGACCCGATTCAATATCCGTATATCAAACATCTTTCCACACATGAAGCGTGGGATCGATTATATGAAGAAACACGTCATGGATGGTCTAATCAGCACGAAGACTTATGTGAAAAAATTGTTAAGGGGCAGCCGTTTTTTGAAACGATTTGGCAGGAAGAAAATGCTCATCAAACACAACATATGAAAAGCCAGAATTGAGTAAATACTCAATTCTGGCTTTTTTTTTACTTTTTCTTTTTGACACGACCGAGGCCCATCGCTTTTTTCGCTTTGCGAAGCATTTTTTGTGCTTCAAATGAAGCTTTATCTGCGCCCTGATCGAGAATATCATCAAGTTCTTCAGAATCAATCAATTCATGGTAGCGGTCTTGGATCGGCTTCAGCACGCTAATGATTGATTCAGCCACACCCTGTTTGAAATCGCCGTATCCTTTTCCTTCATATCTTTGTTCTAGTTCTTCAATCGATACGCCAGAGCAGATCGAGTGGATCGTCAGCAAATTCGATACGCCAGGCTTATTCTCTTTGTCGTACTTTACGATTCCTTCGGAGTCTGTCACAGCACTCTTTACTTTTTTCATGATTTTCTTTTCATCATCCAACATGAAGATAGAGGCTTTCTGGTTTTCATCCGACTTACTCATCTTCTTGGTCGGATCTTGAAGGGACATAATGCGTGCCCCGACTTTTGGAATCCGCACTTCTGGAATTGTGAAGATATCATTGTACTTATTATTAAAACGTTGAGCTAAGTTACGCGTAAGTTCAAGATGCTGCTTCTGATCTTCCCCGACAGGAACGATATCCGTTTGATAAAGCAAAATATCTGCTGCCATAAGAGGAGGGTAGGTCAGTAGCCCGGAAGACACGCCTTCTTTTCCTCCAGAAGCTGATTTATCTTTGAACTGAGTCATTCGCTCCAGTTCTCCGATGTAACTGACGCATTGTAACATCCATCCTAGCTGGGTATGTGCGGCAACCTCCGATTGAATAAACAAAGTCGACCGGTCGGCATCTATACCGGATGCCAAATAAATGGCCGCTAAAGAGCGGATGTTCTTCCTCAACTCTAATCGATCCTGTGGAACCGTAATCGCATGCTCATCGACGATGCAAAAGTAACAGTCATACTCCTCTTGCATATCAACGAAATGCTTCATCGCACCTAAGTAATTCCCTAATGTTAATGTTCCGCTTGGTTGAATCCCTGAAAAAATGGTCTGCATGTTTTCACCTCATTTAAATTTATCCATAAAAAAATCACTCATCGCTTCCAAAATGGAAGGGACGAATGATTCGCGGTGCCACCCTAATTACTTTCCTTGAAAAAGAAAGTCAGCTCTGATCGTTAACGCCGATTTACGTCATAGAGAAGCTCCAAAGGCCCAATTCCTCTTAATGTTCCTTAACTGTTCGCAGCGACCACAGTCTCTCTGAAAAGGTTACGAAAAGAGTACTTATCCTTCTTCAACGCCGTTACATGAATTTGTAATTCAGTATTATATACGAGAAGATTCGATGTTGCAAGAGATTACATCGTGTAATAAATAGCGAGCAAAGCGAGTAATCCAGCTGTCAACATACCACCATTGAAAAGAAAAAAACCGAGCCAGCTTTTGCGGATCGTCTGCGAAGGGAGAGGCTTGTCCTTCCAATCATCGAGGTAATCCTTTTCTTTCGCGACGTTATTATAGAAGCGTCGGAAACTGTAGGTGATCGCATCGAAGAAGCCGCCGCGTATAATCCACATAAGAATTCCAATAAACAAATAGAAGTAAGCGATATAAAATAAGTGGTTGATATAATGGAACAGGTCATAGACAGGCGCTAGCCAGATAAACAGCATCGTGACAATCACGATATTTACAAGCAGCATCGTCCATCTGCTTTTATTATGGACCATCAAGTGACACACCTTTCTTCAAAAGTCGAAACTATTATAACATGGTTATCCATATGTAGGAATTGTAAATGTCCATTAATATAACAGAAAATTCTGCTTTGAGTGAAAGTTGAATAGGGTATGCAATCCTTTAACGTATAAACGTGATAAATAACATTGTTTCGTCGAATCCTAATTATTTTTTATTCATATCGACTAATATTTAACGATTCGAGTACGGGAATCCTGTAAAATAAACTAGGTAAATAGTCACGTTTTGTGTTACGGAACCGTAATAATGGTGCGATTTCTGTTAATTTTCTAAAAAAAAGGTAATGCAAAATAGTTAGAAAACTTGTATAATTCGATATGTGGACAAAACGCCACATATTTTTTAGAAAATTTTTAGGGGAGGTCATTTTCTACATGAAAAAGACGAATTGGTATTTGCTAGTACTCGCACTAGTACTTAGCTTGTTCCTAGCGGCTTGTTCTGGCGGCGACGATTCAGAAACAGGCTCAGAAGGCGAAGGAACAGACACAACCGAAACTGACTCTGAAGGTTCTGACGAAGCTTCCGGAGACAGCGAACAAGTACTTAACATTATGGACTCTGCTGAGATCCCAACTATGGATGCTTCATTAGCAACTGATGCTGTTGCTTTCCAATGGTTAGGTTCTACGACTGACGGTCTATACCGCCTAGGTGAAGGTGCTGAGCCTGAGCCAGGTATTGCTACAGATCACGAAGTAAGTGAAGACGCCCTTACTTGGACATTCAACCTTCGTGAAGATGCTGTATGGTCTAACGGTGACCCAGTTACAGCAAACGACTTCGTATATGCATGGCAGCGTGCGGTTAACCCGGACACTGGATCCGAGTACGGTCCATACATGATGAACGGTGTTATCCTAAATGCTGAAGCGGTATCTGCTGGAGATATGCCAGTAGAAGAGCTAGGTGTTACTGCTGTTGATGATTACACTCTTGAAGTACAATTGGAAAAACCAATTCCTTACTTTGAGTCTCTAACTACTTTCGGTACTTTCCTACCGTTGAACCAAGCGTTTGTTGAAGAGCAAGGCGATCAGTATGCGCTTGAAGCAGAAACACTTCTTTCTAATGGGCCATTCGTTATGACTGAGTGGAACCACGGTGAAGGATGGACACTTGAGAAGAACCAGGATTACTGGGATGCTGAAAACGTACAGCTTGAGGAAATCAACGTACGTGTTGTTAAAGAAACAGCTACTGGTGTAAACCTTTATGAAACTGGTGAAGTTGACCGTGCTGGACTTTCTGCAGAATTCGTAGACCAGTACAGCAGCTCTGACGAGTACCGTATCGAAGAAGAGCCAGTACTATTCTAC
The DNA here is from genome assembly GCA_004078665.1 of Halobacillus fulvus. Taxonomy (GTDB): domain Bacteria; phylum Bacillota; class Bacilli; order Bacillales; family Halobacillaceae; genus Halobacillus; species Halobacillus fulvus. The sequence continues at coordinate 34,744 of SCFO01000004.1, read as the reverse complement.
GTTAAGATGAACCAAGAAAACGAAATTCTTTCTAACGTAAACGCTCGTAAAGCGATTCAAATGGTAATCGATCGTCAAGGTATCGTTGACGTTATCTTGAACAACGGTTCCCTTCCATCTGTAGGACACATTCCTGCAAACTTTGTTTCTCACCCTGACTCTGGTGAAGACTTCCGTGAGCTTAGCGGTGACTTGATTGAAACAAACGTAGAAGAAGCGCAACAGCTTTGGTCTACAGCTAAAGAAGAGCTTGGAATTGAAGAAGCTGAGCTTGGCTACCTTGGTGGCGACAGTGAAGTTGCACAAAACATGGACGCTTACATTAAAGACCAGCTTGAACAACTTGAAGGTCTGACTGTAAACGTTGAGTCTGTGCCTTTCCAAGTACGTCTTGATCGTGACACAGCAATGGATTACGATCTTCAAAACTCCGGTTGGGGTCCTGACTACATTGACCCGAACACATTCTTGAACATGTTCGTAACAGACGGAGCGAACAACAAAACTGGATATGCAAGCGAAGAGTATGATTCTCTAATCGCAGAAGCTAACAATGAGCTTGCTCTTGAGCCAGTTGAGCGTTTTGAAAACTTCCTAGAAGCTGAGCAACTGTTGATTCAAGATGATGCGGTTATCGCACCACTTTATCAGCGCGCTTCTGCACAACTTTGGAAGCCTTACGTTCAAGGTGTAATCGTCAACCCAATGGGTCCTGACTACACTTACAAGTATGCTTATATCGAAGGTAAATAATACAATTTAACCGAATATAGGCTAGCTAATAAGGGAGAGAGTATATGTCCAGCAAGTTGGCGTATGCTCTCTTTTTCCCTGCAAACAAAGTTTTCAAAACATAAACAAATTTCTGTCAATTTCAACAAGATTAGGATGTAGGGTTATATTTCAGGAGGTGTTTTTATGACACGTTATATTTTGCAACGCTTAGGATACATGCTTATAACGATGTTTTTGATTGCTACATTTACGTTCTTCCTGATGAAGCTATTGCCGGGATCTCCCCTTGCAGCTGCAGATAAATTATCAGAAGAACAACAGGCAATCGTTTTGGAAAAATACGGATTGAACGATCCAGTTCCCGTTCAGTATTTCAATTACATGGTCAATCTAGCACAAGGTGATCTAGGAATCTCTTTCCAGTTCGATAATCGTGAAGTAACGACGATTATTTTGGACCGCATCGGACCTTCCATGCAGCTTGGTTTCCAGGCAATGGTGATTGGAACGATTTTAGGAATGTTATTAGGATTGGTTTCAGCGATATATCATAATGGGTTTCTCGATTACAGTTCAACATTCTTAGCTGTTGTTGGACAATCGATTCCATCTTTCGTATTCGCTGGTATTTTACAATATTATGTTGGCGTCAGGTTGGGCTGGTTCCCAGTTGCCTTGTGGGAAGGCTGGGAATATACTGTTCTACCAACAATCTCGTTGGCCATCTTCCCAATTGCAATTGCCGCCCGATTTATGCGGACAGAAATGCTTGAAGTATTAGGTTCAGACTACATTACGACGGCCCGTGCCAAAGGGGTCAACAAGTTTGGTGTCGTATTCAAACATGGTCTTCGTAATGCTTTAATTCCGTTGATTACGGTACTTGGACCACTAGCCATCGGTCTGATGACAGGTACGCTTGTTATTGAGAACATCTTTGCTGTTCCGGGAATCGGTGAACAATTCGTAAAAGCGATTAACACTAACGATTTTCCAATTATCATGGGTACAACGTTACTAATCGCATTCTTATTCATATTCATCGTCCTGGTCATTGACCTTCTTTACGGAGTCATTGATCCTAGAATCCGACTGGCTGAAGGAGAGTAGAGTAACTTTATGGATAATTACAAACCGCAAAAAGAATTATTTGTACCCGTTGAGCGGAATGAAGGAGAAAGTGAGAAGATTTCCCGTCCCAGTTTGTCATTCTGGCAGGACTCCTTCATTCGCTTTAGAAAAAATATCGGAGCTATGTTGGGTGTCTTCGTTCTAATTGTGCTCATTGTCATGGCGATTTTTGGTCCAATGTTCAATGAATATGGCGAGAATGATCAAGATTTGTCTGTAGCCAAAATGCCACCTAAAATTGAGGGCCTTGGCTGGATCGGCATGGACGGAACGTTAACGACTGTTCAAACGGCTGACACATTAGAGGATGCAGAGCGTAAAGCGTTGATGCGCTTCAGTAATCAGGAAGAATTCATTGATATGACCGTTTTGAGTAACGGTGCAAACGGTGAAGCTGAAGTAAGAGCTGTTTACGATCCGTATGCTGCAAAAGGACTGGAAGAAAACTTCTGGTTTGGTACAGACGGACTCGGTCGTGACTTATGGACAAGAACGTGGCTTGGAACACGAATTTCTCTGTTTATTGCTTTCTTAGCGGCAGCGATTGACTTAGTGATCGGTGTAGCTTATGGTGGTATTTCTGCTTACTACGGTGGACGTGTCGATAACTATATGCAGCGGATCATCGAGATTCTTGTAGGAATTCCGAACTTGGTCGTCGTTATTTTGATGATTTTGATTCTAGACCCTGGAATATTATCGATAGTAATCGCCTTAACGATAACCGGTTGGATATCGATGGCGCGGATTGTCAGGGGACAGATCCTCAAACTGAAAAACCAGGAATTTGTCCTTGCTTCGCGGACATTAGGAGCACCGGATAACCGAATTCTTAGACGTCACCTTGTACCAAACGTTTTAGGTCTGATCATTATCAATACAATGTTTACGATCCCATCAGCGATTTTCTTCGAAGCCTTCTTAAGCTTTATCGGACTAGGACTACCTACTCCGACAGCATCATTAGGTACGTTGATTGATGATGGATTCAGTTCAATTCAAATATATCCGCACATTCTGTTGTTCCCGGCAATTGTTATTTCACTCATTATGATTGCCTTTAACATTGTGGCAGACGGATTACGAGATGCGTTTGATCCGAAGATGCGTGAATAGAGGAGGTAGGTGTACAACATGGAGAAATTACTAGATGTTAAAAATTTGCATGTATCCTTTGACACCTACGGCGGTGAAGTACAAGCTGTACGTGGGGTCAATTTTGACGTAAAAAAAGGAGAAACTCTTGCGATCGTGGGAGAGTCGGGTTCCGGTAAGTCTGTAACAACGAAAGCGTTGATGCAGCTGATCCCGATGCCTCCTGGACGTATCAAAGAAGGGGAAATCCTCTTTGAAGGCAAAGATCTTGCCAAGCTATCCGAAAAAGAAATGCAAAAAATTCGTGGTAAAGATATTTCAATGATCTTCCAAGATCCAATGACATCGTTGAACCCGACGATGAAAGTTGGGAACCAGATCATGGAAGGTTTGATCAAACACCAGAAAATGAACAAAACACAGGCTCGTAAACGTGTTGTCGAATTATTGGAACTTGTAGGGATCCCTGATCCTGAATCGAGAATGAAGCAGTACCCACACCAGTTCTCAGGTGGTATGAGACAGCGTGTCGTTGTAGCGATTGCCCTTGCTTGTAATCCGAAGCTTCTGATTGCCGATGAGCCAACCACAGCACTAGACGTAACAATTCAAGCGCAAATCCTTGAACTGATGAAGGATATCCAGAAGAAGACAGATTCCGGAATCATCTTCATCACGCACGACCTTGGCGTTGTAGCTAACGTTGCGGACCGTGTAGCCGTTATGTATGCTGGTAAAATTGTTGAAGTCGGAACGGTCGATGACATTTTCTACAACCCTAAACACCCATACACATGGGGACTTCTTGGGTCAATGCCATCCCTCGATAGTCAGGATGCAGAGCTGTACGCGATTCCTGGGTCTCCTCCAGATTTGTTGAACCCGCCAAAGGGCGATGCGTTCGCAGCTCGTAACGAATACGCCATGCAGATTGATTTGGAGCAGGAACCACCGATGTTCAAAGTCTCTGACACTCACTATGCGGCGACTTGGTTATTGCATGAGAACGCTCCGAACGTCGAACCGCCTGAGGCTGTAAAAGCCCGCATGAAGGGCATGGCGACGAATGCATCCAGCGATACGGAAGGTGAGCGTGTATGAGTAAAGAAAAATTAGTTGAAATCAGAAATTTAAAACAGCATTTTAAAACAGGCCGCCACAGCGTCGTAAAAGCAGTGGATGGTTTAAACTTTGATATCTATAAGGGTGAAACCTTCGGGTTGGTTGGAGAGTCCGGTTGTGGAAAGTCGACAACTGGACGGACAATCATTCGTCTTTATGATGCCACGGACGGTGAAGTTCTTTTCAACGGAGAAAACGTACACGGCAAGAAAGACCGTGAGCAGTTGAAGAAGTTTAACCGTGAAATGCAAATGATTTTCCAGGATCCTTATGCATCTCTTAATCCTCGTATGAAGGTTGAAGATATTATTGCAGAAGGTATGGACATTCACGGCCTTGCAAAAGATGAAAAAGAGCGAAAAGCCAAAGTACAAGAACTGTTGGAAACAGTAGGCTTAAACAAAGAGCACGCGAACCGTTATCCACACGAGTTCAGTGGCGGACAGCGTCAGCGTATCGGAATTGCTCGTGCGCTTGCAGTAGATCCTAGTTTCATCATCGCCGATGAGCCGATCTCAGCTCTTGACGTGTCGATTCAGGCACAAGTTGTAAACCTTCTGAAAAAACTTCAGGAAGAGAACCAGCTGACCTATCTGTTCATCGCCCACGATTTATCTATGGTTAAATATATCAGTGATCGTATCGGCGTTATGTATTTCGGTAAAATGGTTGAGCTTGCGGACGCGGACGATTTGTATAAGCACCCAATCCATCCGTACACGCAATCTCTATTATCTTCCATTCCATTGCCGGATCCGGATTACGAGCGTTCCCGTGAGCGTTTCACTTATGATCCAAGCAATCACGATACAAGTGAAGAGCCGGAATTCCGTGAAGTACGCCCGGGCCACTGGGTTCTGTGTACGACAAAGGAATTTGAACATTATAAGAAAGAACACGGTGCGGTTACAACTTCTTAACCTTACAAGAAGCCGGCAGCTTTTCTTCTGCCGGCTTCTTTTTTTTACATAAGGTCCTAAATCAAAAATGTGATCAATACATGAATTTTTTGTAGGTAATTGGTAACATTATGGATTTCAAACAAAAAAATCCTGTATACGTCTGTTACAGGTGCTCATCCTTTTATATAATGGATAGAGAAAATAAATTGGGGGATAAGTGCATATGGGGAAATTACAACAATGGACGCTCATTTTTGGAGTTGCTCTCCTTTTGGCGAGTGTTTGGCCGCTGCAACAGGTCAATGCAGAAGAAGAGGCAGAAGCAAAGGTGATTCATAAGCTGGCAATGAAACAGGTAGGGTTGAAGCAGTTTGACACGGATGTGACGGCTCAACGATTTGTTTATGATTCAGGTTTAGATTTTACATATCCAGATGCTGTACGAGGCATCTACGTAACAGGACCATCTGCTGGGGGACAGAAGATGGCTGAGCTGACGAATTTAGTAGATACAACTGATCTGAACGCAATGGTCATCGACATTAAAGAAGACGAAGGGATTTTGACGATTGATCTTGATGAGGAATCTCCTTACTATGATGTAGCGAAAGGCTTCATTGATGATCCTCGTGCAATGCTTGAAGAACTTGAAGAGAAACAGATTTATCCGATTGCCCGTGTTGTCGTGTTCAAAGATTCTCTATTGGCAGAAAAACGCCCGGATCTATCGTTCACTCAAAACGGACAAGTGTGGAAGAATGGAAAGGGTGAAGCATTTGTCAGCCCATTCCAAAAAGAGGTTTGGGAGTATAATGTGGAAGTCGGACGGATGGCAGCCGAAATGGGCTTTGAAGAGATTCAATTCGACTATGTCCGTTTCCCTGAAGGATTTGGCAGCCGTGATGATGTTCTTCAGTACGACATGGGTGAATATGCCGATTTGGACATGGACAATGTCCAAAAGCGTGTAAAAGCCGTAACGGACTTTGTCGCTTATGCAAGAGAAGAGATGGAGCCTTATGACGTGGATGTGTCCGTGGATATATTCGGCTATGCTGCGACTATTACAGAAGCTCCAAATATCGGCCAAAACTTTTCTAAAATATCAAGCAACGTCGATGTCATTTCTTCTATGATATACCCAAGTCACTGGGGTCCGTACTTTGGAATAGATAAGCCGGACACAGAGCCTTACCGGGTCATTGACGAATACGCAAAAGTAGAAAACGAGGTCCTTGGAAAGCTTGACCCAAGTCCTACATCACGACCTTGGCTTCAGGATTTCGAAGCACCATGGCTTTACTCTGGTGCAACGAAGCAGTACGGTAAAGCAGAAGTAGAAGCTCAGATCCGTGCCCTGCAGGAAAATGGAATCAATGAATACTTGCTATGGAATGCAGGGAATAATTATACGCCGAATGTCGATTACACACCAATGAATTAAACATCAAGGCACTGATGCGAATCAGTGCCTTTTGTTTATTTTTCACCAACTAGGGAAATATATGGTTGCATCATCAGATGTCCATTTAACAAGTAAAGGATATTTCGGTATAATAGTAGTGATTAAGAAAAAGGGAGTAGATCAATGAATTGGTATGAGAAGTTGAATGAATATTTTCCTGTAGAGGAAATGAAATCGAAAGAACACATGGAAACGTTACTGAAAGAAAAAAGCGATGTGTACTACAAAGATGAAGGCGAACACCACGTCCTCATGTATGCGGAGTTCGATTCTTTTCTTTTCATCGACTATGTATACGTTTCCACAGCTTCCCGTGGTCAAGGTCTTGGTCACAAACTGATTGAAAAAATGAAAGCAAAAGGCAAGCCGATCATTCTTGAAGTCGAGCCTGTTGACTATGAAGAAACCGATACAGCAAAGCGACTGCGCTTCTATCAGCGTGAAGGGTTTAAACATGCCCAGTCAATCGGTTATTCCAGAAAGTCTTTGGCTACGAACGAACCGAATCAGATGGAGATTCTTTACTGGTCGCCAGGAGATGAATCCGAACAAGACATTTATGAGAAAATGAAAAAGATGTACACTCAAATTCATACGTATAAGGATAAGCAGTTCTACGGAAAGTCCTATCAAGATGTTGATGAGGTACTAACGATTGATCAGGATAGGGAAGCGGATGATATCCTCGATGAATTGGATAAAACGAAAAATTAAGGGGACGATTTCCCTCCAATGTAAAGGTGGATATTTTCAATAAAGTGAAGTAGTTGAAAATTAACCTCTGTAAAAAGAATCTTCAATTTCATGTTTAACCATGTTTTAATTGTGGTAAAGGTAAAAGAGCTAATTAAAACACCTATTTGTATAGGATTTGTTCAAGAAATATAGAAAATACTTGACATATGTGTTATAGTAGAATTGTAGCTAGATTATATTGATTTTAATTAAAGAAGTATTACAAGTTTTTACCATAATATATTTGAGGAGTGAAGTTTCTGTATGGTCACACTTTATACCTCACCAAGTTGTACATCATGCCGAAAAGCTAAAGCGTGGTTAGAGGAGCACAATATTGCTTACACAGAGCGTAACATTTTCTCTGAGCCGTTGACGCTGGATGAGATTAAAGAAATTCTAAGAATGACGGAAGATGGAACGGAAGAAATCATCTCCACACGCTCTAAAGTATTCCAAAAGCTTAAAATCGATTTTGATCAACTACCGATGCAAGATCTGTTTGATCTGATTCAGGAGAACCCTGGGTTGTTGCGTCGTCCGATTATCATTGATGAAAAGCGTCTTCAAGTAGGTTACAACGAAGATGAAATCCGTCGTTTCCTTCCAAGAAGTGTACGCACTTTCCAGTTGAAAGAAGCGCAACGTTTAGTCAATTAAAATACTTAAAGCTGCACTCCAAAAGAGTGCAGCTTTATTTTATGCCTGCTTAACATTACGTTTGTTCATCCAATACCCCAATGTAAGAACGGCAATGACGGTCATCACTGGCAGCATATTTTCTAAGAATGTAAAGGAATGCATACGCTGCATCACATATTGATCCTCCAAAACCATTTCGGCTGCGGTATAGGCGAGTATCCCGGCTCCAAAATAGACCAGCGTGGGAAATCTGTCCATCCATTTTAGAATAAAGCGGCTCCCCCAGATGATAATAGGAACAGAAATAAGAAGCCCCATGATCACAAGCAAAATGTTATTGTGGGAAGCACCCGCGATGGCCAAGACATTATCGAATCCCATGACAAGATCGGCGAAGACAATCGTTTTGACAGCCCCCCATAAATTATCTCCTGATTTGATATTCGGCTGGGCTTCATTTTCGACGAGGAGCTTGATGGCTATGTAAACCAGGAGTAGACCACCGATCAGCTGAAGGAATGGAATTTGAAGAAGGTATAATGCTACGGCTGTTAATAGTACTCTTGCTCCAATAGCCAATCCCGTTCCAAGCAAAATGGCTTTATTTCTTTGTTCTTTTGGCAGATTGCGGCTGGCGAGCGCGATGACGACCGCATTATCACCACCTAATATCAAATCGATACTGATGATGACCAAGATTGGTTCGAGCATGTCCCAGTTCATATGAAATCCTCCTGCAAATCTAGTGACAAACGAATCAGAATAAGCTAAAATAGGAACCCAACAATAAAAATTGCTTTTATTTATACCTATTCAGCTTGTACATGGTTATGTGCTGAATTGAAGCAATTTGTTTTCCATTTACCTTACTCTGTCATACAATAGAAGTACATCGACCCTTTGCAGTACACATCAGGATGGTTGAAGCTTTGACCTAACGGGTAAGGTTCTATAAGCAGAAAAAGGGTGAATGTTCCCTTCCCCCTAAAACACGATAAGAAGGGAGAGAAATGTATGGAAATCGAACGTATAAATGAGAATACCGTCAAATTTTACGTTTCCTATCAAGATGTCGAACAACGCGGTTTTGATCGAGAAGAGATCTGGTATAACCGTGAACGAAGCGAGCAGCTTTTTTGGGAAATGATGGATGAAGTCAACGATCAAGAAAATTTCCAAGCAGATGGTCCGTTATGGATTCAGGTTCAAGCAATGGATAAAGGGCTTGAGGTCATCGTTACAAAAGCCCAAGTTTCTCAGGATGGTCAAAAGCTTGAGCTTTCCAATGATGAGGGCAAAGCGATTGATATACCAGTCGACGAAAAATTAGAATCACTGCTTGAAGATAAATTCAACTCAACAAACGACACAAGCGATCAGCAGGAGGAAGAGGATTCCGAAGATGAACAACCTTCTGAACCATTGAATTTCACATTGAAGTTCAATGACTTTGAAGATGTAATTCAACTGAGTCATTATCTGTCAGAGAAGGATACTTCCGAACAGAAGCTCTTCCATTTTGAAGACCGATACTATTTATATATTCAATTCAAGGATGAAGATATGAGCGATGAAGAACAGGAAAATGTTCTGAGTCAAATGATGGAGTATGGTCACGAGTCTCCACTCACCATCTATCGTCTCGAGGAATATGGTAAGACTATCTTTGAAGAACAAGCACTAGCTATGATTGAAGAATACTTTCCAGCGAATTCATGATGATCCTAAGCACACATCCGGTGTGCTTATTTTTTTTGAAGGAAAAATAAGGGAAGGTGTCGAATAACTGTTGTAAGGAATATGAGGTGATGCCGTGTTTTATGCTTACGATCAAAATGGTTTGATCCAGTCTCTTTTTCATTTTACAGCGGAGGAAATCGAGCATGTAAAGACGAAAAGCTATTTTTGTCCAGTCTGTCAATCCTCCCTTTTAGTCCGCTCCGGTCCGAAAGTAGCCCCTCATTTTGCCCACCCTCCTAAGAGTGATTGTACGCGTGGTGAATCTCTGGAACACGATACAGGAAAATGGCTGTTGTACCGTTGGATGAAACATCAGGGATATGAGGCGGAAATTGAAAAATACCTGCCAGATCTCCAGCAACGTCCCGACGTTTTTGCAAGTGTCAAAGGAAAGGCTGTAGCCTTAGAGTTTCAATGTGCTACCATCCCGTCTAAAGTAATAGCGAAGAGAACCGAGCAGTATCTCCAACATGGAATCTTCCCCTTTTGGATCTTAGGTCCGAATTTGTACAAGCGATCCCGTTATGGGCTGGCAACGACTTCGTTTTTGGAATCCTTTTATTATTTCTTCCACCATCACTATCACCTATATTTTTTAAATCCACATCAAAAACAAATCTTTCACCTTTATAATTTGAGAAAGGTGCAGCCTAAAAAACTCGTTTATCAAAAGCGTTCTTATCCTCTCCAAAAAGTGTCCTTCCCTCAGTTATTCGTACCACTTCAAACCTCCACCCATACCGCCGTGCTTTCCCACTGGGAAAAAGAACTCTTTTCTTACCGGACGAAATATAAACGGTTTCCGTCCTCTGAAGAACTTCAATTCCGCCAGTATCTTTATTTGAAAGGCCATCACTTTTCGCTTATTCCTACCATTGGATGTTTACCACTTCCTAGTCTGATTTCTTCAGCAACTAAGCCTTATATTTGGCAGACGAGACTCCTTGTTGAGCATTTCATGAGCCTTTCTGAAGGGGAACGTGTTATGTTTCCATCAGTCCCCTCTCTTCCCACCGTGAACAGTTATATCCCTGATCTTCGAAATGAATACTTAACGATACTTGAACATCTGAATTACGTTGAGCATAGGGAAGGGGTAGGATGGATAAAAATAAAAGAGGCCTATTTTCCTAAAAATGTGGAGGAGGCTTTGGCTGAAGACCAGCAAATTGGTCTGTTTCTAAAAAAACTCGTATACCAGGAAGGGTTTCCCATTTAAATCGAGAACTTTTTTAGGGAGACGAATGAATCGAAGGAGGATGTTTGATGGCTTCAACAAAAGCACTACCAAAAAGAGAAGAGGTACCCGTTGAAAAAACGTGGGACCTTGAAGCAATTTTTGCGACAGATGAAGAATGGTACAAGCAGCTCGAGCAGACAAAAGAGATGGTGCCGGAAGTCCAAGCTTATCATGGCCAACTCGGTGAATCGGCTGAACAGCTATATAACTTGCTGAAGCTTCAGGACGAAATTTCAAACAAATTGGGTCTTCTTTATACGTATGCCCATATGCGAAAAGATCAGGATACAACAAATTCCTATTATCAGGAAATGAATGCTAAAGCAGAAAGTCTACTGACTCAAGTTTCTTCTGCGATGAGTTTTATCGTTCCCGAACTTTTGACGCTGCCTGATGGAAGGCTGAAGCAATTTGCGGAGCAATATGAGCCTCTGAAGCTTTATGAGCACACCCTCGATGAAATTACGAGACAGCGTGAACACGTATTAAGTGAAAAGGAAGAAAAGCTGCTGGCCGGGTTTTCTGAAATCGGAGCGAATCCTTCTCAGACGTTCGGAGCATTAAATAATGCGGATCTAACGTTTCCTTCCATTAAAAATGAAGAGGGAGAAGAAGTCGATTTGACTCATGGACGCTATGTCGGGTTTTTGAAGTCCGATAACAGGGAGGTCAGGAAGTCAGCATTTGATGCGATGTACGACACATTCGGAGCCTTTAAAAACACATTTGCATCGACGCTTAGTGGCCATGTGAAGAAAAATAATTTCAACGCTACGGTCAGGAATTATGAAAGAGCCCGTCAGGCGAAACTAGATAGTAACAATATCCCGGAAACGGTCTATGATAACCTAATCGAAGCCGTGAATGAACGCTTGCCGCTTCTACATCGGTATGTAGAATTGAGAAAAGAAGTCCTCGGTCTTGATGACGTTCATATGTATGACATTTATACCCCACTTGTTAAAGACGCGGAAATGGAAGTGTCTTATGAGGAAGCGAGAGACCTCGTGCTGAAAGGACTTGAGCCGCTCGGTAAAGAGTATGTAGACATCGTGGATCAAGGATTCAACAACCGCTGGATTGATGTCGAAGAAAATAAAGGGAAGCGAAGCGGAGCCTATTCCTCCGGTCATTACGGAACGAACCCATATATCTTAATGAACTGGCAGGATAACGTGAACAATCTGTTTACGCTTGCCCACGAGCTTGGACATTCACTTCACAGCTACTATACACACCAAAATCAGCCCTACCGCTATGGCAATTATTCCATCTTCGTAGCTGAGGTTGCTTCGACTTGTAATGAAGCGTTGTTGAATGACCATTTGCTGAAGCAGACGAAGAGCGAGAAAGAAAAGATGTACTTACTGAATAACTTCTTGGAAGGATTCAGAGGAACAGTTTTCCGTCAGACGATGTTTGCAGAATTTGAGCATGAGATTCATATGCAAGCCCAAAACGGCGAAGCATTAACAGCAGATAAGCTGACTGAGATTTATTACGATTTGAATAAAAAATATTTCGGCGACAATGTCGTCGTCGACGAGAAGATTGGTCTTGAGTGGGCAAGAATTCCTCACTTCTATATGGGCTACTATGTCTATCAATATGCGACCGGTTATGCCGCTGCCACCGCTTTAGCTGATCAGATTCTTCAAGAAGGCGATTCTGCTGTTTCCCGCTATAAAGATTTCCTGAAGGCTGGAAGCAGTGATTATCCGATTGAGGTTCTGAAGAAAGCAGGCGTTGATATGACCTCGAAAGAGCCAATTCTTGCTGCGCTCGATGTATTTGAAGAAAAACTGAATGAACTAGAAGAGCTTTTGAAATAAAAAATGATCCCACGTGAGCTTCACGTGGGATCATTTTGTAAATCCCCGGAATGTTCTTTTCGTAAATGTTCTGCTGATCATTAGATAAATAGCAATGAACAGAATAGGGGATGTCACATATAGGGGGTATATTCTCATAAGGGCAAAGAAGTGAAAGAACAGGATTCCCGCCAACAGCCCGATCACAACCATGACTTTCCACAAGTTCAAAGTCCATCACCTCCACATTAGCTTATGAGAGGTTGCCGAGATATATTTCTTCGGGTTAAGAGGAGGGAGGATCAAAAATTAAACTGCCAGTTGGTGTTGATATCCTCCTTAAGATACTTGAAAAACTTCCCACAAAAAAAGCCTCCATATAGGAGGCTTCCGTTTAAGTCTCAATATATTCCCAGAATGCTCCGTGTTTGACCGGAACTTCCCGGGCCTTTTGTTTTAAGACAAGCTTTTTCATTTCTTTCTTTGCTTCCTGCTCCGTCCAGTCATAAACAACGGCGATTTCTTTATTCGCAACAAAACGATAATGGGATAAAAACGTTTCTAAATCTGGTTTGATCGCCGGTTTCGGTTCTTTCTGAAGCATCTCTTTAAACACTTTTACATACACATCATAATCGTACAAACCAGTGATTTTAAGACCGGCATCTTCTTCTGATTCATTGAAGAGGACGAGAGTCGGAGTCGATTCCACTTCCATCTCATGAGCAAGCTTCAAGTCGCATTGTAAAGCTCGGCGGGCTGCATCGGAATGAAGGTCTTTTTTGAATTCCCTGACATCCAACTGACTTTTCTCTGCGCACTCAATCAGTACATCTTCATCCGAAATGTTTTGCTTTTCTAAAAACACATATTCCTGAACTTTCCGCAGGAAGCGCATGCCTGCTTTTTTTCCTTGTAATTCGGCCGCCTTAACAGCTAGTGAGGTGGCGAGTGGGGAGGAAACCGGGTTCTCAAGCCAGACATCTCCATCACAGCACATGCCGGTGCGGGAGGCTGTATGATCCCAGGCCTTTTTTAAGTTCTCAGGCTTTTGTGCCCTGTTCTTATGAAGGGAAGATAGATTCCCGCTTATAACAGGGCGAATCTTGAAGAATCGTCCATACTCGATGGTGAGCTTTTTCAAAATAGGTTCCAGTGACCAGCATTCAGGACAGAGCGGATCGATAAAAGCATAAATTTCAATAGGGCGTTTCAATAAATTAAAAAAACCGCTGGCTGTCCCCTGTGTCTCGTTGCTGCTCAGGCTTTTCCAACTCACTTCGATTCTCCTTTCTCTCCATCAGGTGTATTCATCATATGATTCGCCGTCATCGTCAGCCTTTCGAACATCGCTGATCTATACGGCTCTTCGATATCGACTTCAGTAAGAGCTCCTGACATGCATGAGAGCCAGGCATCTCGACGCTTCGGTGTGATTTCAAACGGCAAGTGTCTTGCCCGTAACATCGGATGACCGTGTTCCTCAACGTAGAGAGGAGGGCCACCGAAAAATTGTGTTAAAAACTGTTTCTGTTTACGAATGGTTTCCGTCAAATCATCCGGAAAGATTGGGATCAAATCCGGATGATTGGCTACGCGTTTATAAAAAGCTTCGACGAGCTGATCTATTTTTTCTTTCCCAATCTCTTCAAAGATTGAGCCAGGTCGATATTGCATAAAATCCCTTCCTGTCTGTTCATCCATTTTAGCAATGGCGCATTGGAACAGCAACTATTCTGATTGTAGCTTCGCTTGATAGAACCGTTTGATCTTATTATCTGTCACCCTGTCTGGAATATCACACGCTTCCAATATTTCACGGATCACCGTCTCACCAACAGGTTTGGAGGGAGCCTCCACTTCCAGTTCGTAGTCTTCTTGATCATAGTAAAGGCTGTGGTCGAGAACGATGGTTGCGCCTTTGTATTCGAGTTCTTTACGGCGGGTCGTCAATGAGCCAAGATAGCGAAGATCGTTCAAACGGACATTCAGTTCTGCTAACTGTTTTGCTGTCTCAGCCTTTTCAACGAATTTACTTTGGATCCAAAGATTTGCCTCTTCTTCAGTCAGGTGGTCATGTGTTTCCAGTAAACCTTCTGGGTGAGGCTGTTTTAACGTGAGGGTCCACCGGCCATTTTTATGCCGGATTCGAAGGGCAGCGCCTTGTTGCTTTAAGGATAAGTCTTCTGTTTCAAAATAATAATTGGTTTGTTCTACAAGTTCAACTGATTTGAATGGCAGAAAATGATAAATTTTTCGATATTCGTTTTCTGTAAGTAAGTTTTTAAATTCGATTTCGATTTCTTGTGCCATCGGGATCCTCCTTTATATTTCTGTAAGGACTTAACTTTATGATACAATGAAACCAAGCTAAAACGCACATAATTACTATATAGATTGAGATACATAAAGGTGGGGGCTAAATGAATTGGGATATATTTATAGCACCTTATGCGCAAGCTGTAGAGGAATTAAAAGTAAAATTAAAAGGAATGAGACGGCAATTTGAATACGAATTAGAGCAATCCCCGATTGAATTTGTGACGGGAAGGGTAAAACCGAAATCAAGCATCATTGAAAAAGCTCGCAGAAAAGCGATCAACCCTGAAGATATTGAACATGAACTTCAGGACATAGCTGGAGTGCGGGTGGTTTGCCAATTCGTTGATGATATTTATGCCGTCGTAGATATGCTCAAACATCGCCATGATTTTGAGATTGTAGAAGAAAAAGATTATATTTCACGAAAAAAAGATAGCGGCTACCGTTCGTACCATGTGATCATCAATTACCCTGTAGAGACGATTCACGGGGAGAAGATGCTGCTCGCCGAAATTCAAATCCGGACATTGGCGATGAACTTTTGGGCGACAAATGAGCATTCCCTGAATTATAAATATGCTGGCAAAATCCCGAGTGAAGTAAAAAGTCGGTTGAAAAAAGCAGCTGAAGCCGCTTTTCGACTGGATGAAGAAATGTCGGCGATCAAAAACGAAATTCAGGAAGCTCAAAAAGTATTTATGCGAAAAGAAGATAAAAAGAAAGATATGAGAAAGTAGCAGAGGAGTGAAGAGCCTGTGAAGTTTTCCATTTTATCAAGAGGCGATGAGAAATCGAACAAAATCCGTACACAAATTAAAGACTACCTCGTTGAATTTAAACTGGATTACGATGAAGTAGAACCGGACCTTGTCATCTCAGTAGGTGGAGACGGGACGCTTCTTGAAGCTTTTCACACTTACGTCGAGAGGTTGGACAAGACGGCTTTTATCGGGGTTCATACCGGGCATTTAGGTTTTTATGCGGACTGGATGCCTGAGGAACTAGAGAAGCTCATCATTGAGATTGCACGCAATCCATACCGTGTCGTGGAATATCCACTACTCGAAGTCACGATCACACCGAATAGCGGCGCGGAAGAAGACCGTTATTTGGCGCTTAATGAATGCACAATTAAAACATCTGAAGGCTCTGTCGTTCTCGATATTGAGATAAAAGGGGATCACTTCGAGACCTTTAGAGGGGATGGTCTCTGTGTGTCCACTCCTTCTGGCAGTACCGCCTACAACAAAGCGCTCGGCGGTGCCATCCTCCATCCATCGCTTGAAGCCATCCAGGTAACCGAAATGGCTTCGATCAACAACCGTGTATTCCGTACGATCGGCTCGCCGCTTATATTGCCGAGTCATCATACATGCTTGTTCAAGCCACTCAATGATCGTAGCTTTTTATTTACGATCGACCACATTACACGAACGTATAAAGATGTAAAATCGATTCAGTGCCGCGTAGCAGAAGAAAAAGTCCGCTTTGCTCGTTTCCGTCCGTTTCCGTTTTGGAAACGAGTCCATGATTCTTTCGTATCGGACGAGCATTCAAAGTGAATCGTTTGAAAAAGACGTGGCGAGTGGAAGAGCCAGAAGCATCCATTCGCGATTTTCTTTTGCAGAAGGTCGGATTTTCCAGACAAATTTATAAGCGCATCAAACAGGATGGCACGGTTTCTTTGAACGATCGCGTCACAGAGCTTTGGAAAAAGGTCGAGGCCGGCGATACGATTACAGTACATTTTCCACCAGAGGAGAGAGGAAAGCGACTTGCCCCAGAAAACGGCCCGCTTTCGATTGTATATGAGGATGAGGACGTGCTTGTGCTCGATAAACCTTCAGGGATCGCTGTCGTACCTTCTATCGACTTGTCGGAGCCCTCAATTGCTAATCGCTTGCTGTACTATTATGAGGACCAAGGGATCGCCTCAACCATTCATATCGTTACAAGGCTTGACCGTGATACATCAGGACTGATGGTGGTTGCAAAACATGCGCTAAGCCATAGCCTTTTAACAAAAGATCAAAAGCTTGTGGAGCGTTTTTATGAAGCGATTGTGGAAGGTCAGGTAGAAAAGAACGAAGAGATGATTGAGGAACCAATTGCGCGTCTTGAGGGTTCGATTATCCGAAGGACCGTAGCTCCAGAGGGTAAGCCTTCTCAAACGATTTATAAAGTGAAGAAGCGTTCCTCTGCCTATACGCACCTGGAACTGAAGCTTTTGACGGGAAGAACGCATCAAATCCGTGTCCACATGGCGCATCTCCATCACCCGCTTGCCGGCGATACGCTTTATGGTGGGACACCTATTCCCTTTTTAGAAGGACAGGCGCTGCACTGTACCCGCCTCGTCTTCAGGCATCCTCTGACGAATGAAGAGCTTACGTTTACCTCTTCTCCGCCATCGATCTGGAAACGTCTGCTTGACGGGAGTCGTGAATAGTTGGACGTTGCACAAATGAACAGGAAATAAAAGAACTCAGAGCCGTCACGCGGACCTCTGAGTTTTCGTTTATTCAATATCGGAATTTTTCTTCTACGAGGGGCATGTGGGAAGAAACCTGGACGATTTCCTCTTCGGGAAGCCGAAAAGCGGTCAAATGCCCACCGAAGACGCAGCCAGTATCAATATTGACCGTTTGATTGACAAAGCGCGGCTCTTTAGTCGGAGTGTGGCCATATATGATCCAGCGGCTCCCTTGATAGTGCTGAGCCCAATCTCTGCGGACAGGTCTTCCATCCGGCAGCTTTTCTCCTGTAATGTCCCCATATAAAACGAAGGTCCTGGCCCGTTTATTGGTTTGACCAATATCCTCTTCCCGGATCCCGGCATGAGCGACGACGGCATGTGCATCGGGCAGGATGTGATAAAGTGGAGCCTCTTCAAACAATTGGATAAACATGTCTTTGACTTCCTTCTGTTCTGAAGAGCTTAGCTGGTTGAACTCTGCGACGGTCGTTTCGAGCCCGTGCTTTTGCTGGACAGGGTTTCCTTTGAAAAAGCGATACAACTTATCGCAATGATTTCCCGGGACATAAAGCGCCTGCTTTTTCGTAATGACCATGTCGTAAACAAGTCGAATACAGCCGATCGAATCGGGACCTCTGTCTGTAAGATCTCCGACAAAGACCGGCGTGCGCTCGTCTGCATGGACAGGGATTCCGTCATGCCAAGTGTAGTCGAGCTTATGAAACAGCTGTTTTAATTCGTCGATACAGCCATGCACATCTCCGATTACATCATATTTCATTCTTTATTCTCCTTTTGTCTAGGCTATGTTATTTGGAGTGTCCGTTGTTTAAGAGTCAAATTCATTTTGGGTTTACACGATTACGTGCATCGTCAATAAGCGTTTCACGTGATCTAAACCTGATGATTCCGTTCACCTATTTCCCGCCCCTCCAAACTCTGATTGAAAAGCGGAAGCCTTATTCTGTTATAAAGTTACCTAGTTATTAAACATACTGAGGTTCAACTTGGACGTTCGTGTAAGTTTTCCCTTTTTTACTGTATTTATGCAGGGGATCTATGATAGATTAGTCGAATACGGCTAATGATTCATATTCCTATCCATCATCCCATCTGGTAAACTACTTTTATAATGAATATACACAAAAATATTAAGTGAACGTAAATTTGTTTTTCATACACATTTCATTCATTGACAAACATTAAACAGGCAATTAAGATTAAACGGTCAAAAGAGATGGCCGATCGAGGAGGGTTGCTTATGGAGCATTTAGATGACCAAAAGCGCCAAGAGGTCTGGGGCAATATTCAGGACGCATTGTTCAACGATCAGATCGATCAATTCCGTGCTGAATTTTTAGAACTTCACCCCTATGACCAGGCAAGAATATTCGAAGGTTTAGATGCAGACGTTCGGATGCAAATTTATACGTATTTATCTCCAGAAGAAGTGGCAGATGTCATGGAGCACATCGATTATGACGAAATCGAACCGTTCTTCACGGAAATGGATCCACAATTTGCCGCTCAAGTATTTGCCGAAATGTCTGCCGATGATGCGGTGGATATCTTCAATGAGTTGGAGAAGGATCAAGTCGCAAGCTTCTTGACGATCATGGATAATGAAGCCGCTGATGAAATCAAAGATCTGCTTCATTACGAAGAGAAGACTGCCGGTTCCATTATGACAACCGAGTTTGTTGTAGTGAAGGCGACGATGACGATCAAAGAAGCGATGCTTCATTTGCGTACGGAAGCTCCCGATGCGGAAACCATCTATTATACGTATGTGATTGATGAAGATCAGCGTCTGGTCGGCGTTATTTCTTTAAGAGATTTAATCATCTCAGAAGAAGATTGGCTCATTTCCGACGTGATGAACGAACGCGTCGTATCCGTGTCTGTCGGAGAGGATCAGGAAGAAGTTGCGCGAATGGTGCGTGACTATGACTTTCTGGCATTGCCAGTCGTTGATTTCCAGCATCATCTTCTCGGGATCATAACCGTTGATGACATTATGGACGTCATGGATGAAGAGGCGAGCGATGACTATTCAAAGCTTGCCGCGATTTCTGATGTCGACAGTCCGGATGATAGTGCACTTGCCTCAGCCAAAAAGCGCTTGCCGTGGCTGATCATCCTTCTGTTCTTAGGTAGTCTGACGGCCAGTTTGATCGGCCAGTTTGAGGATACGTTAGACCAAGTGGCGATTTTAGCTGTCTTCATCCCACTCATCGCTGGTATGGCAGGGAATACGGGGACACAAGCTCTCGCCGTAGCTGTCCGTGGAATTGCAACAGGTGAAATCGAAAAACAAGGAAAATGGAAAATGATGTTTAGAGAAGCAGGAACCGGGATTATTACCGGCTTATCCTGTGGGATACTAAGTACTTTGATTGTGTATTTCTGGCAAGGAAATCTTTATTTAGGTTTAGTGGTCGGCGTTTCAATCTTGATGGCGCTTATAGTTGCCACTTTGGCTGGTTCACTCGTACCATTGGTGATGCACCGTTTCAATATCGACCCGGCGGTGGCATCCGGTCCTTTCATTACGACAATCAATGACATCATTTCCATTCTGATTTATTTTGGAATGGCGACAGCCTTCATGAATTTACTGATTTGATGGAAGGAGGGCGAGTATGGAACATGGTGCTTCGGTAACCTCGTTAGTTATTGTCATTATAGCAGCATTTCTCACTCCCATTTTATTGCACAGATTTAAATTGAACTTTATTCCCGTCGTAGTCGCTGAGATTATCGTCGGACTGATTATCGGCCAAAGTGGTTTCGATATCGTCGAGCAGGGCGAATGGCTCGAAATTCTATCTACTCTCGGATTCATCTTTTTGATGTTCCTGAGCGGTCTGGAAATCGACTTTTCCATATTTGCCAACCGTAAGAAAAAGGCTAAACCTGAAAATAAGGGAACAGGTGCTCCAAACCCTGTCTGGGTGGCGACGCTTGTATTTATCGGCATCTTTGTCATATCGCTGGGACTTTCCTACTTGTTTGTTCTGGCTGGATTCATTGACAATGCCTTCTTGATGACGCTGATCATTTCCACGATTTCACTCGGTGTCGTTGTCCCGACTCTTAAGGATGCACAGATGATGAAGACGACAATCGGACAGACGATTCTTCTCATCGCTGTGATTGCAGACCTTGTGACAATGGTATTGTTAGCCGTGTTTGTCTCTATCTACGGAGAGAGCGGTGGAAATACGTGGCTCTTGCTCCTCTTATTCGGAGCCGGTATCCTGCTTTATTTTGTAGGGAAAAAATTCAGACACCAGTCGTTCATCGAGACAATGACCAAAGGAACGATACAAATCGACACCCGTGCGGTTTTCACGTTGATTCTTTTACTCGTAGCGCTATCTGAAACGGTAGGAGCCGAGAACATTCTAGGGGCATTCTTAGCAGGTACGCTTGTGTCACTGTTATCTCCGAATCCGGAGATGGTGAAGCGTCTCGACAGCTTTGGTTATGGTTTCCTTATTCCGATCTTCTTCGTGATGGTTGGTGTGGAAATCAATATATGGAGCTTGCTGACGGATCCTAATCTGCTACTTCTTATTCCGCTTCTGTTCATTGCGTTACTTGTTTCTAAAATTGTGCCTGTTTTGATTATGAAGAAATGGTATGACATGAGAACAGTTCTTGGATCAGGTATGATCTTGACCTCTACCTTGTCGCTAGTCATTGCAGCGGCTGCGATTGGACGTCGTGAAGGCATGATCGATCAAGAAATGGAGGGGGCACTGATTCTCGTCGCCGTCCTTACTTGTCTCGTGGCACCAATCTTATTCAAAAAGATTTATGGACGCTTTGAAGAAGAGGATCACAAAACCGTCGTATCCTTTATCGGCTCAAACCGGATGACGCTTCCGGTAGTGCGTGAATTGGATATTCAGTTTTATGAAACTCACGTGTACCATACGAAGTCGGACAACATCGATGAGAAAATCAGTCGATCCTGTTTTGATATCAAAGAGCTTGATGGCTATGATGTCAATCAAATGAAGGAAATCGGAGTCTTCGATGTCGATCTCGTCGTCGCTTCGACCGGCGATGAAGAGAAAAATGCAGAAGTCGCCCGTTTTGCAAAAGAAGAAGGGGTGGAGCGCGTCATTGCACGTGTGGAATCTCCTGAACTCACAGAGGAAATGAAAGGACTCGGCGTCAACGTCTTTTCCGTATTCCTATCGTCGAAAGCTCTGCTGAAAGCGATGATCGAGGCGCCTAGCGTTGTTGATATTTTAACAAAACAGGATAGCGCGCTTTATCAGATCAATATGAATAACAGCACCTACAATGGCGTCTACCTTCGTGAATTTCCGTTTACAGGTGATGTCATCATGGTCCGGATTTTCAGGGGCAATGACTCGATTGTTCCTCATGGAGACACGGAGCTAAAAACTGGGGACCGTCTGATTGTGACGGGATCTGGTGAGTATGTGGAAGAATTGAAAGAACAACTAGAATATTAAGTGTGAGAAAGCTTAGGAGCACCGTCTCCTAGGCTTTTTTGTATGAGATAGCTACAAAAAGCTCTTGGGAGGGGGCCATAGATGACTTTAGGGTGGTTTCTAAATCACATCTACTCTTAAGATAAGGATTAAGAAGCGATAAGTGGTTAGAGAAAGTAGTATAATAGAGATATCTATAAGACGAAAGGGGAGCTCTTATGAAAGCTCTAATCCGCCCGCCTTGTTAATTTGAATGCTTCCTAGCCTTGCGTGCCCCTCCACTCGGTGATTGTCACACACAATCTCGGGGAGGAGGAATCGGATGAAGAATGTGAAGCTGTTGTTTGTCATTCAAATGTGCTCAAGTTTCATTCCTGCCTATGTCATCGAACGACTTTTTTGGGAAATGAGAGGGATGACCGTCTCGATGGTCGTCTATACGGAAATCCTATACGCTGTCACGATTATTGTGATGGAAATCCCAACAGGAGTCTTGGCTGATAAATGGGGGAGAAAGCCTATGCTGGTCGTAGCAGCTGGCTTAGGTTGTCTGGAGTTTACGATTCTGCTTTATGCTACTGAATTTTGGCATTTTGCTTCGGCTGTTTTCTTTGCGGCGATCGCCACAGCAGCTAGCAGTGGAGCTGTTCATGCTCTGTTATATGAATCTTTAAGTAAAGAACAACAGGAGAAAAATTTCGACCGTTCCGTCGGTTACCTTCAAGCAGTCGAGGGCGTCACCTTTATTGTTGTCGCGTTGTTAGGAAGTTGGTCTGCGGAGCGTTTCGGCTATGAATGGAATTATGCGGTCTCTCTTTTGGCGATGTGCGTTGCTTTTGTTTTTACATGCTTATTAACGGAACCTGAACAAAAGACAGGTGGCGACGAAGAGCCGTTGTACATCTGGGAAGGGATCCAAGCACTCTGGAAGCAACCGGAACAGTATGTCGTGCTTTTGTCGGGGATCATCCTTGGAGCTTCGATTGTTTTCATCGATGAATTTTGGCAGCTGTATGTCCGTGATGGAGGTTTATCTGTTGGCTGGTTTGGTATAGTGATGTCCGTTCTGTTTTTGCTAAGGATTCCTGGTCAGGTTACGGCCCATCTCCTTGTCCAGCGATATGCAGCAGAGTCGATTCTCTTATGGGTGCTCGCGATTTTTTCATTAGGGTTTTTGTACGTATCTGTAGCTCCTGGATTAATGGGGCTTGCCGCTATTTTTATCATCTGTCTGTGTGACGGACTTGTCTATCCGATTGTCGTATCAAGGTTGCACCGCAGCATCGATACGAAGGCAAGGGCGACGGCTGAATCGTTATGGTCCTGGTGTGAAAACCTTGTGATGGTATTGATCGGATTCTGTTTCAGCTATGCCGCTACGATGAATGGACTGACAGGTGGATTTGCTTTTATTGGAGCCGTTTGTGGGCTAAGTTTTGTTATCTGTATGATGATGGTTTATAAAAAAAGAAGCTCAAGAGTATCAGACTCTTGAGCTATTCTATGTACTATTGAATAAAATAGGCAGCTCCGAAAGAAATCAAGAAAATGACCACAAGGAAGGCTAGAAGCTTATAAAACCCTTTTTTTGTCATCGAATTTCCTTTCGTATCTTTTCGAAGACTTACATAGACTACTGCAAAGCTTACAAGAAACATAACGGGGAAAAACCATTCCATCTTCATCCTCCTCAATACCTTTTAGCTAAAACGACCATGGATAAAAAGAGAGTCATCAGACTTAGAGAAACGATGATCGATAACGTCATATCCACATCCATCTGAATAAACCCGAATTGATAGAGAAATTGAAAAACAATCAAGTAAAGCATCACTCCAACAAAGGAAATAAGCGTCGCTTTTTGTCTGATCCATTTCATCCGTTCGTCCTTTTGTTTAATTTGAGGATAAAGGACCCTCATACAAAAAGAGAGGACGGCAAACGTCACGTACGTCAATACCATGCTGACAGGGAATGAATCGGATTGAATACCCGCGTAGATAAGAAACGCGGCTAAGCCGCAAAATAGAACACCGATGACAGAAAACGCTTTTGGTGTGTAATCCATGTTAAGACTCCTCCTCTTCTTCATAAATAAAAATATCTTCAATGAGAACCCCGAACGTCTTCGCGATTTCAAAAGCAAGCGGCAGTGAAGGAGAATACCTATTCTTTTCAATGGAAATGATGGTTTGCCGGGAGACGTTTAAATGATCGGCCAGTTTATCCTGAGATAATGCATGTTTCTTTCTATATTCCGCTAATCGATTTTTCAAAAAGGTTCCCTCCATTTATATCCATTCTATTGTAAAGTTTCCTTTACGTCAAGGGTGCTTTACATTATTTTGGATAAGCATGAAGATTTATTGAACCTAATAAATAAAGAAAAAGGGTGCGGGCATGTATTATCCTTCGAATCGTCATCGTAAAAGGAGTTACAGAAAAGGGCATATCGTATAGAGCTTGAGGGTATTAAACTAAAAGAGTCCGAACAGTCTTGCGGTGGTGCTCCCTTTTCGTTTAAAATAGGAGCAGGTACTAATAACAAATCCTAATTTTGAAAATAAACCTCGAGGAGGATTTCCAATGAATTTATCTTTAGAAGGACGCACTTACGTCGTGATGGGCGTAGCGAACAAGCGAAGCATCGCCTGGGGAATTGCCCGTTCCCTTCATGAAGCAGGAGCACGTCTGATTTTCACAGTTGCATCCGAGCGTTTTGAAAAATCGGTCCGTGACCTAGCAGATACTCTCGAAGGTGGCGAAGACTCCCTCGTCTATGAGTGTGATGTAACCAACGATGAGGCGATCATTCAGACATTCGAAAAGATCCAAGAAGATGTCGGAGTCATTCACGGCCTTGCTCACTGTATCGCGTTCGCCAACCGCGAAGAGCTGAAGAATGATTACTTGAACACAAGCCGTGACGGCTTCTTGACCGCTCACAACATCAGCTCTTATTCACTGACTGCTGTTGCACGCGCTGCTCAGCCACTCATGTCTGAAGGTGGAAGCATTCTGACGCTGACTTACCTTGGTGGTGAACAAGTAGTGAAAAACTATAACGTCATGGGTGTTGCAAAAGCAAGCCTTGATGCAAGCGTGAAGTACTTAGCGAACGACCTTGGGAAACATAACATCCGCGTCAACGCGATTTCTGCCGGTCCAATCCGTACACTTTCTGCGAAGGGTGTCGGTGACTTCAACCAGATCCTTTCTGTTATTGAAGAGCGTTCTCCGCTTCGCCGTGCCGTCACACAGGAAGAAGTCGGTGACACAGGCTACTACTTGATGAGTGATCTATCACGAGGAGTGACAGGAGAAATCATTCATGTCGACTCCGGGTTCAATATTGTCGCATACTAATATTCCAAATCCCCTTTTCTCGTAAAAGGGGATTTTTTATGTCTTCCTTTCGAGAAACGTCTTTCCCCCACTCCCTGAATTCTCATAACTTTTATGAACATGCAAACGAACTTGGGCATATACATACAATGACGACTAATGTTCAAAGGAGTGATCTTGTATGGCCGACAAAAAGCGTATGGCGAAGCAGCCGATGCTTTATATCAAACAGCCCCATTTCAAGCCGGCAGAGGTCTCGATGCAATCCACCTTCCGTTCAAAGCGATCTTCTTCCCCTGCCCCTTCCGTAAGTTCGAAAGGATCGCTTTATGAAAAAGAGCTTAGGTTAAGAAATCAGAGCCAAGAGCGGTACATGGAAGAAAAAACAGTAGAAGCAAAGGCAGATACGGAAGAGAAGCCTCCGTCGAAAAAAACGACAGCAAGAGAGAGGCGTCAGCGGTTCCACGAATTGTCTTTAGAAGAGAAAGTGTATTATTTTCTTCAGCTTTCCCCGCATGTACCGAAAATGAAATGTGAAGTGGCGACAAAAGACCAGCAGGTGCGGGGGTACATTACGGATTATGTAGACGGAAAAGTACGGATGAAAACATTCCAGCGTCCCTTCCAAGCAGAAATCACGTTTTCAGAAATCGAGGACATCCGGTTGATGGGTTTTTAAATGAATTCATGGAAAAGACCGCGCTCATGTAGAGGGCGGTCTCTTTGATTTTACAGGGCTGCTGTTGCTGGTAGACATGTGACGTGGCAGAAGCAGTTCAGGTCAACCGTGATGCAGATGCCGGAAGCGCGTAGGTCTTCACAGCTTTGGTCTGCTGGTGACTTTGGATCGAACTTGTTGTGATGGTGGTGATGGTGGGACTCGCTGGAGGACTCCTCCATACCGCCAACCCCTCCGTGATGATGGTGGTTGTCAGCGAACAACAGTTCAAGGACAGCACAGCCATGCTCATCTACGGATTTCACACGGAAGAAGAAGCTTCCTTTCACTTCACAGTGGTTGCCTCCTTTTTTCGAACCGAAACCTTTGAATGGTTTGCAGTCCTTACAGTAAAGGATGACAGGAACTGTATCGAAGTTCGAACCTCCTCCTGTATCACCAAGCAGGTCCGCAATCGATTGCTCACAGCTCGTGACGCATTCATGAAGGACATCGTTTTGAGCATCGACGATGTCTTTAAGAATATCAATCACACAAGAGCCGGAATCATATTTTTTACCACAACTCATAATATTTTCCCCTTTCCATACGAATTGACGTCGTGTCTTTACTACAATATGAAAACAGGAGCAGTCGGTGTGGGCATTTGCCTGACTGTATTTTTTATAAGGAAGTAGGCAAAGGACTACACCGAAAACGGGCCAACGCCATAAATTAACAGTGACATCGAATAAGGAGATGAGAACATGTCTGAAAAGAAAAAGGTTATTCACGTCAACGATCTTGTGATCAAGGCGGATAACGTTATTATCGAACCTCAGCATCATGATCGTCATAAAGACCACAGGCGCGACCGTGTGGACCCATTCTTCGGGCGCAGAAAAGGTAGAGAATCCGAAGAAAGCAGTTCTAGGCGTCATCATGACGACGAGTCCTCGAGCAGCAGACGTAAAGGTTTTTCCTGGTTTTAATCAACAGACGCCGCTACGAAATGACGTAGCGGCGTTTTTTGCATCAAAAATAGATTCATGGGTAAAGGCTGAGCTAAAAAGAAGTCGCTTCACTAACATAGGGTAAAAGAATAGCTTGTCTAGTGGGGGAATATGTGAAGCGCAGTTCTTTTAATGGAAGAAAGGGGCAGGAAGATGACGTTTATAGAACTCTTGGTTTTATCTCTCGCAAGCTTCAGGTTTACAAGGTTAATCGTCGATGATGTCATTATGGAATGGTTCCGGAAACCATTTTTTAAGAAGACCTCTGAGCTGAATGAAAAGGGGGAAAAAGAGGAATGGATTGTTCCAAATGGATGGATCGGGGAGGGGCTTTCCTGCCATTGGTGTGTCGGTATATGGGCATCAGGGATCATGCTTGTTTTCTATTTTCTGATCCCCTACGGAAGCTATCTCATCTGGCTGCTTGCCATCGCTGCGTTGCAATCCATATTTTATGAATGGGGGCATAGGGAATGAGTGATAAGCATTTCTTTGAATTATTGAATGAAATCAAGGGTGAGACCTCGAAATACGGGGGTGTGATGAAGCAACCTGAGAAGAAGTTTGATGCCTGGGAAGCAGACTTTGTAAAGTGGGAAAAGCGCTTGAATGATCGGATGGGGAAGATGGAGCGTTTTTTGAACGAACAGGCTTCGAAAATGGAACGCTTTTTTGAATAAGGGCAGAGGAGTAATGGCTTTAGCATAAGGGTATATAAGGATAAGGGAGGGAATCAGTATGGGATACATTCTACCGATTAACCATTACCAGTATCAGGATTATCATCATCGGACGATTCAAAAAGAACGCTCCCCGTTTGCGATGGAGAAAGTGATTAAAGCATCATTGGAGCATAAGTTTCGCTATGACTATGATCAGCCTAACCCGCAAGTCCGTCGTAACGTATACCAGAAACCTCCGAAACAATCATTGTACGCCCCTGAATCTACCCGCTTCAGCCCTGGTGCCCATGAAAAAATATATTCCAAAATGACAGGAAAAGGCCGCTACTTTAGCGAAAATGTGTAACAAAAGCTAAAGGAGTCTGGTTCTATGTCATTCGAACAACTCAATTCTCATTGTTATTTCTATAAGAGTTCTGTCAATATAGGCTATGTGCATCAGGGTGCACATGGCCTGCTTATTGATGCCGGAATCGATCGATCCTCTGTAAAAAAAGTGTTGAAGGAATTGAAGAAACGTGAGCTTCCTTTGACCCATATGATAATCACACACGCTCATGCCGACCATTACGGAGGAGCTCAATATGTACAAGAAAATTTTGATGTCCACACGACAGCCCCTTTTATGGAAGAGGCGATTTTGCGTTATCCACAGCTTGAACCTCTTTATTTACTTGGGGGAAACAACCCACTCCCAGAGTTGCAAAATAAATTTCTGCAAGGACCACCTGTACAAATTGACCGAGTGATCGAAGAAGGATCTGTCTCGTTTGGGGAGATCCATGCAAATACATACTTGCTTCCTGGCCACAGTTACCATCAGCTCGCGATGAACGTGCACGGGATTTTGTTTGCGGCCGATGCTTACTTTGGAGAAGCTATGCTCTCCAAACATAAAATTCCTTACATTACGGACGCAGGTCTTACCATTCGTAGTCTAGATAAGCTGAAATCCATCGACCATGAGGGAGCGGTCCCAGGGCATGGGGATTTTGAAAAGGATCCCACTTCAACAATTGACGCCAATCTCGCCTATCACAAAGATTTATTGAACTGGCTTGTAGCCTATATACGCCTTAATCAAGAGGGTGGAGTAAGCCATGAACAGGTCATTTCCGCTATGTGTCAAGAATATGGTGTAGAAAACACTCAGCTATCACAGTGGCTTCTGTACCGCACAGCTGTGACTGCGTATTTGATCACTTTGAAAAAAGAAGGGAAAATCTCTGATCAAATCATAGACAATCGCTGGACGTTCTTCGCTTCTTAAAATTCGAGAATGTACAAGGGGGAATTTTTATCCTTGAATTCCGCATACAGGACGTCCTTTGGGCTAGTGAAATTTTGCTTGGATAATTGAAACTCAAGCCAATCTTGATCGAGGTTGGCTTCTTTTAAATTGTCCCACAAAATTTCCCCGTCACTAATAAGGGCCATCGGAAGAGGAACGGGTTCCGGATTGATGTTCAAGTCCGACTTTACCGAATTCTGATAGGAGTAGGATTTCAAGACGCTCACCGTCCCGTCTGTTTCGAGGACAGCATACTCCACCTCTTGAAGGGAAAACACGTCCTTCGACCGTAGCAAGTGCTGTAGCTGATTGATGTCGAGCTTGCTTTTTTTCAACGCATCACGGTCGATTTTTCCTTTCCGGATAATCAAGGACGGCTGCCCCTCAAGCAGTTCGCGTGTCCCTTTAAACTTCTCGGTTACAATTTCGGTAATATATATAAGAGTTCCCCACAGCAAAACTGCAAATCCCACTTTAAAAATTCCGATTTCGTCATCATAGAGGGCATTCCCGACAAGCTCTCCGAGTACAAGAGCCGCAATGAAGTCGAACGCGGTGATTTGAGTGATCTGCGTCTTTCCGAGCACTTTTGTCAAAATGAATAAAGCAATAAATCCAAAAAAAGTTTCCACTGTGATTTGTAAATATTCCATCATGATTCTCCTGATCCTTGTCTGTCGTCTATTCTCATTGTAGACAAGAGGGAGTGGGGATAAACAATTGGATGAATCATTTGGGAAAGGGAATAAAAAAGCGTCTAGGTTGAGAACCTAGACGCTTTTTGTAAGACTATAGAGACTTAATCATCGTCACATGGGGAATTCCGGCATCCATAAACTCATCGGAAACGGTTTGATAACCGATGCCAGCATAAAAATTTTCTGCATGGGTTTGAGCATTCAGCTTCGATTTTTGGACCCCTTGTTTGGTGATGGTTTGTTCCATAAAGGCAATCATCTGTTTACCATAAGCCTTCCCGCGGAATGGTTTCTTCACACAGATTCGTTCAAGCTTGCCGTAATCATCAACAAACCGGAGCCGGGCAGCGGCGACGGGCTCCTCGTTTTCGTACCCGACAAAATGTAATGCTTCGTTGTCATGCTCATCAATCTCAAGCTCTTCCGGTACGTTTTGTTCGTCAATAAAGACGATGCGTCTCACTTGGAGAGCATCGTCCTTTTGTCGTGAATTCTTCACTTCAAAAATGTCCATCTTTATTCCTGCCCAAGACGGAACGTTTCATAAACGCTCCATGCCCCGTTTTCTAATTGATAGAGAAGCTGGAAGCGATCGACATCATCGTGAAGGTCGAATTTGAGCATGCTCAAGCTGCCAAACACATCAAAAAACTCTTCATCAGAAAGTTTTTGTGCGATGGTTATGTGAGGAACGAATGCGTAGTCTTTCTCCTCGTGAAGTATACCGGAATGAAGTTTTTCGTTCAGGGCGAAAATCTCTTCAGACGGATCGATTTTCAAATAGATGGTGTTTGTAACCGGTGAGAAAGAGCTCACTTTGTACACACCAAAGGAAAAAGGATCGGTCTCCTTCGCGATTTTTCTTAGTTCAGGAATGATTTTGCTTTCAATTTCTTCTTCTTCGGCTTCAAAAGCTTCCTTCATTGTAATATGTGGTGGAATTAACGCATAATGCGGATCGTAGCGTTTCCTATAAGAATTCGCTTCGTCCTGTATCTTTTTGGATGGAAAAATAGCAATACCGTACTTCATAAGACTAACCCCTCCTGATTCTTCCTAAATTTATTTGCCAAATATGGTGAGCAAAGCCCGTTTGAAATCTTTTTGCCACGTTCCCCACGTATGGTCACCATCAAGCTCATGGTAAACATAAGAGAGCGGCTTGCGGTTCAAGTAATCGCGCAGCTGGTGGTTCGGTTGAAGAAAGTCTAAACGCTTCCCTGAGGTTGTCACGACATCTGTTTCTTCATTGCCGATCGTATGATAAATCGTTAGTGGAGACAGATTGTTCGCTGACTTCACGACTTCCATCACGTGATCATCCACATAAGGACTTTGCATGATCACATTGCCGAAGATGTTCGGAAACTTGACGGCTGTCAGGAGCGCAAGGGTTCCAGCCAGGGAGTCCCCAGCAAGTGTCCGGCCGCTGCCCATATGATAGCCTGGAAATTCTTCATCAAGAAAAGGCACGACTTCACGGATGAGAAAGTTGATGTAGTCCCCATTCTTCTTTCCGTCCGGGTGGTATTTATCCTGCCGATCATACTTGTCTTGATAATGAATGCCGATAAAAATCGTATTTTCTATTTCTTCATTAGAGTGCAACTGATCACTGAGTGTGGCCGCACGCCCCATCTGGAAGTAATCATTCCCGTCTTGCATAATGCAGAAATGATACTTATACAGGGGAGAGTAATGCTCCGGTGTGTACACTTTCAATGTCATCGCTTCTTCTAAGTATTGACTATTAATGGTATAGTCCTTCATTTTTCCTTTTCTGCCCAAACTCGAACACCTCCTTACCTGCAAGGAAGTTCCTTTAGGAATTCCCATAAACCTTTTCAGATAAACGTATCACTATTATTTTATCACACAATTCCGTTAAAAGTTGAACAGAACTTTAAAGCAGGAAAAAATGGGAAAAGGGTAACTGTTTTTACAAAAGCTTAAAAAAATCTTTAAAATCGTGTTGACTTCTTTTTTGATCCGTTGTATATTATTACTTGTCAGCGAAAACAGCCGACAAATTCCTACATATGATTCCGTAGCTCAGCTGGGAGAGCGCCACCTTGACAGGGTGGAGGTCGTTGGTTCGAGCCCAATCGGAATCATCATACTAAGTGCCGGAATGGCGCGGTTTCTCATCCACGGAGAGGCCGCGTCATTTCTTTTTATGCGCCCTTTTCTAATAGCGATATACTTCATAACAAAACTGTCTGACATTGAACCAGTTCCCACGATGTCTTCTCTTCATGATATGTTCTATTTTTCTTGCAACCAAAATGGAAATCATCTCTTCATAAAACTCCATTTACGATTGTGAAATTCAAATGACAAGTTCTTTTATAATCTCACCTCCATAATACAAATTTCATCATCTACTCCTCCGTTTCCAATACGAAAAAACAGGGAATACCTTTGAAAAAGGAGGGGTTCGCATGTTGTGTCCGAATTGCCGGATGGAAAACATCTCACGCGCCAGATATTGTGCTCATTGTGGACAGCCTTTGACTAGGTCTGCTCCAAAAGGCCGTGGTTGGATGATGTCGACGATCATCCTCGTCCTGATGCTGATTGGTGGTGCTTATCTTTATTTTGATCAGCAGGCTTCCCAGAGTGACATAACAGTTGTTGAACCCGCCAATGAATCAGTCGTAGAACCTCCACAGGAAGAAGAAGCTCTTCCTGAAGCAGAGGCTGAAGCTCATGAAGAACCTGAGGCAGTGGCAGAACCCGAAGAGACTGCTGATGATCGAACAGAAATTATTCGAGAAGCCCAGTCCAAAGTGTTCACGATCCTGACGAGTGAAAGTCAAGGATCCGGCTTCCTTTATGAGGATAACGGAACAGTGGTTACCAATGCACATGTAGTGGCCGGGTACCGGGATGTAACGGTAAAAGATACAGAAGGGAATACTCGGAACGGACAGGTTATCGGAATTTCGGATCAGTATGATGTCGCTTTGATTCAGGTTGATGACTTGTCAGGGCAAGCCCCTCTTGAGGTCGAAGACGAACAGTCTGCCATCGGCACAGAGGTCATCGCGCTTGGAAGTCCTCAGGGGCTTGAAAATACGGCTTCGATTGGATACCTGACCGGACTGGATCGTTCCTTTGAAGCTGGTTTCATTTATGAAGACGTCTATCAGATTGATGCGCAAATATCGCCTGGGAGTAGTGGAGGTCCGTTATTGGATGCGGATACTGGAAAAGTAATCGGCATCAATTCTGCTTTATTGACGGCGGATGAGTCGATTGGCTTCTCGATTCCGATGTACACGATGACAGATCTCCTAAAGACGTGGACGGACGCTCCAATGACTGAGAACGAAGTCGTCAATGTGTTTTCCTATTCAGATGAGTACGTCTATGACGAAGAAGTGGACGAAAAAGCTCCGGAAATGGATCAGCCTGCAGAAAAGGAACAGATACTTTTGGATGAAGAAAGCCTAGTTTATTTTATCCTCGCCTTTCGTGACAGCTATGAAGTGGCTTTGACGTATGAGGATTTCAGCATGATTGAACCAATGCTTCTCGACGAAAGTGATGCGTATTGGGAACTGTCGGATTACATCGATGAGATTTCCGGGCTCGGCTTATTTTTCGATTTTATTTCGAATGATGTGACATCCGTTGATATTCAGGAGGATTATGCGGTGGTCAGTACGTATGAAGTCTTTGATTTTATGAATGCTGCTGGTGAATGGAGTGTATATGAAAGGGTAAAAGATTATGTCGTGGTTGCTGATGAGTATGGATATTATCAAATCGCCTATATTGAAATTTATGAGTGAGTATGAGAGCGCATTTCTCTTGTATGGATGATAAGCCGTACAAGAGAAAGGTGCTTTTTTATTTACCTTTTTTGCGTAATTAGTTTATAAAAAACTCTGTCAAAAACTTAAGGTTGCAACTAGAAAGTTTCCGTTGTTCATATCAGAACTTGGAGGAGCGGGAAATAACTCGCTATCCATGGGCGGGCGCTGAGCTTCCACGCCGTTTCACTCCTGCGGGATCTCAGCCTGCCCTTTTCTTCCCCTAGGAGTCTTATCATTTCTCACTCCTCCTGCCAGAATTGAGTAAACAGAAACATCACGGCACATTTTGTCTAACAATGGGCTGACGTGCAATTTTTTTGTTACTTCAACACAGGATTTTACAGCCACTAATAAAAAAACTGTTAAATTTCAATGTTAATAGGAAGAATAGACCGCCTCTCATGGTGCAGCAGCAGAATAAGGTGATTCGAAGCGGTCTCTCCTACAGGTTTATCATTATATTGAGATAATAAACGTGTGAGCAAGAGAAAACTTCAAATTATATTTTTTAATATGTAAAGACACAAGATTAGTGACAGGAGTGTTCTTGATTGTCGTCTTATGTCGTTATTTGCTATAATATCCATCATCCAGGGAGGGATGATGTTATGCGTTTTTGTTCCATATCTTTAGATCACTACCGTATTGAAGCGCGTGGAACATATTCGATTCGTTCAGATCAGACCATTGTCATTGAATTGGAACAGCGGCTGACGAGAAGCTTTGTAGAACAGTACATAAATCAGACGATCAAAAGAATTAGAATTCATACTCTAAATTCCCACGAGCTTCCGTTGGTTTATAAGGGTCCTTTTCGTTTTAAAGAGCGGTTTGGTGTCATTGTGTTTGAATCAGCTGAAGAAGAGAAAACCTCTTCCCATTAACAAAAAGGATTAACCAAGCGGGTATGGTGGTAAGTACATAGTAAATACGACGTTCACATATTTATGAGAAAAAGGTGAAGGTGGAGGTGAAACTATGGATGTAAAGCCTACCCGTTTGTCCCGAGGGGTTGAATCGAGGAAGTATGAATTGATCAACCGTTTGAAGGAACTAGGATACACAGAAGATCAGGTCGGTAAGAAGACCGATCAGATGACGCTGACAGAACTCGAACAAATTCATTTGAACTTAATGCATCAATTGGATCTTATTTAAAAAATATCGACATAGCAATTATATAATAAGTTAAAACCAGAGGCTGATAGCCTCTGGTTTTTCAGGCTGTTGAGAAACTTTCCTCAACAGCCTATTTTTTCTATTTATTCGGTTCATTCCATTGTATAATTAAGAAAATCAATAAAGGAGTGGTTCTCCATGATGGGCACACCTGTCAACCACCGCCAG
>SCFO01000003.1 GCA_004078665.1 Halobacillus fulvus | reverse complement strand
ATGGAGTATTACAATGAAGGTCGGTATCAGTGGTCCTTACAAAAAATGACCCCGGTACAATACCGAGGTCATCTACTAGCAGCCTAGCACTTTTTATTAAACTGTCCATTTTCAGGGTTACAGTTCATTTCGGACAGAGTTTCTCTTTTTACTGTTCTTCTTTTTTGGGGGATAATTCAGCCAGTGAGCGGCGCTGGAGTGGACGGTCCACCTCTTTTTCTAAATGTCTAAGCGCCTGGCGATCCTTCGGTGTTGCAAACGTAATGGCTAGACCCTTTCCACCCGCACGACCTGTTCGACCGATCCGGTGGATGTAACTTTCTGCATCTTGCGGAAAGTCATAATTGAACACATGGGTCACGCCTTCCACATCAAGACCACGAGCGGCAACATCTGTCGCAACGAGATACTGAATCTTTGCATCACGGAAGCTCTTCATCACCTTTTCCCTCTTCGCTTGAGAAAGGTCCCCGTGCAATTCATCCGAATCAAAACCATTTTGTTTCAAAAGACCATTCAGCTTACTTGCCCGTCTTTTCGTCCGGCAAAATATGACGGCAAGAAAAGGGCGATGTTCTCTCATGATTGTAAGCAGCGTGTCCTGTTTGGCGCGGTCTGTTGTTTCATATAAAAGCTGTTTAATATTCGTCAGCGTCACGACTTCCGGCTCGATGGTTACACGTTCCGGACTTTTTAAAAACGATTTGGCGAGTGAGCGGACTTTTTGAGTGATTGTCGCTGAGAAAAGCAGCAGTTGTTTATCCTCCGGCGTATGCGAGAGAATCTTTTTCACGTCAGGAAAAAACCCGACTTCGAGCATCTGATCTGCTTCATCAAGAACCGCCGTTTTGACATGCTCCAATGATACGGTTTCCCGCCCTAAATGATCGAGCAGACGCCCAGGAGTCGCGACGATAATATGAGCCTGACCATTCAGCCTTTTCGCCTGCTTCGCTACATCTTGTCCACCATACACAGCCAAAGACAACACGTTTTCGTCTTTAATCGCTTCGACTTCCTTCGTGATTTGAATGGCAAGCTCCCTTGTCGGCGTCACAATCAAACCTTGTACATGTGGCAGATCTGGATCAATGGTTTCCAGTATAGGTAAAAGAAAGGCCAGTGTCTTTCCCGTTCCGGTCTGCGCCTGAGCCATTACATCTTTACCTTTAAATATTTTAGGGATGACCTCCTCCTGTACAGGGGTCGGCACCGTAATTCCTTGTTTCTTCAATCGATCGATCAGCTGGGTTGGAATTCCGAGCTGTTGAAATGTGTTCGTCATGTATTTCCCTACTTCCTAAATAGCTTCCTTCTGTATTGTACCTGATTATCGCCCACCTATCATGACAAACTTCTTTTCTTCATATAATTTAAAGTAAAAACTAAAAAAATCCCGGGTAAGAGAAATATCCCCATGTGCTATTGAGGACCTGGAAAAAGAGAAACGGTGCCATTATATATATTCTTTTTCTATTAATTCCTGCAACAGGTGAGTTTAGCTTGTTGATATATTCTATAACTTCTAACCAAAGCATCGGAACTAAACGCTCACTTAAAGTCTACAATCATAAATTGCATCGTGAGACGAACAGGATGCTTCTGTTCCCTTATTAAAGTTGGGAGGTTCGGGAAATGTCGAGACTCCTATGGGAGAAGGTGACAGGCTGAGATCCCACAGGCGCCATGCGCCGAGGAAGCTCAGCGTCCCCCCATGGAAAGCGAGTCATTTCCCGAACCTCCCTCTACTTATAAACATACAGAAGCAAATGTATGGAACGTTTGTTAAAAATGAGGAGGGTGTTTATGGATATTCAAGTAAGGAGCGGAGATACACTGTGGTATTACTCCAACCTATTCAACATCCCACTACAACTAATCATCGATTCCAACCCGCAAGTGAACCCTTCAGCCCTAGCCATAGGACAGACGATTCGCATTCCCGGATACAGGACATCTTCTTATACCGTGCAATCCGGAGACACGTTTTGGAAAATCGCGAGCGAACGGCGTTTGTCCGTTGATACAATCGCCTTACTGAATCAGAACGTTAACCCGCAGCAATTACAAATCGGTCAGACACTGCGTATTCCTTTTCGGGTAGGAAACCGGATCGTCGACGGGAAAAAGAATTATGATTCGCAAGTACTCACGAGTGACCTGAATGCTCTCCTCGATCTTTACCCCTTTATGAGGAGAGAGACAATCGGGAACAGTGTGATGGGGAAAGACCTCATTGAGTTGCAAATCGGCAACGGATCAAAAGTCGTTCACTGGAACGGTTCTTTTCATGCAAACGAATGGATTACAAGCGCGGTTATTATGCAGTTTTTGAATGACTATTTACTGGCTTTGACGAACAGAGAGACGATTCGCGGATTGGATATCAGCCCTTATTATGATCAGGTGACCTTATCGATTGTTCCGATGGTCGACCCGGACGGAGTGGATCTGGTGTTAAACGGTCCTCCATCTGGCAGCTTCGGTGAACTGGCGAGTGAAATAAATGATGGGAATACCGATTTCTCCGGCTGGAAGGCAAATATCCGCGGTGTGGACTTGAACAATCAATACCCCGCGAATTGGGAGATTGAAGCAGAACGAAAACCGAAGCAGCCCTCTCCAAGAGATTTCCCCGGGTTTCGGCCTTTGACAGAACCGGAAGCGATCGCGATGGCACAGCTCGCTCAAGCCAGACAATTCGAGAAGATGCTCGCCTTTCATACGCAAGGAGAAGTGATTTACTGGGGCTATGAGGGGATGGAGCCACCTGAATCGTTAACGATCGTCAATGAGTTCCAGCGTGTGAGCGGTTATCAGCCGATCCGGAACGTGTACAGCTTTGCCGGTTACAAGGACTGGTTCATTCAAACCTATCGAAGGCCTGGTTTCACTGTAGAACTCGGCCGTGGTGTCAACCCGCTTCCACTTGATCAGTTTGATGAAATTTATCAAGAAACAATCGGTATTTTCCTTGCCAGTCTTTATATGTAACTTTATTCAGTTATACATGTGTACATTTGCTTGAAAAGTTTCCGTTTTTATGGAACAGAGCATGGAGGGCCTGGAAATAACTCACTTTCCATGGGCGGGCGCTGAGCTTCCCATAGGAGTCTCGCCATTTCCCGCCCCTCCTCTCTAAAATTAGTGAACGGAAACATCATTTATAGAACGCTTTATAAGTGGAGTTAGAAGCATTTGTGACATGACTAGAACTATTTTTTAAAAAAGACAGCGCGATCACCAAATTGTGTGGAGACGATGAGATCCAAAATTCACAATATCAGCGTCTCCCTCATCACAATAAATGTTCGCTCTGTCCATTGATTCTGATCGTCATATCCTAAAGATCATCCGCATCAGGATATTTCTTTATAGTTTCTTCTCATCCATATGACCATGGTGATTCTTGATGACTTCGATCGCTTGGTCATAATGTTCTTCTTGCAAATAAAAATGCAGCACATGCGTCAATTGTTTTTTGTCTCGCATGGAATCGTCCTGGTTTTTGATCGGTTCGAGTACATCGTTGAAGTTGAGTGATCCGCTGCCAGCATTTGTCGAGCTGACAATCGGAACGATCGGCGTCAAATCTGTATCTTCAGGAATCGGTTCAATCAATTCCTTTTCAATCTTAAGCTTCTGAAGTTCTGATTTTGCCCCTTCTGCATCATTCTCTGTCGGGAAGAAAGCTTCGATATGTTTCGCCATTTGCTTCAATCCTCTCTATTAAGGTTTCTCTTCCTTATATTAACCTTGTGGAAAAATCTGAAACATTCAAAAATGCCTGAAGCGTATGTGGCTTCAGGCATTTTTACTATTCAATATGCTGTTTCGCAAGGCTCAGCTGATGCTTCACCTGTTCAAAGCCTGTTCCGCCTTCACTGTTTCGAACAGCGACTACGTGGTCAGGAGCTAGCTTTTCATAAATATCTTCTTCAAACAGCTCTGAGAACTGCTGGTATTCTTCTATAGACAAGTCAAGCAGATACTTTTTCTTCTCGATCGCATAAAGGACGATTTTGCCGATCACTTCGTGCGCCTGTCTGAACGGGAGCCCTTTTAAAGCCAAGTAGTCCGCAATATCCGTTGCATTGGAATAGTCCTCATTGACCGCCTGACGCATATTTTGTCCCTTCACTTCCATCGTCGCAAGCATCGGGGCCAAAAGCGAAAGCGCACCATCCAGTGTATCGACAGTATCAAACATGCCTTCTTTATCTTCCTGCATGTCTTTATTATAAGCGAGTGGCAGACCTTTCAATAACGTCAAAAGGCCCATCAGATTTCCGTATATTCTACCGGTTTTTCCTCTTAGTAATTCAGGCACGTCAGGGTTTTTCTTTTGTGGCATAATGCTTGAACCTGTGCAAAATTCGTCATCAAGCTCGATGAAGTTGAATTCCTGACTGCTCCACAAAATCAATTCTTCGGATAAGCGAGAGATATGGGTAATTAAAATCGAAGAAATCGATAAAAACTCTAAAATAAAATCCCTGTCGCTGACAGCATCCAATGAGTTTGGATAAGGTTTATCGAAGCCTAAAGCTTCTGCCGTCATTTGGCGATCAATCGCATATGGTGTACCTGCGAGCGCTGCTGCGCCAAGCGGTGACCAGTTGATCCGTTTTACGCTATCCTTTAAGCGTTCTTTATCACGCTCAAACATCCAGAAATACGCAAGCAAATGATGACCGAATGAAACCGGCTGGGCACGCTGCAAATGCGTATATCCGGGAATGATGGTTTCAACGTGAGCTTCTGCCTGATGAACAAGAGATTTCTGGACCTCTTCTACAAGGTTGATCAAGTACTCCGTCTTTTCGCGCAAATATAAATGCATATCGGTTGCGACTTGATCATTCCGGCTCCGTCCTGTATGAAGCTTACCCCCGACAGGGCCGATTTCTTCTATTAACAGCTTTTCGATATTCATGTGGATATCTTCATCCGCCACCGAATATTCAACATCGCCTTTTTCAATCTTTTTTTCGATCGTGTGGAGTCCTTCCGTAATCTGTTTTACTTCATCATCCGATAGAATGCCGCACTTTCCCAGCATTTCAACGTGGGCAAGGCTACCCTGTATGTCTTGAAACGCTAATTTTTGATCAAAACCGATCGAAGAGGTGTACTCTTCGACCAGTTTGTTTGTTGGTTTTGTAAAACGACCGCCCCACAGTTTAGTCATGAACACTCACCGGTGCTTTGTCGAGTAATTTCGCTCCTTTATGCACATCTGCATGCACTTTTGTCGGAAGGCCCCAAAGCTTGATAAAGCCGACCGCTGCATTGTGATCAAACGCATCTTCCTTGGAATACGTAGAAAGAGCTTCATTATATAGGCTGACCGGCGACTTCTTACCGATGACGATATGATGTCCTTTGAACAGCTTCACTTTGACCGTTCCTGTCACCACTTGCTGAGTGGAATCAACGAAAGCGGACAGAGCCGGCTGTAGTGGAGAATACCAGAGGCCATCGTAAATGATTTTAGACAACTGTTGATCGACGTTCGTTTTGTACTGGGAAACCTCTCTTGTCAGTGTCAGGAATTCTAGCTCTTTGTGAGCATTGATCAAAATCATCGCCGCAGGGTTTTCATACACCTCTCTTGACTTGATCCCAACCAGTCTGTTTTCTGTATGATCGATACGTCCGACTCCGTGCTTTCCACCGATTTCATTCAGCTTTTCAATCAGTGGAACGAGGTCCATTGCTTCGCCGTTGATCGCAACAGGCTTCCCTTCCACAAAGTCGATGTCGAGCACTTCCGGCTCATCCGGTGTTTCTTCAATCGGATTCGTCCAAGCAAATGCATCTTCCGGAGCTTCCTTCCAAGGATCTTCAAGCACACCCGCTTCACAAGCTCTTCCCCAAATGTTGGCATCGATCGAGAATGGCTTCTCCAGGTTTACCGGAACAGGAATGCCTTTTTCCTCGGCATACATGATTTGTTCGTCCCGGTTCATCCCCCACTCACGTACTGGAGCAATGACTTCTAGATTCGGATTCAGTGCTTGGATGGACACTTCGAAACGTACCTGGTCGTTTCCTTTACCTGTACATCCATGAGCTACGGCTACTGCACCTTCCTGCTCTGCCACTTCGACAAGAAGCTTAGAGATCAAAGGACGGGAAAGAGCAGAAGATAAAGGATACTTCCCTTCATATAGAGCATTGGCTTTAAGTGCCGGAAGTAAATATTCTTCAGCTAACAACTCTTTCGCATTGACCATGATCGCTTTGATGGCGCCGACGTCCAGCGCTTTTTGACGAATGGATTCCAAATCTTTTCCTTCTCCTACATCTAATCCAAGGGCAATGACATCATACCCGTATTTTTCCTGAATCCATTTAATTGAAATCGAAGTATCTAATCCACCTGAATATGCTAAGACTACTTTTGGTTTTGCCATAAATATGCGCCTCCTTGTATATTTTCGCAATAAAAAAACCGTCTCCTACTCTAAGGTAAGAGACGGATTTGATTTAAATATCCGCGGTACCACTCTTATTGTCTATGATGCATAGACCACTCGAAACTGATAACGGGAGTTCCCGGTTCAGGCTACTCGATTCACCGAACATCTCAGAAGTGCGTTTCCGAATGAATGACCATCAGGCTTCCACCAGACCCCGATTCGCTGTGCGCCAAGTTCAAACGTACTTTCTTCATCACCGACTGTATTTTTATTACTTGATGTTTATAATTATACATACGTAAAAAAAGATGTCAACGGTTATACTCAAAAAAATTTCCTTGTAATGTCCTCGTTACATTTCAATTTTGGAGAAGTTATGGGGGAACGGTATGTAGAAGGTTTCCGTTATTTCTAATCAGCGTTGGAGGATCAGGAAATCACTCGCTTACCTGATCCTCTATTCTAAAACCTACGGAAGCCTCATGATTGGTTTTCTAAAAAGACACTTATATAGAGGGTGCCAAGTGTTTCATTCTTTTATACATACATTTAAAACGTTTATTCGTTTATACAACTTGTGATAAACCCATGAATTCTTCCGCTCACAGAACATATAGAAAAAGGGTTCCGACGAGACCGGCCATCGTGACGTAGAAGAGCATTGGAATCAAGGTGATGCGAATGATTTCGCCTTCTTTTCCGACCAGGTTCACGACAGAGGCTGCGGCAACGACGTTCAAGATGCAAATCATGTTCCCTGCGTTAGAACCAAGGACTTGCAGGGCCACGACGCTTTGCGCAGATAGACCGATTTGGTCGGCTACGCTGAACTGGAACAAGGAAAACATCATATTACTGAACGTAGCGCTACCTGAAATAAAGGATCCCAGGGCACCGATAATCGGGGCAACTAACGGCCATGCTCCACCAACAGCGTCAGAGACAAGTACAGCAAGCTCCATCGGCATGCTAAGAAGGTCTGCTCCATTGACTCCGGAATTGATAAAAATCCGTACCATCGGAACAGCAGTGGCTAACGCGATCACGCTGCCGATCATAGAAGCGGCAGATGTTTGGATGGTAGCTTTAATATCCTTCTTATTCATTTTGT
This sequence comes from Halobacillus fulvus, assembly GCA_004078665.1. Taxonomy (GTDB): domain Bacteria; phylum Bacillota; class Bacilli; order Bacillales; family Halobacillaceae; genus Halobacillus; species Halobacillus fulvus. The sequence continues at coordinate 297,672 of SCFO01000003.1, read as the reverse complement.
GATAAAAAACCGTAAAAATAATGGCGACAACAAAGATGGTTCCAGGCAAATAAAGAGGATCAAACCCAGTTGAAATGCCAGTCCCCAGAATGTCATTCCACTGCACCTTCACAGACGTGAGCCATTTCTTCAAAGGCAGTACGTTCAATCTGGTGAGAACGAGGAGGACGGCCACCAGGATATATGGCACCCATGCTTTGTACAGAGGCATGCGCTGAACGGTGGCGACGACTTCTTCTGCTCCGATAGAATCGCTCTCCGTTTTAAAGTCCCAAGCTTTTTCAGGTAAAAGAAAACCTTTACGAGCAGCGGGGACGACAATCGCAAGACCGACAAGACCACCGATGATGGACGGAAACTCAGGTCCTAAGAACGTAGCGACAAGAAATGCAGGAATCGTAAAGCTGAATCCGGCAAATAGTGCGAACTTCCAAATCTCCAGCCCCTCTTTAATGGAGCGGTTTTCTCCAAACAACTTCGTAAGCATCACAACAAGAATGAGCGGAATCAATGTCCCGATAAACAAGTCCATCATGACAGCAGATTGTGCCACCCCTTGAATATAACTTCCCATCGTTTGTTCACCTAACGCTTGCTCAACTGGTGCTGCGAGGTCCGCTCCCTGCCTTAACCCCTGGTCGACTCCTACAATCAACGGGGTTCCGACCGCACCGAATGAAACCGCACTGCTATCTGCAATCAGCGCTAAAGAGACGGCAGCAAGAGCTGGAAATCCGAGCGTCAACAATAAAGGCGCCGCAATCGCCGCCGGTGTTCCGAAGCCAGCAGCACCTTCTATAAAGGAACCGAATAGCCAGGCAATGATGATGACCTGAACGCGCCGATCCGCGGAAAGACCGGAAAATCCAGAACGTATCGTCTCCAAAGCTCCACTATTTTTTAACGTATTCAACAGCAGGATGGCACCGAATACAATCCATAAGATCGAAGCCGCAATCATCAATCCTTCTAAAGAAGCAGCCATGACCCTCACGACCGGTACTTTCCATACGATGACGGCGAGTAACGCCACGACGACCAGACTAAGCGGCATTGCTTTAACCGCAGGCAAACGCATAATCACTAGTAAAATAAAGACGGCAAGGACAGGCATGAGCGCCGTCATCAGTTCGAGAAAGTTCACAGAATCACCCCTCTGTTGTTCTATAACTTCATTATATCTGAAAATTCACTAATAATGGTGTCTTATTTGTGAAATATTTCACAAATTTATATTTGGCTCGTAATCTCTTCTATTCCCATTTTCCGAAAGGCATGTTACACTATGTACTGGTCATTCCAAATGAATAAAAGTCCGCTTCTTGCGGGAGAGGTTCTAGCGACACCCTCTATAAAAAACTAAGGATGGAACTATACCTTGCCTTAGGTATGGTTTTTTTAATGGTTTTCGGGTGCATAGAATTCTCTTTTTCAATCATGAAAGGAGAATTTTTTTTATGGAACAAAATAAAAAAGCAGTCGTCGTCTTCAGCGGCGGCCAGGACAGCACGACATGTCTGTTCTGGGCATTGAAAAAATTCGATCATGTCGAGGTCGTCACGTTCGACTATGATCAGCGTCATAAAGAAGAAATCGAAGTAGCCAAGGAAATCGCAGGAGATTTGAATGTCCGTCATCATGTCCTCGATATGGCCTTACTGAATCAGCTGGCACCTAACGCCCTGACTCGTGATGATATTGAAGTCAAAGACGGGGAAAACGGAGGACTGCCTTCCACATTCGTGCCGGGGCGAAACCTTCTCTTTTTATCATTTGCCACAATTTTGGCAAGCCAAATCGGTGCTAAGCATATCGTGACAGGCGTTTGTGAAACAGACTTCAGCGGCTACCCGGATTGTCGTGATGTCTTCGTCAAATCGTTGAACGTCACATTGAACCTGTCGATGGACGATCAGTTTGTCCTCCACACTCCACTGATGTGGCTCGACAAAGCCGAAACGTGGGAGCTTGCAGATGAGCTGGACGCTTTTTCCTACGTCCGAGAAAAAACGCTCACCTGCTATAACGGCGTTCGCGGAGACGGATGCGGCGAGTGTCCCGCCTGCAAATTAAGGAAAAACGGCCTGGATGAGTATGTAAAAAAGCTTGAAGAGGTGAAGTCCTGATGTACGGATTTACAATCGTAGAGAACTTGCAGAAAATAGATAAGGACATTAAACGTCACGAGCTGAAATATCACCAAAAACGCGTAATGGTCAGCAAAGAGTTCACGTTCGATGCAGCCCACCACCTTCACTGCTATGAAGGCAAGTGTAAAAACCTTCACGGCCATACGTATAAAGTCATCTTCGGTATCAGCGGATTTGTCGATGACATCGGCATCGTCATGGATTTCGGAGACATCAAAACAATTTGGAAAGAGCAGATTGAGATTCACCTCGATCACCGCTACTTGAATGATACATTACCGAATATGAATACGACCGCTGAAAATATGGTCGTCTGGATTTATGAAAAGATGGAGGAAGCATTGGATGGTCATCCGCAGGAATGCCGCGTTGAGTTTGTGAAGCTTTACGAAACCCCGACAAGCTTTGCAGAAGTGAGACGGGAGTGGATGAACGATGCATAAGTTTCCTGTCCTTGAAGTATTCGGTCCGACCATCCAGGGGGAAGGGATGGTCGTCGGAAGAAAAACGATGTTCGTCCGCACCGCTGGCTGTGACTACAGCTGCGCCTGGTGTGATTCTGCTTTTACGTGGGATGGCAGTGCAAAGGAAGAAATTGAGCGGCTGACCGCAGAAGAAATCCATAATCGCCTTCAAGAGATTGGAGGCAGTCAGTTCGACCATGTGACGATATCAGGCGGCAACCCTGCCCTGCTCAAGCATCTTGATGAACTGATTGAGCCTTTGCATAAAGAAGGGATCGAGGTCGCTCTCGAAACACAAGGAAGCCGCTGGCAGGATTGGTTCCTCGATATTGACGATTTAACGATCTCACCGAAGCCACCAAGCTCTATGATGAAGACGAACTGGACGGTTCTGGATGAGATCATCGATCAATTGAGAGAAAATGATCGATATTCAAACACTAGCCTGAAGGTGGTCATTTTCAACGAAGACGATTTAGCTTATGCCGAAACGGTACACGAACGATATCCTGATCTTCCATTCTTTCTACAGGTCGGAAATGATGATTTGGAGGAACCGGAGTCCGGAAGTCTTGCCAGCCATTTGCTTGATCGATATGAATGGCTGATCGATCGTGTAGTAGAATCTGAGAAGTTGAATCGCGTGCGTGTGCTTCCACAGGTTCATGCGCTTGTGTGGGGAAATAAACGCGGGGTTTGATGAAGGAACAGAGAGTCCGTTACGGTACATTGGTTTGGGTAGGCGTAAAAAATTTGAGACTCCTCTTACCCTTTTCAAATAATGGACAGCATCAAGAAACAGTAATTTTTCAACAATTAATACTCGGGTCCAACAATTCTACTCTTCCCCTCTCCAAGTGACGTTTCCGTTCGTCTTTCATCGGAAGGCGGGAAATGGCGAGACTCCTATGGGAGAGGAAAGGGCAGGCTGAGATCCCGCAGGAGCGGAGCTGCGAGGAAGCTCAGCGCCCGCCCATGGAAAGCGAGTTATTTCCCGCCCCTCCAAACACTGGTTAGATAAACGGAAACTTACATGCCTATTCTGTTCCAAAGAGATTATATATTAAAAGACAGCAGTGAAAGGTAGAAGCGCTCATGTGAGCGGGAACCTTTCCTGCTGTCTTTGTCTTTTATCTTCGCAACTTTTTACGATCATAATGCCCCTTCACAATCACTGCCGCATGGACAGCTCCTGGCACATAAAAAAGCAATGTCAGGATCAAGTTGAGTAAGGCTTTTAATGGCTGCCCTGTAAATAATACGGCAAGTGGTGGAAGGAAAATAACTAGAATGTATAACAAAGCGGCTTCACTCCTTTATCACATGTACTCTTCTACATTTCCCGTTTTCTTCAGTCTTATAACTTCCCTTTTCTCCTTCTCTGATTCCAAAGCGTCAGCTCTAAGCCTGCGATACATACAAGAAGCCAGGAGAGACCGAAAGAAAAGCCTGCGATTACGTCCGTGAAATAATGGACTCCTAAATAGACTCGACTCAAACCGACCAGCAGGAAAACAATGGTCAGGATCGTATTCAATGTCCACTTCCATTTCTTTTGCATGGAACTGATGATCACCAAATATACGAGAAACCCATAAAATACGATCGAACCAGTCGAGTGTCCACTTGGGAAACTGAAGCCTGTTCCATCATACTCCGCGAGAACCTCCGGCCGGCTCCGCTCAAACAACAGCTTCAGCAGTTTCGTTAATAATGCGATACCGCCCATCGTAACAGCGAAGTAAATCGCAACCCAACGGCTGAATGAAGAAGAGATGAAAAGATAAACGAAAAGTATAATAGAGGCTATCGTGATCAGTGTGACGGATCCGAGATCAGTAATGATTCCCCACATCTGCCCCATCCAAGGAGCCTCTATAGACATAACGAAATTAGTAGCAGCCTGATCGACTGCGAATTTTTCCTGTTCCAAAACATCCTCAGCTAATTCCGCAAACGCATAAAATCCTGCAATGATAGCGGCGAATCCAGCCAGTATGACAATAATGGATGCTTTTGAAAGATCGGTGAGTTTCGTTCCCGAAAAATACACCTGGCACCCTCCTCTGCTGCTTATGTTTACTATCATCTTCCCTGATTCCATTTCTGTGAAACAGCAACCGGTTTCACCTAAAAAGCAAAAGCGGCTGTCATGGACAACCGCCTTCCACTTAAGCTGACTTCTCTTCTTCTTCTTTCAAAGCTTTACGCTTCTGTCTAATATCTACTTTTGTCAAGATCGATACGACGAGGGCGATAATAAATAACCCAGCAAAATAAATCAGACTGTTTTCGTAACTTCCGGTGGTATCCTGCATCCACGCAGCGAAAATAGGACCAGCAAGACCAGCCGCTGCCCAAGCTGTAAGGATATACCCGTGAATGGCTCCTAATTCTCTTGTGCCGAACAAGTCACCGATGAAAGCAGGAATCGTCGAGAATCCTCCTCCATAACACGTGTAAATAATGCCGAGAGCAAAAACGAATAGCCATGCCATCGATGTCCAGGATAGGACGAGGAAAAGACCGATCTGGAGTATAAAAAAGGTCACATATGTGTTACTTCGTCCGATGTAATCAGATGCACTCGCCCAACCGATACGGCCAAGGCCATTGAAAACACCCATAACACCGACAAGTGTTGCAGCGGCGGCAGTACTCATCCCAATGCTGTTTTCAGCAAGCGGCTTGGCAGCTGAAATGACCGCAATTCCACAAGTGACATTAATGAAGAGCATAATCCATAGATAATAAAAACGCTTCGTTTTCAAGGAATCTTTCGCCTTCATATAAGCGAGATCCTTATGATCTGTGTCTTCGTTTTCTTCTGGATTATAACCTTCCGGTGTCCAATCCTCGGGAGGTCGTGAGATGTATAGAGAAGAACCGATCATGATGATAAAATAACTGATGCCTAAAATGTAGAAGGTTGAGGCGAGCCCCACAGAGCCGATCAAGAAGTTCATCACAGGACTGGCAATTGCGGCCGCAAAGCCGAATCCCATGATCGCCATCCCCGTCGCAAGTCCGCGGCGATCAGGAAACCATTTGACGAGGGTCGATACAGGCGCAATGTACCCGACGCCGAGTCCAATACCACCCAGCACACCATAAAATACGTATAAAAGCCATAATGATCCAACCTGAACCGCTATACCGGATCCGGCCACTCCAATACCAAAAAAGATCGCAGCGGTAATACCCGCGACCCGCGGCCCGTACTTTTCGACAAACCATCCTAGAAACGCTGCGGATAACCCTAAGAAGAGAATCGCCAGACTGAAGGTGAACTGGACTTGTGTCGCAGACCAGCTGAATTCGTTACTAAGAGGCTCGGTGAAATTACTCCAGGCGTATACAGAACCGATCGATATGTGGATTCCGACCGCACACAAGGCGATCAGCCACCGGTTCTTCACTTTTCTTTCTGACATGATGACACCTCACATTTTATTAGAATAGTGTTCCTTTTCCTTTTTTCTTCCTTTTTAAACAAAATTAGAGCATTATGGAAATATGCGAGAGACTCCATATAAAAAACCTCTCCCGCCGAATGGCAGAAGAGGTTAATGGGATTATTTCTTCATTTTAATGATAACGGCTGTTAACGGATCCAGTGTCAGCTGGTCTTTTGTTAAAGCAAAGCCGCTCGGGTCTTTCACTTTTTTCGTTCCTGCTTCATCTCCGTCGACGAGCACTTTTCCTTTTCTCAAATCATCTTCAAGTGTCAGGCTTCGCTCCTGATCATCGGCATTGATGAACACATAATAAGTGCCCGTTTTATCAGTCGACACGTTCTTATATCCAATGAGGAGATCCTGATCTTGTATTTCTGGTGCATCGATCAACGTGACATTCTGATTGACCAATTCTTCAGAGCCAAGACGGAAGGCATTAGTTGAGCGTTTAAGCGCAATCAATCCTTTCGTATATTCCATCGTCTGCTTCTGCAGACCTTCTTCTGTGACCTGATTCCAATCGAACTGGTTGATCACCTCGGTAGAATCATAGGAGTCATGGATGAAATAAGGATGTTCGAACGGCTCACCATTTTCATCGACCATAAACGTTGATTTCGCTTCCGGTTCGCCTTCTCCCTTCCACTGCTTCGTCCGGCCGTATTCCTGTCCAGCGTGCAGGAAGGACACTCCTTGGCTCGTCAAAATGATCGTGTTCCCAAGTCGGATCCGCTTCTGGATTTCTTCTTCATGCTTAGCCGGATCTTTCTTGATCGACTGGGCGATGACATCATGTAGCGTCAGGTTGTCGTGGGCAGCAATGTACTGGACGATATCACCTGGATCGTCTTCATCCACATTGCCGGGCTGTCCTTTGATGTTATTGAAAATCGTCGTAATATCTCGCGCGCCGCCTGTCAAAAAGCGTGGCTCGCCTTCACTTCCGAATCCGGACTTCAGCTCGTTCCTCATTTCATCAGAAAAGACAGCAGCACTATCTGTTTCGTCCATCCAATCCTGATCAGCAGGCGTTACGCCTTCACCATCGGTATCTCCAGCAAATGTACGCCAGCCTTCCCCAAGCATCAAAATATTCGGATTCAGTTTCTTCGCCTCATCATAAGCCATCTGTACGCTTTCCGCATCGAGGTCACCCATCAAATCAAAACGGAACCCGTCAATCTTGAATTCATCCACCCAATACTTGATCGAGTCGACCATCAATTTTCGCGACATGTCATGCGTCGTTCCAACTTTACCTCCACCGTAACCGGTTTTCGTCTGACCTTCATCGTCCATGAAGTGGTAGTAATCCGGGACAAGGTCTTCGAGAATGCTCACTTTTGCCGTATGGTTATAGACCACGTCGAGGACTACTCCCATTTTGCGCTTATGAATTTCCTTGATCAGCTGCTTAAATTCCGCGATCCGCTCTTCTGGATCTTGAGGACGCTCGGAATACATGCCGGAAAGGGCGAAGTAGCTGTGCGGGTCATATCCCCAGTTATAATTGTTGCCAGATGAGGAATATTCCATTTCCCGTTCACCATTTTCAAGCTCATTTCCGAAATAGTACTTCATCACAGGCAGCAGCTGAACATGGGTCACTCCAAGCTCCTTCAAGTAATCAAGCTTTTCACCAAACGCATCAAATGTACCAAACTGGGAGTCCAGTTCCCCTTCAAGATCAGGGTCTGATGTGATATCTCTTACGTGCGCCTCCCAGATGATCGCATCTTCCCGCTTCTCGTATCCTTTGATTTTGGCATACTTCAGTTTAGGGCCGATGTCAGACGGATTGACGATCGCAGCCTTTCCGACCGCATCCTGATCATCGTCACTGGAAGCTGCCATCGATTTTGCGTAAGGATCGAGGGCCAGATTCGTCTCGCCGTCTACCGTTACGCTGTACTGATAATAATAGCCTCTTAAACTATCGAGGGATGTATTCGATTGATCCAGCGTAATCGACCACACTCCGTTTTCCTTTTGCATCTCTAAATCCTCTTGTACGGTTCGATACTGATCATTCTTATCATACAAAATAACGGAAACATCACTTGCCGTCGGTGCCCAAAGCTTGAGCGTCGCCGTGCCGTCATCATGAAGGGTTGCTCCGAGATCATCCCCATCATAGGCATACTCTTCATCGATCAATTCCCAGGCAACATCTACGTCGGTAGCATTGTCTTTATAAGACAGTGTGTAGGAAGGCGAGATGCGCAAACGCTCTGCACTATTGACAATCACCTTCTGTCCCTCGACCCGAACATTCTCAATTTCGACTTCTTCTCCATTTTCATCTGTAAGGGTGAAGTCTTGACCCGTCAGGCCGTTGACGACCTGACTCATCGTCGCCTGAATCTCACGGTCACTTGTCATTTCAGCAAACGTCACGTCTGTCGTGATGACCGGCTGTTCTAAGTACACATCCTCTTTCCCTTGGACAAGCCAGAACTCTTTTTCTCCATTGCTCGGGAAGCTGCGGTCATTCGGCGTATCTTTCATGTCGCCTTTATGTACGATAAAGTTCAGACCGTTCTCAATATCGACGACAGGAATATCGACATAAGCGCCCCAACTCGTCCGCTGGTCGAATGTGATCGGCGCCCCCCAGTCTACCGTGTAATCGATCGCCGGGTCGCTTCCATTCTGATTCCACAAATGAAGGCCCCACCCTTCATAATTGCCGTCAACACGTTTGTAATGGATCCGAACATGATCTTCAGGAATCGGTGTCTCCTGAAGTTCTTCTGCTTTTGCCGTTGTCGGACTGAGATAAGATGCTGGTGTTGCCACCGTAAAACTCGTCAACATCACGACACTACCGAGCACAGCTATCGCTTTTTTCTTCTTCATCCTTCCACTCTCCTCTTTTAAAGTACGCTTTTACAAACTTGCGCAATTTTGTGCAAACGCTTTCACAACTTCTTATGTATAAATCTATCACAAGAGAAGGTGAGTTTGGATGAAATGGACAGAATTTTGTTAAAATTGGTATATGGTAATGTGTCGATAGACCTAACAAAAAATCCCCTGCCCAATGGCAGAGGAAGAATTTAAGCACGTTCCCAAACGATTTCTGTATTTTGATGTTCTCCTTGTATAAAGACAGGTTCACTGGAAATGATCAGTTTTTGATCGTCGAACCGGACATAGCGCGGCTGCTTGTCGCCTTCCCAGTTCGGATTCAAGCTGACGATCATGTCCTGTTCGATCGTCCAGTTTTCCGGATCGATCTGATAGGAACCGGAATAGGCAAGATATCCGTTCGCTGCTGCCGCGACTGCTTTTTCAGGACCAGAATGAAGGCCACCGCCAGCGTAAGAAAGTCGTCCGGTACTCATGATTTGGACCGACATATGCCCGTTTTCACTGTAAATGGCCATTCCTTGTGCATCCTCCCCTAAAGGATACGTCACTTTCCCATTTCGATCATACACTTTGTAACTGACCAATCGCCAAGAGCCGACTAACTGCTGTTTCAACGTCATTTGTTCTGTGGTGTTCATATATTCCTCTCCTTTAATCTTCTTCTATTTTAACAAAAAAAGAGAAGGAACCGGTGTTATCTGCTTATTGGAAGAGCGTTTTGAGCCAAGTGAGCGATTTGCCTTCAAGACTCGAAATATACTCCTGCCCTCTTCCTGTCGACTGGACAAAACAATAGTTGCCATCATCCGGACATTGGAGCCAGCGATCCGCTAGCTTCTCTTCTACGTTTAAATACGTCGGACGGAATTTCTCTTCATGGAAAAAAGAGGGCACCTTCCATATACTCGGTTGATTTTTATGCAGCTCAGAGGACAATAGCAATCGATCTTCGAGTCTTGGGAAGTAACCGCTCCCCGGTATATCCATGTCGTCAAATAACCGGTCTGCAGCCAAATAGATGGTATTGGCATTCCAATCCCTGAAATTCTGTTCGGATCCGTGCGGGTGTGAGGCCTGAATCGACTTCGGCAGTTCCTCGCGATTTTCTTCCGTGATGACTTTGCCTACCTTCAGCCAGCCGTAAAGAAAATACGCTCCGTCTGTCCAACCAGCTCTAGGGTCGAGGGGATGGACGCGATTTTTCATCGGTTTGAAGCGGCTGAAAAACAAAAACACGCTCCCCTCTCCTACCTGATGATTTCTCAAATGCCCTGCCGCTGCCTCTGCTTGCCCGAACGCACTGAACTTCGGGCCGTTCGTAAGCCAAGGAGGTCTACCAAGGGCAGGGTCGTTGTGGGCATAACGATCCTCGATCGCTTGTTTCGTCTTCTTGCTATACCCCATCAACGGGTCGTGGATGAGATCTTCCAAGGTTTCTGCGGTCATCCCCTGAAGATAGTTCTTTTTCAGTTTGAAGTCACGGTACGTAAACCCGTGATGCTCCTCTTCTCCTCCGGGAATGGGAAGAAGAATATACTTGCCTGTTTTTGGATCATAAGGGGAATATCCATAGCCTGCGGATGAGTCGAATCCTTTTCTGCTTAGTATCAGTTTATTCATAGAATCCTCCTGGTCGTTGGTCTTTAGAAAAAGTATTCGACAAAGAATGAGAGATTCCTTGAATATAAGAAAAAACCTGCTTGTTAAAAACAAGCAGGTTGGGTAGTGGAGCATAGCGGGCTCGAACCGCTGACCTCTACACTGCCAGTGTAGCGCTCTCCCTAGCTGAGCTAATGCCCCATATTAAGTTTGTCAGAAACAATTCCGACAAAAATAATTATATACGATTCGCTACTTCTTTTTCAAGTGAATTTCTTCAAAATATAAGAGTCAAACATAAACTTTTAAGAAATAACTCCTTCATGACTTTTTTCAAGGCATTCATAAACTACTTTTGTTAAGCTCATAAATTTTCCCTTTGCGATTACACGTAACTCTATAGACGTAATTCCGGCTGTGTACTTCAACAAAGAACCTACCTTTCTGCCCTTCTACATTTTCAATGTTTATGATACTCATCACAGCCGCGGCCTCGCCGGATTGAAAAGAAATATTCTGAAGCAGATCCTCTCGGTCGAACTCGACTACATTTAAACTTGGAGTATTGTAAATGACATATTTCATTAGATCATAACTCGCAGAAGCCGTTACACTTACGACAATCGCTTCGGCATATTCCCACACTCCATGGACTGTATATGGTTCATAGCTTTGATCTAAATTCCCATCCTCGAGAATTTTCCCAACTTCTCGCACTTCGTCTTTATGATTCGAGTCTGAAAAAATAAGATAATAAGAAGTATCCATCTCACCCTTCATCATATCGCTTCCTTTCTCTTTTATATTTGTAAAATTCCCTCCTACTAAAACTAGAAAACCTCCCGACAGTTCGAGAGGTTTCTAAAATAATCCTTCCGTCAGCAAGCGGACCATGAATGGCCCAAGAATGACGATGAATATAGCTGGAAAGATGAACAGAACCATCGGAAACAGCATCTTAATCGGCGCTTTCATCCCCTTCTCTCTCGCCCGTTGCCGCTGGTGTTCGCGAATGCGGTGGGTCAAGGCACGCACGGCTTTTGACATCCCGATTCCAAGCTGATCGGCCTGGATGATGGAGGTCAGTACGCCTCGAAATTCATCGACGGTGACGCGATTGCGGAGGTTGACGAGCGCTTCTCTGCGCGATTTTCCCAGCCGCATTTCCTCAAGCGCTTTTCCGAACTCGACACTGAGCGGACCTTTCACCTGATCGCACGCTTTGACAAACGCAGCATCAAGACCAAGCCCTGCCTCCAGCGACAGATTCACCATATCAAAAAAGTCCGCCATTTCTTTTTCAATCTGCTCAGTACGCTTTCTGATCCGGGTACTGACATAAAATTTCATAAAGGAAGTGCCAAGCAAGAACAAGACGCCACTTATTAGGACAATCATCAGTAAGTTACTCTCGCCCTGGATTCCGATGAATGCTCCGTATGTTGCTAGGACAGATCCGACGAGAAACTGGATGAGGCGAAAGTCTGCTGGCGTCCATTTTTCGTCCAGTCCGGCTGCTTCAAGTCGCTTTTTCAATTCCGATTTCGCTTCCTTCGACATCTGTTCATCAAGCTTCTGCTTCCAGCTGCTTAGTTTTTCATCCGTCCTGTGCGTCTTTGTTCGCCACGATCTCTTTTCCTTTTTCTCGATGACAGGCTCACCGATGAACCGTCCGATCCGCTGATCGATAACGATTGAACGTCTGAACGTAAATTGAAGGACAGCCTGAACGGCGAGTGTCAGGGAGACGAGCGCAAAAAATGAGAAAATCAATAATGTCAGCATACGTTACACCTCGATTCGGACAATTTTTCTTAACATAAAGTAACCGATCAGGATGCTGATGGAGCCGGCTACTAAAATCACAATGCCTAGCGGATGCGTGTACATAATGTTGAAGTAATCTCCGCTGAATGTGGAGAGGTAGAACGCCAGCCCAATCGGCAGGGCGATGATGATCCATGTCGACATCCGTCCTTGAGCTGTCATTGTTCTTACTTCATCTTTGATTTGTAGTCGTCCCATCACTGTTTCCTGAATCGTATCGAACAGCTCAGCAAGGTTTCCTCCAGCTGTCCTTTGAATCATCATCGCTTTGACCGTCATTTGGAGCTCACGGTCCGGCAGGCGATGCAAAAGCTGCTGAAATGCGTCTTCGACAGCGACACCGTATTGGATGTCCTGAAGCGTTTTTTTGAATTCGGGACCTAGCGGATCTGGATACTCTTCTGCGATCATTTTCATCGCCTGCATAAAACTGAATCCGGCCCGCATCGAGTTGGACATCGTCCCTAGTGCTTCTGCCAACTGGTGCGAGGCCCTTTGCATCCGTTTCTCCACCTTATGATTGAGCCAGAAAACCGGAATCCAAAAGCCTAGAACGGCTGCCGGAATGTAGAACAACCAGTGAATACCGGAGAGGACGATGAGTAACACGAGCGTAATTGCTGCCATGAGGCGAATGATAAAGAATTGGCCGGGAGTCATGTCGGCGTTCGCTTTCCTCAGCTTTTCCTTATACTTCGCCACACGTTTTACTTCATCGAACGGTTCTCCTGCTTTTCTCGTCCATTTGACCTTCTCTTTTGTCTCTTCTTCCCCTTGTTCTTCTTCTATTTGTTGGTTGCTCCATATGTTGATTCTCTTTTTCATCCGGCGCTTTCTCGAAACGACTGAAAACAGGGTATAAAACAAAAGAATCAAAAGCAAGAAGAGCCCGCCTATCAGTATCAAATACGTCTCTGACATTAGGACCACTCCTCTACGTACCAGGTGGACGGAATCGGAAATCCGTTCATTTCAAGGCGCTCAGCACAATGCGGCCGAATCCCCGTGGACTTGAAGACTCCTTTTACATTGCCATCGACATCGATCCCGGTTTCTTTGAAAACGAACAGATCCTGCAGTACAATGACATCTCCTTCAAGCCCAAGAACTTCTGTGACGTGCGTAATCCGCCGCTTCCCGTCGCGCATACGTGATTGGTGAACGATCAGATCCAAAGCACCCGCAATCTGTTCCCGAATGGCTCGGATCGGGAGGTCAAATCCTGACATAAGAACCATTGTTTCCAAACGGGCGAGCAGATCTCTCGGAGAGTTGGCGTGACCGGTGCCAAGGCTCCCTTCGTGCCCTGTGTTCATGGCCTGAAGCATGTCCAGAGCTTCAGCGCTTCGGACCTCCCCGACGATGATCCGGTCAGGACGCATCCGGAGAGCGTTTCGTACGAGATCTCGGATGGTGACTTCCCCTTCCCCTTCAATGTTGGGCGGTCTCGATTCAAGTGAGACAACGTGTGATTGGGATAGCTTCAATTCTGCCGCATCCTCAATCGTGACGATCCGCTCATTTGGCGGGATAAAAGAGGATAGCACGTTCAGGCTTGAGGTTTTCCCTGAACCTGTTCCCCCACTGATAAAAACGTTCAGCTTTGACGCGACGGCCGCCTGGATGAACTCGGCGATATCCTTGTTCATCGTGCCGAAGCGGATCAAATCCTGCACCGTAAACGGGCGTTCGGAGAACTTACGAATTGTCAGGATCGGTCCGTCCACCGATAACGGCGGAATGATCGCATTAACACGGGATCCGTCCGGAAGACGGGCATCCACCATTGGTGAGCTCTCATCGATCCGTCGTCCGAGCGGGTGAACGATTTTCTCAATGACCCGCAGAACGTGATCATCGTCTTTAAAATGGACAATTGTCTTTTCTATTTTGCCCTTACGTTCGACATATACCTCGTCCGGTCCGTTGACCATCACCTCTGTGATTGTGTAATCCGAAAGCAATGGTGTAATCGGGCCGAAACCGATCAACTCATGTTTGACGTGTTCGAGGATGTATTTTTTATCCTCATAGGAGATCGTCAGCTTTTCTTCTTCAAAGAAAGCATCCGCTTTTTCCTCAATCAGCTTCGCATAATCTGCTACATCATCTTCCTTTATACTCTTCATCGATTCCACCAGGTAGTTATGAAGCTTCCCTTCGACAGTGTCGCTTTCGACCAGTTTATTCAAGTGGAATGTCGACTTGTGTGAAAATCCGGGACTTGCTAGCTCTTCTTTTCCCATTCGCTTCAATAATGACATTACGTCCGCCTCCCTGCCATCGCCGGTTTATGCATCCATTTCTTCACAGGCTCTTTCTCCTCGGAAGGGTCCAGGTCCTGAACGACTTTGCAAATCACTTTGGATATTTTCGCCTTCGGGTAATCTCTTACAAAAGGTCTTCCTTCGTTAACCGATGGAATCACAATCTTCGCTGCGTCCGGAATCGTCATGTAGACCGAAGTATGAAGAATCTTTTCCGCCGTTTTATCCTTCAGCATCTTTTTCTTAAGGTCTCGGCTGATGACGATTTTTACTTTATCTTTCATATTCAGTGACTCGAGCGTCTCCATGAAGCGATTCGTGTTTTTCAATGTCGGTAAGTCGAGCATCGTCAATAGGAAGATCTGATCTGATTTTTCTAATGCGGTCAAGATGACTCCTTCCATGAACGGAGCCGTGTCGACTAATACGATGTCATATTCGGCTTTTGCCTGGTCGATTAGTTTGCGAATATGACTATCTTCAATTGCTTCCGAAAATTCAGGTCTTTTCGGGGCAGCGAGGAAGTCGATGTACTCTGAGACCTTGGATACGTATGGCTCCAGTGAGACTTTCCGTCTGTTTCCTGCATTTTCTTTTCCCCACTCGTATATCGTCTTCGATGCTTTTTTATTGAAAAACATGGCCACATCTCCGAATTGGAGGTCGAGATCGATGACGAGTACGCGCTTCGTTTTTTTCTCAAAAGAAGCGGCGATGTTTACGACAAACGATGTTTTGCCGACTCCGCCTTTCGTGCTGCATACGGTCACGACCTTCCCGTTCGACTGCCCGATTCCTTCCTCTTCCTCGTCAAGCTGCATCGTCATCATGATTGAAGACTTTTGTTCAAAATCCTTTATTACGTTATTGAGATCCCGGCCGTGGACAGGGTGGGAAAGGATATCGAACACACCACTTCTCATTAACCGGCGCATATCAAGGTCCAAATCGAAATCCAGGACGACGACCGTCATATTCGGACGATCCGCTGCAAACGTTTCACACGTTTCATAAAGGTGGCCCTCGTATTTAGAAGAAATCAGGACGAGCCCGCAATCTTTCGGAGCCGTCTCCGCCACAACCTCCTCCATGGAATCACGCCATTCAAACGACTGCGGCACTTCCTGGAAGCTTGCCTTGATTCTGTCCTGCTGCATATAGGCGTCATTCATAGCGTAATACTTCATTATTTAAACACCCCTTCGTGTAACGCGTCCTCATGGATGTGAAGATTATTTTGAAGCGTTCCGTCGTCCCCTTCATTTCGAAGCATCAAGTATAGCTCATAATTAGTGGCGAACCCGAGCTTCAGTCCGTCTTCCGGACTCACTTCGACCGTCACCATCGCGTAACGGGACATCTCCTCCTGACCATCTGCTGCATGTCCTACGGCTAGGATCCGCACATTTTGCAGCAAAATGGTTCCAGCGTCATGCTGATCTCCTTCGGCATTATCTGGAGCCTTCATCTTAGCGACGACATCCACTCTGTCATCGGCTTCAATAAATCCTGCCACGCCTTGTTCATTACTGACGGCGATCGTCATTGCACGGTTACCATTTTCGTATTCCAGCAGCTCATTACCCGTAAACGCTTCTTCCTCTTCGACAGGCTCTGTTTCTTCAGGTGCCTCCGGCGGATCGACGCTTGCTGTCGTTTCCTCCGGCTGCATCGCTGATGATAAGTATAGGAATAAAACGCCTGTTGCAAGGAATGCGAACAACACAGACCAGACCCATAATCGTTTTGTCTTCATCTGAAACCCCTCCTTTTATTGAACAAGCCGGACGCCATAGACGCCGAATTCATTTTCGTCCTCTTCTTCACTAAATTCCCCATATGTGATGATGTCTACAAATCTCCCATTCACCGAATGCTGATCAACCGACTCGATCCAGAAAGCAGCGAAGCCCTGAACTCGCACCTGTGATTTCCCGTTCACTTCAGCAAATGATTCAACAAGCGGGAGAACGACTACTCTCGCACAAGAATCATCCGCTGTTTCATAGCTTGAACAGTCTGGATCAGCCGCATCAGTTAAGATTCTATCTTCAAATCCCTGTTTAACCTGTCCCCATTTAAGACCAGGTTCGGTATCTGTTTCCATCTCATTCGATATTTCCATCGTGACTCCGTATTTGATCTTGTCACGGAGCGTATTATAGTCAGGATCTTCAATATCAAGGAATCCGAAATTCCCGCTAATTGGGCCACTCTCGTTTGTTTCCTCATTTCCGTTACCGTTATTACCATTTCCGTTCCCATTGCCGTTATTTCCATTATTGTTGCCATTTCCATTTCCCGGCTGAAAATGGATTGTGAAGACCGATTCCCTTGAAAAGGCTCCAACCTCTAACCCGACAGGTACGACACCTTCTCGCCGAATCAAAGTTCCGCTAATCTCCGCTCTCGCCGAAGCTGGAACATCTGCATCATTGATTCCTAATACACGGGCAAATGTTAGCGACTTATTCACGCTTTCAGTAACTTCAACAAAATCAGCCCCTGTATCAACATTTCCGGAAGCAATCGGATAGCCGTTTTTCCCAGCGTAGGATATCGCTTCCGTTTCCGCTAAAGACTGACTTACCAACAGCTCCTGTGCACCAGCAAGTGCCGCCGCATCTAGACTTTTCTGCAGACGGCTTTTTTCAAAAAACAGGACGCCTCCATCCACGACGAGTGCGACCATGCCGCAGAGAATGACTAATGATAAAGCAAAAAACACAAGGACATTGCCCTCTTCTTTATGAATGAGTGATTTCCATACCTTTTTCATGATCACTCCACCCTCATGATCGTTGTATCTGTTAACGTGATCGGACTGGCCAACGCTTCAACGAAAGGAGTCGTAAATCCGATTTCGTAAGTCAGCGTCACCTGTACCTCTGAACCACTGGAACGATTGGCCTCTCCTGCTGGTGAAATCGTTATATTGCCATTCCCAAACCCATTCAGGCTAGATGCTGCGTTCGTAATCGCACTAGTTATCTCTGAATCTTCGCTTTGCACGCTCGCCACCCTCGCCCCTTCCCTTCCCGCATGATCGATCGTCAAGTACGCATGAAAGATGCGCCCGAAATCGATCAATCCGAACAAAAGTATAAGGAAGACTGGAAGGATTAACGCAAATTCAACGAGCGCAGTACCTTTTTCTTTTCTCATCAAATCGCCCCCATAATCAGAGTAACGACGGCACCGAGCGCGATAGCTACGCCATAAGGAATCGTAGGAGTAACCTCCCCATTATCAATGGCTAGACTACCAGCATTGCTTCTAAGTAAGACCCAAGAATACACGAGACGCTTTGTAAAAGCCCCCATCCGCTTTCTTCTAATGATCAAGAACAATGAAACCACACCGCCAATGATCGCTCCCCAGATGAATGTATAAAAAGCGAAGCTCGCTCCCATCAAGGCGCCGATCGCTGCCATCAGCTTCACATCACCGGCTCCCATTCCACCTAAGATAAATGGTATGATGAGAAGTCCAAAACCGACGAGCATTCCCGATAGGCTGAACCACGCTCCTGAGAGACCAGCTGTGATAGTTGAGTAGACCAAAGCGATGAGGATCGTAGGTAGTGTGACTTTGTTAAAAATCTTTCGTTCTTTTATATCTGTATAGACAGATATTATGAGTAATACAGATAAGAGCAGGATTGGAATGTTCACTATAATCTCTCCTTTCTTAAACTTACAGCCCTGCCATTGAGATAGCAGGGCTGATGATTAAGTAATATATTTTTAAAACCGATCAACCAAATGCTGCAACAATATCTGCAAAAACACCTTGGATTCCACCGCGAAGGGCAGCTAGTGATCCGACCATCAATACAGCAATCAGAGCAATAATCAAACCATACTCCGCAAGTGCCTGTCCTTCTTCTTCCACCATCAAACGTTTCATCATTTCCATTTTAACTCCTCCTTTTTATTACGTTCTCTATCAAGAACTTAATTGAAGTATAAAACGAACACCACAATTAGGAAACCCCCAAATTCGTCGAAATATCCAGATTATGTTCGTTATTCCGTTTTTTTCTTCAATTCTCTTCTTTTCTCATAAAATATCGTTCTTTTTAATGAACAATTTTTATTCTATAATGAACACACATTATGTTCGTTATAAAGTTTATTTAGGAGGAGATAAAAAATGAATGCTGTACAGATCCCACACGAAATCATTGAAGCCACAAGCTTTTCTACACGTTTAAAAGGGTATATGTTTAAACGAACACCCCCCATAAATGAAGGGATTCTCTTTCCGAAGTGTCGCAGCATCCATATGTTTTTTGTCAATTTCCCGCTCGATATCGTTTTTCTCGGCGAACAAAATGAAGTCATCCGGACCTATTCTTCTCTTCCACCATGGAAAACGACAGGAGTTGTCAAACACGCAAAAGCGACACTGGAGCTTCCCGCAGGAGCAATTGATCGTTATAACATACGAGAAGGCGATGTCATCGACTTCAAAATCGTAAAATAACAGAAAAAGCAGCCGTCCGATATAAAGGACAGCTGCTTTTCTATATAGATCACCATGTTAGAAGAGCGGGAGGACAGACGACTCTCCTTATCTTTAATGGGATAATCCATATTCCAGACCATCATTATCATAACCTCAAAAGAAGTTTGCATGACTCCGATAGTATTCATTGATTTCGTAATATATATTATTTATTTCTGGCGCTATACACTCTACTTGATATTTCCGTTCACTCATTAAACACATGGAGGGGCGGTAAAAGGTGAGGCTCTAGGCAGGCTGAGATCCCGCAGGAGCAATGCGACGAAGAAGCTCAGCGCCCGCCCATGGAAAGCGAATCATTTCCCGTCCCTCCAAATTCTTACTAAGTAACGGAAATAATATAAAGCAAGCCGCAAAAAAAGCCCGCTGTCCAAAACAGCAGGCTTCTCAACTCTAAATCAACGTCTTAATTCGCTGCTGAATCAAATTCTTCAACAACTTCTTCCCATCATACGTCCCAATCGATTCCGGATGAAACTGCACGCCTTCAACAGGATAATCCAGATGACGGATTCCCATAATCTCACCATCCACCGTCGAAGAGGCAATCTCAAAGCAGTCCGGCAGCCCTTCCAAATCGACGATCAGCGAATGATAGCGCATCGCCTCCATCGGATTGCTGAGCCCTTCATAGATGCCTCGTCCATCATGAAAAACGTTCGAGGCTTTCCCGTGCATCAGCTTCTCTGCACGGATGACATTACCACCGAACACCTGAGCAATCGACTGATGACCGAGACAGACACCGAAAATCGGTTTTTTATCCTTGTAGTGTTCAATAACGTCTAACGTAATCCCCGTTTCATCCGGTGAACATGGACCCGGAGAAAGGAAAATCAAATCCGGATCGAGCTCATCAATTTCCTTCATCTCGACTTGATCGTTTCTTCTAACAATGACCTCTTCCCCAAGCTCACCCAAGTACTGGACAAGGTTGTACGTAAAGGAATCATAATGGTCAATCATATAGATCATCTCGACTCTGCTCCTCTCTGCTTCACAGCTTTAGCCCTTGATCAGCGTAGATATGCTGCTTGAAAAATCGTTAAGAGCCTGTTCCGTCTCTCCATTTTTAATCTTTTCAAGACCATCCTCAATAATCCGGATGATTTTACTTCCGATAATCACTCCGTCTGCGTGTTCGTTGACAAGCTTGACGTGATCATAGGACGATACCCCAAATCCGACAGCGACCGGAACTTGGCTGTATTCTTTCACGCGTTTAATGAACGACAATGCTTCAGCCGACATCTCATTACGCTCCCCGGTCACCCCGAGTGTGGACACACAATATAAGAAGCCTTTCGCACTTTCAGCAATTCGCTGAATCCGCTGATCAGAGTTCGGGGCGACGAGAGAAATGAACTCGATATTCCGAGCCTCTGCCAGCTCACGGATCTCTTCGCTCTCTTCATACGGAAGATCTGGAATGAGAACACCTTCTGCTCCGTTCTCTTCCAGCATATCGAACAATGCTTCATGACCGATTTGCATGACAGGGTTGTAATACGTGAAAATGACGACTGGAATTTCGACACCTGCTTCACGAAGCTTCGGCACAAGCTGGATCGCTTTTCTTAAGGACATTCCTGCCTTCAGTGCACGCTGAGCCGCGCGCTGAATTGTAGGGCCGTCGGCGAGCGGGTCGGAGTAGGGAACTCCGAGCTCAAGAATGTCCGCTCCCTCATCCTGCAGTCGCTTCGCGTATTCCACCGTCAGCTCAGGAGTCGGATCGCCGGCGACAACGAACGGGATGAATAGATTTTCTGTTTTCGTCAGTTTTCCCTGAAAAGATGTTTTTGTCAGCATTATTCTACCTCCTCCTGAAAATGTTCCATCAGCGTCGCCATATCCTTATCACCGCGGCCGGACAGGTTGATCAAAATCGTCTCATCCTCAGACATCTTTGGTGCTTCCTTGAACGCCTGGGCAAGGGCATGAGCGGTTTCAATCGCTGGAATGATTCCTTCTTTGACAGTCAGAAGCTTCAGAGCATCCAGAGCTTCCTGATCGGTGATTGACTCATAGCGCACTCTCTTCGTCTGGAAAAGGTGGGCGTGCTCTGGTCCAATTCCCGGATAGTCGAGACCAGCTGAGATTGAATACGGCTCTGTGATCTGCCCATTCTCATCCTGCATCAAGTACGTTTTCGACCCGTGAATCACGCCTGGTGTTCCTTTTGTCAACGTTGCGGCATGCTCTGGCGTATGGACGCCTTTTCCGGCAGCCTCGACACCGATCAGCTCCACATCATCCTCCAAGAACGGATAGAAGATACCCATCGCATTGCTTCCGCCACCGACACAGGCGAAGATACGATCTGGCAGCGCCTCTTCACGCTCCATGAACTGCCTGCGGGACTCGTCTCCGATGACACGCTGGAAGTCACGGACCATGCGCGGATAAGGATGCGGACCGACAACCGAACCAATTAAATAAAAGTGATCTTCACAGTTCGCCACCCAATAACGGATCGCTTCGTTCGTCGCGTCCTTCAGCGTCCCGTTCCCGCTTGTCACTGGAACGACTTCTGCTCCGAGCAGCTTCATGCGGAACACGTTCAACTCCTGTCGTCGGATATCCTCTTCTCCCATGAACACTTTACATTCAAGCCCGAACTTCGCAGCCACCGTAGCAGAGGCGACCCCGTGCTGTCCTGCGCCTGTTTCTGCGATGATTTTTTCCTTGCCCATGCGTTTTGCGAGCAAAGCCTGGCCGATCGCATTGTTCAGCTTGTGGGCTCCGGTATGGTTCAAGTCTTCACGCTTCAAGTAAATCTTTGCACCACCAAGATAGTCTGTCATTTTATCGGCATAGGTGAGGGCCGTCGGACGACCGGAATATTCCTTCAATACATGATGATATTCTTCGTGAAATGCCGGATCCTCGAGTGCCTGATCCAATGCTTCTTCCAACTCTTGTAACGGGCCCATCAGCGTCTCCGGTACATACTTGCCTCCGAAATCTCCGAAACGCCCTTTGATATCAGGAAATACTTGCAACACTGCGCTCCACCTCTTTCATGATTGCTTGAATTTTGTGTATATCTTTCTGTTCATTACGTTCCGCTCCGCTCGATAAATCGATGCCATCCGGTGCATAGTCGAGCAGCTCCCCGACATTATCCGGCTTCACTCCTCCAGCAATAATAAAAGGAACCTCCTGCTGATACGCAAGCTCTTTATATGAAGGAATCGCGTCCCAGTCGAATTTCACGCCTGTTCCGCCGTGTGCCCCCTTCACTTTCGAATCGATTACATAGCCATCTGCGACTCCTTGGAAAAGATCCATCTGCTCTGGACCATTTTTCTGATGGTGAATCACCTTCCATACCGGCAATCCAAAGGCTTCTTTAATTTTCAGTAGGTCGGAAACCTTCTCGTTTCCATGAAGTTGAATGACATCAAGCTTCACAAAATGAAGCACTTCCTCGATTTCTTCAATGGACGGATTGACAAATACACCGACAAGCTTCTGGCTCGGACGCAGCTTTTTCACCCAGCGTCCGACCTGCTCGGGGCGTACATATCGCTTCGTCTTTTTGACAAAAATGAAGCCGAGATGAGTGGCATTCGATGATGAGGTTTTCGTTACATCTGACAAGGAACGATTTCCGCATAGCTTCACTATTGGTTCTTTCATGATACGCTGACCCCTTCCATCAGTTGTTTGACGGCTTTGCCGATGTCTTCCTGTCTCATCAGAGATTCTCCGACTAAAATTCCTTCCGCGCCGTAGCCTGCCACTTGCTTCATATCATCATTCGTAAAAATTCCGCTTTCCGATACGAGCAACGCCTCTTTTGGAACAAGCGACGCCATTCTCTCCGTTTGCGTAAGCTTCGTTTCAAAAGTATGCAGGTTCCGGTTGTTAATGCCGACGATTTTCGGTGTGAATTCGTTGAGTACTTTTTCAAGGTTTGCTTCGTCATGCACCTCGACAAGGACTTCCATTCCAAGCTCGTACGCCTGTGCATACAATTCGTGTAGTTTTTTCGCTTCTAATGCCTCGCCGATTAAGAGGATCGCATCCGCCCCGATATAGGCGCTTTCCGCTACCTGTAACGAATCGATAATGAAGTCTTTTCTCAAAACCGGTACATCCACCACGTTTTTAATATCCGTCAAAAAGTCACGGTGACCTTGGAAGAAATGCTGATCGGTCAAAACGGAAATCGCCTGGACGCCTGCCTTGTTATAGTCGTGGGCGATCCGGACAGGGTTGAAATCCTCCCTGATGATTCCTTTAGAAGGAGAAGCTTTCTTCACTTCGGCAATCAGTCCCGCTTCATATGGCGAACCCTTCAGCGACTCATAAAGCGAATGATGCGGAAATGATTGTTCTTCAGGTAAGAAAAGACGGTCAATTTCCTGTCTTTTCACGGCTAAAATGGTTTCAAGCATACTGGCGATTCTCCTTTTCAACTGAAATCTGGTGGAAGTATTTTTTTACGGTATCGTTCCCAATCGCTTCCTGGACTTTCTTGACTCCTTCTTCGATGCTGTCTACTTTTCCTGCGACATAAAGTCCAGCCGCTGCGTTCAATGTGACGATTGTCATCGCGCTCTGGTTCGCTTTGCCTGTCAAAACGTCCGCAATGATCTGGGCACTCTCTTCTTTCGTAGAGATTTGAATATCCTCAAGCTTGCCGCGTTCAAGGCCGAATTGCTCCGGTGTGATCGTAAACCGGGAAATCTGTCCGTCTTTCAATTCGACGATATCTGTTTCACCGGTTACGGTAATTTCGTCCAATCCATCACGGCCTGTCGCAAGCAGGACGTGTTTTGATCCTAACTGATTCAGCGCTTCGGCCATCTTTTCTGCGTAGCTCGTATCGTAAATACCGATCAGCTGACGCTTAGCGTTTGCCGGGTTCGACATAGGGCCAAGCAGATTGAACACCGTGCGGAATCCGAGCTCTTGCCTTGCAGGTCCTGCATGCTTCATCGCCTGGTGATAAAGCGGTGCAAATAGGAAGGTCATTCCTTTTTCCTTCAATGCCTTTGCCCCTTCTTCAGGTGTCGTATCGATTGGGATCCCGAGTGTTTCCAGGACGTCCGCACTTCCGCTCGTCGACGAAACTTTGCGGTTTCCGTGCTTCGCCACCTTCACGCCCATACTCGCAAGAACGATGGAAACGACGGTGGAGACGTTGAAAGTGGACGAACCGTCTCCGCCTGTCCCGCACGTGTCGACGATTTCCTCCTCATCGGTTTCTACTTTGGTCATATTCTCGCGCATTGCCCGCACAAACCCTGTCATTTCTCCGACCGTTTCGCCACGGAAACGCATCACGCTCAGCATACTCATCAGCTGCCCTGTCGAGGCTTCACCGTTCATAATCTGACTCATCACCTCAAAGGCTTCCTGCTCTTCTAGTGTTTCTCCAGCTACAACTCTGCTCAAAATGTCTTTCATTTTGTCTCCACTCCTTCTCTACTCGTCTCAAAAACATGCTCAGCTATTTCAATCGTGCGCTTCAGTGCGCTCGCTTTGTTCAATGTTTCCTGATACTCACTCTCTGGGTCGGAATCTGCAACGACCCCTGCTCCTGCTTGGATATATAACTGTTTACCGACTAACGTCATCGTCCGGATCGTAATACACGAGTCGATGTTTCCGTCAAAGCCTAAATATAAAATGCCTCCACCATACAGGTTCCTCGGAGTCGGCTCAAGCTCTCTCAATATTTGCATCGCCCGCACTTTAGGCGCACCGGATAATGTCCCCGCCGGGAAAGCAGAAATCATCGCGTCAATCGGGGAGATCCCTTCTTTCAACTGCCCGGTCACTTTGCTGATGATGTGCATCACTTTCGAAAAGCGTCCGATGGTCATATATTCCGTGACATCCACTGTTCCGAACTCTGCCACACGCCCGATATCGTTGCGGGCGAGATCGACCAGCATCCGGTGCTCGGCTAATTCCTTTTCATCTGCAAGCAGTTCTTCAGCAAGCGCGTCATCCTCTTCTTTCGTCGCGCCTCGCTTTCTCGTGCCCGCAATCGGATGAATTTCAAGTCTCCCCTCCTGTACTTCGAGAAGACGTTCCGGCGAGCTGCCAATCACTTCGATGTCCTCGAATTTCAAATAAAACATATAAGGCGATGGATTCACTTTTCGCAGCACCCGATAAAGTTCAAAGCCGTTGCGCTCCGTCACTGTATGGAAGCGCTGGGATAACACGGTCTGGAAAACGTCTCCTGCCCGGATGTACTCCTTGATTTTTTCCACGTCCGCTTTGAAATCTTCTTTTTTATAATTGCTGCCCAGTTCAACAGTCCGTTCGACGGAATCTTCATCGTCCAGCATTAAATCGGGTAAGGACGCACCGTGTCTGAGCTGATGCTGAACATCTTTGATTCGGTCTTTCGCCTGTTGATAGACTGCTTCAGGATCTGTCGTATCATCGAGTCTGGCATAGGACAAAATCGTCGTTTCTTTTGTTTTATGATGATAGACGATCAGCGTCCGGCAGAATAATAAATGGTAGTTCGATAGGTTCAAATCGTCTTTTTCAGGTTTCGGTACGGGCTCATAGTCTGAAATGGCATCGTAGCTGATGTAGCCGACCCCTCCACCAGTAAATGGAAGCGGGACATCCGCTTTCTTTACATTGAGCTGACCGACGACCTGGTCGAAGGCCTCCTTTAACGAGGATGCTGATCTGCTCTTTTTCTTTTCGAGGTCATCGATGATAAACGTGCCTTCCTGTTCCCGGATCTCCATCATCGGATCGAGTCCTATAAAGGAATAATTCGACCATGGCGATTCAGGATCCTGACTCTCAAGCATATAGACGGCTTCCTTTTGAAGCGCGTGAAACATGTGAATCGGAGTCAATGTATCGGTATAAAAGGATTTAATAATTGGAATGGTGTGATGCTCGTTCGCATCTTGTAAAAAGGATTGATATGTGGTCATAGGCTCACCTCTCCATATTTGGGTTATGGAGAATGAGACGTTGAGGGAAAAAGTGTGGATGAAAAAGGTATAACAAAATGGCAAGGCAACCTTCGAAAGGTCCCGTTGCTCGCTCGGCTCATCCATATAAAACCTCAACTCTACTCTTCTCATTCTCAACTCATCTAATCTCAATACTTTTAAACAGTCTATAAAATTCAGACAATAATGTCAACCTTCTAAAATATAGGAAGAAGTGAAACCTTAACGATCAATGTTTCGTAGTACAAATATACGAATCAAAAAGGAGGAACTTCCATGCAGGATGCCATGACGATGCTTCAGGAAAACCTGGCCATCTTCGCCCCGCTGATCGCGGTCCAAATCATATTATCCGTCCTTGCCCTTGTCAGTCTGTTTCGTACGGACGAGACAAACGGTCCGAAATGGATGTGGGCACTCATTATTTTATTCATCAATACGCTTGGTCCGATCGCCTATTTCATTTTTGGTAGAAGAGGTGACGTATGATTGAAGTCCGTGAATTAACGAAAGTTTACGAGAAGGAAAAAGCAGTCGACCATCTTTCCTTTACATTACCTGAGAAACGATGCGTCGCTCTACTCGGTCCGAACGGCGCAGGCAAAACGACAACGCTGAAAATGATCGCCGGACTGATCACCCCATCCAGCGGTCAAGTCATCATCGAAGGCTCTCACAAACAAGATATCCGTCCCTACATCGGTTACTTACCTCAGCACCCGCATTTCTACAACTGGATGTCTGGAAAAGAATTTCTCATTTATGTTGGGCAGCTCGCCCACCTTACAAAAAAAGAAGCGAAGCAGAGAGCTGACGTGCTTTTGGAGCGTGTCGGCATTGCGGACGCGAAAAATCGCCGGATCGGTAAATATTCTGGCGGGATGAAACAGCGACTCGGGATCGCACAAGCGATGATTCACCAGCCGAAAGTCCTGATGCTCGACGAACCGGTTTCTGCACTCGACCCGATCGGCCGTCGTGATGTCCTGAACTTAATGAACGAACTGAAAAAAGAAACGACGATTTTATACTCGACACACATTTTGAGTGATGCCGAAGAAATGAGCGATGAGATCCTGTTGCTGCACAAAGGGAAGGCTGTCGAATCCGGCTCGCTCGAAGACGTCAAACAGCGTCATCAAGTCCAGAAGATTTCCTTGAAATTTTCCCATGACTTAGCCGTCTACCAAAAACGGCTGGAGTCGCTTGCCTTCGTGACGAAATCAGAAGTTGAAAAACACGTTCTTTCCTTATATGTAACGAACATACAGGAAGCCCGCGAATTTTTATTAGCGAAGGCTTCTAAAGAAAAATGGCCGCTGACACAGTTTGAAATCGGTCAAATAACGCTGGAAGACTTATTCCTGAAGGTGGTGAACACAAATGCAGTGGCTGACCATATTTCGTAAAGAGTGTCTTGAATCGACCCGGAATTTCAAATGGATGTGGGTTCCGCTCGTCTTTATTCTATTATGTATCGTTGATCCGCTCACAACCTACTACCTTCCGCAAATTTTAGAAGCGACCGGAGGACTTCCAGAAGGGTCGACATTTGAGATTCCGACACCTCCTCCTGCACAAGTGATGATGATGAGCGTCGTGCAGATGAATACGATCGGCATTCTCATTTTGGCGCTGATTACAATGGGAACGATCGCCGGTGAGAAGAAGGCTGGCATCGCAGAGCTGGTGCTCGTGAAGCCCGTTTCTTACTTATCCTATGTGACCGCAAAATGGGCGGCGTATTCACTCATTATTCTCGCATCAGTCTTTGTGGGACTATTGGCCAGCTGGTATTACGTGAACCTGTTGTTCGGAGAATTAGCGTTTAGCTCCATGCTCGTCACGTTTCTTTTCTATGGATTGTGGATGGTCTTTTTACTTGGGATCAGTCTGTTTATGAACACATTGACAAAATCTCCTGGTCTGACATTATTTTTCACCATGTCCGCTACGATTTTCTTATCAGCTGTCAGCGGGATGCTCTCCCACTTATTCGAATGGAGCCCAGCACAACTGACCGCCCATTTGAACACATACTTAGCCAGCGGTTCACTGCCTGATGTAATTTGGGGAGCGACCGCCATTACGATCGCCGCCATTGCGTTGCTGCTCTTTCTGGCCACCATAACTTTAAAAAAGAAAGAACTTGCCTAAGATTTAAATTGCCCGAGATTAGGGTATAGACGCTTAGAGAATGGAAGGAGTGTTTGGATGAGACCAACCGCATTAATTACAGGGGCATCAGGAGGGATCGGGTATGAATTCGCCCATCTGTTTGCCAAAGCAGGGTACAACTTGATCCTTGTCGCCCGCTCAGAAGATAAACTCGAAAAACTGAGACAGGAATTAGAGGGACATACCGTTACAGTCATTCCCCATGATTTATCTGAACCGGGAGCAGCCGGCGTTTTGTTTGAAAAAGTACAGGAGCTTGAGCTTACCGTCGAAGTTCTCGTAAATAACGCGGGCTTCGGGCTGAACGGACCATTTGATGAACTTCCGTTGATCGATCAGCAGAAAATGCTTCAAGTAAACGTCAACGCACTGACAGAATTGACGCATTATTTCTTGGAGGACATCAAAGCCGCTCCGTTGTATGACATTCCGAAAGGGATCATCAACGTTGCCAGCACCGCCGCTTTCCAGCCAGGGCCTCTTATGGCCGTTTATTATGCATCGAAAGCCTACGTGCTCTCCTTTACTGAAGCGCTTCATGAGGAGCTTCGTGGAACGGGTATTACGGTCTCTACTCTGTGCCCGGGTGCGACAGACACCGACTTTTTCAAAACGGCAAAAGCCGAAAATACAAAGCTCGTCGACCGCACCATGTCGCCACAGGACGTTGCCAAAGCTGGTTTTCTTGGGTTTGTAAAAGGAAAGCGTGTCGTGGTTCCAGGTGGAGCGAACCAGTCGCTTGCCTATGCGACGAAACTGATGCCTCGCTCTGTCGCAGCGAGAATCGCCCACTATGTGGATAAAGCAGATTAAGAAATGAAGCACCGGTCCCCCGGTGCTTTTTTATGCAATAAATGGTTGAATTACAGTGTTGATATAAGGATGAAGGTTTCCGTTTTCCATAACAGCACTTGGTAATGCGAACATCTTCTTACTATCATTTCAAAAAAAATAAAAGCAGCTTATTGATCCTCCTTCATATAAAGCAGCTTACACCCTAACAATATCTAGAATAAAAATCTCATAAAGGGACGTTTTTCACAAATTCGAGTCAGGTTCATTCAATCAATTGGACAATTGGGAGCAAACTTGCGCAAGTCGACCTTCAAAAACACCCTTTAAACCCTTCAGAATCACCCCTCT
The DNA here is from genome assembly GCA_004078665.1 of Halobacillus fulvus. GTDB lineage: Bacteria > Bacillota > Bacilli > Bacillales > Halobacillaceae > Halobacillus > Halobacillus fulvus. The sequence continues at coordinate 268,238 of SCFO01000003.1, read as the reverse complement.
ATCCCAAGTGCGAAACAGCAGGAAAACCCTTATTTTGTGCGAATTAGTTATATATACTTTTTAAAAGGAGGAATAGTTTTGAAGTTTAAGAAACTCGCAACATTGTCACTTGCTGTCACACTTGCTGTCCTTCCTACTACAGGACAGGCCTTTGCCTCACCTCAGCTTGATACAGCCAAAAATGAGGTGAATACCCAAAGCGAAGCAGGAAAATTCGTAAAAGGTGAAGTCGTCGTCAAATTCAAAGAAGGAAAATCCTTGAATGGCAAGCAAGCCAAACAGCTGGAAGCACAGGAATTAGAAGGTCATGAAGTCGTCGACTCTGACGTCAAAATACTTAAGGTCGGAAATGTAGAGAAAGTAGTAAAAGCTCTGAACAACAACCCTAATGTAGAATACGCGGAGCCGAACTACGTTTTCGATGCTACGTGGACTCCAAACGATACTTACTATAGCGGTGTTCAATACGGACCGCAAAATACGGATACGCCTGCTGCCTGGGATATCACCCGCGGAAGCAGCAGCCAGGAAATCGCAATCATCGACTCCGGTGTTGATTACAACCACCCAGATTTGGATGGCAAAACGATTCTTGGTTATGACTTTGTCGACAATGACTACGATCCGATGGACTTAAACAACCACGGAACACACGTAGCTGGTACAGCTGCAGCTGAAACGAACAATTCCCAAGGTGTTGCCGGTATGGCACCGAACACGAAGATTCTAGCCGTCCGTGCCCTTGGTGCTAACGGAAGCGGATCTTTGTATGACATTGCCGATGCCATCCGTTATTCTGCAGATTACGGTGCTGAGGTCATCAACCTTTCCCTTGGCTGTGACTGTGATACACAGACGCTTGAAGATGCGGTCAATTATGCTTGGAATAAAGGGTCTGTCGTCATCGCTGCCGCTGGTAACGACGGCGTTTCCACGACGTTTGAACCGGCTTCCTATGACAATGCCATTGCCGTAGGTGCAGTCGACAGCAACAATAACAAAGCCTCCTTCTCCAATTACGGAACATGGGTCGATGTGACAGCTCCTGGTGTGGACATCGCTTCGACTATGCCGAATGGTGGATATGCGTACATGTCCGGAACATCGATGGCAGCTCCACACGTTGCGGGTCTTGCAGGACTACTCGCTTCACAAGGACGCTCCAACGATAACATCCGTGCCGCGCTTGAACAGACAGCTGATCCGATTTATGGAACAGGATTCTATTTCGAGCATGGTGTCATCAATTCTTATGATGCGGTAACTTATTAATAGGCTTCATGACTCATCATCACCCTCTGGTGGTGGTGAGGGAGTGAACGATTTAACTTTTTCACTGGACCTCCCCCTTTTCCATAGAAAGTGTCGTTTATTCCCTCAACATCACCAGATTAAGAATCACAATGATTACTTCTGCTACATCATTAGTCTTTTATAGGATTTGATTACTCTTAAAATTTGCTTAACTTTATAGTTGATTTAATTAAAGCACAGTACAGGCCGAACATTGGTTAACCGGGTATATCTTTTGCAAAAGGTGTTTCCGTTCATCTCCTTAGGAAGGAGGGGCGGGAAATGGCGAGACTCCTATGCGGAGGAAAGGGCAGGCTGAGATCCCGCAGGAGTAAAACGACGAGGAAGCTCAGCGCCCGCCCATGGAAAGCGAATTATTTCCCGCCCCTCCAAGCTCTGTTATGAAAAACGGAAACCTTACATCAAACCAACAATACGTTTTAAATAAGGAGAGAAATAATATGACGTATTCCAGTCTTTATGAATCTTTAGAAGCAGAATTTGAAGCCGAACTGAAACGTCCACTGCTTGATAAAGAAAAAGAATTGATTGAATTCATGGCCAAGTCCCAATTCCAACAGCTATATGTCATCGAATCAGATGATCTTTTCATGGAACAATTGTAAAAGAGACCACAAAAAAGCCTGCAGCTAGTCGAGCTGCAGGCTTTCTCTTATACTTCTTCCGCGGCTTTTCTGAATCCATAAAACGCACGGTACCCTTGTTTTTCATAATACCCTTGTGAACTTCCTGTCGCCAGCATTTCCACTCTCGTACTTGGATAGCACTCGTGTGCAAGTGCTACAAGCTGATCTGCGATTCCCTTATTTCGGTACTCTTCACGAACGAGCAGCTCACATATGTACAAAGTTGTTGTACCATCTGTCAGCCCTCTCAAGTAACCGATGACACGCCCTTCATCAAGAGCGACGAGTGCAGGCTCCGAATTCAGCCAGGCGCACAGCGTTTCCTCATTTTTGTCGACGAGGTTACTCCATCCTTCTTTTGCATTCATCTCCTGTACGGCCTGAAAATCACTTTCCTGAAATGAGCGAATCTTGATTGTTTCCATCTTTGTACCTTCCTTCTCGTTGATTTTCCCTCAGTCATTTCACCCGTCTTATTTTTCTGTCTGTTATGTTCATCTTATAAAAGATTTACGAATAAAAAAAGGATTTGTTTCAATTTTTATAAAATTCATTCATGTTTTTTTCATTTTCAATGTCTGGTAAAATGAGGAGGGTATATTTGACTTGGCTTTGTTATCGATCACTTACGAACAAAGTCTCTGACTTAGGCAGGGAGTGAGAAGTCTTAGATGAAGAAAATAGTAGTTTTTGCAGCCTTCCTGCTTCTATTCTTAGCAGGATGTTCTTCTGCATCGCTTGGATTGGAAGATTTGAAGGAGGAGTATCCGGATTCGTTCGGTGAACCGATCGATACCTTTTCTGCAGAAGAACAGGAAAAAATCGGTCTTCCCCACGAGCTTCCTTTCGTCGTCGATTCCGTTGAAGCTTCGACGGGAGACAATCAAGTGACCGTCCGTTATGTTCCCAGTTCAGATGCACAGGAACTGACGGTGACAACCATATTCTCCCCCGAAAACATCTTAAGAGAAACAGAACTTCAGGTTCCATTGAATAACGGAGCCGTTGCCGGAGTTGAAGATGAAGGAGAGCAAGCATTTGTCGAGTGGTATAACAGTGATCTGGATGTTGTCTATCAGGTTGAATTCGTAAACAATGAACCATCAGAAGAGCAAACACCAGCCCAACAAGCTGTCGACATCGCGAATGCCACATAAAAAAGCCGCTCAGAGCGGCTTTTTTTAATTCTATAGTTTTTCAAGCTTTTTAAAGTTGCGGCTGATTGGTCTTGGTGCTTTCATCTGATCGAAAAAGACATGATAGGAGTTTTTCTTTTCATCGATAGCTTCAATAGTTCCTTCTCCAAAAACAGGATGACGTACTCGCGTCCCTTTTGAAAAGCCAGTCTCGGATTTTAATTCCTGCTGTCGGTGAGACGCTCGGATGTAGTCTTTCGCTTCCTCAATCAGCGCCTCATCAAGATCTCCGATCCGCTCATATAGATCTTCCTCGACCTCAAAAATGAATCGTGACGGATACTTCTTCTGACCACCATTTTGAAACCCTTCCGACTCCGTCAGATAAAGTTCTTTTTCGGCCCTTGTGACGGCTACATAGGCAAGGCGCCTCTCCTCTTCCAGCGCACGCTCTTTTCGTTCCCTCAATGCCCGGACATTCGGCAGGATGCTTTCTGTCATTCCGACGACAAATACATAAGGAAACTCCAGCCCTTTGGCTGTATGGATTGTCATCAGCTTCACTGAATCGATTTGATCGTCTCGGTCATGATCCGTATATAATGAAATCATCTGCAAATATTCATCCAAGTCGATATCTTCCCCAAGCGTCTGTTCATACTGGACAATGGAATGCAGAAACTCTGTCAGATTATCTAACCTCTCCTGATCCCCATCTTCACGGCGATACGCTTCATAACCGGTCATCTGTAGGGCTTCCTGTAGAAGCTCCGATACCCGTAACTGCCCTCGACGTTCTTTCAGCTTTTCGATTGCGTTGATAAAGTCTGCCGCTCCTGTCCGCCGGAGTCGCTCATGATCCACATACTTTTTCAACGTCTCGTACAAAGTCAGCCCGTCGGTTTCCGCCTTTTCTCTTAAAAATGCCATCCGCTTTTTTCCGATTTGTCGCTTCGGAACGTTGACGATCCGGGAGAAGGAGAGATCATCTCCAAACGCAATCATGCGCAAGTGAGCCAGAGCATCCTTGATTTCCATTCGGTCGAAAAATTTGAACCCGCCAAAAATCGTGTACTCAATATTATGATGGATCAGCTCTTGTTCGATAAAGCGCGATAAATAGTTCGCTCTGTATAAAACGGCGATATCCTTGAAGCTCGCGCCTTGAGACTCCACAATCTCCATCATCCGCTTCACCGCCCACTTCGCTTCCTCCTGCTCATTTTTGCCATGGAAATGAACGACCTTCACGCCTGCTGGATTTTCGGTGACCATATCTTTTTCCACACGAAAATAATTATTTTGAATCAGTGCGTTCCCTAACGAGAGAATTTCCGGTGTAGATCGATAATTTTGATTCAGAAAAATCGTCTCCGCTTCAGGGAAAAACGAATCAAAATCGACCATATACTTCGGGTCCGCCCCGCGCCATTCATAAATCGTCTGATCGGGATCCCCTACTACGAACAGGTTGCCATGCTTCTCCGACAGCATCTTCACCAACTCAAACTGCTTCAGACTGCTGTCTTGAAACTCATCCACCTGAATATAAAACAAACGGTCCTGCCATTTTTCCAACACTTCTTTGTACTGGTCAAATAACACAAAAACGAAGTTCATTAAATCATCAAAATCAAGCCCATACACCCTTTTCTGCTTTTTCAAATAGCGCTGGATGATCTGGCTGTCCATATCCCCCGCGTCGTCGACAGAAGGCATTTGTCCGCGCATGATCATTTGTTGGACGTAATGCGTGTTTCCTTTCAAGACTCCAATTTTATTTAGAATCCGCTTGAACGTTTTATCGTTCATCTTCAAGTCCATTTCCTCAAAAATTTCGCGGAGCAGAATCTTCTGGTCCTCGACGTCGAGTATGATAAAGTTTTTCGGATAGAACATCCTGTGGATATCTTCCCTCAATACACGGACACAGAAACCGTGATAGGTCGTAATGAACCCAGTGTCCTGTTCACCCCCTACCAGTTTCTTCACTCTTCGTCTCATTTCGTGGGCGGCTTTATTCGTAAACGTCACGGAAAGAATATTAGAAGGATCCAGTCCGAGCTCATTGACGATAAATGCATAACGATGTGTGAGGGCACGTGTTTTTCCAGAGCCTGCACCTGCAATCACACGTATGTATCCCTCCGTAGAAACCACAGCTTCCGCTTGAGCCTGATTGAGTCCATTCAGTAATTCTTCCATAGCGATTCCTTCCTCTCAAAGAACGTTTGTTTGTATTATATCAAAAGTAGAAGAAGGGTCACCACATAAAAACGCCCAGAGACCATATATGATCTCCAGACGTTTTTATCATGCCTTTTCCATCTTATCCTGAGGGGATATGATCTCTACATGCTTCAAATTTCCGATAGCATCAAAATCGATTGACAAAGTATCTCCCGGTTTCACAAAGGAAATCAAACGATCTTTCAGTACAGAAACTTCATTTCCGAAAGCATCTTCCTGGATTAAGATAGCGTACATTCCTTCGTAGCGATCCAGTCTGAACTTATTCACCGACCCAGCTCCTTCTGTGAAAAATCAAAAAATTAATGAGAACAAGTAATATATATATTCCCCACTTCGCTTTTGACTAAACGTGTCGAATTCTCGGACTGGACAAACCGGATTTTTTGATGATAGAATGAGACTAACAAACGTTAGTTAGTTGATTAGAGGTGAACAAAATGACGAAACAGCAAGTGTTAGAAGAAGCTTTAAATTTATTCGCGCACCATGGATACGAAAATACAAGTTTAGCTCATATAGCAAAAGCGGTCGGCATTAAAAAGCCGTCCTTATATAATCATTTCTCCAATAAAGAAGCGATTTTTTTTGAAGTTCTTGATGAAGTCGTGAAGCGGCAGATTCAGTTTTTCGAACAAAAGGGATCTGAGCTCAATCAGGATTCCATCGAGGACCAGCTCCATGACTTTTACGACATTTACTTGGATTATATGACAACTTCAACAGAGGGGATGTTCTTTAAAAGGGTCACGTTCTTCCCTCCTGAAAACTTTTCGGATGAAATTAAGAAAGCTTTTCTGCGTGTGGAGGATACGCTCACGAACTCGCTCATCCCGGTCTTTGAGAAAGGCATAGAAGAAGGAAAGCTTAGAAAGCTTCCTGTTCCAATGTTGACAAGTGCTTTTTACACGTTGATTGATGGATTGTTTTTAGAAGAGAATTTCTACGATACAGATATTTTAAACGAACGAAAAAAAGCCAGTTGGGAAATTTTCTGGCTTGGAATCAGACATCCAGAGGAGGCATAACTATGGCATGGGTATATTTATTGATCGGTTCATTCTTTGAAATCGGATGGGCGGTCGGCTTGAAGCTTTCGGAGGGTTTCTCCCGTCCGATTATTTCTGCCGTCACCGTTCTTTTCATTTTTATAAGCTTTGCCTTTTTCACGAAAGCATTGAAAGAAATTGATGTGGGTACAGGATACGCTGCTTTCACAGGAATAGGAGCTGTGGGGACGGCCTTAATCGGAATGGTTTTTCTCGGAGATGGCGGTGGAATAGGAAAAATCCTATTTATTACGTTGCTGATTACAGGAATCATTGGCTTGAAAATGACGGACGCTGAACAGGCGAAAACAAAGGAGGCCTAACCAATGGCATGGATCTTTTTATTAGTGGCAGGAGCTGGAGAAATGACGGCGATGCTTTTTCTGAAATTATCGGACGGGTTCAAGAAGCTGGTTCCCACTATTTTCGCTATCATAGCTGGCGGAATCAGCTTTTACTTCCTTTCCCTATCTTTGGTTGATCTTCCGATCGGAACGGCCTATGCCATTTGGACAGGAATCGGATCGGCAGGAACGGTCCTGCTCGGCATCTTTTTCTTCAAGGAGCGCGCGAATCCTAAACGAATTCTATTTATCGTCTGTATCATCTCAGGAGTCATTGGTCTAAAACTCGTATCCTGATTGTCCTTATTATCTTGAAATTGCAGGAAATCATCAGTACAATGAAAGAAGTGAGCAAAAAACGACAAACTAGAAGAAAATACGACAGATTTTCTTCGGAATTTAACAAAATTTGTCGGCTTTTGAACGTTATGGGGGCCAGATGATGAGAAAATTTCTTTTCGCTGTATTGTTGATGATTGCTGTTGGTTTCGGATTTGTCGGATATACGAATATGGACACGGATGTGGATGCCAATCCAACGATTCCACAAGAGTCAGAGCAGTACTGATAGCAAAGCTAAAACACCCCTTCGCTTAGGTTAAGCGAAGGGGTGTTTTGTGTCCTAACGTTATGGATCAAGCTATGGTTCAGACTGTAACAAGAGCCCCACTAATAACAGGACTAACTTTACAGGAATTTGTATTTCAACCACCACTCATTCAATAAATGGTGTTTCCGTTCACCTATTCCGGGAAGGAGGGGCGGGAAATTGCGAGACTCCTATGGGAAGGAAAGGGCAGGCTGAGATCCCACAGGGCCTTAGCCCGAGGAAGCTCAGCGCCCGCCCATGGAAAGCGAGTAATTTCCCGCCCCTCCTAGCTCTGTCACGAAAAACGGAAACTTCACGAACTGTTGAGTGGCCATTTATTTTTGTGGTAAATCAAGTTCTGGTTGGTCGTTCCAGATTTGGTTCAGGTAGTCGTCACGACCGGAATTTCCGCGGTAATAATCGTAACGGAATTCATTTTTCTTATAATAATCCTGATGATACTCCTCTGCTCTGTAGAAGGTTTCCGCTTCGCGGATCGGCGTTACGATTTCGCCGTCAAACAAACCGGTAGCTGCGATTTCTTCTTTGGACTGCTCTGCGATCTGCTTTTGATCTTCATTATGATAAAAAATCGCGGTCGTATATTGGTATCCTCTATCTACAAACTGACCTTCATCATCTGTCGGATTGATCTGGCGCCAGAACACATCCAACACCTGTTCATAAGTGATCACGTCCGGATCATAATATACCTGGACGGCTTCAATATGGTCCGTACTTCCTGAAGAAACTTCACCATACGTAGGGTTTTCCAGTTCACCGCCCGTATAGCCGGATACAACTTCGGCAATTCCCTCTAATTTTTCGAACGGTGGCTCCATACACCAGAAGCATCCTCCTGCAAGTGTCGCGACCTCATACCCTTCCGGAATTTCGTTATCTGCAATGGCTTCACTTTCATAATTCCTCTGAGTCAAGTAGGCATACGCCTCCGGTACGACAAAAATGCCGAGGAGGACAAATAGAATCACGCCGATTCCCCATTTTGTGCGTTTGCCCATGATGTTCACCTCTTTGGTCTATTTGTGTTCATCATAGCATGAGGAGGATCGTTCACCCCAGAAATTACTCTTCGTCGTCGAGCATCAGCCCTTCAACATGCTTTCGGTCCAACTGCTTTTTCACTTTTCGATAATCTTTCGACTTGAAAATGATATCAAAATCATAATCATCCGGATAAAGCTCATCACGAGATATATACAATTTCAATCGTTTATGATTATAGGTTCTTTTTTCACCCTTTACTTGAACGCGGTAATTCCCTTTTTCATCAGGCCCTGTGTAAATTATTCCTATTTCATCCTCTGAAGGTATGGTCACATTGTCTCCCATTTGAAATAGCTGCACTTTAGACTCTGACTTTTGCCCTTCGCTTTTTTGACGTCCATACCGATTCGTTGTGACTTGACGCCAGTAGTCTTCTTTTTTCAACTCTTCTTCTTTGATGGAAAAGCTTTTCGGCTTTCGATAGGTGACCTCATGTGCATGGCTTAAAATATCTGGATGTAGACCTAATTTATGTGCAACGGCAAAGGCCTGACTCTTTCCAGTTTCCCCGATCTGCAGCCTATAAGTAGGCTTTAACGTATCGAGATCAAACTCCATCGCTCCATTTAAAAAGCCAGGTTTCTCTTCTGCATACTGCTTCATTTCACTATAATGTGTCGTCGCAAAAATCGTCGATCCTTTAGTTGCAAGCTGGTCAAGAATCGCTGTGGCGAGCCCCATCCCTTCTCCTGGGTCTGTTCCTGATCCGATTTCATCGAGCAGAAGAAGCGAGTGGTCATTAGCTTCACGTAAAATATTAATTAAATTGACAAGTCGTGAACTGAACGTACTTAAATTTTGTTCAATACTCTGACCATCTCCAATATCGACGAAAACATGCTGGAAAATAGGGAGTTCGCTTCCAGGATCCGCTGGAATATGAAGTCCCGTCTGCGCCATTAAAGCAAGTAGTCCAACCGTTTTCAATGTCACGGTCTTGCCGCCTGTATTCGGACCTGTAATCAATAATGCCTGATCATCTGCTCCAAGCTCCACGGTTAAGGGAACAGCTTCTTCCATCAAAAGAGGATGCCTAGCTTTAAGCAGACGAATAGAAAAGTCATTAGAAAAAGCAGGCTCACTCCCTCTAATCGAACGGCTATATTTCGCTTTGGCAAAAAGGATGTCATAATGATGCATCGTTTCAATTGCGAGATTCAGTTCTTGTTCATGAGCTAAAACTTCCCCTGTCAACGTATAAAGAATATTCTCCATTTCAGTCTCTTCGCTTACTTTCAACAGGTAAAGTTCTTCCTGTAGCGACGTCATCGCTTCTGGTTCGATAAAAACAGTAGCTCCTGAGGAAGACTGATCCACTACTGTTCCTTTCACTTTTCTCCGGTTTTCACGTCGGATAGGCAATGTGTAACGTTCATTTTTCAAAACAGGATGAGACTCCTGCATTAGGGTCTTATATTTCCTAGCGAGCGACTCTAGTTTTTCCTTTATTCGCCCCTCGATGATCCTGATTTGTTTGCGGGTCCGGGCCAATTCTTTAGACGCTTGATCATCAATTTGACCATATCTGATTGTCGAGGCAACCTCTTCTTCCAGATTCGTCAAATCCGCAATCGACCAGGCATAGGCAAAAATCATGGGCGCTACGAACTCTTTTTGCTTCATAAAACGCTTCAGCTTTGTACAATGCTCTAAAAAAGAAATCAAGTCTGAAAATTGCTGCGGACGAATGAACATCCCCTTTTTTCCTTGTTCTAACATTGCGGAGACGTCATCCAAAGTGTGGATTGGCACACTTCCGCTCTGATTCAAAATAGCAATGGCCTCCTTAAGTTCGTTCTGCTGATGAACCAGCTGCTTCTTATTATTGATTGGCTTCCACTGTCGAATCGTCTCCTTTCCCTCTTTCGTTAAAGCAAATTCGCTCACTGTGTTCAAGATTTCATTATATTCAAGTGTTTCAAATGTTCTCTGATTCAATGGATGAATCCTCCTATTTTTAGTTTAGCTAAATGTTCGTGTTGATCTCGCATTAAAGCGAGCCCTCCACCTGGAGTTACTCCTATGGGGAGGAAAGGGCAGGCTGAGATCCCGCAGGAGTAAAACGACGAGGGAAGATCAGCGCCCGCCCGTGGCAGTTATTTCCCGCTCCTCCTAGCTCTGGTTTAAATAACGGAAACTTTCTAGTATCAACATTAAGCTTTAACAGAGCTTTATAAATAAAAAAACGCGCCAAGCTATTGATAAGCTTTTGGCGCGTTCCGGTTCATCCGTCACTGATGGCGGTTCCCGACTTTACTTAGAGAACCTTATGAAAACATAAAAAAGCTATGACTGAATAAGCCAGTCATAGCTTCACCTTTTCCATCATCGCTATGCTTATGCTTGTTCTTAACAGTTCCTGCATGAAGACATCAACAAATAGACGTGCAAACGGGCACATCGATTCGATCTCATGACAAGAAGCTATCCAATTGCTGGATTAGTTAAGAACAACCACACTCATAAAAATTCTCCTTCAATTTTAAGGATTTCAGTGACGGAACTTTTCATTCCTATTTATAAATGTACCCACCTCTATGAAAAAAGTCAATCATTATTCTACAGGCTTCGTTTTGGCTGACAAACAACGCTTAGAACATTAAGATGACCTTGAATGATGTCATAGACAAATAGCTTTAAAAAACGATGAATATGAGTGATAATGAACAGGAGAATCTTCGTGAAGGAGTGTCCTTGAATGATTGAACAAGAACGTCATGTGCTGGTGATTTTCCCACACCCGGACGATGAAGCGTTTGGTGTATCGGGAACGATCGCCTCTTATATAAAACAGAAAACACCTGTCACTTATGCGTGTCTGACGCTTGGTGAAATGGGTAGAAACCTTGGGAAGCCTGCGTTTGCTACACGAGAGTCTCTTCCTGAAATCCGCCGCCAAGAGTTGCAAAAAGCAGCAGAAGCTATGGGGATTGAAGACCTCCGGATGATGGGACTTCGTGATAAAACGCTTGAGTTTGAAGATGATACAGAAATGAAAAACATGGTGAAGAAGCTTGTGGATGAATTGAACCCTTCGCTCGTCATCAGCTTTTATCCTGGCTTTGCGGTCCACCCCGATCATGAAGCAACAGCAAGGGCCGTCGTCCGTGCGCTGCGTGAAATCGACGAAGCCCATCGTCCAACATTCCACGCTGTCGCTTTTGCTCATGATACAGAAGAAAAATTAGGTGAACCCGATGTCGTCCACGATATACAGGCCGTTCAGGAAGAAAAGCTGAACGCGATGAGAGCTCATATTTCACAGACTGCCCGGATGCTCGAAATGCTTGATGAAGGCATCAAAGTCAATGATCCAGAAGCGATGAAGTGGGTCACGTTTGAACGTTTTTACACATATGATTGGTCAAAGGACAAAGTAGACTGAGCCTTTTCTTGAATCATTTCGTAAAATAAGAAACTGTATAGAAAAGCGTCACTCACTCGGGGGCGCTTTTTTATATGTGTTTAATTATCGATGACTTTATGTAAATATTGAGTAAATGTCATAAGATTGTATAGAATACTTCACACAGAAGAACTCGTGACATGTTATTCTTACTGTAAGCGGATTAAAAGGAGTTAGTTGCATGAAATATATAGGAATCTTCTCTATTTTAATAGTCCTTGTCCTCGGTGCCTGCAGTTCAGCAGACGATACAACGTCCGGCGCAGAAAACGAAGATTATGAAGTTGCTTCCCTTCCTGAAGTAGAAGTAAGCTTCGCTGAAGAGCCGCTTCCCGTTCAAGAAGAGATTATGATTCAGGCAAAAGTCACGCAGGATGGGAAAGCCGTTGAAGATGCTGAATATGTGAAATTTGAAATATGGAACGAGGCCGGTGGTGAAGACAGCTCTGTCACCGTAGAGACGGAGCATGTTGGAGACGGTGTGTATGAAGCCGCATATACATTTGAAAGCGACGGGATCTATCAGATGTATGCACACACCCAAGTTGGCGATGTCCACAATATGCCAAAAACGGAAATAACGGTCGGAGATGCTCATCCCTCTGCACATGAAGCAGATATGAATCCAGAGAATGACGAGCAAATGTTTATGGTTCATTTTATGAGTGAAGAAGTCATTACAGCTGGCACGGAAACGGAATTAACGGCTCACATCAACCATATGGAGCAACCTTTCAAAGACGGACGCGTCCGATTTGAAGTAATTCCACCCGAATCCGATCAGCACGTATTCTTGGAAGCTGAGGCAGGCGAAGAAGGAGAATATCGTTCTCTTTATACTTTTGAAGAACCCGGCACTTATTCTATGATCCTCCATTATGAAAAGCCTGACGAAGATATCCATGGTCACAAAGAGATCGAAGTGACGGTTCAGGAATAGTCCTGTGGAACACATATCAAAAAAAGCGTGAATCCGATTTGATCGGATTCACGCTTTTTGTATGAGTGCTTCTTACACATCGGTGTTTTGAAGCTTTTTCTTTTTCGCCATTTTTTCGCGCTCGTTTTTATTCAAATATTTTTTACGAAGACGGACGCTTTGCGGAGTCACTTCGCAATACTCATCGTCATCCAAATATTCGATGGCTTGTTCAAGCGTCATTTGACGTGTTTTCTTAATCGTTGACGTACTATCCTTATTGGCGGAGCGGATGTTCGTCAAATGCTTTTCTTTCGTGATGTTAACCGTCAAATCGTTCTCACGGTTGTGTTCACCGACGATCATTCCTTCATAAACCTCTGTTCCTGGTTCAACGAAAATCGTCCCACGATCCTCAAGGTTCATGATTCCGTACGTAGATGCCTTCCCTTTATCAAGAGATACAAGGACACCTTCGCGACGGCCTCCGACTTGACCTTTTGCTAATGGAGCATAACCATCGAATGTATGGTTCAAAATTCCGTATCCGCGTGTCTGCGTCATGAATTCTGTAGAATATCCGATTAGGCCACGGGAAGGAACAAGGAACTCAAGACGTACTTGTCCATTTCCGTCGTTCACCATATCTTGCATTTCACCTTTACGGTAACCGATCGATTCCATAACTGCCCCTTGATATTCTTCAGGCGTATCGATTTGCACACGTTCAACAGGTTCACATGTGACACCATCGATTTCCTTCAAAATAACTTTCGGCTTGGAAAGCTGAAGCTCGTAGCCTTCACGTCTCATGTTCTCAACAAGAATCGACAAGTGAAGCTCTCCACGTCCGGAAACAGTGAATGCATCCGGTGAATCCGTCGGGTCTACACGTAGACTGACATCAGTTTCAAGCTGTGTCATTAGGCGTTCTTCGATTTGACGAGACGTCACATATTTACCTTCACGGCCGGCAAACGGACTGTTGTTGACAAGGAAAGTCATTTGCAGCGTCGGCTCATCAATACGAGGGATTTCCATCGCTTCTTGATGGTCCGGCAGACAAACGGTTTCTCCGACGTTGATGTCTTCCATTCCGGCAAGCGCGATAATATCTCCCGCTTTGGCTTCCTCGATTTCCACTCGCTTCAATCCGATGAAACCGAACAGTTTGCTGACCCGGAAGTTCTTCACCGATCCGTCTTTCTTCATTAAAGAAACCTGCTGTCCGACTTTGATTGTACCGTTGAAGACACGACCTACGCCAATACGGCCAAGATAGTCGTTGTAATCAAGCAGTGTCACCTGGAACTGCAAAGGATTTTCTTGTGTGTCGACAGGAGCTGGGATGTTGTTCATGATCAGTTTGAAAATCGGGTCCATCGTGTCCTGCTGGTCTTCCGGCTCGTCTCCTGACGTTCCGTTCAACGCAGAAGCATACACAACTGGGAATTCAAGCTGCTCGTCATCTGCTCCTAACTCGATAAATAGATCGAGCACTTCATCGACGACCTGGTCTGGGCGGGCATTCGGACGGTCGATTTTATTCAAAACAACGACAGGCGTCAGCTTTTGTTCCAATGCTTTTTTCAACACGAATCGTGTTTGAGGCATACAGCCTTCATAAGCATCGACAACAAGCAGTACGCCGTCGACCATTTTAAGAATACGTTCTACTTCTCCACCAAAGTCGGCGTGACCTGGTGTATCCAAAATGTTAATGCGGGCATCGTTATAATTGATCGCGGTATTTTTCGCTAGGATTGTAATGCCGCGTTCTTTTTCCAAATCATTGGAGTCCATGGCGCGTTCATCGACATGCTCATTCTCTCGGAAAGTTCCGGAGTAGTGTAGCATTTGGTCAACCAGCGTAGTTTTTCCGTGGTCAACGTGGGCGATGATGGCTATATTACGAATATCATCTCTGTGTTGCATGAAGCACACACCTCTTTCGTATCACAAATTATTCAACTTTTCTATTATAACATAATTCGCAGTCTGTCGATACCTTTTCCCTGTTGACATTGATTAAACCACGCTTTAACAATTACAATAGGAATAGATGTTACCATGAATGCTTGAATTAAAAAGGTAATTTAAGAATCTTTCCGTTATTTTAATGGAGAATAAGAGATCCGGAAAACCGCTCGCTTTCCGCCCTCCTCTTGTTATGCAATGGTCCTTTTTTATTAGCTGTTAGATTGAAAAAAGGAAATGGAATGATTGCCTTCCCATTGTCAGTCAAAACATGCCGTGGTGTTTCCGTTTACTCATTCTGGCAGGAGGAACGGGAAATGGCGAGACTCTTATGGGGAGAAAAGGGCAGGCTGAGATCCCGCAGGAGCCTTGCTCCGAGGAAGCTCAGCGCCCGCCCATGGAAAGCGAGCTATTTCCCGCTTCTCCAAACTCTGGTATGAAACGGAAACTTTCTAATATCAACATTAAGCTCTAACAGAGCTTTTTATTAAAAGAAAATTGGTTTACGTAAATGATTTTTACAAAAGGAGATTATATGAAGACACAACGAAAAGGTGAATGGCTTGAAGTGGTGGTTCCGTCGGAGTGGGACGGGTTGAGTGTTGAGAAGATCATGAAGAAAAAATGGGGAATGCCGCGGAAGTTGATGCATCGCTACCGATCAAATAAAGAAGTGACGCTCAATAACGATCCGGTCCATTGGAAGGACACCGTCGTGAAAAAAGAAGATATTCTTAGAATCCGCCTATTTGCACCTCGACCGCTTGAAGTGACGCCATGCTATGAAGATATCGAAGTCCTCTATGAAGATGATCACTTACTCGTCGTCAATAAACCGGTCGGAGTCTTCACTCATCCGAACTCACCGGAAGAAAACGATACACTCGTCAATCGGGTGGCGGCATACTTTCAAATTCACGGTATCGAATCGACCCCCAAATATGTTCACCGGCTGGATCGCGATACGTCGGGAGCGATTTTGTTCGCTAAGCATGACCTTGCAATTGCCATGCTCGGCAAAGATCTGAAGGAGCGCAAGATTAAACGGACGTATCTCGCCTGGGCTGAAGGTCGGGTGAAACCGAAGAAAGGCATCATTCGTGAACCGATTGGAAAAGACAGGCACCATCCTGTCCGTCGCCGGGTTTCCCCGAATGGTCAGGAAGCCGAAACTCATTATGAAGTGCTGGATTACAACCATGACCTTAAAGCCTCTTTAGTGAAGCTTGACTTACAAACAGGAAGAACGCATCAGATCCGTGTCCACCTCAGCCATAAGGGTCACCCGCTTCTCGGAGATGAATTGTACGGTGGCAGACACCAGCGCGGGCATCAGCAGGCTTTGCATGCAGCAAAGCTGACCTTTCTTCACCCCTTTACAGAAGAAAAAGTAGAATGCCTCGCACTTGAGTCAAATCAGACTGGTCTGTTTTCAACGGATCGTATAGAGTCTTTACTCCTGTAACTTCAGCTTGTCAAAATGTTCGTTTTTTCTCGTGGATTTTCACCCACAGTTATGGTAATCTTTATCATGTTAGCCTTTATAAAGAGACTAATGGTTTATTTAAAAAGAGAGAATTGATTCGACAAAGAGACGAAAGGTTAACACTTTTTTATACAGAAAGCCGCTGATTTTTCAATCAGCGGCTTTTGTCATTCTGTCAGCGATTTGTATAAGGCATCATATTTGTCAGCACAGGTCAGATCAAGTTCGGTCAACCCCTTAGCATTCCATGAAGTCAACTTCATCGTCACCATTTTATAGTCGATGCTGATAAAAGGATGGTGTTGAATGTCTTCCGCATATTCCGCCACATGATTGACGAATTGGATTCCGGTCAAAAATTCTTTAAAGCGGTACCTTTTCACGATGAACTTATCGTCTTCAAGCTTCCAGCCATCCAGTTCAGCTACACGCTGCTCTTTTTCTTCTTCCGGTATTCTTGTTTCATCCATTTTCATTCCTCCTATCCATATAACATGATCCCGCAAATGACACTCTTCCTTCTCTTTCCCCTTCTCGTTTCACTCTACTCGCTCTAATGCGTAAAGAATATTTTTTGACAACTGTATTGCTTTATTTTGTAAGATTTGCTACGTTCATTAAAAGAGTGCAAAGGCAGGTGACCATACGTTGAGATATCGCAGACACGAAACTTTACGCTATACATTTGAAACTCCGATTCCTGCATCGTTTAAAATCATCAAAGTCGATGGCAAGAAGACAAATACATCTTCTGGAAAAGCACACATCCTGGACATCAGTCCTGGCGGTTTGAAAATGGCCACGGAAATGAAGATTTCTTTAGAGAAGCCGATCCAATTTTTTGTTGAAACAACTATATCTGGTATAAACCTTACCATTACGGCCAATGGAATATGGTCAAAGCCTTTCGGAAAAAGTCATCATTATGGCCTCGACTTTTTGGAAGACTATCATGAAGATGTCGTCAAAGCATTGAAAGCTTATAAGAAACAAAGAGTAGAGTAAATGATTCATCCCCCCAACTCCCCCTAAACTATCTAGCTTTTATAAACACCATAGATTATTCAACCTGCACTTTTTTAGATTCAAAATAATTACCGTAATATTTTTGTAATAAAAATGAAACCTTTCTGTCATTTCATTCGTCATATAAGTAATAGAAAAAGACATAAAAAAAGAAAGGTGGATTTCATGATGAGAAAAAGAATCGAGTACGATGCGTCAGAAATTTTGAGCGTTGCAAGTGGGTCTGTCGTCTTAACCGGAGTCCTTTACCTCGCTTTATTTGTCCTTTGATCCACGACCGTACATAACCCTCCGCCGAATCAGCGGAGGGTTTATTTGTGCTGTTTATTCGCGCTTCCTCTTCTCTCCCCTTTATAATGGAGTACAGACAGATCTTTAGAGGGGGGTTACATCATGTTCACCAATCATTCTGGCTACCAACGCATGCTTAAAAAAAACGAATTGTCTTTCGGACTCTCCATCCCGATCGAAAACTATGACAACGAGACTCCTCTTATGGACCACCAGGTAGAGAGAGCCCGACAGGCTGAAGAAGCGGGCTTCCATTCTCTATGGTTTCAGGATGTGCTGTTAGAAGATCCAACATTTGAAGACCCAGCAACAGGGCAAATTTTTGACAGCCTCATTTATTTGACTTACCTTGCCTCGCAGACCTCGACCATCAACCTCGGGACAGCCGCTCTCGTCGCCCCTTTACGCCATCCATTAAGAATGGCTAAAGAAGTCGCAAGTATAGAAAGACTTTTTCCTGAACGGTTGATGCTCGGAATTTCATCTGGAGACCGGCGGAAAGATTTTGAAGGACTGGACGTTCCGATTATGGAGCGAGGAGAATGGTTCCGGGAAGCCTTCTCGTTTTTTCAAGAGGTTCTGTACAGTGAATTCCCTACTATTGAGTCCAGCTTCGGAACGATTCATAAATCCAACCTCGTCCCGAAGCCGAGCAAGCGAATTCCGGTATTCATGACGGGGTACTGCCAACAAACGCTCGACTGGATCGCAGAAAACGGAGACGGATGGATGTTCTATCCTCAATCCCCTGATAAACAACAGATGATTATTGACCAATATCGAGATAAAGTAAAGCAATATCATGGAGACGTGTTCCGTCCATTTTTCATGCCATTGCCTCTTGAGCTAACGGATAACCCTGATCAAAAGGCTGAAAAAATTCCAGCCGGTTACAGAGTCGGCCGTCATCACCTAATTCCGATTTTGGAAAAATACAGACAGATCGGCATCAATCATATTATGTTCGGACTATCTAAAAACAAGCGTCCCGTCAAAGAAGTGGTAGAAGAATTAGGGGAAGAAGTGCTTCCTGCATTTAAATTTTAGGATTCTTTCACTTGGACCCCACAGGCGCTTTGCTCCGAGGAAGCTCAGCGCCCGCCTGTGGCAGTTATTTCCCGCTCCACCAAGCTCTGGTATGAAAAACGGAAGCTTTCTAGTATCAACATTAAGCTTTAACAGAGACAACTATTTAAGTTAGCGTTCTCTACCTTTTGAGTGAATAAGAGAAAATGTTTTGTGAAGTAAAAATGATAGTTAGAGAGGATGGTGGTATAGGTTGAAGAAGCCAGACATTCTATTATTCGGAACGTTTCACTTTTCAATGGAACCTCAAGCCGTAAATGAACAAATGGAGGACATCTTGCGCATCGTCAAACAATTAGAAGCTTATCAACCTACAAAAATTGCCGTAGAAAAATCATTCTTAGTGGAAGAGGAGCTCGATCGCAAATACCGAGACTTTCAAGACGGAAAGCTTACGTTGACCTATGATGAAGTCGAACAATTCGCATTCCGTTTGGCGCATGCTCTCGATCACCCAACACTATACCCTGTAGATGAAATCGTCGACATGACGTCACCTTCCCTGAATCAGGTGTTTGAATGGGCCAAAGAGCATCAACCTGAACTATTCACGGAAATTGCAGCGATTCAAGGAAAGCTTCAAGAGATGGACACAAGCACCTCTCTCATTGAGCGGTTAAAAACAATCAATCATCCGGACTATATCCGTACGTTGCAAAAAATTTATATGAAGCTGACGCTTGTTGGAGACCGCCAGCATCAAGTAGGTGTCTCCTGGCTTAAACAATGGCATCACAGAGATCTTGCCATTGCAGCCAACTTAGCCAGAATCACTGAACCCGAAGACCGTGTCCTTATGCTCGTTGGTGGAGATCATTTGCACTTGTTACGGCAGTTCCTTCATGACAGCGGCGACTTTTCCCTTTCTGATGTGAATGACTATTTATAAAACTAAACGCTCCCCAAATCAGGGAGCGTTTTTTCTATCCTTCCCATTCTTTTCTTCAAGCACAAAGCCCTCTTGAAATTCATCGTTCGACTGTCCAGTAATATAATCAAAAGGCGTATAGGCGTTGGCTGTGTCTACCCTTTGCTTCTTGACGAACACTTTATAGCCGACAATGATCATCAAAATAAACGTGGCAATCCCGACGATCAGAAACCCAATCGCATTCAACAGCATAAGATCCCACCTTCTTTTTATTATATTTATACCCTTTTATGAGTCCCAATCAACCTGAAAAATCTGGTGGAGTTAAATAAAAATAACACCTAGTAAAATCAGGGGTGATTGGATCTAGAGATATTAAATAAGTAAAAGAACTATACAAATCATAAAACTCTCTTGACGTTGCCTCCCCACCAAGCTTTGGTATAGGAAATCGACGCAGTTTAAACAAACTCAAACTAAAAAAGCGCATGAAATCAGCATTTTCCACCTGACTCCATGCGCTTTTTCTATTCACTTTTATTTTATTCGATTTTACTCATCATCATTAGGTTTATCCTGTAGAACTTCAAGAGCTGAACGCTTTCGTTTTTTCTTTTTCTTCTTCCAGCGTTCAATGTGAATCGTACTAGGCTCGTATTGGTCAGAGGCTTGAATATCCTGATTGGAAGCCCTCATAAACGACCATGCAAGCAGGAACATGATAAAGATCAGCGGGAATCCTCCGACGATACTCGCCGTTTGCAACGTGCTGAGACCACCTAAATAGAGGAGCGCTAGTGGCATAATGCACAATGAGAATGCCCAGAACAAACGGTTCCAGCGCAACGGCTCTCCTTCCACATTTTTCTGTACGACAGAAGCCAGAATGTAGGAGGAAGAATCGAACGTCGTTGCAAGGAAAATAAGAGCAAGCACCGTAAAGGCTAATACCATGACTCTTGCTAATGGCAGCTGGTTAATGACCTCGATAATGGTAGCAGGTGCCCCGTATTCATTCAGATAAGCAATGACATCGAATCCGCCTGTCAATTGCAGGTAAAGACCGAAATTCCCCATGATTCCAAAGAACAGGATCGATCCAAACGTTCCATATACCATTGTACCAAGAACCATTTGACGCACTGTTCGACCACGGGAAATACGGGCAACAAACAATCCGACGAACGGTGCATACACGAGCCACCATGCCCAGTAAAAGACAGTCCATGATTCAGGGAAGAGCGTTTCCTCAAAAGCGCCATAATTCCCGAATGGCTCAAGCCACGTCGCCATCTTGAAGAAATTATCTGCTAGAATACCGACACTATTTACCGTTGTCTCACTAATAAAGCGCGTCGGACCAAAAATAAAGATAAACGCCAAAATAAAAATAGACAGCCACAGGTTGATATCACTTAAAAACTTAATTCCTCGTTTTAGTCCTGAATAAGCACTAACAGCAAAAATCAGGGTACAAAGAAGCATAATGGCTGTTTGTGTACCTAAGTTCACTGGAAGTCCTGTCAATTCGCTGACACCTTCAGCGATCATCGGTGTTCCGAGTGCAAGAGATGTTCCAGCTCCTCCCATCAGTCCGAACATAAACAGAACATCGATAATTGTTCCGATTGGTCCGTCGACAGCATTACCGAGTACCGGACGAACCGCTTCACTAACTTTCAGAACTGGCTTTTTACGCACATAATAGAAATATGCGATCGGCAGCGCCGGTAATGTATAAATCGCCCATGCGATTGGACCCCAGTGAAAAATCCCGTATGCCGTGGACCACTGGATCGCTTCTTTCGAATTGGGCTCGAGTCCAAATGGAGGTCCTTCATAATAATAAGCCCATTCAATCACAGACCAGTATAGAATACTTGATCCAATTCCTGCCGCAAACAACATAGCGGCCCAGGAAAACGTGTTGAATTCAGGCTTTTCTCCTTCGTCACCTAATTTGATTGAACCGTTCTTGCTGAATGCTACATATACAAGAAACAGAAAGATTACAAGCCCCATCACCATATAAAGGGCTCCAAAGTTTCCAGATACAAATTCATTTGCTTGGTTGACAAAGATCTGTCCACCTTCCGGGAATACGACTAACGGAATGGTTGTACCAAGCAATAGAACTAAAGCGCCTATAAACGTCGGCCAATCGATCAATTTCGTCTTCATCCAAAATCCTTCCTTTCTCAGATTTATACGTTCTTGTTGTTGGAGGATCGATCTTGCGAGGTATTAGTATAGGGAAGCAAACAAACACGAAAATGATTGTAACAATAAAGAGTATAGATGACAAATTTCTTTCTAATTCTAGTTCAATAGCCCCCTGAAGTGTCGAATGATGTAAAAGAATGCAAAGAATACCAATAAAGGAATCTGACGGTGATAAAAGAAAAAAAGCGCATGAGACCAGGCTTTAGCCGGGTCTTCATGCGCTTCTTTTGACAATATTATTCAAATTCCATTATTCATCATCTTCGTCTTTTTTATCTTCCAGTACCTCAAGTGCTGAACGTTTACGTTTCTTAGGTTTTTTCTTGTTCCAGCGTTCAATGTATATCGTGCTTGACTCATAGCTTTCAGAGGCCCGAATATCCTGATTGGATGCCCTCATAAACGACCAAGCGAGAAGGAACATAATGAAGATCAATGGAAATCCTCCGACAATACTAGCCGTTTGAAGGGTCCCCAAACCTCCTAAATAAAGGAGAGTCAGCGGCATCAGACATAGAGCAAATGCCCAAAACAGACGGTTCCAGCGTAACGGTTCGCCTTCTACACTTTTTTGGACAACAGAAGCCAGAATGTAGGAAGAAGAGTCGAACGTCGTCGCTAGGAAAATAATTGCAAGAATTGTAAAGACCAAAACCATGAATTTGGCTAACGGCAGCTGATTAATAATTTCGATGATCGTCGCCGGCGCACCGTTTTCATTCAGAAACGCGATGACATCATAGGTGCCTGTCAGCTGTAAGTAAAGTCCGAAGTTCCCCATGATTCCGAAGAACAAAATACATCCAAGCGTTCCGTACACCATCGTCCCAAGCACCATCTGTCGGATCGTTCTTCCGCGTGAAATACGAGCAACGAACAAACCGACGAACGGTGCATACACAAGCCACCATGCCCAATAAAAAACCGTCCAAGATTCTGGGAATAGCGTTTCTTCAAATCCACCGAGATTGCCAAAAGGTTCGAGCCACGTCGCCATTTTGAAGAAGTTGTCTGCAAGAATCCCGACACTGTTCACCGTCGTTTCACTAATAAAGCGTGTCGGTCCAAAAATAAAGATAAAAGCTAAGATAAAAATCGATAGCCATAGATTAATATCACTTAAAACTTTAATGCCTCGTTTTAGTCCCGAATAAGCACTTACAGCAAATATTAATGTACATAAAAGCATAATGACCGACTGTGTTCCCAGATTAGCTGGGATGCCTGTCAAATCACTCACACCTTCAGCAATCATCGGTGTTCCAAGGGCAAGCGTCGTTCCCGCTCCTCCCATCAGACCGAACATAAACAGGACATCAATGATCGTTCCAAGCGGTCCATCTACCGCGTTTCCAAGGACAGGACGCACAGCCTCACTAACTTTCAGCACAGGCTTTTTCCTTACATAATAGAAATAAGCGATCGGCAATGCTGGCAACGTGTAAATCGCCCAGGCAATCGGTCCCCAGTGAAAAATACCGTAAGCTGTAGCCCATTGGATCGCTTCTTGGGACCCCGCTTCGAGCCCAAATGGAGGGCCCTGATAATAATACGCCCATTCGATGACAGCCCAGTACAAAATACTAGATCCGATTCCTGCCGCAAACAGCATGGCGGCCCAAGAAAACGTGTTGAATTCAGGATCTTCTCCCTCATCGCCTAGCTTGATAGATCCATTCTTACTGAATGCAACAAAAACTAAAAACAAGAAAATGACGAGTCCCATCACAATATAGAGGGCTCCGAAATTACCGGAGACAAATTCGTTCGCTTCGTTGACTACCGATTGTCCAGCTTCCGGAAACACAATCAATGGAATGGTGACACCGAGTAAGAGAATCAATGCTCCAATAAACGTTGGCCAATCAATCATCTTCGTATTCATCCAAAATCATTCCTTTCCAATTTTTCAAATCATTCACTACCGCACGGAGAATGTTACAATGGTGAGGGGGCAAGGGGGATGTTCATGCCTTAAGTAGAATTTAGAACGGGATTACTGCACGCCCTCTGTATCTATACCCTATTTTGTAAAAGAATATCGAAATATGAAAATAACACGTGGGGTGTTTTCCATGAGCGAAAAGAAACAAATACGAGATCGCTTTAATCCTTTGTATATACCTTTGCTAACGGCTATACCTGCTGAAGCATGGCTACTGTACAAGCAGCCACCCTATGTAGGGGTAGAGCTGACCCTCTATATCATCGCCATTTTATTCCTCGTTTTCTCCGGAGCTGTCGAAACCTCCA
The DNA here is from genome assembly GCA_004078665.1 of Halobacillus fulvus. GTDB lineage: Bacteria > Bacillota > Bacilli > Bacillales > Halobacillaceae > Halobacillus > Halobacillus fulvus. The sequence goes on along the minus strand of SCFO01000003.1, from coordinate 244,324 downwards.
GCGAAGAAACAAAGCATAGGATATTCGGTTATGTTTATCTCATTTCAGCCCTGATGTTCGGAGTCATCGGATTGTGGATGTGGCTCGGATGAAGTAAAAAAGAGAGAGTGTTTGAAAAGGTTTCAAACACTCTCTTTTCCTCTATTCATGATTAAAGTTAAATAAAGAACAGCCACGGTAAAATCATCGGGATCATAATGATGATCGTCACAATCAGCCAGGCACTTGCATTGTCACCAACGACCTGCTTGCGGTAAGACATCCCCCATGCCAGAAGCAGAAGTGCTGTCATGATCATACTGCGGAGGTGCAACTCTCCATCTTTATTGTTCATAAAAATGTAGACGGCCCCTTCCGCTACGATTAAAATACCGACAAGTATGTTGAAAATATGGGTAAATGTTCGACTCACTTTATCTTCTCTCCTTACCTCATAACGCCTCATCTTTTTTCAGTATAGTATAACCAGCGAGCGTTTGCGAACGATTCTATGCAATGAATCCATGTGCCTCTTTCTCCCCACCTCAGGCGCCTATTTTGTCGTATTTTTCTGTAATGAAAATGAAGGTTTATTCAGTTCGTATACCGGTAATGTTCATGAGGAAAGCAAATTTTGGAAGGAGAGTAACATGAATCCGAACATAAACAGTCTATTCTTTGAGGATGATGGATTCTACCCTAATCATCCTTTTCTACCGACGCTTGTTTACTATAATTGTCTTGATTCCACTACCGATGAAGTGGAGAGACTTTTTCATCAGAATCGCTGGGCGAATACATGGACAGGTGGAGTGTTCGACTATCATCATTATCATAGCAAAACACATGAAGTGCTGGCTGTATTAGAAGGCACCTCCACCTTGACGCTAGGTGGACCAAACGGAAAAGTAGTAGATGTTAAAAAAGGGGATCTGATTGTCATTCCGGCAGGAGTTGCACACAAAAACGAAGGAGCGACAGAAGACTTTCAGGTCATGGGAGCCTACCCTTACGGAGAGTCGTTCGATTTGAAAACTGGAGAAAAACATGAGTATGAAGAGGCATTGAAAACTATCCCAGAAGCAAAAAAACCTTCTGCTGATCCTATACTTGGCAAAAGAGGCCCTTTAATGGAGCTTTGGGTTTGAAGTGAACCCACACAAAAAACAGACCTGCGCTAAAGGTCTGTTTTTTTCATAGTTTCTTATAAAATCCCGTGGCTCTTCCTTCAAATCCGAAATGCTCATAGACATGGTGAGCACTTTTTCTCTCCTGTCGATTCCCGCTGTTCAGAATAATCGTTTTGGCATGCTTGGTACGTGCCCATGCTTCTGTCTCTTCCATGAGCTTTCGACCGATTCCTTCCCCCTGGAATTCTTGATCCACTACAAAAGCGATCACCCGGACATGCGGAGCATCGGTGTGGTAGGCCACGTGAAAAGTCATCCCGATCATGCCAACCACTTTTTCATTCCGCTCATACACGAAGGTTTGATAGTCCTCGCGATTGAATATATCAGACATCCGCTGTCTCATCGATGATGTTTCCGTTGGATAACCTAGAACACTCATTAACTGGGTCAAATCTCTTGTGTCGGCAAGTGTAGCTTCCCTGATCAAGATTGTGAAGCCTTTTCTTTTTGCCTTAATTCGACACGGCGGATTTTGCCAGATGTTGTTTTAGGAAGTTCCTCCAAGAATTCTACTTTCCTAGGATACTTATAAGGGGCTGTTAAATTCTTTACGTGGTCTTGAAGTTCTTTGACCAGCTGACCATCCCCCTCATAACCCTTTTGCAGAACGATAAACGCTTTGACGACACTTCCTCTTACTTCATCCGGGCTCGAAACGACGGCACACTCTTGGACCGCCTCATGTTTCACAAGAGCATCTTCCACTTCGAACGGACCGATTGTATATCCCGAACTGATAATGATGTCATCACTCCGGCCTTCAAACCAAAAATATCCCTCTTCATCCTTTTTCGCTTGATCCCCTGTGACATAATAGTTCCCCCGCTGGGCCATTTTTGTTCGTTCCGGGTCCTTATAATACTCTTTAAATAGAGCTGGTGTGTCCAAGTGGACCGCGATATCGCCCACTTCTCCTGGATCAACAGGCGTACCCATTTCATCGATGATCTCCACCTGATTACCTGGAGTCGGGCGCCCCATGGATCCTGGACGAACTTCCATGTCTTTCATAATTCCGACAAGAAGCGTATTCTCCGTCTGTCCGTAACCGTCCCGAACCGTTACGTCAAAATGTTTCTGGAACGTATCAATCACTTCTCTATTCAAAGGTTCTCCAGCGGAAACGGCACTATGAAGTCCGGAAAGCTTATAATCCGGTAAGTTGTCCACTTTCGCCATTAACCGATATTCTGTCGGTGTGCAGCACAAGACGTTGACGTCATGATGATCCATGATGCTGAGATAGGTTTTCGGATCGAACTTCCCTTGATAAACAAGTCCTTTGGCCCCTGTGCCGAGAACGGAAAGAAACGGACTCCAAATCCACTTTTGCCAGCCTGGTCCTGCTGTTGCCCAGACGGTATCTTGATCTTGGATGGCGAGCCACTTATCCGCCGCTGTTTTTAAATGGGCATACCCCCAGCCATGAGTATGAACAACCCCTTTCGGATTTCCGGTTGTACCTGAGGTATACGAAAGAAATGCCATATCCTCTCTGGATGTATCGGCTATTTTCAATTCTTCCGGATAATCCTTCATAAGGCCATCGAGGTCAAGCCAGCTTTCTTTTTCTCCCCCTACTGAGAAGGAAAGCAACTGATTGCGTTCGTGAACGTCTTCGAATTGATCTGTAAATGGACGGTAACTGACAACGGCCTTCACTTCTCCATGTGAAATACGGTATTGAAGATCTTTTGTTCGTAACATTTCAGAACTCGGAATAACGACAAGCCCTGCTTTCAACGCTGCTATATAGACAGCATATGCCCCAATCAAACGAGGAATCATCACTAAAACTTTATCCCCTTTTTCAAGGCCGTGATCAAGAAAGACATTGCCGATTCTGTTCGCTTTTTTCATCAATTCATCATATGTAATTTCTTTTTGGTCCCCTGCTTCGTTCATCCACAACAAGGCTTTACGACCTGAATCTTGTGCATACTTTTCCATTTCTTCTACAACATTATACTTCTCAGGAGCGATCAGTTCTTCTCTTTCCACTTTTCATTCCTCCTCCGCATTAGTGAACGACTGTTCAGTTTTCAACATCTGTATTATAGCAAATTTTCAAAATTATTTAAATACGCCATAAGTTGCACATAAGCAAATTCATTGATTCGGGTAAATTGACAGATAACTTCAATTAAGATAAGATTTCTTTAATAAACCGAATGTATCGGTAAAGGATCGGGTACATATTATAAAACATCGGAAGAGGAGTGCAGAATTGATGCAAGGAAGACGATACAAAGTCAGAACGGTACCGCAATTAGTTTTCGTTTTGTCCATCATCATGCTTTCCCTGTTTTTAGCCATTTCGTTTCTAACAAACCATTATACTTATGCTGTCGCATCCTTCATTACCGCGGGATTGGCTTATTTATCGCTGTATCCCCCAGTAAAAAATCGCACAAAAAAAGCCTCTAAAATGATTTAGAGGCTTTTTTGTATATTTTTCTCCGTATTCCCTAGAGTGACAGATGAGGTTCTATCAGGAAATCCGCTCTTTTACAGAAGAGATGATTTCCTGGCGATAGCCCCTTCATTTTCACTCTTTTTTGTCGTCTTCTTTCATCCAGCTTTTCTCTTTATCCCATCCATTTTTTTGCTTAGGTTTAGCTGGTTGTCGTGAGCATTTCGTTTTGAAATGGCTGATTGATCTCAAAATAAAACGGATGGGCTTATATTTTTCTTTATCCCTGTACACACGGTAAACAATTTCGGATGACTGTCTGTCTTTTTGGGTGTCGAATTAAAATGGTCGCTTCAAATCTGTCCATTGATCAGGCAAGACGTTTAAAGTTCTGACCAAGAATTTCATTCATCGAATGAACGGTAATAAATGCCCGTTCATCAATCGACGTCATATATTTTTTCAATTTCGTATAATCTTTACGATTCAAAATGGTCGTAATGACTTCTTTATCTTCCTGGTTGAATGCTCCTTTTGCAAAATGAATGGTGGCTCCGCGTCCAAGCTGATGAACGATAAAGTGGCGGACAAGCTCGCTTTCACGGCTGATAATGACCACTTCTTTATTGTTATCAAACTGCTGCAACGTATAATCGATCACGAGGCCATTCAAAATCACACCAAAGAATGCGTACATACCGACCGTCGGACCGAATACCAGGATGGAGGATGCCGCAATCGCAATATCAGAGAAAAGGACACCTTTCCCTACATCGATGGAGAAATATTTATTTAAAATCATGGCGAAAATGTCTGTTCCGCCTGTAGAAGCCCCCTGATGGAAAACGATAGCCATTCCGGAAGCGGCAATGATTTGACCGATGATCAACTGAATAAGCAAATCATCACTCAAAGCTTGGGACATTGGGAAGTAAGCTTCCAATCCCCACACCATAAAGGATAATGCAAAGCTTGCGTAAATGGTTTTGGCACCAAATTGGAAGCCTAAAAAGATAAAACCGACAATGAATAAGATGATGTTCAAAATTGTCATGATCAGCCCAAGGGACAGACCTGGGAATAAATTATTTAAAACGATGGAAAGACCACTGACTCCCCCAGTAGCCAAATCGTTTGGTGATAAGAAAAAATGAACGTTGATCGCTACCCCAAGAGCACCGATATTCATGAGTAAAAATGACCATAGTTTCTTTGCCATCAGAAAGCCTCCTTTTTATGAAATAATTACAGAATGATTGCGTCGGAATTTGTAGTACAATCGGGATTATAGAGGCCAAATGACGGTTTGTAAACCGGTTTGTTTATAAAAAATCACTTTTGTTTTTGGAAGCGGTTGATGGTTAAATATTCCCACAATTATATGGAACTTGATGAACATTTATTTTAAACGGACCGTGTAAGAAAGAAGCCCTTCCCATCTTTAGTGGAACCGTATTTTGGATCAGAAAAATAAATAGCAGCAAAAAGTTTTAAGATTTTATGTACGATCCGATATAAAAGAAAAACACTGCCGGATCGGCAGTGTTCACACATTTTATCTGCGGGGTAGCTGAACCGTTACGTTCGTTCCTTCCCCTACTTTACTCTTATAAGAAATCGTTCCATTCAGATCCGCAACCATTTTCTTTGTCACCATGACACCTAGACCCGTACCTTTTTCTTTCGTCGTGAAAAAAGGTTCTCCAACCTTTGATAGTTCTTGTGCACTGAGTCCCGGACCGTTATCACTAACGGAAACCGTTAGGTACTGGCTCGTCAGCTGGATTTTAACCCGGACCCTACCATCTTCGTCTACCGCATCAATGGCATTTTTCACAAGGTTAATCAAGATTTGGTTGACGCGTTTTGGCTCGGTAAAGAAAGTTTCGTTCTGTCTGTCCGAATCAAACAGGAGTTGGACATTTTTCTCATCAGCTTCCGGTTCAAGTAGCTGAAGGACATAATGGACCAGTTCATCAGGTTTGGCTTCTTCGAGCTGCAGTGACGATTTCGGTTTGGAAAGCATCATGAAGTCCTGGACAATCGCTTCTATACGGTTCACTTCATCTAGAATAATGTCCTGATAATTATCTCTTAAATCAGGGTTAGCTGCGCCAATTTGCAAAAATCCTTTAATAGCTGTTAAAGGGTTTTTAATTTCATGGGCAATCCCAGCTGACATCTGTGTAATGGTGGATAGCTGTTGAGACTTCTCTTTGAGCCGGATCATTTCCTTGCACTCTGTTATATCCTCATGAATACCGATGACATAAGACTTGCCTTGATTGACGATCGGGAAGCCTTTGGTCCTGATCCACTTTTCCACCCCATCAGGCGTTTTCACTTTATACTCGACCTGATTCTTCTGTTTCCTCATCACCGCGAGACCCGTTTCGAATTTTCTACTGTCATCCTCCCCAAGAATTTTGAAAAATACTTCAGGATTTTTCAAAAAATCCTTTCTCGACAAACCGAACAATTTTTGAAAGGAAGGACTTAAATAATAAATATGCTCGTAATCGGGGGAAGCAATCCAGAATACCTCATTGATATTATTCGCGAGTACCGAAAACCTTTCTTCCGAATCTTTCAATGCCTTTAACTGTTTTTTATATTGGGTAATATCCTGAGCAAAAACGGTCAAACCGAACTCCGTCGGATGCACCGTCATTTTGACCATTGTTTCAGTTTCAGGCAGATACCCTTCGAATTCGACCGGCTTCTTCGTCTCCATTGCTCTTAAGTAGTGTTGGAAGAACCGATAATATTCGTCTACTGAATAAAGATCCCACAGTTTCACTCTCTGGTAGTCTTTCAATTTGTAACCACAGATTTCTTCCATTTTCGAATTGGCATACGTAATATCCCAGTTGTGACTGATCATAGCAAGACCATTAGGGAAATTGTCTACTAAATGAGTCATTTTGTAGGGCTTATCTCCGCTCACCATTTCATGTGAAGCAGACTTGTTTTGCTCCTGGTCATTTCTTGTAGGCTGTATGTTTCCTCTCCTTCTCCCATCTGAAATAGAAGTTGTCCATTCTTGGCTCACTTCAGATGGCTTGAGCGTCAGAGCAATCTGTCCGTTTGTCAAGTGCATGAGTGTACTATCATACTGTTTCCAGTCCTTTAACTTGAAAGACGTAACCGTCACTTGTTTATTGCCCTCGGTCAGAAGTTGGTGAATAGCTTTATGAAATTTCTTTTGCAGGGGCTGAGGTAAGGATAAGATCCACTGCGAAAATGATAGCTCAGCCGTTTCCAGTCGAAGTGCTCCTTGCATTGTCTGATTGAGCGTAACGATTTGTTGACGCAAATCAAGTAAACAAGCCGGGGTACCATTCAAACTTAAAACATCCAGTAATTCGTTACTATGAACCTGGTCAGAATACCTCTCTCTAATCACCAATATTAAGACCTCTTTCCTTTACCGTTCATTTTTTTCCAATACGTGGTTCATTATAACTGATGAAAGGAAAAAATTGAATATTTCATGAAAATTTTCTAGGAAAACTTATTTAAACGGTATATTTTATTATACGTTACGTGGAAACCTGCAAAAATATGACGTTTTTCTCCTTTTTATCCTTCTATACTTCGCCAGAGTGTCAATGAGGCATAACTTTTATAGGGCCCCCATTGTTCACTCCATTCTGTCATTTGTTCTTTGGAAGGTTTCTTATCTTTACCAAAATGCAATTTTAGAGCATTTTGAATCCCGATGTCCGCCTTAGGAAATAAATCCTCTCTTCCTAGACCGAACATTAGCCAATTTTCGGCTGTCCAAGGGCCGATCCCTCTGATTTTAACCAGCTTTGTCATCACTTCCTCGTCCGAAAGGGATGAAAGTGCACCCAAATCAAGTTCTCCATCGACTATTTTTCTTGACGTATCAATGACATACTCAGCTTTTCTCTGACTGAACTGCAATGTCCGAAGCTGGTCATAATCCAAAGCTGCAACCTCTTCCGGGGAAGGGTAAAACCATACTCCATTTCGTTGATGACCGAATGTCTCAACGAATCTCGTGCTTAGGGTATGAGCGAATTTCATATTCAGCTGCTGATGGATAATCACCTTCATTAAACAATCATAATAATGAAAATCTCTTACAATCGGAGTTCCGGGATGGGCTGCAAATAAGTCCTTTAAATTCGTCTTCAGAAAATGTTGATGGACGACATTCAAATCGCGGTCCCACTGGAAAAGGTCTACAATATGCTCGAGTAATTGTTCCTTGGAGTCCAAACTGTCACTTTTCACTTCGAACACCGGATCTTCTGTTGTGCCATGAGCCTGAACGCGGACAATATGTTCTTCCTCATTCATCTTGACCGGAAGATCCACCCAGCGTTCTTCCCTGTCCAATTTCGTCAGAGGATCGAACTGCCACCTTAGCAATGTATAATCAAAATCATAAAAGCTGTTAGCCTTCACTTTTTCATTCCACATAAAAAACGCCCTTCCCTTTCATCCGTATATCTATTTCTATTTTCCAATAATTGTTTCCTTCTTAAAAACCTAATTCTTTTTCACTATTCCTTTTTTGAAATTCGAGTAAACTCTTTGTTCATTATAAAAAAAATTGTCCAACCTTTTTAAAAAAAGTCGTATACTGTTGAACATTTGGTTCCATTATAAAACCGCTATGAAAAAGTTCATAGCGGCAAATGTCATAATCCCAAAATTGGAGAGGGGATCCATTTTTTTATCATTAAATCATTCAGACTTCCGAATTGATATCCCTGCTTCCGCAATTCATCGATTAAATGAGAAAGTGCGTCCGCATTATCCTCCGAAACCGTGTGCAATAAAATGACGGCGCCCGGATGGACTTGATCGAGCACACTGTGATACGCATATTCCCATCCTTTTTGTTTATCGGTTTCCCAGTCCTTGAAAGCAACAGACCAGAACGCATGGGTATAGCCGAATTCCTTCGCCCACTTTAACGTGTTTGCATTAAACGTCCCTCTAGGAGGACGAACGAAGGACATCACGTTTTGATCGGTCAGCTTTTGAACAGCCTGGTCGACTTTATCCAGCTCTGTCTTCATCTTATCTTTTGATAGTTGCGTAAAGTCAGGGTGACTCCAGGAATGGTTGCCGATCAAGTGCCCTTCTTTAGCCATCCGTTTGACTAAATCGGGAGCGCTCTCAATGTAATGGCCGGTAACAAAAAACGTAGCCGGCACTCCTTTTTCCTTTAAAACATCCAGTACTTGACCTGTATAGCCCTGTTCATATCCATTATCGAACGTGAAATAAACGGTCTTGTCTCCGGAAGGATCGACATAAAATCCATCTTCCTTTTCAATCATCGGGCCGTAACGCCCAACATCCGGAACTTCGCCGTTATTACTTTTTTTATACCCCCATCCATCTGCATAAGCAGATAACGGAAAGCTAAAAATAATCATGGCCGTCAACAACAGTGTCCATGTTTTTCTCATCTTCATCCCTCGCTTTTTTTTAGTATGTGAGGGATGGCTTGAGAATATAAAAAAAGCGGAATGGGAAAGTATCCCACTCCGCTTCTTTATAAAATCGCTCTGTCAAAGCTTAATGTTGATACTAGAAAGTTTCCGTTATTCGTACCAGAGCTAGGAGGAGCGGGAAGGCAATCATTCCGTTTCCTTTTATTACATAAACACCGGAGTTTAACAGAGCCTATAAAATTAATGCAGCTGCCCAACCGAAGATGAACAACGGGATGTTGTAGTGCAGGAACGTCGGCACGCAGGTGTCCCAAATGTGATTGTGCTTCCCGTCCGCATTCAGACCAGATGTCGGTCCAAGCGTACTATCGGAGGCAGGTGACCCAGCATCACCAAGAGCACCAGCCGTTCCGACTAGAGCGGCAATCGCCATTGGCGAAAATCCAGCCGCTGTACAAATCGGGACAAATAGCGCAGCCAAAATCGGCACGGTTGCGAATGAAGATCCAATTCCCATCGTGACAACAAGACCGACGAGAAGTAAAATAAGCGCGATCAACGCCTGGTTATCACCGATATAACCAGAGGTGTTTTCAACTAAGGCTGTGACAGATTCTGTCTCTGTCAGTACATTCGCGTAACCGGAAGATACGAGCATGACAAACGCGATAAAGCCCATCATACCGATTCCATCGTTCACCACTTTGTCTCCCTGCTTGTAAGGGACGATACGGAAAACAAACAACAAAATGATTCCGGCCAACGCAGCAAGCACGAGGTTTTGCCAGACAGCCTGGATGACCAAAGTCACGAGAATCGCAACAATCGTCAGACCGTGCTTACGATTAAAGCGCTCTGCTTGTTTTTCCCAGACCGGTTGTTCTAATTCGTTTTCCTGTGTGCGATCCATTTCCTTCAGCTCTCTCTGTTTCCGGTAGGTGATGAAAACGGCAATGAAGAGTCCGATAATCATACCTGAACCAGGAATGAGCAGCGACTGAGCAATAGATCCGACACCAAGTTCAACGCCGTTCGCTCTCAGCGCTTCCTGAATCGTTTCATGAAAAATAAGTCCAAAGCCGACCGGGATCATGACATATGGTGCTTTCAATCCAAATGTCAACGCAGCGGCCACGGCACGTCGATCCAGTTTCATACGATCAAATAACTGCAATAAAGGCGGGATTAAAATAGGAATAAAAGCAATGTGAACCGGAACGACGTTTTGAGACAGACTTGCGACAAATGCGATCACAAGCACCATCATCGTGCGCATATCCTTTAAAACTCGAAGTAAATAGTTCACTAACAAGGACGTGATGCCCGAATAGCTGATTGCTACTGCAAAAGCCCCCAATAAAATATAACTCAATGCCACACTCGCCTGTCCGCCCATACCGCTGACAAGCAATTCAAGGGAAGCGACAAGGCTATTCCCGTTCATTACTCCAGCCGTCAAGCCGGCAGCAAGAATGGCAACAATGACATTCACACGTAATAGACTCAAAACCGTCATTACGAGGACAGATACAACAACTGCCCAGGCCATTGTACATTCTCCTCTCTCGTTTAAAATCATTTCATTCATTAACGATTTACCATGATAAAGCAGAAAAAATAAAAAATCAACCCTCTAATAAAGAGAGTCAATTTTCAAATAATAGCTTCAATTCATTTTATTTTCTAATTCCTCTAGCATGGAAATCAGGCGATCGATATCATCAACAGATGTCTCTTCCGGATCAAGAGACTCAATGCGCGTCATAAATTCAGAAAGTCGCAGTTTTAAATCCTGCAGTTTCTCTTGTTGAGCCATTCTTTCTCTCCTTTTTGTTCATATTCACGATTCTTATCATAGTACAACTCTGAGCTCTTGTCTAACGTAAGAATAATCCTGTCGAAACGTGCTATAATACAGTCGAAGAATAGGAGGACTCTGAACCATGATAGACTTCGCGCAAATACAGGAATGGTGGGAAACGTTCTACGTGATCCGCTTCCTTATCCTGGCACTTTTCTTATTTATCCTCGTACTTTTTTTAAGAAAAGCGATCCATTCCTTTTTTCAGAAAACAGATTTTATTGAAGAACGAAAAGAAAAGACGCTTGAATCGATGTTCAATTCGATCATCAGCTATACGGCGGTCATTGCGTTTGTGTTCATTGTGCTGGATGAATTCATCAGCATCGGCCGAATTTTAGCCGGGGCAGGAATCATCGGGGTTATTGTAGGCTTCGGTGCTCAAAGCTTGATTAAAGACTTTTTCGCCGGACTCTTTCTCCTTTATGAGAAGCAGCTCCATAAAGGAGACTTCATTACCGTCAATAATACCTTTCACGGCACCGTCGAGGATATTGGCCTTCGCTTCCTTAAGGTGCGGCAGTGGAGCGGGAAATTGCTTACGATGAGCAACGGTCAAATCACGACGATTGAGAACTACAACTTCGAATACATGCGCGTCATTGAACACGTGACGACAAGCTTCCGAGAAGACCCGCGCAACACTTTCCAGGCGCTCGAAAAAGCTTGCGAGCGAATGAATCAGGAGTTGTCCGATTATTTAAAAAAAGACTTGAAAGGAGACCCTTTAGAGCCGTTTCAAGTGTATGGCATGGGGGATTTGAACGACCAGTACCGTGGCTATCAATATACGGTGACAGCTGTCGTTTACGATTTGGTCTATTGGACAGCTGCAAAAGAAACGCGCCGGATCATCGCCGAGACAATGTTTGATGAGAACATTGCGATGGCTGAGCAGCGCGTCGAATGGAACACCCAAGCTCCTCGAGAGGAGTAGGGTGTTTTTTATTTTAATTCGAAGGAAAAACTGACATGATCTTGAACCGGAATCCAGGCTCCGATTCCTTGCCTCGTTACATTTTTGACGACGATGGATTTCTTGGACCCTTTCAGTTTGATGTAGACATCACCGAAGGTTACTTCCCCTTTTTCATTAACAGCAGGGGCATAAGCATGCAAAAGACCTGTTTTGTTCACTGGTACAGCATACGTATTGTTCTGCTTCGTTCCCCGTCCAATGACGGTGCTGAACGATAGCGGAAGCTTCGTGTTCTTTTGAGCTTCCAGCAAAATCAATTTCATCATCTGATCACTGTGGCTGATTTTGGAGGTCAGGCCGCCTTTGATTTGCTTTTCTTCCTTTTGGCTATAGCTGACTTTTTCCGGAACTTCCCCGCCGAGGTTGTTCAGTTCATTCACATTGATCTCCTGATACTCCCAGTTAATATTCGTTTCTTTTGATTCATAAGCGAGCGGCCATCGACCGAGAAAAATCTCTCCGCGATATCCGATCGCAAAAGGCGAAGGATTAAGTGACGTTTCATTCAGCATATCGACCAATTGAGGATTGGTAATACGAAGATTCGTTTCTTCGAGAAGCTCTTTTGTCAATTCCTCAGCTTCCAGTAGTTCCTGATCATCCGTAGAGTTCGGATAGGTATTGTCTTTCGATATATTCAACACATGGTTGGGAATGGCATGCTCTTGTTTATTTGCCTTCTCTGCAGCCGATACGATTGCAACAGAAGTTAATAGGACAGAAGCGATAAATAAGATAAGGACTAACCATTTCTTGTTCACCTCTTGGACCACCTTTCGTTTTTCTTATCATGTGAAAGATGGGTCCTTCCTATACAAACGATCTAGGAGATCATTCTATCCATGACCCGCTTCGCTTTTGGATCGAAAAACTGGATGGAAGGTCCGATGAGAACAAGAATAATTACGGTCCCTAAACCGATGGGTCCACCTAATAGCAGCGCCATACCTAAGGCAAACACCTCGGTCAATGTTTTTGCCGTCGTTAATTTGAAGCCGAACCTTTTTTGGAGCGCGACCATAAAATTATCGACAGGGTTCAAGGAAAACTTCGGCTGCAGGTAAAGTGATACACCAAATGCGATGGTCAGAATCCCACCCAAAAGCGTCATCATCTGAAAAATAAAGCCGGTTACGATGATCTCTGCAAATACGAGAAGCATCCAAAAATCGATCATCTGTCCTAAAATCAAAATTGTGAAAACGGCTAAAAGATCCGGGCGTTCCTTTGCAATAAGTGCGTTTGTTATCATAAGGATCGCTCCGACAATCATAATCCAATTTCCTACCGTCAAGCCGAATGATTCCGTCAGGCCGACATTCATAGCATCCCAGGCCCCAGCACCTAAGTCCGCTTTGATAGTCAACGTAATACCAAGAGCAATGATCACTAATCCGAGTACAAAAAAGATGGATTTCACTGTAATGTTTTTCATGACGTTCTTCCTTTCTGGACATAAAAAAAGAGAGCCCTCATCTTTCAACAAGGCTCTCTTTATTTTACTTACTTAATTGGATACACTCAAGAGTTTCTTCCACTTCTATACTGTTTTTGACGGATTGTACCATTGAACAGTTCTTGCTGGATACCTCCAAATTCTTCAACAGTTTATCCTGATTCAAATGGTAACCTTTCACAACAAAATGCAGACGAATCTTCTCAATCCGGTTCGCCTCATCTGGGTTCCGCTTCACCTCAGCTGTGACGATGATGTCTTCGTAATTAATACGCTGCTTATCAAGGATTTTGCGGTAGACGCCAAAGCTGCAACCGGCGATTGACGCGACCATGAGCTGGTAAGGACGGAAACCGAAAGTTTCGTCTCCTGATATGTTTAGCTGTCCATATTCAAATGAGGTGCGTACTCCATTCTCTTTCAAATAAAATTCCATTCTTATCCACTCCTTTGAAGTTGATGCGTCTTTGATTATATAATAACCGTTTTTAATAGGGAAATAACCTCTCTTGAAAATAAGGAACGACTCGAATGCTGGTTATTGCTTATCAAAAGGTCCTTTTTTCTGTCGGGAAATGGACGAGGAGCAGCTTCATCAAAAGCTTGAAGGGTTGCCACGCTCGTGTTCCTCATATACCATGATGAAGGACTGATTTACGAAGAGGAGGAGCTGGGATGGTGACTGCCAAAACGAGATTCTGGATTTTAATTGCCCTTGTAACCATTTCAGGGTTTTCTCAAGGGATGCTGCTGCCTTTACTTGGCATCATCCTTGAACAGAATGGTGTATCATCCTCGATCAATGGGTTACACGCCACAGGGTTGTATATCGGAATCCTTATTTCTTCTCCTTTTATGGAGAAGCCTTTACAGAAAATCGGCTTTAAACCGATGATCATGATCGGTGGAGCCCTTGTTTTTATTTCATTAGCGTTATTCCCATTCTGGCAAGCGCTCTGGTTCTGGTTCATATTGCGCGTCATGGTCGGTATCGGCGACCAGATCTTACACTTTGGTACACAAACATGGATCACGGCCACTGCCGCTTCCAAATCAAGAGGAAAGAGCATCGCTTATTACGGTCTGTTCTTCAGTTTAGGATTTACATTAGGACCATTGATGACCACCCTGCTGGAATTCGGACTGTACGTACCTTTCCTTATTTCTTCTTTACTCAGCATGATGGTCTGGCTATTAATGATCCGTGTCCGTAACGAAATGCCGGAAAAAGACCATGCGACAGCCTATGGAACAAGCTCATTGAGAAGATTTCTGAAAGCGATCCGAATTGGGTGGGTCGCTTTCCTTCCACCATTGACATACGGATTTTTGGAAGCGACATTACACGGGATCTTTCCTGTCTATGGGCTTAGACTCGGTCATGATGTCAACATGCTGTCCATTATCATCCCGAGCTTTGCGGCGGCCAGCATGCTTTCTCAAATTCCACTCGGTGCATTGAGCGACAGAGTAGGGAGAAAGATCGTCATCGTCACCGTATTAGTGGGAGGCATCTTGGCATTCATACTCGCAGGCTTATTCGAAGACTCGGTCACCTGGTTATTCATCACGTTTGCTTTTGCCGGGCTTTGTGTCGGTTCCCTCTTTTCGATGGGAATTTCCTATATGACCGACCTTTTACCGAGAGAATTACTTCCTGCTGGAAACATTCTGTGCGGAATGTCGTTCAGTATCGGGAGCATCCTTGGACCTTTTCTATCGGGAGCAATGCTCGATATAGCTCCGAATATCTCTTTCTTTTATGTAATTGTGGCTTTGCTAGTGATCGTTCTCATATCTACCGCCTCCGTCAAAAGCCCAGCACAAAAACAGGCTGCGAACATTTAATGTCCGCAGCCTGTTTTTTTATTCGGATAGAGCCTCATTCAATTGTTCTAAATTATGATGCATTAAGCTGAAGTAGTCTTCTTCATCTGCAATATCCTCTTCTGTCAAAACGGAAAGGTTATGAATACGGAGCGGATCTGCCCCAATTTCATTTTGCACGACTTCAGAGACTTTTGGTGTAATATTCTGCTCAAACAATACATGCTTCAGGTCATGATCTTTTGCTGTCTGAATGATTTGTTCCAGCTCTTTTTGAGACGGTTCGTTTGTCGGGCTCAAGCCAGATACAGCTAATTGTTCAAGTCCATAAGCCTGCTCCCAATAACCATAGGCTGCATGAGAGACAATGATTTCCCTTTTCGGCTTATCTTTCAACTCATCATGGAATTGCTGATCAAGGTCTGTCAGTTTCTGCTTCAAATCTTCATAGTTTTGGTTGAACAGCTCTTCTTGTTCAGGACTCATCTCGACCAAAAGATTCTTGATATTTTCAGCCATCTCCGCAGACTTCATCGGATCGAGCCAAATGTGTGGGTCCTGCTCCCCGTGATTGTGGCCTTCATGGTCGTCTGCAGCCGATTCGTCTTCGTGGGCGTGCTCGTCTTCTTCATGCGCATGTTCAGCTTCCTCATGGGCATGTTCATCCTCTTCATGCGCATGCTCGCCTTCCTCATGGGCATCCTCGCCCTCTTCATGCGCATGTTCGGCTTCCTCGCTGGCATTTTCACCTTCGTGAGTATGTTCTTTTAAGTCAATCCCATTAGAAGCTTCCAGAATCTCTACATTTTCGGATTCAATAGCATCGGCAATTTTTTCAGCATAAGCCTCTAAACCCGCTCCATTATAAATAAAGGCATCTGCTTCGGCGATCTCCACCATCTCTTTCGTCGTCGGCTCAAAGGTATGAGCATCTGCTCCTGGAGGCAGAATGGATGTGACATTCGCAGCTTCTCCTGCAATCTGCTCCGCAAAGAATTGGATCGGGTAAACCGTTGTGTAAATCGTTAAAGCATCTGTATTTTCATCTGGAGAGTCAGTACCCGCTGTTTCAGTTCCACAAGCACTGATCACAAGCGTTATAAGTAATAGGATCATTCCTAATCGTTTCTTCATTGTTCTCCTCCTCCGCTCATTCACAAACGAATTATATCGTAACGGTTACAGTTTGTAAACAGTAATGATTACTTTTTAATTCGTAACAAAAAAAGATACCTGCGAGTGATTCGCAGGCAGTCCGGTCAGCTGCACTGTGGGCACTTTCCGTAAATTTCGAATTTATGGTTTTCGATATCGTATCCGTTCAGATTTTCATTAATACTGTTCATCGGACAGAACTCAATGCTTTTTGTTTTACCGCATTCTGTGCAAATGAAATGATGGTGATGGCCATGTGTATCACAGCCCAAACGGAAATGCTTTTCACCGCCTAGTTCTGTTGCTTCTAAAATCTCTTCATCCGTTAAAAGGTATAAGTTGCGGTAGATCGTATCATAACTGACCCCGGGGAAGTCCTCCTGAATCTCCTTAAGAATTTCCTTCGCTGCGATATACTGATCCTGTTTGACGAAGATCTCCAATATCCGTTCCCGTTGTTTTGTGCGCTTGTATCCTTTTTCTTTCAGTTTCTCTAAAGCTGTCTCAACATTCATTGTGCTTCACCCTTTACCCATTGTTGAGTGCTCACTTTTTTGTAAGCCATTGTCATAATCAGTAACAAAACGGCTGTCATCACAATCGTTCCTCCCGGCGGCACACTTAAGTGGTAAGAGGATATGAGCCCGATGATGACCGACATTTCTCCAAAAGCAATTGATAAACCAATGGTCTGTTTAAAACTACGCGACAGCCTCAAGGCGGATGCAACCGGAAGCGTCATCAGTGCGGAAACGAGTAGGATGCCCACAACCTGCATAGAAGAGGCGATGACAAGAGCTACCATTACGATGAATATCAAATGAATAAACCGCCCGTTCACACCCGAAATCGAAGCATGCTCCTCATCAAAGGATAAGACAAACAGTTCCTTATAAAAAAGGATCACGATGGCGATCACAATGACCGTAATCGAAAGCACCGTCCACATACTCGAGCGATCGACGGCTGTCACACTTCCGAATAAATAACTGAACAGGTCGGTATTAAATCCGTCCGCTAAAGAAATTAAGATGACTCCAAGGCCTATTCCACTAGACAAAATGATCGGAATCGCAAGTTCTTCATAATGCTTGTAGACTTTTCTCAGCCGTTCGATCAGGATGGCTCCTGCGACTGAAAATACCATACCCATGTAGATCGGGTTCCAGTCGTTGATGGCCGTTATCCTCTTTTCCAAGAGCAGACTTGCTGCAATCCCAGTCAACGTAATATGGGAAAGAGCGTCGGCAATCAGTGATAAACGACGGACAACGATAAATACTCCAAGCAAAGGAGCCACAAGTCCGATCAGCAGGCCAGTTATGGCTGCATTTTGTAAAAATTCATATTGAAAAAAGCTTTCGATCATCTGCCGTTCACCTCATCATGACTATGATTATGGGTCAGTTGCTGAACAGAATGACCATACAACCGGTTCAAATCCTCGTCACTGAACTCCTTATATTCTTCCGAAGCTCCGTGGAAGTGAACGGTTTTATTCATGCAAACGACGTGTGTTGCATGTTCTGTGATCGTCCCGATATCATGCGTGACCATCAACAGCGTAATCCCTTGTTCTTTATTCAGCTTTCCTAATAAATCATAAAAATCCGTTACATGCTTGGAATCCACCCCTACTGTCGGTTCGTCCAAGATGACTAGGGAAGGGTCGCTGACGAGTGCTCGGGCTATAAAAACCCTCTGCTGCTGGCCACCTGATAATTCACCGATATTGGCTTGAGCAAACTCTTCCATCTCAACGGTTTTTAAAGCCTCCATCGCTTTTTTTTCATGCTGACGGTTGAAAAATTTCAAAGTGCCTAATCTGGACACGAGGCCACTTCTGACGACCTCTAAGACAGTAGCGGGAAACCCTGAGTTGAAGCTGTTGGCTTTCTGGGAGACAAAGCCGATTTCCTGCCAGTTTTGAAACTTTTTCAGAGGCTGCCCGAAAAGTTGTATAGAGCCTTGGTCCGGCTTTACTAAACCTAGCATCAATTTGATCAGCGTCGATTTTCCAGATCCGTTCGGTCCGACCAAGCCTAGAAACTGACCGGAATGGATCGAAAGGTTTACGTCTTTGACAACCCATTCTTTTTCATATTTGAAAGAAACGTGATCGATTTCTACTATTGGTTTCATTTCTTTCCCTCACAATTTAAATAAGAATGATTACGAATTAAAATCCACACTCTATCATAAAGCACAAAGTCGTGATAATCAACTCTGATGTTCCTTTTCTATTTTGGACAAATAGAAAAGCCAGAGCACGAGGCTCTGGCTTCCCTTTTATAAATACTTATTGTAACGCTTCTCCAAATAATCCTGCAGAGCGGAAAAAATCATCGTCAGTGGCCAATAGATCAAAGCAGCTGTGATGTACATCGTCATTGAATCGATTGTACGTCCAGCGGCAATTTGGGCTTTGTTCAAAATTTCCGGTACAGAAATCATAGCTGCTAAAGAAGTCGCTTTCAGCAAGTCCAGGAAAACATTCCCTAGCGGCGGGATCGCAATCCTCGTTGCCTGTGGCATGATGATACGACGAACCGTCTGCCAGTAAGAAAAACCGAGGGCTCGGGCAGATTCCCACTGCCCTTTTGAAACACTGTTCAAAGAAGCACGGTTAATCTCGGCAATATAAGCGGCGCTATTCGTCCCGAAACCGATGATGGCGGCCGCAATGGCAGACAAGCTGATTCCGACAACCGGCATCCCGAAATAAAGGACGAATAAATAGACGAGAATCGGTGTACCTCGCATAAAGGATATATACAACCTAGCTGGCCAGCGCAGCCAAATGTAATCAGAGCCACGTGCCAGAGCAAGGAAAAAACCGATCACTAAACCGATCAACATCCCCACTACAGCAATGAGAAGCGTCAGCGGTACCCCTTCTAATATGAAAGGAAGATTGTTCCATGCTCGTTCAAAGTTGAATAAACTATCGATTTGGATATTGTCGAATTCAATTCCAAACATATAAAGCCCCTTACAGGTCTAAGCCTTCAAGCTCTTGAATATCTTCTTCTGGCTCAACGGAAGCATCCATCCCTCCGAAGAACTCCTCAGAAATCTCTGTCAATGTTCCATCATCACGCATTTCCTGAAGCGCTGCGTCAATTTCCTCTTTCATCGTTGACGCATCTTTCGGTATGACGATGGCGGAGTTCGTTGGGTAGAATTTCAAATCAGGATGCACTACTACCGGGATATCAGGATAAGCAGCCGTAGCCATTTCCTGAAGGTAGTAATCATTGATGATGAAGTCAGTCTGCTCATTCGCTACGTCACGAAGATACACATCATTCGCTACGTTTCCGTAACTCTTTGTAGTCGCTCCGTATTCCTCAGCAATTTGGGAGAACACAGTCGTCGCTCCACCACCATGAACTTTTCCTTCCACATCTTCGAGCGTTTCAATGCCGGATAGATCATCTTCGCGAACAATCATCGTGGAGAAAGAATATTTGTATGGTTCACTGAACGCAAACTGTTCCTGACGTGCTTCTGTGATTTCCATATCATTGATGACAGCATCGACACGTCCACTTTCAATCGCTGTCAACAGCGCGTCCACACCAAACTCTTCGAAAGTAAGCTCCACGCCTAAACGATCAGCTACTTCGCGCATCACTTCCACATCATATCCTGTCAGTTCATCAGAACCTTCTGGATAGTAAGAAGCTGGGAAGAGTGTACCGGATGTTCCGACGACAATTTCGCCAGACTCTTGAATTTCACTCCATTTTTCATCGGTAGCTTCACCGCTACCGTTATCAGAGCTTGCATTATCTTCACTTGATCCGCAAGCTGCTAAAGCTACGGTCAAAATGGCCATAAGTATAAATAAGAGACCTTTACGCATTTACATTTCACCTCTCTGGATTTTTTTCATACTTCATTAATATAGCAAGTAGACAGATGTAATATCAACTGTCCAACTCAGTTTTTAAATTTCAGATTATTCCAACTCCCCTCAACATCTTCTTGACTATTTAGCCGCACGTGCTAAAATTAAAACAAATACTACATTATAATCATTTTAATCTAAATGAAAACCATTGTCATTAGGCATCTTAGGAGACAAAACATATTCATTTAATGAAATTCATTCTCAATTAAAAAGGAGCGGTTTTTCTATGGAAGCTGAATCTCAATCTTTGACTAAGCAAAAGAAATGGAACGTCCTCCCTCGTTTCATTTCTATCCGGGAACATGCTGAATTAATGGCCGCCATTATAAGTGGAGTTCTGATACTTACCGCTTGGACGCTCGAATCTTTCCTATCTGCATCTGTGTATGTAGCGCTTCATATCATAGCCTTTGTCATCGGTGGATTTGCAAAAGCCAAAGAAGGTATCGAAGAAACGGTGAAAGAAAAAGAATTGAACGTCGAGTTGTTGATGATCCTTGCAGCGATCGGTTCGGCTTCTATTGGATATTGGACAGAAGGAGCCATATTAATTTTTATATTTGCCTTAAGCGGAGCTCTCGAAACCTATACGATGAATAAAAGCCAAAAAGAAATCTCTGCTCTGATGGACCTTCAGCCAGAACAGGCAACTAGGATAACAAACGCCGGATTTGAAACCGTCAATGTATCCTCCCTTTTCCTTGGAGATCGAATACTCGTGAAACCAGGAGAAAGGGTTCCGGCTGACGGCTTCATTGCAAAAGGACATTCATCTATTGATGAGAGCGCCATTACCGGTGAATCGATTCCGGTATCGAAATCGGTTGATGCAGAAGTATTTGCCGGCACCGTCAATGTAAATGGAAGCCTTGAAGTTGAAGTGACGAAGAAGTCTGAAGACACTCTTTTTCAAAAGATCATCGAAATGGTCCAATCTGCACAAAGTGAAAAGTCGCCTTCTCAGTTATTTATTGAGCGGTTCGAAAGCCGATACGTCAAAATCGTCCTTCTCTCAGTAGCGATTATGCTGTTCCTCCCTCACTATCTTTTCGGCTGGTCGTGGACGGATACGATTTACAGGGCGATGATCCTGCTCGTCGTCGCTTCTCCTTGCGCCTTAGTCGCGTCCATCATGCCTGCGACGCTGTCCGCGATTTCCAACGGGGCAAGAAACGGACTGTTATTTAAAGGAGGCGTCCATCTAGAGACGCTCTCCCACATCAAGGCAATCGCTTTTGATAAGACAGGGACATTGACAAAAGGAAAGCCGGAAGTGACCGATGCTTTATTTTCTGAATCACTAAATCCTGAACAAGTCATGCCAGTCATAACCGCCATTGAACAACAGTCTAATCACCCTCTTGCAAAAGCGGTGGTCGAATATAATCAACAGCAAAACTATTCGGTTGCGGACGTGATGGATATGCAGGATGTCAGCGGGCAAGGCGTGACGGCTTCTTACAAAAATGTAGAATGGAAAGTCGGGAAACCCGATTTTGTCGGAAGAGAGTTGGCGTATTCTTTCAGGGGTGGTGTATACGAAGAACTGGCAAAGCAGGGGAAAACCGTCATTTTTGTGAAACGCGGAGACGAAGTCATTGGTCTATTAGCGTTGAAGGATACGGTCAGGAAAGAAGCGAAACGGGCAATCAGTGAATTGAAAAAACGTGGCGTCTACACGATTATGCTGACCGGTGACAATCCGACAACGGCCGCAGCGATTGCAGAGGAAGCGGGACTCGATCAATATATTTCCGAGTGCACACCGGAAACAAAGGTCGGAGAAATCAAAACACTTCAAGAGCATTTTGAACAGGTGGCGATGGTCGGAGACGGAATCAATGATGCGCCTGCTCTCGCCACGGCCAACGTCGGCGTTGCGATGGGCGAAGGCACTGATGTAGCGCTTGAAACTGCGGATGTCGTGTTAATGAAAAACGATCTCCCGCGCCTTTCGCAAGCTATTCAGCTTTCGACTAGGATGAACCGGATTGTGAAACAGAACATCATCTTCTCGATTGCTGTCATCATGATGTTGATTATTAGCAACTTCCTTCAAGTGCTCGATCTCCCTCTTGGAGTCATCGGCCACGAAGGCAGCACCATTCTTGTCATATTAAACGGCCTGAGATTGCTTAAATAAAGGCCGCATTAAATCATAGTGTTGATAGGACATGTAGTTTCCGTTACCCATGCAAGAGCTGGGTGGTGCGGGAAATAACTCGCTTTCCATGGGCGGGCGCTGAGCTTCCTCGCAGCTCCGCTCCTGCGGGATCTCAGCCTGCCCTTTCCTCCACATAGGAGTCTCGCCATTTCCCGCACCTCCCTGCCTTATTAGTGGAACGGAAACATGCGTGTAAAGAATTCTGTGGGTAAAATGGCCAATAACGTCATGCGAATCACACTTTATTAAATCAACACTGAAATAAAAAGAGTCTAAGTAAAAAAAGCCCTCGAATTGAGGGCTTTTCCTATGTTGTCCGTCCTCTTCTTCTATGGAGAATCGCGTTGATTTCTCCTCCGATTATGAGAACAATTCCAGTCAAATAAAACCAGATCATCAACACAATCACACCGCCGAGGCTTCCGTATGTACCGGAAAAGTTCCCGAGGTTACTGACGTAAAAAGAAAAAAGCAGTGATACCCCCTGCCAACCTACAGTGGCCAGGAAGGCCCCGATGATGGTGTCCCGGATTTTAATCCTTTTGTTAGGGGCGGTGGAAAACAGGAAGGATAGGACAAGGAAAAATATGACGGAGGATATCACCCACCTTAAGGCTTCCCAAGTAGAGATGAACGTATCGGAAAGTCCCATGAAAGAGAAAATATACAGCCCGATACTGTGTCCTAATACGGGTAGCAAAAAAGCGACGATGATGACAAGGAGCATGGCAAACGTCAGAATGATCGCTATGAAACGGGTGACGATAAAAGAGCGGTTCTCTTCTACTTCATAAGCTCTGTTGAACGCCCTCATGATCGCATTGACACCATTTGAAGCAGCCCATACGGTTCCTAAGATACCGATGGATAAAATACCGCTATTCTCATTTTGAAGGAGTGAGGTCACATTTTCGGTAATCATATCGAATGTCTCAGGCGGGGCGTATGTGCTGACAAACGCCAATACCCGGCTTTCTTCGATATGTAAATATCCGAGGAGTGTCACGAGAAAGATCATGAAAGGAAACAAAGATAGCAGAAAAAAATAAGCTAACTGAGCCGCCATACCTGCTACATCATCTTCATTGAACCGAGTAAACAGTTCTTTTCCAATATCCATAAAGGCTTTCATGATTTTCTCACACCTTTTCTTCAGGAGGCGTCTTCGGAAGTATCGATTGCGCGGATCTGCTGTTCGACTTCCTGATTGATTTCTCCCACTCGATTGATGATGTCTTCCGCTTTGTTCAATAATTTAAGCAGGTCTTCTACACCTTTATTCAGTTGTTTGGACAGATATTCGTAATTGAGTCTTAATTGGTGCACAGCCTGAGACGGTTCAGCGATATATCCTTTGCAAGTGGTCAAAGCCGCTTTTGATTTCTCTCCTGTAGCTTGTCTTGTGTCTCGGTCAAGCATCATCAGTGCTCCTCCAACAGCAGCTCCTATTAACATCCCTGTACATAATTTTTTCGCCATTATAATTCCTCCTTCAATTGGTGGTCCTTTATAATTTTTTCAAGCAAATGTTCACAGCCTTGGTCTACAAGTTGAAAGACATGGTCAAAGTTCCCGGTGAAATAAGGGTCTGGAACGTCTATCGTTTGAACATCCGGTACGAATTCCATCAGCTTTTCAATGACGACATCCTCTTCCTCGCGGATCACCTTAACGTCATGCAAATTATTTTCATCCATGACGATCAGATAATCAAACTGATCCCAGTCTTTCTCTGTGATCTGTCTCGCTTTCATTCCTTGATAAGAAATATTCTTCCTATCCAGAAGTTCGCGAGTGCCTTCGTGAGGAATCGAACCGACGTGCCAATGGCCGACACCTGCTGAATCCACATGGATTTCATTTTCTAGCCCAGATTTTTTCACTTTATCTCTGAAGACCGCTTCCGCCATCGGAGAACGGCAAATATTTCCTAGACATACAAATAAAACATTGATCATACCTGAATCCTCCAAACATAGTATAGCTACATCATATCATTTCTATTAAACCCACTAAATTCCTTCCGTCTCTCCTGCATATAGTGAATATTTTCCCATGTTTTTTCGAATTAAACCAATATTATCTTCTTACCTATTCTTAAATTGTCTTGACTTTTCAACAGAATTTTCGGAATATTTTATATAGAGACACTATTTTAAATAAGAAGAGGGGGAGGATGAATGGAAGATTTTTTGAGCACGTTAAGTGGGATTGTCTGGGGACCTGTTTTACTTATACTTTTAGTAGGTACAGGGGTTTATTTGACTCTCAGGCTGGGATTTCTCCAGTTCAAGACACTTCCTTACGCACTGAAGTTGGCTTTCAGGCCGAGTAAAAAGAAAGTGAAGAATGAGAAAGGGGACATTTCCCACTATCAGGCGCTGACTACAGCGTTGGCCGCTACGATCGGTACTGGTAACATCGCCGGAGTGGCAACCGCCGTTGTCTTAGGTGGTCCAGGGGCTGTCTTCTGGATGTGGATCACAGCGGTTTTCGGGATGGCGACGAAATACGCAGAGGCTGTACTTGCCGTTAAATACCGGATTGAAGGTCCAAACGGTGAAATGTCCGGTGGACCGATGTACTACCTTTCCAGAGGGTTGAAATGGAAAGGGCTCGGGAAGGTGCTAGGAGTTCTATTTGCGATCTTCGGTGCCATTGCCGCTTTCGGGATCGGGAACATGGTACAGTCCAATTCCGTTTCGGATGTTATGGAAACGACATTCAGTGTTCCGACTTGGGTAACAGGTGTATTACTTACATTGTTTGCTGGTCTTGTTTTGCTGGGTGGTATTAAGAGCATCGGGAAAGTTACCGCGTTTTTCGTTCCGATCATGGCAATCTTCTATGTCATAGGTGCACTTATTATTATTATCTCGAATTTTGATATGGTGCTTCCGGCTTTCGGTACGATTTTCACTGATGCTTTCACAGCGAATGCTGTCGGCGGAGGTATTCTTGGTACCGTTATCCGCTACGGGGTAGCTCGTGGAGTATTCTCAAACGAAGCCGGTCTTGGTTCTGCTCCGATTGCAGCGGCTGCTGCCAGAACAGATTATGCAGGTCGGCAGGCGCTCGTCTCCATGACTCAGGTTTTCATTGACACGATCATCGTATGTACAATGACAGGTCTGACCATCGTCATGGCTGGTCAATACCAGGGTACAGACTTGGATGGAGCAGACTTGACCTCCACTTCCTTCGCCATTTTCCTTGGTGATGCTGGATCCTATATTGTCGCGATTGGTCTCGTATTCTTTGCCTTCTCTACGATTGTCGGCTGGTCCTACTATGGGGAGAAGTGTTTCGGTTACCTGACAGGACAAAAAGGAATCGGTCTTTACAAAATCGTATTCGTTGGTTTCGTTCTAGTTGGTGCCGTTGCACAGCTTGATATCGTATGGATATTCGCTGACGTCATGAACGGTCTTATGGCCTTCCCGAACTTGATCGGCCTATTGCTTCTATCTGGAGTGGTGGCAGCCGAAACAACCAAGTTCCTCAAAGTGGCCAAGAAAGAAAGACAGGAAGAAAAAGAAGCACGTTATACGAATTAATGATAAAAAGCATCCGCTCCTTTTGGGAGGGGATGCTTTTTTATACAACGTTCCCTTAAGCCCCTGCAAGCGGTTTGATACATTCAGGCCCTGAGTTCTTGGCGGAATTCACATAAGTTCCTACTTCGTAAGCCTCTAACTCTTCCATTTGCACCTCATCGATAAAGTGATGAGCCTGATCCGGACTCCATCGTACAGGTTGAATCCATTCTTCCTGTTTGTCCTTTGGAAGGATGACCGGCATCCGATGATGGATATCAGACATAAACGCGTTCGCTTCTTTCGTCAGAATCGTGCATGTGAACCTTTCTACTTCTCCATCCGTCCATTTATCCCACAGACCAGCAAAGGCGAATAACTTCCGGTTAGCCGGAGAAATTCTGACGGGTTGCTTTCGGTCCCCAATCTTTTTCCACTCATAAAAACTGTCCGCGATAATCAAACATCTCTTTTTCGCCATCGGTGTTTTAAAGCTCGGTTTTTCATGAGCCGTTTCACTTCTTGCATTGATCATTTTATATCCGATTTTCGGATCTTTGGCCCAGGACGGGACGAGACCCCAGCTCATCATGCCCGCTCGTTTTTCCTCTCCACTGTGAATGATGGCTAGTACTTTTTGACCTGGGGCAATATTGTAACCAGGTTCATAGTTCTTTAATGGATGTTCTAAACCGAATTCCTTCATAATTTCTGCTTCTTCCGCAAGCAGTGTGTACCTTCCGCACATCCGAATCCCTCCTGAATTTTTCACATCTACTTGTATGATTTGGCAACCCCGCTACACGTAGTCCTACTAAAGAGACACAGTCCCGATGACTGTGTCCTGTTAAAAACCGAAGCGCTTATGAATGTTGCGTTGATATTGCCGGAAAGCTCCTGACTGATTGAGTTTACGCTTTTCCATCATGACATCAAAACGGATCCGCTTTTCGGTAAGCTTCTGTTTGAAATACACACTTACTTCCGGATCCTCGACTTGACCAAGCAGCTCTTCCATTTCAACGATTTCTTTTTTTAACTGCATTTCTTCAGGAAGCATGTTGGCATTTTTTAAAATCCGATAGCTATTACGTAATTCACTTGGGAGATGGGAAAATTCGTCTTTCGGGAGCGGCTTCCCTTTTCCAGGAAGGTGATCAAAGTCTCCTCGCTCCATCGACTTTTTGATTTTCTCTTCAACGAGATGACCAAAGTCCATAGGATCCTCTCCTCACTCTTTTTCAGCGAATTTCTTCATAGCATCCAGTTCAGGAGACTCCACTTTCTGTCTGAGCATCTCAATCGAACGCTTTTCTTTTGGCATGGTAAGTTCCTTGTAGACCTTCCCTCCAGCCGATAATCCAACGTCCATCGCTTCTTCCACAGACTGGGCATAGATGACTTTAGGGATATTCGAAAAGTAAATCGCCGTCATACACATCGGACATGGCTCTCCACTCGCATACATCACGCAATCACTTAAATCCGTCGTTTCCCATTCTTCCTGAGCTTTACGGATCGCGACAAGTTCTGCATGTCCAGAAACGTCATGCTTCAAATGGAGCTCGTTGACGCCTTCTGCGACGATACGATCTTCTTTGACGAGTACAGCGCCAAACGGATGACCGCCTTCTTCCACATTTTGAACCGCCAATTCTAATGCTCGCTTCAACCATTTATCCATCGAACTCCTCCATTCTATTTCAAACGCTTGTTAAAAGACTCCTTTAAACCATCTGCGAGAGCGTCCACTTCTAGAATTCGTTTCAGCCGCTCCTGATTGTCACGGTCATGATACCGAACATCATTGACTTCTCCGACCGTGACCTTACAGGGATGCTGCTCGACTAATGTCATCAGATCACCCGGGGTAACTGCCCCTTCTTTCAATACTCTTAAATAAAAGCCGGTGTACCCTTTTTCCATCACCCTGGCAGGAAAGTCATCGATCCCATGAGTTCTCGCAATGATATAGCATGGCTTTCTCGGCTCCGAAATTTGCAACAGGGCTTCTCCCAATTGAAAAATGTCGCCGATGTGGACATCGCGCTCATCAATTCCCTCTACGGTCATATTTTCACCGAATGCCGGAAAGGAAAAAGGGACTTGATAATGGGATTCCCAGTGCCGGTAATGCTGGGCAGGGTAAAGACAGACCGCTTTGTCACGACCTCCGTGATTCTTTTTGTCTGCCTGTTCGTCCCCTTCAAAGTTGAGGTACGACAAGTGAGTCGTCTCGCTGACAGGTCTTTTCCTGTAGGCACTTTCAAGTTCCCCTTTATCCGTTTGATAAACTTCGGGCCTTCCGACATTTAATGATAAAAGTTTATACTTCATGTAATGCCCCTTCCCTCCACTTTTGAATCCAGGCAGGCAAATAATCATAGCTCCAGGCATCGCTCGGATAATCAACGAAAACATCCTCACCGTTTTCGTACAATACTTGAACGAGCTCGTTGATGGCCCCGAAATAAAACGTATAAAGAAATTCATAGCTGAACGGCTCATCCGGCATATCATTCTCCGCACAAACCTGTGGATCTCCATAATTCAAATACGTCCGGCAAGGTATCGGCCGCACTTCATACGCCATACACAATTGAGTCTCAGGGTCCAGCATCGGACAAGGAAGATTCAATTGTTTATAGCGAAGCTTCGTTTCCGGGTCTTCCGGATCCATCTGCAATCCCTTTTGCAGCTTTTCCTTCTGAGACTCGTAATAGGTCTCCCAGTGATTAAAAATCGCCGACTTTCTTTCTGCCGGGAATTGTTCAATCGAATGGAACATCATTCTCGCTTCCATTTTGCTCAAAATGATAGGAAAATAGCAGCAAAACGAGCAGCCCATAAAGCAGTTCGGACGCATTCCGCTGAATGTCTCCATTCGTTCAATTTCATGGTCCACTTCCTTCAAAAGAAGCTGAAATCCCTGCAAAATCACTTCTTCTGTATCTAATTCACTATTCAACAAATCATCGATAATCTGATCAAAAACAGCAGGATCGATTTCATACTCCTGATTGATCCGTTCACACTTATCGATGATTTCTTGGTGTTTTAAAAAACGTGTCATAAGGAAAACTCCCCTAGTTCGATTACCTTTATTATACATGTCTATCCTTCTTCTTATCTACTGAAAAAAGAATCGATTCACCTATTGTAGCACCCCCAGAAAATTTCTATGATTAGAGAAGAATTATAAGAGAATTTGTCATCTTTGGAGGTACGTCTAATGTTATCAAATGCTGAAATCGGTATAGATCTGGGTACGGCTAATATTTTAATTTACTCTAAGTCTAAAGGAATTTTGCTCAATGAGCCATCTGTTGTAGCTTACAATACAGAAACTAAGAATGTCGTAGCGGTAGGAAAAGAAGCGAAGGAAATGGTTGGAAAAACACCACGTAACATCATTCCGGTCCGCCCTCTGCGTGACGGTGTCATCGCGGACTATGATATGACCGCTCAAATGTTGAAAGAATTATTAAAGAAAGTTTCCAAAAAGTCCGGCATGTCCATGCGTAAACCGACAGTCGTCATCTGTACGCCATCCGGCTCTACATCTGTCGAGCGTCGAGCGATCGATAACGCAGTGAAAAGCTATGGAGCGAAAAATGTACACCTGATCGAAGAGCCGATCGCCGCAGCCATTGGTGCGGATCTGCCTGTCGATGAACCAGTCGCCAACGTCATTGTCGATATCGGTGGAGGAACAAGTGAAGTCGCCATCATCTCATTCGGCGGCGTTGTTTCCTGTAAGTCGATCCGTATGGGTGGAGACGTCATGGACGAAGAAATTATCCAGTACGTCCGTAAAGCATACAATGTGCTGATCGGTGAGCGTACGGCTGAACAAATTAAGATGGAAATCGGCTATGCGCTGATTGATCATCCAGAAGTGTCGATGGAAGTACGCGGTCGCGATATGGTGACAGGCCTTCCGAAAACGATTGAATTGAAATCAACAGAAGTTCAATCAGCGTTAAAAGAATCTCTCGAGCAGCTACTCGAAACGATTCGCGCAACTCTTGAAGATTGCCCGCCAGAATTAAGTGGGGACATCGTCGATCATGGTGTCGTTCTTACTGGTGGAGGATCGCTGTTGAACGGCATGCAGGATTGGCTGTCCAATGAAATTTCGGTTCCTGTCCACATGGCGCCAAGCCCGTTAGAATCGGTTGCCATCGGAACAGGTCGTTCCATTAAAATGATTCAAAAACTTGAAAAAGCTGCTAAATAACAAGAACCCCTCACTTTCATGTGAGGGGTTTTCTATGAAATCATTTCTTGCTTCTCTACTCGTTCCTTCTTCAACGCCGGCAAGCGACCCCCCAACTTGAAGATGAGCACACCTACGACCAGCAGCATCAAGCCCGTCGCTTTAAAAGGTGAGAACTCCATCCGCTCGAATCCAAAAAATCCGAACGTATTGATCGTAAACGCCACTCCGAGCTGTGCGACCATGACAATCGCTACGGAATAGGCCGGACCAAGCAGCGCAATTCCTCTCATAAAGCAATAGACAATCCCCACCCCGAAAACACCGCTCAGCAAATAGATTTTATTTAAATCTCCAAAATAAAACAAAGAGGTATCATCAAGCAGATAAAACACGGGCAGCGAGCAGACAAGTCCGATCCCTAGGACAATTGTAGTCGTTAGCCATGCCCCTGTTTTTTCACTGATGCGTGCATTAAATACATTTTGAGTGCTGATCAGTAAACCTGAAACAATCGATAGTAAAGCCCCGACCATGTGACAGCCTCCTTCTATTCATAAATATTTCCTTTCGCCCTCTCTCTTAGCAATTCAAGATTAAGAATTTCGATCGCCCCTTTTTCACGCCTTATGATTCCCCGTTCATGAAAGGAGAGCAAAATCCTGTTCAAATGACGATAGCTCGTCCCGATCACCTCGGCAATTTCCTGTAAGGTCGATGTATGCATCTCCTTATGATATAACGATTCCTTCCCATCATCTGTAAGAGAAAGCAAATAACTCGCCAGACGAACATCGACAGGGTACAGCATATTAAGCGTCGTCGCCTGCGACTCTGTATAAAACTTGTGTGTCACGACATCCAGCAAAAAGTGAAGGAACGGGACATGACTGTCTTCATAATTGCGAAGGTCCTGAAAAGAGAGGCTGATCATATACCCTTCATTCACAGCTTCGACCGTGTGGAACAACTCTGTCCCCTTCACATATTCGACATCGCCAATAATGGCAAACGGTGTTTTAAAACGGACGATCAAGGCTTTTCCTTCGGGAGACACCGTGAAAATTTTCACCTTGCCACTCACAAGAAAGTACATATGGTCCAGTTGTTCCCCTCTTGAACAAAGGATGTCCCCTTTTTCAAATTTCCAGAGGTTCATTTTCCTTTTAGATGCTTCCGTAAAAACTTTTTCTAACCCATATTGGTCCGCATATTTTTGTAAACGCTCCGAATCTTGGACTACTTTCATCTCCGCCACCTCGCTACCATTTCAACAAAATAACTCCAATTACCATCATAGCAATTCCGACAACCTGATGTTTATGGATCGTTATTTTTTTCTGTTCGAACCAGCCAAGTGATTCAATCGTAAACGCTCCTAATAGTTGAGCAACGAGTAAAATCGAAATGGCAGCTGCAGGACCTAGCAGGAGAATCGAGGTCAATTCTGCGAAGACAACGATGACACCAAATGATCCTCCGATAAAATATAAAGGTCGTACACCTTTCAACCCCTGTCTGCTTCCATCACGTACAAATAAAAAAACGGTCAGCGAAAGAGTAAAACCGACGAGGTGTACAAGGGAGGTCGTATGCCATCCTCCTAGTTCCTGAGCCATATTCGTATTAAAAATCCCCTGTAGAGTAATACACAACCCGGCTGCAATTGAAAACAATATCCCTTTCATGCTGCTTCCTCCCCTGTTGATCTTCTTCCTATTGAATAGGAATCGATCCCTTCTGAAAAGGACATATGTCCTAAACTCCCGAAAGTGACGATCGGAACATCTATTTCGTTTATATTTCCACAGAATACTCCAAGAATATAAAAGGATTCTTCTGAATTGTGTCGAATGAAATGAGAAGAAGGAATAGTATAGCCTTCTTATGGGAAAAGAAGAGAAAGAACAACTGCGGCACGTTCCCGTTGTTTCGATTCATACTCTTCTAAAGGAGTGAGAGCAAATGAAGTTATCAACACTATTAAAATGGATCACGGGTGGAGGCGAAGCGTTTCTTGCTATCCCGATCGCCGGAGGTCTATTCATACTCAGCAGCGGTTGGCAAGCGTTACTTTTCATGTTTGTCGCCCATTTAATCACACTGATTGTCTCTATCCGAGACAACCGTTCTTATGTAGGCAGCGTCCTTGGTCTAATAACGAGTGCAATCGGAGCCATACCAATTGTCGGCTGGATCATGCACACGGTCACGGCAATCGTTCTGCTGATTGATGCAGGGCGTGATACCAAAGCCGATAAGGGCTAACCTTTTCATTGGAGGGACTTTTCTATGTATACCGTCCTTTGTCTTTTTCGTGTTAAAAAGAAACACCTTGATGCGTTCCTTAAAATGAGCCGCCAGTCAGGGGAAATTCTGAAAGGTCAAGGAACACTTGAACACCATATGTACTACCCCCATGAACTGACCGGACGATCTGGTTCGATGGGGATTCTCAATTTGATCGAACTGGAGGAAGACGAAGAATTGATTTTAGGTCAATCCGTTTTCCGGAATGAAGACCATTATCATGAAGTGATGAAAACCATTGGATATAACGACATCCTTCAATACTTGAATGTGCATATCAAAGATATTGTCGAGATGAACAGAGTGGTCACATCCACTTTCACAACGGATGCGCCTATCCATCCGACAGATGAAAAAGCGGGTAGTTAAGGAGGACAAGATCATGAAGATTGTTGTACTAGGTGCCGGCGCATTAGGCGCTTACTTCGGAGCAAGATGGCAAGAAGCTGGGCATGAAGTGATCAATCTCGTGCGTGAAGGACGCGCGGAACAGCTTCAGAAATACGGACTGCAGGTACATAGCGAAGCCGGAGATTATATAGTGGAAGACCCGATCATTGCGACGAGCCCGGAACAAATCCACGACCCTGATCTCGTCTTTTTAGCTGTCAAAGGGTATCATTTGAGCGGTACACTGGATTGGTTGAAACAGCTCGTTCAGAAGGGGGCAAAAGTGTTACCCGTATTGAATGGAATTGAGCATGTTTCGACGTTGCAAAAAGAGCTCGGTGACGAAGCGGTGCTCGGTGGTTTGTGCTTCATCATTGCCACCCTTGACGAAAAAGGGCATGTCGTCCATACGAGTCCCTTCCATGATGTCGTCTTTGGTCCACTCCACCCATCTCAACAGCCGATTTGTGAGGAACTTGCCCTTATATGCAACCAGGCCAATATGGACGGCCGGCTCAGCCCGGATATTCGGCAAGATATGTGGAAGAAATATATGTTCATTTCCGCCTTCTCAGGCATCACGACCGCTGTAAACAAACCGATCGGAGAAGTGAGAAGCTTCCCGCAAACATTCAGAATCGCACAGCGTATCGTACAAGAAATGAAAGCACTGGCCGTAGCTCACGGAGTAGAGCTGACCGACACCCATGCTGAAAAAGCGGTGGAACAGCTACGAGGTCTCGGGGATGAGATGACCTCTTCGATGCACCAGGACCGGAGAAAAGGACTGCCTCTTGAAGTCGAGCACCTTCACGGAGGAGCTCTTCGACTGGGACGCGAACTTGACCTTCAAATGCCTTACACCGAAACGATCTATGGCATGATCAAACCATACGAAGCTTACCAGAGCTAATGAAAAAATCGTGCCTTTTTCAGGCACGATTTTTTTCATTCCTGTTCAGCTACTTCAGGACGCTTCCCCCACTGCAATTCCCGGATCGATAACCCGAAGTCCATCTGCAAATGAGGATAGTCCTTGAAATTGCTCCAATCCCCTCCCCATTCAAATCCCAAATCTTTAGCAATCGCTACAACTTCCATCCAGTCGGATTCACCGTTGCCATTTCCATCCCGGTTCATATCCCACACGACTTCTCCGTTTTCGGTCCTCAAAGCAAAGTCTATGGCCAGTCCATAATTGTGATAGGATTCTCCAGCACGGGCATTGGTGACGACCCGCCCATCGTTGGATCGTCCTTGTTCATACAATGCATCCTGACGTTCTTCAGAGCGATGACCTTCTGTAATGACAAGGTCGATGCCCTTTTCTTCAGCGAGTTGCACAAGTCTGTCCCGCCTTTCCTCCACTACAGGATGGAGTTCACTCGGCACAGGAACATCTTCAAAAGGCGGTAGGGCTTCATCTATTCTAGGAAAAAGTAAGTAAACGACCGTCCCGATGATCGCTAAAAATAAGACAAATGACAAAAAATTGGATAGCGGCTTCATGATGCATTCCTTTCTCTCATCTCTTATTCTGAGAATATCACAGGATCCCGCAGATAAAAATGAATCTGATTTTCTAATACTCTAAGATGATGTATTGTAAAATATAGTGTGGTACGTAAGTTTTTCCAGAAATCTACTTCCTTTAAGTGAGGCGATGACATGAGATCTGTCTATATTCTTTTATCGAACACAGGAACCCTTGCCAATCGAGCCATCAAAACCTTCACAGCTGCTCCTTATAATCACGCATCCTTGTCACTGGACCTTAATATGAAACGTCTCTACAGTTTTGGCCGCCGGAAGCCGACCAATCCGTTTTGGGGTGGATTCGTAGAAGAGGATTTTGTGTCCGGAACATTTAGCTGGTATCCTTACGCGACCTGCTCCGTTTATGAGCTGAAGCTGTCACGTAGAAACTATCAGAAGCTTGAACGGGTCATTCAGGCATTCACTCGCAATCATGAAACGTATTACTATAATTACATAGGACTGCTTGGCGTACCCGTGAACAGGGCGATCGATGTGCCAGCCAGTTACTTCTGCTCGCAATTCGTATCCGAAGTCTTGAAGCGATCAGGGGCTCCCCTGTTCCACAAAAAGAGCGCTCTTGTGACCCCTGATGACTTCAGACACCATGAACAACTCACCTTGATTTACGAAGGCCCATTGTATGAGTATCCTTTCCTATATTCCAATCAGCTTTATCATCCCAAAAAGTATCAATCATTTCCTTTTCGAAAATATATCAAGCAGCAGTTGAAGTCAGAATTACTGGGGATCTATGAAGAAAACGGAAAGACCTATCAATTCAGGGATGGGTTTATAAAGCCGAAAAAAATCATCATTTCTAAAAAATGGTTCAAGATCAAGCGATTCCTGTCTTGTGCAAAGTCTTCCTAGCCTTTTGTCACGATGGCCATGTTGCTATGCCAAAATCCCTACGTGAATGGTATAATGTCAACAATTGATTTTTTCTAAAAAGGGGGCCGGCACCATGGCTTGGTTCAAGAAACGACCGACAAAAACCATGTATGAACTCTTCATGGTCGCGCTGGCCGCATTATCAGTCGCCACAATCTGGCAGAAGACCGGCTATAATAGCTATATCGTATGGGGCACTTGGTCCATCTTTTTCCTGGATTTCATTTATCGCCTCTATAAAAGTGAAAGTAAATGGGGATTCATTAAAAAGCACCCTTTCATTGTGATTGCCGCCATCCCGCTCGATGCGGTGTTTCAACTGGCACGATTTGCGCGAATTCTGCATCTTCTTCGGCTGAAATCGATGACCAAATACTATACGATGCCACTGATTCGTTTTTTGAAACGTCAGCACCTTCTCCTCGTCTCGGGCATCACCTTCCTCTTGATTTTTCTGTTGATCATTCCTCTTAAACTTCTTGAAGGAGAATTGGAGAGCTATAGTGAAGCCTGGATCAATGCGGTCGTCACGCTCACCTTTTTCGGGCGTACGACTTTTGAACCGAGTACGTTCGGGGGTCAGACAATTATCGTCATTTTTACCATTTTAGGTGTGGTCATCCATGGGCTGATTCTCAGCACAACCATTGACTATCTCTTAAAGACTACATACATACAAAAAATTAAAAAGAAATTCACCAACAACGACCACAGCTGATGTGGTCGTTTTTTTATACCCATCGTCCTAGTTTAATAAATGGATAAAAAAGGTATAGCCCCATGAACCAACCGATGGAGGTGTACATCGTGAGCGAAGAAAACAAAAAGAGAAAGACAGAAAGAGACCAAAGCTTTGAAGAGAAATTTGAAAAAGAAAAATTGTTAGATAACGTACCGGACGAAGAAGTGAAAAAAGAATTGCGAGATGAAAAGAAAGGCCGAAAATCAAAAAATGACTCGGTAACAGAAGAAGAGTACGATGAAGATTTGCGTCCTTAAAGGTGAGGTGTTTGTATGACAACGTTTCAAGCCTATCAAATTGACCAAGATCAGGCGTCTATCCGTACATTGGATATGAAGGATTTACCGAAAAGTGATGTGTTGATTAAAGTCCATTACTCAAGTGTCAACTATAAAGACGGGATGGTCTCCCAACCGGACAACCCGCTAGTCAAAAGCTATCCGATTATTCCAGGAATTGATTTAGCTGGTGAAGTAGTCCGTTCCAAAGACTCGAGGTTTTCTGAGGGCGATCACGTGATTGCTACAAGCTACGAGATCGGAGTCAACCACCATGGTGGCTACAGTGAATACGCAAGCATACCGGCGGATTGGGTTGTTCCTCTACCAGACGGCGTCACATTAGAAGAGTCGATGATTTACGGAACAGCGGGCTTCACTGCTGCTTTGTCGATTCATCGTCTTGAAGAAAATGGGCTTACCCCTGAGGACGGGCCTGTACTCGTGACAGGAGCAACCGGAGGCGTTGGAAGTATGGCTATAGCTATGCTTACAAAACGTGGCTACCATGTTCATGCCAGCACAGGAAGCCAAGAGCATACAGACTATCTGAAGAAACTCGGAGCCGAAAAAGTCATCACACGTGAAGATGTATTCAATGGGGAGCTAAAACCACTCATGCGCCCTCAATGGGCAGCTGCCGTCGATCCTGTCGGAGGGAAACCATTGGCTTCTCTACTCAGCCAACTTCAGTATAGTGGAGCCGCTGCTGTCAGTGGACTGACGGGAGGAACAGAAATTCCGACACAGGTTTATCCATTCATTTTACGGGGAATCAGCTTATTGGGCATCGATTCCGTCCACTGCCCGATGGATGTCAGAAAAAAAGTCTGGCTAAGGCTAGGGAACGATTTAAAGATAAAGGAAAGCTTTTCTCTTATGAAAGAAGTCATTTCTTTAGAAGACGTTCCAACAGCCCTGGAGGACATTTTGAAAGGAAAAACACGCGGTCGAATCATTGTTAAGCTTATCTGATTATTGGTAGAAACATCAAAACATAGTTGACAATCTCCCAATAGAATGTCATTATATTAGATGGTGCCTTTTTAAAAGGTCAATCGGAAAAGAAAAGAGTGATTTGTATGAGACTGGCATTCTGCTACGTTTTGATACGACTTAATCACACTGGATCAGCTTCGGAGCTGTAAGGATGCAATAGAGGTAGGGATTGCGTCGTTTAAGTTGAAAAACTACCATGTAGAATTTTTGAACCGCGGCAAAAGGATTAAAGAATCCTGGAAAATGAAATAAAGCTTGGTTTTTCCGAAATAAAACACAAACCTCCTGTTCGGGCTCTTTCAGGAGATGAATACATGCGAAAGGCACAATCAAAAGCCCATTTATAAGCGAGTTGGACGATGTCCAGCTCGCTTTTCCAATGTTTAGACTCATGTCAGGCATGGTAATATAAGTCATAGAAGGAGGCCTTGCCGATGTCACAATACTTAAATCGTATCGAACCGGAGGATGTCCGTTTTCTTATGGATGTATCGGAATTCAAGGAGTTCGTTCTGGAAATGCTCGGAGATGCCAGAGAACTCGTCCAAGTCAAGGTTGATTATGACCACCTAGAAGATCAAACAGGTGCCACAATGATCCGCCCCATGGTGAAGCTTGAGGAGATCAGCCGTTTGAATGAAGAGCAGCGTCATTTGTTATTATCCAGCGGTTTTTCAATCGATCGAGAGCCTTTCGATAATGGGGATTATGCGATGGAACAGATATTTGGACAGGAATATACCATTGCACACGCCTCTGAAGACCAGGATGGAGCATTCTTTACAATTGAAATGCCTTACCGTTTCTATATCAATGAAAAAGAATAAAACAAATAAAATCCTGACCGATGTTGACCATGGTCAGGATTTTTTTATTCGATAATTTGTTTGACTCTACCTACTTGGCCATCTTCAAGTCTGACCTTGATTCCGTGAGGGTGTGTCGGTGAATTCGTCAAAAGGTCCTTCACGATGCCTCTTGTCAGCTTCCCGCTGCGCTGGTCTTTCTTCAGTACGATATCCACTTGCTTCCCTGGCTGTATATTGCTCCGTTTTTGACCGTCCATGCTTTTCCTCCTCTCCAATCGATTCATCTATCATAACATAGAAAAAGCACCCTTCACCGGGTGCTTTTTCGATTCATTTAGTTATCATCGTCCTGATCAGAATTCTCTTTATTCCCTTTAGCGTATTTGCCTTGACGACCATATTCTCTGTTTTGCTCTTCGCTACGTTCTTCTCCGCTCTTTCCTTGGTTGTTTTCAGCCATACATTCGAGCCTCCTTTAGGTTAGTCAGAAAAAGAATATTCATTCTGAACAGTACCGTCTTCTTTATGGATGATGGCACTTGTTCCTTTGTTCTCCGCAATCTCCTTGGCACGATCAATCGCATCCTGCTTCTTTTCAAAAACTTTCGTCGGCTGTTCAGCACCTTCCGCCTGGACAGCCCATCCATCTTCATGAGAGACAACATGTTCGGACTGTTTTCGTGTATCCGCCACTTTATACCTCCTTTTGATGATGTATAGGTTATATACCTTTTTGTAAAATAATGTAAACTTTTTTCGGTTATTTAATACGATTTTTTATCCTGTATGGAGCCATCTTTTTTGTGAATGATCACTTGGGTGCCCTTGTTTTCTGCGATCTCTTCGGCACGATCAATCGCCTCTTGTTTTTTCTCAAAAACGTCTGATGGCTGTTTGGCATCCTCTGCCTGGACAGCCCAACCGTCTTCATGCGAAACGACATGCTGCCCTTTATCCAAAAGCTCCGGCCGACTATCTGAGGCGTCTTCATCTCTTTCTTTTAAGTTCTCGTCACTCGCCTGTTTCATCTGATTCCTTTCTTTCTGATCGGCATTTTCATACCATTCTTTTGCTTGCTCCGTGGCAATCGGTATCGCCTGATCTTCTTTGTATCCTTCGTCAATCATCGCATTCGCAATATCAATCGCTTTTTTCCTAACTGGTGTATCGAGGTTTTTCAATGAGCTTGGATAATCATTTGTATCCCATGGCATCGCAATATCCTCCTTAATAAAAATGCTTTTTATTACCATTCCCTGTTCGGTCTACAGATTAAACAGCTTTTACCAGTACGAAAATTTGAAAGAAACTGATAATTCCGCTAGCATAAAAGAAGAGAAGAATCAGGAGGTCGATTCTATGAACGCACACTTTTATCCGCTGGGAGATCAAGCCGTTACCATTGAATTCGGCGATTCTATTAATGAAGAATCCCACCAGAATATCAGGAAACTTGCAGCCTTTTTCGACGAGAACCCACCAGGCTGGCTAATCGAATACATACCCGCCTTTGCATCCCTCACCCTTTTTTATAATCCGCTTTTCATTCGAAAACAACAAAAACATACGTTGCCCTATGAATGGGTCGTTGGCGAGATCAAGGCGCTCCTTCCTACACTGACTCACAAACGGGCTAATTCTTCGCGAACGATCGAAATCCCGGTCTGTTACGGGCAAAAATACGGGCCAGACCTCGCTCATGTAGCGGAAAGGAATGATTTATCAGAGGAAGAGGTTATCCATCTTCACACAAACGGGGACTACCTTGTCTACATGATTGGATTCGCGCCCGGCTTTCCATACTTAGGAGGGATGGACAAGCGTATTCAAGCCCCGCGTAAACCAGACCCTCGCTTGCGAATTCCAGCAGGCTCAGTTGGCATAGCTGGTGAACAAACAGGCGTATATCCGCTTGAAACTCCAGGTGGCTGGCAACTGATCGGGCAAACACCTCTCCGGTTGTTTAGGCCGGAGGACGCCTCTCCTTCCCTTCTGAAGGCAGGGGACCGGATACGTTTTGTAGAAATCAGTGAGCGAGAATTTTTAAGACTGAAGGAGGAATCCTGAACATGATACACATTCAGAAAGCAGGACTGCTTACAACCGTTCAGGACCTTGGTCGATTCGGTTTTAAGAAACACGGAGTCGTCACCAGTGGTGCGATGGATCAAGAAGCACATCTCATTTCCAATTGGTTAGTCGGCAATAACCCCAACACACCTACATTAGAAATAACACTGATGGGTCCTGTCATCGAGTTTCAGGAAGATGCCCTGATTGCAATTTGTGGCGGAAACCTCTCACCTTTAATTGAAGGTGATGCTGTCGAGTGCTGGAAGCCTATTTTTGTAAGGAAAGGAACGGAGCTTCGGTTCGGACGACCAGCGTCCGGATTCAGAGCTTACTTAGCGATTGGAGGCGGATTCAATATCCCTTCCATCATGGACAGTGCCTCTACTTACATGAGGGCACAGATAGGAGGATACGAGGGTCGCCCACTTGAAGATGGGGACCGACTTTCTGTTGACAGAAAGAGCCCATCATCAGAATCCTTGTTCAACGTTTTAAAAGAAAAAGCGGACAGAAAGAATTTCCATGCCTCGAATTGGAGCGTCTCGGAAGAATTACGCTCAAGGAACAATGACCCAATTCGCGTAATCAAAGGGCGAGAATTCGACCAGTTCACGGATGTAAGTCAGGACGCTTTTACCAATGAACCCTTTACCATCGATTCAAAATCAGACCGGATGGGCTATCGCTTAAATGGACAAAAGCTTAAATGGGAAAGTGATTCGGAAATGATATCGTCTGCTGTCTCCATCGGAACCATCCAAGTTCCATCAGACGGAAACCCGATTCTTTTACTTGCAGATAGCCAGACAACAGGTGGATACCCGAGAATGGCACACGTCATCACGGCCGATCTCCCAAAGATCGCTCAGATGAAGCCTGGGGAGGACATCCATTTTCAAATTGTCTCACATGAGGAAGCACAGCAATTGTATTTACAAAGGCAGAACTTGCTTCGCCATCTCGAGCTTGGCATCAGAACAAAAACAGGATAAGGAGGAATGGTTATGTACACCGTTGACTTGAACTGCGATATGGGCGAAAGCTTCGGAGCCTATACAATCGGCCGCGACAGGGAGATTCTTGATTATATTACCTCCGCAAATATCGCCTGTGGTTTCCATGCAGGGGATCCAAGCGTGATGAAAGAAACGGTCAAAATGGCCGTGGACAAACAAGTCGCGATCGGAGCACATCCCGGATTACCAGACTTAGTCGGATTCGGGAGACGTAAACTTGATATTTCGCCAGATGAAGCTTACGATATGACCCTTTACCAAATCGGAGCTTTAAAGGCATTCGTGGAAATAAGCGGCAGTAAGCTTCAACACGTGAAGCCACACGGAGCACTCTTCAATATGGCCGCCAAGGACCGCGAATTGGCAGATGCAATCGCGAAAGCTGTCTACGATCTTGATCACACACTGATTCTGTTCGGCCTTGCGGGAAGTGAACTGATCCATGCCGGCAATGAAAAGGGATTGAGGGTCGCAAGTGAAGTCTTCTCTGACCGCACGTATCAAAAAGACGGGTCTCTCACTCCCCGCCGCGAGCCAAACGCCGTCATAACCGACCGCGCCCAAGCAGTAAATCAAGTTATTCGAATGATAAAAGAGGGTAGAGTTCAGACAGTGGAACAAAACGACATCGCGATTGCCGCTGATACAGTTTGTATTCATGGTGATGGAGAACATGCCGTTGAATTTGCATCCGAAATTCATCAATCGTTTAAAGACGCAGGGATTCATACGAAAAAGATCAGTGATATTTAAGGTTTTTTACACACCCTGCTTCATTTTCGTGTCGATCGATAGACTTTTAATTTATAGCTTGTTAGGTATTTTTATAAAGAGGGACGGGAAATGACGAGACTCCTAGGAGGATAGGGTAGGCTGAGATCCCGCAGGAGCTGTGCTCCGAGAAAGCTTAGCGCCCGCCTATGGAAAGCGAGTTATTTCCCGTCCCTCCAATTTTCACTCGAGTACAGGAAACAGTTCGCTTTACAAAACTTCTAATGTTGGACCTTGTTTGTCTTAAGTAAACACACTCAAAAAGGAGGAAATGATGATGAGCAAAGAAAATTGGCAGTCCTTTGATCACTATATGATGGATACCATCGTGCAAGAAGACGAAGCGTTGAGAACGGTCCACAAAAGAAATACCGAAGCCGGTTTACCTTCCATCGATGTTTCACCGATCGAAGGGAAATTCCTCCACCTTCTGACTAAAATGAAAGGAGCGAAAAGAATCCTCGAAATCGGGACACTTGGAGGATACAGCACGATATGGATGGCAAGGACCTTACCAGATGATGGCCAGTTGATCACACTGGAATATTCGGAAAAACATGCCGCTGTTGCCCAGGAAAACATACAAAAAGCCGGACTTAGTGACCGGGTAGAAATCATAGTTGGCGCTGCATTAGATTCTTTGCCTAAGCTTCATTCTCGCAACATCGCACCTTTTGACTTTATTTTCATTGATGCAGATAAACGAAACAATCCTCACTATATAGAAGAAGCCCTCAAATTATCTGAGCCCGGTACCTGTATTGTTGTCGACAATGTCGTACGCGAAGGAAAAGTACTCTACTCTGAGAGCGAAGATTCTGATGTGAAGGGAATACGCAAAATGTTTGAAGAGTTGTCGAATCATCCTCGCATTGATTCCACAGCGGTTCAAACGGTAGGAATGAAAGGTCATGACGGTTTTTTACTGGCGATTGTGAAATAAGAAAGGTACACAAAAGGTTCGGGATCTTCATTGAATTCCCGAACCTTTTACTTTATTCAAACTGGACCCATACAGCTGTACGATCGTCAATGTGATGACCATGAGACCGAAGATCCTCCGTCAACTCCTCCACGTAAGCTTCCAGTCCGACTTCCTCAATCCTCTGGTAAACATCGGTAAGCGACCATTTTCTATGAAACAGCCCATCCGATAAGAGGAGAATATCCTGAATCCCTTCTCGAGATACCCTGCCTTGCTGTACCATATCCAACGCATTGCTGGATCCATCCGCTACGGTGTATCCCCCTTCAACATTTGCTAAAGAACGATTATAACGTAGTGATTCGAGCCTATCCTCATAAAAAGTTTCCTTAGGCAGATCAAGGCCTGCTTCACGGTCCCTTTCCCGCTTCACCTTCGCACGTTGACTAATTCCTGTTACAGTATCCTTTGTCAAGATACGTACCTCACCATGGCAATACCGCGCCATAATCATGCAGTCTCCCAGATGAACAAAATCAACATAAGAATCTTCCAATTTAATAAAAGCAACACAAGTCGTCCAGCGTTTATATCCTGAATGAACGTCTATTTCATAGGCAAGCATTTGATTCTTAAGTTTTTGATTGGCTTCCTCCAGCTTTTCTAACAGAGAATGACTTCTCTCCATTTTTTCGAAGTGATGTTGAAAGATTCTCGACGCCAAATATGCTCCGTTATGCCCGTTCTCGTCTCGGAACTCTTCAAGCGGAGTAGCGCCGTCTAACACTCCATATACTTCTGCCTGTTCATTGATAACAAACGCGTCTTCACACTCGCTTTTCACTGGACTGGTCTCATTTATAAATGAAATCTTATAGGTCTTCATCCTCTCCCCCCTCTACTCGTGCTTCCAATCTTCAGCCAGCATTCCATACACTGCGTGATCACTAGGACGTCCATACAGCATCGCCGCCTGCCGGATGATTCCTTCCTGTACAAACCCCAACCTTTCAGGCACAGCCCGGCTTTTTGTATTCCGGACATCTGCCCTGATCTCAATTCGGTTCATGCCAAGATTTTTGAACACATGCGCAAACAGAGCCTGACAGGATCTCGTTAACAGTCCTTGTCCTTTATACTCATCTCCTATCCAGTACCCAACACTCGTTTTCTTATTGCTCCAGTCTAATTGGTGAAGGTCGATCGTTCCTGCAATTTTTCCTCTATAAACGATACAGACTGTCAGACCGTCATTCTCAGCATAGCGCTTGAGCGCACTTTTTATAAACTGGTGCGTATCGCTAGGCGATTTGGTTGCATGAATCCAAGGCAACCATGTTTGCAGGTGCTCTCTTGAGCGATCGGATAGTTCATAAAGCTCTTCAGCATCTTCATAGGCTAATAATTTTAAAGATAGTTCTTTGTCAATTGAATAGGTAAACATACTCTTTTCCCCTTTACTATCATTCCCTTAGTAGACTAACTTCCCTACGCAATCGATGGACTCCTTCTTTTTCTTCACTATGTGGAGTAGTATGTTACGATGGAAATGAATTTTTTTACATAAAGGGGTGTTATCATGAGAATTGCTTTTGTGCTCATTCTTTCTGTCTTTGCACTTATCGGTTGTTCCAATAGCTCGGCTAGTAACCTTTACAGTTTCGATGCTTCTGACTTACGTGAAGAAACCAGTGACGCAGTCTATCAGCCTGAACTCCCATCTAAGCTTCCATTTGAAGCGGAGTCTTCTACGTTCACTCCAGGCCCTCTCAGTCAGGAAGATACAGTCTTCACCTTTGATTTTGCAGGAAAGGATGAAGTCTATTTAGAGCTTTTCACTGTAAAAGGCGGAGATATAACATACAATGACGTGGAGACCGAAACGGTTGAGATTGGCGATATAGAAGGGGAATATTCCAAAGATCCTTCCGGAAAGCTTCAGCGCCTAGTCTGGACAAAAGGCGATATTACTTATGAACTGAAACTGTTCCAAGGAAAAGAAACAACAATCATAAAAGAAGATTTAGTC
Source organism: Halobacillus fulvus (assembly GCA_004078665.1). Taxonomy (GTDB): domain Bacteria; phylum Bacillota; class Bacilli; order Bacillales; family Halobacillaceae; genus Halobacillus; species Halobacillus fulvus. The sequence goes on along the minus strand of SCFO01000003.1, from coordinate 199,416 downwards.
GCTACGGCCAAGTCTTTTGAATAGGAAAGGCCAAGCGTTGATGTTGTATCAATTGAGAAAGATTTATTAATGAATAAGTTCCTGTTTTACCATTTCACCCCCATTCATATTCAATAGATATAGTTTCCGTTAACTATCTTATTTTCGGAGGAGTGTCGGGAAATGACGAGACTCCAGTCTCTGATACACAAAACGGAAACTCTTTTACCTTTTACTTAGACATAATCCGTTGAATAAAAGCGAAAGAGCCAGGCAGCGCGCCCGGCTCTTTTTTCATCCATTATGGTCTCAACACAAGCTTTCCTTTTGTTTTTCGCCCCTGCATCAATTCATGTACTTTTGACGCTTCCTCTAAATCATAAATGCCTCCGACCGTAAGTTTGAGGTCCCCGTTTCGCACAAGCTTCAATAAATCTTCGAGACTCTTCTCAAACAAGACCGGTTTTTTCATGACCTGCGGCAGGAAGAACCCTACGACAGAGAGGTTACGATTCATAAGACCAGCCGGGTATAATTGTGGCTGTTCACCACTTGCCACTCCATACACGACAACGCGGCCAAAGCCTCTCATGCATTTGACGGTTTCATTAAATATCTCACCACCGACCATTTCAAGTGCTACGTCTACGCCTTTTCCGCCGGTTGCTTCCATCACCTGATCACGCCAATCGGGATTCGTATAATTGACGACGTGATCGGCTCCCAATCCTTTTGCTAGTGCAAGCTTTTCTTCCGTGCTGGCTGTTGCAATGACATTTCCCGCTCCAAAAAGCTTAGCGAGCTGAACAGCCAAAGATCCTACTCCACCAGCTGCGGCATGGACAAGGACTGTTTCCCCTTGCTCCATCCTTCCCATCGTTTTCAAGATGTGATAAGCTGTCAGACCCTGTAACGGAATAGCTACCGCCACTTCATCCTCCACGCCGTCAGGAATCGGAATTAGTGTACTCTCCATTGTCTTCACGTATTCTGCATAGCCACCTGATCCAATCAGAGTGACCACACGATCGCCTTTTTGGAAGCGGGTGGCCCCTTCACCTGTTTCTTCTACAATCCCGGCTACCTCCGCCCCTGGAATAAAAGGTAGAGGAGTTGGCACAACATAAGCCCCCTCCCGACGTGCGGTATCTGCATAATTAACGCCGACAGCTGTCACTTTAATAAGTACTTCCCCTTCTTCTACATGCGGACGATCGATGTCCACTTGCTTCAATACGTCTGGACCACCATAGGTTTCAAATTGAATCGCTCTCATCTTTTACCCTCCTATTTGCCCACGAATTGTGGCTTTCGTTTATCCTTGAAGGCTTGAACGCCCTCTTTATGGTCATCTGTCGTCACCATCATCGTCTGAGTGATGCGTTCCTGCTCTAAAATAGAGGCTAAGTCCGCCTTTTCGGACTGATCGACGAGCTTTTTCATCATTCCGAGAGCGCGTGCCGGACCTTTGGAAATGTCCAGCGCATAGTTCATCGCTTCCTCCTCTAGATCAGCTAGAGGAAAGACGCGGTTCACAAGTCCCCATTCGACAGCCGTTTCTACAGGCACAGGCTCCGCTTTAAAGAGAAGCTCTTTCGCACGGTAAGGGCCGAGGATCTTTGTTAAAAAGTAATGCCCTCCACCATCCGCTACAAGTCCAACTTGGGCAAAACTTAAGACGAACTGACTATCCTCTCCGGCCAGAATCTGATCACAGGCAAGGGCCAGGTTGAATCCGGCACCTGCTGCATAGCCATGAACAACGGCTACCACTGGTTTGGCCAACTCCTTGATCATCAGAATCAGCTTATTCAACTCCCCGACATGGTCGTAAAGGTACTGTGGAGTCGCCTCTCCCATACTCTTCACATCTCCACCCGCAGAAAAAGCCCGGCCTGCTCCTGAGAGAACCACCACTTTTACTTCTTCGTTTTTCTCTGCTTCTGTGAGCGCCTGTTGCAACCCGATGATCATATCATCGGAAAATGCATTCAAAGCCTTTGGTCTATTCAACACACAATGCATAATCGGTCCGTTCATTTGTACAGTTAGATGGTCGTTACCTAACGTCATAAATTTCCTCTCCTTTACGATACGTATTTTTTTTCCTGGATTAAAACGTCTGCGATTTCGCGATTCCGTTTGATGGAATCCTCTCCGTAAAATGGAGTAAAAAGAACGGATAGACTTTGAAGCATCTTCTGCCTCTCTTTTCCTTTCATTAGAGTCGAAACAAGTGTTAGAACAGTCGCCTGCATTTGTTGAACAGCTATTTCCTTGTACGTAAATGCGAGCTTCTTCTTCCATTCTCCAAGCTTGTCATTTCCGTTTTTCAGCGTCCGCAAAACGACGGATTCCGTTGCATAGATAGAGATGGCCACATCCGCCAGTCTTTTCAATGTTTCCTGCTCATGCTTCATGCTTTCGCCGTATTTTTGATACGCCAGACCTGATGTCACGATATATAAATCTTTGAACATCGCGACGGCGGACTTCAGTTCATGAAGTTCTCCCTCCTTCATGTAACGCTGATCTCTAATCGACTGTTCTGCCTTTTCAATTAAAGTAGGAGCATCAACTTCGCCTTTCGCTACCTTTTTGAAAAAGACACCCGGAATAAGCAGCCGGTTGATTTCATTTGTCCCTTCAAATATTCGGTTGATTCTCGAATCGCGGTAAGCTTGTTCTACGGGATACCCCTTAATGAATCCAGCTCCTCCATGAAGCTGCAAGGATTCATCGACAACATCATTCAGTGTTTCCGAACCCACCACTTTACAAATCGCAGATTCGAGTGCATGCTCATTCATCGCTTTGGCTACCGCTGCAAAATCCTCTGAGTCTTCGTGTTCGCCAAGCGCAGATTCAATGTGTCCGGCTGTCCGGTATAACAACGATTCTGCCGCATAAATCTTCGCAGCCATCTCAGCAATTTTTTCTTGGCTTAGAGGAAATTCGGAAATCGGACGTCCAAATTGTTTTCTCTCCACCACATGTTCGAGTGCCAGCTGTAGACTATATTTAGCTGCTCCCATTGTCGCAAATCCAAGGTTAAACCTGCCAAGATTCAAAACGTTGAGTGCAATCAAGTGTCCCTTACCGACTTGTCCGAGTAAATTCTCGACTGGCACCTGGCAATCCTCAAGTAATACGGAGCATGTAGAAGAACCTTTAATGCCCATCTTCTCCTCTTCGGGCCCGATCGAAAGACCGTGGAAATCTTTTTCTACAATAAATGCCGTAAATTTATCGCCATCCACTTTTGCGTACACGATGAACGTATCGGAAAAAGAAGCATTGGTAATATAAATCTTCGTTCCGTTCAGCACATAGTGAGTCTCTTCATCGTTAAGCTTCGCCGTCATCTTTGCTGCCAATGCATCTGAACCGGCTTCTGGCTCCGTTAAACAATAAGCGCCGATGTATTCCCCACTCGCAAGCTTCGGTAAGTATTTTTCCTTTTGCTCTTTTGTCCCGAAATAAGTGATCGGAAGCGTCGCAATGCACGTATGATTGGAGTGTGCCACACTATAACCGCTCGCATTTCCAAGTGCTTCGCCGACAATCCCTTTACTAATTTTATCAAGCCCTAAGCCACCGTATTGCTCGGGAATGCTGTGAGCCAGCAGCCCCAACTCCCCCGCCTGCTTCATCTTTTCCGCTACAAAAGGAAAATCTCCACCTTCAATCCTTTCGTTATTCGGATGAATTTCCCGGGAAATAAATTGTCGAGCTGTGTTTGCCATCATATGATGTTCATCTGTACGATCCTCGGGGGTGAAAATAGCTTCAGGCAAAATTTCTTCCACTAAAAACTCTCCGCCATGTACTAAATGTTTAACTGGATTCATCGTCTGCCTCCCTTAAATATCCTCGTCCCGGATCATAAAACGGGATGGTCCGAAACAAGCTTTCCTGTGCTACAAACTCGATTTCCTTCCGCTTCATACCTAAAGACAAAAGCAACGCTCCAATTTTACACTCTGCGAGAACATCTGCATTCGACCTGTCGTTTCCTTTATAAAAACCAAGGGCTGCTCGTGCTCCATCAGATAAATCCCAGCTTCCGTTATTTAACAGCTCACTAACTAAAGCCCCGACTCCATAGAAATCTTCTAACGTAAACCTCCCACTCGAACCGGAGCATACCAGAACCAGTGAATCGTTCTGGTGACGTACATTCAAATGTTCTGCCATCCTTTTTGCGTTCAGCAAGGAAGCCGCATATAATGCATCCGCCTGCAAGGAACGCTGGAGCGCCACCGTTCCGTTTGTCGTCGATAAAACGACATAGTTATCCTCGAGGAACGGCTTTAAATAGCTGTGCAACGGCGGATGAAACCCTTCCAAGATTCTGCCTTCATCCTCGCCGGCTAATATATGGGGAAGATGAAGAGATTTGGCCTTTTCTTTTGCCTGAACATGATCCAGGACAGGAAAGACGCCTTTCGCTCCCTCAGCCAGAGCAGCCGTAATCGTCGATGTCGCAAACAGGACATCAAACACGACCGCGACCTTTCCTCTGATGAAAGCAGGATCAATGTCTTCTTTTTTAAAAAGAACGTGAATACGACTCATGTCCGGATGCCGGCCATTCGTTCAGCGTGTTCAATCAAGTTATTGACAAACACATTCATGTGCGCGAAACGCGGGTCATTGGTCTGTCCTTTTTTATACCTTGAATAAATCTGCTGGACGATTCCCGCCAGCTTGAAATAGGCAAACGTCACATAATAATGGATATGTTCGACATTACGTCCGCTTTTCTCTGCGTAGCGCTGGATGAATTCTTCGCGCGTATAAAACCCATCTGTCACCGTTACCGGAGGCTTTCCAAGTCCCGTTTTCAAAAGCTCCGGGTCGTCCTTTTCGATCCAGTAGCTCATCGCCGCTCCAACATCAGCCAGCGGGTCCCCTACCGTCGTCATCTCCCAGTCAAACAGTCCGACCATTTGGGACGTATGTTTCTCGTGGAACATCGCATTGTTCAATTTGTAATCGTAGTGAATGATTGTCGCTTCATTCGAATCGGGGAGGTTGCGGATGAGCCAATTTTTCAACCTCTCGCATGAGACGACATCATCGGTTTGAGCTCGTTCATACCTCTTGATCCATCCTTGAACCTGTCGTTCCATAAACCCTTCAGGCTTCACCATCTCTTTTAGAGGCGTATTCGTATAGTCGATCGCATGAAGCTCGACGAGACGATCGACCATTTCTTCTGAAAGCTTTCTACCTAGCTCCTTGGTCGGCTCGACAGAATCCGGGAAGGCTGTGTCATACACGATTCCTGTCTTACGCTCCATCACGAAAAAAGGAACCCCCAGCACATCTCCTTTGTCGAACAAAAGCGGCTTTGGTGCCAATGGAAAAAGGGGATGGAGAGCTTGTAAAATCCGGTGCTCTCTTTCCATGTCATGCGCTTTAGGCGCCACAGGCCCAAGCGGAGGTCTTCTCAGTACTGCTGTCCAATCCCCTATCCGGAGTTCATAGGTCAAATTGGAATGACCAGCTCCAAACTGACGGACTTCCAGGGGAGCATCTGTAAGCGCTAAAGACTTTTTCAAATAAGGTTCCAGCCTGGAGGTGTCCAGCTCCTCTCCCTTTCTCACTGTTCGTGTATCCGTGTTTTGAACCAATATTTCCGCCTCCTATTGTGTAGTTAGCACATGGGATTCGAGTGTCTGCTTCATCTCTTCACTCATCGGAACCGCTCTTTGCTGGTCGAAATCGAACTGGACAACCACAGATTCTCCTTTTGCGACGAGGTCACCTGACTCTTTTTCATACATATCCTGCTCCAGATGAAAGCTTGAGTTGCCGATTTTCACGACATGACTTTTGAGGACAAGCGTCTGACTGTAATACACCTGCTTCAAAAAATCGCATTTTGTCGAGGCAAGTATAAAACGCCAGTCGTCCCCAACAAGGTCCAAGTCATTAAAAAATTTGATCCGTGCATCTTCCATATAGACGAAATAATTATTGTTGTTCACATGTCCGAGCAAATCCGTTTCACAAAAACGGACACTCACTTCTACTTCATGCATCGGTTGACCTCCTTAATGTCGAACAGCTGTATTGTAGGAATAAAAACCTTTCTCTGTTTTGCGTCCTAATTCCCCGGCCTGTACTTTCTTCACAATCGTGTCAGATGGGCGATCTTCTTCTTTTCCTGTTTCGTCATACTGCTGCTGCATCACGTAATAAGCGATATCAAGTCCGGATAAGTCCATCAATTCAAAAGGCCCGATCGGGTGATTGAGCGCTTTTTTGACAATTTTATCGATATCTTCGTAATCCGCGTATCCACCTTCATACAAATGCATCGCTTCCTTTTGGATTGCAAATAAGATCCGATTTGCCACAAAGCCCGAAATCTCTTTTTGTAGAAGGATCGCTGTCCGGTTCATCTGATCACAGACTTCCATCGCCTTTGTTGCTGTGCTCTCCGATGTATGCTCCCCCTTCACAACTTCTACACAATCCATGACAAGAGGCGGGAAGAAGAAGTGCATGTTGCAGATATTCTCCGGTCTAGATGTGACATCTGCGAGCAGAGAACTGACCATCGTCGAAGAGTTGGTGGCCAAAATGGTATGATCCTGAACGATTTGATCAAGTTCAGCAAATACCTTCCGTTTCACTTCCAGTTTTTCAACAACGGCTTCAATGACAAGATCCGCCTCCCTGGCAGCCTCCTGTAAGGAAGTTGTAAAATGAAGACGTTCAAAAGCCTGATCGCGCTCTTCCTGCGTCATTCTTTCTTTTTCTACCCAGCGTCCCATAATCGAGTCCAACTGTTCCTTTGCTGTACGTAAGGTATCTTCTGATATATCCTGCACATAGGTTTCAAATCCCGCCAAAGCCCCTAGCATCGCAATTTGATGTCCCATCGATCCTGCTCCGACAACCGTCAGCTTTTGAATGGTCATGACGCATCCTCCTCGATTCCTTTAAAAATCATATCCATAAAAATAGCGGTCAGCTCATCTTCTGAAATTTCTCCCTCTGGTTCGAACCAGAAGTAGCTCCAGTTGGCCATTCCAAGTACTGCAAACGAAAGCATGTCCACATGAAGCCCCTGTCTGAATTCTCCAGCTTCACACCCTGCCGATAGAATCGATGCAATATTTCTCTGGAACTGATGGCGCTTCGGTAAAATCTGCTCTGTCCTTTCTTCACTTAAATGACGCATTTCTCTGAAAAACACCATTGCGCTGTTTCCGTTGGTCCTTATGTTAGCGATCAGCATCTTGACGACCGCCTCTAGCTTCTCACGGTTAGACGTAGCACTTTCGATAATCATTTCTTGTTCATGCAAAAGATGATTGATGAAGCGCTCATGAATGTACACGAGTACATCTTCCTTACTCTTAAAGTAATAATAGAAGCTTCCCTTCGTCAGGTCGTTAGCAGAAACGATATCCTGGATCGACGTCTCCTGGAACCCTTTCTTTCCGAATAACTCAATGCTTGTTTCTAAAATCTTTTCTTTCCGGCCTTTTTCTTTAACAGGAAGCATGCATACCACCATCAACAACGAGCACATCTCCGGTAACATAGTCTGCTGCTTTAGAAGCCAGGAATAACGCCGCACCTTTTAAGTCTTCTTCGGTTCCGAAACGAGCCAGTGGTGTCCGGTCCAGAATGAAATCTCCTCCCTGTTCAAGTACGACCTTAGACATTTTCGTAGGGAAAAAGCCCGGGGCCAGGGCGTTCACCTGGATATTATGCTGTCCCCATTTAACGGCAAGATCTTTCGTAAACGTGATGACTGCTCCTTTGCTCGCATTGTAGCCGACCGTATCCATGAAGCGCGGATCGGCCCCACCTAGTCCTGCGACAGACGCAATGTTGATGATCTTGCCTGAGTTCTGTTTCACCATGGCCGCTCCGACCTTCTGAGACATCAGAAACGTGCCCGTCACGTTCACATTCATCACCTTTTGAAAAGCTTCCACCGGCATTTCCAAAGCTGGTGCACCCCATGTCGCTCCACTATTGTTGACTAAAATATCAATCTGTCCGAAATGTTCCAATGTATCAGCGACGACCTCATCGACCTCATCGGCGTTTGTGACATCACACGCTAAAGCGAGCGTGTCCACTCCCGTTTCCTCCTTGATCCGGGAAGCCGTCTCTTCACAGGCTTCTTTTTTCCGAGAACAGAGAACGACGTTGGCTCCCGCTTCGGCCAGCCCTTCTGCAATTTGTTCACCGAGACCTCTTCCACCGCCCGTGATGACGGCCACTTTTCCTGTTAAATCAAATAATTGGTTAACGTGCATGTTTGTCACTCCTTGTATTTGGATAATTCCAGCTTAGCAACTTGTCTGCGATGCACTTCATCCGGACCATCTGCAAGTCTGAGCGTCCGGCTATTTGCCCACTGCGCAGCTAGCGTAAAATCGTCACTGACGCCTGCAGCCCCGTGCGCCTGGATCGCACGATCGATAACACGGAGCGCCATACTCGGAGCCACGACTTTGATCATCGCGATTTCCGTTTTAGCCTGTTTGTTTCCGACGGTGTCCATCATGTATGCTGCTTTCAAAGTAAGCAGGCGGGCCTGTTCTATTTCAATTCTCGAATCAGCAATCCACTCGCGAATTACCCCCTGATCAGCCAACGGTTTATGAAAAGCTTCCCTACTTTGAACACGCTTACATAATTCTTCAAGCGCACGTTCTGCAGCCCCGATTAAACGCATGCAGTGATGAATTCTTCCAGGACCAAGCCGACCTTGCGCAATCGCAAATCCTTTTCCTTCTCCCCAGATAATATTCTCTTTCGGGACCCGGACATTATCGAAATCTATCTCAGCATGTCCATGCGGAGCATGATCATAACCGAAGACAGGCAGCATCCGTTTGATCGTCACCCCTGGTGTATCAAGCGGTACTAGAATCATAGACTGCTGTTCGTACTTCGTCGCCTCAGGATCCGTTTTCCCCATAAAAATCGCTACTTTACAACGGGGATCTCCAGCTCCAGACGACCACCACTTCCGGCCGTTCAAAATATATTCCTCTCCATCACGTTCAATACGCGCTTCGATATTGGTTGCGTCGGATGAAGCAACATCCGGTTCAGTCATCGAAAAACACGAGCGGATCTCTCCGTTAAGTAGCGGTTTCAGCCACTGTTCCTTCTGCTCCTCCGATCCATAACGGGCGAGCACTTCCATGTTGCCTGTATCAGGGGCGTTGCAATTGAAGACTTCAGGTCCGATCAAAGACCTTCCCATCAGCTCACAAAGCGGTGCGTACTCGAGATTATTCAAGCCAGCTCCATATGTATCATCCGGTAAAAATAAGTTCCACAGCCCCGCTTCTTTTGCCTTGGCCTTCAGATCATCAATAATCGGAGGCACCTCGGACCAGCGTGAAGACTGGGCATTCAACTGTTCTTCAAACATCGACTCATTCGGAAATACATGCTCTTCCATAAAGTCACGGACCTTCTGTTCATAGCGCTTCACTTTATCACTTTTATCAAAATTCAATGAAAGGATCTCCTTCCCCGGCTTAAACATACCGACCGGTTAGTATGTACTTACCAGTTTATACCTAATATTCTGAATAATCAACACAAAAAATGAGTAGTCATTCATTTCTATACAAAAAGAGCGCCAATGCTCAACTGGCGCTCTAAGGGAAAATATTCAGGTTGTGGTAAACCCTGTACGATAATTTATGCCGGACTTCTCTATGATGATCCGGCTATTAACTAGAAGCATGATATTAATAGAATTGGCAGAAAAATAGACTATCATACAAGCATTTTCTAGTTCTCTCCATAGAATACTAATGTATCAAATATTAAAAAGGAGAGATTTTAAATGAGTTGTTCATCGTCCAAAAAACATGACGACAAGTGTGTACGCGATGTTGTCAAAGAGATTATCGCTGCACAGGACCAGGTAGCTAATGATTGCTGTGATGTGAGCTGTGGAAGATCAGTGAGAGAGTTGCTTTCTCCAACAGCGACTAACGGTAACACAACGGTACCATTCATTCTATACTGCAAGAGCTGTAAACCGTTTATCGGTAGCGGAGTCATTCGTCAGCGAGAAGGTCAGGGACAATCCAATAATACGTTCCTTCGTTGTCTGGAGACACCAATCTTCAAAGCGAAGAAATTCGTGGATGGAAGCAAGAACTGTGTGAAACTTGAGTTACTATTACCTGTAAACATGGGTGGAAATACGCCTGGTAGCGGCGGAGATGAAGTATGTGACTTCTTCCCTGGAAATGGTGGAGGTCCAATCCGCAATCTAATGTCTACTGGGGTTTGTATCACAGTTGACCTAGATTGCTTCTGCGGAATTTCTTGCCTTGAGCCGACAACACCGCTTCCTTTCAGTATGCCTGAAGAAGACTAAAAAAAACCTAAAGCTGGTATCGCCGGCTTTAGGCTTACATAGATTTATCCCCTTACGACAGGGGACGACCTCCAAGATCCGAATTGTTTTCTTATATGGACGATTTGACCAATGTGATAAGCATTGTGAAGCCATATATGCGTTAAAGCCTCACACCACCTAACAAGCTTCTCGTCACTGCAATATCGAATTGATTGCCGGAACCCTTCAAACGTTTCCTGCACCTGATGAGATGTCTCGGACCATTTCATCCCTTCGTGACATTGAAAGGTATTGTAGTAGCTCGGATATGTCTTCACTTCTTCTCCTCGAAAACGGCTTAAATAACGGGAATTGTAAAAATAGAGATGATTGATAATTTCCGCAATCGTGTTTTCCTGTCCTTCATCCGTTCTTGTGTGGACTTCATAATCGGTCAAGGCCTCAATTGCGACATTGTAACAGACAAACCAACTGTTTTCGTCGTACACGGCGGCAAGTTGTTCAAGCAACAAATTTCTTACCGTCATTTTCATCACCCCATATTTTATACCCGTTTTCACACCGATTTAGTCCAGGAAAATTCCTCCATCATGCGTTTTAAGAAAGGAATCGTGTACGGGCGATGACTTAATTGTATCGTTAGCCATTCGAGCTCTTCCTCTAACAGTTCGATGATGATAGAAATTGTCGTTGAATGGCTAGAAGTCAAAATTAAATCGAGTTTCTTTTGATAGGTAGAAGACAAACTATGTCCAACATCCTTCAACCCCAGTTGAGCTCTTTCGGGACAGTAGTGGTGTAGAAGGATTTTTGCAAGCTCAGTGGCTATGTCATGGACAACTTTATTCGCCCAAATCGCATTTCCCCTCCCAGCCGCTTTTTTATATTGAAGAAGAAAAAAAGCGACGTCGTCTACCGCATCTAGGAAAGCCTGATCGGATAAGGTGAGATCTTCCTTCATATGCTGCATGCGTTGATCCGGATCATAAAGGACTTTATAGTAATCTTTCTCTATCAAGGTTCCCTCCGTTACGGTAAATAGGTCTAGGTGGAGCAGATTGGAATACACGGCGATCACCTGCGGAGCGATAATAAAAATATCGTCGTAAAAGATAGGCTCGCCGAAGGTTTTAATATGATCATATCGTTTCTTTAAAAAAGCAGCCTCTTCTTCAACGAGAACATAGAGGTCGACATCCGAATGCTTGTCCTCTTCCCCTCGCCCTAGTGATCCTTTGAGATAAACCGCCTTGACGAGTGGATCTTTTTTCAAGCTTTCTGTAATGGTGTGAACCGCTTTCCACTGCTTCATTCGGAACGCCTCCTTTCGTTAGATTTCCTCATGATATAATGAAAAGGAAAAATATTCAATAAGGAGCTGGTATATTGTTGAGAAAAAAGGATGTATTTGAGTATTTGAGTATTCGACATTGCAATTGAAGAATCCGACACAGGAATTACAGAATCACACAAAAACTCCTCCAGCTCCTCCGCGTGATCACAAGCTGCACCACCGCAAAAATCCCCTTCCCAAACAAAAAAAGAGGAACTCCGCTAAGAGTTCCTCTCATTATCATTCCTTTATCGGATCTGGCCATTCCCTTTCATTAAGAACTTCACAGTCGTTAGCGCTGGAAGTCCCATTGGGCCACGTGCGTGCAGCTTCTGTGTGGAGATTCCGATTTCAGCACCGAAACCTAGGGCTCCACCATCAGTGAAACGAGTAGAAGCGTTGTGATAAAGAGCTGCTGCATCAACAAGTGCAAAGAATTGCTGTGCCGCTTCTTGATCTTCTGTTACGATCGCTTCGGAGTGTTTCGTACCGTAAGTTTCAATGTGTGCAATCGCGTCTGTTAAATTGTCGACTGCTTTAACGGCGATATCTGTGCTCAAGTATTCATTCGCCCAGTCTTCCTCTCCAGCGAGGACGGATCCAGGGATGACGTCAAGCACATACTCGTCACCGTGAACTTGAATGTCGTTTTCTTTCAGAGCAGTAATAAGTGCTTCGCTGTTTTCTGCAAGCCAGTCTTTGTGGACGACAAGGGTTTCGGCTGCGTTACAAACCGCTGGACGGTCCGTCTTCGCGTTGACGAGTATATTGATCGCTTTTTCAACGTCAGCTGCCTGATCAATATAGATGTGGCAGTTTCCGACGCCTGTTTCAAGAACAGGTACCGTTGCGTTCTCAACAACAGCTTGGATCAATTTGCCGCCACCACGTGGAATCAATACGTCTACGTGCTCTTTCATTGTAAACAATTGATTCGTGGCTGCACGGTCTGTTGAAGCGATGAATTGGACTGCTTCTTTTGGAATTTTTGTTTCTTCAAGACCACGGTGCATCACTTCAACAATCGCTTTGTTGGAGTTGATGGCACTGGATCCACCTTTTAAGACGATGGCATTTCCTGATTTCAACGCAAGTCCTGTAGCATCAACGGTTACGTTAGGACGTGCTTCATAGATCATGCCGATGACACCAAGAGGCACGGTCACTTTTTCAACTTGAAGACCGTTCTCAAGTGTCCAGTCGGAAAGCACCTGTCCTGTTGGATCCTCAAGCTTTGCAACGTCACGCAAGCCTTGAGCGAAATCTGCAATACGTTCTTTGGATAGGGAGAGGCGATCCATGAATGCCTCTGTAAATCCTTGCTCACGTCCGTTCTGCAAATCTTTTTCGTTCGCTTCCAAAATGGTTTCATACTCGCGCTCGAGTACATCAGCAAGATGAGCTAGCGCTTCATTCTTTTCCTCTTTAGATAGGATCATCAGTTTTTTAGAAGCTTTTTTCGCCTCAATCGCTTGTTCTTCCACGTTCACATTTTGGTTTAAAAGTGTCATCAAAGACCTCCTTGAGTATTTTAAACGCCTACTGGCACAGAAACTTCTAGGTGACAAACAAAATCTTTACGTTCAATAGCAGCTTTTTCATACGATTCTAGTTCAGGTTCTGTCAGTCCGATCATTTCTTTCATTTCTTCGGAAGAATAATTGACGACACCGAGGCCGACTTCTTCTCCCTGCAAATCATGAATACGGACAACGGCTCCTTTTTTGAAGCGTCCGTTTACATGGTGGACATTCATCGGAAGCAGGCTTTTCTTCATTTCAATAATGGATTCTTTCGCACGGTGATCAATGATCACTTCGCCTTCCGGACCGGAGTTGAAAGCAATCCACTGCTTCTTCTGATCAAGGTTTTCAGTTTCTTCATTGGTTTCAAAATACGTTCCTTTTGCATCGTGGTACACGGCATCGTACACGATGTCATCATTACCGGCTTTACCTAAGAAGGAAGAAATTCCGGATGCCATCGCGATTTTGAAAGCGTCGATTTTAGACTTCATTCCGCCAGTTCCGACATCGCTTCCTGGATCGCCTGCGGCAGCTTCAATTTCTGGGGTGATTTCGTGGACTTGTTCAAGAAGCTGGGCATTTTCATTTTTTCTTGGATCATCATCATATAGTCCATCAATATCTGATAGAATGATGAGCTGATCGGCATCGACAAGTCCGGCTACTTTGGCTGATAATGTGTCATTATCTCCGAACTTCAGACGGTCGATGGTGATCGTGTCATTTTCATTTACGATCGGGATGATGCCGCGTTCGAGCAATACGTTGATTGTATTACGTGCATTGTTGTAGCGGTCTTCATCTGAAAAGTCACTGCGTGTAATTAAGATTTGTGAACCCATATAGCCATGAGATAGGAAGAGATCGGAATAGGACTCCATCAATAATCCTTGGCCAATGGATGCGGCGGCTTGTTTTTCCGGGAGAGAGCTTGGGCGCTCCAGGCATCCGAGTTTACGGTAACCTGCGGCTACAGCTCCTGAGGACACTAGTAGGACTTCGTGGCCGTCGTCTTTCAAGCGGACTACTTCATCTACTAATTTTTCTAGTTTTCTGCGACTGATTTCTCCGTGTAAGCTTGTAAGAGAACTGCTTCCTATTTTAATAACGACGCGTTTTTTCTCTTTAGTCAACATATCACTCCTGAGTGGGCGTATTTGCTAAGGTTTCGAGTACTTTGATTACTTACTACCGACTAATAGTCCTTCAAGTTCTTTGCTAAGTTCTTTGGATCGGCTAGCTGCTCCTTCGATGGCAGAACGGATCGCCTGGCCTCCACCATTTCGGTCCAGCGCTTCAAGTCCAGCTGCTGTCGTACCATTAGGTGACGTTACATTTTCGCGTAATTCGGTCGGGCTTTCTTCGCGTTCAAGCATCATTTTCGCTGCTCCAAGTAACGTTTGGGCTCCGATTTCTCTCAACGTCTCAGCATCCATGCCTTCTTCACGGCCTGTTTCTTCGATGTGCTCCATCAAATAGTAGAAATAGGCTGGACCGCTTCCGGCAATGCCAGTGAAAACGTCCATTTTATCTTCTTCGATAACAAAAACTTCTCCAATCGAACGAAGTAGTTCTTTTGCGACCAACACTTGATCCATATCCGCATATTGACCTGGCGTAATCGCCGTAGCGGATTCTCTCAGCATGCTTGATGTGTTCGGCATGACGCGGATCACTTGTTGTCCTTCATTCAGACGCTCTTCCATATAAGAAGTAGAAATTCCCGCAAGTACAGAAACAAGTACTTGATTCGGTCTTACTTTATCTTTTAAATCTGCAAGTACAGCATCAATATCTTTCGGCTTCATTGCCAAAATGAACTGATCGACTTCACCGAAGTCCAAATCATCTTTCAGTATTGTGCGTACGCCATATTTATCGTTGATTTCATCTAATCGATCTTGATTACTTCTATTGGTTACAATGATGTTTTGTTTATTGATGTTTCCGGATTCGACCATGCCGGAAATCATCGCTTCTGCCATTGAACCTGCACCTAGAAAAGCAATCTTTTTATTGATCATGTGGGTTAATCTCTCCCATTCGATATAATTTTGTTCGCTTTTTTGTTCGCTCTTTTCGATAACGTTTTTTATCATAACACTGCCAAAAAGTTATTCAAGGGGTTTTCGGCAAGTCATGCTTATATTAGCCAATTAGTGAGTGTAAACGGTTTCAAGGCGAGTTATTTCCATTTCATCGCTTCTCATCGCAATTCATACCGTCTTATCCTGCTATTTGCGAGTTGAATTTTCAGGAAAAGCCCGACAAAAGGGAATTGAAGGAATTTTCAGATGATTTTAAACATAAAAAGATCCTGCCGCAATATTGCAGCAGGATCTTTTTATCCTTCATGGATAAAGTGATTCAATTTCGCCAGTTGCTGATTCAATTCCCCCATCGGAACAAACCGAGCTTTCCGGAGCATCTCTTTACCTTCCGAAAAAACTAGGATAGCCGGTACTGTCATGACCGAATATTCTCCTGCCACTTCAGGTACTTTATGAGCATCCACATGAGCAGAAGAGATTTTCGGATAATCCTCAAGCAGCTCTTCCACCTGTGGAAGTAAGGCGTGGCATACCGAACAGTTCGGCTGTGATATATAAACTAAAGACAGTGTTTCTTCGTTGGTAAACGATTGAATTCCTTCAATCGAATCTAATTTTTGCATGTTGCTCACCTCTGCCCTTATTGTACCAAGTATTAAAATAAAATACTTTTTTTCTGCTTATTGTAAACGATCAGGTGGCGCTTGCTTGTGATGACGATCTTGCACCTCCTGAAAAATATCGCCGCCAGCTTGTGTTGGAGGTTGATTCGAAGCCAGGCCCTTGATCAAACTTTCGATATCTGCCCTTAAATTTTCAATATCCTGCTTTGTAGCTTTCTGTTTAGCGGGTTTCAATTCATAACCGATTTGACCGTTCGGTTCTAACGTCGCAGACTCAACGTCTGGAATACTATGAACGTTTTGCTGCCTAAGCTTCATTTCCAATTGGTCGACAGTAAAGCGCAACTTCTTTAAATTGTCCTCCTGGAGCTGGCCATTTACAATAATCGGAATCGCCCTCCCCGTCAAAAACCGTTCCGCGAAATCAAACTTGACCTGCGCAAATTCCATCACGATCAATGTGAGTACAAGCACTCCTCCGACGCCAAACGTCACCCATATATTTTTCCCTGCCACGGGCTGAATCAATAAGGAACCGATGGCAATCATGATGACTGTTTGCGATAACGTCATTTGAGAAATCGATTTTCTTCCGGCTATTCTTAAAATTAAGGTACCAATCAAAATGATCAGAACCGCTTTCCATATCCAATCCATTTTCATCACCTCTTTCATTTATCTTGTGAAGAACTATTGCAAACCATCCAGATTTCCGCTATACTCTTTTCAAATATTCAAATTCATGGAAAAAGAGAGTAGCGCAAGGAAACTGCAGCGAGTCAGGGAATGGTGGAAGCCTGATAGATGACCGAAGCGTGAACCGGACTTTTAAGAAGCCTTTCTGAACAAATGAAGTAGGTGAGGCCGGGGTCATCCCCGTTATCAATTCCAAGTGGCTGTATAACTAATAGAGTGGTACCGCGAGTTCAACCTCGTCTCTTTGTGGAGACGAGGTTTTTTTAATTTCAGGAGGGATCTGTATGGAAAAACATTTATTCGCTCTACAAGTATCACATTTACTCGGGGAAGCCTTTTCCCGTGAATGGATCTATGAACAAATTGAAATTCCGAAGAAGGAGTCGATGGGTGATCTATCGTTCCCATGTTTCTCGCTCGCTAAGACGTTACGCAAAAACCCTGCATCGATCGCTGTCGATTTAGCTTCTCACATTGACCATGAAATCTTTTCTGAAGTCAAAGCAACAGGTGGATATGTGAATGCCTTTTTGAATCAATCGTTTATCACAAGCCATACGCTAAAACAGGTCTTAACGGCCGGAAGACGTTACGGGGAGCATGATATTGGAAAAGGGAAGACGGTGGTCTTGGATTTATCGTCTCCGAACATTGCCAAGCCTTTTTCGATGGGGCATTTACGCTCCACCGTCATCGGTCAGGCCATAAGTCATTTGGCAGAAAAATGCGGGTACAAGACCGTCAAAATCAATTACATCGGAGATTACGGGACTCAGTTCGGGAAGCTTCTCGCTGCCTATCATAAATGGGGAGATCCGGAAAAAATCCAAAAAGATCCGATTAAGGAACTGACCAAAATCTATGTCCAATTTCATGAAGCATCCAAACAGGATCCTGGTTTAATTGAAGAAGGGCGTGAATGGTTTAAAAAGCTTGAAGAAAATGACGAAACGGCTCTTGAGCTTTGGCGCTGGTTCAAGGACGCCTCTCTGAAGGAATTCGATAAAATTTACGAGCTCCTCAACATCTCGTTTGACCTTGTCCGTGGTGAAGCTTATTACAATGACAAAATGGAAAAGACGATCACGGAAATAATGAAAAAAGGTATTCTCGAAGAATCAGAAGGAGCGCAAGTTGTCCGTCTTGATGAAGAGGGACTCCCACCTTGTTTAATCCGCAAAAGTAATGGCACGACAACGTACGCAACAAGAGACATTACCTCGGCGATCGACCGCTATGATTCCTTCGCCTTCGATGAATCGTTGTATGTAGTTGGTCATGAGCAGACGCTCCACTTCCAGCAAATCAAACACGTTTTGCAAAAAATGGGCTACTCATGGGCAGATCACATCCATCATGTTCCGTTCGGGATGATGCTGAAGGAAGGAAAAAAGATGTCGACGCGTCAAGGGAAAACGATTTTGCTTGAGGAGGTGCTTCAGGAGGCGATCGATCATGCGAAACAGAATATTGAATTAAAAAATCCGGATCTTCCTGATAAGCAAAAAGTGGCGAAACAAGTCGGGGTTGGTGCTGTCATTTTTCATGACCTGAAGCATGACCGCAAGAATGATGTGGAATTTTCACTGGAGCAAATGTTGACGTTTGAAGGGAACACGGCTCCATACCTTCAATATACCTATGCACGTGCCACTTCGATATTAAGAAGAGCTCAATTTGATCCCGATCAGGCTACTGACCAGCTTGAAGACTCTCATGCATGGACAGCCATTAAACTGATCCGTCGTTTTCCGGAAGTCATCGAGGATGCCTATCAGAATTATGATCCGTCTAGAGTGGCAAGATACTTACTCGATTTGGCCAAATCGTTCAACCAGTACTATGCTGCCACCAAGATCATTGGCAACTCTCAGGAGCAGGCTCACTTAACGTTCATTTATACCCTCACGACTGTCCTTCAAGAAGGATTGTCTTTATTAGGCATAGAAACTCCCGATGAAATGTAACCAATCAAAGGCTACCAACATCTCCTCTCTTCCTATATAATAGGTAGTTATGAACAAATTTTGGAGGGAGGATTGGTTATGTCCGATCCAAATAAACAAACCTATGAATTTCTCGCCGATGATCCATCTTTTAAAGTAAAACCGATCATGTTTTCATTAATCATCGGCGCTTTTTTCGCTATATTGAACGAAACGCTCCTCAACATCGCCTTGACGACACTGATGGAGCAATTCAACATTGGGGCACCTGTCGTTCAATGGATGGTTACCGGCTTCATGCTGGTGATGGGAATATTGATTCCTGTTTCGGCTTTAATGCTGCAGTCGTTCACGACGAGGCAAATGTTCCTCGGGACGATGTCAGTCTTTACAATCGGAACGATCATCTGTGCTTTGGCTCCGAGCTTTTCTGTATTATTAGCCGGACGCTTATTACAAGCGGTCGGTACAGGATTGCTGATTCCGATTATTTTTAACACCTTTTTATTGATTTTCCCGCCTGAACGACGTGGCGGTGTGATGGGGATGGTTGGACTTGTCATTATGTTCGCTCCAGCTATCGGACCAACATTGTCTGGAGTAATTGTCGAACATTTAGGCTGGAGATACTTATTTATTACCGTCATTCCATTCGCTTTATTTTCCATCCTTTTCGCTATGAAATATTTGAAAAATGTTGGAGAAGTCACGAAACCGAAAGTCGATGTTTTGTCCATCGTACTCTCGACGGTTGGATTCGGTGGGATCGTTCTTGGATTCAGTCTCGCAGGCGAAGGAGAATCCGGTTTCCTTGAGCCTCAAGTGCTGACCCTCATTATTACGGGAGTCATTTCCATCGCATGCTTTACGATACGCCAGCTTAAGCTTGATGAACCCGTACTGGACGTACGCGTATTCCGGTATCCGATGTATTCGATTGCGGTCGTGTTGTTCGTGATCATTGTGATGGCGATGTTCTCCTCAGAAATCATTTTGCCGATGTTTATGCAGGGACCACTCGCACTTGATCCCGCTGCAGCCGGTTTGATTCTGTTGCCTGGTGCTTTAGCCAACGGACTCTTGTCCCCTGTCATGGGTAAACTTTTTGATAAGTTCGGCCCTCGTGTCATGATCATACCAGCGGCTGGAATCCTTACAGCTACAATGTTTTCCCTTAGTCAGGTTACTGCCTCGACACCGATCTGGCAATTGGTGATCAGCTACTTCCTGCTTATGATTTCGATCTCGGCTATCATGATGCCTGCTCAAACGAATGGTTTGAATCAGCTGCCGAAAAGGCTGTATCCACATGGAACGGCGATTATGAACACATTGCAGCCGGTATCCGGCGCTGTCGGAGTCGCTGTATTCATCAGTATTCTGACGGCAAGACAGGAAGCTTTCCTTTTACAGGCAGAGAACCCGACCGCTCCCGAGGCGATTTCACAATCCGTCGTATCAGGCGTTGAGCTTGTGTACTTGATCGCCTTCGGAATTGCGCTGACTGGTTTTCTTATATCGTTATTTATTAAACGAGCCACACCTCAGGATATGGAAGAAGAAAGTACAGCTCTACAGAAAAAGAACGCCTAATATTGGCGTTCTTTTTCTTCTTCTACTAAATATTGATGGTTACTTGTTCGGGCGACGATTCACCAAAACGATCATCCCGAAAACGAGCACAAATATGCCACCTAACCCGAAGAAGGCATAGGAAAGATATGTCTGCGTGTCCTTGTACTGGTAGGGCTCCTCACGATAGGCCATCACATACCCTTTTTCAGCATCCTCTACGGCAATCGCGGTGTCTGTAGAAACGTTCAGAATAGAAAAGTATTTCGTCCCCTTTTCATAGACATTTGAAAAGTTACCGGAGTACTGGGTCATGTCCGAATACTTCCTTACTTGACCAATTTCCTCATCGACCTCTTTAACCGTTTCCTCACTGATGACGTAAATATATCCATCCCAAACGACGAAAGGATACGCCCAGCTAGTAGCAGATACTGTGACTGTTGATAGTAGAAAAAGAAGAATGAAACCGGCTAGTCCTCTTTTCAACATTCTCTCCTCCCTTATGTCCGTCCTTCTTTATCGGTTAGACGTCCAGAGAGAAAAAAAGTTACCAAATTTCTTCCACGAATTCGGGATGATCGATAAACGGGTTTCGATTCCCCTGATACGTGGCGTAAATCAGTTCATTCCTTTCTCTTTCGATGTCGCTGACGGGATCCATCTTATGCCATTCTTTAAGTGTAGATAAAACACCAAGCACAGGTCCATCCGCCTCCTCATCTTCCACAAGCTCAAGGTCAGGTTCATCTTCCCGTTCCCCTTCATAGCGGACAGCCATATAAAACATCATCCGGGCTACATCTCCTTTGACTTCATCGCGCGGCTCCCACGAATCAGAGTCCGAGTATGTATCTTGCGCTTCCTGATGGGGTTCGCCACCATTATCAAAGGCGAGGTTCCCGCGGGAAGAATTGATCGTCGTGTCCGTCGGTCTCAAATGGTGAAGGTCTGTTCCCGCTCCCATTCGGTTTCCAAAATCTCCGCGTGATTTCGGCCATACGTGCTCACGGTTCCACTCATCCACTCCGCCCCCATTTTCACTTGCAGGCTGAGCACGACCAGAGTACAGCAAAAGTACTTCATCCGGGTTTTCCGGGTTGGCATCGAGTTCTTTTAATGCTTCCCAGACATCATCATAAGACAGCTCATTATGGGCATCGATCAAGTCGTTTAGCCCCTGTTTCAATTCATCACCAGACAAATCGGTGACCCCTTCGTAATAATTGGTCTCAGCATCCGTGGACTCTTCCGTTTCGGTATCCTGCCCATCGATCGATTCCAATTGCTTGATTCCGGCATGACTAAAATAATCTTCCCGCACACCTGTTACCGTCACGATTTCCCCGATTCGCTCAGGGTTCGTCTCTAAGCCGAACTCTTGTCTGAACTGGGATGGAAGCTGCACGAAAATCATCTCATTGATATTCGTCTCATCTGGTGACTCCGCCAGGGCAAGGGCGTAATCACTTGTAAAATCTCGTTGTTGAACGGATTCAACTTGAACTGGAACTCCTACTATGTACGCTTCCATCGTCACTTCCTGCCCATTGCTCATTCCCATCGCTTCTTCAACTGAGAGAACCTCGGAGCTGGGCGACGTACACCCTATGCAACAAAGAATGAGGAGAAGGAAACCCCCGCTCCTGATCATTCGTCTCATAATAGGCCTCCTTTTCACACTATAATTTTTCGCTTCCTGAAATTTTATCCATTATAATAGAAGTAAATGATTACAGGAGAGAAATCTATGTATTCTATTTATTATATCATCATTGCAGCGGTTTCGATTATCGCGTTGGTCGGAACACTGGCCATCGCCAAGGAAATGACCAAGAAGGAAAAGGAACCTTCAGGAAAAGACGATGTCGAGCATTTGAAACAGGATGGAAAAGGATCAAGCATCCCGATGTTGACCGTCATTTATTCCATTACATTCGTCATCACAGTGATCCTTTGCGCCATTTTCATTTTCTAAAGTCCCGGCTTCATATGGAGCAGTTCTTGGAGGTCGAATCTGAACGATTTCGGACCTCCTCTCATGAATTCCAATATCCCCTCCTGAGTGGTGCTGGTATGAAACTCCACGTTTTGCATAAAATAAACCAGCACAAAGCATTGTCCTGAATAAAAAGAAATTTTTCGGGAAATGTATTACACCGCGACCTGAAACCACACCCTCTGACT
Organism: Halobacillus fulvus; assembly: GCA_004078665.1. Lineage (GTDB taxonomy): Bacteria > Bacillota > Bacilli > Bacillales > Halobacillaceae > Halobacillus > Halobacillus fulvus. The sequence goes on along the minus strand of SCFO01000003.1, from coordinate 177,134 downwards.
CATCCGAACATACACTATACCATTCCATTAAGCAGAACCGGAAGGAGTGGACAGCAATGGATTCATGGACATTCCAAAACCTTTCTCATAGACAAATGGATTTCGAAGAAGTGTTCCACCATATCGTCTCTTTTATGAAACAGGAACCTCAAGGGGAATACCGCTTGATGCTTGGCACCGATTCCCAAGTACACCCTGATCATACGCTTTTTATTACAGGCATCGTCATTCAAAGAGTTGGAAAAGGAGCATGGGCCTGCTTTCATAAAGAAATTGTCGGTCGGCAAATGAATACCCTGCATGAAAGGATTTCCTATGAAACCTCTCTGACAGAACAAGTCGCCTCTCTCTTTACAGAGGTGAAAAAATATGAGCTTGTCGATATTGTACTCCCTCACATTTATAAAGGGGCCACCTTCACAATGGAGGGGCACATCGATATCGGATCAGGAGAACGAAATCGCACAAGGCTTTATGTGAATGAAATGGTCGCCAGGATCGAATCACTGGGGATGGAACCGAAAATCAAACCGGATTCCATCGTCGCCAGCAGTTATGCCAACCGGTACACCAAATAATCAGCTTGCCTGTCTCGCTTTCTTATAAGGGAGGCTTCTTTTTTGTTTACGAGTAGCTAGGTAAACACCGACGAAAATAAGCGTAAGCCCTATGATCAAATGCCCCGTCACCGGTTCTTCTAAAAGGACTGATCCCCAGAACATCGCTGTAAGCGGAATGAGGTACGTCACAGAAGTCGCGAATTCTGCACTCCCCTCTTTTACCATGTAATAAAACAGCAAATGAGCAACCCCAGAACCAAGGCAGCCGAGCCCGACGATTGCCACAAGAGAAGACGGATCTGTCCAGATGGACGCGGATATAGGAGTTGCGGTTACAAGCATTCCTACAAGTCCGGTCAACGCTCCAACAACTAAAGAAAACATGGCGATCAGGACAATGCCTGTTTGTTGCAAGTGCTTTTTCGTGTACTGAGAAGCAAATCCGTAACAGATCGTAGCCAGAACCATCGTGCCGATCCCGATGAGATCATCTGTCAACAGCCTTGTCACCTGAAAATCAAGAATGACAAGCACGCCGGCAAAGCCTAAAACAATCCCTATCCACTGTCGTTTGAATAACACGATCGAAAAGAAAAAGAAGCCGATCAATGCCGTTCCGATGGGAGTCAGCGCATTCAATACCGCTGCTGTGTTGCTCGTGATTTGCGTTTCGCTTAAGGCGATCAGCCCCCACGGCAGCCCCGCATTGAAGAGTCCCACAATGAGTAAAGGGCGGTATGGGAGTGTTCCTTTCATTAGTCGGCGTTGTTTCCAGACAAACGGCAGCAGAATAAGCGCCCCTGCTGCACACCTTAGAAATACGGTTCCCCAGACACCAGCCGGAGTCACGAGATATTTGATAAACACAAAGGATAGTCCCCATATTAAACTGAGACTGATTAATGCTCCATACTTTTTCAATTTTCCTTCCCTTCTTTCTCTTTTACTGAATCTTTTTCCCGTATCATTCGTAAAGACATGTAGAAACAGGAATCTTCCATTCTCCGTCTACCTTTAAGGAGGGTTACGATGAATAGCAAAGCGATGACATCATTCATTGTCGGAATCATGTCGATTTTCATACCACTCTTAGGCTTGATTCTCGGGATTTTCGGAATCGTATACGCGAATCAAGCAATGAAACAAATAGAATTGACAGGTCAAGATGGTCGGACTTATGCACTAGCCGGCAAAATATGCAGCAGCATCGGCCTCGCCCTACAAATCATCCTTCTCTTATTCGTTCTCGCCAGTCTACTGTTCTTTTCTTCCTTCACCTATTTTATGATGCCATAAGCGGGACAGTCGGGGACGGTTCTGCCTGTCCCACACAAAAAAGCGCCTTCTTTTCGGAGAAAAGCGCTTTTTGTTGTTTAAGAACGGCTTATGGATCTTTCTTCCGTATTTCTTTGAAGAATAAAAGCCAATAGGACGGCTAGAACCCCTGCCGTCAATTTGCCGATCATGACCGGCACGATCATCTCTTTTTCTACCCCTGCAACAAAAGCAAAATGACTCCCTACGACAAAAGCGCCGCTGACAGCGAATGCTGCATTCATCACTTTTCCGCGCTCGTCCATATACTTCATCGTTGCCAGCATTGGTAGGTGATGAGCCATCGATGCCAGAAGACCAGTCAATGACGCTGGATTCGTACCCACTTTGTCGCTCCAACTAGACAGCTTGCTTTCCGCTCGCAGATTAATAAAGGCCACTAACGGATAGGCCCCAGCAAGTGTTATTGTAATTCTTCCGACGATTGTCACGCCTTCAGACAATGGAGCCATTCCGTGAAGGACGCTCACGCCTGTCAACGTTTCAAGAATGATGAAGACTAGACCGCAGATAATGACCAACTCCACACCTTTGCCGAAATAACGGAAGATACGGATCGTCACGCTGGTGAACAGCCACAAACCGATTCCAATCGCTACAGAGAGCAGAATCGTGGGAATCAGATTTTGCAGCATCCATCCGAAACGATAGCCCGCTAACGCTCCTCCTGCCAGACAGCCGATTGGAATCGTGACGAGCCCAATCAATATTCCTTTTGCAAAAAACGGCTGATCCTGTTTCTGAATGATCGTAAGAGCGACTGGAATCGTGAAGACGAGGGTCGGGCCCATCATCGTTCCTAAAAATGCCCAAGAAAAAACCGCTGCTTCATCGGACAAAGCGAGCGAATTGGAAAGCGGGTATGCCCCCATATCGATAGCGAGCAGGGTTGAAGCAAACATCGAAGGATCAGCTCCGAACCACAAGTAAACCGGGGTGATGACAGGCGCCAGCCATTCAGAAAGTACTGGGGCAAGTGAAATGATGCCAACCATCGATAAGGCGAGCGGTCCCATCATCATAAACGCTTCATAAAAGTGATTCCCGAGCTTCAGCCGCTGGTTGAATACGTAATGATCCAAAGCCCCGAGAACCATAAATCCGCACATGATATATAATATTGCCTCATTTAACCACACCAGAATCCTCCTTCAGTGAATAGCGACTTCGATATAAATGCCACCCTCCTATCCACCAGTCGATTCCGCTCGTTTCGATCCGGTCAAGCTTTTCATCAAGCACCAATTCTCCTTCTTTTGTCAAAGAGAGAAAAGGATTGGAATGAGGATGTTCGTAATTCGGAAGTGGCAGGTCAGCACGGATAAGAGGTCGATCCCCCATCGTAAGCTCCCGTAAAATGGCGGCTGTATGAAGATCACTTAACCCATCGCCTGGACGCTCTCTTGTCACGGTGACAAACAAGTCTTCAAACCCGTGATGGCCATCCGCGATTTTCTCCAATAGAGTGGTTTCCACAACAGATAAACCATTGGGTGCTGAGGGATAATAATCAAGATGCCTCTTCATGGCCTGCTTCAAAAAGGGAAGGGAATGATCACTTTTCTCCAACCATTCCTCAATATCTCTGCGCTCACTTGAGGTATAGGCTTTCCACCCTTTAACCGCTTCCTCCATCTGCGCCGAGGTTACAGGCTTTTTCTTCTTCAAAAGTTCGGAAAGTTGCTCGGAAGACAATTGACCGAATCCAATAAAGGGAACTGCTTCAGGGTGCGAATCGATCGTCACCATCGAGATCTTCATGTTCGTTTTCGATAAACGAAATAAAAGATACATGAGCATTGTCTGGGCATATCGGGTATGCTCCATCCAAAGTACGATCTCTTCGTCTTCAGGAATAGCATGTAACGCCTGCTCCTGATTGCGGCAATTATCGATGAACAATCGGGAAGGGATTTCCAGACGTTCTTCAAAGAAACCAGCACGACGACCGGTCATCTCCTCTCCATCCCATTCATACTTCAACGGACCCATATCATACATTTCTCGCCATATGATCACATCCCCATCAACATTCAAACGTTCTCCTGCTAGATCTCCGTTTGCGACGTGTATCATTGGACTCCCCCCGCACGTTTTAATAATACCTATCTTTTTCGACTTTGCTCCTCATAATTCCTGCTTAAGATACGAGAGATCAAGTCTACAAAAAAAGAACTCCCTCTAAAAGGAAGTTCTCTTTCGGGTGAAGAATTAACCGATGCCGCAAGCAACGGAACCGTTTTTCTGTAAATATTTCTGATGATATTCTTCTGCTTCATAAAAAGGAGTAGCTTCGACAACTTCAGTGACGATCGGGCGTTTGAAGATCCCTTTTGTTTCCCATTCTTTAATTTTTTCTTCTGCAATATACTTCTGACTAGCATCAGAATAGAAAATCGCTGAACGGTACTGATGACCGACATCGATTCCCTGTCTATTCCTAGACGTCGGATCGTGCGCTTCGAAAAAGATGTTCACAAGTTCAGCATACGTGATGACACTTGGGTCGTACTCCAAACGAATCGCTTCGGCGTGACCCGTTCCGCCTGTTTTTACTTGTTCATATGATGGATTTTCAAGGTCTCCACCAATATATCCTACTCGTGTTGCTGTAATTCCTTCAAATTTCTCAAAGAATGCCTCTACTCCCCAAAAACATCCTGCACCAAAAATAGCTGTTGCCATTCCTCATCTATCCTTTCCCTTAACGCAACTTCTATCGAGAGCCTTACGGTATGTTTAAGACCAATAAAAAACCCCATCTCTTATCCAACGTTAAGAAATGGGGTCGTAATTGTATCCGTACGATCCTCTCATCTCTTAGGATGGTGTACCATCCTACAGGAATTGGCACCGTTCTCGTCAATCCTTGGATTGATTCGATGGTTGCCGGGCATCAAAGGGCCAGTCCCTCCGCCTCTCTGGATAAGAAGTTTCCGTTATTATTTTTAAGTTATTTACCATACTACATCGTTTGTGCAGTGAAGTAAAGGGGGATGCTTTATTTTTTTATAAAAAGTAGCACATCCAGCTCTCTTCCCTTATTCTATGCGGAACTCGATGGTTCATGACCTTTTATTAAACGAAAGATTTCGTTATAAATGTAGGAGATGGGAGGGGTGTGAAATCACTCGCTTTCCATGGGCGGATGCTGAGCTTCCTCCCATAGGAGTCTCGCGATTTCGAGAGCCTCTTTCTAAAAAAGAAGCCTGTGGGGTAAGTGTGATACTCACTAAAGGCTGTTAAACTTCACCCCGTCTCTACCCCAATCCATTTTCTGCTGTTTATTCAGACGTTGTGGCGTGGCCTTCTTCGAATGGTTGGACGATGACGAATCCTTCGCCTTTGAATTCCATTTGGATCGATTCGCCGCTGCCTCGGCCTAGGAAGGTTTTAAAGCTGATGTCCGTTTTGAATTCGGGCTCGAGATGGCCGGACCATGCGACGGTCGCATGTGGATCTGTGATGACCGGCGATCCTGGACGAACAAGAAGTGTCAGCGGCTCATAGTGAGAGGTAATCGCTACACGTCCACTCCCCTTCAATGTCACATTGAATAATCCCCCCGACATCATCCCTGCCACTTTCTTCATCAGTTTGATGTCCCAATCAATACTTGGCTCAAAAGCGAGTAAATCATTTCCGTTTACCGTTATGTCTTCATTATCAAGGTCGAAAATCGTAATTTTCTTCCCCTGATCGGCTAAGTATAGCTGACCTTGACCTGTAGCCTTCATCAAAGCACTGCCCTCTCCAGTCATCGCTTTTTTGAAGAGGCGTCCAACACCATGCTCGAGGATGCCTTCACGTTCAAATTTGATGTTTCCATTGTAAGAAATCATCGCCCCAGCTTTCGCCCACACTTGATCTGCCAGATTAACTTCAAGAATCCTTGGCGTTTCCAGCTCAAAATAATCGTTCTCTGATTCATCCTGTTTCGTTTGTTCGATAAATTGTCGAATAGAATAATTGCTCATCTTCGAACACTCCTTTTTCTGTTTGAATCGTTAATAGATTTCTTCACTAACGGGGAGAATCCCTTTTCTGACTCTTCATTTATATACGATTGTCCAGTAAAAAATGTTTCAAATGAATGACCCTTCAGAAGAGAATCTCTCCATCTTCCTGTGGTAGACTCGAAGTATGCTAATGGGGAAAGGATGAATAGGATGTACGGATTAGATGAAAAGAGACAGCAAGTGCTTGATTTTGTAAATGAAATATCAGAAGAGGATGCTTCTTGGAAACCTTCCGAACAAGAATGGTCGATCCTAGAGGTGTTAGAGCACCTTTTCCTAATGGAGCAGTTTATTGTTCACCAGATCAACCAAGCGATCAAACAAGGAGACACGCAACAAGCGAACACAAAACCGATTCACCGGACAACGAATCGCGAATACAAAGTGGATGCTCCAGAGTCCGTTCAGCCGAAAGGAGAGTTCCAATCTCTCGCTGATGCCAAATCCGGATTGAAAAAAACGCGCGAGGCGACATTGTTCCTCATTCATAACAAGGATCAAGAAACACTGCAGAATCGCGTCTTCCCTCACCCTGCCTTCGGTGATATGAACCTTGAGCAATGGGTCGAATTCATCGGTTGGCACGAACTGCGCCACTTGGATCAAATGAAAGAGGTTAAAGAAAAAATGTAATAAAACGGCCACAGCCTGTAGACAGGACTGTGGCCGTTTTGCATTTCACTTACTGCTGCTTTTCATAATCTGCCGGTTTAATCTCTTCTCCATTTTTCCCTTCATAACGAAGTCCCCATCCTGTGAGCGCAGCGATGAGCATAACTATGAGTAATCCCCATCCTTGGAAAACAAACGGGAATACTTCAATTGGACTGATGACAGGAACGAAATCATATTGATTCGCCGCTCCTTGAATCGTAGCCCATGCAAGTAGAACTCCTCCACTCCAAGGGAAAATATATCCTAACGAAGAAGTGACGGTGTCCAGGAAGTTCGCTCGACGATATGGATGAATATTCATCTCTTTTCCGAGCTTTCTCACAAACGGTGCAGCCGCAATCTCTGCCGCCGTATTGATCGTGATGAACATATTCAGAAAAGCGACGATTCCAAAGATCGACAGCTCGGCACGACGAACGACACGTTGAATGATTCGTAAAAAGAAATTCTTAATGACTTCCATCGTACCGGCTACTTCCATTAAATAGGCAGCTGCTAAAATAAACAGAATTAAGATCGCCATATTGAAGTAACCGCCGATCCCGCTCATCAAGGCACCCTCTACTACAGCATTCCCTGCTTCATCCTGGTAAATATGAATGATGTCCGTCATCGGCTTACCGGAAATGAAAATGAGAACGACGGAAGCGATGATTCCCCAAGATAGAGAAGTAAGAAGATGCTGTCCGCTCAACGCCAAATATAAAACAAGAATAAATGGCAGAAGCATCCACAGACCATCTGGCGAAACTTGTGCCTGAAGCTCTGAAATGACTTGCTGGCTTCCCTGTTCGCCACCACCGCCGAAAATAACGAATAAAATCAAGGCTGGAATAGCTGCCGCGATGGAATATTTGAACCGGGAACGGACAACTCCAGGGACATCTGTCTCCTGTGTTGTAGCGGATACGATTGTTGTATCGGAAACAGGTGCTAAATTATCTCCAAACACCGCACCACTTAAAATAGCTGCTAACAAAATGACAGGATCGGCACCGAGAATAATTCCAGCCGGATACATCAATAGGCCAAATGTGGCTACCGTTCCATATCCTGTACCGACTGCTGTTGCGAACAATCCGGCAAGCAGGAACGTAATTCCAACGAATGCTCCTCCTTCAAGTCCTGTTTGAAACCCAAACCAGATCAATCCATCTACAAGTCCCCCCGCTGATAAAAGCTGAGCGAACATACCAGCCCAAAACCAGGCGATAATAGCTACAACACCAACCGGCTGTGCCATACCGGATATTAGACTTTGAGCATAATCCGACCACTTGGATTTGGAGAAAAACAATCCGATGGTAATCCCAATGACTATTCCTAACACTAGTGCTTCTTCAGATACGAGCTCTAAGACACTTAACGTAATCGCCCAAACAATGAAGAACACTAAAGGAATCGTCGCAGCAAAGACCCCTCCGCGGAATTCTAACCATTGAACGGACTTTTCTCCGACCGCTTCTTCAATGACGTCGTTGTTCTTTTGATCTGCCACTAGACTCCCTCCTTCGAAAGTTTCGTTTGTTTTTGTACCATTCTCTACTTTACCACTGGATGCACCCTTAAATAAATAGAAAAGTTTTAATGCTTTAAAGTAAATTAGTGGTAAGAACAGGTGATTCCTGTAAACAAAATATATTCGTATATAAATAGGAAGAGCTCTTCTCATAATTAAAAAAAGGGAAGATCCATTCACACAAACTGTTCTCTCCATATTTACTTATGTTCATATGTAGTGTACACCTGACGCAAGCTTCTTGGAGAAATTTAGCGGATGAACTCAATGAACGAAATGGACGCAACCATCTAAAACCAATCGTTTTTTCAGAAAAATATTTTGAATAGACAAAATCAATAGTTTTCAAGAAAAAAATCTTCTATATTATGTGTAATTTTCTGCACGCGATCTATTTTTTTATCCAAATTTTAAAGGTATTACAATATAAAAACAAAAAACCGGGCATTTGCCCGGTTTGTCATCCACTAAATGAGTATGTCGGAGAACCTTTTCGATCCGTCCTCACTTTGAACAATCCACCTGACAGAGGGTAGGCTTCAAGATCCTGCTCAGACATTCCTTTGCGTGCAGTCGTTATATAAAGTTCGTTCAAGTCTTTACCACCAAATACGCAGCTGGTTACGTTCAACGCGGGAACATCAATCCTTTCAAGCCTTTCTCCTGATTCAGGGTTCCAACAGGTGACGGCTGCACCTCCCCAGTGGGCAATCCATAGCATTCCTTCTTCATCAATCGTCATTCCATCAGGAAATCCTTTTTCGTCTTTAAAATTGATGACAGGCACCGGATTTTGAATCGCTCCAGATGTGACATCAAATTCATAGCGTACAATTTGTTCAGTTGGGGTATCAATGTAATACATGAAAGAATGATCAGGTGACCACGCAATGCCGTTCGATATGCTGACACCTTTTATTTTTTCATGTAAGCTTAAATCGGATTCCAAGCAATAAAGCGTTCCCTGCCCGCTTGTCTCATCCTGGGCCATCGTACCCGCCCAGAATCTTCCGGCTGGATCACACTTCCCATCATTGAACCTGTTGTTCGGAAGGTGTTTTTCCGGATCTGCTACCGGGTCGAGATTTTCAGACATCCAATTGTAGAAATAAATCCCTTTTTCCATGGCTACAATGACACCGCCTTGTTCCCTTGGCGCAAGCGTACCAGGCTGCTGCTCTACATGGACAGAATCATGCTCATTCCTGACCGGATCGAAACGATGAAGATTCCTACCAAGAATATCGATCCAATATAACCTTTCTTCCTGAGCGTTCCAACACGGTCCTTCGCCCAGTAATGCTTTTGTATCTGAGATGAGCTCGACATGTGTCATAAAATCCTCCTAAAGCGCTTTATTCAATGGTAACATTTTTTTCCTTATGTGTAGCGATTGCCTTTGAAATGTCATATCCATTTAAAATTTTTGATAAAATATTGACGTTTTGAAGATAGCGCTTACATGTCAGACGACATCTGAATTTCAAGCTGTGATTAAGTAGCAAACGCTTTCGTATCAAAGGTTTAAGTATTTGACTATACAAAGTATTCTGATAATATTATGAAAACATAGGGGTAATTTTTTCATAAGACATTAGAATGAACAGGAAGGTGAAAGTGTGACAACTCAAAGTACAACAAACAACGACCATACGACTCCCTTACGACACGATATACGTGTACTCGGTAAAATGCTGGGAGACATTCTTGTCCACCACGGTGGAGAGGAATTACTTAATAAAGTAGAAACAATTCGAAAAACGACAAAAGAATTAAGAAATGAGCCGAATCCGGCTACTTATAACCGTTTGAAAGAAGAAATCAACAGCCTCAAGCCGCCGATGAGATCCCAGGTGATCCGCGCATTCTCAATCTATTTCCACCTCGTCAACATCGCTGAACAAAACCACCGTATCCGCCGCCGCCGTGAATATCAAACTCGCGAAGATCACGGTGCTCAGCCCTTCTCACTAGAAAGCGCGGTATTGAATCTGAAAGAAAATGATTTCTCTAAGGATGTCATCCAGGATGTTCTTGACCGATTGTCCCTAGAACTGATCATCACGGCACACCCTACAGAAGCGACAAAACGGACCGTTCTTGAAATACAAAAACGAATTGCTTCGCTTCTAAAAGAATTGGACCAGCCTCAGCTCACGAAGTATGAAAGAGAAAACCTGCAGGATAGTCTGCAGAATGAAGTGACGGTTCTCTGGCAGACCGATGAACTGAGAGACCGCAAACCGACAGTCATGGACGAAGTTCGTAATGGACTTTACTACTTCGATCAGACGTTATTTGATGTGCTTCCTGACATACACCAGGAACTAGAATTCCGTCTCGAAGAACACTATCCTGGCGAAAAGTGGGACGTACCGAACTTTCTACGTTTCGGTTCCTGGATCGGCGGAGACCGTGATGGAAACCCGAATGTAACACCAGAAATCACATGGGAGACTTTAGAGAAGCAGAGAGAACTTATTTTGAAAAAATATGAGAACGTTCTCGTGGAGCTGATGAAACGTTTCAGTCATTCCACCAATCATATTGAAGTGACCGATGATCTGCTTGCATCTGTTCAAAAGGAAGAAGCTCTATTGGATAAAGGAAAGAAATGGCGAGTGGAAACGGAAATTTACCGCAGGAAATTCGCTATTATCCTCGAGCGTCTTCGACATGTAGGAAAATCCGAGTTCGGATACCAATATTCAGACGAACTTTTGGAAGACCTTCACCAAATCAAAGCGAGTGCACTGACACATCAGCCGAACGAACGCGAATTGAAGAAGCTTCGTAAACTGATTCGTCAAGTCGAAATGTTCGGGTTCCACCTAGCTACTCTCGATATCCGTAACCATAGTGGCGAGCACGAGGCAGCCATTACCGAATTACTTCGCAAAGTAGGAATTGAAGACAATTATAGTGAGAGATCCGAGAGAGAAAAGCTTCACATCTTGCAGCAGGTATTGAAAGATCCACGCCCTATCTCCCTGTTGAACGAAGACTACTCGGAAGATACTCAAAAAATGCTGAACGTCTTCCATATGATCCGCAACGCCCATTCAGAATTCGGGAAGCGTTCAATTGAAGTTTATTTGATCAGTATGACAGAGTCCGCCAGTGATTTACTGGAAGTACTCGTATTGGCAAAAGAAGCCGGCATCTATCGTCTACATGCTGATGGAAGTGTAGAGAGTCATATTAATGTCGCTCCGCTTCTTGAGACCGTCGATGACTTAGTCGCTGGACCGGAAATTTTGAAGACATTATTTGAAATGGATGTCTTCAGTAAGCATTTGGAAGAGCGCGGAAACCACCAGGAAATTATGCTTGGCTATTCCGATGGAAGTAAAGACGGCGGTACATTGACAGCCAACTGGCGCTTGTATAAAGCCCAGAAGGAAATTCACGATATGGCTCGCGAATACAATGTCGGCCTGAAATTCTTCCATGGTCGCGGTGGTTCCCTAGGCCGTGGTGGTGGCACATTAAACAGAAGCTTATTATCACAGCCTGCCGAAACATTAGGAGACGGTGTAAAAATTACCGAACAGGGTGAAGTGCTCTCCTCCCGTTATCTGCTACGAGACATTGCTTATCGAAGCCTCGAACAGGGTGCTTCAACTCTGCTTGAAGGGGCAGCTAACGTTTCCCGCGAGTCAGAACAAGCACATCTGAGGGAATCTTCGTGGGAGCAGGCAATGGAAGAAGTCTCGCAAGTATCGCTCAGCAAATACCAGTCCCTCGTATTTGAGGATCAAGATTTCCTCACCTATTTCAACGAGGCGACACCACTCAAAGAGATTGCCGAGCTGAATATCGGTTCTCGTCCAATGAAGCGTAAAGACAGCTCGAAGTTCGAAAACCTCAGGGCGATCCCTTGGGTATTCGCTTGGACACAAAGCCGTCAGCTTATTCCAGCCTGGTTTGCAGCTGGATCCGGTTTATCCGATTATGCTGGGAAGAGCAAAGAGAACTTGGAACAGCTCCAGCATATGTATGAGAACTGGCCGTTCTTCCGTTCAACCATTAACAATTTACAAATGGCTTTAACAAAAGCGGACATTCAAACCGCAAAAGAATATACAGCACTTGTCAACGATCCAGAAATTGGAGAACGAATTTTCCAAACGATTGTCGATGAGTACAACGAAACAAAAGATATTCTGCTTCAAATCACTGGCGATGATGAATTACTTGATCATCAGCCGACGATCAAGGAGTCCGTCCGCCTAAGAAACCCTTATGTAGACCCAATGAACTTCTTACAAGTAGAATTGATTAAAGAACTGCGAAACTCCGAAGAGGAAAATGAAGAACTTCTGACTGAGGTGCTTCTGACCATCAGTGGAATCGCAGCTGGCCTCCGCAATACGGGTTGATGGAGCAAAAGAACTCAGAGAGCTTCTCTGAGTTCTTTTTTTATGGTGACCTACAAAATCCCCGACACTTTTCTTGTTTATTTTTCAGAATAATCAGTTATTCGTTTACTTATTTTGCTTCTAAGTATAAAATAGAGACAAATAAGGAGGAGAACATGATGATCGAGTTCTTCATTGTTTTAATGTCTGTTCCAGTGCTCAGTTTGCTTTTCATAAAACTCCATCACGATGCGAGAAAGCAAGATTCGACCATTGACCTGTCCATTGATTCGAATGAAGAATTGCCGAAACCGAAATAACCCTTGCCCTTTCTAAAAGGTGCAAGGGTTATTCATCTTCTGAATAACGACCAAAACTTTTGATTGTCGTCTCCTTTCAGCTATTATGAACGGAGGATGAAATCAAACCGAGGAGTACGGATATGGATTCCAAACAAACGGAAAAAATCAAAAAACGGTACAACCGAATTTCAGGTGTATTCGATCTGATGGATCATATGATTAGGGAAAAATGGAGAGAAGACCTTCTTCAGCATGCATATGGGGAAGTTTTAGAAGTAGGAGTCGGAACGGGTGCCAACCTGAAGTATTACCCTGAAGGCACAAGCGTCACCGGCATTGATTTCAGTTCCAACATGTTAAAGAGAGCACGTGAAAAAGCAGACCAATTGCCGAGGGATTTTACATTAAATGAAATGGATATTGAGAACCTTGAGTTTGAGGATGATACATTTGATACGGTCGTCTCAACATGCGTCTTCTGCTCCGTTCCTGATCCCATACAGGGATTCAAGGAATTAAGACGTGTCACAAAACCCACCGGCCGAATCATTATGCTAGAGCATATGAGAAGCGACACGGAATACATAGGAAAAGTGATGGACTTGTTAAACCCTGTGGGACTAAGAATCATAGGTGCTAATATTAACAGGCGCACGATACATAATATTGATTGCGCAGGTTTGAAAGTAGGCCAGCAAGACTATTTGATGTCATCAATCATGAGAAAGCTGATCCTCTCCCCTAATAAAAAATAAAGATAGAGAGTCGTTAATAGAAACTCTCTATCTAGAACCCTTTCAACCATCCTTAAAATAGCAAAATAACTATTGATCGGCACGGTCAAACGAGACTACTTATCGCGATGTTTCCGTTCATTTATTTCAGGAAGGAGTGCTGGGAAATGACGAGGCTCCTATGGGAGGAGAAGGGCAGGCTGAGATCCCGCAGGAGCTTGCGACGAGGAAGCTCAGCGCCCGCCCTTGGAAAGCGAGTTATTTTCCGGCACTCCAAAATCTGATATGAAAAACGGAAACTTTTTACTTTTACTTTGACATACAAAGAACAACACTAAGATTTGACGAAGCGTTTTAGTATAGTTTTCCTTGGCGATACATGATGGTGGAGAGTTTCATGACCGAATGGATATAGCAATTTTGTCTAAGTGGAAAAGGATCTCCGAAAAACTGCGGCAAAATTGTGTCCATCGTTTCCTTCAGCTTATCAAAAAGACGGTCAAACACTTCATCTTCTGTCATAAACTGCGTCTCTCTCCCCTGTATCCACTCATAATAAGAAACAATCACACCACCCGCATTAGCTAGAATATCAGGGATAATAAGGACCCCTTTATCCGCAAGGTCCTTATCTGCTTCTTCAGTGATCGGTCCATTCGCTCCTTCTATAATGATTTTCGCTTTGATTTCTTTCATATTGTCTTCATGAATTTGATCTTCTAAAGCAGCGAGAAGCAGCACGTCGACATCGAGCTCAAGCAAATCATCTCTTTCTTTTATCTCCGCTCTTACATCATAGTCGCGAAGCTGTTCCTCAGACGTAGGCAATTCTCCATCATGTTCTTGTGCAAAATTGATAAGTGCTGGAATATCCAATCCCTCTTCATGGTAGAGCATAACGTTATGATCACTGACGGCAACGACTTTATTTTGTAAATAGTCGCACTGATAGGCTTCGAGAGCGGCAACTGATCCCAAGTTCCCGAACCCTTGCACAGCTATCTTCGTCTTACCATCCACATGGTCAAGCGCTGTATGAGCAAAACGATTTTCCGTATCTTTCAGCCACTTTTTGTTTTCTTTCACGAAATTATGCATCATGTAGCGATACGTAAAATAAACCCCTTTTCCAGTCGCTTCTCTGCGACCAAGAGACCCCCCGTTGACGATACTCTTTCCTGTAAAACTGTTACGGTACTGTTTGCCGGGGTGTGTCGTTTTATATTCGCCCATCATCCAGTCCATTTCCCGCTCTCCTGTACCGACATCAGGAGCCGGAATATCTTTGTCCGGACCTATGACATCATGGAAATATTGGACATATTTTTTACAAATCAAGTTCAGCTCTTTAATGCTATATTCTTTCGGATTGATGATGACGCCACCTTTCGCCCCTCCAAACGGGATTTCATGAAGGGAATTCTTAAGCGTCATCAGTTTGGCTAAGTTGGAAACTTCGTCCTCATTGACCGACTGGTGAAAACGAATCCCGCCTTTATAAGGTCCTACTGTGTTGCTATGCTGGACACGGAAAGCTGGAATTCTCACAATGGTACCGTTTTCGAGCGTAATCCGGAGAAAGGATTTATGTATATGGTTCGGGGTCGACAATAAAGATACGAGGGAATTAAACGCCTGCTCCCTTGTCTGCGCCTGTAAATCAGGTAAAAACGATTCATCTTCCATCAGAGCTTTCAAAGATTCTTTAATAATGGTTTGCTGTCTACTCATCCAATATTCCTCCATTCTATTTTCCTATGCAATTTTACTTATATCTAACATTCCCCACTCATGAAAGATGAAACGTTTACAGATTTAAGAGGTATAATGAAAACATTCGTGGCGTCCTGGGAAAGACAGTCCATTTTCCCTTCTCTAATTACACTCAACAAAAAAAGCTCCTCTTCCAATGAAGAGAAGCTTCCTTGATCCTTATCCCATAATATTGTAACCGGAATCGACATAAACAATTTCACCAGTGACGCCTCTTGAGAGATGACTCATCATCGCGAGCGTCATGTCACCCACTTCTTCTTTCGTCACATTGCGACGAAGCGGGGCCGTGTCTTCGATCTTATGAAGGATTTCATTAAAAGATGGAACACCTTTCGCTGCCAGTGTCCGAATCGCTCCGGCAGAAATCGCATTGACGCGAATATTGTCCTTTCCAAGATCAGATGCTAAGTAACGGACTGAAGCTTCTAGAGAAGCTTTTGCGACCCCCATCACATTATAGCCTTCCACTACTCTTTCAGCTCCAAGGTAGCTCATCGCAATCAGTGATCCGCCCTCTTTCATCAAAGGCTTGCTCGCTTTTGCCACAGCAATCAATGAATAGGCGCTTGTATCGTGAGCGAACGCGAATCCGTCACGGGATGTATTCAGGAATTCGCCTTTCAAATCCTCCGCATGGGCGAAGGCGACGGAATGAACGACACCGTGGATCACGTCTGCTTTTTTCTGTATTTCTTGAAAAGCGTTTTGAATACTGTCGTCATCGTTGACGTCACATTGAATGATGTGCTCTGCCTTCATCTCGTTTTCCTCGAGAAGTTTCTCAAGCTTAGAACGGGAACGATCCTTACGGTAAGTAAAGACGAGCTTGGCTCCGGCCTGATGAAGGGATTCAGCTACTCCCCAAGCCAAGCTCCTTTTATTCGCTACGCCCATAATGACAATCGTTTTATCTTTCATTTTCAATAAATCTTCCATGACAGCCTCCATATAAGTGAATGTAACTGTAGTGTACCACAGGCAGAAAGAAAAGAAGACGGCTTCTTTATTTCTTCCCTGTCCAGTAAGCCCCGTCCTTCATATGGACAAACGGAATATCCGTATCCACTTTTCCTGTGATGCGCTGATCCGTCAATTCTGTTCCATCCAGCCACGTTGTGAAATCGAATTCGACCGGCTCCTGGTCTCCGCCGAGTGCAAACCAAGCTTTCTTTTCTTTTGGTAAATAGCCAGAGGTGTGAATCGTCCCTGCCCAGTTGCTGTAAAGATCAGAGAAAACCCCCTTGTCCGTGTCATTCATGAGACGAAAAGCATCGTAAGCACTCTTGACGGAGTCGCGCTGACCGTTGATGGCATCCATTCGCTTCATGGAATCGACAAGGTGGTTACGGTTTTCTTTTGTCAAAATTTCAAAGTGGTTTGTACACACATTGGACTCCCGTACTTCGACACCTCGTGGCGAGGCCTCGACGACATACGTCCGGTCCGTTGGGTCAAAAACCGTATAACTGAAGGAGTGGCGATGAGGAATTTCTTTGAGCATGTCGACCGCCTCTTCTACATTCGCACACGATTCAAGAATCATACGACCAATCATGCAGCAAATGAATCCGTCACCCGGACGTTTTCGATGCATGAAGTTGTACCCCATCACTAGCCCTTTCTCATTCATCCCGTCCATTCTTCCGGTAATCCGCTGGGTCGGACCAATGATCGCATAGCCTTGATCCGTCGGTTGAAAAAGGCTGTATCTACCTTCATAGGTTTTCGGCATATAATCATAGTTTCGGATCAGGTAACCGTCTCCTGTCATGATCGAACAGCCGGAACGTTTATAGTCGATCCGGTAGCCTCCGAATTCCATCATCACCCGCTCCATCGGCCAATCCAGAGCGTCTCTCAGACCTTGTAGCTCATCCCAGACTCCCGGGGCAAAACGGGTGATCGCTTCCTTCACTTCCTGTTCTTCCACTGTAAAACGAGGGATTCTGACCTTCCACTGTTTTTCTCGATTATGTAAGGTAAACGAATCTCTCAACCTTACCCCTTGCTCATATCCGAAATCATAATGGGTACCTCTGAACTGAAGAATATCACTGTAGATGTCCTGCATTATCCTAGCCTACTTTCCATGCTGTTTTTATGGGTTCACTTTACCACGGATTCTTGCTTGAACAAAGAGGAGATACTTCACGCCTGTTTCTCTGCCTTCATCTCCTCTTCTACCTGCTCGATCAATTGCGGCGATTGATTGATGATGTTCCCTATATAAAAGAATCCCGCGACAATCACAACGGTTAGCCCCCAATTGATTACCTGCCGAAGAATCAGCGCCTGATCAAAAGCTTCCACACCATATTCAATGATCAACCATGTTTTTAAACCGGCTAGCGCGATGTCTTGAAGAGCAAATGCGAGGGTAAGCAGATGGAAGTACACCAGGATCTTCTTTTTATAAAAGAGACGCTTACTGAATGCCCTATCGTACCCTTGCATTTCTGAAAAATCGAGACCAAAGAATAGAGTGATCGGCTTGTTTATCAGCATCGTCAGTAAAAAGAAGGCTCCGATGACGTAGGCGAATAGGACACTGTTCCAAAGCATTTGCAGAGCAGAACCAGCCATCACATCAAGCAGTGTACCGATAACGAGGGTGGTGATCATATAAAGACCGAAAATATTCAATTTCTTCAGTGCAAAGAAACGATAGATCGTATAAACAATCCCTGGTACGGTCGTTAAAAGCATTGCGTAATAGTCTCCCAAATCATCGCGCAACATATGCCAGACGACCAGAGGAAAAATGATATAGCAAATGACATCTAGCAGAACAAACTTATTTTGATTCACTCGATTTCCCTCCTTTTGTAAGAATACGATTCTCTTCTCGTAACGTTTCATTATTTTCCATTTTATAACTTTTATGAAGGATTAAAGAAGAAATGCTCATTTCATGTAGTTTTCCCGGTCGTTTTTTGGTAGGCTTAAAATTGTAAGAAAACAGAAAGCGTTTTCGAATGAACGCCTATGAACACCAAATATCGGACAACGATGATGGATTTTGAAGAAGGTGGTGTGAAGCATGAAACGAGTAGTAATTTTGGGTGGTGGATACGGTGGCGTGAATATTCTGCACGGGTTGCTTGAAAATGCTCCCTCAGATGTTCAGATTACGGTAGTCGACCGCAACCCCTACCACTCATTAAAAACAGAATTCTACACAATTGCGGCCGGTACAGAGTCTGACAGACATGCACGTGTCGACTTTCCGGAACACGATCAGGTGGAGTATGTATACGGAGAGATCGAAAAAATAGATGTCGAACAGGAACAGATTCACGTTCAGAACCTACATGAGAGCCTTTCCTACGATTACTTGATCATCGGCCTAGGCTGTGAGGACAACTATCATGGAATTGAAGGAGCGCGCGAATTCACGGAAAGTGTGCAAACTTTCGGCAAGGCGAGAAGTGCAGGCTATTCGATCCTGAACCTCGGGGCTTACAAAAACGTCACGGTTGTCGGAGCAGGATTGTCCGGAATCGAAGTCGCTTCAGAAGTGAGAGAAAGCCGTCCGGACTTGAACATTCGCCTTTTGGACCGTGGCGAAACGGTCTTGAGAGCATTCGACTCTAAAATCCAAAATTATGTCGAAGACTGGTTCCAAAAGAATGAGGTCCAAGTCATTCATAACGCCAATGTCGAATATGTTGAAAAAGACGGCGTCTGCAACAACGGCGTGTGTTATATCAATGATGTTACGGTATGGACGGCTGGGGTAAGACCGAATTACCTCGTGCGGGAACTTCCTTTTGAGAAGGATGGACAGGAAAAGATCATCATCAATGACTTTTACCAAGTCCCTACCCATCAGAACGTATACATCGTCGGTGACTGCGCCTCTTCAGAATATTCTCCAAGCGCCCAGCTTGCCAAGCAGCAGGGAGAAAAAATAGCCGAGGTGCTTACGGCAATCTTGACTGACCGCGTCCCTGAACGACCAGGAGATGTAAAATTAAAAGGAGCACTCGGTTCACTCGGGAAAAATGATGGTTTCGGCAACATGATGCAGAAGCCGATGACTGGTGTTCTTCCGAGGTTGGCTAAGTCCGGCGTTTTGTGGCTGAGTAAGCGTCACTAAAAAAAAGATCCTGGGTTCAGGATCTTTTTTTTGCGTTCATCGAACGTTCACACCATATTCTTCTTTCAATCTTGCCCCTAAATACTTGGCTAGTTCAAGCATACCGTATAGGCCCGCCACGTTTTCCGCATCTGAATTATAATTCGTATTCGTATTGACGTCATAGGCATAGACATTTCCTTCATAATCTTGAATCGCTTCAATTCCGGCTACTTGAATGTCATTTTCAGCAAGAAAGTGTTCATAGCGTTCGATGAAATCCGGACGATAATCTTTCAAAATCTCGAACTTAGCTTTCGGTTTTTCTTCCTGTTGGTTGGTCGGGCAATATAGATCTTCAATCGAACAAGCATCGGCCGGGCAAAGCTCGAACCCTTCTGATGTATCGACCTTCACGCCATATAAAAACTTCCCGCCAATGAATTCATGACGGATGATGAACGGCTCCGGCGCTTCGATGTATTGCTGGATCAGGGTCACGCCATCCACCGGCTCTTCAAATGTCTCTCCGTTTACGTATTCGTCCAAAGCCTTTTTGGAATGGAAGAGTTGAACGCCCTGCCCTTTCCCCGCGCGGTTATGCTTTGTAATGAATGAAGATTTGTCCAGGCGATTCGCCGCTTCAAGAATCTGTTTCTGACCGACGGCTGCTATCGTTTGAGGCGTTTCAATACCAGCAGCGTTTAAAGCCATATACTGGTTTACCTTACTGACCTCAAGACGGAGCGCTCGACTTCCGTTCACAACGGTCCGCCCATGGCGCTCGAGCCAGGCGAGGACGGCTTCGGTAAATTCCGGTGCATACCGGTGATCTCTCGTATGGGAAGAAGCACTGATCCGGTTATAAAAAATCCCTTCAGGAGGCTCCTCTGTTAAATCCAGCGTTCCTTCGTCTAAATGCCACAGTTCATAAGGCAACTCCAGTTGTTCGAGTCTTTCTTTTAAATGATCGGTCCATTCGTTGTTTTCATGGATGACAAAAATTTTACTCACCGACATTTACCCCTTTCAAAACAAATATGATCGTCTTTCTTTATTTTAACACACAAAACCCATCCACTTACTAGGAATAAGATTTAAAGGACTTGCCAACTTTCACGAACTGTGGCATGGTTAAAAGGAACAACTGTTTACAATGGAATAAGTGATATGTAGGGGGACCAGTGAAGCTGGTTGAGATTGTATCCGTTTTGATACTGACCCTTAGAACCTGATCTGGTTTATACCAGCGTAGGGAACATTCGAAACGATCTGATTCGTTTAGAATTGCCCAGCACCCATGGTATAACCAGGGTGCTTTTTTGTATGCCATCACCCTGGTTCCCCGTTCTTTTTCCAAGCTGTAAACCATCACAATCATGGAGGGAAACCAATGAAAAAATTAGTCGTTTGGATGGTACTCGTACTCATGTTAGCCGCCTGTTCAAACAGTGAACAAGCTCAGTCCTCTTCAGAAGGTCCGGAGATGACCGATCTCTCATTTGTCCTCGATTGGACACCGAATACGAACCATACCGGAATCTATGTAGCAGAAGCAGAAGGCTACTTTGAAGAACAGGGATTGAACGTAGACATCAAAATGCCAGGAGAAGCAGGAGCCGATCAACTTGTCGCATCCGGACAGGCGGACTTTGGCGTCAGCGCTCAAGAAACCCTGACGCAAGCTCGCATTCAGGATATTCCGATTGTATCGATCGCCGCGATCATCCAGCACAATACTTCAGGATTTGCTTCTCCTGTAGAAAAAGACATTACATCTCCAGCCGATTATGAAGGAAAATCATATGGAGGATGGGGAGCCCCTGTTGAAGAAGCTGTACTTGACTCACTGATGACAAAAGAAGGAGCTGACGTAAACGAAGTCGACATCGTCAATATCGGCAACACGGACTTTTTCACTGCTGTAGAGCAGAATATCGATTTCGCCTGGATTTATTACGGTTGGACAGGAGTCGAAGCGGAACTTAGGGGTCAGGAGTTGAACATGCAGTACTTAACCGACTACTCGGAAAAACTGGATTACTACACACCTGTCCTAACGACGAATGAAGCGATGATTGAGGAAAATCCAGAAACGGTCGAAAAATTCATGGCCGCTGTAACGAAAGGGTATCAATTTGCAATCGATCATCCTGAACAAGCAGCAGATCACCTGTTGGAAGCCGTTCCGGACCTCGATGAAGAACTGGTACACGCAAGCCAAAAATGGTTATCCCCGAAATATCAGGACGATGCATCTCAATGGGGACTTCAAAGTGTAGACGTTTGGATGAACTATGCGGATTGGATGTATGAGAGCGGCTTATTAGAAAAAGAACTCGATGCAGAAGCCGCGTTTACAAATGAATTTTTGCCCGAAACCACCGATTAAAAGGAGAGGATTCCATGACAAACTCACTCGTAAGCATTCAAATTATACCTAAAACACCTAAAGGAGAAGACGTCATCCCTTATGTAGACGAAGCGATCTCGATCATCGACCAGTCCGGTTTACACTATGAAGTCCACCCACTGGAAACGACGATCGAAGGAAATCTTGCCGACATTTTGCCCGTCATTGAAAAAATGAATCAAGCGATGACCGCACGCGGATGTAAAAACGTACTGTCTCAAATTAAAATTCTCTATCAACCTGAGGGCGCAACTATGAATCAACTGACAGAGAAGTATCGCTGATGAAAACATATGCATCAAAAGGATGGAGGCCTACAGCGGTCCTCCTCCTTTTGTTAGTGATTTGGGAATCAAGCAGTCGATTTTTGGCGATTCAGGAATGGCTGTTTCCGGCTCCGACAACAATCATCCGAGAGGGCATTAACGGCTGGAGTCAATATGCGCCCCATCTGCTCTCCACCATCCAGCTCACCCTTATCGGATTTGCCATCGGAACACTGATCGGATTGGCGGTTGCTGTCATCCTGCACTTGATCCCATCGCTCCGAGAAGCCGTTTATCCGCTTCTCATCTTATCTCAAAACATACCGATCATCGTTTTGGCGCCGTTACTTGTGCTGTGGTTCGGTTTCGGTGTCCTACCGAAGCTGATCATCATTATTCTCGTCTGTTTTTTCCCAATTACCGTTGCTGCTATGGACGGGTTTCGGCAGACGAACCGCGAATACATTCATTATATGAAAATGGCAGGCGCTACACGAAGTCAACTGTTCCGAAAGCTCGAATGGCCACATGCGATGCCCTCTATCTTTTCAGGCTTGAAAATTTCGGCTACCTACAGCGTGATGGGGGCTGTCATATCCGAATGGCTTGGGGCGAGCGAAGGGATCGGTGTCTATATGACACTCGCTTCCTCTTCTTTTCGAACAGACCGGGTATTTGTCGCCATCTTTCTCATCATGATCTTAAGTCTGAGCTTCTTTTTCATCATTACACAAGTGGAAAAAAGGATGATCCGCTATCAAACGGAAGGAGAACGTGATGCCAATGGCTAAGCTTGAGATTCAGGACGTATCCAAAACATTCGACGGAACATCCGTACTTGACCACCTGACTTTTCAATTGAAGGATAAAGAATTCGTCTCCATATTAGGCCCTTCCGGCAGTGGAAAAAGTACGTTGTTTCATGTGATCGGAGGGTTGTTATCCCCTGATTCAGGCGATATCGTCATGGACGGATCCTCCATCACAGGACAACGGGGAAAAATCAGCTATATGCCGCAAAGCCCCTCCCTTCTCCCGTGGAGAACGGTCCTTGAAAACGTTCTGTTAGGGAGTGAAATTCAAGGGAAAACAGATCGGGAGCAGGCCCTTAGAATGATTGAGAAATCTGGATTAAGCGGTTATGAACACACATATCCGGAGCAGTTGTCAGGCGGAATGAAGCAGAGAGTTTCCTTCATTCGCAGTCTGTTAAGCCCCCAGCCCGTCATCTGTCTTGATGAACCCTTCTCTGCTTTAGATGAATTCACAAGGCACGACATGCAGAAGTGGCTGCTCTCAATCTGGGAAGAGCATCAGCGCTCCATCTTGTTCATCACCCATAACATCGAAGAAGCACTCTTTCTTTCAGATCGGATCATTGTCCTCTCCGACAGACCCGCTCATGTCCAAAAGGAGTTCACGGTTCCCTTCTCAAGACCAAGAGATCCGTCCCTCGTTTTGACAGAGCCCTTTTTAACATGCAAAAAGCAAATCTATAAGGAAATCAGGAAATTGTCATGAGGAAAATCATTGATGCGCACATCCATGTAGACGGCTATAACAAAGAGGAGCAGGAAGCATTATGGGAAGGTGCTGAAGCTTTTATCGGCGTCTCCTCCGACTATCCATCATGTTTCACCCATTTGGAGATAGCTAAAGAGAACCCTAAGCTTAGGCCGGCATTCGGATTTCATCCGGAACAGACTCCTCCGTCTGCTAAGGAAATGACGGCGATCAAAGAATTATCTAAGCGCCACGCTGATCAAATCGTTGCCATCGGAGAGGTCGGTCTCCCCTACTATTTGAAGAAGAAACAACCCTCGTTGGATATGACGCCTTATATCGAAACGCTAAAGGAATTCATCCAGTTAGCAGAGGAATTGGAGAAGCCGATCATTTTGCATGCCATCTACGAAGACGCAGAACTGGCTTGCGAGTTGCTTAAAGACAAAAATGTGAACGCTCACTTTCACTGGTTTAAGGGATCATCAGAAACACTCCGGGAGATGATTCGTAGAAATTATTTTATTTCGGTCACTCCCGACTGCCTCTATGAAAAGGAAATCCAAACCTTGATCGAAGAATACCCATTGGAATTCATGATGGTGGAAACAGACGGACCCTGGCGCTTCAAAGGTCCATTTGAAGGGAAAATCACCCACCCTTCCATGATTCATTCATCGATTGAAAAAATCGCAAGCATTAAACGAATACGTATTTCCGATGTTTATAAGGCTCTTTTTGATAACACTCGTCGTTTTTATAAATTAAAAGGTTTGAAATAGCAGCCATAAGGTAAAATCATCCATATGAAAAGGAGGGGTTGTTTTTGAAAAAATTCAACTGGCAACTTCCTGTTGGATGCGCCATGGGGTTATTTATTGGAGGATGGTTCTTAGAAGGATGGACGATGGCTATGATTATTGCGCTAGCTGGATTGATCGTCACTCTTCTCCTATCATGGTTCCGCTACAAAAAGGCTTGAAGTCGAACACCTTTCTTTATTCCTAGTAATACACTGTGTATAATATGAAATAAGGAAGGTGATTCGATGAGTATCCCAAAACCTCTCGTCCAATTGAACCAATTATTTATTATTACTACTGTTCTCTTAAGTCTTTTCACAACTCCTGTTCTTTTGCTCATCCCTTTTATTATTGGAGTCTATACATTGATGACAAAGAAAAATCCCGTGATTTTAATAGGAAGAAACTTCTTGCGGAAGCCATTGACATCTTATCAGCAGGAAGATCGTGATCAGCAGATTTTCAACCAGTGGATTGCGACGGTTTGTCTAGGTCTCTCGCTTTTGTTTTTTACGTTGAACGTTCAATGGGCTGGATACTTGTTCAGCATCATGGTCATGACTGCGGCAGGCATTGCCTTGATGGGCTTTTGCATCGGCTGCTTCATCCGCTACCGCTACATCATGTGGAAGCACCAACGCCTCAAAGCCAAGCATGAAGGATAAATGATATAGAAAAAATTTCACAGGTTTCCGTTACGTTTAACAGAAAAAGGAGGGATGGGAAATGACTCGCTTTCCATGGGGGGACGCTGAGCTTCCTCGGCGCACGGCGCCTGCGGGATCTCAGCCTGTCACCTTCTCCCATAGGAGTCTCGCAATTTCCCACCCCTCCTTCCTATGAAATAAATAACCGGAAACACCATACACTATTTTGAATTAGTGATCATATCTCTTCCGCACAATTTTGCAGGGTTGTCTAACACATTGGGTATAGGGTGATGAGGAAACGGCGAGACCCCGGAAGGCGAAATGCCTGAGGAGGCTTGCCAGGTCCCCCGCAGGAAAGCAAGTAGTTTCCTCACCACCCTTGTACTATTAAAAATGACAACCCTATCCTTTAACTCTATAAATACACACAACGAAAAAACATCCGCTCCTCGATTAAAGGTAGCGGATGTTTCCTTTATCCTGCTTTTCTTGCAAGCAGATCTTCTTGGTTGTGAAGTTGTTTATTTTTGATGATTTGCCAGACAAACCATGTGGCGACAACGACCCAGATGCCTGCTCCGATGACCATAGAAACGGAATACGGAAGCGAGAAACCTTCTGGTGCGTAGAAAATATACGTACTGACGACGGCCGTCATAAACAAGGCTGGAATACTGCAAATCCAGTGGAACTTCCTGTTTTGAAGCAAATACATCGCTCCGGTCCAAAGCATGACCGTTGCCACGACCTGGTTGGACCAGCCAACATATCTCCACAAGAATGTATAATCAATCTGTGTCAGGAAAAAGGCTGGCAAAACAACCGGAATAGCAAGTGCCATCGGCGCCCATTTGCTTGTGAAGTCCTTCTTACGGATTCCCTTCACCAATTCAGCAAGCATCATCCGTGAAGAGCGGAGAGCGGTATCTCCTGTTGTGATTGGAAGAATAATGACACCAAGGATCGCCAGGATGCCGCCGAATGTTCCGAGAGTGCTTGTACTGATTTCGTTGACAACTCCTGCCGGTCCACCTGCATCAAGTGCACTTTGAAGTCCGCCGGTGCTTCCGAAGAATGTCATACCTGCAGCAGCCCAGATCAATGCGATCACGCCTTCTGCAATCATGGCTCCGTAAAATACTTTTCTTCCTTCACTTTCTTTTTTCAGTGTACGTGCGAGAATCGGACTTTGCGTACTATGAAACCCTGAAATCGCCCCACAGGAGATCGTCACCATAAGGAGTGGCCACATCGGCAGCTCTCCCGGATGAAGGTTTTCGACAGTCAAGTTCGGAATCGGTTGATCGAAGAAAAACATGCCGACACCGATGGAAACAGCCATAAAGATCAGGATCGCGCCAAAGATCGGATAAACTTTTCCGATCACTTTATTTATAGGAAGTAATGTAGCCATTAAAAAGTAACCAAATATAATAAGAACAGCGGTCAAAAATCCGATCGGTGTTATTTCTGCAACCAGCTGGGCTGGTCCTGCTGTGAAGGCTGCAGCGACAAGAACCATCAATGCAATCGAGAATACGTTCATAATCGGGCGTACGGCATTTCCTAAATATTTTCCGACAAGTGTCGGGTACTGTGCCCCTTTGTGTCGTAATGAAAGCATTCCGGAAAAATAATCATGGACAGCGCCTGCAAAGATACTGCCGACTACAATCCATATAAAAGCAACCGGACCATATAAGGCACCCATGACCGCTCCGAAGATTGGGCCAAGTCCTGCAATATTTAAAAGCTGGATCAGACTTGCTTTCCACCAACTAAGCGGCATGTAATCCAGTCCATCGTTTTCTGTGTATGCTGGTGTTTTCTGATTGTCATCAATGACGAAAATTCGTTCGACCACCTTTGAGTAAACGAAATAACCGATAATTAATAACAATATGGATGCGACAAATGTGACCATCGCTGAGCCTCCTCTCAAAATAGAATGTAAGGAGTATTCTAGCTCTTGAAATATACGTCCGCAACCCATTTTCTGAAAATTTATATTTTTATCTTTTTTTTCTCATGAATGAAACGCTTCCAATGAATAAATGTCACTCAAAGGCTTCCCTATCCTCTTTGAAACCTTCAAAAAAAGCAGCGGAAAGTAAAATGCTTTCCACTGCCTTTATGTCGTCGGGTCCTGACTATTGAATTTATTCAGCAATTCATCGAGATTTTGCGAAACCTCCAGAAGCCTTTTATCAGAAGGATCGTTCTCATAGATTTCGTACATTTTCGTCCGTAAATGCTCAATTTGTTCTTCTAGGCGTTTTCGATCATGCATGTTCCCACAACCTTTCGTAACCACTTCTTCTCATCCTTTATACGGATAAGAGATTATTGTTTCTTTAAAATACGTCTACGTGTTAGGATAATGAAAAACAGAGAGGAGAATTCATGATGTTCAAACCTTTATCTACTACTAAAGCACCTGCTGCAATCGGACCTTATTCGCAAGCTACCGAGGTTGGTAACCTTTTATTCATTTCAGGTCAAATTCCGTTAGACCCTGAAACGATGGAGTTTGTTTCGGAGAACGTTGTAGAACAAGCTCATCAGGTCATGAAAAATATCGGAGCGATTTTGGAGGAGGCTGGTCTTACATACCGGAATATCGCAAAGGCTTCGATTTTCCTGGCGTCTATGGATGATTTTGCTAAAGTCAATGAAGTTTATGCCAGTTACTTAAACGAACCTTATCCGGCCCGCGCTGCAGTTGAAGTGAGCAAATTGCCGAAAGGGGCAAAGGTTGAAATTGAAGCAATTGCTGTAACAGAATGATGACTCGAAGCAGAGCTGACCGCTCTGCTTTTTTAATCTTCATCTTTCACGTCCGGGTCTTCAGGAATCGGTTCATTCAAATATTCTTGAATCATCGCGCGGTATTTTTCCATTTGTTCAAGATGAGATTGGAATTGTTCACGGTTTATTAAGTATTCCTCTCCGTCGTGAACCGCACGAATTTTATTTTCCCGAACTAGACGTTCCACATAATCTTCCGGCAACTCTAAGTATTCTGCTGTTTCTTTAATTGTTACATACATTTTTTCACCTCTTGCTTTCCCCTACTATACCATAATGAGCCAAAAGTAACCCCTACCTTTTCAAAAGAAAGTTATAAAATACCGTTTGAACGTCTCTTCTTATTGGGAATTCATAGGTAACACAACAATTTTAAGGAGATGGACAGCAATGGATGCATCAATTCGAAAGGGTACAACCGAGAAAGCTAAACGCGAGATCAAACCCTGGGTGAGGCGTTTTGCGCGATTAGGCTACATGTCGAAGGGAATCGTGTACTTCCTGATCGGCGTACTGGCATTTATGACTGCAATTGGTATGGGCGGTGAAACGACAGGAACAACAGGCGCTCTTCGTTCGATTGCGAGTATGCCACTCGGAGAAATTCTGTTATGGGTCATTGGAATCGGACTGATCGGTTATATTTTTTGGGATGTAATAAAGGCTACGAAGAACCCTGATAATAGCGGGAAGGTTTCCAGGATAGGGTATTTCGTCAGTGCCGTCATCTACTCAAGTATTGCGATCAACGCCATCCGCATCGCTCTTCATTCCGGAAGCAGCGGCGGAAATTCTGAACAAACGATTTCCGCTCGGTTATTAAGCCAGCCGTATGGTCAATGGCTTGTCGGCATCGTTGGAGCCATCATCATTGGATATGGCCTTTACGAATTGTTTACTGGCCTGTCCGGGAGATTCATGAAGAAATTCCAGGCTGGAGAGATGGATCGTCATGAGAAGAAAGTGGCACGTACCGCAGGAAAAATGGGATTGACAGCACGAGGGATTGTATTAGGTATGATTGGATTTTTCTTTATTCAGACTGCATGGACCGCTGATCCTTCCCAATCGAAAGGACTCGACGGAGCTCTTTCAGAATTGGCCCAACAGCCATATGGACAATTGATTTTAGGAGCCGTCGCTCTCGGTTTGGCGCTTTATGGCATCTACCAGATCGCACGAGGACGCTATCAGCATATGAGTTTTGGTGCGTAAATAGAAAAAAGCCTCCCTTCGTAAGGGAGGCTTCGATTTTTGCCGCGAATATACCGGTGACCACATTCACCGTTTAGCCTCCGGAGAAGCATGTACTTCGTCTTACGCAAACAGCTCATCGCTATGCTACTATACCACGTCTGTCTCCTATGTACAATAGAGAAATTTTTGTTTAAAATAAAAGACTGGCTGAAATAATGAATAGATGCCTGAAAATATAGGAGGATATGATGCTGACATTTGAAGAGAAGCTATCCATTATAGAAGAATTTGAAGAACTGACAAAGAAAGAAATTTCCATGGGACGGGTCAACTTCCACTTTGAAGACAGTCTTTATGATAAACAGATTGTGGTGTATCGTCTTCATCCTAACGGAAACGGATTTGTTTACGGAGGCGAAATGAATGACTATGAAACGGATGACCGTGGCATGATCAATATCCGTCATTTCGATGCGGAAGAGCTGCGCGATGTCGTCAGAGATTCCATCGATTCCTTGTCCTTATCCCCTGCCGAAAAAAATCCGGTCATGGAAGAATGGCTGAACAATTTTGACCAAGCACTCATTCTTTTACGGGAAGAGGATGGCTTTGCCGTTTATGCTGATGAACGATTGGAAGGGTTCTTCAATTCTTACCAGGAAGCTGCCGAGTTTCTGACACAAGAAGGATTTAAAAAATTGTAAAAAGAGCCGCTATGGCTCTTTTTTTATGTCATTTTCTTCTTTTTTACATACGCTGTTCAATAAACTTATAAAAAGGGGCAGTGAACATGTACGATTACCGGACGAACAGCCAATCTTCAACCATTCTTTCGTTTGCGCAGGGAGATGTAACCGGTGACTTTGTAGAGGATTACGTGTATCTAGTTGGTCAGCAGACGTCCGATAGCCCTTATAACACACACATCACACTCGTGATTCAAGACGGCAGAAGCAACCAATTCTTCACCATTCCTCTTAAAACCGATCAGGCTTATCAGCCACGCCTGTTCTTAGGTGACTTCACAGGAAATGGGACGGACGATATTTTTATCCGCATGGATTCAGGCGGAAGCGGTGGATTCAGCTACTTTTACATTTACTCTTTCCTCCACAACATGCCATCCCTTTTATTTGACTATGAAGTTTTCGATCAGACTTTTATTTATAAAGTTTTATATCAGGATGATTATCAAGTAAAAGTGATCAACGAAACGATGGATCTTCAATTTATGATCGACCTAAGCGGTCGGGACCCAGAGTATTTATCCGAGATTTATGGCAGCGACGGGAAGCTTCTGAAGCCTTTGGAGGGATTTGTATCCGGCTTGAATCAGTTGTACCCGGTCGATTTTGACAATGACGGAGTATATGAGCTGTTTGCCTTACAAAGAATCGCCGGACAATACAACGCGGACCAGCTTGGCGTCGTGCAAACCCCTTTATCATGGAAGAACGGGCAGTTTGCTCCCCTATTTGAGAATCAATGGGTGGCCGTCTTCGGTGAGAAGCAAGGATGAGGGTTGTTTCTTTTCCGAATCCTTCCACTTCAATGATATAATGGATGGTAATGACGAAGAGAGGAGCGTGCACAATGATTCGTGTCGCCTTATTAAGCAAATGGCATGTTCACGCTGTAGATTACGAAAAAGAAGCAAAAGAGAACCCTTTCATTGAAATTCATTCCGTATGGGACGAAGATGCTGAACGTGGTCAGAAATGGGCGGAGGAGCTAGAAGTCCCTTTTGAGCCTGATTATGAAAGACTCTTATCCAATCCCGATATTGACGGAGTCATCGTTTCCACCCCGACCGACCTACATACAGAACTGATCTTAGCCGCCGCAAGGAACGGGAAGCATGTGTTCACAGAGAAGGTACTTGCTTTTACAGTGGAAGAGTGTGAAGAAATATTGGAGGCTGTCCGTCAAAATGGAGTGGAGTTCATGATCTCCCTTCCCCGATTGACAAAGAATTATTATGTGTACGCCCAACAGGTGTTGGATGAGAAGCTACTAGGAACACTGACGATGTTCAGATGCCGAGTCGCTCACAACGGCTCTGTCCCGACAAAAGAAAATCCAGAAGGCTGGCTGCCTGAACGCTTCTATAACCGTGAACAGGCAGGCGGTGGCGCTTTGATCGACTTAGGTGCCCATCCGATCTATTTGGCCAATCGACTCGTCGGTGAGCCAACAGCAGTCACCGCAAGACTAGAATCTATGCGTAATCTGGGTGTAGATGACCATGCAGCTGTACTCCTTGAATATGATTCCGGTGCCCTTGCCATGCTGGAAACGAGCTTCCTCTCTTACGGCAGTCCATTTCAGCTGGAATTATACGGAACGGAAGGTACCTTAATGATTGAAGGAGACAGCGTCCGCCTCAAAAGCTCTCACTTGGATCAAGACGGCTGGGTGACCCCTTCAGAGCTTCCTGACGATTTGCCGATGCCAATGGAACAGTGGGCCGAAAGTATTCTGAATGGAGCGGCGACCTCCATCTCTCACAAGGATGCCAAACTACTGACGTTAGTCAATCAAGCAGCGGCTGTGTCTCATAAAGAGGAACAGCGGGTGCAGGTTAAAGATATTAAATCATAGTCGTTTGAACTGTTTCCGTCTTTTATAACAGAGTTAGGAGGACCGGGAAACCAGTTTAATAGAGCCTATATGAAAAAGCCGTGAGAGCAAAGATGTGCTCTCACGGCTTTTATTTAGTTGAACTTATTGTTTTATTTCCACACATAATCGATAAGTGATGTTTCCGTTCACCTATTCCAGCAAGGAGGGCCAGGAAATGGCGAGACTCCTATGGGAGGAAGAGGGCAGGGTGAGATCCCGCAGGAGCCTAGCTCCGAGGAAGCTCAGCGCCCGCCCATGGAAAGCGAGTCATTTCCTGGCCCTCCAACCTCTGATATTAAAAACGGAAACTTTCTATCCGACCATTATTCATACTGTTCTGCGTCTTTCACTTCCAGTACGACATTATCCAAATAGATATCATGAGCTCCGACGACATTTCCTAATAGGAATTTCAGAGAAACTTGATCATCTGCTGGCATCGTCCACTCATATTGATAGTTTTGCATGTCTGTTCCCAACGTAACAACCTCTGAAAGATATCTATAGTATCCCGCATTTTCAAGCGTTACCTCTGCCTTCCGCTCCATACTGGAACGAGCATCGAAAGATAAAGTGTACGTAACATCTTTCGCAAGGTTCAAGTTCGGTTGTTCTATGAGGACACTCCATTGTTCCTGACCTGCATTCTCAATGCCAACCTTCAACGCTTCATCTTCCACCGTTACACCTGCAGCAGCGTCAAAGTGGATATACTCAGACCAACTCGTTTTTTCATTAGCGAAATCACCATTTTTAAGCGGATAAAGGTCGATTTCACTGTAGTCTACCGGTTTTGAAGTTTGGATCATACGAACATTGTCGACCCACACTTTGATCTCCTGACCACCCAAGTTGAAAATGAGTTCTCCAACCCCATCTGCTTGATCTTCAGAAACAGTGAAAGGAATCGTGTACGTCTCCATCGCGTCCGTCAATGAAATAGATTGTTGATGGATTGATCCATTCTCTCCAGCAAAAGCTACTTGAACATCACGTGGCAAATCTGCTCGAGCATCAAACGTCAATTCGTAAGTAGCCGCTTGCTCATAAGGAATGCCTGTCTGTTTCACAGTCGCATCTTCCAGAGCCTCGCTGTCGCCACCGATTTCAACCTTCAATTCTCGTTCGGCTACAGCCACACCGGCATTTTCTACCCCCTGACCAGACACTTCCCAGTAATTCATACGGGACATGTCACCCTGGTCAAACGTTCCGTTGTAAATCAGGTTTCCATCTGGTAGTGGACTCTTTGTACCGGACTCTTCTATTTGATCCGTGATATCCTCTACACGAACGTTCCCAATCCATACAGGCTCTGTTCCCGCAGCCCCCATATTGAATTCAAGTCGTCCTGCTAAATCTGTCGATTGATTCAACGTAAACGTATAGTCGAAGCTTTGCACTTCATTCGTCAGAGAAACGGTTTCTTCTCCTGAATAGTTCGCAAAGTTCCTTTCTGCTCCTCCAGACACTTTGGTCATAAGAGTACGGTCCGTTGTGGATTTGGCATCGAAACTTACTTCATACGTCCTGCCTTGAACTAATGGGACATTTTGAATCAATTGTAGAGACCATAACGCATTCCCTGGATTTTGAATGGCCGTCTTCGCAAATATCTCTCCATTGATGTCTTCTGTAGAAATGTCTCCTGCCCCACCGAAGTCTGGTAGTTTCACAAAGTTCCAATATTCAGGATCAAAGCTCTGTCCATTCTCCTCTACTACAGTGAAAGGATTCTGGTAATCCTGATCGTAAATGAAGTTTCCGTCTTCCAGCGGCTGTTTAGCATCTTCCGGAAGCTCCTCTTGCTCAAGGACTGGCTCTTCAGGTGTCTTGTAGTCTCTTCCCGTAAGTTCATAAGCTCTTACATAATCGACTTCCATTTTCCCTGGGAATTCCGTGGATTCATCCGGATCTCCTCCGTACCATCCACCGATCGCCAAGTTCAGGATTAAATAGAATTCCTGATCGAATGGTGCCGGGAAGGAATACTTGTCTGCCTGATTTTCGCCTTTCGTAAACCAATTATTCAACGTCTGATAAAGCTCGCCATCGACATACCAACGGATTTCCCCTGGCTCCCATTCAACGGAATACGTATGGAAATCTGTATAATCTTCTCCTTCAGGGAAGTGATACTCTTTGCCCTGATACGTGTTGTTCGGGAACGCTTCTCCGTAATGAATCGTTCCACCGATGGATTCAAGGTCATTTCCGGCCGCTTCCATAATGTCGATTTCACCAGATGTCGGCCAAACGCCGTACACACTATCCT
Organism: Halobacillus fulvus; assembly: GCA_004078665.1. Taxonomy (GTDB): domain Bacteria; phylum Bacillota; class Bacilli; order Bacillales; family Halobacillaceae; genus Halobacillus; species Halobacillus fulvus. The sequence continues at coordinate 143,238 of SCFO01000003.1, read as the reverse complement.
GTGGCATCATCCAAAAGGCAGGCCAGTAGCCTTGTCCTTCAGGCAGCTTCATACGTGCTTCAAATTTTCCATATTTCTTACTGAAAAGATCCTGTGTTGTCAGTTTCGCTGATGTATAGTCGTAGGAACCGAATTCATCTGTAACCGGTGTCTCTTCTTTTTTCGCTTCAATCGTCAATTTACCATCTTCAACGTAAGCGTTCTCAGAAGAATCCGTGTAATATTGCTTTTCGTTATTTCCCCAGCCAGGAGAGACAGGATTACCGTCTTCATCCAACAACCAGTTTCCCTCGTCTAAGTTCCACTTTTCCGGGTCTATCTGGTCGCCCATAAACTCGTCTGACCAGACTAGAGACCAATCAGAAGGCTGATCATTCAGACTGAACACGACGACTCCATTATGTTCCGACTGGATGATGGACACTTGATTTTGAGCCTTTTCTTCAACAAAAATCTGGCCTTCAACGGTCACATTGTTCAACTCAATCGATTCACTTTGATAAGCCGTAATGAAAAGATCGCCTTCGATCACAGTGTTTTCAAGAGTAACGCCTGCTTGGCTGATCCATGCATTCCCTTCGACGACCTGATCGCTGAACGTTCCGGCTTCACCGTAGTATTCTTCAATTAGAGAGTCCACAAGGTGAACTACGTCTTTCCGTTTCAGCGGCTGATTCGTTTTGTTATCCTCTACTGAAAAATCATAGTCTTGAGGCAGCACATCTTCAAAGATACCGTAGGCTGCCCCTTTTTTCACAACTGACTTTTCATTAATGGAATCTTCCTCCAAGTACCCCAGCTCATAAGCGACAGATAGACTGTCTTTAGAAGAGTCAGGATACCCTAACAAGTTGTTGATCATGGTGGCATATTCATCATGTGACACCGCAGCATTGGAGTTTTTATCATGAAGTCCGGTGAACAGGCCGCGCTCTGTCCAATGACCCTCAGCTTCATCATTTCCCTTCTTAGCTAAAACAGGACTTGCGATCGCATAGATCAGGACAGAAAGCAAAAAACCGACGACTACAATTTTCTTCAAATGATTTCCTCCTTTTAATCATCAACGAAACCGGTTTCTATTACACAAAAAAATTAAAGACTAAACTGTTGTTCACGGATCGTGTCACGATACCAGTAGAAACTGTCTTTTCTCGTACGCTCGAACGTGTCAAAATCGATATGGATGATACCAAAACGCTTCTCGTACCCTTCTGCCCACTCAAAATTGTCAAGCAAAGACCATACGATGTACCCAGTGATCGGTACACCCGCCTTCATCGCTCTTTCCAAAGCTGTTAAATGCTGCTTTAAATACTCGATTCTCTCCTGATCGTTCACTCTTCCGTCTTCAACTTCATGATTGTAGCAGGCACCATTCTCCGTTATGTAAATCGGAACATCCCCATACGTCTCATGAAGGTTACAGAGGACTTTATAAAAGCCTTCAGAATAAATCGGCCATCCGATATCGGTTCTTCTTTCATCAAGGGGCACTTCCTCCACCTCGAAAAGACCGGCTCCTTCTTTATAACGACCTAAGCTTCCGGTGTAATAATTAATTCCCATAAAGTCGATCGGCTGGGAAATAATCTCTAAATCCCCTTCTTCAATCGGAACCTCTGCATGATGCTTTGCGAACAGTTGAACGAGCTCTTCTGGATAAGAACCTTTGAAAACAGGGTCCATAAACCACTCTTTTTGAAACATCATCGACAAACGACAAGCGGCTTGGTCCTTTTCAGTTGGGCTGTAAGGTTCTAACCAGCTAACATTCGGTGCATAACCGATTTCTCCATCTGGAACCAATTCACGGAACGACTGGACGGCTTTCCCGTGAGCTACCAATAGATGGTGAGCCACATCAATTCCGGCCTGCAAACTTTGTTTCCCTGGCGCATGGACTCCTAGATAGTTGGATAAAAAGGACGCACACCATGGTTCGTTGATCGTAATCCATTTTTTAACCTGTCCACCGAACTCTTTGAACATCGTGTTGGCATACTCCTGAAAAGCGTCGATAGTCTCTCTGCTTTCCCATCCACCTGCATCTTGCAGCACTTGAGGAAGGTCCCAGTGATAAAGAGTAATCATCGGTTCAATCCCGTTATCAATTAGTTCCTGGATCAAGTTTCTGTAATAAGCGATCCCTTTCTCATTGACCTCTCCTGTACCTGCTGGAATCACTCGTGACCACGAAATGGAGAACCGGTACATATCGACTCCCAATTCCTTCAAGTGACTAACATCTTCTTTATATAAATGGTAGCTATTACAAGCATGATCCCCATTGTCCGCGTTTTTCACCTTTCCTGGTGTATGGGAGAACGTGTCCCAAATCGAAGGAGTTCGCCCATCTTCTTGAGCAGCTCCTTCAATTTGATAAGAAGCTGTTGCAGCTCCCCATTTTAAAGATTCAGGTAACTGTATTGTTGTCATGATCTACTTCCTCCTGTATGTCAATGTGTAGAAAACATCTTACAAGCTGGACGACCGGACGATCAGTTCGGGATCTACCTTGACAGGATGGATCTCTCCATTTTCCTGAATTAAATCGTCAAGCATATAAGCTGCTAATTTCCCCAATTTTTGTTTATCTTGTTTCACCGTGCTAAGTGGAGGATCACTGTAACGGCAAGCTTCAATATCATCACAGCCAATCAACTGGATGTCCTCCGGTACTGACAGTCCTCTCTCCTTGATCGCTTTTAAGGCTCCGAGCGCCATCATGTCAGAAGCTGCAAATACCGCCTGAGGATATTCGCCTCCGTCCAGTATTTCCACCATGGAACGATATCCACTTTCTTCAAAAAAGTCTCCATATTTCACCCAGTTTTCAACGATGGGCATATTAAAGCTCTTCATCGCTTTTAAAAACCCTTCATTTCGAATACTAGACACTAGTGAATTCTGTTTACCGCCAATGTAAGCGACTTTCCTGATTTGATTCAAATAGAGGTATTCGACGACTTTATGTCCGATTTTCTCATTATCCGTCATCAAATAACTCGAATGTTTTCCTTCAAGCTTCAGGTCAATCCCTACACTTGGGATCGGACTTTCGGCAATTTCGAGGACTGCGTCTTCCACTTCATCCCCCGCAATCACCAAAACGCCGTCGACACTGAAATGTTTACAGCGTTCCAAGTACTTGCTCTCTCCTTTGTAGAACCTTTCATTGGAAAAGAGCAGTAGGTCGTAACCTAAAGCACCGACAGATTTTTTGAAGGCGTTAACCACTTCATTAAAAAACGGGTGCTTCAAGTCGACGTTGATTTCACCGGCATAAATCAATCCAATTAAGTTTGATTTTTTCGTAGCCAGAGACTTAGCAGAAAACGTTGGCTGATACTCAGTATCTTCAATGATTTTAAATACTTTCTGGCGTGTCGGCTCGCTAATTCCCCCATAGTTGTTGATGATCTTCGAAACGGTTGCTGGAGACACTCCGGCCATTTTAGCTATGTCTTTGATCGTCAAGTCCATTACCTACTCCATCTCCTTACGAACGTAAAATTCAGTACTCTTATTGTATCAACATTTGGGGGATATAGCATGATTACTTGATAGATCCTTCTGTAATACTTGAAATGAACAGTTTATTGAACATAAGGAATATCACAATCAATGGTACCGTTGCCCAGAAAACTCCTGATACAAGCATTCCGAAATCGACTCGGAAAGCGTTATTCAACGAGGCAAGAGCGACTTGCAGTGTATAGGAGGACGGATCACGCAGAACGGTGAATTGCCATAAGAATTCTCCCCATACAAGCGTAAAGACGATGATTCCCAACGTCGCGAATGCCGGTTTAACAATCGGTAAAACAATACTTCTATAAATTCTAAAGTTGGAACAGCCATCAAGTTTGGCTGCTTCGATCAGCTCATCCGGCACGGACTCACTGATATACTGACGCATCAGGAAGATTCCCAATGGGTTCAGCAGGAACAAAACACCAGCACCAAGCAATGTATCAAGCCAGCCTAGCTGAGAGATCAAATAGTACTGAGGAATTAACCCAAGCTGTGGCGGTATAACCATTGTCAAGAGAATACATATGAACAAAAAGTTTTTACCTGGAAAATGGAACTTAGCAAACGCAAAGCCTGCTAATGAGCTGATCACTAAAACAGCTAACGTCACCGTTGTACACAGTAAGATCGTGTTCCACATCGCCTGGAAAAACGGAATCGTGTCCAAAACCTTTTGGAAGTTCTCAATCAGCATCCCTCCAGGAAGCAAAGTTGGAGGAATTGAATTATAGGCTGCACTTGGTTGTGAAGCCATGACAAACATCCAGTAAAAAGGGAAAATCGATAAAATCGATGCGAGACTTAACACGATGTACACTGGAATCGTTCCAGCTTTTAAAGTTGTTGTTTTACCCTTTTTCATGTCTTACACTCCTCTCTTCTTCTTACGGCCTAACCCGGATGTCAACCATGTATTCAATGCTGTAGCCCCTACTATAATGACAAGCAGAATAACGGCTGTTGCAGATGCTGTTCCGAATGATCCGAGGTTAAAGGCATCACGGTACAAGTACATAACGACAGTCATCGCTTCATCACGGCTGAAGGCAGATCCACCAAGGAAGACCGTTGGTTCAGCGAACAATTGTAGCGCACCTACTGTAGACATGAATACCGTTAGAATAATGAAAGGCTTTAACAATGGAACCGTAATATGAAGGAACTGTTGGACGCGGTTTGCTCCATCAATCGTAGCTGCTTCATATAAATCTTTCGGGATACTCTGTAATCCCGCCAAATAAATGATCGTGTTATATCCGACCCATCTCCAGAAAACCATTAAAGAGATCGCAATTTTAGCGCCCCACTCTGAGGTCTTCCAGTTGACTGGGTCCATACCGAACAGGCTCAGGACATAGTTTGCTAATGCTGTTTCATTACTGCTGAAGAAAACACCGAATACTAATGCTACTGCTACCATCGATGTGATGTAAGGCATAAAAATCGTGACTCGGAAAAAGTTTGTGAATTTGATGACAGCCATGTTCAAAAAGTAGGCGAGAATAATACCGACAATCAGCTGAGGTGCTGTCCCCATCAGCCCGATAATGACCGTGTTATATAACGACTTCCAAAACAACGGATCCTGCAGGACGACGACAAAGTTCCTTAACCCTACAAAGTCCATCTGACCGAGGCCATTCCAATCCTGGAAAGCAAGTACAATACTGAATGCTGCCGGATAAAGGCCTATGATGGCAAAAATAATGAAAAAAGGAGCAACATATAAGTATCCTGAAATCATATCTTTCTTTTTTTCTGATAAGCTACTCTTCGCCGCAGGAGCAGAAGAAGCCCTTTGCTGCTGTTTGTGTGCGTTTTCCACAATTTCAACTCCTTATAAAATGGAGGCTGGGAGAGACCCCCAGCCCATTTTCATTTAACGACTGACTAGACCTTCAATCCGTTCAACAGCGGCTTCCCATTCTTCCTCAGGGTCTCCACCATCCTGGACGTTCGTCAGAGCCGTCAAAACTTCATTATTTACCGTTACATATTTCGGTCCTTTGTAAACGGCAGGAATGTTTTGCGCTGCTTCTGCGAAGTATTCGGCTGTGTTTTGACCACCGAAGTATTCGTCAGAGTTGTTCTGGAATTCTTCCATTTCGTACGTCGCTGGTGTAGATGGGAAAAGACCACTCTCTACGAAAGATTCAAGCTGATTCTCAGGAGAAAGAAGCCATTGAGCGAAGTCATATGCTTCTTCACTGTAATCTGTCTCTGCAGGAATCGCTACATAAGAACCGCCCCAGTTACCGGCGAATTGATCTGGAAGAGTTGTAACTCTCCATTTCCCAGCACTGTCAGGAGCATTTTCCGTCATATAACCTTTCAACCATGCCGGAGCCATCTCAACAGCGAATCCACCTTCATTCAATGCGTTCGCCCATTCCGGTGTCCACATTGTGTAGTCTCCTACAACACCTTGCTCATTCAATTGAACTGCAAAATCATACGCTTCTTTAACACCGTTGTCTGGCTCAGAAATCAATAACTCACCATCACGGTTGAAATAACTGACTTCAAGGGCATCCATGTTTGCACGGAACGCCATTTCCATACTGTCTACCATAGGCTTCCCAGTAGCTTCAAGCACTTGGTCAGCTGCTTCAGAGAATGCTTCTGGAGTCGAGATCTGTTCGCTTACTGCGTCTGGATCTGTTGGAAGGCCTGCTTCTTCCATTACATCTGTATGGAAGTACATTGCTTTAGGACCGATATCTGTCGGAAGACCGAACAAGAAATCTCCCTCAGCGTTTTCAGCACCTTGCCATTTCCAATCTAAGTATTGATCCTGAACTTCTTCTGCACCTAGATCATACAAGTTAACAAAACGCTCTTGAGCTTCACGGTAACGGTCAAGCTGATCGACTTCGATCATCGTCAAATCCGGAGCTCCTGTTCCAGCTGAAATCGCTGTGAACAAACTATTGTGGTGATCACCTAGTTCAGAGTTTTTAATGTTGATTTTTACATTCGGGTTCTCTTCTTCATATTTCTCGGCTAGAGCTTCATAGTTTGTCGCTCCAAATACCCAAAAGTCTAAAGTGACGCCGCCTTCGCTTGAGGAAGCCTCTTCTCCCCCACCACTACAGCCAGCAAGAATCAATACAAAACTAATCATTGCAACGGAAAACATCGTTAATTTTCTCTTCACATCTCGATCTCCCTTCGAAAGTTTGGCATTTAAGAAACCGGTTTCGTAAACGCCTAAAAAAAATCAATTGATTTGTAAGCCTTGTCACGATTAAACCACATATTGTATCCGTTTTCAATAACTTTTTTGAAAATTTTTAAATGTTTTTGGAAACCGGTTTCTATAATTGTCGAATTACAGTGTGCCTTATCCCTCTCCCCCCTGCACTTCGCCAAAGTTCGTTACTATTAAAATGAAGTGAAACTACTCCTAAGATACGTCTTCCACCTGTAAAATGGCCAACCTCTTTCAGAGCGTGGAAAAAAGTTTGGACACTGATCCGATGTACGATTTCCCATCTAATTTTAAATTTTCATAAGGAATTGAAACTATTTGCCAACATACTCCGTTACATAATGGAACAGGTCGTTCAGGAGGTGATGGTATGGAGGATGAAAAGTCATTAATAAAACGAGCGAAACGACAAGACGAGGCAGCGTTCCGAACACTTGTCGAACGATACATTGATGCTGTCGAGAGATTTATTTATCAATTTGGAATTCCACGAAGTGATATAGCTGACATGACCCAGGAGGTTTGGGTGAAAGTCTATCAAAACATACACCGATTTAAAAAAGGGAAGTTCACTACCTGGCTTTACCCGATCGCATTGAATACAGCCAGAGACCATCATCGAAAACGGAAGAGAGAAAGGGACAAATGGAACAAGTACCATCATGAGTTGGTTCACCGTACGCACGGTCCCCAAAATACCGATCCGGTACACGAATCGCTCCTTGAGATGAAAGAAACCTACCGCGTCCCTCTTATTCTTTATTATTTCCATGACCATAGCTATGAGGAAATCGGAGATATTTTAAAGCTTTCACAAGGAACTGTGAAAACGAGATTGCACCGGGGAAAAGAAAAGCTGAAGCATCTCATTCAAGAAAAGGAGGCCTCAGACCATGGATGATTTTCAATTTAATCAGCACATGAATAAAAAGAAAAGAGACGATGATCGTTTCCCAAGACAATCAGACGTAGACAACATCATGTCTTCCCTTCCCAGAAGAAAAACGCTTCAAAAGAGGCCTTTCTTTTATATAAGCAGTCTGGCAGCCGCCTGTCTCCTTTTTATCATCACCACTTTAGGCATCATCAATCAGCCTGGAGACGAGGCCGACCTACGCGAATATTATGAACAAGAGAAGGAAAAGTTCGAGGAATCTTTGGGAGTCGAGAAAACCGAGATGTTTTATGAAGTGGAACGAGCAGAAGAAATCGTCCAATCGTTCGACGGCGATCCAGACTCAATTGCTTTTCATGATGCGAAGGAAAGAATTGACGATTTACTGACGACTCCCGTCCAATATGCAAACGAACAAAACCTGAACGATCAAAATATCCGAGTATTTACGGAGGATATTTTAGGATTCTTCGGAATGTTCCAGCCTTCGATGCAAGAGTGGTGGAATGAGCAAACGGTGAGTGTGAACTGGGAAACGGCTGATATCGCTGCTCTTAGGAGTGAGGACTCCACTGGAAAGGACCAAGTGAATGACGCCATACAAACCTTACACGATCAGGGATACAGAATCTTAGTCAAAGGGGAAGGGAGTGATTTCTTAGTCGTTCCTGATTATCCTGAAATCAGGAATCTCATCGACTATGATTTTGATGAATGGATGTACACGTATGCGGAAGCAATGGATCAGTTACAGCCTTCTATCGCCCCCTTCGATCAGTACGAAAAGGATGAATGGAAGGAAATGTGGGGGGATGTCGAAACGGTCATCCATGCCTACAACTCAAGCTTTGAATGGACATATACGTTTATGAATCCACTTCGCTCCCATATGGAAGCTCTCTTGATGCTAGGGTTGGAAGAAGGAGAAACGATACCTGAGAACACTCGACGGGAATTCCATCTTTTAATAGAGGAGAATGCCGAGAGTCCTTTCGTCCCTATTTTGCGTGACGCCTACTACACCTATCAAGAGTCTGACTGGCAACGCATTGACCTCAACCAGGATATGTTCTCTGTGATGTTGGACATTTTGGATGGAGAAATCGAGTATAACGTTAGAGAAGTCGACCGAATTGAAAGCGGAGGACTGTGGCTGTTGAATGAGGAAGAACAAGAAGCTTACGAGGCCCTTTCATTCGCGGGCCTTTCACCAAAAGAGGTGTTACGTATTATGATTCAATCCGTCCGCGATCAAAATACAGAAGCTCTGAACAAGCTCAGCCGGAACATGAGTTTTCTAGAAGTAGATCCAGTCTTATCGAAACTTGCACAAGATCCAGCCAATCTTAAGTACTATCTGACAGATGAAAAAGGAGAAAGAATCACCTACCACTTTGTTACGCGCGAGGATCAACTGACGATAACGTTCCAGTTATCAGAAGACAACTGGATACTTACAGACATTCGATCATAAAGCAAAAAAATGCACGGAGCTACGCAGAACTCCGTGCATTTCTTTCTACAGAAACCGTTCGACAAGGATCAAAGTCCGCTCTTCGCCTCTGAACATCTCCACTTCCGTTTTCCCAGTTTGTCGGAACCCATTCCGTTCAAAAAAACGGAGGCTGCCGGGATTATCTGCATATACCTCAGCATGCACATGATGGATGCCTTTTTTCGCTTTGATATCTTGAAGAAAACTTTCGAGAGCGTACGATCCGATGCCCTCTCCTCTTCTCTCACCCATGATCATCCCAATATAAGCGGCATCCGTTGTTTCATAAAGCTCGAGCTTTCCGACGATACTACCGTCTACTTCGATCGATTTCATATATAACTCAGGTTCTTCCCCGAAAAAGTAGCGATCATATGAATCCATCAATTCCACGATAGATCGAGGCTTCTCCATACCAGTCTGCCACTGAAGCTCCCGGTCTATTTCCCACCGATAAAAATCAACAAGATGCTCCGGGTGGATATCAATGATTTCTATGATCACCTACCGCTCACTCCTTACAGTGAACTTTGGAAAACGCAAGGATATCGCCAAAAGACCTGACAAGGCAAGGAGCATCGGATAAAAGCAGAACGGCACGATTTGAACAGGAGAAATTCCAGCTACTCCTGCCACTGCCAGAATCTGCGCACCATACGGAATCAGACCTTGAACGGAGCTTGCAAATATATCAAGCAGACTCGCGGACCGCTTCGCCTGAATGCCGAATTCATCCGAAATCTGTTTGGCAAGAGGACCTGCCGTAATGATCGAAATCGTGTTATTCGCTGTGGAGAGGTTGACCGCTCCAACAAGGCCCGCAATCCCGAATTCCCCTCCACGGTTGGATTTGGCACGGCGGCTGATGGCCTGCAGAAGAAAGTCGATTCCACCATTTTGACGGATCAGTTCCACAAGTCCACCAAGCAGAATGACGAGGACAGATAGTTCAAACATGCCGCTGAAGCCGTCGCCAAGCAATGTGACAAACTCTGTCAGACTGAATCCATTTGTCAGAAGCCCGACGAGTCCCGCGAAAATCACTCCGCCCATCAGGACATAAATGACATTAACCCCGATGACAGCGAAGATTAGAACCCCTAAATAAGGGAGCACCTCGACAATCTGATAAGGGTATTCCTCCTGAGCTGTGGATGCGTCGCCTGCTGATAGGAAGCCAAAAATGATAGCGGTGACGACGGCCGCCGGCAGGACGATAAAGAAGTTGGCACGGAATTTATCTTTCATTTCCGCTCCTTGAGTCCTGACAGCAGCAATCGTCGTATCGGAAATAATCGATAAATTATCACCAAACATCGCACCGCTGACAATTGCTCCCATAGCCAGCGCTACTCCGATATCTGTCTGTTCCGCAATTCCCATTCCAATCGGGGCAAGGGCCACAATCGTACCTACAGAAGTACCCATGGAAATCGAAATGAAACAGGAAATAATGAAGACGCCGACAATCAGAAGGTTACCAGGCAGCAGCGTCAACCCTAAGTTAACCGTTGAATCTACTGCTCCCGCCCCTTCCGCTACCGAAGTGAAAGCACCCGCCAACAAAAAGATGATGACCATCAAAATGATGTTAGGATCCCCACCACCTTTTGTCAGATGGTTCAATTTCGTCTGAAAATCTGTTTTGCGATTCATCAGCAAAGCCACCAATATCGCCGCGAACATGGCGACAAGTACAGGCATTTGATAGAAATCGCCTAAAGCTATTCCTGAACCAATAAATAATATGATAAAGACACCGAACGGAATCAAAGCCAAAGGATTCCCTTTTTTATTTTCCATATGTTCACCTTCTTTTCGAGCTCATTTTATTACACATTCCCTAAAATTCACTATTACACTCTACATGATGGGGCATCTTCTTATCAAGCCATCACTCTCTGCCTGTTTTTGCTATACTGAACGTAGCAAAAAGGAGGACTCATATGAACAAACAAGCAGAAGAAATTATTGAGCATTTAGCATTGGAGCCTCATCCTGAGGGTGGATTTTATAAGCCGACTAATGCCTCAGATGAAGTGCTCACGGCAGATCCTGTGATGGATAAATTCGGGGCCGAACGTCGTTTGTATACGAACATCTATTTTTTACTCCGCTCAGAAGACATCTCCCATCTTCACAGGCTGAGATCAGATGAATGCTGGTATTTCCATAGCGGAAGCGGGCTTACGATTCATATGATTCATCCGGATGGCAGGTATGAAGAAGTTAGCCTGGGGATGGATTACAAGAACGGAGCGGTTCCTCAATATACGGTTCCAAAGGGGACGATCTTCGGATCATCTGTTAATTGTGAGGACAGCTATGCTCTTGTCAGCTGTATGGTATCACCAGGGTTTGACTTCGAGGATTTTGAGTTGTTTACTCAAGAGGAGCTGCTGAAGGATTATCCCGATCATGGGGAAAAGATTAAAAAGCTGGCCTATGAAAAGCTTCCGGAATAATGGGTTCACCCCAAACAATGAAGGGTATGGGATGCGCCTAGATAAGCATTCCCATACCCTCTACTCAAAAATTGCGGGCTAGCGTTCACACCGTCGTTTTATCCAGTGTCTTCCGCTTCCGTTTCCCCATCAGGTAATCAGAGCGGGCGGATGGTTTCTGATTGATCCGTTCGAACGGAAGCGGCCGATATAGATAGTACTTTTTAAAGAGGTGGCGGAAACGGTATTCGGTCCTTTTTCCGTCCACAACTGCCTGATCATTCACAAATGAAATTGTATGCACCCCACTTGAATAATCGCTGTCCTGAACAGGATCGATTATCTTCACCGTCTCCTCCTCAAAATCATCGACTGTCAGTGTTTGGACACGATTGATGGCAATGCGTCCCCCATATGTCTTCGAGCAATCCTGAGCAGGTCTATACAATTCACCTTTGTTGTAAAAAGGGGTTCCAGCAGGTCTCGATGAGCGCACATCAATTTTTACAGGGTTCAGTGGATGAGGAGTCCACTCCCCCATCAGTTCATCCGCATAAAACACGTGCAACTCTTCATTATCTCCTCGGTAAGAAGTTGCCCGTGTACAGAACAGCCACCACCGGTTTTCATGTTGAATGATCGTAGAGTCAATGGCAGCAAAGCCTGCAATCAGTGTTTTCACAGGCTGCCAACCATCCATCCATTTATAAAGAACCGCTTCTTTGGCGGCAGAGCTTTCAGGAATGCAGTAAAAGTCCCCCTCATACTGGATCATGTACGGATAAGATAGGTGGACAGGCAACTGAATCGTTCCTTTATCCTCCTTCACCTTCCCGTTCTCATCCAGAGTCCACTCCGATATAAATCCTTTGACGACCCGGTGATCGACTTCCTCCATAATGATCTTCCACGAATCCCCGTCCCGATACATGAAGGGATCAGCATAAAATACATCCTTCCGCTGATCCATCCAATCGACCTTGAGAGGTTCTCCATCTGTCAATTGTTCGAAGGTCTGCCGCGATATTCCGACATTCCAGTATTCATAGCTGAATAAGGCATCTCTCCACCATTTGACTTTGTTCAAAAGCATCGTCTGACGAACTTTCAGCTTCTCCCTCCAGGTAAGGGGAGCAGGCCGAAAAATCGAAACCGGTCGCCCTGTATGAAGCAAACTTTTACGAATTCCCTCACTGACCATAAGAGGCCAGTCCATCGTCATGTGAGCGACTTTTGATAAATGGTTGGAATAAGAATTCAATTTTAGTGCAATTGTGGCGGTTTTCAATGAAGCCGCTTCGTGCCTATGATACAGGCGATCCAGCGATATATGTGAAACATGAGCTTTGTTATAGAAATCGCGCAGAAAAGGCTCCTGATCTAATTGATGTCTGAATACCCACACACCATGCACTGGCAGGTCAAGTACATCTCCTTGAAGGCGCACCTTCGTTAGCGAAAGGATCCAATCCAAAGAATGCTTCCGAAGCTCGGATAAAGTATGAGGATCGAGCCCCTCCCAAGCATTGAGGGTTCCCTTGACTGTCGGAACGGGCCATTCGTTTTGTTCTCTCCGCCCTATATCCACAAGCACCTCCACTTGAACGGCAGGATGATCGACTATTTTCCGGATCATCTCTTTTTGGTGATGATCTATAGTCGAAGCGTTTATAATTAGACCAGCTTTCATACGCTCCACTTCAAGTCCCCCTCTCATTGATACCCGATATATTCATCAAGCGTTTCCTTGATCATTTTATCGAGCGAAAAATCTTTCTCTGCCCGTCTTCTCGCTGCCGCACGCAATCTTTCTCTTTCCGAGGCATCACTTTCAAAAATTACGAGCAGCTTTTCTTTAAAATCGTCGACCAAATGATCGGCAATCAAAAATCCCGTTTCGTTTTCTACTATCGCCTCGCTGATTCCTCCACGGTCGATCGAAATGACCGGTGTTCCCACAGCCATCGCTTCCAGAATGACCATTGGAAAGATTTCACGATTGGAAGTCAACAACAGAACGTCCATCTCTCGGATGAACTGCTCCGGGTCGGAGACCATTCCTCGCATGTGAACACTCGATTGTAATCCTAAACGATCAATCAGGCGGTTGATCTTACCCGCCTCCGGTCCATCCCCCGCAATGTGAAAATGAACATTTGGATGCTCCCTCCACTGTTCTGCGATTCTGATAAAAAGTTCATGGTTTTTTTCTTCTGATAGCCTGGCGAGAATACCGATGTTGAACTGTGCATTTTCTTCCTTGTTTGCAAATACAAACTGTGTCAAATCAACCCCGTTGTAAATCGTTCTAATCTTCTCAGCTTTGATTCCTAAACGAATCAGGTTTCGCCTCTCGTATTCACTGACCGTAATGATTCTGGAGACTTCTCGATTTATAAGAAAAGAGAAAAGCTTAGGAACAAACCTTTCCAAATCGGTTATGTTGTGTTTCGTGTAGATCACATCGAGGTCACGTTTCACTAATCGTTTCAGCATGCTACTGTAAAGGACCATTCGTAAACTGTTCGCATGAATCAGTCGAATGTCCTTTTCCTCTATCACTTTTTTGAGCTTCTTAAGATTCTTGATGTGATTCTTCCTGGACAACGGTATAAAATGGTCTTTCTTTTTAATGGACTGCACCAGTTCTCCTACACCAGCCGCATAATAAAATTCCATACCAGCGTGTTCCAAACGGTTTTCCAGCTTGCAAAAGTACGTCTCTGCCCCACCAAACATCAACTTATCTGTCAGCAATAAGACATTCATAGCGCTTCTCCTCTCCGATCTAACCTGACCTGTGGACTTTTCTCCCGGATTACGGCTGTTTCATGTTCGAGCATGTAGGCTGATAGAATGGCGATATAAAGGAAGAACATGTCATTGATGATGACCGTCAGAAAGCCCATTTGTACAATCAGACCGATAAATGTAAGGAATAAATACGGACGATGCTTATAAACCTTCTGTCTAATCAGCTGGTAGAATACGAGACCGATGAAAAGTAGGAAAAAGAAAATGCCGATCAAGCCAGATTCAGAGAGAATATCTAGAAACGTATTGTGTACGGTCAACCGGTCACTGTATTGATGCCAGTTATAATCAGCGAAATTGTATGCCCCTATCCCGAATGCGGGATTTTCGGAAAAGAACTCCCAAGCTCTTCCCCACAGCTCAATTCGGCCACTGCCGCCATCCTGAGAAAAAGCCTCGATCCGCTCCCGGAACACCCCGTACAAATCAAACCGGAAATAAACAATGGATACGTAAGCGGCTACTAGAAGAGACAACACAAGTCCGATCATCATTTTCAGTTGTTTAATTGGATGATTGAGAGACATATATAGAAATAAAAGCAGAACCATCACGATCAATCCGCCTCTTGAGAAGGTGAGAAGGTTGGTTGTAATCGTAAGAAGAAGACCGATTTTATTCAGCTTCCCTTTGGAGTTCGTCAAATAGTAAGCGAAGAAGATCGTATTATAAAAGACAAAAAAGTTTGGGTCCTGCATCAGTCCGATCAGGCGCGGATACCCTCCATCGAGCATCATTCCGTACTCATAGATCAGTACATCTGGAATCATGACAAAACCGATTGCCTGTAAGCCTAAGAAGTAGAGAATGAGACTTGTAACATTGAAGAGGATTCCCGTGTACGCAAGGCTTTTCAGAATTACCTTCTCCTTCGTATGACCGAGGATCGACTTCATGATGAAATAACTGGCGATATAAATGAAAATCCCGATAAGAATCCTTACACTTGCCGCAGGATAAAGAGCGAACATACCAGAAGAGACATACACGAGATAAAATAAAAGCATCGCGACCTCGAACATCTGCAACCGGTAAAATCGGAAGGCTCCGAGAGAAAAGACCATGTAAGCGATGGACAATAGCATGTATGGCTTCAACGCAAAGCCTATATACAAGTTATACTTGGCAAGCATCACAAGCATAATGAGAAAAAACACCAACCACCGGTAATACGGGCGTTCCTCTTGAACCATCGTCATTTCACCTCTCTCTCCTGCTTCTCGATTCTCTTCACGTGTCCGATTTTACGCTTTTTCAAGTTTACGATCCCGATGACTTTTGTTCGCAAATCTTTATCTATGACTACAATAGAAAGTGTGACGGTAAGGTGGATCATCATCGCAATCCAGGGTGAATCTCCAAGCAAAACCTTGATGCTCCATAAGCTGATAAAGAAAATGCTGAAGTACGGAAGCAACGTCTGCCTGAGGATCGCCCACCGCTCTGGAGTGAACAGCCAGAACCCGATCAGCGCTAGTGCTTCTAAGGACATCCCAGCCACCGCAGCCCCAACCACTCCGTATGACCGGCTCAACCACATATAAAGAACGATGCCGATTCCGACAATGACTAGCTGAACAAGTGTTCTTGACGTTTGTTTGTCTACGGTCGTCAATCCATCCGCAAGAGCTGTATTGACGGATTGGAAGGTCAGCATCAGCGCCAGAATACTTAAAGGCAACGCCGCCCGCGCCCATTCCTCTCCGAAAAATAAGGAAACGATAAAGTCCGATAAGTATAAAAAAGGGATCGTCATGAGCATTCCGATCAGCCCCATGATTTTCAACTGCGTATTGAGCTGCTCAAAATGGCTGTCGAGACGTTTGCCATGGAAATGCTTGAATAAAACCGGCGCATAAGCTCCTGTCACGACAAAAGGAATTTGCTGAAGGGCTTGTGGGATCCGGTAGGCGACAGCGAATAGCCCGACTTCAGCGAGTGTAATCGTTTTTTCAAGGACGATCGGACCCAGTTGTGGAAGCAGAACGAAAAGCAATCCGCTGACTGTAAAGGCCCCGATGTTTTGAAAAAGTCCTTTATGAAACGGGTGATGAAGCTGAATCGCGACGAACTTTTTCATCATCATCATTCCGAAGATTCCAGCTGCTAAGTAAGAACCTCCGTAAAAGGTAATGACGAGAAAAGGATGAAGCTTGAACAACATCCCAATTCCAATGGATCCGACAAGAAGAACAGCCGATATCATCCGAATGAACCCCAAGTATTCCATTTTTTCAATCAAGCGGAAAAAGGTCATACCGATACTTTGCAAAGCGACCCCGGTCACCATCGGAATGATCAACAGATAGGACGTCATAATTAACTCCTTCTGACCGCTATTCATCAAGTGGATGGTCAGGAAGCCTAACAGAAAGGTAAGAACCAATAACACAGAGCGGAATTTGATATAGGACGAAAGGAGAGCCGGTAAAGAAACAACCTGCTTCGCCCCTTCTCTCAAAACGATGTGACTGAGCCCAGCATCCGTGAAGTAGCACATGATCATAGAAAAAGCTAACGCAACACTGAACAGACCATATTGAGTGGTTTGTAAATACCCAGCTAAAAGGATCAGGGCCACCGCATTCAATCCGCTGGAGAAAGCGGTGCTGTAAAATAAGTGAAAGATATTGACGGCGATGGAATTTTTCTTTTCCCTGTTCATATAAACACCTCACTTCTAGCCTGTTTGAAGAATCACCCCGACCGTCGGTTTATTCGCCCTGTCGATGGTATGTTTCGTAAGCGCAATCTCTTCCCGTTTGGACTGATTCGAACAGGCTACTAGAATGACCCCGTCACAATGGTTCATTAAGATCTGCGGGTCAGCGACGGAAAGAAGTGGAGGAGTCTCAAATAAAATGAGATCGAAATCCTGGCGCATCTCTTGGACCCACTCTTTGATTTTGTCCGAAATCCATACTCGTGAAGGTTTCTGAGTCAAGTGACCGGCCGTCAGTAAAGATAGCCGGGGTTGAAATGTATCCTGAATGTATAGATCAGGTGTCTGATTCATTAATAAAGCTGTCGTCCATCCATACAAATTGTCCACCTGGAACCAATAATGAAGAGAAGGGCTTCTCACATTCGCATCCACGAGCAATACTTTTTTCCCCTGTTCAGCAAATGCCATGGAAAGCTTACTTACAATCAGCGATCTGTCTTTACTTTCTTCAGGAGACGTGACCATGAGACATTTGGAACCTTCCGCCATTTCCTGTTCGATATGGGCACGAATCATGCGAATCTGTTCAGTGCTTTTCCAATAATCAGATAACCTCAATTTCTGCATCCGCTTTACGCTTGGTTTCTTTGACTTAAACACTGATTTGCCCCCTTTTCTTCTTAGCTACGTCTAAATCATTTTCTAATTCGACGGGATCGCCTTTTTTAGAACGTCCCGACCGCTTTTTCATATCCACTTCACCCAAGACAGGGATGTGCAAAAGGTCCTCCACTTCTTTTCCAGTGGAAACTGAGTCGTCAAGGTGTTCACGGAACATCGCGACTCCAATACCTGCCAACAATCCGACTACAAAACCGATTCCAATATTCAGAACGAAGCCGCCTACTTGCTGGGCCTGATTATCTCCCGCAGGGTCACTTAGTACAGTGATGTCTTGGACACCGAACAAGCTGTTCATTTTATCTACCGTCGTCATGACAACTAAATCGGCCACTTGCTGGGCCTGATCAGGGTCCGAGCTTCTGACCACAACGTTGATGATTTGGGAATCATTATTACTCCGGACGACAACCATTTCGTTGACTTCTTCATAAGTCAGCGAAGTCTGATCCGTCACCGTGTTCAATACGCTGGGGCTCTTGATAAAGTCAATCGTTGATGCGAGAAGCATGTTGAGCTCCTGACCGTATCCACCTTCCACATTCAAATTCCCGATGACTATGTTCTGAATGACTTCGTATGTTGGCTTCATGACGAAAAAGCTGACAAATCCCGAGAGTAGTACAATACTGAGTGCTGTAATGATCATCGCCTTGAATCGCTTTTTTACTGTCGTCAGAAAAGACTTTAAATCCATCTGTTCGCCCATTTTGATCCCACCATTTGTTTAATTTGTAAACCATAACTTCAAAATCGCTTTTTAAAGAACAAATAATGCGTTTTGTTCTTTAATAAGAACTTAAAGGGTAAAAAAATAAGCTTTCCCTTTATCTTTCTTTCACTTTTCCTTTATCGGATACCTGCGATTTTGTAAGTTCTTCAATCACTTTTACTATATCGAGATATGTGTATTTTCTATCAAAACGTTCTTCTGCGAACACCCGATTATTTCGCCCCATCACGGCACGTCGTTCCGAATCATAGCACAACTTTTCCAGTTGGTTGGCTAAGTCTTCCGCATCGCCGGTTTTGCAATTGATCCCGATCCCTCGATTCTCGACAATTTTTCTATATTCCTCATTTTCCTGTGTGTTCAAAACCGGGAGGCCAGCTGCTGCGTAATCCCCGACTTTGTTAATGACACTTTGCGCAGCTCCTTTGACGATCGGGTTTACCGCAATATCGCAATTGGTTAATTCTTTCACCATCTCTTCGTAAGTCAACATCCCTGTGAACTCCACTTTAATATTCAATTCCTTAGCATAATCTTCGAAGGATTTCCGCTTCGGCCCATCTCCGATTACGATGAACTGAAGGTTATGAATCCCTTTCTTTTTGAGCAAGTACACCGCTTTCGACACTAAATTGATGTCGTAGCTGCTACCAAGTGTCCCTATATAAGCGACCCGTATCCCCTCTTGCTTCAAGGCTACTTGTTCTTTTGCTTTCACATATGAATCGAACCGTCTTAAATCGGTTCCTAAGAACACGGTCGTTCCTTTTTTATCTTTTCGGTTCACGCTCATACCCCTCGACAAATAGGTCTCGGAGACAGCAATTAACGCGTCTGCTTGCTTATAAATCTTGTTTGCATTTCTCTCAAATGGATAATACAACCCATCACTTATAAATGGAATATTAAACACCATTCGGAAGGCTTCGGGCCACAGGTCCTGTATGTCTACTACGAACGGAATGTCATGCTGGGCTGCATATTTGGCGATCCTCTTCCCAATCGATATCGGAGGAAAAGGGTAGTAAATCAAATCCGGACGCTTTCTTTCATTCAAATACTTCATGACATTCCGGCTCATCCGCTCACTGCTGTAAAGCCTTTTGAGACTGATGTTTCGGCTGTAACCTGGCTCATCAATAAACGTCGTCTGATAACGGAGGTCACTGATCGGCAATTGACGAGCCTTCTTTGTTTTATGGGAAAAAGCGGAGGTCACGATCTCCACCTGAAACCCCCGGTCGACTAATAAATCTGCCAAATAGGTAAACCGGCTGTTCCCTTTTTCACTTGGAAATTCACAATAGTTTGCGACGATTACAATATCCTTCACATCCGTCCCTCCCCTTCCTAAACCTTCTAGATATTATTTGGCGATTAGATTGAATGGAACCTGTGAATTGGCCAGCTCAATCGCATAACGCTTCACATCTTCCTCACTCAAGCTTTCAAAGTACTGAATAAAGGTATAGAGCGATTCTTGGCTGAATTCTACTGTTTTACCAATCAGGATGTTCGGAAAAACCGGCTCTCTGTGTACTTCCTTCTCCGAAAGCAGCTCTTCATACAACTTCTCACCGGGACGTATCCCTGTATATTCAATCCCAATTTCATCCTCTTTAAATCCAGACAGGTGAATTAAATTTTTCGCCAAGTCCACGATTTTGACCGGCTCATTCATATCGAGGACAAAAATTTCCCCGCCGTTTGCTAGCGCTCCTGCTTGCAGTACAAGACGTGAAGCTTCTGGGATCGTCATAAAATACCGCGTCATATCAGGATGGGTGACGGTAACAGGTCCTCCTCTTGCAATTTGCTGTTTAAAAAGTGGAATGACAGACCCTCTGCTCCCCAGTACATTACCAAAACGAACCGCCACAAATTTAGTGGAGCTCACACGACTCAAGGATTGAACAATCATTTCAGCGAGCCGTTTCGTCGCCCCCATGACATTCGGGGGATTGACCGCCTTATCGGTAGAGACGAGGACGAACGTGTTCACCCCGAACATATCCGCCGCTTCCGCTACGTTTTTTGTACCGACGACATTATTTTTGACCGCTTCCTTCGGGTTGCCTTCCATCAACGGCACGTGCTTATGGGCGGCAGCATGGTAAATGTAAGCCGGACGATACTCCTCGATCACTTCGCAAATCCTTTTTCGGTCCTGAACATCCGCGATGACAGGAATGAACGCTGTCGCGACCTTTAGCTGTGTCAATTCCATATGAATCGAGTAGATACTGTTTTCACCGTGACCAAGTAAGATGAGACGTTCTGGCTGAAACTGAACGATCTGACGACAAATTTCAGAACCGATCGAACCTCCAGCACCGGTAACTAAAACCGTTTGCCCTCGAATTTCTGATTCGATCGCATGAAGATCGAGCTCGACAGGATCTCTTCCTAAAAGATCCTCAATCTGAACATCACGGATTTGACTGACAGACACTTTTCCGAAGGCGATATCTTCTATCATCGGTAACGTTTGTACATTTTGCACCACCGCCTTCGCTTCGTTGATGATCGCCCCTAACCTCTTACGACTGATCGAAGGCATCGCAATGACAATATGATTAATGTTATTCTCCTTCACGAGCTTGTCTATTAAGTTGGTTGCCCCTAAAACAGGACATCCATTAATCGTGAGACGATGGGTGCGCGGGTCGTCGTCTACAAACCCCACTATCGTCGTTTCCAAGTCTTTCGATGCTTTAATTTCTTTGACAAGCATACGCCCAGCAGCACCTGCCCCCACAATCAACGTCCTTTGTGATGCAGGTTGATCCCCGCCTTCCCTTGAGCCTTTCTTCCCTTGCCATATCTTCTTCCACCCATACGTGTGGTAATACCGCCAGAAGATTCTAGATCCACCTATAGCCAAAACATAAATCAACCACAATACAATTAGAAATTGAGGAAGCCATTCGTTTCCGATTAGGAACTGGACCATTGCCAATGATCCGACAGATAGGGAACCGATTAGCAACAATCCCATTAAATCCTCCATTCCCGCATACCGCCATTTCTTCTTATGCATGCGAAAAGTAAAGCTGTACAAATGATGAAAGAGAAACAGCAATCCGATCGTACTTAAGAGTAACCATTCCCCACCAAAGATCGAAGTGTCCAATAAAATGTACGTCACATAGACAGACATCGCGATGAATAGGAAGTCAGTGGAAGCTAGCAATAGAAGCCTTACTTTGTAAGCTGTGATCATACTTTGCCACCTCTTTTCTAAACATTTTGTTCTATATAACGAACTATATAATATAGGTGCTTTTATGTCAACTCTCGAAAATGCATAAATTGACAGGAAACCCCTATGAAATATGGAAATTTGGCGAATAAAAAATTCTTCTTTTGTTCTATATAATGAAGGTCATGACTCTCCATCAAAAACGGTGCGATACTCGTTCAGCTCCCCATTGTCCGATATAAAACGGTCGCTCACATTCATGTCGATCACATTGCGTAACGACTGATCCGTAAATTCCAGCACCTGTTTGTCTGCTGCAAATTTTTCCACATCCCATACCACACCGTCTACACGATTATCAGAACCAGTCACGATCATTGCTTTGTCGGAAATAGCAGAAAGCTGGATTTGAAGGTTACTGAACTGATTGCCTGAAACCTCATTCGGAACGGTTCGAGAGCTGTCGAACTCAATAGCATGGACACTATCATCTACCGTCAGATGGAGGAAACGGTTCCCATTAATAAACGTCACCTCATCCTCATCTGGAAGACCCGCTTCTAATTTGACTCCCGTATGAAACCCCGCGACCGTGACGTTTTCAAATAGAGCGAAACTAATGAATTCTCCTCCACTGTCTGCCTGTAAAAGCAATCCTGTTCCCTTGTGTGTTTCGGTCGTATTAATCAGTGTGAGTCCTACTATTTTCGTTTGATCCCATGACCAGAATTGTTGGTTCCCGTCCAAATAAATGACATCAGAATCAAAGTCTGCTGAGACCACCTTAATCTGCCCGTACATAACCGAAGCCCCTTTTTCAATTTCCATCACACGAAAATCACCATTGACAAGAAGCGAAGCGTGATGGCCGAACTCAAGCTGGACACCTTCCTTCAGCACAAGTCCACTCTTCAGCACATATTCATGCCGACTCTTCAATAACACCTTTCCGGCCTTGTTCTCATAGCTATAGTCAATTGCAGCCTGAATAGCTTCTGCGTCATCCATTGAATCATTTCCACTTGCCCCGAAGCTTTCAACCGAGACATAATCGATGGTTTCTTCCTCATAAAATAGAAAATAACTGACCAGCATGCCTACACAGAGAGATAATAATATAAGAAAGAACCATTTCGCTTTTATCGGTTCACTCCTCCTTTCGTATGACCATACGTTCCATTAAGAGAACATTTCGTTTCTTTTATCATACATTTGTTTATTGTTTATTTTCAATGTTCAATATGGAAAACGATCGGCGTTTAAGGGTTTGATCATTAGAAAAAGCTCGCGCATCGGAAGGACAGCCTTCCCGATGCGCGAGCTTCGTTCGTACACGATTCGATATTAAAAGAAAAACAGATGAGCCATCAATGCCGCTACAGGCAATGTAATGATCGTTCTTTGAAGGAAAATGACAAACAACTCTAAAATATTCACAGGAATCTTAGATTTAATAAGCAGAATTCCGATCTCTGACATGTAAATCAACTGAGTCAGCGACATGACACCGATAATGAAACGTGTCAGTTCAGATTCGATTCCACTGCCGATGACGGCCGGAAGGAACATGTCCGCAAATCCAACAATCATAGCTGGAGCGGCTGCACTTGCTTCAGGAATTTGAAGCAGGTTCAAAAGTGGAATGAACGGGTACGAAAGGTACGTGAATATCGGCGTAAACTCGGCGATCATTAAGGCAACCGTTCCAAGTGCCATGACAAGCGGAATCAGCCCGAGATAAATATCCGCAACATTATAGAGACCTTTTTTAACGACCTCTCCCGCTCCTTTTACTTGTCCCGCTTTTCTTACGGCCTGATCGACACCCCAACGGAAAGTGGAGACTCCCTCAGGCACTTCTTCAGCCATTTGTTTTCCGACAGGCTCATAATACGTATCCTTCTTCCAGGATAAAGGCGGAATACGAGGGCAGATGATGGCCGCCACGATTCCACAGACCACAACTGTAAAGTAAAAGGATACAAACATATGGTCAATCGACAAAAAGCTTGCAATCACTAAGCTGAAAGCGATCGATGCGATCGAAAAGTTACTGGCAACGACAGCCGCTTCACGCTTTGAATAGTAACCATTTTCGTATTGTTGAGTCGTTAACAGGACACCAACCGTTCCACTTCCCATCCAGGAAGCCATCGCATCGACTGAAGAACGACCGGGCAATTTGAATAAAGGATGCATAACCTTTCTTACAACCGTACCAATAAAATCCATCAAACCGAATTCTAGCAACAATGGCATGAATAAACTTGCAAATAAAAACCAAACCATCAAGACGGGGATAAGATCGTATAAAACGACACCACCCGTAAATTCAGACTGGATTACGGAAGGTCCGATTCCCACTAAAGTGAAGACTGCGAACAAGGCACCGATGAGTCTTAGCCCGATCCATAAAGGATGGACATCAAACAACAAAGAAACAGCCTTCATTTGTTTAATTTGAGCAGGCATTGCTTTTACTAAAAGACTTCCGAGAGCTGAAATGGCGATTACGCTCGTCATAATCAGAGGAATTTGTTCTCCGATAGCTGCTTGCAGAGCATCCGCCATCACGCCAAGTCCAATGGTAACCCGTCCATCGCTAGTAACGGGAACGAGAAACAATAGGACACCGATCAGGGAAGGAAGAATGAATTTTAAATATTGCTGTAAAGTATAAGTGGATGATGAAGATACAGGTTCTGCAGCTTTTGTTTTAGGAATAGCCACGACAGTTCCTCCTTTTTTTGTTTTTATTCATTAATTTGTATATTTAATCATTTTTGAACTGTTTCCTCATCATACATATACACGAATAAAAATTCAACCGTTTTTTTGAGATTTATTCATTTAATAGAAACAGCCGAATGAGCGCCACCACTCACGGACAAATCCTTTCGATCATTCTCATTTCTGGATCTGACTGAATTAAAGAGAAAGGCAATGAAATCGTGCTTTCCTCTAAAGAATACCAGCAACCTTCATTCGTAGTAGACTTGATGAAGTCTTTATCAGTTCCTTCTCCCTGCAGATTCACTGCTATCCTCATCTGAATATCATCTATAAAAATGTTCCCGTTCGACCATTTCTGGAAGGAGGGACGGGAAATTGCGAGACTCCTACGGGAGGAAGGGCAGGGTGAGATCCCGCAGGAGCTTGCGACGAGGAAGCTCAGCGCCCGCCCATGGAAAGCGAGTCATTTCCCGTCCATCCAAAGCCACGCATAAGTAACGGGATCTATCTAGTAGTATTGACGTTTATTTTCCTGCTTGATAAGCAAGAAAAACCAGCCTTACGAGAAGACTGGTTAACCTGGTTTTATATAAAGGTTGTAATAGCGGTACGCATCTTTTACAAACACTTTGAGTACCGCGTATAAAGGAACGGCGATGACCATGCCGACGAAACCGAACAGCGGAGCAGCCACGACTAATAGTAGAATAATCGTCAATGGATGAACATCCAATTTATTGCTTAACACGACCGGAGCTACCAAATTCCCCTCCAGCTGCTGGACGACTATTAATAGGATGATGACATAAACCCCCAAGGTCGGAGATTGCATCAAAGCTACAACAAAAGCCGGAATCACACCGATAATCGGCCCAAAAAACGGAATGATCGCCGTTACCACTACAAATAGGCCGAGCACTAGAGCATAATCAAGACCTATGATCAGGTACCCGATATACATCAGCACTCCATCTACCGTCGCTACAATAAACTGACCGATAATGTAAGAAGAGAGCGTGTCATCCATATTGCAAAGCAGCCGCTTGACTTCCTGCTTTTTCGGTTCTGGAATCCACTGCGTCAAAAAAGGGATCATCCGGTCTCCGTCTTTTAATAGAAAGAACAAAATAATCGGCACGATAATGACGATCGTCGTCGCACCTGCTACAGCAGAAAAGACTTCTGAAAGATTGCTCCCAATTTGTTGTGTCAGTTCTCCAAAATATTGTGTCACCCGATTGCTGATTTCGTTTACCGAAACCATTCCCATATCCCTTTTTTCCACTTCTTTGCCCGCATCCTCTGCCATTTTACTAATCTCCTCAGGAATACTGGCGATATTATTTACCTGCTCCTGGATTTTCCCGGCTAAAAACCAAACACCTAAGCTGATCAAACCCGTAAGCGCTGAAAAGACGATAAAAATCGATAAAACCGGAGGAAGCTTCTTCGAAAGCATGTTCACTATCGGTCGGAGCAGATAAAAGAAGAATCCACCAATCAGGATAGGATAAAAAAGGGTAGAGAAAATCGTCATTAGTGGGGAAAAAACGTGGAGCTTATTCAGTAAAAAGATAGCAATCAGTAAAAGAATGAAGCCTGTCATGATTTTAAAATATCGATGCTTCCACCACATTATCCATCACCTCGACCTTCTAACTTTCTCATTCACTTTTTTTAATAGCGATAAACAAAAATAGTTTTGGTAGATTATCTACTCATATTTTCCTATTTTATTTGTTTGTGTAAGATTATCTTACATTACATGTGACAAATCCTCTTATTTGAATTAATCTTAAGACAATCCATTCTTTGGAGCCTTTCCATTATTTTTATTATGAGGTGATCATCATGAAAAATTATTTGAGGAATGCGGTGGAGACGATGAGGAGTCACTATATTCAAAGGCTAATTAAATCAGGTCATTATCATTCATCAGATCCAATCCTTCATACTATGACACTCAGTGAGTTGGAGAGGCTTGTTCATCGACTAAACAGAAGATGAACGGGAGACTGATGAGGAGGAAAAGGCATGTCTTCGTACAAAGACAAGAAGGTGATTTCGATTGGAACCGTCAATGAGTTGACTGGGCTATCTGTTCGGCAAATCCGTTATTACGAAGATAAGGGACTCATTTATCCGGAAAGGACAAAGAGAGGAACACGAAAATATTCATTTGCTGACATTGAAATGTTGTTACAAATTGCCGACAAACGGGAAGAAGGCGTTCAGACCGGTGAAATAAGAAAGGATCTGGAAAAGAAAGAGAAAAAGGTGGTTGAACAGATGTTGCGCGGACAACTCAATGCCCATTTCAAAATGAAATAGCAAACGCCCGTCTGTTGCCAGGCGGGCGTTTGCTGTGTTGTCATATGCACTTTTCAAACCAGCAACTTAATGATAGAAATGACCGCCACACCGTACCATACGGAAGCAAGCGCCATCTGACTTAGGGTGAATAAATATCTCTTCTTATACTCACTATATTTATACTCCATGATGACCTTCAGCACATCCTGAGCATAGATCGCCGCAAAGAAAATGATAATGACTGAATAGCCCCCATACCACCCCTGAGAAAAGGCAACGGTCAACAAACCAATTCCGCCTATCATCAAAAGCAAGGCTAACCTCCGATGCAGAGAATTCACAAAGTTTTTTCTTTCATACCATTTCTGTTCGGGTAAACGAAGGCGTCTCCGCAACCATTTATCATGAAAGTGAAAAGACACGAACAATCCCGCTAAAATAAAAGCAATCATCATGATGATCGATTGACTCACAAAATCACCCCCACCACACTTTACCATAAATTCCAAATAGAAAAAGACCCGTAGCTGAATGCTACAGGTCCCGTTATTATTTCGTCATTTTCCGTAACTGATCTTCTGCCATTTTACCGACAACAGGCAAGTGATAGCGTTCACCCTGATATGCTTTGACCATAAGCAGAATCCATAGAACTAAACTAACCGGAGCGAGCAGCAAACTAATCAAAAGCCCTATAATTGGAATAAAGTTGGAAACGATTCCGATCACGAATAACCCACCAAAGACGATGATTGACTGCATGGAATGAAAGCGAATCTTGTCATTTTCCTTTTCCACTAATAAGAGAACGATTCCAGTGACAAATCCCAACAAATAAGCAAGCAAGCCACCCACATTTTCCTGTAAACCTGTCGATGATTTTTTCGTTCCCATACCCCCGCCATCTTTAGGGGGAGCTGGAGGGATCGGTCCTTGTGACATTTGCTCATTCCTCCTCTTTCTGCTCAGCTAATCGGCCAATACACATAAGAAGTCAGACTATTCCGTATTCTTATTATAACGAATAGTCAAGAAGGAGGTCAATCGAATTTCCTATTTTCCTATAGAAAAATATAAAGGATAGTGATTGGAACATCTTTCGTTAAAGGAGTGTTCACAGCTAGGACAGCTATTTACATCCATATATTCACGAATCGTCAGTACGTTTCGGCAGTTCCCGCACATTATAGCCGTTTCATCCCATTCCTCTTCCGGCCAACGATCTGCTGCATGATCTTCCATCTCTTCATGGCAAGCATGACAGGCGTAAAACTTTCCACAACATCGGAATTTTATCGCAATAACATCTATATCAGAATGGTAGTGTTGGCAGCGTGTTTGTTGGTCTACCTTCACTCCATACACATTCAAGTCGCTCATTAGAACACCTCCTTTTATATTTTACCAAACTATCGAGAGGTACATTTCACTCCTTCCCATAAAAAAAAGACCACAGTTTTACAACTGTGATCCTCCATTTATTCGTATTCCCCAATAACCTCCACAGCCCGCTCGATCAAAGATGTATCTACTGCACGGTCAAAGTCAAACTGATCGAGAATCGCCCCGCTCTGTTTATACATTTTGTACTGCGCCTGAATGTCGTCAACGTTCATCTGACCATCTGGATGAAGTCCAGTGAGGGCCACCTTTTCCCAAATCGCTGGGTCTTTCAAGGCGGTATGCTTCGTCATAATATCTATGATCGTTTCTTTATCTTCTCCTTTTACAAACGCATCGTTATAGTCCCGGACACCCTTCAAGTAGGCGGCCATGAATCGCAGGGATACGTCCGTTTCTTCCGTAACAAACTCAGGAGAGCCTAACACCATGGCGATTTGAGCATCTGGAGCGAAATCCGTGGCATCTCCGAATCGGACATGAAGCCCTTGCTCGATTCCCTGTGTAATCAGCGGTTCGATTTGCAGAGCGGCATCAATGGATCCATTTCCCATCGCAGCCAGCATATTGCCAAAGTCAGACATCAGGATAAACTCGACATCCTCTTCTGTCAGTCCGGCATGTTCAAGCATCCTTTGGAAGATGTAATCATCGACGGCGTTTCGTGAAGACACGGCGATTCTTTTCCCTTTCAAATCTTCGTAGTCCTGGATTTCATCTTGCAAATCCTTTCGAATGACAAAGGAGAAGTAAGAGTTCCCATCCATATAGTGTCCTTTATCCGCAATGATTTTAACATCGATTCCCTGGGCAATGGCATTGAAAAAGGATGCCGTCGAGACTCCTCCTGCAATATCGACTTCTCCAGCCGCCAAAGCAGGCAGCATGTCATCGCTGTTGGCAAACTGCGTAAACTTCACGTCGATATTATATTCTTTGAAGTAGCCTTTTTCCTGCGCGATGTAAAAGCCTGCACCAGAAGCCGCTCCGTCCTCAGCGATCACAACCGTTGCTTTATTCTCGAGTGGAGCCCAATCACCGTCTGTCAGATCTTCACCCTTTGAATCTTCATTTTGTCCTGATCCACAAGCCGCAAGGAGCAGAAATAATACCGGAAGCCAAAATAGTTTTTTCATCATGTTTTCCTCCTAGCCTCTCGAACCCTGAACCTCTTTGTCGAGGTGAGCCCTGATATTCACAAAATGTTCGGTCATGACAGGATCGGCCCTCACTTTTTCCATCGTTCTTGGCCTCGGACTGTCAATCGTGATCACCTGTGATATCCTACCTGGCTGAGCACTCATCAGCACAATTTTGTCACTCAACAGCAAGGCTTCATCAATGCTGTGCGTAATAAATAGAACCGTTTTCTTCGTCTCTGCCCAAATCTCGAGAAGCTCTTCTTGTAAAATGAATTTATTTTGTTCATCAAGAGCCGCAAAGGGTTCATCCATTAATAAAATTTCAGGATCATTGGCGAACGCCCGGGCAATGCTGACCCGTTGTTTCATCCCTCCTGACAGCTCCTTCGGATAAAGGTGAGCAAACTTTTCAAGCCCTACCTTCTTCAAGTAATACGCCGTCCTTTCCTGAACTGTCTTCTTCGGTAAATGTCTCATTTTAAGACCGAACGCGACATTGCCTTCGACGGTCAACCAAGGGATGACTCCTTTCTCCTGGAACACCATCGATTGAAGTGGACGCTTTTTTTCACCCTGTTGAATCGAGAAATCACCCGTACTTAGTTGTTCCAGCCCAGCCAAGATCCGGAGAAGAGTCGTTTTCCCGCAACCACTCGGACCGACAAGGCAAACGAACTCGCCCTCCTGTATATCCAAGGAAACCTCTTCAAGCGCCGTGACGCTCTGACCCTTTTTATAAAAAACTTTCGTTAACTGTTCGATTGTAATCTTCGCTTGCTCCATCCCATCACGCTCCTATCTCCAAGGGACCAATTTGCTCTGCAAGCCACGAATCCCTAAGGAAAACAAATAGCCGAAGAACGAAATCAATACGAGACCGACAAACATCTCCTTTAAAAGAAATGCTTTATATGAAGTCCAGATTAAATAGCCAATCCCCGAATTCGCCCCCATCATTTCAGCAGCGACAATCGTCAGAAGCGCAATTGCCTGCCCCATCTGGATCCCCTCAAGCATGACCGGAAGCGAACCGGGCAGCGCGATTTTGAAAAAGAACTGTCTCGAGTCCGCCCCGTAATTTTCAGCGACATCCAAATAAATCCGATCGATGCTGATCACCCCTGCGACCGTATTGATGATGACAGGAAAAAAGACACTTCCGGCGATAGTAACGATCTTGGAAACTTCGCCAATGCCAAACAAGATAAGAATGATGGGAAGTAAAGCAAGCGTTGGGATCGGCATCAGCGCCATGATCAGTGGAGAGAAAAAATGCCGGATAGGAGAATACAACCCCATCAGTAACCCAAGGATAATGGCAGGTATAACGCCGAGCAGGAATCCGCACAAAATCCGAAATAAAGAAATACCTACATGATCAAACAGCGTCCCACTCGCCATCATCGAAAGAAACGTACTCACAATGTCTGTAGGGGGAGGAAAAAACCGGGCATCGATTAATCCAGTCCTTGACAATACTTCCCATGCGAGAAGCAAGAATAAAGGAGAAAGAAGCGTCAATCCTTGTTTCCATCGATTTTTCCGCTGTCTTTTTTTCCATTCCTGACGTTCGATTCGTACAGGGTCGTGGATGTGATTTTGCTGGGACATTTTTCACCACCTCTTCGCGAGTATAATATGTACGGTTGCCTATAGTTGTGAACAAAAGAAATAAACAGCAGGTGTCTTATAACCCCTGCTGTTTCTGCCGATATATAGAATATAAATACTAATGAATGAAGTCATACCTTTATGGAAACTAGTTGTTAGTTAATTAGAATAGGAGAATGGACGCTAGTAGCTATAAAACTAGAAAGATCGGTCACGAAAAGCGCAAAATTGTCGTGACTGCGTAAAGAAACGAATGTTTTATTTAAACAATCATTAGTCACTTGTAAAAATAACAGCTATAATAGTAAATATGCTTCAGGTCTTTTTAACTAAAAGGTAGGTTGTTTTTGATGATGGGTCAACTCTCGTTTTTACTGTTCAGTACAATCAGCTGTACCATTCTTCTTAAAATCATCATTCTAACAACTAGGATCAATACAAATAAAAAGCACAATGAAATCTTTTTGTCCTGTCTGCTTGCAAGCCTTGCCGGACTGACACTCACCCTCGTTCCTACGTTATCCCTGTACTTTCAACAGGGAGCTTCATGGACAACAGCGAACCTTTCCATCATTTTCTTTTGCGGCTTCTCCCTTACCCTCCTTTTATTTTTGACATTCATCGCTATGAGCTATGTTGGCAAAAGAAAAGTTCAGGCGGATCCGCTGCAAAGCAATATCGCCCGCATCCATTTTATTTTAAGTACTGTTGTAGCGCTCCTAATTTTATCCTTCACTTACGTTTTCGTAACCCTGCATTCAGAAGCCGCCCAGTTAACGAAAGAAAATTTCTTCTTGTCCATGCTCCTCCTAATAGGAGTCATTTACTCGACAACGAGGATTTTCGAGCGCATCCATATCGATGAAATGATTACAAAGAAGTCCGTCTCACCACTGAAGTCGTCGCTTCTGTTCGGATTGATCAGTTTGTCCCTTTCCTCTAATGTCTTTTTATTCATTGAGCAGTTATTTGCCCGCTCCGATTTTTTTATCATGACTTTAAGCATGACAACTGTATTCCTACTGTTGTTCATCACCATCGCCTATATTGAAAGTCAATTCGTAGAGCAGCAAGATAAGCTTGAAGAAAATCATAACCGTCTTGAAATCCAGGAACAGCGCTATCGATCGTTGTTCGATTTCAACCCTAACGCCGTCCTCACTTTCGATCTTGAGGGGAATTTCACCGCTTGTAATCAATCCGCCCTTCTCTTGACCGGGTATACACGTTCAGAGTTGTTGAACTTGAAGATTCCGAATTTAATCGTCGCATCAGAACTTGATAAGACCATTGCGGCCTATGAGAAAGTAAGGATTGGAGGAACCGCCGATTTCGAATCGAAAATCATGTCTAAATACAACGATGTCTTCCATATTCGAGTGACCGCTTTTGCAGTAAAAGTAAATGATGAATTGACGGGTGTCCACGCGATTGCCCAGGACATCACAGCCGAGAAGCAGGCGAATGACAAAATTGAATTCCTTGCTTATCACGATGAACTGACCGGTTTGTTGAACCGCCGTGGCATGAATACTCTTTTAGAGAGTACGGTGAATATGGGAACTTCACAAATGGCGATGATCCTATTCGATATCGATCAGTTTAAAAATATCAATGATCATCTCGGGCATACAGTGGGAGACCGCCTGTTACAACAAGTCGGAGATCGCCTGAAGCTCACGCTGCAGGAAAAAGGGTTTACAGCTAGGATCGGCGGAGATGAGTTTCTAATCTGTCTCCCGGACTATGAAGCTAAGTCCGAAATTATCGAAGAAATCAAAACAATTCAGAGCGAAATGGGCAAACTTTTTGTTCTCGGTGAATTTTACAAACACATCACGATAAGTATAGGTGTCTCCTATTACCCGGAGGATGGGAAGGATTTCAACACCTTGATTCGACACGCCGATATGGCAATGTATGAAGTCAAACGCCATGGCCGGAATAGCTATAAAGAGTTTTCCACCTCTTATGAAAAAGAAAATGTATCGAAAATCATTTTGCTCGAGGAACTGAAAGAGGCACTTGATAAGAACCAGTTCGTCCTCCATTACCAGCCGAAATATAACCTATCGACCAATAGAATGGAAGGCGCTGAAGCGCTGATTCGCTGGGCTCATCCAGAACGAGGACTCATATCACCCGAACGGTTCATTCCTTTAGCGGAGCAGGAAGATCTCATTTTTCCAATTGGAGATTGGACGCTGAAGGAAGCTTGCCGGCAGTTCATGGAATGGAAGCTCCTTTATAATTCCCCATTCCACATTTCGGTCAATGTGTCGGCCAAGCAATTCCTGCATCCGGATTTCATGAAATCCGTCATGGACGCTTTAGATGCTGTCCATATGAGACCCGAAGATTTAGATATAGAAATCACCGAAACGATTGCCATTGAAAATACAAAAGAAACGCATAAGAAAATCAATACGTTGAAAGAACTGGGTGTCCAAATTACGATGGATGACTTCGGGACCGGCTATACTTCCCTCAGTTACCTATCTATGTTTACGATTGACCGTATCAAAATCGATCGGTCATTCATCACAGGGATGATGCAAAATAAAAACCATGCGATTATCGCCCAGACGATCATATCCGTAGCTAAAAATTTGAACATGTCCGTAACAGCTGAAGGTGTGGAAACTGAAGATCAGCTCTCATTGTTGAAATCCTGGGATTGCGATGAAGGCCAAGGTTACTTATTTGGCCGCCCGCAACCGGCGGATTTATTTTTACATTCCGAGCCCTTCGAACCTCTACTGAGCGTGAATGCAGAGGATACCTCTTTTTCTTAGCGTTCGATTCTACGACTTTTTTACTGTTGAATCCTGTCACCTTTAACCTATGAAAATATCACTAGTTTTAAACAAAAAATAGACAGAATGATTGATTCCAAAAGTTACCTCTTCCTGATACATTGAATACGATTGCAAAAATATCAGGGAGGTACATATCGAATGAATAAAAAGCAGTGGTTAACAGCACTTGCAGCACCTGTCATGGCCTTTTCATTATTTCAGGCGGATGAAGCTCATGCGGATACGAATTTTGAAATGGCTGGTCTCACAGATACCCAGCTCCTGATCGAGCAGGAGATCATCAAAAACCATCCAAAGGTACATAACCAGTCCTATGTCACAAGACAGGACGTCATGAAAATGCTTAAGCGCGCGGATGAAATGAAGGGGTTGAATCCAAGGGATATTTTCTCTTTAGGAGCTTCCACTCAGGTCGATCCGAAAGCACCTGTGACACGCCTAGACATGGCGAAGTTATTTACTCTAGCGATGAATGACGGAAAAGTACCCGACGTCGATTTAGAAGTACTGAACAACTTCTCAGATGCTGATCAAATTCCGGAAGATGCGAAGCCTTACGTCGCTTATGCAGCCTTAGCCGGAGGTTTTGACATCACATTTGAACAAGCATTCGAGCCTACTGAAAAAATGTCTTTGGATGAAGTTGCCAAAGCGTTCAAGCCACTCGTCTTTGATGTCATCGATATTCTCTCAACCAATGATATTCACGGACATATCACGCAAAATGAATCTTACCAGCAGGGAGGAATGGCTATAATCGGAGGAGTTGTGGAAGATTTCCGTTCCGTAAACGATGATGGCACGGTTGTGCTGGACGGCGGAGATACGATGCAAGGAACACTGATCTCCAACTCGTTTGAAGGGAAATCGACAATCGAAACGCTCAATGACATCGGGTACGATGCCGGCGCGATTGGAAACCATGAATTTGACTGGGGCGTGGATGTTCTGAAGCAGCGACTGACGGATGCCACCTATCCGATCCTTGGTGCCAACATTTTTGAAGATGCGACGAACGACCGTCCAGATTGGGCGAAACCTTACACAATCGTTGAAAAAGGCGGATATAAAATCGGAATCATCGGATTTGCAACACCGCAAACTCCACAAACCACTCTGTCTACACATGTCGAAGGCCTGAACTTCCCGACACCTGCCCCTATTGCCAAAGAGTTGGCAGCGGAGCTGGAAGCACAAGGCGCTGACATTGTCATGGTCACTTCTCACCTTCCAGGGTGGCACGAAGAAGAGTCAGATAAGATTATGGGTGAACTAGCTGAGCTTGCAAATGCTTCTGAAGGTGGACTTGATGCCCTTGTCGGCGGCCACTCCCACGAGCGTGTTGCTGGACATGTGAACGGCATTCCTGTCGTAGAAGCACACCGTTACACGAATGCAATCGGCCACATTCAGCTCTTTGTCGATCGTGACACAGAAGAGATCTATGACTCTGAAGTCGCGATGCTGGAAACGTATGATCACTTAGCTGGAAAAGACGAAAGTGTACAAGAAATCGTTGATTATTACAAAGAGCAGGTCGAAGAGGTTAAAAGTGAGGTTGTGTCCACAACAGAAGGACCGATCACACGTGACCGCAAGTATGGGGACCTTGGTGTCAGCCAGCTTGGAAATATGATTACAGATGCGATGCGTGAACGCGCTAATGCTGACATTGCTTTTCAAAATAGTGGCGGAATCCGCGATAACATTAATGCGGGGGACATCACATATGGAGAAGTGTTTGAAGTGCTGCCATTTGATAACTACAACGTAACGGCTGAAATGACTGCCGAGCAGCTGCACGCCCTTTTAGAAGGACCAGCCGCTGATGACTCGAACTTCATGAAGATTCAATTCTCAGGAATGAACGTTACGTTCGATCGTTCCAAAGCGGACGGGGAACGTGTGACTTCGATTGAATTAACAGACGGTACATCTGTTTATGAAAATGGAGTGTATGCAGACGGTACCTTTACGGTTGTTACCAACAACTTCCTCTCCACAGGTAAAGGGGATGGCTATACGACATTCGGTGAAGTAGAATGGACATCTCACCCGGATTATCAGCGCGAGCTTTTCGCTGACTACCTGCGTGATAAACAGGCGAATGGAGAAACCATCGTTCCGTCAGATTTGTTCGATAATCGTTTGATTGAACAATAATATTCAACATAAAAGGGCAGGAAATCAGGGGTGACCTTGATTTCCTGCCCTCTCTATATATTCTCTGCACATCCGGTCACCATCAGACGGAGAGGAGATATACAGAAACGAGCACTGCCAAAAAGACGACAACTCCCGTCATGAATAGAATGATTTTATGAGAAGATACAAACCGTTTCTCGTTGATGCTCCGTCTCATTCGAAAATAATTGCTCGTCGCAACGACCATTGTCAAAGCTCCTAGAATAAGTGAAATCACGCTGATCAGCACAGCGAGCTGATTTTCAAGAAAACCGTTTTGTGAGCCTGCGTTGACATGGAGAGTCGTCGCCAGAAATCCGATTCCGATCAAAGCAATCGCTGTACGGATCCAAGCGAGATACGTCCGTTCATTTGCTAAGTGCTGCTGGATC
This sequence comes from Halobacillus fulvus, assembly GCA_004078665.1. Classification (GTDB taxonomy): domain Bacteria; phylum Bacillota; class Bacilli; order Bacillales; family Halobacillaceae; genus Halobacillus; species Halobacillus fulvus. Next base: position 106,966 of record SCFO01000003.1, on the reverse strand, counting down.
AGTTTTTGCTCTTCCTTCTTATCATCCTTCATCTCAAGCTCTCCTTTTCCAATCACCTACTATACATTTTACACCTCTTCTACAAAAAACATTAGCGAACCGTTTTATTCGCAAAAACAGTCGGAACGGTATTTCTCTGGGCGACAAGAACAGGCCACCAGAACGGGGCGCCTCGCCAGCCATGCTCTTTATTCCCTTCCTGACGAAGCAGGATCATTGCGGGATAATCCTCTGCTACACCACGAGCAATCGCTAAGTCTCCCTTTCCACCTGCCGGGGTGTCTGGGGAAGTTTCGTATTTCCCGTTCTGCTTCAAGCGTTGAGCTTTCCGCCCCTTCCGGACAACCATCCATGCGTAAGCTCCCTTCTCTTGTTCCGTCGTCAGATAATCCAAGATGCTTTCGTATTCATCGAGATGAAACTCACGCCCCTCATCCATCTCAAGTGTCGAATGAATGAGGGCTAACACTTTTTTCAGTGGATCGATCGGAACGAGGTACGCTTCCTTCGTCCGCTTGATGGCTCTGGATTTCAACTCCTCTATACGCCGGTCCATCTCGGCCACAGTCTTTTGAATATAGGTTTTGTATCCTGTTTGAAAGCCTGTAGGGAGGATCCTCTTATGCGGCTTGATCATCGTCAAACTCGATAAAAGGATTTTATTCGGACTGCACGGCCGAATTTGATGATCTGCTTCTCTTTGGATGAACACAACTCCTCGGTTGTGACCTCCTCTTTCAAAAGCTCTTCTCAATTCGGTGTCGAATTCATGGATGCGTTTCATGACAGAATAGATTCTTTGCGTCGTGTAAAAGCGTGTCACCCCAAGATCTGCAAGCGGTCGTGCCCCATACATACGAGAATGCTGAAGCACCGTATCCTGCTGGAAAGACCTCGGATTACGCCCGTAGAAAAATCCGATCAGATTACGAATCGTCACCCCACGGTCAAGGAGTTGCCCGCCAATAAAAATGTTCATCGGGGCTCTAAGCTGGAGCTCCCCTTTCCGGTCCAGCAAGTCATGGACATCTTTTTCTGAATTGACGACAGAGCTGACCAAATACTCCTCGACAAGGGATTCGCGCACTTCTTTCAGAACCTCTTTCTCCTCAGGCTGTGGCAAATCAAATGACCTCATGGAAGACATTAGGTCCTGATACGAATTCAGCGTCAGTTCCTTTAGAAGTTTCGAATCTTTTTTCGCCTCTTCAATCAGCTGATCTTCCATGTTTCGAATCAGTTCATCCTGCCAGGCATGCGCAAGCTTCCCACGTTCTGTATGAATGATCATCGAATACTTTTCTTCTTTAAGGCCCAGCATCCTTTGCTGCCAGCGTCTAATGGCACTTCCCGTAATAAAATTCATTACGGCCTGCCGGATATTCGCAATCGATCGTTGAGTTAACAGCTGATCGATTTTAATCCGCCTCCGGTCCATCTTTTTCATCGCTTCCAGCTCTTTTTCTTGCACTTCATGAAAAAGGAATGAAGCGAAGTGCCCTTCTTCTTCCGCGCGGTCAAAATATGTCTCTCCCCCAACATATTGATCATGAACAGGTACAAGCACTGTAAATGCCGGTCGGACAGGCTGGTACACTTTGTGTTCATGGATCGTCATATCTTCTGGCTGCAAATACAATGAATACGGCGTAGCGGTGACCTGTAGAAAAGCAGAAGAGGTCAACCGGCTCCTGAGTTCATTGATCTTTGCCGCAAGCACCCGCAAAGTGGTCACATTCTCCTTCCGCTTTTGTTCATAAGCGACACTCGCATAATCTGCTTCATCATCAATAAACAGGACGTTCCGCTCCGCAAGCTCCGGGTACGTTTCGAATAACGTTTCCTTGATCCGGTCAAGGTTCTTCGTCTCTTTCTTGACAATAAACGCAAGCTTTTGAGACAGCTCATATTTCCTCAAGTTTTCTGGCATGGACATGATATCGAAGACGCGGAGATCATCTTCTTCAATTCGTTCCTCGAACTCCTGAGTCAACCTGGAGTAGGTCTGCTGGACAAGTGCGTTCGTCCCTTTTGTCAGGATGACGACGATATCGAATCCATGATCATAGGCTAGTCCCATGACTCCGATGAACGTCCTCGTCTTCCCGGATTGAATTTTACCGAGCAGCATGCCGGGGCGCTCGATCCCTGTATCTTTTTCCATCAACTTTTCGACGGTATCCATCATACAAGCACGACTTTCTTCCGTGTATGTATGTTTGTTCATCAATCCTTTGAAAAAACGTCCGTTCGTCCTGATGGATGTCTTTGCTGTCAATGTTACTCTCTCCTTCAATAGAACACGTAATCAAAGTGTCATCATATCACATTTTTTTGATTGAGTATTCTTTACATTTTCGCATGCCGATGATACAAACAGGTATGTATAGAGTGCTAAAGGAATGAGGCGTAGTTCGACCATTTTCTAAAAAAGAAGGGATTCTTCGTGAAAAATGTTCAAGTAGGAGTTAAAGAAAATATTGTCCAATTTGTATTATTAGTCATCATCAACCTATTTGTCGGATCGATGGTCGGACTTGAAAGAACCATCTTGCCGATGATTGGTGAAGAGCGATTCGGTCTCGCCTCGATGAGTGCTGCCTTATCCTTTATCGTCAGCTTCGGATTTTCGAAAGCCGTTTTGAATTTCTTCGCAGGAGATCTAGCTGATCGCTTTGGCAGGAAACAAGTCCTTCTCATCGGTTGGGGTATCGGGCTGTTCGTACCGATCATGGTCATCTTCGCTAATGCGTGGTGGGTCGTCATTGTAGCGAACGTCTTTTTAGGCATCAATCAGGCCCTCACATGGTCAATGACGGTCAACATGAAGGTGGACCTCGCCAAGTCCACTCAACGTGGGCTAGCAGTCGGATTCAATGAATTTGCCGGCTATATAGGTGTGGCTCTCATGGCCGTTGTATCAGGTTACGTTGCGTCGACGTACTCCTTGAGTCCAGAGCCTTTTTACATCGGAATCGGACTTGTCGTCATCGGATTTATATTATCTCTTATCGTAGAAGACACCGCTGAACACGTGAAAGCTCAGGCGAAGCAACAAAAGCAACCATCCGATACTGTTTCCACTTGGGAGATCTTCAAGCGCACGACATGGAAAAACGCTGACTTATCGAGCAACAGCTTAGCTGGATTAACGACGAACTTAAAAGATGGAATGGCATGGGGGCTGTTTCCGATTTTTCTGGCAACCGGCGGACTGAGTGTTGCGCAAATTGGAACCGTGGTCGCCGTGTATCCAGCAGCTTGGGGATTGTTTCAACTCTTCACAGGAGTTTGGAGTGATAAGATCGGCAGAAAAAAATTAATTGTAGCCGGGATGTTTGTCCAAGCGTTATCTTTGTGGTTCATTTTAGCCGTTGATACGTATTTCCTCTGGATGGTAGGTGCAGCTCTACTCGGAATTGGAACCGCTATGGTATATCCGACCATTCTTGCCTCGATTAGTGATGTCGCTCACCCAGAATGGCGCGCAACCTCGATGGGGGTTTACCGTTTCTGGAGAGACAGTGGCTATGCATTCGGTGCATTGTTTGCCGGTATTCTAGCAGACTTAATCAGTGTAAACTGGGCGATCGGACTTGTCGCAGCTCTTCCTTTACTGTCGGGAATCATCTCTTCTAAAAGGATGAAAGAAACACTTCCAGTAAAAGAAACGTAAACATAAAAAAGCATCGATCGCAAAACGATCGATGCTTTTTTCATTTATGATGACTGTTGACTTGGACGTGCTTGGACGACTGGCTTACCAATCGTATCACGCTTCACTAAGAATTGAAGCGCAAGCAGGATCGCGAAGATGCTCAGACCAATTACGTCACTTAATGTACTCGGATAAATAAGGGATAATCCACCAAGCACAGCTGGGATTCGCTCGTACCATTCCACTTTACGATACCAGTATCCGATGAGTCCGGCTCCGATTGCAATCATACCGGAAACGGCGGTAAAGAGAATCCACGTCAGCTCGAGAGGCGTCGTATCAATCATCAACAACTGATTCTCGAGCACAAACATGTACGGTATGATAAAGGCCGCGATGGCGAGCTTGGCGGCATTGAACCCGGTTCGTATCGGTTCCGAGTTTGCTACCCCTGATGCAGCAAATGCTGCAAGGGCAACCGGCGGTGTAATATCCGCGATGATGCCGAAGTAGAAGACAAACAAGTGAGCCGCAATATCTTCAACTCCAAGTAGAATGACAGCCGGTGCTGCAATCGTTGAAGTAATAACGTAGTTCGCCGTAGTCGGAGACCCCATTCCAAGGACAATGGCTGCACACATCGTAAAGAATAGTGTAATTAAAATCTGTCCCCCGGATATGGATACAAGACTGTTAGCAAGCTTCAAGCCGAGACCCGTTTTCGTTACGACCCCGACAATAATACCAGCAGCAGCTGTTGCAGCGACAACACCAAGTGCCGTGCGGGCACCGTCTACGAGCGCGTCGATGGTATCCATTAGGTTCCCATCAAACAGATAGCTGACTAAAATCGTAATGATGGTAGCAGCGACAGCAGATGAAAGAATACTAAACCCTCCACCAGCCACTACGCTGTAAATCGCATGTCCGATATAACCGACGACAAAAGCGATAGGGTAAATTTTTCTAAACTTCTCTTCGCGGATCAAACCGACGAGGATGACTGTGAAAATTCCGTAAAGAGCGGAACGCATAACACTGACACCTGTCGCCAAGAAAAGGATGATCGCAAAAATCGGAAGCAATAAATAAATCTTCTTGAACACTTCTTTCTTGTCCGGAATATCTTTATCCGGAAGTCCACTCAGACCTGTACGCTTCGCTTCGAAGTGGGTCATGATCCAAATTCCGGTAAAATAAAGAATCGCCGGAATCAGAGCAGCCTTTGCAATCGACCAGTAATCGATTCCGATGAACTCGATCATAAGGAACGCAGCCGCGCCCATAATCGGCGGCATCAGTTGTCCACCTGTCGAAGCGGCAGCCTCTACTCCACCAGCAAACTCGCGACGATAGCCTAAACGTTTCATCATCGGAATGGTAAATGAACCGGATGTTACAACGTTCGCTACCGAACTACCGCTGATCGTTCCCTGCAAAGCACTGGAGAAGATGGCAACTTTCGCAGGACCACCCGTACGTTTACCAGCAAGTGCCACAGCCAGATCGTTGAAGTATTGTCCGACACCTGTCTTCACGAGGAAGGCACCGAACAATAGGAATAGGAAGATAAAAGTTGAAGATACAGCAATCGGTGTACCTAAAATACCTTCTGTCGTAAAGAACATGGATTGAACAATCGTATCGAGATCGACTCCTCTATGAATGAGGAAACCAGGCATCTGCCTGCCCCAGTAGGCATAAACGAGGAACAAAATCGCGATGACTGTAATCGGAATCCCAACTGCACGTCTTGTTGCTTCAAGAACGAGCAGGATAGCAATTCCACCCACAATGAAATCCAACTGCGAAATGCTTCCAGCCCGCATGATGATCTGTTCATAGAATAAAGGCCAGTAGAGACCGACACCTACACTCATAAGCGCAAGAACTAGATCATACCAGGCAATCTTGCCTTTCACTCGATTCTTTTTCGTTGCCGGAAATAATAAGAAAATTAAAACTAAACCGAACCCTACGTGCACAGATCGTAATATTTGAGCTGGAATCGGGTAAACGGTTGATGTCATTAATTGAAATAAAGAGAATGCTAATAATAGAACAAAAGCGACTTTGGCCAACCAGCCTGTCAGTTGGCGTACCTGGGAATCTGGATCATATTTTTCCATGATTTCCTGTTGCTTATCTTTTGACTCACTCATTTCATTTTCACTCCTCTCAGCCATTGCCAGTTCGTGATGTGTTCAGGTTCTATTTCAATGAAAGAGCCTGCTTCTATATAGTCTTTTAATGGATAGGATTGATCATGATACAGGATCGTGTGGTTTGCGCGTATTTTCCCTATGGTCAAGCTGAGAGAATCAAACTCCCCCTGCAAATCCGAAATGTAGTACTTGCCATCCTTCATCTCAAAGGTTTCTCCTTCACCTGCATTGGAAGGCATTCCAATCGCTGTATCTTCATAAATCAGCTGAATTGGATAAAGCTTTTCATTTCTGATTTCGTATTCTTCAAACACATCTGATAAGTGCACAGAATGTGTGAATTTCAACTGAAAATGATCACTTTCCGATACAGGTAAATAAGCATTGACCTTTCGATCCGGCACCGTTTGAAAAGCAAGCACATAACGCTCCCCAAAAAACAGCCAGACCAGCAATGAAGCCACTAGAACCAGACCTATGCTCCCCACCCATATCCATCGGCTTCTTTTTAACATATGAACCCCTTCTGGCTTTTCAAATGAGAAGGGACTGTCCTTCAATAATGAGTTCCTCTTCACAAGGAAGACTTTATCGGGCAGTCCCTCTGTTTATTCATACCAATTCGTTATGACTATTCCTGACTTACGCCAACCTCATCAAAGTACTTTTGAGCACCTGGGTGGATGTCAATGCCAACACCTTGAAGGGCGGATTCAGCTGTAATCATTTCCCCTTTACTGTGCTGTACCTGATCTGAATTTTCGTAAATCGCCTTCGTCATTTCATACACAAGATCTTCACTCAGATCACTGTGCGTAATCAACATAGCTTGTACAGCAACTGTCGTGACGGCCTCTTCAAGACCATAAGTACCTTCAGGGATTTCATCCTCTGCATAGTAACCATACTCATCGATCAGTTCCTGAACTTTGTCACCTTCGAATTTCACGATGTTGATATCAGCTGTTGCTGCAAGACTTTCTACCGCACCAGTCGGAGTACCGGATGTGATGAAAGCCGCATCGATCGTACCGTCTTGAATTCCGGAAGTAGAGTCACCGAAATCAAGGTTACGCGCCTGAATGTCCTCATCGATATTCAAGTCGTGAATGCTTAGAATGTTTTCAGCGTTTGCATACGTACCAGAACCTGGAGCACCTACAGAAACTACTTTCCCTTCCAAGTCAGCTACTGTTTCGATACCAGAATCTGCTGTCGTTACAATCTGAATCGTTTCTGGATAAAGAGATCCCATCGCCTGGATGTTATCTTTTTGATCACCTTCGAACATTAACTCTCCGTTTGCCGCATATGCAGCGATATCCGTTTGAACGAAAGCAATTTCACCATCGCCATCAGCTAATGTATTGACGTTCTCAACAGACGCCCCTGTAGAAGTCGCGTTCGCCTCCACATTTTCTACGTTATCATTGATAATCGTTGCAAAAGATCCACCTAGTGGATAGTAAGTACCTTGTGTACCACCTGTTAAAATGTTAATGAACTGAGGTTCGCCTTCTCCGCCTTCAGCGCTTTCGCCGCCTTCATCGGGATCGGCCGTACCGCCGCCACATGCAGCTAGGACTAGAGATAGAATCACTAACATAGCCACAGACAACAAGCTTTTTTTCATGTTCATAATTAGACCCTCCTTAGTATTTTTATGCATTTTTGCTATTCAATCTAAATCAACCGTTTTCAAAACTGAAAAATCAGAAGATTTAGGAGAGAATCAAAGGATACAAGGGAAAACCAGAGGTATGATATCGTTTTCCTTTGAGGATGTACTATGTGCCCTCACAGACCTTCAAATAGGTCGGAATCCGGCAACAACTCACATTTTATACTAAAAGTCATTATTTTTAAAGTGAAAAACACATAAAAATAATGTAGGCGCTCCCATTTTTCAGAAGGTTTGAATTCTTAATCTTCTTTATACCTATAATCTTCCAAAAGGAAATGGCTGTCAAGATTTCGCATATACTTTTTAGGAATAATTAAATAGGAAGCGGGAACCAACTTTATGGAATGATGAGTTCTCTTAAGTTTAACGATCAAGCAAAGTCACAAGTACCATACCTACTTCTTCCAATATACCGAAATATTAAATGGGCTATACATCATTCTCTATTCTTTACCTTTCCCTCTTTAGCGATTAAGTCGACAGCGAAGCTTTCAAACTTATGAGGTAAAAAAAGATGAACCTGAGACGTATGAGAACTCAGGTTCATCTTTTTTCTTCAAGATCTTCTTCTGCTTTTTCCAGCTTCTCGTCATCCACAAACTCACCGAACCGTTTTGTTAATTGGGCTCGCGCCTGCTCTTTAACTGTCTCATCAATATGACTGATCACCTGATAGACTGCATAGATAATGACCGAAGCATCATCTGCAAACCCGACGACTGGAATGAAATCTGGAATGAGATCAGTCGGCAAAATCAAATACCCCAAAGCACCCGCAATCGTAAGCTTAGCTTTCTTTGGAGTTTGAGGGCTCTTAAATGCATAGTAAAGCAAAAGACTGTAATAGAGAATTTTCGTTCCGATTTTACCTCCGTAATTCCGGAGCTTTTTTCCTAATTCCTTTTCTGAAAAATAAGCACGTCCCTGCTCGATCGCTTTTCTCGGATCAAGATTCTTTAATTTATCCTTGTACGTTTTCTCCATAACTCTCACCTCTATACAGCTACTTTTCACATAACTCGATCAGGATAAACCTCCACGCCCAAACATGGGCCATTTTTTTTAATAGGTTGTAAGGATGCAAGATGAGGAGGCGTATTCCATGAAATATTACCAGCAGGCAAGAGAAATGAATCAACCGATGAATAGTCAGTATTGCACGATCATGCCGGATACATGCATCCGTACCTTGAACAGGTTTTTTGTTAGAATAGAAAGGAAATCACGAAAAACAGGACAACTTTAAGCTTTACCAAAGCCATTTCATAGGAGGCAAAGCATGCGAAAAATGGATTACGGAACACTTGAACAACAGTTTGGGGAACTGCGATTGCCTAAAGGAGATGGCCCCTTTCCTGTAGCGATCGTCATTCACGGCGGTTTTTGGCGTGAACCCTTTCAATTAGACTTGATGCACGACGTGGCAGAGGATTTGACTCAGCACGGATGGGCAACGTGGAACATTGAATACCGACGTATTGGTCAGGAAGGCGGGGGATGGCCGGGTACTTTTACAGATGTAGCGGAGGCTGCGGATTATGTTAAGACCCTTTCACAATCTCACCCTCTGAATTTGGAAAACGTGATCACGATCGGCCATTCCGCAGGAGGTCATTTGGCTTTATGGCTGGCTGCACGTCATCGCCTGAGAACGGACAGCCCCCTTCATACATCTGACACTCCGTTACCGATTTCGACAGCGGTATGTCTTGCCGGAGTCAGCGATCTTGAAAAAATGTACAGGGTTCACCATTTTCGAGACGATATGTTACAGCTTGAAGCGAACAACCCTGTGCAGGAACTTCTCGGCGGAAGTCCTGATCAAGTCCAGGAGCGGTTCAAAGAGGCGTCACCGATTGAGATGCTGCCTCTCGGAGTCAATCAATTGATTGTTCATGGCTCTCTGGATGTCCACGTCCCAATTGGAATCAGCGACTATTATTTTCAAATGGCTGAAAATATCGGAGACTTCATTAAATACATCGAGCTTTCCGAAGCGGAACACTTTATGCTGACCGATACCTCTACGGAAGCCTGGAAAAAGATACGTGAAGAATTGGAGTGGCTGAAGCATTAAGTCCGTTGTGAAGCGGGATGATTGATTCCCGCTTCATCTCCATTTAAGAGAAAGAGCCTTGATTTGCTCCGGGGTCGTCCGGCAGCATCCCCCGATTACCCTTGCCCCTGATTGATACCAAAGCTCAGATAATTGATCGAAGTTCGTAGCCGTGCTTTCACCAGACCATGTATTTGTCTCCGCGTTATAGGTTTCGCCAAAGTTTGGATAAATCACGATCGGCTTATCTGTATGCTGATGGAGAACCTTCACCGCTTCTGTCGCGTATTCAGCAGGTGAACAATTGATTCCAATCGCTGCAATTTGCTCAATCTTTTCTAGAGTTTCGGCTACTTCTTTCAGCCCAGTACCATCACTGATTTCCTGTCCATTTTTCAACGTAAAAGATATCCACGCATACGTCCCCGGATATTCTTTTAACAGCTCAGATAATCCTTGTGCTTCCTGAAAAGAAGGAATCGTCTCGATGGCTAGTAAGTCAGCGCCTGCTTCTATTAACGCTTCGATACGAGGGCGATGGAAGGCTTTCAGCTCTTCCTGTGTCATCTCGTAATGGCCCGTGTACTCCGACCCATCTGCAAGATAGGCGCCATAAGGGCCGACGGATCCCGCCACGAGTGGCTTTGGCCTCGCTGAAGATTCATGTTCAACCCAGTAGTCATCCCGCGCCTGCTTGGCTAAGGACACCGTCTTCCTGATTAACGTCAGAGCTTCCTCCTCCCTTATACCGCGTGAAGCAAAGCCTTCCACTGTCGCTTGATAGCTCGCGGTAATCGCAACGTCTGCTCCCTTTTCGAAGTATTCTTTATGTATCTTTTGAATCAATTCAGGTTGCTCTATCAAAACGCGCGCAGACCAGAGTGGATCATCGAGATCACAACCGTGCGTTTCTAATTCTGTCGCGAGGGCTCCATCAAGGATGATAGTTTTATAGTTTTCTAGAGTAGATTGTATCGGATTCATTTTTTTCTCTCCTTATTTCACATGGACTATCCGTTATGAATTTTACTTAACCTATCAAGCGAAGACTATTCTGTCAACTTCATCATTCTCTAATATTTGTAACTCCTTCGTCATAATTGTAAAATTCAGTCGATTATCGTCAACGTGTCAACCCTATTTTTATGGTAATCCTATCCTTTTACGAGTCCTCCTCTCCTCACAACCCATTATATTGAACCAATAGGTTTTTATGGAAAATTCATATTTACCAAGCTTTTATTCCACTAGAAAATCATAATGCTGCAATCACCTCCAATCTTCTAAACTATTTTCACATCCTTTCTATTTTTATCCAAAAATATTACAAAAAACAGGTGGTAGGATGAACGTGTAAGAAAAATCAGATCAAGGAGGATTTTCACCATGAAATTCAAAACACTAATGATTTCAGGAGCACTCGCCCTATCTGTACTGACCGCACCTGCGGCTGCATTCGCTGCAACTGAGGATAGCCAGTCGGTCAAAATTGAACAAAAAAATATCCATAGTGTGCTAGAGTGGCTGGATCAAAATAAAGAAGCTTTGAAAAGTCAAAACTTTCAACAGCTTGATATAAATTCCCTATTAGAGCAGTTCCAAGCACAGCCAGGCAAGCCTGCTCCGGTCGTCAATCAGCCTGATGAACAGCAGTCAGAGCAAAAGGCAGATGAGAAAGCAGCACAACCTGTCGAGCAGGCACCTGCGCAAGAAGCTCAACAACCTGCTGAAGCTCAACCTCAAGAAACTCAGCAGTCTGCAGAAGAATCTCAGCAAGTGGTGACAGAAGATAAAAGTAATGAGGAGGCTGTTTCTTCTGACGTCTCAGCTTTTGAACAAAAAGTCGTAGAGTTAACGAATGCAGAGCGCGCGAAGCAAGGGCTTGCACCGCTTGAGCTAGATCCTGAGCTGAGTGTTGTAGCCAAAGATAAATCACTGGATATGCAAAACAATAACTACTTTTCTCACAACAGCCCGAACTACGGATCGCCATTCGATATGATGAAAGCTTACGGCATCGACTACCGTACTGCCGGCGAAAATATTGCGATGGGACAGACATCTCCTGAGCAGGTCGTCAATGGATGGATGAATAGTGAGGGGCACCGCAAGAACATCATGAACCCGAACTTCACACATATCGGAGTCGGCCATGCTGAGAACGGTAACTACTGGACCCAAATGTTCATTGGAAAATAAACAAGCAAAAGCCAGCGGAAATTGATCCGCTGGCTTTTTTTATCCAGATTCCTCATGTTCCGCAGAACGTTCGGTATGGGGTCCCGGTCGGTTCGGGCAACTTTGTATAAGGCTCCTGTTCAGGGGTGTAGGCGTAAGGGTCAGCCAGCACGGCCAGCAATTCTCTTACTCCCTTCATATCCTCTTTGCTAACAGCCGCTTCCAGCGCTTCTTCTACCCGGTGGTTTCTTGGAATAATCGACGGGTTCGAACGGCGCATCAGCTTCTCGATTTCCTGTTCGCTTTGTTGCTGACGTTCCAGTCGGATTTCCCACTGCTTTCTCCATTGATCAAAATCAACACGACCGTCCATTTCGGTCTTATTCCCCAATGTCAGCTGACGGAATGTGTTCGTGAAGTCCGCTTCGTGCTTTTCCATAATTCCAAGCAAGTCTTCGATGATCGGCTCATCCTGCGCTTCTTCTCCGAACAACCCGAGCTTGGATCTCATTCCTGAAAGCCAATGCTTCTTGTATTCCTTCGCAAATTTGGATAAGGAGTGTTCGGCTTTTTTCACCGCTTCCTCCTGATCGTCAGCGAATAACGGAAGCAAAGCTTCAGCCAAGCGAGCTAAGTTCCATTCTCCAATTCCCGGCTGGTTGCCATAGGAATACCGCCCTTGCGTATCAATCGAGCTGAACACTGTTTTCGGATCATACGTATCCATAAAGGCGCACGGCCCATAGTCGATCGTTTCACCGCTGATCGTCATGTTGTCCGTGTTCATGACGCCATGTATAAAGCCCGTCAACTGCCATTTCGCAATAAGCTCCGCCTGTCGCTCCACCACTTTTTCAAAAAAAGTGATGTATCGGTCATTGGACTCGTTCACTTCCGGAAAATGACGGTCGATGGCATAATCGGCCAGCTGTTTCACCGCCTCTTCTCCGAGCTGTCTCGCATATTGAAATGTCCCGACACGCAGGTGACTGGATGCCACACGCGTCAAAATCGCTCCTGGCCATTCAGTCTCTCTCCTCACCTGTTCCCCGGTCGTCACGACGGCGAGGCTTCTGCTTGTCGGGATACCTAGGTGATGCATTGCTTCACTCATGATGTATTCCCTCAGCATCGGTCCAAGCGTCGCCCGCCCATCTCCGCCACGGGAATACGGTGTACGGCCCGAACCTTTCAATTGAACGTCGACACGTTTCCCGGCAGGTGTGATTTGTTCGCCGATCATAAGCGCGCGGCCATCTCCAAGCATCGTCAAATGGCCGAACTGATGCCCCGCATAAGCTTGAGCAATCGAAGCGGCTCCTTCTGGCATTTCATTCCCGCCAAGGACGTCTTCACTTAAAGACGCAGGATCGAGGCCTAATTCTTTTGCCAGCGGTTCATTCAAAAGAACAAGCTCTGGATCGGCTACAGGGTTCGGATCAATTGTCGAATAAAAGGATTCCGACAGCTGTTTATAGGTGTTCTCGAGGTTCCATCCGGCTTGTGTCTTGCGATTTGTAAAGGTCATGCCATCACCTTTCATTTCATAGTCCACTCTTAGCTTTTGCTCCAGGTAAAGGACTATACACTTTCCCTCATCGTAGCATCCCTCAGCCAAAAAAGAAACGTGCCCGCCTTAAACAAGACGCACACGTAAATATCCATCTATTTGCCTCGATTTTCGTACTGAGCGGATAGAAAACCAAGCGTACCACCGAGGATCGCTCCCCCCAGCACTTCAATAGGCTGGTGACCAAGGAGTTCCTTCAATTCCTTCTCACGCTCTACAAACTCAAAACTTGGGAAATCACCAGACAACGCTGCAAAGCTATCCTCCAAATCGTTGACAAGCTGGGCAATTTCTCCGGTATGACGACGAATTCCTTGCGCATCATACATCACAATGACACCAAAAACCGTCGCCAACGCTGTTTCTGTATGACGCGAGCCTTTATTCGCAGCAATATAAGTCGTCAATGCGGCAACTCCCGCTGAGTGGGAGCTCGGCATTCCACCTGTCGTGGCGACCTGCTTCCAGTCCCACTTCCCTGCTGCACGCTTATGTGTCACAATCTTCAACGCCTGCGCGAGCCCGATCGAGGCCAGCGCCGTCAACATTCCACGGTTCATCTTCCGCATAAAACACCCTCCACTTCAAAACATCTTATCTTTTTCATTACCCTGATTGAAGAATTTTTATGCGGGAGGGTGGGATTCTGATTTTGGTCGGAGAGTTGGGGTTCTGGCTTGGATGAGCGGGACGATCGGGGACGGTTCTCACTGTCCCACCTACTTCCTGAAGCTCATCACCGGAACGAGATATTTGTCGCCATGTGCGCGTTCTTCAAGGGCATGTATGGCTTTGTAAACTTCTTCAGGATTTGAAACGCCCATGAAGTGAATCGATTCCTCGGGTTTAGTAGATTCACGGGCGATCGTTCGGATATTCGCTTCTGTCGGTTTCACATATAAGGCTTCCAATGAATAAGGAAGGCCAAGTTTTTTGTAATAAGGAAGCAGGTTCTCAATCTCCTCGAAGCGGTCTTCCAGTACCAACTGCACAAGAATACCATAAGCTACTTTATCACCATGCAGATGTTTATGGGTTCCATCGATTTTTGTTAAGCCGTTATGAATGGAGTGGGCACCGGATACTCGGCCATAGTGGTCACCGAATCCGCCAACTACTCCTCCAGCTAATATAATCGTTTCAACAGCACGGGTAAAAGCCGGACTGAGTGTTCGTTCTTTTGCAGATTCAACAGCGCTATCCCCCTCTTCCAGAAGCACATCACGACACTGTTTGGCCGCATACAAAGCGATTTCAAGTGGAATCGATTTTTCTGGAAGATCTCTTGTCAAAACGTCAGCCTCATACCATTTTGCGATCGTATCGCCGATGCCTGCACGCAAAAATTCCACAGGTGCATGGAGAAGCACATCCGGTTCGACTAAGACCATGAATGTGTTGGTTGGAAAAATCTCATAGTTCAAGAAATTCCCTTCCTGGTCGTAAAAAACGCTTAGCGGTGTCCAGGCCGCACAATTTGAAGCAAGGGTAGGAATCAAAATAACAGGAACGTTCAAGCGGTCTCCGCATGCTTTAGCCAGGTCGAGAATTTTTCCGCCTCCGACTCCGATAACTACATCAACGTTACTGAATCGTACACATAGGCGCTCGTTTTCTTCCAAGGAACATTCACCTTTATATTTCTCAAACGACACATCAAAAGGCCATTCAGGTAAAAAAGATCGGACAGCCTCCCATGACTTTTCACCATGAACAAGTCCGGCTTTTTGGAACATTTGATTGTTGACGAGATCTGGTAATTGAGACAAAATCCCGGGCTCGCATCGATAAAACGAGGGAGCACCTTTTACATTTACATTCTGCATACGTTCACCCCACGAAATAATATGAGAGATATTATCCGTTCGCCTTGCACGTTTTGTCAACACGAAAAAGCTCTTTTAAAAAATATTTAAAATATTGTTTACAACCCCACTCGTTTACGGTAAAGTGTTGAACCATAGTTTAATGATTCCATTATCTTATCGAGAGTGACTGAGGGAGAGGCCCGTCGACGTCACAGCAACCTTCCTTTTCAAAGGAGTGGTGCTAATTCCTACAGAATGACTCATTCTGGAAGATAAGAGTTCGTATAGTCGATATATGAAGCTCTCTTCCGGATGAGGAAGAGAGTTTTTTTATGGAGAAAAGGAGGCAAGAAGATGATTTCGATTGAGCAGCTTAGTAAGGTTTATGCATCAAAAGATCACGAGGTCGTCGGTGTCGATCACGTTTCATTGGAAGTGAACAAGGGAGAAATATTCGGGATCGTTGGCTATAGTGGTGCGGGAAAAAGCACATTGTTGCGCTGTATGAATATCCTTGAGCGTCCGACGAGCGGGAAGGTTTCGATTGATGGAATCGATCTCTTATCTCTTTCAGCCAAGGAGTTAAGGACAGCTCGTCAATCGATCGGCATGATCTTTCAAGGGTTTCACCTGGCCATGGCTAAAACGGTCCAGGAAAATGTGGCGTTCGCTTTGAAAGCTGCTAAAGTTGGGCGTCAGGAAAGAAGAAAACGGGCGATTGAACTGTTGGACCTTGTCGGGTTGTCGGATAAGGCCGATCAATACCCAGCCCAGCTTAGCGGTGGACAGAAGCAAAGAGTCAGTATTGCCCGTGCTCTTGCCAATAATCCAAAGGTGCTCTTGTGTGATGAGGCGACCTCAGCACTCGATCCGAACACGACAAAGTCGATTCTTCAGCTTTTGAAGAAAATCAACCGCGAGCTGGGGCTGACCATTGTGCTGATTACGCATGAAATGGAAGTCGTCAAAGAGATTTGCGATCGCTGTGCAGTGATGGAAGAGGGACGAATCGTCGAAGAAGGACACACGTATGACATTTTCGCTTCTCCGCAAAGCGACTTGACGAAGCGTTTTATACAGACGGTCATCGATTTCAACATTCCGGATCAGCTGTTACAAGAGGCCAACGGGACGGTTGTACATATGAAATTCACCGGTGGTTCTGCTGGAGAATCAATCGTTTCCGACTTGCTTCAGAATTTTAAAATACGTGGCAACATTCTTCACGGGAAGATCGATTACATTCAGGACAAACCACTTGGTACTTTTGTTATGGAATTAACTGGCGAAGTACAGGAAATCGAGAAGGCAATCGAAAGCCTGCGAACAACAGTAGAAGAAGTGGAGGTGCTGCAACATGATGGATTCGCTGATCACCCTATTGCCCGAGCTGAATAAATCATTTATCGAAACGCTGATTATGGTCGGAATCGGGCTTGTGGTGGCACTCATTGCCGGACTGCCGCTTGGAATTCTTTTATTCGTCACAGACCGTGATTTGTTTTTAGAAAATAAAACGGTGAAAAGCACGGTCGGGGTCATCGTCAACTTGATACGGTCCGTTCCTTTCATCATTTTATTGGTCTTTTTATTCCCTTTTACAAACTTTCTATTAGGGACAACGACAGGACCCGTAGCCGCTTCAGTGGCGTTATCGGTCGCAGCGATCCCCTTTTATGCCCGGATCGTCGAGTCCTCAGCCCGGGATATCGATCGCGGAGTCATCGAGGCAGCGATTGCTTGCGGAGCTTCACCTTGGCTGATCATTAAAGATATCATTTTCCCGGAAATCAAATCTGGTTTAATCAGCGGGCTTACCATCACGGCCATCAGCCTAATCGGTTATTCCGCCATGGCCGGCGCCATCGGTGGAGGGGGAATTGGTGACCTCGCGATCCGTTACGGTTATTACCGCTATGACAACTTCGTCATGTTTACGACGGTCATCCTGCTCATTGTGATGGTCCAGGTCGTCCAGTATATTGGCGACTTCGCAGCTAAATCCGTGAAAAGAAGCTAACTTAGGAGGAAACAAAATATGAAAAAACTAATGACCCTTTTCGCACTACTATCCATTGCTTTTCTAGCCGCTTGCGGAGGAGAAGATGCCGGAGCAGAAAATGCTGACGGTGAAAAAGAAACCATTCGATTCGGTGCCACTTCCGGACCATACAGTGATATGGTCACAAAAGCGATTGCACCGCTTCTTGAAGAAAAAGGCTACGAAGTAACGAACAAGGAATTCACAGATTACGTCCAGCCGAACAAAGCCTTAGCCAACGGAGACCTTGATGCGAACCTTTTCCAGCATAAAATTTATTTGGACTCTTTCGCTGAAGAAAACAACTTGGACTTATCCGAAGTGATTATTGTGCCTACTGCCCCGATGGGAATCTATTCAAACGTGTATGAAGACATTGAAAGCATTGAAGAAGGCAGCACGATGGCTGTTCCAAACGATCCGACGAACCTTGCTCGTACATTGATTGTTCTTGAAGATGAAGGGCTTGTGAAAATTGCGGAAGATGAAGACCCACTCCGTGCATCTCTGAAAGATATTGAAGAAAACCCTCAATCACTTGAGTTTGTTGAGGTCGAGGCTGGGCAGCTCCCTCGCCTAGTGGAAAGTGAAGACCTTTCGGCTGTACCAGGTAACTATGCGCTTGCAGCCGACATGGATCTGTTAGATGCTTTAGCGCTTGAGGATATGCCGGATGATTACCGTAACCGTGTGGCCGTCAATACAGAAGACTTGGATGCCCAGTTTGTGAAAGACATTAAAGAAGTCATTGAATCTGATGAATTCGAACAAATTATTGATGAAGAATTCAAAGGCTTCGGTAAACCACAATGGATGAAATAAGAATAAGCAAAGCCAGCGGTTTCGTACCCGCTGGCTTTTTCATTTCACTCTATTCCCATGTTTCCTGAATACGGTCGGCTGCCTGATTCCCAGCATCCTGAATCGATGAACCCATTTGTTGCATCGGCTGATTCGGGATTACGTTTCTCGCCTGATCCGCCATTTGTTCCCAGCCGTTATTCCGGTTCATTCTCGTCGCTCCGTACATCGCTGCTGCTCCGATCGCTCCAGCAGCCCCTAGAGCTACCCAGCTTGTTCTTCTTCTCTCTGCCATTTCATTCACACCTTTCCTTTATTTCTCCAAATTCTTCGGGAAACAAGGTTAGTTTGAATCAATTGACACTTCACTATTCCACTCACCCTTTTCTATAAAATACCAAAAAAATAAAGAGTAAAAATTCTCCTCCATGTACAAAGTAAAGTCAAACCTGAAGAATGGAGGGAATTCTATGAAGACGAAAATGTCAGCTTTGCTCATGACAGGCTTACTCATGTCCGCTTTTCTTATGGGATGTATGGCGGATGATCGTAACATCAATGAGCAGCCGGAAGATATCGGTTATTTTGAACCGACACGCTATGATAACAATATGGATGAAGATCGCCGCGGACACATCGACACAGATCCTCGTGACGTTCGTGAACCAGGAGAACCAGATACTCCTTTTAACATGGATGAAGAAGAACCGGATCCGGATGAAGAACCGTCCGAAGAAAGAAGAGGTCAATAACAATCAAGCCGCCGGGACAGAGGTTCGGAGCCATGAACCCCTGTCCGTGCGCTTGACTCTAATGTTCATGTCCGCCCTTTTTTCTTTTACGCCATAACGTCATCTCCATTGCTGTCAAGCAGATAAGAAGCCACGCCACCCCAAACAAATACCCTGCCACAACATCCGTAAAGAAATGCACTCCCAAATAAACACGGCTCATTCCGATCAGAATCGTTAAGATTATTATGATCAGATTGAGCGTCCACTTCCACTTTCGCTCCAGACGACTGACTGCTATTAAATACATCACAAATCCATAAAAGGCGATCGCCCCAGATGTATGACCACTCGGAAAGCTGGATGTCACGCCATCATATTCTCCTTTGAATGCCGGACGTCCCCGATCAGAAAGAGATTTCATCAGCTTCGTCAGTAAACTCACGCCACCCATCGTAAGGATGAAATAGATTCCGGCCCACTTGCTAAAGCGAGAAAAAAATAGTAAGTAAATTAGAAGAGCTACGGAAGCCACCACAATAAAAACAACAGACCCCGCCTGACTGATTCCTTTTGCCAGCCAATCATCGCCTGTAAAAGCCATCCTCATCACAAGTTCAAAAGCCCGCTCATCCATCGCGAACTTATCATCTTGAAAAACGTTATAACTCAAATATCCGTACCCATATAAACTAGCGAACAAGGCGAGGAATCCAGTGAAGATGATGACGATCGAAGGGGCGGATAAATCTGAAGGCTTTCTTTTGGTAAACAGCATCACAACACCTCCTTTATGTATTCTTACTGTCAGATTCCCCTCCCACATTAAAACTAACCCCTACAAATTCAGTCTTAAGGCTGAGATTCTTTTCGACTTACGGACGTTCTTTCAAGTTCTTATGATCTTCTATAATGAGAGTAGAACATAAAGGGAGCGATGAAGATGAAGAAGAACAAATTGGCAGAAGCGATTTCTTCAGGGGTTGAATTACTTTCATCTCTTAAAAGCGGGAACGAAGAACAGGTCCACCAAACGGAGCAGCTTTCGATCCCTAAGGATGACGCAACCTTTTTAGAAGTGACACTTGATATGGGAATCGGCACTTTTCATGTGGCGGGTGGATCGCAAGAATGGTTGGAGGGTACCTTCACATATGAGCAGATCGAGCCGACGCTTGCTTATCACAAGGAAGGAGAAAGAGGGGAAATTCACGTTTCTCAAAAATCCTCCAGCACAGTTCAGGGGTTCAAAAAGAAAAAGAACAGGTGGGACATCCAGTTGTCCGAAAATGTTCCGGTTGACCTCGATATCAATACAGGCGTGGGTGAAGCTCACCTCGACCTCAAATCTCTTCAGCTTGGAAAAGTCGACATTGATACAGGGGTCGGGGATGTTACGATTGATTTGCGAGGAAACTGGACGAGGAATGTGCGAGTAGAACTTGATACTGGCATCGGGAATACGAAAATCCTTCTCCCCTCCCACACTGGTGTGAGGCTTGAGGTCAACAAGGGAATTGGAAAACTGAAAGGAAATGATCTCATTCTAACTGGAGAGAGTACCTACACAAACAAAGCCTATCAACAAAAATCTGAACCTGTCATTGATCTAGAGCTGAACATGGGAATCGGCAACGTAGAAATTGAAAGATAAGGAAAAATGCCACTCTCAATTACGAGACCTCCGACAACCTGGATGAGATATGCTAAGATACACATAGAAAACAATCCCAGATGCATGGAGGTCTATATGAAGAAAAAAGTGAAAGTCGTCGCAGCCATTATCGAAAATGAGCAAAACGAAATTTTATGCGCCTTGCGTTCGCCTGACATGACGATTCCGAACATGTGGGAGTTCCCGGGAGGCAAAGTTGAAAATGGTGAGGATTTGCAAACGGCACTGGAACGCGAAATTAAAGAGGAGCTTTCGTGTGAGGTTAAAGCGAACGGTGTTTTTAACGATCATACCCACGAATATGACACGTTCATTATCCAACTGATTGCTTTACGGGCAGAGCTTGTAGAAGGAACGCCGACAGCGAGTGAACATTCCAAATTGATTTGGCTTGGACGTGAGAATTTGAAGTCTCTGAACTGGGCGCCTGCGGATCTTCCGGCCGTTGAGCAGCTGATGGCGCAAGAAAATGCTCATACAAAATAAGGCACTAGAAAGAGAGGATTCAATAGACGTCTATTGAACCCTCTCTTTTTTGACCTCTGTAAAGATAGCTCAGACTTTTTCCGTCAATTCGATATAGAGCTGTTCAGGAACCTGGTCATGCAGTTTCAATTGAACCTCTATCGGTTTATTTCCACGATAGGACATGGTGTCCCCCTCCCCGATGTAAACAAAAGGCTCCCTGATATTTGGTTCTATTTCTTTGTACTTTCGAACAAACAAATGCAGATGAATCCCTTTTCTACGATTGTCTATAATGTTTTGTCCTATAGGAGATGATTGCGATGTCTGATTCGGTGTTTCCCATTGAAACTGATGACGATTCATCAGTTTATCATTGTAGTTGACGCTGTCTGCTACATCCGCATCTTTGTGTAGATCGATGAAAAGAAAATAGTCGTTGCCATTTTTCAACAGACCAGAACCTCTAAACGATGAATGGCTCTTTTCGTAATTCGACAATAACGCAACTTCTGTCATCGTGTATTGTTCATAGAGCTTAAAATGAGGAACCCCATAGTCCTTCACGCCAAATTCTCGTTCATATCGAAATAAGCCATATTCTATGACATCAGTGAGATAATCTTTATACGTTGGATGGGTTAACAATTGATTCATGACAGACGTTCGGCTTACGTGTTGGCCGTCCCAGTGGACAAGTTGAGGGACAGCGTTCTTTTCCCTGTTATCGAAATATTCCTGATGTAACGTTTTGACTGCGTGAAGCACACTCCGATCATCTACACGCTCGACCCACTTCAGGATTTCCGCCCTTGCTTCTTCTATATTCAGTGTATCTTTTTCAAGCAAACGATAGAATAGAGCAAATTCATAGGCTCGTTTAATCGGAAGTAATTTAGATAGCCATTTCAGTGTTTTTTCAAAAAGACTATCTGCTCCGATAGCTTTTAATGCATCGTCCTTTTCCACTTTGGCTACGAAATTCAGGTACGTGCCATCTTTCATAATAAACTTCACGGGATCCGGTGCTCCATCGTACTTATAATAATCCATTAACCAAAAAGGAATCTTCCCATTTCTTACTTTTTTAAATTCAAAATATTGTTCTTTTAGGTATTTACTCGACATAAAACGTTCCTGATCAATCTGAGCGAGAATCTGTTCGGCCGCGATTCGGTCCATTTCAATATGAGTAGCACCCGGTAAATGAGCAAAACCTGTGGAAATCGCAACTTTTAAACTTTCTTTATCGTAGTAACGTTGCCCATTGAGAGCAATAGCGATCAAAAAAGACTTGGTGTGGTTCCCGATAAAATCGAGAACGGTCAAAAATTCTTTCCCTTGATGCTTTCTAAGCCCTCTCCCCAGCTGTTGTATAAACACGATGGGGGACTCTGTTGGACGCAGCATGAGTACGGTGTTGACGGAAGGAATATCAACGCCTTCATTAAATATATCAACGGTAAAAATATATTGAAGGGGATCTGTATCATCTTCAAGCATTTGAATATGCTTCTGTCTGGTCTCAGCAGAATCGCTTCCGGAAAGAAAAGCACTGGGATATCCTCTTCGATTAAACTCATCTGTCATATACTTCGCATGCTCAAGATTCACACAAAAGCCGAGACCCTTTCGTTTTTCCCCATCATGACCGTAAAACTCCGACTGATCAAGAATGAACTCTACCCTTTCATTGACTTGAAGTCTTTTCGCTATTTCTCTGTAATCATCCAAATCGAGATCACTTAAATCGACAGGATCAATGTCCGTGATTCCAAAATAGTGAAAGGGAACGACAATGCCATCATCCAATGCATCATGCAGACGAACCTCCAGCGCCACATTATGATCAAACAGTTCGTAAATCGAGTGCCCATCGCTCCTTTCCGGGGTAGCCGTCATCCCGAGAGTAAACGTTGGATTAAAATATTCAAGGACTTTTTGATAAGAATCTGCTGTTACATGGTGCGCTTCATCATAAACGATGTAATCGAATTCGTAAGGATCGAATCGCTGGTAATGGTTCGAAAGCGTACGGATGTTAGCGAAGATATAATCCGCACGATCATTCTTCTCCGTACCTGTAAGCAGGCCGAACGAAAGATCGAATCCATGCATCAGCTTTTCAAATGTTTCCTTTGCTTTTTGCAAAATTTCTTCGCGGTGGACGACGAACAATAACCGCTTCGGTCTTACGTGCCGCACATCAAATGCCGACATATAGGTCTTCCCCGTCCCAGTCGCCGCCACAACTAGCGCCTTCTGTTCTCCATGACCTCTCAGGCGATTCAAGTTTTCAATCGCCCGTCTCTGCATCGAATTGGGGGTTATGTATTCCGCTCTTTCATATATCGTGCCTTTCTCTTTTGTGACGCGTTCCAAATTCAAAAAGTATTCCTTATAGTCATGAAGGAACTGCTCGTCTGCCTCATGACTCCTTTCCCAGAGCCCATGAAATTCGTGAACAATTTGCTTCATGAACGTCGAATCCTGCTTGGAGACGATCTCCACATTCCATTCGACATTACTTTTGAGCGCCGATTGCGTCACATTGGACGAACCGATGATCACTTTATAATACTCTTGATATTCAAAAATGTAGCCTTTGGTATGAAACCCTACTGTCTTGTCCGTAACGAATACTCTCAAATTTAAGTTATCAAAAGCTTTTATTCTTTCTAAAGCTTTCGGGTCCGTAAAATTCAAATAGGTAGAGGTCAGCACTTTCCCCTCCACTCCACGTGCCTCTGCTTCTTTTAAAGCTTCAAGCAGAAGCTGAATCCCGCTGAAATTCATGAACGCTACGCTGAAATAAAACCGTTCACAGGTCGCTAATGAAGCTTTTAATTCCTTTAATAGATTGGTAGATTCCGAGTTCACGATCAGCCTATTTTCATCTTTCATCATATGTCCACCTACCTAAGGATTTATTCCTATTGTATCATGGAAAGATTTTGCATAAACAAAGGACCCGCCCCTATTTTACCCGCTCCACCGTCAAGTTTTACTCTTTACGTTCGAGGGAATAGACCACCACTATTATCTTCATTACATACAAGGAGCTGAAAAAATGATCCATAAAGATATCCCACGCGCCAAAGGAATCGACAATACGATGAACCTCATAAAAGAAGGATTCCACTTCCTTCCTAATCAGCGTCAAGCACTGAACTCTGACGTTTTTGAAACCCGGCTGATCGGGAAAAAAGCGATTTGTATCGCTGGTGAAGAAGCGTCGAAGCTTTTTTATGATACGGAAAAATTCAAGCGCGAAGGTGCGATGCCGAAGCCTTTGAAAATGTCGTTGTTCGGGGACGGAAGCTTGCATGGACTTGATGGAGAAGAGCACCGGAATAGGAAGCGGACCTTTTTGTCGATGTTCACGCCTGACCGCGTGGAAGATTTGAAGAAGCTTGCCCTGAAGCATTTGGATGCCAAGGCAACAGAATGGCAAGAACAGGAAGAAGTGTACCTGTTCGATGAAATGCAGGAGATCCTTGCCCGTGCGGGATGCGAATGGGCCGGTGTGCCGCTTCAGGAAGAGGAAGTCAAACAGCGGACAGACGAAATGATCGAAATGATCGACTCGTTTGGAGGATCACTGTCTCGTTTCCGTGAAGGGAAGCAGGCACGCAATCATCATGAGAAGTGGCTCGGTCAGATCATTAAAGATGTCCGCAAAGGAAAGCTGGATCCTGAACCGAATACGGCAGCCTACATTATGGCGCATCACCGTGAAACGAACGGGAAGAAGTGGGATACCCGAACGGCCGCTGTTGAACTGAGCAACTCGTTCCGCCCGCTGCTCGCCACCGCTTATTTCCTGACATTCGGAGCGGTAGCGATGCATGAGCATCCAGAATCGAAAGAGAAGCTGAAGCAGGACACAAGCCGCTACAGTCACTGGTTCGCCCAGGAGACTCGACGCTATTATCCATTTGTCCCGGCAATGGTAGCGAAAGTGAAAGAGGACTTTATTTGGAATGATTTCCTCTTTAAGAAAAACACGCTCGTCGTGCTGGATATTTTCGGCACAAACCGCCACCCGGACAGCTGGGAAGAACCCGATGCGTTTATCCCTGAACGCTTTAAGGACTGGGAAGGAAGTCCTTTTTCCTTCATACCTCAAGGAGGTGGCGACCATCATACAGGTCATCGCTGCGCCGGCGAATGGCTGACGGTGATCGTGATGAGCTCGTTCTTCGAATTTTTCGCGAAAAACCTGAGCTATGATGTTCCGGAGCAGGACTTATCGTTCAGTATGGAGCGGATGCCCTCTTATCCGAACAGCCGCTTCAAGATCCAAAATGTCAAAAAGACAGGCTACTATGATGAACACCTCAGTGATTTGAACAGAGGATTCTCTGCCATCAGATAAAGAAAAGCGGAAACGTTCAGCCGTTTCCGCTTTTTTCTATGTTTTATTCAGAATAAGACTTTAATGCACGGTCAAATAGAAGCCACAGCTTGTCTTGATCGAGTTCGCTCGCAAACTTCACATTCGGCTCCTTTCTTGTGACGCCGAGTAAATCCACACACGTCGTGCCGTACGTGTACTCACCTTTCGTTTCAATATCCACGTGTACCTGTTTGAAATCAAAAATATCAGGGTCGATTAAATATGCCGTTGTGCAGGCATCATGGATCGGTCCTGCCTCAAAGCCGAACACATCCTTATACGTCTTAGAGAAGAAATCGAGCAATTCGACGACAAAATTGGAAACAGGATTTCCGATAGCAGAAAAACGCTCAACTACTTCTTTTGTTGCCAACGCCTTGTGCGTCACATCAAGTCCAAACATCGTAACCGGCACCCCGCTCTCAAACACGACTTTTGCCGCTTCCGCATCCACCCAAATGTTGAATTCTGCAGCGGGCGTCCAGTTTCCGAACGTCCCCCCACCCATCAGGACGATTTCTTCGATGTTCGCCATGATGCCCGGTTCACGGATCATCGCCATCGCAATGTTCGTCAGTGGTCCTGTCGGAACGAGCGTTATTTTTTCCTTTGTATGTAAAAGCTTTTCAATCATGAAATCGACCCCATGCTGATCGATGGCGGCTCTCGATGGCTCTGGCAGTTCTGGTCCATCCAAGCCCGTTTCCCCGTGGATCTCACCGGCGATTTCTCTTGTCTTCAGGAGCGGCTTAGTGGCCCCTTGAGCAACAGGTACATCATGAAGTCCGATCATATCGCAGACCTTCAGCGCATTTAGTGTATTTTTCTCCACTTCTACATTCCCGGCAACCGTCGTGATCCCTACAATGTCCAGGTTGCTAACCTTAGAAGCCCCTAGAATGATTGAAATCGCGTCATCGTGCCCGGGATCACAGTCCAAAATCACTTTTCGTTTTTGTTCCATATCCATCACTCCCTTTATATGTGCCCTCGCTTTCTATTGTAATTTCTCCCGACTAAAAGAGCTACCCGCGCAAGCTTTAAACCTCCACTTTCTTCAGAAATAGATCAACGGCTTGCACAAATGCCTGACAGCGTTCCAAATCTTCTTCCCGGTCAGGTGTCATGTCCACCTTCCATCCTTCTGTTATGATGCGAGCTCCTGAAGATTTCAACCGCTCTTCTAATAAATAGACAGACTCACAAAATTGGGGATAAATCGAGTCCCCTGAGCCAAAGGCGGCTGCACCGACTCCCTCTAAATTCACTTCTTCTAAATCATCATAAAAGTATTCCACTTCGTAAGGAAGGTCCCCGTCATTCCACGTGTAGGATCCAAGCAGCACAACATCATAATCTTCAAGCGTGCTGACTTCCACGTCCTCAATTTCCTCCATTGTTACTCTGTGCTCTTCATCCAGATGACTCTGAATCAAATCAGCCATTTCTTCCGTATTTCCGGACATACTGGCAAAAGCGATTAAGATGTCTGCCATGTCTCATTCAATCTCCTTTCCTCCGGACACAGATCTGTCCAGTCATTCAGCGCCTTGGAGTGAAAAGAAAACATCTCTTTCTCCTGAAGATCGAGGGCTTGATTGACCTTGAATTGGTGATAGTTGATCGCCAGTCTTACATCAAGGTTCGTTTGAATCGCCTTTTTCTCATAAAGCTCATCGATAAAGTCAGCTGACATCGGGAGCCTCACTTCATCATTTTTTTGAACGGGCACATACCAACCCATGTGATCGACGTAAAAAGGGGCACCTGCGATATGAAGAGCATCCCCTTTTTCAAATCGGAACGTATGATGGCACCCGCAGTTCTTATTTCCTTTTTCATAACGGAATGATTTCGAGACGTAAAATGTACCTTCCATATTCATGCTCCTTTTCAATTGTTTTCGTTAGGAACATATTAATTGATAATGATTATCAATGTCAATAAAGAACATAAAAAGGATATAAAAACCATTCAAAAGTCCTTTTTTCGTTATTCTGAAAAGTTTCTCAACTTTAAAACGCTGTCATTATCAAACGATATTGTTACGACCTATCATTCCTGATATGATAGTCTCTATTGTCCTTGGACATAGATTACAAAAGAAGGAGCAACCCTTATGCAAAAGACCCCATCATTTTCAACGTATGCCATCATAGGGACGATGCTGTTCGGTATGTTTTTCGGTGCCGGAAACTTGATCTTCCCGATTCAGCTCGGACAGATGGCGGGTACGAACTTCTGGCCAGCGCTGATCGGTTTCCTGGTCACAGCGATCGGTCTCCCTTTCTTGGGCATCCTTGCCATCGGATTATCAGGAAGTAACGGGCTGCGCGATTTAGCTAGCCGTGTGCATCCGGCATTCGGATTGACGTTCGCTTTGGCCCTCTATTTGACGATCGGCCCATTTTTTGCGATTCCGAGAACGGCTACAGTTCCTTTCGTCGTCGGTTTTGAACCATTCATCACACCAGGTCAGGTCACGGTTTGGCTGGCGGTATTCAGCTTTATCTTTTTTGCACTTGTGTATTATTTCTCATTAAACCCTGCCAAAATCATGGATTATATCGGCAAGTATTTGACTCCCGCTTTTTTAGTGTTCTTATTCATACTTATTGTTACAGCGATTGTCAAACCGATGGGCAGCTTCAGCGAACCCGTTGGGGATTATACAAGCCTTGCCTTTATGACCGGATTTACAGAGGGCTACAATACGATGGACGCCCTTGCCTCGCTCGCCTTTGGAATTGTCGTCATTAGCGCCATCCGGCGACAGGGTATCAAGGACCGCGTTGAAATCGCCAAAGCGACGTGGAAGTCTGGACTGTTCGCGATGGGACTGATGGCTCTCATTTACGGATTGATTACGTACATGGGAGCGTCAAGTGTCCCAGCGATCGGAACGTTTGATAATGGCGGATTGATTTTTGCGGAAGTGGCTCAATATTACTTCGGTCCGTTCGGTGCTGTTCTGCTTGCGATCATTATCGTACTCGCCTGTTTGAAAACGAGTATCGGACTGATTACAGCGTGCAGCGAGTTTTTCCACGAAACGTTTCCGAAAGTCAGCTATAAACAATTTGCGCTTATGCTTTGTCTGATTTCGTTTGCGTTCGCCAATTTCGGACTGACAAACATCATCCAGTTTGCCGTGCCTGTGTTGATGTTCCTTTATCCATTGGCGATTGTTCTCATTCTGCTCGGCCTAAGCTCCCCACTATTCAGGCATAAACGTGGCGTTTACGGAGCATCGATGTTCCTGACGTTCTTCGTCAGTTTCATCGATGGATACAGCGCTTTGACGGACAGCATTCCGGCTGTGACGCTACCGTTACTAGAATCGGTGAGATCTTTCTATCTCGAATTCCTGCCTTTGTATGACATTGGACTCGGCTGGATTCTTCCGGCGGTTGCGGGTGCTTTGATCGGATTCGTTCTGAGTATAAAACAGGAGCCTGTCCAGATGACAACAGCCGAAGATAGATAACTTCAGCTATAAAAAAGACCAAGCCCTCGTCTGTCGGGCTTGGTCTTTTTCAAACAATTTCTAATCCGCTCTTTTATTTTCACCTCAAGAACTTCTAAAAAAGATTTAGTGTCAACTGCTCGCCTTCTTCAGGCTCCGGTTTCTTCTTAGGCTTCCACTTTCTCGATCCATGCTTCTCCAGCTGCTTTTCTGCGGATGCTTTGGCTTTTTTAGAACCTTTAACCGCCCATAAGATGTCCCGCGCCCGTTTATTCGCAGAGGGCACATCAACGATCGGCTCCGGATAAGACAATGCATCAAAATCAGAAAGCTTCCATGGCTCATGGATAAAAAGCGGGGGGACATCCCTCAGTTCAGGGATAAATTTACGGATGAACGCCCCGTCTGGATCGTGTTCAATTCCCTGCTTGATCGGGTTATAGATACGTATCGTATTGAACCCCGTCGATCCGGACTGCATTTGCATCTGACTGTAGTGGATTCCCGGCTCGTAATCAAGAAAAAGACCCGCCAACGCATCTGCCGGCTTACGCCAGTCGAGCATCAGCGTATTGCAGATGAACGAGACGACCATCGCTCGTGACCGGAAATTGATCCAGCCCGTTTCATGCAGTGCACGCATCGAGGCGTCGATCATCGGAATTCCAGTCTTCCCTTCATACCAGCGGCGAAACGCTTGCTCGTCCCATTCTTTCCGTACTTCATCAAAAGCAGGGTTAAGCGTTTGGCGACTGATGTCCGGATCATCTTCGATTCGCTGGATAAAATGGCAGTGCCAATGAATGCGCGACATGAAACCCTGAAGATGCTTCCGTTCTTTCGGTGAACACTCTCGCATCTTCTCTTCTGTTTTCTGCGTCACGTAGCGGATCGATATATTCCCCCACGCCAAATAAGGCGAGAGCCTGCTGCATGAGACAGATGAAGCAAGAGGCTTTGATATATGGAAGTTATAGGACTCGAAGCGGCGATCAAGAAATTCGCTGAACGTCCGGTGGGCATGCCGCTCGCCCCCTGTCTGACCACGGTCAAGACGGGTTCCTCCGACATAAAACTCCTCAAGTTTTTCGAAGTTCGGGGTCAAAAGGGAAGGGACTTCTTCAACACAGGGAATGTCTTCTGCAACCGGGATGAGAGGCTGCCGAATGAAGTTCTCCCAATGTTCCGCAAAGTCATCCCGCGACTTCAGCCTGCGGACGACTCCGAAATGCTGCTTTTCTTTAAAAAGGAGTCCTTTTTCCTTCATCCATCTGTGCACCCGCTTGTCCCGATCGAACGTATGGGGCGTCCCGTTTTCTTCATGGGCATGTAGCGTAAATGCTCCATACTTCTCATAAATAGAAGACAGCACCTCTTCCATTTCCCCGACCGCCACATACAGCTCACCACCCTTTTTCTGCAGGCTGACCTGCAAATCGGCAAGACTCTCTTTGACAAACTGATAGTGGCGGGCAGAAAGCTCTTGTCCCTGCCAGATGGAAGGCTCGGCTACATAGATCGGTAGAATTGGTTCGCCAGACTGAACGGCTTCCTGAAGCGGGGCATGATCATATAGACGCAAATCGCGTTTGAACCAAACGACATGTAACAATCGGACCATCTCCTGTTGGTTTGTATACTCTATTGTACAAACGGATCACCGGGATTTCATGAACGAATGTGTTACTCCCCCGTTCCTTCTTTTAGGAAAAAGTAAACGTTCAAGCTTTTGTCTGTCCGTCCAAAAGTCTCCCCCTTTATGAGTCAGAAGTCTAAGCGGACAAGACCGTATCTCTTTTACTAGATTACAAACTTCCCCCCCTTGAGCTGTGTTAAAATAAAAGAATCGTTTGTACACAGATGACGCATGTAGGAGTGAACAGGAAATGGAGAAAAAAGATATCGCCGGTATCCGCAGGCAGATGAAAGTCGACAATGACTTACTGAGAATCTCACATATTTTCAACGTTTATATTATGAAAGAAACGACCGAAATCTATCATCACCAGAGCCAGCCGTTCGAAATGCTGGACCGTGATCAACAAGAATTATTCATGAACAACTTCAAAAAAGTGCTTTCCGGACAGCTCGATGAAAAACTGTTTGAACTCAAGTTCAAGCGGGACGCTGAGAATTCGAGCCAGTTTATCCTTCACAAAGGACTGCTGACTTCGGGTATTGAGGACTGGAAGACAGAGATGCTTGCCATGGTCGAAAAAATGATTCAAGACAATCCTTACGAGAAGGATGTCGTCATCACCTTTATCCGTGCCGATTACAACAAGACCTCCAAGGGACGGGACGAATACGAGGAAAGCGATCGGGACACGGTGTACGCCAATTCCTTCATCCTATGCAGCATTAACAAAACAGAAGAGCCGAAAAAAGAAATCCAGTTCGATTACATTGAAAAAGAGTTCAAATACAAAATTGAAGTCGATCCCGTCATCGACCTGAAGCACCCGATGACAGGTTTCCTGTTTCCGACGATTACAGACGGAGCTTCCGATGTAAACCATGTGCTCTATTCTTCTGGAAAGCCGAATGAGCCGGATTACCGTTTTATCGAGGAAGTGTTGAACGGGGAGGAAATCATGACCGCCAAAGAGGATAAAGCCGTCTTTGAAGAAGTGATCCGCGATGTCGTCGGCGATCAGGTGAACCCCTCCACCCTAGCTAGTGTGTATGGAGAAATCAATCGTGTAGTGGAAGAAAATGAAGACGATGAACCACCTCGCCTCGATTATAAAGATGTCGAACGCGTCTTAAGCCAAAGCGGCCAAGAGGTCGATGGTGAAAAAGTGAAGACCGCCTTTGAGCGTGCCACGCTTAAAGAAGGATACGAGCTGAAAGCAAGCAGTGTCGTTCCGAAATACAAATCGAAATCGATCAAGATCAATACGAAGGTCGCCAACATTTCGATTAGCCCTCAGGATCTGGAGTATGTCAGACAGGTCAATTATAAAGGCAAGCGTTGCATTATGATTGAAGTAGAGGAAGATGCAGAAATTGAAGGCTTCAAAATGCTTCCGGAAGCGTTCGGGGAATAGAAAAATGGACAGTGGGAATGATACCCACTGTCCATTTTTGAATCTCCTCGAGATGGAACTTACTTTATCCTACGAATGCCGCTGATCAAATTCTTTATGGTAGTACATTCTCGCCCGGACCTCATGAATCAGCTTGATCATCGGACGAATCATCAATTGGAAACTGCCCATGACAAACAGCGTGACGACCCATGGTTTTGTCGTATCAAAATAAAACAGAATACTTCCGATAGAAAAAAAGAGGCCAGCCGTAAAGTCATTGATTATATAAAGTAGCTTATAGATCGGTTTATAAAATTGCGAATGATTATTCATCTTAAGGTTTACATACTCGCTTCGTTCTTTGCTTTTTTCGCCATGTCGGTTATTCAAGCGAACAACCTCCTCCTGTACGTCGTTTCTACCATTCTTACACGACGGGAGACGAGATAAACCTTCCGGCTTGAGAAAGTGATCAGTTTTTCATTAACAGTCCGTTCTCAAGACAAACCTCAAGCATTAATTCCTTATAGCCCGCTTCATCAAACTGAATGCCGATCGAGGACCCGCCATACTCCGCGATCACCCCTCGTCCAAACTTGCGATGCTTGACCAGAACGCCAAGCTCAACGTCTTCCTCTTGAAGTGCGTTTCCATCTGCAAGCACGGCTTTCTTTTTCTCATTGCGCTGGACAATTTTCCGCACATTCGCGACAAACATCGACTCCGACACGCGTTCATTTCCTTTATATTGGTAGGTCACGAGGTCGAGGTTCGTACGCGCACGCGTCATGCCGACATAAAAGAGACGGACCGCTTCCTCCATGGCCTCGGTATCCTTTTGACGAAAACGATCGATATCATCCTGTGACGGAACGACGCCATTGATCAAGTCGATCATAAACACATGATCATACTCGAGCCCTTTTGCACTGTGGAAGGTCGATAGCGTCAACTTGCTTTTATTCTTATTGAACTTCGACGTTTGAATCAAATGCTCCAGTTCTTTCAAACGGACAGCGAAATCTCTTAAGGAACCAAGTCCCTCAGCGATCGTTTCTAAAACATCAAGGATGCCCATCAAATGCTCCAGGTTGAAGCCGAACTTCTCGGACAGCTTCTTGATCGCAGCATCATAGCCGAGATGCTGGCGGATTGTCCGGATCGCTTTCTTCGGCTCCAGCTGGTTCAGCTCTTTGAACCGTTTCTCGACTTTCGGCAGTACCTTCTGCTGATAGGAAGGAATGTCATGATCAAGCAAGGTCTCAAACAATGAATTCTTAATATCCGTTCGTTTTAGAAAAGCAATCTGTGCCTTCGATACATACGCATTGCATTTTGTATGAATCCGTTCGAACACATCGACACGACTTAAGTTGTACGAGAACCTCATGAAGTTCAGCATATCCTCGACGACCCAATGCTTGAAGAACTTGGCATCGATATCCTTCATATAAAAATCGATACCCGCCTTATTCAGCTGATCCGCTAAGGGTACTGCCGATGAATTGTTCCGGTACAAAACAGCGACTTCTCCATGACTGGACCGGATCCCTTCGACGACGTGCTTCAGCTGTTCGTCATACGTCTTCAAGCCGGTCAGCTGAACAGGTGGCCCTGACGAATTTTCTGTAAACATTTCTTTCGGATAGCGGTGTTCATTCCGTTTTATAAACTGATTCGAAGCCTTTACGATCTCCTGCGTCGACCGGTAATTCTGAGACATTGTCAGCACCGTTGCCTTTGGGTACGTCTTTTCAAACTGCAACAGCTTCGTCACTTCCGACCCTCGCCACTTGAAAATCGACTGGTCATCGTCCGCCACGACACAAATATTGTTCCCGGGACGGGCCAGCAATTCGACGATTTCATGCTGAACAAGTGAATTATCCTGGCTCTCATCTGTCAGAAGATACTCGAACTGGTGCTGATATTTAGATAAAAGCGACTCGTCCTTCAGCAAAATCTCATGGCAATACGTCAGCATATCATCAAAATCAAGCAGAAGCTTGTCCGGATTCTGCTTTTTGAACGCTTCATACTGACGGTAAATATCCGCAGCCTTCGTCACCCGGCACGGAACCTTTTCCAGCTCACGCCCGGTCATCATCCGGTTCTTCACAAGTGTGATATACGTCATCAGCTCATCCAAATCATCTTCTGACACCTGCCGCCCATTTTCATCCTCATACAGCTTCTTCAAAATGAACTTCTTATGGAGTGGGACGTCTGGTCCGTCCCATCCCTTTTTCAATTCCGCTTCATCGATCGTCCCTTCAATCAGCTGGAAATCCTGCTTCTCTTTCCGGAACGATTCCCTTACGACTTTAAAGGCGAAGCTGTGGATCGTAGAAAAATGCACCTTTTCATCCGTAACAGAAGAGAAGAAGCGATCGAACCGCTCTGACATATCCCGTGCGGCTGCTTTACTGAACGTAACTGCCATGATTCGCTCAGGGCTCACCTTTTTCTCTAGTAAAAGGTAGCCGATCTTCATATTGAGGGTCGTCGTCTTCCCTGATCCCGGTGAAGCAAGCAGAAGAAGCGGTCCCTCTGTATGTACGACAGCCTGCTTCTGTACCTCGTTCAACCGAACACCTGTGATGTTTTCCATGTAATCAAAAAAATGTATAGTCATGCTGTCGTTCCTCCTTTCCTCATTGTAAAAGGTTCCGACCGATAAAAAAACCGTATTTCTTCCGAATTCGCACAAAAAAATCCCCCTGGCGATGACACCAGGAGGACGATCGTTCTATATGGTCACGCGCCGCTCTTTGTGACGAGGCGCTGACTGTCTTCTATTTCCTTCTTTAACAAAGCGACTTGTTTACGTTCTTCTTCCAGCTGCTCTTTCAACTTTTGGTTTTCCATCACGAGCTTGTCTCTTTGATCCATCACTCGAATCAAATCTTCTCTCATGAGTTTCCCTTCTTTCTTGTTTTTCTTAGGTGGGTTGAACACATACTCAAAAAACCAGTTCTCAACATACAAGAGTTTCGTCTCTTAAACTCTCTTTTATGATTATGTTGAAAAATGACGAAATTTGCAACTGAAATCCACTGAAG
This sequence comes from Halobacillus fulvus, assembly GCA_004078665.1. Lineage (GTDB taxonomy): Bacteria > Bacillota > Bacilli > Bacillales > Halobacillaceae > Halobacillus > Halobacillus fulvus. The sequence continues at coordinate 72,175 of SCFO01000003.1, read as the reverse complement.
GGAGCCGATTGATAAAAAAACTCGATGCACAGACCAGACAGCGCTGAGCCTGTACGCATTAGAAGGTCCCTTTCTTTCTATTATAAAACTTTTCGCAACAACTGAACATATTGTCTGTCCGTTCCAATCCCAACGTCTTACTAGACTTTCACTCTATTCTATATAACCAATTAAAAATTCCTAGCTTACAATCCTTAAAAATTTCTTTCTTTTCAGTAAATTTGTTATGATAGAAAGGTAGGCAAAATAAAACGCTTTCCTCTATTATTAGACAAACTTCTTAACCCTCTATGAAACCAGTAACCGCAACGTTTCGCGTGAATTTTTTCAAAACGAGCACCTTTTCACTTTCAATTCGAGATACTTTTCACTATAATTATAACTGTTCTCAGATTATAATAATTTTAAAGCATATAGAAGGGAGAATTGCACATGGACAAGAATGAAATGCACGAACGTCAAGCGGGTAAATGCCCGGTGTCGCATGACAAGACTCAGGAAGAGAGTGCGATCACGACCACTAAAATCGGTACAAAGAACAAAGACTGGTGGCCGAACCAGCTTCATCTCGACATATTACATCAGCATGACCAGAAGACGAATCCTATGGAGGAAGACTTCGATTATGCGGAAGAATTCAAGAAGCTTGATTATGATGCACTGAAAAAAGATCTTCATGAATTGATGACGACAAGCCAGGATTGGTGGCCTGCTGATTACGGCCATTATGGTCCACTCTTCATCCGTATGTCCTGGCACGCAGCCGGTACTTATCGTACAGGAGACGGACGCGGTGGCGGTGGAACAGGTGCTCAGCGTTTCGCTCCGCTGAACAGCTGGCCGGATAACGCCAACCTTGATAAAGCCCGTCGTCTGCTATGGCCGATTAAGCAAAAATACGGGAACAAGATTTCCTGGGCTGACTTGCTTGTACTTACTGGTAATGTCGCTCTTGAATCCATGGGCTTGAAAACGTTCGGTTTCGCTGGAGGACGTGAAGACGTCTGGCATCCAGAGGAAGATATTTATTGGGGAAATGAGAAAGAATGGCTCGGTGATAACCGTTACTCTGGCGACCGCGAGCTTGAGAAGCCGCTCGCAGCTGTACAAATGGGTCTCATCTATGTAAACCCTGAAGGACCGAACGGAACCCCTGACCCACTGGCAAGTGCCCGCGACATTCGCGAAACTTTTGCCCGCATGGGAATGAATGACGAAGAAACAGTTGCCCTGACAGCTGGTGGACACACATTCGGTAAGTCTCACGGTGCAGGCGATGCCGAAGCACACGTCGGTGCCGCTCCGGAAGCAGCCGACATCGAAGAACAAGGTCTCGGCTGGAAGAGCACCCACGGAAGCGGAAAAGGCCGGGACACGATCACAAGTGGGATCGATGGGGCTTGGACAGCAAACCCTACGAAGTGGGACAACGGATATTATGATCTCTTATTCGGCTACGACTGGGAGCTGACGAAGAGTGCAGCCGGTGCTTATCAGTGGCGTCCTGTCGATCCGAAAAAAGAAGACCTTGCACCTGATGCCGAAGATTCTTCTGTTAAAGTAGAGACAATGATGACGACAGCTGATATGGCGCTTCGTGAAGACCCTGCTTATGAAAAGATTTCACGCAGGTACCACGAGAATCCGGATGAATTCGCGGATGCGTTCGCACGTGCCTGGTTCAAGCTGCTTCACCGTGACATGGGACCTAAATCCCGTTACCTCGGACCGGAAGTACCAGAAGAAGACTTGATCTGGCAGGATCCGATTCCTGAAGTGGACTACGAACTGTCTGAGTCAGAAATCGAAGACCTGAAAGCGAAAATCCTTGATTCTGGACTATCCGTAAGCGAACTTGTCAAAACAGCGTGGGCTTCTGCAAGCACATTCCGCGGCTCTGACTACCGCGGTGGTGCAAACGGTGCCCGGATCCGCCTCGCTCCTCAGAAAGACTGGGAAGTAAACGAGCCGGAACAGCTGAAGAAAGTGATCAGAGTTTACGAAGATATCCGCAAAACGCTGGAAAAAAACATAAGTCTTGCTGATTTGATCGTCCTTGGGGGTACAGCCGCTGTTGAAAAAGCAGCGAAAGACGCCGGCGTTGATCTCACAGTACCATTCGCGCCTGGACGCGGAGATGCGACACAAGAGCAGACAGATGTCGACGGCTTCGAAGTCCTTGAGCCGATGGCTGATGGATTCCGTAACTATCAAAAGACAGAATACACGCTCAGCCCGGAAGAGCTTCTTGTAGACAAGTCACAGCTTCTCGGCCTGACAGCACCTGAAATGACGGTTCTTGTCGGTGGGATGCGTGCGCTTGGCGCCAACTACAAAGATACAGATCACGGCGTCTTCACCGACAATGTGGGCACGCTGACGAACGATTTCTTCGTGAACCTGCTTGATATGGGAATCGCGTGGGAACCCGTCAACTTTAACGAGTACGAAGGCCGCGACCGTCAAACAGGTGAAGTCGTACGCAAGGCTTCCCGTGTCGATCTCGTCTTCGGTTCCAACTCCATCCTGCGTTCTTATGCAGAGGTTTATGCACAAGCAGACAACAAAGAAAAATTTGTGCGTGACTTTGCGAATGCATGGGTGAAGGTGATGAATGCAGACCGCTTCGATTTGAAATAAAGGTTGATAAATAAGCAAAAGCACCTGATTTCGGTCAGGTGCTTTTTTGTGTAAAAAATGTAAGCTTTTCATTTTTCATAGCTTTTTGTAAAATAAGGGTATTGATTCGAACGAAAAATCCATTTTAGAAAAGGAGTCTTCCCGTTGTATTTCATCCTCCTCACCTATACAGCTTTTTCTACTTATCGCATTAAAACGATGCTGAAGGAGCAGAAGCAGCAAAACGAGGAGATTCAATCGTTGTTAAAAATTGTCGTGAAGCAACAGCAAAATGATAAGCGACACCATGTCTCATGAAAAAGGCGGCGATTTGACCGTCTTTTTTCATGGAATAGGATCAGTATAAGCCTCTCATCGTCACCTCGCTCAGGACCTCAACGAACTCTTCCCACTGAGATGGATAGGAACCTTTGCCGCACCTTTCGACATTCCTTCCTTCTCTGCTGATCTCCACCCACCAGTCTGCGCCATCCCCGTATTTGGCTTTCCAATCAAGCACTTTCGTCCATTTTAGACGTTCTTTAAATGTATCTAGTTCCGTTTGTTCCATCACCCTTTGAAACGTCCCATTCCACTTGACCTCACGCGTCTCAAAATCGATTTCAACCATCCATTTTTGATCGGAAGAATTAATGGCTGAAGCTTTGATTCCACGAATTTTGGAGTATTCAAAATCGACCGCTTCCAGACTCGTCCACTCATTTTCACAATCGTTACAAAAAGAATTCGGCTGCCCAGGCATGATGGTACAACCGCCGAGCTTGAGCAGTCCTTTTTCCGCCTTCTGAAAAGCTTCTGCTGTCGGCATTCCATATAAAATGTCTACCGTATTCCTGGACCTGCATTTCGGACATTGGTTGTATCGAATCCCCAACCTGAATCACCTTCTTTATCCTTATAATTTCCTTTAGTCGATCGTATCACAATTTTAAAAAGGGTATTACCTGATCCATGAAGAAATAGTGCAAGAAGACATGATCGTGCGAATGAAAGGAAGGTTTCCACATGAACATACTCATTGCCCCCGATTCCTTCAAAGGATCGTTATCAGCGGAGGACGTAGGAAAAGCCGCTTCTGCAGGGATACATAAAGCTTTACCGGAAGCGAAGACGACCATCATTCCGATGGCAGATGGTGGCGAGGGATCGATCGATGCGTTACGACCTGTCCTGACAAAAGAAATCCCTCTCACAGTATCCGGACCGTCCGGAAAGCCTGTGGAAACGAGTTATGGACTGATCGAATACGAAGGCCGCCAGACAGCGTTCATCGAATGTGCACGCAGTACCGGATTGACATTAATTGATGATACCGAACGCGATCCCTATCAACTGACTTCTTATGGACTTGGGGAACAGATTCGCCACGCCATGGAACATGGATCACGCGACCTCATCGTATCTCTCGGCGGTAGCGCTACGACAGACGGCGGAGTCGGAATGCTTCAGGCACTCGGCTACATTTTTTATGGTGAAGCAGGAAAAGCACTCGATTCTGGCGTGAACCCACTCGGTCGCATCGACTCAATCGATGACTCCAGCAAAGCTCCCGAGCTGACAAAATGCCGGATCACGATTGCCAGTGATGTGACGAACCCTTTTTACGGAAAAGATGGCGCTGCTCATATTTACGGTCCGCAAAAAGGCGCTACCCCAGCCCAAGTGCATCACCTTGATGAAGGGTTGAAACAGCTCGCTGCCATCGTCAAGAAGCAGTACGGTTTAGACTTACAGAAAGTCGCAGGAGCAGGCGCAGCCGGGGGATTAGGTGGCGCACTTGCCGGTGTACTAGGAGCCAAGATGAAACCAGGCTTCGAAATCATAGCCAATCTGACCGGGTTGGAAGAAGCCATAAAATCCGCAGACCTTGTTCTCACAGGGGAAGGAAGTCTCGATTCCCAGTCCTCACAAGGAAAAGTACCGATCAGCGTCGGAAAAATGGCCAAAGCTCACGGCAAGCCCGTCCTTGCCATCACAGGAAAAGTAGAGGCAGCCGATTTCAGCCCTTATCTTGATGCTGCATTTTCAATCCAAAGAGGGCCTGTTTCACTTGAGGAAGCACTGGATGCCAAAACGGCGAAGAAAAATATTACATATATAACAGAACAAATACTGAGAACGTTGCTCCTCACGACAAAAGAAAACTCCTAAAACAAAACAGCCGGCAAAGGATGTCAACTCCCATTGCCGGCTGCTGTGTTTATATGTTAATGATTATCTTTCGCTTTCCCTATACCTTCTTGAACGTTGCCTTTTGTCTTATCTTTTTGACCTTCGCGCTGCATCTTCGGATCGTCTTTGGCATTGCCGATCTGGTCCTTCGCTTCGCCTTTAACCTTGCTGACAGCACCTTTTACTTTATCACTGAGACCTTTTTTATCTGCCAATGCAAACACTCCTTGTGTGTTAGTAGTTTCTCAGAGTGTGTACCCTTTTCCAATAAGGTAAAACGTGGGAATGGGTTTGAGCTTTTGACAATACCAACCCGCCTATTTTATCATGCTTTAAAAGAGGGTAATGTTAAACTCCCATTTCGATTTAACAAAAGGAAATCGAGTGTGTGCTTTCCGAATTCCGATCAAAATGTGCCGTGATGTTTCCATTTACTCCTCCAAGCTCTGGTATAAAAAACGGAAACTTTCTAGTATCAACATGAAGTATTAATAAAGATTTAAAGGAAGTTATTCGTTGGCACCTCATATGGAGAAGTACCCAAGTGGCCATAAGGGGGCGCACTCGAAATGCGTTAGGGCAGGCAACTGTCGCGTGGGTTCGAATCCCACCTTCTCCGCCATACATACTTGTCGAACGATACTCCCAAAAGGAAGTATCGTTTTTGTTTTCAAAAAAATCGAAACATCTGTCCATTAGATTCTCTTCCATCTTCTTGAATATTGACAAGTAATCATCCATTGTATAATATACCTATAGGGGTATATTATTTGTTTAGAGAAAGCTTTTTTATTTAGTCGTCATGAAAACGATTACAATAAATCCAGAAATCCCTTCGGAGAGAGGAGAAAGGCAATGAAATCCATTCGCACTCGAGAACAATGTCCCATATGTCAAAAGCAGCTAGAAATCTATCATAACGAAGAAAATAAAAAAATCGTTGTGAAAGCATGCCCCACTGGCCACTACCGTAAAGAAATCCATCCCCTTTTGGAGGGGACGTTCGAATATTACACACCTAAGGAAAACGAAAGGAGGAACAGATCTTGAAAAAGTTTTTACCGAAAAATCACTGGCTAGTCAACTATCAGAAACATGACTTGAAGAACGACTTTTCTGCAGGTCTGATTGTCGCGATTATGTTGATTCCTCAAGGGATGGCTTACTCGATGCTGGCGGGATTGCCACCCGTCATCGGACTCTATGCCTCAACCATTCCGCTGATCGTATATGCGTTACTAGGTTCCTCAAGACAGCTCGCGGTCGGTCCGGTCGCCATGGTCTCTCTTTTGATACTGTCAGGGGTATCTACCTTAGCCGAACCAGGATCAAGTGAATACGTCTCTCACGTCCTGCTCCTCTCCTTAATGGTCGGAGTGATTCAGCTGGCAATGGGGCTTTTCCGACTCGGATTCATTGTCAACTTTCTTTCCCATGCCGTCATTAGCGGATTCACCTCCGCAGCTGCGTTGATCATCGGATTCAGCCAGTTGAAGCATTTACTTGGAACGGACCTCGAGGGCGGGAAGAACATTTTCCTCATTATCGCGGATGCGGTGAGAAAAATGGGTGACATCAACCTGGTGACTCTAGCCATCGGCCTCGTCAGTATCTTAATTTTGATAATGTTCAAGAAAAAGCTTCCCCGCTTCCCGACGCCACTTCTCGTCGTAGTCGGAAGTACGCTCATTGTTTACTTTTTCAACCTGGACAACATGGGTGTCAGCATCATCCGCGAAGTTCCGGGCGGGCTGCCGCAGTTCAGTCTTCCAGGATTTAATATGGAATCCATTATCGCCTTACTTCCAGCCGCTTTGACGATTTCGTTTGTTGGATTTATGGAATCTATTGCAGTTGCGAAGAAAATCGCATCAAAAGAGAAGTATAAAATCAATTCAAATCAGGAATTGACAAGCCTTGGAACTGCCAACATCGCCGGGTCCTTTTTCTCTGCTTCGCCAGTTACAGGGGGGTTCTCAAGAACAGCGGTGAACTATCAGGCGGGCGCTAAATCGGGACTATCTTCTCTCATTACAGCCGTTCTGATTCTAATCACGTTACTGTTTTTGACGGACTTGTTTTACTTCCTGCCGAATGCTGTACTCGCTGCCATCATTATGGTGGCCGTCTTCGGCCTGATCGACATCAAAGAAGCCGTCCACTTGTTCAAGATCAAGCCTTCTGATGGATGGGTCCTTATCATTACGTTCGTAGCCACCCTCGTCACTGGGATTGAATCCGGAATTCTGATCGGAGCAGGAGTCTCTTTACTCGTGTTCATTTGGCGGAGCGCGTATCCTCATACAGCTGAGCTCGGTTACCTTGAGGATGAAGATATTTTTAAAAATACGCAGCGTTATCCAAATGCCAAGCTTTATGAAAATACGCTCATCTACCGGATTGATGCGTCACTCTACTTTGCCAACCTCGCCTTTTTGGAAGACCGGATCCGAAAAGAAATCGATGGGAAGCCGAATGTAAATTTAGTCATTCTAGACTTCTCAGGCGTCAACGCCATTGATGCCGTAGCGATTGATGAGTTGGAGAAATTGATCGATGAATATGCAGAGGCCGGTGTCGAATTCAGACTGGCTCAGGTGAAAGGACCTGTCCTCGATTTGCTGAACCGTGCAGGCTGGCATACAAAATACGGCGATAAAGTCGAATATCTGACGCTCAAACAAGCCTTGGCTTAATTCAATCATCACCCTCACTCTCAAATGTTACGAATTCTGTCACCGCTTCATAAATGAATTTCCAAGCCTGATTGATTATACTAGGAAGGAGAGAACTTGTAGAATGGAGGATCACTGTGACTACTAAGAAACAATTCAACTATGTTCCATGGGTCGTCGGCTTATCGATCGCAATCAATGCCATTGTCGTCGCCCTGTTATTTTTACCGAAAATCGAACCACAAACAGGTTTTGATATAACGATTCTGCCACTGTTGAACGCCGTGCTGAACTCGTTTACGTTCGTCTTTCTGCTCGCTGCGTTATTTATGATTTTGAAGAAAAATATCGTCTGGCATAAGCGTTTCATCTTTGCCGCGTTTACGACAACCGCACTCTTTCTCATCTCTTATCTGACGTACCATTCCATGGCGGACTCGACGTCCTATGGCGGTGAAGGCATTATGCAGACGATCTACTACTTCATTCTCATTACACACATCGTGCTCGCAGCCCTGATTGTCCCACTCGCGCTTCTGACACTTGCCCGTGGCTTGACGATGAAGGTCGAAAAGCACCGCAAAATTGCACGCTGGACGATGCCGTTGTGGCTGTATGTGAGTTTGACTGGGGTTTTAGTGTATTTGATGATTTCGCCTTATTATTAATAGAGAAGAGCCTGTCTTGGAGTGTACGACATACTCCTAGACAGGCTCTTTTTCATTCTCGTTCCCTTTCAATTAAATGTGGCTTAGCAATTCTTGTTTGAATCCGAATGAATACTAGCTATGGATCCCTCTTTTAACCTTAAATCACAATATAAAAAAAGCACCTTCCCCCTGCGCAGTAACTCTTTACCACTGCGAGGAGCAGGTACTTCAAAAAGGCATGTTCAACGTTCAATCACGTTTTGGTTTATCAGCCTCATCATCTTCTTCCACAGGCAAGAAATCAAAAATCTCGCCGGAGTCGATCGAATCAGCCAGACGCTCGAGCCACTTGCAATACTTACGGTAGTCTTCCAGCTGCTCATAATCCGTCTTCGCTCGTTCAATCGTTTCCTCGTCCGCTTCTTCATCTTCGATCACCTGCTGAAGAATCTCCTCTGCATAGTCGATCGCAGACAAGTTCAGCTTGGCTTCACGCTCCCACTTGTTTCCGAAAAAGCGAGAGAAATATTTGAAGAAGTTTTTCTCAGCCATGAAGGTATCCTTGCGAGAACCTTTCTGCCACACTTTATGGACGATGCTGACCTCCTGCAAGTTCCGGACAGCAATGCTCATACTCGGCTTACTCATCCCAAGGTCATCTTTCATATCATCAAGCGTCATCGGCTTATGCTTAAAATACATTCTCGCAAATAACTTTCCCGTTGACGGAGTGATGCCATACAGGTCCATCGTTTCGGCAATCGAATTGACGACGGCCCCTTCTGCTTCTTCAATCCGTTCCTCTGGGCTTCTCTTCAAAGAACCGCCTCCTCTCTGTTTATTCCCTTTAAAACGTTTAATTCATTCAATCTGATGAATACGCTCTTCCTATAATATAAATCGAAATCAGGAGCTTGTACAAGCCCCTGATTTCTGATCGGTTCTTATTCAACTATCACATTAGCCTTTAATGGTACCTGCATCAGCCGGGTGAACACCGTGCTGGTAGTAGTCCATATGATCCGCTTCGAGTGGCTTTTTGCCGCGGATAATGTCTGACGCTTTTTCAGCAAGCATCAATACTGGTGCGTGAATGTTTCCGTTTGTTACATAAGGCATTGCGGATGCATCGACGACACGCAGGTTGTCTAAACCATGGACTTTCATACTCTTCGGATCGACGACAGCCATCGGATCAGATTTTGGCCCCATTTTCGCTGTACAGCTTGGGTGCAGTGCCGTTTCCGCATCCTCTGCTACCCAGTCAAGGATCTCATCTTCCGTTTGAACGGATGGTCCCGGAGAAATTTCTCCTCCATTAAACGGCTTCATTGCCGGCTGGGACATGATTTTACGCGTCACACGAACAGCCTCTACCCACTCACGCTTATCCTGCTCAGTGGAAAGATAGTTGTAAACCATGCTAGGATGAGCTTTCGGATCATTGGAACGGATTTTCAATGATCCACGAGCATCTGAATACATCGGTCCGATATGAACCTGGAATCCATGCTTGACAGGAGCTTTTTCTCCGTCATAGCGCACGGCTACCGGGAGGAAGTGATACATCAGGTTCGGATAATCGACGTCATCGTTTGAACGGGCGAAACCGCCACCTTCAAAGTGGTTTGTCGCCGCTGGACCTTTACGTCCAAGCAACCACTGCAGACCGATCCATGGCATTTTCAGCTTGTTCAAGTTCGGCTGTTCAGAAACAGGCTGCAAGCTCTCATGCTGGATATACACTTCAAGGTGGTCCTGAAGGTTTTCCCCAACACCAGGAAGATGCACTTTCGGAGTTACTCCTACAGAACGAAGGTGTTTCTCATCACCGACACCAGAAAGCTGGAGCAGTTGCGGCGTATTGATCGCACCACCAGAAAGGATGACCTCTCCTGCTCTTACATAATGCTCTTTACCATTTCTCTTAAACGTAAGTCCACGTGCTTTCCCATCTTGAATATCGATGTGCTGAACGAATGCACGCGTTTTTACGGTAAGATTTTTTCGCTTCATTGCCGGGTGCAAGTACGCACGGGATGCAGACATGCGGCGCCCTTTATACACGTGCTTGTCAAAAGGTCCAAAGCCTTCCTGACGAAAACCGTTAACATCCGGCGTACGAGCATAACCAGCTTCGGCAGCTGAGTTAAAGAAAGCCTGGAATAATGGGTTCGTCGCTGGACCGCGTTCCAATTTAACCGGACCGTCGTGGCCGCGATATGGATCGTCTTTATCAGACCCAAGTGCGTTCTCCAGACGTTTGAAGTACGGAAGGCAGTGGGCGAAATCCCAATCTTCCATGCCTTCGTCTGCTCCCCAGCGCTCATAGTCTTTCGGGTTCCCGCGCTGATAGATCATCCCATTGATAGAGCTTGATCCACCGAGCATTTTACCGCGGGCATGCTTGATGCGACGGCCTTTCATATAAGGCTCAGGATCTGATTCGTATTTCCAGTCATATAGGGATTTACCTGCCGGGAATGGCAGAGCTGCCGGCATCTGGACAAGTAGATCCCAAGCATAGTCACTGCGTCCCGCTTCAAGTACAAGTACCTCTTTCTTTCCGTCCTCACTCAGGCGGTCGGCGAGGACTGATCCCGCACTTCCGGCACCGATGATGACAATATCATAAGCTTCTTTCATGATAAAATCCTCCTTCAAATGTTTATAAAGTATTCAACGTTACTTGAACCAATGGATCGGTTCAGGCTTCACGTTACGGAAAATGTGTTTTGTTTCTGTATATTCTTCAAGTCCTGGCTTACCGAGCTCACGGCCGATTCCGGATTGTTTATATCCGCCCCACGGCGCTTGTGCGAAATACGGGTGGAAGTCGTTGATCCAAACCGTACCCATACGCATCTTGCCAGCTGCACGCTCTGCTTTGTCGATGTCTTGTGTGAATACGGCACCAGCCAGGCCGTAAATGGAATCATTCGCAAGCTTTACTGCCTCTTCCTCTGTTTGGAAACGCTCGACCGTCAGAACTGGTCCGAACACTTCCTCCTGCACGATCCTCATATCTGTCGTGCAGTCCGTGAAAATCGTCGGCAAGTAGAAAAAGCCATTCTGAAGCTCAGGATCTGTAGGACGTGCGCCTCCGACAAGCAGATTCGCGCCTTCTTTTTTCCCGACTTCCACATAATTTTCGACCTTCTCGCGATGTTCCGCAGAAATGAGCGGTCCAGATTGAGTATCTTCATCAAAACCGTTCCCGAGCTTGATGCGTTCTGCCCGCTTCTTCAGCTCTTCCACAAAACGGTCATGAATGGAATCTTCGACGATCAATCTCGCTCCTGCAGAACAAACTTGTCCAGCGTGGAAAAAGACCGCGTTTAATGCTTGGTCGACCGCTGTTTCAAAATCAGCATCCGCAAAGACGATATTCGGGTTCTTACCCCCAAGCTCAAGCGCAATGTTTTTCACATTGCCGCTTGCTGTCTGCATGATTTTCTTCCCCGTTTCAATTCCTCCTGTAAAAGAAATCAAATCGACATCATAACTTTCAGCAAGCTCGTTTCCGACTGTTGCCCCTGGGCCTAGCACCAGGTTGACGACACCTTTCGGGAATCCTACTTCTTCCATCAGTTCCGTCACTTTTACAGTCGTAAGAGGAGTGATTTCACTAGGCTTCAATACGATCGTGTTTCCTGCCACCAATGCCGGCGCGATTTTCCATGCCGCTTGGAGAAGCGGATAGTTCCATGGCGTAATCTGGCCGCACACACCGACCGGTTCGCGGACGACTTTACTTTGACTGTCTGGGATCGGCGACTCGATGACTTCTCCGCCATCCTTATCCGCAAGACCCGCGAAGTAACGGAAAACGCCTGCGATGTCGTCCATGTCTGCACGGCTTTCTTCCAATGTCTTACCGGTATCGAGCGTCTCGAGTTGAGCAAGTTCTTCTTTATCCCGTTCAATCAGCTCTGCAATCCGAAGTACCTTCTGCCCGCGCTCTGCTGCCGGTGTATCCTTCCACTCTCCATTGTCAAAAGCTTCTCTCGCAGCAGTGATGGCGAGCTTCGCGTCCTCAGCATCCCCTTCTGCCACTTGGGCAATGACTTCCTGATTGAAGGGATTGATGATATCTCTCATCTTTTTATACTTGGCGTCTACCCATGCTCCATTGATGTACATTTGTTTCATGATCGTACCTCCTCTTTTAATTTGTTTATTTTATTTAATTTTTTTTAAACACTTTGAACGATTATGATAATAACGTAAACGATTTGTCTTGTAAACCTATATACCCTAATTTTTTTATTTGATTGAAAAATGTCGAAGAAGGAAAAAAGTTTTTCTCCTCCTCTATATATGGAAGGCTATTATAAACCTTCGTGTTTAGGCCCCAAATCAACCGGATAGAGTGTTGACAAACTATCATTCTGCGTTATTGTATATAAGTGTTGTTTTGTTTAATAATTATTAAACGTTTTAAACCACTTAACAGGAACCGGTTCTGTCGAAAGTTTTACATGAAAATAACGACCTGTTCACCGTTCGAACAGATCGATAACCAAACAAATATGTAAAAGGAGTGATTGGGTGCAACAGCCAGACAAAAAGCAGGATAAGAACTTAGGAAAAACTGGATTATTCGGATTTTTAGGTTTGCTCCTCATCGTCGCCATTTATGTCGGAGTTTCAGGTAACGATGTCAACTGGGGAGCACTAGCTTTCATGTTCATCTCGTATGCCATCATCTTCTATATCGGATCGATCACCGCTGGGAAGAAATCAGACAGCGCCAAGGATATGATGGTCGCCGGCCGTTCCATGCCGTTATGGGTCGCCATGTTCACCATGACAGCAACATGGGTCGGTGGCGGATATATCGCAGGTACAGCTGAAACGACGTTTGCCTCAGGAATCGTATGGGCACAAGCCCCTTGGGGATACGGACTCAGCTTGATCATCGGAGGTATCTTCTACGCTCGTAAGATGAGAAGATATGAATTCACGACCATGCTCGACCCTCTTGAGGTCCGTTTTGGTAAAAAAGTGGCCGGTGTTCTTTACTTACCAGCCCTATTAGGAGAACTATTCTGGAGTGCTGCCATTCTCGTCGCACTCGGAACTACATTCGGTCTGATTCTCGGACTCGATTTCAATACATCCATCATTATTTCCGCAATTATCGCAGTCGCCTACACATTCGTAGGAGGCATGTGGTCCGTCGCTCTCACAGACGTAGCCCAAATTATCATGATTCTCATCGGATTGTTCCTAGTCGTTCCGTTCGCCCTATCTGAAGTCGGCGGTCTTGAACAAGCATGGGGAGCTTACACAGAAGGTATGGCCGGGTTTGCGAACCTTCTTCCACCACTTGATGGCTGGAATCACCCGGACTGGGGAAATTATTACTGGAACTGGTGGGACTACGCCTTACTTCTCATCTTCGGTGGTATTCCGTGGCAGGTATATTTCCAGCGTGTCCTTTCAGCTAAAACCGAAAAAACAGCGATGTGGCTCTCAATCGCAGCAGGTATCCTATGTATCGTACTTGCCGTACCAGCTGTCATGATCGGTGTAGCAGGTTTCTCTGCTGACTGGGCGAGCTACGGAATCGAAGGCCCTGGTGCCGCTTCCGAAATTCTCGCTTACGTCATCAACTATATGTCACCATACGGCATTGCAATCATCGCACTAGGTGCTGTAGCCGCAGCCGTTATGTCATCGATGGACTCTTCCATCCTATCCGCATCATCCATGGCTGCTTGGAACATCTACCGTCCGCTCATCAAGCCGAAAGCGACAGGTAGAGATATCAAACGTACAATCCGTGTGTCCATCATCATCATGGGACTGGCCGCAACGATTGTCGCCTTGAATATTGACAGTGTCTACACGCTTTGGTACCTATGTGCCGATCTCGTTTACTGTATGCTGTTCCCTCAGCTGACGACGGCTTTGTTTGATAAAAAAGCAAATACGTACGGAGCCGTTGCAGGACTGACCGTTTCCTTCATTCTTCGTTTCGGTGGAGGCGAACCAGCACTCGGATTACCGGCATTCTTGCCATATCCAATGATCGAAGATGGCGTCGTCCTCTTCCCATTCCGTACGCTTGCGATGGTATGTGGTCTACTGACGATCATTATCGTGTCTCGTCTGACACAGAAATCATGCCCTCCACAGCCTTTAACTAAGCTAAAGACTGAGATGAAAAGTGAATAGAAATAGATAGAAAAACCCGCCAGCTCTCTTGAGCCGGCGGGTTTTGTTTTGGGAACAGAGCAGAGGCAGACTCAGAACTTCATCAAATACCCGTTCCTCCACCAGGCGGTGGGTAATCCCTTGGACCTGCGTGCCTCGTATTTTCCTCATACACCTTTTCCCTGCCCTTTTTCTGTCTCTTATTGAGTTCGTCGCCGTAAAACCGATTAGTATTCCACCCGAGTTTATCACGGATCATCCCCCATAAGATAGGCAGACCGAGCAAGGCCAGAATGATCAGCAGTAACATTCCACCACTCATGTCTTCACCCACTTCCGATTTGTCTTACTTTACTCTACGAACAGAAAAGGGATCAGGTTTCACTTTCTATTGAATCAAGACAGGAATAGCGTACGAACCGCTCCCACTCTCCCATTCGGCAAAGACTTCGATGACATGCCGGCCTGGTGAAGTCGGAAGCGTCACCTGCTCATTTTCAATCGAGAGCTCTTCTTGTCTTCCGTCTTCGTTCCAAGTATAAGCGGAGAGGTCAGGTGTTTTCCCACTACTGAACGTGATCACGGCTGTCTCGTCATCGCCTGACCAAGCATCTTGCATTTTTTCAGCGATCTGATAAGGCGTTTCGGAATCAACTACCGTTTGACTATCAGAAAACAACCCTTCGTTCATCCATTCATACGTGGCTTTTTCCATCTCTATGACTTCCTTATTCATCGTCATAAAACCGTCCGGCGGCTCTGAGGTACCAGAGCAGGCCGTCAGGAATATGACGAATAAAATCATCAGCAATAATACCGTTCTCTTTTTCATTTTTCTCACCTCTGAAGTTTGCTCTACATATAAAGAGTACAACATTTTGAGGGAGATTTGTTAGATGGATGCACTTATCAAACTTTTGTGACGTATCACTGCATGCGGACAGTCTCAAAACGGGGCTATGATAAAAGAAAAAAACCTGCTCTGGACGCTTTTATAAGCGACACACCAGAACAAGGTTCTATCTATTTTTGAATGACCTTAATCCATATTTCACTGTAATAATCCTCTGTACTCGGATCCCTTTCATCCGGATACACTTCCATCTCTGGACCTCCCGCATGTTCATAGCCTGTCGATGGAAACCATTCGGAAAAAATACGCTCCCAAGCTTTCGGCATAGCGCCAGGCATTGGGCCGTTCACCGGAAACACCGCCCACGTCCCTGCCTCTATTGCTTTTTCTTCCAACTCCATATGCGGCTCTTGATCCGTTTTTTCCGCTGCTATCATATAGGTTAGATTCTCTTGCTTTTCGTCAAACTCCGCGCAAATCCCCAACAATCCCATGGAACCACTCATTTGCCCCAACTCAGCTGCAAATCCATTTTGATTCGACTCGCTCCAGAAGGTTGCTATGGCTTTATGATGCTCACCTTGATCGGTAGGCGTACGAATACTCTTCCCAAGAACACGAAAAGCGTCTTTCTCCACAATCTTATACTCCATTTCAACATCGCCCTTCATTTGAATTTGAAAAGAGAGTTTCGGATAGGCTTTTAAAGATTGACTGTACTTCTTGGCGTGCATCGGACTGATGCCATGGATTTTACGAAACGCTTTTGAAAAAGACTCCGGACTTTCATATTGATATTTTAGCGCGATGTCGATCACTTTCACTTTTCCATGACTCAATTCCTGCGCGGCTACTGTCAAACGTCTATTTCGGATGTATTCACTCACGGAGTATCCTGTTAACATGGAAAACATGCGCTGGTAGTGAAATTTGGACATGCAGGCTACCTTTGCAATCTCATCAATCAAAAGCTCATTGTCCAGCCTGTTTTCGATGAAATCAATGCTCTCAATCATCCTTTGAAGCCCCTCCATCTAACTCCTCCTTTCAAATTAAGTGTACCAAGGTGAGAAGAGCACCTCCTGTTCATTTGTGCTCTTTATGGACATTATGTATGATTCCTTTCATCATAGCGAAATGACTTTTCCTGTATGAGCATCCAGAGCGACGTTGCAGTCGAGCAGACCACACAACTTGTAAGTGCCGGTCTTCTGATCCAACACATACCTTGGACGAAGCTCGAACCGTTCCTTCAATCGTTCGAACGCCTGGTCTTTCGTATAATGTGGTTCAGGTGCAGGCGTGAATCCTTTCATCATATCTTCAAAGACCGCTGAATCCAAGAAGTTGATCACTTCTCTGCCGTCCGGAGACAGCATCACTTTCAACTTTCCTTGGAAAAGATCCTTCACTGCATCCTCCTGTTTTAGGATGGCCATCACATATCCATGCTCCCGCTCCAACGTTTTCAAGGACCATTTACCGCTATCCTCCGGGAACTCGGTACGAAGGAAATGGATGACCGCTCCCTCAGCCAGTCCGGCTTCTTCCTTTGTAATCGGCCTCAAATCAGGGTGTGGCTCCCCTTTTTCCACCTGTTCGAGCGTCACTTCCTCCGAAAAGTTGAGACGTTCCCCTTGGAAATGACCCTCAAATAACGGTTCATAGGTCATCACCTTTTCCACTGTCACTTGCTGATTAGAGCGTGACAGTAAGAAGGGTAGCGTCGATTCTCCATCATTTGTAATATAAATTTCGTCGATGCCAAAAATGGAAACGAGACGCTCTTCTTCAACGATCGGGTATTCCAACGGATGCAACTGATTCATGGAAATATCCCGAACATTTTCTATCGTCAATGTAAACGGTTCTCTTTCTACCAGCTCAGGCTTCGTGAAATGCCCAAGCTGGGAGAATAACGTGAGCTTACCTTCTGAATTAAGACGAACCCGGAATTCTGCCCCAGGGGTCGTAGGAATGCCATCCACCGTGTTGATGAACCGGTACTCTCCCTCTTCTTCTATTTGAAGTTCAGAATGGGACAGTAAGACACCTGCTTCCTTTTCGATCCACCCTCTGACTTCCTGCTCGTTCTGGAATCGTACCGAATCCGCATAGAGAACCCCACCAACAGCAATAAACGATAGCAGCTCACCTGTATGTACATCCACTTCAATCGATGCGGTCCCTTTAGGGTTGGTATCTTCATCCTCACGCTCGACACCCTCCGGAAACCACTCCATGCTATATGTATATTGCGTCTGCTGGTTGGCTGATATCGTTCTAAAAAAGTTCGTTCTACCCAGCGTGTAATCGGAAAGTCCGAACTTTTCCTTCATTCTCGTTTCCCATTTTTCTAATTGTTTCTTCATGACTGGACTCCTTTTTTTCTCACACAAATCCGGGTATCTTCTCGATAATTCAGTAAAAGATGTGCTTCTACCTTAGACTGATAGACCACCTTCCATCCTCCAGTATTAACTATGGCTTATTATGTTTATTATCTAAAACATTTTTATCTGGGAAGTAAATGGAGGTGTTCCTATCATTTTGTTATTCTCTTTTATCGATTTCTCAATAAACAACTCATGGACAATTTCTGAGATTTGTAAAATCTTTTGGGGTTTTGAATTAAAGAAAATATTCGTAAGACCATTAACAACTGGATTCATAGATACAAGAATAACCGTAACAATTATAAGTAGCTCTATTAAAAGAGTTACACTACCAGGATCGCCCTTGGATATTATACCTATCGTAGTAACAATAGCCGTTAAAATCATAGTCAAATAAGGTGTCAGGTTATATCTAACAATTCCTCTTTCTCCTCTGTTTTTTAGAAATAAATATATCTCTTTATATTGTATAGAACTGTTTAGATTTAATTTGATTGTTAGATACCTTTCTATATAACTTTTGTGTTCAACTCTCTTCTTTTCTAAACTTTTGAAAATTAGCGTATCAATTTTTCTATTTACCTTGTATAACGCAATTACTAAAGAAAGCACCATTGAAAAATTCCATAGTCCAGGAGAAACTGAAAAAAAATAAGAGGTGCATAGTAAAGCTAGTATTATTCCAAAAAACAAGATTAGCATCTTTGGACCTATTACTTGATAACCCTTTTTAGATTTCTTATCTTCAAATGATAAAAAACCCTTAATAAAATCATCTATCATTTACTATTCTCCCAACCACATATGTATATTTTGGGTAATCTCTACCCTATACTTCTCACTTCTATTCCCATGCCATGGGCTCTGCTTTAAATACGTGGTAATATCTTTGTCCAAGAAACACGAAAAACCATGAATATGTGCAATAGATATTCATGAAATGAAACAAACATTCTTAAGCTTATATATAACAATAAAATTATAAAGTAACAGCATACTTATTTTAAATATTAAACTATACAGTTTATGCGTCCCCGTGTTTTTATCACCTTCATTAGAATGCAGAGATATTAATAAATTCATTTACTTTACTGGACTCGGTTTCAGAGACCGGAAATAAAATCAGACCAGCAATCATAAGTACGAAACAAATTGCAGAAATTATGAACCTATGCTTTCCTTTACCATTACGTTTAATCAAAGCAATGAACCCTAGAACTACCATGATCCAAAACGCCATAAATCCTCCTATAAACAAATAAGTAGATATTAAAATCAAATTACCATCTCCCTTGATCTCTAAATAGCTCTAAATTTGAACTCTGTTAAGTATTCAATAGTTCCTTCTATCTCAACATCACGAACAATCTGTAGTTCTTTTTGTATCTGAGTAGGAAGATATTCAATATATTTGGACTTGAACTTTTCATCCTCATTCAACACTTCTAATAATGTCTCATGAGTCCATTCAATTTCCTTCAAGATTTTAAGCTCCTCTAAAAAATCCACTTTTCCAGAGATCCGTATTCTACCTAACTCATCTGGGGTATGAATTGTATGCCCTCTACTTCTCAACATTAACATAAGGGTTCTTACTATATTGGTTCCAGTATACGATTCTAAAATCCAGTATTTTCCTTCTTTCCAAATTACTCTTTCATTAGGTTGGATATTATTTGTATGATAAGGAATTCTCATTTCCTTTAGTGCAGATAATGCTTTATCATCTACGTAAGTAATTTTCTCATTAGAACAGAGAATTTCTTGCATCTTCTCCGCAATTACTTTGTGCACTTTTCCTCCTCCACTAAAATACTTCGGAGGAATTCCATCTTGGGCTTTCTCAACAAAAACCTTACTCCCGGAATCATGAATATCAACAATCGTCCATAACTTACCTGCTAAAATAAAGTTATCCCCAATGTTCAGAAAAGGACTTTTATCAATCATACCTACCTTTTGACTTCCGGAAATTACTTGATATTCCTCTGTTGTCATAAACATGGAATAAAATTCTTTCCCTCTTAACAAATTTTCTCCCTCTAATCCGACAATAATCTCGTTTGTGCCTGGAATGAGTTCTAAGATACCTTTTTCTTGCATGTGATTAATCAGCTCTATTACTCTTTCTCTCTCAAATAACTTAAAGATACCAATATGATAAATGCGATCCTTTAGGGAAGGTAGTGATAATCCATTCGTTTCCTTGCAAATTGAGACGATCTGATGAAATAGGATGTCATACGGTAGAGGATACCCTTGCGCTGGTTCTACCCATTTTTCTCTTACAAGTTCCATAACAGATAAAGAATGCAACAAGCTATCATTCACAGTTGTATAAAGCTGTAGAATTTGATCCGTACCCTGCTTTCTACCTGAACGACCAAGCCGCTGTTTTAGGGAAGAAACAGAAAAAGTATTATCAATTTGAATTACGATATCTATACTGCCTATGTCAATTCCTAACTCTAATGAACTCGTTGAAACAACACTTCGTGGCATATTTGTCTCCTGCATTTTCTTCTCGACAAACTCTCTTTCCTTTTTATCGATAGAAGAGTGATGTGCTAAATAGGGATCCTCTATATTCTCTTTTCTAGCTAGTCGGTTCAACATAACTGTAAACTCTTCAACATGACCTCTTCGGTTACAAAAAATTAAGGACTTTTGGTCGCGTGTCAAAAATCGAATATCTCGAAACAGATCCATAGGTATCTTTTTATCTTCATTTATTTGAAAGTGCATCAAATTGTATAATAAAGCTTTATTCCCTCTAGGTGATTCGATAATATCTACATTCTCTGGAGTTTCGTGATTTACCCATTTTTTAACCAAAGGATAATTATCAACTGTAGCAGACAAGCCGATTATTCTGGGTTTCTTTTTCATGTAATTATTCATTCGGGATAGCAAAGAACGGAGATGTGCACCTCTCTCACTATCTAAAAACGAATGAATTTCATCTACGACAATAAAGTCTATATCTTGAAATAAGGTATGGAGCAAAGAAGTACGATTGATAAATAAACTTTCGATAGACTCTGGAGTTATTTGAAGCACCCCGGATGGACGACTAGAAAACTTTTTTTTCTTTGCGGCTGAAATATCACCGTGCCATCTATGGACGGATATATAAGTTCCTCTAGTCATATCCGTCAATCGTTCATATTGATTATTGATTAATGCTTTCAAAGGGGAAATGTACAACACCTTTAGAGACTGCCCGGCTTCCTTTTCAACCTTTGAAAAGATTGGCAAAAATGCAGCTTCCGTTTTTCCAGAAGCTGTTCCAGCTGATAAAATAACGTCATTCTCTGTATTTATAATCACTGGAATTGCTTTCTCCTGTATATCAGTGAACTTAGACCATCCCATATCATACACACGTCTTTTCATGGTCTCAGAAAGCAAATGAAATGCGCTCAATACTAGTCCTCCATTCTAGAAAAGCGTGACGAAACATTAACTCTTGTTTCTTCTTCGTAATTCGATGATACTGTATCCACTTCTTCTGAAGCTTTATCGAATATAGCTACAGAATCCATGTTAGGATTTTGATGTAAAAGGTTCAAAGCTCCCAGGAACGCCCGAATAATGTGGCCGACAGTTAAAAACTCTGTTGCACCGGGCTTAGCGTACTGTTGCTTAAGAAATTCTACAATTTGTTCATCTGAAATAAAGGTTTCGTATTTATAGTGAGTAGCGTGAATATCCCTTAATTTTCTTAACAATACGAACGTATCATTCTGATCTAATGGAATAAGTTTGATGACAGGCTGGGCAAGATCACGGAACTCTTCGGTTTCAAACTGATTCACTTCTAACCTGCGCTTTAGAGCTCCATAGCTGTATAGACCTTTACGTTCATCTTCTAAGAAGGTTTTAGTACCGCTGAACGTTATATATAACCCTTCCACATTTCCCTGCAAAGTATCGTTGTACATCTTTAAGATGGTTTCATAGTTTTTCTTTCGCGATTCAGAATGTGTTATTTTATATAAGTTAATAGCCTCATCAAAGTTAACCACTAAACCTTGATAGCCGATTTGACGAATGAAAACAGCTATAACCTTCAAATACTGATAATAGTTGCTGTCATCAACAATACCTCGTACGCCTAACTCCTGACGTGCGTCTGTTTTGGTTAAGTATTCTCCGCGTATCCACTTCAAGACGGAACGTTGAAGTTCTGGATCCTCTTGAACGAAACCTTTGAAATATAGTGTTAATACTCGTATGAAGTCGAAGCCACCCGTTAAATCTTCCATCTTTAAAATAACACTTTGAATTTCAGTCTCTACGTCTTTTATATACAGAGGATTATTTAATTCAGTTCCTTCATATCCATTCTCATTGACCACTTTCATCTGAATGTCATTGATCCACTTTTCTAATATCGTTCCTAAAGCATTGCCTTCTGGTTTAGTAGCAATCGATAGATTCTTCATCAATTCTGAATAGATAGCAACAGCTTTTCGCTCACTGCCGTATAAGCGACGTTCAGGAGTGAAATCACCATTCGTTACAACAAACTTTTTTCGGAACGCCATTTGTTTAATTAATGCTTGTATAAAGCTTTTCCCACTACCAAAATCACCGATGAAAAACTTCACAACAGATGCCCCATCTTCAACACTTTCCAAATCATTGATTATTTGTTCGCCTTCCCTTGTGCGACCAACCATAATGTGGTGCAGACCCCTGCTCGGCACAACACCACCCGCTAGAGAATTTAAAATGGCATCGGAATCTCTCTTTTTAATGTTCATACCTTTCTCTCCTTACTTTCTCTAGGATTGTTTGAAAATCTCCCAGAATTTTTATTTCATTGTCATACTCTTCCACAAGAACTTCATCCAATAATTCATAAGACTTTTCATTAATTGCATCTAAGAATACTCCAAGCATTTGACCTTTTCCTTTAGCAAATGAAGAAGCATGGTCTTTACTCAAGCTTAAGTCATTAAATATTAAAAGGAAGTCCTTCTCATCTAAAGACAAAGCATTTATAAATTGTTGAACATCTTCTTGTTCCAGTCCTTTTTCATCTTCAAACATAGTTTTCAATGAATCTGATTGGAAATCATTTCGTGTATTCTCTTTCGGAGATGTAAATAGGTGCTTATCAGTATCGGACTCATAATCTGTATCATCTAGGGTACTTTCGAAATTGGACAATTCGTATTCCTTCTGTTTGATAACCTCCCAATCAAGAGAAACTGGGTCTTCCCTTGCTTCTGCATCTAGAATAGCTTCGGTAGATTTTTCTGTTGAAGTCTCACTTCTATCTAAGGCAGCATCAGAAGACTGTTTAAACTGGGCCTTCATCCTAGTCAACTCTTCTTCCTTATTCTTTATCATCTCCCAGGTAATCTCCTGTGCATTAACATTTACTTGAGTTGGAGTGTTTGGTTTAGGCGGGATAATTTCCCCAAAATTGCTCTCTTCTTTTTCTTGTACAACTTTGAACCGACTGTTAATATTTTTAACCGACTCTTTCATATTTTGTGGTAACACCCCATTATCCACATTGATGTTTTTATACTCTCCCTTTTGCTTTCTAGTGACATTCTCTGCCAAGCGAAATAGGTTAGATATATCATCATATGCCTTTTGGTTCACTTCACAGCTCGCAAAAGGGATGTGCACTTCACTTTCTTCTCTTACTATTACAGCACTACTAAAGAGCTGTCTAATTTCACGAGAATTTTTAACTGTAAACCAATTGTCTAATAATGAAGATGCTTGCTCACGATATTTTTCTTCTAATAAAGGAATACTTTCTTTAAATGCTTTGTAGATCTCTTCTCTGTGCTGCTTTAAAAATTCAGTTTCCATATAGTTTCTAATATACGGCTTCCAAACATTCATATGAATTTTGTTAAGGTCATTTTCTTTGTTTTCAATTTCCGAATAGAGCTTCGGAAATTCTATTTGTCGATTATCCCACTTCTTGGCTAATTCAAACTCTCCTAACTCGTAAAACATATCCGCAATCCAATCATTTAGATACATATATAATTTAGGGTACCTTTCTGAATAATTGTTAAGTAGTCTGACCAACATACTTACATTGAACGCAGCACTTTTATTAAACGTATAGTTAATTAATTCATAAACAAAAATGAATATGTAGCTTAAATCTACATCAATGTACTGCTTATTAAGCACACATTTTCTCCAATAGAAGTACCATTCCTTTTGCTTATCCGTTAAGTTTTCAAACGTCGGCCAATAGGAGTCAAAAGGGATTTCATCAACTTTTTCTTCACTTCGGTTCCGGTAGCGCCAAGAATCTCTCCCAAATTGCTCTGCTCCATGTGAAACATAGGTTTCTAAACTCAATTGCGTTCGTTTAGATGATTTTTTTTCTACATTCAATTTTTTTCTAACTCGAGCTATAATTTCTTGTTTTGTTTCTAGATGACTGTACTCAGGAAGGATAATTTCCTTTTCCTCATAAAAGGAAGATTTTTTATTTTGGTTACCCTGTACGCTGGATTGTATTATGCTTTTTTCTTGAGGTGGCTCTGTAGGAGTTGAAGCATTTTTAGATAAGGTAGTGACATTCTTCTTTTCGGCAGATTGAGAATAATCAATTTCACTATGATCATATTCTCTAATGTTATTAGTGTTTTCATTAGTTATTCCCGCATCAATAGTATTAGATCTATCCGTCCACTTCTTTATAAAAAACATGTCAATCCAACCTAGCACTATTGGAATTAGTGTCCAAGAAAAAATTAAATATAGCGTTGCCCTAATATATTTCCCGTAATAAAACAAATGGGCACCAATGCCGCCGAGGAATAAGGCCAATGTGTAACCTATAGCCAGGTCTTTTTTCATTTAGGTGGATGCCTCCTTATAGTACAAAATTTATTATACGAATATTTTATCATTTTAGTTGTATATAATCATAACTTTCAATATTATAAAAAAATTTAACGCAATGTATTCGCTGTTGGTCATATACTTATAATGAGCTGCAATTATTTGATTAATCATCAGTACATAACTTAGAATATTCATTTCCCATTTACACATTCCATCTAACGCATTAGCATTTATTATTTTATGTTCTCTTTTTTTGCATTAATATATGATTTCTTTACCTCTTATTCAGTATAAAATCCCAAAGAACCAGTATAGTCCTCGTGTCACACACTATGGCACTTACTATTCTTAGTACAGACTAATTGCCATTTAAAAAAGCCTGTCCCAAAAAGGACAAGCTTCATTTCCCACAACACTTTTTATACTTCTTCCCACTCCCACAAGGACACGGCTCATTCCGACCAACCTTTTGCGCACGCCTTATAGGAACAACATTCGATTCCATTCCCTGTTCCTTCAGCTCATTCGGCTTATGCCCTTTCAAACTGTACATTCGCGTATCGTTGTGCGCTTCGACAAGCGCCTGCATCAGTTCCTTCAGCACTTTCTCATTCGGAATCTCGAGCCGCTCTTGCATTTCGTTTAGCAACTCCTGCATATTCGTCCCGTTTCGAATCAGTGTCTCAAGCTCAAAGCCGAGATCCTCGAGTAAATCGCGATCGACGTCATAGTATCGTTTAACTACTTTGAAGAAGTCTTCCATTTTTTCCGAGAAGAAATCCACGGAGTCTTCCCCTACTTCTAATAGATGGGCTTTAGAGAAACGATAAAAACCGATCTCTGGTCTCGCTTTTTGCTCTTGTTCAATCTTGTCGGGGTCGTCCGCTGCGATATCTTTAAACCCGTTTTTGGCACGGACATACTCGAAGCCTTTCACGTGATACGGGATTTGATCGATGATCGTAAAAAACTGATGTTGATCGATGGTTTCTCCCGTATAACTCGTCAACGCTTCCCTGATATCCTTCGAGCTCATGTACCCGTAATAATGGAGCATTCCATTCATCAACAGGGGCCATTCTGAATTCAGTTTGACCGTTTTTCTAAGCTCAGCATGATCAGCTTCTTGAAAAGCATCGATCAATTCATCCGGTAGAACGAATAGTCGCTCCCCCTCATGTGTGACAGGGAATGCAAGCCCGCGACGCACGAGTTCAACCGCTTGCTCCTACGAATAGCCCTCAGCACCCGTTCTTCCGCCATTTTGCACCATTTCCTGAATCAGGTTGTATTGCTCCTCTTTCAAGATTGATAGTCTTTTTCCAAACAAGGATGGAACTCCTTCACTGAGTACGTGAATTAAATCCTGTTTGTTCAAGTGGCTGACTCCTCGGAAGTTATAAAACTTCCGGATTTCATCCAAATCATATTTCGTCAGTCGTTGGAGACACTCCTCAAGCGTACTCACCGTATACGGATGCTTCCAGAATTCTCGTTCCGCCTTCTCCTGCCTCTTCCGCTCTCGCTCTCTCCAAGCTTCTATATTTTTCAGCCATTGTCGTTGATCCATCTGTGGGCTCCTTTCAAAGAAATCATCGATCATCTAATAGAATATCTATCCATGGTCGGCCATCTAAAGCCTTTTGAATCTTTTTTTCTTGAACCTTTAACAACGAATCATCGAAAGGCACTTTGCCTTCTAACACTCTAACCGTTTCCCGAATCGCTGCCCGGACTTTTTTATAGTCAATCTTCTCCCATAATTGCAAGTATGGAATGAAAGCCTTGTTACCGGATGCTTTGATTTTCTCAAGCATTAGAAGGATCATATCCCGGTTATGGTCTTTCAAATAAATCATGTCCGGTTCTTTTTTGCCTTCCCGTAACCACTCTTCCCATTCGCGAATGAGCTTGTCTGAGAACTGATCGGATTGAATCAGCCAACCACGATCGGTAAAAACGATTAGTGGAAGCCTCCCGAATTTTTCGAGAGTTATAAAATCCCGCTTGATCATCCAATTGATTTTGTTTGTAACATCCTCGATTTTTTCACCTTTATAAAACCCATAACCTGGGCTCTTGTCCAAATCGAGTTCCAACAACTTCTTCTCCTTCGACCCTTTCAAAACCTTGGCGAGTTGGGTCCTGCCTCCTTTGGCAATCATCCAATCAGCTGTATCGAGGATGATTTTGATTTCTTCATGAGATAAGGGTTTAGATGTCATGGAATTAATACCTCCTCATCATGGTGATGGTTTACTTATGTTTTATATAAAGAAGTAGCCTTTCAAATGTCAAAAAAGCAGAGGAGCCCCTCTGCTTTCCACTATTTCTTCTGCAACCACGTCACACACTCCACATGACTCGTCTGCGGGAACATGTCCACTGGCTGAACTTCTTTCGTCTCATATCCACCGTCTTCCAACACGCGCAAATCACGCGCTAGTGTCGATGGGTTGCACGATACGTAGACGATACGCTCGGGTTCCATGTCGAGCATTGCCGTGAGAAGCTCTTCGTCGCAGCCTTTACGTGGCGGGTCGACGACGATGACGTCTGGACGGAGGCCTTGGTTGCGCCACCATGGCATCAGCTTTTCGGCTTGGCCGACGTAGAATTCGGCATTGTCCATGTTATTCAGGCGGGCGTTTTTCTTCGCATCCGTGACAGCTTCAGGGACGATTTCGACGCCGTAGACTTTCTTCGCTTTTTGGGCGAGGAAAAGTGAGATTGTACCGATTCCGCAGTAGGCATCGATGACGGTTTCGCCGCCTTGAAGGTCGGCGTACTCCAGCGCCTGGTCATAGAGCTTTTTCGTCTGGGTCGGGTTGACCTGGTAGAACGATTTCGGGGAAATCATGAATTTGATATCGCCGATGGTATCGTAGATGTATTCGTCTCCGTAGATGATGTTCGTTTCTTTTCCTAGGATGACGTTTGTTTTTGCGCTATTGACGTTATGGACGATCGACTTCACGTTCGGGAAGGCGTCGCGGATTTCGTCGATCAGTGCTTCCTGGTGTGGCAGCTTCTTCGTCTTCGTGACGAGGACGACCATAATATCTTTTGTATTTTGACCGGTACGCACCATGATATGGCGTAGCGTTCCGCGATGTGTCTCTTCGTTATAGGCTGATATCCCAAGCTTTGAAGCGATACGGCGGACGCTTTCGACCATCCGATCGTTCATTTCGTCCTGAATCAGACATGTGTCCATATCGATGATGTTGTGGCTTCGTTTTTGATAGAAGCCTGTCATCAGTTCACCGTCTTCTTTTTGTCCGACCGGGATTTGGACTTTGTTGCGGTAGCGCCATGGATCGGCCATACCAGCTGTTGGATGGACAGGAACGTGCTCTAAGTGAGCGATTTTTTTCATGACGTCTTTGACCTGCTTTTGCTTCATATCGAGCTGCATCGAATAGCTCATATGCTGAAGCTGACAACCGCCGCATTTGTAATAGACGTCACACGGTGGCTCGACTCGGTCTTCGCTTTCTTCTGTGACATGAAGGAGTTTTCCGAAACCGAAGTTTTTCTTCACTTTCACAACCTTCACTTCTGCCTGTTCACCAGGAAGGCCATAAGGTACGAACAGCGGATAGCCATCCACTTTTCCTACGCCATTGCCTTCATGGGTCAGGTCTTCAAATGTAAGGGTGATTGTCTCATTTTTCTGTACAGGCGGTTTTGGTTTCGCCATCATTCATCCGTCCTTTACTTCATACTCTGTGAACAAATTTTATCATAGTTTCAAGAGGGAATCGACTTCTCTTGAATCCAAACAAAAAAGCGCCGCAATGCAGCGCTTTCCTTTTTATTCTTCCTCTTTCTCGCCAAACTTTTCTTTCGGGACAAAAAATTCCAAATGGCGATAAAGATTCACAAATTCCCCGGGCAATAATCCACCGTATTCCCCGTCGACATTCAGTTGCATTTTATCCTCTGTCTTCACCTTCACGCGGCTCGCAGTGGTATGAATGAATTTCGGGTGATTCAAATGATGACCCTGGGCAGCGAGCGTTGCGAGGCGGACAAACTCAGCGATGTTCATTTTTTCAATGATCATCAAGTCGAAGACACCGTCATCCATTTTCGCAGACGGGGCCAACTTCTCAAGTCCGCCGACAGAATTCGTGTTGGACACGAGGAAAAGCATGATTTCTCCTTCATACCATTTGCCGTCATACTCCATTTCAACGTATGTCGGGCGTATGGAAGGCAGCATTTCGATCCCTTTTAAATAATAGGCGAGCTGACCGATCATCGTCTTCAGCTTGCTTGGCACCTCGTAAGAGATTTCGGTTATTTTTCCGCCACCGGCGATATTCATAAAGTAATGGTCGTTGACACGTCCAATATCAAGCGGTTTTGTGAAATCATCTAAAATGACATCGACCGCTTTATGAATGTTGCGCGGGATGCATAACGCGCGGGCGAAGTCATTCGTCGTTCCGACCGGGATGATCCCGAGCTTCGGACGGTGCTTTTGCTCCGCTAAACCATTGATGACTTCATTGATTGTTCCATCGCCGCCTGCTGCGACGACGACATCAAACTCACGCTCCACCGCATATCGTGCTGCCTTTATCGCATCACCTGCGCACGTTGTCGCATGGGCTGACGTTTCGTAGCCACTCTGCTCGAAGCGCTGGAAAATGTCAGGCAGAACCTTCCGGATTACTTCTCTTCCAGAGGTCGGATTATAAATAATACGGGCACGTTTCATCGTTTGACCCCCTCATCCAAAGCATGTTCCACATTTATCATAGCCTGTTTTGCTTTATTTGAACATACTGTTTTTTACATAATATGACGCACGTCTATAATCTTATTCCAGCAGAAAAGGTTTGACAAGCAAAAGCACGCACAACGTGTGCGTGCTCAGCTCGTTTTTTAGCGCTTGTCCATTTCGGCAAGGATGATCTTGTTGACCATCGGCGGGTTCGCTTGTCCTTTTGTCTCTTTCATAACTTGACCGACAAGGAAGCCGAGCGCTTTATCTTTTCCGTTCTTATAGTCTTCGATCGACTGTGGGTTTTGATCCATGATCCCAACGACGATTTCCGTCAGCTGGCCTTCGTCAGAGATTTGGACAAGACCTTTCTCTTTGACGATTGTCTCTGGGTCGCCACCATTTTTCACAAGCTCTGTGAAGACTTTCTTCGCAATCTTGGAAGAAATCGTACCGTCTTCGATCAGCTTGATCATTTTCGCAAGAGATTCAGGCGTAAGCTCAAGCTCGTGAAGCTCTTTGTAATGCTTGTTCATATACGCAGATACTTCACCCATCAACCAGTTGGAAGTCTGCTTGATGTCGCCGCCTGCAGCAATCGTTTCTTCGAAGAAATCGGATAGTTCTTTGTTGTTGGTCAGAACCATCGCATCGTACTCAGGCAATTCGAGTTCTTCGATGTAACGCTTCTTACGGGCATCTGGAAGCTCAGGAATCTCAGCGCGGATCCGCTCTTTCCATGCTTCATCGATGTGAAGCGGGACTAAGTCCGGCTCTGGGAAGTAACGGTAGTCATCCGATCCTTCTTTGACACGCATCAGGATCGTTTCCTTCGTCTGCTCGTCGTAGCGACGTGTTTCCTGAAGGATTTCTCCACCTGTCAGCAATTCCTTCTTCTGACGCTTCTCTTCAAACTCCAACCCTTTTTGTACAAAAGAGAATGAGTTTAAGTTCTTAAGTTCTGCTTTCGTACCGAACTCCTCTTGTCCGATTGGGCGAAGGGAAATGTTCGCATCACAACGTAGAGAACCTTCCTCCATCTTACAATCGGAAACACCCGTGTACTGGATGATGTTCTTCAATGCTTCCAAGTACGCATACGCTTCTTTCGGAGAGCGGATATCCGGCTCAGATACGATCTCAACAAGCGGTGTACCTTGACGGTTGAAGTCGACAAGGGAATAGCCGTCATCGCTGTGTGTAAGCTTACCAGCATCCTCTTCCATATGAAGGCGCGTGATTCCGATTCGCTTCTTCTTGCCATCGACTTCGATGTCGATATAGCCGTTTTCACCGATCGGCTTATCAAACTGGGAGATTTGATAAGCTTTCGGGTTGTCCGGATAGAAGTAGTTTTTACGGTCGAACTTCGTATCTGTAGCGATGTCACAGTTCAGGGCCATCGCAGCTTTCATTGCGAAGTTTACCGCTTCTTCATTGAGCACTGGAAGAACGCCCGGGTACCCGAGGTCGATCGGGTTGACGTTCGTATTCGGAGCATCCCCAAACATGTTCGGAGACGGGCTGAAAATCTTAGAGTTTGTTTTTAATTCTACGTGGACTTCAAGTCCGATAATCGTTTCAAAATTCATTATGCGTTCGCACCTCCAAGGGACGGGCGTTGTTTATGAAAATCAGTCGCTTGCTCGAAGGCATGAGCGGCACGGTACACGGTAGACTCATCAAAGTGCTTTCCGATGATTTGAAGACCGATCGGAAGTCCTTTCTCAGAGAATCCGCATGGAACGGAGATTCCTGGTACACCAGCAAGGTTGACAGGGATCGTCAAAATATCGTTCGCATACATCGTCATCGGATCTTCAATGTTCTGGCCAACCTTGAAGGCAGGTGTTGGAGTCGTTGGTCCAACGATGACATCATACTCTTCGAACACTTTTTCAAAATCGTTCTTAATCAATGTACGGACTTGCTGCGCTTTTTTGTAATACGCATCGTAGTAACCGGAGCTAAGCGCGAATGTTCCAAGCATGATCCGGCGCTTCACTTCGTCACCGAAGCCTTCTGCACGGGAGCGCTTGAACATTTCAAGCATATTCTCTACGTCTTCTGCACGTTTGCCGTAGCGGACACCGTCGAAACGGGCCAGGTTGGCAGACGCTTCTGAAGAGGACAGTAGATAGTATGTGGATAGCGCGTATTTAGAGTGTGGCAAGGAAACCTCGTCCCATGTAGCGCCAAGCTCTTCATACTGCTTCAATGCACGCTGGACCGCTTCTTTGACTTCTGGGTCTACCCCTTCGCCGAGGTATTCCTTCGGTACAGCGATTTTCAGACCTTTGACATCCCCAGTCAAAGCCTCTGTGTATTTCGGTACGTCCACATTCGCGGAAGTGGAGTCCATATCGTCATGACCCGCAATCGTTTCTAATAAAAAGGCGTTGTCTTCGACGCTACGAGTAATCGGTCCGATTTGGTCAAGAGATGACGCAAATGCGATCAGTCCAAAACGGGACACGCGACCGTATGTCGGCTTCAGTCCGACAACTCCACAGTAGGCTGCTGGCTGACGGATAGAACCACCCGTATCAGAGCCGAGGGAGTAAGGAACCTCTCCTGCAGCTACGGCAGCGGCAGAACCACCACTGGATCCTCCTGGTACGTAGTCCGTATTCCAAGGGTTACGGGCAGACGCATAGCTTGAATTCTCATTGGAAGAACCCATCGCGAATTCATCCATGTTCAATTTACCAATGATGACAGACTTCGCATCGTTCAGCTTGTTTACAACAGTCGCATCATATAGTGGGTCATGGAAATTGCTCAGGAACTGACTGCCTGCTGTCGTACGAAGGCCTTTCGTTACGATGTTATCCTTCACACCGATCGGAAGACCGAACAATTTGGCGTCGTCGTTTCCACGCTGTTCATCGAGTTCGACCGCCTGTGCGCGTGCCGCTTCTTCGTTCAGCGTAAGGAAAGCTTGTACTTCACCGTCGACTTCCTTGATTCGATTGAAAGACTCTTCCACTAGCTGTGTGACAGAAATCTCTTTGTTGTTCAGCTTCTCTTGAAGTTCTTTTAGGGAATGCTCAAATAAAGACATCATCTAACCTCCTATTCCAATACAGATGGGACTTTGAATTGTCCGTCCTGATGTTCCGGTGCGTTTTTGAGAGCTTCTTCCTGCTCGATCCACTTCTTCGGTTCGTCTTTGCGCAAGACGTTCTTCAGGTCGAGGACGTGGGTCGTCGGCTCTACTCCCTCTGTATCGAGTTCGTTCAGTTGCTCGGCGTATGTGATGATATCATCGAGCTGTTTTGTGAATGTATCGGCTTCTTCTTCTGTGATAGCGAGACGTGCGAGATTAGCGACGTGCTTCACTTCATCTTTACTAATTCTAGACATAATGCGACCTCCATTTCGATCTCACATAATATATGATCATACCAAAAATCAGAATCCATTTTCAACGTGCCTTTTTTTACACCCTTCCTATTTTAACACATCAGGGCATTGATGTCCTATCCCGCCCCGCTTCATCTATAGGAAGTTATAAATAATTCCGTTATGTGAATAAGTGGTACGTGAGGTTCGTTATTCTTGCAACAGTAGGTCTGGTTGGGAAACGACTCGCTTTCCTGCGGCGGACCGGCAAGCCTCCTCAGGCTACGCCTTCCGGGGTCTAGCCCAGCCCCTTCTCCCGCGGGAGTCTCGCCGTTTCCCATCCAGACCATCATAGATAGCATCGAACCTCTTCTTCATTTGAAATTATTCTTTCGCAAAAAAAGGAGGTGAAGAGATGTTCAAGCTTGAGAATGAACCTTGCCTATTTTCCGTTAGATGATCCACAGGTATGTTTCCTTTTCTTCAAAACGCAAGGAGGTCCGGGAAATCGCGAGACTCCTGTGGTAAAGCGGGATAGGTGAGACCCAAGAGGACGTAGTCCGAGGAGGCTCAGCGCACGCCCACGGAAAGGGAGTGATTTCCCGGACCTCCTTCTACTAACTAGGATAGGAAACATTTTAGCTCATAAAAAAAGAACCTCCGAGGACGGAAGTTCTTTTGGAAAGTTGGGATTAAAGCTCTTTTGCTTTATCCATTTGTTCAACGATTTCTTTCGGTGGCGTACCACTCATACTTACAAGAATCGCAGCAAGACCACTCAAGATGAAGCCTGGCACGATTTCGTAAAGGTCGAAGATACCGCCGGACAGGAGATCTGCCCATACAACAACAACGACCGCACCGACGATGATACCTGCAAGGGCACCATTACGTGTAAGTCCCTTCCAGAATAGAGACAGGATGATGACCGGACCGAATGCAGCACCGAAACCTGCCCAAGCGTAAGATACAAGCCCAAGAACTGTACTATCAGGGTTGTAAGCGAGAATTACCGCAATTAGGGCGATACCTGCTACCGCAATACGACCAACCCATACAAGCTCTTTCTCAGTAGCATTCTTACGGAACAACGCTTTATAGAAGTCCTCCGCAAGCGCAGAAGAAGATACAAGCAATTGAGAGTCAATCGTACTCATGATCGCAGACAGAATCGCTGCTAGCAAGATACCCGCAATGACAGGGTGGAACAGAATTTGAGAGAAGGTAATGAAGATCTTCTCAGAGTCGGCAAGCATCTGGATGCCGCCTTCTGTCATAACTTCAGCATTAAATGTGTCCAGGGAGGCCACATCTGCTGTGTTGATATAAGCAAGACCGAATAGTCCTGTAAAAATCGCACCATAAAGGCCTAGAACCATCCAACCCATTCCGATGAAACGTGCTTTCGGTACATCTTTAGGTGAACGCAGGGCCATAAAACGCACAAGGATGTGAGGTTGACCGAAGTAACCAAGACCCCATGCTAGAGATGAAATAATAGCAAGTGCCCCTACACCTTGAACCATGTTCAGGTGAGATGGATCGATTGCAGCTACAGCATCCGTAGCAGCATCCCATCCGCCTAATTCAGATACAGCTACAATTGGTACAGCGATAAGAGCAAGGAACATCAGAATACCTTGAACAAAGTCTGTCCAACTTACCGCTAGGAAACCACCTAGGAATGTATAAGTGATGGTTACGATAGCACCAACCCAAAGAGCTGTCGTATAGTCAATAGCAAATGAAGCTTCAAATAGCTTCGCACCGGCTACCATACCGGAGGATGTGTAGAAGGTAAAGAATAAAAGGATTACTAATGCAGAGATAACACGTAAGATATGGGAGTTGTCATTGAAGCGGTTTTCCAGATAATCTGGAATCGTAATCGAATCATTTACGATCTCTGTCATAACACGTAGACGACGTGCGACGAATTGCCAGTTTAAGTAAGCACCAATAGCAAGACCTACACCGATCCATGCTTCAGCCAAGCCGGACGCATAAATCGCACCTGGCAAACCTAGTAGTAACCAACCACTCATGTCGGATGCACCGGCAGATAGTGCGGCTACTCCTGGTCCTAATCGACGACCACCTAATACATAATCTGATAAATCACTTGTTAGTTTGTATGCGGCAAAACCAATTCCCAGCATACCGATTAAATAAACTATAAACGTTATTAACGTTGCAGTACTCATGTCTTGTTATTCGCTCCTCTCAGTGAATAGTGTGATAATGGATAGAATGATTAAAATTGGCATCGGGACAAATAACCAGAACCACGTAGCTCCCGAAATCGTTGCGGATGAAACTGTCGCTAAATCAAACACATTTCCACCTCCTCGAATTCGTTTCGTATGCACTTCTATGCATCATTTCCGACTGCTGGTTCTTAAGACATAGAAGCTTAAAAAGCCAAACACAGGTACAACTATATCATATAATAGTTTTAAGAACATTGCAAAAATTGTGTTAATCTGTCGTTATTGAATTTTTATTCGTATAAATAGCATATTTATTCACATATAGCCTAAATATACTATAAACATTCATGAATTTTTTTTGAAAATATTTCAGCCAGCATCCATTTTGTGGATATCTGGCGCTATATCTTACTTTTTTTAGTATGTGTTTATGCCTATAAAAAAATCCTCTCTCTTGAAAAAGAAAGAGGATTTTTTTATTTACTATTTATAGCATTTCGGAGGTCGTTTTACCTTGCATGTGGTGGATCAAATAGTCAGGTCCGCCAGCTTTGGAGTCCGTTCCTGACATGTTGAACCCTCCAAAAGGATGATACCCGACAATTGCGGCTGTACACCCTCGGTTGAAGTACAAGTTCCCCACTTGGAAGTCTTCCCGGGCTTTTTCAATGTGGGAGCGGTTATTGGTAATGACTGCTCCTGTCAGACCATATTCAGTATTATTCGCAATTTCTAGAGCTTCATCAAACGATTTCGCTTTGGTAAATCCGACGACAGGTCCGAAGATCTCTTCCTGCATGATGCGTGCTTCCGGATCCAAATCAGCAAAAACCGTCGGCTCGATGAACCAGCCTTTACTGTCATCTCCTTTTCCACCCGTCATCAGGCGTCCTTCTTCTTTTCCAATCTTAATGTAATCCAGAATCTTGTCATAGGCCCCTTGATCAATGACAGGTCCCATGTAGTTGCTGTTGTCTGTTGGATCACCATGGTTGACCTGCTCCTTCGTATTTTTCACGACGCGGTCGAGAAGTTCATCATACACCTCTTCATGAGCGACGACACGCGAACAAGCCGAGCACTTTTGACCTGAGAAACCGAAAGCAGAATAGGTGATCGCTTCGGCGGCCAGTTCAAGGTCGGAATCTTTATCAACGACGATTGTATCTTTTCCGCCCATTTCAATAATCGTGCGCTTCAGCCACTTCTGACCTTCGTGCACTTTCGCTGCGCGCTCGAATATGCGCGTACCGACTTCGCGTGATCCGGTAAAGCTGATGAAGCGCGTCCGTGGGTGATCGACGAGGTAGTCCCCGACTTCTTTTCCGCTTCCAGGAATAAAGTTGATGACGCCATCCGGAAGGCCTGCTTCCTCAAGTACTTCCATCATCTTATAGGCGATGACAGGCGTTGAACTTGCCGGCTTAAGTAAAACGGTATTGCCCGATACCATCGCAGCTGTCGTCGTTCCACACATGATGGCAAACAGGAAGTTCCAAGGGGAAATGACGACCCCTACGCCAAGCGGAATGTAATGGAAACGGTTGTTCTCAATCGGACGGGAATTGATTTCCACACCTTTATCGATTTCAAGCATTTGGCGTCCATAGTATTCCATGAAGTCGATCGCTTCCGCCGTATCAGCATCTGCTTCTTTCCATGGCTTACCGCCTTCTTTAATGAGGTGAGCTGTGAATTCATGCTTCCGGCGTCTGACGATGGCCGCTGCACGGAATAGAATGTCCGCACGGAATTGGGCTTTCGTCTTTCTCCACCAGTCGAACGTTTCGTCAGCAACCTTATGCGCCTTCTCCGCTAAGTCCTGATTCGCTTTGGACACATAACCGACGACTTCTTTTCGATTGGCCGGATTCACGACTTCGATTTTGTCATCTGTCATGATCCTCTCGCCGCCAATGATCAGCGGGTACTCTTTGCCCAAGTCCGCCTCGACCTGTTTAATCGCGGCTTCCATTGCTCTGCGATTTTCTTCGATACTGAAATCTGTGAATGGTTCGTGCTTGTAAGGGACTACCATCTTCAACCGCCTCCTCAAAAAAATTTCTGCTTTGATGTCTATCCTTCGCTAAATAAAGCGTTTTCATTGAACATTTTATCGCACCTTATGGACATGTTCAAATCAAACAGGTGGAAATTATTATGAAAAAGTGGTTTGGATAATTACAGCACCTTTTTTTATGTGAATCTTTGTGCTGATATCGTAGGTTAAAAGGTTTCCTTTGCTCTAACCAGAACTTGGAGTGGCGGGAAATAACTCGCTCTCCATGGGCGGGCGCTGAGCTTCCTCGGAGCAGGGCTCCTGCGGGATCTCAGCCTGCCCTTACCTCCCCATAGGAGTCTCGCCATTTCCCGCCCCTCCTTCCCAAAATAGGTGAAAGGAAACATCTCATATAGCGCCTGGTATGATTAACTCAGAAAAACGCGCACTTCCCTTTCATCCAAATCAAGAATAAAAAATGACCTTTTATCAATATGGGAAAGGTCTGATGCAAAGAAGATACTCAAAATAAACGTTTCTCATGAAATTCACCAAACTTTATAAGCATCAACAACAAAAAAAGCGCACCAAAAATTGGCGCGCTTTTTACAGAATTATTCATAAACATGGACAAACGGTTCTTCTTCACCGGCATTTCGGACAATGACGCTTTCCTGCTGGTCCATGCTGAAAATATTCACTTCGACATCATAATGCTCTGGGAACATTTCGACGACGAGACTGTACACGTATTGGGTAAACCCAACGACTTCGGATTGGGAATGGAATTGAATCGGAATGTCGATGCTCACTTCACGCAGCTCGTCATTGACATAGAACCCATTTACAATCGTTCCGACAAAGTTCGGGAAGTACTTCGCTACCTCTGTACGGAAGTCTGAGAAGAGCTGTGAATCATCGAAATAATCCTCTTCTGCCTCTGCTGAAGGAAACAGAATGTGATTTTCATTCAAATCCTCCCAGCCTCTGACCGACATATCAGACCCATCGACGAATGCTTTGCTAAGGAAGTTCCCTGGTACTTTCGAGCTTGCTTCCTCTTCTTCATACAACGCAAACATAATCGGCTTATCAGCTAAATCTTCACGTGCCCTTAGACGTTCGAGAATCGTCTGTGCATATTCTTTCCCTTTTTCCAGTAATTCTTCGCGGGAATGGTCGACTTGAAAATCGCGGCCTTCGGTTGTGTAATTATAGACCGTTCGTAACGCGATGCCGATTGTCACACCTTCTACATCCACGACGTTCTCTTCATTCCGGATCAGGTAATTCTGCTCGACGATATTGGAAATATACCTCGGACTCTCTTCAAACTCTTCCTGTGTCGCTTCATCCTCATCCAGCTCAGGGTTTAACCCGCCTTCTGACACGTTCCCACGGGATAGCCAGCTAATTAGTGTATCTCCTTCTAGGAACTGTCCAGGCTGAAACAAATAGGTCTCCGGGTCATAGTGTTCCTTCGAGAGGCGGCGTAAGCCATCCTCAAATTCGGCGATGTCGAGACGATTTCCCATTTGGGAGGTCGTGACATTACGTGCACTTGAGACACTTGTCGAATTTTCTCTCAGAATCATCCGGTAATCTTCTTCATTCATTGTGTAGTTTGGCACAATCGCCGCCTGGTCTGTGCTTTCATCTCTTGTTTCTTGAATCACTTCTTCACGATTATCGAAAACAGGAGTACACGCGCTTACCACAAGCAAAGAACTCAACAACAACGCTTGCATCTTCCTCATGTTTCCATCTCCCTTATTTCACCTGGGACAACGCGTCGCTGAATTGCTGTTCGTCCCATATTTCAATGCCAAGATCGGAGGCTTTCGTATATTTCGAGCCTGCATCCTCTCCAGCAATCAGTAAATCCGTTTTCTTGCTGACACTTCCTGTAACGTTACCACCAAGCTCCTCCACCGCTTTTTTCGCTTCGCCGCGCGTGAAGTTCTCCATTTTCCCTGTCAAAACAATCGTTTTATCTTTAAACGGAGAATCAGCTGGGCCTTCTGTTTGGCGTGGACCATTATATTCAAGGTTGAGGCCAAGCTCCTTCAGCTCATCGATCAACTCTACGACTTGTGGCTTGGCAAAATAGCGGGCGATCGAATCGGCCATTTTTTCGCCGATTTCAGGGATCTGCTCGAGAGCTTCAGCATCTGCTTCCATAAGGCGATCCATCGTTTCAAAATACTGAGCGAGCGTGGAAGCTGCTTTCGTTCCGACATAGCGGATGCCAAGTCCGAACAAGAGACGCTCCAGTGAATTCTCTTTGGACTTCTCGATCGCTGTCAAAAGGTTCTGGACAGATTTCTCCCCCATGCGCTCAAGCTGCAACAACTCTTCGCGCTCGAGCTTGTACAAGTCGGCGATATTATGGATCAGTTCCTCCTGGAAAAGCTGGGCGATCACTTTTTCACCCAGTCCTTCAATGTCCATGGCGTTTCTCGATACGAAGTGGATCAAGCCTTCTCGAAGCTGTGCTGGACAATTCGGGTTGATGCAGCGTAATGCGACTTCTTCTTCTAGACGGACAAGTTTGCTGTCACATTCCGGGCATGTTTCAGGCATCGCAAACAGCTCAGCCTCTTCCTCCCGGTGTTCCTCCAGGACTCTCACAACCTCTGGAATGATGTCACCCGCCTTTTTAATGACGACGGTGTCCCCGATCCGGATATCCTTTTCGCGGATCAAATCTTCATTGTGAAGGGAGGCGCGCTGAACGGTCGTTCCTGCCACTTTGACAGGATCAAGGATCGCTGTCGGCGTTACGACACCCGTCCGACCGACACTCAGTTCAATGTCACGAAGAACGGTCACGGCTTCTTCTGCCGGGAATTTGTACGCTGTCGCCCAGCGTGGACTTTTGGCTGTGAATCCTAAGCTCTCTTGCTGATCAAGGCGATCGACTTTAATGACAATGCCATCGATTTCATAGTCAAGATCCGGACGCCGCTCTACCCAGCTGTTCACATATTCGATGACTTCTTCAATATCCTCACAAAGCTTCCATTCCGGATTTGTCTTCAGACCAAGCTCTTTCAGCTTATGGAGACGGTCACTATGGGAGTCGGTCGGATCATTCTCCCATAACCCTACTCCGTATAAGAAAATGTCCAAGTTCCGCTTCGCTGCGATTTTCGGATCAAGCTGGCGAAGGGAGCCGGCCGCTGCGTTACGTGGGTTGGCAAATGGTTCCGCTTCTTCCTTTTCCCGTGCTTCGTTCAAAGCGACAAACGAACGTTTCGGCATAAACGCCTCACCACGAACCTCGATTGTTTCCGGTTCAGTTAAGCGAAGCGGGATGTTGCGGATCGTCCGCAGGTTGGAAGTGATCTCCTCCCCTGTTGTCCCGTCCCCACGCGTTGCTCCTCGGACGAAGATCCCATTTTCGTAGCGAAGGGAAACCGCCAGCCCGTCAATTTTCAATTCACAGACGTAGCGGACATCCGCATCCGTTCCCTGACGGACGCGACGGTCGAAGTCGCGTAGCTCCTGCTCATCGAACGAGTTTCCGAGACTCAGCATCGGAATGTCGTGACGGACTTTTTCAAAAGCTTCTAAGGGAGCCCCGCCGACACGTTGGGAAGGGGAATCCGGTGTTTTCAAGTCAGGGAACTGCTCCTCAAGATCGATCAGTTCGCGCATTTTTTTATCATATTCATAATCGGATACGCTTGGAGCATCGAGTGTGTGGTATTCATAGTTGTAGCGTTCCAATTCTTTTCTCAGTGCTTCGATTTGTTGTTTTGCTTCAGATGCGTTCATTTTCATCCACTTCCTTACACTTTCGTAATCGGAGCAAAGCGGGCAAGCAATCGCTTAATACCCGTCGGTGCCGGGAAGGCGATATCCAGCTCCATCGAATCTCCTTCACCGCGGATATTGATGACCGTACCGGTGCCCCACTTCTTATGTTCGGCTTTATCGCCAGGCTGCCAGCCGATTTTCTCGCCGCCGGTCCCCTTCTTCTCGACCTTCTTCGCCGCCCGTTTTTCAGGCTTCTGCGCTTGAGTTTTGAACGGGTTGGACGTTTTCTTTTGATTGAAAAATGGAAGCTCTTCCTCTTGCTCTTTGCCTTCTAGTAGCTGATCCGGAATTTCGCTGATAAAGCGGCTGATCGGGTTCATATTAGTACGCCCATAAAGCGTCCGCATTTTGGCGTGGGATAAGAACAGCTTTTTCTCGGCACGTGTGATTCCTACATAAGCCAGGCGGCGTTCTTCTTCCATCTCTTCATCTTCCATAAGCGCACGGCTGTGCGGGAAGACATTCTCCTCCATTCCAATCAGGAAAACAACCGGAAACTCGAGCCCTTTTGCAGAGTGAAGCGTCATCATCGTGACGGTATCATCACTATTAGGGTCTTCATTCATAGAATCAATATCCGCAATCAAGGCAAGATCCGTCAAGAAAGCGACCAACGTTTTATCTTCGCTGTTTTCCTCGAAGTTCTTCGTAACGGATTTAAATTCTTCAATGTTTTCAAGTCGGCTCTGTGCTTCAAGACTCTTTTCATTCAAAAGCATTTCCTCATAGCCGGTCTTCGTAATGACTTCCTGAACCATATCCGTCGCAGATAAAAATTCCTGCTGTTCGGCCCAGTTCTGGATCATCTTCCGAAAGTTGATGATCGCTTTGGCTGCCTTGGCACTGACTCCGACAAAATCGACTTCTGCCGCTGCTTCGTACAAGGAGATATCGTGATCGGCTGCATACGCGATCATCTTATCCATGCTCGTTTTCCCGACACCGCGCTTCGGTTCATTGACGACACGCTGGAAGCTCAAGTCATCATTCGGGTTGGCGATCAGCCTTAGGTACGCAAGCATGTCCTTGATTTCTTTCCGGTCATAGAACTTCGTGCCGCCGACCATTTGGTACGGTACGCCGGCTTTCACAAACGTCTCCTCAATCGTACGGGACTGGGCGTTTGTTCTGTACAAAACGGCTACGTCCTGATAGCGGAACTGCCCTTGTCTGATCAAGTCTTCGATTTTATCAGTGACGAATAATCCTTCTTCGCGCTCTGTGCTTGCCTGGTGGTATTGAATCTTCTCCCCACCAGCATTATCTGTCCACAAACGCTTCGGCTTCCGACCGCTGTTATTGTCGATCACATGGTTCGCCGCATCGAGAATCAATTCTGTCGAACGGTAATTTTGTTCGAGCAAAATCGTGCGGGCATTCGGATAGTCGTTTTCGAAGTTGAGGATATTCTGGATATCCGCCCCGCGCCATGCATAGATCGACTGGTCAGAATCTCCGACAACACAGAGGTTTTGGTAACGGCTCGCCAAGTGTTTGACAAGCTGGTACTGGGCATGGTTCGTATCCTGATACTCATCGACATGAATATATTGGAAACGTCGCTGATAAAATTCCAGCACCTCAGGTACCTGATCGAACAGCGTCAGTGTCTGCATGATCAAGTCATCAAAGTCTAACGACTGGTTCTTGCGCAGCTTTTTCTGATAGCCCTTATACACTTTGGCAATCTGCTCATCATGAATGTTGCCCGCCTGTTTCTCGAAGTCTTCTGCGGTCATCAGTTCGTTTTTCGCATTGCTGATGGCTCCGAGCATCGCACGCGGATCCCATTTTTTCGGATCAAGATTCAAATCTTTCAGCACCTGCTTAATGACTGACAGCTGGTCACTGGAATCGAGGATCGAAAAGTTGCGATCGTAGCCGATCCGGTCGATATCGCGACGCAAAATCCGGACACACATCGAGTGGAACGTCGACATCCAGATTTTTTCTCCGTCCGCTCCGACGAGTGCCTCGACACGGTCTTTCATTTCGCGCGCTGCTTTATTTGTAAACGTAATCGCTAAAACATTTCGCGGGGAAACGTCTTTTTCACTAAGTAAATACGCAATTCGATGCGTCAGGACTCGGGTCTTCCCACTTCCTGCGCCCGCCATGATCAAAAGAGGTCCTTCGGTATGGGTCACAGCGTTTCGTTGTTGTTCGTTCAACCCCTGAATCAGAGAATTCATCGCTTGTGTCATCGTGCACCATCCTCGTAAAAAATTTATCGTTTAACGGCTCTTACCGTTTCTAGAGCTCTGTTCATATCTTCATAAATGATATTTCCGACAACGATCACATCGGCGTAAGCAAACATTTCCTCCGCCTGTGCGCCGCTAGTGATCCCGCCACCATAGACAAGTGTCGTTTCCTTCAATTCACTAGAAATACGCTGGACAAGTTCAGGATCGCCATACGTCCCGCTGTATTCCATATAAAATACAGGAAGATGGAGGAGTTGCTCACACATCTTCGCATAGGCGAGGACGTCCTCTTGTTCGGGAATACGACAGTTCGTTTTTTTAAAAACTTTAGCCTCGGGATTCAATACGCAGTATCCTTCGACAGCTAAATCTTCCCATGGAATGATATCGCCATATTCTTTAATCGCTTCGTGCTGGATATCAAACATCCAGCGCTTCTCCTGACTGTTCAGCACCATCGGAATCAGGTATCCGTCAAAACCTGGCGCAATAGCCTCCATATCGGAAACCTCAAGAATCAAAGGAAGATCGTAGCCTTCCAGACGTTCCAATAAATCGGTCACATTTTCAAACGTCACCCCATCGGTTCCTCCGACGATGATCGCGTCTGTGCCTGAACGGCAAATGATGTCCAGATCGCAATCCGAAATAGGTTTGTTCGGATCAAGCTTGAAAACGTGATTCCACGTGCGTAATAGGTCCATGTCCGTCCTCCAGAAAAACAGATATCCATTCACTCATTATAGCAAACTTTTGGGAAGAGATTGAATGGGTAAAGGGAAGAAATTGTTGTGTTTATTCTGTGAATGTTCGGAACTCTACAGATTTTTGAAGAGCTTCCGTTTCGTAGAGGAAAAGTGGGAGGGGCGGGAAGGTACTCGCCTTCCGTGGCGGACGCTGAGCTTTCTCGGAGCACGGCTCCTGCGAGATCTCAGCTTGCCCTTTCCTGCCATAGGAGTCTTGCAACTTCCCTCTCCTCCCTCCCATAAAGATGTGAACGGAAGCAGTCATTCAGCTCTCTTATTAGGAAACATATCATGACACACAACAATAATGTGTAGGAAAGGCCCCGAAAATTTGTGAAACAGAAAAAACTCACAGCATATGCTGTGAGTTAGGTTGTTCGTTCGGGTGGTGGGAAAAGGTGAGATGATGTGATCGACATGGTGACGAGCGCGACGCTTATGATGGCGATGGCGGATAGGAGCAGCGTCTGGAGCGAAAATAAATAGCCGCTGATTCCGATGATGAGCACGTCGATCATGAAGATGACAAACCCCACATTGATTTTGAAACCATCTGCGATCATTTGGGCAAGCAAGTCCGTTCCGCCGGTGCTTGTCTCGTTCCGGAGCATAAGCCCAATGCCTCCTCCGACGAAAAATCCGCCAATGATCGAGCTGATGGCCGGTTCGATCGGGAGATGATGAGCTCTGATTCCATGAAAAATATCGATGAATAAAGAAGAAATCAATAATCCATGCAGGCTATTGTAAAAGTAGGAACGGTAACGAAACCAGGCGATGGTGAAAATGGGGATGCTGAATAGAATGATCGTCAGGCCTACTTTCATTCCCCATATATAGTTGGCGATCAGGCCGATTCCGATGATGCCTCCATCGAGGACGTGGTCGGGCATGAGAAAGAAGTTGATGCCAAGAGACAGGAACAAACTGCCGATGATGATCATAAGTCCTTTTTTGAAGAAGGCTCTCATGTCTTCCGCCTCCGATTTTTTACAATTAGTTTAGGAACGTTGTCATAAGTGAGTTCGGGTGTCATGAGAAACTTCGTTATAGAGAAGAACGTTCCTGCATTATCCTACTTATGTTATAGACATACAT
Source organism: Halobacillus fulvus (assembly GCA_004078665.1). Taxonomy (GTDB): domain Bacteria; phylum Bacillota; class Bacilli; order Bacillales; family Halobacillaceae; genus Halobacillus; species Halobacillus fulvus. The sequence goes on along the minus strand of SCFO01000003.1, from coordinate 27,628 downwards.
ATGCCTGTCTTCTATTAGATATGAATCGTGTTGAATGCAATTTTATATAATGAGAAGGTTTCCGTTTTTATATTGAGAGTTTGGAGGATCGGGAAATAGTTCGCTTTCCATGGGCGGGCGCTGAGCTTCCTCGGAGCAAGGCTCCTGCGGGATCTCAGCCTGCCCTTTTCACCCCATAGGAGTCTCACCATTTCCCGATCCTCCTTTTTAAAATAGGCGAACGGAAACATTAGTTATTCAGGATTTTAAGTGTTGAAATAGCTTTTTTATTCCTTTAGCCCACAATGAGCCGCTTCCCTTACGTCCCAACCCACTAATGACCACAAATTGCACTTCGATTCACCTAACCATTGAAAATGATGAATGATGCTACTGAATCCCTGAATAAAATGGATAAGTTTTAACAACCTGCTACAACAGACTAAAAAACAGGCAAGAGCATAATCGCTCTTGCCTGTTGGGCTTATATCATCTATTCCGTTTTCTTTTCCTGCACACGGTCAAGCGCTAGCGTATAGGCATCGTTTCCATAGTTCAAGCAGCGCTTCACTCGGGAAATCGTCGCGGTTGACGCACCCGTTTGCGTTTCAATCTTATGGTACGTGTACCCTTCACGAAGCATCCGGGCAACCTCAAGACGTTGCGCCAATGATTGAACCTCGTTCATCGTCGCTAAGTCATCAAAAAACTCGTAACACTCTTCTACATTTTGCAAAGAAAGAATCGCTTCAAAAAGCTGATCTAATGTTTTACCTCTTAATTTATCTATCTGCATCTACCATTGACCTCCTTAATTACTGCTGATATCAGCGTTTCCTGGTATGATATTGACCCAGGTTTGCCCTGGTGTAAAGGATAATGCCTCGCCATCTTCATATGGCAGAAGACGCCCGTCGACATTTCTCCATTGAACCTCTTTCATGGATCCTTTTTGTAAAAGGTATCCTTTTCCACCGGAGTCGAGATCAATGGCCCGACGACCGACGTTATCGATGATTCTATGCTCGGTTTCCACTATGAATACGTTCTCGACAGCTACGCGTTCTCCATTCGCCTCATCCATAGACGGCTTCCCATCACTGGACCTCAGAAAACGTTCAGATTCGGCGTCGTAATCGAACGTTACGACTTCCTGCGGCTGATTGGAGTACGTGATCGTCACCTGATCAACCGCTGTTCCCTCTGTGATTTCCTCTGCAAAAGGAAGGGACGCTGTCTCAACCTTTTGTTCATATCCCTTTTGCTCGGCTACCTGATTTAACCCGTTGGATAAAAAGTAGGAATTGTGCGGGGCAGCCCGTTCGGACGATCGCTCAAACAGCCAACCGTTATTGTCATAGGAGGCTCCGTCAAAAAACGGTATGCCACTGGCCGCTACCTGATCGTTGATATGGGCAGCCGCTCCGTGATACGTATAAAACGCATTGTAACCACCTGCCAGCTTGAAATAATATTCCCGCGCACTTCTTACTGGTCCGATTTTGTCCGGTAGTTCGCTATGGAATAAAGCGAGAAAACGCGTGATCTGTCCTTCTGCAAGGACTTCATACACGACATCTGCCTGACTGAGACCCGATTGCGGTCTTGCCTTTGTGTGATTGTTCACCATGACCGATAACACACGATGGTCCACGGGTTCTTCCGAAGGCTCACCTGTTAACGGGTAGGTGTAAGCCGGAGCGGGCTCCTCAGCGCTAGGGGTTTCTTCTTTTTCTTCCTCTTCTTCTTTCTCTATCTGATCAGGCTCCCCTGAATCTGTTTGTTCTGAAGGCGAGGACTCCTGATTGGCTCCATCCTGTTGACATGCTCCTAGGATCAGGAGGGTGGCAACAGCCATGATCAGCCATAAAACCTTTCTCATCGTAGCACTCCCTGTATTCTTTCTTCTCATTATAATATTAACGCATTATCGAAGGAAAGAGTACCTCTTTCTTTTTCACGTCCATAATTCCGAGTGGTGTGATCCGGATAAACGGTAAATGCATGGAGGAAAGGAAAAGCAACGTATAAACGGGATCCGTAAAGCGGAAGCCGTGCTGCTTCAGGTGTTCCTTCATTTCCGCTTCTTTTTCGATGAGAGCTTCAATCGGCAAGTCGGACATCGCTCCTGCGAGCGGTAATGGAAGCTCGGACAAGACTTCTCCCTGATCGGCGAGAACGATTCCGCCCCCCAGCTCCTTCATACGGTTGAAAGCATGCAGCAAATCCGACTTCGATTTCCCGATCAAAATGATGTCCCCTGTCGTAGAATACGAACTGGCAACTGCCCCTAATGTGTTCGTGAACCCTTTGATCAGCGTATTGACCTTCCACTTTCCTTCCCGGTCGATCAGCATCAAATACGCATCCTCGGAGTCATCTGAAATCCGCTCACCTGAAGGATCCAGATTAATCGTATAAGGTTTCATAATCACATCGTTCACCATCTCAAGACCGATCGGCATTGAAAATTGCAAGTCATCCTCCGTCAATTCCCAATCAAGCTCGAGTGGAGTAATGCCGTGCTCCTCCCATTGAATATCAGAGGAAACCGCGAGCTCTCCTTCCTCCCTCTTCACCCATTCCCCTTTGGCAATCACCGCGTAAGGAGTTGGATCTTCAGGACTTGATAAAAAGTTCAAATGAGCGACACGCCCAGGATTTAAGCTGCCGACCCGGTTTTCGATCCCGAAGTGTGCGGCTGGCTCATAAGTAGCCATCAAATAAGCATCGATTGGCGGCACGCCCGCATCAATCGCGATTTGAATACATTGATTGATCAGTCCTTCACGATAAAAACCAGGCGTCGAGCCATCTGTCGTAAACATCATATGACGGAAATAATCGTGTCCTTTATCAAGTAGCCCCTTCATAATGTCCGGAAGATCAGGACGAATCGAAGAATAGCGAAGCCCTGTCTGATACCCGAGCTCAAGACGTGTCAAAACGTCCTCCGCTGACATGGATTCGTGTTCAGAATTCATGCCGAGGAGTCGCATCTTCAAAAGCGTTTTTTCAGAAGCTCCCGGTAAATGGGCTTCAAGCGGCTTGCGTGCCCGTTTCGTCTCCTGCATCCAGTGCAGCATTTGATCGTCCCCGCCATACAGCACATCCGGCCAGGCCGTCAATTCGCCTCCCTGGATGACCGCATCATGCTCGATCCAGTCCAGCACTTGCTTTTCCAAATGAGACTGGTCTTCTTCGCGCAAAGCAGACTGGGAATCAAAGCGTGCCCACCAGTACATTGTGGCGGGTAAATTCATGCTTTCTTCCAGTAAAGAAAACGCTTTCTCTTTGTCCGTTAAAAAAAGCAACATTAAATTATCGTTGACTAGTGTGGTCGTCCCTGTGCTTGCTGCATATTCCGCAAGGCTTTGGGGATTATATAACTGATAAGGATGGGCGTGAGGCTCTACGTACCCTGGTACGATGTAGCTTCCTTCCCCGTCGATGATTTCTGTTCCATCGGTGCGTTCAGGCAGGTCTGTACCTGTGTACACGATGCGGTCTTCGTATAACCATATATGTCCGGTCATCCATTTTTTCAAATAGACGTTTAAATACGTTGTGTTTTTGATTAATTTGGTTGGCGCTGTGGTTCCTTCGATGACAGCTACATGCTCGCGCAGCTGCCGGTTCCGCCAGCGGAAACGTGTTTCGTTCATGGAGCGTCCTCCTTGTCTGAATATGTTCTATCGTAACACAGGATAGAAACCCCTGCTAAGGAGGAAATCTGTTTTGAAACAAAATATCGGTACGATTAATTCTTTTCTGCGGATTACGGCTGGTTTAAGTATGCTGACGTTGCTGACGATCCGTTCGATCCGTCGTGAGGATGCATCTGTGCATCCGATGCTGATTGTTCTTTCTGCTATGAAGGTGGCGGAGGGGATTACGATGTATTGTCCTTTGACGGAGGCGTTTGAGGAGATGTCCGAAGAGCGTGATGGAGTCGAACAGGGCTGGCCTCAAGCCTTCCAAAAACAACGCGGGTAACTTGAATACTCAAATAAAATGAAGAAAAGGTTGTTCTCCAAATGGAGCAGAGGAATGGTTAGGAAACGACTCGCTTTCCTGCGGGGGATCTGGCGAGCTTCCTCGGGCTGAAGCCCTGCGGGATCTCGCCTAGACCCTTCTCCCGCGGGAGTCTCGTCGTTTCCAAACCATTCCACCTCTATTGGAGTGAAACAACCTATCCATAAAGTTTTCGATGCTTGGCCAACGCTCCGGTCCTGTTAAGAAAGGCTTGGAGGTTTAGTAAGAGAAGCGGTCAGATTGAAATTCCGTATGGACCTTTCACTGATTCCCACCCTTGGCAGTGATTCCGCGGGCCGACATATACTGTAGAGCATAACGGAAACCTTGCTCTCAGTGAGCTCCAAAACAAGAAAAGGACAGGGAAGGCCCCTGTCCAATTTTTTTAAAAAGGATGATGTATCATGGATTTTTTGGAATATTTCACTGACGTTGGATTCGTCATTGTGACGGTCATCGGGACGGTTGCTGCTTTATTTTACGTAGGACTTCGCCGCCGCAACCGATGAAAGACCAATATCCCGGCGGTAATAGAAGTCTTTTTTACCTTCGAACATTTCCAAGTGTTCATACACGCTTTCCAGTGCTTGTGGCAAGTCCTTCTCTTTTGCACCGACAAGAAGTACACGGCCTCCACTGGATACATAGCCGTCCTCAGACTTCTCTGTTCCGGCATGGACCGTATAGACAGAGCCTTCTCCTTCTATTACAGGTACAGGGCGCCCTTTTTGATAGTCGCCTGGATAGCCGTTCGAAGCGACGACGACACCTGCACAGGACTCGGAAGACCAGCGCAATTCCGGATTTTTCCCGTTCAATACATCAAGGAAAACCTGCTCGATATCATTCTCAAGCAACGGCAAGACGACCTGTGTTTCAGGGTCTCCGAAGCGAGCGTTGAATTCGATGACTTTCGGGCCTGATTTCGTCTCAATGAGCCCAGCGTAAAGAATCCCTGTAAACGGACGTCCCTCTTCGACTAAGGCGTTCGCTGTCGGCTGCAGAATCGATGCTACAGCATAGTCATAAGAGGATTCAGGGATGATCGGTACTGGGGCATAGGCTCCCATTCCGCCCGTGTTCGGACCTTGATCTCCTTCGAAGGCACGCTTATGATCTTTCGCAGGAATCATCGGGTAGACGCGTTTCCCTGACACGAATGCCATCAACGAAAATTCTTCCCCTTGAAGAAATTCCTCAACGACAATCTGCTTGCTCGCATCTCCGAATTGACCGTGTTTCAGCATTTCTTCTGCCGCCTGTAGGGCTTCACTGACAGTTTCAGCGACGACGACACCTTTACCTGCTGCAAGGCCATCGGCTTTGACAACGATTGGTGCCCCTTTTTCAAGGATGTAGGCTTTTGCCTGATCCAAGTCCGTGAAGGCCTGGTAATCAGCGGTCGGAATGTCGTATTTCATCATTAGCTGCTTCGCGAAGTGCTTACTTCCTTCAATTAGCGCAGCCTCTTTCGATGGGCCGAACACTTTCAGCCCGTTCCGTTGAAAATGATCGACAAGACCATCCAGCAAAGGGTTTTCAGGACCGACAATTGTAAGGTCCACTTCTTTTTCTTTCGCCAGCTGGACAAGACCATCCTGATCCGTCTCTTCAACCTGTAAACGCTCCGCTACCTGTTCCATACCAGCATTCCCAGGTACAGCGTACACCTTGGAGACTTGTTTGCTTTCTGCTAATTTCTGCACTAAGCTGTGTTCTCTTCCACCACGTCCGATGACCATGACTTTCATGATTTTGTCAGCCCCTTTTTAATGTTTGAAATGACGCATTCTTGTAAATACCATCGCAATGCCGTACTTATTGCAAGCATCGATCGAATCCTGATCACGCTTCGAGCCGCCTGGCTGAATGATCGCCTTCACACCAGCTTCAGCAGCCGCTTCTACCGTATCTGGCATCGGGAAAAAGGCATCGGAAGCCATGACACTGCCTTCCACTTCTTCACCTGCCTGTTCAAGTGCGATTTTTGCAGCACCGACACGGTTCATTTGTCCCGCTCCGATTCCAAGCGTCCGGTCACCCTTCGCGAGGACAATCGCATTCGATTTCACATGCTTCACCACTTGCCAAGCAAGCTCCAAATCGTGCTTCTCTTGTTCTGTTGGTTCACGATCGGTTGCAACCTCAAGCTCGACATCGGAAAGAGTTCCTTCATCTGTATCCTGAACGAGGACACCGCCGTTCACGCTTGTGAGCTTGTGTGTCTGCCCTTCTGGTTTCACCATATCAACCGTGAGCAAGCGCAAGTTTTTCTTCTTCGTCAACAGGTCAAGCGCTTCCTGGCTAAAGGACGGAGCAATGATGATTTCAAGGAAGATTTCCTTCAGTTTCGCCGCCGTTTCCTCATCCACTTCACGGTTCAAGGCGACGATTCCGCCGAAAATGGACACCGGATCCCCTTCATACGCTTTCGTGTAGGCGTCGAATAACGTTTCACCAACACCGACTCCACATGGGTTCATATGTTTCACCGCTACAGCAGCAGGTTTCGTAAACTCAAGGACGACTTCAAGCGCTGCATTGGCATCCTGAATGTTGTTGTAGGAAAGCTCCTTGCCGTTCAGCTGCTCTGCATTCGCAAGCGAAGCCCCGCTCTGATTCGCTTTTTTATAAAAAGCGGCGGTCTGGTGGGGGTTCTCACCGTAGCGAAGCGACTGGACTTTTTCATACGTCACGGTGTACGTCTCCGGATAGGCTTCTTCTGTTTTTTCTGTAAAGTACTCCGCGATCATCGCATCGTAATTCGCTGTATGACGGAACACTTTTGCAGCCAGGGTACGACGCTCTTCATACGAAATGTCTCCTGCCTGCAGACTTTCAATGACCGTATCGTAATCGGATGGATCGACGACAACCGTGACATCTTCAAAGCTTTTCGCCGCTGCACGAAGCATCGTCGGTCCACCGATATCAATATTTTCAATCGCTTCTGCTTCCGTCACGCCTGCTTTGGCAATTGTATTTTTGAATGGATAGAGGTTGACGGCGACGAGGTCGATCGGCTGAATGTCGAGCTCATCAATCTGCTTCATATGATCAGCGTTGGAACGCTTCGCAAGCAGTCCGCCATGAACGGATGGGTGAAGAGTTTTGACGCGTCCATCCATGATTTCTGGAAACTCGGTGATCTCTGAAATCGAAAGGACCGGAATGCCAGCCTCTTCAATCGCCTTCTTCGTTCCACCTGTGGAGATGAGTTCATAGTCTAGTTCGTGTAGTTGTTTTGCGAATTGTGATAATCCTTGCTTATCAGATACGCTCAATAATGCGCGTTTCTTCATTTCGTCGATTCCTCCTTGACCAATAGTGACTGAATGACGCGTGGGTAGAGCTCGTGCTCGACACACTGGATTTTTGTTTGGACATCCTCTTCTGTGTCCCCGTCTTCGATACGAACGGCCTCCTGATCGATGATCGGTCCCGTATCCATCCCTTCATCAACAAAATGGACGGTCACCCCTGTCACCTTCACTTTCGACTGAAAGGCTTGACCGATGGCGTCTTTTCCAGGGAATGCCGGTAAAAGGGACGGATGAATATTAATGATTCGCTTCTCAAAAGGCTTCAAAAGCGTCGGGCCGATCAGTCTCATATAACCGGCAAGAACGATCAAATCGATGTTACGAGACTCACAGTCTTTCAGCAAAGCGTGCTCGTACGCAGCTTTGTTTCCATAGAGTTTTGGCGTGAAAACTACGGTGTCCACTTGATAGTTTTGTGCCTTCTCGATGACGGGTGCCCCTATTTTATCACAGACGAGCAGGGCGACATTGACGTCCAGGTCCCCTGCTTCCACCGCTCTCATAATGGCATCAAAGTTGGACCCTGTCCCGGAAGCAAACACAGCGATATTCATCATGACCAGCGAATTCCTTCCTGCTCTGTGACGTGTCCGATGACGACTGGCGACTCTCCCGCTTTCTCTAAAGCTTTCAGTGCGGGTTCTATCTCTTCTTCTTCGATAATGGCAACCATCCCAATCCCCATGTTAAATACACCGTACATCTCGTCTAATGGGAGGTTCCCTTCTTTTTGTAAAAAGTCGAAAATGCGTGGAGGCGTCCACTGGGAGCGGTCGACTTGAACACCATACCCTTGCGGAAGGGCGCGTGGGATGTTCTCGTAGAATCCGCCACCGGTAATGTGCGCGATGCTCTTCACAGAGACGTTCTCCTTAAGCTCCTGGATCGCTTTGACATAGATTTTCGTCGGTGTCAGAAGCTCTTCTCCGATCGGGCGGTCGAACTCTGCTGCATCGCTGAGATCGATTCCTTTATCTTCAATGATCCGTCTGACGAGGGAAAAGCCGTTGGAATGGACACCGGATGACGGCAAACCGACCAGCACGTCGCCCGGCTTCACTCCCTCCCCTGTCAAAATGTTCTCTTTATCTGCCATTCCGACGACAAAGCCGGCAAGGTCGTATTCATCAGGGTCGTACATCCCCGGCATCTCTGCTGTTTCTCCGCCGACAAGAGCCGCTCCTGATTGTTCACATCCGTCTGCAATGCCCTTGACGATCTGTTCAATACGGGCCGGATCATTTTTTCCGCAGGCGATATAATCGAGGAATAAAAGTGGATCCGCTCCTTGGGCGACGATGTCGTTGACACACATCGCGACGACATCGACGCCTATTGTATCGTGCTTATCCATTTCAAATGCGAGCTTCAATTTTGTTCCGACACCATCTGTACCTGTGACGAGCACCGGATGCTTGTAGCTCATCCCGCTAATATCGAATAGACCGGCAAAAGCACCGAGACCTCCGAGAACTTCTTTGCGCATCGTTCTCGAGACGTGTTTTTTCATCCGTTCGACGGCTTCATACCCCGCCTCGACATCGACACCTGCCTGTTTATAGGATTGACTCATGGACGACCTTCCTTTCCTTACACCTTCTCATAAGGGTGAACCGTATTCGGATAAATTTCTGTCGGGTAGTTTCCGGTAAAGCATGCCATGCATGGACCATGCTCGATCGACTCTTCCCCTTGATAAATCGAGTGCTGCAAACCTTCTTCTGATAAAAAGGCGAGACTGTCTGCCTCGATCAGCTCCTGGATTTCTTCAATCGAGTGGTTGGCTGCAATCAGCTCGCCACTGTTCGACGTATCAATTCCGTAGTAGCAAGGATTCTGAATCGGCGGAGAAGCGATGCGGACATGCACTTCCTTCGCTCCTGCTTCCTTAAGCATTTTGACGATCCGACGGCTTGTCGTTCCGCGAACGATCGAATCGTCGACCATGACGACACGTTTGCCTTCTACAATTCCACGGACAGCGGAAAGCTTCATTTTGACGCCCTGTTCTCTCAGCTCCTGTGACGGCTGGATGAATGTCCGGCCGACGTAGCGGTTTTTGATTAATCCGAGCTCGTAAGGGAGTCCAGATTCCTCCGCGTATCCGATCGCAGCGGATATGCTTGAATCGGGCACTCCTGTGACGACATCCGCTTCAATCGGTGCCTCTTTCGCTAACGTTTTGCCCATTCTTTTTCTTGAGGCGTGAACATTTTTTCCATCGACATTGCTATCCGGTCTTGAAAAATAAACGTACTCCATCGAGCAGAGCGTTCGCTGGATCGGAGCGGAGAAACGCGTCGACTGCACGCCTTCATCCGAAATGATCAACAGTTCACCCGGTTTGATTTCACGTTCATATTCGGCACCGATCACATCGAAAGCACATGTCTCAGAAGATACGATCCACGAATCTCCAAGACGGCCGAGTGACAATGGACGCAGTCCGCGCGGATCATTGGCGACAAACATCTGATCCTCGGTCATGACTAGGAATGCGTAAGCTCCTTTAATCATCGACAACGCCTCGGCAATCGCATGCTCGAGCGGAAGATGACGAGCCCGGCGGATCAGGTGAGCGACAACCTCTGTATCAGAGGTCGTCTGTAAAATGCTTCCCTGTGCTTCAAGCTGACTTTTCAAAGCTTGAGCGTTGACGAGGTTCCCGTTGTGAGCGAGCGCAAGGCCGCCTGTTTGGGAACGGAACATGAGCGGCTGAATATTTTCATAGCCGCCGTCTCCTGCCGTTGCGTAGCGGACGTGACCGATCGACGCATGACCTTTCAGATCCTTGAGCTGATCTTGTGAAAAGACTTCGTTGATCAATCCATGCCCTTTGGCAAGCTTCAGCTGCTCCCCGTCAGACGTTACGATACCCGCGCCTTCCTGGCCACGGTGCTGAAGAGCATGAAGTCCGTAGTAGGTGAGCTGCGCGGATTCCGGATGTCCCCAGACTCCGAATATTCCGCACTCTTCGTTTAAACCTTTGATTTCACCAAGCATGGGATCGCCCCTTTCCACGTTTGCTTAAGCTCAGATGTCGGCGTTTCCACTACGGCTTTTTGTTCAGTAAAGATACGATACATTCCATCATCCGTAACAAGTCCGATCAAGTTCGCGTCTTCCACATTTTGTTCGAATGCTTCCTGATGTTCCGGACGGACCGAGACGAGAAAACGTGACTGTGTTTCTGCGAACAATTCCGTTACGACATCCTGACTGACCGCGACTTCACAGCCGAGCTCGTTGTCGAATAGGCTTTCCGCAAGCGCGACAGCAAGTCCCCCTTCAGAAAGGTCGTGAGCCGACTGGACAAGACCAGACTGGATGGCATGAAGCAGCTTTTGTTGACGTTCCGCTTCAATCTCAAGATCCAATTCTGGTGCTTTTCCGAAATGACGACCTTCAAGCATTCCCTGAAGCTCACTTCCACCAAATTCCGGCTTCGCTTTCCCGATTACGTAAATGAGATCGCCTGCTTGCTTCATATGAGACTGTGTAATGTGTTCCGTTTTTTCGATCAGCCCGACCATGCCGACAATCGGTGTCGGATAGATCGCCTTGCCACCGAAGGATTCATTATATAGAGAAACGTTACCACTGATGACCGGTGTTTCGAGCTTACGACACGCTTCGCTCATTCCGTCCACACTCTTCTCCATCTGCCAGAAAATTTCCGGATTCTCTGGTGAACCGAAGTTAAGCCCGTCTGTCAGACCGAGCGGACGACCACCGGAGCAAACGATGTTACGAGCGGCTTCTGCGACGGCAATCTGTCCGCCGACTTCTGGATCGACGTAGATATAGCGTGAGTTACAGTCGGTTGTCATCGCGAGCGCTTTGTCAGTACCTCTCACACGAAGGACGGCAGCATCAGAACCTGGTGCGACGACAGTGTTTGTTTGAACCATCGAATCGTACTGATCATAGACCCACTCTTTACTTGCGATCGTCGGCTGGCGCAAAAGACCGTGTAGCGTTTCGGTGTAATCCGTCACGTTCGGTTGGTAAGGCGCCATTGCTTGAAACTCTTCGTAATAAGCGGGTACTTTGGATGGCTGGTGATAGACCGGCGCATCCTCTGCTAATGAATCGACAGGTACATCTGCAGCGACTTCTCCATTATGCTCGAGACGGAAGCGTTTCGTATCGGTAACTTCACCAACAGCTACAGCTTCTAGGTTGTACTTACGAAAGACTTGGGCAATCTCTTCTTCTCTGCCTTTTTCGACGACGAGAAGCATGCGCTCCTGTGATTCCGAAAGCATCATTTCGTAAGGCGTCATGTTCGTTTCACGCTGCGGGATCAAATCAAGATTCATCGTCATGCCCGTTCCGGCTTTACTGGCCATTTCACTGGCGGAAGATGTGAGACCGGCCGCACCCATATCCTGAATCCCGACAAGAGCATCATGGTGAATGACGTCGAGACACGCTTCGATTAGAAGTTTTTCCATAAACGGATCACCGACTTGGACAGATGGACGCTTTTCCTCGGATTCTTCGGACAGCTCTTCTGAAGCGAACGTCGCTCCATGGATCCCGTCACGACCTGTCTTCGCTCCGACATACATGACCGTATTGCCGATTCCGGCTGCGATCCCTTTTTGAATATCTTTATGATCGATCAAACCGACACACATCGCGTTGACGAGCGGGTTGCCGTTGTACGCATCATCGAACTGGACTTCTCCACCTACTGTCGGCACTCCGACACAGTTTCCGTACCCGGCGATGCCGCGGACGACTTCTTCAAACAAGTATTTGACGCGTGGCTCTTGAAGCGAACCAAACCTGAGAGAGTTCAACAGAGCAACTGGACGCGCTCCCATCGAAAAAACGTCACGGAGGATTCCGCCGACACCTGTCGCTGCTCCTTGGTAAGGTTCCACAGCGGATGGATGGTTGTGGCTTTCAATTTTGAAAACGACTGCCTGTTCATCGCCGATATCGATGATTCCGGCTCCTTCCCCAGGCCCCTGCAGGACGGCTGGACCTTCTGTCGGGAACTTTTTCAAAAGCGGCTTCGAGTTTTTATAACTGCAGTGCTCGGACCACATGACGGAAAACAGGCCAGTCTCGGTGTAATTCGGCAGACGTCCGAGGATGTTTTCGATCGATTCGAATTCCGCATCCGTCAGACCCATGTCGCGGTACAGCTTCTCTTGTTTAATCTGTTCTGGACTGATCTCAAGCATTGATGGCATGGTTATTCCTCCAGTGTGTCAAAATCGATTGGAACAAACGTAATCCGTCGTCATTTCCGAGCAGAGCTTCTACGGCACGTTCCGGGTGCGGCATCATTCCGAGTACATTGCCCGCTTCATTCGTAATTCCAGCGATGTCGCCGACAGAACCGTTCGGATTGTTTTTGTACGTAAAGGCAATCTGCTGACGTTCGACGAGCTGCTCATACGTCTGTTCGTCGCAATAATAATTGCCTTCTCCGTGTGCGATCGGAATTTGAATTTCTTCGTATTCTTCGTATTGACTCGTAAACATCGTCTGGTTGTTCTGGACGACGAGCGTTTCAAAATGGCACATGAACTTCAGCTTTTCATTCGGTAGCATCGCCCCTGGTAAAAGCCCCATCTCAAGCAGCACCTGGAAGCCATTGCAGACACCAAGCACAGGCTTCCCTGCCTCAGCTGCTTCACGGATTTGATCAATGACTGGTGAGGTTGCGGCAATCGCTCCTGAGCGGAGGTAATCTCCGTACGAGAATCCTCCTGGCAAGAGGATCGCGTCATAGCTGGACAAATCGGCGTCTAAATACCAGACAAGGTCCGCCTCTTCCCCAAGCGCATCCTTGGCAGCAAAATACATATCACGATCACAGTTGGATCCCGGAAAAACGACGACAGCGAATTTCACTTAAACAACCTCCTCGATCGTGTACGAATAGTCTTCGATGACAGGGTTCGCTAACAGCTTGTCACACATTTGATCGACTTGCGCTTCGATGTCTTCTGTATCCTCGACCATCATTTCCATATACTTGCCGACGCGGACTTCCTGGACGTTGTTATATTCGAGGGAACGGAGTGAGTTTTGAACCGCTTTTCCTTGAGGGTCTAGAACGGCTTCCTTCAATGTGATATAGATCTTTACTTTGCGCATGTATATTCCTCCAGTCGTTGTAAAATCGCTTCGTATGTTTCCACTAAATCGCCGATATTCTCACGGAACACGTCTTTGTCCATTTTCTTCCCTGTTTCCAAGTCCCACAGGCGGCACGTGTCTGGAGAAATTTCATCAGCAAGGACGATGCTCCCGTCCTTAAGTCTTCCGAATTCGAGCTTGAAATCGACGAGCTCAAGCCCGACATCCTTGAACAGTTGAATCAAGTGTTCGTTGACGAGTAAGGCTTGTTCTTTAATAAAGGAGAGCTCTTTTTCTGAGATGTCTGTCAGATGGTACGCATGAACATCGTTGATCAGCGGGTCATCCAGTTCATCTTCTTTATAAAATAGTTCGATGATCGGCGGGGTGAAGCGTGTTTTTTCCTCGATGCCGAGTCTTCTTGTGATACTTCCGGCGGCGACATTTCGGACGACGACTTCAAGAGGAATGATCGTCGTTTTCTGCACGACTTGTTCGGTATCATTCAACGCTTCAATAAAATGGGAGGGCAGTTGTTGTTGATGTAAGTAATCGAATAGTTTAGAGGTGATCAAGTTATTCAGGCGGCCTTTGCCTTCAAACTGGTCTTTTTTCTTGCCGTTAAAAGCAGTGGCATCATTTTTATAAGATAAAATCAGACGTTCAGGCTGATCGGTGATTGCATACACTTTTTTCGCTTTTCCTTCATAAAGGAGAGAACCTTTCATCGAAGACACCTCGCAAATAGAATGTGATCCGGGCAGACGAGGCTGCCCGGTGATAGTTTTATAGTCCGATCCGGTCAAAAATACGATCGACGTTCTTCAGGTGGTGCTTGTAATCGAAGCAGGCATCAAGCTGCTCTTCCGATAACGTGGATGTAATCTTGTCGTCCGCTTCAATCAGGTCACGGAAAGGCACGCCGCGTTCCCAGGCTTCCATCGCCTTAGGCTGGACGAGGTCGTACGCCTCTTCACGGACCATTCCTTCGTCGATCAACGTGAGCAGTACACGCTGGGAGAAGATAAGACCGTACGTCTTTTCCATGTTCTCCTGCATGCGTTCCGGGAACACCGTCAAGTTTTTCACGATGTTGCCGAAGCGGTTCAACATATAGTTGAGGGCAATCGTAGCATCCGGCAAAATGATCCGTTCCGCAGAGGAGTGCGAAATATCGCGTTCGTGCCAGAGCGGTACGTTTTCGAATGCCGTCAGCATTTCGCCGCGAAGGACGCGAGCCATACCCGTCATATTCTCAGAACCAATCGGATTCCGTTTATGAGGCATAGCCGAAGACCCCTTTTGGCCTTTTGCGAAAAATTCCTCGACTTCACGTGTTTCAGTTTTTTGCAGACCGCGGATTTCCACGGCGATTTTTTCAATCGATGTCGCAATCAGAGCGAGTGTCGAGACGTAAAACGCATGGCGGTCGCGCTGCAATGTTTGTGTGGAAACAGAAGCTGGCTCAAGGCCAAGCTTTTCACAGACATACTCTTCGACGAATGGATCGATGTTGGCATATGTACCAACAGCACCGGAGAGCTTCCCGACCTCGATTTGCTTGATCGCCATGTCCAAACGCTCCAAGTTACGTTTCATTTCTTCATAATAAAGTGCAAGCTTCAGTCCGAATGTTGTCGGCTCAGCGTGGACACCGTGGGTACGCCCCATCATGACCGTGTGCTTATGTTCTTTCGCTTTTTCTCCGACAATGTCGATGAAGCGGACTAAGTCTTGACGAATGATGTCATTCGCCTGCTTCAACTGATAGGAAAGGGCGGTGTCGACAACGTCTGTGGACGTCAACCCATAATGGACCCACTTTCTTTCTTCTCCGACGGTTTCGGAAACGGCGCGTGTAAAGGCCACCACATCGTGTCTTGTTTCGGCTTCGATTTCATGGATGCGCTCGATCTCAAAGCTCGCTTTCTCGCGCAGCTTCTTCACATCCTCTGTTGGAATGACACCCAGTTCACTCCATGCTTCGCAGGCCAGCAATTCTACTTCAAGCCATGCCTGGTAGCGATTTTCTTCCGTCCAAATCGCGCCCATTTCGGGTCTTGTATAACGTTCAATCATCGTCTTCCTCCTCGTTGGTTACCACATATGAATTTGATTGGCTTCGATCGATTCGTCGATTTCTTCCAGACTGTTGCCGATGAATGTTACATGCCCCATTTTACGATTCGTTCTCGCTTCTTTCTTTCCGTAATCATGAAGATGAAGATCGATGTACTTTTCCGCCTTAGACGTTAAAATGTCATAATGCTTGCCAAGCACGTTGACCATGACGGCAGCCGGGAAGCTGTGGACCGGAATTAGCGGCAGGCCACAAATCGCCCGGATGTGCTGTTCAAACTGTGACACGTTACAGGCTTCAATCGTAAAGTGTCCAGAATTGTGAGGTCTTGGCGCCATTTCGTTAATGTGAATCGCCTCATCTTTTACGAACATTTCTACAGCAAACGTCCCGACAATGTTCATCTGGTCCGCCAGCGTTCGGACAGCCTGTCTCGCTTTTTCTGTAACATCGTCCGTGACATTCGCCGGTACACGCGTTTCATGCAAAATATGGTTCTTATGAATATTCTCAGCAACAGGGAAATAGGTGATCGCACCATCGATCCCTCTAGTGAATACTTGAGAGATTTCAAGATCGAAAGAAAGCCACTGTTCTACTATATATGTTCCTCCGTCTTTAAGAAAAGAGCTCAATTCCTGAAGAGCGTCCTCTGTCTCCAATTTAAGCTGTCCTTTGCCGTCGTATCCTCCACTGATCGTTTTGATAACAGCCGGATAACCGATCCAGTTGATCGCGTCGAGCAGCTCCTGTTCACTATGGATGATGGCGTACTCTGGAACCGCGAGGCCTGCGTTGACGGCTTCTTCTTTTTCCTTCGAACGATTCTGGGTCACTTCAAGAGAATAAGCGCCCTGCGGAAGCTTGCCTTCTTCTTCAAAAAGACGCGCCACTTCTAAATCGACGTTTTCGAATTCATAGGTGATGACATCACTGAGATCACTCAGGCGTTTAGCGGCGTCCACGTCATCGTAATCCGCCTGTATATGTTCATCTGCGACTTGTGCGCATGGGCAATCTTCGGTCGGGTCGAGCACAGCGATGCGGTAGCCCATATGACGGGCAGCCACTGCCATCATGCGGCCGAGCTGTCCTCCTCCAAGGATTCCTATGGTCTGTCCTGGACGAATCACATTAGCTTTCACGTAAATCGCTCCTCATCGTTTCTACTTTTTCTACCATTTGCTTGCGGTATTTATCGAGACGGTCGGCAACAGGCTCCTCAAAAGCCCCGATCATTTCTGCAGCGAGCAAGCCTGCATTTTTGGCTCCGGCACTTCCGATCGCGACCGTTGCGACAGGCACCCCACCAGGCATCTGTACGATCGATAGCAGGGAATCGAGACCTTGCAAAGCTTTGGACTGAACAGGTACGCCGATGACAGGCAGGGTCGTCTTCGAGGCGACCATTCCCGGCAGATGTGCAGCTCCTCCAGCGCCGGCAATGATCACCTTCAATCCTTTTGCTCTCGCTTCTTCTGCATACGTAAACATATCTTCAGGTGTTCGGTGAGCCGAGATGATTTCTTTTTCAAAAGGAATCTTCAGCTCATCAAGAACATCACAGGCCTCCTTCATCGTCGACCAGTCGGAAATGCTTCCCATAATCACACCAACTTGAGCCATCCCTATCCCTTCCTTTTCTCGTTATAGGCAAATAAAAAAGCCTGTTTGACCTCCCTCTACTTCGAGAGGAGTCAAACAGGCACACGTATCGCGCATGATTAAAAAACGAACTCCCCTCATAGTCCGGAAATTTACGGCATCCGGGTAGAGACGAACGGGCCATATCCCCGCTCTATATGAGGTACCTTTATGAAATTTCTGTCTCCATCATATCAAGAGCACAAAAGGTATGTCAACGCAAATGACGAACGATTTTATTTTTGTTCTTTTTAATCGTTCGGTTTTAGTGTTTTATCGCGTGAAAGACAATCGTCCGGCCAACAGGTTCCATCACCTTTTCCCCGTTTCGTGTTTCTTCACGGAAAATCGGCTCCTCTGCCCTCCGGATCGGCATATAACCTTCTTTTTTCATCCGGTCTAGGCATTGGTCAATTGTTTCATTCTCTTTCACTTCAAAGCGCTTTTTGCTGTTCTTGGGCATGCTGGATTTTTCCTCCTTTGACAGACTTCGCCCAGAATCCACCATGAATCTGCTTCGGTTCATAAGCTACGATGAACGCTTTCGGATCGATATCGCGAATCGTCTTGTACAAAAGAAGTTCGTACTTTCTCGGCGTCAGGATCTGCATCGCTAAGCGATCCCCTTCCATTCCGTATGCGTACCAACTTGTCACACCATAGCCTTTTTCCCGCAGACGCTTCGTGAATTCAATGTCCGGGTCTGACGAAATGACGTTAACCGTAATATAACCCAAGGCAAGCTTTTCTTCAATCTTCATTCCGACAATGACACCAAGCCCGTAACCCGCCGCATACGCGACGACATTCTCCCATTGATCGAGACGATCGAGCACGAGACCTAAACCATATATATAGACGACAATTTCAAACATACTGATAAACGCAGCAAAGTACCGCTGACCCTTCAGTGTAAAAATCATTCGCAACGTAAAGAAAGAGACATAGACAACATTAACAGCTAAAATGATCCCAATGATCATCCAGGTATTTTCCATTCTTTCATCCCCCTGAGCCTAGATGTCTCCTCAACAGGGATTCTATATATGGATCCCCCGGACATTCACCTAGTTGTTTTTCATGCATAAACTATAAACCATGAAAAGGGCGTTACACAATCTTTTTTTACCGCAATTCACGACAATTTATGGAGGTGGTCCGAGTGACCCAGTTCAAGGATTGGAAATCGAACCTTGACCGCTTTTTCAGCGATGATTTCTGGGGCGGTTTTGAAGGGATGATGAAAAATGCTTCCTTCCCAGACACGAAAGGAAATGACATGTGGGGAGACTTCGAGCATGTGATGAAACCGAAGATCCCAGCCGTCAATATGTATCAATATGATAATGAAGTACTTTGCTTCGTGAACATCCCCGGTATGAATCATCCGAAAGATGTGGAAGTGTTCGTTGATCAGGCCGCAATCACATTGAAAGGGCGAATCGACGTCAATCAGAAAGGCGGACATCAAATCAAATCGGAAATCGCGAGTGGAGATTTTGAACGAACGCTCTCTCTTCCCTATGCCGTCCGTCATGACAAAATCGAAGCGACCTACAAGCACGGCCTCCTACTGATCCAGCTTTACCGCCACATTCCGGATACCAATAGTCAGAAACCCGTCCGCATCCGCCACCTGGAAGATAAATAGAACCGGCAGGCTGCTCTCTGCCGGTTCCTCTTTTTATTCGGTTAAGAAAACGAAATATAGGATGAAGATGATAAACAGGAAGTACATAATCGGGTGAATCTCTTTGGCACGACCTTTCAAAATCATCGTAATCGGATAGAAAATGAATCCGATCGCAATTCCCGTTGCGATACTATACGTCAACGGCATCGCAGCCACTGTGAAAAAGGCTGGAACCGCAATCTCGAATTGATCCCAATCAATGTTCTTCAGCGTGGACGCCATCAAAACTCCGACAATGATCAGGGCAGGCGCCGTCACTTCTGCTGTAATGACAGAGAGAAGCGGCGAGAAAAACAGAGCGAGTAAGAAGAAACCAGCCGTCACGACAGAAGCGAATCCTGTCCGTCCACCTGCTCCAACACCAGCCGTAGATTCAATGTAAGACGTCGTTGTCGATGTACCAGCAACCGCTCCGACAACCGTCGCTGCGGAATCGGCGAATAAAGCTTTACCTGCACGTGGCAGCTTGTTATCCTTCATAAACCCAGCCTGCGTCGCAACGGCGACAAGCGTACCGGCTGTATCAAAGAAATCAACGAATAGGAACGTCAAAATAACGACTAGCATTTCAATGGTAAAGATGTCTCCGAAGTGCGTCAAAGCTGCTCCGAATGTCGGTGCAAGGCTCGGCGCTGGGCTAACAATGCCTCCAAGTCCTGCAGGAGGTGCGATCAACCCTGTGACCATTCCGGCAATCGATGTCAAGATCATCCCGTAGAAAATGCCGCCTTTTAATCCTAACGCTAGGAAGATCACCGAAACGATGATTCCGAAGATCGCTAGCATTGTAGGTCCGTGGGTCAAGTCTCCAAGCGCAACCAATGTCGCATCGTTGTTCTGTACGATCCCTGCATTTTGAAAACCGATAAACGCAATGAACAATCCAATACCAGCTCCGACCGCGAGCTTAAGGTTCGGCGGAATCGCATTGATGATTTTCTGACGGAGTCCTGTCAGTGTTAAAACGATAAAAATAAGTCCAGATGCAAGAACTCCTGCCAGCGCTGTTTCCCAAGGGATTCCGTACCCAAGCACAACGGTATAAGCAAAGAACGCATTCAGCCCCATACCTGGCGCAAGCGCAATCGGATATTTTGCCAGCAATCCCATAATCAACGTACCGATTGCGGCCGCAAGTGCAGTCGCAGTGAAGACGGCCCCTTTGTCGATCCGTGTGACTCCTTCAGGCAGCTGCTCAATGCCATCAAGAGCGAGCGTGGACGGATTGACGAATAAGATGTAAGCCATTGCCAAGAATGTTGTTAGTCCAGCCATAAATTCTGTCCGGTAATTTGTACCGAGTTCCTTAAACTTGAAATATTCCTTCACAATCATTTCCTCCCCAAAGTGGTAATCCCCGCGCCAGACTTTTTCTATTTTTGAGCTGGCACGTATGCTGCCGTTCGGATACAAGCCTCTTGTACCTTCAGCAATAAAAAAAACACCCCCGGATGACCGGGAGTGTCTACATTCACGTACGAAGGAAATGGATGAAGGGTCACGTGTCCAAAAGCGTAGCCAAACATCCATTCACCAACGTAGTCAGACCGATTTACGGTAGTCTGGTAGAAACTCATGGGCCATATCCCCAAAATTATACGACGGTGTTACTTATTTTCTTTTGTGATGTTTATATCGTATCGGGTTCGACTAAATTCGTCAACCTCAAAACCGAACATTAATCATTTCTAAAGCCCGAACATTCGTCTATTCCCATTCGATTGTTGCAGGTGGCTTACTCGTCACATCGTACACGACGCGGTTGATATGGTCGACTTCATTGACGATTCTGGTTGAAATCTTCTCGAGAACGTCCCACGGAATTCGCGCCCAGTCTGAAGTCATGCCATCAATCGATGTCACGGCACGGATACCAATCGTATGGTCGTACGTCCGCTCATCGCCCATGACACCGACAGAACGAATATCAGGAAGCACCGTGAAATATTGCCAAATCTCACGGTCGAGACCTGCGTTCTTAATTTCTTCACGTAAAATCGCATCCGATTCCCGAACAATTTCAAGCTTCTCTTCTGTAATAGCTCCAAGAATACGGATCGCGAGTCCTGGACCAGGGAAAGGCTGACGCCAAACGATGTGGTCAGGCACACCAAGCTCTGTACCTAACGCACGCACTTCATCTTTAAAGAGTGTATTCAACGGTTCAATCAGCTGGAATTCCATATCCTCAGGAAGACCGCCGACATTGTGGTGTGATTTGATCGTCTGAGCGGTTTCCGTACCACTCTCGATGATATCGGTATACAACGTCCCTTGAGCAAGGAAGTCGATTTCCTTCAGCTTAGCTGCTTCATCATCGAAGACATAGATGAATTCATTGCCGATGATTTTACGTTTTGTCTCTGGATCGGACACGCCGTCAAGCTTACTCATGAAGCGCTCTTTGGCATCGACTTTGATGATGTTCATATTGAAGCCATCACCAAGCGTACGCATGACATCATCCGCTTCATTTTTTCTAAGTAATCCATGATCGACAAAAATACATGTCAGCTGGTCTCCAATCGCCTTGTGAATCAAAGCAGCCACGACAGAAGAGTCGACCCCGCCACTGAGGGCACACAATACTTTACGGTCGCCGACCTGTTCGCGGATCTTCTCGACTTCCATCTCGACGACGTGTTCCATCGTCCAGTCGTCTGTTGCTTCACAGACGTCAAACACGAAGCTGCGCAAAATATCGTTGCCATATTCGGAATGGCGGACTTCTGGGTGGAACTGCACGCCATACATTTTCTTCTCATCGTTTCCAATGGCGGCTACAGGACAAGACGGGCTTGTCGCATCGACCGTGAAGCCTTCAGGTGCTTCGATGACTTTATCACTGTGACTCATCCACACCGTTTGTTCCTTCGGTGTTTTACGGAAAAGGACCGGATCTTCTGTAATCGTGATATCCGCTTTTCCATATTCACGCTCTTTGGCACGTTCGACCTTCCCGTCAAAATGATGGGTCATCAGCTGCATACCATAGCAAATGCCAAGAACCGGAATACCCAGCTCGAAAATTCCTTCATCACAACGGAAGCTGTTTTCACCGTACACACTGTTCGGTCCTCCGGATAGGATGATGCCACTTGGATTCAATGCTTTGATTTCCTCCAGGCTCATTTTGTGTGAATGCAACTCACTGTACACGCCGAATTCACGAATACGACGCGTGATCAGCTGGTTATACTGACTACCGAAATCGAGTACAAGAATCATACCTTGGACTTGTTCCATTAACTCCCCACTCCTTCTATTAAAGCCGTTTCCTAATAAAAAATGGATTTCCACCTTACGTTTATTGTCATACGAAGGCAGAAATCCATGCATTGATCACGTGATTCCCACCTTCATAGTCAGAGCATTTACGGTGCCCCGGTAGAGACTTTCGAGCCATATTCTCGAGGATATACGAAGGAAGAATGCTTATAATTTTTCATTCATTCTATCAACCGTTTCAAAAGGAATCAAGACAATGCTTTTTTAATTAAATTTTCCCATAATTCAGTGATCTTCGTCCACGGCAGCTCCTGACGATCGTTTCTGTATAACAACCGCTCATAGTGATGGGTCAGCTGACGCATTTCATTGGATTGAAAATGACGGTCGACATGGTGGGCATATTCCCGCAGCGTCTGGTCCGAATTCCGCTTGAATCCTTTGTGATCAAGCACTTTCAACAAGTGTTGATAGGCCTGTTCATACGTGTCCACGCTGCCCCCTTTTCGATAACGGCGCAACAGAAGCCACGACATCCATTTGTACCTTTTAAAAAACAGGACAGTACCAGCGACAAGCAAAAGGCCGCCTAACACATATAACCACGTATAGTTGCGGTCGGTTGCTCCAGCTGCTCCGCCAGCTTCATCACTTGCCTGCTCATCTTGAATTCCTTGAGGATTACCAAGTTGGTCTTCGGCCGGCGTCTCTTCTGGTGTATCGAGCGCAGCTGCCTCATCTTCATCTGTGTCGACATCCGTATAAAAATCCGCGTTGTTCGTAAATCCTTTCGTCGGTTCGAACGGAACCCAACCGACATCAGGGAAGTACACCTCGACCCAAGAGTGGGCGTTTGAGCTTGTCACCTGATACACATTCTGGATTTCGTCATCCGAGAAAGCTGTCGTCTGTGAGTCGATCCGCTCTCCTGAGGTGAAGCCCTTCACCCAGCGGGCTGGAATCCCTTCAGACCGGAGCAGAACGACCATAGAGGTCGAAAAGTTATCACAATATCCGATTTGGGACTCAAATAAAAACTGGTCGACATAGTCCTGATTGTCTCTTGGAACTGGTATATCTGTCGTTGAATATTCAAAGCCATTCGAAGAGAAATAAGACTCCACCGCCTTGGCTCTATCATAACGATTGTCCTCATCCCGCACGATTTGACTAGCTAAGTTCCGTACACGGTTTGGTAAATTCTCGGGAAGCTGAAGGTACTGCTCCCGTATTTCTTGTGGATCTTCAGAATTTGCCTCTCTCAGCTGATTGTATTCGAATGAAGGAAAGTCATAATTGACCGCATATTGATTCAGCTTTGCGGGAGAATCGCCTCTCAGAGTATCGATTTCTCCCGTATTTTCGTGAAGCCGTAATCTCGTATCCGGCTGTGTAGCTTCAAGGTTTTGGATCCCGTATGGATACACAAGCTTTTGGAAACTTGCCTGACTCGCCATTTCAATAAAAGCTGTCTGTTCTTCTACCTCGACGTCGTCTGTGTAAGTCGAATAGTTCAGGTTATCCGGAGATGTCACCGTTGTCGGCTCAGCCAGCGTATCTTCCCAGCCTTTACCGGTATAACGGTCCTTTGATTCAATTCTCCAATACCGATCCCCGTCAGCCGTAGCCCGGAAGACAGGTGTGTCGTCTTGGACAAACCCACCACCGAGACGGCTGTCATCTTCGCCATATCCTACCTTCTGCACGACACCGCCACCAGAACCTCCGCCGGTTGCATTTTGTAAATACGGAACCGGATCGGGCCACTGTGGCTCTAGTTTCGGAGAGGCGTAAGCAGCCGCTGCTGAGAATAAGATCAGACCGATCAGCGGTACCGCCCACACATGAAGACGCTTGAGCCAGACCGGCGCAATCGACTCTTTATCCAGCTCTCTCGCCAGGCTCGTCAGTCCAAGGGCAACCATCGCAAGCACGAACGTCCGGATAATCGCCCATTGACCGTCATATATAGTGAACGTATCAAGGACGGTAATGTAGATAATCGTCATGAAGACGAATAAGAACATCCGCCTTGCGACAATAAACCAATAATAGAGCAAGTAACTCATGAGCCAGAGAAGAATAAGGAACAATAAACTTCTGAAAAACGGTGTCATCTGCCACCATTCCTGGCTGATCATCATCTGAATGTTGAAAGCGATCTGTTCATAAACGACCGCAAACCAGCTTCTAGAAAAAATCGTTTCGGCCACATACATACCGTCAAGGATAAAAGCGAGCCCCAAAAACTTCAGAGGCATGGAAATCCACCACTGGACTTGTAAAAACGATAGGAAAAAGCAGAAAGCGGCATAGATAAAGAAGATCGTGACATCATTCGTTGCGGTCACGGCTTCCATCGGCCTTAACCATTCGCAAAACAGCAAAAATCCGACGAGATAAATCGTCAACTTGTAGATGAACGGCTGTTGTTCTGGAGTGGATGGATGCATTATGTGTTCACCTCGAATTCGCGCTGAGTCAATTGTTCTTCCGTAATCGTATTGACGGTCACTCCGTTATTTTTCAGCTGCTTGAGAAGCTGATGATCTTGAAACGACATGTCTTTACTGGAATGAATGTAAAAGAAGACGAGCCGTTTACTCTTTTTCGCAAGTTTAATGAGCGATTGCCTCATATCATCATCCAGCGTGTGGCTGACGACCATCATAATGACACCGCCCGGCACCTGTGAACGCTCGCGATCCAGCTGTTTCGCAAATGGGACCCGACCTAATGCACGTATTTTGGCGAGATGAGCCTGAATCATCTGTTTATGAGTATAGTCCTGTTGAAAAGGAAAATAACCTCGCCCGTCTCCGAGCGTCATAAAGGCCAGCTGCGAAGAGGACTTGTGAAGCTCATTCAGTAAAGAAGCCGTGAATTCCACCGCTCCTTCAAAGGCGAGTTCATTCATCGCTGGATGATAAACAGCATTCAAAATGACCATCATATCGACACTTTTTTCCTGCTCGAATTCCTTTGTCATCATTTCATTTTTCCGTGCAGACGTTTTCCAGTCGACCCAGGCGAATCGATCTCCAGGGATGTACTCTCTGACACCGGAAACGATGTTTGTATTTTTCTCGTTTAATTTGAATGAAGGACTTGCCCCCTGTTCAAAGCTGTACACCCGTTCTTTCAAACTGACAGGACGCGTGTAAGGAAAGACAAGCAGAGACGTTTCTTCCATGAAAACATGCTCTTTTTTGACAAACCCGAAGAAATCGCCGGTTTTCACCCGCAAGGCTTTCAATTTATGTTCTCCACGCGGCACTTTATCGATCGTATAGTGGAACCTGATCTTCCTTTTAAACCAGGGGAACGTAATGTATTTTACTTTGCGCGACTCTAGGTCCGCTTCTTCGTTCATGTGCTTGTACTTTTTCAAATGTGTGTCTTGCCTTTTTAGCGATTCCGGCAAATATTCTTCAATAACACAGTAGTACACAGGAAAAGGGAATCTACGGGTCAATGTCAGCTCAACATCCACCGATTCACCCCCGACTGCCGTTCTCCTCGATAGCTTCCGGTCCACCTTCCACTGCTGGATTGGATAGATGAGCAAGCCTACCATATAGAGAAGGAAAGGGAGAAAAGCATAGAAAAGAAACCAGCTGACAAACCCTCCCTGAAACATGGCATAGGAGAACAATACGGCGAACAATAACACAACGACGACCCATTTAGCGGCGAGTTTTACCGATTGTCTCATTCACTGATATTCCTCTTCACGGGGATCGAAGTCGAGGACAGCAATTCTTCAATGATCTGTTCAGGTGTCATCCCTTCAAATCTCGCTTCAGAGGTCAGAATCATGCGGTGGGACAACACATAAGGCGCAAGGTATTGCACATCATCCGGAATGACGTAATCACGGTCATGGATGAACGCATACGCTTTCGCTGCTTTCATAAGAGCAATCGACCCACGCGGACTGACTCCGAGGTAAATCCCTTCATGATTCCGGGTGCCTGTCACGAGATCGATGATATAACGGTTCACGGTCTGGTCGACATATACATCCTCGACTTCCTTTTGAAGGCCGACAAGTTCTTCGCGGGAAATCACAGAAGAAAGCTCGTGAATCGGATGGGCTCCAGAGGTCCGGGACAACATCTCCATTTCCTGCTTCGCTGTCGGATATCCCATTTTCATCTTAATGAGGAAACGGTCCAATTGAGCTTCAGGAAGGGGGTATGTCCCTTCATATTCAATCGGGTTCTGGGTCGCCATGACAAAGAACGGTTCACTAAGCGGCACAGGATTTCCATCGACTGTAATGCTCGTTTCTTCCATTCCTTCAAGTAGAGACGATTGCGTTTTAGGAGACGTACGGTTGATTTCATCCGCCAGCACAATATTCCCTAAAATCGGCCCCGGCCGAAATTCAAATTCCATCGTTTTCGGATTATAGATCGAAACGCCTGTCACGTCGGACGGAAGCAAGTCAGGAGTGAACTGGATCCGCTTGAATTCACAATCCACCGATTTCGCCAACGTTTTGACAAGCATCGTCTTCCCTACCCCTGGCACATCCTCAAGCAGGACGTGACCCTTCGCAAGCAGGGCGACGAGGCTTAACATCGCGGCCTCCTCTTTACCGATCATCACTTTATTTATGTTTTTAATAACTTCTGAGATTTTTGGCTGTAATAAAAAAGTCTGTTGAGCCATTTACTTGGTCTCCTCTCCATTTTCACAATCGTTTTCAGAATAATCACGCTCATTTCAACTATACTACATGACTGAGGGTGGAACAAAGCATGTGAGTGTTTGGATATTAAAGGAAAAGATCATAGTTCTATTCTAGTCAGAGGCTTACTTCAAATGAAGGTAGGGAGTTTTTTATATTCTTAGCAGACTCAAGCGGGGAACGGGGAAAACGGGAAATCTACGAAAGTAAATCAAAAGCTATAAAACACCTATTCCCCAAAATCGACAAAAATAGAGTCTTTTTTTATCTTTTCTCCTAACTTGAAGACATGCGCAAAAGAACCCCGGAAGCTTTTCACCGGGGTTCCGCCACCTATACCTATTCAAAACCTTCGTCTCTATTATTCTCTTTCTATTGGATGGCTTATGTTTAAAATAGCATATTCTCCCATCTAAATGTTAGCGTTTCGAAAAATAATTGGGATTTTTTACATTTTTCCCCAATTATATGTTTTGCATTCTTTTAATAGGGTACAAGGGTTCTATAATCAGACAGAGGGGCGTTTACTATCTATACACAAGTAATTGAAAAACAAATTGAAGATGTCCGGTCCAAGATGTACGACGCTTATCTAGAAGGAGATTCCTATACAGAAGTATTGGAGCTGTCCCAGCGATTGGATGAGCTTCTGAATAAGCTTCCTGAACCCACAATGGCATGTAAATAAAAAAGCACTGCTCTCTCAGAGCAGTGCTTTTTTCAGGCTGTTGAGAAACTTTCCTCAACAGCCTATTTTTTCTATTTATTCGGTTCATTCCATTGTATAATTAAGAAAATCAATAAAGGAGTGGTTCTCCATGATGGGCACACCTGTCAACCACCGCCAG
>SCFO01000032.1 GCA_004078665.1 Halobacillus fulvus | reverse complement strand
ACGCGTGATCAGCAAAAGCAGGTAGATATTTAAAGATGAGTCTTCTAACCGAGGTCGAAACGTACGTTCTTTCTATCATTCCGTCAGGCCCCCTCAAAGCCGAGATCGCACAGAGACTGGAAAATGTCTTTGCAGGAAAGAACACAGATCTTGAGGCTCTCATGGAATGGCTAAAGACAAGACCAATCTTGTCACCTCTGACTAAGGGAATTTTAGGATTTGTGTTCACGCTCACCGTGCCCAGTGAGCGAGGACTGCAGCGTAGACGCTTTATCCAAAATGCCCTAAATGGGAATGGGGACCCGAACAACATGGATAGAGCAGTTAAACTATACAAGAAACTCAAAAGAGAAATAACGTTCCATGGGGCCAAGGAGGTGTCACTAAGCTATTCAACTGGTGCACTTGCCAGTTGCATGGGCCTCATATACAATAGGATGGGAACAGTGACCACAGAAGCTGCTTTTGGTCTAGTGTGTGCCACTTGTGAACAGATTGCTGATTCACAGCATCGGTCTCACAGACAGATGGCTACTACCACCAATCCACTAATCAGGCATGAAAACAGAATGGTGCTGGCTAGCACTACGGCAAAGGCTATGGAACAGGTGGCTGGATCGAGTGAACAGGCAGCAGAGGCCATGGAGGTTGCTAATAAGACTAGGCAGATGATACATGCAATGAGAACTATTGGGACTCATCCTAGCTCCAGTGCTGGTCTGAGAGATGACCTTCTTGAAAATTTGCAGGCTTACCAGAAGAGAATGGGAGTGCAGATGCAGCGGTTCAAGTGATCCTCTCGTCATTGCAGCAAACATCATTGGGATCTTGCACCTGATATTGTGGATTACTGATCGTCTTTTTTTCAAATGCATTTATCGTCGCTTTAAATACGGTTTGAAAAGAGGGCCTTCTACGGAAGGAGTGCCTGAGTCCATGAGGGAAGAATATCAACAGGAGCAGCAGAGTGCTGTGGATGTTGACGATGGTCATTTTGTCAACATAGAGCTAGAGTAAAAAACTACCTTGTTTCTACTGATCACGCGT
>SCFO01000031.1 GCA_004078665.1 Halobacillus fulvus | reverse complement strand
ACTCCCCGACCAAAGTTTGTGAATGCGACTTACCTAAGGAAAAACGTTAAGTTGTTTTTTATATTTTGTATATCTAGATATTAAACGATATTAGTTTTTTCTTCAAGATATATATTCGGGTGAGCGACTTCTTAAAACAAATTAAGGAGTCGATTTTTTATGAGTAGAGAAAATTATTCAAAGTACTTACAAAATAAGGATAGTGACATTTTACACTCAACCGGCTACTCTAATAGCCGGTTAGGAGTGCATTCTGTGCACCCACAAAATCCTAAATTAAGTTTTGACGCTATGACAATAGTTGGAAATCTCAGTCGTGACAACGCTCAAAAGCTATCGTCATTTATGAGTATCGAACCACAAATTCGACTTTGGGATATACTACAAACGAAATTTAAAGCTAAAGCACTGCAGGAAAAAGTTTATATCGAATACGACAAAGTAAAAGCAGATACATGGGATAGACGTAATATGCGTGTTGAATTCAATCCGAATAAACTTACGCATGAAGAAATGCTTTGGTTAAAACAAAATATCACTGACTACATGGAAGATGACGGTTTTACAAGATTAGATTTAGCTTTTGATTTTGAAGATGATTTGAGTGATTATTATGCAATGACTGATAAAGCAGTTAAGAAAACTGTATTTTATGGTCGTGACGGGAAACCAGAAACAAAATATTTTGGCGTTCGTGATAGCGATAGATTTATTAGAATTTATAACAAAAAACAGGAACGTAAAGATAATGCAGATGTTGAAGTTGTGTCTGAACATCTATGGCGTGTAGAAATTGAACTCAAAAGAGACATGGTAGATTACTGGAATGATTGTTTTAATGATTTACATATCTTGAAACCAGATTGGACTTCGCCAGAAAAATTAAATGAACAAGCAATGGTTTACATGTTAATTCATGAAGAAGACAAATGGGGAGAATTGAATAAAAGAACTAAATATAAATATAAAAATTTAATTAAAGAAATATCTCCAGTTGATTTAACGGAATTAATGAAATTGTCTTTAAAAGAAAACGAAGATTTGTTACAAAAACACATAGAATTTTGGCAGACAAAAAGGAGGAAGTTATTTTAAATTTAACTACCAAATGGCTACCATATGGCTCCTTTTTTATGTATCCATTTGGTAGCCATTTTTAATTTCGGGTAGCCATTTGGGAGCTATTTTTGATTTTG
>SCFO01000029.1 GCA_004078665.1 Halobacillus fulvus | reverse complement strand
TCACACAAATCGAGAATAGACTTAGGTTCGTAAAAGAGAGCCCCAGCCAATTTCGGAAGCATTTTTTTCGCCTGTTGAAGGCCTTTATATTCGCTCGTTTCTTTAGACTCCTTCTTATAAAGAAGGTATCGACATTCAAACATTAATTGAGACGAAAGAAGAATCCGAATTAGCGTGCCATACAAGTGACATTCAAAGCGCGATTGCTTAGCTTCCCTGACATGATCGAGCTCAAACAAAGACTTCCAAGTCTTAAACAAAATCTCCACCTGCCAGCGCAACGCATATAACGGATACAAGTCTTGAGCGTCCAGGGTATCCTGTGTTACGTTGGTGACAAGGATTTGGATATTTGTTTTTTTGGAAGCAGATTGGGTGGGGCGCCCTTTCTGCTTTTTCTTTTCCAATGAAGCCTTCCTTTGACGCTCCTGTTCTTTCGTCAGCTTCTGCACAATAACTCTTCCCATGAATCGGTTTCTCGGGTCGGTGCCGACCCGAACGCTTCCATAATCGATGGTCTCTCCTGGTTTCAGCTCTTGAACATCTTGGACCGGATGGATTTCTTCCCATCCATTATCCCAACGCCATAGCTTTGTGTTCGCGGGAATTCGACTGATAAAATAAGCTCCTTTTTCATCAATCGCACTCAGATTACGAGCGGAGTAATAGCCAAGGTCCCGAATACATAAATCTCCCGGCTTAAGGGAATTCATCACGTCTTCTGCGGCTCTTCGGTCACTAGCTCCTCCGTGATGGACGGAGGTTTGAAGAAAAGTGCCTGAGTAAAATTCATACTCGAGTTGCACTTTCGCGCTCTGCCCATGAGGCCCCTGATAGCCGGTATAACTTAACGGAAGATGGACAGCTGTCGCATCCATGATGCGAATACGGGAAAAGAGACGTTCTGCATCGACGGGAGTGCCAACTCCTCTTTGTTTTCTCATTAATTCAAAGAAAATCTGTTTTAAAAACTCCACGGCTCTTTCATTGAATCGTTCCTGTAAGGCTTGTTTTGAGAGGCTTTGGCGCGATAAAAACGACAAACTACCAACCAATTCATTTAAGCTGTCATCACTAATGGAATCCTTAGAGAACGAGCACAGCGCAAGAAAATCTTCCGGACTAAACTTCCCTTTTCGTTGAACGAACTTGGTTTCACGAGCGATTTTACGCACAAAACTTTTGGACAAAGTAGATGAAATAGCTTTGGCAAATACACGAAAATGGTTTCGGACATTCATGAATTCTCATCCT
>SCFO01000028.1 GCA_004078665.1 Halobacillus fulvus | reverse complement strand
TCACTAGCGTTGCATTAATATTGTCTAAAAATTCAGTAATCTTAAATTTTGCTGTTGAAGTAAAAAAAGAGAACATCCAACTAAACAGGCGATTCCATCCATTTGGTATTTTTATACAATTAACTTGGGACTACAGCCAACGTGTCTGGATCAGGGGACACTACGAAGGGCTTCTTTCCATTCCTGATAAGGTTGCCATATCAAGGCTTTCAACCTTCTAGCGACTTTTAATGGGCTTAACGTCGATTGGGTTTCCTGGCGATGTAAAACCAATAAACAGAAGGTAATCAATGCGATATACATCTGGTTTTGTGCGGCTTCCTCATCAAAGCTGAAAAACCGTTTAATCGTGACATGTTGCTTGATCCACCGAAAGAAAAGTTCGATCTGCCAACGATTCCGATACATTTCAGCCATGGTTTCGGCCGACGTTTCCATATCATTGGTCGTGAGACGAAGAAGGTTCTGTTTCGTGTCACGGACTTCAATGACTCTCATCTCGGCATTCATCCTGTTTTGAAAAGATCCTAGACGTACCACACGATCTGATTCAATAATCGTCGAATCTTCGACGAGGTGAGTTTCTATTTCGGTCACGACCGTGTTTTTCTTGATTCGAGTCAAGAACGTGTAGCCTTCCTGACAAAGCTCATCGAAGCGTTCAAAGTCCATGTAGCCGCGGTCAAAAACATACATGACATCTTTATCGTCCACTAAGATCTCCAGTTGATTACAATCGTGTTCAAGCGCTGGCGTAATGACCGCTTGATCTGGAAACTGGTGGATATCATCCATAAATACCAGCCGTAAATGAAGCTTCACGCCAGCCTTTGTGGATCGAAAAGAAGCCCATGGAAATTGTTCCTTATTTAATGTAATCGTTGAAGAATCTATCAGATAGAGTGGTTTTCCGAATTTAGTCGGGCTCGATTTTCCTTTGATTTTCATCGAGAGTTCAGCGAAAATCGCTGCCAGTATGTCAGAATCGATGGCCCGATGCTTTCGTGATAACTGCGAGACACTAAGTGTTTCAAAACCCAGCTGAGCTTGAAGGTCCCTATTCATCAGTGCATCTTCTAACGCTCGAAGACTATCTATTTCGTTTAAATGAGCATAAATCATGAAATGGAGATAGGATTCAAACGAATATTTTTTCATATACCGGTCCATTTCTTGGATTGGGAGAGCTAAATTTTCAAGATTTATAGTGTTTACGTATTTACCAAATGACGTTTTTACGGTATTCTTGTCCATGTGTGAGTCCTTTATTTTGGATTTGGACAGGAATCCCCTGCGCCAACCATTATAAAGGATTTTTTTATGGATCTGAATAAGTTCTGAATATTCGGATTTTATTTATGCAACACTAGTGA
>SCFO01000002.1 GCA_004078665.1 Halobacillus fulvus | reverse complement strand
CTTCCCTTTTCGTTGAACGAACTTGGTTTCACGAGCGATTTTACGCACAAAACTTTTGGACAAAGTAGATGAAATAGCTTTGGCAAATACACGAAAATGGTTTCGGACATTCATGAATTCTCATCCTCCCTTGGAAATTTCATCAAGGAAGGATAACGAGATCGGCTATATGTTTCAACGTTTTAGCTTAGCTTGACGGCTATGGAGAACCGTCCCCAACTGTCCCACTATTCCAGCACCTCCAACACATCTTCCACATGATCGACCGCAATCAACTCGAATGGAAGGTCCCCCTCCTCGTAAACACTAAACACCTCATCATAATTAGCCGATGGAACGGCGAATATATCCATTCCTTCACGTTCCGCTGCGAGAGCTTTCAAAGCGGTTGATCCGACCGGTAGAACACTCCCGTCTTCAGCAAGAGAACCGGTCACCGCCACTTTCTTATCCGAAAATATCGACTTCGATCCGTCTCCAAGCGCCTTGAACAGGGCAGCTGTCACAAGTCCGTCGGATCCTCCGGTTGACTCGAGCGACAGGTCATACCGATCCAAAAGCTCTGCTGCTTTTTCTTCTCCGAACGTATCGGTCAAATAGATTTCTAATGCCGTTAGTTTTTTAAGTTCGGTTTCGCTCCCTGCCAAAGACTTTTCTAAATAAGAAAGGGTACCATCTTTTGATTCTTCATTTGGAACAAAAGCATAATAAGAGGATGCATACTTACGCATATTGGAGAAGTAATCCCACCGGCTTTGGACAGGAATCATCGTGACCGAAACACTGTAAAGATTGGCTTCTTTTTCGATATTCTCCACCTCTGCTGAGGCAAGCGCCACATCACCAGGCACATAGAGATGACCGTTGGAAGGAAGCATCATATACTTGTATCCCAATACCACTAGTACAGAAAATAGAATGATGGGAACGAGCGTTTTCCAATGGAGGACTTCTTTTAGTTCCTTATTCATCCGCCATCCTCCATTCGCGTGTCTCACCAGTTCCTTCATGATGAATGGATGCGGAAATCGATTCGAGATTGCGGAGAGGTTCATCCGCCATGAAATGAATGTTCACCTTTTGCTTCGGTTCGATATCAATGCCATGCCCTTCTTTTTCGGACCCATCTTTGAATACATACCCGACCGCATCGAGACGCGCCTGGATGGACCCTTCTGCTCCTTCATTATGTCCGAAGCGAATGACAGCATCCCCATGGTTGATCACTACATAGGTCAGACCAAACCAATCTTTCCTCTCATCCAATTCGACAGCTGTCACTTCAAGCTCTTCGAATGGAAGCTCAGGCTGTTCCCAGTGGTCCTCATTCGCCACTGCTTCTGAATCGCCTGAGAAAATGACGCTGAACCCAAACCAGACCGCAAGCCCCGTGATGACCACCGGCTTAATCAGGTACAATCCAGGTGCTCTGACGCGGGACTTCGTTAACTGGTACGCTTTAGAAAAAGTGAATCTCGCACTCTTGCCTGTCCGAAAAGCATCATCAGACTTCTTCCATTGTTCAAGTGAAAACGTTTCTTCTTCAAAAACATCCAGTGACGTGTTCCGGGCTGTAATTCGCGCCCCTTTATCGTTCGAAAGGAAGAAGACATTCGAGCCGTCCGCGATATAAGAAGCGATGATTTTGCTGTCCGTATCGTGGGCGACGCCGAGACGTTCCCTCTCCTTATGGGCAGGGACCTCAATCACCTTCACACGATCTGCCTGCTGAAACATTTCAACCAGATCGAACCCAAGCTGAGCTTTCTTCCTTGTCTTCACGTCATTGTTCTTTTTCAGTCCGTCCAACTCGTTCAAAACCATCCGACTTATGTAAAGAGGAGCATCTGAATCGCGGTAAAGCGCGACTAATGATAAAGTGCTGTGCATCAGCATGTTGGTATCTAATGCGGGAGCGGCCCCTTTTTTCAAATAAGGGATCCAGCTTTTATAAGCCTCCACTGCTTCGGTCTGCAGTTTCTGAAGCTTCGGCTCATTCTCCCCAGGCACCTTCGTCATCGATGCAAAAATGACAGAAACCATCGAAAACGCCATCATCGCCCATAAGAAACGTTCATCTCCATTTCTCGTCATGCCGTACGTTGTGATAATGTACAAAAAAGGAACCGACAGCAACAGCCCGAGAATTCGCTGTTTCAAATAAAGCTGCCCGAATCCGGGAAAAAGAACCGCCCAAAGCACTGCGGTCGAACGACTATAGGATGTCTTCTTAAAATGGATCATGGAAGATAGATAGACGAATAACAGCAATAAAGGACCGATGAAATATTCCCTGCTCTCCCCAAGACTCTCTACTCCGGCCAAGCCTAATACGAGTAAAATCAAAATCGATAAAATCAATGCTGGACACCTCTTTTCTTAATGATGAGAATGATGATCATGCTCCGTGTAGTTGCCGTGCTTGTGGAAAAAGTCCAAATCGTCCTGATGCGTATCATCCCGATCATCAAAGAAAAGATCCAAGTCATCGTCACTATCATAGGAAGACCTCGAACCTCGTCTCGAAAACCCTCTCGGTGCATGATCGGCTTTGATGACTCTTTGCGTCCATTCGTCCTGTAAAGCCGGAAAGATGTTCGCTCTCATTTTTTCTGTTCCTTTTTTGAAATAAAGGAATGTGAACATGAGGACAAGGTAAAAGATGAATGCGGAAAATAACCATTCTTCCATGGGCATGCTTCCTTTCTTGTGAAAATTTGATAGTTATGTAAATGTAATTCTTTTATCGGTAAAAGGGGACTATTTGTTTATGTTTTTGTGAGCATTTAGATCTAATTAAAACAAAAAGTCCCAGACACCCTTTTAGAGATGACTAGGACTTTGATTCAGAGACCTAAGTATGCTGCCAACCAATCTAAAAACAAATGATATAAAATGAACAGCACAAGGGCAGTCAAAGCATACTTCAATGCCGTCTTTGCAACAACTGGCTTGGATTCCTTCCAAATGAAATAGAACAGGATGCCTAATGGAAAGAGTAAAAAGGACGTGATCTTTAATAACCTCATGCCTGTTTTGGTTCTCTTTGCTTTCTGCTGACAATCCCAACAAATGAATGATCGAGCACGTAAATCTCTCCTCGATGCTTTTCCGCAACTGCTGCAATATACTTTAGCCGCACGCATTTCTACAAAACTCATGGCCATTCCCCTTCACATTTTACTAACGAAACTATATTTCATATAATTTCGACAATCTTTTCCATATCCCTTTTTATTTCTACTCATTCCAAGATGATATTGAAGATAGGGGGCTATTACAGCCCATCTTTGATTTAAGACTCATAGAAGAAACACCCTATCCCAAAATCCCTACCCTTACAATTTGTCTTCCCTTTGCCTAGCGATCCCATCTTCCCCAATCGTATATGTTGGAGAAGGGAGATCATATTTCTTGTAGGTGGGAATGTCATAGGCTCCCTCTTCCTGACGCCGCTTTTTTTCTAGCCTTTTCTCATCGATCGCTTTCTGTTTTGCACGTCTCCATTTGTAGAAGCCTTCAACGGATCCGAACGTCTTAATAGCCTCGCAACGATCATCCTCATCGTCCATATTCAAATCCATCAAGCTGATTGGAAGTGATACCTTGTGGTTAGACAAGGGCCGGAATGTCCGGACCGTTCTCGCTTCTTTCAGTCCTCCACCGAGCAATTGGACACGTCTTCGGTAATACCCTTTCGCCTTTTTCATCATAGAAATCCCCTTTCCTTTTATCGGCTCATCCAATACAGAACAATGTCCAACTATCGGAAAGGCGGATCACCTTTTACACTTCCTTTTATTCCACACCTTTTGGAACGCATATGAATAGCCCCCTTCATCTGATTTATCCAAAGCATGTTTTTACTTCAAAAGCATCAACCCTTTTCTTATAGCATTCGCAGCTCCTTGGCTCCGCTCCACACAAAAAGTTCTTCCATACAGTTTGGCAATCCTCTTCGCCTCCCACATATCTTTATGACTGCAGCACCCTCCAATGATGACTACAGAATCAGCGCGCTTAATGATTTTCATCAGCTTGCTGCGGATGTGACTTTTCTTAAATGGCTTCAAAAAAGACACCTCTGCTCCTAGTCGATCGCCAGCTTCCAAAAACACCTTTTCCTTATGTCCACCTAGTACTGCAATCGTAGATTTCATAATAAAAAACCCCTTTTTAATTAGATTTGGACCGAATGGACAGAAAGTGAACACAAAAACAGAATTTAGACTGCATGTATCGCAGTGCTTTGAGAAAATCCTGTATTCTGCTTTTGATTTCTATACATTCTAGTAATCTAATTAAAAAGAGATTTTTGGCTCTTTTTTATAAAAATTTTCTGATTTCAATATATCATGAAAATTTTTCCTGCGCAAGTCCTTTGTTAAGAGGACGTATCCATAATTGCCGAGGATTGCCAAACATGGATACGTCCCTTTGTTTACTCCAATGATAGTCTTGCTTGCCGCTCAAGGTGGCGAAACCTTTTGGTGTTGCAGTCTTTGTAGGATTGGATGTTCGCCTTATTTTCTGAGTACTTATTAAACATTTTGAAGCCTGACCATAACAATCTGACTGCGACAAGCACTCCTGTCGGATCCGGGATGAGCGCGTCTGCAGCAAGGTCTCCCAGCATACCTAAGCCGAATTCGAAAACGACACCGAGTGCTGTGAAACCGATGAGTTCTGCTGTTGCTCCTAGCATTTTTGCATTGAATTGTTTTTTGGCTTCTTCCGACAACCCTGGCTGGTTCCGCTTGGTCCAATATTCCTTTGCAGCCAGCATGAAGCTTACTGCAAAGAAGGATGCGTTAACAGCCATGAGATCAATCATGAACGATGCGGAGGTTTCCGCTAGCCAAATGCTTGATAATGCAGACACTGATTCACTGGTCATCCATACACCTGCTGCAATCATACTTCCATTCGCAAGGTCTGGAAGCAACCCTTCTGCCAAGTCTCTTCTTTTCATGTGCCAAGGCCTTGGGTCGCGTTTTAGCTTGTTCAATCTGATCATTTGTGAAATGGTCAGACTCGCTATGACAGATGTAGCTACGGTTGAAGCAGCGAATTCGAACGGACTCACAGTTAATACATCTTCATTATGTTCAAGTGTCATGGCATATTTTTGATCATTAGTCAGGGCAGCATCCATGTACTCCTGGTCCGTCGGATTTTGAGTGTTGCCGCCATGAAGGTAAGTATGGTGGCCTTCATCGGTTGCAAACATGATGTTATTTGAGTCAGCAGCGAGCTCAGGATTATCGGGGTTTTCTCGAACAGTTTGCAAATGATGCCCTTCCATCCCTTCAATCGGTGCTTTGTCGCCGGGTTGCCAATCTCGGAAGAGCGCCTGTTCTTCTTCGCTAAAATTTACAATGTCACCTTCATCATTTACGTACTGAAACACGTCATCTGGTGCATTAACGTTTTCTGATGCCCAAAAGCTGTTCATTTCCCATGCATTTTCTACCCCTTCTGAGCGAGCGTACTCCATGCTGACGTTCGAATTCACTTGTTGCGCTTGGGTAATGGCATCATGGGATTGTTCAAAGTCCTCTTCATATGCGGCAAACCGTTCTTCACCCGGCTCTACAAAATGTTCATCGATTACATAAGTGGCTGCGACCGCTGAGCTTCCAGCCGTATAAAGCCCACGGTTTCGACGATTACGGTAATTCGTCATACAGCACCCAGTGTCTCTTTTTTAGAATCGAGAACAATCTCCGTCATTCGCGGCTTAAAGGATGCCGTTGCAACTTTGAAAATCTCATGGTAAACACTTTGATAATAAATCTGTGATTCTGATGTCAGAAGGGACGGATCGATTTCGGACATACTTGTAGCGAAATCTCTTATATTATGGTCTGTCGAACGATCATGTTCACTTAAGTTATTAAAATTGGAGTGGATTCTACTTAATTTTCTGATGGCCCACTTATTATAGGAAATCCGTTGGGGATCTTCTTCTTGGCCTAATTTCTTCATAAGTTTTGAAGCATTCAACTCGTAACGCTTTTGTTCTTCAGGATAGTGATTCAATAGACTGTGCTGTATTTGTTGATCGATTTGTTCCATTTTCACTTTAAGAACATCCGCATTTTCTTCACTATCTAGCAATTGCTCCATTTGTTCCATCTTATTTTCAAAATCACTTAGGAATAATTTTTTAGACCGTTCTGCGTACTGAACCCGCAGAGAGCTCAAAGATTTATAATCCTGATAGGCATATTTCCAAGATTGAGGGTGGCACCACGTCAAATGATCATGGGTGAATTTCATCAGCCGTTCCATAATCATTTTTTGATCTGACGGCTTCTCCTCCCTCAGCATTTTCACCATTTTATCGCGATATTGCTTATAAAGCGGTCGGCTACCAGGCAATTGAATGAGTGCCGATTCTAGTAGTTTGATAGCATGAGAACTATTTTCTTTTTTCTGCACTTCAGCGATCCACGTCTTCTCTACCTCACTTGCCTGAGTATCTTCCTTCTCGGATGCCTGATCCGGCAAATGAGTTTCCGAAACTTTTTTATCCATCAATTCCGTCATTTCTTCAGACAATACGATAAATTCTTGACTTAACCCTTTCTGCATCTTGGTAAGCTGCTCTAAAAGACCTGTAGTTGATTCTTTCTGAAATGCTACTAGCTCTTCTGTTTGATTTTGTATATGCGTTGAGGAACTTTCTTGGGTACGAATAATATCGTCATGAAGCGTTGCAATCTTTTCATCGATTAATTTAGATAGCTGCTCAGATACCGTGGTAGACGATTCGTTGATAGATACCTGAAGTTCCTTCTTTACTTTCTTCACATCATGGAATTGTTCTTCAAGCTGCACGCTCTTCTTCCGGATTTCTTCTAAAAGTTGATTTTCTATATGAGTAGAATGAGAATCGATGCTAGTTTGTAACTGTTCGATTCCATCAACCATAGCGGTCATGACTCTTTTTTCTATATCCGTAATATGATCATCGTACTTTTCCCGTTCTTTTGAAGCTATAGTAGCCTGATCTTCTATATTCTTATGTACCTTTTCTATCGATTGGTTCGTATATTCAGACAATGTCCTGACAGAATCCTCCATTTTTGACTCCGTGCTTTGAAATGATTTTGACAGCTGATCTTTCAGCTTGATCATCATCCAGTAAAAGCCTAACGACATGATGAGCAACATGATAATGATAGCTATATTCATTCAACCTCTCCTCCTTAGTATTCTTTTTATAGGATAAATATACCAATCATTATATAATTCTTTTATACTATATACAACTATGATGTCGGGAATATTTCGCAACGTACTAACAGAACAAAAAAGGTGAACGCCCACGAGAAACCTCACGGAACATTCACCCTCCACCCCTATTTACGAACCACACGCCTCACCTTAAAAAAATAATGCATCGTCTCCGCCGTCTGCTTCAACAGCAACTCATGATGATGCTTGTGCGGAGGAATTTCCGGAGCCACATACCCCTCATAGCCAACCTCATCCAACGACTCCGCCACAGCAGACCAGTTCAAATCACCAGCCAGCAACGGAACGAAGCCATCGTCATTTCCAGCCGAGCGTTTGAAGTCCTTCACGTGCACATTGACGATTCGATTCTTCATGAGCTCGATCCATTGATCAGGATATCCTGTTCGGAACAAGTTGCCGATATCTAAGTAGGCTCCTACATAATCGGATCCGATTTCTTCTATGTAAGAAGAGAACTCCAAAGGACTCAACAGGAAGTCGTTCCACACGTTCTCGATTCCGATCTGGATTTTCTTCTGCTCGGCCTTTTCAGCAAGATCTTTAATCGCATCCATGGACCTGTTGTAAACTTCATCATACCTCTCGCCTTCCCGGACGATTCCCGGTACGACCAGCACGCTCGAAGCACCACAGATTTCAGCGATGCTCAGCATTTTTTCGACGACAGCGATTCCCTTCTCCCGCGTATCCGGATCCTTAGATGATAGAGGATATTTCCATAGCAGGTCGGTGGAGATGCTGTAGATTTCCAGGTTGTGCTTTTCTGCCTGTTGTTTGATGCTTTCAATGTCACTCTGTATGGAATCCATCGTAAAAATACCTGGCGCTTTATCTTCAAGGTTCAGCTCGATTCCGTCATACGCATATTCTTCCGCTTTTTGGAGCACTTCCCCTGCATTCATAGAAGCGGGGAAACACCACGCATTTACTCCGATTTTCACTTCATCAGCTCCTCGGTTGGATTGAATCATGCATTTAGCTCTTAATAACTTCGAGGACTCTAGCCTAAAACCCTTTCCTTACGTTACAAAAAGACGGATCCGCTGTCTGCACACTCCCTCACAAACAGCGGATCCGCCTCATTCACTTACCCTTCACCAAATGAACAGCCCCAACATCAGCCGCTGCCCCTATCTTCTCATCATGTCCACGATTCAAATACTTCATCGCAAAAGCACTCATCCCAACCACGCCCGTTTCAATCGATTTTTCGTCAAAAATGACCTCGGGATTATGGAGACCAGCTCGCGATTGCGGCAATCCATTTCCTGTACCTAAACGGAACAACATACCATCAACATGCTGGAGATAGAAAGAAAAATCTTCGCC
The DNA here is from genome assembly GCA_004078665.1 of Halobacillus fulvus. Taxonomy (GTDB): domain Bacteria; phylum Bacillota; class Bacilli; order Bacillales; family Halobacillaceae; genus Halobacillus; species Halobacillus fulvus. The sequence continues at coordinate 650,965 of SCFO01000002.1, read as the reverse complement.
CCCTAGCGATGCTTCCGGCAGGATTTCGAAGGCATCCGGACCTAACTCATCCGTGACGGCCTCCTCTAATAGCTCGACCATTCGACTGTCGTTGATGACAGGAGGGGATCCAGGGTGGTAATGCACCTTCGCACCACCTTTGAATGCCTTGGCGATGCTTTCTGCTATTTCCTCCATGGACGCTTTGATTTTGTCATTGACCTCCGTTGTCAGTGTCCGGACGGTGCCGGACAGCTTCACTTTATTGGCAATGACGTTATCAGCCGTTCCGCCATGGATCTGTCCGACGGTCACGACAGCTGATTCTAATGGAGAAAGTGTTCGGGAGACAATTTGCTGAAGCCCCGTGACGATATGTGCGGCGATGGGAATCGGATCGACGCTTTTTTGCGGATGTGCAGCATGTCCGCCCACGCCGAATACTTCGATTTCGAATTGATTCGTAGAGGCCATGATCGTGTCATGCTTCACACTGATTTTCCCCGCGTCGGTAAAGGGCCACGTATGTAAACAGACGATATGGTCCACGTCATCCAGTACCCCTTCTTCGATCAACAGTTTTGCCCCTTGCATCGTTTCTTCTGCCGGTTGAAAAATGAACTTGATCGAACCTGCGAATTGATCCTTCAGCCGGTCGAGGACGAGCGCCGCTCCGATCAGCACCGTCGTATGGATGTCGTGACCGCACGCATGCATGAGTCCGGGCTGTTTTGAGGCGAACTCCAGTCCAGTTTCTTCTATTATAGGTAAGGCATCAATGTCTGCCCGGATAGCAAGCGTCGGTCCTTCTGCGCTCCCATGCAATACACCGGTCAGTCCGACTCCATTCGAACAAGGCTTAAGCTCGATACTCGTGTCTTTGAGAGCTTCCATGATAAACGCGGTGGTGTTATATTCCTGCATGCTCAGCTCCGGGCGTTCATGCAATGTCCGCCTGATCGTGATGAGTTGGTCATGGATCTCTGATGTGATCGCTTCAATCATCCTGCATTCAGCTCCTTCTCCATTATAAAAAAGGGATTAAGGTCATCCGCGTGGAATAACCTTAATCCTTCAGACTTAATCCAAATCGGCTTGACCCATTTCTACAATTTGCTGATACGTCTCTTCGCCCCAAACCTCTTGGCCAAGGTCATCTCTCACTTGTTGAGTAGCTTCAATGAATGGTTCAAGATCAGGATCGATGAACGTAACACCAGCATCCTCCAATTCTTGAATCATGGCGCCCTCACTCTCAGCCAGCTTCTCCTCAGCATAGGCCTGAGATTCTTCTGCTGCTTCTACAAAAATTTCCTGATACTCATCAGAGAGGCCTGTGAAGAATTCATCGTTGATCGTAACGAATGCCGGCTTGAACATGTGGTTGGAATTGATGATATAGTCCTGAACTTCTTGGAATCCAGCCGCGTAGAATGTCTCCAGCGGGTTTTCTTGTCCTTCGACAATACCTGTTTGAAGACCGCTGTACACTTCTCCGAAATCAAGTGGCGTAGGGTTCGATCCTAGCGCTTCGAAGGTTTGCACGTAATAATCTCTTGCAGGTGCACGAAGCTTCAATCCTTGAAGGTCCTCAGGAGAATTCACTTCCACATTCGTCGAGATGACCCTCGGTCCACGTGGCAGAATGCCGATGTTACGGACGCCCATTTCATTGACTAGTTTGTCATTCCACTCTTGACCAAGATCAGAGCCTAACACATGTCCCCAATGCGCATTGGATTTCATTAAGTATGGGAGAGACAAATACTCGATCTCCTTCATTCCCGGGTCCCCACTAGACATCATTTCGATTGTCCCCATCTTCACCTGCTCCATTTGTTCGGCTGTCGAACCAAGCTGGTTTCCAGCGAACAATTCGACTGTGATCGCATTGTTCGTCTTTTCTTCTACAATTTCCTTGAACTTCTCCATCCCAAGGTAAGCAGGTTCGCCTTCATTCGCCCATGTACTGTACGAAATCGTCTGTTCCTCTTCCTGAGACGTGCCTTCTGCTTCATTCGAACAACCAGAGATAACTGCAATCATTGCGAATACGCCTAATACCATTGCTACCATTTTTTTAGTCATGCCATCATGCCCCCATCTATTTTTTTGAAAAAGTTAAACCTGTACCGTCGTCGCTTTCGATTTCTCTACTAAGGTCACGCCGTATTCCACGAGTGCCTCTACGATCTTCTCGCCTCTATCAGCTGATGCATTCCTTGGATTGCCAAGGATCCCCTGTGGGGAGATATCTTCCATGTTCAAATACAAATTCGCTTTCGATCCATTGAGCTTCATCTTCATCAGGTTGTCAATTTCATACTGATTGAACGTCTCTTTCGTCTCCCAATGCTTGGGCAGTAAATCCATCCGCATCTTCTCCGGGAATAAATAGGACATCACCGAAGTCAACGGTTCCCCTCCATGACCGGACGGATCACGATCCTCCTGATAGATGGCTTGCTTCTGTTCTGGACTCAGCATCTGCCATAAATCCATCCCCACAATACTTACGCCCTCTTCTCTTCTTACTTTTCTCGCCACCTGGTCGACGGCTGGAGCGTTCCCTGCATGTCCATTGAAGAAAAGGATCTTCTTCACTCCATGCTCCAGCAAGCTTGTACAGACATCTTCAAGTAAGCTGATGACGGTTTGCTGGGAAAGTGAGATCGTGCCTGGATAGCCTCTGAAATATTCGGAATTTCCGAAAGGGACAGTCGGAACATACAACGCCCCCGTCCTCTCAGCTACCCTTTTGGCGACTTCCGTAGAAGCCATGAAGTCTCCTGTCACTGAGTGAGGACCGTGCTCTTCCATCGATCCCAAAGGAACGATCACCACCGGATCATCCAAGAAGGCTTCCTCCACCTCTTTCCATGTCATATGATGTATCGCGTGTTTACCCAATCTGCATCCTCCCTTTCCTTACGTTTGAATGATTTCGCCCCCAAGTTCGGCGGCATCTATTTGAAGAAGAAATCTACGATGAATGTGCTTAAATATGGAATGTATGCTGTGATCAGCACAGCTACTGCCAGTGGTGCATAAAGTGGAAGCATTTCCTTCACCAATTTACCGAAGGACAATTTGGCGATATCCGCTACGATGTAGAGCATGATGCCAACAGGTGGTGTCGATCCACCGATCGTCAACGTCAATACCATCACGACTCCGAAGTGGATCGGATCGATGCCGACCTGCATCACGATCGGTGTCAGAATTGGAGCGAATACAATAATCGCCTCGGAAGGCAGCATGAACAATCCGATGAGAAAAAGGAAAATGACGACGAGTGTGATGATGATCGTAGGATTCGTCGAAAAGCCGAAAATGAAATCTCCCAGCGTCTCAGAAATCCTCGACTTAGTCACGACCCAGGCAAAAACGGTCGCCGCTGCCAAGATGAACAGAATTTTCGCCGATTCATAGCTCGTCTTTTTCAATATCGAACCGAACGAGCGAATGGTGACATTTTTATAGAAAAAGAAGGTGATGATAAGGCCGTAAAGCACGGCGACAGCTGCAGATTCTGTCGGAGTGAAGATACCGCTGACGATTCCGACGACAATGATGACCGGAAGCAGCAAGGCCGGAATGCCTGAGTAGAATGCCGATCGCGCTTCCTTGAAAGTAGCCTTCGGATAACTCGGATATCCACGTTTCACTGAAATGAAATATGTATAAGTCATCAGTGCAAGCGCTGTGAGCACCCCTGGGATAATGCCCGCAATCAACAAAGGACCGATCGGCTGGGACGTCACAATTCCGAAAATGATCAGCGTAATGCTCGGCGGAATAATCGGGCCGACAATCGAAGAAGCTGCCGTAATGGCTGCAGAGAACTTCTTGTCATACCCTTCCTTCTCCATCGCTGGAATCAAGACGGATCCGAGGGCTACCGTATCTGCCGTAGCTGAGCCTGAAATTCCTGAGAAAATGATACTCGCCACGTTGTTCACCTGGGCCAGTCCACCCTTGAAGTGGCCGACGAGCACACGCGCCATCCGGATGATCTTATTCGTAATCCCACCAGAGTTCATAAGCTCCCCGATCAACAGGAAGAACGGGACCGCAAGCAACGTAAACGAGTCGACTCCCCGGACCATGCTTTGTGCCACCATACTGAGGTCGACACCTTCCATGATCAGATAGACCAAAGAGGAAATCCCTAACGCAAAGGCTACTGGAAGTCCTAACACGATCAGCACAATCATTAATAAAATCACTAAGAATATCATTCCTTCACCTCCTCGATGATCGATGTATTGCGGTAATTCCCGCTGCGATAGCTCTGCACATCATAAACTGTCCGGATGACGATAAAGAGAATCATCAGCACGCTGCCCACTGTTGCAGCGACTCGCCAGTAGGAATAGGGAATTTCCAAAGCCCCTGATGCCAGGTTATGTGACACCTGGACGAGTTCGATGGACGAATAAGCCGTCATGAAAAGGAAGACGATGATCAACACCCTCATAATCAAAGAGGTGATAAGCTTCATCTTAGGCGACATCTTCTCCTGAATGACCTCCACCGCCATGTGCTTGTCATCAAATGCGACAACCGCAGCCCCGATGAACACCATCCATATGAGGATGAACCGAGCCAGCTCATCACTCCAGATCAACGGCCGGTCGAACACGAAGCGGGCTATGACCTGGAGGATCGTGATCACTACGATGATGAGTAGTGATCCCCCCATCAGATAACGGAAAGGCAGAGCGAAATCTTTTCTTTTTTCCATAGTTTCACCTCTTTTTCATAATTTTCAGACATTTATTGGTAAAAAAATGGGGCCAGGTGGGAAATTAAAGCTCCATCTTCCCACCATCTTGGTTGTACATCACCTTATACGGCCAATCCTCCGTCCTTACAAAATACCTCACATACTCGACAGGCTTATACTCCGAGTTGTATGATGTCCGGTTAATTTGCAAAATCGGATAACCCTTCTCCACTTCCAAGTAATAGCTGAGCTGATCATCGGCCTTCACCGCCCGAATCTCTTCGTTCACAAACGCAAACTCTAATCCGAGCACCTCGCTCGCAAACTGACGCATATGGAGAATCTCCCCCGCGTTCTTGACCGTTTGCACATCCGCGTCCACATAATAGTGGAACAGCAAAAATGTTGGCGTGTCCTGATCACTCCGAAGCCTCGTAATCTTAGTAGCCAGACTATCCGGCTTCAGCTCCAGCCCCTTCGCCACATCCTCTTCCGCTACCACCTTCGAGACATCCACCGTCCGGCAATTCAACTGACTCCATCTCCGGTTGAAGTTCGAGCTGAACCCCCCCATCTGAATCGATGGACCAGATAAATCATTTTCGATCACGACCGAGCCGATCCCAGGTCGCCGCTCAATCAACCCTTCCGTTTGGAGACGCCCTAACGCCTGCCGGATCGGTGCTCGACTCACACCGTAGATTTCCTGCATTTCACTCTCTGTCGGCAGCTTTTCTCCGAGTGCATAGTAATTAGATTTTATTTTATTGTAGAGATCTTCAAATACTTTGACGTTTAATGTTTGTTTGATAGTGATCACCTCAAAATTGCTAATATCGATTCATGATAACAATTGAATACTTTGTTATAACAAAGCCATAACCATATGATAGCTTGTTGTTTTTTAATTGTCAATATTTTTCGACAATTTATTTGAGTATGATTGAAAATCTTGCCGCAAATAAAGCAAATCGTGGATACGTCCCGCCGTTTGCGCCACTCCATTTCCGCACAAAATCAAGGGCACATATCTACTGTTTGGTCATCATCGGCAAACAGTAGATATGTGCCCTTTATCATGGCGGTTTCTCTTATGTTTTTGAATACTCATCTTTAAAATCCATACCTTGCGTCCCATCAATGACAAAAGGAACTCCCAAAACTTTTGATAGCTTATACAGCGTTTCTGTTCTAGGACTTGTCATACCCGCTTCTATCCGGCCAATGGTGGATTTGGGAACCCCTGCCCGGTCAGCGAGCTCTTGCTGGGACAGCGAATCCTTTTTTCGACTGCTTTTAATTTGAGCAGCGATACGACCTTCCCACTGAAGATTCGCAACATGATCCTCTCCGGAAAGCTCGGCGTATTTCTTTATGAAGTCATTCATTTCAGCACCTCTTATATATTAGCTGAGCTTCAAAACCTTTTACATTTCCATGATAAATGAGCTTGAACAAGAATTTTTGATGCAATGTTATACCTACTTTCATGATTCGACTCCGATAATTGATACAGCGGAGGCTGAATGGTGGGGATGACGATAAGGGGAATGATGAAACGTTTCATCATTGATTAGGAGAGAAGGCTTAGAAAACCCTCTCTATTTCTTGTCTAGTTCCCCAAGTTGTCAGCAGTTTCTAAAGAAGTAACCAGCTCTTGGACGGTCATGAAATATGTTTTGTAACCTTTACTGATGGCCTCCAGAGCGATAGATGATGCTATATGTGTTTTTCCTAGAACTGGCGTGCCGAGGAAGATAAAGTTTTGATTGCGCGCTCTATAAAGGATAGAATCATGTATTCTCAAAGTCTAGTTTGGTAATCCCGCTAACTCTGGAGAAATCAAATGTATCTAATGTCTGCCTGAAAGGGAGGCTTGAGAGCTTTAGTAAACTTTGTTTGCTTCTTTCTAGACGAGCTTTGTTCTCAGCTTCGAGTACTCGCTCTAAAAACAAAGAATATGGTTTATTATCTATAGATGCTTGTTCAGTTAGTGACTGCTATTCATTCTGAATGACAGGGAGTTTGAGATTTTCACATGGTGTATCTATAGATTCCATTGTTTAAATAATGTGCATACAGTAATAACACTGTCCTTTTCTTTAATATACTATGATTGAAAGCAAACAAATTCATTATTTACATTTGACTTTTGTATTATTCTTGATTGTTGATTAACAACCACAGAGTTATCAGGTATATCTTTAACAACAACACAATTTGCGCCAATACGTACGTTATTTCCTATATTAACATTCCCAATAATTTTAGCCCCAGCACCTATATAGCAATTTCCTCCTATAATAGGTGCTCCTTTCCCTTTAGAATCCTTTAACGTATTTGAGCCAATAGTTACTTGATGAAAGATAACTGCATTTTCGCCAATTACTGCACCACTGGATATAAGTACTCCATTTATTCCATGAGGAAAAAATGGTTTATTTAAAAATTTAGCTCCACCACCAATATAGCTCCCTTTTTTATTTAAAAGCAAAGTGATAATAGCAGAATATACTTTTTTTGTGTACTTGTTTTTAGTTAACATTCGCTTATTTAATAAGAACCACATTAGTTTCATAAGATATCCCTCCAACAACCATTTTTAGTGGACTTTAAAAGAACCATTACATTACTTTAACTAAATCGTAGTAAGAACGATATTTTAGAATATTATCTATTAAATACTAATTTCCTACCTGACATACTAAATATATGTCTAAAACATACAAGTATTACTAAAGATAAGAAAACTAAGTTTATATACCATATCGATTGATCTTGAATAAAATAATTAATTATAATTTGAAAAGAAAACAAAAAAAGCACAATAATCATTTCAAATTTGTATTTAAATTGAATTTCCACTAAATCTTTTGTATCGAAATATCTGATAATAAACAGTATTAAAAAACTAATTAATGTTGAAAGAGCAGCTCCATAAATACCTATTATTGGAATCATAACGAAATTTAATAACACATTTACTATAGCACTATATATAGAAGTTACTAATGCCCCTTTTGTTTTCTTGGCAGCAACATAATTAGTACCTATAAAACTAGCAAAACTGGAAAATATTACAGAGGCTACTAAAATTGGTGCATACAACCATGCATCAAAAAATTCATCAGAAACAAAAGTGGCAAATAATAATTTATTAAAAGTTACATATATCGAACCTAATAAAAAACATGAAAAGAACAACACATTAAATATATTAGTGTAATATTCATCTTTACTATCTGTCTTATATTCCTCAATAGCAGATATTTGCCAAGCTTTTAAAAAAACAATGTAAAATGTGGAAATGATTATTGAGAACTTATTTGCAACAGCATATAATCCATTAGCACTTAAGTCAATAAAATAGGTTAACATATAGCGATCAAAAATAGTCATTATCCACCACATTACTGCAGTGGGTATTAATGGAAGACTATACATAAACATTTCTTTTGTTAAATTAAAATCTAAACTCTTAACAGAAATAAAACTATAAAATTTTATTTTCAGTGCTATAAATATTGAATCAATTATTAAAGCCAGTAACAACGATAGAAGATACCCTTGGACATCAAACTCAAAGATATATAAAAAGATAATATTAAACACTACAAAAGAAATCATATACATATAGTCACTGAACATGTAGATTTTACTTTTGTTAAGTGATCTAGCCAACTCTTTTACTAATCCATGAAATGATTTTGCTATGAAAAGTAAGAAAAATATCAAGCTATAATCGCTTATAAAACCTACCATCGAAAATAAAGGTGATAAAGCAAATACTAGAGCAGCCCCTATCAAAATAAAGAATAGAGAATTAGATACAACTGTAGATGTAGACTTAGTATTATCTAACACAAATCTTATTAATGCCTGTACAATGTTGACAGTAAAAATAGGTACTAAAAGAGTAATCGTAGTTATTATTATATCTACTTGACCAAACTCTTCTCTAGTCAACATGTGTGTATAAAAAGGAAGCATCAGAAATGTTATAATTTTTGAACCAAAGTTACCTATAGCATAAACTATAGAATTATTAATTAATCTTTTGTATTTATCCATATACTTTTTATCCCTTATTATATTTATCAAATATAGCTAAATGGCCATTAGCTTCTAATAGATATTCTTCTGAAGCATAAATATTAATCTTATCTCTTTCGTTGTTTAATAAATTTACAATCTCTTCAGCATTTTCATCCTTAATGTTATTTAAATAAATCCTTTTACCGTTATAATTAAGATCATCTAATGTACTTTTCGTCTTTTCAGCATAAATTATAGGTAAAACAGGAATCTTTTCTCTTATAGCAACAACTATAGAATGAAATCGAACACCAATCATGGTATGACACGTTATGAGTTCCTTCGTAAACCTCTCACTATCACTCAAGTGTGAAATAATTTCAACCTTACTTTTATCTTTGATTTTCGAATATATTAAATTAGCCATCCATAAGTCATTTTCTATAGCTGTATCAAAAGCAAATAGTTTCACTTTACCTTCAGTAGTAGTTGTGTACAAGTCTATGATTTCCACCATTTTGTTTAAGTAATCAAGATTATATTTCTTATTTCTAATTGAACGATATACCGATATGCCTAATGAATCTTTAACAGGATCGTCATAATTATTCACTTCTGAAAAAACCATATCAGGGTAGTACTTTACTTTTTTCACTCCTAATTTACGAAGTTCTTTAAATATAGATTTATGTCTAACAGTAATTTCATCAACAAATAATAATAACGCTTTTGTTAATAATTTTTCTACTAATGTTCGTCGGTTTCCTAAACCTCTGTGAGCATTTCCTGTACTGGTTTGAATATAGATAACGTTCATTTTTTTTAACTTATACACAGCCAGCAAGCCAATTCTCATTAAAGTTTTAATTATTGAAGATATTGACCCATCGAATGGAGTTATTCCACCACATAATTTGATATATCCATCAAAATCTTTTTTGAAATGATTAGTTTTTTCATACTTGTAAACATTCTCTAATTTCTCAAAAGGTATCATATGTAAATTTTCTCTACCCGGGTTGACATATAAAGAATGTTTGGATAACTTCTTAGCTAGCATTGTTAGCATTTCATCGTCTCCATAATTATTATCTAAATTTGCGCTAACTTTAAACTTCATAACTCACTCTCTTTTCATTAGTATATTCATAAGCATTGTTATATTTTGGAGCACTGTTAACCGTTAATAATATAAAAATTATTAAAGCTAACGATCTTACATCCATTGCAAAAAAAGAAACTCCAATTTCAAATAAAATAAACACAATAAAAAAATGTATATAATATTCTCTTAAGTTTTTTTTGGCAAACCAATAAAATAACAAGTAAAAAAATACAAGTAAAAATATATTCCCTTTAAACATAAAATTGATTATTCCAGAATCAATTAGTGTTATACTGTTGCCACTAGGCACTAAAACACCTAAGGCTATGTTTGCTTTAATTACTTCCCAAGTTTCATCAAACATCATTGTTGAATATCTACTTGACAATCCATCATATCTATCTAATAGGGTGTTAAGTAAATCTCCTTGTAAAAATATTATAGTACTAAGTGTACATAATAAGAATACAAATAAGATATACAGTAATCCTTTTTTATTTGAACTAAATTTGGATACAACATATAATAATATTAATATTAGCAAACCAAATGATGTTGTGGATTGGGTCATTAATAGCAAGAATATATAAAAAACAATAAATACTGCATTAAGTCTATCTGTGTCACTATATAACTTATTTAAAATTATCATGAAAAATATAAAAAGCGCAGAAAAAGAATGCGTACCAAAACTTAAAATAGGTTTGTTATTTTCCAACATATTATATATAGTCCAACCTGTGTATTGAGAATAATAACTAATTGTTAAGTTATTTATAAAACTAACATCAAAAACTAAGCCTAAACCCCAAACAATTATTATGATATTTGTTAAATTGAAAATTAGTTTATTTAACTTTAAATCAATTGTTGATTTAAAGTTAAAAATGAAAAGAAATGTAATTATAGTTAATATAGAATATGATCCGAGGTTCCAGGTGTAGTGTGTTACTCCCCTCAATAAATTTATAAGAGTAAATCCCCAGAAAACGAGTTGAACTCCCAAAAAAATCACCATTTTGACTTTTGACAAATTACCATTTAAGCACACTAGTAATATAGATATTAAAAGTAAAGAAATTATTTTTACATTATTAATCTCTAGAAATTCACCATTTATAGATGTAGGGACAAACAATAAAAATACTATTGTTAATAAGTATAAGAAGCTATTTACATATTTCTTTATGATTAACTTATTATACATTTTCGAACTCTCCTGTTAATTTTAAATATATATCTTGGAGTTTTTTTATCTGTTTTTGTACATTATAATCAGATGAATTTAAAGATGCATTATATTTTTTTCTATTATTTACTGTATTAGCTTCCATAATTTCTGCAGCCCAATATTTTGAATTATTTTTTAATGAATAAAAAGTTACAAGTTCTGTTATCTTAGTTTCTTTTGGAACTTTATCAGAAACAAAACATTTTATACCGTTTGCTTGTGCCTCAACTAATACTTTCCCAAAACCTTCATATTTTGATGGAAAGACAAAATAGTCAAAACAATTAATAACGTAATTAACTTTGTTTGTACTTCCGAAAAATACAACAGAACTTTCTAAATTATACTTTTTGACCTTATCTTCTATTTCTTTTTTTAAATTTCCTTCACCTACTAAAAAGAGGACTGTATTTTTATTTATATTTTGTATCTCCCTAAAAATATCGATTAAAAAATCATGATTTTTTGGATATGTGAAATTACCCACATGTCCTATAACTAACTTATCATGAAAGTCATATTTATTCTTAATATAATTTTTTGTTTTCTTATCGAACAAGAACTTTTCAGTTTCAATTGCATTTTTGAATACAGTATAACTTTTAGAATTAAACATCCATTCCCCAGCTTGACTTGAGCATGCAAGTCTATAATTGGATAGCTTGTATATTACAGGTTTGAACAAATGATGTAATATTAATTTTTTACGTGTTTTAGCACTATCGGTACTATGACTATGAACTACAATTTTCGTTTTACTAAATAATTTACAATACAAAACATTAAGAAAACTTGTAGCTATGCTTATATGGAAATGAGCTACATCATATTTTTCTTTATTTAATATCTTATATATACTTTTTAAATTTTTTAATGGATTATTTTTATTCCCTTGAATTTTATGTATAGTGCCTCCTAATTTTTTGATTTCTTCATCAAAATCCCCTACTTCATTCGTATTCACAATAAAATCAAATTGAAATTGATCTCTATTTAAATTTCTAAAAAAATCCATAATTAGTGACTCTATTCCACCGTAGTTCATGATACTGACAAAATGAACAACCTTAATTTTTCTCATTATGATCTCCTTATTTGCTAATGACTACCTTCTTATAATTTTCCTTGGTAATAAACCAGATAAGAGTGGCTTCAAAGCGAAAATATATCCCATAGGTAAGAGTTTTAATTTTTTATATCCCTTATATCTAATTTTACAAGCATCAATTTGATATTTGAATTTTTTTCGTTTAAACGCATTTTCACCTTCGAAATAGTAATATAAATATTTGTTTAAATTATGCCCTCTTTTACCAACAGAATGTAATCGAATAAATAAGTCTGCATCTTGTCCTCGAACTGTTTCTTTAGAAACTCGATATCCCATTACCTCATCTACTGCACATTTTTTAAACATTGTTGCTGCATGAGCATATGGGAGTCTTTTTAGAAAATCTTTATTTTTTGGGTATTCAATATAAGGTAGTTTATATTGAGTCTTAGGCCATTTATTATATTGGGAGCTTTGTATATCTTCTTGTACTTTGTACATTCTGCTACTGACAAAATCTATGTGTCTATTTTGTTCCAAGTAACTAATTTGTTCTTTTAATCTACTAGGATGGGAAAAGTCATCAGAATCCTGTATGGCTATATACGTACCGTTGCAGTGTTCCAAACATCTGTTTCTTGTGTAAGCGGCTTTCATATTTATTTCATTTTTTAAAACTTTTATTCTTTCATCTTGCGTTGAAAGATTCACCAAAATATCATAAGTGTTGTCTGTAGAATTATCATCACATACTATTATTTCAAAATTCTGATAGGTTTGATTTAATATAGACTTTATTGCTCTTTCCACATATAACTGTGCATTGTATGCAGCAATTATGACGGATATTTTAGGCATTCAAATTACTCCTTTAAATTATTTATAGGTAAAACTTTTAATTATTTCTTCTGGTGCATTTAAAGGAACTTCATACCAGTTACCCTTTTTGTCCCAATACCCACCTAATTCTATTTGCGCTTTATGTGAAAAACCATAACTAATCTCCACTATAACTGGCTTGTTTGTAGAAGAATTTATAATAAAGTCGTAGCCCATACATTGGAAGCCTAACTCTTCGGTTATTCTAAATGCAAGATCTCTGATCTCTTGTGATATTATTGACTTATTATAATTAATAGATCCACCGCCGGAAGCTCTAAAGTCTCCTTTTCTAACATCTCTTGCTAAGAAGCTAAGTTTATTATTTACAACTACAACTTTTAAATCATAACCTTCATTTGGAATAAATTCTTGTAGATATAAATATCCCCGCTCATTATTAAACTCTGATGCATTACGTAGAGATTCTAGAAAATCGGGAATTCTTTTAACTCGTTTAAGAAATGTAGTGATTTTTTTAGAAGAGGACAGATTGGATTTTGATTTATATAATAAGCTTGGGGTTGGGTCAATACCTTTACCAAATATTTTATTAATATATTTCATCGCTTGTTTCTTATCATTAATCAATGACACGTTATTTGAACCGGATCCTGATATAAGTTTTGCAACTATTGGAAGTTCATTATCTTTTTCAAAAAATTTAATTGCTGATTTTTTGCTATAAAACCTCCATGATTTAGGTATTGGAGCATTTATAGATTCTAAAAGGTAAGTTTGTGATAGCTTGTCATCAAAATGCCATGCTGTATTTGTATCCGGAAATACTTTTAAGCCCATTTTTTCAGCAGTTATTAATATGCTCCTTGCAAATTTCATTTCTGGTAATGAATAATGACTAAAATGCCAAAGAAGCACGTCAAACTCTTCTAATTGCTTTATTATATCATTACTAAAACAGTTAACTATTTCATAATCAATATTGTTTTTTTCACAATATTCTATCCAAACTCTATCCCACATAGTTGAATGGTTAAATATCTCTTTATTTTGGTGTATAGCTATCTTCACTTATTTTGCCCCCAAAGAATATTTACATTTTTTAAAAATAACATACGACAAGTGTATCCGAAATAATTAATCTGAGTGTTAGATTATGGATTTTTTTACAAGTGAATATTTATTTTATTGTTTTGTACCACTTGATAGTCTCTTTAATTCCTTGATTAAAGGACCATTTAGGATCATATCCTAACATCTTTTTAGCACTGTCTATATTTGCATTACTATGTTTTATGTCTCCTGCACGCGAAGCGCCGAATATCGGTTCCAAATCTTTTCCAATCAACTCACATAATAAATAATATATATCAATTAAATATTCTCTACTTCCAAATGCAATATTGTATACTCTTCCTGCCGCTTTACTACTGGCCTTACAGGCTTTTAGGTTCGCTTCAACAACATTATCTATGTACGTGAAATCTCTGCTTTGTTTTCCATCTCCATTAATCATAGGAGGATCGTTACTTAATAATTGATTGATAAATTTTGGAATAACTGCAGCATAGGCACCGTTAGGGTCTTGTCTTCTACCAAACACATTAAAATATCTCATACCGTAAGTATCTAAACCATATAACTTTGAATAAAGCTTTCCATATTCTTCATTGACCCTTTTAGTCAATGCATATGGGGACAAGACATTCCCTTCTATACCCTCTTTTTTAGGAAGATTGGGCTCATCACCATATACTGAAGAACTCGAAGCATAAACAAATTTCTTCACGTTATTTTGTCTTGCTGCTTCCATCATGTTTAATGTTCCTTTAATATTTACCTCTTCATAAAATACCGGCATCTCAATACTTCGAGGTACACTTCCCCAAGCTGCTTGATTTAAGACAAAATCAACTCCGCTGCAGGCATCCATACATGTATCAAAATCGCAAATATCTCCCTCTATAAATTCGTAATTAGGATGACTTATAAATTCTTCAACATTTTCCCTTTTCCCGGTTGAAAAGTTATCCAGACCTCTAACTTCATAACCTAGGTTTAAGATAGCCTCGACTAAATTTGATCCGATAAATCCAGCCGAACCCGTCACTAAAAATTTACTACCTTCCGGAAACTCTATATCTTTGTAACCCATTATCATAACCTCCAATAAACAAACCCAGTATCTTCTGCTTCTTTCCTATCGAATATTCCCTTAAGATCAACTAGTACACAATCTTTATTATCAAATTCATTGTCAATTTCCGCTGTAGCCGCTACTTCATTCATAGCTATTGTGTTCATGTACCCGACAGAGCTAAACATAGCTTTTATCTCATTCAACTGAAGTGACTTAAACTCGTTATGTGGTACAGCGAATATTACGGCATCCATTTCTTTTATATCCTCTATCTCACATAGGTTAATTCGATATTCATGCCATAGATCTTCTTTGTCCGCTTCAGGATCTACCACTTTAACATCAACACCATACTCTTCTAACTCATGTATAACATCGACAACTTTCGTATTTCTAACATCCGGGCAATTTTCTTTAAAAGTAACACCCATCACAGCCACTTTAGCTCCATTGATTTGCTTATTAGCTTTAATCATTTTTTTAACAGTACTTTCAGCAACGTATTTGCCCATATCATCATTTATTTTTCTTCCTGATAGGATGATTTGAGAATGATAGCCCAATTGCTCGGCTTTATAAGTTAAGTAATATGGATCGACACCGATACAATGTCCTCCAACTAAACCAGGGGAGAAATTCAAGAAGTTCCACTTCGTACCTGCCGCTTCAAGAACTGCTTTTGTATCTACACCCATTTTGTTAAATATAATTGATAGCTCATTCATAAAGGCAATGTTTATATCACGTTGCGAATTTTCTATAACTTTCGCTGCTTCAGCTACTTTGATATTGGCAGCCTTATGTACACCAGCATCTACCACTAGTTCATAAACTTTAGCAACGGTATCTAATGTTTCCTCATCCTGCGCAGCAACTACTTTAACGATTGTCTCGAGCCTATGAACCTTATCTCCTGGATTGATTCTCTCAGGAGAATAACCAACTTTAAAATCCACTCCACATTCAAGTCCGGATTCTTTCTCTAGAATAGGCACACAAACATCTTCTGTCACACCAGGGTATACAGTGGATTCAAAAACGACTATTGAGTCCTTTGTTAAATTCCTGCCTAATGTACGACTAGCAGATTCAATTGGTACTAAATCTGGTTGATTATCCTTTACAGGAGTGGGTACTGCAACAATATGAAATTTTGCTTCTCTAAGTTTAGCTTCCTCATTCGTGAATTCAATTGAGGTATTCTTAATTACTTCATTCCCAACTTCCTTAGTTGGATCTATACCATTTTTATATTGTTCAATTTTTGCCTTGTTAATATCAAAACCGATAACATCAACTTTCTTTGCAAATGCTACTCCAATAGGCATCCCCACATAACCTAGTCCTACTAATGAAATCTTTTCTTCTCTGCTAACAATTTTATTATATAAGTCCACCATATGGTCCCCTCCGCTTACAACCCCATTGTCTTAATAATGGATTGATTAATAATCTTAACGTCATATTTTTCTCTTGCAATTTTCAAGCTTTTATTACCCATTTTTTCGCACATTTCTTTATAAAAAATGAAGTATTCCATTTTTTCGGTTAAGCTATTGATATCTTTAATTGGGACTAAAAAACCGTTCTCACTGTCATTTACTGTTTCTCTACAACCCGGGGCATCGCTTGTAATTATTGGCCTTCCCATAGCCATAGCCTCTAATACAGTTTTCGGGGTCCCTTCATGATAAGATGGCAATAAATATGTACTACATTGAGAAATGAAAGGTCTTACATCAGATTGCTCACCAAAGTACTCAATAGTTCCATTCTTTATATATGGCTCTAATTCTTCTTGTTTAAGAGCAGAAGGATTACTGTCAAATGGACCTACTAACAGGCAACGAACATCCGGATATTTTTCTTTAATCGCACTACAAGCAGATAAATATTCCACAATTCCTTTATCTTTAATCAAACGGCCTATGAAAAGAAACGTTGGTTTATCTGGAAGTTTTTGAGGTTGAAACTTTTCTAAATCTACCCCTGAACCGTTAATGATCGTTGTATTTTCTTTTTTAATTAAGCCATTAACAATACACTCATTTCGGTCATCTTCATTCTGAAAAAAGACTTTATTACTACATTTAAACGCAGTCCAATACTGAGCTTTCATAATTGTTTTTACGATTCTATTTTTCAGACCATTACCTCGAAAGATTGACCCTAGACCAGCTATTAAGGGGTATACTTCATCTATACCAGTTATTTTTGCAGCAATGCTACCATAAACTACTGTTTTAGCCTGGTAAGCGAAAATCTTATCGGGTTTTTCTTCTTTCATAAATTTTTGAAGCTGCTTAAATGTTTTAATATCCTTTAGTGGATTAACACCATTTCTATCAACTTCTAGCTGTCTGTAATCAATATGATGCTCTCTAAATTTATCTTTCCATTCTGCTTCTGGCGCAGATCCTAAAGCAATAACAGTATGTCCATTTTTAATAAAGTCCTTCATCATATCAATACGGAACCAAAACAGTGAAGATGTATGACTTGATAATACAGCTATTTTCATATTCTGCTCCTAACCTTGTTGGCAAAACTTAATGTTTCTTAAGGTACTGTTGCACTTCTATTTTAATTCCTTTTTCAAAAGACATTGGGGTATATCCAAAGTCTTTTGTAGCCTTTGAATGAGAGTAGCTCCTGTTTTCTCCCATCCTTTGAACACGTTCTACATAGTCGACTTTTCCCATTGAAAAGCTTTTAGACAGTTTTGCGAGTAACACGCCTATACCAAGTGGAAAACTTACATAAAAAGTTCTTTTATTTAATTCTTTATTGATTGTCTTAAAAGCATCCACCATTTTTATCGGTCTTTCCCCTGTTAAATCATAACTATTTCCTTTAGTTTTCTCTGGAGACATTAATACTTTATAAAAAGCCTTACCTAAATCCCTAGCATTTACAGGTTGGATGAGACTTCTGCCTCCATCGATAACTGGCATAACCTTAAATTTATCTATCATTTTGATGAATTTGCTCATATTGCTATCACATAAATCACCATATATCATAGATGGTCGCAGTATGGTGATGTCTACATCGCATTTTGAGTCTTCCATTTCATTAATTTGCTGTTCTATGTTTTTATATTCTTCGGATGCATATTTAAACTCAGAGTAAATTCCTGTTGTGTGGACTAAAATCGCTCTTTTTACTTTCTTTTTCATTGCACTTCTAACAATTGAAGGGGAATGGTGAATGTTATAAATGTGCATGACCGTTTCGACACCGTCCATTGCTTCTTCAATGAATGATGGATTATCTAAATCCCCAATGACCTTCTCGATATTTAAACCACAATTATCTAACATCGTAGTATCAGATGTCTGTCTAATGATACACCTGATAGGTTCTTTATATTTATGGTTAACAAGCTCTTGCAGAAAGTACTTTCCTGTATGACCAGTTATCCCAGTAACTAATAGCATAGCAGCACCTCTAAAAAATATTCTCTCAAGATGATTTCTTTCGCTTTCTTTCAGACTCATTTTCTTTTTCGGTGTTAGAAGGTCCTCCCTCTACTACACCATCACTTTTAACAACGCTTAATATAGTACCTAAAAAACATTTGATGTCCATCCACAGTCCAATTTTATGAACATATTCACCATCTAGCTTAGCTTTAACTTTAATAGGAAGTTCATCACGACCATTGATTTGCGCCCAACCGGTTAGTCCAGGCGGAATGTCATTAGCTCCATATTTATCACGTTCAGTAATTAAATCATATTGATTCCATAGCGCCGGTCGAGGGCCAATGATGCTCATATGACCAATGAAAATATTAAAAATTTGTGGCAACTCGTCTAAAGATGTCTTCCGAAGAAACTTCCCTACTCTTGTGATATATTGCTCTGGATCGTCTAATAAATGAGTTGGAGTGTCCTTTGGAGTATCAATCTTCATTGTTCTAAACTTTAAAATACTAAAGTAGCTTTTATTAATCCCAATTCGCTTTTGTTGAAAGAAGACCGGTCCTTTCGAATCGATTTTAATGGCTATAATTAAAGGTATATATAAAGGTGATAAAGTGATAAGTCCGACAAAGGAAAGAACAAAATCAATGCACCTCTTAATTTTCATATACATATGAACAAACTCCTCGGATAACTTTTTTAACCATTAAACAAAGAGCCACTCCCATAGAAGCAACTCTTTGTTCAGTTTTCAACCTTTCAACTACCAACAACCTCTTTCTCATCCTTCGCATTCGCAAGCCCAATCGCAACTTCCCTCAACTCCCCATCACTCATCCTCGAATGATGATCAATCACAGAAAGCACCTCACGCGCATCAAACTCCACCGTCTTCCCAATCAAAATCTTAGGAAACACCGGCTCCGAATGCACTTCATCCTCACCAAGTAGCTCCTCGTACATCTTCTCCCCAGGACGGATCCCGCTGAATTCGATCGGAATCTCATCCTCTTTGAAGCCTGACAAATGAATCAAGTTGCGGGCAAGGTCGACGATTTTGACGGGTTCTCCCATATCTAGGACGAAGATTTCGCCACCTCTGGCCAATGTCCCTGCCTGGAGGACGAGTCTGGATGCTTCAGGAATCGTCATGAAGTAGCGTGTCATTTCCGGATGGGTCACGGTGACGGGACCTCCGGCTTCGATTTGTCTCTTGAATAACGGAATGACCGATCCCCGGCTTCCGAGTACGTTTCCAAACCGGACGGCGACAAACTTCGTCGCACTTTGTTTGCTCAATGACTGGATGACCATTTCGGCCATACGCTTCGTCGCACCCATCACGTTCGGTGGGTTGACGGCTTTATCTGTAGAAACGAGGACGAACGTCTTCACTCCGGCAGCATCTGCCGCTTCGGACACGTTCTTCGTTCCTAATACGTTGTTTTTAAATGCTTCTTTCGGGTTCGCTTCCATCAGCGGTACGTGCTTATGGGCAGCGGCGTGGTAAATATAAGACGGTGCGTACTCATCAACAACTTGGAAGATGCGCTCACGGTCCTGAACATCGGCGATGACTGGGATCAATTCCGTTTCCAGCCCCAGCTGCGTCAGCTCCATATGAATTTTATAAATGCTGTTTTCTCCGTGCCCAAGTAACACAAGGCGCTCGGGTTTGAAGTTAACGAGCTGACGGCAGATTTCGGATCCGATCGATCCACCGGCACCGGTAACCATGACCGTCCTGTCCTTTATTTCGGATTTGATCGAGTCGATATCAAGCTCGACCGGTTCTCTTCCTAACAAATCTTCAATCTGGACATCGCGGATCTGGCTGATCGACACGTTTCCAAGGGCGATATCTTCGATCATAGGAAGTGTCTGGACATTATTCACGACATTTTTTGTCTGATTGATAATGTCCTTGATTCGTTCTCTTTCAACCGATGGCATCGCAATGACGACGTGGTTGACATCGTATTCGCGGACGATGTATTCGATCATGCTCGTTCCGCCGATGACACGGATGCCAGAAATAACAAGGTTATGTGCCTTCACATCATCATCGACGAAGCCGATAATAGTAGTGTCGACTGATTTGGAATCCCTCATCTGTCTCGCGAGCATCCGGCCGGCGGCTCCGGCTCCGATGATCAGCGTCCGTTTATGGTCAGGATTCTCTTCTCTACGTTTCAAGTTCGGCTTCACGGAAATTCCATATGTATTGTAATAGCGCCAGGCGAAGCGTACTCCACCGATGAAAATGATATGTAGTAACCAAGTGATCGTTAAGGCGCGTTCATAGATGTTGCCGAAGCCGACAGCTTGTACGACCGCTGTCGTGACGACCGAAAGTGACACAACAAAAAGAATGCCCAACAGTTCTTCCATACTGGCATACCGCCATTTTTTCTTATACATTCCTAAGAAGCTGGAATAGATGTGATGTGCTAGCAACAAGGTGATAGAAGACACGAGCATCGTCCGGTCAAAGACCGTGAAATATGGATTTAAGAAAAAGTGCGACATATAAATCGAGAATGATACGATGACGGAATCGATGACGATGAGTAACATCAACCTCATTTTGTACGCAGCTGACAACCTGACCCCTCCTTCTGTTTACGATGCTGGATCGCATCGCTCAATACTTTTTCAAGCATATGAAGCTTCTGCTCCGGTGCTTGATACTTGATATAACGAATCGCTTTGTTGACGGATTTCGGAAGCTCTTGTTGGCTCACTTAGAACAGCCCCATGAATTTCTTCTTCTTCACGTGCTCTGGAGGCTCGGCGGCCAGCACCTGATCTTCTACCAAATACTCGGCATTCTCCTTAAAAAAGAAGCTCATCGAACGTCCATACTTCTTGGAAATCGTCTGGTAAGCCTGACTCATGTGAAACTTACGGCTCGTTACATTATGAGCATCCGACGCAATCAAGTGGACAAGATTCGCTTCAATCAGCTGATGCGCGACTTTTTCACTTTTCTTCCCGAACTTTCCGGCTACGCTTGCAGCTGTCACTTGAGCGTAAGAGCCCTGCTTGATGAATGGATACAACAGATCTGGATTGTCCATGATCGGCTGGTTACGCTCCGGATGGACGATGATCGGACGGTATCCCGCGACCTGCAGATCGAACAGAAGCTGGCTTGTGTATCTCGGAATCGATTCGAACGGCAATTCTACGAACACATAGCTCGTATCATTGATCGTCAGCACATCATCCATCTTGATCGCTTCAAGCATGTCCCCATTGATCCGTGTTTCCTGCCCTGGCAACACCTCTAGGCCAATGTCCCGGTTTTGAAGCTCGTTATTCAACTGATCGACTCGCTGCAAAATCTCTCTTTTGGTGTTTATGTATGATCCATTCATATGATGCGGCGTCGCCACAATCGCATGAATTCCTTCCTGAACCGCAGCACGAGCCATTTCAATACTATCGTCGATGCTCTGTGCTCCATCATCGACTCCCGGTAAAATATGACTGTGAATATCTATCAAAAGACTCAATCCCCTTTACTTATTTAACTGGAAATACTCTCTTAATTTATCTGGCACTTCCTTTTTATGAAAAACATGGCTTTAGTATATCAGTTTCCAAACGTTAAATAAATAGTTTTTCTGGGGGTTATAAGAGAAATTAATAAAAAATATTAAAACTTTGGAGAAACCCGTCAGATGTAAGCGATTTTTCTAAAGTGGTTTTTTTTGGATAAATGCTTTATACCAAGGGTTCACTCTCTTTTGTTGGGAAAGTTTCAATTCAGGTAGTGCACTGAGTTACAAAAAACAGATTAATCTTTCATGCGGAATTTAAATCATTTTGGAGCACTTTTGAATAAAAAAGGATGAATATGTCGAATAATGTGGAATAATAGCTCTTTTACTTCTATAAGTTTACTAAGTTGATGGACCTATTCTTTTTTTAAGTCCTAAGTACTCTTACAGATAGACTTTATAAAAGAACCGCTGCTCTATTCATAGAACAGCGGTCATCTCTTTATTTCTGACCGTAGTAATAATAATAGTTACTAGATTTCACTTCTCGGTCATTCAACACGGCACCTAGAATGTTCGCTTTTGCCTGAAGAAGAAGCTCTTTCGCCTTGACGGCCGCTTCATTCTCTGTCTGCTTACTGCGGACGACAAGCAATGTTCCGTCCACCGAAGAAGACAGCACCTGTGAATCCGTCACAGCAAGGACTGGCGGGGAATCGAAAATGATCAGATCATACTGTTGCTTCGCTTCCAAAATGAACTTCGCCATCGCTTTCGATCCGAGCAGTTCCGAAGGGTTCGGAGGAATCGGACCACTGCTTATTAGGTCAAGGTTTTCAATTTGACTCTCCTGAACGATCGTAGGTAGGCGGTGACCACCTGCAAGATAGGTGCTCAATCCTTTACTGTTATCCAGTCTGAATGTATAGTGGATCGTCGGCTTACGTAAATCGGCATCGATCAAAAGGACACGTTTGCCCTGTTGGGCGAATACGACGGCAAGGTTCGCTGTCGTTAACGATTTTCCTTCAGA
The DNA here is from genome assembly GCA_004078665.1 of Halobacillus fulvus. Classification (GTDB taxonomy): domain Bacteria; phylum Bacillota; class Bacilli; order Bacillales; family Halobacillaceae; genus Halobacillus; species Halobacillus fulvus. Next base: position 627,888 of record SCFO01000002.1, on the reverse strand, counting down.
CGGACCTGCCGATGTGACCATCATTGTGGAAAGCTTCTCATCAACGGATGCGAATTCAAGGTTGGTCCGGATGGTACGGTATTGTTCAGCGATTGGTGATTTCGGGTTGTCGTTGGCGATCAGGGTCCGCGCTTGGGACTGGATCGCTTTTTTCTGTTTACGAGCCAATCGACTCCCTCCTTACGTTCGAGTTATTCGGTCGTCGGATAGAGGGACGGCCTTCCAAGATGTCTTTTTCGGTAATCGTCGTCACGGTTCCCATGACAGGGAGACCTAGTGTCTGTTCGATATCCTGCTCGGTTTTGATCGAGTTATCCAAATACTCGAGAAGGAACGCAATCCCGACACCGATCATCAGACCGACTACGAGAGCGATCGCAATATTCAGCATCGTGTTCGGACTGACGGGTGCTGGATCGGCACCTAGGACAGCCGGTGATAAGACACGGACATTATCAACGTTCATTAGGTTCGGAACTTCGTCCATGAACGTTTCGACCGTCGTGTTCGCAATCTTAACAGCCATTGCTGGATCCGTACTCGTGACAGAAACATCGACGACCTGGGATTGATCAGCATTCGAAACCTGGATCTGATTCGCTAATGCAGCTGCGCTCGTATTAAGATTCAACTCTTCAATCACGTCATTCAGAATAGCAGGACTTTTAATAATGACATTATATGTATTAATGAGTTCCACGTTTGTCCTGATATCGTTCACATCGTACGTCGCATTCTGCGAGGTATCCGATTGGTTCACGATGAATTGTGTGGAAGATTGGTAGGTCGGAGTCAATACGAAAATGGTGACCAATGCACTGATGACAGCTGCGCCGAGGGCGAGCCCGATAATCATGAGGATCCGCTTTTTCAGGACATCAAAGATCTCCTTCAGCGAAATAGTTTCTTCCATAAGTGGTAAAACCTCTCTTTCCTGTCGAAAAATTTAAAAAGTTAGTCACATTATAGCATACAAAGGTTTCCATACGACTTTTTGTGACGGTTTTTGTGAAAATGATACAAAAGGTTCACAATTTGTATGCATGGGACTATTAGGTGTATCGTCACTTTTAGACAAAATTTAAGGCTGTTCAACAAAAATAGACGATATGTTTTAGATTTATGGGAATGGATTCCATTGTTTCACTCTATCGTAAATGTTTGGTGATTTCTAGGGGTATTTATTAAATTTTTGTATTTTTCATCTCTTTATGTTGGAGGTTGTTAATAACCCTTTAAATTTGAGGTGTTTCTGAATAGAAGGTTTATAAAAAGACATAAAAAAACCGCCCGTTACAGGCGGCCTCCTTCAACTGTATTCTCTGATCATACTTCTGACGTTCTGGACTTCTTCATCCGGCACTTGTAAATAGTAGATGCCATTGATCCGGGTGCCCGTCCCTGTCATTTGATACGTGCTCATATCTTGCTGGGCCCCGCGGTAATTCATCAAGATATTCCGCATATCCTCGAATTTCATATTCGTCGCGACGTTATTGCCGAGAACGCTCATTACTTCGTCCACACGATTGATCGAATCGATGCTTGCGCCTTTATCAATGATTGCCTGGATCACCTGACGCTGACGTTCATTACGACCAGCATCTCCATTTGGATCCTTGTAACGCATTCTGACATAACGCATGACATTATCGCCGGTCAGATTCAGCTCGCCTCTGCGGTAATGGAAGTCATTTTCACCGATCCAGTCGAGATCGTTCTGAACCGTCACTCCGCCGACCGCATCGACCATGCCTTCAAGCCCTTCCATATTGACCCGGACGTAATAATCAAGCTCGATATCAAGGAAGCTCTCAACAGTCGCAACCGTCATATCGGAGCCTCCGAACGCATACGCGTGGTTGATTTTATCCAAGCTTCCGGCTTTTGGATCGTCTCCGACCATTTCGGTTCTCGTGTCCCGTGGAATGCTGATGATCTGACTGCGGTTGTTCTCCGCATCCAGCGTCATGACCATCAGAGCATCGGAGCGCCCGACATCGCCTTCGCGCTGATCCACACCTATCAGGAGAATATGAAGAGGCTCGTTCTCCTCGATTTTTTTCTTTGTCACTTCAGAGTCAATGGAAGTAACCGCTTCATGCATGTCCTCATCGACGGTGTCTTTAGCCCCACTGTAGAGGTTGAAGGCGTAGGCTCCTCCCGCGACAGACAGCATCAGGACAACAAGCAGAAGCACCTTCCACCAGCGCCCCCGCTTCTTCTTTCTACGGTCAACCCTTTTCTTTTGCTTGCTCACTTTCACTCATTCCTTCACGCATTACACCTGTGTAGTTTTCTTGTTTCGCACAATCTCTTCCAAGATACTCATCACATCATCACGCAGATCTTCGCGCTCAAGCGCCATTTCGATGGTGGTCTGGATGAAGCCGAGCTTCTCCCCGACATCATAGCGGTTGCCTTCAAAGTCATAGGCATAGACATCCTGCTCTTCGTTCAAATGCTGGATCGCATCCGTCAGCTGGATCTCTCCGCCCGCGCCTTTTTCCTGCTTATCGAGATAATCCATGATTTCAGGCGTCAAAATGTAACGTCCCATGATCGCCAGGTTGGAAGGCTCCTCACCCTGAGGCGGCTTCTCAACAAAATTACGGACTTTATAACGACGGTCCTCATTACTCTCCGGATCGATGATGCCATAGCGGTGCGTCTGATCATCCGCTACCTGCTGGACCCCGATCACAGAAGAACCTGTCTCATCATACTGGTTGATCAACTGCTTCAGCCCCGGCTCTTCAGAACGAATAATATCATCCCCGAGCAGCACCGCAAACGGTTCGTCCCCGATGAACTTCCGCGCACACCATACTGCGTGACCAAGTCCTTTTGGTTCCTTTTGACGGATGTAGTGAATGTCGACGTTCGATGTCTTGTTCACTTTTTCAAGCAGGTCGAACTTCTCCTTCGATTGGAGATTATCCTCAAGTTCGAAGTTCTTATCAAAATGGTCTTCAATCGCACGTTTACCTTTCCCTGTCACGATGATGATGTCTTCAATTCCTGATTCGATGGCTTCTTCGACTATGTATTGGATGGTCGGCTTATCGACGATAGGCAGCATTTCTTTCGGCATGGCTTTGGTTGCTGGTAGGAAACGTGTGCCGAGACCAGCGGCCGGGATGATGGCTTTTTTGATTTTGTTCATAATGTGACCCCCCATTTTTTTGTTTTCACTAAAAAGATTAGCAATTTTATCCTATCATTTTAAAATTAAACAATCCAATTCAAAATAGATTAGTATAAAAGCTATTCTTAGTAATTCAACTCAATCTTCCCCTATTTTCGTCACCATGAGCGTGCTTGCTCTCATATTTATATTGATGGAATATTGTTCTGTTTGAATATTATAAAGTGTTTTATCAACCGAATACATACGTGCCTCTTCTATGAGTTGATTAATAACAGGATGGGAGGTATTCAATTCTGAGACAACAAAGGTGCCAGCATCATCCTTTTCGTCAAAGATAATTGTGACATGATCATCGGAAAATTCGAGAAACTTCTGATCCAGTTCATTTATTCCCTGGTCTGTGTAGCCATTTAAATTTGATGTTACTGTTTCATAATCAGCTCCCATGAACGCAAAGAAGTACTCATAAGAATTTACAAAGCGTTCAGGAAATGTTCGAGCTAAATCGCCTAATGAAATATCTGCTACTTGACTGGAGGACCCGCTATCTAGTTGGATAGCTGCCTTCTCTGTATAGAGAATTTGACCATCATGCTCTACTTTATAAACACCATCCATTACAGATTGGACAAGCATTTCTGATGCGAAAGGTATCTCGGTTTCCACATCTGTTAATTCCTCGTCAGAATATAAGGAAGCAGGGGACTGAATGGTGAATCCAGGCTGACCTACTTCCTGCCAGTCCGCCGCTGAATCCACCGTAGTTTCCTTGTTACTTGCTTCAGTGGCACCTGCGGTGAACGAATCAAAGTTGTCACCAAACAATAGCAGAATAGAGCTTAATAAAGTGATGAGTGATACAAATAATAATGGAAAAGAAAGCCTTGTATTCCTCTTGGATACTTTTCGCGATCTCCTAAGTGTCGTGGTTTCAGGAAGCTGTTCATTCAATTGGTTCTGTATCTTCGACTTCCGATACACTTTCTTTTCTTGACTAGATAATGCATTAAACCACTTAATAAATTGGCTATACTCCGTGGCTACTTTCTCTTTTTCATCAAACATCTCCATATGACCGTGATTCATCCACAAAATCCGATCCGATATCGATTTGACTTGACTGAGAGAATGGCTGATGAAGAATATGGTTTTTCCTTCTTGCTTAAACTCATGAAATTTGTCTACACACTTTTGATGGAATGTTGAATCTCCTACAGAAAGTGCTTCATCGATGACAAGTATGTCAGGATCAATATGAACAGATATCGCAAAGCCAAGTCTCGCTTTCATCCCGCTCGAATAATTCTTAATCGGTTGGGAAATAAAGTCCCCAATATCTGCGAACTCCATAATATCAGGTGTAATCGACTTGATTTCTTTTTTATTTAAACCGTGCATCAAGCATTTCAATTCAATATTTTCAAGACCAGTTAAATGGTTATTCAATCCAGCAGATATGGCCACCAGTGTCGGTTCCCCATCAATTGTAATAGAACCACTGGTAGGAGGCACAATCTGAGCTAGTAAATTGGAAAGTGTTGATTTTCCAGAACCATTTGTACCGATGATCCCGATGGTCTCTCCCCGAAAGACTTCGAATGAAATATTAGATAGCGCTGTAAAGTTTTTTTGCTTCTTTTTTACTGATAGCATCTCTAACAGCTGGTCCGATTTTTTTCTAGAAAAACTGAACTGTTTTGAGACATTTTCAAGTTTCACTACTGGCTTCATATAATAAGCCTCCACTTACAAGTAATCCACAAATTTATCTTTAAAATTGTCGTGCAAAATCGATCCGACTAGCAAAATCAGTAACGTCAATGACCAAAAGTAAAGCATATACTTCCAATCATCAAAAAACCATCCCTGCCCAAGGAATGCATCTCTAATTCCATTAATTATATAAACAAAAGGGTTCAATTTAACTATAGACTGAATCTGCTCAGGAAAGCTCTCCAATGTCCAGAAAATGGGTGTCAGGAAAAACAGCATACGCATCGCCGATTGAATCATCAATTGATAATCGCGGATGATGGCAGATATCGTCGATGATAATAAAGTGAATGCAAATAAAAATAAGAAAAGGCAGATGAGATAATAGGGCAATTGAAGAAGGTATATCCCACCATTGATTCCGTATAAGAAAAGAATCACTGCGAGTATTCCCAGCATTAAAAAGAAGCTGAACATATTCCCAAGGATTGTGATCGACGGGAGGACACTGACAGGAAACTTCATCTTAGATACTAAGTTCACCTTACTATAAATACTGTTTGATCCCTGAGTGATTGTCGGGGCAATGAAAAACCAAGGTACTAGACCCAACAACAAATACACAATAAAAGGAGCGTCTCCGACAGCCCCTCCCTGCCTCAGTCCCACACCAAAAACAAACCAGTAGACTAAAACCTGAATAAGAGGATTGATAAACTGCCAGAGAATTCCTAAATAGTGCATTTGGTAGTTCCCTTTGATATCATAAATCGCTAAACGGAAAATCAATGGGAAATGCGAAAGTTGTTCTTTAAAAATGTTGAAGACCGGTGTCATACCATAACATTTTCTTTCTTCGTAAACTGATAAAGGTTACCGAAATTCATGTATTGAACAGTCTCATCCGCATTTGACACGACATTTTTCGTATCGAAGACCTGCAGGTTGTTCATGACGCTCAGTTTCTCCCAGTCCAGTTCTTTGAATTCGTTGTGATCTGTCAAAATGAGTACGAGATCCGAGTTGGCGACAGCCGTTGTAAAATCTTGTTCCACAAACTCTTTATCTACATGCGGATCATAGGCTCTTACTTCAAAGTTACTTTGCTCTTTAAGAGTCTCATAGATTTCCATAGCCGGACTTTCTCGGATATCATCCACGTTTCCTTTGTATGCTAAACCGAAAATGGTTACCGTTTTTCCACCAACTTGTTTCATCAATTTGTGAACGTTGCCGATAACGAATTCCGGCATGGAGACGTTCACAGCGCGGGCCTGACTGATCAACTTCGCAGTTTCAGGTGCTTTCGACACGATGAAGTATGGATCGACCGCCAGGCAGTGACCGCCGACTCCTGGTCCAGGTGTATGCAGATTGACACGCGGATGCTTGTTAGCCATTTCGATGACATCTAGAGCATCAATGTCCAGTTCATTACATACTTGCGTCAGTTCATTGGCAAGAGCGATGTTGACATCACGATACGTATTTTCCATCAACTTGGACATTTCCGCCGTCTTCGCCTGTGTTTTGATGATTTCCCCTTCTACAAATGTTTCATAGACTTTCGCGCCTGCTTCCGTACAAGCCGGTGTAACTCCCCCGACGATACGATTATTGTAAATCAATTCATGCATGATCTGACCAGGCAATACACGCTCTGGGCAATGTACAAGGTAAATGTCTTCTCCAATCGTATAACCGGCTTCTTCAAGCATCGGTTTCACATGATCGTCCATCGTTCTTGGAGCAATCGTCGATTCCACGATGACGACATTTCCTTTTTCAAGATAAGGAATGACGTTACTTACAGCCTGCTTGACATACGTCAAGTCACAGGATTTATGTTCATCATCCAGATTCGGCGTTGGAACCGCAATGATGAAAGCATCCGCTTTTTCTGGCTCTAAAGCAGCTTTGAATTTCCCTTTTTCCACGACTTCCGTTAAAGCTTCCTGAAGACCAGGCTCTCCGATATGGATTTGACCGTTATTTAATGATTCGATGACGGATGGGTTTACATCGACTCCGAGAACATCGACATCATATTTTGCAAACATCACGGATGTTGGTAATCCGATATAACCTAATCCTACTGTTGTGATTTTCATTATCAAAATTCTCCTTTACTTATATGTGCAGATTTACTTATTTAACAATAACAGATTTTGTATTGGAGGCAACCTTCGAAAATTTGTTCCTCACAAATACTCTCACTAAATATTCCCCTGACTCTTCTGGAGTATATTTAAAAATGGGCTCGGGGATATAAGGAAACTTCTTATAAACTTCATTATCTTTATATAGATAGTATGCATATTCAATTCCCTCACCTCTAGCTTCAACATTTACTTCTAATGAAGAACTACCTGTGAGGCTTATGTTCAATTTATCAATCTCAGGCATTTTTTGAATATTTTCCGGGATGTCTATTCCTAAAATGCTACATATCTTTTCAATAATGAACGGAGGAAAATGGTTTTTGATGCCATCATGGTTTACACCCTCTAAAGTGTGTAACTCTATTGGTATATTTTTTTTCTTTGCTGTTTTAAACAAAGGTAATATATGATTTTCATAGTGATGGTCAGACTTTCCAATTAATATATCTATAGTAGGTAACAAATCATTTGATTGGTTTAATAAATCATACATCAATTGATTTAAATAATGCTTGTCTCCATTACCAATACCACCTGCAACATATTTTGCAATGTTAGGATGATCTGCTTGTTCAAGTAAAAACTGGCCCATTTTCGTTTGAGGTGCCCCTGAAAGTACATGTCCAAAATAATACTTTAAGCCGAAATATAAAGCAGCATACCCGCCTTTTGATGATCCGATTGTTGTAACATTGCGATTCAGGATACTGTATTGAGCCATTTTATATTGAATGAGAGAAGAGACAGCGGTCTCTATTGAGAAATCTCTATTCTCACCGATGTAGTAGGATCCTTGATCACCAAAATCATCCAGAATAAACAGTTTATTGGTCGGAATGTGTTCAAGAGCTTTCATATAATTATATTTATACTGGTATTGTTGACCTATAGCAGAAAATACAACAATAAGTTGATCAGATAAAGATTGATCGGTAGCTTCTTCAAAATGATACCGTACATTTCTTGTTGTCTGATGATTTTTTTCAAGTTTAAAAGGAGATTGACGCGTCTGTAATTTAAAGTTATTCAAGCGAAATTCTGCTTTACAACTGGTACTCTTACCATTTAAATGCACTTCAATTACTGTACTTTCCTCTTTAGTCTCCATTTTAGGGAAAGACCAACCTTGAATATCTGGCTCTACTTCTCCGGTTTTATGTTTCAATATGAGCTGACTCTCTGAAGAAAATTCTATTTCAGCCACCTTTTTATCATCTCTGAAGGCTTCTACAATTTTGTCCCTAACGTGAATATCTAGATCTGAACTTAAATGCCAAAGAAAAGTATAGTCATGACGATTTGGTGATTCCACTGAATCCTCTACTAAAATAGACTCTTCGATTTTATTGTATTTTACTGTTCTTTGATGAGTCACATCCTCGAAACGACTATTAACACCACTGGCAGACGATTCATCAGGGCTTAGGTGATAAGAGTCCATATAAACTTTTTCCTCTTGTTTATCCACTCGTGGTAACCCTTTGCCATCCACTAACAACGTGTTATGAGCAAAAGAAGAATATGCATATTCTGTAAATGGATCCTTATAATTATAACCATTTGGACCAGCATCAGTTAAAAGGTTCCCATCAGAGTATATAAGGACATTTAAATCATCACTATGCTTATGATAGTCTCCGTGATAGGCCGCCGAAAACAAAACATATGTGTCTTCTTCTTTTTTTGACCAATCATTCCTAAAAATAGCGTAACCTGCATCTTGGAAGACAAAATCGGTTTGTTCAGGTGGAAGTCCTTGCTTTCCACCAGTGACCGCATATAAGTACTCCTCAGATGTGTAAAGTGATCTGTAACCTGTTTTCAATACTTTTACAGCTTCTGTATCACCAATCGAAGGCAAGTATCCGTCAGGTTTTATCATGGCTGTGCTGAAGGTCTCCGTTTTACTATAAAGAGAAGAAAATTCTTGTATGATATCTGGAGCAATCCCCCCGAACCATTCAATAATTTTCTTTAAATTAGAAGTGACGAGTAAGTGATAAGATGGCGAATGCTCTTTATGCACTCCCTCTTCAGTATAAACGGCTGAAAAATAATTCCTTAGCCGTTTAATCGCCAGTTTTTTATAATCTGGACATACTTGATCATCATTAAAGTATAAAGAAAAAAATAAAAGCGAAATATCCTGGAACATCCCATGGTTCGTGTTCGTTGAATGGAAATAATCCATGCTCAATAGATCCGCTGTCTCCCACATGTTTCTTTCCAAGAGCTTTATATCTTCTTTTTCCGTTGAACCTTCATAATTCAAAAGCATGTGCAATTTTATCCAATAGTTTAATCGCAAAGCTGTTGTTTCGTCATGAAACGCCATACTATTCTTTGAATGTTCATAATCAAATTGCTCTACCCATTCCAGAACAATCTTTTTCGCTTTATTCAGATATTTAAATTCACCAGTAGATTCATAAGCAGCTGTCAAACATCCGAGAAAAGAGTGGCCGTGAAGCAACCTTAGAAAACCTCGCGAAGACTCTTCGTCCCATTCAATACCATTCGGATATTCGAAGACTCCAAAAGGAGGAATCATATACGTGTCCTGATCAAGAATAAGATCAGCAGATTTCATATGATCTTTATTCCTGCTTCCTGGTAAAGCTTTATATATCAAATTCATCTGTTCATTATCAAACGTAATCGCGTTTGTCATATTCACCAATCAATTGCCCCCTAATTCTAACAGGTTAAAGATTCACTATGAGCTTCTCTATCTGGCCTACAATTACTTTGCGATCGAAATTCAATCGAGGAAAGGCTTTTAACTCTTCTGTTTTTGGTTTGTTTTCTTGGTGAATGTATTCGATGATTCCGTTTATATCGTTAAATAAATATTCAGCCGGATAAATCGTTTCAGAACCCGGCCATTTCAAAACAACCGGCACACTACCCGAAGCCATCCCTTCCATAGGTGCTAAATGGAAGCTCTCATAATCACTGGTCGACAATACATAACCGATTTTCTTAAACCACTCATCCATGTCATTCCCATGCTGATCGAAGATAACCTGATCCTTCCACGGAGCGTTATTGATCCGGTCGAAAATCTGGTCATAATACTCTTTTTCCTCTTCCCTGTTCATCAGCCAAGGAACTTCAGATGGTAGCTTACTTTTTACATAAAGCTTGTATCTTGAATCCTTTTCCCAAAGCTTCTCCAAGATGTCTAATGCTTTGTCGAGTCGTTTTCTTTTTGGCAAGATTCCAGCTACACCCAAATTAAATGATAGATCTTCTCCAGTTGATTTGGGCTGATCATACTTTTCTGTATCGATCATATTATAGATCATCGTCATCTTCTGTCTTGGAATTTGGCTGACTCTATTAAATTCCTCATAAATAAAAGGAGAAATAGAAATCACTTGATCGATATTCTCCATCGTGAAATGAGAAGGGTGTTCGGTCACTCTTTCCTGAAGGTGCATACGGACAATCAATTTCTGCCCCTGCTTCTTATTTCTGGAATACCAAACGGCATTGCCAAGCCCCCACTCACAAAAGATGACATCTGCCCATTTTAGACAGGATTCGGAATGTTCCTCATCATGAGAGGCGTGACCTTTCCATTGGTCGATCTTCACTTCATAATCAGGATGGTTTTCAAAATACTCGATCCCCATTTGAATGAATTTAAGGTCGTGTCCCGCAAAAACAATTTTTGTTTTTTGCTTATTGTAGCTCCACAACAATGGTTTTAAGCGTTTATACGCCTCGATGAACGTGTACTGACGGCATCTTTCATATATCCTTTTTGCCGTTTTACGGTACAGCTTACGGTTGTGAAGAATTTCGAGGGTTTTCTCATAGACATCATCTTCGTCCTCTACAAACAGGAAGTAGTCTTCTCCAAGCACTTGCTCATGCATTTTCGTTCTGCGAAGCAAGACCGGTTTCCCCAGACTTCCGTACTCGAGAAGCTTCGTCGATAATTCCAAGCTGCCATCGTGATCGATGACAGAACTTCTCCAGCCCACCCCAATATCAGATTGTTGGATAAGGTCTATGGATTGCTTTCTAGAGACCGCCCCCTGCCAATTCACACCTGGGTGACTCTCCATTTCATTCGAAAGCTTTTCTTTTTCTGCGATCAATTCGCCCTGGAATTTATCTCCTGCTACATTCAATACTATATCCTCATCATGCTTATGAATTCGATTGAATGCAGACAGTAATTCTTCTGTGTACCATTCCTTCGCAAACTTGCCTGCATAAACTAGGCTGTTGTTTCTGTTCGAAAAGTCCGGTTCTTCTTCCAAATAATCAGGAATCATCGGAAGCAGCAGTTCAAGTTTTTCTCCATCAACATCTGCCAATTCCGCATATTTTTCCTTCATTTGAGAAGTTTGTACAAACATATTAGGAAAAGTCGAGTAGAACTCTTTCAACTGCCTCTTTTCCTTTTCCTCGATGATTGTCTCATCATGTGTGAAGTCCGTAATGTAAGGAATCGTGATTTTGGAGAGGTTATCCTTTTGATGAATCTCTTCAACTAAAGAATACCCTCGGACAATGATGCAATCATAGGAATTGTCTCGATGGAGTTTCTCCATCACACTTACAGCTTCCGAAACATTCATGCGGTTCCCATTCTTGAATGTTTGCGTTTCTAACTGACGATACGTATCGATCACATTGACTTGGGATAGTCCTTCGAGCTCTGAAATCAAATTGTCTTTTTTCACTCTGGCTTTCAGAAGAACATCTACATGAATATTCGGGTCTTTGTTCAGCATGTTGGCCATGGAAGTCAGCCATACCGCCGATCCATCCATAATATTCAAATCGACATCTCCGTAAAGTAATAGGTTTAATTTGCGTCGCATTGATTACTCCCCTGTATTAAAGCTCTATTTTCTCTGTACTGGCCTTGATGCTTTCACGGCCGTTTTTGACGTAATTATATTTATTTGTACTGAACATCTGATGACCTTTTCTGAATAACGCGTTCAATGGACCATCGTTGTCTACCATTTCAAGAACGTCGCTTAATGGATACCCTTTGAAGACATGGACTTTCAGGAGGCTGGAACATAGGTTCAAATCGTAGACAAATTCATACTCTTTACCTGCGTCTTGTTCCACAAGCACATCACCGTCAACGGTGAATGTCGTTCTTTTGCCAATAATGTCTGCCTCACTATAATCGGTTGCAATCATCATGTCCATAAGGTAATTCTCTCCGTAGTAATCCCTCATATTAAAGAAAGCCATATATTCTGTCTGCACAAGTTCACTGATCCGATCGTAATGATCCATGTAACTCGCCACATACGTTTGAATTCTATCCGTGTTGTAGTCGTTTAGGATATCAATATATCCATCGAAATTCTCCAACAGCACGAGCAGCTTTTTGTGTTTCCATGACTGGGCATTAAACGTCTCAAGGATTTGTTCAAATTCTGCTTTAGAATCTGCTTTTGCTATTACGGTGACTTCAGGAACCGTAATGCTCAGTTGGTGTCCCATTTTGTCAAAAATGTATTGCAAACGATGTTTGTATGTGTGATAAAGATACACTTCTCTAAGACCGACGAGTGATTTCTCCTGATAAAACTTTTCGTCTGTCATCAGGCGTTGGATATCTTCTCTTAACTCCTGCTGGTTTTCGGATATGAGTGGGATATCCTTAAATATCTTTTTCACGCCTCTTGAATAGCTGCTAATCACCGGTGTACCCGAAGCCAATCCTTCAAATACACGCCGCGAAAACATAGTGGGTGAATTCTTTACCGAATTAATGTTCAGCATCACTTTATACCCTTTGTAGGACTTATCGATTTCGTCGTATTTCAAGGACCCTTTAATGTTTTCGGCGAAGCGTTCCGGAAAACGGAAATGCTTATTCGGATTGGCATAATTACGATCAAAAATATCAAGTCCGAACTCCGCAGCGATATCCAGCATGTTTTCCATGTCTTCCCTGCGTTCCTTATGTCTGTTGGCATAATATGAGCCGGCAAATGAAATTTTATTGATTCGTTCCTCTGTGTTTTTAATCGGATTATGCAGCTTCGGCTGAGCGGAAAATGGTAGTGCGAATACATTCTCATGTCCAGCAGCTTCCTGGTATTTAGGAATCATCAAGGCATCTGTTGTGAAGATATAATCGAACAGTTTCGCCGTATCTACAAATTTGTGAAAATGAATCGGGTCTTCTTTGTTCCAAAAAACAGTCGGAACGTCGTTCGATTGGCACCATTCAAGCACATCGAATAATGAAGATTGATCAGCATTATTGTATTTGCCGATTTTGTATTGCCATGCGCCATTGTTTCCCTGCCAGGCTGATTCGACCATCAAAACATCCGGTATGTTTTCGGTCAGAACCGTTTCCCAATTGTCTGGAGTGAAAGTGATCAATTCTACTTCTTCTTGATAGCATGTTGTCGTGAACTCATCAAAGATGCATGCCATTTTTATATCGGTCACATTTTTCGGGGCGGAACGGACGCGATTACTAGGTGCCGAAAAAGAAGATGAAGCTCTACTCTTGAAATCGATCCCTTCAATAGTCGCGACACCACTACCAGTAATTTTTACAGCAATCCTGATAGTTTTAGCTTCGGGATGTGTTTTGATCGTAGTCTTTTCCCCGATTTTTACGATGTGGGTTTGAACACGGCTTGAATCAGAGTACTCTATGATATACATTTCAGAATGAACGGCTCCTAACAGCTCACCCTTCACATCAATTGTAAACCTCTCATCAGGCAAAATCTTCAGCTCATGCCTCGGAAGAATGCCGAAGCTCGCATTCTTTTCTAAGAAAGAAATGTATTGACGCTCTACATCATTAGCAGATAAACAAAGCTTTCCGCCTTGTTCATATAGAAAAATCTTCTCTGACGGGCTATACCAATTATTCACATCCGAAATTTTTTCCGTATCAATTTGGAAGTTACTTAAATCATTTTTTATTTCATTCTTCAGGTGAAGGAGTTCCTTCTTTAAGCTGCCTAAACCTTTCATCGTCTCCCACCTTTTCCGAAAATGGCTTTGCGAATGCTCCAGTATTTCTTCGTCAAACGCCCTAGTTTGGACTTCTCAAGTGAGTTTAATCGCCGTTTGTATTTGGTGTTCAATTGTTTCACTTTCTTCAGCTCTTCCTGCTGGTCACGCAATTTCAAAGTAAGTTCTCTATTTTTAGTTTCCAATTCATCAATAGCTTCGTAGCTTCTCTCCAGTACATTCGCTGTACGTTGTTTGAATTGGTTGTATTCCCTGGAGTTAGACGAATTATTTTCTTCTGGAAGTTCGTGTCTCTCTTTTTCCATTACAACACCTTCTTTGGACATTCTACATCACCTCTTTATGAAACACTGTGAGAAGATTATCTTTTTCCATTTCCCAGTTAAATTTATGCTTGGCACTATGACAGTTCCTGACCATTTCTTCACGCTTCTCAGGGTTCGACAAAATATAATTGACACCCTCCGCAATCGATTCATGATCATGCGAATCTACGCAGACACCCGTTCCTTCCCCTTGGACCACTTTACTAATCTCAGGGAAATCGCAGGCTACGACAGGAATCCCGCTCATCATGTATTCGAAAAGTTTGTTCGATGACGCCGAATAGTGATTGAAGCAAACATTGTTCAACACTTGAAATCCTAAATAGGCATTCTTCGTATATTTTGGCAGATCCTCTAAAGGTACTTTCGGAATAAATTTGATTTTATGTCCTAAATCCATGTCTTCGACCATTTTTTCAAGCTTGGATTTGATCTTGCCATCCCCTATGAAGACAAGCGTCCCTTCCTTAAATAACGGAGCAGCCTTGACGAGATTCTCGAGGCCACGTCCTGTCTGGATTCCACCTTGATACAGTAGGATTTTCTCGTCTTTCGGGAGGTCTAGCTTATCGTGTAATGAAATGATTTCTTCATTTTGTTTAGTCTTCTGTTTGAACGGGTAATTATGGACTACGTTCGGATAAAACCCGTACAGATCCTCATTGTATTGCGCTCTTGTGTGATTTTCGACGATCATGGAATCGATTCGTTTAATTAGAAAAGCTTCCAATTTTCCATGATAGGCACTCTCGTAACCTGTCCGGCTCGTCTGGACTTCATGGGAATCGTAGACAAGCTTCCGTCTTTTAAAGCGTAGCTTCGAACAGATATAGCCTTGTGGCAGTGTATTTAAATCATTGGAATGATAAATGTGATAATTTTTCTGGAAACCTCTCAGAATCATGCGTAAAATGATACTTCCACGGATCCATGCCACTCGGACTTTCGTTTTCAAAAGGGCAAAGGAAATGACCGATAAAGCACCAACTAAAATAGGACTGAAATAAAGACAAGCAAGCCAAATAAGTGCAGCCAGCAAACCGAGCAATTTATTGCCCATCAGCTTGCGATACACCTTTTGCATGAACAGGAGACTCTGCGGATATCTTCGCACACGAAAAACCCGGAAGTTCTCATTCCTCTCTTCATACATCGGGAGGCCTGGTTCCTTCGGGTCATGGATACAAATTAAATCGACATTATAATCTTGCTCGGATAAAGCGGTACACTCTCTTAAGACACGTGCATCATTAGTGAAATGGTTCCATACAAACATACATACATTCTTTTTCATGTCAGCTCTCAACCTTACGTAATGAATTTGGTACTGTTTCAAAGTCTTGGTCCATGAGGGAGATCAACGACTCGGCGTTCTTTTCCCAGAGGAAGTGTTTCTTGACGTAATTGACACCATTCTTGCTCATTCTCTTCTGTAGCAGAGGATCTTCCTTCAGACGATCGACAAACCCGACTAGACTTTCTGCATCCTTCTCATCGGATACAAAGCCGGCTGCCTCATCTTCAATCACTTTCTGCGAAAAACCTGCCACCGAACCGACAATCGGCACACCGCATGTCATGTAGTCGATCACCTTACCAGGTAGGACCGTTTCAAAGACCTGTTGGTCCACAAGGGTGACGATTCCGACGTGGTGTTCTGCAATCAGCTTGAAACAGGCTTCTCTTGTACGCGGATGTACAAATTGAACGTTGATAAGCCCGCGATCGTCCGCTTTTTTCTTCAGCGCCTGAGTGTGGTAGCCATAACCCATGATCGTCAAT
Source organism: Halobacillus fulvus (assembly GCA_004078665.1). Classification (GTDB taxonomy): domain Bacteria; phylum Bacillota; class Bacilli; order Bacillales; family Halobacillaceae; genus Halobacillus; species Halobacillus fulvus. The sequence continues at coordinate 611,767 of SCFO01000002.1, read as the reverse complement.
TCGATGTCGCGTTCCTTCAAGCGTTCCGCTAAATTGAGCAGCATCGTATTGTCCTGAGCCAGCCCTAAGTTTCCAGCGTAAATCGCTTTAAAATTATCTGATGAACGGTTCGTATGACCGATTTCGTTTTCCCTTGCCCCGTTGGGAACATAGGTTAGCTTTTCTTCATAGCTTTGGTCCTGATTGACGATATGATCAATGAACCCACGGCTATTGACCACGATTTGATCCGCCCTCTTATAAAGCATGCTTTCAATTCTTTCAAAGAATTTGATGATCCAAGGACGATTGAATACTCCTACGCCTTTAAGAGAATCCGGCCACAAGTCTCGTATATCAAGAATAAGCTTCGCGTTGAACTTGTATTTGGCAAGCATGCCAACGATTGCAACAAAAATTGCGGGTGAAGTGGTGAACACATAATCGTACTCTTTTTTACTCTTCAAAGTATGCGAAATCATCTTACGAGCCATCTCCAGGAAGTAAAAAAGACGATTGGAAAAACTTCTCGAATATTTGCGGTTCTTGATACTGACCCGAAAAATATCAGGGGAGTCATTCAATCTCTCATCATCCCAAAACATTTCGTTCTCATAGAAATTGCGATTAGGATATGTAGGGTCCGTTGTCAATACATCTACGTCAAATCCATGCTCCTTCAAAAGGAGATAGATATTCTTCATCCGGTTACCAGCGCTGCCGATTTCAGGATAAAAGTTTTGAGTGACGATTAATATTTTCTTAGACATATAATCTCTCACCATAATCCATTTTTATCTCCATCCTATGTATATGATTCTCCCCTTATTCCTTCCGTTCCGTCCCATTGTGTACCGGGGAGTTTTTTACTACATTCAAATTTCACGTTTCCAATTTTGTAACATTTCATATTATACCAACTATCCACTATAATATGAAGGGTTTGGCGAAATTTATAGATTTATGAATAACTATGATGAAATAAGCCGAAAACCCTATTATCTATAGGGTTTTCGGCTTATTTCGACTGATCCTGAACACAAACTTTTATCATTACAGGTAAAATGTATGACATTTATTTGTTACATAACTGTAACCTCATGACGAATTATGTTGTGGTAAGCTGTACAAAGATTGTTAAAAAGATAGAAAACACATGGGAGGATTTACGAGATGAGGAAACTTACGTCGGTTGTTGCAGCTTTTGCCACGGTTTTTCTACTATTTGCACCTACATCTTTTGCAGGAGGAAGCCAAGGGATTGGGGACCAAGTAGTAGACGTCGCTTACGATTACTCCAATTCACCTTATGTCTATGGAGGAACCACACCATCAGGATTTGACTGTTCTGGTTTCACTCAGTATGTATTTGCCAAAGTCGGCATTGATCTGAACCGTACATCAGGCGCACAGTATTCACAAGGTGATCATGTAAGCCGTTCGAATCTACAGCCAGGGGATTTACTATTCTTCAATTACTACGACGGCGGATCTATTAGCCATGTAGGGATATACATAGGCAATAACAAAATGATTTCTGCTGAAAACCCACGCGATGACATCACGGTCGCTTCTGTTGCACCGGATCGTTACTGGGGCAAGCGTATGGTTGGTGCGAAGCGTGTGATTCCTGATCAGGTCGAAACAGGATCCACTACTCCTGAACCACTTCCAACTGGTCAATATCATGACGTTGCAAGTAATTATTGGGCTCAAGATTACATCGAGCGTATGAGTAAAGATGGCATCATCAACGGATATAGCGGAGACATCTTCAAGCCTGAAGCATCTGTCAAACGTGGTGAAGTTGCGAAAATGCTTGCTGTCGCTCTTGACTTGCCGACATCGAACAACAACCAGTTCTCTGACATTTCTGGTCACTGGTCAGCTGAGTACGTAAATGCTGCTGCTCAAAAGGGTTACTTGAACGGATATAAAGATGGCACTTTCAAGCCTGAACAACCGATGGAACGTGAAGAAATCGCGGCTCTATTCGCCAAAGCCTTTGGTCTGACTGGAACAGCAGGGGATTTCGCTGATGTTCCGACTACAAACTGGGCTTACGATGAAATCCAGGCGCTTGCTGCAAATGGTATTAGTGAAGGATACCCGATGTCCAACACGTTTAAACCAGCTAACGAAACATCCCGCAGTGAGTTTGCTACATTCTTATACAGAGCGTTATACTAAGCTGAAAAGCCACCCTTTGCTGGGTGGCTTTTTTTAGTTTGCTTTCATTACTAAACTTATATAAAAACAAGCCCAGGAAAGGTTTCCGTCACATCCTATAATGGTAGGAGGTGCGGGAAATGATTCGCTTTCCATGGGCGGGCGCTGAGCTTCCTCGGAGCAAGGCTCCTGCGGGATCTCAGCCTGCCCTTACCTCCCCATAGGAGTCTCACCATTTCCCGCCCCTCCTTGCTGTAATAAGTGAACGGAAACATCACGTTTAGAGCATGTAAAGAATTTGTACGACCAAGGTGAAATGAACTTAAAACACCTTTCTCAACCTACTGTCTTTTAACATAGAGAAGGTATCCCCGCCTATAACGTCCATGAAACAACGGAATGGAACTATAACAACCTTTTCACGTATTAGAACCATACTTTTTTTGACGAGTTTCTTCTATTGTATACAGACATTTATTTCTCTATGAAACCATCAAAGTAGTTTATATGAGAGAAAAAGAAAAACTCCCTTTCTCTTATGATGAGAAAGGGAGTTTGCTTCTATTACTCTCTTAAAGAAGGATCTAATACTTTCGCTAGAATCGTTGCGATTTCGGCACGATTAATAGATTGTTCTGGTCTGAATTCTGTTCCGTTGTAGCCGTTCAAAATCTGTTCTTCTGCAAGAGCATTGATCGCATCCTCGTAATACTTTCCGTTTTCAACATCGGAGAATTGAGGGCTTCCGTCCGTAAAGGGTCCGAAAGCACGTTCAATGATCAACGCGACATCCCCACGGTCGATCGGTGCATTCGGTCTGAACTGATTTCCAGGCAAACCTTCTACAATACCCTCTTCAGTCGCAGAGGCGATATAGCCTGAGCCGAACAGGTCACTGGATACGTCAGAGTAGCTTGTAGCTCTCTTTGTTCCGTCCAAGTCAAGAATACGTCCGACGAGCGTGACGACTTCCTGTCGGGTCACATCGCGATAAGGACGGTATTTATCGTCTCTGTATCCTTGAATCCAATCTTCTTGGGCGAGTGCGTTCACATAGTTCTTAAACCAGCTACGGTGTTCGACATCTATGAAGTAACTGGCAGGTGACTTCACTAAGCCGTATCCATATGCTTCGTCTTTTCCTTTAGGCCCTAAATCAATGGCATGGTCGATGAGTAGGTTCTCAATTTCTGCTTTTGTATAATCGGGATACAGCTGCTTATAAAGGGCGATAGATCCTGCTACATAGGGTGAGGCCATTGATGTTCCGCTTAGATAGCCATAAGAACTTTCATTCTGCTGGATGTAAGTGCTGTAAATCTGCTCACCTGGAGCTACGGCATCCAGTGACTTCCCTTGATAAGAGAAAGAGGCTCTTTTTAAATCCTCCGTGACTGCTCCAACACTGAGTGTGTTCTCATATCTACCAGGATACATCACATCATTTGTAATCTGCCCTGAACCGTCTCGGTCGTTACCTGATGCAGCTACGATATGAATGCCATTTTGGTGTGCTTTATTAATGATTTCTTTAAGGTTTTCAGAGGCATACGGAGCGGTCAAGCTCAAGTTGATAATATCGATGTCGTGATCGATCGCCCACTGCACACCGGCCATTACGTCACTTTCATTTCCGATTCCTCCACGGTCCAGCGCTTTGACCGCATAGATTTCCGCTTCTGGAGCTACACCGATGGTTCCGATATTATTATTCTGGGCATTGATGACTCCGGTCACATGTGTTCCATGACCATTTTCATCTTCATACGTTGTTGTATCTTCGACAAAGGTTACGCCACCCGCTATCTTCAAATCCGGATGGCTTGTATTGACGCCCGTATCAATGACAGCAATTTTGATTCCGTCTCCTGTCAATCCCAACTGCTTGGAGGTTCTGGCTCCAAGGACATCATAGCCCCAATTGCGGACTTGGCGTGTGACCTCGACTTGCTGGTCTTCTTCTATCCATTTGATGGCGGGATGATTCTCAAGAGCGGCTGCCTGCTTTTCATTCATTTCGACAGTCAATGCTTGAATCGATGGGTATGTATGCACTTCCTCGTGCGGGATATTTTCAAGAATATCCTTTTGAATCTGATCTTCAAATCCGATGACAAACCGCTTTTCTGATTCATTTTCAGCTGATGAACCTATCGGATAAACGATCAAGCTTACTAAACAGAGCATCATAACAAAACCGAGGTACTTTTTCACGAACGTCATCTCCTTGGATAGAATAAAAAAGCGGACATAATGTCCGCTTTTTTGATTGTACTTATTTCCAATTATAATAATCTTGGATGCCTAAGTAAATAGCTTTTGCTGCACGATCTCGATAATAACTGGATCCAAGCTTGGAAGCATCCGAATCGTTCGTGAGAAATCCTAATTCTACTAAAGCAGATGGTAATGGTGTTGCATTGATAACACGGAACGGAGCTTCTTTCACTCCACGGTCTCTCGTATTTAAGGCAACAACTAGACGGGCTTGGATGAACTCTGCTAACTTCTTACTCTTGTAAGCACGATCACTTAACGCAGCAGAAGAATAAAAAGTTTCTGTACCATTTGCAGAATCATAGATGGAAGCATTCGCATGGATACTTACAAATGTATCCGCTCCGTTTTGGACGGCGAAATCAACGCGCTCATCTAATTCAAGGAAGCTGTCGTCTGTACGTGTCATTACAACACCGATATTTGTGTTGTTCTTCAAATATCCTTGTACACGTTTAGCAACATCCAGATTAACTTCCTTCTCTGTCAATCCATTAGCTGCAGCTCCACCGTCATGATCTCCATGACCGGCATCGATCGCAATCAATGGAGTATCACTTGTAATTCCTTTTTCTTTGATGTAATCGGTATGGATATAAGCTGTTTGACCATTATAAGTGATTTTGCCCCAGCTCCCTGAGATGCTGGACACTTTCACAACGGCTCCTTCGTAAAGCTTTCCGATCAGGCTATAGCTTGTGCTCGGGCCGGAGCGGACATTCAGTACACCCGTCGATACGATGTACTCTTTCCCACTACTTGTTTCCCCATCGACTTTATACTCTGGGTTGAGCGCTCTCGCCATCATGACGGAAAACTCTTCACGTGTAATCGTACGGTTCGGTTTGTATGTACCACTCGGGTACCCTTGAGCAATTCGTGCGGTTGATACTTTATCAATCGCTTGAGAGAGGGAGCCTGAATCCGGGACATCGCTGAACTGATTTCCACTTGTCTCTGTCAGATTGAAGGCTTTGGAAACAAGGTAGGCCATTTCTCCTCGGGTGATGTTATTCTGTGGCTTATAGGTGCCACTTGGATACCCTGTGATAATTCCTTTTTCATAAGCTGACTGTATGTATCCTGAAGCATAAGAATTCCGATCGACATCCGGGAAAACGGTTGTTCTTTTCGTACCATTAAGCTTCAGCGCTCGTCCGACCATCGTAGCCGCTTCCTGTCTGGAAACAGAAACGAAAGGTTTGAACGTGCCGCCAGGGTATCCTTGGATGATGCCCTTCCCAATCAAGTAATTGATTTCATCTGAAGAACGATCGGGGACATCACTCAACGAGCTGGCTGAGGCTGAATGCATAGGCAAAAAGAATGCCAAAAGCAACATGAGCCCTGCGACTATTAACTTTTTCGAGGTCCTAAACATATGAGCTACTTCTCTTCCTTTCTCTTTTCATATTCTATATTTCTACTATCGACCATTATACGTATGTTATGTAATGATTTGAAGGATTCATTCGCCCTATTTTTCCATATAGTCCGAATGTGTGACGATTTGTATGATTTTTCTACATCTATTTCCACGATGTCGACAAGAAATATATCAATGTAAAATATTATGCCACATTATAGTGAACATAGATATGGTAATTTGACAAGTTTTTCTACAATTCTCATTTTTGGTTCCTTCCTACTATTTCCAAAGATTTACCCATATTTACGTAAATCGACTATTATTCGACAAGTTTTTTTGATACATTAATCTATGAGTATACGAAAAAGGAGGAATTTTTTGAAGATGAAAAAGCTTTTTACAATTGGAATCCTCATCTTCCTGCTTGCGTCTCTATTTCCCACACACATAGCAAAAGCAGCGGAAGATGACATTACCGGGAACTTCTTTGAAGAGGAAATGAGGTATCTCATCAAAGAAGGAATCATGAAAGGTTACGGGGACAATACATATTTGCCAGACAAGCCTGTGAGACGCTCCGAATTTACTGCCTTTCTGACCCGTGCGCTTGATTTGGAATTGAAAGCAGCGGGAGACTTCTCGATCGCTGAAGTTTCAGAAGCTCCATCCTATTCGGATGTGCAGCCAGGTGAATGGTTCTATCCGGCCGTGAATGCCGCTAGCACACACGGACTTGTCAACGGGTACCCGAACAACACGTTCCGTCCTCACCGCGAAATTACTCGTCAGGAAATGGCCGTCATGATTCTTCGTGCCGTTGAACTGAAGGGCGTCGTATCTGAAAAAGCACCATTGAACTTTACAGATGCTGATGAAATTCAGGACATCTACGTCGAAGCTGTCCAACGTCTGATCGACTTGGGACTGCTGACTGGTAAAAAGGCATCGGATGGAAAGTTATTCTTCGATCCTTATGCACAGACGACCCGTTCTCAAACAGCTGGGGTGATTGTACGTATGCTGAAGCTTTTTGATGCTCCGGAATCACTTGGATATAGTGTAGCCACTGTCCAGGGAGACGGGGATTACGATGTGGTCAAGACTTATAAGGACTATAGTGATGCAAAAGCGAACGCTTCAGGAAGTCAAGTTATTCTAAATGGAAACAATATCGTATGGATCAACGATGGACTAGCTGTGTCGAACAAATACACAGAAGTTTATACGAGTTCATCTTTCGGTTCTACAGCCACCTACGTAACATCAGGGGTTGAAATGAAGTATTTGGAAGCGACACCTGACTGGGTGAAAGTACAGGTAGCTGATACGACCGGTTATGTGAAACCTGGAACAGTGAACCTTACACCTTCCAGCATCGCGGATAAGCGCTCCCATTATACTGTAAAGGATGGCAACTTGATTCACTCAATCTATAACCCGATTACAGACAGCACAGGAAGTTATGTTTACGGGAAAGCCCCGTCCTTCCTTTCTGCTGGGCAAACGTATTATAGCTGGAACGGAAACACGTTCTATAATACAAGCGGTGCCGAAGTCGGATCCGCTTACCAATATTTCAATCGTATGCCATTATACACAGAAACACAGTACACGGCTGAGCAGCTGGATGCTTTCCTTGAGGCTAAGCGCCCTGGCAGTCCATTGATCGGACTTGGCTCTTCCTTCAAGAAAGCCGAGAATCTGCACGGTACGAATGCTATGTATCTTCTTGCTCATGCGATTCACGAAAGCCGCTGGGGTGAAAGTGACATCGCTCGCCTGAAGAACAACTTGTTCGGCATCAACGCTAAAGACGAGGATCCATTCAAAAATGCTTACACGTACGACAGCTATGAAGCAGGAATTCTTGCAGCAGCCGAAGACTTCATCGTACCTGGTTACTTCAGTGAATCCGACTGGCGCTTCAACGGTGCTCACCTTGGAAACAAGAGTACCGGGATGAACGTCCGTTACGCATCTGACCCTTACTGGGGACAGAAAATTGCCGGTTACATGCTGCAGATGGATCAATACTTGAGCAGCACATACAGCTTGACTCCTGAACTTGGTCAGCAAAAGCTTGCCGTAACCAAACAAAATACGAACGTCCGCGATGCTTCGAATACATCCGGTACTAAGCTTTACACGCTAGAAACAGGCTCTACTCTTCAAGTGCTCGAAGAAGTATCTGCTGATGGAATCTGGTACAAGGTCGCACCTAAGAATATTCAGGATAAAAATTATCTTGAGGCTTACGTCTACAGTCATGGCGGTTCTCATGGAACATTGTTGAACACGTTGAATGTGGCCAAATAATTAAATAACAATCAGATTACAAAAAGGGGGTAAACCATATGGTTGCCTCCTTTTTTGTGTTATATTATCAAGTGTAAGTATGTGTAATTTTAAAGGAGCCTTCCAACATATGAAGCAAGTACCAATCATGGGCATCCCTTTTTCCAGAATCGATCACAAGACGTTGATCAAAAAGCTGGATGAACATGTGATGCGCGAAGAGAAATCGTTCGTCATCACAGCCAATCCTGAAATTGTGATGCAGGCGAATGCGGATACCACCTACATGAAAAATTTACATAAAGCCAACTATATAACCGCAGATGGAATCGGGATCGTCCGGGCTTCCCAACTTCTGAATGATCCTTTACCCGAGCGGGTGACCGGTTACGACTTGATGCTGGATCTACTCGAAATTGCCAATATCAAAGGGTACAAAATCTTTCTGCTTGGCACGTATGCGGAAGCCTTGGCGAGAGTCGAACGGAATCTTAAGTACCATTACCCGGATATAGAGATTGTCGGAACGCATGACGGTTACTTCGACTGGGATAGCAACACGGTTACTGAACAAGTAAAAGCAGCCGAGCCCGATTTGACGTTCGTCGCTTTAGGCGCACCCAAGCAGGAGAAATGGATCGCCGAAAACATCGATTCGTTCGATAAAGGCGTGTTCCTTTGTGTCGGAGGAAGCTTCGATGTCATCGCCGGTGATGTAAAGCGGGCACCTGCCGTCTGGCGGAGGCATAACATCGAATGGCTGTACCGTCTGTTAAAACAGCCACGACGCTGGCGCAGAATGACGGCTCTCCCGAAATTCGCTTTCAATATCATCAAAAAGAAATTGAAGGGTTCCTCATGAGTCGAACATCGTTTATCAAAAGCACATTCATATTATCTGTCGCTACGTTATTATCCAAATTCCTAGGTGCCATCTTCCGCATCCCTTTACAAAACATTGCGGGAGACGAGGTCCTAGGAATTTTTAGTATGGTCTATCCGATTTACATGGTCGCCCTGATTTTATCTGTGGCGGGGATCCCACTGGCTATATCCAAACTGATTGCAGAAGCTAGGGTGGAGGGAAACGAAGCAAAAGTGAGCGAGATTTATAAGACCGCGAGTATTCTAGCTGTCCTGTTCGGGATTCTCAGTTTCGTCTTCATCTTTTCGATTGCGGAGCCCCTCTCCTCTCTTCTTGGCGGAGAAGAATCAAAACAGGCGCTGATCATCGTTTCCATGACGCTGTTGATTGCTCCTTATATGGCGGTTTACCGGGGATATTTTCAAGGATACGAATCGATGACGCCGACAGCTGCCTCACAGGTCATCGAACAATTTGTGAGAGTGGCGGTGACGTTGACAATTGCTTACTTCCTTGTGCAGCAAGGCGCATCGGACGACAGAGTCGCAGCAGGTGTCATGGTCGGCTCTTCCGTCGGAGCTTTGTTCTCTCTATTTTACTTACTGTATATATTTAAGAACTCCCCTTCCCTGCCGAAATCGTCGTATTCCATAGGCGTATTCAGGAAAAGGAGCCGACAGATCCTGAAGGTGTCGATTCCGATCGCCGTCGGTGCGATCACGATGGCGTTGATGAACTTCATCGATGCGGTGACCATCCCCTATGGTTTAACTCGAGCCGGGATTGAGGAAGTCACGTACAGTTTCGGGATTTATGGACGCGGCGTAGCTCTCGTACAAATCGCCACGGTATTTGCGACGTCATTGGTATTGCCCTTGATCCCCCTCGTGACGAAGAAGCTCACTACGAATGAATCGAGTGAAGTCCGTCGAATCGTGAAAAGGGCATTCACGATGACACATTTGCTATCTTGGCCCGCTGCCGTCGGGTTATTAGCCTTAGCGCTGCCGCTAAACCTGGCGCTATTTACAAACCTTGAAGGAAGCCTAGTGATGGCGATTCTCGGGCTCAGCTCTGTCTTTACCTCTTTAGCCGTTCTTGGAACAGGGATATTGCAAGGGCTGAACAAGCCTGGAAAAGCTGCGATGCTGGTCGTTTTGACCGTTGCAATCAAAGGTGTTCTGAATATTGTGGTCGTCGAGCAGACCGGACTGTTAGGAGCGGCTGTCGTGACGTTGTTGATTTATCTCGTGCTCCACGGTCTTAACATGGGAATGATCCACCCTGCTGTAGGCTTGTCCAATGATCTGGATAGACTGAAGGCTTTTTTAGCTAGCTTGATGATGGGCGGAGCTGTCGGTGGACCGCTATGGTTTTTATCGATTGAGGAGTGGGACAGGCTTACGGCGCTCCTATATAGTGGAGGTGCTGTCTTAATCGGAGCCGTCCTTTATAGTGGATTACTTTTATTGATGAAGGTGACGGAAGCTCAAGCTTTAGTCATCAGATTGCGGAAGAGGTGAAACAGGTGCATATTGTTTTATCAGGTTATTACGGGTTTCATAATGCTGGAGATGAAGCGATTCTACTCTCGATGATCCAGCAATTGAGAAAAAAGAATCCTGAAGTCCGGCTGACGGCTCTTTCGAACGATCCGGTCCATACGAGCCGGACATACGGGATTGAGGCCGTCAATCGCTGGGATCTCAGACAGGTGTTCCGCCTGTTGTCGAGGTCGGACGGTCTGATCAGCGGCGGAGGCAGCCTGCTTCAGGATGCGACCGGCATTAAATCGATCATTTATTATACAGGTGTCATCCGGATGGCGAAGCTGTTAAGAAAGCCAGTCTTCGTCTATGCGCAAGGGATGGGGCCGATTGACAGCCGCTTCGGTCGTTTTCTTGTCAAAGCTGCGCTGAAGAAGAAAGTCCGGCTGACGGTCCGTGATGAGGAATCACGGGATTTGCTTGAGCGGATCGGAATCCGGCAGCCGATCGAGCTTGTTCCGGATCCGGTGCTAGGGATGGAGATTGAAGGCGGACAGAGTGACTGGCTTCAGAAACACTCGCTTTCTTCTGTCGTGACCGTAAGCGTACGAAACTGGCCGACCCCTTATGCTCCTTTTGAAAAAGTAGCCCGGGTACTCGACCATCTGGCAGATCGTGGTCATTCTATCGTTTATGTGCCGATGCATGGACAAGAGGATGATGCTGCGTCGCGGGAAGTCGCTGCTTTGATGGAACAGGCGAGTTCTGTGTTTCCTTTTGATGAAACGGTTGAGGAGAAAGCTCGGGTGATCGGGGCTTCCCGCCTGTTGATCGGGATGAGACTACACTCGCTGATTTTTGCCGCTGGGGCATCGGTTCCGTTTGTAGCCTTGTCTTATGATCCTAAGATCGATTCGTTCTCTCGGATGAGTGGCCAGAAGGTTGGCGGCCATGTGGCGCAGGACGACTGGGATGAGGAGTCACTGCTTGCGGATGTTGCCGAGTCGTTCGAGCGGGAGTATGAGGAGAAGGATTGGGTCGCGGAAACAGGAAAAACTGCAGAAATGGCGCTTCGGTATTTTGAACGGGGGGCTGGTGGGTGATTTTGTGGGAGCTCTTCGGTGGGAGGGCTTCTTTTTTTGGCTTAATGGAGTATTCGACAAAGTTCATATAGAATCCGACAATGCAAATGCAGTATTCGACAATGTTCTTATAGAATTCGACATCGCAAATGCAGTATTCGACACCGGAAATGGAGAATCCCGCTAATCCGGTGCCCGCTCACCTCGCCAGGCTCCCCCCCTACAAACCACTCCTCTCAACAAAAAAGAAAGCCGCGCGTATTCGCGCAGCTTCCTTATTTTCTACGTATATCCTGCCACACTTTGTACAAGAAAAGCGGCAGTCTGGACTGGCGTTTGATGCGCCACGGTTCAAGAATCAGACGGTAAAACCATTCGAGGCCGAGCTTCTGGATGAGCGCTGGTGCGCGCTTGATCCGGCCGGACATGACATCGAACGTTCCACCGACCCCTTGAAAGACGTTAACATCGAGCTCGTCCTTATGATTGAGGATCCAGTTTTCCTGACCAGGGCTCCCGAGGGCAACGAACAAGATGTCCGGCTTCGCTTCGTTAATGGTATCAATCACGTACTGTTCATCCTTGATATAACCGTCAAGCACACCGGATACCTTCAGGTTCGGGTATTTCTTCAGCATATTCTCTTTGGCCTGCTCGGCGATTCCGGGCTTGGCTCCGTACAAAAAGACGGACTTGTTGTACAGGGATGCCTGTTCGCACAGGAGGAGAAACATATCAATGCCGGTGATCCGCTTCCTGATCCTCCCTTTATTCATACGGGAGGCAAGCAGCACACCGACCCCATCCGGGATTTGATAGTCGGCTTTGTTGAGTAAAGTCATCAAGCTCGGATCCTCTTGGGCTTTGAGTATTTTTTCTGGATTAATCGCAACGATCATGGATTTTCTGTTTTGTCTGATATCCTCAAATATTTGTTGACTGAGCTCTTCATACGAAGAGTGGCTTACATCAACTCCCAGATAAGTTTCCTTCATAATCTCACCTTTACCCCTACTAATTTTTTGAGTCTCCCAATCGCTTGATCAGAAACCCTGCAGACTCCCATTCTCCAAGCGGAAGAGCATTCTTCGTATCAAAAACGATTTTATTTTTCATCTTGCTGCCGACAAAGACAGGGTCAAGCTCTTTGAACGCATCGTGATCGGTCAGGATTGCTACGACATCCGCTTCATTCAGCGCTTCATCGATATCCTGTGTCTGGTTCGATGCGACGTTGTCCTTGATATGAGGATCATACGTCTGGAAGCTGATCCCTTTTTCGACAAGCTTCATGATCACCTTCAGCGAAGGACTCTCACGCTGGTCATCGATATTGGCTTTGAAGGAGAGTCCGAAGATTGCGACCTTACCGTCAGTGATGTTGTTTTCTTTCATCAGCTGTTCGATCGTGTCTGCTGTGAATTGTGGCATATGATCGTTCGTATTGCGGGACAGCTGGATAATGTTTGATAGATCAGGCTCAATCTCGGCAAGGAACCACGGATCGACCGCAATGCAGTGACCTCCTACGCCAGGTCCTGGTGTATGAATATTGACGCGCGGATGATAGTTGGCAAGCTTGATCGCTTCCCAGACATTAACGCCAACCTTTTCACTGATCAAGGCCAGTTCGTTGGCGAAGGCGATGTTCACATCCCGGTACGTATTTTCGATGACCTTGACCATTTCGGCCGTTGTCGCATCCGTCAAGTGGATGCTCCCTTTGACAAACGATTCGTATAACTCTTTGGTCATCGCGGAGGACTTTTCGTTGATGCCTCCGACGATGCGATCATTGTCGACCAACTCTTGGAACACTTTCCCCGGAATGACACGCTCTGGGGAGTGAGAGACGAAAATGTCTTCTCCGATCTCCAGTCCGGATTTCTTCAGCTCGGGAATGACGACGTCCTCAACGGTACGAGGAGGCACGGTCGATTCCAGAATGACGAGGTCCCCCTTTTTCACGAAGGGTACAATCGCTTCGCTTGCGCTGCGCACGTAGTCGAGATTGGCCGTTTTATCTTCACGAATTGGTGAAGGAACCGCTATGATGAATACATCCGCTTCTTTCGGTTGAGTGGAGGCTTTGAAATGGCCGCTTTCGACCGCCTCCTTCAAACGCTCTTCCAACCCGTTCTCTTCGATGTGAAGCTGCTTGTTGTTGATCATTTCAACAGCTTTTTCATTGATGTCGACGCCGTGGACTTTATGTCCATGGATGGCGAACATCACAGAGGTTGGCAGACCGATATATCCTAAACCGATGACACATAATGATTTTTTCATAACTAAACTCCTTCCAGCCATCACAATTATGAAGATTCATCGACATTGTTAATGACAAATTTATGTTTTCCACCTTTGGTTTTTTCAAATTGCTCGGTTAACTCAATCGTAACACGTTTCATTTCCGTCTGGGCTTTAATTCTTTCTTTTATATGGTCTAATTCTTTTTCAAAAGAAGAATCATTCAGCCTTACTTTTATGACTATTTCCCCAACTCGATCTTGTTTAATCTGAAATTGTTCGACAGCGTCGTATTGTCTGAAGGTCGTCGAGAAAAATCCACCATGGACCTTCCGTTCGTTCTCGCTGTACACGAATTCCTGCTGACGGCCTTTGATGTGCGTCAGTCGGATCAGGCCTCGACCACAGGAGCACGGTTCGGTCGTCAGCGCACCGTAATCACCCACTTCGTAGCGGATGAACGGCATCGCATAGTTGGATAAGTCGGTGAGGAGGATCCGTCCCTCCACTCCGTCCGGAACCGGGTTCCCTTCATCATCGACGATTTCGACGGCACAGCGTTCCATGCCGATATGGAGACCATCGTGGTGTGGACATTCGAAGGCCGTCACTCCACCATCATTCGCTCCGTACTGATCATAGACCTCACATTGGAAAGCCTTCTCAATCGCTTGCCGGTAATGTGGAAAAAGGACTTCTGAGGTCGTAATGACGCCTTCCAGTTTAATATCGACTTTATGCTTTAAAATATAATTCGCCAGCTCATAGGCAGAAGACGAATAGCTGTACAACAATTTGATCCGGCTTTTTTGAATCGTCTCAATATACTCTGCCATTTTTTCTTCGGACATATTATAAGAAGAAAAAGGGATCCAGTTGTTCAAGTAGTAGTAGACTTTCCGTTTCAGATCGAATCCGGATAGGAGCGAGCCACCGGCGAGTACACCGATTTTATCGCCCGGTTCATAGCCCGCGACATTCCACCCTCTCCAAAGGTTCGCCCACATGAGAGAATGGGACTTCTTCGGGAGGTAGAACTTGAACGGTTCCCCGGTCGATCCACCTGTCCGTTTTTCCTCTGGGGAATAGTCCTCTATATCATTCGCCAGAATTTTATCTTTCTGACGTTTCAGTTCTGCTTTGTCTACGATAGGAAGCTTCGTCAGGTCCTCTACGTTCCGGATGTCTTCAGGCTTAATATCGTGTGACTTCATATATTCGTTGTAAAAAGGCACTTGCTCATAAGCGTGACTGATCAGCGCGGAAAGCTTTTCGTTCTGTTCTGTCTGAAGTGTATGTTGATCTCTCCATTGGTTCTTCAAATACGCCTCATAGTGGCTGAGCGCATTGGTCTTCCTCATTTTTTCCATAAGGCGGATTTTCAAACGGTTGATGATTTTCATATCGGCACTCCTCATAGGCATTCAGGTTCTATAACTTACCATTATACTTCTTACATGAAATCTACATCAAATATATTCTCGAAATCTCTCGGTTTTTAAGGGTTTATTACAATTTCCAGCATTTATAGACACCGTTTAGAATATGGTTTATACTTCTATGTGTCAATTTTTATTGAACTACATATACGGGGTGCTATGGAATGATCAACAACGAGTCTTTCAAGAAATTGCTTCTATTGTTTATTATAATACAACCGGTTTTGGACATCCTTACCTTTTTCTCAATAAAACAGCTGAATATGAGCATTACGATCGGTATTGTCGTACGTGTGCTGTTTATGGGAGTTTCCCTCTTATTCATTTTCTTCGGGAATAACAGTTCGTTCAAAAAGTACGTGATCCCTTATTTGCTCGCTTTGTTCGCCGTAGTCGGAATCGGGCTAGTCTATAACTTCTTTGACAAACCGATTTTTAATGTGTTTCTGGAGCTTCAATATGTAGCGAAAACATTATACTTCATCATCATGTTCTGCTCTTATCTTCTGTTGTTCACCAATAACGACAAGATGAACGAAACGAAACTTCAAATCTTGAAGTCTATCACGATTGCGATGATGATTGTCGCGGCAACAATGTTCATTTCGATCGTAACGGGAACAGCTTCCGAAACTTACGATTACAATAAGTTCGGATTCAAAGGCTGGTTCTTCTCCGGGAATGAAATCAGTTCGATCGTAGCGATCAGCTTCCCGATGGTGTACTTATATGCCTTGAAGAAAATGCAGTCCTTCAAGCAGGCTTATTTCTTAATCCCTGCGTTCCTATTGGCCGCTTCCTCTGTCATTATCGGAACCAAAGTCGGATACTTCGCGGTTCTCGGAACGACGATCATGATTCTTGCGAGTTATCTGATCTGGTGGATTGCCGGTAAGGTGAAGCGTTCTGCCATTTCAGGCGTTCAGAAGAAATTGATCGCTACTCTTCTTTTCTTCGGACTTTTCCTATTGCTTACACCGATCTCCCCTGCCGTATCGAACGTGACGAACGATGCAGGATTGATCAGTCAGGAAACCCAGCAGGAGGAGCAGAATCCTGAAGAAGAGGAAACACCGACACCTGAGGAAGAAGCAGAAGAAGTGCCGGAAGAAGAGTTGGAAACGAATGCTTCCTTTATCGAGTCCCCGATTCTGCGTATTATTTTGAGTTCTCGTAACTTGTATTTCTCTGATATGTTGAATCAGTATATCGAGGCGGATCCTATTCAGAAGATATTCGGAATGGGTTATGCCGGGAACTACACAGAACGCGACAAAACGATTGAGATGGACTTCTTCGACTTGTTCTTCTCATTCGGAATCATCGGCATCATCCTGCTGATCGTTCCATTCATCAGCATTGCTTACTTCCTGATCAAGCGTCTATTTACGATGCCGAAGCGAGTCTTCACACCAGAGAACATCCTATTCTTCGCCTCTGTCGGAATGGGTACTGGGATCGCCTTCCTTGCTGGACACGTTCTATTCGCACCAGCGGTTGCCATTTATCTAGCGATTTCTCTCGTATTGCTGCTGGTCAACATGATCCATGCAGGACAAAATGAACTCGAATCCTAGTCACTAAGGAGATTATGATTCATGACAAAAACTAAAGTATTGCAAGTAGGCCCACTCCCTCCACCTATTGGAGGGATCTCTACTTTTATCGACAATTTAAGAAAATATGCGGATATGGATGTGGAGCTTGATTACTTCAATATCTTTCCGAAAAAGGATAAGCCGCTGAATAAGAAAGTGTTCAACCTGGTCGTTCTATTCAAGTACTTCTTCTACCTGCTGTGGAAGAAACCGGACATCGTCCATATCCACACAGCCGGATACCGCGCGTTTACGAAGAGCTCTTATTTTGTAAAGATATCGAAATGGCTGAATAAAAAAGTTATCCTCCATGTCCATAGTGGACGTTTCATGGAGTATTACGACGAGGCTGGGGCTAGCACGAAAAAGATGGTGATCGACACGTTCGAGGCCTCTGACCGCGTCGTCTGCCTCTCTGAGTCTTGGAAGCAGCGTTTCACCGAGACGTTCCCTGTCGATTCAGCAAAGTATGAAGTGATTCCGAATGCGATTTTTGCTGAGGAGTTCGAGGAGATCCGCCCTGCATTCTCCTATGATTCCAAAACGGTCCTCTATGTCGGGAAGCTGAGTGAAAACAAAGGCATTTATGACATCGTGGAGATGGCGAAAAAATTGAAGGATGACGATTCCATTCAGTTCAGGCTGATGGGAGACGGCCCTTTGAAGAGCTATGTCGAACACGAAGCCAATCAGCATGATCTGAATATCGAGCTACTTGGCTCGCTGTCAGGAAAAGCGAAAATCCGTCAGTTCGATCAGGCCGACATCTTTCTGTTACCTTCTTACTTCGAAGGGCTCAGCATTACTGTTCTTGAAGCAATGGCCGCCGGACTTGTCGTCCTGACGACGAAGGTCGGAGCGCTGCCGGATGTCGTTGAGGACGGGCGTGCCGGTCATCTGTTCGAGCCTGGTGATGTTGATGGATTCACTCGGCAGCTATCCTCTCTATCTCAGGAAGAAATGGAACGCATTTCTTCTTATAATATAGAAGAAGCGAAGGAATATAGCTTCGATCGACTGCTTGAACGGTTGGAGCGTTTGTATAGGGTATTGTGATGAGCATGCAGCTTTGGCTGCGTGCTTTTTTTGTTATTGGGTATTGGGATTATGGTTAGGCGCTTGTTGGTGGTGCGCTCGCATGGGGTTGGTGCGGGGCGCGGCGCGGATGGTGGCTGATATGCTATCGGTTTTGGACGATAAACAGGTGAAGATAGATTGATTCGGTGAAGTGGATTGATTGGGCGGAAAAGTGGATTGATCTCTATAGATTGTGGACGAATATACGGATTAAGCGGATTGATCTAAGGAAATTCTGGCGGATAAGACTCTTCCCTGAACATTCAGTGGCCGATAATGGAAGGAATGTCGCTGATAACAGCTGCAATCTGGCAGACAACTCCTCTCCAAACCGAAAACCGCAGGGCATCAACTCTCTGACGCCCTGCGGTTTTCGGTTTTGGATTAAACTCCCGTGATGATTTTATACAATGGTCTAGAGTATGTGCCTTGCCCGCTTATTACATGATCTAGATGTGATGTTTCCGATCCTCCATTCAAGGAAGGAGGGGTGGGAAATAGCGAGACTCCTATGGGAGGAAGCTCAGCGCCCGCCCATGGGAAGCGAGTGATTCCCTGCCCCTCCAAGCTCTCATTTGATGACGGAAACGAGTCACTTGGAACTACAGATTACTTCTTAGCTCTTCTCTTCACAAAATTCAACATCTGATTAAAGCCTTCCCTGTAAAACAGGTACAGCCCGATAATATACGTGATAATGCCTACTGGCACGAGAATGATCAGTTGAACCAAGGAAGCCAACTCGCTGACTGGCGTAAAGAACGTCAGCAATAGAATCGGCACTGCCATCAATGCAGACGGGATCAGAACTTTGAATACAAGCTTGATCACTTTCGTTCCTTCTCCCTTAGGCATCTCCTGATAGATCGCCCAGCTGACAAATAGGACATAGTAGAAGTTCACGACGGAGCTCGAAAGCGCGAGACCCGGGTAGCCGAACCAGTTCAAGAACAGGTAGTTGAACACGATGTTCAATATGATCGTCGTCGAACTGATCAGCAGTAGTTTGCGCGTTTTGCCGAGGGCGTACATCGCCTTGATCGGGATGAGGATGATTCCCATCGTTACAAGCATCGGAATGTAATTATACAGGACAAGGACCGTGTTGGCCGTATCCTGGGCTGTGTATGCTCCTCGTTCAAAGATGAACGAAATGATAGGATTCGCCAGTAGCAATAATCCTACACCAATCGGAACAAGGCCTAGCAACCCGATTTGATAGCCTGAGTAAAGCGTGTCTTTGAACTTTTCTTTCTGTTCATTTTGCTCCGACAAAAGCGTGAAAATGATCGCCAAAATCGAAGACTGGAAGATAGCGCTCGGGATACTCATCAAGAGGGATGCGTTGTTCAAATACGTAACCGCACCGCTTACTGTACCAGATGCAAACGCCTTATCGACGAAAACGTTGATATGGCCGACGGAGGCGTGCAACAACGCCGGAACGAACAATAGGAAGAACGTCTTCGCAAATTGCTTATCGACATTGAACGTAAATTCCCAGCGGTAACCGTATTTGTACAAATAATAAACCTGAATAAGCAGTCCAATTCCAAGTCCTGCAATGAAGCCGTACGCGATGCTGTAAATCCCCCATAGGTCGGCGAAGAAAATGATGAACAGCGTCGCAACGAGCGTTCCAAGCAGGTTGACGATTTGGTTCGGTACGAAGCTGCGAACAGCCTGCAGGTAAGACTCCAGGACACTTGTCAGTCCAATGATGAGCGTGAAGAGGAAAAAGACCCTCGTGATTCTCGTAGCTACCATTTTCGTCGTCTCGGTCATATCACCGAATAACAGGACGATGTAAGGAGTCAGTAAGTAACAGACGATGGTGACGCCGATCAAGAGCAGAATCGTGTAGTTCAACATCCCGTTGGCGTTTCGGTCCGCCTGTTGTGGATTATGTCGCTTGTCTTTTAAGTATTCCGGTAAAAAAACGGAGTTGAAGCCGTTTTTGATTAACGTTTTCAACAAGGTGACGAATGTGAACGCTAGGAGGAAACCGTCGGTGTAGTCGCTGGCACCGAATTCCTTAGCGATGAATACTTCTCGGACGAATCCGATCAATTTTAACAATAAAGCTAGCAATGTGACCCATATGGCCGCTGATTTCAATTTAGACATGAACTCAACCTCTTTTATTCAATCTTGATATCGGTTCTTCTAGAACTTTACAATGGAGGGCAGAAAAAAACAACCTGCTACCAGGCTGTTTTTTTATCCGTTATAACGCTGTTTCTCTTCTTCTTTTGCCCGCCTCTTATCATTTCTTGAAATCATATCGATGACGGGACGCTTTCCTTTATAAACGACTCCTGTCATTTCGGCAAACACATGAAGCAGGAATAGTATGATCACGGTGATAATCAACGAAATTCCGAAAGATGTGAGCGAGAACAGAATCGCTAAGAAGCCGAATAACGCGCTGAATCCGTATAGAATCAACACGGTTGTACGGTGGCTGAAGCCGGCATTCAAAATCTGATAGTGAATATGCTTATTGTCCGGCATCATGATCTTCTGGCCATTGATCATCCGTCTCAAGATCGAGAACAACGTATCGAAGACGGGAATCGCCAGTACAATAATCGGAATGACGAAGCTGAACAGGGTGACGTTCTTAAATAGTCCGACCATTGAAATGACGGCTGTGGAATACCCTAAGAACAAAGAGCCTGTATCTCCCATATAAATTTTTGCTGGGTAAAAGTTGTGGAATAGAAAGCCGAGATTACTCCCGATCAGAACGACACATAGATAAACAATCGCAATCTGAGGTTCAATCGCAAGAGCCATGACGGCGATACTGATCAAGGAAATCGTGGATACTCCAGTCGCTAACCCATCGAGCCCATCAATCAGGTTGATGGCATTCGTAATTCCGATGATCCAGAGAAACGTAAACACAATGCTGATCGGCTCGCTCAAAGATACCATGCCGATGAACGGAATACTGACGATATCGATTTTCAAACCGGATACGATCAGAAGTCCTGCCGCCAAGACCTGTCCAGCTAACTTGAAAAGTGGTCGGATCTGATAGCGGTCGTCCAGTAAGCCTGTCAGCACGATAATGAAAGCCCCGATACAGATCGGCCAGATGTACGGCATGTCCGGGCGAAGGTATAACATTCCGGCTACAGCTCCACCGAAAATCGCAAGCCCCCCCATTCTCGGGGTCACGACTTTATGAATCTTTCTTTCTTCCGGGTGATCCATCATCTTCCACTTGTTTGCCAGTTTAATAACCGGAAAAACCAGCAGATAACTGACTAGCATGGAGATGACAATGGTGACAATGATGTCCATATATATATTCATAAATAATCCTCACTTACTCGTTATTATCTAAAGAAAATCCACTTCATTATATCATACAGTCAGGCGGACCGTGTCGAAATTCGGTAAAAAATGGTCCATTACTCATAGGGCGTATATAAGGCTTTACCCTTACTTCTTTCGTCAGAAATCGTCAAAAAAAGAGGGTTTTTTGGCAATTTCATAATCATTTCCTTTTTCAAAGTTATCGTGCTATCATAACCTTAAATTGTTCAAGTTGGAATAGGAGGAATTGAATTGGCTATTCTCGTAACAGGTGGAGCGGGCTACATCGGCGCCCACACATGTGTTCAACTATTAGATCAGGGTCATGATTTGATCATTGTTGATAATCTAGTAAATAGTAATGAAAAAGCACTGGATCGCGTAAGAGAAATCACAGGGAAGGACTTCCCTTTTTATCGCGTGGACCTACTTGATAAAGAAGCACTAGATGGTATTTTTCAAGAGCACGACATTGAAGGGGTCATCCACTTCGCCGGTTTGAAAGCTGTCGGTGAGTCCGTGTCTATTCCTCTTCACTATTATCATAACAACATTACAGGTACACTGAACCTCTGTGACGTCATGAAAACTCACAATGTCAAACAGCTTGTCTTCAGTTCATCTGCTACGGTTTACGGAGATCCTGATGAAGTTCCTATCCAAGAAACAGCTTCATTGAGAGCGACCAATCCATATGGACGTACAAAGCTGATGATCGAAGAAATTCTCCAAGATCTTCATGTAGCAGATGAAGAGTGGAGCATTTCCATTTTGCGCTACTTCAATCCGATCGGTGCCCATCCGTCTGGTAGAATCGGAGAGAACCCGAACGGTATTCCGAACAATCTCTTCCCTTATATTACGCAAGTAGCGGTCGGCAAGCTCGAGCAGCTGCAGGTCTTCGGTGACGATTATCCGACTCCTGATGGGACGGGTGTCCGCGATTACATTCACGTCGACGATTTGGCAAACGGACATTTGAAAGCTTATGAAAAAATCAACAACTCGAAAGGTGTTCACATCCATAACCTTGGAACCGGAAATGGTTACAGTGTCCTTGAAGTCATTCAGGCGTTTGAAAAAGAAACCGGTCAGAAGGTGCCTTATAAGGTGATAGACCGTCGTCCTGGTGATATTGCCGAATGCTACGCTGACCCTGAGAAAGCGAAGGAAGAGCTTGGATGGGAAGCGAAAAAAGGGTTACAGGAGATGTGTCGTGATTCCTGGAACTGGCAGTACAATAATCCGAATGGGTATGAATAAGTGTATATAGGTCATTACCCTTCTTTTGGTAGTTGAAAAACTTTTTGCTTTAAAACCTCTGTTTACGGACAGGGGTTTTTGCTTTGAGAGAGTTTCCTTTACGTTTATCAGTAGTGGAGGGGCGGGAAATCATTCGCTTTCCATGGGCGGGCGCTGAGCTTCCTCGGAGCAGGACTCCTGCGGGATCTCATCCTGCCCTTTCCTTCCCATAGGAGTCTCATGATTTCCCGCCCCTCCCCTCTAAATTAGTGCACGGAAACACCACTACCGTAAAACGCTATAGAGGTTAATTAACATGATGCCTCTCGACCATCTCTTCATTAAATCAACGCTGAAGTTTAAAATAGCAAGATAAATAATGTGGAAAGATATATTCCTCCATTAAAATTATTTCGTGACTATCGAAAATAAAAGACCATTGAAACGCCAAAACGCCACCTATTGTAGATGGCGTTTTGGTTTATTTTTTTCTACGATAGATACGTAACGTGATAAAGAGGATGAGGGCGGCGGATGCGATTCCGACTCCTGGCATCAACCCTGTCGGTGTAAAGGAAAGTTCGACGGTGTGTGCGCCTTCTGGAACGGTCAACCCTGTATAAAGACTGTGAACCTTGTAAAGATCGACCTCTTCACCATTCAGCTTGGCACTCCATCCTTCATGAAACGGCATCGATAGGAAAAGAACACCCTGTTCTGACGTTTCTACCGTTCCTTTCACTTTATTATTCGAAAACTCCTCGATCATCAGAGCTCTCTCTTCTCTTTCTTCCACGATGTTTTCCATATTCGAGAAATCGTCGACATAGACCTTCAAGTCCTGGATCAAAAATTCACCTGGCTGAATATTCATCGTGACCTGGCTTGCAGATTCATCGATTCCGAAGTTGAAATTGACGGCGTCGACTGTCCCTGTGTAATGATACTGGCTGATTTGATAGCTGTAACGACTCATATTTTTTTGATAAATCAAAGAACCATCATACTGATCCGTGCTTGCATGGAGGGTAATTCCATCTGTAGGCGTATAGGGCTCATAGTCCATGGATGCGATCAGCTGACCGCGTTCATGATCGTCGATAGGAATCGTGATCGTAAAGGTATCTTCTGAGGAAATGTACCAACCATCGTCCCTTTTCTCGACTTCCGCATGGGCTGAAACAGAAGCTTCGTCCAACTCTCCGACAACAGAGACGGATCCCGGCTGTTCGAGCGGACTAGGATCGAATTCGTCTGCCTTCTCAGTAGGTATAAAAGCTTTTTCAAACATGAGACGGTCCCGATATCCGTAAGGCGCGTCCAATAGCTGATCGATCGACTGCACGTCGTGATATACGAACCCGAATGGAAGGGCGTTTTCATTTTCAAAAACGCCAGGCCGTACTTTTTCATATCCATAGCGATTCACATTGTCAGGGCCTTCAGATTCAGGATAGACGATATACTGATTGGCCATCAGAGAATCCAAATACGAATAGTTCAAATACCCTTTGTTCAAATTCAAGTTCCGTCCACCACTGAATGCCATAACATCTAACTCGAATCTTTGAACATCCCAAGGCAGCAGCGTTTGGTAAGCAAGGTTGGAGGAGTAGCCATACGTCATCGACGAGTTGTGTGAGATATACGGACTCTCCACTTGAATCCTTGAGAAAGAGTCGGATTCTTCTAGTGAAGCTAGACTCTCCTTTATATCTGAGTGATGAAACAATGTCCGGTAATCCTCTTCATCCATCAATGAAATCAAACCCCAGGCGCCTTCGTGAGCCGTCTCCGTCTCCTCCCCCTTTGAAACGATCAGCAGGTCTGTTACCAAACTATTGGCTGTCATCGCACCAAATCCAACGACGGAAGCCAGCATCGCTGCTTGTAAGGCGTATTTCCAACCTCCTTCTTTCATATATGGATAGATCATCACGATTACTGCAAAGAGTGCAACCAATCCAATCATGACCCATAGGCCATGTGCTGGCGGTGCATTCAAATACCCGGCCGTCAAAACGGCTGTCCCGAATACGATACCTATGATCGTCTTCGTTTCTTTCCTATCCATCCGCTGAAGGACACGAATCGTCGTCATCGTCAGAAGCAGATGGAAGACCGGATAGCTGCGGAACTCTTCGTAGGCACTGAAGCCTCCCACCGCTTCCAAGGCGGGCGGGAATGCGATGATCAGCAATAATAACAGTGTAAAGACCACTTCAGGTTTACACTTTTTGTAATGAAGGAAAAGTACTGGTAAAAGAATGAGGACCAGAAAGCTGATGCCACCATTCAAGCTCAACAAGTTAAAGGAGTCGATCAACGTCTCCGAAAAGTCGAAGGCATAAGGCTGCTCCACATCCGCTCGGTACGGAGCGTTCGAATTCATCAAGCTGAGTAACGATGGAAGGAAAATCGGCATCGATAGCCCGAGCCCGATCAAATAATAGAGAAACCAGTGCAAGTGGAACGTAAAGAAACCTTTGACGGACTTTGTTTCTGTCCATGTCACATAACGATAGAGAGCATAAAACCCGAGCCCTAATGAGGCTATAAACATAAAGTAGAAGTTACCGATCGACGCCAAGAAAATGAATAGGACGAACAGACCTGCTTTCTTCTGCTGAATGAACCGTTCAAAGCCTAATAGAATAAAGGGTAAAAATACGGCGAGATTGACGAAAAAATAGTGCGTGTAGAAAAACTCGAAGTGATAGCCTGCGAATGTATAGGAAATCGCCCCGATCACGGCGAGCAAAGGCTTGATGTTCACTTTTTTCAAAAGCAGAAATACACCTGTCCCCATAAGGGTGAGCTTCAGAATCGACATCGGGATAATCAGGTCTGGAAACCATCCTTTCGGAAAGAAAAGCAGAATCCAAATGAAGATATCTCCCAGCATGTAATAGCCAAAATCATTCCAGAAGCTGCCACCGAGTGCGTAATCCCAGCTCCAAAACGGTAGACCACTTTCCCTGACCAGCTCGTGGAATAAATTGAAATAATGAATATATTGTGCGCGGAAGTCTCCCCCGTTCGCAATAAAATAGAACCCTTCCTCAATGACTCTGTAAAAGACGATCCCAGAGACGAGTATGATGGTTCCTATAAGGAGGAGCATCCATTTCCAAGTTGATTTCATAAAAAAACCTCTCATCTATTAATTTACAAAAATTGCATTTGAATTATATCATATAAGTGATTATTAAAAAATCCTAGCAAGATTGGTATACGTTTTCATTAAAAATTTAACTCATTATTTACTGCTTTGACTATACAATTGGAATCTGCATGGTAAAATGATTGGGGTGAAGGAGTGAAAGTATGAATAGAAAGACGATTACGATTCTGATTCCTGCTTTCAATGAGGAAGAATCTATTGAACAATTATATAGCCGTCTGAATGATGTCACATCGGAGATTTATAACTATCAGTTTGAGTTGTTATTTGTCAATGATGGCAGTCAAGATCGGACGATGCCGATGATCAAAGAACTTCGGGATAATGATGCCCGTGTTTCATATGTAGACCTTTCCCGTAATTTCGGGAAAGAAACCGCGATGATCGCCGGATTCGATCATGCTCAAGGGGATGCGGTCATCATTCTCGATGCAGATCTCCAGGACCCTCCTGAATTGATTCCTGAGATGATCGAGTATTGGGAACAAGGATACGATGATGTGTACGCCAAGAGAAGAAGTCGTAAAGGCGAAACATTCATGAAGAAAGCAACAGCAGGACTTTTCTATAAAGTATTGAAGAAAATGAGCCAGGTGCCGATTCAGGAGAACACAGGTGATTTTCGTCTGCTGGACCGTCGCTGCGTCGAAGCGATTAAGCAAATCCGCGAAACTCAGCGTTATACGAAGGGCATGTTCAGCTGGGTCGGATACAAGAAAAAAGAAATTCTGTTCGATCGTGATCCCCGCCTTTCCGGAGAAACGAAATGGAATTACGGAAAATTGGTCGATTTAGCGATTGAAGGCGTCACTTCGTTTACGACAGCTCCCCTTAGATTCTCATCTTTAATGGGGATGACCGTTTCGCTTTTTGCTTTTCTTTATATGATTTGGATCATTGTCAAAACGATTGCATTCGGAGAACCTGTTGAAGGGTACCCTTCCCTGATGAGTGTGATTCTTTTCATCGGAGGCATTCAGCTGATTGTTCTTGGAATCATCGGAGAGTATCTTGGCAGGGTGTTCAACGAGACGAAAAACCGTCCTCTCTATTTTGTAGATGAGTATAATGACGAGCGCGTCTCCAACCATTCTGAAATTCGAGCATATCGTGTAGCGAAAAAGAGAGTGAAGCAAAGCCATTATGATTAAACTCTTGAAAAGCGAAATGTTTTTATACCTTTTATTCGGCGGGTTGACGACTCTCGTTAACGTTGTCGTCTACTACCTGCTTGCGCCGGGGATGGGTGTCGATTACCGGGCCGCGACCGTTCTGGCATGGGTCACAGCCGTTTTGTTCGCATTTTTCACGAATAAAACGTATGTATTCAGAAGCGATCAATCGATGCTATCTGAACTGGTACCATTTGTTGGGGCTCGCCTTTTATCATTAGGACTTGATCTTGGGGTCATGATCCTATTAGTGGAATGGCTGATGGTGAATGATCTAGTATCGAAAATCATTGCCAATGTCCTCGTTGTCCTTTTTAATTACGTCATTAGTAAATACTACATTTTCAATGGAAACAACAAGTCGTCTTACGATGGATGATTCCAAAAAAGCTCTCCAGTTCAACACGCTGGAGAGCTTCTTTTTGTGGGTTCAGAGGCGGTGCGATACCCAGGATTGAAGCATGGAAGCCGCATTTAATAGTAATAACAATCCTGTGTGAAGCAAGGGGGCGAGCTGAAGCATGGGTACCGCTGCACTTTCACCATCTATCAATACGCCAAGCACCTGCAACTGGAGCACGAAACCGAACGAAATAAAAATGAATAATCCGCCTAAAAGCTTCTGGTTGTTCATCATGATCACACCTGTCCCAATCATCGCCGTTGCTAAGAAAAATAAAAACTGAGATGTCATCGCCTCGTCCGTTTCAAAAGAAACCGGGATATCGGACAGAATCAACATGTTATACGCAAAGGCAATGACACCAAGTATGATGCCTGCCACCATCCATAAACCTTTCAAAAGTTTGAGCATTCAAATCTCTCCCTTTCCAAAAGAATAGAGCAGGAGACATTCTCCTGCTCTTCATCTATGTTATCTCTGCAGTTGCTGAATCAATTGATTGATGACGTCCTGGGAAGAAACCAACTCCGACTTCTCTGTCTTTTGGATGATATCCTCCAAAATCTCTTTCAAATTTTCCATTATACCCACCTTTTCATTCCGTAAGCGTTTGTCGTTTAATCAAAGATTCGGATCAAGTTCACGTTTTATGTCGGCTCATTATGTATAATTCGATCCAGTTCCATGATTTCAGACAAAAATTCCTATAGTTTCAAGAAACATTTAATTACTATAATACAACAACTTACATTATTTTCAATAGTTTTTTTATTATTTTCTGAATGTTTATTTCATAGTATGATAAGTTGATAAGATTTGTGAATCGGTGTTCAGCGCACAAAAAAACCTTACCCCGCGTTCAGGATAAGGAAATGGAATGTTCTTTACGTCGAGTGGAGCTTTTTCCACTGATCAGACAACACATGGAACGAGTCCCTGTCTTGCTGGTCGATGGCGCTGTCAATCAGCCTCCGAAGGTTTTCTTTTTCTAATTCTGATATGACTTGCTGAAGTTCCTCCATAGCTTCCTGCCCCTTCAATTGGTCTTCTTCGTTGTCATAATAAGGCGCTACGATCGTATGAAGATGGGTCAGGAATTCCGGAAGCTGCAGAAGGTCCGCTACGGAAACGTACACCATCTTCTTCCCTCTTTGAAAAACGAAAATATCGAACACGTTATGGACGCGTTTGCGATTGCGATCTATGATGATCTCTCTGGATTCCATTGGCACGAACTGATACAGTTCATTATCGATAAACAGTGAAAAATACTGGTAGGCTAGCACAATACGGATGAAGCGTTTGTCCTCTTTGACATAATACGGTTTCAACATTTTGATATTCAACATACGGCCCACCTCTTTCTAAATCAGAATATTCAGTATTTTATTATATTATCGCTCATTTTCCTTTAAAATGAAAGCCCTTTCTTTATAGAGAATGGATATTTTTTGAAGGGGTTGTCTGTGGGGTTTTAGGATAATGAAGGTTTATTTTTTATACCCTTTTTTTGAGGTGGGAAAACGGGGTGGGAGTGGATTTTTTTGTGGTGTTGTTGAGCTAGGGTGCTGGAGGAAAAAGGGCAGGAGCGAGGTCTGGATTGATTTATCTGTATGGTGGACAATAACTCTGGGATGAATCGATTGAGATGAATTCAAGATCAGCTCGGAGGTATTTTAGATGGATTCACTTGAAGTCGGGATTATTTAGAGCTTACTTTGGCGGGTAAGACCTTTCCCTATTTGGCCACAGGTTTGAAGGGGAAAGTCTGGCACCTGGATGGATATTTTTAAGATACTGGCGCGGGGCACGGGACGGATGATAACACGAATGATTTGGACTGTTCTGACTGAATGGTGGACGATAACTCTGGGGTGGATTGATTGAAAGAAATTCTGGATCGATTTTGAGGCATTCTGGATGAATTCATTTGAAAACTGGATTGATCAGAGCTAATTCTGGCTGATCGACCCACTCCCCATATAGCCAGTAGACGATATACGAGCAGGTTTGGACGATAAAGCACGGCAACTGGATGGTTTGATGCGGTGTCACCACACCCGCTCCATAATAAAAACGCATGAACCAGGCGTAACCCCTGATTCATGCGCTTCCCTTTTTTAGATCAAAGCATGAAGACGCTCGTTGACTGTCGCTTTCAACGACTCAAGCAAGTCTTCGCTCTTCTGTTTCGAATCGGTTTTGACGCCGAAATAAAACTTGATCTTCGGTTCCGTTCCGGATGGGCGCAGGCAGAACCAGCAGTCATCCTCGAGAATGAACTTCAGGACGTTCGATGTCGGCAGGTCGATTTCTTCTGTCGTGCCGTCTTCTACATAGTGGCGTACAGTTGTCGCATAGTCTTCGATCGCGACAACTTTCTTGCCGCCCACTTCTGTGATGTCAGCTTCGCGGAAGTCATCCATGATTTTCTTGATCGTGTCTGCTCCGGATTTCCCTTCTAGCGTGACGGATTTCAAGCCTTCAAGGAAGAAGCCGTGCTTTTCGTACAGTTCATCAAGAGCATCAAGAAGCGTCTTTCCTTGGTTCTTGTAGTGGGCTCCGACTTCGGCGATCAGGACGGCTGCTTGGACAGCGTCTTTGTCGCGGGCAAAGTCTTTCACTAAGTAACCATAGCTTTCTTCGTACCCGAACATGAACGTATATTCGCCAGTCTGCTCGTATTCACGGATTTTTTCACCGATGAATTTGAAGCCAGTCAATACGTCGAGTGTCTTCGTGCTGTGGGCATCGGCGATGACACGTCCGAATTCGGACGTTACGATCGTTTTGATCAAAAGGCTGTTGTCCGGTACGTTCGGCGTATGCTCGAGGATGTAGTCGAGCATCAGGGCGCCTGTCTGGTTCCCGGTCAATACGACATACTCGCCGTCTTTATTCGGTACGGCCACACCCATACGGTCGGCATCCGGGTCAGTTGCGAGTAAGAGGTCTGCTCCAACTTGTTTTCCTTGATCAATCGCCACGGCAAACGCCTGGTGTTCTTCAGGGTTCGGCGATTCGACTGTCGAGAATTCCGGATCCGGCTCGGCTTGTTCTTCGACAATATGAACCGACGTAAAGCCGCTTTGCTTCAGTCCTTTTTCAACTAAGTGACGGGCCGTACCGTGCAGCGGTGTGAAGACGACAGAAATGTCTTTGTCGATTTCCGGCTGTAGCGTGACGGTCTTCAATTTTTCAAGATAAGCAGTATCGACTTCTTCGTCGATCCAGTTGAGAAGACCGGAGTCCTCAATCTCCCTCTGATCGGCGACGGAAACGTTGAGCTCGTCCTCGACTTTGTTGACGAAGTCGATCATTTTTTCTGCCTGCTCAGGAGGCAACTGGCCACCGTCTTCGTTGTAGGCTTTGAAGCCGTTGTATTCCGGCGGGTTGTGGCTGGCGGTTACGACGACACCTGCTGCTGCGTTCAAATGACGGACAGCGAAAGAAAGTTCCGGTGTCGGACGCAGGGAAGTGAATACATAGGAAGGAATTCCGTGGTATCCGAGTACGCGTGCCGTTTCGACCGCGAATTCTTTGGACATATAGCGGGAATCATACGCAATCGCGACGCCGCGCTTCGACAAGCCACGATCATTGACGTATGTCGCAAGGCCTTCTGCCGCTTTACGGACCGTATAAATGTTCATCCGGTTCGTTCCAGGTCCAAGCTTACCACGCATGCCCCCAGTTCCGAATTCGAGGTTTTTGTAAAAAGCATCCTCTAACGATTTTTCATCGGTCACAATCGCCTCAAGCTCTTCAGACAATTTCTGATCGAGTCCTGCAAACTGCTTCCAACGGTCAAATTCTTTTTCCCACATGTACATCACTCCTCTTTTGTAATTAAGCTTTGTTCGAATGTGAAACAATCATTGAAGCTTTTCCTTTCAGCTGATAGGCCTCAACTGTGGCGGGGATAATGAAATGATCCCCTTTTGTAAACGGATAGGACTGCCCGTCGATGAGCACCTCGCCCTGACCTTTAAGGACACTGACTAGCGTGTACGGGTCAGGCTTCAGCACCTGGCTCGAGCCGTCCAGATCCCAGTGGTAAACGGAAAAGTACATTTCTTCTGCCAATGTTTCGTTTTTCAGACCCGCTTGGATCGTATAGCTGCGCTCGATTTCTGGATCGATGTGCGGAGCTGTCGTGACTTCCTTCGACTTATCAAGATGAAGTTCACGTTTCTCTCCGTCATTGCCTACGCGATCAAAATCGTAGACACGGTACGTTATGTCTGAACTCTGCTGCGTTTCCAGGATTTGAATACCCGCGCCGATTGCGTGGATCGTCCCGCTTGGCACATAGAAAAAGTCTCCAGGCTTCACCTTAATTCGACGCAAAAGGCTCTCCCATTCTTCATTCTCCACCATAGCGGCAAATTCCTGTTTATCTCGCGCATGATGTCCAAAAATAATCTCGGACCCTTCTTCACAGTCGATGACGTACCAGCATTCGGTCTTGCCGTAGTTTTGGTTTTCAATTTCTCGAGCATATGTATCATCCGGATGCACCTGCACAGACAAAGTCTTCGACGAATCGAGGATTTTGACGAGTAAAGGAAACTCTTCTCCCTCTTCCTCCGCAAAAAGCTGCCGGTGTGTGTCCCAGGCGTAAGCCAAAGTCTTCCCTTCGAGCGGACCATTCAAAATCTTGTTCGGTCCGTTGGCATGACCAGAAATCCCCCACGCTTCCCCCGTCTGATCGGATGGAATCGGGTAGTGGAAAAGTTCGCGGAGTTTTGTTCCGCCCCACAAACGTTCTTTGAATTCCGGCTGTAGAAAAATCGGTTCATTATACACGTTGGTCACCTCTCTTGAGCTGTATTTGCCTGTTTTTATTGTATCATTTTTCTTGTGTGTGGAGGTATATGATTTTGCGGATAATGTTGGGTGGATGGGGGGGGTTTGGCGGGGGTGGTGTGGGCGTTGGGCGGGGCTCTGGGTCTTAACTGGGTGGGTCTGTTCCTTTTCTCGGCGGGTCTGTTCCCTAACGTCGGGGCTCTGTTCCTCAACGCGGCGACTCCGTTCCCTAACGCCAGAGCTCTGTTCCCTAGGCGGGACTCTGTTCTTTAACTCGGCGCGTCTGCCCCCTAACGTCCGAGCTCCGTTCCCAAACGCAGCGACTCTGTTTCCTAACGCCAGATGTCTGTTCCCAAGCATAGTCTCTACGCCTAAAACTCTAGACATACAAAAAAGCCAGGACGGATCGTCCTGGCTTCTAAACATCTTTAGTTTTTCTCAAGCATTTTGTCATCATAACCGAACATCCAAGTCAGTACGAAAGCAACACCGATCGCGATTGCGTTCGTGATGATGTAGAGGATGAGGCCTACAAAGCTGTCAATGTAAAGCAACGTACCTGGGATTACGGTAATTGCCATACCGGATGCTGTGATGTTGACTAGAGAGGCGAAGAATCCTCCTGCGGCACCACCGATCAGACCCATGACGAATGGCTTCATGTAGCGAAGGTTAACCCCGAAAATCGCAGGCTCGGTAATTCCGAGGAATGCGGATAGGGAAGATGGAAGCGCTAGAGCTTTCATTTTCTTCGCTTTTGATTTAAGACCGACAGCAAGTGCGGCACCACCTTGAGCGGCGATCGCTGCTGTGATCAGTGGGTTAAAGGCGTTCTCTCCGACGCGCTCAAGCAACTGGATCTCAAGCAGGTTGAAGATGTGGTGAACCCCTGTAATAACGATGATTTGGTGCAAGAATCCGATAACCAGACCACTTAGTCCTAATGGAAGTTCAAGTACCCAACGAGTAGCTGCGAAGATTCCATTTTCTACGATGTGGAAAACTGGTCCGATTGCGAACAACGCAAGCGTGATCATAATCAGTAGTACTAAGAATGGTGTCAGAATCAAGTCGAGTGATTCTGGAATCTTTTTACGTAACGCTTTTTCTAACTTGGCACCAACGATACCTGTAATGAAGGCAGGCAGTACGGAACCTTGATAACCTGTGACCGGAATGAATCCTAGGAACGTCAATGGCTCAGCTGACCCGTCGGCAATCGCCCAAGCGTTCGGAAGCGCTGGCGATACAAGCATAAGTCCTATGACAATACCGAGAATCGGACTTCCTCCGAATACTTTAAACGTGGACCATGCGACAAGTGCCGGTAAGAACACGAACGCCGTATCCGTCAGAACTTGTGTGAACAAAATGAAGTTCTCTGAAATATCCTCAGGCGCTAATCCGAATAGAGCAAGGATTTGCGGCTGTGTGACAAGTCCGCGAAGACCCATGAATAGACCAGTAGCAACAAGCGCCGGGATGATCGGAACGAAGACGTCACCGAATGTACGGATCCAGCGTTGGAACGCATTCCCTTGCTTCTTCGTCTCTTCCTTCATTTCGGATTTAGTTGTTCCGTCCACATCAAGCTTTGTCACTTCTTCATAGATGCGGTTAACCGTTCCTGTACCGAAGATGACCTGAAGCTGTCCAGAGTTGTAAAAAGCTCCTTTGACCTTGTCGATTTCTTCAATCGCAGAAATGTCTGCTTTTTCTTTGTCATGAAGCATGATTCTAAGACGTGTTGCACAGTGTGCGACAGAAGCAATGTTACTTTCTCCACCAGCGGCTTCGATGACCTGTTTGGCAATAGTAAAGTTATCAGCCATGATGATGTCCCCTTTCAATATTTAGCATGTGCATGTAATCGATTACACATTTAGGAAAAAATAAAAATCTTTAAAAGATTGTATAATAGCCTTTTCCGATATTTAATGTACAGTAGCAATGTGAAACATATGAAATCATGTGTGAACGATTACATGATGACGTTTTCAATTGCTACTATACACTATCTCGTAGAATGAGTCTATAAGAAAGCTCAAATTTTTTCTCGATTTCTTCATTTTTTAATTTCCGCAGTAAAAGACTGGCAGCGTTCCTACCTGCTTCGTCGTTAAAGTAGTCCACAGTCGTAAGCGATGGCGTCATATATTTCGACATCATTGAGGCTCCGATCCCTACGACAGCTATATCTTCTGGAATCTTATACCCTTGTTCCTTCAAGTATTCCATCGCCCCGATCGCCATCCGGTCTGTGACCGCAAACAGAGCAGTCGGTCGATTGTCTTTACTGTTTTTCAGGATTTTCTTCATCTGCTCATAGCCAGAGTCGATGCTGAAGTCTCCCTCTCCGATCCAGTTCTCATCAACCGGAAGATCGTTTTCCTTCATTATATCGCGGAAGGCTTGTTCACGTTTTCCTCCTACAGATGGATCCTCATTCGTCACTCCGATAAAAGCAATCTTCTCATGTCCCTTATGGATCAGCATGTTCGTCAGGTCTGCAGCTGCATGGTAATCATCATAGACGAGCGAAGTGACGCCAGGCAGTTCCTGTCCAATCGAAAGAAACGGAATGTCCACTTCTTGGATCGTCTTCAATAATTCGTCGTTGACGTTCGTCGCCAGTAAAATGATTCCGTCGACGTGACGACTCTTCAGTAAACGGATATATTCGATTTCCTTCTGTTTGTCGAGCTCTGTGTCGGTCAACAGAATCTGAAATCCTTCTTTGGCAAGAGACTCATTGATTCCGTTGACGACACGCGTTGTCGTTTCCGTACTTAACCTTGGCAGAATGATCCCTATGACACCGGAGCGTTTCGTGCGCAGCGATTTAGCGGATTGACTCGGGATATACCCTGTCTCCTCGACGATTTTCATAATTCGTTTTCTCGCGTCTTCGCTGACGTACCCACTGTTGTTCAGCGCTCTCGAAACCGTTGTCCGGGAAACATTGGCCATTTGAGCGATATCGTTGATTGTAGTCATAATCTTTCATCCTCCATGGAATCCTTTTCACATATTATCGTAGTGAAAAATCCCGGCGATGTCCAGAGATAGGAAAAAAATAGTGAGGTGTTGGTGGAAATGCATTTTTATAAGAAGAAAGAGGCGTTTTTCATGTGGATAGTGTGGTGCACCAAAGTCCAGGGTGATGAAAACAATGAGTAGGATGATCCAACGGTTCCATAAGAAAACTTTCAGCGTCCTTCCAATCATGGGTTCAAGTTTTAGCGATGGCCGAGCAGCCTGCGAAAATGCTCCCTTATTTTCGTGTCAAAAGCGAATTCGATGGCTTTTTCTGAGAGGTTTGAAAAAAGAAGGTCTTTTGCAGCCATCAGCACCAGCTTCCCCTCTCTGCGGAATTCATCCAATTTCCCTCTGATTCCCATATCATTGATCGCGTAATCGATGATCCTTTCATATTTTCTGAGTGGCGCTGGAAGTATGACATCTAGACAAACATTCATTTTTTCACCCTCCTAAAGTATTAGTACATTTTATTTATAAAATATTTCCAATTAATAGTCAATAGTGTAAAAAGAAACTTTAAAGAAAAACTTTAATTAATTTTCGCTTTTTCAGAATTACATTTAAATATTTGGCATGGGAATGTTATTCATTTCTTATCTTTACATCCCCTCCTCTGAGAAAAGTAATTGATTTTTTCACTTATACAAGAACCAGGTTAAGTGTCATTCCGTTTCTCTATACGCCTTATTAATTAGGAAACTTTATATATGAGAAAAAGGAAGGATAGGAAGCGTTCTGTTTTCAAAGGGGACCTTTAGTTTCCCCATCCCTTTTCTGTATAAATGCTACACATGGTGTTTCCGTTCACTTTAAAAATGGCAGGAGGGGCTGGAAATTGCGAGACTCCTATGGGAGGAAGGGCGGGGTGAGATCCCGCAGGAGCAAAGCGACGAGGAAGCTCAGCGCCCGCCCATGGAAAGCGAGTCATTTCCAGCCCCTCCTAAGTCTATCTTCCGTAACGGAAATAGCTACATTTTTAATGATAAATTGCTCATTGAAATTCTTATAAGACTAGAATGAATCCTATTCATGAAGTGTCTGATAATTCGCCCTTGTAAGTCTTTTCGCTTTCCGTTACAATGTCCTTTATATAAAGAATATTGTATATTTGAAGTGGACAAGGAGTGTGAACGATGGAAAATACCATTACCGTAGGATTACTCGGTTTAGGAACCGTCGGAAGTGGCGTGATCGAGATTCTGAACGATCACCAAGAAAGAATTCAACATAAGACAGGGTGTGCGGTGACGATCAAGTCTGTTTTGGTCAGTGACACATCTAAACCCCGTGAACTTTCTGAGACTGTAAACCTGACCGACCGATACGAGGATATTACGCGCGACCCAGAGATTGACGTTATCGTAGAGGTGATGGGTGGGATCGATCACACATTAACGATATTATTAGAAGCGATTGAAAACGGTAAGCATGTCGTAACAGCCAACAAAGACTTGATTGCCCAGCACGGTGCTCAATTGTTCGAGGCCTGCCAGAAGAACAATTGCGACCTATATTATGAAGCAAGTGTTGCCGGAGGGATTCCGATCATCCGCTCGATCATGGACGGATTATCCTCAGACCGAATCACAAAAATGATGGGAATCGTCAACGGTACGACAAACTATATTATGACGAAAATGGCACAAGAAGGCGTCGATTTTGACAGTGTATTAAAGGAAGCGCAAGATTTAGGATTTGCGGAAGCGGATCCGACGGCAGATGTCGATGGTCTTGATGCTGCACGTAAAATGACGATCCTTTCCATTTTAGGATTTTCCATGCCGTTCAATTTAGAAGATGTGGAAGTTAAAGGAATCCGCAACATTTCATTAGAAGATATCCGTTATGCAGAAGAGCTTGGCTACCGGATCAAACTGATCGGTATCGCTGAGAACGATGAGTCTGGAGTATCTGTCAGCGTAGAGCCTTCTCTTCTTCCAGCACAGCACCCGCTTTCTTCTGTAAACGACGAATTCAACGCCGTTTATGTATATGGGGATGCTGTCGGGGAAACGATGTTTTACGGACCAGGTGCCGGAAAGCTTCCGACCGCTACAGCGGTTGTTGCCGATTTGATTGCGGTGTTGAAAAATATCCGCCTTGGCACGACAGGAACAGCTTATGTGCAGCCACAGTTCCCACACCAGCTGAAATCGAAGAGTGAGCGCCAATCGAAGAAGTACATCCGTCTTCACGTCGTGGACCGTGCCGGTATGCTCAATGAAATTACGAGCATTTTTGCCGAGTATGGCATTTCATTCGATCAGGTCATTCAGCGTTCAACGAACAAAGATGATGAGCGTGAGCTGATGATGGTGACTCACCGCGTCAGTGAGGAAGATTTTGAAAAAGCGAAGCATGATTTAGAACAGTTGTCATCTGTACGTTCGATCGACAGCATTTTCCGAGTAGAAGGAGGAGACTGAGATGTGGCAAGGATTGCTTCATCATTATCGTGATTTTTTACCCGTGACAGACAAGACTCCAAGTTTAACCCTTCATGAAGGGAATACACCGTTACTGCCGATTCCGACGCTATCTGAAGAGCTCGGGATCGAAGGGTACGTCAAGTTTGATGGAGCGAACCCGACCGGCTCATTCAAGGACCGTGGGATGGTGATGGCGATGGCCAAAGCGATTGAAGATGGTTCGAAAGCGGTCATCTGTGCTTCCACCGGGAACACGTCCGCTGCCGCTGCGGCCTTCGCTGCCCGTGCAGGCCTACGTTGTATCGTCGTCATCCCGGACGGCAAAATCGCCCAAGGTAAACTGGCGCAAGCTGTCATGTACGGGGCCGAAATTTTTGCGATCAAAGGGAATTTCGACCAGGCTTTGAAGATGGTGCGTGAGATTGCAGAAAAAGAACCGGTCACACTCGTCAACTCGTTGAATCCGTATCGGATCGAAGGACAAAAGACGGCCGCTTTCGAAGTCTGTGACGTCCTTGGTGATGCACCTGACATCCTTTCGATTCCTGTTGGAAATGCCGGCAACATTACGGCTTATTGGAAAGGGTTCAAGGAATATCATGAGCGTCTAGGTTATAAGCTTCCGAAGATGATGGGCTTTGAGGCCAGCGGTTCTGCTGCGATCGTCCGTAATGAAGTCATCGAAAATCCAGAAACACTCGCTACAGCCATCCGGATCGGTAACCCGGCAAGCTGGGATAAAGCTGTTCAAGCGAAGGAAGAATCTGGCGGTCTGATTGACGAAGTGACAGATGATGAAATCGTCGAAGCGTATCAGCTGCTCGCAAGAAAAGAAGGGATTTTTGCAGAGCCTGCGTCCTGTGCTTCTCTTGCCGGTACAATCAAAAAGGTGAAAGACGGAACGATTCCACAAGGTGCGAAAGTCGTTCACGTCCTGACTGGAAACGGCCTGAAGGATCCGAATACAGCCATCGATACTAGCCCTGTGAAACCTATGGTTATCGAAAATGATATCGAGCAGTTTGCAGCGGCGGTGTCAGGTGTTAAGTCATGAGCGCGTTCCAGATTTATGTTCCCGCAACATCAGCGAACTTAGGACCCGGATTCGATTCGATCGGGATCGCTTTGACGAAGTATGTGACGCTTGACTGTGAGCCTGCTGACGAATGGTTTTTCGAAGTGCCGGAGCAGGACACAAGCCACATCCCGTCCGGAAAAGATAATCTGATTTACAAATCCGCTATATACACGGCAAATGCTCACGGATACGATTCTCTTCCTCCCTACCACGTCCATTTGACGAATGACGTCCCGATTGCCCGCGGTCTCGGGAGCTCATCAACGGCTGTTGTCGGAGGGATTGAGCTCGCCAATGAGATTCTCGATTTGAGTATGAGCAAGTATGACAAACTCCAGATTGCCTGCGATATCGAAGGTCACCCAGACAATGTCGCCCCTGCGATTTATGGTGGCATCATGATTTCGAACTACGATGGAGACAACCTTGACTTCGTTCGTTTTACAAAAGGTCTTGAAACCTTGAGCTGGGTCGCCGTCATCCCTTCTTATCATTTAGAGACGGAAAAAGCGCGCGACCTGTTGCCGACATCGATTCCATATAAGCAGGCTGTCCATGCGAGCGGTACGGCGAATGTCCTTGTGGCGGCACTCGCGACTCAGGACTGGGCGCTTGCCGGAAAAATGATGAAGCAGGATCAGTGGCACCAGCCTTACCGGAAGCAGCTGATTCCAGGGTTCAACCATGTGAGCCGCCTATTCGAAGAGCATGGTTCACTCGGCCTTTACATCAGCGGAGCCGGCCCGACGATGGTCGCTCTGTTCAATGATTTGGATCACGCGAAGTTCAAGGATTTGGCGTCGAAGCTTGAGGGCTATCAGGTCAATAATCTTGCGGTA
The DNA here is from genome assembly GCA_004078665.1 of Halobacillus fulvus. Classification (GTDB taxonomy): domain Bacteria; phylum Bacillota; class Bacilli; order Bacillales; family Halobacillaceae; genus Halobacillus; species Halobacillus fulvus. The sequence goes on along the minus strand of SCFO01000002.1, from coordinate 572,355 downwards.
GATCTGGATGGTGTGAAAACGGTTTGTAACTCGTTAACAAAATAATACAAAAGAAACCTGGCGTACGATGAAGTCGCCAGGTTTCTTTTCGCTTTCCGTTAAGCTTACTAGCACATGCAAATCAGGAAATAGGGAACTCCTGTGGGATGTAAGGACAAAGGAGAACTCAGAGGGTACTAGCCCTAGGATGCTCAGCGTCCACCCCGGAGAAAGCCACTCATTTCTCGTTCCTCCCTCTCCTTTTTAAAACCATGGAATCCCTTTTTTTATTATTTCTAGATAGTTAAAAAGTGTGTCGAATTATCCGATAAAAAGATAGAGTCGTCTGTCTATTTTCAATTTTCGAATGTAGTAGAACTAAATTTCGTCTTCGGATTCTTCTCTTTCTGACGAACCGATTTGCGTCTCCAGTACACAAGACCGATTAGAAGACCTGCCGAGAGTGCGCCTACTCCATCAAGGATGACATCCCCTACATAAGGAGTCCGGTTCGGGGTCAGGGACTGGTGGTATTCATCGGATGCGGCATAGGCGATTGTAAATAGGAATGAAGCTGTGAGCAGATGAATGAGCTTCGTTCTCCACCATTCCTTAAGCGTTAGAAATACGGCAATCATCAAGGCGAAGTAGATGAAAAAATGGGCGGACTTCCGGATGATGAATTCGATTAAGCCAGCTACACCGTGAGACTCAAGCGTGATCCTGTCTCCTTGATAGGGAATCGATACCGGTTCAAGAAGCGGCCTTAAGGGCTCGAGGTCGAACCAGGCATTCATCGTGGGTCTCAAATCTTGTTCATGGTAAGGCTGTGATGAAAAAATAAAAAGTATAGCCATGATGGCAACTGGAAAAGCTAGGAGTACATATTTTTTCAAGTCTTTCACTCTTTCTTTATCCGTACTTACTATACTAGTATTTTACACGAACACATATGATATACAAAAGATTCTTAAAAATTATCACCTGATACTATGATTTCATTTAAATTAGGTATACAATGTGTTTAGAAAACAAGAAAAAAGGGGATTTACAATGGCTAAGAAAAGTAAACAGTATGATTATGATCTTAGCGAAGTGAAGCGATTGATTGGAGAAACAGATAAAAATTATCGCGAAATTTCTGCTGAGACCGGCTGTCCTTATGCGAGTGTCGTCTACCACGGACGTAAGATCCGCGGCAGAGTCAACCGCTCGCATCAAGTCGAAGATGTGGAGTACAGATCCACTGTTGCAGCGCCTTTTGAAGGGGTTACTGAAGATTTGAACAAAGAGGAAAAACCAGCGGGGACAACCTTGAGCATTTCAAGAAACGACGTTCCGATTCACGAAGCTGAGAAAGAAGTGGCCCGAATGATTAAGGCTGCGCAAGCCATGGGATTGAGTAAAATCAATCTGACTATAGAGAAGTAATAGACATAAAAAATGAAAACGTTCTCTATACAAGGTTTATAACCTGATATATTTCCAACGGAAGGAAAAGCATGAGACTTTGGTCTTGTGCTTTTTCTTATGCCTCGAGCCGTGCCCGCAGTTTATTTCTTGCGTGACGTCCCCAGTTTTTGACGGCGTCCCGACTTACTCCTTCGATCGCCGCAATCTGTTCGACGGAGTAATCATGGATGATGTAGTAATGTACCCATTTCCACTGGTTGTCGGAAAGAATAGCTCGTACCCTTTCCCAAATTTCTTCATCCCGAATGTCCATTTCCGTGATGTGCTGCCCATACTGGAGAACCTGCTGCATATGTACTTCATCATTGCGCTGATCGCGCTTCTTTCTTTTAATATGATCCATCAACGCCTGCCTGATTTTAGCATTGAGATACGGTGAAAAACTTCCACGGTCTGGATCGAAGGCTCTCCATGCCTGCCACAACGCTAATTGTCCTTCTGCAAAAAATTCCCCTTCCGGATCGACAATACCGAGCCTGCGGATGTGAAAATGAATCCGTGCTTCGTTTTCCTGCAAAATCTCTTCGAACGTTTGTCCATTCATAATGATCTCCACCTTTTGAATAAAATGTCCTTCTACTTTTATAATCGCTAGAACTTACTCATTCGGTGTCACAAAATGGATAAAAAATTAAATTTTGTTATATTTTTCTATTAAAAAATTGATTTTTAACTAGAGAAACTTCCTTTTTCGACTCTTTTTTAGGATAATAATGGTATGTCTTAATCAGGAGGTATGAATGAAAAAAAATCAACCAACCTATGCAGATGTCGAAAAGCTCGTCTACGCTTTATTAAAAAAATGGAGGTCGTTCGAATTCTATGAAGATCTCATTCAGGAAGCTTACATCATCTTCTCCCATTGCGAACGTAAATATGATCCGCAAAAAGCAAAGTTCTCCACTTACTTTTCCTACAAATTCAGCCACCACATCCAAACCTACTTCCGTAAAGAACAACTTTACGACCTTACCCTAAAGAAGTTAACCCCTACATTATCCGCCCCCCATCAGGAAGAGTTGGACGAACGTCTGCTGCTTCTCGATGTCCACCGCTCTCTCACACCCTTCGAATCGAAAGTTTGTCACCTATATTATCAAGGGTATAAACTATCCCCGATCCTCTCGATGACAGATGTCAGTTCTTCCACGATCAAACGGACCCGGCATATTCTTCGCGATAAAATCTGTTTATAAGGAAGAGTTTAAGGGAAAATTAATAGGTATCCCGACATAACGGAGGAATTCTATTGCAATCCTACTCTCGCGATCTGTACCCTCTATCGAAAATTTGGCTGGACGAGACCCCGACGCGATACACCCACGCTTTTTTGGAGCAGCTCGACTATGAATGGATGGTCGAAATCGTCAACCCGCACCCGCTTCCCTACTTAGAAAATAAGGATTATGTCCTCGAGCTTTCGATTGAACTGACAAACGGGACGCGTTATCCTTCTCTTACGATCGAGTCATTTGATATTGTCGAAGGGAATGAGTTCACCGTCTATCGTTTTTTCATGTATCCTCCAGAATAATGTTATGATGGGGGATAGGTTCACAAGGAAAGGAAGAGAGCATTGTTTTATTTACTGTTTGCATTGTTTTTCACCGGATATGTTCTGATTGGATGGTTTACAGATTTTGTGGAGTTATCATCGTTTGCGATGATGATTTCGATTGCGTTCGTATTCGGTAATATTTATATGTTCTTCAAGGAACAGCGGAATAAGAAAAAACAAGAAGGAGAGTCCGAATCATAAGGGACTCTCCTTCTTGTTTTATGTCAGGATATTTAAGACGATCGGAATGGTGACGATGCTTAACAGCGTTGTGATCAGCGTGATGCTTGAGACGAGCTCGGGTTTAGAGTCGAACTGGACGGCGTACATCGTCGTCGTAGCGGCAGACGGCATGGCGGCGGAAACGATCAGCACGTTCGCCATCATATCACTCATTGGCAGGATGATCGTCAACATCCAGGCAATCAGTGGTGAACCGACCAGTCTTAAAGTGGCGGCGTAAGAGATTTTATCCCACGACAAGTTTTTCACCGTAATATTCGCGAGCTGCATGCCGAGCATGATCATGACGGTCGGAATGAGGGCATCTCCGACGAGCTGGACGCTCGACATCAAATTCCCAGGAATGGAGATTCCCGTGTACTTAAACAAGAGTGCGAGCCATACGGCATGTGTCGGAGGCATTTTCAACACGGTCTTGATTGCCATGCTGATCCCGGCCGATCCTTTGGCGGCATAATAGACGCCGAAGAAGTTCATTACGATTTGCTGAAGGACCATGAACGAGACGGCGTACACGAACCCTTCTTCACCGAATGCGAAAAGGACGATCGGTGCCCCGTAATTCCCAGCGTTCATAAAAGCGGTCGAGAGAATGACGCCGCTCTCGGTCGGCGTATCGTACCGGAGGGCTTTGGCTGCCATTTTATTGATGATGATAATTGCGAATAAAAGCAATAAGGAAAAGACGACCATCATGAAATAGTCTTGATCGAAGTCCGCTGCATAAAAGGTGTCAAATACGAGACACGGAAGCATGATGTATAGGGCTACGGTCGAGATCGACTTGATTTCAAGATGGAGGATTTTTTGTAAAACGTACCCCGAACAGAACACGAGTATGACGGGGAGGACGACTTGGAAGAAGATCGTCATGAGTGCTGCCTCCTTTTTCTCTGTTTCTATAATCTTATTATTTTATCAGAAATCGACAAGAATCCCCACCTTTTTTAAGGTGGAGTTAGGTTTTGTCTCTGGTGATGAAAAGCTCGAGTTTGGATGTGTCTCGGTTTATACGAGGGTTTGCTTGGATGTGTGGACGATAAGGGGAGTGATGTGGACTGATTAGGTGTAAAAGTGGACCGCTTCTGTTTTCCGGATTGATTCTTAGAATTTGTGGATCGATTTTTGCGGAAACTGAACTGATTGGTAGAGAAGACAGATCGTACTGTCATAATTGTGGACGATCACCTTTATGGCGTGTCAGGTGCTGGCTGATAAAGCACGTATTTTGGATGATAAACAGGGCAAAGTGGACGATTCATTTCCAGTAGGCCGATAAATCTTCGAATCTGGATGATATCGTGCAGAGGGTAGACTGTAATTTGAAAGAGGACCGACTGAATTCAGCTTCAGCCGGTCCTCCCTCTCACTCAGAAAAAAAGTCTTCGATTTCTTTAAAAGCCGCTTCCGCATCCTGCCCGACACATTCGACGAGCAGCGTATCTCCGTTTTGGAGGCGCAGGTTGATGAGGCCGAGGAAGCTTTTCAGGTTGACCTCGTACCAGCTTCCCTGCACATCTTTTTTCAAAATGATTTCTGAATCGTAGCGTTGGACGATTTGCGATAATTCTGTGATCGTCTGCTTTTCATCGAGGTGCACGGTCACTTTTTTATTGACACGTTCCATTGTCATCTCTCCTTCTGTCGTTTATAAAAACATCATCAGCAAAATCGGGATGGTGACGACGCTGAATAAGGTGGTCATGAGTGTGATGCTCGAGACTAGATCGGGCTTCGAGTTGAACTGGACAGCGTAAATTGTCGTCGTTGCAGCAGATGGCATGGCGGCAGAAACGATTAGGACGCTTGCCATCAGATCGCTCATCGGCAAAATCAATGTCAGGACGAAAGCGATCAAAGGCGATGCGATCAGTCTGACGGTGGATGCGTAGGAGATTTTCGACCATTCCATCCGCTCCATCGTGATTTCTGCGAGCTGCATGCCGAGGACGACCATGACCATTGGAATCGTTGCGGCTGCGAGAAGATCGATGCTGCCCATCAAGTTTTCAGGAACCGGCAGGCCGCCGAGATTCATGATCAGTGCCACAATGACCGCATAGGTCGGCGGCATTTTCAGAACGGACAAAAAGGCGAGCTTCAGTCCTGCACTTCCTTTAGCGGCATAATAGACGCCGAAGAAGTTCATGATGATCGCCTGCAGGACGAGGAAGGAGACGGAATAGACGAAGCCTTCCTCGCCGAATGCGAACAGGATGATCGGTGCTCCGTAGTTTCCGGAGTTCATGAAGGCGGTCGATAGGATTAAACCGCTCTCCATTTTCGTATCGTACTTCTTCACCTTGGCGACGACTTTGTTGATGAACAGGATGCTGATCAAAAGCAACCCGGAGAAGACGACCATCATCAGGTACTCGTTGTTCAGTTCCGCTTCATAAAACGTTTGGAACACAAGGCATGGGAGCATGACATACAATGCGATCGTCGAAATCGATTTGATATCAAGCTTGGCGATTTTTTGGATGAGGAAGCCCGCTCCGAAGATGAGCAGGACGGGTAAGACGACTTGAATGAATACGGTCATCGTTTACCACTCCGCAACACTGCCGTCCCGATGTCTCCATACAGGGTTTCTCCAGCGATGTCCTTCCTCCGCCATCCGGCGAACGTGTTCTTCATTGATCGTGATGCCGAGTCCTGGTCCTTCCAGCATGTTCACCTGTCCATTTTCATAATGGAAAACAGACGGATCGACGAGATAGTCGAGAAGGTCGCTGCCCTGGTTGTAATGGATACCGAGGCTCTGCTCCTGAATGAAGGCGTTGTGGCACGTAGCGTCCACCTGCAGGCAGGAAGCGAGCGCGATCGGTCCTAAAGGACAGTGGAAAGCGACAGCTACATCATAGGCCTCTGCCATCGAGGCAATTTTTTTACATTCCGTAATGCCACCGGCGTGCGATAAATCCGGTTGCAGGATGTCGACGTGTCCATCAGCGAGCAGCGGCTTGAAGTCCCAGCGTGAATACATTCTTTCTCCTGTCGCAATCGGAATCGTCGTCTGCTGGGCGATCTCTTTCAGCGCTTCATTATTTTCCGGTAGAACAGGCTCTTCGATGAACATCGGACGATATGGCTCGAGTTCTTTTGCTAAAATTTTCGCCATCGGCTTGTGGACACGTCCGTGAAAATCGATGCCGATCCCTACATTGTCACCAACAGCCTGACGGACGGCATCGACACGTTCGACAGCTGCGCTCACTTTTTGGAATGAATCGATGTACTGCAGCTCTTCGGTTCCATTCATTTTGACGGCACGAAAACCGCGATCGACGGCATCTTTTGCGGCGGTTCCGACATCAGAAGGACGGTCCCCGCCGATCCATGAGTAGACATCAATCGAATGACGGCAGGCGCCTCCCATCAGTTCTGAGACAGGTGCATCATAATGTTTCCCTTTGATATCCCATAAGGCCTGATCGATCCCTGATATAGCACTCATATGGATCGGTCCACCCCGGTAAAAACCACTGCGGTACATGACGTTCCAGTGGTCCTCGATATGTAGCGGGTTTTTCCCGATCAAATAATCCTTCAGTTCATGGACAGCGGCCTGGACGGTTTCGGCTCTCCCTTCGATCACAGGCTCTCCCCAGCCCTCCATCCCTTCGTCTGTCGTCATTTTTAAAAATAGCCATCTTGGTGGTACGACAAATGTTTCGATGTCTATGATTTTCATTGGTGGTTCCTCCCTTTGGCTGCGTCCTTCAGTTGACGTGCCCTTTTCGTTATTTCCGAAAATTCCCCTTTATGAATGACTTCCGGATCGACAAGACCCCCGCCGACGCCTACAGCGAGTGCGCCGTTTTGCATATAGTCCTGAATGTTGTCGTGACTGATGCCACCAGTCGGAATGATTGGAATGTGGCCGAGCGGACCTTGCATATCTTTCACATAGGACGGACCGAACGCAGACGCTGGAAACAGCTTCACCGCATCTGCGCCCATTTGATAAGCTTCGACCATTTCGGTCGGTGTCAGCACGCCTGGAAGGGCGAGGACTCCATAGCGGTTGGCCGTTTGGATCACTTCTTTGCTGTAAATTGGAGAAAAAACAAAGTCTGCCCCCGCATCGATGGCCAGTCTGGCTGACACTTCATCAAGCACCGTCCCTGCGCCAACGAGCGCCTGATCCCCCCACTTTTTCTTCAAATCACGGATGATCTGATAGGCATTCTCGCTGTCCACGGTCACTTCAAACGCTGTAATTCCTCCCTCGACCAGCGCTTCCGATAACGGAAACACATCTTCCGGGGCGAGTCGCCGGATGACCGTGACGATATCGCACTCTTCAAGCAGTCTCATGCGTTCAAACGCGTTCACACAAATCCCTCCTCTTTTATCTCTCTACATCGACCGAGCGTTGCTCCCCGGTCAGCATCTGTTCAAGCTCACGCCAATTCGGCAGCCCTTCGATATCTCCAGCCATCTGAACGACGTGTGCACCGATGGCGTTTCCTCTTCGGACTGCTTCTTCTATCGGAATGCCATCGATCAGACCGCTGATGACTCCGGCAGCAAACCCGTCTCCTGCCCCGACTGGATCGACGACACGATCCACCTGGAATCCGTCTACAAAACCGGATCCCTCATTCGATTCGTAATAGGCGCCTTCTTTTCCAAGCTTCATGACGATCGTTTGTTCAGGACGGCCACGTAAGCTTCCAGCAGCTTTATGATAGTCTTTTTCTCCCGTTAGAAATTCAGCTTCCTCAACACCTGGCAGAATGACATCTGCCAAAGAGGCGATGTCCATTAGTACTTCGCGCACCTCTTCTTCACTGTCCCAAAGCTTGTAGCGGATGTTCGGATCGAATACGACGGTCGTTCCGGATGCTTTGGCGACTTTGATGGCATGGAAAACGGCTTGTCTGCACGATCCGCTTAACGCTGGGGTGATTCCCGTTACGTGCAGGATTTTTGCTTGAGACAGGTACGATTCAGCAAGGTCCTCTTGTGTCAAAAGGCTTGCGGCTGAGTTTTTCCTGTAGTAGTACACCTGGACGTGCTCGGGTGATGTCTGCTCTTTGAAAAAGACGCCTGTTGCTGCTTCGTTTGTGAACGTGACGTGCGATGTGTCGACGCCTTCTCCACGGATGGTGTTGCGAATGTATGTACCGAATGGATCGGCTCCGAGCTTGCTGATCCAGCCGGTTGGGTAGTTGAGCCGGGCAAGAGCTATGGCGACGTTGGATTCGGCTCCGGCCATTTGTTTTTTCATTTGGTGGACGTACTGGAGAGGCTTCTGTTCTTCGCTGCTGAACAGTACCATGGTCTCTCCTAACGTTACGACATCTAACGGTTTCAAGCTTATCCCTTCCTTTCTGATAAATGATTGCTTCCGTTTCTTGGTGTTGGGAGGTAGGCGGTCCGGGAAATAACTCGCTTTCCATGGGCGGGCGCTGAGCTTCCTCGTCGCATAGCTCCTGCGGGATCTCAGCCTGCCCTTTCCTCCCAATAGGAGTCTCGCTATTTCCCGGAAAGCCTTGCCCAAATGTGCTAATGGAAACATGGCTAGGGCACAGTGGTTACTCCCATGAGTGATAAAAGTAGACAAGATCCTGCAGGTGTTACACCAAAAAGCTTTCCATTTCTCTGCAGAAATCAAGTCCTTCCCCGCCGGCTTGTACTCCATACTTTCTCTATAATACTCGTTGAACGAAAAACCCCTTGCAGCTAGGGCAAGGGATTTTGGGTATGAATAAGAGGAGGATCAGTCCTATCATTCGGTTAATCAGAGAAGCTGATCAGCCACAACGACAATTCAGGGATGAATGTAATCATCATCAGGGCAAAAATCATCGCAAGGAAGAATGGAATGATCGCTCTTGACAGCTGTTCAATCGACAGTCCTGATATTCCGGAACCGACAAACAGGTTGACCCCGAGTGGCGGTGTGATGAATCCGATCGCTAGGTTGACGACCATGATGATTCCGAAGTGGATCGGGTCGTAACCAATGTTGACTGCAATCGGTAGTAAGATCGGCGTCAAAATGATGATGGCAGCGAGCGTATCCATGAAACATCCGACCAATAGAAGTAGGAGTGTGATCAGTAAAATGATGACAATCTCATTTTCTGAAATGGATAGCAGGAAGTTGGCTACCTCTGTCGGGATCTGTTCGATCGTCAAGAGGCGCCCGAATGCTGTAGCCGAGCCGACGATGATCAGAACCGTTGCGGTTGTCAGAGAAGAATCGGCAAGTACTTTCGGAAGATCTTTGATTTTGAGTTCACGATAAAGGAACAGTCCTGCAATCAGTCCGTAGACGACAGCGATGACCGCGGCTTCTGTCGGGGTGAAGATTCCCCCGTAGATTCCGCCAAGGATGATGACGGGGATCAAAAGAGCCCATTTGGCCTCCCAGAAGGTTTTTCCGATATTCGCAAGCGATGTTTTTTCGTTGGTTCCTCTGTAGTTGTTCTTTTTCGAATAAATATAAGCCCAAGCCATAAGCGCGAATCCGACAAGTAGACCTGGAATGATTCCGGCGATGAACATGTCACCGATCGATGCGCTTCCGACGACACCGTAAATGACCATCGGAATACTCGGAGGAATGATGACCCCGATCGAACCGGCTGCTGCTACGGTCGCAGTTGCGAACTTCTTGTCGTAGCCTTGCTTCACCATGGCAGGAATCATAATGCCTCCGATTGCGGCTACAGTTGCTGGACCAGAACCGGAAATGGCCGCAAAGAACATACAAGTGACGATGGTCGCCATCGCGAATCCACCCGTTTTGTTTCCGACAAGTGAGTTGGCGAAGTCGAAGAGACGGCTTGAAATTCCGCCTTTCCCCATGATTTCACCAGCCAGTATGAAAAATGGCACGGCCATCAGTGGGAAGGAATCGACGGATGTGACGAGTTCTTTCATCAGGAATTCCATTGGGATCGCGCCTGTATAGAAGATGGTTGCCATTGTCGCAAGTCCGAGTGCAATTCCGATTGGAACACTTAAGAGCAGGAGGATGGCAAAGGATCCGAATAATACGATTGATGTCATTGTTCATCCTCTCCTTCCTGCTTTTGAATACGATCGCGCTCACCATCGACATCGAGCGGCTGCTTGCCGATCAGCATCTTCACTTGGACATAAAGATTCTGAATCAGACGGATCGCTGCGAGCCCAAAGCCGACAGGTGTCGCCATATAGACAAGCCCCATCGGAATACCAAGCGCCGGGGACTGCTGTCCGAATCCTAGTAACTGATTCGCAATGCCGTAACCGTTTACAACTACATACAAACTGAAAAACAAGAATAATAGATTCGCAACGATGGAAAGGACGAGCTTTCCTTTTCCTTTCAATAAAAGAAGCATGACATCGACTTTGATGTGCCGTTGCTTCTTGACTCCATAACTGATCCCGATATATACAAGCCAAATGAAACAATAGCGCGCAAGCTCCTCCGACCATGACAAGGAGTTCCCTGACACACGCATGACGACTTGCAAAAATATGACGCTCACCATCACTGATGAGAATAGGACTAACAGGACTTCTTCCAGTCGCCGATCAATTGCCCGAATGATGTTCATAATGTCACCTCAGCTGATCCTCTTTTTTTATGTATGGTGGAAAGATGCTGCCGGGCTCCTTTAAAGAACCTGACAACATCTCACTCCCTAAATTTCTTTATTGTGCTTGTTCGACCTCTTCAAAAATCGCATCGACTGTTTCTGCACCGATATCCTCTTTGTACTCTTCGATGACAGGTTGGACAGCGTCGACCATTTCTTGACGATTTTCATCAGAGATTTCTGTGTATGTCATGCCTTCATCTTGAAGACTTTGTACATACTCTTCGTTCGCTTCACGGTTCAACTTACGCTGATGTTCCCCTGCTTCTAGTGCTGCATCTTTCACGATTTGCTGTTCTTCTTCAGAAAGACCATCGAAGAAAGATTTGCTCATCAAGAAGACGAATGGGCTGTAAATATGGTGCGTGTTGGACACGTGATCTTGTACTTCATAGAATTTCTCAAGATAAATCGTTGCATATGGGTTTTCCTGACCATCCACTGTACCTTGCTGAAGGGCTGTGAACAATTCTGTGAACGCCATTGGTGTCGGATTCGCGCCTAGTGCTTTGAAGGCATCCAAGTGCAGATCATTTTCCATCGTACGAATTTTCAAACCATCAAAGTCATCGATGGACGCAACCGCACGCTCACTGTTTGTCAAATCACGGAATCCATTTTCCCAATAAGCAAGACCGACAAGATTCTGTTCTTCAAGCTTCGTCAATAGACCTTGAGCTGTGTCGCCAGCCAGTACTTCGTCCGCTACCTGTTCATTCGGGAATAGGAATGGGATGTCGAATACGCTGAATTCAGGGACAAAGTTTGCAAGTGGTGCTGTAGAAGGAATGACGACTTCCTGTGTACCAAGCTGAAGCGCTTCTGTCATGGAACGGTCATCACCAAGCTGTCCGCTGTGGTATGTATCGACTGTAATCGAACCGTCTGTTTTCTCTTCCACGATTTCCTTGAACTTCAAAAGACCTTTGTACTGCGGGTGATCCTGGTTCAGACCGATTCCGGCTTTGATGACTTTTTCACCTGAAGCGCTTTCATCTTCGCCGTCAGTGCCTGAGGCAGACTGACCGCCCGAGCACGCGGCAAGGAAACCAATCAATAGGACAGATAAGACAAGTGCAAATACCTTTTTCATTTTGTAAAAACCCCTTTATGATTATTTTTTTAATTCTTCACAACAGCATGTCCACCGAATTCATTACGAAGCGCGGCGACAACTTTTCCTGAGAACGTATCATTTTCCTGGGAGCGGTAACGCATCATCAGTGACATGGCGATGACTGGTGCAGCCATTTCGAGTTCGACAGCTGTTTCGACTGTCCACTTTCCTTCTCCTGATGAATTCATGACCCCGCGAATGTCATCCAGTTTGGCATCTTTCGAGAAAGCGTGCTCCATCAGTTCGATCAACCAAGAACGGATGACGGATCCGTTGTTCCACACTTTTGAAACGGCTTCGTAATCGTAGTCGAACTGACTCTTCTCAAGAATCTCATATCCTTCCGCGATTGCTTGCATCATGCCGTATTCGATTCCGTTGTGGACCATTTTCAAAAAGTGTCCGCTTCCAGCTCGTCCGGAGTAATGGTAACCATTTTCCACCGCCGTGTCGGCAAAAAGGGATTCGATTTGTTTGAACTGTTCAGCGTCTCCACCGATCATATAGCAAGCTCCGTTACGTGCGCCTTCTGTTCCGCCGCTCGTTCCGACATCGAAGAAGAAAATATTTTTCTCCTTGAACATCTCCGCGCGTTCGAGGCTTTGTTTATAATTGGAGTTCCCTCCATCGATGATCCGGTCGCCTTCTTCAAGAGCGAGCGCGAGTTCTTCGAGTACTTGATCCGTAATTTCCCCAGCCGGTACCATGACCCAAACCGTTCTCGGCTTCTCCAGCTTCCCGACGAGCTGCTGGATGTTTGTCGCTGGTGCCACCCCTTCGTTGGAGATTTCATTGACGACATCCTGGTTGACGTCGGTGGCCACCACCTGGTGATTGTGATCCCTCAGGTTCAGTGCAAGGTTGTATCCCATCTTGCCTAAACCGATTAATCCTATTTGCATGTTGCGTACCCCTTTCTGCCTGACGAATTGTGAAAATTATTTTCTATGTTTTCGATTATACAAGAATTATTTTTTAATACAAGCGTTTTCAAGAAATTTTTTTCATCAATTTTTACTTTTAATTAAAATTTTTTTCGTATAAACTAGAAATAGAAACTTTGACAGGAGGAATGGTCATGATTGAAGCACCAGCAAAACATGTCATCAGCCGGATTCGGTCATCTTACAGTCAGTTTAGTGAAAAGGAAAAAAAGATTGCGGATTATATAATGGAGAATCGTGAAGAAATGGTTCATTCTACGATCAACCAGGTAGCGGACGATTTAATGGTTGCCGATGCAACTGTTTTCCGATTTTGTAAACGACTCGGATTCAAAGGGTTCCAAGCGATGAAGATTGCGCTCGCCTCTGAAACCGTCAATCCGATTCAGGATATTCATGAAACCATTACAGAAGAAGACAATGACCTTCAAATCAATGAAAAAATATTTCAAGCGAACATTCGCGCCTTAGAGTCGACACGCGATATCCAAAATATCGGGACGCTGTCTGTCGTGATGGATTACTTCATTCATGCCGAGCGTGTCTTCTTTTATGGAAGCGGAGGATCCGGTGTACTGGCTCAGGATGCCCAGCATAAATTCATCCGGACGGGGCTTGAAACCCACGCCTACATCGACTCCCACCTTCAACTGATGTCCGCTTCACAATTGAGAGAAGGCGACGTGTGCGTCATCATTTCCCATACGGGATCGAACAAAGATATGCTGGATATCGTCGATGTCGCCAAAAGCAACGGGGCGAAAACGGTGGCGATCACCAATTTCGCTAAGTCTCCGCTGACGAAGCTCGTCGATGTCAGCTTATATACCGTATCCGAAGAAACGGAATTCCGCTCGGAAGCACTGGCATCTCGGATTGCTGCACTGTCGTTGATCGACTCCCTTTTTGTCAATTACAGCGTGAAGAAGAAAGAGCAGACACAGGAATCGACACAGAAAATGCGTAAAGCGATTTCCCGGAAGCGCGTGTAGAAAGGAGAAACTTCCATGAAGTATGTCATCGGTCTCGACCTCGGGACGACGAGTGCCAAAAGTGTTGTGTTTGATATCAATGGTCACGTCAAGGGGGAGTACGAAGTCGGCTACCCCCTGCTCCACCCTGAGCCTGGGTATGCGGAGCAGGATCCTTTAACGATTGAAAAGGCGGCTCTCGAGGCACTGAAGGTGAGCCGTGAGAAAGCGGGAGCAGATGAAAAAGATATCATCGGAGTCGGCGTGTCGGCTGCGATGCATTCACTTATTTGTATGGATGAAGATGGACGACCGTTAACGCCGTCGATCATCTGGGCCGACGGAAGAAGTACGAAGGAAGCGGCGTGGCTGAAGGAGGAGCACCCTTCTTTATATGAAAGAACGGGGACACCTCTTCATCCTATGACCCCGCTTTCGAAGTTGATTTGGATGAAGAATCAAGACGTGCAGGAAAAGACGTCGGCCGATTATTTCGTATCGATCAAGGAATTTTTACTTTACCGCTGGTTTGGTGAAAAGGTCGTCGATTATTCGATTGCGGCGGCTACCGGAATGTTTGATATACATAAGCAGACGTGGAATGAAGAAGCCCTTCGCCTTGCCGGTATTGAAAGTGGGCAGCTGTTCACGCCTGTTGACCCGTTCTATAAGTTAGAGGGAATGCGAAGTGAATTCGCAGAGGCTTCCGGGCTTGATACGGGCACCCCTTTTGTCATCGGAGCGAGTGATGGCCCGCTTGCGAACCTTGGGATCGGAGCGATTCATCCTGGAGAGACGGCCGTCACGATCGGCACGAGTGGTGCCATCCGCCAATTTTCCAATCAGCCGCTCGTCAATGATCAGCAAGCTGTTTTCTCCTATAGCTTTACAGACAACTTATGGATTACGGGGGGTCCTTCCAATAACGGCGGGCTTGTGCTGGCTTGGTTGCAAAAACTTTGGGACGGAGACCAGGACCATTATACGCTCGAACAGCTGAGCGAGATGGCCAATCAGGTGCCACCTGGTGCGGATAACCTGCTGTTTCTCCCTTACTTGAACGGGGAGCGTGCGCCGTTTTGGAAATCTGAAGCGAAGGGATCATTCATCGGTCTAACCCCTTCCCATCAAAAGCAGCATATGACGCGAGCGGCAATGGAGGGGGTTCTGTTTTCGATCATGCATATTGCAGATGAACTGAGCCGGATTGGGAATCCGATTGATCGGATTTATGCGAGTGGAGGCTTTGCACGTTCGTCATTCTGGGTGCAAATGCTGGCGGACATTTCTCAAAAGCCTGTGTATGTACCGGAAAGTCATCAGAGCTCGGCATGGGGAGCGGCTTGGCTGGCGCTGATGAGCACGGGCTATGCGAAATCGCTGGATGAAATTAAGGCTTCGGTACCGATGCGGGAGCATTTTACACCAGATCCTGAGGCTAAAGCGGTTTATGAGGAGCTTTTTTCGATTTATCGTAAGGCGGCGCGTGAGTTGTTGCCGACGTTTGAGCGCTTGCATGCAAGGGCTTGATTTGCAGAGCGCTAGCTGTTGGATAATTGGCTGATAAAGTGGTGAATGTGGACGGGTTGGATTGGAAAGTGGCTTGATTCTGTGATCTGGATTGATTATAGCGGATTGTGGATTGATTCAGGCGAAAACTGGAGTGATTGTTGGAGGAACTGGATCAATCCGCCAAGATTCTGGACGATAACCTATTCTACCTTGAATGCGCTGGCTGATAAAGCGTGTGTTTTGGAAGATAAGACTTACGAAGTCGACGATGAATTCCTGGGTGGACGATAACTGCGGGAAACTGGACGACTAAGACCCGTAAGTGGCGCAACCATCCCCTTCTCAAGCACAAAAAAAGCATGAAATCAGATCGAACTCTTCTGATTTCATGCTTTTTCTAATTCCATTATCTTCGTACCCTTGTCTCTGCATTTAACCTGGCCTGCTGAAACGGATCAACACACTATTCATCCGAGAAATTGCCACGTCTCTGGACCTACAATGCCGTCAATTTCAATAGCGTGGTCTTCTTGGAACTGGCGGACGGCGGATTCTGTGATGGGGCCGAAGCGTCCATCGGCTCCATACCTTCCGAGCGAATACCCCATTCTTATCAGCCGCTGCTGAACGTCTTTGACTCTCGAACCGCTGTCACCTCTTCTGACGACAGCGGAGCGTTTGCGGCCGTTCCATTCGAGGTGTGGGTAATCGGGGAACGACTTCCAATCCCCTCCCCACCTGAACCCCAGCCTTTTTCCGATTGCCGCTACTTTTCTCCACTTCTCATCGACTTGCCACAGAGCCGTTCTCCCATCCGGGCTTACTAAGAAAAAGTCGATCGCTCGTCCACTGTTATGGACACTTTGACCTGGCTTTGCTTTCGTTACAATATTGCCCGGCGCGCCGTATTTTTTTCCTCTCCAGTAGTAATTCGGTCTCCCTTGCCCGTAAAGTCGCGCCTGTTCCGACAAACTCCTGTAGCCTGATGAGATTTGTACAAAGATTCCAAGCTCATACGCCTGTTCGATGAGCCTCATCGCCATCTCTCCTACTTCTTCGTGGACGGCGCCCATCGCTTTCCTGCTTCTTTGTTTCAGTACCTGTAATTCGATCATGCTTTCGCCTCCTTACGTCTACAATCGATCCGGAAACGATAGAGGTAGCAAAAAAGATCGCCATGCAGATTGATGGATGATTGCTTTCAGGAGCGATACAATATAAGAGAATCCTGATGAAGAGGTGAATCGTGAATGAAAATTGAAGTATGGTCAGATTTTGTCTGCCCTTTTTGTTATATTGGAAAACGTCGTCTGGAGCATGCGCTGAAGGAATTGCCGGAAAGCGGAAATGTGGAAGTCGTCTATAAAAGCTTCGAGCTCGATCCGGAAGCTGAGCGCAATACCGGAGAAAATATCCACGAGAAACTTGCCGCTAAGTATGGCCGTTCCATTGAAGAAGCGAAAGAAATGACAGCGAACATGACAGAGCAGGCGGCACAGGAAGGCCTCACGTTCGACTTTGACAAACAGAAGCCGACGAATACGTTCGATGCCCACCGTGTGGCGAAGTTCGCAGAAGAAAAAGGCGAAGGAATCCCAGTTGCTGAACGATTCTTCCAGGCCGTTTTCACCGAAGGAAGAGATGTTGGGGATCACGCAACGATCACAGAGCTAGCTGTCGAGGCTGGTCTTGAAAAAGGCGAAGTCGAAGCGGTGTTGAACGGAGAAGATTACACGGAAACGGTCCGTGAAGAAGAGCGCGATGCTTACCAAATCGGCGTTCAAGGCGTTCCGTTCTTCGTCATTAACCGTAAATATGCCGTCTCCGGTGCGCAGCCGAAGGAAGTGTTCGTCCAAGGCTTGCAAAAAGCGCTTGATGAAGAGAAGAAAGCTTCCTCATTCGAAGATTTAAGCACCAACCAAGGCGCTGCCTGCACAGACGAAACGTGCTAAAGGCCTTAACTAAAAGCACGCAGATCCAAACCGCGGATCTGCGTGCTTTTTTCTGTTTTTTTTAAAAGCTCTACTAAAACTTTATGGTGGTATTAGAGAGTTTCCGTATTCATACCAGAGCTTGGAGGAGCGGGAAATAACTCGCTTTCCATGGGCGGGCGCTGAGCTTCCTCGGGCTTAAGGCCCTGCGGGATCTCAGCCTGCCCTTACCTCCCCATAGGAGTCTCGCTATTTCCCGCTCCTCCTACCAAAATGAGTGAACGGAAACACCACGGCACTTTTTGACTGACAATGAGAAGGCACACGTTCAATTTCTACACTGGCGTTTAGCAGAGTCTCTTTAAATAATACCTTGGAAATTAAGTATGACCTCCGCAATTAGTGCCGATCCGAGGAAGGTTCCGATCATGACACACATGGCGACGACAATACTTCTCCAGCCAAGCTTGACGAAATCTGTCCATGAGCGTCCGATGGCAATTCCAGCGTAGGCGAGAATCGGTGTCGCTAAGGCTAGAAGATTGACTTCGTTTGTGTACGTGACGACCACATCAGACCCCGGCATCCACGGCATTGATAACAGTACACCGACAATGGCGACATAGGCGACGCTTGGAATGCTTCCCGGAATGATTTCTCCCAATAAAAGGCCAACGAGACAAATTCCGATCAAAATGAGCATGCCAGGAATCGCATCAACAGCGACGACTTCATAGCCGATCCAGTTTCCAAGGAGGGCGACAACTCCGAAAATTCCGAGCAGCAAAATCCATTCCTGTAAATTTTTCAACATATTAAGCTCCCTCCCTTACTTCTTGCTTGGAACTGTCCTGTTTGTTCCGCGTTAAAAATTGATAGAACTTTTCCGTCAACGGCAGACCGATGAAAATACTCATATACAGTCCTGTCGATAAGGATAAAAGGTTACTGGCACCGGCAAAAGCGAGGATGTCCTGTTCAAGCCCAGGAAAAGCTGCGACGAGTGAACCACTGGCAGCCGCCATCATACTTCCGCTACCGATTCCTGATGCCATAGCAAACGATAAGGGGTGAAGCGGTGTCCATGTCGCGAGGAAGCCTGAAATCAGTCCCATGAAGACCGCTCCGAACACGGTTCCGAAAATATAGATCGCCATGACTCCCCGTCCTTCAGGAGAATTGAAACCGTACTTGTCCATAATGAGTCCGACGTTCGGTTCACGTGCGACAGAGTGCGTCATTCCAATACTCTCCCGCTTCAGACCGAGGAAAACGGCAATCGGCAAGGCGACGAGAATTGTTGCGAGGTTTCCGAATTCTTGAAGCAGTAAAGCTGGCCCCGCCTCGATAATCTGCGGCAGAGATGGCCCGATGATGACGCCTATTTTGGCAATCAAAAGTGTCACGCCGAGAACAATGAGCGGTTCAGCATTTTTGGATTGTTTTTCTTTAATAAGAGGTGTAAAAAATAGTCCTAAACCAATAAGAATGGCATAAAGCATAGGTAATAATAAAATAACTCCGGGTCCTACAGTAAATGAATGCGTACCGATCGCTTCCGTCAAAAGGACGATGCCGAGAACGATAGCATGAAGGCGCCAATCCTTCCATATGTTTGTCAGTTGTTGCTTCAAAGAAATTCCCCCTTGGCTGTTTATCCCTTTTATACATTAAAGGGTGTAACAATCATTATAATATTCTGAAAAATGATATCAAGGTCAAAAAATTCCATCTGAGTGACTGCACTCTTCTCATTCCAGCAGGATATACGGTTAGAAAAGTAGAAATAAAACTTTAATGATTACTTGCCACAAAAGGAGGGACTAACATGGAAGTTTTTCAGGAGTTTCTCGATAAAATCGATCACCCCGAGCACCGGGAGCGTACGGAGGAAGTACTGAGTTGGGTGGTGAAAGAGTATCCGCAGCTGGAGCCGGCGATCAAATGGAATCAGCCGATGTTCATGGACCACGGGACGTTCATCATCGCCTTCAGTACATCAAAGCAGCATCTGGCTGTTTCACCGGAACGAGTGGGAATTGTTCATTTTTCGGATGAGATAAAGAAATCGGGATATGATCATACGAAGATGCTGATGCGTTTTCCTTGGAAGAAGCCGGTTGATTATGACTTGTTGAGGAAAATGATTGAGTTCAATATTGAGGATAAAGCGGACTGTTCGACGTTTTGGAGAAAGTGAAAGGTTGGGAGTTTCCTTTACCTAAAAAAACTTTGGATAGGTGTGAAATGACTCGCTTGGAAAGCGAATCATTTCCCGGACCTCCAACGGCTCACAAGCATTATGGAAAGCAAAAAACGCCCGCACAAGGCGGGCGTTTCGTTTAAGAGGAGTGGATGATTTTACTTTCGAACGGTTGTAACGTGTGATTTTCGAAACTCTTCTCCTGCTCACTATGATTCATAACAAACAAGTACGTCTCTCCATCAACCAACCGCCGATAAACTTCAACATCTTCATCCGATTCAATCGTTTCAATCTTATGATAGTCAAGCACTTCTTCTGCTACTTTTTCAAGTGCACTGTCATTCAGCCCACCGCCGATGTAATAGACACGGCCATTCCCGAACTCATTCTTCGTCACAGCGGCATAATCGCCGTAGAACTGATCCGTGTATTCGTAAAGGACTTCCGCAGATTCAGGTACAAGCAAATCGCGCCATACGGAAATGTGGCCAGGTACATCGGCAAATTCACCGCGTCCTTTAAGTTCAAGTGCATGAGCATTCGTCAGCGATTCGATCTCTTCGACACGGGCACCCACGAGGTCGCGGACAAGTCCTGGAAGCACTTCGCCAAGACGAAGATTGTTGCTCTTATCCTTCAGGCCGGTACGGAACGAGAAGATTACGGTTCCGCCTCGTTGAGCAAACGTGCGCAGTCTATCGGCAAGCCCTTCATCCATCATGAGCATGACCGGAACGACGACCACTTTATAATCATCGAGTAACCTTGTCGTCGGAATGACATCGATCGTCGTGTTCTTTTTATAAAAAGGACGATAGAGTCTTAATAGCTCTTCGTTGAAATCAAAGTCTTTGCTTTGGATTTGCGAGCGCCATGACCAGATGTTGTCGTAATCGTAAAGCACTGCAATATCTGACTTAATTTCGGATTCAAGCACGTTTGTATAGTTCTGAATATCACCGAATAATGACTGAACTTCTTTATACTTCCGACCATACACATTGTCATGATCGACGACACCGTAACAGAACTGTTCAGCGCCCTTCGTCATTCCACGCCAGCGGAAGTAAAGCATGTTCGAGCAGCCGTGGGCGAACGCTTGGTAGGACCACATTTTCGCCTGGTTCGGACGGGGCAGGTAGCCGATGACGTCGTGACCTTGAGCTCCCATCAACTCTTCGACGATCCAGTAATTTTTATCGAGAAGGCCGCGGTTGAAGTCGTGCGTCATCGCGATCGCTTCAGGTGGAACCGGCTTTTCAAGTCCGCCCCATACCGGGTAGTTGTCATAAGAAACGAAGTCCATCACTTCAACGTTTTCAGCATGGTCGAACCATTTATCAAAAAATCCGCCAGAAACGTTTGTCGTCACTTCCTGCTCCGGACTCTTGAATTCGCGGACGATCGCCGTCATTTCATGGGCAAAGCTGTTGACCGATGCAGAGCGGAAGCGTGCCCACTCGAGCTTCAAGCTTGGATTATGAGTCGTGACGGTCGGTTTAGGAGCCGGAATTTCTGTGAAATCATTGTACGTCTGCCCCCAGAAAATCGTTCCCCACTCTTCGTTGAGAGCGGAAATCGATTCGTATTCTTCCTTCAAGTACTCGTGGAATCCTTTTTGACACTGATCGCAGTAGCACATGTCGCTGCCTTCGTGACCGAACTCGTTGTCGATCTGCCACGAGATGATTGCTTCTTCTTTCCCGTAATGCTCGACAAGCTTCTGCGTGATCCGTCCGGCATACTCACGGTAAACATCGGAATTGAAGCAATACTGCCTGCGTCCACCGAAGGCTCGCTTGTGACCGTGTTCATCTTCGGATAAAATCGACGGATAATTGTTGGCGAGCCAGGCCGGGAATGTTGCGGTCGGTGTTCCGAACATGATCTTCATATCTTTTTCCTTCACTTTTTCGATCACTTCATCAAAAAAGCTGAAATCAAATGTCCCTTCCTCAGGCTCCATCAAGTGCCAAGCGAACTCTCCGATTCGGACGATGTTGGCACCTAAGCCCTTGATCCCTTCCAGGTCCTCCTCGATTTTTTCCTTCGGCCAGTGTTCCGGATAATAATCTACTCCTAAGTATGTCATTCGGCTCCTCCTATCTCGATTTGGAACGTCCATTGATACGTTCCGTCTGCTGGAATTTCTGATGCTTTTCCGATTTTGTGTGCGACATAGACGTCGTCGTAAACCCCTGTGCAAGGCTCAAGCGCGACATTATATTCCCCGCGGTATCCACCGCGTGTTTTCCAAATGCCCAAGTATGGAACTTTCTCTTTCGGAAAACGATACGTCAATTTGCGGTCGATCTCAGACTGGACGAGTGAACACCAGCCTTCCTGAAGGCGTTCCTTAAAATAAAACTTCTCGATGGTGCCATCCTCGAACGGTTCAAGCTTCGATAAGTCGAGAGACTCTCCTGTCGACAAGGATGTCGTATGCGGGTAGGAGTGACACGTTCCCCACTCACCGAGATGCTTCGTGCCTTTTTCCACGTTGAGGACGCGGTTCAAATGTGCTGGAAGCTCCAGTTTCGTTTCGTCGTTCATATTCAGTAAGGCGTGCGGTGTCCAAATGAACGGAAACGGTCGGGAGCTTGTGTTGATCGCTTCATAGCTGATATTGATACCGGTTTCTGTCAGGGATATTCGTTTCTTCAGGATATATGGGAAGACCGGGCTTTTCACTTCTAATAAAAGACCATCTTGCGTATCCTCACACGTCCACGGCATTGCCCACACTTCTCCATGGTCCGGAATTTCGCCCTCGACCGTCGGATGCGGCCCTTGATCGATCCCTGGAAACATCTCATCAAATCCGCTCGAATCGTACTTCGAAAAATCGGCGGCATATGGTGGGCATTCGAGCTGCTCGCGACTGGATTGGAACAACCATTCATACTGTGCTTTTTTGTCAAAGAGGCTCGCCATCTTCCCGCCGTAGGATGGAAGGATGACACACCGGATCTTTTCATTCTCGAGTACGATGGCCTCGATGCCTTTGTAGTTCGTCCGCTGATGAGCAGGTGAGTAAATCATGGTTTCAACCTCCTTCTTCCTCCAAGCGTTCTATTCAGAGTTCTTTTATAAAATATACATGTGACTGCTGATCGCCGCCGCGGTCGATGCTGCCTGTATTCGCCCCGTTAAATTCGATCCCGAGAGGCAATCCGCGTTGCATCAGCTCGTCTCCGTAAAACGTGCGATTTAATCCTGCTACCTCATAGCTCGCCGATTCGCTTAGACCTCTGAGCTTTAGCGTCTGGTTATTCTTCGGGTTCGGATAGAAGATCGGTTTATACCAGCCGACGACTCCCTCACGCTTCTCCTCATCCCATAGCATCCAAGCGGTTTCACTTTGGTCGAATGGACTTGATAATCGGTAAAAGGTACCGGACTGGATGAGTGGTTGGACCTGTTTATACGTTTTGATCTGCTTTTTCACTTCGGCTTTTTCTTCTTCAGTCAGCTGGGAAGGATCGAGTTCATACCCGAATGTTCCGAAGTAGGCGACATCCGCGCGGAACTTGAGCGCTGTTTCTCTCAACGTCTGATGATTCGGTACGGCAGACACGTGCGATCCGATGGTAGACAACGGATAGGCAATCGACGTCCCGTACTGGATTTTCAGCCGCTCGACAGCATCTGTATCATCACTCGCCCACGCTTGAGGGGCATAATACATCATGCCTAAATCGAACCGTCCTCCACCACCGGCGCACGATTCGAACAATACGTCCGGATAGTTGGTCGTCAGTCTGTCATACAGCTCGTAAACGCCTAACAGATAGCGGTGGAAGAATTCTCCCGGCGCTGTCCCTGTTTTGGAAAAGGGTTCGGTGATGTTACGGTTCATATCCCATTTGATATAATCGAGCTTCGTTTCTTCTATAATAGAGCTCATTCGTTCAAACAGATAATCGACGACCTCCGGATTGGAGAAGTCGAGGACAAGCTGATTCCGCCCCAGTGTATGCGGTCTGTCAGGCATACCGACGACCCATTCAGGATGTTGCTCGATCAACTCACTTTCCGGACTGATCATTTCCGGTTCAAACCATAAGCCGAACTGCAAGCCTTTCGCTTTCACCTTTTCTGCAAGCGCACCGATTCCATTCGGCAATTTTTCCTTATCGACGAACCAGTCTCCAAGTGAGGTCGTATCGTCATTGCGTTTGCCGAACCATCCATCATCAAGCACAAACAGCTCGATGCCGAGCTCTTTCGCCTCTGCTGCGAATTTGTCGAGCTTTTGTTCATTGAAATCGAAATACGTCGCCTCCCAATTATTGATGAGGACAGGACGTTCTTTTTTCACCCATCGCTTTGCAATCAGATGATCGTGGATGAGCCGATGCGCGGCCTGACTGAGACCGTTCAGCCCCTGATCAGAATACGTCAGCAGGACTTCCGGGCTTTGGAAGCTGTCTTCAGGGGAGAGATTCCATTCGAATCTAGTCGGATGAATCCCCATTTGAAGCCTCGTCGTATCGTAATGATCGACTTCTGCCTGCGCAACGAAATTCCCACTGTACACAAAATGAAGCCCCATCACTTCACCTGTCTGCTCTGTTGCTGTCGTTCGCTTCAGAGCAAGAAAAGGATTCTGTTGATGAGAGCTTGCTCCTCTTTGACTGGACACTTGATGAATACCGGGACTCAACCGTTTACGTTGAAGGTGACGCTCTCTCGCCCACGCGCCTGATAAATGAAGCATGTCATAATCCGCTTCCGGAAGATCGAGGCTTAGTGACATGAGGCGTTTGATCTGCACCGTTTCTTCACCAGAGTTTTTGATGCGGCAGCTTCTTGCGATGACAGGGTCATCTGAAAAAATCGTGTAAACGAGTTCGACCTCTACTTTTGAAAAAGGATCGATCATCTGGATCCTCAGCGTTTCCGCCTGGTCATCTGCAGCATATGAAGAAGGGAGCCCGCTTAGTGCAGACTTCCCTTTTTCTACTTGATAGCTGGTATATTCGAAATCCGAAATCAACTGACCTTGCTCGCCTTCGATCAGAACCGCTGCTTCCCTGTAATCCCCTTTTCCGTACACCGGGAATTCCTGCTTCACCGTCTCCAGTGAAAAGCCAGGGTCCCCTTCAAACGGGTGCGTCGTATTCGGGGCCACATTTTCATACGTTTGAAAATGGGAGAAGTCGTCCTGATGACGAAGCGCTTTTCCATAATACAAGTGTCCAGGTTGACCGTTTTTCATAATGTGAAAAATATAGCTGATCGTTCCATTTGTGAGATGGAATTGTTTCGATTCTTCATTGATACGTATCATGTCGACACTCCTAAATCTCTACTCTTTGACTGATCCACCAAGGATACCGGAAATGAATTGCTTTTGTAGAAGCAGGAAGAAAATCATGATCGGCAGGGTGGAAAGCGTCGTTCCCATCATGACCTGACCATAGTCGATCCGCGACATTCCGACGAGACTGGACAAGGCGACAGGTAATGTGTACATATCCTGAGATTGCAAGACAACGAGCGGCCAGATGAAGTTATTCCACTGGAACATGAACAGGAAGATCGCAACGGCTGCAAGTGCTGGTCGCATGACCGGCATTACAATACGGAAGAAAATGTGGAACTCTCCGGCTCCATCGACACGTGCTGCTTCCAGTAAAGAATCTGGAATCGCCTGCATGTTCTGACGCATAAGGAAGATCGCAAATGGATACGCGATTTGCGGTAGAATAACCGCCTGGAACGTGTTCAACCAGTTCACGTTGGCAAAGATTTCGAATAGTGGAATCAATGTCACGTGATAAGGAATCATGATTGCAACAAGCAACATGAAGAAGATTTGGTTACGCCCTTTGAACTGGAACTTGGCAAACGCGTAGCCGGCTGCTGTACAAATCAAAGCCGACAAAGCGGTAAACGTGAGCGTAATGACCAGGGAGTTTCCGATCACTCGGAGAATGCCGACGTTCTCATTCAAGTTGACGAAGTTTTCCCAACCGTGCGTACCTGGCAGGAAGTTAGGTGGAACTTTGAAAATTTCACCGGATGGGTTCGTCGCTCCGACAAACATCCAGTAGAACGGGAATACGGAGACAATGACCCCGACAAACAGAAACGCGTAAAGCAGTGTTTTTTTCATTGGACTCATTTTATTCGTCATTTGTCTTCACCTGCCACTTTCATTTGTGCCCAAGACAGCACACCGATGATTAGTACGAGTACGTAGGCGATTGCGGATGCATATCCGAAATCAAAGTAACGGAATCCGTTTTCATAAAGATATAAAGTAATGGTCAATGTCGAGTTGTTCGGCCCACCCTCTGTCAGGATGTATGGCTCATCAAACAACTGCAGCGTTCCGATTGTGGACAATACGAATGTGAAAAGGAAAATCGGCTTCAGCTGCGGAAGTGTAATGTAGAAGAACTGACGGACTTTGCTCGCTCCGTCCATTTCCGCCGCTTCGTAAAGAGATCCTGGAATGTTCTGAAGACCAGCCAGGAAAATGACCATGTTATAGCCTGTCCAGCGCCATGTGATCGCGACCATCAATGCGACTTTCGCCCAGAAAGGATCGGTCAACCATGCAACCGGCTCGATTCCGACAAGAGATAATAGATAGTTCACTAGTCCGTAGTTTTCATCCAGCATGATCATGAAGATGATGGATGAGGCGACAAGCGCTGTAATCGCCGGCATGAAGAAGGCTACTCGGAAGAAGCTCTTCATTTTGACAAACTGTGAATTCAACGCAACTGCGATGATGACCGCCAGGAACAACTGGATCGGTACTTGGATGATCAGGATTAGGAACGTATTCCCTAACGCCTTATAGAACAGTCCGTCCTGGAACAGGCGTATGTAGTTATCCAATCCGGAAAATACATAGCCAGATCCTTCACGTGTCTGGAAGCTGAGTAGTAAAGAAGAAATGACCGGATAGACGGTGAAAATCAGGAAAAACGTAACGGCAGGAAGAATGAATAAGTACGGGACCGTTTTTGGTGTTATCCACCGTTTCCTCTGTCTCTTTTCTTTGGCTTTGACTTGAGATCCTGAAACATTGCTTTGGCTTTGACTCAATGAGATCTACCTCCTTAGGTAAAAGAAGAATTCCGTTATACAAGCGCTTTCAAAACACGGTTCAACTTTGTTAATTAATTTAATTTACTATATGATAACACAGATATTCTGGGATGTCTGCGTTAATTTCAAAAAAATTCGACTTTGTTACTTTTGAACTTCTTCCTTCTACAAAAAAGGAGTGAACCGTTGCAAAAATAGAATTGGGTAGGAGGGGAAACGACTCGCTTTCCTGTGGGGATGGCGGTGAGCCTCCTCGAGCTTACAGCTCTGTGGGGTCTCACCTGTCCATACATTCCCACGGGAGTCTCGCCGTTCCCCCTCCTACCCTTCTTAAAATAGTATAACGGTCCTATTTCTAACAGCAGGAAGCTAGTGCATAGAATCTATCTGTTTTGTAAATTGATTAGAAAGATCGTATAACTTCTACAAAAGGGGAATTAATCCAGGAAGGGACTGCTTTTGGAAACTAGGTCTTCATGAACAATGAGGCGTTTTCACTGCTGTCATGATGAATTAGGAATAGTATTCTTTTTTATCGAAGCAGACTTTTGAATAAATTCTTTATGTCTTCAAACTTATTGAAGAGAAGTGTCCAGGCCTTACTACTCAAAGTAATTCCCCAGCCCTCCTCTACTACTAAACATAACGGGAAGAGTGCATCTTAATCTTTACTGTCGAATAACCAACTCATAATTCCACACAAAAAGCCGGTCGATGACCTCAAAGTAGAGGCATGGACCGGCTTTTTTATTCCATATTTGATTAGGGAGATCAAATGGAAGTATTAGTTTGCAGTACGACCTGTTTCACTCTCAAGCTTACTCGCTGCATCTTCAAGAGCAGACGGGATTTCAGCGTCATCAAGCAAGATCGTCGCTTGTGTATCAGACATTGTGTCGAATGCACGAGCATAATCAGATGTGTAGTTCGCTACAGGAATGTTTTCTACCTGCTCAGCGAATGTCTGCCATACTTGCTGATTTGCAAAGTATTCACTTTCTTGCGTGAAGTACTCTTCTTCATACGTTGTGTTTAGGGACGGGAAGATTCCACGTTCCTGAAGAGCCGTCATCTGTGGCTCTACTTCTGTCGTGAAGTACTCAACGAAAGCATAAGCAGCTGTCTGGTTGTCAGAAGATGATGGAATCACAAGGTCAGATCCACCAAGGTTCGCTGCACGGTTTCCGCCTTCTTCAAAGGCAGGAAGCTTGAATACTCCCCAGTTCCCGCTTGCATCAGGAGCCTGGTCAAGGATTGTTCCGGAGTACCATACACCGAATGGAACGGTTGCCACTTCACCGTTAACTGTTGCGGAAACGACACCGTTCCAGCCATCGTTGTTAAGGACAAGGTCTTCTTCATGTAGACGTTGGATCGTTTCAAATGCATTTTGTGATTCTTCAGAAGCTACGTCAATGTTGCCTTCTTCATCAAAGTAGAAAGCCCCTTGCTGGTTCAGCATCATGCGATAAAGAGCATCGTCTGCTGCGATATCAATCGGTACCATTTTCGTTCCTGTCGCTTCCTGAATTGTTTTACCTGCTTCGATGTAATCATCCCAAGTCTGGATGTCTTCTGGATTCACTCCAGCTTCTTCAAATATGTCTGTACGGTAGAATACACCTGTTGGACCGATATCCCAAGGAGCTGCGAAGAAATCGCCATTCTCATCTTGAGTTACAGATTTTTTGTATTCTCCGAATTTATCTGCGTGCTCATCATAACCCATTTCAGAAAGGTTCGTAATCGCATCAGGGAATTGTTCCTGATAATTTGCTAGACGATCGGATTCTACAAGCACGACGTCAGGCAATCCGTTACCACCTGAAGCTAAACCTACTGTCAATTTCTCATAAACATCAAGACGTCCGATATCTTCTACTGTTACATCAACGTCCGGATACTGTTCCTGGAAACCTTCGACAGCTAACTCCATAGATTGTGCGGCTACGTTCCAGCCCCAAATCGTAATTTCTCCTGATGGTTCGCCACCATCTTCTCCACCTTCACCTGATGCTTCATCTCCGCCACCATTACCTGTACCTGAGCAGGCAGCGAGGACTGCGGCCACCAGACCGACTAATAGAAACGCTCTCAACCAATTTTTCATGAACTTGCTCCCCCTTTTTTGTTAGCGTTTACAAAACTTAATAAAATAAATTAACTAACTTAACAATAAATTAGCACATATCTGGAATAATGAAAAGGCTTTTTTCAAAATTAACAAAAAATTATTCGATTAGCTGTGCAAATTGCCCGAAATTCTCCTAAAACTTAGTAAATTTAATTTAATAAGTGAATAATATGTTATGATAGCGCTAACAACATTACTGTGGAGGGGATTTTATGAGCACCAAGTATAAACGAGGCAGCTTTCAACTAATGAAATCGATGAACCGATCGATCATTTTAAACATGATCCGGGAGGAAGGTCCGATTTCACGAGCTGATATCGCCAAACAGACGCGTCTCACTCCACCTACCGTCAGCAACATCGTCAAAGAGCTGATCAGCACTCAATTCGTCATTGAAACGACACAGGGGGTTTCAAAAGGAGGAAGGAAACCGACCCTGCTTGCCATCAATGCGGATCAATTTTATACATTAGGTGTCGACGTCGGAACGCTCCAAATGAAATTCGTCGTGACGAATCTATACGGTCAATTGAAAGATCATACGAGCCTCGACATTGCTCCCTTCCCTTCTCACGAGGATATTTTGAATACGATGAAAAAAGGGATTCATCAGCTGCTCAATTCGGAAAAGAATGAGAAGGAAAAGTTTCTCGGAATCGGAGTCGGCATGCACGGTATCGTCGATCCTGGAGAAGGCGTTTCTTTATTTGCCCCGGCTTTTCAGCTACATAATATTCCGATCAAGCAGGTGCTCGAGGAAGAGTTCGATATGATCGTCAAAGTGGAGAATGATGCCCGAACGATGACGCTCGGTGAATACTGGTTTGGACATGGCAATGATGCCGATAATATGGTAGGTGTGAACGTAGGAAACGGAATCGGAGCTGGCATGATGGTCAAAGGGCGACTGTTTCATGGAGAGAATAATCTAGCAGGAGAGATCGGTCATATTACAATCGATTTGTCTGGCCCGAGATGTACGTGCGGAAACTACGGATGCCTTCAGACATTGGCTGCCGGACCAGCCATTGCGGAACGCGCCAAAAAAGATTTAAAAGCAGGACGCGCTTCCATCATACGGGACCTTGTAGAAGGAGATTTTGAAAAAGTCGACGGGAAGATTGTCTATGAAGCAGCGATGCAAAACGACGAATTCAGCATCGAGCTTCTCAATCAAACAGGACGCTATCTCGGCATCGGGCTGACCAACCTGATCCATACGATGAATCCGAAGCGGATCATCGTCGGAGGTGGTGTATCAAAAGCCGGTCGGTTTTTAATGGACGGGATCGAAGAAACGATTCAAAGCCGGGGACTGACAGAAAAGGCGAAGGAAACGTCGATTGTGCTTTCGAAGCTTGGAGAGCATGGTTCGGCAATCGGGGCGTGTGTGCTTGTATTGGAAGAGTTTTTTGTAAGGCAGGAGTAGAAAACAAGACCGGGCTGGGCAAATCCAGTTCCGGTCTTTTTGTTCATCACTAACAAGGTTCAGTGTTTATACGAAAGTGGTGATCTTGGCAAATACAATCGATACACCTGCTCTTTCATCGATGTTTCCGTTAATCTATTATGGCTGGAGGGGCGGGAAATGACGAGACTCCTATGGGGAGGAAAGGGCAGGCTGAGATCCCGCAGGAGTACAACGACGAGGAAGCTCAGCGCCCGCCCATGGAAAGCGAGTTATTTCCCGCACCTCCAAGCTCTTATAAACGAAACGGAAACTAATCAAGCAATCCTTGAACATACGGCTGGCCATATTAATTGTTTAAATTACTGCTTTGTCAGTAAGGAAGCGCCGATGACACCTGCTTCTCCGCTTAAAGCAGCAGGCTTTAAATTCATGGTTGGAACAAGACCTGGATATAAGTAATCTTCCACACGGTCACGCAGGGGAACCCAAATCAAATCCCCTGCACTCATCACTCCGCCACCGATGACGAATACATCCGGATTGACGATGTGTGTGATGTTAGCAATCCCCATCGCGAGATATTCGACTGCTTCATCGACAATTTGCTGTGCTTTTTCATTACCTTGACTGACGAGTTCGAATACATCCTCGGCTCCTCCCTGTTGACCGAACCGCTCAAAGAAACGCTCCGCAATCGCCGTACCGCTCGAATAGCTTTCAAGTGATCCTTTATTTAGGTTGCTGTACTGGTAGCCGTGAGGGTTAAGAATCATGTTGCCTATCTCCCCGGCGTACCCCTGGGCACCGTTCACGACTTTTCCATCAAGGACGAATCCGCCGCCAACACCGGTGCTGACCGTGATGTAAAAAACGCTTTTATAGCCTTGTCCTCCACCAAACTGCGCTTCAGCTAGAGCGGCCGCATTGGCGTCATTATTGAGCTTCACTTCTGTATCAAAATGAGCCTGCAGTTGATCTGTCAAAGGCACGTTGTCCCAACCTGGTAAATTCGGCGGACTTAAGATGACTCCTTTTTCTGGATCAAGCGGTCCTGGTGCCCCGATTCCAATACCTTCAATTGTTTGACCTTCCGAAATGGTTTCGATCATTTCAATCATTTTGTTGATCGTGTACTCAGAACCTCGCTCTGCTTCAGTTGCTTCCTGCATCATCTGCTCAACTTCCCCGTCCGGCTGTACAATCGCTACTCTCACATTCGTTCCACCTAGGTCGACTCCGATATGTATTCCCATTTCAATTCCTCCCGGTGTGATGTTTACCTCTATCGTACACTTTTTGTATGTGGAAAGAAAAGATTTGTGGAGGATGGTTCGGGTAGTCTATTTGGGGATGCCTTGTCTTGTGGACCAGTTTGGACGATAACATGATAGTTTTGGACTGATTGGCTATTTTAGATTGGTTTGAGATAATTCTGGACTGATTTTTGTAAAAACCGGATCGATTTAAGTAATATCTGGATTAATTTTTAAGAAAAACGGATGATAGGTCCCATCTGAACTTGGTCGTTGGACGATAAAGAGATGATTCTGGACAGATCCAGAGGGTTACAGAGTCAGATATTGGTGGAATTTAGTGAAAAAGGTTTTTACAGTTCACTAAAAAGAACGTATAATTGAATTACATACTAAAAAATAGATGGAGTGGGGTCATGAGTAGAAAACGCCTCAAAAAGAAGAAACGCAGGTCGAAGTTTTTGAAAGTCTTTCTGGTTTTTGCCGGTCTCATCCTATTGGCAGTAGGTCTTTATTCCTTTTTTATTTACCAGGATGTACGTTCCGTTGTAAATCAGGATCTTCATGAAAATGTAACAGCAATCGATACGAAGGTGACAAAGGAAAAAGTGAAAAACAAAGAACCGATCAACATCCTTTTACTCGGGGTGGACGAACGGGAGAATGATGTCGGTCGCTCTGACACGATGATCGTTCTGACACTGGATCCGAACAATGAACAAATGCAGATGGTGAGTATTCCACGTGATACACGAGTCGAAATCGCGGGTGATGGCCGGACGACCCGGATCAATCACGCGTATGCCTATGGCGGAAGTGAGATGGCTGTGCAGACCGTCGAGAATTTCCTCGATATTGAGCTCGATTATTACACACGTGTGAATATGGAAGGATTGACTCAGCTTGTTGATGCTGTCGACGGAATCACGGTCCAGAATGATCGTGCCTTTTCACAGGGCGGTTATGATTTTCCGCAGGGCGAAATTCAGCTGAATGGGGATAAGGCACTCGCTTACTCCAGAATGCGGAAGCAGGACCCACAAGGTGACCTTGGTCGAAATGAACGTCAACGCCAGATTATTGAAGGCATCATCCGTGAAGGAGCCAACATAAATATTGTCAACAGAATCGGAGATGTCCTGGATGTGCTTGGAACGAATGTCAGCACGAACATGGAATTCGGGGATATGGTCGATTTAGCGACTCAATATCGCGGGGCGAGAAACGATATCGTCACGTACCAAATGAGTGGACAAGGCGGTATGTATAGCGGCATGTACTTGATTGTGATGTCAGATGAAGAAGTTCAAAAAACGCATGATATGATTACCGATTTTGGCACGTCTTGAATTAAAACGAAGCCGGAAAGCAGCAAATCAGCTGTTTTCCGGCTTTTTTTATAATACTTTCCGTTACAATAATCGGCGGAAGGAGGTATGGGAAGTGCCGTGCTTTCCATGGCGGGCGCTGAGCTTCCTCGTCGTTTCACTCCTGCGGGATCTCAGCTCGCCCTTTCCTGCCATAGGAGTCGCGGCATTTCCCATACCTCCTTGCTTTATAAAGTAAAACGGAAAGACTACATGATTGAATTCTGCCATTCCACCTTATCATAACCTCGCCATTTATGAACGTAACCGTATCAAGACATGAATCTAGCCAACCAACCATTCTGTAACAGTGTTATAGACTCAACCCCCTATCTAAAGCGGTAGTAGCGGGAATGGGAAGACCCTCCGCGGAAAGCGAGTTATTTCCCGCCCCTCCCATCCTCATATGCAGCGGAAACTTTTCTGCATCAACATTTACGAGTGCTTTTTCAATAGTTGAGACAACGGATAGATCCCGATGCTTTGAATGACAAGGGAGAGGAAGATGACGCCGAAGCCAATGGAGAGAAGGACATTGGCTTGCTGACCTGCTTCCGCTTCCAGACTGAGAAGAAGAACGACTGACATCGTCCCTTTTATCCCCGACCATGACATGAGCGTGATTTCCTGCCACGAGAACTCCCTCCTCCATTTCGAATAAAACCGAGTCGTTCCGGCAAGAATCAGCCACCTGATCACAAGCGACATCAGAAAGAGAAAGATGATCAGCCACCATCCCTCTGTGGAGAAATGGTCCCTCCATTCGATTCCGATTAATAAAAACACGATCGAAAGAAGACTCGGTTCGACGACATCCCAGAAGCCGGACAGGGATTCACGGTAATGGTCTTCTTTGTTCGTATGATCGAATTCCCATGAAAGCATCAATCCTGAAGCTACGGTTGCAAGTACACCGGACACACCTAGATGCTCAGCCAAATGAAATCCTCCATAAGCGAGAATGATACTGAGCATGACTTGGTACTGTTTGTTATGCATGATGTGAACCGCTTTACTGACAATCCATCCAAACAGAAAGCCGAGCGCAATTCCTCCGATCGATACATATAAAAATTCGCCGATAAAGGATAGAGTCGAAAACTGCTCTGTTCCCGTGTACATGCCTAGAAGCACCGTAAACAATACGACACTCGTTCCATCATTGATCATCGACTCTCCTTCTACGATATCCGCGGTTTTAGGATCGTCTGATGATTGCTTTAAAATCGATACAACTGAAACTGGATCAGTGGGAGTGAGTATAGTCGCGACAAGCATCGCTCCAATCAAGGTGATCGCCAGGACTGATCCCAGGACAACATAAGTGAAAAACCCAAGCAGAACTGCAGTCAAAAGCAAGCCTGCTGTACTGAGGACCGCAATGATGCCACTGTTTTTCTTCAAAGCTTTTGGCGAAAATTGATAGGCTGAAATAAATAATAGAGAAGGCAAAAAAACGTCATAGAGCACGGGCTCTGTGACGTTGATTTCATTGAAGTAAGAAAAATAGGATAATCCAAGTCCGATACAGATCAGAACCGGCGGAACCGGGATGTTTTTCTGTTTTTTATCGAGCGTAAAGACAGCATATCCGATCAGAAGCAGAAGGACGAAGTGAAACACACTCATTCCTCTGTCACCCTTTCCTGTCTATATTTTTGGAAAAGTTTCACGGCAATTTTCAATAGGAAATACACGCTGCAAAAGGCAAGGAAACCGACGATCCCGGCAACCGCATCGTTGAATTCCATATTACCGCTCCGTGCGACACGTTGCTGGATTTCGATGGCGAACACAATCACTAACACAATCGCGAAGCTGAACAGAAAAGATATGGCTGTAATGCTTAATTTGGCGAGCCAGTGGAAGATGATATCTACAAAAATAAGTCCGATGATGCCAAGGATCCCTATGACCCAGAAGTGGAGTTCTTTATCGGTGAAGTTCCACCCGAGCGCACGCGATAAGTCTTGAAGCAGTTCATGCCAGACGTTTACAAAGTCAGATAAAATAAGAATGATTTCTCTCATATGTAACTCCTTTTTCTACAAGCTTATATAGGTACTTTACCATTTCTCTCCACATTTGAATATTTATTTTTCAGTAACTTGTCAGATTAGAATGTTCGATATACAATCCATTCATAGCGCACATTTCCCGTAAGGAGTCTTTTGTATGCAGTCATTTCAGCGTTTTTTCGATAAGCTTTCGCCATTCCAAATCATTGTTCTGTTTTATTTTGGAGCCGCTGCTTTATCAACAGCCTTGGTCAGCCTGCCCTTTTTGCATCAAGAGGGCGTCAAAATGACATTTGTCGACAGTCTGTTTACAGCGGTCAGTGCCATCAGCGTGACCGGCCTGACGGTTGTGTCGACAGCTGACACTTTTAATACACCGGGATACTTTGTGCTCATGTTTATCCTTCAATTCGGAGGAATCGGTGTCATGACGCTCGGTACGTTTATCTGGATCCTTCTCGGTCAAAAGATTGGCTTAAAAAGAAGACAATTGATCAAAACGGACCAGAACAGGACTACTTTTGCTGGCATGGTCCGCCTGATCAAGCAAATTCTCTTGATTATTCTGTTGATCGAATTCATAGGAGCGATTATATTAGGCATTTATTTTATTCAGTACTTCCCTACTTTACAGGAAGCTTTCATTCAAGGTGCTTTCGCTTCTGTAAGTGCGACAACGAATGCAGGGTTTGATATTACGGGTACATCTTTGATCATGTTTCAGGATGATTATTTTGTACAGTTTATTAATATTCTTCTTCTCACACTAGGAGCAATCGGTTTTCCTGTCTTGATCGAAGTTAAAGATTATCTGGCTAAAAAGCAGGGAGACTTTTTTACGTTCTCGTTATTTACTAAACTGACGAGTATCACGTTTGGTGGGTTAGTGGTAGTTGGAACGATTTTGATTTACTTATTTGATTACAACCATTTTTTCGCTGGGAAGACATGGCATGAGTCCTTTTTCTATGCCCTGTTCCAATCGGTGACGACGAGAAATGGAGGGCTCGCCACGATGGATGTCAGCGAATTTACGATTCCTACTCTGCTTGTCATTTGTGTCCTGATGTTTATCGGGGCGTCACCAAGCAGTGTGGGGGGCGGAATTCGGACGACCACATTCGCGATTATGATGCTCAGTATTTTCGCTTATGCTCGCGGAAAAGATCATGTAAGAGTGTTTCGCAGGGAAATTCGAGAAGAAGATATTTTCCGCTCCTTTATCGTTATCACTACAGCCATTATGATTACGGGAACAGCCGTGATTTTATTGAATTTCTTCGAACCACAATTCTCGCTCATCGAAATCCTTTTTGAGGCCTGTTCTGCTTTCGGAACAACCGGTTTGTCGATGGGAATCACGTCTGATTTAGGAACAGCAGGAAAAATCATCATCATTTGTCTAATGTTCATCGGAAGAATCGGAATCTTCTCTTTCCTATTTATTTTAAGAGGAAGAGTTGTGAAAGAAAACTATCGTTACCCTCAAGAACCGATGATTATCGGATAAAAAACTTTCATTAATCCTAATCAAAAGGCACCATCTGTTTTAACCAGATGGTGCCTTTTTCGTTACGCCCACCACATTTCAGTGGCTGGTTCTTTTATAAGGACGGCTTCTAAGTTTTTGACAGCTTGGCTGAAGCCTTCGTTGATCGACATGATTGGATCTTCATGTTCGATGCTGACAACGTAGTCATAGCCATATGTTCTGAGTGCGCTGATGATATTGGACCATTCCTGGATGCCGTGACCGTACCCGACTGAACGGAAGCTCCAAGCGCGGGTTTGGACATTGCCATACGGCTGCATGTCCGTCAGACCGTACATGTTGACGTTTTCTTGATCAATGTACGTATCTTTCGCATGAAAATGGTGGATGGCATTTTCTTTGCCAAGAATTTTAATCGCTGCGACTGGATCGATGCCCTGCCACCAGAGGTGACTCGGATCAAGGTTGGCACCGATTGCATCATTTGTCGCTTCACGAAGCTTCAGCATTGTGTATGGTGTGTGGACGAGGAAACCAGCGTGAAGCTCTAGTCCAACCTTCACGTTATGCTCCTTGGCGAATTCCCCTTGCTCTTTCCAGTAAGGGATCAGCTTTTTCTCCCACTGCCACTCAAGAGCGTCCGCATATTCCGGTGGCCAAGGTGTGACCGGCCAGTTTGGAGCGGAATCCTGTTCACTTCCACCCGGCGTTCCGGAAAACGTGTTGACGACAGGTACTCCCATCAGGCTTGCCAGTTTGACTGTTTTGACGAAAGCGTTGTGTGACTCCTCTGCGAACGCTTTATCTGGGGAAATCGGGTTGCCGTGACAGCTGAACGCGCTGATCTCAAGGCCGCGGGAATGGACTTTATCGAGATATTCTTTGCGTTTGTCTTCACTTTCAAGCAGCTCGTCCACGTTACAGTGGGCATTGCCTGGGTACCCTCCGGTGCCGATTTCCACCGCTTTCAATCCAGCTTCTTTTGCACGGTCGAGCATATCTTCAAATGACAGGTCTGAGAATAGTACTGTAAATACACCTAACTTCATAATTCTTCTCCTCCGTTCTTAGAAAAAATTATACGAGCTTCACGCTTGTTCCTTTTTCACTGCTTTCATAGATTGCTTCCATCAGTCGATTCACTTTCAATGCCTGCTCCGGCCTAACGATGAGTTCATCGTTCCCGAGGCAACTGTCGACAAAATTCTTCGCCTGGACGAGTCCTTCAACTGGTTCCTCTTCACGAATGACAGCGGTCTGATTGAAGAGTGCTCCGTACTTGTCTTGGTAGAGCTCGAATGGATAAACACTTAGACCTCCATTTGCGCCAGAAATCGTCAATGTCGTGTGATCGTCTTTAATATTGGCAGCCCATGAGCACTCGAACATCATCGAGGATCCGTCTTCGAAAGTGATATAACTTGTCACGTGGTCATCTACATTGAAGTTCTCCGTATCGAATTCTCCCCAGTCATTGACAAGGCCCGGAGTTTTGCTCAGGCGGTCATAAGCTTTTGCCATCACCTCGACTGGCTTCGGATCATCAAGAAGCCAGAGTGCCAAATCCAATAGGTGACAACCAAAGTCGATCAGGCTTCCGCCTCCCTGAAGATCTTTATTCGTAAAGACGCCCCAGCCCGGAACTTTACGACGGCGCATCGCCTGCACGCGTGTCACTAAAGGATCACCGACTTCATCATTTTCAATCGCTTGCTTCGCAAGAACCGCTTCCGGTGTGTAGCGGTAATGATACGCGATCGATAGCAGGCGGTCGTTCTTTTCAGCCGCTTCAATCATCGCTTCACATTCTGCCGTCGTGATGGCCATCGGCTTTTCACATAATACGTGGACGCCAGCGTTCAGAGCTGCCACGCTGATTTCGGCATGGAATTTATTCGGTGTGCAAATCGTGACGGCATCCACTTTTTCAAATAATGCATGATAATCTTCAAATGCATAAGGAATGTCAAAGGTACCAGCAACTTGTTTCGCTCTCTCTACGTTCACGTCCTGGACGGCGGTCAGTTCTACTGTATCCAGTTGCTGAAAAGCAGGAAGGTGACGCGTCTGGGCGATCCCCCCTACTCCGATGACTCCCATGCGAAGCTTACTCATTTAGAGACTTTCTCCAAACGACTAATTTGACCGGTTTCACTTGAACGTAGAGCACTCAGGATAACTTCTAGAGACTTGAGACCTTCCTCTCCTGTAATGAGAGGCTGTGTATCATTGAGGATACTTGTAGCAAAATGATCGATGACGTGGGAATCGCTTTGTCCACCATCCTCATTCGACTGGATTTTTCCTAATTGGTAGTTGACGACATCTCCATTTGTGTACTGAGCAATCAGGGAGTAAACCGGATCGTCTTCGATACGAAGCATTCCTTTTTCCCCATAAATGACAGTGGAGTTGTCTTCGCTCGGCTTGTACGCCCAGCTCGCTGCCATCGTACCCACCGTACCGCTCTCCGTACGCAAAATACATACGGCATTATCGTCGACGGTGATGCCTTCTTTGGCATTATTTTCGACAAAACCTGCGACATCGACAAATTCTTCACCGAGAATATAACGGAGAAGGTCGGCTTTATGTACGCCCAAATCTCCCATGGCGCCGATGAACGCTTCGTCTTTTTTGAAAAACCAGCTTTCTGCTCCATCGACACTCCAGCCTTCAGGTCCACCGTGGCCAAAAGCCGTGCGGAAGCTGTATACTTTGCCGATAGCTCCAGATGCGATCAGTTCTTTCGCTTTGACATGGGAAGGAACGAAACGCTGGTTGTGCGCGATCATCAGCTTCTTGCCGCTCTTCTCAGCCGCTGTAATCATCGCTTCTCCCTCTTCACGAGAAGTGGCCATCGGCTTTTCACAAAGCACATGGACTCCTGCTTCGAGTGCTGCAATCGATACTGGTGCGTGAAGCGCGTTTGGAAGACATACGCTTACAGCATCAATGGTTTCTTTTTCAAGCAATTCTTCATAGCTTGTATAGGCTGTCGCGCCATACTTTTCAGCTACTTCTTTGACACGCTCTTCTACGACATCACAGACCGCCACGATTTCCGTCTGTTCGTTCATCTGATATTCCGGAAGGTGACGATGCTGAGCAATACTTCCACAACCAATTACAGCCACTTTTAATTGAGTCATATTCAACATCTCCTTTTATGATTTAGGTTTGATTTCTTCTAATGGTTTCGCATTTCCATATACAGGCTTC
Organism: Halobacillus fulvus; assembly: GCA_004078665.1. GTDB lineage: Bacteria > Bacillota > Bacilli > Bacillales > Halobacillaceae > Halobacillus > Halobacillus fulvus. Next base: position 532,848 of record SCFO01000002.1, on the reverse strand, counting down.
GGTGTGTTCGTGTTTTTGACCCATTTGACACCGTTACGGATGACTTTTTGCACGTCTTTATGATAATAAGTCGGATACGTTTCATGTCCCGGACGGAAGTAGAAAATCTTCCCGTTTCCACGGCGGAATGTCGCGCCACTTCTGAACACTTCCCCGCCTTCGAACCAGCTGACAAAGACAAGTTCATCTGGTGCCGGAATGTCAAAATGCTCGCCGTACATTTCTTCTTTTTCAATATCGATATATTCGCCAAGACCTTCAGTAATCGGATGGCTAGGGTCGACTACCCAAATGCGCTCTTTATCATCTGCTTCCCGCCATTTCAAATCACACGTCGTACCCATCAGCTTTTTGAAAGGCTTTGAAAAGTGAGCGGAGTGAAGGACGACAAGCCCCATTCCATCAAGCACGCGCTGCTTCACTTTTTCTGCGATTTCATCCTTCACCTCATCATGAGCTTTGTGCCCCCACCAGACAAGGACATCTGTTTCTGCCAAAACTTCGTCCGTTAGCCCATGCTCTTCCTCATCGAGTGTTGCTGTCTTTACCGTGGCGTGATCTTCTCCAAGGAAATCTGCGATGGCTGTGTGGATCCCTTCAGGGTAAATGTCGCGGACGACCTCGCTTTCCTGTTCGTGTCGAAATTCGTTCCATACTAGTACGTTCATATCGAAACCCCTCTCCTGAGTCTTTTTGGTGCGTCTCTGAAATCGATTTCAAAAACGGTTAAAAAAAGGTGTGTGTTCATATAAGTATTTCTTTGAATGCGTTTACACTATATGCTAAAAAAATTTCACGTATTGTGAAATCCAGCAGATATGTAAATAGTAACATCCTTAGGGGGCAATAACAATATGAAACTGGAATTTAGCGGCTGTTTCTTTCATAGCAGTCGTAGCAGAGTTCGGCGATGGTTGTACCACTTTCCTGCAAAACCATCAAATCCTCTCTTTCGACACCTTCTCTACATTGCCAGCAATACGCTTCATCTAATCTATACATCTTCATCTCTCCTTTTTTTAGCTTTAATAGACGAATTGATTTCGATGCTTAGGAAGTGAATCGGGGAGGCGGGGAATAGTTCGCTTTCCGCGGGAGGACGCTTGAGCCTCCTCGGCGCAAGCGCCTGTGGGGTCTCAAGCTGTCCTCTATCCCCACAGGAGTCTCACCATTCCCCACCTCCCCTCGCCCAAAAAGCCTTTCGAAATCACTAAACTTTTCGTCTGGTGGACTTATAGTAACTAAGTTGTAATCGTACTTACCCCTACATCATATTAAGAAGTTCACTGCCAAAAAATGTTGATCCTTTTTCTAAAGAGTATCGGTCAGTTTACCAACATAGCCATGTTGCGTCTGTCGACATCGGCTCAAAATACATAGTTTTCGTAAACTCAACTACGCGGAAGGTCCGGGAAATGTCGAGACTCCTATGGGAGGAAGGGCAGGGTGAGATCCCGCAGGAGCAAAGCGACGAGGAAGCTCAGCGCCCGCCCATGGAAAGCGAGTCATTTCCCGGACCTTCCAAGCCTCCCCGTTTTTAACGAAAACGACTCTTAGGTTTTCAAAGGTAAGTATATTCTATTTAAAACAAAAGGACGAATTGCTATTTTTGCAGAATCGTACTCTTGAGAAGGGTGGAAATGGATGTTTTGTTAGGAGAAAATTCAAATATGAAACCGTATCCATTCTTTAAAATGGAAACTTGTTATATAATGGGGCAAATGCAAATAAAGGAGAGAGTTTAATGAATATTCCAGTAGCTGCACAGCTGTACACGCTGCGCAATGAAACAGAAAAAGATTTTAACGGCACCTTGAAAAAGGTTGCTGATATAGGATTTGAAGGAGTCGAATTTGCAGGGTTCGGCGGGCATTCCGCTTCAGAAGTGAAGGAAATGCTGGATGAACTGAACCTTAAAGCCGCTTCCAGCCACGTCCCTCTCGATGAGCTGAAAAATAACCTGGACCAGGTGATCGAGGATCAAAAGACGATCGGAAGTTCCTATGTTGTCTGCCCTTACATAGAGGACCGCTCAGAAGAAGATTACCAGACATTGATTGAAGATTTGAAAACGATCGGGGAAAAAGTGAATCAAGAAGGCTTAACGCTTTGCTATCATAACCATGATTTTGAACTGGAGAAATTAGCTGACGGTCGCAAAGCGTTGACTGCTCTTTTTGAAGAAACGAATGAAGATCAGCTTCAGACTGAATTCGATATTTATTGGTTGAGAAAAGCTGGTGAGAATCCGACGGAGTGGCTCGAAAACTACTCCGGGCGCACGCCGCTCGTTCACTTGAAGGATATGACGGTGGACGAAGAGAAGTTCTTTGCCGAGCTTGGGACAGGCGGTGTTGATATTGAAGCCGTTTGGGCGAAAGGTGAAGAGGTCGGGGTCCAGTGGTGGATCGTCGAGCAGGATGAAAGCCGCCTGACGCCTCTTGAGAGCCTGGAGATCAGTATGAATTACATCCGTGAAAAGCTGAAATAATTTTATCCATAAAAAGACGGCGGAGATTTTATCCCGCCGTCTTTTTGCTTTTTAGTTTTGACCTGGGAAGTCGTAGAAGAACTTCGCTGTCACTGTACCGTCTTCATTTTGGGTAATATCTGTCACGTGGATTCCGGAATCTGCTGGAGTCGGATTGTCTTCTCTCCAGAAGTAGTAAGAGCCTGTGTGAACTTTTCCGGAGTTCGGTGTGATTTCGTCACCCGTCGTAAAGAAGTCTGCTGCATCCGCACGGTTGTTGTTCCGCTCCAGATCATACTTCCCGTCTGCCTGCAATACAGAGAGACCGTAGTGCGTGATCAGGGAACCGTCCGCTGCTGTAGCTGATTCATTATACTGGAAGCGTTTGTTCATATAGTTTGATACATTATTCGGACGAAGACCAGCCGTTTGGTACTTGCTGATGACATTCTCATCGACGTGCCATGCGACAAGTCCTTCCGCATCTTCACCAACACGGATCAGACCTTTGTTAAATCCTTCCTGCTGGATATTTTCAAACAAGAAGTACTCTGAACCGTTCGATCCAGGAACAACCATTTTCACAACATCTTCCGCTTCATTGACCGGCTTCAACGTAAGCTCCTGCACACCATCTTCAGGCGTCACTTCGATCGGATCGAGCCAGCCTAAGAACACTTTGGAAAATGGATCGAAGCTTGTCGGTGAGTTACCGGAATAAGCTGCCGCATCCGGATAGCGCATCCATGATCCGCCCGCCATCATTGAGAAGTTTCCGACACCTTCAGATGTATAAGTCGTATCATAGAAATCCGGAAGACCGAGTGCATGACCGAATTCGTGGGCGAATACGCCTGGCTGAGCAGGATATGGCCCTTCCTCCAAGGACTGATCATAGCTATCTGAGTCAAAGTCATAACCAGCGACGTTACCGCCGATTCCAGGTTCAACCGTGTAATTATTGACGACGACGCCATCATACGTCAAATCTTCTCGAATCGTCTTATTGATCCATTCGTTCATTGGTAAGCCCTCTGCCTGATCCGCTGTGACACCATCATCATAGTACGGACCATAATACAACGCGCTCAATATGCCCCACTTGTGAGACCAAATCTGAGCTGGGTCACGGCTGAATTCTGCTCCCGAACCTTCATGTACGACAAAAATGTTCGGAACTTCCCCGTTCTCTGCATACTTGGAGAAATCGACATAAGGATCCGCTGCTTTCAGCAAGTCTCTCATTAACTCACCCATATGAGCATCGCCGTTAGCATTACCATTTACGTAAGTACCACCATTTGCATATTCTCCTGTTTGGTCAAGATAGTAGGAAGCGCCGTGCGGCAATTCCACCCAGCCGATGTCCGTCATATCATCATATGTAGTCAGTTGGACTTTACCGTAGCTGGATTCCTTATAAATATTTTGCATCGTACTGTCTGTCGGTGCCTTGACGCCTTCAAACTCCGCATATTCTTTGAACGGCTCATAGCTATAAGGGTTATATTCTGAACCGAAAATCAAATCTTGTAAGTAATGAGCAGGTACTGGTTCATCAAGTGCCCCCTTTGGCTGATCTCCATCCGGATACTTGGCAAGCAGGACAAGCATCGGGACTTCCCCTTCAGCATTTTGATAAGTCGTCAGGTCACCGGCTGCCTGTTCGAATTTGGACCCATTCGCTTTGAAATGCTTTTCAGCTGGATCGTTTTTAGCGATTGATTTCCCGGCCTGCTTCGCTTTTTCAGCCAGTTCCGGTGTAGCAGTCACGAAGTCCGCCGTCGAAATGCCAGGACTGACAGGTGCTTTCGCTTGTTCCACAGAACTTCCTCCGACACCAGATGCAATACCTGAAGCGAGGAGAAAAGCTGCCGCTGTAGACGACCATACTTTTTTCTTATTCATACACGTTCCACCTTCCTCAAATTGTAAAAGCCATCATAAGTATAGAATGTTCAGAAAATAAAGAAAATAAGTTTCGATAGATTTGAACCTTCTTTACTACCATTTTTTTCAAAAATGAGGAGTTAGCCTCTATAGAAGGAGTTAAAATAGTCCCCGTTCCCATACAAAAGATATGGTAAAGTAGAACCGGTACTAAACTCGTTAGGGGAGATTTGCAGTGGATTATCATCTAGATTTGCTATTTTATGATGCGTCGGATTGGGGTTGGATCGATCAATTCATGATCGGTCTATCAGGTTGGGGGTATAAAGGAGTCATATTGCTCATTTTACTCTTTTTGTTCTTTCAACGAACAAGGCGTCTCGGGATGGTGGGATTGACTGCGGGAGTGTGCGGTTTCCTCATTACCCAGCTCATTCGCCTTCTGATTCCGCGTGAACGTCCTTTTGTAGCTGTGGAAGAAGTTGTCGCTCTTATACCAAAAGAGGCGTCTTCCTCTTTTCCAAGTGCTCAAGGCTTACTCGCAGGCATTTTCATTGGCATGTTGTGGTTGTTACCGGGAAAATGGCGATGGGGCGGCCTTGCAACAGGTGTCCTTATCATGATCTCACGCGTTTACGTGGGGCATCATTACCTTTCGGATGTCTTGGTCGGGGGATTAATCGGAACCACGCTCGTCTTTATCCTACATAAAACTCTCCCTTCTCTGCCAAATGGAACATTCCTTTTATCCAAAGGGAAGTAAAGGAACAGCGTACAGGTTGAAAGAAAAAATAACCCGAAGGCCTGATCTGTTTCAGGCGTTCGGGTTATTTGCTCTGGTGTATTCTCCATTTATTAAATTCTAAATACTCACGGAACTGCTCTTTCGAGACGCCTGAGTTCATTGCTTCCTGTACCAGCTTCATCCAATCTTCATCTAAAGATTCATCGTTCGCATCGGGCTCCCCGTGCAACAAGAAATTCATCGATACATCTAACTCTTTAGAAATTTTGTCGAGAAACTGAATCGAGGGATTCGTCTGGATGTTACGCTCAATGGAGCTTAGATAGGATTTAGCTACGCCTGCCCTTTCAGCTAATTCTGACAGAGACATGCGGCGGTCTTTTCTAATTTGTTTGATACGATCACCGATCATAACCTCACCTACTTTCATACATCGATTATAGCACATTTTTCCGAGTCGTTCTATTTAAAGCACAAAAAATATTTTTCCAAAGAACGTTCCCATTTCCTATTATGTGTGAGTTTAACAACTTTTAGTTATAATAATAAGTATAATTCGTATAGAAAATCAGGTGATTGTAATGAATGAAATCGTCGAACGCTTTGAAGTGACGTTTAATCAAATCCATCAATTGTTGAAAGAATTGAACGGTTATCCTAAAAATGATAACTTTGTTGAGCTATTGAACCGTTCCAAAGTGAAGCATAGTGTCATCCGTACGTACTTTGATCAATTGAAGCAATATGCAAAGCTGAGAAATGCGATCGTCCATGAACGGGTCGATGAAGATTATTACATTGCTACTCCGCATATTGACGTCGTGGAGCAGCTCGAGCATATTAAACAAACGCTTGAACAGCCACCTCAAGCCCTTGATTTCGCTACTCGTCCCGTCATGTTTTTCACAGCTGATACTCCTCTTGTGAAGGTAATTGATGCATTTGAACGGCACAGAGTCTCTCAGTTCCCGATTTACACGAAAGACCACCAGTTTCTCGGTCTTCTGACGAACGGCTGTGTCGTAAGGTGGCTTTCGCGCTCCGTCAGAGAGGAAAGTGAATCTCTTTATGATGTTATGGCTGAACAGCTACTTGACGATGAATATCATCAAAATGTCCAGTTCCTCGCAAGAAATGGCACAGTTTTCGATCTCGAAGAACGATTTGAAAACAGCTTGGAGGAAAACCGGAAACTGAAAGCGGTGCTGATCACAGAATCCGGGGATAAAGATGGTCCGCCTATGGGCATTGTCACAACGTGGGACTTGATTAAGATTGACCGGGGTTCTGATGATGAATAACAAACAAAATATAAAAGAATTTCTTAGCTTTATTAAAGCTGGGCTTCCGGCAAAGTGGCTGCTCGCTCTCGCTATTGTGTTAAGTTTACTGGAAACGGCCGCAAGTCTCATCGTTCCCCTTTTCACAAGGAACCTTGTCGACCAAATGTCGTCCGGAATGTTGAGTACCGGTGTGATTGTCTTTCTGATCGTCACGTTTATTATCCAGACGGTGTCGAGTGGCTTTTCTTATTATATTCTGGCCTATATCGGAGAGCATATCGTATCGTTTATCCGCAGGCAGTTGTGGGATAGGATTCTTCAACTTCCAGTCGCTTATTTCGATGAGCACGAATCCGGGGAGACGATGAGCCGGATCACGCAGGATACGAATACGGTCAAGCAGTTGATCACCAATCACCTTGTCTCCTTTTTAACTGGAATCATATCCATCCTCGGGGCTGTCATCATACTCCTAACTATCGATTGGCGCATGACCGTGATCATGCTGATTGCGGTTCCCGTCTCCCTTCTTGTGATTCGTCCTTTAGGGCGGATGATGTACAAAATATCGAAAAGGATGCAGGATGAGATGGCTGATTTCAGCGCCAATCTCGGACGCGTCCTTAGTGAAATCCGGCTCGTCAAAGCATCGAATGCAGAAGAAGCGGAACAGAGAAAAGGTCGTAACGGAATTCAGCAGTTGTTCACCTATGGACTGAAAGAAGCGAAGGTCCAGGCGGTCATTTCTCCTTTTATGACAACCATTATGATGGCGATCCTCGTTGTCCTGATCGGATACGGTGGGGTGCGGGTCGCCTCAGGTGAATTAAGCGCCGGATCTCTCGTCGCCATTATTATCTACATGTTCCAAATCATCGTTCCATTCAGTCAGATGGCCACATTCGTGACCGCTTTTCAAAAAGCGATGGGAGCCACTGAGCGGATTCAGTACCTCCTCAAGCAACAACCAGAAAAAAATGACCAATCCCTTGGCACCGAAAAAAAACCGATTCGCTTCGAGGACGTCCACTTTGGCTATCAACCGGACACACCTATACTCGAAGGGCTGAACTTCTCTGTCCGTGCAGGCGATACGGTGGCCTTTGTCGGTCCAAGTGGAGCCGGAAAAACGACGGTCTTCTCGCTGATTGAGCGTTTCTATTCACCAACACGGGGCGACATCCTTCTCGGGGAAACGCCGGTTGAAGAAATCAATCTGAAAGACTGGCGGCAAGCGATCGGCTATGTCTCACAGGAAAGTCCGATCATGGCGGGAACAATCCGCGACAACATCTGCTACGGGCTTGAACGACACATAACAGATGAACAGATGGAAGCCGCTTTGCGTCAGGCGAATGCTTATGACTTTGTGATGGCTCTTCCCGACCAGCTCGATACGGCGGTCGGTGAGCGTGGAATCAAGTTATCCGGTGGTCAACGTCAGCGCATTGCGATCGCTCGTGCCTTACTTCGCGATCCAGCCATTTTGCTTTTGGACGAAGCGACGTCGAATCTCGATTCGGAATCGGAAGCTGCCGTTCAGGACGCATTGAAGACACTGATGAAGGGGCGGACAACATTCATTATCGCCCACCGGTTGTCGACGGTTGTCGAAGCGGATCATATGATTGTGATGGAGCAGGGTCGGATCACTGGTCAGGGCTCACACCAGGAACTTTACCGCAGTCATTCCACTTACCAACAGCTCGTCAATCAGCAGATGATCTCTTAAGTTTTGACTAATTTTGTCGAATGATAGTTCATTGTTGTATTTGTTTGTCAACGCGTCTATGATAGAGATAACAAACTTTACCACGGAGGTGAAGATCGATGAAGGACCGCCGTACGGACCCTTTTCGCTATCCATTCGAAGCACCCCTTCCCGGCTTTTTTTATAAAAAAGACGACCGCAAAATATCCGGCCCTGTACTTATAAAAGACATCAGCATGAATGGACTGCGTTTCACAACAGAAGTCGATCTTCCATTGAAAATGAGAGATGAAGTCTCTCTAACTTTCATCTATGAATATGAAACCTTTATGGCAGAAGGAAAACTGATCTGGATCAAACAGGAAAATGGTGAAACGACCTGTGGCCTTCACGCCTTCGAATTCTCTAAACGATTGCAGGAAATCATCGAGGAGCTTGGTGAAAGTCTGCGCGTTCGGAAGTAAATCACGCTTGAAACACTAAAAGCCCCCATCGATTAGGATGGGGGCTCATTTTTATTGTTCTTTGGTCCTTTTTCTAAAGAACCCAGTCACTTTAGTTGATAAATCATCAAAAAACGTGTACACGACAGGAATGAGAAGAAGCGTGAACAAACTCGACATCGCGAGGCCGAAAATAATCGTGACGGCGAGCGGCTGCTGAGCCTCTGCGCCACGACCAATTCCGATAGCTAACGGAAGCATACCGAGAATCGTCGTTAACGTCGTCATTAAAATCGGACGTAGCCTGCTTGGACCTGCTTCTAAAATCGCTTCATAACGGTCGTAGGATTTTCTTCTCAAAATGTTGATATAGTCGACGAGTACAATCGCATTGTTAACGACAATACCCGCGAGCATGATGATTCCGACAAATGCCGGTAAACTGAACGGAAGTCCAGTGACGAACAGTCCGCCTGTTACCCCGACTATGACGGTCGGGAGCGAGAACATGATGATGAACGGGAACAGGAAGTTTTCAAACTGAATCGCCATTACGGCGTACACGAGGAAGATCGAGAAGATCAGCGCAATCGCTAAATCCCCAAAGGCATCCTGCATATCCTGAGCCTGACCACCGATTTCATAGGAATAACCGTCCGGGAAATTAAGGCTGTCAAGCTGAGTCCGCACTTCCTCTGTGGCTGTACCAAGGTCGATTCCTGTCACTTCTGCTTCCACGTTAACCTGTGGCTGCTGATTTTCCCGCAGCAGTGTCACCGGTCCTTGGACTTGTTCCAACGTAGCTACGGTCGCTAATGGAATGACACTTCCTGATGGAGTTTGAATGGACATCCCTTCTAAATCAGCGATCGTCTGCCGTTTTTCTTCTGGGAAAATGAGACGGACATCAATTTCATCTGCCCCATCACGGTAGCGCGTTGCGACTTGACCATTGAAGCCGAGTTGGACTTGTCCAATCACCTGCTGATAAGTCAGGCCATACTGGGCAGCTTTTTCACGGTTGACGTCGATTTGCATCTCTGGGCGACCTTCATCTGTGGAAGACGTTGCATTGTTGACTCCGTCAATTTGGTTCATCGTATAGGCGACTTGTTCTCCGAGCTGATCGAGCACCTCATATTCTGTTCCATTCAGCTGGACCTGAAGAGGGGCGCCTGTTCCAAGCCCGGCATCAAGCTCACTAACTGTGACTTCTGCTCCAGGCAGTTCATTCACAGAGTCTTGTAAAGCTTCCACGACTTGTTGTGTCGTCTGTTCACGCTCGCTTGGATCGACGAGTTGAATGGTATAGGACGCGGTATCCGAAGAGTTTCCTCCGAAGCCTCCCATTCCACCGCCGCCGACCGTAACGTAACTGACATCAATGACATCTGAAAATTCTTCTATTTTTTGATCCACTTCAGTCGTAAAAGCTTCCGTATTATCCATAGATGTGGCGACTGGCATGTCGACATCCATCTGAATTTGTCCCTGATCAGATGGTGGAATAAACTCTGTTCCTACTAACGGAATCAAAGCGCCACTTCCCACAATGAGGGCGAACGTCACGGCAACCGTTGTTTTTCTGAACTTCAATACTTTTCTTAGCAATGAACGATAGCGATCATTCACTTTTTCCATCAAACGATCGAACCAGTAACGACGACCACTCATTTGCAGCGGTTTTGTTAAAAGCTTGGAAGACAGCATCGGAATAAGCGTGACGGACACGGCCAAGGAAGCGATCAACGCGAACATGATCACCAAAGCTAGCGGTGTAAACAATTCAGACGCAATGCCTTCTACGAAAATGATTGGTAAAAACACGACGAGCGTTGTCGTCGCGGATGCAATAACAGCGGGTGCAAGTTCAGAAGCTCCTTGCTTCGCCGCTTCAATTCGCGAGTATCCCTGCTGTCTGTAAGCGACAATGTTCTCCAAAATGACAATCGAGCTGTCGACCATCATCCCAATTCCAAGCGCGAGTCCACCCATTGTAAGTACGTTCAATGTTTCGCCAGTGAAATACATTAAAGTGAAGTTGGAAATAATGGCGATCGGAATCGACAAACCAATAACGAGTGTTGCACGAATGCTCTTTAAGAAAAGAAGTAAAACAAGAACAGAGAAAACACCACCAAGTAAAATATTCCAAACGACACTGTTGATTGAAATCTCGATGAATTCAGAAGTATCCAGAATAATTTGGGTGCCCACTTCATCAGGCAGTTCACCCTGAAGTTCATCGAGGGCGTCTCTCACCTGATTAGCTGTTTCTACTGTATTTGCATCCGTTTTTTTCAATACGGATAGAACGACGGATGAGGAACCATTGACTTTAGCCACCGTAGAGTTGTTGACTAACGTTTCCTCGACGTCGGCAATTTGCCCGAGTGTGACCTGTGCTCCTGATTGAGATTGAAGGATGGTATTCTCTACATCTTCTACCGAATCGAATTCCCCTTCGATACGAATTTGAAGGTCCTTTTCCCCTTTTTCAATCGCACCGGCTGATGCGGACTGGTTCGCAGCATTCAGTGTCTGAACGATTGTCTGAGAATCAAGCCCGTACTGTGTCAACTGGGCTTGATCGATCAATACTTGGACTTCACGGACTTGTCCGCCCTCAATGCTGACGGACGCAACTCCTTCCTGTCGTTCAAGAAACGGAACGATCCGACTTTCTGCCACCTGCTGCAGCTCTTCAGCCGTATCTCCTGATAAACCGACATTCATAATCGGTAACTGCTGGGGATCAAAACGAAGCACACTCGGTTCTCCTGCCCCTTCCGGAAGCAGTCCACGAACTTGGTCGACATTTTCCCTGACCTCAAGCAGCGTACTGTCTAAATCGACACCTGTATTAAACTGCAAAAGGACCAGAGACGCTCCAGACTGCGATTGTGACTGAAGCACCTCTAATCCTTCGATCGAACTGACCGATGACTCAACGGGCCGGCTGACGAGTTCCTCGACTTCCTGAGGAGCTGCTCCCTCATAGGATGTGGAAACAACGGCAATTGGCAAATCAATTTCCGGATATAAATCGATCGTCAAACTTCTTAACGAAACAAACCCTAAAGCAAGGAGACCGACCACGATCATGATAACCCCTACTGGGCGTTTGACGGATAAGTTTACAAGTTTCACTTATTCGTCCTCCTCCATGATTGTGACCTGTGCTCCATCTGTAAGCGTCAGCTGACCAGATGTGATCACTTCTGCTTGTTCAGGAAGATCAGCTTCAATCGCCGTCTCCTCTGTCTGAGATTCTACAATCGTCACGTCAACTCTTATTGCCTGATCTTCTTCAACATAATACAAGTAGGATTCCCCGCCATTTTCGACAATTGCATCAGTCGGCACAATCCACGTATTTTCTACGACAATCTCAGGTAAGAGGAAAGTCGCCATCATCCCTGGTTTAATCGTTTCTTCACTGTTATCAACCGTCGCTTCTACAGGATATAGCCCCGTATCATCTGGAACATCTGAAACATATTCAACCGTAGAAGTTACCGTTTGATCAATCGAATCCACGACAACCTCAAGCTCTTCTCCTTCTGTGAACAAAGGGAGCTGCTCAGGTGTCAATGAAGCGGACACTGTCATCGGGTTCAAGCTTACGATAGTAGCGAATGGCTGTTGGTTCGTGACAAGATCTCCCTCGCTCGCATTCAAAGTCGTCACTTCACCTGTCGCATTAGCGGTAATGGCTTTATTTTCAGCTTGCTCCTGGGCTTGTTCTAACTGTACGTTGGCCTGTTCAACTTGAAGGACCGCCTGATCTACACCAATCTGGGCTTGCTCAAGCTGCTGTTCCGCCTGGTCGACTTGGGCCTCTGCTTGAGCGATAGCTGATGAAGACTGAGGTTGCTGACCCTGCAATTGCTGAAGCTGAGCCTGAGCTTGGCTTGCGCGGTTCTGCGCTTGCTGTGCCAGCGCTTCCGGGATGACCCCTTCTTCAACGAGTTTATGGGTTTGGTCAGCCAGCTGCTTCGCTTGATTGTATGCATCTTCAGCTTGCTGCACCGCCTGAGCAGTCTGGCTTTGTTCTGACTGGGCTGCCTGCTCTGCCAGTTCCACCTGCTCTCTTGCATTTTCGACACCTAAAGCCGCTTGTTCACGTGAAACTTGAGCATTTTCAAGCTGTGACTCTGCCTGTTGCAACGCAATCTGCTGCAGTTCGACCTGGCTGTCTCCGGTTCCCGGGTCTACAACAGCTATTGTTTCACCTTGTTCTATACGATCTCCTTTTTTTACATTCAACGTCACCAATTCGCCTGGCGTCTCTGATATGACCTGTGAAGCGTTTGGTGTATCCGCGCGTCCGACAATTTCACGATCCACGATGAAGTCACCTTTTGTCGCAGCCTGTGTTTCTACCGGGGTCACTCTTTCCTGCACTTCCGGTTCTTCCTGATTAGAGCATGCAGCAACGACCATTAATAACACCATGAATGCCAACATACGTTTCATAGTAAGACTTCCTCTCCTTCTCTATCTCATGTTCCGATTCGTTATTTTCCCCTGTTTTTCCTTATAAAATCCGCATATCTAACGGAATCCGACTCATACTGACCAACTAGTCACAATTAAGATTAATGTTACTAAAGCGTCATCATTAATGCAACTTATGGAGCAGACTCGAATCGTGACAATATTGTGTCGTTTTCGACTCTTTCACTTGATTACTTTCTCTACAATTTGGTTCAAATCTTGTTGAAGTCGTTTAAAAGCACACAAAAACCGACAAAAACCCGGACTCCCTATAAAGAGTCCGGGTTTTTGTCGGTTTATTGCAAGTGATTACCAAGCTGAGAAACAAGTAGATCCAACTTTTTCACCTTAGGCAAATGATAATCCGGGAAACGTTCATCGAAGTGCGTAAACAAAGGCTCTAACGATTCTTCATCGATCAGCTCTTTGTAAGTACGGAAGATGTGCTGGTACTGTTCGATATATCTTTTCATTTTTTTCTCGAATCCTGATAAATGATAAGTCGAAGAAAAGTCGAACGCACGAATGACATCCCCATCATAGCTCGGAAATTCAGGGTTGATGGCGTGAAGCATTGCGGCAGCTAACGGGAACTGCATCGTCGGATTTCCTTTATGGTTCTTCACTTCATAAAGTTTCTTCGTAATCTGGACGATATTAGGCCGCTCTTCTGTACGCTGCTCTTCCATCAGTTTGAAGTACTCGGTTTCAAACTCTTTCGTCAGGCTTGGGTTGTCCAGTCTGAAAAAGTGACGGAACACGAACTGATAGAGCGTATCGTCAGGAAGGTAGGTATCATGAAACGTCTTTTGGAGGAATAGATAGACATCCAATTTTTCCTGAGAGATTTTGTTTACAATGTTTTCGTGCTCTTGCAATAATAACTCTCTTAAATCATCGGCCGTACGATATTTCAATCTCATCACCTCTATTCACTTATTTACACGTGGAACATGTCGTTAAACTTCTACTTTCTATTTTACAGAAAGCCGGACTCGATTCCAACCAAAATTACCAATTCCCGAACTAAGTATTTGTCGAAGATTAGGATTGATGAGTTAAGTCACCCTATTTTCCCGCAATCGCTTCCATATAACTGCTACCAGGACGACTCCACCACAGATTTAATCCCTTTAAGTTAAACTCTTTGTTGAAACTCAATGCTGAATTTAGAAAGTCTCCGTTATTCAAACCAGAGCTTGGAGGAGCGGAAACACCACGGCCGGTACTGACTGACAATGGCAAGACTCGAATTCAATTTGTTTTTATCAACAAAGGAGTCCGTTTTTTAATTAAGAATAGCAAGGGGATAAGCATCAAAATGAACAAAAGCGGCAAACATCTAGTTACATGCATTTTCTCAACACGTAAGTAAACAAATATTAAGAAATGCTGGAATCTGTCCGATAGGAGATGAAAGGAGGGATATTATGGATGTAGCTGCTTTGTCGATGGCAATGAGTACTTCTCAGCTTAAACAGCAATCAAGTCTTACATTAATGGATAAAGCGATGGGGGATGCAAAAAAGGACGGCCAACAGGTCGTGGAGATGATCCAACAATCGATCCCGCACCCCAACTTGGGGAACTCCATCGATCTCAAAGGATAACCGTTTCACTTGTTTGTACCTGATCAGGCGGGGGAACAGATAACAAAAGGGCCTTTGACCCTTTCGACCTCTCAGAAAGGGGAAAACATAATGAGCCGGACTCTCTCCATAGTTGGTTATGTAATGTTCTGTTCGGGCATAGGCATTTTCCTATTAAATACTTATCAACTCATGCGTTATGTTGTTCCTGTGTTGATAATCGGAGGCATTTGTATCGTCATCCTATCTGTCTTTCTCTCAGATCGTGATCGCAAAAACAAAGAGCCGTTACCCCCTACTGAATATAAGTCAGGATCTTTTGAGAAAAAGCTTTAAAGCATAACAAAAGCCGCTAAATATAGCGGCTTCTTTTTTATTGATCTTCATTGTCGTTATCTTCACCGTTATCCATTGTGTCTTCGTTAGTGCCGTTCTCATCGTTGTTTCCGTCCGTCATGTCTTCTTGATCGTCCATGTTATCGTCTTCTTCTTCCTGGCCTTCTTCTGTGCCATCGTCTAAACCGTCATCCATTTCATCTTCTGTGCCTTCGTCACCCATGTCACCATTTTCTTCTGTGTTGTTATCTTCCATAGGCTCTTCGTCTGCTGCACATGCTCCTAGAAGTGAGATGGCGAAGATTGCGACCATGAACTTCATAAGTAAGTGTTTCATTTCCAATTCCTCCTTTTTTTGCTTCGCCACTATTATTCCCACTTCTAAAGAAAACATTCTTTTTAAAACAACTTTTCACTCAAGCATATTTGGAGTGCCTGTTTTCGTAACTCACATGACCATTGGAGGGACAGGAAGTGGCGAGACTCCTATGGGGAGGAAAGGGCAGGCTGAGATCCCGCAGGAGTAAAACGACGAGGAAGCTCAGCGCCCGCCCATGGAAAGCGAGTTATTTCCCGCTCCTCCTAGCTCTGGTATAAATAACGGAAACTTTTTAGTATCAACATTAAGCTTTTACAGAGCTTAAAATAAAAAAGAACTGAACATGGTTTGTTCAGTTCCTTGGTTTGCGTTATTTAAGGGCAAACATGATTTCTGCTTCGCAGGCTAGTTCTCCATCTACGGTAGCTTTTGCTTTTCCTTTGCCCATCGGCCCTTTGAGACGGACGATTTCAACTTCAAGCTTCAGACGGTCTCCCGGTTTGACCTGGCGCTTAAAGCGGCACTTGTCGATCCCTGTGAAAAAGGCGAGTTTGCCTTGGTTCTCTTCTTTTTTCAGCATAGCGACAGCACCTACTTGGGCGAGTGCTTCTGTAATAAGTACCCCTGGCATAACAGGATAGTCCGGGAAGTGTCCCTGGAAAAACGGTTCATTGACCGTTACATTTTTATAGCCGACGGCACGTTCGCCTTCTACGATTTCCTCGATTTGATCGATCAATAAGAATGGATAGCGGTGTGGAATGATTTCTTTGATTTCTTGAATGTCTAACATGGAATAGCCCCTTTCATACATACTATCCCTATTATAAGCGTGTCCCGTCATTTCCTCAAAGCGAAATTTCCGACCATTTAATGAGTGGATCTATGAGACGTCTCCATTCATTAAAAGTTTTATCCTAAAAGCTCACTTAAGACTCACCTTTGATAATTGGATGTTTCCGTTTTTCAAACCTGAGTTTCGGGGAGCCGGAAAATGACTCGCTCCCCCTACCACAATGGAAAAACGGAAACATTAAGGGACGTTTAGACTGCCTTTGGGAAGGCAATCATTCCATTTACTTATGTTAATCCACACAGAAGTTTTAAGTAGCTATACCGAAAGAAACGCCCTATCAGGGGCGTTTCTTTTAGGATGTTTTGGTTAGCTCGGTTACTCTTTTGTTTTCTGGTGGGACGGTCTGGTCAGAGGTTTCTGGTCTTTTGGTTTGCTCCTTTTCATTTACGACTGCAGATGGTGATAGCCAGAAAGTGTACCAGGATCCTTCTTTGACAATAGGATCGAGATCGAACATATTAAAATGACAGTCTTCAGATATCTGTTGCAACTCTTTTTTATCTGGAAGGGCGAATAAGTTTGAATGAGCAACAAAGAAGCTGTTGAAAGCTGATGAAAAAGCTTCTCCCTGTTCCGTTTCATTTATAGGTGTTATAACAGATATCAATCCTTCGTCTTTTACGTACGAGTGTAAATGATTGAGCAGTTCTTGGCGCTCGTCTGGATGAATGTAATGAAAGATATTGTGCAGCAGGATGACATCCGGTTTCTCCTCGTCCTTAGGCTGCCATGTTTTTATGTCACCTGCCTCGAACGAAATATTCGGATAATCCTCAGACAGGATGCGTGCTCTATCCATCACTTTTTGGTTGATATCAACACCTGTCATCTTGATCTCAGGAAATTCAGCGGCAAGCTTTCGTAAATAACCTCCATGCCCGCAGCCTAGATCTACAATAGACGTCACTTTGCGATCACGAATCATTTTTTTGATTTTTTTGATGGCGAAATGTTCGAGAAGCGCTGATGTTTCGGCTACGACTTCCCCGTGTCTTTCATGGTCAAATTGAGCTCGCTCGTGTGATCTCATAATTTCAGGGTATTGAAGCATCGTCGGGATGTGAAGCTCCATGATCTCCTTTAACAGCGCCTTTACTCCAGGCGATGAATCATCTCCCATCAAAGCAGAGCACTTCTGCTTCGATGACCGGTAACGATGATTCGGACGTTTCTTCAAATGGTTGATGGCCACTCCGACATTGACCCAGGACTTTAACAGATCATAAGGATATCCTGTTTTTTCACTGACGGCTTCCACGGTCGTCGCTTTTTCAAATTCATTAAATAAGTCCAGTTCTGCACCGACATAAGCATGCCAGCTCGGAAGGAACGATTCGTTTTTTTTCATCCATTTTCTTGCCTGCACGGCTGTCATCCATTCATTCATCGAGCTCATCCTTTCTTTACTTTCTTCCACGGATAATCTTCAGTTTCAGAAAAAATATACTTCATTTGTCTGCGGTCACTCACTTTTTGACCACGTGGCGGGAAGATGCTTCCCTGTACAGCTCGATCTAGTATCGTAAAATCCCAGCGACCAAGCCCCGATATGTTCAGCATCTGCTTCACATGGAGCTGGTCGTCATCATAAATGCGTTGAACAGCCTGCTTTCTAATCGTACGCCACCATTCATATCTTAAAGAATAGACGAGGGCGGAAAGGTGGCTCAAATTCAGGAGAAAGGAGACGCGTGGTTTACGAACATCTTCATAATAATGAAGGTTCTCTTCAAAAGGCTTTCCTTCCTCTTTGCACCAGGCAAGCAACTCTCCCAGCACATCTGCATCTTGAACAGCTAAATTCATTCCCTCTCCAGCCATAGGATGGACGGTATGAGCTGCATCACCGATGATCGCCAAATTCCCTGCATAGTAGTGGTCTACGTGATAGGTGTAGGGGATCATAAGCTGGATTTTTTTCCAATCCTTCAGGGTTCGGACACCTTCTGACAGCTCCGGTTCCAGTTCGCTATACGCTTCATATATAAAGTCCAGGCCCTTCTCCTTGATTGCTCCGTACTGACCAGCGGGAATGAGAAAGACCGTCCGTACTTTATCATCTGGGAGTGGAAACAAACCTAAGAACTGACTGGCCGTTGTAATGATTTTTCCTTTTGTAAAATCGGATGGCCTCGGAATGGTGACGGTCAAAAAATGGTGGTTATAATCGTGGCGTTTCACATGAACATTCATCGCATTTCTTGTCGGGGAACGTCGTCCTTCCGCTCCGATATAAACCTGGGCTTCAATGTATAGGTTTTTTCGATTTTGCTTCACTTTTGCCATTCCGTTTTCAAAGCCGAGAAAACGTGCTCCATGGAGGTAATGATAGTATTCTTCATAGGTTTTCCCTTTGTCTCTGAGGATGGATTTCGTTTTTTCATGAGGTACCATCAGAGCATGATCATACATACTGGCAACGCGGCTGTAATTCAATTCCGTCAGATTAATTTCTTCAGGAGTCGACCCTTTTCTCCGGTAGATTTCTTGAAACCTGAGTTGATCGATGGGATGCCCGCAGGTTTCAACTTGATCGAGGACACCTAAACGATCTAAAATTGCCAGTGTTTTCGGCTGAAGCAGCTCCCCTTTATAAACAGGGGACTCTCTTGTCAGCTGCTCTGCGATGGTTACGTGAACTCCTCGACTCGCGAGTTTGGCTGCCAGGGCGAGACCACCCACTCCACCACCGGCAATGAACACATCGGTTTTCAACGCTTTCCCTCCCCGCAATGGTTCTTTATTCTTCCTTTTATTAACTGTAAGTTCCCTAAATATGAAGATGGAAACCTGGAAAGTTGTGAGGATGTCCTTCTCCTTCAGGATGAGGTGCGGAACATCTTGCAGTTGCAAAACCCTTACGAATAAGCCTCCTGCATAAATCGAGTAATTTAAGCCCCCAAAGCGCTGGTATGAAAAACGCACACTATTTATCCACATAAAAAAGCCGCAAGGAGATGTGCATCCCTTGCGGCTTGTATGACTATTCAGTTTGGGTGACGATATCTAAAATGTGCTGCCATGTGTCCCATTGGAGCGCATCCATCGGATCTCCATCACCAAGGATTCCATATCCGACCATGACTCCAACAATCAAAGCGACAGCGCTGAGAAGAAGGACGATGATAATCCGCAGCCAGATTGGCAAAATTCGGCGACGACCTTTTTTAGGCTTCTTTTCTTTTGTCTTCGCTTTTTTAGACGGCTTCTCTTCTGCCTTCATCTGACGCTTCTGTTCCTTTTGATTGGTTCGTGACTTGTTGTTGCCGGTCTTAGGATCTGTTGGCATCGTGGTCAAACTCCTTACCTTTTATGATCTCAATTGATTGACTAGTCCCATCATCTGGTCGCTCGTGGAAATGGACTTCGCATTGAACTGATAAGCTCGCTGGGCCATGAGCATGTCTGTCATCTGTTTAGATAGATCCACATTGGACATCTCGAGTGTCCCGCTCTGGAGCTGCTGATCAGTAGCTAAAACGTCCGCAAAAATCCCATCGTCGTCAATACCCTCAGGCAGACGGAACCGGTTATCACCGATTGGTTCCAGCATGCGTGGACGAACAGCTTCGATGACATCGAGCTGAGCCTCAGCCGCTTGTTCATCCCCCCGTGTCACGAGAATGGATCCATTTGTGTCAATCGATAGCCCATCAAAATTTTCAGCGAGAAGGATTGGTTCCCCGTCTTCTCCAAGAACAGGGTATCCATCTGCATTCGTCAACATTACCTGTCCGTTGTTCATCGGATTTAAATAAAAGTTGCCTGCCCGTGTGTACTGAGTTTCAAAACCTTCCTCCGTAGGGACACGTAGTTGAAACAAATGCTGCTCCGTCAGTAACGCTACATCTAGTTCTCGTCCTGTATTTTGAAGGTTTCCCTGACGTAAGTCAAGATTTGTGTGACCGATCCGCGCGCCACTTCCGACTCTTATTCCGTCCGGTGTCGAACGATTCACTTCAACTTGGTCATCCGACAAATTGTCGATCTGTTGAAAAAGCAGAGAGGAAAAGTCGGCGTTTTTACTTTTGTACCCCGTTGTATTGCTGTTCGCTAGGTTATTCCCGATAATGTCGAGCTTGTGCTGAAGCTGTCCCATTGTTACAGCAGACTGGATCATTGAGCGATTCACCATGTACAATTCCCCTCCTTAACGTAGTCTTCCGATTTCCGTTACAGCTTTTTGCATATTGTCATCGTAGACTTTCAACACTCGTTGGTTCATTTCAAATGAACGGTATGTATTCATCATTTCTGTCATCGTTCTGGCAGGATCAACATTGGAGCCTTCAAGCACGCTCTGGCGAACTTCGAATTCAATGCCTCCGTTTGCCCGAGCATTCTCAAGTGGCTCAGCTTCTTCGCCCGGAACATACAAATCATTGCCTTGCTTGATCATAGCCATCGAATCAGGTGCATAAGATAGACCGAGAGGAATGTCCTGATCCCCGGCAGTCAGCACCCCGTCTCTGGAAACCGTAAACTCCATCCCATCCGTCTCAATTGGGTTCCCTGCTTCATCAAGCACATAGTACCCTTGATTCGTCGTTAAAAAACCTTCCCCATCGACGGTGAAATTACCATTACGTGTATATCGCTGTTCACCTGCTTCATTTTGAACCGTAAAAAATAGAAAGCCCGCTTCATCTGGGACATCCCCCTGAACAAGAGCAAGGTCCGTGCTGACTCCTGTTTCCCGCACGTCACCTTGTGAAAAGGAGGGCACCGTTTCTTGAAGATATACGCCGGTGTTCATGGAGCCGATCGAGTGCCTTACAGGCAGATTCAGCCCGCGTGATGTAGGAACAGATTGATTTCCCATCTGCTGAATCAACAGCTCTGGGAATGATCTCATCGTGCCTTGGTCTTCTTTGTAACCCGGGGTATAAGCATTACTCATATTATTGGACAAGGTTTCCTGCATCCGCTGGTTGGCCATCATTCCAGATGCGGCCGTATAGAATCCTCTTAACAACTCGAATCGCTCCTTTATGTAGAGGTATGTATAAGCGGGAATGACGTAGTATCTCCATCCATTCCCGCATAGAATTGTTCAGAATCTTATGTTTAGATTTTAGTTGAAATTCGTTTGTCGATGTTCTCAAGCATAATGCCTGTTCCAGCAGCCACACAATCCATCGGAGACTCTGCAATCAGTACTGGAACCTTTAATTCTTCAGCAAGTAGCTGATCGATTCCATGCAGTAATGCACCGCCACCTGTCATGATGACGCCACGATCAATAATATCCGCTGAAAGCTCAGGCGGTGTACGCTCAAGCACCTGCTTGGCTGTCTGTACGATGACTTGGACAGACTCACGAAGAGACTTTTCGATTTCTGAAGAATTAACAGAAATCGTACGTGGCAATCCGGATACCATATCACGGCCGCGAATTTCGATCTCTTCATTTCTCGATCCAGGGAAAACAGTCGCAACGCTTATTTTAATGTTCTCAGCTGTGCGTTCCCCGATGAGAAGCTTGTATTCCTTCTTAATGTATTGCAAAATTTCGTGATCGAATTTATCACCGGCCATTTTGATTGAAGAAGCCGTTACGATATCTCCCATGGAAAGAACAGCGACATCCGTCGTTCCTCCACCAATATCCACTACCATGTTTCCGCTTGGCTGAAAAATATCCATGCCTGCTCCAATGGCTGCCACCTTTGGCTCTTCCTCTAAATAAACCTTTTTACCACCGGACTTTTCTGCCGCTTCTTTAATCGCCTTTTGCTCAACCTTCGTGATATTCGTCGGGCAGCAAATCAGCATACGTGGTTTTGATAACAGACCACGCACGTTCGTCTTTTGAATGAAGTGCTTCAGCATCGCTTCTGTGACATCGAAATCAGCGATGACGCCGTCTCTTAATGGGCGCATCGCTTCAATATTGCCGGGTGTACGTCCAACCATACGACGAGCTTCTTCTCCGACTTCCAGCACTTTTCCTGTGTTTCGGTCCATTGCTACGACGGATGGTTCATTCAAAACGATTCCTTTCCCCTTCACATGTATAAGCACGTTAGCAGTACCGAGGTCAATTCCTATATCTCTTGCAAACATGTTCTGTAGATCCTCCCTATTTAAAAAACATAAAATTCCCTAACAGGTGGATGTTTCCTTATGGAGTCACATCCATTTTCATCAATCATTCGGATTATGTTATTCCTATCTTTTGTAAAAACTTTGAAGATTACTCTGCCTTTTAATGTGTAAAGGTAAACTACACACATCTAATATTATATTCTATCACAAAATTACGACAATCGTCTCAATTTAGAATAAAAATTTTAGGCAGGCGAGGTTTTATGAAATAGGGAGGAAATCATGTGTTTTGAGAAAGTGTTAAATTGGTTTCTCTTCCAATAATTCAGCCTGATATTTACGCCTTGTCGCTTCCCCTCCTCTTAAGTGACGGATTTCTTTGTGATAATCGAGGATTTTTTTCACTTCTCTGGCAAGCTCGGGGTTCACTTCCGGAAGCCTTTCCGTCAAATCTTTATGCACAGTACTTTTTGAAACGCCAAACTCTTTGGCGATCACTCTGACGGTTTTTTTTGTTTCAATGATGTGCTCTCCGATCTTGATGGTTCTCTCTTTGATGTAATCATGCACTCCACTCGCCTCCTGTGATGAACTGTCCAAGGGGGAGAGGGCTAATACGATTAGGTTGATAGTAGGAGATGTTGGGCTTTCCTGATGTTTTTCCTGTTGAGTAACCCTGGATGTTACCGAATGCTCGGTTATCCTCATTTTATTAATGAAACCGTGAACTTATGCCTTTTTAGGTATGTGGGCGATTGATGAAATGATTTCCGTTCCAACGTTTGTAAAAAGAAGGTTCGAAAATCGACTTTCACTCCATGGGGAAGACGATGATTTCCCTCGCCTCACAACACCTATAGAGCTCGGCCTTCCCCCATCTATCATAAAAGTCTCGCAGTTCCCCCATTTCATTCTTAGAAGCGTCTAGATTGAACAATGTATTAGTTCATTAGTGGGAGAATAAGGGCACCTATATATTCTTTCTTTTGTATATTTTCTTAATCCTACAAAGGCTCTTTAAACGACATTGTTGATTGTAAGGAAGGGATGAGTACCCAGATTACCAATTCACCCTGTAACATGCTCTAGATATGATGTTTCCGTTCACCTATTTTTGGCACGGAGGGGCGGGAAATAGCGAGACTCCTATGGGGAGGAAAGGGCAGGCTGAGATCCCGCAGGAGCGTAGCTCCGAGGAAGCTCAGCGCCCGCCCATCCAAGCTCTGGTGTGAACAACGGGAACTTTTCGAGGTATTACTTTTATACATGCTGAAAGGAGTGAGTAATGATTACTAATAAAGATATTCCTGTTTAAAGGCAAAAAAAAATGAGGGTACGAGACCCTCATTTTTATGTTTGGATAGTAGAGATGGATGATGCGCTGTCTTCAGTTGGTGTTTCCTCTTCGTCGGAATCACTTGGCTCTTCTGGTGCTTCTTCTTCAGACTGGGATGGTTCTTCATCCAGTTCAGGGAAGTCGCTTTCTTCTTGAGCATTTTCTGTCTGACCAGCATCCTCTTCTGTTTCTTCTGCAATCTTACTTAGTGGTTGTCCGAAGAAATTCTCAGGATTGATTGGCTGGTCATTCTGACGTACTTCGAAGTGGACATGGACGCCGCTTGCTTGTCCGAATGAGTTGCTTCCGGCTGTTCCAAGTACATCACCTTGTGTAACTTCTGCACCGGCTTGAACTTGGACATCACTCAAGCTTGCATAAACGGTCGTCACTTCATTGTCGTGAGACACTTCGATGACGTTTCCGTATAGCGGGTCTTCTTTAACCTCGGTAATCGTTCCTGATAAAGAAGCGGTTACTTCGAAAGATTCCCCATCTTGACGCGTAATGTCTACGCCTTCACTTTGATAATACTTATTGTTGTATAGAACCAGTGCACTTTCCTGATCAGCCTCTGAAGCATTGTAGTCATAGAACTTTGTTACAATCGACGCAGTCGTTTCATCTGTAACCGGCATTTGCAAGTTCTCTTCTTGTTCCATTACAGGTACAGTGTCTTGACCGGAATCATGCGTATAGACTTCGTCCTGTACTTGTGATCCAGGCTCTTCCGCAATCTTCTCCAAATCATTCGTTCCCTGTTGATACCAGAACACACCGACAAGTACTAAAGCTGCTACCGACAAATACAATGCAGGATACAACCACTTCTTGCGCATCAAGCGTTTGAACTTTAATTTAGTCACGCTTTTCTTATCTTCCTCTCTCATGTTCATCACCTCAAAAACCATTCTGAACAGATCTTCGGTAATCTATACATAGGTTGGAAAATTTTATATGTTATCGTTCAAAAAAAGGTGTCACCACGTGTTTCAATCACATATCTTATGAAGGGCA
This sequence comes from Halobacillus fulvus, assembly GCA_004078665.1. Lineage (GTDB taxonomy): Bacteria > Bacillota > Bacilli > Bacillales > Halobacillaceae > Halobacillus > Halobacillus fulvus. The sequence continues at coordinate 508,305 of SCFO01000002.1, read as the reverse complement.
TCATAGGTTCCAGGGCATATGGTGAGCTAAAACCTGCCTTTGGATCGCGTTGAACAACGGAGTTAAATACTACGAAACAAAAAAACCGCACGAGGCGGTTTTAAGTTACGATCCCTTATTCTCAGGTAATGAGGCTGTTAACGTTTGAATGGGCGATATATCTGTCCCCTGATAGTAATGATGTACAATTTCTTTATAATCCTTTCCTGTCTGCGCCATCCCGTTGGCTCCGTATTGGCTCATCCCTACTCCATGCCCAAACCCTTTCGTTGTAAAAACGATGTGTTCACCTTTTTGTTCCATTGTGAAATCACTGGAAGATAATCCGAGAGCCTCCCTTATTTCCCTTCCCGTAAAGCTCTTACCGGAAATGCTGACTTCATTCACACGATTTCCTTCTGTTCTTGTCAATGTGACTCCAGCTAAGCTAGAGAAGTCATCCAGAGCCAAGGCCGACCTGAGATTATCTAATGTGACAATTTTCTGATCTATGAACTTCGGTGACTGTTCATCCCATGGACTTTCCACACTCTTCAAGTAAGGGATTTCTGCATGCCAATAGTCTTCTGCATTCTCAGTAAATCCATTACTCGTAGAAAAAAAGGCAGCATCGATCGGCTGATGCTGATACGTAATGATTTCTCCTGCTGTCGCTTGCACAGCTTCATTGATTTTAGCCATGTTTGACTCATACTGGTCGCTCCAAATCTGCTTTAGTTCTTGATCGTTTTTATATACCTGATGCTTGACGGTATCCGTCACATCAGCGTTTTCTATTCCTTCCGCCTCATTCATGAGATGACGGGTAATGTAGGTTCTCGCTGCAAGGGATTGTGCTTTTAATGCTTCCAGTTCAAAATTTGCTGGCATCTCTGACGCCACCACTCTAGACACGTAAGTTTCCAGAGGGACTTCCTCTATCTGACCGGACTTCTCTCTCAGAACACGGACAGAAAAAGGGGATAGATCGGAGGGTAGATCCTTCACTTGTTGTTCTGATGGTTGCGTCTCTCGTGCTTCGTTGCTGTCGCTTGATTTAGTAAATGGCATGACGACCATGGTCGGAATCATTAAAATCGCTGTAAACAAACTGATGATCGCAATGATCCCTATTCCATTCGGTTTCTTCATCTGCATCCTCCTGTTTCTATAAAATCTCTCTCTATTAAAATCTATCCACTTTCACAAGATAGTAGAACCAAATTCCACTAAAATTGCCCATAAAAAAACTGACCTATTTCAAAAAAATGAAATAGGTCAGTGGTTTAATGAATATATTATAAGGTCGATAATGATTCACTAACTTCATGCTCTTCAACGTATGTTTCAGACTCATTCACGCGTTCAATGTCGGCACCTAACTGTTTAAGCTTCTCAGTGAAGTTCACATAGCCACGATCCAGGTGCTTAAGTTCTGTCACTCGTGTATAACCGTCTGCAACTAAACCGGCCAACACTAACGCTGCTCCAGCACGCAAATCTGTTGCTGCAACTTCCGCTCCCTGAAGAGTCGATGGACCTTCAACAATAACGCTGCGTCCTTCAATCTTCATGTGGGCATTCATACGGCGGAACTCTTCTACGTGCATGAAACGATTTTCAAATACCGTCTCTGTAATCACGCTTGTTCCTGTTGCATGAAGCATAAGAGCCATCATTTGTGACTGCATATCTGTCGGGAAGCCCGGGTGGGGCATTGTCTTGATATCAGTCGCTTTCAATTGAGCCGGTCCGATAACACGCAGACCCTCTTCCTCTTCTTCAATGATGACGCCCATTTCTTCCATTTTGGCAACTACAGAACGAAGGTGTTCAGTCATTGCTCCTTGTACTAAAACGTCTCCGCCTGTGATTGCTGCTGCAACCATAAACGTACCCGCTTCGATACGGTCTGGAATAATCGTATGAGTCGCTCCTGTAAGCTTCTCTACACCCTCAATACGGATGGTTTCTGTGCCTGCTCCTACAATTTTAGCTCCCATCTTATTCAAGTAGTTCGCTAAATCGACAATCTCAGGTTCTTTTGCACAGTTTTCCAAAACGGTTTTGCCTTCTGCAAGAGCTGCTGCCATCATGACATTCTCTGTGGCACCTACGCTTGGAACGTCAAAATAAATTTTTGCACCTTGCAAACGACCATTGACTTCTGCTTCCACATAGCCGTTTCCGACTGTTACATGGGCTCCCATTGCTTCGAATCCTTTAAGGTGCTGGTCAATTGGACGTGATCCGATTGCACAGCCTCCAGGTAAAGCAACCTTAGCATGACCATAGCGGGCCAAAAGCGGTCCCAGTACGAGAACAGAAGCGCGCATTTTACGTACATATTCTATTGGTGCTTCTGTTTCTAACTGATCAGAAGCATCTACCGTGACTGTAGTTCCATCCACTTCAACTTTAGCGTTCATATGACTGATTACCTGATTGATTGTTGTAACATCAGCTAAAGCAGGTACTTCGTGTAAAACGCTTTTTCCTTCGCTGGCGATAATACTTGCTGCGATGACAGGCAGTACGGCATTCTTAGCACCTTCAGCTTTGACAGTGCCTTTCAGCTGCCTCCCACCACGGACGATGATTTTTTCCAAGGTTCATTCTCCTCCGCGTCCATATTCATTATTATTAATATTCAGCAGTGATAACGGGTGTGCCAATCGTGATGTTTGTCTTCCCGCCCAAAGTTCTTGTTCCGAACTGGACGTTCATTACTTCATCTGTTAGTGGTAAGGATTGACCCCATTCGTTGCTATATCCAGATCTGCTAGTCCAGTTATGATCGATTACTTCGTCTAAAGTTTCAATATTGAATTTATGCTTGAATTTTTGATACACTAAAACATCATTCATAATACCATCTGCATCTGCCTTTAGACAAGAGAAAATAGTGACATTTTTTGAGAAGAGTCGACTTTTCTTTTCAAACGATTTCTGAATGTGTTTTTGTGTTAGTGAAGATGTTCCCCGTCCTTCCAGTACGTAAACCATTTCCACTTGATTAATCCCACTTTTTGGCACGATCAAGTAAAAGTATTCGACAGGTTCTTCTTTTTTATGGGTGTCTTTCCAAACTATCTTCTTTGTTTCACGACTTTCTTCTACATTTTTCTTCATAGTCGGAAAGGTCTGCTTCACGTTCTTCTCTACTTGTTCAATATCTTTCATATCAATCGTTTCTTTAAATGTGACATTCCACTCCTGCACTTCCAGCTGCTCACCCTCAGCAAAGGCCGCAAAGTCCATAATCGCATACTCTTTGTCAAGCCTCTCCTGTGGATAAGCACCTGCACCCGCAATCACTACAGCCAAAACAATTCCAATAATACTCTTCATTTATAATGCCTCCCCAAGCATCTTGATACTTACAGTTTGACCTGGGAAGACACACTTCATACGAAACAAATCCTTACAGCATTAGACAACCTGCTCCATCATCAGAACAAATAGACGAGACTGTTCGTCCATGAAATGAAATCAAGAAAAAAGTTACTCACCGTTGTACCAAGAGCAATGGTTACAAAGATAATAAATAGACGAGCTTCAAAAATGCGATTCTTTCTGAAAAAAGCGTCGAAATTAATGGACTGCATTACTCTCCAAGTAATAATGATGAATATGAGATGAGATGTCATGCTGATGAGGGCTTCTTCGGCAAAATACTGGTCCATTTCCAACCACCTCTTTCGGGTTTTTAAATGCCCAAATTTACTATACCATCGTTTGTGTGAAATAAAACAAGAATGAAGAAAATATTTCTCATTTCCCGGGTAATAATGTCAAAATTATGTCTTTATTGCCTGATGATCTTGTCCAAATAAAAAACTGCTCTCAAAAGTGAAAGCAGTTTAAAATTTGTTCTCATAAACATCCAAACGATTTAAGGCTCGCTTGAGGGCCATTTCAGCCCGTTTGAAATCAATGTCCGTCTGTTTGTCTCTCAGACGTTTTTCAGCACGTTCTTTTGCCATGCGGGCACGATCCACATCGATATCGGACGGTTTTTCAGCTGATTGAGCCAAAATCGTCACTTTATCAGGACGGACTTCTAGAAATCCACCACTGACTGCAATACGATCGGATTTACCGGAGCCTTTAAGGCGAACAGCACTGATTGTAAGAGGAGCTACCATCGGAATGTGACCTGGCAGAATTCCAAGTTCTCCGCTCTCCGCTTTACAACTCACCATTTCAAATGCATCTTCCAAGACCGGGCCATCAGGAGTGACAACACTCACCGTTAGTGTGCTCATAGTTATTCCTCCTTGGGCTAGGGTGAAGGACCGGGAAAGACCCGGTCATCACTTAATCATACAAAACTTATTGGCTCTGTTTTGCTTTTTCAACAACTTCCTCGATACGTCCAACCAAACGGAACGCATCTTCAGGAACGTCATCGTATTTGCCGTCAAGGATTTCCTTAAAGCCTTTGACAGTTTCAGCTACAGGTACGTAAGATCCTGGCTGACCTGTAAACTGCTCGGCTACGTGGAAGTTCTGAGAAAGGAAGAACTGAACGCGACGTGCACGTGATACTGTAAGTTTATCCTCATCAGAAAGTTCGTCCATACCCAAAATGGCAATGATATCCTGCAATTCTTTGTAACGCTGAAGCGTACGTTGAACTTCACGCGCCACTTCATAATGCTCGTCTCCGACAATCTCAGGGTCAAGAGCGCGGGAAGTCGATGCAAGCGGGTCTACGGCTGGGTAAATCCCTTGCTCGGAAAGCTTACGCTCAAGGTTCGTTGTTGCATCAAGGTGGGCGAAGGTTGTCGCCGGTGCCGGGTCTGTGTAGTCATCGGCAGGAACGTAAATCGCCTGAATTGACGTTACAGAACCTTTGTCTGTTGAAGTGATCCGTTCCTGAAGCTGACCCATCTCTGTCGCCAATGTAGGCTGGTAACCTACGGCAGATGGCATACGTCCAAGAAGGGCGGATACTTCAAGACCACCTTGCGTGAAACGGAAAATGTTATCGATGAAGAACAGTACGTCCTGCCCTTGTTCATCACGGAAATACTCGGCCATTGTCAAACCGGACAAGGCAACACGCATACGTGCACCAGGTGGCTCGTTCATCTGACCGAAGACCATGGCTGTTTTCTTAATAACACCAGAGTCCGTCATTTCGTAGTAAAGGTCATTACCTTCACGTGTACGCTCACCAACACCTGCGAATACGGAGATACCTCCATGTTCTTGAGCGATGTTGTTGATAAGCTCTTGGATCAATACGGTTTTACCTACACCGGCACCACCGAACAATCCGATTTTACCACCTTTTACATAAGGGGCTAACAAGTCGACAACCTTAATTCCTGTTTCAAGAATTTCGGTTTCTGTTGCTAGGTTTTCGAACTTAGGAGCTTCCCGGTGAATCGGGTCACGACGGACATCACCAATTGGCTCATCAAGATCGATTGTATCACCTTCAACATTAAATACACGTCCAAGCGTTACTTCCCCTACAGGAACAGAGATCGGCTTCCCTGTATCTGTAACGGTTGTACCACGCATGACACCATCAGTAGATGACATGGCAACGGTACGAACGGTATTGTCACCTAGGTGTAAGGCAACTTCTAATGTAAGATCGACGCTTTTTTCATTTTCATTTTTCGCTTCGTAACTTACGTGTAATGCGTTATTTAAGTCAGGGAGCTTTCCATCATCGAATGTTACATCGACAACCGGCCCCATGATCTGAGTCACGCGTCCATTACTCATCGATTTCCCTCCTAACTTACTGTTCACAAATCCGAGAATATCCTATTCGAGGGCAGCTGCACCGCCGACAATTTCGGTAATCTCCTGGGTAATAGCAGCTTGACGTGCACGGTTATAAGAGAGAGTCAGATCGCCGATCAGTTCATCAGCATTATCTGTCGCACTCTTCATCGCCGTCATACGCGCAGCGTGCTCACTTGCTTTACTATCCAATAAAGCGCCATAAATCAAGCTCTCAGCGTACTGAGGAAGCAATACTTTAAGAATTTCTTCCTGGTTCGGCTCATATTCGTAAGAGCTTGTCGCCGCTTTGCCTTTTTCATTAAAGTCAGTCAACGGCAGGACTTTACGCTCGGTAACTTCCTGTGTAATCGCACTGACGTAATGGTTGTAATAGATGTATAGTTGGTCAATCTCTCCGTCTGTGAAGAGCTGGATCGTTTCCGATGCGATATCCTTGATATCTGCAAAATCGGGCTGATCCGAAATGCCGGTAATATCTTTATCAACAGGCATATTACGTTTTCGGAAAAAGTCGCGTCCGATCCGTCCCATTGTAATCAACGTATATTCATCAGCTGAAGTGTGATGCTGATGGATTTGCTGATACACTTTACGAAGGATGCTACTGTTGAATGCACCTGCAAGTCCGCGGTCTGAAGTAATGACGAGATAACCCGTTCGCTTCACTTCACGGTTCTCGAGCATAGGATGACTCGCATCACCGCCTCCTTGGGCGATGCTTGCGACAACCTCTTGAATCTTATCACTGTAGGGAACAAAAGATTTTGCATTCTGCTCAGCTCTGTTCAACTTCGATGCGGATACCATTTGCATTGCTTTCGTAATCTGCTTTGTCTTCTTCGTTGAAGTTATCCGGCCTTTAATATCTCTAAGGGATGCCACGCTGTTTCACCACCCTTTCGCTGGTTCGTTCGAATTCAGGTCGACAATTCATGAGGAGGGACGCGTCCAGTTCGCTTGCCGCTGAACAGTCGCCTCCGCACTTATTTATCCGGATGCGTCTCCTATCGACTGGCGATAGCCGTCGCGTCCGGACTCATTTTTAATTATTCAGAAACAACAAATGTCTTTTTGAATTCTTCGATCGCTTGGTTCATGTCGCCTTCGTCTGCAAGTTTTCCGGATTGACGGATTTCTGCGAGAAGGTCTTTACGATTGTTGTCCAACCAGTTGTGGAACTCTGCTTCAAAGCGAGTGATATCCTCAACTGGAATGTCATCTAGGAATCCTCTAGTCAAGGCATAGATGATCATAACTTGTTTTTCGACCGCAAGTGGTTCGTGTAGACCCTGTTTCAGTACTTCTACTGTACGAGCTCCACGATTCAGCTTCGCTTGTGTCGATTTATCCAAATCAGAACCGAACTGGGCGAATGCTTCCAGCTCACGATACGAAGCCAAGTCCAAACGAAGGGTACCGGCAACTTTCTTCATGGCTTTGATTTGTGCGGATCCACCTACACGAGATACGGATAATCCGGCGTTGATCGCTGGACGTACACCCGAGAAGAATAGATCGGACTGTAAGAAAATCTGACCATCTGTGATGGAGATTACGTTTGTAGGAATATAAGCAGAAATATCGCCTGCTTGTGTTTCAACGAATGGAAGAGCCGTTAGAGATCCTCCACCTTTTGCATCACTTAATTTTGCTGCACGCTCTAATAGACGGGAGTGCAAGTAGAAAACGTCCCCTGGGAAGGCTTCACGACCTGGCGGACGACGAAGCAGCAAGGAAAGTTCACGATAAGCAGCTGCCTGCTTAGAAAGGTCATCATATACGACAAGTACGTGTTTGCCGTTATACATGAAGTCTTCACCCATAGATACTCCAGCATATGGAGCAAGGTAAAGAAGTGGAGCCGGCTGAGAGGCACTTGCTGTTACAACGATTGTGTAATCAAGAGCTCCGTGACGACGCAATGTTTCAACTGTTCCACGAACCGTCGATTCTTTTTGACCGATGGCGACGTAGATACAAATCATATCTTGGTCAGCCTGGTTCAAAATCGCATCAATGGCAACGGAGGTTTTACCAGTTTGGCGGTCTCCGATGATTAATTCACGTTGACCACGGCCAATCGGTACAAGAGCGTCAATCGCTTTGATCCCTGTTTGAAGTGGCTCATCAACGGATTTACGATCCATTACTCCTGGCGCAGGAGATTCGATCGGACGAGTTTTCGTCGTTTCAATGGCACCACGGCCATCTACTGGCTGTCCCAGTGGGTTTACAACACGGCCAAGAAGTTCTTCTCCTACAGGAACCTGCATGATACGTCCTGTACGGCGAACTTCATCGCCTTCTCTAATATCTGTATATGGTCCTAGAATGACAAGACCCACGTTACTTTCTTCCAAGTTCTGTGCCAATCCCATGACACCATTTGAGAATTCAACAAGCTCACCGGCCATGACGTTGTCAAGACCATGAGCACGTGCGATACCGTCACCAACTTCGATAACTGTACCGACATCATTGACTTCTATATCTGCTTCATAGCTTTCAATTTGCTGCTTAATCAGCGCACTGATCTCTTCAGCTTTGATGCTCATGCCATTTCACCCCTATCATCATTTGTTCGCGGATACTAGTTTTCGCTCCATACGACGAAGCTTCCCGCTGACAGAACCATCAAAAATGCGGTTTCCGACTCTCAGGCGAATTCCACCTAGAACGCTCGGATCTACAATGTTTGTCAGGTTTAATGAACGTTTGCCGACTTTTGGTGCAAATGTTTCCGAAATCTTCTCGATCTCTGTTTCAGAGAGAGGACGTACGGAATAGACATCTGCATCAGCAACACCTTTCGCATCGTTCATCTTTTCTAGAAAATGAACGATCATCTCTACGATGATTCCTTCACGATGGCGATCGATGAGCAGTTTCAGTGTATTCAATACTTCCGGTGAGAAAGCTTTGAACGAATCACCGATCAAACTGCGTTTTTGATCTTGTGTTACGCGAGGATGCTGTAAAATATGAACAAGTTTCGGATTGCTTACATAAACTTCACGCAATGTGATCAGTTCAGCTTCGAACTGTTCGAGCTTTGATTTTTCCTGACCGAGTTGAAAAAGGGCTTCTGCGTAACGTTTCGCAACGATTGTTTCACTCATCGCTCTTTCCCTGCCTCGTCAATATATTCGTTGATCAGTTTCTCTTGATCTTTTTCAGATAGTTCTTTTTCAATCACTTTAGATGCGATCATAACGGACATCGTAGCCACCTGATCTTTAAGGGCCTGAACGGCTTTATCTCTTTCCTGCTCAATTTCTTGACGGGCAGACACTTTGATACGTTCTGCTTCTGTCCGCGCAGATTCGATAATGTCGCGTTCCTGCTGTCCAGCTGTTTTGCGTGCATCTTCAATGATGCTCTGTGCATCCTGACGTGTTTTCTTCAACTCTTCAGAAGCTTCACGCTGCATACGCTGTGCTTCTTCACGACTTTTTTCAGCCGTGTTAATTTCATTCGCTACGTAATCTTCACGCTCTTTCATCATGTTCAATAAAGGTCCCCAAGCGAAGATCCTTAGAAGAACAAGAAGGAGAATAAAGAATACGAGCTGAGCTAACATGTCACCTAAGTTGAGTCCTCCAGCACCGAGGACAAGACTCTCTGTGAATCCTTGCACAGTTCTCACTCCTCTCCACACCATCTCGTAACAGGTTTATCACTTTTAAAAACGAACCGGATGCTTGATCCGATTGGAGTTATGTTGTTGTGCCGGCATAATAGCCGGACAAGAGAAAAACCCGGCTTCAGCTAAAGTGCTGTCGTCGAAGTTTTCGATCTCTCCTTATTGGGTATAAAACTTTCGTAAGGTATAAAGGAAAGGCGAAGATCGATGAATTTGAACTTCGCCATAAGCGTTTCATGCTCGTCCTTTATTATTGACCCATTACGATGAATGCGATAACAACGCCGATGATCGGAATCGCCTCTACTAGGGCTACACCGATGAACATTGTTGTTTGAAGAGCGGAGCGCAATTCTGGCTGACGCGCAATCCCTTCTACTGTACGACTCACAATCAAACCGTTACCAATACCAGCACCTAGTGCCGCTAAACCTACTGCAATTGCAGCTGCTAAAAGACCCATAATGAAAATCCTCCTCAAATATTGTAAAAAATTTTTTATATTATTTTATTAATGGTCTTCGCTCACCTTGTGAGACAAGTAAACCATCGTTAACATAACGAAAATAAACGCCTGGATGAAACCAATAAAGGTACTGAAGCCCATCCATGCCACCATTGGAAGGGTAGCTCCAAGGAAGCCGAAGATACTTGATGTTGCTAATCCTACTAGCAGGGTAATCAGTATTTCCCCTGCATAAATGTTCCCGTAAAGACGCAAACCAAGCGTCAACGTGTTGGAGAACTCCTCGATAATTTTAAAAGGAAGAAGAAATGGCAGCGGTTTGATAAATGTCTTGCTGTATTCTTTTCCACCTCTCAGCTTCACCCCATAATAGTGGGATAAAACGACAACGAGGGTTGCCAGGGTTAACGTAATACCCGGATCGGCTGTCGGAGATTTCCACCAAAGTTCGTGGTTTTCCCCAACGGAAAGGTTTGTAATGACCCCCAGCATATTCGAAATAAATATGTAGGCGAATAATGTTAAACCAAGCGGCAAGAAAAGCCGGCCTGTACGCCAGTCCATATTGGATCCGATAATGCCCTTAATAAAGTCAATCAACCATTCCATGAAATTTTGGAAGCCCTTTGGATAGCGCTGCATGTTTCTCGTTGCCGCTACGCCAAGGATGAATACGATCAATGATGCAATGAACATCATCAATACGTTTGATAAGTTGAAATCCAGCCATGGGATCCCAAACGCATCGTTCCACATTGGTGCTTCGTGATTCAATCTGTTCACCTACCTTCCATCATGCTAAACTGTTGACTTATTGAACAGGTAATCTATCAAAATGACAATATAGGCTGTCATTAAGCCCAAAACTACTGAAATCAAATGGAAATATTCTTCAAACTGAAGGGCGATGACTACGGCTAATGCGCCTGAAGCCAGTCGTGTAAATGTACCTATACCTCTCGCGGAGCGGTTTTTTGAGGAAGCGTCTCCAAGTTGACGGATCTTTCGTTGCATGAGCCAGAGGTTGTAGAAACTCAGTGCACTCCCTAATAAAAGTCCGAGGAAAATAGGTTGCCAAGGGGTTACTCCCCAGCCAAGTACGAATAAAGCCAGAAGATAGAACATCCATTTTCGTTGACGGGCCATCATTTGTTGATAATTCTGCATGTTAATCGTCTCCCGTGTACGTCCGTACTAAATGAATCGTTCCATATGTACCTGCTCCTAATCCGAGGAGTAGTCCTAAGATTAAGAATGTGGGTTCTGTGGAAAATCTGCCATCGATCCACTTCCCTAGAAATGCTCCGGCTAATGGACCGCCTGCGAGTTGGGAAGCAATTGCACTGGTGAGTGCCATGGCTTGAAATGGGGGTTTTGGTTTCATCGTAGACCAAGCCTCTTTCTGGAAAATTTGGCAGGCTCGAGAACTGCAGTGATGACTATGAAAACCTTATCATTCCACACTATGTAAGGATACAATAGGGGTCAAATGATGTCAATGTGTTTGTGATTAAAAGTACAAATGAATGACACGATTCGCTCACATTTTCGTCACATTTCCACACCGGTTATCGACAAACAAAAAAGATACCCGGAACACAATGGAAAATTTGTGTTCCGGATACCATAAAAACCCTTTATTTCCTCACACTTTTCACCTTAGTCAGATGGTAACAGAACCGGAAAAGAATAACTGAAAGTTTCCTTATTGTGGACTACCGTCACAGCGGCTATATACGGTCCACTCAACCCTTCCACCTGTACTTCCCCCTCCTGCATGCCTGCACGTACCTTTTTCTCTGTCACAATTTGACCCTCATGAAGCATTGTACCAGCACGGTATAGATCAATCATGATTTGATCTGCGTCCTCGGAGAGGTGAAACCGATATTCATAACGCTTGGGATCATCCCAAGCTCTTGTTAACTCAAAACCGGACACTTTTTCATAATCTGATTCCTGATTCACGTAAAGATAAGGAAGTTCGTATATCTGCTCCCCTGCCTTCAACTTTAAGTACCCCTGATGAATGCCTTCCTTCAAAAAGGCTTTCGTTAATCCAATCCCTATTTCTATTTCGGTTGTCTCTCCCGCTTTCAACTCGAAGGCTGCCGGAAGTCTCCAGGATTCCCCCGGTTCAAGAGCAGGTCTCTCAAACGATATGTCCATGTCTGAATCCGTTTCATTTTTCAACGTCACGGACTCCGTTTTTTTGAAAAACGACTGGTCGATTTTTCCCAAGGAGAAGCTTCTTTTATCCATTAGCAACTTCGGTGTGACCGACTCTTCGATATCTACCATTCCAGACCCTTGTTCTATCGGATTGGCTTTATCTAGAATATCCGCACCACTTATTAATGCCTGTTTCATGTCTTCAGGTGTCCAATCCGGATGCGCTTCCTTCATCAGAGCCGCAATTCCGGCAATGTGCGGGGCTGCCATACTCGTGCCTTGAAGGGAAGCAAACCCTCCCGGAACCGTACTCCATACATCTGTCCCAGGAGCGAGGAGATCAGGCTTCATTTCCCACGTTGTCGTCACCGGGCCTCTGGAACTGAAAGGCGCGACCTGCTGAGCCGTCCGCTCTTCATTTGTGGCGACCCATTGATTCTGCTCCACCGCTTCCGCCAGTATCAGTTCTCCTGATTTTTGAGAAATAGCCGCTACAGGAATAGGCAGAGAAAGACCGTCAAGCGACCCCTGAAACAGACCTTTTTCATTGTTAAAAATAAGGACGGCTTCCGCTCCTTTTTTATAGGCTTTCCACGCTTTTTCATGAAAAGGAACGACTCCACGCTTAAAAAGAACGATCTTCCCTTTCGCAGAACCCATTTCCTCTTCCCCCGTGCCCGCATAGTAAACAGGATACTTTTTTGTTAAATTCCACGGCTTTGAACCTGCTAACGGCTGCAGATCAATTTGTTGGCGGACACCAGGAATCAACAGCTTCGGAACATCACCAGGCAAGGCTGCAGCCCCGACTGTAATGGCCCCGGACGATGTGGCCGGAGAGCCGACGGTCCAGTTGTCCGGCCCTGAATTACCTGCTGCAACCACAACGGTCGTTCCAAGTTCTATCGCTTTATTGACAGCATGGGTTGTCGGCCAGTCCGGACCGTTCACAGCATTTCCGAGGGAGAGATTAATAATATCCATTCCATCCTCCACGGCTTCTTCTATTGCTGCAATAACTTGAACAGATGATCCCATTCCGCCCGGCCCAAGGGCGCGGTAAGCATAGAGGTCGACGTCAGGGGCGATTCCTTTCATTTTCCCATCCGCCCCGACAACTCCCGCTACGTGCGAACCGTGCAAAGTTGCTCCTTCTTCGAGCGTTTCCATCGGATCCTCGTCAAAATCGACGGTATCAAAACCGCCCCGGTAATTCTTCATCAAATCTGGGTGAGTATAGTCGATTCCTGTATCAATGATGCCCACCTTGACCCCTTTTCCTGTAAAAGAAGAACGGAGGTTTGAGCGTATCTTATCTGTTGTAAAAGAGTCGACGTCTTCCGTTAAAATCTGATACGTATGGACAGGATATTGATTCATCACTGTCCCCATCCGTGCTACTTTCTCAAGTTCTTTCGCTTTCCCTTTAAGAGCGACACCATTAAATATCGTATCGTATTGTGCGACCACTTCGATCCGCGGAAGTCGGGATTCGATTTCATCCACAAACGATTGCGGGGACTGATCAAGCTCTACAATGATCGTCACTTCATCTGTAGGTTCTGGGGGAGCAAATCCGGTTAAGGAAACAAGTAGAGCGAATAGCAGAAGAAACCTCATGAGAGAACTCCTTTTTTGTTTAGGTTGTGATGAGGAGCCTCGAGCTATTCACGTTTCCTCCCATAAAAAAAGGCCAGGAAGCCCTGGCCTTTTGTACTTTCTTATTTCACTTCAAAAGATGCTGGTTTATCTTCACGATGATTGAAAAAGTAGCGAATCGCTTCTGCAATACGAGCAGATGCTTGACCGTCCCCATAAGGGTTGGAGGCCTTCGCCATCTCTGCATGCTTTTCATCATCAGACAGAAGCTCATGTGCCAGATGGAAAATATGATCCTCATCTGTTCCGGCAAGCTTCAGCGTACCTGCTTCAATTCCTTCTGGTCGTTCAGTTGTATCGCGCAGAACGAGAACAGGAACGCCTAAGGATGGTGCTTCTTCCTGAACTCCACCGGAATCCGTTAGTATCAGGTGGGCTCTAGAAGCAAAGTTATGAAAATCAATGACATCCAAAGGATCGATCAGTTTAATGCGATCGTCGTTGCCTAAAATATCATCAGCCGTTTCTTTAACAACGGGATTCAAGTGTACTGGGTAAACCACTTGAATATCTTCATGTTCCTGAACGAGACGTTTGATCGCACGGAACATTTGCTTCATATTATCACCAAGGTTTTCGCGACGGTGAGCTGTCATTAAGACCAGACGCTTATCTCCGACTTCATCTAGCACCTCAGAGGAATACTCATCGTTGACCGTTGTCTGCAAGGCATCGATCGCTGTATTTCCTGTGACGAAAATATGATCTTCTGATTTATTTTCCTGAAGCAGATTGTCACGTGATTTGTTCGTTGGAGCAAAGTGAAGGTCAGCCATGACACCTGTCAGCTGGCGGTTCATCTCCTCCGGATAAGGAGAATATTTATCCCATGTTCTTAGGCCGGCTTCCACGTGACCAACCGGAATCTGATTGTAGTAAGCAGCTAGAGAAGCGGCGAAAGTAGTCGTCGTATCACCATGAACGAGGACAACATCCGGCTTCGTTTCCTTCATGACTTCATCTAAACCCTCAAGAGCACGCGTCGTCACTTGAGAAAGTGTTTGACGTGATTTCATAATATCAAGGTCAAAATCAGGCGTGATCTCAAAAATATCAAGGACCTGATCCAGCATTTCACGGTGCTGCGCGGTAACCGTTACAATCGGTTCAAATTGTTCGGAGCGTTTTTTCAATTCAAGAACGAGCGGCGCCATTTTAATCGCTTCTGGTCGGGTTCCAAAAATCGTCATTACTTTAATACGTTCACTCATGGTTTTCCTCCTCAGGTTGTAAAAAGGTATGTAAAAGACGACCCTTCCAACAGGAACGGCCGTCAGCCTATCATTAAGTTTGTTCCATTTCTATAAAAGTATAACCTTACTTCGTGCCGTATAAGCGATCGCCGGCGTCTCCGAGACCAGGTACGATATACCCTTTCTCATTCAGCTTCTCATCCAGTGCGGCAAGGTAAATATCTACGTCTGGGTGCTCATTTTGGACAGCTTCTACCCCTTCTGGTGCTGCTACAAGACACATTAGACGGATTTGGCGTGCTCCGCGTTTTTTCAAGGAATGGATCGCTTCGTTTGCAGATCCACCAGTTGCCAGCATAGGGTCAATGACAATCAATTCACGTTCTTCAATATCACTAGGAAGCTTCACATAGTATTCCACCGGTTGCAACGTTTCTGGATCTCGATATAAACCGACATGCCCAATCTTTGCAGCAGGAATCAGTTGTACGATACCGTCCACCATGCCGAGACCTGCTCGAAGGATCGGTACGAGGCCGATTTTTTTTCCTGTCAAAACTTTAGCCTTCGCATCTTGAACGACAGGCGTATCGATATGCACTTCTTCAAGAGGTAAATCGCGCGTAATTTCAAAAGCCATTAAAGCAGCGACTTCGTCCACAAGCTCACGAAAATCTTTCGTTCCTGTCTCCTTTTTTCGTATGTAGGTCAGTTTGTGCTGAATTAATGGATGATCCAGTACGTACAAATTTCCCATTGCCGATCACTCCTTTTCGTAGTTTGCATCTTTTAAATTGTACTGAAAAAGCAGAAGAATCGCAAGCCGTGTCGAATTTTCAGAATGTTACTTTTTATCGACATTGAAGTATAGCTGATTGAAAGGAATTTGTTTATGTTGAAGAAGGTAAACCTTTTGGATAACAAATTGCTTACGTTCACTGTTGGAACTAATAAGACTTACTCCTTTCCTTTCCTTGCCTAACTTGCTAGTTATTAGTCGTAAAATAGAATTGGTTTACCACCCAAGCGATTTTATCTTTAGCACGCACATTACACGATGTTTCCGTTCGCCTATTTTGGCAGGAGTGGCGGGAAATGACGAGACTCCTATGGGGAGGAAAGGGCAGGCTGAGATCCCGCAGGAGCTTTGCGACGAGTTATCATGAACGAAACTAGCTCCGATACGCAATTGTTGTAGATGAATCGGGTAAAGAATAGTAAGTCAAAACTACCCCGATTAGATCTACATTACGAAAGGAGCTAGCTTACTATGAATAGTACCCTCAAGTTTGTTGGCTTAGACGTTTCAAAGGCGAAAATTGCAGTTGCCGTGGCGGATGAAGGCTATGACGCACCTCGCTACTGGGGGACCCTTCCTCACACGATGGATGCCATTCGATCATTAGTTAAAAAACTTGGTGATCCAGAATGTCTGCGGGTGTGTTATGAAGCTGGACCAACCGGATATCCTCTTTATCGATTTTTGCGGGCCATGGATATCCATTGCGATGTGATCGCTCCATCTCTGATTCCTCAACGTCCAGGAGAACGTATTAAAACGGATCGTCGCGACGCTGTTCGTCTAGCTCAGCTTTACCGCTCTGGCGAGTTGACCTCCATTCGCGTGCCTACGGAAGATGATGAAGCACTTAGAGATTTGATTCGTTGCCGCGAGGACGCTGTTGGAGACGAGCTTCGGGCGAAGCATCGTCTGACGAAGTTTTTCCTGCGTCATAATATCTGTCCCCCAGCTGGAGTCAAATTTCAGTCGAAGAAATATCAGGAATGGTTAAACACAGTATCCTTCGAGCGTTCAACCTCTCAACTTGTTTTTCAAGAATATCTTTATCAATGGAAAGAAATTAGAGAGCGCATCGGTCGGTTAGATGCGGAAATTCGAATCCAGGCTTCAGAAGGTCCACATGCCCCTTTGATCCAAGCTCTCCAGGGGTTAAGAGGTATTGGGGAATTAACGGCGACGAGTCTCGTCGCCGAAATCGGATCCTTTATCCGTTTTCCAAAACCAACTCACCTGATGTCGTTTGCCGGAATGGTTCCAAGCGAGTCCTCTAGTGGAGATTATCGTCGACAGGGATCTATTACGAAAGCAGGAAATCGCCATGTGAGACGACTCATCATTGAGTCAGCTTGGAGTTATAAATATAAGCCCGCCGTCAAAGGGGAGTTAAAAAAACGTTTGAAGGGACTGCCTCCAGAAATCCATTTAATCTCATGGAAAGCTCAGAATCGCCTTCATAAAAAATTACATCGGCTTCTTTCGAGAGGTGTCATGCCTGGAAAAGCGATTACCGCAGTGGCACGGGAGTTCCTTGGATTCATTTGGGCCGTCGCTCTTGAAGTAGAAAATGTCCAATCCACCCATTAACTTTCAGTGAATAAACGCTCCGTTTAGTGACCGTATAGTAAAAAGAAAGTAAGGGTAGGGCTCGGAGGCAAAGAGAAAAACCGGAAAGGATAACCCACGAAGCTTCCTCTGTGCACGTTTACGATGTAGGCGCACGCACGTCACGAGTTAGTGGCAGGTCCTTCAGACGGAAAGATAAAATGTGAGAACCCACGAATATCAGAATGCCTATCGGCGTTGAGTTTTTGCCTTCGTGCCGTGTCTTTAGTTTCGGATGAAGAGAGGGATTCTATCTTCTTTCGCTTCTTTGAAGAATCTCTTGTCCTGGTGAGGGCGTCAAGGAAGGCACTTGACCCCCTCACCAGGACAAGAGGGGAAATTCATAAGCTAAAGAAGAATCAAAAACAGGTAATGGACACTCCAAAAATCCAAAGGAAAAGAAGCCAAAATAGCTTCTCTTCTTAAAAGCGGCCAAAAACCGATCCATCTACGAAAATAGAGGTGGGGCTTGACAGTTTCGTTCATATCAGGAAGCTCAGCGCCCGCCCATGGAAAGCGAGTGATTTCCCGCCACTCCAAACACAAATGTGAAAAACGGAATCCTCTAAAGGTATCAATGCTATAAATAAAAATCCACCAGCCGAGGCTGGTGGATGGGGTGTTAGATTTGTGAATAAGCTAATGATTGGTAGAGCGGGAAACGGGAAGTCAGCTGTTGGACGCGTTCTTCCGCTTCCTTTAATTTCGTTTCATTTTCGTAGTGCTCAAGAGTGAAGGCAATCAAGTCTGCGATTTCATCCATTTCTTCCTCTTTAAATCCACGACTTGTAACAGCTGCAGTTCCGATACGGATACCGCTTGTTACAAATGGGCTCTCAGGGTCAAAAGGAATCGCATTTTTGTTTGTCGTAATTCCGATTTCATCCAAAGCCTTTTCGATCACTTTACCTGTCAAACCTTTATTGCGAAGGTCAAGAAGAAGCAGGTGGTTATCTGTACCATTCGATACAAGATCGACGCCTTTGTCTCTCAAAGAGTCTCCCAGACGTTTGGCATTGGCAATGATTTGACGCGTGTACTTTTGGAATTCTGGTTGCAACGCTTCCTTGAAGGAAACAGCTTTCGCGGCAATGACGTGCATCAATGGTCCGCCCTGCATACCAGGGAAAACAGATTTATCGATTTTCTTCGCGAATTGCTCCTCACAGAGGATCATACCTCCACGCGGACCACGAAGTGTTTTGTGTGTCGTTGTCGTAACAAAATGGGCGTGTGGAACCGGGTTCGGATGAAGACCTGTCGCAACCAATCCGGCGATATGCGCCATATCGACCATCAAATAAGCGCCAACTTCATCAGCGATTTCGCGGAATTTCGCGAAGTCGATTTCACGAGGGTACGCACTGGCTCCTGCTACAATTAGCTTCGGCTGTACTTCTTTTGCTTTTGCAAGGACAGCGTCGTAATCGATTGTCTGGTCGTCTTCTGTCACGCCATACTCTTCGAAATTGTACAGCTTTCCGCTGAAGTTGACCGGACTGCCATGTGTCAAGTGCCCACCATGACTCAAGTTCATTCCAAGGACAGTATCTCCATGCTCAAGAACGGTAAAATACACGGCCATGTTCGCCTGAGCACCAGAGTGAGGCTGAACGTTCGCGTGCTCCGCCCCGAACAGTTCTTTTGCGCGATCGCGTGCAAGATTTTCGACAACATCTACGTGTTCACAACCACCATAGTAACGACGTCCTGGGTATCCTTCTGCATACTTGTTTGTCAAAACAGAACCCATCGCTTCCATGACAGCTTCTGAGACAAAGTTTTCGGAAGCAATAAGCTCGATGTTATTCTGTTGGCGATTCTTTTCATCGTTGATCGCTGCAAAAATTTCTGCGTCTGTTGATTTCACTTGATTCATTATAAATGGTTCCCCTTTCCAATCCTATCCTTATTCATCACAAGACCCTTCCACCTGACTACGTTCATATACAGCCCGTGCTCCGCCGATCAAAGGCGGGCGGGTTTTGGCTGCCGTAATGTGGGCATGCCCGAGAGAGGTTTGACCAACACGGAGAGGAACAGCTACACGCTTCAGGTGCATACCGATTAAAGTATCTCCGATATCAAGACCCGCATCTGCCTGAATCGTTTCAACCAAAACAGGATCCTCCATTTGTTTAAAAGCAAATGAAGCCATGGATCCTCCTGCTTTTGGTACAGGAATGGCAGCTACAATCGTCAAGCCGTAGCTCTCGGCTACATGCCTTTCCACCACAAGGGCCCGATTCAAATGTTCACAGCATTGGAAGGCAAGCTTCACACCTGCTCGTTCCTCAAGCTTGTTCAATTCCTCAAAAACGACAGACGCCAGTTCTTCACTTCCCGCTGTGCCGATTCTTTCTCCGGCAATTTCACTTGTCGAGCAGCCGATGACGAAGATCCCGTTGTGAATCTCTTTTGTTTCTACGAGACGATTCACGATCTCCTTCGCGCCTGTTCGAATCGCTTGTAACTGGACCACGTGTTTTCCTCCTCACGAGCTGTATTTGCAAAAAGGAGAAGCGATCAGGCTCCTCCTTCAATTGTCAGCTTGAGCACCGCCAAGCTTCTATATCCCATTGTATTATTTATTTTCGTATTCGGCAATCTTCCCTACACGCTTTTCGTGACGTCCCGCTTCAAATTCAGTAGAAACCCATGTTTTTGCGATCTCTCTGGCAAGTCCGGGTCCAATGACACGCTCTCCCATGCAAAGAACATTCGAATCATTGTGTTCACGCGTTGCTTTAGCCGTAAAAAGGTCGTGAACAAGAGCAGCGCGGATACCCTGCACTTTATTCGCGGAAATCGACATTCCGATTCCTGTTCCGCAAATCAAAATCCCTTTATCAAATTCTCCGTTTGCCACGCGTTCGGCAGCCGGAATCGCATAATCCGGATAATCGACAGATCCCTCGCAATCACACCCGATATCTTCAAAGTCAATTTCCATTTCTGATAAAACCTCTGCCACTTCATGGCGCAGATTAATACCACCGTGATCTGAAGCAAGAATTACTTTCATGCGTCCTTACACTCCTGTCTTCTTAATGTCCATTTTATCGTGCCAGTTTACTGTGTGGATGTCAATTGGAAGCGGCGGATTTGTTCTTTTAACGCATCTGCCTGTTTTTCTAGTGCATTGGCCAGCTCATCGACATTTTCGATTAAAGCGGTCTGTTCATGAATCGAAGCATGAACTTCTTCTGCTCCGGCAGATGTTTCCTCGGCAGCTGCGGCCACTTCCTGGGATTGATGGGCGGTCGCTCGAATTGTGGTCATCTGTCTGTCTACAAGACCTGATATATCGGTGATCGCTGTTGCTACTTCTTCGATCGAGCCACTCATCTGTTGAATCGTTTCAGTTGTGGCCTTTCCTCTTTGCGCTTCTGTTTTCGATTCCTTCACATGGGCGGAAATTTTGGTTACCACTTGTTTTACATCCGATTGAATGCTTTCAATTAAAGCAGAGATTTTTTGAACGGCATGAGCACTCTCATCCGCGAGCTTGCGGACTTCATCCGCTACGACTGCAAATCCTTTTCCGTGCTCTCCAGCTCGGGCCGCTTCAATCGATGCATTCAAGGCAAGCAAATTCGTCTGTTCTGCTATATTCCCGACAAGGTTGATGATTTTCCCTATCTCCGTCGCATTGTCTTCCAGACGTTCCACATCCTGAAGCGAACGTTCCTGACCAGAAGCCAGATGCTGTATGCCTTCAACTAATTGATGAACCACTTCTTTCGATTCTTTTAACATATCTACCATTTGAGCCGATTTATGCCTGGATTGCTCGGCTTTCTGTCGAACTTGATCCGCGATTTCTGTCGACTCTTCAACAGATTCTGCCGTTTCCTGTATGGAGGCTGCCGAAGCTTCGGCTCCAAGGGAAATTTCATTGGTCGTTTGTTCAATTGATCTTGCCTGTTCCGAAGCCTTGCCGGCCGATGCTCTCATTTCCAGAACGGACCGGTTCGTTTCTTCAAAATGTTGATCAATGTTATGTATAACACCGTTCAGATGATCAATCATCGTATTGAAAGCGAGTGATAACGATCGGATTTCATCATCCGACTCCGGCACGTCTACCCGCTCCGCCAAGTTCCCGTCTGCGGCTGAGCTGGCCGCTTTTTCAAGCTTATGTAATGGTCTGGTGATATACCCCGCCATAATATAAGCCAGGACACCTGACCAGAAAACGCCAAGCATCAGCGTTATGATCGTAAACACTTGTTCTGAAATAGGTAAAAAGTCTTGAACAAGACCATAAAGTAAGTAAATGAATCCAGCGGTAAAAGAATATGTAATGAGCGCTAGTCCTGTAATAAACAAGACTAACTTCCACCTCAAGCTGAATTTATACCTTTTCCCCATCAACCTCTCCCCCTCGACAAACACTAATTAGATTTATTGTCCAACTTTTTGACTAGAAGTTCAATGTATTTTTCTAGTTCGTCGCGGGTATTTCGGTACATGTTCACATTTCCGCCAAAGGGATCGATAATATTGATATCCGGAAACTCTCTTTCCAGTTTTTCGATCGCCTTCATATCCTCGTCCAACTCTTGTCTCCACATGTTTTCAATGTCCGATGGATTCTCCATTTTTTCAGCATCCTGCAAAAGTTTGGACCTTTTTTCTTCAAGGGCTGTGTAACGGTCCTTCAACTCCTGCCACTGCTCCTCACTAACTAAGACATATTCTTTCAGTGTAAAGTATTTATCCTGATAATCGGGGAATTGAACCGCAAGCGTTTCTTTGTGGCGGTCCGTCATCGTCAGGACGAGATCGGCCCATTCTAGTAGATCACGGTCGATCATCCTGGACTGGTGAGCCAAAGAGACATTTTTTTCATTCAAGACGATTGCAGAGTTTTCGGCCATCGGCTGACCCGGTCCTGCAAAAACACCTGCTGACTTCACCTTCTGTTCCGGCCACTTTTCCTTTAAAAGGGCTTCGGCCATCGGACTTCTACATGTATTACCTGTGCAAACAAATAAAACGTTCATGATCGCTGTCTCCTTTCATCCTCTTTTTTTCCATCATATCATAGCTGAATCGAACACCGAATTCTAAAACATTGCATTCAGACCAAGCGCACATAAAATGCTGCCGCCAAGAAGTTCACTATACGTACCAAGCAGGACTCCCGCTCTTCTCCCTAACAAAAAGCCAGCCCACGTCAAGACCATGCTGAAAATCCCAAATGAGAGAATCGAGAGAAGAACTGCTCCATCCCGTAATCCAAGACTGAATCCGACTGGAAAACTGTCCAAACTCACACTCATAGCAAAAAGCCAGACACCGGCTCCTGCGAGCGTATAGGTAGGGATATTTTTTTCAGAAAAAGTAGCGAACACCGTGTAGCTCCCAAGACAAAACAGCATCAATCCTCCTGCAAGGGTTGTCCACTGACTGACACTCGCAGACATGATGTGGCCAAGTACCATCCCTAAGCCGGGCATCAACATATGGGCAAGCCCCACAACGATTCCCGCAAAGCAGGCGTGCTTCAATCGGACCACCTGCATCCCCATTCCTAACGACACCGAAAAGGCATCCATTCCTAAAGCGATTGACAATAATAATAAGGAAGATAGTTGTTCCAAAGGAAAAAGCCTCCTTCCAGACTTATCTCTCTCAAGATATGCAGGAAGGAAGGCTTGTATGTTAGTGCGACTCCAGAACCTTTACAGACGCTTTTCTGAGACGATTCATCACCGCCGCTCCTACTCCAGATTCATCAAACGTCTCCGCAAAAATGAGATCGACTTCGCTACGTTTGAATTCTCTTAGTGCGTGATACAGCTTTCCTGCGATTTCATCTACCTTTTTGCGCGAACCACAAGAAATCACCTGTTCGTGATCGAGCTTCGCAAGCAGTTCATCACTGGCAATAACTCCGACCCGATTTCCTTCAGATTTGTACCTATTCAGTTGCTCCATGAAAAAGTCATCGTTTCCATCAATCAGCCATAAAGGAGCTTCCGGAGCATAATGCGTGTACTTCATGCCTGGAGATTTCGGCTTGCCGGCTTCTCCTAGCAAGGAAGGATCTACACGAACTTCGGGAAGGACCTGCTCAAGCTTTTCTTTCGTGATACCGCCTGGGCGCAAAATGACAGGGACATCGGATGTGCAATCCAACACCGTCGATTCTAATCCGACGCCTGTCGCTCCCCCGTCAAGAATACCGGCAATCCGCCCGTCTAAATCTTGTATGACATGGTCTGCAGCTGTCGGACTCGGACGCCCCGAGCGATTGGCACTTGGAGCGGCCAGCGGACGTTCGACCGCCTTTAGGAGCGCCAGAGCAAGCGGATGCTCAGGCATACGGATGCCGACTGTAGATAATCCGGCTGTGACATTTTGTGCCGCCGTTCCGTTGCTTTCAAGAATCAGCGTCAAAGGACCAGGCCAGAATGTATCCATCAATAGCTGAGCCACTTCAGGAATGTGAGTCACGAGCTGACCGACCTGTTGTTGATCGGCAACATGGACAATCAAAGGGTTGTCGGCTGGTCGTCCTTTTGCATCAAATATTCGCTGGACGGCTTCTTCATTGGTCGCATCGGCCCCGAGACCGTACACGGTTTCGGTCGGAAAAGCTACGACGTCTTTTGCTTTGAGCGCATTGGCTGCTTCTACTATGTCGGGGTGGTCTTGTGTATATTCTGCTGGTTTCCACAGTTTTGTCTGTTTCTCCATGATTTACTACTCCTTTGTTTCGTATTTCAAAGGAAACTTTGCGGTTTCCTTTATGCTCAATGGGTGGATGGAGAGCGGGGAAATCACTCCCTTTCCGTGGGCCTGCGCTGAGCCTCCTCGGACTCCGGGGTCTCACCTATCCCGCTTTCCCACAGGAGTCTCGCGATTTCCCTGCTCTCCTTACCCTATATGAAGAACGGAAACAATTTCTTCTTTTATTTAAACAAAAGCTTTTATTACCATTATCTTAATTCATATCTATACATGCTCACAAATCTAAGACAATAACGCTGACATTCCTATTGGAACCAATGGCTCTGTTCATTTGTACTGTTAAAATCCTTCCGTTTCAGAAAGAGCATTGAATTGTGATCATTTAACAAAAAAACGAAATATATCGGTTGGTGCCGATATATTTCGAATGGGGGGTTATTTTCATTATGGGATTTCGCTATTTTTTCACAAATCCCGACATTATTCACAGCTTGTCCTCAAGTTATCCACAAACATACCCACATATCCAAAGAATCCGTTAGTTATTTCTGTGTCTGAATTTTCGATATTCACAGGTTACCCACATGTTATATGGTTTTTGTGAATAACTAGTGGGTTTATACACAATCATCTGTGATTAACTTGATATATCCACAATCTTTTTTCGACATCTTTCAAATGGAACTGTTGATGCTGAAGAAGGATGTCGAGAGAATCGGAATGACTCTCCACTTGTAGAGCTGGAATATCATGCTGCCTTACATACGCCTGGATCAGTTCAAAAATTTCGAGCACTTGGCCAGGGGACACCTTTTCTGATACGTGGAGCTTCTCTAGTCTTTTTGCTCCTCCATCTACAGAAACAAACCGGAAGTCTCCGAACGTCTCCTTTTCCCTTTTCAAATGGTAGAGTTCATCTTCTATTTTTTCGATATACATGCCATCTTCACTCCCTTTCTGCTCTTACTCTATGAAAGAGAAGTAGAGGCTATGTCAGGAAAAAATAGAATTCCA
Source organism: Halobacillus fulvus (assembly GCA_004078665.1). GTDB lineage: Bacteria > Bacillota > Bacilli > Bacillales > Halobacillaceae > Halobacillus > Halobacillus fulvus. Next base: position 483,304 of record SCFO01000002.1, on the reverse strand, counting down.
TATTTTTACGAGAAAAAATTCAACTTCCTGTTCTTCCTGCTCTGGTTTTGGCTCCGCTTCTGCCGTTTCCTCTGCAGCTACCGATGTGCCATTTGAGAAGTCGAGGAAGCAAAGAGGCGGAAACAAAACACACCACCAGTTATCCCCTTCGCCTTCCCCTAACGTAATTAATATCGCTTCGTACTCACCAGCCGGATAGAGGTAAGATCCATAAAGTTTCGTCGGAAAGGAGACGGAAGAGTCATAATCCACCGTGTAAGTCTGATCAATCGACTGTACCTCCAGCGTTTGAGCAACAATCGCCTCCAGCTCCGGCAGACGTTTTCGGATCAATGCTCTTGCGGCTTCAATCGAAGTGAGATCCTCTACCCATTCCGTAATTTCTGCATTCACTTCATCGCGGATCAGACGCTTCACCTTTTGGTCCTGTTCAGCATTACTATCTGCTAAAATTCTAAGGCGGATCGCTTCGTCCGGAATCACTTGAAAAGATGATGGCTGTGCTTGTGTATTTCCCCATGGTAAAACTGAAGTAATCACCACTAAAGCTATGAGACATAACCAGCTGTTTCGCATTTTCATTTTTATTCCCCCTGACCATTTCTATTGGCTAGTATGGACAGAGGAAAAGAATAATAAACAAGAAATCTATTAATCTATTCGTTCAGCGAAAATCATCCGATCTTTTTTATTGAGATCCTGCTTGACCTTCACACGATAACCAGTAAGTTCCTGCTCAATCAATGCTTTGACAGCCTGTCCTTGATCATATCCGATTTCAAAAGCGATCAGTCGCGGAGAAAGATCACATCCATTGATCTGACGCACGATCTCATAATAAGCAGCGAGTCCATTCTCATCGGCAAACAATGCAAGCTCAGGATCGAAATCGATGACCGTATCATCCATGGAAGACTTAGCCTCCCAGGATATATACGGAGGATTTGATACAAGGATTTCGATATTTTGGTCTGATACCGGCTCGAGAAAATCACCTTGAAGAAATTTCACATCCGCTTCAAGAGACTGCGCGTTTCTTTTGGCTACCTCGAGCGCATCGTCTGATAAATCCGTCGCGATCACATTCAAGTCAGGGTTTTCCCGTTTCAGTGAAATCGCAATTGCTCCGCTCCCCGTTCCGATATCAGCGAGAAGACTTTGATGCGCGTTATTATTTTCAATCCAATCAAGCACTCCTACTACAAGCTCCTCTGTTTCCGGCCTTGGAATAAGCACGTGATGGTTTACGAAAAATTCGCGTCCATAAAAAGGGGCCGTGCCAATGATATGTTGGACAGGTTTCCCTGTTTCAGCATGCTCCTTTACACTTGCCATGAATTCCTTTGCTTTTTCTTCCTGAAAAGGATCTTTCGCAAATGCCAGCAGTTGAGCAAAAGACATACCTAAATAATGCTCCAGCAAAAGATCGGCTACCCGCTCTTCACGATTTTGTTCCCGCAAAAAAACGGAAGCCCAGCGACGGGCTTCCTCAATCGTTTGAAATATAGGTTTATCCACCGATCTGCTCCAGCTTTTTCGTCTGCTCTTCGATTAATAAAGCATCGATGATTTCATTCAAATTCCCTTGAAGAATCTGATCGAGCTTTTGCAGCGTAAGTCCGATGCGGTGGTCCGTCACACGGGTTTGCGGGAAATTGTACGTACGGATCCGTTCAGAACGGTCACCAGAACCTACAGCTGATTTACGGGTTTCATCGTATTCTGCTTGAGCTTCACGCTGAAACTTATCATAAATACGAGCACGTAAAACCTTCATCGCTTTTTCTTTGTTTTTGATTTGAGACTTTTCATCCTGACAGGATACGACGATTCCGGTCGGCTCGTGCGTTAGTCTTACCGCTGACATTGTCGTGTTTACACTTTGTCCGCCCGGTCCACTTGAGGCAAACGTATCGACACGAATGTCTTTGTCGTGAACTTCGACCTCGACCTCTTCTGCTTCAGGAAGCGCAACAACAGTAGCTGTCGATGTATGAATACGTCCCCCGGATTCCGTTTCAGGAACACGCTGTACGCGGTGGGCTCCGTTCTCATATTTCAGCTTGGAGTATGCTCCGTCACCGCTGACCATAAAGATGACTTCCTTATAACCACCGACATCGTTGGCGTTCGCTTCGATGACTTCAGTCTTCCAGCCCTGCGATTCCGCATATCGCGCATACATCCGGTAAAGGTCTCCAGCAAACAGAGCGGCTTCATCTCCTCCGGCAGCACCACGGACTTCCATAATGACGTTTTTGTCATCATTCGGATCTTTCGGCAGCATGAGAATTTTCAGGCGCTCTTCTAGTTCTTCTTTACGCTCCGAAAGCTCGCTGATTTCCTCCTTCACCATCTCCAGCATATCGCTATCCAGCTTATCTTCAAGCATAGCCTTAGCATCCGCAAGCTGTTCATCGACTTCTTTATATTCACGATACGCCGCCACGGTATCTTGTAATCCGGACTGTTCTTTGGAGTATTCGCGCAGTTTATTCGTATCCGAGATGACCTCAGGATCACTTAGTAATTCATTCAATTTTTCATAACGGTCTTCTAATGATTGTAAACGATCGATCATTGGTAAACACCTCTTTCTCCATAACATTCTAATTATATTATAGAGAGGTAACAGATACAACCAGCACTGCAAAAACCGGTAACCGGAACGTGGAGAAATGTCCTTTGTCCCGAATACCGGCTCTAATATGGCTACTTCACTTTGACCTGAACATCGTAGCGAGGAGCGGCCTTGTAGATTGCCTGCTCAATCTCCTCCTGCCAATCTTTCTTCTCACTTTCAGAGAGCTCATCTTCCCCTTCAACATCGACTGTCACCCAAGCCCGTCCAGCTTCTAAAATGATCCGTTTCACAGAAACTTCTGGCATCAGTTCAACAGCCGTTCGGATTTGTTCACGATCCTGTTTCTTCCCCCACGTATCGCCTACATTCTGAACCATACGTGGATGCTCGGTTTCTGAAGTCACTTTATTGTTTGCTCCCATGTTTTCCACATCGTCCCGACTCGTCTGCCCTTGATACTTTTCCACCTGCAACCCGCAGGCGGATAACATCACGAGCACCATCATCAAAACCAACACTCGATACATTGATTCACCTCTTCTCGTTTTCGCTTAGTTTTACCGAGAAGATCGTAAATATGTGAGAGTTATTGGATGATTAATTCATACTGGGATGGAATCACTTTTTCACTTTGGATATACCGAAGATACTCTTCAGCACTTTCATACGTGTTAAAGCGAATTTCCTCATTGTTTTTCCTGAATTCAACAACAATGTGCTCTTCATCTACACCGACAATACGATAGGTCATAAATACCCCTTTCTTTTCCAAAAAAACGAAAAAAAGCCGAGAAGATTCCTCACATGAAGAATCTTCCCGGCTTTTGTCTAGCTCTATTGTCTAGTCCAACTGGGCCGGACCTCTATACAAATCCATTAACCGATAACCTTTAAGAGCAAAACTTTAATTTCGCTCCGTTCTTTTTATTATAGTACAATTATGTTTTTTTGAAAAGGGGGGGCGTAACCTCTACATCGTTTCTTTCAACTTTTGCTGTTCGGATAAGCCTGCGTAGTGTATGATTTTCTCGCATAAATCTGCATACTTCAGACACATTTGGTAAAGCTCTTCACCTAACCATTCCTCTTCGAGTGTCAAACATTCTTCCGCACATTTATAGCAGACTTCTGCACAAGACTTGCACATGTCCTCTGCCATCGGGCTTTGTTTCTGCACGACTTCGACAGCATACGTATAAGCATCCGAGCATTCTTTAAGAAGCGTTGTTTTCTTAAGCAGCGTATCGGAACACATTCTGGACATGACCCTTCCACCTTTCTTCCTTTTATGAATCACGTGGTTTTTTGATCAATACGATGTAACTCTTGTCACGGACCAAGTCCCAATCGACAAAAATATCTTCTAATTTCGTCCCCAGGATCTGTTCAAAAGAGGCCAAATGCAGCAACCGCTTTTCCAAATGACGTTTCGTTATTCTTAGTTGGTCGGAGAATCCTAATCGCAGCATCTCTTTTTCAATCGGAACGAGAATCCCTTTCCGTTCAACGATCAGCGTTCGGTCATTCAGTTCAAAAGAGCGAATCGACTCTGGGGCTTTTTCGGCCTGCTGGCTGACTTTTTGTACTTCCTGATGAAGAGCTTCTTTGCCTTTGTGGTCTTGAATCGTCTGTTCTCCCGATATTTCCGTGTCCAGTACTCCGATCAGCATTCCTGTACGATGCGATAATGACCAGTCATAATACAGATCTTCTATTTCAATTCCAGCCACTGCACGGAAATTGGCTTTAATATCAGGAATCAGCTCCTGCATAAGTAAATCCCTTGTCTCATCCACCTTCTGATCATTCTTCTGCCCAACAAGCACGCGCTCCATCGGGGCGAGGAAATCCTTTAAATAAATCGTCACGAAGGGTTCTTCGACCGATACAAAGACAGCAGAAGGGCCCTTCCCGAAGTTATCCCTGAAAAGCTTTCCGATATAACTGGACAACTCCGACTGTACAGCCTTTTTATCCAATATAATCATCCTTTATAGTGGGAATCTAATACAGCTATTCCCGGCTATAAAAGATGTAAACACTATACAGCATATTGGGAAATTGTTATCCTTTTATATTGAAAAAGCGCTGTTAAATATGTTGAGGCTAGAAAGTTTCCTTTACTTATACCAGGGCATGGAGTGGCGGGAATAGGTAAACGGAAACATCATGGCACGTTTTAACTGATATTGGGTAGATACGTACAGATTTTATATTCTGTTGATACATCAAAACTGGAATTATATAACGTCATTCAAAAGGTCTCTCTTTTCAACATATCTTAGAAAAGCAAGTTTCTCAAAATTTAATGTGCTGATCGACAAATTGAAACAAAAAAAAGATAGCCGAGAGCTGGCTACCTTTTATCAACCTTATTGTTTTTCTGCATAAGCAGCTTTCACTTCTTGTTGCCTGGGCTTGTTGGGTACTTCATGGTGGTGACGGCATCTCGGCTCGTAGGATTCGGATGCACCGACTAAAATAATCGGATCATCATATGATGCTGGCTTCCCATTGATCAAGCGCTGTGTTCGGCTTGCAGGCGAGGCACAGACCGGACAAATGGCATTCAACTTGGTCACATTCTCACTCAGAGCCATCAGCTCAGGCATTTTCCCGAATGGTTCTCCCCGAAAGTCCGTATCAAGACCCGCTACAATGACACGAATTCCGCGATCCGCCAGACATTCTACGACTTCCACGATATGCTCATCGAAAAACTGGACTTCATCTATGCCGACAATGTCTACCTCTTTATCTACATGATGAAGGATTTCCAACGAACCTTTCACAGGATGAGCTATTACAGAGGTTCCGTTATGAGAGACTACGGCATCCTCCTTGTAACGATCGTCAATCGCCGGTTTATACACGCGTACATTCAAGTTACCAAAAGTAGCCCGCCGAACTCTGCGGATCAACTCTTCCGATTTCCCACTGAACATGCTGCCACAAATGACTTCTACCCAACCACTCTGCTTCATTACATACACGTCTCTGTCGCTCCCTTCTCCCATATCGACAAACCATTTTCTTTACTCGGTATAATCTAACATAATGCTCCATAAAAAAAGAGCTCCGTTGATGATCATCCGCTCTTGGATCACCACAGACAGCTCCCCTTTTCTGAAGATCCTTCGTAAGTATAGAAATCCAACACATAAAAAAAGCTACAAAATGGCTTTACAAGCCCTAACATAGGTTCACTTATGTGTTGTTTTTCTGTATTTACACGTTCATCCCCTGTTTTTTTGACAAAAAAACAGGCAAACCATTAAGACAATTTGCCTGTTTTTGTTCAAAATCATCAGCGTTCACCGTTCGAGGTGTCCACTCAAAATTATGAAAGGTTATATTTTTTCTTAAAGCGATCCACACGGCCGCCAGCTTTGTCAGCTTTCTGCTTACCTGTGTAGAACGGGTGAGACGCAGAACTAATTTCAACGCGGATCAATGGATACGTGTTTCCATCTTCCCACTCGATCGTTTCTTCAGAATACTTAGTAGACCCTGTTAGAAACTTGAAATCAGAACTTGTGTCTAGGAATACAACTTTACGGTATTCTGGATGAATTCCTGCTTTCATGTTCTTCCACTCCTTTTTGCCCTGAATCCTTTGGAAACAGAGTTATTGTAAGAGCCGTCGAAGGTTTAAGTTAAACACCTTTTACTGAAACTCACATAGAAAGATTATAACAGGCTCAAACCACCAATGCAAGATAATCATTTAAATTATAAACTCTGTTAAAGCTTAATGTTGTTAGTAGAAAGTTTCCGTTTTTCATAATAGAGCTTGGAGGAGCGGGAAATGACTCGCTCCTCCTTACCATAATAAGTATACGGAAATATCAAGGAACGTTTTGATTGACAATGAGAGGGCAATCATTCAAATTCCTCTTATTACATCAACACTGGAGTTTAACAGAGCCAAATGATTAAGCATCTTTTAAAGAGTTATGAACGGCGGGCTGGTGCTTTCTTCCGTTGCATATCCTGATCCATCAGTTCAAAGAATTCTTCGTTGTTTTTCGATGATCTTAAGCGACGCAGGAATCGATCGGCGAAGTCAGGCGCATCGGACATCGTCTTGCGAATCGCCCAAATTTTATCAAGGTGCGATTTCGGAAGCAGCAACTCTTCTTTTCTCGTACCTGAACGAAGAATATCAATTGCAGGGAAAATTCGGCGCTCTGCAAGACTACGGTCGAGGTGAAGCTCCATGTTCCCTGTTCCTTTGAATTCTTCATAAATGACATCGTCCATTCTGGAGCCTGTATCGACGAGAGCCGTCGCTAATATCGTCAAGCTTCCACCTTCTTCGATATTACGCGCCGCACCGAAGAATCTTTTCGGACGGTGGAAGGCTGCAGGATCGATCCCGCCTGACAACGTACGTCCACTCGGTGGAATGACAAGGTTATAGGCACGGGCAAGTCTCGTAATACTGTCCATCAGAACGATGACATCACGTTTGTGTTCAACTAGACGCATTGCTCGTTCTAAAACTAATTCAGAAACTTTAATATGATTTTCCGGTACTTCATCAAAAGTTGAGCTGACCACATCGACATCTGGAGCTACAGAGCGTTCGATATCTGTCACCTCTTCCGGTCGTTCATCCACAAGCAGGATGATCAACTTTGCATCCGGGTGGTTCGTAGAAATACTATTTGCGATCTGCTTTAGAAGCATCGTCTTTCCGGCTTTTGGTGGAGCTACAATCAGACCACGTTGACCGTAGCCGACTGGGGAAATCACATCCATGATTCGAGTCGAAAGCATTTTAGCCGTCGTTTCTAATTTCATATGTCGATCTGGATATAAAGGAGTCAAGGCCGGGAAGTGTACCCGTTCTTTCGCAGCATCCGGATCTTCCCCGTTGACCGCGTCGACATGAAGAAGACCGTAATAACGTTCGTTTTCTTTTGGCGGACGCACTTTACCAGATACTTTATCTCCATTCCTCAAATCAAACCGGCGGATTTGAGAAGCGGAAATATAAATATCTTCCGCACTTGGCGAATAGTTGATCGGACGAAGGAAACCGAACCCTTCTGAAGGGATGATCTCAAGAATTCCATCCATAAACAAGAACCCGTCTTTTTCAGCCTGTGCTTTCAGAATGGCAAAAATCAATTCTCTTTTTGTCAATTTTGCATAATACGAAACTTTGAACTGTCTAGCTTTTTCATAGAGACTTTTTAGTGTCATCGTCTCTAAATTGGAGATCGTTAAATCTGCCACAGAATCACCACTTTTATAAAATTTCTGTTCAGCCTATATCATGTAAGCTTGTCTTTTGCGTGACACATATCATTTTCCTGATTGGACGAACAAACAGGTTATCCATCATATAAATGACTTCTCTTAAAGAATATGAATTTGAAGAAATAGGAGAAGTTTTCATAGGAAGTTTATTCATTGAAGCTTACGGAGGTCAATAGGATGTTCATTTAATGTCTATCAAACAACCTATATTGTACTCCTGTCGCCCGACGGATTCAATCCATATCAATGATTTTTTTGTTCAGAAGCCTTTAAGGAAGGAATAAGAAGCAGAAGAAAGCCACTTGTTTCAGGCTTTCTTCTCTCCTTAGAAGTTTTAGTTACAATTAAGAACGGATGACGAAATCCGGTTTTTTCTTAAGACTGTGATCTCCATCAATGAAGCGGACCGTGCCAGATTTTGCACGCATGACCAAGGTTTGGGTGGTCGCTTTCTGCCCTTTGAACTGAACACCCTTCAACAATTCACCATCGGTTACTCCTGTTGCGGCAAAGATGGCATCATCGCCTCCACAGAAATCGTCCATCAGTAGAACTTTTTCTATGTCTTCAATGCCCATCTCATGGCATCTCGCCACTTCTTCCTTATTAGAAGGAATCAGCTTGCCCTGAATTTCACCGCCTAGGCACTTTAGGCCAACCGCAGCGAGCACACCTTCGGGAGCACCTCCGGAACCCAAGAGAATATCGACTCCTGTATGGTCAAAAGCCGTATTGATTGCAGCCGCGACATCACCGTCCGGGATCAGCTTGATTCGTGCTCCCGCCTGACGGATTTCTTCAATGATCCCGCGATGACGTTCGCGATTTAACACCACTGCGACAACATCTTCTACGTTCTTATTTTTCGCTTTTGCGACGGCTTTCAAATTGTCTTCAATGGAAGCATTGATATCAATTTTCCCCACTGCTTCCGGTCCAACAGCGATTTTATCCATATACATATCCGGAGCATGAAGCAGCTGATTATGATCCGCAATCGCAATGACCGCTAAGGCATTCCACGTTCCCTGTGCCACAATGTTCGTTCCTTCAAGCGGATCGACCGCCACATCGACGCGAGGTCCATAGCCATTCCCGAGTTTCTCGCCGATATATAGCATCGGGGCTTCATCCATTTCACCTTCACCAATGACAACCGTTCCTTTCATCGGAATTGTGTCGAAAACATCCCTCATCGCTGAGGTTGCCGCATCATCTGCCTCCTCTTTTTTCCCTCTCCCCATCCAGCGGGCTGAGGATAAGGCAGCAGCCTCAGTCACTCTTACTAATTCCATTGACAAACTTCTTTCCATGGTCTATCTCCTCTTTCCTTCAAAAGATTTTCCTCATCTCCATGGAAAACATGCTTTCAATTGGCTTTTGTAAAACGTGGTCTGCAAGTTAAGGATAATGAAAAATTTTCCATCCTTAAGATTAAGAGAAGGAGGTCCGTGGAATCACTTCCTTCTATGGGAGAGACGTTGAGCCTCATCGGCGCAAGGCGCCTATGGGGTCTCAACCCGTCCCTTTTCCCACAGGAGTCTCACGATTTCCCGTACCTCCTAATATGTTCTAGAAGCATCACATCAACACTGAGTTTACCAGCGCCTTATTTAAGGCACGTATTCTAGGGCTTAAGAATTCTGAAACTGTTCGACTTCTTCTTGAGACATTTCTTCGTACCAGACATTGGCACCAAGTTCGATCAGTTTGTTGGTGATATTTTCATACCCTCTTTCAATATGATCCACACCCGTAATTTCAGTAACGCCGTCCGCCATCAAACCGGCGATGACGAGAGCAGCACCTGCTCTGAGATCCGTCGCTTTAACTTTAGCGCCTTGCAGTTTGGACTGTCCGGTAACGATCGCGGACCCGCCTTCAACTTTAATCGACGCATTCATTCTTCTCAGTTCATCAACATGCTTGAAGCGCGCCTGATAAATCGTATCTGTCACAACCCCAGTGCCTTCCGCTTGTGTCAAAAGAACTGTGAATGGCTGCTGAAGATCTGTCGGAAAACCCGGGTACACGAGTGTCTTAATATCGACACTGCTTAATTGCCTATTCGGACGGACATAAAGCTGTTCATCATTTTCCTCGATGGTCACGCCCATCTCTCTCAGCTTGGCAAGCAGCGATTCCAAGTGCTGAGGAATGACGTTATCAATAATCATTTCCTCACCCTGGGCTGCCGCCATAATGGTGTATGTTCCTGCCTCAATACGATCCGGAATAATCGTATGTAAACACCCTTCTAGCTTTTCGACACCTTCAATGCGGATGACATCTGTGCCCGCTCCTTTGATTTTCGCTCCCATGTTCGTCAAGAGAGTCGCTACATCAATGATTTCAGGCTCTTTGGCTGCATTTTCGATAACGGTTTTTCCTTTGGCACGGACAGCGGCGAGCATAATGTTGATCGTTGCCCCAACACTGACGACATCGAGATAAATCCGCGCTCCACGCAGTTCTTCTGCCCGCAAGTAAAGAGCACCCTGTTCGTTTGTCACTTCAGCTCCCAACGCCTCAAAACCTTTAATGTGCTGATCGATCGGCCGTGGACCAAGGTGACATCCTCCCGGAAGACCAATGACCGCTCGATTGAATCGACCAAGCATCGCCCCCATGAAATAATAAGAAGCGCGAAGCTTTTTCACTTTTCCATTTGGAAGAGGCATTGAAACCATATCAGATGGATCGATTTGGACGGTTCTCCCATCCTGGGAAACACGCCCCCCAATTTCCTCAAGCAGATCAGAAAGGATCCCGACATCTGAAATATCAGGAAGCCCTTCGATCGTGACTGGTGACTCCGCTAAAATGGCCGCTGGCAATAAGGCAACTGCACTGTTTTTGGCTCCCCCTACACGGACTTGCCCGCGCAGGCGTGTACCGCCTTCTACTAGTAGTTTATGCATGAAATACTCCTCGCTTTAAACGTAAAGATGATAACCCTAGTATGTGCAATTTTTCCCAATACACACTAGTTATTTTGATTATTCCAGTCCTGAAGGAATTTTTCAATCCCTTGGTCTGTTAATGGGTGCTTCACAATTTGCTCGAACACTTTGAAAGGTACTGTCGCAATGTGCGCCCCATAAGTCGCAGCTTCCGTCACGTGTACAGGATGACGAACAGACGCTGCAATGATTTCTGTATCAATGGCATGACGATCAAAGATCTCAGAGATTTGCGCGATCAGCTCCACACCGTTATGACCGATATCATCTAAACGACCAAGGAATGGTGAAACATACGTAGCCCCTGCGCGTGCAGCCATCAAAGCCTGATTGGCAGAGAAAACAAGCGTTACGTTTGTTTTAATGTTCAAATCGCTGAATGCCTTTACTGCTTTCAATCCTTCTAGCGTCATCGGAACTTTCACTGTAATATTCGGGGCAATTGCTGCCAGTTCTTTTCCTTCTGTGATCATACCTTCTGAATCTTCTGAAACGACTTCCGCACTTACGGATCCGTCGACTTCTGCTGTAATTTCACGAAGTCGATCATGGAAGGAGACGCCTTCTTTCGCTACAAGGCTCGGGTTTGTTGTAACCCCAGCAAGGACTCCAAGGGCATTCGCTTCACGGATTTCGTTAATGTTTGCTGTATCGATAAAAAATTTCATCTTTCAACACTCCTAATATTTTTTAAATTAGCTCTGTTAAAGCTTAATGTTAATACTAGAGAGTTTCCGTTATTCATACCAGAGCTAGGAGGATCGCCATTTCCCGCTCCTCCTTACCAGAATAAGTGAACGGAAACACCCCAGCACATTTTGACTGAGAACAGGAAGACAATCATTCCATTTCCTTTTGTTACATCAACACTGGAGTTTAACAAAGCCTTTTATTTAGAAAAAAATCATGATGGCGTTTTCATAGATGATATAAAGGAAACCGCTACTGATGTAACGGCTCCTTTTCAGTCTGTTTTAGACAGACTTCTACATTATTTATGCTTTTTGAGAAGAACCAAATTCACGCATTTTACCCATAACCGTTTGCTTGATCGCTTCACGACCAGGTCCTAGGTATTTACGTGGGTCATATTGTTCAGGCTGGTCAGCAAGTACTTCACGCACAGCTTTTGCCTGAGCCACTTGGTTTTCTGTGTTTACATTGATTTTTGCAGTTCCGAAAGAGATAGCTTTCTTGATGTCTGCTGTCGGAATTCCTGTACCACCGTGAAGAACAAGTGGCTTGTCAACAAGACCCATGATTTCTTCCATGCGGTCGAAACCTAGGTTTGGTTCACCTTTGTAAGGTCCGTGAACAGAACCAAGTGCAGGTGCGAACACGTCAACATTTGTCTCGTCCACAAGTTGCTTACACTCGGAAGGAATCGCATAGGCAGCTTCTGCATCGTCAACGATCAAGTCGTCTTCTTGTCCACCAACACGTCCAAGCTCTGCTTCAACAGAAACTCCGTGGATGTGAGCAAGTTCTACAACTTTTTTCGTTACCGCGATGTTTTCCTCAAGTGGATCGTGGGAAGCGTCAATCATAACGGAAGTGAATCCAGCGTGGATCGCTTCCGCACACTTTTGGAAGCTTGAACCGTGGTCCAAGTGAATAGCAACAGGCACAGTTGTACCGTAAGATTTCATAAGAGCTTTAACCATATCTACAACAACGTTAAAGCCTCCCATGTAACGCCCAGCACCTTCAGATACCCCTAGGATAACTGGAGATTGCTCTTCTTCAGCAGCCTGAAGAATCGCTTGAGCATACTCAAGGTTATTAAGGTTGAACTGACCTACACCGTAGCGTTCTTCCTTCGCTTTTTCTAGCATTTCTTTCATTGATACTAACGGCATGAAAGATCCTCCTTTGATGAATACGATCTAATAAATTTATTTACCAGTGGATTTCCACAGGAAACACACCATGTAAGTATAACCACAGTATTAGAATACCAATACCCATCACATGGTGCAACAGCTCCTGAAATATATAGCGCTTACATTGAAAAAAAGTCCGGATTACAACGTGTGAGTCAGTGAACCAGCGACCAATTCTTTCAAATTATGGATATCGAATGGCTTGCTTATGATATGGCGGACAAATGAATAGTTGGTGTCTTTTTCAATTTCTTCACTGGATTGTCCGGTAACAATGATGACGGGGAGCTGGGAGTTTTTTTGGTGGAGTTCCTTCAGCACTTCTTTGCCGTGCATGACTGGGAGGTTATAATCCATAATCATGAGGTCGACGTCATGTTCCGCGATCATATCGCAGGCGTGTTTTCCTGTTTTAGCCGAAAGGGTTTTGTATCCCTCTCCTTTGAAGATTTCTTCTAAAAGGAGCCGGATGCCGACTTGGTCGTCGACGATCAGTAATTGGTTGCTCATTTTCATTTCCCCTCTTTCCTTCTGTTTTCTCTGCCTTTTCTATCTCCTAACCCTACCATTCTATGCTCCCACACCTTTTTCCTGCGCATATATGTTCGGTTTTGGAATTTCTTTTCCTTTTAAAAACTCTTTCCGTTACTATAGGTAGAAAAAGGAATTGGGGGATGTCACGATAAAAGAGTTGGGTGGGAGGGGAAACGACTCGCTTTCCTGTGGGGATGGCGGTGAGCCTCCTCGAGCCCTTGGCTCTGTGGGGTCTCACCTGTCCATACATTCCCACGGGAGTCTCGCCGTTTCCCCTCCCACCCTTTACAATCCTACTGAACATCCCCAGCTGATTCCGAAGTCGACGCATGAAATAGTCATATAACCATGACACATAAGATACCGTTTCGGGATAAACCATCTTTCATTTCCGTTAGGAGCTTTTCGGCAAGGAGGTTCGGGAAATCGCGAGACTCCTGTGGGAAAGCGGGATAGGTGAGACCCCGGAAGACGTAGTCTGAGGAGGCTCAGCGCACGCCCACGGAAAGGGAGTGATTTCCCGGACCTCCTTTTTCATATTCAGCAACGGAAATAATCCACATAAAAAAGCACTTCTGCAGGATCTAGCAGAAGTGCTTTTTCAAAGTTATTTCATTGTGGCGCCGATGAAGCCACGGAACAGTTCTTGGGAACGTGTTGGACGGGATTTGAATTCTGGGTGGAACTGGCTCGCTACAAACCAAGGATGGTCTTCGATTTCGATGATTTCGACAAGACGTCCATCTGGGCTCGTACCAGAAAATACAAAGCCAGCCTCTTCCATATCCTCACGATAATGGTTATTGAATTCAAAACGGTGACGGTGACGCTCATACACCACTTCTTCTCCATACACTTCCATTGCCTTCGTTCCAGCCTTCAAGCGGGAAGGGAAAATACCTAGACGAAGGGTTCCACCTAGATCTTCGACTTCTTTTTGTTCAGGCAGAAGATCGATGATTGGATGCGGTGTAGAAGGATCGATTTCAGCGGAGTGCGCTCCTTTAAGTCCGAGGACGTTCCGCGCAAATTCAACCGTTGCCAGCTGCATACCAAGGCAGATTCCTAAGAAAGGCACCTTGTTTTCACGGGCATAACGGATCGCTTCGACTTTCCCTTCGATGCCCCGATCACCGAAGCCACCAGGAACAAGGATACCGTCCACATCCTGCAATTGCTCACCGACGTTGCTGGATTCGAGGTCTTCGGAGTTGACCCATTTCACCTCAACATCCGCATTGAAGTCATAACCGGCATGCTTCAATGCTTCGACAACTGAAATATAGGCATCTGGAAGTTCGACGTATTTACCGACGAGTGCGATTGTACGCTTCTCTTTCAAGTTTTTCACTTGGTCGATCAGCTTCTCCCACTCTGTCATATCAGCAGGAGGACAATCTAGACCAAAGTGGTCGCACGTCAGTTGGTCAAGCTTTTGTTCCTGCAGAGTGATCGGTACGTTGTAAAGTGTATCTGCATCTGCTGCTTCAATGACCGCTTCTTTGTTGATATCACAGAACAACGCGATTTTTTCTTTCATATCATCTGAAATCGGCATTTCTGTACGCAGAACAATGGTGTCCGGCTGAATTCCAAGAGAACGCAATTCTTTCACACTGTGCTGCGTCGGTTTCGTTTTCATCTCTCCGGCAGCTTTCAAGTAAGGAACGAGCGTGCAGTGAAGGTACATCACATGCTCACGGCCGATATCACTCTTAATTTGACGGATCGCTTCAAGGAAAGGCAGTGATTCGATATCTCCGACCGTACCACCGATTTCTGTGATGACGACATCGGCATTTGTTTCATGACCGGCGCGGAAGACACGCTCCTTGATTTCGTTCGTAATATGCGGGATGACTTGGACCGTTCCGCCAAGATAGTCTCCGCGGCGTTCCTTTTTAATGACATTGGAGTAAACTTTACCTGTCGTCACATTGCTGTATTTATTCAGATTGATATCAATGAAACGCTCATAGTGACCTAAATCTAGGTCGGTCTCTGCTCCATCATCCGTCACAAACACTTCACCGTGTTGATATGGACTCATCGTTCCTGGGTCTACGTTAATGTACGGATCAAATTTTTGAATCGTTACTTTCAATCCACGATTCTTCAATAGACGTCCTAGAGAAGCTGCTGTAATTCCTTTACCCAGTGAGGAAACAACTCCACCGGTTACGAAGATATATTTTGTTGTCACGATCATCCCTCTTTCTCTTTTATTCTTTATAGTAAAAACTATTGATTGATGAGAATCTCTGTACGTTTGCAGAGTAGTTTGGGGCATTTAAACATCGTTCGACATTGATCATAAACGACGAATCATGTCATCATCATACTCTTATGTTTTGTAAAGGGCGACCGTCTATCCTAACGGTTCCACACCTTACAAAAACAAAAAACGCTCCCCTCTCTCGGGGAGCGTTGATCTTTTCATTACGAAAATTAAAGAGCCCAAATAAGATTCTACTGATTTGACTTTTGAAAGTCAACCATCGTTTTTTAACGGTCTTCCTCTTCGTCCTCATCTCCGACAAAGCTGATGTCATCTTCAACGATTTCTTCTTCCTCTTCATCAAGGTCATCGTCTTCATAATCACCGTCGTAATCGTCATCATCATCGTCAAGATCCAGATCCTCATCTGTAAGATCTAAATCTTCTTCAAGATCCTCGTCCTCTTCATCGTCAAATTCAGAAACGCCAAGCTCGTCTTCAAGAAGCTTAGACGGCTTTTTCTTTTTCTTCTTACGCTTTTGAGGAAGATTCGCGATCTCTTCTTCCATCTGCTCCACTGGGTACCAGCTCTTCAAGCCCCAACGGTTCGTTCCGATTGTCATAAAACGACCATCGATGTTCATATCTGTATAAAATTGAGCAATGCTATTTTCTTTCTGTTGCTCTGTCAAGCCTTTCATAGAGGCGATACGGTTAAAGATTTCGTTAAAGTCAATCGCTTCTCTTTCATCTTCTAACATGATCGTCGCAATTTCGATCATGGACATTTCCTGGATTTGATCTTGGCTTAGTTCTTTTAAGCTCACGGGTCAGCACTCCTTTATATAAACAAAATAAAATAAAAGGTCTCGTAGGCATACGAATCACATTTAATCATACCACCCATTATATGGTTTGGTGCTGCAAAAATCAAATCTCTTTCTCCCTTTCATTGATTGCCAATCAAATGAATATTTAAACGTGCCTGTTATAGGAGTCAATTTACCCGTATCGCTTGGTCTTCACGCCTTTTTATTTTAAACTATAGAAAAGCAAAGACGATATGAAGGAGAGAGACATGATGAAAGGTCATCCATTCGATTGGGTTGCGACAAGTATTGTTATTGTTGCAGTTGGAATTTGGTTATTTACAAGCTTCGGAAAGATTGAGTATGAACATTTGACCGAGGCTACCGTAACGGATAAAACACATAATGATGAGGGCTACTACGTCACGCTGAATGATGATCAATTGGTCCATGTCGAAGATACAAACATGTGGATGCTGCTTGAGCAGGGACAGACGTATGATATTACGTATGAATGGTATGGAACGGTGACGCCTTATGTAACGGAAGTGAATCAGGCTCATGATGAGGATCAGGTGAGTGGTGGTCACTAAGATAAAAGCGCTTTGTCTTGATGGAGACAGAGCGCTTTTTATTCTTAGTGGTAAAGTTTCCGTTTTTTGTACAAAGCTAGGAGGGGCGGGAAATGATTCGCTTTCCATGGGCGGGCGCTGAGTTTCCTCGTTGCACGGCTCCTGCGGGATCTCAGCTTGCCTTTTCTCCCCATAGGAGTCTCACCATTTCCTTCCCCTCCTTCTCAGAATAAGTGAACGGAAACATCACTTGTAGATCTAACCATTCCGAACTTCAAAAACTCCATTCCCTTCACAAAGAGAAAAGACTTCTGTTACATATTTCTTCTATACTGTCCGCCGACTTCGTAGAGGGCGTTGGTGATTTGCCCTAGACTTGCGACTTTGACGGTTTCCATGAGTTCTGAGAAGATGTTTCCGCCGCTGCTTGCTACGTATTTCAGTCGCTCTAGCGCCTGGTCTGCTTCGTCGGAGTTGGACTCTTGGAATTTTCGCAGTTCGGTGATTTGGTGCTCTTTTTCTTCTTTAGAAGCACGGGCAAGTTCCATCGAGTCAATTTCTTCTTCTGATGGTGGATTCGGATTCAAATACGTATTGACACCGATGATCGGCAATTCGCCTGAATGCTTTTTCCCTTCATAGTAAAGCGACTCTTCCTGGATTTTCCCGCGCTGATACTGGCGCTCCATTGCTCCAAGCACGCCACCGCGATCATTGATCCGTTCAAATTCCTGTAGCACAGCTTCTTCTACAAGGTCTGTCAGCTCACGAATAATGTAAGCACCCTGCAGGGAATTTTCGTTTTTCGTCAAACCAAATTCTTTGGAAATGATCATTTGAATCGCCATTGCCCGGCGGACAGATTCTTCCGTCGGTGTTGTGATCGCTTCATCATAAGAGTTCGTATGAAGCGAGTTACAGTTATCCTGAATCGCAATCAGCGCCTGCAGTGTCGTCCGGATATCATTGAAGTCTATCTCCTGTGCGTGCAAAGAACGGCCGGACGTCTGAATATGATATTTCAGCTTTTGACTGCGCTCATTCGCCCCATATTTATTCTTCATGATAATCGCCCAGATCCTTCTCGCTACGCGACCAAGCACCGTGTACTCCGGATCCAGTCCGTTTGAGAAGAAAAAGGAAAGGTTCGGGGCAAATTTATTAATATCCATTCCCCTGCTTAAGTAATACTCTACATACGTAAACCCGTTAGCAAGGGTGAAGGCGAGCTGTGTGATAGGATTGGCTCCTGCTTCTGCGATGTGATAGCCGGAAATCGACACGGAGTAGTAATTCCTCACATCGTAGTCGATGAAATACTGTTGGATATCACCCATCATTCTCAGCGCAAACTCAGTAGAGAAAATGCATGTGTTCTGTCCCTGGTCTTCTTTCAAAATATCCGCCTGTACGGTACCTCGGACGACATGAATGGTTTCTGCTTTGATCTTTGCCGCTTCGTCTTCGGTTGGCTTACGGCCATGTTCTTCCCGGAACTTCTGAAGCTGCTGGTCGATCGCCGTATTGAAAAACATGGCGAGAATGATCGGAGCCGGACCATTAATCGTCATGGAGACAGATGTCGTTGGATCGACGAGATCGAATCCGGAGTAAAGCTTTTTCATATCTTCAAGTGTACAAATATTGACGCCACTTTCTCCGACTTTCCCGTAAATATCCGGTCGCTCGTCCGGATCCTCTCCGTACAGCGTCACAGAGTCGAATGCGGTACTTAAACGTTTCGCATCGTCCCCTTCCGATAAGTAATGGAAGCGGCGGTTCGTACGCTCAGGCGTTCCTTCCCCCGCGAATTGGCGCTTTGGATCCTCTCCTTTTCGCTTGAACGGAAAGACACCTGCTGTGAATGGAAATGCTCCAGGAACGTTCTCCCGTAACAGCCATGTCAGACGGTCTCCCCAATCGGAGTAGTTCGGCAACGCCACTTTTGGAATCTTCGTGCCGGCCAGGCTCTCCGTTGTCAGATCCATTGTGATTTCTTTATCCCTTACTTTGAAGCTGTAAGTATCGCCGCTGTATCGCTCGTGAAGTCCATCCCAATCGTCCAGTTTTTCTTTTGCTTCTCTATCTAAAGATTTTTCATAGTCCTCGATGAGAAGCTGAATACTTTCTTTTGCACCTTCGTCATCCAGCTGGTCAAGTGCCCCTTTTAGCTGATAAAGCTTGCGCGCTTTTTCTGCCTCGTTTTCTGTTTCTTTATGATAGTTGCGAACAGCGAGCGCAATATCGCGCAAGTATTGTTTGCGGTCGTTCGGAATGATGACATTCTGTTTTTCTACTTTATCGACACGCTTTAACGACGTCTGTTCTTGCCAAGCATAGCGGTCATTCAATTCGTCAACGATTGCAGCAAAAAGGGTGTTCGTTCCAGGATCGTTGAACTGGCTGGCGATCGTACCGTAGACAGGAAACTTGCTGTCATCAGAATGAAACAGCATATGACTGCGCTGATACTGCTTCTTCACCTGGCTCAGCGCATCCTCCGACCCTTTTTGTTCAAATTTGTTGATGACAATAAAATCAGCGAAGTCGATCATATCGATCTTTTCAAGCTGGGACGGGGCACCGAATTCTGCTGTCATGACATACATCGACAAGTCTGTAATATCGGTAATTGCCGCATCTCCCTGACCAATTCCACTTGTTTCGACGATAATGAAATCGACACCTGACGCTTTTAAAACTTGGATCGCCTCTTCGACAGCAGTCGAAAGCTCGGAACGCGCCTCCCGGGTTGCTAGCGACCTCATATATACACGAGGATTGAAGATCGCATTCATTCGGATACGGTCTCCAAGCAGAGCGCCTCCTGTCTTTTTCTTCGTCGGATCGACGGATAAAATCGCCAATTTTTTATCCGGAATTTCATTAAGGAAGCGACGAATCAACTCATCTGTTAAAGAGCTCTTCCCTGCTCCCCCTGTACCTGTGATCCCCAAAACCGGAATCGTACGGTCCTGCACTTTTTCGACAGCGCTTTCAAAAGCGGCGACAGCTTCCCGATCTTTTTTCGGAGTATTCTCGACGTATGTGATGAAACGTGCCATCGACTGATGATTTCCTTCGGTCAGTTCTTTGACCCCTGATTCGACATCAAGCGGAGGGATGAAATCGCACTCTTCCATCATGAGGTTGATCATGCCTTGCAGCCCTAATGAGCGTCCATCCTCTGGAGAAAATACGCGGGCGACTCCGTATTCATGGAGCTCTTTGATTTCCCTTGGAATGATGACTCCACCCCCGCCTCCATAAACGCGGATGTGTCCGGCACCTTTTTCATTCAATAGATCAACCATGTATTTAAAGTATTCGACGTGTCCTCCCTGGTAGGAAGATATGGCGATCCCTTGAACGTCTTCTTGAATCGCGGCATTGACGACTTCTTCAACAGAACGGTTATGACCAAGATGAATGACTTCTGCTCCTGTCGACTGCAGGATCCGGCGCATGATGTTGATCGATGCATCATGTCCGTCAAATAGGCTTGAGGCTGTGACAAATCGGACAGGATTCTTCGGTTTATAAACGGTCGGCTGTTCCATTACCGATCTCCTCCTTTATATAGTAGAATTTATTTCGATTGGATACGGTTTTCGTTACGATTGGTGGTTTCGGAGGTACGGGAAATGACTCGCTTTCCTCCATCCACAAACTTGCGTGCTATGATTTTTCTTTTTCAAACTGATGGACTCCTTCAAGAAGCAGCTTGACTTGCAGGTCTGTATAGGTTTCCAATGTAAACGAGCGCTGCAAGATCCAACGCCTGAAGCCCCACATCTGCCCCTGAACGAAGATATTGTTGGCGATCAGCCGGATTTCGTCTTGTGAGCGGTTTTCCGGGAGACTGTTTTTGATGACTTCTTCTAGCATGGCAACCATGTCGCGTTCCTTCTGCAGCACATAATCCTGGGCATCCCGCGGCAGTGACTTGACCTCCTGATACATGACAAGCACCTCATCCTGCATATCGTCCATCAGCTGGAAGTACGAACGAATGGCGCGAACAAGGCTTTCCACTGTTGGTTCATGCGGATCGATGAGCGTTTCCATTCTTGCTTTTACCCGTTGATAAATCGAATCACAAACGAGAAACAGCACATCCTCTTTTGTGCGAATGTACTCATAGAGCGTTCCGATACTGAAACCAGAAGCTTTGGCTATTTCGCGAGTCGTCGTTTTGTGGAACCCTTTTTCGATAAAAAGAGTGACAGCTCCTTTGATCATCTGATTCCTTCTCTTTAAAACGAGCGTCTCATCCTTGATTGAAGAAGGAACTTGTTTTTTTGCCATGGTCATTCTCCTTTACCTACCCACTCCTGAAACCAGGAACGAGCCAACTGATAGGGATCGACATCAGGATCATCAAGGAGACTACGCTTTTGTTGATCCTGCTCAATGCTTAATTTCACTTCACGCCAAATCTCTTCTCGGATCAGATCATAGACTTCAAGCTCCAGCTGTAGCCTTCTTTTTGTGTGTCCTTTATCCGTTTCATAAAGGTACGCATAGTGAGCGTTCATCTTCTCCCATAGTTCTGGCATGCCTTGATTCTCAGTGGAAACCGTCCGAATGATCGGCGGTTCCCAGCCATCCGGCTGGACGATCATCAAATATTCTTCTAGTGTCGCTTTCAGCTTCCCGACACCCGGAAGGTCTGCTTTATTAATGATGAACACGTCGGCGATTTCCATGATTCCTGCTTTGAATATTTGCAGGACATCCCCGCTGTTCGGCGTAAGCACAAGACCCGTCGTGTCGACAACCTTCATAATGTCGAGCTCCGATTGTCCGACTCCTACCGTTTCGACGAGTACAACGTCAAAACCGTAGGCATCACACACCCGGATCGCATCTTTCGTAGAACGGGCAAGACCTCCGAGACTGCCTCGGGTAGCCATGCTCCGAATGAAGATCCCCGGATCCATGAAATGCTGGTTCATCCGGGTCCGGTCTCCAAGAAGGGACCCTCCACTGAACGGACTTGTCGGATCGACCGCTATGACTGCGACCGTCAAGTCAAGACTGCGAATATAGGTCAAGAGCCGGTTGATCAAAGAGCTTTTGCCAGCACCCGGCGATCCAGTGATCCCAATATAGTGGGCGTTTTTCTTCATCGAAAAGATATCGCTCATCAATTCGAGCTTCTGATCATCGTCATTTTCAATCAGCGTGATCGCCCGTGCGAGCGCGCGCATATCCTGTTTTTGTATTCGTTCTGCCAGATCATGCATCGGAGTCACCTGCTTTTATGGATCCGGTTTTGTTTTATTCTCAATCTTTCGTTACCATTCTTCCGATGACGAGACGCTGGATTTCTTGTGTTCCTTCATAAATTTGAGTGATCTTCGCATCACGCATGTAGCGCTCCACCGGATAATCCTTCGTATAGCCATAGCCACCGTGGACTTGGACGGCTTCGGTTGTCACTTTCATGGCGGTATCACCTGCATACAGCTTCGCCATAGCAGATGCTTTCGCGTAAGGCTGACCTTCTGATTCCAGGTAAGCTGCTTGATAGGTTAATAGTCTTGATGCCTCGATTTCTGTCGCCATATCCGCAAGCTTGAAGGATATCCCCTGAAGACTTGCAATCGGCTTTCCGAATTGTTCACGCTCTTTGGCATAAGCGACGGATTCATCTAATGCACCTTGGGCGATTCCGACGGCCTGAGCAGCAATTCCGTTTCTTCCTCCGTCGAGCGTCATCATCGCAATTTTGAATCCTTGCCCTTCTTCTCCGAGCAGGTTTTCTTTAGGAATTTTACAATCTTCGAAAATCAGTTCTGTCGTCGGAGATGATCGGATACCGAGTTTTTTCTCTTTCTTACCAAACGTGAATCCTGGTGTTCCTTTTTCAACGATAAACGCACTAACACCTCGGGTTCCTGCATCCGGGTCTGTTTTGGCAAACACGATGTAAAGGTCGCCGACGCCGCCGTTTGTGATCCAGACTTTATTTCCGTTCAGCACATAATGGTCGTCTTTCCATATCGCCTGTGTCCGCATCGAAGAGACATCACTGCCGGCCCCGGGCTCAGACAATGCGTACCCTCCCAGCTTTTCTCCAGAAGCGAGCTGGGATAAATAGGTTTTCTTCTGCTCTTCGTTTCCGAACTTATAGATCGGCCAGCTTGCAAGGGAAATGTGAGCGGACAATGTGACACCTGTTGAGGCACAAACTCGTGACAGCTCTTCTACAGCAATGACATAACTGACAAAATCGGATCCGATGCCTCCATACTCTTCCGGCCACGGAATTCCCGTCAGCCCAAGCTCCGCCATTTTATCGAAAATTCCACGGTCAAACCGTTCTTCTTCATCGCGTTCAGCCGCTGTCGGCTCTACCTCGTTCTTGGCAAAGTCGCGGACCATTTTTCTAAGCATTTGTTGTTCTTCGGTTAATGTAAAATTCATTCGGATCCTCCTAGTCTCTGATCAGATGATTTCCAATGACAATTCGTTGGATTTCACTTGTACCTTCATAAATTTCGCATACTTTAGCATCACGGAAGAAGCGTTCTACCGCGTAATCCTTGGTATAGCCGTAGCCACCGTGGATTTGAACCGCTTCAATAGCATTTTGAACAGCAGTTCTTGATGCGAAAAGTTTGGCAATCGATACTTCTTTTCCACATTTCGCTCCGGAAGCCTGTAAAGATGCCGCATTATAGACAAGCAGTTTCGATGCCTCGACTGCTGTTGCCATATCGGCAAGCTTGAATGAAATGCCTTGTAGGGATGCAATCGGCTTCCCGAATTGCTCCCGCTCTTTCGCATAAGCTGCAGCATGTTCGAAAGCGGCCTCCGCAATACCAAGCGACTGGGCAGCGATGCCGATCCGTCCGATATTGAGGTTGGCAAGAGCGATTCTATACCCTTCCCCTTCTTCACCGAGACGCTGGGATACGGGAATTTCACATTGATCAAAATTAAGGGAAACCGTACTCGATCCGTGCATGCCCATCTTCTTCTCTGCTTTTCCGATTGAGAAGCCAGGTGTATCCCGTTCGACAATAAAAGCACTGAGCCCCTTACCGGTCTTCACATCTGGATTGGTCCTCGCGAATACAATAAACGTATCGGCGTGCCCTCCATTGGTAATGAACACTTTTGATCCATTCAGCACGTAGTGATCGCCATTCCGCTCGGCTTTCGTTTTCAAGTTACCGGCGTCAGATCCTGCTCCCGGCTCTGTTAAGGCGAACGCTCCTAAGTACTCTCCTGAAGCAAGCTTCGGAATATACTTCTGTTTTTGCTCTTCCGTTCCAAAGTAAAGAATCGGATTCGTCCCTACAGACGTATGCACAGAAAGGATGACACCTACAGTCGCACTGACTTTGGAAAGCTCATGGATCGCAATGATATAAGACGTGTAATCCATTTCGGCCCCGCCGTATTTTTCTGGAATCGGAATCCCCATCAGCCCGAGTTCTCCCATTTTCGGAATCAGCTCGGACGGAAAACGATCTTCCCTCTCCATCCGCTCAACAGCCGGCGCTACCTCTTTTTCAGCAAAATCACGGACCATCTTGCGCATCATTTCCTGTTCATCTGTAAAATGCATCTCCATTGTCGTTCTCCCCTTCACCCTTTATTCGTAGCTGTAGAATCCGCGACCTGATTTCTTACCGAGCCAGCCCGCTTTGACATATTTACGGAGCAGTGGACATGGACGATATTTGCTGTCTCCGAATCCTTCATGAAGAACTTCCATAATATATAGACATGTATCAAGTCCGATGAAATCAGCCAATGTCAGCGGCCCCATCGGATGATTCATTCCAAGCTTCATTACCGTATCTACGTCTTCCGGTGTCGCCACTCCTTCATATACTGTATAGATCGCTTCATTGATCATCGGCATTAAGATACGGTTCGAAACAAACCCCGGAAAATCTTCGACTTCGACAGGCGTCTTGCTGAGCTTTTTCGTCATCTCTTCAATCGCCTGATACGTTTCGTCACTTGTTTGGATCGCCCGAATGATTTCGACGAGCTTCATGACGGGTACGGGATTCATAAAATGCATGCCGATCACCTGGTCCGGACGCTTCGTGACAGCCGCAATTTCTGTAATGGGAAGAGAAGAAGTGTTCGTTGCCAAAATGGCATGTGGCGCTGCCACTTCATCAAGCTTGCGAAACACCTTTTCCTTGACCTCCATATTTTCAACAACCGCTTCGACGACAAGGTCACAATCAGAGGCGGCCTCCAAAGTTGTTGTTCCTGACAGGCGACTGTAGCTTTCCTTCTGCTCTTCTTCTGTCATTTTGCCTTTTTCAACGGCTCTGAGCATGCGCTTTTCAATTCCTGAAAGACCGCGATCGAGGGCTTCCTGGTTCATATCGTTCAGCTTGACCTGTAGACCGGCCTGGGCAAACACCTGGGCAATCCCTGCGCCCATCTGACCCGCACCGATTACCATGACGCGCTCTATATTCATGACTGTGCCCCCTTCGGAACTTCGATCATGACCGCATCTCCCTGTCCGCCGCCTGAGCAGATGGCAGCAATCCCGACACCGCCTCCGCGTCGCTTCAGTTCATAAGCAAGCGTCAGCAAAATCCTGGCTCCGCTTGCACCGATTGGATGACCAAGGGCGACTGCTCCACCGTTGACGTTCACTTTTTCCGGATCAAGTCCTGCGATTTTACCACTCGCCAGTGACACGGCGGCGAACGCTTCGTTGACTTCGAACAGATCTATATCTTCTATGGATTTTCCTGTTTTCTTAAGAATTTTATTAATGACGAGGCCCGGCGTTTGCGGGAAATCCTGCGCTTCAACAGCAATTTCATCATGAGCAAGGATCGTAGCTAATGGCTCTATTCCCTGCTGCTTTGCTTTTTCATCAGACATGAGGACCATCGCGCAGGCTCCGTCGTTGACCCCTGGAGCATTCCCAGCTGTAATGGTACCCTGAGGATCGAATACTGGACGGAGTTTGGATAGTGCTTCTACTGTCGTATTCTTTCTTGGCGCTTCATCCTGATCGACGACTACTGGATCCCCTTTGCGCTGTGGAACTTCGACGGCCGTGATCTCTTCTGCCAAGGTTCCATTTTCGATGGCATCGATCGCGCGCTGATGGCTACGATACGCCCATTCATCCTGAGCCTCGCGTGAAAGTTCTAGTTCTTCTGCTGTCCGGTTTCCGTAGTTCCCCATGTGAACTTTTTCGAAGGAACATGTCAGACCATCGTGGACCATCATGTCTTTGACGGATGCGTCTCCCATGCGAAGTCCCCAGCGTGCTTTCGGCATAAAGTAAGGAGCATTGCTCATGCTTTCCATTCCGCCGGCTACGATGACTTCCTCATCCCCTAAACGAATGAACTGATCCGCCATCGTTACACTTCTCATTCCGGAGGCACAAACTTTATTGACTGTCTCGGTTTTCACATCCCATGGAATGCCGGCTTCGCGTGATGCCTGGCGAGAAGGCAGCTGCCCTTGTCCTCCTTGGAGAACCGTTCCCATAATGACTTCCCCTACTTCATCTGGCTTGACTCCGCTTCGCTCCAATGCACCTTTAATCGCAATGCCTCCAAGCATGGATGCTGTCAGCGGAGCGAGGGCTCCACCAAACTTACCAAAGGGTGTACGTGCTCCTGCTACGATCACTGTTTTACTCATGTTTCATTTCCTCCCTCTATATGATAACGCTTACAAAATTGGCGATTGAACGCTCGCTCAATTTCACTCTATAAGGAAAGTGTACAGAATTACCAGCACACTTTCCACAATTTTAAAAATAATCATACATTTGTAGGACCTGCATGTCTTCACACAACAACATCGGTCACGGGTAAGCCGCGACCGATGAAGGAATTATGCCGTTTTCTCTTCTGCCTTTTCGAAGATCGACTTCGCTAAAATCTCGGCAATATCCATCGTGCTGACGCTTTCCTCCACTTCTTTCGCTTTCGTTCCGTCAGAAAGCATCGTCAGACAGAACGGACAGCCGCTGGAAATCATCGTCGGTTCCACCTCGAGAGCCTGTTCTGTACGAGCTACGTTGACACGGTTTCCGGATTTCTCTTCCATCCACATCATGCCTCCGCCAGCGCCGCAACACATTCCGTTTGAACGGTTACGCTTCATCTCGACGACTTCAACGCCTGGAATCATTTCAAGCACTTCACGCGGCGGCTGATACACTTCGTTGTAACGACCGAGATAGCAGCTGTCATGGTACGTAATCTTCTCTCTGACAACGCCCTCTGGTTTAAGGAGTCCGTCCTTCAGCCACTCCGCGAGCAGTTCCGTATGGTGGTACACCTCGGCTTCTAGCCCGAAGTCTGGATATTCATTTTTGAAAATGTTATAAGCATGAGGGTCGATCGTGACGATTTTCTTCACATCATACTTCGAGAACTCTTTCATGTTCTTCTCTGCAAGCTCTTGGAAAAGGAATTCGT
Organism: Halobacillus fulvus; assembly: GCA_004078665.1. Taxonomy (GTDB): domain Bacteria; phylum Bacillota; class Bacilli; order Bacillales; family Halobacillaceae; genus Halobacillus; species Halobacillus fulvus. The sequence continues at coordinate 456,034 of SCFO01000002.1, read as the reverse complement.
TCCCCATCCGGCGCGCAGTATCCCCGGAGTTTTGTTCACGGTTTCCGAGTATCGCAAACTTGATCCCTGCTTTGTTCATCAGCTTAGCAAAGGCCATGGCGATTTTTTGACTGCGGTTATCATAAGAACCCATTGAGCTGACCCAGAATAAGTATTCAAAGTCTTCTCCGGACTTCTTCAATTCTTTTACGGTTGGAATATGAACATCTTCCTCAAGGTTGCGCCAGTCTTCGCGCTCCTTCTTAGAAAGCCCCCAAGGATTACCTTGGCGTTCGATGTTCATCATCGCACGCTGTCCATCGGCATCCATCTTGCCTTCTGTCAGCACAAGGTAACGGCGAAGATCGATGATTTTATCGACGTGTTCGTTCATTACCGGACACGCATCCTCACAGTTCCGGCAAGTCGTACAGGCCCAAAGCTCTTCCTCTGTGATGACATCACCGATCAAACTCTTGTTTTGAACCGCTTCAATTGAAGCTGCTGCCTCATCACTTCCCTGAGTACGTGCCATTTGCGCCAGTGTATTCCCTTCTGTTCCCGCAAATGCATAGGCTGGAACCCATGGCGATTGTCCGGTTACCGCTGCTCCTTTTTCCGTCAAATGATCACGGAGTTTCAAAATCAAATCCATTGGAGACAGCATTTTCCCTGATCCAGAAGCCGGGCAGACGCTTGTACAACGACCACATTCTACACAAGCGTAAAAATCGATCATCTGCAGTTGATTAAAATCTTCAATTTTTCCGACCCCAAAGGAGACATCCTCTTCATCTGCTTCCTCATCGATATCAAAATCGATCGGCTGCAGCTTCCCAGGCGGCTCTTCACGGTTTAGAAAGACGTTGATCGGTGCTGCAATCAAGTGCGCGTGCTTCGATTGAGGTACATACACTAGGAATGTCAGCAAGATCAACAGGTGGATCCACCACATCACATAGAAAATCGTGGCGGCTGCAGCTGGTGGCAACCAGTAGAAAGCGCTTGCAATAATGCTCGCAACAGGCTCTGTCCATGCCGCTTCATGATCGAACCAGATCAATCCCATTCCGTTCCCGACAAGAACGGTCACCATCAATGTTCCAATAAAAATAAGGACAAGTCCTGCTTTAAAGCCACGCTTCAATCTGACAAGCTTTTCAATGTAACGACGGTAAAATGCCCAGATGACGGCGACGAGAATCGTCAATGTCACAAGTTCTTGGAAGAAGACGAATCCTGGATAAAAAGGACCTAACGGCAGGTGTGTATCAGGCACGAGCCCCTTCCAAATAAAATCGATCGCTCCGAACTGGACAAGAATAAATCCATAGAACATCATGACGTGAATGATTCCAGATTTTTTGTCTTTTAATAATTTTTTCTGGCCGAATACGTTGACCCATACTTTCTGCATTCGACTTTTGATTTGACCATCAAACTCGAATTTCCGCCCCATCTTGATGTAAGCGATACGTGTGCGAACGACGCGAACGAATAAATAAAATCCATAAATCGTTACGCCAAGGAACAGAATCCAGTTTGCGATTAACAACGGACTCATTTGTTCTCCCCCTCTTTGTTGTGATCACAGCTGCGATTGGCACTTTGCCGGATCAGAAACATAAATTTTCTGAATCTTATAGCTTAATGATAAATTATGAATGAGCATTCAGTCAACATAATTTTACATTTTCTCTTTTGAAAAAGCTGGCAGTAGGGAAAACTAAATGGTCTGGAGGTGATTCGATCATGATTACACTTTTGTTCATCGTCATGATTTTTATTTTATTACTGGTCATTGATTTTAAATTAGGCCGCAAGCATCATCATCAAAACCCAAGAAAGTTGCCGTTTCGAAGAACGACAGGCGACTATCACCTTTTTAAAAATGGCAGTCCTTTATATGAACGCCTGTTTCAGGATATCGCCTCCGCTACAAAACAGGTGGACATTTTCTTCTATTTGATCGATAACGATTACATCAGTGAAAATTTCCTGCAAATATTGAAAAATAAAGCCTCAGAAGGCGTTCCTGTACGGCTGTTGACCGACCGGCTTGGTGGGTACCGGGTGAATAAACAGATGCGACAGTCATTGAAGGAAGCGGGTGTGGACTTTCATTTCGCTGAAGTGCCAGGATTTCCGTATTTATTTTACCGCTTGAACCGACGGAATCACCGGAAGATTGCCGTTATCGATGGAGAAATCGCGTATGCCGGCGGTTTTAATATCGGAAAAAACTATATCGGAGAGACTCCGAAATTTGGAGACTGGCGCGACTATCATATGCGTCTGACAGGGCCTGTCGTTCAAGAGCTCCATGGTGTGTTTCTAGATGACTGGTACTTGGCCACAGGAGAAAAGCATGAAGCGATCCATGTCGATAAGGAGGGCGCTCACCCGTTAAGCATCACCGCAACGGATGGATTTGGGCTCGAAGAAGAGATCAACGAAATCATCAAAGACTGCCAGCAGGAATTGTTGATCGGATCTCCTTATTTCATCCCCTCGCCTACTCTTCAAAATTCTTTATTGAAAGCATTAAAACGCGGGGTCCAGCTCTACATTCTCGTTCCACTGAAAGCCGATCATCCTTTTGTAAAAGAAGGGGGGCTTCCCTATTTGAAAGAGCTCTCCGAACATGGGGCCCATGTGAAATTTTTTGATGCCGGCTTTTACCACGCAAAAGTCATCATGTCCGATCAAAAGCTTGCGGATCTCGGGACGGCGAACTTTGACCGCAGAAGCTTGTTCTTGAATAAGGAAGTCAACACGTTCATTTATGATGATACGTTTGTCCGCAATTTACGGAACATGTACATGGAAGATTTTGAAGACGCGATTTCTTTGGATGAGTCCTTTTGGAAGAACCGATCGTTAAAAACGAAATTCAATCAGAAACTCGCTATTCTTTTAAGACCTTTTCTCTAACTATTTCATCACTTCGGAAATCATCGGTCCAACCCATGACACGAATTTAAACCCAAAATAAATGCCTGCGATACCAACAACTCCAGCGGCAGCCGGAGGGGCTGGTATCGGCAGCTTCATGACAGCAAAGACGACTCCGACGATAAAACCTGTAATCAAAGCGAATAGGATTTCTTTCATTTTTGGTTTCTTCCTTTCTGCTTACACTTGTGTGGTCTTTATGATTTCCACGTCCTCCTCCCTCAATCCTCCTTTACATAAAAAAGGCTTCCTATTGGGAAGCCTTTGACTTAAACCTTAAACACGCAGGGGTTATGTTGAAACGTACGATTGTTGATGAATTTATCGATTTTTGATCTCTTGAGTTTACAGTCTCAAAAGGGTACGTTCGTATTCCTCCATCTTTTCATTCATGTATCGAAGTAAATCATCCCGAAGGTCTTCTCTTTGGAGAGCAAACTCCAGCGTGGTTTTCACAAATCCTGCTTTATCTCCAATATCGTAGCGGCTGGCATCGATATCGTAAGCGTGCACGACCTGAGCTTCATTCAACTTATTGATTGCATCTGTCAGTTGAATTTCTCCTCCCGCGCCAACTTGATGTTCGTTAAGGTATTCAAATATCTCAGGTGTGAGAATATATCGCCCAATAATCGCTAAATTAGATGGAGCTGTACCTTGTACTGGTTTTTCTACAAAAGCTTCGACCTGATAACGTCTGCCCATGTGATTCCCCGGATCAATGATTCCATAGCGATGAGTTTCTTCATCTGGAACGGTTTGTACTCCGATGACAGACGCCCCTGTCTGCTCGTAAACATCAATCAGCTGTCTGATTCCAGGCGTTTCTCCCTTCACAATGTCATCCCCCAACAGAACAGCGAACGGCTCATTTCCTATGAAGTTACGGGCACACCATACGGCATGTCCCAGACCTTTTTGTTCTTTTTGCCTGATATAGTGGATATCGGCAAGGTCCGTCGAATAACGGACCTTCTCCAGCATATCCTCTTTTCCTTTTTTCATCAGATGACTTTCTAGTTCACACGCGATGTCAAAATGATCTTCAATCGACCGTTTCCCTTTACCTGTAACAATGATAATCTCTTCAATACCCGCTTCCACCGCTTCTTCGACGATATATTGGATCGTCGGTTTATCGACGATCGGAAGCATTTCTTTCGGCTGTGCTTTTGTGGCAGGAAGAAATCTAGTTCCAAAACCCGCTGCGGGTATAATCGCTTTTTTTATTCTCACTGTTCATTCCTCCTTTAGGCTGTGTGTCGACCTCTCAATGTCCAGATTTGATAGACCATTAAAATCGAAGTATAAACAGTAAGCGCGATCAGAACCATCCAGCCAGCCTCCAAATACGGACTTATAGCCATTTGCACAGTTTCACTGGTTAAGAAAGGACGATACTGATAAGCCAAATAAACGAGTACACCGACAACCAACACGGTGGCTAACAAACCTTCTACGATTTTACTTCTCGTATTTCCACGCTCTGCATTATACTGAATGGCCCATCCATCCTTCTTATGAGCAGAGAACTTGTTCATCCACACGTTTGAGAAGGTGATCAGGTTGGCCCATAAATAGATTTCCGGGCTGATCAGAAGCGCTGCTAAGACAACATCAATCCCCCGGTGCATCGGTGTTTTCAGGGCCAATATCGTATTCAGGACAGAAGCGAGAACGACTGGAGTCAGCCAGATCCATGACCAGTAAAATTGATCGGTGGCTAGAGAAAGTGCTAACAACGTGACAAACAGTACGCGAATCGAAAGGTCTGTCATCATCTTGAGCTGCGAGCGCCAAATCTTCCATTTGTGTCTTGATTTTACGCCGATATCACTGTTTGTAAGTAATTCGACCGTTCCCCCCTGCCATTTGTTCCGCTGCTGACGGAACGTATGATACGACCTCATCGCATCTACAAAACAGCGGGCGGTAGGACTGATAAGCGTTTTCCATTTCTTTTGAATCTGCCATGTAAGGAGCATATCCTCTACATCGCTTTCGTCCTGCCATGGTCCATCGAGTTTATTTTCCTCTATGATATCCTGGAGGGCTTCTGGTCTGAATAGAGTCGCTTGCCCACCTAATACATAAGTGCTTCCCCCTCTGTACTGCAGGTTGAGCAGCCAACTAGCCATATCCTGTTTCTGCTGATGGGTCCACCATCTTGTAATCGGTCCGCCATACTCCCCGCTCGCCAGTCGTTCTTCATAATGCACGTCATCTTTAGAGAGCATACTCTTCTTCTTCGGCATTCTCATCGTATATTTCGCCATTACGCCCCCGATGTTCCTCGAACTCATCAGCCCCTCCCATAACTGGGCCAGCGCATCAGGTGCAAGTCGACTATCGGCATCCATACCGAGAATGGCTTTGACTGAACCTTTATAATACTCCTGGAAGATGGTCAGCTTTTTATTATACAAATCAAGAGGATCTCCATAAATGCTTTTCCAGGCGGAGTTCAAAGCTCCAACTTTCCGCTGCTTGTTATTTTCTGTCGTCAGAACTTTGAGACGAAGGTTGAACTCTTCCCCCGCTGCCAAAGCAACTTCCTCTGTACGGTCCGTGCAGTTGTCGGCTATGACGATGACATCCATCTCGACATCTTTCGGCAGTGTCTGATCCCCCAGTCCTGCCAGACAGTCACGAATGGATTTTTCTTCATTGTGGGCCGGAATAAAAGCGACGATCCTTGGCTTCATATACGTATTCTTTACACCTGCGACGTTTAGTGATGATGTTTCTTCCTGTGTTGGCATCGTTACGACATTTTCCATTTTCCTTACCTCCACTCTACCCGTGTGATTTGATAAATCAGTCAATCCTATGTTCCTATTTTATGAATGATTCCTGAATGCTGCTTTTTTGTTCTTTTTAGAGAACAACTAAAGTATAAAATAAAAATTCTTCGATAGGAAACGCCAAAACCGCCTATATTTCTCAATAACGAACAATTTTACTTGAGAAAACTGTTGAAATCTTCGTATTACTTAAAATATCGTACTTTATTTTGAACTATTTGTTCTGTATAATGAAAATATGCCGCATATCAGGATGGGGAGATTAAAGATGTTAGGAGATAGGATGAAGGTCATTCGGCTGAAAAGAGGATACTCCATTTCCGAGCTTGCCCAGTTATCCAATGTTTCGAAGTCATATGTAAGCGAGATTGAAAAAGGGGCGCAGACAAACCCCTCCCTGAATGTCTTGCAACGACTCGCTGTTACGTTGGATGTCCCTGTTGATCATCTAGTAGCAGAGCCAAGGACAAAAATGGCCGAGCAGTTGGACCATGAATGGGTGACGCTGATCAGGCAAGCCATGGACGAAAATGTGGACAAAAAGGATTTCAAGACGTACATCAACTACATCAAGTATGAGAACTACAGGGAAAATGAAAAAAATGAACGAAAAAAAGGCTCCTCTGCTTAAAACAGAGAGAGCCTTTTTGAATCTTTACATTTGCTCTGGTGCTGATACACCAATCAGCTTCAGAGCGTTTTGCAGTGTCGTACGGACAGCTTTCATCAGGGCGATGCGAGAAGCAGTCTGTTCTTTATTGTCTTCATCCAGAACCTTGACCGCATTGTAGAAGCTATGCAGATTCGATGCAAGATCGAAAGCATACTGTGTGACGCGGTGCGGCGTGCGCTTCTCAGCTGCATCAGCGACAACCTGTGGGAATTCACCAAGACGCTTCAGAAGATCTTCTTCTTTTTCAGAAGTAAGATAACTTCCGTCAAAGTGGTCGGAGGTGAGCCCCTTCTCTTCCGCCTGCTTCAGCATCGTACAAATACGGGCATGAGCATACTGGACATAATACACTGGGTTTTCGTTGGACTCAGAACGTGCAAGGTCCATATCGAAGTCCAGGTGAGAGTCACTGGAGCGCATGGAGAAGAAGTAGCGCATCGCATCGATGCCGACTTCCTCCATCAATTCGCGGAGTGTCACGGCTTTTCCTGTACGCTTACTCATCTTCACTTTCTCGCCGTCCTGGAACAGGTTAACCATTTGGATGATTTCGACTTCCAAGGTGTCTTCGTTATATCCAAGCGCCTGTATCGCCGCTTTCATACGCGGGATGTAGCCGTGGTGATCGGCACCCCAAATATTGATCAGTGTATCGAAGCCACGGTCAAGCTTATTTTTATGGTACGCGATATCCGGCGTCAAGTACGTATAAGTGCCATCATTTTTAATCAGCACGCGGTCTTTGTCGTCTCCGAATTTCGTGGTCTCAAACCATGTCGCGTCATCTTTCTCATACACATAGTTCTTTTCTTTCAATACATCGAGAGCGTTTTGGATTTTGTCATCGTGGTACAGGGAAGTTTCAGAGAACCATTCATCAAAAGGAACACGGAACTCTTCCAAATCCTTTTTGATTTTATCAAGCTCATACTTCAGCCCGTATTCACGGAAAAACTGCAACCGTTCTTCTTCTGCTACGTCTTCCCATTTTTCTCCGTCTTCCTCGGCTAATTTTTTCCCAAGATCGATGATGTCCTTACCGTGGTAGCCATCTTCTGGCATGTCCCACTCTTTCCCTAGCGCCTGCATATAACGCGCCTCGACTGACAACGCAAGATTGACAATCTGATTTCCGGCATCATTGATGTAATATTCTCTTGAAACATCATATCCGGCTGCATCCAGCACGTTACATAATGAGTCACCGATCGCCGCTCCACGAGCATGACCAAGGTGAAGGGTTCCTGTCGGGTTCGCAGAAACGAACTCGACCTGGATTTTATGACCTTTGCCTTGATCTGTCCGACCATACTCCTCGCCGCTGTTCAAGATCGTCGGCACAAGCTCCGTCAAGTACTGATTGTTCATGTAAAAGTTAATGAATCCCGGACCGGCGATTTCAATCTTTTCAATCGACGCTTCCGTTTTATCAAATTGTTCGACTAGCTCCGTCGCAATTGCACGAGGATTTTTCTTCGCAACGCGCGCAAGCTGCATCGCCATGTTTGTCGCATAATCTCCGTGAGCCTTATCTTTCGGCTGCTCCAACACGACATCCGGCATCTCGTCTTCTGTCGCGAGTTCGGCAGCAAGCACGGAGCGGACAATCTCATCCTTCAGCTTCTGTTCCATTTGTTCCACAATATTCATGATTCGCTCTCCTCCTCAAACGTCAACGTCAAGCGGTGCGCCTGCGTCACTTCATGGTTTAATGTCATCTTATATTTGATCGACAGCTGCCCGACAGAAGCTTCCTCCAACGAACGGAACTCAAGCTTCTCTGTATAAGTTTTCATATGAAAATCACCATAGGCATGGTGGTAAAGATTTTCGGTTTCCACTTCATGCTGAAAAACTTGTCTCATATCGACTCCGCCGCTGCGTTTAATACTGACATGCCCCGGCTTGACCGTAATCATCGTGTTGATCGGCTCGCCTTCTTCTGGGTGTTCGGTGAACGTCAGTACTTGGGTCTCGTCACGCGTGAAAAAGCGGCCTGGTCCATTCACTTCCATTGTCTCTCTGCGATCTCCATCCCTAATCTCTGTTACGAGCTGCACCTGGACGTCTTTTGCATTCGACATAATTTTTATTCCGTCCTTTCATCGTACACTATAACTTGTATATTATAAAAATTTGTGAACAAAAACGCAAGTTGAACTAGGGAAAGTCCCCTTCACTCACGCAGCTGTTCGACAAGACGCTGAATTTCTCCGATCTGTTCCACATGAAACGACAGACTGTACACCACATAAATTACGGCTATTGCGAGCACAATCAGCATGTACCACTTTTTCGGCACCATGTTTTTAAACGGACGTCGCTCAGGTACCGCAATTAACAATAAAAATGGTAGCAAAAGTGCAATCGCTGTAATATCTGTCCTCCACTGCTGTCGTTCTTCCGATAACGCTACATAAAAACGGAAAGCATCCGGCTGTTTATCTGACACGTCCACTTCCCACTGCTCCGTGCCTTTTTCAATTGTCACAGTTTGATTATCAATCGTATAATCATAGCCTGACGGGTTCCAGTTGCCTGCAAATGTGACAAGAAGAAGAGCCGTCATGATTAAGGTATAAGCTACAATAATGCCAATCGTCTTTTTATCCAAAACGGATGACTCCTTCCTGAAAGAAATCCTTCTTTATTCATCAACAGAAAAACCACTATGAAGTTGATTCACAGTGGCTTGACTTCTTCTATCCTATCATTTATTTCACGAATCCTAAAAGCATTTCCCTTACGAACTTACTGGCTGCGATCTGCGTCTTTTCTGAAGAATCGTAAGCAGGAGCCACTTCGACGAGATCTGCTCCGACGACACGGACCTCACTACCAGCAATCTCATGAATCGCAGCTAAAAGTTCCTTAGAGGAAATACCACCTGCTTCAGCCGTGCCGGTTCCAGGCGCGAATGCCGGATCGAGTACATCGATATCAATCGTCACATAGACAGGGCGCCCTGCAAGGGACGGAAGTACTTTTTTCAGCGGCTCTAACACCTCGAACTTCGACATGTGCATACCGCTCTCTTTTGCATACTGAAATTCCTCGCGCATTCCGGAACGGATCCCGAATGAATAGACGTTCTCAGGGCCGATCAACTCGCATGCCTTCCGAATCGGCGTCGAGTGGGATAAGGGTTCTCCTTCATATTCTTCGCGCAAATCGGCATGGGCATCGATATGAATCACGGCAAGGTCATCGTATTTTCTGTCCATCGCTTTCAATACCGGCCATGTCACCAGGTGCTCGCCTCCAAGACCAAGCGGGAACTTCCCTTTTTGCAAAAGTTCATCCAAATATCCCTCAATCATGTCGATGCTCCGCTGAGGGTTTCCGAACGGGAGCAGCATGTCCCCTGCATCGTGATAGCTTACTTCCTCAAGGTGCCGGTCTAAATAAGGACTGTATTCCTCAAGTCCGATCGAAGCTTCTCGAATCCGGTTCGGACCAAAACGTGAACCTGGACGGAAGCTGACTGTCCAGTCCATCGGCATGCCGTAAATGACGGCATCTGCTTCTTCTTCTGTTGCACGGCTCATAATGAACACTTTCCCTGAATAAGACGGATCAAATAACATCCAGCATCACTCCTCTGTCAGGTCTTTGACGAACTTCGGCAGAGCAAAGCACGCCTTGTGAAGCTCTTTTGTATAGTATTTCGTATCGATCTCCACAAAACGCTCATCCGGTACTTGAAGCGGATCGTAGATTTTACTTCCCATTGTGAACGTCCATAGTCCACTTGGATACGTCGGAATGTTGGCCGTGTAGACTTTCGTGATCGGGAATGTTTCCTTCACGTCCTGATAGACCTGCTTGATCAAATCCGCCTTGAACCAAGGATTGTCCGTCTGCGCGACAAAGATGCCGTCCTCTTTCAATGCCTTGGAGATTCCTTCGTAAAAGCCTTTTGAAAACAGGTTAACAGCTGGTCCAACCGGTTCTGTGGAGTCGACCATGATGACATCGTAAGCCCGCTCACTTTTCGCGATATGCATGAAACCATCATCGACTTTGACTTCTACACGCTCGTCCTCGAGAGCGCCAGCGATGCTCGGCAAGTACTGTTTGGAGTATTCGATGACTTTTCCATCTATTTCCACGAGTGTTGCTTTTTCGACGCCTGGGTGCTTCAGTACTTCACGGATCACTCCTCCATCTCCTCCGCCTACAACAAGCACTTGCTTCGGATTCGGGTGAGTGAATAGCGGCACGTGCGCCACCATTTCGTGGTAGACGAATTCATCTTTTTCTGTCGTCATCACCATATCGTCGAGCACGAGCATGTTGCCCCACTCTTCCGTTTCAAGCATCTCCAACTCTTGAAAATCTGTTTTTTCTTTATGCAAAGAACGATTCACTTTTGCTGTAATGCCAAAGTTTTCGGTCTGCTTTTCTGTAAACCATGTACCCATTGTTGCATTCTCCTCTTTTTGAAAAACCTAGGATCTGTATGCGATCCAAAGGTTTATTTTATTACATATTCTCACATAATAATAGCAGTCTTTATACATTCTTAACAGTTGGGAGTATGGAAGAATGATATTTTTTATTCGGATGACATTTCGCTGGATCAGACGAATCACAAAGTGGACCTTTGTCTTGTCCGTCATAGCACTGATCGGGGTCGTCGTTGTGTTCGGTTATGCGATCGCACAAGGTCCACCTTCCCTTATGACGGAACAGAATACCGTCTATTACAGCCAGGATCAGTCCGTCATCGGCGAAGATCATGGCGTCGAGGAGCGTTATTGGACGAACATCGAGGACATGCCCTCTTCAATAAAAGAAGCGACGATCGCCATCGAGGACCGGCGCTTTTACAATCATTTCGGATTTGATTTGAAGCGAATTGCCGCTGCCGCTCTGACCGACCTCAAGCATATGAGCATGGTAGAAGGCGCCAGCACGATTACCCAGCAATATGCCCGCAACCTATATTTATCCCACGATAAAACATGGAAACGAAAGCTGATGGAAGCTTTTTATGCGTTAAGGCTCGAGATTTTCTATGATAAGGATGAAATATTGGAAGGGTACTTGAACACGATTTATTACGGTCACGGAGCTTACGGTGTCGAAGCGGCCAGTCGTTACTACTTCAACAAACCGTCTCAGGACTTATCGCTGACTGAGTCCGCCATGCTCGCCGGGATTCCGAAAGGGCCAAGCTATTATTCACCTCTTGCGAATGAAGAAAATGCAGAATCCAGACAAGAGCTGATTCTGTCTGAGATGGAGAAAAACGGTTTTATTTCCTCATCCGAAAAGACAGAAGCAGTCACTGCCAGCCTCACCTATTCGAGTCATTCCGATGAAACAGAAAAAGAAGTCGCGCCTTATTTTCAAGATCAGGTCCTAACGGAAGCCTCCACCATTCTCGGTATTGAACCAGAGGCTGTCAAAACAGGAGGGTATCATATTTATACTACCCTGATCCCTGAGCATCAAAAAGTACTGGAGGAAAAGGTGCAGGAAACCATCCCCAAAGACGATGATACACAGACAGCCGGCGCCATTCTAGACAGTGAAACCGGTGCTGTGACAGCTCTGATCGGCGGGAAAAGTTATGAACAAAGCCCCTTCAACCGGGCTACACAGGCGAAAAGGCATATCGGATCGACGATCAAGCCGTTCCTTTATTATCAGGCACTCGCAGAAGGGTATTCTCCTGTGACGATGGTCGAAAGCAAACCCACCGAGTTTGATTCAGAAGAAGGAAAGACCTATGCACCTGCCAACTTCAACAATCAATATGCAGAAGCGCCGATTACAATGGCTCAGGCTCTTGCCGTATCCGACAATATTTATGCTGTGTCCACCCACGTCGATATAGGCGTTGAAAAGCTTGTTCGTACGTTGCAGGAGTTCGGAATTACCAAAAAGGCACAACCTGTCCCTTCTCTAGCCTTAGGAGCTACTTCGGTGTCTTTATACGATTTATTGAACGGTTATGCCAAATTGATCAAAGGTTCCGAAGCGATCAAAAGCCATACGATTGCTAAAATTACAGACAGACATGAAAATGTGCTATATGAGTACAGCCCTGTTCACAATGAGGACAAGGAGGTCGACCCTGCCCGCGCCTTTACCGTCACCCATATGATGACAGGCATGTTCGATTCTTCTCTGGACGCCGAATACGCTTCTGTCACTGGCACTCCTATTCAAGGAAAGCTGACCCGCATGTATGGCGGCAAATCCGGCACAACCGATTTCGACAGCTGGATGGTCGGATTCAGTCCACAGTATTTGTCAGGCATTTGGATAGGCCACGATGAAGGCGGCAAGAAACTGGAGGGATTTAACGCCCACCGCTATGCCAAAACTATCTGGGCGGAAACAATGGAAACGATCCACGAACCGCTTCCGATGGCGGCTTTCATCCCGCCGCCCGACTTGAAAGGCGTCTATATCGACCCAGAAACCGGCTTTAAATCCGGACCGAACTGCCCGAACAAGGAGCGCCTCGTCTATATGGAGAAATCTGATATACCTAAAGAAGTATGTGGAAGTGATGAAGACCGGAATGTAGAGGATCTGGAGGACGAGTTCAAGGACGATCCATGGTTCAAAGACGTTGTCGACTGGATTTTCTGATGCCGGGGGTTGAAGAGTATCGCCTGCCGAAGTAGGAGCTGTGTTGGGGAACAGAATGTCTGGGGTAGGGAACAGAGCTTTCGCGTTATGGAACAGACCTGCCGTGTTAGGGAGCAGAGGCGCCACGTCGGGGAACAGAGCTCCCACGTTAAGGAACAGAGACGCCGCGTAAGAGAGCAGACACACAGATCCTGGTACCTTTACTACACAAAAAAGACAAAGAAAATGACCGGTGAGCGCCGGTCATTTTCTTCGTCCTAGTACCACATGTATCATCCATGTGTTACTTAATATATTATTCCAATTGGTCACCCGTCAAGATTGCCCGTTTGGTTTTGGGTAATTTTTCGTGAACATTTTGTGAACAAAAGGAAAACGCTTCACAATATTGAAAGGTCCGCAATGTCATCCAACTTAAACTGGACAGGTTCTTTCGTTTTCCAATTGACTCCATACACCTTGCGATCCAGCTTATGGACGTACTCCATCTTCATCTCGATTTCTTCGTAATCAAATCCGTTGTACACTTTCACTTTCACTGTCAGGTCATCATTCAGAGCCCGCTGAATCAAAAAGTCGATTTCAATCGCTTTCTGCTCATCCATGATGCCTTTTTCAACCCGTTCATCCTCCTTCCATAATTGTTTGATCATCTCGACATGCTCAGGGAGCATCAGCGATGTCCATTTGATCGTCCCACGGTCACGGTTGCGGCTATCCATAATCCTTCCTCCTCAGATACGAACATTTGTTCTTATCATACCATAAAAGACCCCTTCGTAAACTGGAATTTACAGGAGAAGGATATAAAAAAACCGCTGGAAGCTTACGGCTTCAGCGGTTTCGGACTTACACTTCTAATGCATCTTTTAATTCCTGACGCGTATTTTCCCATAGTTCCGGTTTATTATCACGCAGGAATTCTCCCAGAATGTGTTTAGACTTATCATCTAAATGATCGACGACAAACTTCCCTTTCAAGGACTTGTCCATATGATTGACGTGTTCCGGCATCAGCTTGTACCCGCGCTTGATGGAACGATCGACACGAATTTCGCTGGCAGCTACACCGTAGTAACAGGGCTTTCCGTCCGCATAATCGACCGTCACCCAGACGATCCAATACAACAGACCGTTCGGAACTTCTTCTTTATTCGGCAGAAACTTAACCCGCTTTTCCACCTTACTTCTTGCGTGAAGGGCTCCCATATCAATAAACGCTTCTTCCTCGTTCGGATCGACAATGACTGGGGTCATATTTTCAAGACTGATGGACCCGACACCATATCCTCCGTGTCCATCGGTCGAATCGTCTTTGAGTATCGTGAATTGATTTTTCTTTTTATCGTTCTCGCCGCTTTTCTTGAACTGATCGAATTCTTTCATTGGAACGATATCCTCCTCTTTACCAGACAGTTTTGTATCATTTTAACATATTCATGTCTTGATGTTGAGAAGATAGCTTTTCTAAGCATGGAGTTTCACTAATTTGGAAAGTTTCCATTTTTCTTATCAGTGCTTGGAGGGGCGGGAAATAACTCGCTTTCCATGGGCGGGCGCTGAGCTTCCTCAGGCTTAGGCCTTCCGGGATCTCAGCCTGCCCTTTCCTCCCCATAGGAGTCTCGCCATTTCCCGCCCCTCCTCCCCAAAAATAGGTGAAAGGAAACATCACGTGTAAAGTAGAGGAAGAGCATTCGTACTATAACCTCTATTCATTAAATCAACACTGAAGTTTAAAAGAACCCCTCCAGCAGCTATTACAAACAACGGAAACTTCCAATCGTTTTATGAGGACGCCCGTGTCTCTAGATACTTAAACAATATTCCAAATAACGAATCTCCAAAAACTTGTCGAAATAGGAAGGATATTTTGGTTTCATCACGAATTAGAGATAAGATCTATTTATTGTGCTTAAGGGGAGTACGGATCTTGCCTTTTCATTAAAAAACATATAAAGAAATCAGGCAGCAAAAAGCCGGGGCTGAACATTCAGCTCCGGCTTTTTGTGTTACCCTTTTTTCCTTTCTTGATGATACCAGGAATCTTCATGATGAGTAAAAACGAAGGCTTCACGCTTCACAGGCTTTTTCTCAATCGGTGAGGATCTTTTGTTCGTGAACCAGTTTTTCCACCAGCTTGAACGTTCGACGGCGACGCCGACACGTCTTTGCTGGACCTCTTTCAACCCCCGGATCATGAGCTGCATAGAAAAGATGAGAATCATGAACGCGATGAGCGGCGGAAAGATGTACCACCACCGCCCTGTCATCAACGCATCTTTGGAAGCCCCGATTAATCCGGACCATTCGTACGTCGTAGACCTTGGAGGATCCGCTAATAAAGGATCGAAACTCGTTTTTGTACCACCGAAGTAAAGGTTGAATACTCCTAAATGAATCAAAATGAGTAAGGTCTGGATAAACTGCTGTCCGAAGACAATGCCGATGCGTGCACTCAAATGGGGCATCAGGTGTCTCCGCAGCAAATGGATCGAGCTGCCCCCGAGCACTTTTGTACTCATGACAAACTCTTCTCTCATCAGACCCTTCATTTCATTTCCGAATAGTATGACAAGCAGCGGAACAACTAACAATGTCAATATGATCCCCTGATAAAGAATCCTCTCCATTTCCGTTGTCTCGAATCCTCCCATCGGCATCATCAGCACAGGGGACACCAATATGTAGGCGATGATCGTGAGCGGAAGAAAGTACATACCGTCAACGACCTTACTCATCCCTTTCTGAAGCTTCGAAGGCAGGAAGAAAGCATAAGGAACCGCAAGCAGAAATCCTAGCGCTACCCTCAAGAAAGCGATGGACAGCGCAAATAGAATCGTATATTTGGCACCAGCGAGAAGCTGATCCCAAATCCGATATCCAAGCACATCTGTCCCGAGAAAAACGTATTTTGGTTCATGAGGCGCGGCACTGACGATCTTTCCGTCTTCATAAATGTGCATCACCTTCTCCACCAGAGGATCCGCTGTCATCGTGTAAACCACACTTACGAGCAGCATTGTCGTAATCACCAAAAACCCTATCAGAAACTTTACATTTTTAAAGGTATCCCCAATCCCCTTGATTACCTGTTTAAATCCATTATTTCTTCGGGAGGTCTTTCCGATAAACGTATTCATCTTCACATTCGTTTCCTCAGCTGCTTCTCTATTTTTCATAATAAAAACTTCGCTTCCTTGATACAGGAGGAAGAATGGAGTGTACAGCATAATCAGAATGGCCGCTACGACAATCGGTCTAAAATCCCCTATAAAGGCGTTCGTCACACCATTCATATTAAAAATGTATTCGAAAATAAACAAGCTGGAAAGCGCCGTCCAAATGATTATTTTCGAGTGGTGAAACACGCTTTTCCCAATATTCCTCAGCACGTGAACATTGAGGATAAACGCCTTCTCAAGCCCTTTGCCTCGTGCCATTTGCACATATTGCTTCATCATCTCCTCTTCCATGAGCATCAGGATGATTTTATACATCATGATCATCGGGAGGACAGAAATGGCCAGAATCGGCAGTATGTAGATTCGATCTGTTCCTACTTGGGCAAAATCGAATAATAAAATATCGGTCTGTTTGAAAAACCATACGACGAACAATTGTAGCATGAACGCTAACAAAAGATCCGGGACAGATTCTAGAAAATCGAGCAGCCTAGTAACGATCTCTTTCGCCCACTTCGGAAGAAACATTGTCCCCAGAGCCAACAGAAAAGCCAGTGTGAGCCCCGCCATAATTCCCCCGACAAAAACGACCATGGAATATTGATAGGAATCCCATAGAAACGGAAAAAGCGGCTCCGGATTCCCTTTGTACAAATACACCCATTCGGAAGGTGTGACAACTTGGAAAAATAATTGGGCACATTCCTCCAAATAGCTGGAGATATCAAACAATGATCCACTGCGGAAAAGGGATGGGGTCGCGCTTATAAGTAGAATCCCAAATAATCCGAGCAAGTAATAGACAATCAGTTTAATGGCTTTCATTTTCAGAACCTCTATTCTTTACTATTGGACAGTCGGAGTTAATAGGGGGAAACTCCACTCCAACTCACCAACAACCAAATTTTAACAGAACCTATAAAAAAAGAAGATAGACTGAATATTCAGCCTATCTTCTTCTATTCTAATGAATGCTCCGGAGAGTTTCAATAAATTTCCACGCTTCTTCGATTTCTTCCTCTGTATAATTTTGTGCACTTTTGACAGTGAAGACTTTTTCCGCGATTTCTTCTTTCGGCAAGTGTTCAAAAAACAACATCGTCGATACGAGTTCGAGAAAGCGGGAACTTTTGCCGTTCATTTCTTCAATATGCGTTTCAAGTGGTGGCAGATTGTTTTCATAGTGTTCGAGAAAATTTCGGCCGCTGTCTGTCATTTGATAGCGGTACTGGTAGTAATTCTTCTTCTCTTCACGTGTTTCTGTAATAAAGCCGAGGTTACACATTTCTTCGATCCTCAAGGTCAGTTCTTCGGAATAGGGTCCATAAAAATGGAATTGATAACGCTCTTCGAATGGGATTTCACACTTCTTCAGTATGTAAATCATCTTCTGCAGCTTTTTTCGCCCAATTATTTCGTCCGTGCTTGAGAAAAATTGCATCAGCTTTGCGTGATTCTCTAACATGGAGTTCACTCCTTACCATACAAGATTTCCATAATCCGTTTCTTCGTCTTACTTCGATTCGACATCTCCTCCAAGCGATCCAGAGGGATATATAACTTGTGGTCTGTCCGTTTCTTACCTGAAATCGACTCCACGATATCAGAGAGGCGTGACAGCTCCTTCAGCTCTTGGTTCGGCTGCAGCAAGTGAATAGGCAGTCGTTCGCCCTCTTCACCAGGACGATAAAAATCATAAGGAAGGTCAGAGCTTGAATCGACTACAAGATAATAATCAGGGTTCAATCCTGCTTTACTAAAGAGCTTATAGAGCTCCATCCACTCATTCATCTGAGAATTCGGATTGAACTCGATGTACTTGAATAATTTCCGGTTCACAAACCGGTAACACAAGTCGCTCAGCACAGGGTCCTCTTCTTCCATCCATTCCTGGAAATAATACAACGTGACCGCTTCATCTAGAGCTAAATATTCTTTCAAGGAGGGTTCGCCGGCAAAAAAGGATAAGAAATGCTTCGGCTTCAGTCGGAACCCATACCCTGTTTCATACAGTTCTTTTGCACGGTGGAGAATTTTGGACAAGATCACTTCCGCACTGCGTGTAACAGGGTGAAAGTACACTTGCCAGTACATTTGATAGCGGCTCATGATATAGTCCTCAACAGCATGCATCCCGCTCTCTTTGATCACGACCTGATCCTCCATCGGTCGCATGACACGAAGGATACGCTCCATATCGAAGTGACCATAACTTACGCCGGTAAAATAAGCATCACGTTGCAAATAATCCATACGGTCCGCGTCGATTTGACTCGAAATCAGGCTGACGACCAGCTTATTTTCATACGTCTTGTTAATGACGTCGGCTACTTTTTTCGGAAAACCAGGTTCCACTTTTTCTAAGACCTGATGGACTTCCGTATCGCCAAGTATAATGGCCTGTGTGAAGTCTTCATGGTCCAGCTTGAACACTTTTTCGAAAGAATGAGAAAACGGTCCGTGTCCAAGGTCGTGCAAAAGAGCAGCAGATAAACAAAGCAGTCGTTCCTTCTCGTTCCAGTGCTCACGGTCTCTGAAATTCTCAATGATTCTCCTGACGATTTCATACACGCCAAGGGAATGGTTGAAGCGGCTATGCTCAGCTCCGTGGAACGTCAAATAGGAAGTTCCAAGCTGTTTGATCCGTCTCAATCGTTGAAATTCAGATGTACCGATCAAATCCCATATCACACGGTCTCTTACGTGGACATAGCGATGAACGGGATCTTTAAATACCTTTTCTTCACTTAACTTCTCATCACGATAAGCCATCGGTTTATCCTTTCTACACGACATTTTTATTCATTATATACCTTTAATAAAGGCAAAAAAACATCTTGACAGACAAAAAATGACAGGGGTGTTAGTCGAATCCCTGTTCCCGAGCGCTCTCAAGATGGTCTGATTTTTTTCTCCGTTGAAGATTTTACATAGGGATCGAGATTCATGCAAGTGGATTTCTTTGATATACTGAATAAGGCTTAGAAACACAGGTTTAAATGAAGGAGTTACCATAATGAAAAACATCCATAGATTATTGCAGGTGCCAGCTTATCGTTTTATCGACCAGAGCAGCCTTGGACCGACCTTCTCCGCGCTTCAGTCGTTCGCGACAGATGACGCGCTCGCGATGTCTGTCGGAGAAGGGAAAAGCCCCACGACCGCACGGCTTTGGGTGCACCATGATACCATTGTCCTCGGAATTCCGGATGCCAGGCTTCCCTATATTAAAGAAGGGGTCGACTATCTAAAAGAGCAAGGATTTAACGTGATTGTCCGAAATTCAGGTGGACTTGCTGTCGTGCTCGATGCCGGCGTCCTGAATCTCTCTTTTATCTTCCCAAATTCAGAAGGGGTAAACATTCATGAAGGCTACGATGCGATGGTCTCTTTTATTGAGTTTTTATTCGAAGATGTGACCGATGGCATCGAAGCATATGAGATTACACGTTCCTACTGCCCGGGAACCTATGACTTAAGCATTGACGGAAAGAAGTTTGCAGGGATTTCACAGCGTCGTGTTAAAAACGGATCGGCTGTGCAAATTTATCTCGATGTGACCGGAAGCGGCGCAGAGAGGGCAGAGCTTTTGAAGAAGTTTTATGAAATCGGTAAACGTGACGAAGAGACCCGCTTCACCTATCCTGATATCGACCCGCGGGTCATGGCCTCTTTAAACGAATTACTGGGCACATCCCTCTCCGTTTCAGATGTCAGGGACAGGATTTTAATGAAACTGTATGAGCTCTCTGGTCAAGTTGTGACCGATCCTTTGGAAGGACAGGAAATCGACACCTTCCACAAGCGATTCGATCAGATGATTCAACGAAATGAAAAAGCGCTCCAAAATCTCGAATAGATTTTGGAGCGTTTTCTGTTAAGAGGCATCCTTTTCCATACTTTTTCTCAGTTCACTAGGCGTCACACCCGCATACTTCAGAAGAGCACCTCCCATGACATAGGTGACTTTCCCAATTTTAACGAGCACATACGTAAGCCAAACAGCAAGTACCGCAACCACCGCGTTGTCGACGGAGGCTCCGACAATTTCGTCAGAAGGGTAGAAAAGAATGGCTCCTGCCAGTCCCCCTCCGAGATACGCAAGTAAAGTGAATACCGTATGTTTAACCAACATCAGTGCTTTCCTCCACAGCTTTTCGTTTTCATGCAAATACATGAAGTACCCCAAGACTGCGAATAGAGACAAGATGGTCACAACTAACCAGACGTTATCCAGCCACCCCTCTTCAAAGTTAAGATGAGGCAGCCAAAGCATGCCTGAAAGAAAGACGAATCCA
Organism: Halobacillus fulvus; assembly: GCA_004078665.1. Lineage (GTDB taxonomy): Bacteria > Bacillota > Bacilli > Bacillales > Halobacillaceae > Halobacillus > Halobacillus fulvus. The sequence goes on along the minus strand of SCFO01000002.1, from coordinate 435,534 downwards.
AGAATGCCATAGAATAGGCGATTTCCTCTTTGACGGAGTCGCTTTGTCTTTTCTACTCTCTTCTGCTTCATATTGCTCGGTTCCCACAAAGGAATGCTTTTTCTGCGTACGTTCCCTAGCTCATATGGAAAAACAAACGGTTGTTTTGAAATTGGAATCAGCTCATCCTCCTCAAGCAGGAAGCCGACTGTAGCATTATTCAATGGGGCCAAATCATATTTTGTCGCTTCGATTGGGAAGTGGTCCGGAAGCATCGACAATATTTTGATTAGTTGATCGTACACCACAGAGATTAGGCGGTAGTGTTTACTCTCCCCCTCCATCCAGTGAACAACTACTGCCGGGACAGCTCTCATTTCACTATAATCATCTCCACCGGACAACTGGGATACCCTCCCTATATACACTCGTTCGATTTGTTCGTAGGGAATGAGTTGCTCCTCTTTCATTTTTTTATCGGGCAGATGGAGATATTCGTAAAATCCATCCGGACGAAATTGATACTGGAGTGTGTACTTTTCCTGAGGACTTCTGATCAATCCTGCTACAACAAGGAGAAGGAGCGCAGCGCCAGATAGTGGCAATAAGCCTAAAGCCCAGTGAATATCCAGGGACATTTTCACGGACAAAACGAGACAAAATATAGCGAGTAATGTTAAAAAGCCTGTAAAAATGTAATAAGCCCATGTCGTTTTCGTGTTATGTTCTCTTTTGATTGTCACTTCTTCTTCCCAAAAGCTCATCGGACGTATGCCTCCTCTGTTTTATCCTTAACGATCATTTTGGAGCATTGCGATTATGAAGCGTTCTTTCTCATGCTTTTCTTCAATTCTTTGGGCGTCAAACCGGCAAAACCTAAAATCACACGACCGAATATGAACACCACATACACCACTTTAATAAGGACGTACGTAACAGCTATAGCCATAATGGCCACCGTGGCCTCGATGATTACGGCGTCCACAAACCCCTCAACCGGTGCAAACAAAACGTTTCCGAGCAAGCTCCCTGAAAGATAGGCAGCCAGAATAAATAAAATGTGTCTCCCTAGTAACCAGGCCTTGCTCCATAACCCTCCACTTTCGAACGCATATATAAAATACCCCAGGACCCCCATCAGGGACGGGATGGTAATCAGAGACCAAAGATTCGCAAACCATCCATTTTCAAAGCTGAATTGAGGAAGCAAAAAGATGCCGGAAAGAAAAATGAAGCCGAGAATTCCATAAAAGATGCGATTCCCTTTTTGACGGAGACGCTCTACTTTCTCTTCCCTATTGTTTTTCACCTCAATAGGCTCCCAAAAAATGACGTCTTCACTCTCAACTTGACCAAGCTTATAAGGGAAAGCGAAGTTTTTTCTTTCTACTGGGATTAGATCGTTGTTACTTTCTAATACGATCCCGACCGTCGCATCATTGGTTTGACTCAGATCATATTTTGTCGCTACGAGCGGAATTGTTTTCGGCATGATGTTCAAAACATTCACTAATTCATCATACGTTAGCGAAACGAGGCGAAATTCTTTATGTTCTTCTCCGCTCCATTGCACAACGACAGCGGGATTGGCCATCAGAACGCTATAATCGTGACTTGGTACAGACCGAGTGATTCTCCCTAAATAAATCCGCTCAATGTTTTCATATGGAATGACCTGCTCATTCTCAATCTTTTTGTCAGGAAAATGGAAGTAATCGTAGAAGCTATCCGACCGGAATTGTCGAATGACAGTATAGCTTGAAGGAGCGTTCCTCACCATGCCGGCTACAACGAGTAGAACAAGCGCCCCTGGAATAAAGAGCAGTAAACCGATCGCCCAATGGTCAATGAAAGAGATTCTAGCAGACATTGCTAAACAGGCGGCTCCTAGCGCAAACAAGAAACCTACGAATGTATAATAAAGGACCTTCGATTTATTGTTGATTTCACTTTTAAAGGTCAGTTCTTTTTCTTTGATGTGCACGATTTATTTTCCTCCTTCAATCTTTTAAAACTATCTAAGCACACTTTTCCATTTCTTCCTACAGGAGGAAAGTAGGAAATGCTGTCAAGACAAAGGTGGAAAAAAGTCGAAAATTGCCTAATTGGATGCAGAGTAATCATTCACCAAAAAACAGAAAAAAAGCCGGCACGTAGCCGGCTTTTCTCTTTATACAGATTGAGCTGCTGTGATGATCGCAAGTTTGTATACATCATCCGCATTACAACCGCGGGACAAGTCGTTGACAGGCTGGTTCAACCCTTGCAGGATCGGTCCTACCGCATCAAAATTACCAAGGCGCTGGGCAATTTTGTATCCGATATTTCCTGCTTCCAGACTTGGGAAGACAAATGTGTTCGCTTCGCCTTTCAATGGAGAATCCGGAGCTTTTTTCTCGGCTACAGACGGAACGAATGCAGCGTCGAACTGGAATTCACCGTCGATCATGAGATCACTGTTCTGCTCTTTCGCTAGTTTAACAGCCTCTGTCACTTTTTCTGTTTCAGGAGACTTAGCTGATCCACGTGTTGAGAAGCTTAGCATCGCTACTTTCGGATCAATATCAAACAGTTTGGCTGTCTCCGCACTCGCTAAGGCAATTTCAGCTAGGTCCTGGCTGTCAGGGCTGATGTTGATCGCACAGTCTGCAAATACATATTTCTCTTCATCGCGTACCATGATGAACACGCCAGATGTTTTCTTGATACCAGGCTTCGTCTTAATGATTTGCAGAGCCGGACGTACGGTATCCGCTGTAGAGTGAGCTGCTCCGCTCACTAGACCGTCTGCTTTGCCCATATATACAAGCATCGTACCGAAATAGTTTCCATCCTGAAGAATTTCACGCGCTTTTTCTTCGGTCGCTTTGCCTTTACGGCGTTCCACAAAGCTTTCCACCATTTCATCAAAAGCTTCGTAATTAGCAGGATCCAAAACTTCCGCTTTAGAAATATCGACTTTTAGGTCAGACGCTTTCTGTTCCACTTCTTCTTTATTTCCGACTAATACAGGTGTTAAAAGACCTTCAGCACCTAACTGACTGACTGCTGTAAGAATACGTTCATCCAATGCTTCTGGAAATACGATTTTCTTGCCTTTTCCATCGATCTTGGCTTTCAATGTATCAAATAGGTTACTCATGTTTAACCCTCCATTTTTTCATTCTGTTATACATGATAAGACGTTTTGTGTTCAAATGAAAGTGGTTCGAATCAAATTTTTCCGATGAAGCGATTCCAATTTCACTTTACCCTCTTTTCTCCCATCTCATACTTTAAGTCAATATTCATCATCAAGGTATTTTGTTTCCGTTTTGTATTGCAGTCTATGGAAGGTCATGAAATAACTCGCTTTCCATGGGGGAGGCGCTGCCCATTTGATTCATAACCAAAGACAATAAATGTTCACAAAAGATGGTGGCGGCGCTTGGTATCGAGTCGGGGAAATGAAGTGATGACAGCAGTTGTGTTATATTGGTAGAGGAGTTCTTGATATTACAACACTCATAAAAAAGGAGCGATCATACCATGCCAGAAGCAGTAGTTACGATGGATGGTTGGTATTGTCTGCATGATTTCCGTTCCATCGACTGGACATCATGGAAACACGCGAGCGCGGAAGAACGCGAGCAGGCAATCCATGAATTCCAGCAAATGCTCGAGAAATGGGAAGGAATGGAAAAAGAAAAACAAGGCAGCCACGCCTTATATAGCATTGTTGGCCAAAAAGCAGACCTCATGATGATGATTCTGCGCCCAACGATGGAAGAACTGAACGAAATCGAAACAGCTTTCAACAAAACAAAATTAGCTGAGTTCACGAAGCCAGCTTATTCATACGTTTCTGTTGTCGAATTGTCCAACTACATGGGGAATGCGGATGAAAACGATCCGGAAATTCAAGCGCGTCTGAAGCCGACTCTTCCAAAGTGGAACCATGTCTGCTTCTACCCGATGGACAAGCGTCGTCAAGGCAACGACAACTGGTATGTCCTCGAAAAAGATTCACGTGCAAAATTAATGTATGAACACGGCATGACAGGCCGTCAATACGCAGGTAAAATCCGTCAAATCATTACCGGATCTATCGGCTTTGACGATTGGGAATGGGGCGTGACCCTGTTTGCTCATGACGTTCTTCAATTCAAGAAGCTGGTTTATGAGATGCGTTTTGACGAAGTTACCTCCCGCTACGGCGATTTTGGTTCTTTCTATGTCGGAAACATCTTGAAGCCTGAAGCTGTTGAATCCTTCTTAAATGTATAAAGAAAAGCGCTTGGACTGATCCAAGCGCTTTTTTCGTTCAAGGAAACTACCTTACCCCTCATCAAATACTCCTTTTATTAAACTACCTAGACCTCTTAACAGCCACATAAGAATTCGGAGAGGGTAGATCATCCATTCAGGGATCCTTTTTCTTTCGCCTTCTCATGAACGTTCCTCATACTGTTTATGATCTATTTCACCCTTACAAATCGACGATGCATGAAATTGTGACGTGCATTTTATATATAGTTATATACTCATTACGAGTTTTGTATATGGAAGGATTAAGGAAAATATTTTTTCATCATAACCCCCATCCCTTTGTACATATAGTGTTAAAGAACAACCTTTCATGCCTGTATGCAAAAGAGGTGACAGCATGGCTGTTGTACCATACACCGAAGAAGACGTTAAGCTGCTAGCCAGACTGATGAGAGCGGAAGCTGAAGGGGATGGACAACTGGGAATGCTAATGGTCGGAAACACAGGAATCAATCGTGTCCGCGGAAATTGCATCGATTTCAAGACGATCGACACCATTCGAAAAATGGTTTTTCAAAGCCCCGGCGGATTTGAAGCCACTCAAAAAGGCTACTTTTATCAGCGGGCCCGTGAGCAGGATATCAGACTGGCACGTAGAGTGATCAAAGGATTGCGTTATCATCCGGCCACGAATTCACTTTGGTTTTTCATGCCTTCTGGGAGCTGCCCTGCACAATGGTTCGGCCAATGGAATACGGGACGATACAAATCTCACTGTTTCTACTCCCCTACCCGTTCTGATTGTCCAGATGTTTATTAATTATATGAGGAGTGATGGAATTGGCACAGAAGAAATCACCTATGGGTGGGCAAGGGCAACCGATGTATCAGCCTGGAACCTCCCCTTATTACCCGTCAACTAACCCTTACTTGTATTATTATCCAAGCGCCCCGATGTCCAATCAAACAGGCGGGCTGCAAGTGCCGCAAATGCCTCAAGGACAATTTACGGGCGGAATCAATCCGCCGAACATGTTACCGGCAGAAGAATCCTATATTGAAAACATTCTTCGATTGAATGCTGGTAAAGAAGCGACCGTATATATGACGTTCGAAAACAATGACCAGTGGAATGCGAAAGTTTTCAAAGGAATTATAGAAGCGGCTGGAAGAGATCACATCATTCTCAGCGACCCACAAACAGGAAAACGATACTTACTTCTAATGGTCTATCTTGATTACATTACGTTCGATGAGGAAATCAATTATTCCTATCCTTTTAATGGAGCGAGCCCAGGCTTAGTCAATTATCCGCCAAGATAAAGTTGTCAGCTTTAAAAAACTCGCTATAGACGTAGCGAGTTTTTCCCTTTAGGTGTATTCTATCAACCCTAATAGAAAAGGGTGAGCTTATGAAACATCCGTATGAAAACTATCAAAAAGCACAGCTCGGCACCTTGCTCCTCGCTGTCCTCTTATGTATTCTTGGTCTCTTCAAACTTGATCATCAGTGGATTATTTTGCTTATGTTTTATGTTCTTTCTGCCAGCTTCTTGTTTGACGCTTTAATTGCAACTCAGAAGCAGCAGAAGGCAGATGCAATCATCCAGATGCTTCGTGCCCTGATTATCTTATTGTTTTCAACGATCCTCTACTTCTAATCCCGCCCTAGAAGGAGTAAATAATGATCTTGTTACGGTAACATGACGATTACTCACGACTACGTGTATATTGTTTACTTGTTCATAAGAATTGGTCTACCAACTGCTACAAGTAATGTTTCCGTTCCTCACATTATGGCAGGAGGGGCGGGAAATGGCGAGACTCCTATGGGGAGGAAAGGGCAGGCTGAGATCCCGCAGGGCTTTAGCCCGAGGAAGCTCAGCGCCCGCCCATGGAAAGCGAGTCATTTCCCGCTCCTCCTACTTCTAGTTTTGAGAACGGAACCTCTTCATTGATGCTTAGAGATGTTTGATGACGGCGTAGCCTAGCAGGACCCAGCCGATTAGGAACGAGAGGCCGCCTAATGGTGTAATCATGGCGAATGTCTTGATTCCTGTCGGCGCATAAATATAAAGACTTCCTGAGAATAAAATGATTCCGATTAAAAAGAACCATCCGGCACTTGTCAACAGACCCGTCTCGAATTTACTCATCAATAAGCCCGTTACAAACAGCGCCATCGTGTGGAACATTTGATAATCAACGGCTTTTTCCCATTGACCAAGCCCCTTCTCCGAAACCTTCCCTTCTAATCCATGGGCTCCGAAAGCCCCGAGCGCTACGGAAAGAAATCCGTTTAATGCAGCTAAAATAAAAAAGATTTTCATTCTGTCTTCCCCCTGTTAAAAGTCAAAAATGGATGGTCCATTTGCTTCATCATGATCTATCTTGTCTTTTGAGGCCGACGACTTAGAAGGCGAAGGCTCTGCCCCCATCATTTGACGAACCTCTTCAGCGGTTGGCCCTTGAACAGATTGCGACGGTTGCACTGACGCTTCTTCTTGCTCAAGAAGAAGATCGGCAAGCAGTCGGACCGAACGGACATGTTCCCGCACCTTTTGCTGATCTGTATGCTGAAGCATGGCTTCCTGTATTTCGTTGGACATTTTCTTTAATACGTTTTGAGTGGAAATAGCCATTTCAGTCAAGCTCCTTTTTTTATCATTATACTGTCGTAGTTTAACACGTTCCGCTCTATTCTGTCTTGATGAAAAAGCGTAAACCATTTCCTCCCTGGATATGAACATATAAAAAACCGTCCAGAGCACGAGGCTCTGGACGGTTAAGCATTCATTAAAACTGGAGTAGTCCTGAAGAGTTCAGGAATATCAGTAAAATCAAAATAGGTGCCACGAATTTGATGATCCCATACCAGAAGGAACCGATTGGAGAAGTGGACAAATCGGCAGACTCGAGCGCCGTTGCTTTTTTCATATACCACCCAACAAGTAAAGCCATAGACAAACCTCCAAGTGGGAGGAAGATATTTGATGCCAGGTAATCCATGGAGTCTAAAATGTTCCGATCTCCAATTGGAGTCACACCTGACCAAATACCGAATCCAAGAGAAACAGCAATTCCGAATACAAACATGATGGATCCCATCAAGACACTTGTCGCAAATCGCGTCCATCCGAACACGCGCATGAAGTATGCGGTCGGCACTTCGAGAATGGAAACGGAAGACGATAAAGATGCCAGAATCAGTGCGAAGAAGAACACAAGACCGATGATTCCGCCAAACGGCATTTGTTCAAAAATGGTCGGCAGCGTAATGAATACAAGAGGCGGACCAGAACTTGGGTCAATACCGAAAGCGAACACTGCCGGGAAAATGACAATACCCGATATGATGGCAAAGAATGTATCCATTAAACCGATCCCGAGCGTCGCACTCGGCAGCTTGTTTTCTTTTCTTAAGTAACTTCCATACGTCAGCATGGCTCCCATTCCTAAGCTTAAGGAAAAGAACGCCTGCCCCAATGCCGCAATATAGATCGACGGATTACTTAAAGCAGACCAGTCTGGGGTGAATAGAAACTTCATCCCTTCTGAAGCTCCGTCTAGCGAAAGACTGAAGAATGCCAATACAATCAAAAGAATAGCCAATAGCGGCATGAAGATTTTATTCGCTGCTTCAATTCCTTTTTTAACCCCACTTAATACAATGACAATCGTCAAGATCATAAAGAGTGCTGTCCACCCAATTGGATGCCAGCTATGACTGATGAATTGTCCGAACGCTCCATCGTAGCCTACTTCCGGTTGGCTGAAGAAGGAACCATTTACATAATTCCAAAAATAATAAATCGCCCAGCCAGCTACAACGGCGTAAAAGCTCAAAATTAGAAAAGCACTTGCGATTCCGAAGAACCCCGTTAAATGCCATGGTGTACCCGGCGCCAGTTTCTTAAAAGAACCGACCACATCGCTCTCTGCTTTTCTCCCTATACTCACTTCTGTAAGTAATAATGGCACTCCGATGAGGACGACAAATGCTAAATATAAAATTAAGAATGCGCCTCCGCCATTTTCACCTGCGACGAAGGAAAATCTCCATATGTTTCCTAGACCTACAGCTGAACCCATCGCGGCCAGCATAAAGCCTAGTTTCGTCCCCCATTTTTCTCTTGCCATAATACTCAACTCCCCTCACTCTATTTCTAAATAATCATAAGCATACCATAGAATTAGTATGTGTCTATATATATTCTGAAATTTCATTTTATTTACAGTCGAAAATCGATTTTTGACTGGCTATCTCCTTGCCCCGCACTGTTTCCAGCACGTTTGGGTTCAAATTGCAGACAGGAAGTTCCCGTTGTTTTCAAAACATAATTCGAAGGCATTTCCTTCGTCTTGAATCCATACGCTTGGCATGCTCTCGGAAAGACGGGATTCCATGTCGTTTTGAAATGTTTGCACTCAAAACAGTTGACGTTCTTCATATCATTCCTCTTTCTTCTATATAAACTATGGTAGAATCATAGCACAGCTTATATTGTTTCACTAGGATGTGTATAGATGCAATCATGGTTCAGTTCGACGAGCGATCAGACGTTCACGTATTTCGGCATTAGCCATTTGATTATACTTGGCGTTTTTTTGCTCGGTTTTATTTTGATCATTCCCTTTTCTAAATACATAACGCGTAATCGAATAGCAGATCGGACAGTACGGGGCATCCTGTTTGGTTTATTGTTTTTATCAGAAGTGAGCTATCAGGTTTGGGCATACACGAACGGTTTATGGGAGGCGGCTACATACATTCCGCTCCATTTATGTGGAGTGGCTAGCCTGCTTGGGATGGTCGCCTTGATCACCCGACATTCCGCTTCGATCAAACTCAATTATTTCATAGGTGTGGTTCCGGCAATGATTGCGATCGTAACGCCTGACCTCCCTTATGATTATGAACATTATCGGTTTTGGAAATTCTTCCTTCACCACATGGCCATTTCCTGGACAAGCCTATACCTCGTCTTGACGACAAACGTCCTCATCACTTGGAAAACACTGTGGAAATCGTTCGGTTGGCTCGTCGCCTACGCGTGTCTCATCGGCTTGATCAATCCGTGGCTTGGGGCCAATTACCTTTATTTAGAACGACCTCCCGGAGGCGGAACATTGTTGAATGTATTAGGTGAGGGATTCCGCTACTATTTATATTTAGGGCTGCTGGCTTTATGTATATTCATCCTCATGCTTTTCTTATTCAAAGCTCTCCGAAAAAGTCGTTTCTATTAAGGTTATAGAAAGTTTCTGTTAAAAGGTTAAGGAGGATCCGGAACGACTCACTTCCCGGATCCTCCTTATAAAAATGATAGAGACCACCTTATATACAAACGATTTGATTATATGAAAAACAGGCATAAATATGGCGTGAAGATTGTTCATAAGCGTCCTGCATTTGATGTTTCCGTTCACCTTTTTGGGAGGAGGAGCGGGAAATGGCGAGACTCCTATGGGGGGCAGGCTAAGATCCCGCAGGAGCTTAGCGCCCGCCCATGGAAAGCGAGTGATTTCCGGCCCCTCCAAGTTCTGCATGAAAAAGTGAACGTTAAAACAAATAAGGGAGGTACACGATGGTGACGATTAACACCCAGACGACATCGACGAAGTGCCAATAGTAATTAAAGATCTTGTGCTTTTCAATAAATAAAGCTCTCGGCATATCTTTTGTAAACTGGATCATCAGGTTGATCATCCATCCTAGTCCAAAAGCAACGTGGGAAGCGTGTAGGCCGACTAATACATAAAAAGCTCCAAGAAAGTTATTCATGGAAAGCGTATAGCCTTCATGAGCATATTTATAGAACTCATGAATTTCGAGCCCCATAAAAATAGCTCCAAGTAAAAAGGTCGTTACAAGTCCGACCCAAATCCATTTCCGACTCCAATTTTTCAAACCTTTCTCTGCCATCAGCAATGTCCCACTGCTTGAAAGCAAAAAGATCGAGGTCAAAGCGACCGTTTTCCATTCAAATACTTCCGAGGGATGCGCTCCTCTTTCTGCCGGTGTAAAAATAATATAGGTGGCAAATAGTGTCGCAAACATAATAGCTTCCACGACAAGGTACAGGAAAAAGCCGAACCGCTTATCTAAAAACAGAACATCAGACATTTGCTTCATGACTTTTCCCCCTTCCTATACGCTTCGTTTCGCTCATCCGTCCAAGACCTTATGAGGAAAAAGGCAAGAACAGATCCCCCTCCAAGGATTTGCAGCCACATCCAATGGTAAATGAATCCGATACTCATCACCATCAGTACTCCTGCAAGCAGAATAGGCTGAAAGGTGCGAATCGAAATAGGGTCCGGGCGCACATCCTTCGTCTGCGGTAAGTTTGTCTGATTGACCTTTGCATACCAATAAGCATCCAAGCGGTCGACAACCGGAACGTTAGGAAAAGGGTGTTCTGGAGCAGGGGAATCCGTCGTCCACTCTAACGTCCTTCCATCCCAAGGATCCCCGTCCACAGAGCTTGTCCCGCTCCGGTGCGTTTTAAACAAATTCCACAGGACAAACAGCATGCTGATTCCCATCAAATAAGCTCCAATCGTACTTACGAAATTAAAAAGAAAAACGCCGTCCTCCCATGTGTAGGTAAACACACGCCTCGGCATCCCGTTCAGCCCAGCAAAATGCTGAGGGAGGAAAGTCAGATGAAAGCCGATGATGAACAACCAGAAGTGCCATTTCCCTAGCTTCTCGTTCAGCATTTTTCCTGTCATTTTAGGATACCAGTAATAAATTCCGGCAAACGCTCCGAGAATTGTCCCGCCGATCATCGTGTAATGAAAGTGAGCGACCACAAAATAGGAATCGTGGTATTGATAATCGGCCGCCGCGACCGCGAGCATCACCCCCGTCACTCCTCCGATGACGAAGGTAGGAATGAACCCTAAAGCGAACAGCATCGGGGTCGTCATCCTTACAACCCCTTTTCTCATCGTAAACAACCAGTTGAACACTTTGATACCCGTAGGAACAGCAATCAACATGGTCGTAATCGCAAAAACGGAGTTCGCCAAAGCCCCAAGCCCGACGGTGAACATGTGGTGGGCCCACACCATAAAGCCTAACAGTCCGATTAACGTGATCGAAATGACCATGGACGTATATCCATAAATCCTTTTTCTCGAAAAGGTACTAATGATGTCTGAAAAAATACCGAACGCTGGCAGGACAAGGATATAGACTTCCGGATGGCCGAAGATCCAAAACAAGTGCTGCCAGTAGACAGGTGAACCGAATTCTCCACCAAAGAACGATGTTCCGTAAAAACGATCGAACATTAAAAGTAGTAACGCCACCGTCAACACAGGGAAAGCCACGAGAATAAGCGACGATGTGACAAGTGTAGCCCATGGAAAAAGAGGCATTCGAGACAGCTTCATCCCTGGAGCTCGTAGCCTTGCGATCGTGACAATCATATTGATGGCTGTAAAGATTGTTCCCAATCCGGAGATTTGCAGGCCGAATATGTAATAGTTGTTGTTCGGACCTGAAGTAAACGTATCGTTCGACAGCGGCGCATAGGCCGTCCACCCTGCATTCGGTGCCGCATTGAAGAAGAAGGCCATATTAAAAATAAACGCGCCGGAAACAAACAACCAAAAGCTTATGGCGTTCAAGTACGGAAAAGCAAGGTCGTTCGCCCCTAACTGTAAAGGGACAGCAATATTCATCAAACCGATCAGCAATGGCATCGCCACAAAGAAAATCATGACTGTACCATGAGTCGTGAATACTTCATTATATTTGTCTGCCTGAAAAACCCAGAAATCATTATCAGGGACCGCCAACTGGGTACGAATGAACATTGCATCCATTCCACCACGGATAAAGAATAAAATCGCAAACAAAATATACATCGTCCCGATTTTTCGATTATCTGTCGTACCTATGTAGTCCAAAATGAGCGGCCACTTCCTCTTCGCCGTCAGCCACCATAACAAAAATCCACCAATAATTAGCGTAATAATCCAAGATACAATGACATCTGATAGTACGTAACCGATGATTGGCAATCGCACCGAAATCCCCCCTCTCTGTTTATTGATCTTGAAGCCATGTTTCGTAAGCGGACGCTTCCATGACCGTCGTTTCAAACCTCATCAAGGCATGGTGGGAACCGCAAAATTCTGCACATTTCCCCTGAAAATCCCCTAACTTATTCGCGGTAAACACCAACCTCGTTTCTTTGTCAGGGAAAACATCGATTTTACCTGCTAAATTAGGAGCCCAAAACGAATGAATCACATCTTCTGAAGTGAGGCGCAATTCCACTTCCTTATCCAGCGGCAGAACCAATTTATCGTAGGAGACCTCTCCTCCTTCGTATGTAAACTCCCACCTGAACTGCTCTGCTTTGACGTGGATGATGACTCGCTCCTTGTCTTGTCCCCCCTCCCCCTGCGAAGCTCCCGACGTTAATTGATAGGTAGTCGTCACGGTCGGTACTGCAAGAATAACAAGAAGCAAAACAGGAAGGACCGTCCACGTAATTTCCAGCTTCCTGTTCCCTGATTCATCTACCGGTATTTCATCCACACGGTCCGATGTTTCATGGAACTTTTTCAAAAAATGAACAAACAGAATCATGACGACAACAAAAACAAGCATCATGATACCAAAGCTGAGATAAATCAACCGGGTTATTTTGTCTGCATATGGACTGGCAGGATCGAGAACTCGCAGACTGCACCCCGAGAGTAAAAAGAGTGTTAGGATCCACCCTGTTTTTTTCATAGCATTCCATCCCTTTCTTTCCATTCAACATCAAAGACTAACGTTATTGTAAAATAGTTCCTTCTTCTATAAAGTTTAATTGCCTAATTATTAATAAGTAAAACGTTTACACCGATATAAAGTTTAGAATACTTTAGGACCATAGAATCATTGTTGGTCATAGAGTGACTTTAAATCGTCGAGGTGAAGGGAAATGAAGTTTTGGAATAATCTTCGTGTCGGAACAAAGTACGGAGCAGCTTTTGGAGTTACCATGCTGTTATTTTTAATTGCTGGTGCAGTGGTTTATTATGTACTAAACATCGCTCAGGAAAGTGTCGACAACCTGGACGAACGTGGAACAATAGCTATAGAAGTAGCTGAGATGTCCTCTCTCGCACGTACGAAAGATATTCGGATCGCTGATTACTTAAGAAAGCCCAGCACGTCCTATATCAATGAATACGAAGAACGAATGGAGCGAATGAGCGAACTTCTCCAAACCTACTCTGAACGATTTCAAGGTTCTGAGCTTGAGCAAAGCATGACCGTGTTGACGGAGAGCGACCAGCAAATCAACAGCCTTTTCCTTGAGCAGATGGTCGGAAATGTGAGCAGCACGAACGAAATCGATCGACTCCGCCAACAAACGCAAATCCTTCGTCAGCAGCAAATCGATTTACTTGCCGAAATTCAAACAAGGGTCGAACAGGCGATGGACGAATCGGCGGCAGAAGCTAAAAGTAATTTGCTACTAACGATCATCGTGCTCTTCATTGCAACTGTAGTCGCTATCACGATTGGTGTTCTCCTTATATGGTTGATCAATCGACAAGTGGTCAAACGGTTGAACCGTCTAGTATCCACTACAGAGCAAATAGCCGATGGTGAGTTATTCCACGAAACTATAGAGGAAAAGAGTCGGGATGAAATCGGTCAGCTTCATGTCTCCATGCACAAAATGAAAGGGAATTTGAGGACACTCATCCAAGACATCGACGAGCTATCAAACCGCGTGAGCACACAAAGCAGCAGCTTACAGCAATCGTCTCACGAAGTTCAGGAAGCACAAGAGCAAGTCGCCGCTACGATGGAAGAGTTGTCTTCAGGAAGTGAACAACAAGCAGGAGACGCTACGACCCTCTCGCAAATGATGGATGAACTTGTATCCAAAATGCAGACTTCCAACCAAACAAGCACAGAAGTCGTCCAAAAATCACAAGAAGTGCTCAAAAAGAGTGACCACGGGAAGCAATTAATGGACGGGTCGATCGACCGGATGAACGATATTCATCTGATGATGGAAACAGCTGTTGAAAAAGTCCATAAGCTTGACCGTCAGTCAGGAGAAATTTCAAAGTTGATCCAAGTCATTCAAGATATTGCAGAACAAACGAATTTACTAGCGCTCAACGCTGCGATCGAAGCGGCACGCGCCGGAGAACACGGACGTGGGTTCGCTGTTGTCGCGGATGAAGTCCGGAAGCTAGCTGAGCAGGTTTCCGATTCTGTCGACGGGATCACAACGGTTGTAGAAAGCATCCAGTCTGACTCTAAAGATGTCACCCAGTCTTTAGAAGAAGGCTATCAGACGGTCGAACACGGAACCTCTCAAATTCATGAGACAGGGCAAACGTTCGAAGACATCCAATTCTCCCTTCAGCAAATGGTAGAAGGAATGGATGCCATTTCTGCGAATTTAGAGGACATTTCAGACCGTACATTGACGATGAACCAGTCGATTGAAAGCGTGGCCTCTAGTTCAGAAGAGGCTGCTGCCGGAGTTGAACAGACCACCGCTTCGATTCAGCAGACGAGCAGTTCCATGGAACAAGTCTCTATGAATGCCACCGACCTTTCACAGCTGTCCCTTCGTCTCGATGAACGGATCAAACAGTTCCAGTTGAAGGAATAAAATAACCGCTCGGCCCGTAACAATAGGCCGAGCGGTTTCTTATTTTCGATCCAGTCGTTCTTCAAGTCTTTGTATCCTCGCTTCAAGCAGTTCGTATTCCTCTCTCGAAACAAAGCCCATTTCTTTCATACGACCTTGCATTTTAGCTTTCGCCTGATCGTTCCACTCCTTGTCATAGCTCTCCCCTTTATCAATCCATGTATGAATCATCGATTTCGCCTGCGTCGGTGTCACCTCTCCCCGCTTCACCATCTCATGCACCATCTTTTCAAACTTTTCTTTCCCGCTCACGGCAGCTCCAAGTCCTAGATGAAATCCTTTTCTTAACAAATCACTCATTGTTGATTCCTCCTATTATGGTGAATATTTTTAAGCATCCTCACATGGTTAATGAAACAAATGATTAAACTGAGAATACCAGCGACGATCAGACCAGTTCCAATCCACTGGGCTGGAAGTAAACTTTCCATGAATCCAAAGTATAGAGCAGCGCTTCCCCCTCCAACTAAAAGCAGAGAGATCATCGCGTAAAAAAGATAAAATTGATGGAACAGCTGGTTTTTTTGTGAATAACTCTTCCATTCCCGTTCCTTATCTCCATCTTCCAAATATTCCACAAGGGCACGCGGAAGAGATAATAAAGGGCGGGCCGTTTCCTTTATAACATCGGTATAAATCGAGAAATTGGATTCACTTCCGGACATCCACCTTTTGATCACAGGCTTTCCCCAATCAATCAAATCGATTTGTGGATAGACACTGCTCAGCACTCCGACAATGATCGATGTTGCTCTTCCCAAAAAAGCATAATCGGCAGGCAGCTGTATCGGTTGTTGTTTGACGAAGTCCTGTAAATCGTCGAGCATATCATTCATCGTATGTGCATCCAGCTTGTCAAAGTTCCCTTCGAAATATAAATCAGTCGTTTGTTTAAGAAGCTTTTTCATCCTCTCTGTGTCTGCATCTGGAAGAAGGAAATTCATCTCTTGCAAAGCTTCGACTACCCGATCATAGTCACTGAGAATAAACCCTTGAACCATCTTCCGGATCGATGTGACATCCTCATTACGGATAATGCCGACCATTCCAAAATCAATGATGACAACCGTCCCATCTTCCCGCAGCATCAAATTTCCAGGGTGAGGGTCTGAGTGGAACATCCCGGCATCGAGAAACTGTTCAATACATAAATCAAATAAAGTACGTGCAACCTCTTCCCTGTTGATTCCGTTCCTTTTTATAAATCCGATATCCGTAATCTTCGTGCCCTCGATCCACTCCATAACGAGGACTTTTTTGGTCGATAGATCTGAATAATACTCCGGGATATATACGGACGGAAAGTCTTGGAACCTTTTTTTGAAATGATTCCCGTTTTGCAATTCCATCGTAAAATCGAGCTCATTGCTGATTACCCGGACCACTTCACGGTATAGAGCCTTCAAATCAGCCTTTTCTCCGTACCTCGTAAATTTGTCGAGGAGCCAGAACACGATACGCAATGCCTTGAAATCCATCCGGAAGATTTCCCCTACCCGGTAGCGCTGGACCTTAATGGCGACCGGGGTGCCATCTGTCAGTTCTGCTTTATATACTTCTCCGATCGAAGCAGATGCGACCGCCTTTTCTTCAATGAACCGCACACTCTCTTCTAAAGGAGCCTGCCACTCGTTTTCTATGATCCGTTTGGAATACGAAAAAGGAACGGGTTCCACCCGATCGACGAGTCCCTCCAACTCTCGAATGAACGATCTAGGTAGTAAATCACCTCTTGAGCTTAAAAACTGACCGAATTTAATGAGTAGACCCCCAAGTTCGATCGCTTTTCTCCTATATTCATCCGCCTGTTTCTCGAGCATTGCCTCCCATTTCGTCTGTGTCTGTTGATCCCAGATACGGTGACGTTTCTGGAAAAATAAGATTTGTACAAGAAACTTCACAGACATCCAAACGATGGCCATAATTCTATAAACAGATATGTATTTCAATCGCGCTTTCAAGATTCCCGCCCCTTTCCTCACTATATTGTCTTTTACCCCGTACGCTTAAAATCAATCATCGAATTTTGTCAGCTTTTACTTTCGATTAGTCTTTTTTTACTACATCTTTTTCCTTATATAGTTCTTTCGGGGCACGAAAGGTGTGGAAAAACCGAACAAAAAGACCATTCTAAATTTTCTCAATATTCTTCATAATAGGAACTGTGGTTTTTTTACAAAAAATTCTTTAGGAGGTAAATTACGTGAAGAAAAGAAATAAACTGACAGCTTTGTTATCTGCTGGAGCGCTATCTTTGTCTCTATTTGCACCGATCGCTACGCCAAGTGCCGAAGAGAGCAAGACATATGAAAATTGGAATGTGGAAAGGTACACGGATATTGTCAGCATTGACAAACAGCTTCGTGCTCAAACAGAAAGTGAGAGTTTCCAGAAGCAGGCGATTGATAAAATTAAAGAAAACGCAAGTAAAATCAATTTTAATGAAACAAATGCGAGTGAAAGCGAAAGTAGAGACAGTACATTTACATACGATGGGGGGACAAAACAGTTCCTTGATCGCGACCTAGGATTTAAAGAATTCACACTACGCAGCGTTGGGGAGAACGTTGAAGTATGGGTAGCGAATGACCTTTCCTTCCCTGATGATCGTGCTCCACACGTTGTAACACAGGAGCAAGTCGATAAATTGACCAAAGAATTCGATGACAACATGTATCCTGTAGCTACGGACTTCTTCGGGAAGCCAGATACTATGGATGGAACGAATGCATTATTAGAAGATTTGGGTATCGTACCTGAAGGTTACTACAGCGGCGATGGCGACAAAGTCATTATGCTTGTTGACAATATCAAGGATGAAGGATACTATGAGCCGTCTTATCCTTTCTTTGTAGCCGGTTTCTTCTGGCAGACTCTTGAAAATTATACAGACCGTAACATCATTACGATCGATACGAACAACTGGGAAGAGCGCCTTGAGAGCACATTTTTCTCTACAACGATTCACGAACTTCAGCACTTGATTCACGCGGATAACGACGGGGATGAAACGACATGGTTGAACGAAGGAATGTCTACATTCTCCGAGTACCTTGGTGGATACGGGCTGAGTGAAGGGTCTGTCAACTTCTTCCTTGATCACCCTGAGAACTCGCTGACAAACTGGGATGAGCATGCAGGAGCAGAAACAGGTCCGGAAACGATTGCCGATTACGGACTCGTTCAGTTGTTCACTCTTTATAACTATGAGCGCTTCGGACAAGAGTTCATTCGCCACGTTGCAGTAGACGGTGAGAACAGCATCCAAAGCTTCGAAAATGCTTATAAAGACTTCGGTTTGAACGTAACGTTTAACGAGGTTTATCGTGACTTCACTTCCGCACTTGTCATGGATGACGACAAGTTCAAAGGCGGTAAGTACGGATTCCAAAATGTCGACCTACGCTCCCTTCCAGGTGAAGATGGTGGCGAACGTGGAAAAACCGTCAACTTCGAAAAAGCGAAAGACTATGAAAAAGAAGGTGTTCCTGCATGGGGTACCGACTTCAAAGAATTTAACTTTAAGCCAGGTGAAAATGTAGAATCCTTCAATTTCAACGGTGTCGATTTTGAAGGAAACCTTTGGGAATCTACAGCTGATCCTCTAGGTTCTGATAACGAAGTTCTTTGGGGTGGCGAAGGCGATGAGCTGGACAACAACTTGATTTTCGAAGCGGATCTAACAAATGTTGATTCTGCTACTCTAAACTTCGACCACTATGTGGACATTGAAGAAAGCTGGGATTACGGTGTCGTTCAAGTCTCTACAGACAACGGACAGACATGGACATCCCTATCGAACGAAAACACTCGTTCTGATGTAGTAGAAGAAGGTTATCCGAAAATTAAAGAAAATGTGCCAGGATTCACTGGACACTTTGAAGACTATCAGGCTGAAACATTTGATCTGTCTGAATATGCAGGACAAAAAGTTCATGTTTCCTTCCGCTATTTGACGGACTGGGGCTATAACGATACGGGTTGGTTCATCGACAACGTCGAGGTTCCTGAAATCGGACTTAGCTATGATGGTTCCACTAAAGAGCCATTCATGTCCAAAGCTGAGCTTTTGAAAGACTACGTAAACTATGGTGTTACGTTCTTGAAAGAGAAGAAGAACGGAAAATACCAAGTGGTAGAAGTCGATCCATTCAATATCACGGAAGAAGATGCGCTTGAGCTTCAGCAAGTCTTCCGCCCTGGTAAGACGTATATGACCACTTACTATGCAGCTCCACAGGACAGCTTGAACCCTGTTGATTTTGACTATCAAGTGGAATATAAAGATAAGGGTCCAAAGAAAGATAAATAATCATGAGGTGAAGCCCGTCCGTTTTTTCGGACGGGTTTTATCTTGTCCAATTGGCTCGTTGTGACTTGCTGATTCTTAGCTTCCTTGCAGCCATGCTTACCACAGGAATGAGTCTTCCTTCCTCTTCGCGCTTGCATGGATATCGCACCTGTGTCATGATTTGATTAAAACGGAAAAGGTGATGTCATGATAATCCGTGAACTTGAAGTGAAAGACCTACATACCGTCGCTGAATGGCTCTTTCACATGAACGAACAGGACGATCATTTCGTGGCGTGGCTCGCTTCAGATCCCAATGAAATTTTTGAGCAGATTTGGACGCTGACTCAATTTCATGATCCGCTTGCTTTTGTTGCGTGGGAAGGTGAAGACGTCATCGGCTTTCTCGGCCTGCTTCCTTTTTTTGATCAAAAGCTGTGCCGTCTGCTCGGTCCTTTTGCCTTACAAAATGAAGACGATGTTATAGAAAAGTTATGGGACAAGGCGTCCTTAACGGTGATGCTTCATTTTGATATGGCGAAAGTTGCCTGTTTCCAGTCGAACGAAGCTCTTCTCCATTTTGCGAAACGTCATGAATTTGAACTCTATAATGTAGAGAAGACACTCGCTCTCCATAAACATACGTTTGAACCTCTTTCAGAAGACAACAGTCCGATTGTCGATGTTCTTGAAGATGATGCAGAGGCTATTGATCGCCTTCACCCTTCTGCTGCTTATTACACCACACAGGAAATGATGCGATTAGCAAGAGAACCAGATAACTTCTTATGGGGATATCAGAAGGATGGCGAAATTGTCGGATATCTGTATTTTGAAACGATTACGGATGGCAACGAAGGCGAAGTCTGTTTCTTGAACGTAGCATCTACTGAGCAAGGTGAAGGAATTGGTTCCTGCCTGCTGGAATATGCGCTCCATTATGCTTTTTACGCGCTCGGGCTTACATGTGTGACGATTTCCGTAAGAACTCAGAATCAAAAAGCCGAAAAGCTCTATCTCCAATTCGGGTTCCGCGAAATCAACACAATCTTTGCTTATCAAAAAGAAATAAGGAAGGCCCCCCTTCCGAACACCTTCCATTAATCACAACCCTGGCTGTTTTCAGTCGGGGTTGTTTTTATATGTACGGGTGGGGGAATACAATAAAAAATTGCATTTTGAGGAGGGATCCTTTTGAAGGATATCGCGATCGAAGGAATAAAAAAGAGCGGGGACACCTCTCCTATTGATGAAATCAGAGGTGTCGGAGGAGGAGATATCAACCATGCTTTCTATGCAAAAACAAAAGAGAAAGCTTACTTTGTAAAGGTTAACAAGCGGGTTCCTCCCCACTTTTTCGAATCGGAAGCAGAGAACTTGAAGTTGATCCGTGAAACAGGGGCAATTGCAGTCCCTGATGTCCATTATTATGATCGCCCGCAAAACTTGGAGCCAGCGGCCATGGTAATGGAATGGATTGAACACGGGAGCGGTAATGCCTCAGCCGAACTGGGGGAGCGCATTGCTCAGATGCATCGGCATACCTCAGAACACTATGGATTGATGCGACCTACGTTCGTCGGTGCTTTGGATCAGCCGAATGAGTGGAGGGATTCTTGGGTGGAATACTACGGTCAATTCCGACTCAAACCTCAGTTGGAGTACGCCATTCAAAAAAACAGGGTGACTTCCAATAGACGCTCCAGGCTCGAGCTATTTATCGAAAAACTCGATGAATGGATTCCTTCATCTCCTCCTGCATCTCTTTTACACGGGGACTTATGGGGCGGAAATTGGATGACAGGTCAGGACAATCAGCCTTACATCATTGATCCATCCTGTCTGTATGGAGATCCGGCGTTCGAAATCGCGTTCACTGAGCTATTCGGAGGTTTTTCGCCTGCTTTTTATGAAGCCTATGCCAAAACCACTCCTCTTCCGGAAGACTACGAAGATCGCAAGCCGGTTTATCAACTCTTCTATTTGCTTGTCCACCTTAATATGTTCGGTGAAAGCTACGGTGGCAGTGTCGATCAGATTTTGAAACGGTATGTTCAGGAGTAGGCTCGCCCCTTGCCAGAGTCTGATATTTCCACAAGCTCCATCGGATACGGCTCGAAATAGGTTTGGTTCCTTAAATAGTCGCTTTGGAATCTCGCAGTCCACGTGCTCAAGACGCTGATGACGGCACTGAGAGGAACTTTTTCTTCCATATATTGATTGAGCAGAGATTGGAAGTATGCTTTTTCCTCTCTGTTCAGTTCTTTCTTAAAATAGCCGGCGATATGCTGACAGACGTTCACGTTCGCTTTCGCTTTCGGTGGTTTTTCCAGCAGTTCATAAAGGAGATCCTCGTATTCTTCAAAAACAGCAGGAATCGGTTTCTGTTCATGATTCGCAATCACCCGTCCCATTTTCTTAGAAATGCCAGGATGATAGGCCATGAATAAATATTTGTTCAATGCCTGAAATTGCTGCAGATCCTTGGAACGTCCCTTTTGACGGACATCGCGAAAATCGGCGAGCGTAAACAATTTTGTTAGAAAATGATGTCTGAGCGTAAAGTTTTTCAGCCGTCCTTCTTCCTCAATCGCAAGTCCCGAATGGCGACTGAGAATTTCTTTGGCAAAAAAGCCGGTGGTTTTGCCAATCACCTGCCCGTGTTGGGAATCCTGATAGACCTTTACATCATGTATTCCGCAAGTCGGCGAACGGTTTTTCAGCAAAAAGCCATCAACATCAGGGAGACTGTCAATAAATTCTTTTGCAAAATGGACCATGTCATCTGTTAGGTCCTCTCCTGTTTTCGGCTGCACGAGACGTTCCTGTCCTTGATCGACGATCCGAATGACGTCTCTCGGTACACCAAGGCCGATCCCGACTTCAGGACAGACTGGGATGAATTCCACAAAAGGCTTCATCCTCTGAACCGTTTTATCGGGAATCACCGCACCGTTATAGCGTACTTCTTCAAATTCAAGACACTGACTGACGACAACACGTGGAGTCTGAAATATTCGCATAGCGCTCACCTCTTGTTTCATACCTGATACAAGCAAAAGTTCCTCTTCTGCTTCATGGCTAAACATAACAGGGTATTAAAAATTTCCTATTGGCTTTTTTCTTGAAACATACTACAATAAATAGCGTTGCATATTTATTCTCATCTATTTATAAATAAAAACTTATTAGTCAGGAGAGATCTCGGATGAAAGCGAAAGACTTCAGTGCCTCATCACATTTAAAATTCATTATTCCGTCCTTAATCGGGATTTTCTTGTTTATGTTCCCTGTGAGTTCAGGGGAATCGATTACGATTCCAATCGCGATTCTGGCCGGGGAGCTTGAAGCATGGCTTGCGGACTACCTATCGCTTATTATGATGATCATTATTACAATCACAGCCATTGCTACTGTCATTGTAAAAGCAATGGGAGCAGATGCATTGGACCGCTATCCATTTTTCAAATCGCTCTTTAACGTTCCTGCCGTTTGGGTCGTAACCCGCGTGCTCGGTATGATTTTTGCGATTATGGTATATTTTCAAATCGGACCGGAAGCTATCATTTCGGATGTAACCGGTGGATTATTACTTGATTCCCTACTTCACGTATTATTTGCCGTCTTTTTATTTGCCGGCCTATTTCTACCGCTTCTATTAAACTTTGGATTACTTGAATTGTTTGGTGTTTTATTAACGAAAATCATGCGTCCTTTATTCCGTTTACCAGGACGTTCTTCCATTGACTCCCTTGCTTCCTGGCTCGGAGATGGAACCATCGGGGTACTTTTGACAAGTAAACAGTATGAAGAAGGCTATTACACAAAAAGAGAAGCAGCTGTCATCGGAACGACCTTCTCTGTCGTATCGATTACGTTCAGCTTAGTCGTCATTCAGGAAGTCGGTCTCGGCCATATGTTCATTCCGTTCTACTTAACGGTTGCCCTCGCAGGATTTGTGGCAGCTTTAATCATGCCTCGTATCCCACCTTTGTCTAGAAAGCCAGATACGTATGTGACCGAAGAAGCTGATGACATTACAGAAGAAGTTCCTACCCAGCACAACGTTTTCACATATGGGTATGCAAAGGCTGTTGAGAGAGGAAGTCAGGCAAAGGGAATTAAAAACTTCCTGAAAGAAGGCTCCCAGAACATCCTGGACATGTGGATGGGTGTAGCCCCGATCGTTATGGCTCTTGGTACAATCGCACTTGTCATTGCAGAATTCACGCCATTCTTCGCATGGATCGGAACACCTTTCATTCCATTATTGGAGCTTATGCAAGTCCCTTATGCTCAAGAAGCATCTGAAACGATCCTAGTCGGATTTGCTGATATGTTCCTGCCAGCGATTATCGGTGCATCGATCGAAAGCGAGATGACTCGTTTCATCATCGCCTGTTTATCAGTGACACAGTTGATTTATATGTCAGAGGTCGGGGGACTGCTCCTAGGTTCGAAAGTTCCCGTCAACCTGAAGGACTTGTTCATCATCTTCTTATTAAGAACGTTGATCACACTCCCTGTCATTACACTTGTGGCACATTTGATATTCTAATATCAGGCAAAACAAAACCGCCGGGTCTGTTAGACAGACTCAGCGGTTTTTAGTTTTTCAATGATCATTTGTGCTGTGCGAAGACTTGATCGCGGATTTTGACCGGTAATGAAATGTTCATCCACAACCACGTAATCCTCCATCGCTTCTCCACTCTCAAACTCTGCCTCTTCTGTCTTAAGCCGGTCTTCAAGTGAAAAAGGAATCAGATCCTCCATCTTCATTCGGGACTCTTCTTCATTCGTGAACCCCGTCAGCTTTTTCCCTTGGATCAATGATTGGTCATTGTGGTCGGTGACTCCGACAAAGCCTGCAGCTCCATGACAAACTGAGGCGATGATTTTCCGCTCGGTAAGAAAATGCCTCAAGAGATTCGATAGGTCTTCATTGTTCGGGAAATCATACATCGCTCCGTGTCCCCCGCACAAAAAAATTCCATCAAAGTCTGTTGGATCAATGTCCGCCAAACGTGGAGTGTCATGAATCGGTTCCATTACACCATCCCAGACCCGCGGGAGTTTGTTTTCATAACTTGCCGGGTCAATTGGGATCCGACCACCTTTTGGACTGGCCGCCACGATTTCGAAACCTGCTCCCTTCATCTCAGTAGCCGGCTCGACAAATTCAGACAGCCACAACCCTGTAGGGTGACCCTTTTTCATACGATCGACATTCGTTACAACCATCAGCATTTTTTTCTGCATTCCGTGGCCCCCTCAAAAAAGTTTCTCTTATTATGAGCCACTCGTCGCTATTCAAGTCATTTTCTTTCAAAATATTTTGTTCATCCACACCTGTTCGATAGTCTGTTCAACCCCTTCGTACTGATAGCATTTGTAAGAGGGATGATGCTGCGGGACATTGAAAGCCACCGCTCTGTGGCCTGGAAAGTGGACACAGACGCTCCTCAAAAGCTCTAAATAGGATATCTCCTCTGTCAGCGCCTGCAATTGAAAAATGGTCAAATGACGATCACTGGGCTTAGAAAGAATGATATACCCGACCGGCGTTTCCTGATCTTCGATTGCGTATATCTCGGGTTCGCTAATGAATGGGATTTTGTTTTGCCATGGAAATCCAGATTGATCGATCTGCCAGCCCCTCCACTCCGATAGGGACATTAGCCGTAGTCGAAACTGTCCTGATTGTTCTTCACTCTTCAGCTTCGTCCTTAAAGTGGACAGACGATCCGTCACTTGATATCCAAAGCTTTCGTATAATTTTATAGCCCCGTGATTGGTGGAGATGGCCTCAAGTGTCGCGATTTCCACCCCTTCTTTTTTCAATAAATCCAAAGAGGCGTCGATCAGTTGATGACCCACGCCTCTCTTTCTATAGTCTGGATGGACAGCTGTTCCCCCGTTATAGGACATTTTCTTTCCATCGACATATTGTACACTGTTCAAGATTAAACCGATCGGATTCATGTCATCATACGCCACAAAAGAGTGGTCGACTGATAAATGCTTGGATGCCATAGTGCTGATGATTTGCTCCGATGTCATCTGTACATGGAAAGCGTAATCTTGAAATCCTTCATTCCAAGCTTTTTTCAAATCGCGGAACGGGCAATCCCGCACTAATTTAATCTTCATTCCGATTCCTCCGCTTTATTGGTCATAAATCATACATTCGTGATGTAGTGGGAGGAATCCTTTTTACTGCTGCATCGTCGAATTTTTTTCAAATACGCGTTGCCACCATTTTCTCATCAGCTGAGCCCGACCTTCAATCAACGGCTGCGTGAGGGTTCTGATTGTACTTGTGGATAAAAGGAATACGATCAGAGCTGAGACGAGAGCTAAGCCCATCAAATCGATAAGATGATCGACCTTGAACCAGCCAGCCTGTCTGAAGAACTGTATGAAGAACCCATGTAGCAAATAGACATACAGCGTCTGACCACCGAGATAGGTGTATTTGTATTCCTTTCCTGGAATCCACGCCAAAATGCTGATGGTCATGAAAGCAGCGAGGCCATAAACCCCCAAACGGATCAGTCCTCCAAGCTCTGGACTGCCTAACACTTCATAGGATTTAGAGCCAAGGAGCCACCCGGAACTGAATTCAGGGGACGCTGCAATCACTCCTGCGACGACAGCCATGAAAACGAGACTGATTTCTCGTACCCTTCTCGTTCTCCACTTCTTCACTTGATCCGTTGTCAGCCAGTAACCAGCCAAGAAAAACGGGAAGAACACAAAGGTTCTGGACAAGCTGAACGTATGCCCGATTTCAGTGAAGTACCCGACCAAAACTCCGATCATAACCGCTATGACGATACCGATTGCCGCGGGAATTTTTTTGAATAAGGCAAGCAATACATGCCAACAGAACAGACTGAATAAAAACCATAGCGACCAGTGCGGGGTAAACGGACCGTTCAGCCACCCATCTTTACCGATAAAGAAAAAGTAACCTGTATAAACGAGTTGAAAAACCAAATAAGGCAAAATCAATTTCTTCGCAAGCTTTGTCAAATAATCCTTTTTACCGGATCCCTTTGCAAAAAAGCCCGCAAGGAAAATAAAAGCAGGCATATGGAACGTGTAGATCCACATGTATAACGTGTACATTGGATGTGACCCATCTGTGAATGGTTGAATGAGGTGTCCGAAGACCACGAGAAAAATTAAAGCTAGTTTTGCATTATCAAAGAACGCGTCGCGCCCCATTTTCTTCACCCTCTTAACATAAACTCTTGTTGAACATATCTACTTCATGTTTACCACATTTCAGCGCTGATCATACTTGTTTTATTGCTTTTTAATTAGAATGTAATCAGGTTGTAAAAAGGCAGTTTATTTTGTAATTTTCTACTTTTCTCTGTGAACGGGTACCTGTAAGGAAGCACTTTTTATCCAAACGAAAAGCCTCTCAAGGGATTCGAGAGGCCTTCCATCCATTATTCTTCTGTTTTTTCATCGAAGTCGATGGCCCATGAACCTTTTCGGAAAACAGGCTCGAAGCTTCCATCTTTTGTTTCTCCGTCAATATCGAGATCTGCGGAGCCGATCATGAAGTCTTCATGAATCAAACTGTCATTCACGCCATTATCGTCCATCTGCTGCTCATCGAGAGAAGATCCATCCTGAACACTTGTCGGATAAGCCTTTCCTAATGCCACGTGACAGGAGGCGTTCTCATCATAGAGCGTGTTGAAGAAGATGTGGCCAGACTGAGAAATTGGGGATTCGTTCGGTACAAGTGCGACTTCCCCTAGACGCTTCGCTCCTTCGTCTGTTTCAAGAAGGAGTTTCAGCGTCTCCTCGCCAGACTCTGCTTTATAGTCGATGACTTTTCCGTCTTCAAATGTTAGCGTAAAGTTTTCGATCAAGTTTCCACCGTAGTTAAATGGTTTTGTGCTTGTGACCTTGCCGTTGACCCCATATTTATGAGGCATTGTGTACACTTCTTCTGTCGGCATGTTGGCATTGAACTCGTTGCCCTTTTCAGAGACAGAAGAGCCGCCATTCCAAATATGATTTTCAACAAGTTCAATCGTCAAGTTCGTTCCCGGTGCTTTATAGTGCAGCTTCTTATACTGTTTTTCATTTAAGTATTCACGTGCTTGTCGCAGCTTTGCATTGTGCTCATTCCACGCCTCGATCGGATCGTCCTGATCGATACGGGTAATATGAAAAATCTGTTCCCACAGCTTGTTCTGAGCTTCTTTTGTGGATAAGTCAGGGAACACTTTGTTTGCCCAACCCTCCTGTGGGTAAGCGATGATCGTCCAGGCGATTTTATCATTCATTACGTAGTCGCGATAAGTTGTCAGCGCTTCTGCATTCGCTTTATTCGCCTTCGCGATCCGTTCAGAATCTACCCCTTTGAAAAGATCGGGATTCGGACCATAAATCGAAAGAAGCGCATAGCCGTCCTTGACCATTTCTTCAAGACCTTCTGCCTTCCATTTCGGGAAGTTTTCCAAAACCTCCATCGGGGCGTTCTTCATTTTCAAGTAGCTCAACACTTCATCGCCCCACTCCAAGTGGACGTTTTTAGCTCCCTTACCGTAAGCTTTCGCAGAAATCGTCCGTACCAGGTCGGCCGCTTCGATTGGTGCGTTGATAATCAGTCCCTGCCCACGTTGTAAATTGACTCCCTTTTTCAGAGCCAAGTCTGCGTATTTTTCTAATTGTTTTTGATGAGTTGACATGCTTCATCCCTCCGACTTCAATAAATTCCCTCTTTTATTATTTCACAATTCCAAAAAGATTCCTAGAAACGTCAATCGGCATTTTTCTTATCTTCGAACATCTCGATCGCCCGGTTTCGCATTGTTTTGTGATCAACAATCGGCTTAGGATAATCCTCCCCGATGACACAGCCCGCTTTTTCCTGCTCTTGATCTGACATCTTACTTGGGTCATGAATCTTTTTGTTCGGAACATCCTTCAGTTCTGGCACCCATTCTTTTATAAAGCGTCCGTGGGGGTCGAATCGTTCAGACTGCCGCGTCGGGTTGAAGACGCGAAAATACGGAACAGGATCTGTGCCTGTGGAAGCCGCCCACTGCCAGCCCCCGATATTTGATGCCGGATCATAATCCACCAATCGTTCCGCAAAATATCGTTCTCCTTTTCGCCAGTCGATCAAAAGGTCTTTTGTCAAAAAGGAAGCGACAGCCATCCGCAATCGATTGTGCATCCAGCCGCTCTCATTCAACTGTCTCATGGCCGCGTCAATGAGCGGGTATCCTGTTTCACCTTTTTTCCAGGCTTCAAACAAATCATCATCCGTATTCCAAGGCAACCCACGATACTTCTCTTTCACTTCTTCATCATTCGAATTCGGGTAATAGTAATAGATCATATTATAAAAGTCACGCCACGCAAGCTCAGACTTGTAGCTTTCTACGCCTTCTGTATTTTTTCGGTGATCGACCTGATCCTCGATATAATGGTAGACCGTACGAATCGAAATGGCGCCTGTCCTTAGAAATCTCGACATCCGGCTCGTACCGTCTACAGCAGGAAAATCACGGTCGTCCTCATAGTCGTAAATCGCCTCGTCTACGAACGCTTCCAGACGCTCCTTAGCGGCCTGTTCGCCAATGCCTTCAAAATCTGCTTCTGTTTTCTGAATCAGCGAGTCGTACGCTTCTTTACCTGCTTTAAAATCAGTGCGGACATCGACGCTGACTTCCTTCAGCTTGGCATGATCCACCTTTTGTACAGCGGGCTTCGACAGCGTCTTCCACTGCTTATAATAAGGGGTGAAAACTTTATAATAGCCTCCGCTCTTCTTTTGAACCTCTTCTGCCCCGTGCAGATGATGATCAATAAAACGGTAGACTTCCACTCCCTGATCTTCTAAGTATTGCGTTACGTTCTGGTCACGTTCATAGCCGAAACCCGTCTCATCGAGATTGAAATAAAGCCGCTCCATTCCATACTCCTCTATTAGACCTTTGAACGATTCCTCTGTATCCCCTTCGATAAAATGAACGTAGGCTCCGAGTTCTTCTGCATCTTCTACGAAGGAACGCAACGTCTGGAAGAAATAATCGTGCCGGACGGTAAAGTCTTTATTCAAGTCCGGGTGAATATGAAAGAGCAGTAAAAGCTCGTCATCCTTCTTCGTTTCTTCTATAGCTTTTGCGAGAGCTGTATGGTCATTCAAGCGTAAATCTCTTCTGAACCAGACCACATGTTTCGTCATTTCACTCACCATCCTCTATCCATTGATTCCTTATTATTTGCCCGCTTAAACCATTGTAGCCAAACCATTCCGGCTATTCATCTTTGAGA
Organism: Halobacillus fulvus; assembly: GCA_004078665.1. GTDB lineage: Bacteria > Bacillota > Bacilli > Bacillales > Halobacillaceae > Halobacillus > Halobacillus fulvus. Next base: position 406,011 of record SCFO01000002.1, on the reverse strand, counting down.
AGGCTGCTTCTATAAAAAAGCCCGGCTTCATATACGAAGCCGGGTCTTGTTATTCTTTATTCAAAATGTTTCATAAGAGTGGCCATCTCAATCGCACCTGTGGCCGCTTCCCATCCTTTGTTTCCTGCTTTCGTACCTGCACGCTCAATCGCCTGCTCAATCGTATCTGTCGTAATGACGCCGAAAATGACCGGTACACCGCTTTGCTGGGCAGCCTGTGAAACGCCTTTTGCCGCCTCGTTACATACGTAATCGAAGTGTGGAGTGGATCCGCGAATGACAGCTCCAAGCGTAATGACCGCATCATATTTCCCACTGTTCGCCATCTTACTTGCCACAAGTGGAATTTCAAATGCACCTGGTACATAGGCCGTTTCTACATGCTCAAGGTCTACACCATGACGTTTCAGTGCATCGACCGCACCGCCATATAGCTTACTTGTAATAAAATCGTTGAAACGTCCAACGACGATTCCCACTTTCAATCCTGTACCTACTAAATTACCTTCTAATGTTTTGACCATAACTGAATCGACTCCTTCTTAAAAATGAAATAAATGTCCCATTTTGGATTGTTTTGTTCTCATATATTGCTCATTTTCTTTTCTTGTCTTCATCTGGATTGGCACTCGTTCAACGACTTCTAAATCATAGCCGCCAAGACCGGAAATCTTCTTCGGGTTGTTCGTCAACAGCTTGATTTTGGAAATGCCGAGATCCCTCAGAATTTGCGCACCGACACCATAATCCCTTAAGTCAGCACCGAAGCCAAGCTTTTCGTTGGCTTCTACTGTGTCCAGTCCTTCTTCCTGAAGCTTGTAAGCACGAAGTTTATTCAGGAGGCCGATACCACGCCCTTCTTGACGCATATAAAGCAGGACACCGCTTCCGTTTTCTTCAATTTGACGAAGGGCGTTGTGAAGCTGTGGTCCGCAGTCACAACGGTAAGAACCGAAGACATCCCCTGTCAGACATTCCGAATGGACACGGACAAGTACAGGCTCATCAGGGTTGATCTCCCCTTTGACAAGGGCGACGTGATCTTTGAAGTCAATGTCGTTCGTATAAGCGACCGCTTTGAAGTCGCCGTATTCTGTCGGCATATTGACTTCCACTTCACGCTTCACATGATTTTCTTTTTTATGACGATACTGAATCAGATCCGCAATCGTAATCATTGGGATGTCGAATTCATCGGCCATTTTTCTAAGATCAGGTACACGAGCCATTGTTCCATCATCTTTAATAATTTCACAGATGACACCGGCTGGTCTGGAACCAGATAAGCGAGCAAGATCGACAGCCGCTTCGGTATGACCTGCTCTTCGCAGCACGCCGCCATCCTTCGCTACCAATGGAAAAATATGTCCAGGCTTCTGGAAGTCGGCAGCGGTCGAATCTGGATTCAGCATTTCCCGGATCGTCAATGCACGTTCTTCCGCTGAAATTCCTGTTGTCGTCTTTTTATGGTCAATGCTGACCGTGAAGGCTGTCTGATTGGGATCGGAATTGTCATCCACCATCGGATTCAAATTCATCGCATTCGCCAGATCCTCTGTAATCGGGGCACAGACAAGTCCGCGTCCATATTTGATCATGAAGTTGATCATTTCAGGACTTGCATGTTCTGCAAGGCCGATAAAATCTCCTTCATTTTCACGATCCTCATCATCACAAACAATCACGACTTTTCCTTGCTTCAAATCCTCTATCGCTTTTTCAATTGAATCGAACATGATTATCCACCTTCTCTATTAGGCAAATCCGTTGTCAGACAAAAACTGTTTGGAGAGGGCTGACTTCGGATGCTCAGATTGTTGTCCTTGTAAAAAATGGGCGACGTACTTCCCAATCATATCGCATTCGATATTGACTTTGTCCCCTGGTCCTTTCCCGCCTAGAACTGTGTGCTCCATCGTATGAGGGATAAGGGAGATCGTCACCTTGTTGTCTTTCACGCCGAAAACGGTCAAGGATGTCCCGTCCACAGCGATTGAACCTTTATATACAAAATAATGAATCAGTTCATCCGGCAATTCGATGTCATAGTAGACCGCATTTGATTCTGGGTTCTTCGATACGATCTTCCCCGTTCCGTCGATGTGTCCGGATACGAGATGCCCGCCAAAACGACCGCCGGCTGCCATCGCCCGCTCGAGATTGATCGGACTGCCTTGTGATAATTCATGAAGCGTCGTCGCTCGGTACGTTTCCGGCATGACGTCAAAATCGACTGTTTGATCAGTGAAACTAGTGACGGTCAAACATACGCCATTTACGGAGATGCTGTCTCCCAAATTGACATCATCAAGAATTTTATCAGCTTTGACCGTAACTTCCAGCGACTCTGTCTTACTTTTAACAGACTTCAGGGTTCCAATCTCTTCTACAATTCCAGTAAACATATGCTCACCTCTTCTATAACCATTTCAGGATTTTTTACGTGACACGATTTTAATATCTTCTCCAAGTGTTTCCGTTGAAACGATTTCGAACGACTGGACATTTTTCAGCTGGCTGATTCCTTTTCCGCCAACGGGAGTCAGTGCGTCTTTACCCCCGATCAATTTCGGAGCAATATATGTGATCGTCTCATTGACCTTCCCTGAGCGGACAAACGCATCCGCAATCGTTCCGCCACCTTCAATGAGAAGCGACGTAATTTTTTCCTCACCAAGGGAAGCCAGCACTGCTTCGATGTCGACTTTCTCTCCCTCTTGTCTAAAGATACGGACGTGGGAATAAGAAGAAAACGCGTGAATCTGTTCGTCTGTGACATCTTTCCCTGTAAAGATCCACGTCGGGGCCGATTCATCTTCTATTAATTGGGCTGAAGGAGGTGTGCGTAAATGGGTGTCGAGAATGACTCGGACCGGATGCTGGCCAGCCCCCTCGATCCTTGTCGTCAACTTCGGGTTATCGATCAACACCGTATTGATGCCGACAAGAATCGCGTCCGATTGATGACGGTAATGGTGGCCGTCCATTCTGGCTTCTTCTCCGGTAATCCACTGACTCTCTCCTGTCGATGTAGCAATCTTTCCATCCAGGCTCATCGCAGATTTCAACCTAACGTAAGGAAGCTGCGTCTGAATATAATGGAAAAAAGTTTGATTCAACGCATCAGCTTCATCTTTTTTCACACCTTGACGGACTTCGATACCGCTCGACTCCAGTATATCTACACCGCGACCTGCCACTTTAGGATTCGGATCATGCGACGCGATGACGACTCTTCTTATTCCTGACTTGACTACCGCTTCTGCACATGGAGGCGTCCTCCCGTAGTGACTGCACGGCTCCAAGGTTACGTACATTTCTGCACCTTTCGCTTTGTCACCGGCCATCTGAAGCGCGTGAACCTCCGCATGAGGCTCGCCTGCTTTGACATGGACTCCGATTCCGACGACTTGGTTATTGTTCACAACAATCGCCGCAACAGATGGATTCGGACTCGTCTGTCCCACCGTTTCCTGTGCCATTTGGATGGCGAGGGACATGTACCGCTCATCTCGACCCATGACGACACCTCCTTTTTTCATATAAAAAAACCCTGAAGAAGGCATACTTCTCCAGGGTCTGAAATCTCTCAAAAATTGCGTACAGCGAATAAAGGGTACATAAAAGTACCATTTATGCTTTCCACATCCTTCTCCCATCCAGACTCTCACTGTCGGCTTTGGAATACGCACCAAATCAGGGGGAAATGCGAAACTCACTATTTCCCCGTCGCGGGCTGAGAACGAAACCGTTCATCACCGCCGGCTGGGATTTTCACCCGACCCCGAAGGACACCTATTTTATTGACTTACTACTAATATATAAGAAACTCGCGAAAGTCGCAATCCATTCGTTTTGAAATAAAAACATTTCCCCTCATTCATACCCAATTACACCGTTTCCCACCAGAAAACGAAAATCGTCATTCTTTTCAAAAAATTATATTGACGATAACCAAATAATGTTATATAGTAATCTTACAGTTTAATAAGCGCTTGAAATGCGCAGTACTCCAAAGGGGAGTAGCTTACAGTTATGTCGACAATACGTGGTCTTCGATCACCGGGATAACTGGCAACGAAAAGTTGTTTGCGAGACCTTTGCCATCGTGGTAAAGGGATGAAACTATGAATCCAAGACCTTTACCCATGCGGTAAAGGTCTTTTGTACGTTTATAAGGAGGAACAGCAAATGTTGAAGAAATTAAGAGATTGGTTGCAATGGAAAGCACCGAAAGTGGATCTAGTGTTGGAGACCCCCGTAAAGAACAGGTTCATTGAAGGAGTGTTTCAATTGTATGGAGGATGGAAAGCTCAAAAAGTCAGCAGACTTGAATGCGATCTGATCAAAGTCGTTCCTGGTCAGGACCCTCAGTTTATCGAACCCGTCACGACTGTTTTAATGTCGAGAACGATTGAACCTAATGGGTATGACGAATTCCCGTTCCAGTATCAGCTTCCTGAGCAACTGGATATAGAAGATGGCGCGAAATACAAGCTTCAAACGAGACTCGTGTTAGAGAATAACACGAAGTGCTTCGATCACGATGAATTAATCATTCAAAACTAAATAGAACCTGAAGGAGACAACCAAAGTTGGATATGAGTTTATTGATGGAATATGGCTGGGTATTGATCATTTTAATTGGTTTGGAAGGGATTCTGGCAGCAGATAACGCGCTCGTCATCGCGACGATGGTCAAACACCTACCGAAAGAAAAAAGAAGGAAAGCCTTGTTCTATGGTCTTGCCGGGGCGTTCGTGTTTCGTTTTGCCTCACTGTTCCTGATTTCTTACCTCGTCCACATTTGGCAGGTACAGGCGATCGGCGCCGTTTACCTGATCGGAATTGCCGCTTATCACCTATTGAAAAAGCATGTGCTGAAGCCGAAAGCTCATTCGGTTCATAAAGCGAAAAAAGGCTCTGGCTTCTGGGTCACGGTGATTAAAGTGGAACTGGCAGATATCGCATTTGCAGTGGATTCCATTTTGGCCGCTGTCGCTCTTGCGGTTACACTCCCACTGACAACGCTCCCTTCGATCGGTGGTATGGACGGAGGACACTTTGCCGTCATCTTGGCAGGAGGCATCATCGGTCTTGTTATCATGCGTTTTGCTGCCAGTTATTTCGTCCAGTTACTCGACAAACGGCCAGGTCTTGAAACGGCTGCCTATTTCATCGTAGGCTGGGTCGGGGTGAAACTCGCGGTCTATACGTTGTCACACCCTGAACTGTCCGTTCTGCCAGAAGCTTTTGCTAAAAGTCCGGAATGGAAGATCACCTTCTGGTCTGTTCTTCTTCTGATTGGTGTATCCGGATGGTTCCTATCCAAAGCCAAAAAGCCTCAAGCCCTACAAACACCACCAGCTGTCTGATTCATCGAAAGCCTTCCCCGGAAGGCTTTTTTTTATTGGCAAGTGGGACAGTCGGGGACGGTTCTCCTTGTCCCACTCCTCCAGTCGACTTCTTCTCCTATTGTCAAACCTTCTAAAATCGTTTAATATAAAAACAGTTATTAAGAAAACGTTTGCACAAGTGTCTAGTTTAAACATTATGATTATAGGATATATTCTGTACTATAATACAGCTCTTTCTTTTTTTGAAGTTTGTGCAATCGATTGCGTTAATTATCATAAAGTTCTGCTTTTATGTAAAATAAACAGAAACATAGACAGTTACTCAATACACTCCAATGGGAAAGTAGGAATCTAAATGAAACGAGTTTGGTGGAAAGAGGCAGTGGGATATCAAGTATATCCTAGAAGTTTTCAAGACTCTAACGGGGATGGCATAGGTGACATACAGGGAATGATTGATCGCCTGGACTATTTAAAGGATTTGGGTATCGATTTTATTTGGATCTGTCCGATGTACAAATCTCCTAAAGACGACAATGGCTATGATATTTCCGATTATCAGGATATTTTAGAAGAGTTCGGAACGATGGATGATTTTGATCAGCTCCTTGAGGAAGTTCATAAACGAGATATGAAACTGATCATCGATCTTGTCTTGAACCATACGAGTGATGAGCATCCTTGGTTTATCGAATCCAGAGAATCTAAAGACAGCCCGAAACGTGACTGGTATATTTGGCGTGATGGCAAAAAAGGACAGGAACCGAATAACTGGGAAAGTATTTTTGAAGGATCGGCCTGGGAATACGACGAGAAGACAGAGCAATACTACCTTCACGTCTTTTCTACGAAGCAGCCTGATTTAAACTGGGAAAACCCTGAAGTTCGAGAAGTGCTTTATGATACGGTCAATTGGTGGCTTGACAAAGGCATTGATGGCTTCCGCATCGATGCCATCAGTCACATTAAAAAACGCCCAGGGTTCCCTGACATGCCGAATCCAAAGAAAGAAAAATACGTCTCTTCATTTGACATGCATATGAATCAAGAAGGAATCCACGAGTTTCTTCAGGAATTCAAAGACCGCACCTACAGCAACTATGATGTCATGACTGTCGGAGAAGCGAATGGCGTCAGTGCAGAAGAGGCTGATCTTTGGGTCGGGGATAACGGAAAGATGGACATGGTCTTTCAATTCGAGCACCTCGATCTCTGGGACAATGACCGCGATCAGCAACTAGACATTGTCAGCCTAAAAGAAGCACTTACCCGCTGGCAAAAGGCGCTGGAAGGTGATGGCTGGAACGCATTATTCGTGGAGAACCACGATAAAGCGCGTGTCGTTTCTACGTGGGGAGATGATGAAGAATTCTGGAAAGAAAGTGCTACTGCCATTGGAACGATGTACTTCCTGATGCAAGGTACTCCGTTTATCTATCAGGGACAGGAAATCGGGATGACGAACGTCGCCTTTCCTTCCATTGAAGACTACGATGACGTGGCAGCCAAAAACCTATACAAAAAATTGAAGGATCAAGGAACTAGTCATGATGCCATCATGGAGATTCTTTGGACGACCTCCCGTGATAACAGCCGCACACCGATGCAATGGAGCTCAGATGAGAATGCCGGATTTACGACAGGAAGTCCTTGGATAAAAATCAATCCGAACTTCAAGGAAATTAACGTGCATGATCAACTGCTCGACTCTGGTTCGATTTTGAATTATTACAAAGAAATGATCCGTCTTAAGAAGCAGTATGACATCTTCACTTACGGTATTTATGATTTACTTATGGAAAATGACCCGCAAATTTACGCTTATACCCGTACACTTGAACATCAAGTAGCGTTGGTGGTAACGAATTTGACGGCAGACCCTGCGACGTTTACTTCTGATTATTCGTTGTCGGGGGACGATTTGATTTTGAAAAATTATGAAGTGGAGCAGCATGATCAAGAAGACACGATCGAACTTCGCCCGTTCGAAGCGCGCGTCTACCTCTTCACCCCTACTGCATCCTAATCAAAAGTCACACTTCTTTCCGGAGTGTGACTTTTTGTTTAGATGTATGTTTTCGTTATGTTTTTAAGAATTTGGAGGTCTGGGAAATGCCGAGACTCCTATGGGGAGGAAAGAGCAAGCTGAGATCCCACAGGAACAAAGCGACGAGGAAGCTCAGCGCCCGCCCATGGAAAGCGGGGTATTTCCCGCCACTCCATTCTCTATTATGTATAACGGAAACTTTCCATGCTATTACTTGGAGAGCATAAAATTTAAGTTCTGCTTTATATAAAAACCACGCAGGCAACTCTGCGTGGTTTTATCAGATTAGTGGTTAATGGAGGTGTCGGGTTGGAGTTCGAGCTCGACGTTTCCTTCAATCGCTTTGGAAATCATGCAGCTCTTTTCTGCTTTCTCCACAAGCACATTAAGCTTCTTCAACTCTTTTTCCGTCGCCTCGGCTTTCAATGTCACCACTGGTTTATGAATGATTTTTTTATACGTAAAGATGCCGTCCGTCACATCGACAATTCCTTCCGATTCCATGCTCATCTCTTCTAACGGAAGATTCGCACGCTCAATCATAGCTGCGAGACTTATGATGTAGCAGGTCGCCGCTGCTCCGAGCAGCATTTCATCCGGATTTGTTCCAATGTGTGGTCCATCCATTTCTTTCGGAATAGAGATCTTCGTTTTTAATTGATCTGATTCTATAAATCCGACACTGTTACGGCCACCCGGCCAATCGGCTTTCAAGTGGAAATGGTGAAGAGCCATTACCGATCACTCCTTTTTCTTCATCTCTTCCGTCATTATAAGGGAAGAAGGATTTACATTGAAGTGACCTGCTTGCTCATTTTGACAAAATCATACACACTTCCATTTGTAGGCTGCTGAAATTCCTCTACTTTCTTGAATCCGAGTCGTTCGTACACTCGAATCGCCCGCTGATTGAAAAGGGCGACCGCTAGAACAAAACCGTTCACCTGCCAAGTGGAGATCGCGTATTGGAGCCCCTCCTCCACAAACTGGTCCCCTACCCCTTTCCCTGTCCAGTCGGGGTGAAGGCCGAGTCCGATCTCCATCATGTGGTCTTCTAATAAGGAAAAAGTAAAGAACCCGACTAACTGTTCATTTTCTCTTACACTATATGTATGGGAGCCTCTTTTCTCCGGAGATAAAAGCTCCTCTAAATCCTCCTCATCAGCTGTCATATCATAAAAGTCGTAAGGAGGAGGATACTTCCATTCAGCAACTTCTTCTGCTTCCACTTGAGTCATTACACTAAACTTCACATTGACTTCCTCTTCTCTATCGCGATATACGCAAGAAATCCGACAACCGGTACAAAACCGAGCCAGAACAACTGATTCTCTATTCCTTTTTTCCGTTCATTCCAGTAAATCACAAACACACTTAGGCCTGCCAGGACAAAAAAATCGATGGTCATGACGTGGACAAACTGTGAAGTCTCAAACGCCTGTTGATAAAGGGCAAAGCTTCCAGCCGTAAGCCCGTAAATGACAAGGGCAATCGTTCCTGTCAAAAGAATGAACCTATACACACGCGCATTTAGAAATCTTCGAATGATGCCCGGGGTACGCACAGAATTTCTCTCCCCTTTTGTAGAGGATAAAAAGAAATATGGAATAAGGGCAAAGGCACCTAGCATGAATGATCCGATGACAAACGGCCATACAGGTACACGGCTGTCATCCTGATTTAATAAAATCGTCGCAAACGCCATCGGAAAAATCCCTAACAAGCTGAACACCGTGAGGAGTAGTGGATCAGGATCATCCATCGTAATCAGCTGGTTCAAATACCCCTGATCTCCGTTCGGCGCTATTAACCAGGCATACCCTATGAACAAAAGCCAGAAGACAAGAAAAAAAGTCTTCCGGCTGGTCATGATTGTTCCCAATCTTTTTTGAAACGCTCCATCTTCATTTGAAGCTGTTGAATCATATCCAGTACTCGGTTGAAATCATCCATATCCACATCGTCAGGATTCATGGAAGAGACCACCTGATTGAGCATTTGAATTCTATTCTTAATGTAGTGAAATTGATCGGACGGGTGCTGTGCTGCTTTCCCCATACGGATTCCCTCCCTTGTTCCTTTTGATTTCATTTTACCCTTAAACCCGTCAGATAAAAACTTAAAGGCACTCATAAAAAAACTGCAGAAATTAGCTTTCTGCAGTTTCGTATTTAGGCGAAAGGAACCATCCCATTACCGCAATAAGAACAAGTACGGAATAAAACGTTACTTTCCATAATAGAGAATGCGAGAAATGTTCATCAATGACCTGAATGTTTGGGTGAGCCAACGTCGAAACGACGAGCTTCACACCAACCCAGCCAACAATAACAAAAGCAGCAATTTCCAGTCCAGGTCTGGAATGAAGAAGCTTCACAAATACGTTCGCTGCAAATCGCATAATGATAATTCCGATCATACCACCCGTAAGAATAACGGCAAACTGACCTCCATCGAGACTTCCGACTGCCGGAAGTGGTGTTTCCGGCAAAGCCACAGCCAGGGCGACAGCCGCTAAAATCGAATCGACCGCAAAGGCAAGGTCCGCCAGTTCCACTTTCAAAACAGTAGCCCAAAACCCCTTCCCTCTCTTCGGTTCTCCAATCTCTTCCTCTTCTTCCTCGGGGTCCTCTCCCTTTTTCCTCCACTTATCAAATAAGTGCTTACCAGAAATAAATAATAAATAGGCCGCTCCAAGCGCTTGTACTTGCCATACATCTACGAGAAATGAGATGACGAACAGTGAGCCGAAGCGAAGGATAAAGGCGCCTGCAAGTCCGTAAAACAAAGCCTTTTTTCTTTTATCCGGTGGCAAATGCTTGACCATGATCGCAAGGACTAATGCATTATCTGCAGCCAGAATGCCTTCAAGCCCGATAAGAACAATCAGGACCCAGCCATATTCAATCAATAATTGAGCATCCATCTTTCATCCTCCTTTTCTTATGTAACATTTGCTTTAAGTATTTTTGAAAAAGCACTCCAATTTTTCCTGCCAATTGAGGGATTCCATAAAAAAAATGGTCCTTACCACTGTGGTAAGGACCAAAAAAAGATAGACCTTTACCACAGTGGGTAAAGGTCTCGCTTACAACGTACGTTGCCAATAAAGCCGGGGAAAATCCCGTCATGACGACTTTACTGTCTTAAGCTACTCCCCTTTAGGAATGCTGAATTCTTTTTCCATCATAGCATGGACCCTTTTTTTGTCAACTGGTCTTCCCCACTCTATTTGTCCTATTTTTAGTATGGAAGAAATGAAACCAGTTATACTTTATTGTTTTTTCACGAACAGTTCGGCAATTTTGACGATCACATTCGTCGCTTTTTCCATACTGTCCAACGAAATGTATTCATACTTCCCGTGGAAGTTCTCCCCGCCTGTGAACAAGTTCGGTGTCGGGAGGCCCATGTATGATAATTGCGAACCGTCTGTTCCACCGCGGATCGGCTGAATCAAAGGTTTGATCTGAAGGCTCTCCATCGCCTCTTCTGCAATATCGACAATGTGTTTGACAGGCTCGATTTTATCGCCCATGTTGTAGTATTGATCTTCCATCTCAAAGACCACATTCTGTTTGCCATAGCGATGTTGTATTCCTTCTGCCGTTTGTTTAAGGTATTCTTTTTTCGCTTCAAATTCCTTTTTATCATGATCGCGCACAAGATAGACGAGCGTTGCTTTTTCGACGTCTCCTTGGAATGAGTGTAGGTGATAAAATCCTTCATAACCCTCTGTGAACTCGGGAGCCTGATCTTTAGGCAATGTCTCTTGAAATTCGATCGCTAATTTCGTAGCATTTACCATTTTATTTTTCGCTGTGCCCGGGTGAACACTATTCCCGTAAAAGGTCACTTTTGCCATTGCCGCATTGAAGCTTTCATACTGCAATTCTCCAAGAGGTCCACCATCTACCGTGTAAGCATAAGAAGCACCGAACCTCTCCACATCGAATTTATGTGGACCACGCCCGATTTCTTCATCAGGTGTGAAAGCTACACGTATTTTTCCGTGCTTGATTTCAGGATGCTGAATCAAGTAGTTCATAGCTGTCATTATTTCAGTAATGCCAGCTTTGTTATCTGCTCCTAAAAGTGTCGTTCCATCGGTGGTAATCAGGGTCTGCCCCTTGTAGGCTGCAAGCTCAGGAAAATCTTTCGTCGACAAAACCGTCTCCTCGTTCAGCTGGATATCCTGTCCGTCATAATTCTCGACCACTTGCGGACGAACATTTTCCCCCGTAAAATCGGTCGCTGTATCAATGTGTGCCAAAAAGCCGATCACGGGCACCTCTTGATCGGTGTTAGCAGGGAGCGTCGCCATCACATACGCATGCTCATCCATCGTTACCTCTTCCATTCCGATCTCTTTCAATTCTTCCACTAATTGATGAGCGAGATTCCACTGTTTTTCGGTGGAAGGTGTCGTTTCGCTATTCTGATCGGACTGCGTGTCCACTTTCACATAGGATGTAAAACGCTCCAGCAATTCTTTTTTCATTCATTTCCTCTCCTTCTGATATTATCTCTCAACATTCATGATCCAAAGCTAGTTTACCCTACTTTTTTAATCAACTTCTCATTAAATTTCAATGTTAATATTCCGACGACTTGAACGTTTTTCCGTTTGGAGTTGGGCGGGAAATCACTCGCTTTCCATGGGCGGGCGTTGAGCTTCCTCGGGCTAAGGCCCTGCGGGATCTCAACCTGCCCTTTCCTCCCCATAGGAGTCTCGCCATTTCCCGCCCCTCCTCCCTAGAATTGGCGAACGGAAACATTAAGCATAGAGTGGAGTAGGGGGTAGCAGGAAGTTATAAATGCAACTGTCATTAAGTCTTTACAACTCAGCTCATCTTAATTGAACACAAATCGACCGCTAGGAAAATCCATTTAAACACTTAGGTGTTGTTTTCACAAAGATTAAAACAACTTAGATGACGGAGTCAAAATGCGCATATAACTGGTGAGTGAACTGAAAAGGTCCCTTCCACTATATTCTGTATCTACGAATCACTCGATTAACGTTGAATTGAAAAATATCTGATAGTAAAAGTATGGATTTACTATGTATCTCTGGTATGCTTACATTATACGTTTAAATCAGAAAAAACAAAAAATGACCATTTCAAAAGGTGGGTGAATCATGGTACAGAAACGCTGGTTCCAATTTATTGTAGCCGCTATTCTTATTAGCTTATTGATTATGCTTCTTCACGAAATCCAGTTCTTTTTTGAACCGATTGTTACATACATAGGTGCCATCGCCGTCCCTTTAATCGGCGGGGGGATTTTGTTTTATTTATCACGGCCCGTGCTACATGCTTTAGAAGGGTATAAAGTTCCAAGAATTCTCGGGATTTTAATCATTTTCATTCTTTACATACTGCTCGGCTTTATCATTGTTCAGTTCATTGCACCGATTGCCCAGCAGCAATTCACACGCCTTGCCAATAACCTTCCAAGTATGATCGATATGCTAGGCGAAACGATTACCTACTGGCAGCAAAATCAGGAGCTGATTCCAAGCCAGTTTAATGGAACGATTGAGAACGTCATCCAAAACTTGCAGTCCTATCTTCAAGATGCTTCAATGATTATCATTAACGTACTCAGCCAACTGATCGGCTTTGTGTTCGCCCTTGTGCTCATTCCGTTTTTCTTATTCTTTATGCTCAAGGATGGAGACAAACTCGTTCCTTTCATCAAGCAATTTTTGAATAAAAAAGCGGCACGCAGCTTTGAAAAGCTCGCAGGGTCTATCGATCATACATTACAGTCCTTTATCCTCGGACAATTGACAGTCAGTGTAGTCGTCGGCCTTCTTCTTCTGGTGGGTTACCTGATCATAGGATTGCCGTATTCATTGACGCTTTCCTTATTTGCAATGCTCATGAATGTCATTCCTTTTGTCGGTCCGTTTCTGGCAGCTATTCCGGCCATTCTTGTCGCCTTTTTCCAGGATCCAATCCTTGTCATCTGGGTCGCGCTGATTTCGATCATTGCCCAGCAAATCGAGGGGAACTTCGTTTCTCCTAATGTTATGGGGAAAGCTTTAAGCATTCACCCGCTGACGATCATTACGCTCATACTAGCCGCCGGGGGCTTGGCGGGCTTCATAGGATTGCTGTTCGCTATCCCAGCTTATGCGGTGATTAAAACAACTGTCAGCCATTTTTACAACCAGTGGCTCGAATCAAAACAGCAAACGTGACCTAACAGAACCCGCCGTGATCTGATCATGGCGGGTTTCTACAGGTCTTTTAGAAAGAGAGGTTCCATCTATGACGCAAACATTGCCAAAGCTTTGGACGATGCCGTTTATTTTTCTTATCTTAGCGAACTTGTTCACCTTTATGAGCTTTCAAATGCTTCTGCCTAATCTCCCTCCTTATATTGAGTCGATCGGTGGAAGCAACATACAAATCGGACTCATTACGACAACTTTTGCATTTGCTGCAATCATCATCCGTCCGTTTATCGGACACCTTTTGATGACACGCCCCCGTAAAATCCTGGTGATGACAGGTGCTATTGCTTTACTGATTATGACCGCTCTTTACCCGATCACACAAATTGTCACCTTATTACTGCTCATCCGGTTTATCCACGGGATTGCCTGGGGATGGTCAACGACGGTCAACGGTACAGCTGCAGTCGACCTTGTACCTAGGAGAAGAGTAGGCGAAGGTATGGGTTATTTCGGTTTATCCGTCACAGTTGGAATGATCATGGCTCCGAGTTTAGGAATTTATCTTTATCAAAACTATACATTTAATCTATTAGTCTGGATTTCTGTAGCCTTAGGAGTCATCGCGATCCTCCTATTTTCCCTTACAAGCTTTGTAACACCAAAAAGCGTGTACGATAATCAGAAAAAACCTCCGAAGTTTTCTTTTTTTGGTTCACTAATTGAGCAGAAAAGCCGTTATCCTGCCCTCGTTACATTGCTCAACACGTTTGGATATGGGTCGGTCGTCACGTATATCGTCATCTTTGGAAATGAACAGGGCTTAACAGGCACCTTTCTGTTTTACTTCTTTAACGCAGTATTTGCTACGATTTCCCGCCCTGTGACGGGCAAGTACTTTGATAAACATGGCCCATGGAAACTGATTATGTTCTGCTCTGGTTTGTCTTTTATCGCAATGTGGGTTTTAGCTCTCGCCACGAGCAACCTCCATCTTGTCATTTCTGGTGCGATCTTTGGAATTGGTTTTGGATCCATGATGCCAGCTCTACAGGCGTGGGTTATTTCTAAAACGACGACGGAACGAAGCGGGATTGCGAATGGTATGTATTATTCATCCATCGACCTTGGTATTGGCTCCAGCGCTCTTATCCTTGGTTTCATTTATCAGTTTGTTGAAACCGCGACATTGTTCAAGTTATCAAGCTTTCTTTTTATTGTTGTGTTGATCTTAACTTTCTTTGATTACCGTAATCAACAAGAACCATGGCAGTCCGTCCATTAAAAAACTCGTATCCGGAAAAACCGGATACGAGTTTTATTTTTTATTCAGAGCCTTCTTGTGCCGCACTGATTTCTTCTTCTAATTTATCAAGAATTGCACCATCAACAGTGGAAACTTCGTTACGGTAGAAATCACGTACCGGCATAGCTGCGTCTTGGAATGCTTGACGTTGTTCATCTGTCAGCTCAATGATTTCAGTTGGATTCTCTTCATCGTTCTGGATGACTTCCATCCACTCTTCGTTCTGAGCTTCCTGTTCGTCAAAGACCCATTCCTGCATTTCCTGAACGGTTTCATCGATCATTGTCTGCATGTCTTCATCAAGGCCATCAAACCACTCGGTATTAACCGTTGTCATAGCCACATAGTTATTGTGGTTAGACATCGTCATATAGTCCTGCACTTCATGGAAAGAAGCATCGCCAATGAAGAACACTGGGTTTTCCTGTCCTTCTACTGTTCCTTGCTCAAGACCTGTATAAAGCTCGGACCAGCTCATGGACTGAGGGCTAGCTCCGTATGCTTCATAAGATTCCAAGATCAAAGGAGACGATTGTGTACGCATTTTGAATCCTTCAAAATCAGCCGGTTCTTCGATTGGTGAATTAGATGTCCACTGCATCGCACCTTCTGTCCAGAAAGAAAGCGGTGTAATGCTGTATTCCTCATATTGCTCACGAAGATCGGTATTCAATGCTTCACTCGTGTTCAAAATCTCTTGAGTCAACGCGACATCATCCGGGAATAGGAAGTGAAGGGCAAAAATTTGTCCTTCCTGTACCATGTTTCCTGTAAACCCTGGAGACATAACCGCCATTTCGACTGCACCATTTTGAAGTTGTTCTACCTGGTCGGTTTCACTACCAAGTCCACCAAATTCATAGACATCGATATTGATTGCGCCATCTGACTTTTCATTCAAACGATTCGCAAATTCTTCGGCATATTCATATTGGACCTGACCATCCACTTCTTCTGTTACCATGCGCCAGTTGTATGTTTCACCATCTCCACCGGCACTTTCGTCGCCTCCGTCTCCGTTGCCACCACAAGCAGCTAACACTAGACTCAGCATAATCAACATGGCTAAACCTAAAATACTTTTTGATTTAAAAATGTTAATGACCTCCCCAATTTTTTTATAGCATCTTTCCCCTTTTCTTATAGAAGAAGCAGGGAAAGTTCCTCAAAGAATATGAGTAAAAACGAGATGACCACCATCATGATGATATAAGGCGGTGTGCCCCGAATTACTTCCAAATATGGTTTATTGAATACCGCACTGGCGGTAAATATATCGACACCGAACGGCGGTGTTGCAGAACCAAGTGCTGCCTGGAATGTAATGACGACTCCAAGGTGCACAGGATCGACGCCGGCACTCATAGCTGCCGGGTAGAAAATAGGTGTAAGTACTAAGATAACGACGATCGGATCGACAAACATACAGCCTACGAAGAAGAAAATCGTCACCATAAGCAGTACGTATATTGCGCTTGGATCTGTTCCGAGCACGGAATCAGCGATCATTTGCGGAATACGGGCAAATGATATGACCCACGTAAACGCCTGTCCACCGGCCACGAGGACGAAGACGGCAGATGTGACAAGCCCGGTCGATCTAGCGATTTTAGGCAAGTCCTTAATGTGAACGGATCGATAAATGACAACCTCTAAAATAAATGCGTAGAGGACAGACATACCGGCTGCTTCCGTCGGACTGAATAACCCTGTATAAATCCCACCGATGATAATGATTGGAAAACCGAGTGGGAGCAAAGCTTTCCGTGTCGTTTTAAGACGCTCACTCCAACTTGCTTTATGAGCAAGCGGAATATCTCTCACCTTCGCGTAGATGATGCTGTAAATCGCAAAGCTTAAGAAAACAATGATTCCTGGAATAATTCCTGCGATGAACAAATCCCCTACGGAAGTACCAGACACTAGTCCGTATATGATCATCCCGATACTAGGAGGAACTAAGAGAGCTACATCACTAGAGTTGATAATCAAAGCCATAGCGGACGGATCTTTATAACCGATTTTCAGCAGGCGCTCTCTCATCGGCTTACCGACGGCTACAACCGTAGCCTGTGTAGAGCCTGAGATCGCTCCGAATAGTGTGCAGGCAGCCGCTGTCGTTACCGCATATCCCCCTCGGATATGACCGATAAAGGACCCGATAAAATCTAGTAGCCTTTGAGATGTTTTACCTGTTGTCATAATATCTGCTGCAAAAATAAACAGCGGGACAGCTAATAGAACGTACGGTTCTATTCCTGTTGCAAATTGTGCCATTAAGATCATAGGGTCGAGATTCGGAAAGTAAATGAACATGATGATCAATGGTGCCACCATCAGTGGAATCATCATTGGAAAGTTCAATAATAGAAGGACGACCATGATCGTCAGTAATGTCGCAATCATATCGTGATCCTTTCTTGTTCTGTATTTTTTATAGCGTTATAGATGCGTTTCATCGAGTGGGTTCTGCTCGCTTTTATCTTTATCGTTGTAATCTTCTGCTTCTGTTCCTAAGTACACTTTATCTCGATCTTTTATGTTCAGCCATGTATTACGGAGAAACTGCACGCCTCCTAAAAACAGACCGATTGGAATGAACATATACATTAGATAAGCCGGGATCTGCATCGCTGTCGTTACCCTTCCACTATCACGAATATCTAGCACGTGAAGAGTAGAATAATAGGTGAGGACAAACAATATAATCGATGTAACCAGCGGAATGATGATCATTAATACTTTTCGAGCCTTAAAAGGAGCCATATCATAGAATGCGGACATACTGATGTGACGACCTTTTCTCGCTGCGTAACTGATTCCCATGAAAGTTGCAACGATGACGGCAATTTGACTGACTTCATCAGCAAATGACATATTATAGCCAAAGATTGCACGCGCCAAAGCTTTTCCGACGACCATCAGCGCAATAATGATGACCGCATAACTCAAAATGAATTCTTCGATTTTAAGTATCGCTTTATCTAGAAGTTTTAATGGATTCAAATAAGTACGCCTCCTTTAATACCTTCCCTGCTCCACCTTCTTATTGGAAAAGAACATGGAATGAATGTGATGTGAAGTGGTGCATCCTTATGTTAAAAGCACCCAATTGGATGATAATTCTCTAGTTTGAGCGTAGATGGAACGAGGTATGGTTGAATAAAAGATATTTCAAAATACCTTTTATGGAGTGAGAGATTACAAATGTTCTGAAAGGTCAGTTACTTTACATTTTACCGAACGACTAGCGAACACTCAAATGAGCCTACGCGTTGGATTCTATTTTATTGATGGAAATATTACACTGAGATGAACTTGTAATGTGTATAGGTATATATAGGCTTCATATCTCAATCATCATGCAATTTCCTTTAAATTCAGTCGAATAAAATATAAAAATGTCGACACCGTCCAACTATTTTCTCATATGGTAAACCACAGACCGGCCAATTTCTTCATATCCGATTTTTTGGTAGATCGAATTTGAAACGGGATTATCAAGGTCCGTGTAAAGCGCACAAAATTGATATCCCTGGGTCAAAAGCTTCTGAGTCAAATGCCAAACAGCTTGTGTGGCATATCCATTTCGCTTGTAAAGATCCGGTGTATAAACAGCATTAATCGTCGCTCCATGCTTGGTTTCACGAGCTCTACTGGCCATAGACACAGGGGTTCCGTCCCCCAAAACCCACAAGTGAATCGTTCCGGATTGAATTCCTTCTGCTACTAACTCTCCTGTACGATTCTTTACGTGCTCTTCCCCTGTTTCGACCGCATATTGTTCAAACCAAGTCTTAAGCAGAGACTGATGCTCCGCTTTAGCCACAATCATTTGTCCTTTGCCTGCCTTTATTTCTTTTAATGTCTTTAATTGATGAACTACCTGTTTCATATGTAACACTGCTCTTGAAGTGTGAAGATTTTCCCATGCTTCTACAAACCATTGAATAGCAGTCTCTTCTCCCAAAACTCCGGGCACATCCAAATGATTATTGGACATAAACAGTACCATAGCCTCTACTTGTTCGCGTGTAAGAAGTGCAATAGAAGGAAGAATCCAAAGATGTGGTGGAGTTCTCATCGTCATCGAGACGATTTCACCTTCATCCTTTCCATATATGAGGAGAGGAGGAGCGTCTTCTTTCTGGCGAACGAGATGATGGAGAATGCCTAGAGGTAAATTGTTTTCGGCTTCTCTCTTGAGCAATAAAGGTTCAACTTTTTCAAGGAATCGTTGCGGGTCTTTCTCTAGAACTAGTTCCATAGTTTCATACCCCTTTCTTTCATCTAAGAAACCTATATCTTTTATATGGAATTGTATTCCATTATAATAGGTTGACACATCCTCTACAATAGAAGAAAGGAGTGATTATTCGTGACTAAAAAAGAAATTCAGGATCAAATTACTTTCTTGAAGTCAGATTACATCCGGATCCAAGGCGATTTGGATAAGTTGGATGCTGCAGGCGGAAATGTGCAAAATGCCGAAAAGCAGCTGGAACGTATGGAAGAAGAATTAAAGGATTTAAATAAAAAGCTAGCTCAAGCCGAAGATTAAAAAAGAACCTCTCCCCAGGTAAAACACCTGGGGAGAGGTTTTCTCATAAAAGGGCTGAAAAGCACCCTATTCTATTTATTAGCTTTGCCATTTTTACCATTACGCTTCTCTTCCAATTTCTCCTGAATTTTTTCAAATTCTTTACTAGGAGGTGTAAGGGAGACGATGACATCACCTGTCTCAGGCTTCAATCCGTTCTCGTGAGTAAAGAATTCAATCTTACCTGTCGGCTTTTTCACGAGCAGCTTAAGTGCCTGCTCATCCAGGTTTTCTAAATACTGCTGATAGGAGTAACGTTCTGTAATATTCGTTTTACGGAAAACATATCCGTTAAGCACCATGTCATTCAAGTTCTCCCATGAAGCTTCTTCACTAAAGAGCAGTCTACCTCCAATGGTATGGCCTAAATCCTCCAAGTCGTCCCCTTCTTGATTACAGAGACTTAGCTGGAAAGAGTTATTTCGGCCGAACTCAGGCACAAATGTCGTACAAACAAGAGCGTTATACGAATCGATTTCTGTTGCGCCTAAAATATATTCATAAGGCGTCATATCTAAATAGTACTCGGTCTGCTCCGAGAGGATTTCTCCATGATACGACTTAATCCCCTGCGAGCGGGCACTTGATAAACGTTCCCAAGATGAATCTGATATCAATACAGGAACTTTCATATCCTCTAACGTCTTGGCAAGTCCAGTAGAAAATGCACTCCCCCCCGTGATCAACACTCCCGGCGGACCTTCCATCGACAATCCGAGCTTCTTCGAAAGAACTCCGATTGAGAAGCCGTGGGCAACTACCGTCGTAAACACTAGCGCGAACGTAAGCGAAATAAGAATCGAAGCATCTTCAAACCCTTCCTCTAACAGAACGCTCGCAAAGTAGCCTGCCACCGTCAAGGCTACAATTCCACGTGGTGCGATCCAGCCCACGAGAAGCTTTTCGGATTTCGATAAGTCTGTTCCGGCAGTAGACAGGAAAATCGAAAGCGGGCGGACGATGAATAGCATCAGTAACACAAAACCGATGATGCGAATATTCAAGATCTCAAGCAGTGTTTCTTGCGTTAAAGAGGCTGTCAACATGATAAAGATTGTCGAAATCAATAAAAGTGAGATGTTCTCTTTGAAATGCCTCATATCGTTGATGGATGAAATCCTCATATTTGCGAGCGTCATACCCATGACCGTGACCGAAAGAAGACCCGTTTCGTGAACGACTTCATCAGCAATGGTGAAACAGGCGATAACCGACGCGAACACAACTGGAGATTTTAAGAATTCAGGGACATACCCTTTCTCAAACATAAATCCGACTGCCTTCCCGAGTCCGAACCCAAGGAAACCAGCAAATATAGAAGCAAGAAAGAACATGAACAAAGGACCTGACTCATTACTCGTCAAAAAGACGATAATCTCAAAAGCAAAAACGGCTAATAACGCCCCGATCGGGTCCACAATGATTCCTTCCCACTTTAAAATCTTGGCCGGCCTCGGCTTCAGCTTAGCCTGCCTAAGCAAAGGAAGGATGACGGTCGGACCAGTTACAATAAAGAGCCCACCAATCGTAAATGCCACAGCCCAAGAAAGACCGGCTACATAATGGGCGGCAAGAGATCCTAGAATCCAGGCAATAAATGCCCCGAACGTCACGATCCGAAATACAGGTCTCCCTAATCCACGAACTTCTTTAAAATCGAGGTTAAGACTTCCTTCAAACAAGATGACGGCTACAGCCAGGGAGATAATCGGATTATATAAATCTCCAAAATCCTGTTCCGGATTCATCAGGCCTAGAACAGGTCCTGCAAGCAGGCCGGCAATGGACATTACGACGATAGCAGGCAGACGGAATCGCCAAGCGACCCATTGGGAGCCAACCCCTAACAACCCGATTATAGTAAACATTAAAAGAATGGATTCAATCATACATCTCCCTCATCTCAAACAGTATAGTGTCGTCATATTTAATATAGGAACATTCTATATGCCCTCCCCCTCCCTGTAAACTATTATGAATTTTTAAGTCCATTTTTTAGAGCCCTATTAATGAAGTTCACCTTTTTTCACACTTGGAAATCATAACCTTTTAAATTTTCTAACAAAAAGGATTGACATAATTTTTAGACATTGGTAATATTACGGCGTTGTGATTTTATACAAGAACGAATGATGTCGATTGTTGACCTTGTTTTGGGCTCATCCTTTGGATAGGAAGAGCTTTTTTTACGTAGACTATTCAGACACCCCAGAGGAGGAACCATGGTATGAAGTCCAGAGACATACTTTTTATCGGCTTTACGCTGTTTGCCTTGTTTTTTGGAGCTGGAAACCTGATTTACCCTGTAACCCTCGGTATTGAATCCGGTACTTCTTATCTTCCAGCCATTGCAGGTTTTATATTAACGGGAGTGGGGATCCCGATCATTACTGTGGCAGCAATTTCATTTGTGCGTAACGGGAGTGGGGACCCCGATCATTACTGTGGCAGCAATTTCATTTGTGCGTAACGGGGCAACCGAGCTCGCCGGGCGAGTCCATCCATTATTTGGCTTTTATTTTACAGCCATGGTTTATCTTGTCATCGGTCCTTTCTTTGCGATTCCGCGTGCTGCCAATGTCGCTTTCGAAACAGCTGTTGTTCCGTTTTCGAACAGCTCGGCTTTGACGTTATTCATATATACGGTCATCTTTTTTGTGCTCGTTTATTTAGTAAGCCTGAATCCATCCAAGCTTGTAGACCGAATTGGCCAATTTCTTACACCGGCTTTGTTTTTAGCTATTCTGGGATTAGTGATTGGTAGCATCTTCATGTTGGACGGGTCCATCCAGCCTGCTACAGAAAAGTATCAAGAAAAGCCTTTCTTCACCGGCTTTATTGAAGGATACTTGACAATGGATGCGATTGCTTCACTAGCTTTCGGAATCATTGTCGTAACAGCGTTCCGTGATCGCGGCATTACAGACCCGAAAATGCTGACAAAACGCACGCTCCAGGCGGGTATTGTTACGGCGATCGGATTGACGAGCGTATATGTTTCTATCGGCTGGATCGGAGCGAAAATGGCGACAGAGGGCACATATGAAAACGGTAGTGCCATCTTAGCTGGTGCTGCTCAAATCCTTTATGGACAACCAGGTACACTGTTGCTTGGTGTCATCGTTGCTCTCGCCTGCTTTACAACATGTGTAGGACTAACAGTGGCGTGCGGTCAGTTCTTTTCTAAACGAATCTCCGCTCTTTCCTATAAACATGTCGTCATCATCGTGACGCTATTAAGCTTCGGTATATCTAATATTGGTCTAAATCAGATTATTGCTTATTCTGTACCTGTTCTTGTATTTGTTTACCCGATTACGATCGTTTTAATAGCTTTAACTTTCATGGGCCGCCTATTCGATCATTCGCCTTATGTATATCGGGGAGCTATTCTGCTCACGGCCTTCATTGGAGTATATGATGGACTTGTAGCTTTTGGAACAGATGTATCATTTATCACTCCTCTGATCAGCCAGCTTCCTTTCTTTGAAATGAACTTAAGCTGGATTGTTCCTGCCTTGATCGGTGGAGGTGCCGGCTATATCGTTCATATGATCAAAGGCCAGACGAGCACATCAGAAAGCTACCAGAATTAAAGGAAACAAAACGCATGAAACCTGCTACTTACAGCAGGTTTCATGCGTTTTTACTACAATAAGATCAAATTAATGATCCACTAATGCGACACTGACTTTCACATCAAGATTCTGACCGCCTCCACGATAGACACCTTGAAGCGGACTGACGTCTGCGTAATCTCTACCTGTCCCAATCCGGATATGCTGTTCGAGAGCTTCCACGTTGTTCGTCGGATCCAATCCGATCCAACCGATTCCTGGAATCATGACTTCCACCCAGGCATGTGTGGCAGCATCCCCAACAAGTGCTGAATCTTCTCCGACATAAAGATAGCCGCTTACGTAACGAGAAGGAATTCCGTTCGCTCGTAAAATACCAATCATAATGTGCGCATAATCCTGACACACCCCACCTTTCAATGGCCAGGCTTCATAAGCTTTCGTGTTCACTACAGTGGATGTCGTATTATATACAATAGACTGGTGTAAATAAGCCATTAAGTCTATAGAAAACTGGACCGGATTGGACGGGTCCCCGACAGCACGAGTGATCTCATCCACCTGCTCCTTATACAAGAACGTGTAAGGTGTTTCATTCAGATAAGCCAAGTAATGACTATGAAATAATTCCGAATGGAAAATCTCCTTCATTTCATCTGAAAAATGAATCATGCGAATGAACGGGCTTTTCTGGATGCTTACTGTAGAAATCGTTTTGACCGTTAAATGTTCGTGTTTTTCTGGGATGAAAAACGTTTCCACATGATTCCCCCACAGGTCAATATGTTCTTTGGTCATCGAATTCGGATTAATTTCTGTCCGGTATGATAAGAGCCTTTGACACTCGTCTGTCCTCGGCTTCAGCCGAATATGATTCATACTCTGGTCTACGAAGTTATCGTAATAAAAAGTGTTCGTATGCTCAATCTGGTATTTCATAGATAGTCCTCCTGCCTTCCCCTTTCAGTTGACACTGACGGGTTCCACTAGATAGTAGGTTTCTGAGAACATCCGGCTCACCGTCATGCAGCGATCCTGGAAGTGATCCAGAAACTTCATCAATTGTTCCATATCCATATCGGCAATGGACGTATCTGAAATTTCCTCCTGTACCTTCTCAAGCATCGTAAATAAGTCTTCAGAGTAATGGCTGATTTTACCCTGTTCCAGATGCTGAACAGCTTCAAGTACATGATCCATGCAATAACGGATCGACCTTGGGAAGGATCCTTCCTTAATAAGGAAACTCAAGACATGTTTTGACTCCATTGTCGGCGGATGTTCCTTGATATAGGAATCGTAGCCGTTCAAAAATTGAAGGGCGGTTAGCCAGTAGTAGTAATTATTCGTTCCGTGCACGGCTTCTTTACGATTTTTTTCACAAATCACGTTCAAAACGCGGGCCGTCTTTTCTGCCCTCTCCAGCCATTTTCCGACCTTTATGAAGGTATATGGGATCCCGCGACTCATCGAAGATTCAATGACACCTTGAGCGGTCATGGATGTTGTGATGACTTTTTTCAAGTACTGCTGGGTCTGTGGAGTTGTACTGAGCTGTTCCATCCATTCTTTCTGATCAAGATGGAATTCATTCAACACTTCCCAAAGTTCATCAGGGAGCATATCCCGCGTTGCTTTTGCATTTTCGCGGGCATATGTCATCCCGTTCATAAGCGAATTTACATTCATAGGACTCATCGTTAAATACTGGATGATCGTATTCGTATCAAGACGATCATATTGGTTGTGGTAATCGACAGTCGAAGCGCATATCTCCAGTACCTCTTCCCAATCCCGGTCCAGAACTTGCTGGTCCGATGCCTCTAGCATATGAATCAACTGCACACTTAATACCCTGGCATTGTTCTCTGCGCGTTCAATATTCCGTGACATCCAATATAATGAATCCGCTACACGACTAAGCATGACCTTCTCCCCCTTCCGATAAAATCCACGTATCCTTTCCTCCGCCACCTTGCGAGGAATTGACGACCAGAGACCCTTCCTTCAAAGCCACTCGTGATAGTCCTCCCGGCAGAACATGCGTATGCTCTCCGTTCATGACAAAGACACGCAAATCGACATGGCAAGGATAAAAGCGTCCTTCCTGATAGGCTGGGGCCCGTGAAAGTTTGATCGTCGGTTGGGCGATGTACTGGTTCGGCTGTTCCATGATTTTCTGTTTGAACATTTCCTGTTCCTCTTCGGTAGACTGGGGACCGATCAGCATATCATATCCACCGGACGCCCCTACATTTTTAATAACTAATTCATCAATATGCTTTAATACGTAATCCAATTTCTCCGGATCACTCAGAAAATATGTTTCGACATTCGGAATGATCGGCTCCTCATCTAAATAGAAGCGGATCATATCCGGTACATAGACGTACATGGCTTTGTCATCCGCTACCCCGTTGCCGATTCCGTTCAAAATGGAAACGTTACCCTCTTTATAGGCACGCAATAAACCAGGAACGCCTAAGGCAGAATCAGGACGGAACGCCTCAGGATCTAGGAAATCATCATCAATTCTCCGATAAATGATGTCCACTCTCTTCAGGCCGCGGATCGTTTTCATATAAACGACATCCTCTTTGACAATCAAATCACGTCCCTCGACTAATTCGATTCCCATCTGCTGAGCAAGGAATACGTGATCATAATAAGCAGAATTATACATACCTGGAGTAAGTAGCACGGCTGTCGGAGCTTGATTTGGATCGGCATTCGGCGGTACATGGCTGATCACCGCATGATGCAGTTCCGACAACTGTTGCTCAAGAGTCTGGATGGAATGCTGGAAAAACAGTTCCGGATATACTTGGCGCATCACATAACGGTTCTGGAAAACATAAGACATACCAGAAGGGTTTCTCAAATTATCTTCGAGCACCCGATAATCCCCATTCTCATCTCTGATCAGATCAATTCCTGCCAGGAATACATGATTATTTAGAGGAATATGTACCCCACCGACCTGCTCTTTGTAGTAATAAGGATTATTTTCAATCAATTCCTGTGGGATCACTCCTGCTTTTACAATTTCCTGGTCATGATAAATATCCTCCAGAAAATGATTTAATGCGGTTATTCTCTGCTTCATCCCCTTCTCGATTTCTTCCCAGCGCTCTTTCGGAATGATAATCGGTACAAAGTCAAAGGGCATCGTACGTTCAGTTCCACCCGTATGGTTGTACACCGTAAACGTAATACCCTGACGCAAGAAATTCAGCTGAGCTGTTTCATGCTTTTCCTTCAGCTCCTGTTCAGAAAACTGTTTGACCAATTGATAAAACCATCGATAGTGATGCTTAGGAGTTCCATTGTTGCCCATCATTTCGTCATAAAATACACCTGTTTTATAATTATCCAGCACAATCTCTCCTCCATTTCCAAGGTATGATGATTATATCTATTAGTTTACCTTACCTATACAATAATTGTAAGAATATTTGTGCAGAAACAAAGGATCCTGACCACTATTGTCGAATATATATACCAAAGCATCAGGACCATATCCTCTCACTTCCACCCTTTTTTCTCTGCTTTCATGATAGAAAAAGACCACCGGAATGGCGGTCCTTTCATTTAGAAGCTTATGACGATTTTACCTTTAGCGTGGTGAGTTTCGCTTACTTCATGTGCTTTACGCAATCCTTCTTCACTGAAGTCGAATTGATGCCCGATCACGGATGTCAAATGACCTTTTTTCATCATCTCCGCAAGGCGTGCCAATTTATCACCATTCGGTTCCAGCCAAACAAACCCCGCTTTCACCCCGTATTCTTCCGCTTTTTCTTCACTTGGAGGCTGTACGATCGAAGCTAATCGACCACCTTTTTTTAATATTGTAAAACTCTTATCCTGTATTTCTCCGCCAAGTGTATCCAAGACGATATCAAAGTCTTGAAGTACTTCAGAAAAATCCTCTTCTTTATAATTAATGAACCGATCCGTGCCTAGGTCCTCAACCCAAGACTGATTTTCCCCACTAGCAGTGGCGGCGACATACGCTCCCATAGACTTAGCAATTTGAATGGCATAATGGCCGACTCCGCCTGAACCAGCGTGAATCAGCACTTTATCCCCTTTTTGTATATCTGAAAAATCGACAAGGCACTGCCATGCTGTCAAACCGGCCAATGGTACAGCAGCCGCTTCTTCAAACGGAATATTTTCCGGTAGGTGCGCTAACAGATTCTCATCTACCGCTACAAACTCAGCATATGTTCCGAAACGGGTCGTATCTGGGCGTGCGAATACTCGATCGCCTGTTTTGAAGTTTTCAACGTTCTTTCCGACTTCTTTTATGATGCCAGCCGCGTCCCAACCTAGTGTGATCGGGAAATCAAAATCCAAGTTGTCCTTCAAATAACCTTCTCTTACTTTCCAGTCAATCGGGTTGATCGATGTCGCTTTAAGTTCGACAATCACCTGGTTATCCTCAGGTTGCGGATCAGGTATATTCTTTTCGACTAATTGGTCTTTTCCACCATATTCTTCAATTACAATCGCTCGCATAATTGTCCTCTCCTTTTTGATAGTACACCATGATATTTTCCCCTATGAATGATTGTGAAACATGATAAGATGGGAAAAGACTCTTGTAATGATTACGATTCAAGTATGTACAAAGGATGATTCATATGATGGAGCAAGCTGAACGTCTGCTTCAGACCTATTACGGTTTCCCTTCCTTCAGACCTGGTCAGGAGCAGGCGATCGGTCAGGTTTTGAAGCAGAAAAGCACCCTGGCCGTCATGCCGACCGGTGGTGGAAAATCTTTATGCTACCAGATTCCGGGCCTTACACTTTCAGGTACAGCGATTATCATCTCCCCTTTGATTTCGCTTATGAAGGACCAAGTTGATGCATTGACAGCCTATGGAATTGCCGCAACGTATATTAATAGTTCTCTGACCGCTGAAGAACAGCGTCAGCGCATGCACGATATGGAACAAGGACGCTATCAGTTTGTGTATGTTGCACCTGAACGGTTTGATTCCAGCCATTTTCTATCGACCATTGGGCAAATAGAACTTTCGCTGATCGCTTTTGATGAAGCACACTGTATTTCTCAATGGGGACACGATTTCAGACCAAGTTACCGCTCGATTGTACAGACTCTTTTCCAAATCCCGAACCTGCCTGTTCTGATGGCTCTGACCGCAACAGCGACACAGGAAGTCATCGAGGATATTAAGCGGCTTCTTGATATCGAGGACGATTCTGTTGTCAACACAGGGTTCGCCAGAGAAAATTTGGCGTTTCGGATCATCAAAGGAAGAGATAAGCGCGACTTCATTTCAGAATATATCCGCAGCCGTCCGGATGATGCCGGAATTATTTATACAGCAACTCGAAAAGACGCAGATTTCTTGGAGCAATTTTTAGAGAGACAAGGTGTGAAGGTCGGCAAGTATCACGCCGGTATGAGTGAGAAGCAAAGGAAAGAACGCCAGACCGAGTTTGTTCAGGACAAGCTGACGACCATCGTGGCCACCAATGCGTTCGGAATGGGAATAGACAAATCCAACGTCCGCTACGTCATTCACTATTCGATGCCGATGAATATCGAATCTTATTATCAAGAAGCCGGAAGAGCTGGCCGAGACGGGGAACCAGGCGACTGTGTACTGTTGTTTTCCGGACAGGATATCCATTTGCAACGCTTTTTAATTGATCAGTCCCCCGCTGAAGAAAAGAAAAAGGATGAATACGCCAAACTCCAGGCGATGATCAATTATTGCCATACACATATGTGCCTGCAGCAGTACATTCTCGAATATTTTCAAGACCCTCGCTCTTCTGAGCCATGCGGACAATGCTCGAATTGCACCCACGCTGGCCAGGAGCAGGATATGACGCGTGAAGCGCAAATGGTTCTTTCTTGTGTTAAACGTATGGGAGAAAGGTTTGGAACAGGATTGACAGCCAAGGTGTTAAGAGGGTCTTCCGATCAGAAGGTAAAGCAGTTCCGTTTCGATCAATTGTCCACTTATGGGTTATTGTCCCACTATACGGAGAAGCAGCTGACTCAATTCATCAATTTTCTGACGGCTGAAGGATATTTGACACCCGGCAAGGATCGTTACCCGAAGCTACAACTGACGAATGAAGCTTTATCTGTATTAAAAGGAGAACGCCCTGTCGTCATGCTTGTCGAAGCGACTAAAACAAAGAGATCGAAGGCATCACAACAGGAGGAATCCTATAACGAGGAATACTTTGCTTCTTTACGCGAACTGCGGAAAGAAATCGCTCAAGAAGCGGGGCTTCCACCTTACGTTATTTTCTCAGACTCGACGCTGAAAGATTTCACGATCTATCTTCCGGGAACAAAATCAGAAATGATGGCGATCAAAGGTGTGGGTCAGCAAAAATGGGAAAAGTACGGGGAACAGTTTCTAGAACGCATCCGACCTTGGAGTGAGGTGGCGGGAACAAGTAAACCTGCCGTCGATGCGGACCTTCAACCATCACCAGCTCCTGTGAGCAGCCCAAACGCGGAAGGGCCAAGCCACCATATCAGCTACAAGATGTGGTCTGAAGAAGAGAAGAGCATCAGAGAAATCGCCAACGCTCGAGATCTAAGTCCACTCACCATCGAAACTCACCTTTTCAAACGTGCACAGGAAATAGATGATTTTGATTGGTCGCCGTGGATAAATGAAGAACAGGAGCAAAAGATTTTAGCCGAATATGAAGAACTTGAAGAAAAGAAGCTGAAGCCGTTGAAAGAAAACCTTCCAGAAGACTATAGCTATTTCATGATCAAAGCGGCTCTTTATAAACATCACGTTATGACCTGATGATCCTATGATTCTAATGGGCTGCAGATTTCCATCCATACGATGAGCTGCAGCTTTATCCATTGCTAAAACCTTAAAACAGTCCACAACGTTTTATCAGTCCTTTATAATAAAAAAAGGAGGGATTCGATGGACACAATCACGCGAGACACCGCTGTAAAGTGGGATCAGAACGATCCACTACGAGCATTCAAAGACGAATTTTATACGAAACCATCTCAGTACTATATGGATGGAAACTCATTAGGACTTTTATCAAAACGAGCGGAATCTACGCTTCTTCAATCATTAGCCGACTGGAAAGAACATGGGATCGAAGGATGGACAGAAGGAAAACAACCTTGGTTTTATATGTCTGAAAAACTGGGTGAAATGACGGCGCCGCTTGTTGGAGCTTCTCCCCACGAAGTCATCAACACCGGCTCCATTACAACGAACCTTCACCAGTTGCTGTCCACTTTTTTCAAACCTGAAGGAAACCGTACGAAAATACTTGCAGACGCTTTAAACTTCCCTTCAGATATTTACGCGTTAAAAAGCCAACTCGAGCTTCATAACTTGTCGCCGGAAGAGCATTTGATTCAAGTTGAAAGCAAGGATGGCACTACGCTCGCTGAAGACGATATCATTAACGCTCTTCATTCGGAGGTGGCGCTTCTGTTACTGCCTTCTGTGTTGTATAGAAGCGGCCAATTGCTCGACATTGAACGGATTACGAAGGCTGCTCATGAGCATGGAATCATTGTAGGCTTCGATTTGGCTCATTCAATCGGCGCTCTTCCTCATCACCTCCATGATTGGGGTGTGGATTTTGCTGTCTGGTGTACGTACAAATATTTGAATAGCGGTCCAGGCGGTGTTGGAGGACTTTATGTTCATGAGAAGCATCTCGGACAAAGTCCAGGGCTTGCCGGCTGGTTCAGTTCGAAAAAAGAAAAACAATTCGATATGGATCATACGCTCACTCCTGCAGAAACGGCCAGCGCCTTTCAAATCGGAACTCCTCATATTTTGAGTTCAGCTCCGTTACTCGGTTCCTTGGAAATCTTTCATGAAGCGGGTATTGAAAACGTTCGGAAAAAGTCGCTTGAACTGACACAGCTATTAATGGATCTTGTCCATCAGGAACTGAAGTCCTTTGACTTCCAGCTTACGAATCCTTTGGAAGATGATCGGCGGGGTGGTCATGTAAGTCTGACCCATCCAGAAGCGGCAAGTATATGTAAAGCGTTGAAAGCAGACGGCGTCATTCCTGACTTCCGGGCTCCTAACGTGATTCGTCTTGCTCCAATCGCGTTGTATAATTCATTTACCGATGTTTATGACGTCATGCAAATTCTTAAAAGCATTATGGTCGAAGAAAAATACAAACAATATAAAAACGAGCGAGGGATTATCGCATAGAAAAAAGCTGGTGTCTGTTAGTAGACACCAGCTTTTTCTGTTTTAAAATTGCTTGTGATACAATTCCTTCGCCACTTTTGGAGCCAGCCAAATCATCGGCAGAAGTAAAATAGAGACGGGCACAGCCGTAACGACAATAAAGTTTTGGAGCTGTGTAATCCCGCTATCTCCTGTAATCAATAGAATGACAGCAATGGTACCCATAAGCACAGCCCAGAAAATTCGGAGCCAGCTTTTCGGATTCCCTTCACCTGTCACGGCCATCGCAATGGTGTATGACATTGAGTCACTTGTTGTCACCACAAACAAGATTGTCAAAATCAAGAATAGTGGTGAAATGATAGAGGCCAGCGGAAACTGTTCCGTAATCGCAAACATAGCCGCCGGGTTCCCTGCTTCCGCAAGAGCATCGGAAACGGACCCAGGATTATTCATTTCGAAGAAAATGCCTGATCCTCCAAGCACCGTAAACCAGAATGTTGAAATAACCGGTGCAAAAATGGATATAGCAACGATGATTTCACGAATTGTACGACCTCTTGAAATACGGCTGACAAGAATCGCCATCATTGGTCCGTATCCGATAAACCATCCCCAGAAGAAAACGGTCCATAGAGACAGCCAATCTGAATCTCCTCTGAACGTGGACATCGGAATGAACTGATCAACGTAATATCCAAAGGAAGACACGAAATGATTGAGGATGAATCCTCCTGGTCCAAAGATTACAATGAACGCCATTAAACCGATGGCAAGGCGGACGTTAAAGCTACTCAACCATTGGATTCCTTTATAAAGACCGGTAACAGCTGAAATCGTTGAGATGATGACGACAGCAAGAATAATTGTAAATTGCGTACTGAATGAGTCCGGTATGCCAAAGATCGCCTGTAGACCGTAACTCGCTTGAAGTCCAAGAAATCCGATTGGACCAATTGTACCGGCTGCTACAGCGATAACAGAGAACGCGTCAACGATAGTTCCGAACCAACCATTTCGCAGCTTTTCGCCGAAAATCGGGTATAAAAGCGTACGAGGTTTCATCGGCATTCCTTTATGGTAGTGACCATACATCATAACAACCGCACTGATTGTACCGAGAATAGCCCACGCCAAGAATCCCCAGTGCATGAAGCTTTGAGCGAGTGCCGGATTGACCGCTTCCGCTGTACTTGCTTCTATTCCGCTACCTGACAGATATGGTGGTACCGTCAGAAAGTGATACATCGGTTCAGCGGCTGCCCAGAACACGCCCCCACCTGCAAGCAGAGTCGCCATAATAATCGACAACCATTTATATAATCCGATCTCCGGCTTTTCCATATTTCCTAATTTAATTTTCCCATATTTCGAAAAGGCCAACCAAAGACCGACAAAGAACGTCGCAAGCATCAAGACTTGCCAAAACGCTCCAAAGTAGGTGGCCGACCAGCCGAAGCTTTTGTTGACGATCAATTCGATCAATTCAATATCAATAAGTGCAATGACTACGAACAGGACGAGCAGTCCCCCACTAATACTGAAAACAGGCCAGTCTATACGGCCAGTAGTTTTTTTATTCATGATAATCTCCTTTATGATGAAGCTTTGTTGGATTTTAAAACACAATTTATGACTCTAACACTATGCGGAACACTTGTAAAGCATGAGCTGTTTCCATTGTTTTCTGCTCTTTTGACGACATAAAAGAAGACCACACCGAACAGGTATGGCCTAGTAGCTACTCGTTGTCTTCATATACGGATTCTTTATCTTTATGACGCTTCTGGCAATCTGAACAAAGCTTCACTTTTTGTTCCTGTTTAGATGACAGGAGGCGACCACAGCTACTGCATTTCCCTATATCGTTCGGAGCTCCCTGGAACCCCGGAAGATCACGTTCAAAGCCTGGCATAATCTGACCACTCCTTTTATCAAGACTTACGATACCATTCCCTCAATCTCGATTATTCAATCACCTGCTGCCAGTTTGGCTGCTGTTAAGCCGGATAGCGTGACGCCGAGCGTACCTGCTCCGGGAAAAACCGTATCTCCGCATAAGTACATCCCTTTTACACCAGAACGGGCGGAATAACTGTTGAGCCAGCTGTATTTCCCTGTCGGAGCGTATCCGCCTACTTTCCCCTGAGCACGTCGCAACCATTTTTCAAATGTCACAGGTGTTCCCGGGAGCACAATGTCCAAATTCTGTTCAAACCCAGGAAAATAATGATCTACAACTCCGACAAGACGGTTCTTCATTTCTTCCTTCTTTTGCTCATAATCGTCTGCCTGCCACCACTGCTCAAGATTTGTATGGGTCGAGATCGTCAAAGATCGCTTTCCATTTGGTGCCATGCTAGAATCCTCCGGTGCTGAAAGTGAAAGCAGAAATTGTCCGCCATCATGAAGGTCATCCGGGTGGTCCGGGTCGATAAATTGATGATAGAGGACATCGGTCCCCCTGAACACCTTCTCATCGACCCCAGCATGTATGATGAAGGCACCCCAAGCTTCTTTCTCCTTCTCTTTGTCCGGTTTGATGTAACTTTCCTTCATAAGAGGTTCGGAAAGGGTGTCCGGAAGATTATGAACAGAATGATTGAGAATGATTTTTCCTGCCTTAAAAACTTTCTTCCGTTTCGAATAGAGAAGGAAACGATCTCCGTCCCTGCGAATCTGTTTGACCGGATGTCTCATGAACACTTCATTGCCGTTTGCTTTTATATAATCGGCGAGTTGTTCCGCCACGGTTGCGAGCCCTCCATGGACCGCGTAGGCTCCCTTATGGAATGTCTGAAGTGCTGCGTATCCAAGAAACGCTGGACAACGATCGACACTTGTTTGGACACTATCCATCAATTCCCCGTTCAAAAACGTGATGAATAGATGATCGTTCTGAAGGTTATATTTTCGAAGACGATCGTACACCGTCTGATTGAGAAATGGAAGCAAACGTAGGGATGACTGATTCACCATCGGCAGGAGGCTCCACCAGTCTCTTATCATTTTAGGCGGAAAGACAGGCACACGTTCAATCAACTGATCCACCAGCTTTCCTGCATAAAAAACTTCATCATAAAACTTCTGCATTTTAGTAGATGAGCTTGGAAAGACCCGCTCAATTTCTTTGTACCACTGGTGTCGCTCTCGGTAATAATGGATGACCCTTTCCGGCATGTGAATATCCATGATCGGATTCAATAAAGTCATCGGGGGTTTTTCAAGACCAAGGGAATGATATAATCGATCGAGCACACCTCCAGGCTCGAAGCCCATTCCGACCGTTGCCCCTGATTGGAAGCGATAGCCTTCCCGCTCATACTTGCCAGCACTGCCTCCAAGCTCGTTGGACGCCTCGAATACAGCGACAGACCTCCCTTGTTTTGTGAGTTCTGCGCCTGCCGCCAACCCGGCAAATCCGGCTCCTACGATTCCAATGTCATATTTCATATCCTCTCACCTGCCTTCCTCCTACTTTTCCCCGTTTCAATATTTTTTAAAAGAATTTGAGCCGATTGCGGACCTTACGCATCTATCACTCGTCTAATGCATGAACGAAAGGAGGAGAAGCCCTTGTGAACGATTATTCGCATCAACATATGGACCGAGATCAAGCAGTTCAATACACAATGGATCATTTTGGGGAGGACTTGAAACGAATCATTTATACATATATTAAAAATCACCACACTACAGATGATATCTTTCAGGAAGTCCTTCTGACTATTTATCAGAGGTGGCAGCAATTTAAAGGGCAGTCTTCTCTTAAAACCTGGGTCATACGCATTGCCATAAATCGATCGAAAGATTATTTACGTTCCCCATTGCACCGTATCAAAATTGTAAAGGACCAATGGCTGAATCAGAAAAAAGATACTGACCCTTTGGAAGAAATCGTACTGCAACAAGAAAAATGGGAGGAGATTGCGGCGGCGATTTTAAATCTCCCTGTTAAATATCGAGAAGTTATGATTTTAACTTTTCAACAGAACATGACCCAAAAAGAAATAGCCGAAGCGACCGGTACACCAATCTCTACTATTAAAACAAGAATGCAGCGGGCAAGAATTCTATTGAAGAAAGAAGTCAGCGAGGAGGGATGGACCTTTGAGTCGTAAAAACATCGAAAAAGCGATCAACCGTCAAATCAGTGAAAAACCGTTGTTCACGAATTCAGATCGGCAACGCTTTTATGAGGGGGTACAAAACCAGAAGCGTCCATGGATTCACATTGTTCCTAAAGTCGTCACTTTGGTGATTACATTGCTCTTAATAAGTGGTGTCACATATATATGGAACACCGGGAACCCTTTCCAAAGCCCGGCCGCCGACCCGTCTATCACCCCTTCTCCACCACCTGTTACTGAAGAGAAGGAAAAAGAAGAAGTGTTAACTGTTCAGGATGTTGTCAATCAAATACAAGAAACGCTTACTTCTCCGTTCCTTCCGGATGAAGTTGATGAATCCTTTCGTGAAATAGGAGAGAAAATCGAGTCACAGCCCGATGCTCCTTACGATGAATATGTTTTCTTTAAGACGGATTCGTATGATCCTCAAGAAAGCGATGGAATCCCTACCATTGAACCTTTTCAAAATGGAGATTTAGGCCTTTATCTCCAAATACAATGGCCATCGGAAGAAACTGGATTCTCCGTTAAAATTCGTTATCTGTCTGAAGATGGAGAGCAACTAATAGAAGAACAATATGCAATTCTCCCAATTGGAAAATTCCTTAAAGTTAAAAATCCAGATCAGCCTGTTAAAATGCCCGATTTAATTCAACAAGCTGTCGCAAATTCGCTTAACAAGTCTCCTGGTTCTCTTACAAGAAGCGACTTACTGTCATTAGAAGAACTTTCGATCGATGCCTCACACAGAGAACCATTAACGATCGAAGAAGATGCCGAGTACTTAAAGTACATGAAAGCACTTCGTATACTCTATTTGAACGATGTCAAAATATCTGGAAAACTCCTAAAGGATCTACCAAATTTAGAACAAATCACCTTCATAGGTGACATAATATCAGATTTTAGTTCTATGTCTGAAGGTTTACAAAAAGTCCGATACTTAAATATAAGAAACTCCAATTTTGATGGAACAGTAGAGGACCTTCTTCAATTA
This sequence comes from Halobacillus fulvus, assembly GCA_004078665.1. GTDB lineage: Bacteria > Bacillota > Bacilli > Bacillales > Halobacillaceae > Halobacillus > Halobacillus fulvus. Next base: position 369,611 of record SCFO01000002.1, on the reverse strand, counting down.
GAATCACTAAACATCGTCACACTCGACCAAACCGTTATTCCAAACTATGAAAAGCTTCAATTTGAGGGCATTGATGTCAGGTTTTAAATTGGCAAACTAAAAGGGAAGGATTTGCATGCGAAGAAAAGTATTACACCATCATGAAAAACCTGTATTGGCTTACGCATAACCAATAAAAAAACGAGTATGGATCGCCCATACTCGTTTTTTGTTTATTCAAATGAAATCGCCCAGCTACCTTTACGCATAACGGGTTCTGTTGTTCCATCCTCTAACACACCATCGATATCGAGCTCACCTGAGCCCATCATAAAGTCGACGTGGGAAAGACTGTCGTTGACGCCTGCTTGATCAAGCTCCTCTTCATTCATATCCGATCCACCTGTCATATTGTTCGGATACGCTTTTCCTAACGCAAGGTGACAGGAAGCATTCTCATCATAGAGCGTGTTGTAGAAAATGAGCCCGGATTGGGAAATCGGCGACTCGTGTGGAACTAGTGCCAATTCGCCTAGGCGACGCGAGCCTTCATCTGTTTCCAGCAAATGCTTCAGTGTCTCTTCTCCTTCTTTAGCCGTGAAATCGACCACTTTGCCGTCTTTGAACGTCAAGGAGAAATCATCGATGACATTTCCACCGTAGTTGAGTGGTTTCGTACTGGAAACCGTACCATTGACACCATATTTGTGAGGAGCGGTGAAGACTTCTTCTGTCGGCATGTTCGGATTGAACTGGACACCTTGTCCTTCTGTCTTCGCCGGTCCACCTTTCCAAATATGCCCTTTTGGAAGATCTACCGTCAGGTTCGTTCCAGGTGCTGTGTAGGAAAGCTGCTTATATTGTTTTTTATTCAAGTATTCACGAGCTGTAACTAGCGTTTGGTTGTGCTCTTCCCAAGCAGCTACTGGATCTTCTTTGTCCACACGGACGATGCTGAAGATTTGCTCCCACAGCTTCTCAACAGCTGTATCTTCGTCTTCTCCAGGGAAGATTTTTTGCGACCAGGCCGGGATTGGAATGCTGACGATAGACCACTGAATCCGGTCATTCATCGTGTATTTACGGAATTCGGACATCGCTTCTGCTCTCGCTTTATTTGCGGCAGCTATTTTGCCTGCATCAATACCCTTAAGAAGGTCTGGATCAGTTGAACGGACAGAGAGAATAGCAGCACCATTTTCTGCGAAATAGGTGTACTGATCCTTCTGCCATTGAGGAACGTCCGATAATGTTTCCTGATCGGCATACTCATATTTCATACGCGTGATGGCATCGTCTCCCCAATTAATGTGAACGTCCTTCGCTCCCATTTCGAAAGCCTTTTGAACGATCACACGGGTAAACTCTGCCCCTTCAATCGTTGAGTTGATCATTAAATACTGATCCTTTTGAAGGTTCACACCTGTTTTCAAAGCTAGTTCTGCATATTTTTCTAACATATGATGGCTTGGCATTTTCATATGTACTCCTCCTTCGTGGTTGTATCCGTATTCATTATTCCATATTTGCTATGGGAGTACAAAGAAGAGACCTGATGTATCATCAAGTCCCTCATCCGTTACTCTCTTCCACAATAAGCGATAGCTCTTCCCAGCGTTCCATTTTGGCTTCCAAGTCTTGTTCGACCTCACCCTGTCTCTGAAACAGTTCTTGGGCTTTCCCGGCATCACTGCCTGAGGCTTCAATTTCGGATGCAATCGATTCTAACTCTTCCTCAAGCTCCGCAATTTCATCTTCAATCGTTTCCCACTCCTGTTTCTCTTTATAAGACAGCTTACGCTTACGGTTATTCCTTCGCGTTTCTTCCTGAGCTGACTCCGCCTTCTTCACAGCCTGGTTTTGTTTGTGCTCTTCTTTTCTAGTCTCCAGATATTCTGTGTAGTTTCCGTAAAAACGACGAGGTTCTGATTCCCCTTCAAAAGCAAGAAGCTGATCGACGACGCGGTCGAGGAAATAGCGATCGTGCGAAACGGTGATGACAACACCAGGAAATTGCTCTAAATAATCTTCTAATACGCTTAGGGTCTCTGTATCGAGATCGTTTGTCGGTTCATCAAGAAACAGAACATTCGGTTCACTCATCAATACACGCAGTAAATAAAGACGGCGCTTTTCGCCTCCGGATAGTCTTCGGATGTATGTCCACTGCTGGGAACGTGGAAATAGGAACCGCTCAAGCATCTGCTCAGCTGTCACCACATCCCCGTCCGCTGTGTGCATGACTTCCGCGACTTCCTTGATATATTCAATCACCTTCAGCGAACCGTCCAGCTCTTCATGATCCTGTGTATAATAGCCGATTTTGACGGTCGATCCGATTCGAACTTCTCCTTCATCAGGCGCCATCCGCTCCGCCATAATATTCAGGAGTGTCGTCTTCCCAGATCCATTCGGTCCGATGATTCCAAGTCGATCTCCAGGTACCACTAAATAGTCAAAGTTCTGGACGATGGTCTGATTTTCAAAAGCATGGCTCACCCCTTGAAGTTCGATGACATCGTTCCCAAGCCGCTTCGATCCAATCGCCATTTCGACCTGCTGCTGGTCAGTAGAGAATGTTTCCTCCTTCATGGCTTCCACTCTCTGCTTGCGGGCTTTCTGTTTCGTCGTTCGTGCTTTGACCCCCGCTTTCAGCCATGCTAATTCTTTTTTCAATGCGTTACGGTGTTTCTGTTCCGCCTGCTTTTCCCATTCTTCACGTTCTGCTTTCTTTTCAAGGAAGGTCTCATAATTTCCCTCATAAATATAGAGGTTTCCCCCATCCAGCTCGTAAATCAAATTCGTTACCCGGTTCAAAAAATACCGATCGTGAGTCACGACAATGAGAGAGCCCTTATAAGAAGACAAATATTCTTCCAGCCATTCGATCGTTTCATTATCCAAATGGTTTGTCGGTTCATCCAATAGAAGCAGGTCAGCCGGCTGGATCAAGGCTTTCGCAATCGCGACCCGCTTTTTCTGACCTCCGGACAACTCTTTCACTTTCTTCTGATAAGATTCGATTCCTAATTTAGACAAAATCGTTTTGGCTGCAGTACTTGCTTCCCATGCCTCTGTCTCATCCATTTTTTGCTGGAGAGAAAGCATGCGCTCCTGTACTGCAGAGTCTTCTGGCCTCTCTGCAAGCTCCTGTAAGACCTGTTCATACTGTCTTAGGGTCACCATCATGACAGAATCTCCATAATAAATTTGCTCGAGTACCGTTTTTTCTTGTTCCAGTTCTGGCTCCTGTGGAAGGTATTCGATGGTGAAATCTTTTGCATGATCCATGTTTCCAGTATCGGCTGAGTCAATGCCGGCGATGACTTTCATCAAAGTGGATTTACCCGTGCCATTCACTCCGATCAACCCGATCCTTTGATGGTTAGTGATGGTAAAAGATAAATCGTTGAATAGATCTTTATCTCCAAAACTTTTGGTTAGCTGTTCGACTGATAATATGCTCATCCTGCTCATTCCTTTTGAATTCAATCTCTATTGTTTATCGTACCATAGAAAAATTCGTATTAGAAAAACATCAAGTTCGCTGTTGATTAAAATGAGAGAAGGGATGCCTGGGAAACGGCTCGCTTTCCTGCGGCGGACCGTTTCCCAGGCATCCCACTGAAATTGACTGCTACATAAAACTATTATTCCTCCACGACCCTAGAGAAGTGGAGACTGGAAGGATCCTCTTAAAATGAAAGTTCCGTTAGCTTCAAAAACGTAGGAGGTACGGGCAATTGCGAGACTCCTATGGGAGGATAGGGAAGGCTGAGATCCCGGAGGGCTTAGCCCGAGGAAGCTCAGCGCCCGCCCATGGAAAGCGAGTAATTGCCCGTACCTACCCCACATTTTGAGAATACGGAATGAATAGTCCAAAACAAGACCCTTTATTTTCACAGAACATCTTTAAAAACCACCTGGTAGTTCCAGGTGGTTGGTTGATGAATTATCTTTCGGCTTGTTTTTGTTCTCCTGGAGAGGCTATGTCTTGGTCCCGTCTCCAATATTCCATGCCCTCAACTCCAGGAAGGTGATCCTGGTAGAATACAGGGTCTTTCCCTTCTTGCTTTTGTCTCTTGTAATCCTTTAATGCGGCATAGGCGATCGAGGAAAGCCTGAATATCGCATAAAGGTTAATGAGAGCCATGATTCCCATTGTCAGATCGGCTAACGACCAGACAAGGCTGAATTCAGCAATAGCACCGAACATGACCATCGCGAGGACAGCCAGACGATAAATGAAAATGCTCGTCTTGTTCGTCCGGATGAACTCAATATTCGTTTCACCATAATAGTAGTTTCCGACAATTGAGCTGAAGGCGAACAGGAAGATGGCAATCGCAATAAAGATGGCGGCCCATGTTCCAAGCTGTGATTCAAAAGCTGCTTGAGTCAGCTGAATACCATCCAACTGTGTTCCCTCATAATCTCCTGCAAACAGGATGATGACGGCTGTCGCACTACATATCAGCAATGTATCTGTGAAAACACCGAGCGTTTGAATCAGTCCCTGTTTGACTGGGTGCGTTACTTCGGAAGTAGCGGCTGCGTTCGGCGCACTACCCATACCCGCTTCGTTAGAAAACAGACCACGCTGGACTCCGATTAGCACCATTGCTCCAAATGTACCTCCAGCAAACTCCCTTATGCCGAAAGCGCCTAAGAAAATCTGACCGATCATGTTCGGAATAAGAGTGATGTTCGCAAATAAAACATACGCGGCTAGAATGATATAAAAGATGGCCATAATCGGAATGATGTACTGAACAACCTGAGCGATACGCTTTAGTCCTCCAAAAATGATGACGGCGACGAGGACAACTAAAATCGCCCCTATCGTAAATCTTCCGGTATCAAAGGAATTCTCAAAAGCTGAGCGAATTGTATTCGATTGAACCGAGCTGAAAACCAGTCCATAAGTAAAAGTAATCGTAATCGCAAAGACAATCCCTAATTTGCGGTTTTTCAGACCTTTTTCAATATAATAAGCTGGGCCTCCGCGGTATTGATTCTTCTCTGGTGTTTTGTAAATCTGAGCAAGTGTACTTTCGATAAAACTGGATGCTCCTCCTAAGATAGCGACGAGCCACATCCAGAAAACGGCTCCAGGTCCACCGATTGAAATCGCTGCGGCTACACCCGCCAGGTTCCCTGTACCTACACGGGAAGCCGTACTGATGGCAAAAGCCTGAAATGCAGAAGTTCCTTTCTTTCCTTCTGCCGAAAGGGATCTCTTATCAAAAAGAACCCTCACCATCTCCGGAATGTACCGGAACTGGGCGAAATTCAGTTTAATGGAAAACCATAGCCCTAACCCTAGCAAAGCCCCCACAAGTATGTATCCCCACATCCAGTTATTTAACTGACTTATGATTTGCTCCAACATGTCCAACCTCCATTTAATAATATTCAAATAATTACCATTTCAAGAGCAGTTCCCTTTTTCTTAAAAAAATAAACCGGGTCGTTCTTTACGTTTATAACCAAAAATCACTTTACCAAGGAAAAGCGCTACAATCAATGGTTATAGCTGGATATCAGGACTGGATCTTCAACAGTGGTTGTAGGAAATTTTCAAAAAATGTGCCATTAAGGCTTGACTTGAGAATGATTATCAGTAGAATGGTAATTGGTATTGAAAATCATTTTCATTTAAAAACATTTTACATAAGGAGTGGAACAGATGAGAAACAAATTGATGTTAGTAGGATTTATTCTCCTTCTTACAATCCTTGCAGCATGCGGGAACTCAACTGAAGAAGGACAAACAGATAACACCAACGAAGAAGAAACGACGGAAGAAGCAAGCAACTCTGAAGAGAATGCTTCTGAAGAATCCGGTGGAGAAGTAAACCTATACACTGGACGTCACTATGAAACAGACCAAGAACTCTACGACCAATTTACAGAGGAAACTGGTATTGAAGTAAATGTTATTCAAGGAGACGACGATGAACTGATCGCCCGTCTGGATCGTGAAGGAAAAGCTTCTGAGGCAGACCTTCTAATGACTGCTGATGCCGGTCGTCTTCACCGCGCGAAATCAATGGACCTACTACAGCAAGTAGACAGCGAAACATTGAATGAAAATATTCCAGAGAACCTTCGTGACGAAGAAAGTCAATGGTTCGGCTTGACGAAACGTGCGCGTGTGATTGTTTATAATAAAGAAACGGTAAACCCTGAAGATATTCAAACTTATGCTGATTTAACGAAAGATGAATTCCAGGATAAAGTATTGATCCGTTCTTCATCTAACATCTACAACCAATCTCTACTTGCTTCTATGATTGCACTTGATGGTGAAGAAGCAGCAAAAGAATGGGCTCAAGGCATCGTAGATAACATGGCGCGTGCTCCTAAAGGCGGAGACCGTGATCAGGCTAAAGCCGTGATTGCCGGCGAAGGTGATGTAGCCGTTATGAACACATACTACCTTGGCAAAATGTTGAACTCTGAAGATGAAGAAGAAGTGAAAGTAGCTGAACAGCTAGGCATTATTTTCCCTAACCAGGATACGACAGGTACGCATGTCAACATCAGTGGTATCGGAATGACTGCAAGCAGCAAGAACCAGGAGAACGCTCAACAGTTCATGGAATTCCTGACAACAGAAGCAGCTCAGGAACAGTTTGCTGAAGCGAACTATGAGTATCCGGTCAACCCGAACGTTGAAGCTGCCGAATTGCTTCAAAGCTGGGGAGAATTCAAAGCACAGGACTTAAACCTTTCTGAGCTTGGTGAAAACAATGAAAGAGCTATCCAAATCATGAATGAGGTTGGCTGGCAGTAATTCATAAAGAGTACCGTTCCCTTGAGGAGCGGTACTTTTTTTATATACAAAACAATTGAGAACTGTTATCATTATCATTGATGGTCAGTCTTGACCGAAGGATGCATACGTGTTTCTTTCGGTCAAGGTTGATCTCAACCTGTTGCATTAAAGGACGTGTCCCTTTTGAAGCTTATACGCAAACTACCAGGATATATAAACATATGGACATGGCTAAGCCTGATCATCGTCGTTTTAATCCTACTCCCCAATGTCAGTATTTTAATTAATTTCTTTACACAAGAAGCGGACAACTGGGAGCACATCCAGGAATTCATTCTTCCTGATCTACTGAAAAACACGAGTCTGATTATGATATTCACTGGAATATTGGCGATTTTCCTCGGTACCAGTCTTGCTTGGCTTGTATCGGCTTATGATTTTCCTATGAAGAAGTTCTTTAAGTGGGCATTGATCTTGCCCCTTGCGATCCCTCCTTATATTGCGGGGTACACTTACAACGGGATCCTGAACTATACCGGCGTCATTCAAACCACTCTTAGAAATCAGTTTGGAATTTCAGTGGATCAAAAATACTTTGATATTTTGACACTGCCCGGTGCTGTATTCATTTTTACGCTGTTTTTGTTCCCATATGTGTTCACCATTACACGCGCCTTTCTCGCCAATCAGTCAGCTTCTTTAATCGAAAATGCTCGACTGTTGGGAAGGAATGCATGGGAAGTCTATTTCAGAATTGTTCTTCCCATCTCAAGGGGAGCGATCGTTGGTGGAACCAGCCTTGTGCTGCTCGAAGTTTTGAACGATTATGGACTCGTTCAGTACTTTGGTGTTCCGACGTTCAGTACAGCGATTTTCCAAACATGGTTCGGCATGAATGATATTAACTCTGCGATCAAGCTGTCTGCTACGCTCATGTTTATCGTATTTGCCGTTCTAATTATTGAAAAGCTTCTTCGCGGAAGGAAAAAATACAGCAATACAACTGCTAAAGTGCGTCCTTTAAACCCTATTCAGTTAAAAGGGAGAAAGGCTTGGACAGCTTTCAGCTACTGCCTTTTCATCTTTTCACTCGGTTTCTTGATTCCTTTCATTCAGCTCTTGGATTGGATGTTTTTGACGTTTGATAAAATCGCGTCACCAGAATTTACAACACTGATTCAAAATTCACTGCTTGTTTCATTCATTGGCGCAGCAATGATCAGTGTATTTGCCGTCATTATCGCCAACTTTTCAAGGATGCACCAAAGCTTTTTCTCGAAATCTGCAGCTCGTGTCACCATTCTTGGGTATTCAATCCCAGGGGCAGTGATTGCAGTCGGAATCAGTACCGTTTTTATTGACATTGACAACCTGCTGTTCAGCTTTTATGAATCGATTGGTATGGAGCCGACCTTATTTCTAAGTACGAGCTTATTTATGTTAATTTCAGCTTATGTCATCCGTTTTCTAGCCGTCGGGTATAATTCAGTGGAATCCGGGTTTGATAAAATCGGAAATAAATTCACAGAAGCCTCTCGTATGCTTGGGATGAATATGACGAAAACCTTTTTCAAAGTCGACCTAAGAATGATTAAAGGCCCGCTGATCAGTGGATTCATCCTATCTTTCATTGAGATATTAAAAGAGCTGCCGTTAACTTTGATTTTACGCCCATTCAATTTTGACACGTTATCGACGCAAGCTTTCCAATACGCAGGTGATGAACAGATTCATGAAGCCTCTCTCGCTTCCATCATCATCGTTGTGATTAGCGGAATTGCGATTTATATTTTCCATCAAGTTTTAGAAAAGGAGCCGAATTGATATGTTCATTCAAATCAAAGACCTCTGCTTTTGTTACGGAAACTCTAAAGACGATACTATTAAAAACTTCGATTTAGAAATTGATAAAGGGGAAATCATCTCGATCCTTGGGGAAAGCGGTAGTGGAAAAAGCACCATCCTTCGCCTACTATGCGGATTAGAGACGCCAAGTAAAGGTCAGATTTCTATTGCCGGAAAAGTCATGACCGATGACCGGCGTTTCGTCTTACCTGAAAAAAGAGGAATCGGTATGGTCTTTCAGGACTATGCTCTCTTCCCACATATGACGGTTGCAGAGAACATTCAGTTTGGACTCAAAGGTTATGGTAGAAAAGCGAAAAAGGAACGGACCAATGAAGTGCTGGATCTTGTGAATATGGCGAAGTATTCCAAACGATACCCTCACGAATTGAGTGGTGGCCAGCAGCAACGGATCGCTCTTGCACGTGCCTTGGCACCGAAGCCTGCCTTACTGCTGCTTGATGAGCCTTTCAGTAACCTTGATGCTGATTTGCAAATTAAAATCCGTAGCGAGTTGAAGGATATTATAAAACGTACGGGGACGACGTCGATTTTTGTGACACACGATCGCGAGGACTCTAAAGCGATTGCGGACCGGATCATTACAATGCGTGATGGGGCGGCGCACGACTGGGAGTCGATTTGTACGACGCGTCAGGAAAAGTCGAAGCTTGAATTAGTGGATATGAAATAGAAACAAAGCTGCCTGTTCAACAGGGCAGCTTTGCTTTTGGATTGCGATTAAAACAGTATTTGTTTCCATCATAATTAAGAGTATGAAGAGGTTTGGGAAATCACTCGCTTTCCATAGCGGGCGCTGAGCTTCCTCAGGCTTTGCCCCACCTTCCTCTCACCTAAAAAAATTAGAAAGAACGTAAAAAGCTCTACTGCCTGAAGACAGTAGAGCTTTTTTGTTTAGTGCTTACGCATCCATGGTAAGTCAGCGCCAAACTTTTGGGCTAGTTCTTTCGATTCTTTACGTCTTTGTTTGCGATATTCGTGACGACGTTCGGCTCCTTCGTGAAGCCATTTTTCTTCTTCTGTTTCTGGATAAACAGGTGGGACTGGTGTCGGTTCATTGTTTTCGTCCACTGCTACCATTGATAAGAAGGCCGTTGCACAAACCTTCCGTTCCCCTGTTAACAAGTTCTCGGTGATCGCCTTGACGAATACTTCCATAGACGTATTATGTGTCCACGTGACGAAAGCTTCGAGACAGATTGTATCTCCTTCAAATACCGGTTGCAAAAAGTCGACAGAATCCGTTGAGGCCGTGACAACCGGCTTCCGGCAGTGTCTGACAGAGGCGATGGCAGCGACATCATCGATGTAAGCCATCAGTTTTCCACCAAATAAGGTGCCGTGACTGTTTGTGTCAGGTGGTAATACGTGTGAGTTTTTTACAGTTAATGAATGAATACAAGGTTTTGCTTCCATTTGTTTCGCCTCTCTTTCTTTATGGAATCGTTCCCTGCTACTTATTATACCATGAAGGAAGCTTTCTCAATCGATTTTAGGGAAGCGAATTTCAAAGATCGCGCCATTTTGATCCGTTCTATTGTAGGCCTGGATGGTTCCTCCGCTCCGTTCGACAATAGCCCGTGAAATGGCAAGTCCAAGACCTGTTTCCCCGCCTTTCCCTTTAATAAAACGTTCGAAAAGCTGTGGAAGTAATTCTTCCGGAATCCCCTCCCCATCATCTTGAACGCGGATGGTCAGGACTTCCCCCTCAATATTTGACGATATCCTAAGCTTTTGATGAGCATGACGGATACCATTGCTGATAATGTTTATAAACGCCTGAAGTACTCGTTCTTCATCGACATAAGAGTGGAAGGTATCTGCGATTTCCAACTCAAGCTCGACTTCCTTATCTCTTGCCAGCGGGAGGAGCCTGTCTTTCGCCTGTGTCAACAAATCGGTCACATTCGTGTGGGATGGATGATAGATATCTGCGCTGCTGTCGAGCTTGGCAAGCAGAATCATTTCATTCACAATTTTCTTTAACCGCTCTGTTTCCTGAATCATGACGTTATAGCCTTTTTCTGCTGCTTCCCCTTCAAAGATCCCATCGCGGATACCTTCTGCATATCCCTGAATCGATTGCAAAGGCGTTTTCAGTTCATGTGAGGCGTTTTGAAAAAACTGTTTTTGAGAGTGGATATAGCGTGCCAATTCCTCAGCCATATGGCGGACGCTTTGCTCTACCTCTTTAATTTCTCCGGAAGCCTTAACGGGTTGAACATCCTCAAACTGGCGCTTCTCGATTTTTTTGACCTCCTGCTTCAGCCGGGTCAACGGTGTGACTAATCGCCTCGTCAAAAAATGACTGATGATGACCGCCAATAGCAGTCCAATCACAAACACAAAAATCATTCTCAATGCGAAAACGGTTTGAACAGCCTGAAGATCATTTAAAGGAGTCGCCATGACGAGGACTTCATTGCTTTGGGAGGAAAGAGGGAAGTCATAGACGACATAGCGTTCATTCTGCCCCTCCCACACTTCTTGATCCACAAGTTCATCATAATTTGAAATCCAGTTCTCCGCTGTTGCAGGAGGTACAGTACTGAAAAACACCGTGTTTTGGGATCGCTCGAATAATAAGATCGGATAGTTACGGTCCTGGATCAATCGGGATAATTCGTCACTTCGGGTTTCCCGGTCATTAAGAACGCTGATCAGCAGTTCAGCTCTCGCCTTCAATTGACGCTGTTCATCCTGGATCAGCATGTCCATCAATAACGAATAGATAAAAAAAGCAGCAATAGACATAATCACGACAATTAACGCGGTAAAAGCTGCGTTCAACTGGTAAAGAAGCTTCATGACGTCTTATCCCTTAGCCTGTACCCGTGCCCCCACACGGTTTCAATCGGAAGGTCCTTCATCTTCTTTCTCAAACGCTTGACCAAATCATCAACCGCCCGGTCACTTCCGAAATAATCATCCCCCCATACTTTGACGAGGAGCTCTTCTCTTGAAAACGCGCGATTTTCTTGAGAAGCCAGTATTTTAAGCATTTCGAACTCTTTTGTCGTCACTTCCACTTCTTCCCCTTGAAAATAAGCTCTTCTTTCGGATTCACTTAATTCCAATTCTCCAGACATTATTTTATCTTCCTCTGGTTCGCCAGGCTTCATCGCCTGCCACCTTTTCAAATGTCTTTTGACACGTGCTACTAATTCACGTGGGCTGAACGGCTTTGTTAAGTAGTCATCTCCGCCCAGTTCCAAGCCGAGAATTTTATCGACTTCATCATCTTTTGCTGAGATGATAATGATCGGAACTTCTGAAGACTCACGCACCCTTTTACAAAACTCATAGCCGTCCATCCCAGGAAGCATAATATCGAGCACCCACAAATCCGGCGCTTCGTTTTCAAACACTTCCCAAGCTTCTTCCGCCGTTTCTGAAGCTTTGACGGTGTAGCCCTCTTTTTTTAAGTACCCTTCTACAATATCTCTAATATTGGAATCGTCTTCTACCAAACCAATCATTTGCTTCATAAACGTCACCTCTTGCCTGCTATTTTCTCATATTTTTTCATCTTGTTCCCGTTTTACACACTTTTCCCACATTTTCTCCGAAATCATTCCATAGATCATCCGTAGAATAAGAATTGTACAAAGGAAAGCAACGAAACATAGCAATCTTCTGCATGTATGATTTTATCTAGAAAGGGGCTACGACTGAGCATGTTCAATAATGAGAATAAACAACCGAAGCGCAGTTATAAACGTTCTGGATTAGCCTTTAGTGTATTTGGGGCAATTGTAGCCGTATTTATTGTGACCACCCTTTTCCAATGGAAAGGTATTTCTATAGATATTAACACGAGTGAGCCGACAGCCCAGGCCAATGAGCTGAATCTTGGAAAAAACCAAGAAGAAGTGACACAGGCCATCAATGAAGCTTCTCAAGCTGTTGTCGGAGTAAGTAATATTCAAGACACTCGTCAAGGTCCGCAAAAAGCCGGCACTGGTTCTGGGGTCATTTATAAAGAAGAGGGCAATCAAGCCTTTGTAGCCACAAACCATCACGTGATAGAAGGCGCATCCTCCTTAGAAGTCATCTTGAGTGATGGAACAACGGTTGAAGCCGAGTTGAAAGGTAGTGACCCGTTAACAGACCTGGCCGTTTTACAAATAGATAGCGAGCATGTCGAAAAAGTTGCCGATTTAGCCGACGCTAATGACGTAGAGGTCGGACAAACAGCCATTGCAATCGGTAACCCACTAGGCATGGAATTCGCAGGATCAGCGACGAAAGGTATTGTCAGTGGTTTAAACCGTAATATCCCTGTAGATATTAACGGTGACTCCCAGCCTGACTGGCAAACAGAAGTCCTTCAAACCGACGCTGCGATTAACCCAGGAAACAGCGGCGGTGCGCTGGTCAACCTTCAAGGCGAAGTCATAGGGATCAACTCTATGAAAATTGCCAAAGCAGAAGTAGAAGGAATCGGCTTCTCCATTCCGATGAACGTGGCTAAGCCTGTCATCGAAGATCTAGAGACGACCGGAGAAGTGAAACGTCCTTACATGGGAGTATCCCTGCAGGATGTCAGTCAATTGCCTGGACGTGCCCTGCAACAACAGCTGAACCTTCCTCCTGAGGTGAACAGTGGTGTCATCGTCGGAGGGATAGAGCAAGGTTCAGGAGCTCAGGAAGCAGGTCTGCAGCAATATGACGTCATTACTGAAATTGACGGTGAAAAAATTGAATCGCTCATTGAGTTACGTCAATATCTGTATGAGCAAACAGAAGATGGCGATACCGTTGAGCTGACGGTTTACCGTGATGGTGAACCGATGAAAGCGGAACTCACGCTTTCCTCCCAATAGAATAAATCGTGCGGAGAAGGACTCCCATCCCCCTTCTCCCCACAGCTTTACAAAATCTTTTAACCTCTCTCTTGAAAATAATGAAAAGGCTGCCCAACCATCCAGGGCAGCCTTTTTCTATTTTACTTTCAATACCAAAGTTTCCGTTACTATTGGTAGTGGTTGGAGGTCCGGGAAATCACTCGCTTTCCATGGGCGGCCGCTGAGCTTCCTCGTCGCAAGCTCCTGCGGGATCTCAGCCTGCCCTTTCCTCCCATAGGAGTCTCGCAATTTCCCGGACCTCCTTGCCAAGATTCATAAACGGAAAAGCTATAATCTATTACTAGCAATAACTTAGAAACTTTTATATTTTATCTGCAACTACTGCATTCAAGTATGACTTAGACCGTTACAATTACTTAAAGCAGGGCGGGTGAGAAAACAGCGAGACTCCCGTGGGAATGTATGGACAGGTGAGACCCCACAGAGCTGCAAGCTCGAGGAGGCTCACCGCCATCCCCACAGGAAAGCGAGCTGTTTTCTCACCCGCCCTATTCTTTCATAAAGTAACGGTCACTATTCTTTCCATTCAGTATTTAGTAAACAAAGCTAACATGATCGCTGCACATATAGAAAATAGGTTGTCGTTCTCTTGTTTAGGACCTCCTAGCACCTTATAAAATCGGTGAGAGAAGGCGGGAGATGGCTTCTTTGAAGCGGATCCATGTCGATCTGGACTGGTACAGCTTGTAATTCAATTCCGTTGAATCCTCCATATCTTCATGGAAACGATCCGCAAGCAGTCCTGCCGTCTCTGGATGATAAAGAAAAGCATTGACCTCAAAGTTCAAACGGAAGCTTCTCACGTCAATATTCGCTGTCCCGACAGAAGCGATATTCCCATCTACTACGATGGTTTTGGCATGAAGAAAGCCTTTTTGATAAATATAGACGTTGGCCCCTGCTTTCAGTAGATCGCCGACATTGGAGAAGGTTGCCCAATAGACAAACGGATGGTCCGGCTTATTCGGAATCATGATTCGAACGTCGACTCCGGATAGGACAGCAATACGAAGCGCGTCGAGTAAGCTGTCATCCGGAATAAAATATGGAGTCTGAATGTATATATAATCTTTGGCCGCCATGATCATTTTCATATATCCATGCTTGATCTGTTCCCATTCTGAATCCGGGCCGCTCGAGACGATTTGCATCCCGACATCACCTTTTGGTTCAGCCTGATAATAGTGCTCATCATACATGATGTCTTTCCGTGAAGCCTGATTCCAGTCAAGAATAAACCGGGTCTGCATATTGTTGACGGCTTCCCCTTCTACTCTTAAATGCGTATCACGCCAGTATCCAAACCGTTTATTGAACCCTAAATATTCGTCCCCTATGTTAAAGCCGCCGATGTACCCGATTTTCCCGTCTATGATTGCCAGCTTCCTATGGTTCCGGTAATTGATCTTCAAATTAACCTTCGGGATGAGGGAAGGGAAAAAGGAATCGACTTCTCCCCCTGCTTTTTCAATACTACGGATGAATTTCCGGCTTAGCAGGCGTGAACCCATGTCATCATACAAAAGCTTGACCTCCACTCCTTGCTTCGCTTTACGGATCAGAACGTCAGCCAGTCGTTTTCCCAAGTTGTCTTCCCTGACAATATAATATAGCAGATGAACATGATGTTCCGCTTTCTCAATATCTTCAATCAAGGCATGGAATTTCTTTTGACCATCTGTATAGACTTCCACTTCATTATTTTGCGACAAAAGTGCGTCATTGTTTTTTAAATGCATATAAATGAGGTCTTCGTATTGAATCATCGTCGGATGCTGGACTTTCAGCGTGTCCTCTTTGATGCCCTGGAGCTGCTCTTGAACAGCAGCCAATAATCCTAACCGGCTCTTTTTGTCCCACGTAAAGATTTCTTTATTACTTAAACGCCGACCAAAAATAAGATACAATAAGAAACCCGCAATCGGCAGGAATAAAAGAACCATCAGCCAGGCCCATGTCGCACTTGCGTCACGACGCTCCAAAAAGATAATCGTTAAGGCTAATAGAACGTTCAAGCCTAAAATAAATGTTAAAATATACGGAACAAAGTCCATAAAATCCATCACGTAACCACCTGCCTTCTTCTTACAACATACTATTCCCTGTTCTTAAAGATCTTCAACCTTTGCGACAGAAAAAGAGATATGCCTTTATCAAAAGCATACCTCTTTTTCATTCTTTATTCCTCAATTTTTCATTAAAATTCCTACCTGATCCAGAGCTTCAATGGCTTCCTTAATGGCTTCCTGATCGTCTGAAGCAATGGTGTGCGTATGAATCCCACCTGTCAATTCCAACAAAAAAGAAGCATTCGTTGATTGAACCTGATCGATGAACTTCTTGACATCACGTCGGTTGGAAATTCCGACTCTTGCTGTTAAGTCCCCGTAAATCGGGTGCTCGACGACTACATCCAAAACATGGACACCATGATCGACAAGGATGTTCAGCTCATCTTCTGTCTGATCAGCTGTATGCTGACAGACAATGGTTTGTGTGAAAGGAAGTTCATCTTTGACATCCAGCATATACATGTACCCTTGGCTTGTCGCAACAATCGGTTCA
Source organism: Halobacillus fulvus (assembly GCA_004078665.1). Lineage (GTDB taxonomy): Bacteria > Bacillota > Bacilli > Bacillales > Halobacillaceae > Halobacillus > Halobacillus fulvus. The sequence continues at coordinate 353,552 of SCFO01000002.1, read as the reverse complement.
TTTCTGGCCTTCAGTAAAGAAACATCTCCTACGATCACTTGCCTTGTCACATTCATTTCTTCAGCGAGAGAACTTCCTGTCACCGGCTCACCTTTATGCTTCAACAGTGAAAGAATATGTTCTCTGCGCTCACTTGCTTTCATTTTTTTGGAAGATTGACTCATATCGATGACTCCTTCGTGCATTATAACGTATGATTATATTACCACATAAGATGGGACTTCTGGAAGAGTATAGGACTTAAGGGTTACTTGTAATTGTATCCACTCAGCTTATACTGCTCAATTGAGAACGTACTTGTGCCAAGTGAAGTGAACAGAATATGCTCTTCTTCCGGCTGTGGATAGATGCGGGAAGTGAAGACTTCTTCTCCATCATTCACAAAAACCTCTAATGAGGAATGATCGATGAACAGACGGAGACTCTTCAACTCGCCGTTTAATTGAACACGTCGGAATTCCGTTTTCTTCTTATCCTCTAAGTGAGGACGTGATAACGTCACGACGCCATCTTTATACGTAAGGGATGTATATTGGAATAATTCAATGGCAAACTGATCTTCGATTTGGTCAAACTCCAAATTGAGTTCAACCGACTTCCCTTCGACGCCACGAATCGCCTTCTGATCGTTGTCGATTGTGATGGAAGAATGCAAAAGAACAGGTCCGCGCATTTCCTTTAGTTCATCCAAAGGCTTTTGAATGATTTGTTGTCCATTCCATTTCAGTTCCCGAGGCAGCGTCAAACAATGAATCCACTCGTTTTCAATCGTAGGGTGTGCCTGTTCATACTGATCCGGCACTCCCATCCAGCCGACAAGCACGCGACGGCCTTTTTCATCGAGAGTCGTTTGAGGAGCGTAGAACTCAAATCCTCTGTCCAGTTCCCGGAAATCCCCGTGGTCAAAGTTCGGCTGATCATAATTCAGCTGACCGGCAAAATAGCCACTCTGATACGTATTGGCATAGTTCATTCCGTCCTCTTCCAAGCCCTGCGGAGATACGATCAATATATCTTCACCATCAAGCTCGATGACGTCTGGACACTCCCACATATAGCCAAAGTCACCAAGATGATTTTCATTACTCCCTGTAATTGGACCCATGAACGTCCAGTCCATAAGGTTATCCGAGCGGAAAAGGACGGCTTTTCCTTGAAGATCCTCACTTTGAGCTCCGATCACCATATACCACTGATCGCCTTTTTTCCATACCTTCGGGTCGCGAAAATGCGGGGTGTATCCTTCCGGAAGCTCTGCTACTACCCCATGTTTCTCGAAATGAACACCATCGTCTGAAACAGCCAGACATTGATAGGTTTCACGGTTCCCCTCTTCATCTTTCACATTCCCTGTATAGAAAAGGTAAAGTTTGTCCTCATGCACAACAGCACTTCCTGAGTACACACCGTTTTTATCAAACCAGTCAGATGGTGTAAGGGCTGGCTTATGGTGGGTCCAGTTCACAAGGTCCTCAGACGAATAATGGCCCCAGAACTTAGCTCCGTGACCTGTATCAAAAGGCATCCACTGATAGAATAAGTGGTACGTTCCATTCCAGTAGACGAAACCGTTCGGGTCATTTAATAAACCGACAGGAGGCATTAAATGATATTGCAGCCTGTAAGGGTCTGATTCGACCGTTTCTTTATGTTTTTTTACTTCTTCAGCCGCGAGCTGACGTAATTCTTGATCTCGCACAGACATTCCCATCCTCCTATTTCAAATAATTTTCGACTTCATCACGTGTTGGAAGTGCGGTCATGGCTCCTTTTGTAGAAGCAGCTAATGATCCGGACACACTTGCAAAAAGTGTCATTTCTTCAAGTTCTTCAAGACTTAACTGATCGGTAGATTTCCCACGCTCGCTCAGCTGATACAGAATCCCTGACACAAATGCATCTCCTGCCCCAGTCGTATCGACAGCCTCGACTTTTCTTGCTGGGACTTGAATGTGGCCGTTCTTTGTAAATACGTAGCTTCCTTCTGCTCCAAGGGTTACATACAGTACAGGAATCGTGTATTCTTCAAGCTTGGCTACACCAGCCTCGATGTCCTTTTCACCTGTCAGGAATTCAAGCTCCTCTTCCGAAATCTTGACGATGTCCGCTTCTCCGAGCATTGAAAGGATCGTCCTACGTGCCTCTTCTTCAGAACTCCATAAACCAAGACGAAGGTTCGGATCATAGGATACGATCAGCCCTTTTTCTTTAGCCAGCTTCACAGCTTCTTTCGTCGCAGACTTAGCGGGTTCGTTGATCATGGAAATCGATCCAAAGTGGAAGACGTTGTGAGAGTCGAAAAGAGCCGGATCCACTTCTTTTGCTTCGAGGAAGCGATCGGCGCTCGGGTCAATGTAGAAATCAAAGCTGCGCTCTCCTGTTTCATCCAACGTGACAAAAACGACACCCGTACGAACGTCCTTCGTCAAATACATAGATTCGGTTTCCACGCCGTAATCTGTGAGCGTTTTTTTGAGAAAACGTCCGAGTACATCATCTCCGACTTTTCCAAGAAACGTAGACTTCGCTCCAAGACGGGCCAGACCTACTGCAACGTTTGCCGGAGCACCGCCAGGACTTTTTTGAAAGTTTATATTATCATCATCCAGAGGGATGAAATCGATCAATGCTTCACCTAAACTGATAATTCCTTTTTCCATTTCCATACACTCCTTTTGTCCAAATAAAGAAGCCAGGCCTAACGTCGAACCCTGGCCAACCTTCTCTTATTATAACCACTGATGAGGGATCGTTTCCAATCGTTTTATAGATAATTGGTGAATGAGCAGAAATCGAGCATATTTGATGCTATTTCGGAGATAGCTGAGGGGATGAAGGAGGAGATTTACTAAATACAAACGAAAACCCGGAGTCTCTTAAAACCCCGGGTTCGCATGCTCTTCTTTATGCTTTCGTCTGTAGCGTAACAATTGTCGTCTGTCCAGCGCTTGCAGAATCATTGTAAGAAGGTTCGAATGTTTCGACAGCGTCATCAAAGTTGGTGATGACGACTGGAGTAATCGTACTCTTCGCTTTTTCTTTGACTAGCTCTGTGTCGAAAGTGATCAGGTGGTCTCCTGCGTCGACGTGATCGCCAGTTTTCACGTGGCCTTCAAACCCTTCCCCTTCCATCGCTACGGTTTCAAGCCCGATGTGGACGAGAACCTCTACGCCGGATTTTGTCTTAATACCGACTGCGTGATTTGTAGGGAAGATCTGAACGATTTCTCCGGATACAGGGCTGACAACTTTACCGTCAGCAGGTTCAATGGCTACGCCATCTCCCATCATGCGCTGACTGAATACAGGATCGTCCACCTCATCAAGAGATACGACTTTTCCGTTGATTGGCGCGACAAGCTGCTCTTCTACACTCTTTTTACCGAATAGTTTTTTGAACATGTGTGGATTCCTTCCTTTCTATTCTATCTATCATGTAAGCTGTTACCATCCTGAATGAAACTAATACTACTTTTCCCTACTCATGATTGCATAAACCTTGAGAATGAATTTAAAAAAGAATAAGAAGCGGGGTTAAGCCCGCACCTTATTCCTATTGGAATGGTTCAATGCCTGTTTTAAATCTTGCCACAAATCTTCCACTGCTTCAAGTCCTATGGATAGCCGGATGAGCCCGTCATGAATCCCCATCTTCTCCCTGTCTTTTTCTGGAATCACTGCATGAGTCATGGAAGCCGGATGCTGGACAAGTGTCTCGGCATCGCCAAGGCTGACCGCGATCTTAATCAGGTTTAAATGATCCATGAAAGATTGGGCTTCCTGCTTCGTTCCTTCTATTTCAAAAGCAATCACTCCACCGCCCGATTTCATTTGCTTATCGATGATGACTTTTTGAGGGTGATCATCCATCCCCGGATAATACACACGTTTCACTATAGGATGTTCGTTAAGACGTTCAGCAATCCAAGCAGCATTGGATGTGTGCCTGTCGAGTCGGATATGCAACGTTTTTAAGCCGCGCAAAAGCAACCAGGCGTCAAAAGGTGAAAGGACACCACCAATATCCTTCTGCTCACTTTTAGCCAATCGGTTCATGTATTCTGCTTTCCCGATGACAAGCCCTGCAATGACATCACCGTGCCCGCCTATATATTTTGTAGCGCTGTGAAGGACAATATCACAGCCTATTTCCAGCGGCCGTTGTAAATAAGGAGTACAGAACGTATTGTCAACAATAACCGGAATATCATGTTGTTTGGCTACCTTTGCAACCATTTCGAGATCAATGACTTTCATTGTCGGATTGATCGGTGTTTCTACAAAAATACATGTCGTCCGATCATTGATCAACGCCTTGATCTCCTCTTCCGTCTGCATGTAGCTGAAGTCATGGGTGATCCCGTATTTCTCCTTCATCATTTGCAAGAGACCATATGTACAGCCATACAGGCCGTTTGAGCATAGCACATGATCCCCCGCTCTCGTCATGGAAAAAAGAACAGCCGATACGGCGGCCATCCCTGATGCAAATGCAAGGGCCCGCTCTCCGCCTTCAAGCGTGGCTATTCTTTCTTCTAAGGCTTTCACCGTAGGGTTTCCCAATCTCGTATAAATATAGCCATCCTCTTTTCCGGCAAAACGCCGCTCCCCTTGTGCTGCGTTTTCAAAAGCAAACGTCGAGGTTTGAAAGATCGGTGCCGACAGACTACCATATCCATGATCGTGTTTGTCGTTGCTATGGATCATTTCTGTTTCGATACGTCTTTCTTTTCTCATCCCCATTTCCCCTTTTCATAGAATGCTTACTCTTATTTTATGTAAGCGTTTCCATTTAATATTATCAAAAAAGGAAGACATTGCCTTCCCTTTTTTAAACTAAATAGAAAAATGATCCTGATAAAGCTGGTCGGTCCAAGTAATCGCTTGACCATAAATTTCAAAAAGCTCCTCGAATTTAAATTCTGCGTCTTCAAGCATCTTGTCCAATTTGTCAAAATCAGCTTTTTCCATCGCTATGACAAGGTCCAAAATATCCCGGTACACATTTTCAGTTCCGACTAAAGCCTGTTTGATTTCTTGATCAAGCGGAATGGACGTCATGATTTCTTTCATTGGCCGTTTGGTAATGACATCGACCATCGATAAAAAACCTGTAAGGAAAAAGCCGGCGGCCTGTCCTGTTAAGCGTAGCCTTACAGCGACCTGTTCACACATTTTGGCACGGATCAGACTCGTCTTCGTTATGATTGGGTTCACATCCATCTGAACAGGAGAAGATTCCTCGATGGATAATACGTACACCCACTTTTTCAAGGCTTCTGTACCGACAAGCATGACCGCCTGTTTAATCGATTGGATTGGGACCATCCCCTTATGAACCGACGTATTGATCAATCGCAGAAGCTTATAGGTCAAAGATAAATCCTGTTCTAACACTTCTGTTAAACGATCGATGTTAATTTCGTCATATGGAAGGGACAACTCCTTCATCATCTGTACATAACTGGTCTGAAAAACTGGGATGTCGATACCGGAAACGATATCTGGCTTGCTGAAATAAAAGCCTTGAAAGAGATCGAACCCTTCAAGAACAGAGCGTCTATGCTCCTCGTGAGTCTCCACCTTTTCAGCCAATAGCGTAATATTGTGTTGATTGGCTAAATAGATGATCTCCTTTCTGCTTTGAACAGACGCCGCCTGAATATCGACCTTCAGAATGTCTATGTAAGGCAGTAATTCATAAAGAGAGGGCTGATTTACGCAAATCACATCATCCAACGCGATGGAGAAGCCTTTTTCTTTCAAACCTCTGCACACGCGAATCAAGTCTATACTAAATGTGACATCTTCTAAGATTTCCACGATGAGTTGCCGGGGATCAAAGTATTCCGCCACTTTTCCAAACAGCAAATCTTCTGTGAAATTAATAAAACATGGCTTATTTTGCGACAATCGATCAAGTCCGATGGTCAGAAAGCTATTCCGCAAAACTTCTGTTGTCGCACGATTCCCATCCACTGTTGGCACGTAGCGGTTTTCTCTACTGTTACGATAGAGAAGCTCATAGCCAAAAACATGCTCTCTTTTATCCAGAATCGGCTGTCTGGCGACGAATACTTCCATACATTTCATACCTCCCCTGCCTCAATAATCCTATCCTTTATTATACTATAAAAGGATATCGCTGTTAATTTTTCATAAAGATTTAGCTGCCTGTAAAAAGGAAAAAGTTTTTTCACATGAAAGCCAAAATATGGGTCAGACTATGACAAAGGCAATAGACTTCAGGAGGGATCTTATGAAACGCAGCGAAGAATGGACACAGCCCGAACCTTTATGGAGGGAAGATTACGATTTATCCTCTTTTTCACCATTAGACCAAAACCATACAACAGATGTCTTAGTCGTCGGCGGTGGAATGACCGGGATTACAACCGCCTATTTATTAGCAAAAGCAGGACGACAAGTGACACTGATCGAAGCCGATCAGCTATTGAACGGAACGACAGGGCATACAACAGCAAAGGTAACTGCTCAACATGGACTGATTTACAATGAATTTCAAAAGCATTTCGGAGTCGATCAAGCATCCTTGTATTACCAGGCTCAGATGAATGCTTTGAACTTGATGGAAAACCTGATCGATGAACATTCGATTGAATGTGAATGGGAAAAAGAAGATGCCTTCCTTTTTGCTACGACAGAACAAGGGGCTCATAAGCTGGAAAAAGAACATACAGCTTATCAGCAATTGGGAATTCCGGGTACAATTACGGAGTCCTTATCGTTTGAAGCTGAAGCGACGAAGGCTTTAAGTATGCACGATCAGGCTCGTTTCCACCCTATAAAATACTTAACAGCACTCGTCCGGGCTTTTACGAATATGGGAGGAACTGTTTTTGAACAGACCAAAGCGGTCGATGTAACAGAGGAAAAGGACGACATTACTGTCACAACCGGAAACGGTCCACTCATTACGTGTAAACAGCTTGTTTCCTGCAGTCACTTTCCGTTTTATGATGGAAAAGGCTTTTATTTCAGCCGTATGTATGCAGAAAGATCGTATTTAATGGCGATTGAACCAGAAAAAGAAATTCCCGAAGGCATGTACCTGTCTGTCGACGAGCCGAAGCGATCCATTCGTACGGCATCCTATGGCGGGAAACCGATTCTCATTATAGGTGGAGAGAGTCACAAAACCGGACAGGGTGTCGACACCTCCTTCCATTACAGGGCGCTTGAGGAATTTGCTTCCCGGACATTTGGCATCAGACAAAAGCTTTTCCAGTGGTCCGCTCAAGATTTGACGACGCTGGATAAAGTCCCGTACATCGGTCCGATCACACGCAAAAATACAAGAGTTTTTGTTGCAACAGGTTTCAGAAAATGGGGCATGACCAACGGAACCTTGGCTGCTCAGCTGATTGCAGACTATATCCAAGGGGAGGAATCACTGTTCCATGATTTATTCAGACCGTCCAGGTTCAAGACGGATCCGAGTATGAAACAGTTCCTTTCGCAAAACTTTGATGTCGCGGTTCATCTGGTGGAAGGCAAGCTCGAACTCGTAGCGGATCGTCCTGAACACACGAAAAAAGGACAAGGTCGAGTGATTCAGTGGCGAGGAGAACGCGCGGGTGCTTATCGAGATGAGAACGGGGAACTTTATATGCTGGATACGACGTGTACGCATATGGGTTGTGAAGTCGAATGGAATAGTGGTGAACGGACGTGGGACTGTCCATGTCACGGATCGCGCTTCTCTTTTGATGGAACGGTAGTGGAAGGTCCAGCTGATCGTCCACTTGTGGATTTGACTGGCCAGCTTTATCCACCTGTGCCTGATGAGGAATATATCGAAGAAGATCAACAAGACCAACCATAACCCCAAACCGCCGGATCACTTCCCGGCGGTTTTCTCTTTTACAAGTTTTTCTTTTACAAGTATCTTTCCGTTACTAGGTCAGTGGAAAGAGGTATTGGAAATCACTCCCTTTCCGCGGGCGTGCGCTTAGCCTCCCTTTTATAAACGCAACACGCTTTGAATTTTGATACATGTAATGCATTAGCTTGAAAAGTTTCTTTGTTAGCTCTAAGTGTTAAATGTGTAGATTTCAGTTGCTCTACACACGATTGTGTAAACGAAAGCCTTTGTAGTAATCATCCCTCTTATTTAATAGGTTCTGTTAAATAAGAGGGATGATTTTATTTCATAAAGTGGGCTCATTATGTGCATCGGAAACTAATAACATTCTCTACACGTGGTGTTTCCGTTCACCTATTTCCCGGTCCTCCTTCTCCTCATTTAAGCAACAGAAAGAATCTTTATAAACCTTTAAGTTTCAAAACTTATTCTTTCCTTTATTTAAAAGAGAGGAATACAATAGGTAGGTAATCTATTTGAAGAAAGGATCTGCCTACCATGAACGATCAGAAGCTAGGAATCATCTATACAACAGGCGCTTATATAGCGTGGGGGTTTTTACCGATTTATTGGAAGCTCATACAATCGATTCCCGCCTTCGAAATACTCGCCCACCGGATTGTCTGGTCATTCGCCTTTATGGCGATCATCATTCTCATCGTCCGAAAGCATAAACCGTTCATCGAAGAGCTGAAGACAATTTTATCGAACAAAAAACAGCTGATTGGGATCACATTCGCCGCCATCGCAATCAGTATCAACTGGGTGACGTACATAATTGCGGTGAACACGGACCACGTGGTAGAGGCCAGTCTTGGGTACTATATCAATCCACTTGTCAGTATTCTGCTCGGGATGATCGTATTAGGGGAAAAGTTTTCCCGTGCTCAATGGCTCGCTTTTTTACTTGCGGGGACAGGCGTCGCGTATATGACGATTCAATTCGGCTCTGTTCCTTGGCTAGCTTTACTGCTTGCCTTCAGCTTTGGAACATACGGGTTATTGAAGAAGCTTGTACCTCTTAATGCAATGTTCGGCCTGACGATTGAAACGTTGATTGTAAGCCCGGTCGCACTGATTTATTTATTCACTCAACAAAGTGGTGAATGGAGCCAGATCGATCTTTTCTCCTATACTGCCGCTTTAGTATTTGGAGCGGGTATTGTGACCGCCATCCCTCTTCTACTGTTTGCAGCTGGAGCGAAAAGAATCCCTCTATCTATGGTCGGATTCCTTCAGTACTTTGCGCCAACCATCATGCTGATCATCGGAGTCTTCCTTTATGATGAAGCCTTCACAAGTGTCCATGCCGTTTCCTTCACATTGATCTGGTCCGGTTTGATCGTCTTTACCGTGACCCGTATGAAGCGTTTAAAAAAATACGAAGCGAAAAGCGCATAAAGTGAAACAACCCCTTGGCTATTTATTAGGCCAGGGGGTTGTTTTCATAAAACGTTTAGTCAAATGAGTTACCTGTTAGAAAAAGGGAAACATCTTTACCAGAGAGATAGGCACTTTCAAAACGCGTTCGTCCTGCTTCATCATCCGGTCTTAAAAAGGCATCCCCCGCACTCAGAAGCGTTCCATCACCAAGCAGATCAAGGTAAGACGCCGGATACGTTTCTTTTGCCTGAGCATAACGCCACTTTTTGAGCTGTTCAGACTCAAGGTTCGACCAGTCAAAAAAGTCTTCCGTTTTTTCCTTGATTAAGGACATGACATAATCATCACCGAAATGACGTCTTGACCAGTCCCCTGTCATATAGACACTGACAATCGTATCTTCCGAAATCCCTTTTTTCTTGTGATCCACTAACCGCTCCACACCATCAGGCAAATCGTGATCGATTTGACCGTCTTCAGGGAGCGATGTAGGCGACTGAAAATGAAACAAACCTACATATGTAGGAAGAAATGCGATTCTCTTCAGCTGTTTCATAACGGCATCGCCGACTGAAACCTCCGATTCTTTAAGGAGCTGTACCGTTTGTGGTACCGGAACGGTGAGAATGACTTTCTTCGACTGCCACGACCTTCCTTTTTCATCAAACAGACGATAACCGCTTTCCTCTTTTTTTATTTTGATTACCTTTGTATCAAGAGAAACCGTCAGCCCTTCTGCTAGCTTCTTCGCGAGACCGTTCATCCCGTTGACAGCCGTGTAGCGGGGATAATCATTTCCGTACCACTTCCTGATCCACTCGTTCCCAAGCCAGTCTTGAACCTCATGCTCGAGTTCATTCGTACGTACCGTGAAAAATTGAGCCCCGTGATCCGCTTTGCCATCTGCCATTCTGCGCGTCGCTAATCTTCCGCCCACACTTCTTCCTTTATCCACTAAAAGGACGTCTTCTACGCCGTTTTCCTTTAAATATCGTGCCGCCGTGATGCCAGAGAGACCTGCACCGACGATTGTTATTTCTTTCATCCCCATACCTCCACCTCCAATAAGGCTCTTATAACGCACCTCAGAAAAATGAGATGTTCTTATTTTACCAGACTTACAAGAAAAATTTCTTTACAGTTTCCTTTCTTATTCGTCTCTTCCGTCTTTTCACAGCAAAAAATGGAGACCCGAGGTTGCTTGTCTTTCCACCGGGAACACTTTATACTTTTCACAGGAATGACGGGCACAGAGAAAAAAGGAGTTCATTTATATGGAACAAAAATCCATTCATATTATTGAGACATCGATCAAGCTATTTGCGAAAAAAGGGTTCAGCTCGACATCCGTTCAAGAGATTGCCGACGAATGCGGCATGTCTAAAGGAGCTTTTTACCTACACTTCAAATCAAAGGATGCCCTGCTACTCGAACTTTTCAAATATTATGTGCAGCGGATACAGAACAAGCTCAATGAAGTACAAGCTGAACACCGAGATCCGCGGACAACATTCACTGAGCAGCTTCGTATTACACTCGAAGAGGTTGCTGCTCACCGTGAGTTCATCATCATGCAAATCAGGGAACAGGCTATTCCTTTTAATGAAAATGTCGAAGAGTTCCTGACAGGCATGCGCTTTGATTCGTATTTATTTTATAAACGGCACCTGTTTGCCATTTATGGAGATGAGCTCGGAGACGCCGCATGGGAGATCAGTCTTCTCCTGCAAGGGATGTTCAAGTCCTTCATGGATTTGATCATCGTTGAGAACGCTCCGCTGGATTTCGGGGAGCTCTCCCGCGCGATGCTGAAACGGGCAGACTACCTTATTGAAGGTTTTCAAAAGCACCATGATGCACCAGTCATCAGTGAAACCACTATGAATCGTATTATTCCGGAGGATTTCTACCAACAGGAACAGGACGAACTCCACTATATGCTCCGTCAACTAGAAGAGCAGGCTGAAGGAGAATGGAAAGAGACGATCACTGTCCTTCTTGAAGAATTACAAAAGAAAGAACCAAGACGTGTCATTGTTTCTAGCATGCTTTCGCGTCTAGAGCAACACGATGCCTACCGCGGTACGGCTGCACACATAAAGTTTATATATTCCATGTAAAAGGAGGCGAGCATGATTCCGCCTCCTTTTTTTCATGCTATTCGGCCTCTACCATTTCATCGAGAACCGGATAGGCGGCTTCAATCCCTTCCTCCGCTACTAAACAAGCAACACCTAAAGGCGTATCCCAAAAAGAATCCGGAATATAAGGGTTTTTCAAACCAGCCGGCTGAAACAACGACCGGTAAATCCGATTCAGGTGCTGCTGCGTTTCCGCCTGATCCCCTTTCCGGTCCCCTCTAGCTAAAAAGAACACATAGCGCATCGACTGGAAGAGGTTATCCCCTGGCATGAACGTATATTCTTTAAAGTAGCGCAACTGCTTTTCCGCTTCTTCTTTAAGTCCCGATTTCACCGCAAGATCACCGAGATGTTCATTTAAATGGCGATATACCTGCTGAAAGATCCGACGTTTCTCATCCTGCATCACACGGTCTGTATAGATTTCCTGCATTTTTTCATACGCAGTTTCCTTTGTCCATTCCATCTTCCGATCACCTCACTAAAGAATTTCGATACGCGACTCTTACTCTCCTTCTTTCCGATATCCAAAAGCTTCCGCCTCCATGATGACGGATTGGTAAAGGAGTGGAATGTCCTCTGCTTCTTTTTTCAAGTGATTGGATAAGCTTGGCGCAATCTTATTCCAGACCATAGGATTGGAGGCCATCGCCTGGAATAAGGCCACTTCATTTTGCGTCCATTTTTTTAACGAATGGATATAATCCAGCGTCAATTGAAACCCTGGAAGCAATTGCTGATCGCGTTTCTTCTGATATTCCTGAAGTACGCTTTTTCCCCCTGCCCCAGCTTCCATTTTTTCAAAAGCTTCCGCAAGCAGGAACGACTGCATAAACGCATCATTGATTCCGAGACCTGTAGAAGGATCCTTACTGTGAGCCGCATCGCCGATTAGGATCCATCCTTTTCCGTACGATTGACGGAAATGGTTCGGCATGCCTGGAGTACCGATGATTTTCCCCTGTAAGGATGCGTCTCTCAAACGCTCATCCATTCCATATAACTGACGATACATCGCTTCAAAATGTTCCCGTGGCGATGCCATCATATCCTTGAACTCACCGGGATGAATTTCAATCCCTAAACAGTCTCTCCCTTCTTCCATTGGAAACAGGAATCCGATGCGACCTTCGTGGAGAAAGATTTCAGTAGCCGGTCTTTCCAAAGGTTTGACCCCTTCATAATATCCATAAAGGACCGGGCGCAAGGGTGGTTCGGCATGATATATCTCGGCATCTACCCAGCGGGCGATGTTCGAATTCTTGCCATCAGCTCCAACGACCCAATCGGCAAAAATACGCTGTTCACGACCTTCTCTATCACGCGTGACGACCCCACACACTTCACCGTCGTCCCACAACAACTCCCGGACAGAACACTGCTCTCGCACGTCACTATATTGTCTCGCTTTATGAAGTAAAATCGCATCCAGATGATCGCGCCTCGGAATGATGGTGTAGGAAGCTCTTGGCCCTTCTACAAAACTTTCTCCCACATGTGTGCGCATCCGTTCAATTTTTCTCAGTCCGGATGCTTCCACCTCTTCGAGCACATCCAAACGCTTTAAATAGTCTAAGTGCGACATATGATGAGTGGAAAGCGTATCACTTGGAAAGGAGGCCTTATCGATCAAAAGCACTTTCTTTCCCTGCTTCCCCAATAAAACAGCTAAACTTGAGCCTGCAACCCTGGCTCCGACAATGATGACATCAAAAGATTCCATTTCGTTCACCTTTTCCTCGATTGTTCATTTCTTTCTTTTATCGTAACCACGTTTTGCTTTTGATGCCAAACAAAAACTGCCTGATCGTCGTCAGGCAGTTCCTTGTCATAATGAATATTTAAAATTTGCGTTCCTCTTCTACTTCATGATTCTGATCCATGATCAGCAATCGGCTCGGCTTATTGCTGTTTGCCAGCTCCTCTGCTTTCGCAACAGCTGTATCCCGCTCATCGTAAAGGTCCGTCGGGGCTACATCTTCAATTTTCACGTACCAGCCTGTAACGTCTTTATTAGGTACTACACTGTATTCCTTCATCATTGATACACTCCTTTTCCGATACTTGGTAAACCATTCCCACCCGCCGACTTTCTGAAACCTGCTCTTTCATTCGAAAAAACAAGGAACAATGTTTTGAAATATAGCTTCAAGGCTTGTAAAGAAAATGCTTTTTTTTCATGCTAAGCACTCGGACACCATCTAAGGATGAGATCTCCTTTGAAAAGTGTCAGCCAAAACTTTCCCTAGATGTTTCCGTTTACTCATCGTGGCAGGAGGAGCGGGAAATGGCGAGACTCCTATGGGGAGGAAAGGGCAGGCTGAGATCCCGCAGGAGCCCTGTGACGAGGAAGCTCAGCGCCCGCCCATGGAAAGCGAGTGATTTCCCGTTCCTCCAAGATCTGAAATGAATAACGGGAACTCTCTAGTATCAACACTAAGTTTTAACAGAGCCTTTTCTTTTGAAAAATGGTTTGACTTTTTCCCTTTGCGGCTATATAATTTTTATCAACTGTAAGTTAACTGAATATTTGAAAGACTCTTATCGCGAGTGGCAGAGGGACTAGGCCCTATGACGCCCGGCAACCTTCAAGGTACGTATCTTGAAAAGGTGCTACATCCTACAGGTCGATTGATCTGAAAGATAAGGGGAGGAACCTAACCATCCAACCTCTTCTTAACTTTTAAGAAGAGGTTTTTTATTTCTTCCGCTTCTGACCACAGGAGCTCCTAGAAAACTATTCAAGGAGGACGTTTACAAATGACATTACCTTACCATCAGTTTGGACCAGAAACGCAATTGCTACATGGGGGACAGGAACCGGATCCAGCTACAGGCTCCCGCGCCGTACCGATTTATCAGACGACTTCCTATGTATTCCGCGATACCGACCACGCTCAAAACCTGTTTTCACTGGCAGAGCCAGGCAACATTTATACAAGAATCGGAAATCCGACCGTCGACGTGTTCGAACAGCGGATCGCGCTGCTTGAAGATGGAGCCGCTGCCGTAGCGACAGCCTCGGGAATGTCCGCGATTACGATGGCGATTTTAAACGTAGCAAAATCAGGCGATAATATCGTCGCTTCCCCGAACCTTTACGGTGGAACATATAATTTGTTCGTTCATACTTTGCCGCGTTATGGCGTTGATGTCCATTTTGTTGATGGAAACGATCCCGAAGCTTTTAACAAGGCGATTGACTCCCGTACGAAAGCGATTTTTGCCGAAACGATCGGTAACCCAAGTCTTGATGTATTGGATATTGAAGCCGTAGCCGACGTAGCGCATGATCACCACATTCCGTTGATTATTGATAATACGTTCGCCACACCATATGTTTGCAAGCCGATTGCCTGGGGCGCGGACATTGTCGTTCATTCTGCGACGAAATGGATCGGTGGACACGGAACAGCGATCGGCGGTGTTGTGGTAGATAGTGGACGTTTCGACTGGAACCATGATAAATTCCCGGGATTCACCGAACCGGATGAGAGTTACAATGGACTTCGATTTGTAGATGTTGGACCACCAGCATTCGCAATCAAACTGCGTGTTCAGCTATTAAGGGATATTGGGGCCTGCCTCAGCCCTCAAAACGCATTCCTTCTTTTGCAAGGATTAGAAACGCTGCACTTACGTATTAAACAACACGCTGATCAGGCGCTAGAAATCGCTGAGTACCTTCAAAGTCATGATGGCGTCGAATGGGTCAACTTCCCAGGATTGCCTGATCATCCAACTCACTCTCTTGCTCAAAAATATTTCAGTTACGGGTATGGGTCAATGGTCGTGTTCGGCATAAAAGGCGGTCGTGAAGCTGGACGCCAACTGATCGATCACACGACTCTATGGTCACACGTTGCTAACGTCGGGGATGCTAAGTCGCTGATCATCCATCCGGCCTCTACAACACACCAGCAGCTCAATGATGAAAACTTGAAAAAATCGGGCGTCACGGAAGAGCTTGTCCGTTTGTCTGTCGGTTTGGAATCTGTTGAGGATCTGATTGCCGATTTAAATGCAGCCATCGAACATGCCACTGGATTCTCTAAACCTTATACGACAGAGAAAAGTGAAGCGGCTCATTTGCTCGAATCTTCTTTAGATCGTTCCAATGGCGAACTAAGAAAAAGAAAAATCGCTCTTTTGGAAGGGCAGGATGTTCAAGAGGAAAAAAGCAAGCTGGAACGTCTGGGCTACCAGATCGTTTCTGTGCAGGACGCAGACGAACTGCTCACGCTTTCTGAAGAAAAAGTAGATATCCTTTACGTTGATCAACTAGATCCTGAAGTGAAAGAGGCGGCAAAGCGACTGCCATCTACACTCCTCTGGTCACGTAAAGCAGAAGAAGCAGAACCAACCGTCCAATCAGGCACAAGCTTGTATGAAACCATTGTCGCCCTTCGCTCAGGGGAAACCTTCGAATCATCTGTGCATGCTTTATCCCTTAAATAAGATTGGAGAGCATGGCATTTCACTTTCTACTAACCCATAACGGGAGGAGGTCTCTATTCAATGTCATTGAAAAACCCCACCAGCTATCAACCAGAAACAAAAACGGTAGCGATCGGATCTTTTACGTTCGAGTGCGGACAAACGCTCTCTCATGTCGAACTCGCCTATGAACGTTTCGGACCACCTGATGCACCGGTGGTCCTCGTTTGCCACGCATTGACGGGGAATCAATTTGCTATCGGTTCGGACGACTTGCCAGGCTGGTGGGCTGGCCTTGCGGGTGAACATTCCCCGATTGATACAACCCGCTATCAGGTGATTACGTTCAACGTTCTCGGAGGATGCCACGGCTCGACAGGTCCTGCTAGCATCAATCCGGACACAGGGAAACCCTACCGCCTCGACTTTCCTAAAGTTACAATACGAGATATGGTTCACGCGCAGTATGAGGCACTCAAACAGTTAGACATCGATCATGTCCACGCGGTAGCTGGCGGGTCCCTTGGAGGAATGCAGACGTACGAGTGGGGTTTGTTATACCCGGAGTTTATGAAGCGTCTAATTATACTGGCCGCCACGCCTCAACTTACAGACTACGGGATTGCTTTTAACCACATCGGAGCAAGAGCGATCAAGGATGACCCTCATTTTAATGACGGGGATTATGATTCGAATGAAAAGCTGCAAGGCTTTGAGATTGCACGGATGACAGGAATGGTCACCTATAGAAGCGGCAAACTATTTGAAAAAAGGTTCGACCGCAGTCAGCAGGACCTTTCCACATATGAAATCCAGTCCTACCTCGATTATCAGGGCGACAAAATAAAAGAACGCTTTGACGCTAACAGTTACTTATATTTATTAGAAGCGATGAACCATCACGACATTGGTAGGGACAGAAACGGATGGACTCAAGCTGCCGGACAATACAAAGCTCCTATATTGACGATCAGCTTCGAGCACGACCTTCTGTATCCCCGCGATATCATCGCCCATTTTACGGAGCACGTCCCAAACGGACGCCACGAGCATATTTCGACTGATTACGGTCACGACGGATTTCTAGTAGAATTCGAGCGATGGGGAGATATCATCCAGAAGCATTTGGAGTAACCCCAAACCCAACTGGAAATCGTAAAACAAAAAAATCAAGCCTGCGAATCTGATCGCAGGCTTGATTTTTTCGTATTTAAAGTTCACTGACTGTGACAAACTGATATCCTTCGTCAGCCAAGCGTTCCACAACAATTTCCAGAGCCTCAATCATCGATGGATGTAGATCATACATCAACAAAACAGATCCGTCCTCCACATCCGAAAGAAGCTGAGTAGCTATTGTATCTGGAGCCTTCTCATTCCAATTCTCAACACTGCTTGTCCACTCTACTGTCTCAAGGTTTTCGTGCTCCGAATACAACGGTTTTTCTCCGAACGGGTACCGAATCACGGAAGGGGTCTCCCCTGTCGTCTCCTTGATGACAGATTGAGCCGCTGATATTTGTTTTTCGACCTCTGCTTGCTCAAGTCCGGTCAACCTCGGGTGGTCCCACGTGTGATTTCCGATTTCATGCCCCTGTTCAGCGACTTCGCGAGCTGTTTCAGGATAATAGCGCACGCGCTTTCCAATCATAAAAAAGGTAGCTTTCGCGTCATGTTCCGCTAAAACATCCAGCACCTGACGCGTGTATTCAGGGTGGGGACCATCATCAAATGTCAGGGCAATCCTCTTCTGTGAACTGCTTTTTCTCACCGCAAGATCTTGAACGCCTTTCGTCTGCTTGGAAGCTTCACGGTCAGAAGGCTCTGCTTGTGGTTCAGTATTCAGAAAAAGCTCCTGATAATCCGAATGAAGCCATTTTCTAATCTCCGGCTGATCGAGTAGGACACCCTCAACCGATATATCCTGGGAAGTCGGCATATAAAGCATTAGGCCTTGATCCGTCCAGGCAACGTTCTCATAATTTTCAGGGGTTGCCTGTAAAGAAGGAATGGCTTCCCATTCCTCTCTCAAACTGGCAGACACTTTTTCTTTCGTCCATTCAGCAAGAGCTTCGGAATAATCCGCTCCCTCTTCGAATAACTGGTCATTCGTCACCTGATTTCCTGACTTCTTCTCAAAGTTCATGATCTCCTGACTCACAATCGGCTCTTGTCCTACGTCTATCTTTTCAGTAAAACGTACGACAAAGAAAAATCCGTCTTGATGCAGCACTTCAAAGTCGATATGAAGCTCGTGAGAAGGACTTTCTTTACCCTCGGAAAGTGCGTGATAACTCATTTGCTTGAAATCCGATTCTCTTTGATTAATATAATCTTTAATGGTTTGATTGATTTGGTTATTGATTGTTTGCGGATAGTGCGTGGTCATATGGTACTCTTCGTACTCCACGATGTCCGTTTTCATTTCTATATCATAATAAGGTTCTGCATTTTTCTTTTGTCCCTCATCTGCGCTCGCCATAAACGAGCATGCCGTCAGCAAAAGTAAAGCAATCGTCGTTATATACAGGGTAGACTGTTTCATCACTGTACCTCTTTGTCTATTTTTCATACAGTCTATTGTAACATAAATGTAATGACGATTTAATCGTTTCGTTAATTTACGATTTTTTCATTATAAAGTCGTTCGAACGTCCCATAATTCAGGAAAAAATCGGTGGTCTAAAACCTTTTTCAAATACCCGACACCTGAAGAACCCCCCGTTCCCATCTTATGACCGATGATTCGCTCAACTGTCTTCATATGCCTGAACCGCCATTGCTGTAGCCAGTCTTCTATATCTACAAGCTTTTCAGCTAGTTGATAAAGCTCCCAGTACTGATCGACGTTTTTATAGACTTTCCGCCACGCAGCCTCTACCGTCGGATCCGCTTCGTATACTTTTGTAAAATCTCTCGAGGCTAATTCAGGGTTGATATCGAAGCCTGCTTCGAAAAGTTTCTCAATCGCTACATCATAAATACTAGGAGCCTGATAAGCCTCTTTCAATTGCTCATGTAAAGCGGGGTCTTTTTCGTAAATCTTAAGAACGTGCGGAGATTTATATCCAAGAGCAAACTCCACCATGCGGTATTGATAAGACTGAAATCCGGAAGCCTGTCCAAGCTGATCGCGGAATTCGATATACTCGGCTGGTGTGAGTGTAGCAAGTACGTCCCACGCATGAATGATTTGAGTCTGGATATTCGATACCCTCGCCAGCATTTTAAAAGCGGACTGCAAATCTCCGGTGCGTATCGAATCTATGGAGGCTTTAAGTTCATGGAGAATCAGCTTCATCCAAAGCTCACTGACTTGATGGATGATGATGAACAGCATTTCATCGTGATGAGAGGATAGCCTTTCTTGTGCTGATAATAAGTCATCAAGCTTCAAGTATTCTCCGTATGTCATTTTTTCTTTAAAATCAGTATGCACATTTTCGTTTTCTTTCGAATCTCGATAGCTCATTATTTTCTCTCCTTATATTCCGGATGGAAGGCGCTGGACTCGTTCATCCGGAGTGATGTGTACAGGAATCATCCTTATGAAATGAAGCACACTCCATGGTATAGATGTCATTTAAGAGAGGGGTGGTGGGAGAAGCGGTTCGCTTCTCCCACCACCCCTCTTCACACAAATGCGTCAAGTAAAGTTTAAAGATATCCGTTTCACTAAAAAGGATGACTTTTTTCTATGGATAAATTCGAATAGTATTCGATCACTCAAGGAAGCCGCGATCTGGGATGTTGTTGTAGGTCATCGGTAGAAATTCCGTATCGACCGTTCCTTCATACATCATCACAGTACCGAACACTGGATGGTCTACGTGAACGTGGACACGGTAAGCCTTTGCTTCCTCGTCGTAATGTTCATAGACAGAGGTTTGAGGTCCTGGAAGCGGGATTTTCCCTTTATACGTCATCTGGTTGGACTCCATAAAGAGCCCTCCCTCAGGCGTGACATGAATGTCCAGTTCGATCTGAAGAATTCCAGACTTTCCGATTTCGTCTATGATTTTCCGTTTCTTTTCGTCATACTTCATCACGGAATCGAACCCGCGAATCGAGTACGGAAAGAAGAAGCGACGAACCCAGCTGAACGTCTCCTCGCCGCCATCCCCTTTATAAAAATAATTTTCCAAGGTAAACGGGACATTCTTGCCGCGTTCCCCAAAGACGAGGTGATCGCGAATTCCTATTTGTAAAAAAGGGCGGACGATCGGATTAGCATCTCTAATTTCGATCATTCTCCCTTGGCCTAATGCCATCAGGTTCTGTTTACTTGTTAATCCATATTTTTTTTGGAGTTCCGGGTGCAGTTTGTGAAAGTCGTTGCCTAGTGCACGATGAAAAATAGATTGCATCAATGCTTCCTCCCGTCGTTTTCAATCTGTCATTTAAAAACCAATCATCTTTTCAAATTATAGCACAAGAAAACGCTATCATTCAGGCGTCTCCTTATGTTTACAGAGTATTTAAAAATAACCGCATGAAATCGCAATGGTGGCAATGATTTCATGCGGTTTATATGAAAATGAAGATCACATGACTTCTTCGGCAAAGTCGCTAACGGAGTATCCGCGCTGCTGCTTCATCAGCCAGCCCTGCTTCTCGAGTTGATTGAACAGCTTCTGGATATTTTTTTCAGGCCAGTCAGACAGCAGACCGAACCATCTCGTTTCATGTAGCTTGAGGGTACGAAGCTTATTCGTCGCCTTTCCTGCCAATACTTGAACAAGTGTATGTGCAGGATACTCCGTTCCATAATAATGAATCAAATCAAGAATCTGCTGGACTTTTGCGTAAGTTAAGGCGTGGCCCTTGATTGTCAAAATGACATCTTCTTCACCATAACGTACATCATCCAATGTTTCTTTCAATTCTTCAAGCATGCGGTTCGTCAAAGGATAAACATTCCCCGGCATTTCTTCTGTCCATTCCCCTACCCTTTTCAAGACGCTGACATCCTCAAGCTGGACATCTGCCATCCACAATAATGGAGAAGAAATTTTTCTTGAAGGGATGCTAACATCTTTTAACTGAGCATACATATTTAAAATGGGATGGTCCTCTAAATAAACCCCATTCAGCTCGTAGCGATTGATCTGCTTCACAATGTCGAGACTTTCCTCTAATGTTTTCTCCGCCGTCATAAGCTGACGTTTTAAACTTCGGATCTGAAAAAGCTGATCCATAAGCTTTGCATTTTGTTCGGCAATATCATTGAACTGTTTTTCAATGGTCACCATCCGCTTCTTGGCGCGTTCGACATCATGGTTTTCTGTAAAGCTGACACGGTCCTGATCAACGTGATAATAAAGATTGAAATCGCACACTTCACAATGACATTCGATCGTTTGGCTATCGGATGAAAACTGAAGGCTTTTCTCATGCGAACAGCTTCCGCTTCCAGCTGTCCAAGCATCAGGAAGCTCCCGATAAGGTCTCATGACGATTTCCACCCGGTGTCTCCAATACGCGACATCCTCAGGATATTTCAAAACAGAAAGGAGAGCGGATTGGTTCATTTCTTCTACCGCGTCGATGACCTTCTGCTTTCGGTGATTCAACTCGACAATTGGATGCTTGTGAAAAGCTTGTGCCATTAAGTCGAGCCAATAGTCTCTCGGATGCCGGCTGATTTTTGCGAGGAATGCGTAATCCTCCAACACTTTCGTAATGTGTGATTTCAGCTGTTCGGCAGATAAGTGAGTGAATTCGACATCATATAAATATTCCTCTTTCAATGGCAATCCATGCTCATTTGGCAATGTGCGCCATAAGAATAGCTCAGGCTTCAGCAAGTGAGGATAGATTTTCTCTTCTTTTTGAACGGTAACAGGCAGAATGGCATCCCCTGTCACCCCTAAATAATGTTGTATCTCTGAAATGTCAATATTCATCTGTTCTGCCTGTTCTTTGATCGTATCATTCAGACGGGATAACAATCCCCGTTCGAATTTATGTCCAATGGACCGGACCGACTTGTTCTTCTTCCCGATCGGTGCAAGGATGATAAATGGATAACGATCGTCCTGATAAATGATTCTATCTGGCAGTCCCATAATGATTCCCCTTTTGAATGAAGGATTTACTACTATTATAGAAAAAGTATGATGAAGTACCAATCATTATCATGAAAATGGGCTTACATGGTCAGAATTTCCACGGGATACCCGATAAACAACCCTGTTTCGATAACCCCCGGAATCGCTCCCAACTCTTTTTCCAGCCCCACATCAATACGCGAAAACCGTACATCAAGAATAAGATTTCCTTTTTCTGTGATCAGCGGCCCGTCTTTAGCTTCGGCCATCCTCAACTTTACCTTCTCCACAGGATAATCGGTCAAGGCGGTTTCTACTAAATGAATGGCACGTGGGTCGATTTCGATCGGAACAGCAAATTTCTCTCCCAGACGCGAAACAAATTTACTTTCATCTACTAAAATATATGTTTTCGGAGAGCTTGCCATCACGAGTTTCTCAGCAAACAATGCTCCTCCTCGTCCTTTGATCAAGCGCTTATGATCATCGACCTCATCCGCTCCGTCAAATCCCCACGTTGGACGCGCTGATGCCAATGTTGTTGTTTTAAGACCGAAATAGGAACAATTGATAAGTGATTCATGTGACGTCGGAATCGCTTCTACGTTCAACTTTTCTTTTTTCACACGCTCAGCAATGGCTTGAACCGCCAGATACGAAGTTGAACCTGATCCTACGCCAATCACATCCCCGTCTTCGACAAAACGGCTCACTTTTTCAGCGACAGACTTTTTCTCATCTAAGCGGGAAATCTCCCCCGACCAGTTTGGCTGCGTAGCTAATGAATTTTTCCAAGTCAAAAAGCATCACCTCTTTGTTCTTGTTATTCCCAAAAACAATGTACAGCAAGCATGTTGTTGTATAAAGTGTACCAGAAGGAGGCGCCTGATCGTTATCATTTACGCTTTCTTCACATACATTGAACAAAGAGAAATCATAGGAGGGGGAAAATGAAACCCAATTACCGGAAATTGATCGTTTTCTATCTCATTCTCACCCTCTGCCTTTACTATTTTATTATTCAAAATTAAAACCCCTGCCTCCTTCGGCAAGGGTTTACTTCACTAGATCATGTTTGAAAGCGTAAATGACCGCCTGTGTACGATCATTCACCTGGAGCTTTCCTAAAATGTTGCTGACATGCACCTTCACTGTCTTCAAAGCAATGAACAATTCTTCAGAGATTTCCTGATTCGATTTCCCTTCCGTCATCAATAGTAAAATTTCCGTTTCACGGGTGGTCAACTCTTCATGAAGAGGTTTTGATTCAGGTCGGCGCATACGGGTCATGATTTTCCCTGTGACTTCAGGCTCAAGGATCGACTGGCCTTGGTATGTAGCACGGATCGCCTTCGCAATCTCTTCTGCTTTGGACGTCTTCAGCATATAGCTTGTCGCTCCTGCCTCAAGGGCTGGGTATACTTTTTCATCATCCAGAAAACTGGTGACAATGATGATTTTAGCCTCTGGCCACTGCTGAATGATTTTCTCAGTCGCTTCAATGCCATCCATTCTTTCCATGACGAGGTCCATCAAAATGACATCCGGACGATGTTCTAGCGCGAGTTCGACCGCATCTGTTCCGTCATCCGCTTCTGCAATGACCTCGATATCCTTTTGCGACGATAAATAAGCAGAGACACCGATCCGGACCATTTCGTGGTCATCTGCAAACAGGACAGTAATCATGTCGTTTCGCCTCCTTTTTTTGCATAAGGGACTTTCACTTCAAGACGAGTCCCCTGGTTCTTCAAACTGACCATCTTGAACATGCCCCCCACTTCTTCTGTACGCTCCTGCATGTTCTGCAATCCATAAGAACTCGACTTCGCTTCTTCTACATCAAAACCGATTCCATCATCAACAACACGCAAAATAATATTCTCATCCCTGTCAATCAGCATGACCGTTAACGTGTCCGCCTTCGCATGACGCAATGTATTCGATACCGATTCTTGTAAAATACGGAACAACTGATCTTCAAGACCCTTATCAAGCTGAACTTCTTCCACCGTCCAGTCGACCTGCATCGGCACCTTCTGCGTCAACTCCTGGAGCAGTTCCTCCACTCCTTCTGACAACGTCTTATCCTTTAAAGCCACCGGCCTCAAATGTAAGAGAAGGGCGCGCATCTCAAGCTGTGACTGATGAATCATGTTTTCTACCATCTTCAGCTGTTTTCTCGAAACGTCAGGCTCTCCTTCCGCTTCATTGATGGCGGACATCATCATCGATGCGGCAAACAGTTGCTGACTGACAGAGTCATGCAATTCCCTAGCCAACCGGTTCCTTTCCTGAACGACGACTTCCTGAAGACTCTTTTCTCTTTCTTCCGCTCGTTCGGTTGCAAGGCGGCGGGAAAGCTCAGCTTGTTTCGAGAATTTTTCCTCGATCTGCTTCATCCGGCGTTCGATTTGATGGATTTCGCTCAATTTTGAAGAATCGTAGGTGACAGGGTTCCCTTTCACGATTTCCGTCAGCTGATGCTCCACGTCATTGAGTGCTTTCCTCTGATGCCATCCTTGTATAAGGCCTACAGCAACTCCAACCGTCACGGAAAAAGTCAAAATCAGAAACCCGTAAGGAAGATCAAACACCTCTCTACTCCATAAATCGGAAAAAGAACGGAGCGGAAATGCTGTAAACGTAAATCCAGCGAGGACAACCGCAAAGACCACAAACGTCAACGTCCCGACAAGCAACTGCCTTTGCCAAATCGTCATATGCGCTTCACCTCAAGGTCTCCCGAAACCATCGAAGTGATGATTTTCACTCTGGGCTTATTTTGACCGTAACCCGGCGTTTGGTACGAGAGGACTTGATTCAGGACTTGCGCCTTCTTATATTGAAAAACGGCCGCCCTTCCCAATAAAGCACTGTGATGGACGCTCACTTCCACTTCGTACGGAACATAAATCACAATATTACCGATAATATGGCGAATCGAAACCACCGCTTCATCATGAGGCAGAACGGTCTGGCTTAAATCAATCGTCCGATCCCCGAATCCTCCGTGAATATTGATGTCTTCCCACTGATACGAATGATCAGGGGTTGCCTGGTCACCAAAGAATTTTTGCGAAAGCAGCGGTTCTTTTTCTTCCGGGAATTCTTCTTCCCGTTCAATGATTTCAGGCGCAACGTAGTCAGGATTCTCCCTTGACTTATAGTAATTGCGGA
The DNA here is from genome assembly GCA_004078665.1 of Halobacillus fulvus. Classification (GTDB taxonomy): domain Bacteria; phylum Bacillota; class Bacilli; order Bacillales; family Halobacillaceae; genus Halobacillus; species Halobacillus fulvus. Next base: position 328,476 of record SCFO01000002.1, on the reverse strand, counting down.
CAAGTATGACGAGGACAGCTACAACTAAAAAACGGACAGCAATCATGCTGAGGACGGTAAAAATCAAGGTGAGCAAACCAATCCAGAAGAAGACCTTTCCCCACCCGGCATGGTAGTTTTTCCAACCAATGTAAAGGAACAATCCGGAGAAAAATACAGAAAAGACGAGTCCGCCATTAAAAAAGACGATCTCAATGACCAGGAGGATCACTCCTATGAGTAACAGCGTATTCATTGTGTCTGTAGACAATCGTTTAAACATAGAAGTCATCCCCCTTTCTATTAAAACTCTTCTTTGATATTTCTCATAACAAGTGTCGTTTAAAGCTAGTTTTTAAATCATTATTCAGATACACTTTACGTTCTTCACAATAACGCAGGAGAGAACCTCCTAACCGCTACCTCTACAATTATCCACTTATATAATCGAGTAAAATGATTGTCAAAAAGGCGCAACTTCCTGCGCCTTTTATCATATCATGATTCGATTAATTTAGGTTCGTTTGATCTTGCTGCTTCATTTCTTTTTCAAGGTGGGAAATTTTGCTGTCAAACGTGTTCCGGTAATAAGCGCTGTTGACTTTGTACTCGAGATCCTCGATGTACCGGTCCATCTCGGCAAAGCGTGAATACGGCTTGTCCGCTGAATCTTCGATGACCTGATTCATCCGGTGATGAGCGCGGGCAATATTCTCACGGCCCATCAGCTCCATCCGCTTCAAGTGCATATCTTTGAGCTTGTGCTTCATCTCTTCGTATTTTCTTTCGAGTGTTTCTAACTGTTCGATGGCATCGGCACGAGAAGCTTTTAACCGCTCGGCACGTGCTTCGTACTCCTCTTGCTCTTTTACTGCAAATTCATACATCGCTTCTTCATTAGCCTTTCGGGCAATTTCCGCCTGATGCTTGCGCTTTTCAGCCATATCCTGAGCCTTCTGGTACTCGCGGGTGAACTCGTCTTTCAAACGATATTGGCGTTCGACAAGCTTACGTACCTTCTCTGTTTCTTTTTCACTCTCTCGCAAATACTGGTTCAGCATCGCAATCGGATTTTTTTGCTCCTTCTGATCAAGTGCATCATGTAAATCTGCCGTAATCGAATCTTTTAAACGTGTAAATAAGTTACCCATCGTGTCATCTCTCCCTTAATTATTTGTTTAGCTCTGCCCATTGTTTTTCAAAGTTTGTGAACGGATCGTCAGTTTTTGTAAAAGTTTCCTCTTTGCTGCGGCCTGTCCAATTTTTATAAATCAGATACAGCACATAAGCAGCCGCTACCCCAATCACCGCATAGATGTTCGAGACCGCTATGCTTAAAATGATCAGCCCCACGACTACCCAGCCGATTTTCGCAGCGGTGGATCCACTTTTCATAAACTGCTTGAACACGACATACAACAACCAGACACTGACTCCTAACAAAATCATCGGACCTAAATGCGCGAGCAGGATCGCTAGTGCGACCAGTGCGGCGATGAACAGCAGAAATTTTTTCATCGTTTGTTTCCCTCCTTGTCGTTTTCTTATCTTTATCATATCGGGAGTCGGAATTTGCCGTAATGAGCCTGAGCTATATTTTAGACTAAGACTTGAGGCTTATAGGGAGGTGTCTGCAGACTGAATAGCGAATAAAACAAAGAGAAAGGAGGACTTTATGGAGACACGTACAAAATCTGAAGAACATACACAATTAGGATTCCTTACGAAACGTCTAACCCTGGAACATCCATTGTTTCATCATTTGCATGAAGAACTACTAAAGAAAAACGCTGGATTATCTGGTGAGATGACCACCGACTATTTCCTTCAATACCTTCCTACAAAAAACTTTCACTTTCTACCTAACCTCTCCCTTCACGACAGCATTCAGCATTTTCAGCTAGATGGACTTGTGTTAACCCCGACATGCCTCATCCTTCTAGAAGTCAAAAACTACAAAGGTGAACTACTCTTCGACTTTGATCACAACCAGTTGTTTCGTACTTACGAAGGCCGGAAAGATGTCTTCCCCGATCCTTTTCTCCAAGTCGAGCATCAAAAACTTCAGTTAAACCGTTGGATTCAACAAGAGAAACTCCCCACCATCCCCATTGAACCTTTGATAATTATTGCTAACCCCATGACTTCAATTGATATAAAAAATCAAGGGAATTCAGCTCAACCCAAAAGGATAGTCCGAGCAAAAGCTCTCCCACAAATCATTCCATCCGTTCAGACCAAGCATTCTAAAAAAGTATGGCGAGAGGTCGAAATCGAATCTTTTATCCAAATAACAAAAGAAAAGTCGCGCCCATTCAAAGTATCCCTTATGAAAAAGCACTCCTTGCAAGTTGAAGATTTAAGACCGGGAATCCGATGTACTACTTGCCGTGATTTCACAATGTATCGACGGCGTGATCATTGGAGATGCAATGTTTGTGGGTACACCTCTAAAGATGCCCACCTCATGTTACTGAAGGAATGGCGCATTTTGATTGGAGACAAAATATCTGTCCGTCAATTTATGACTTTATCAGGCTTACAATCAAGAAAAGTAGCCTGGAAGTTGCTACAAGAGGCTTGCCCTCGTTTCCAGGGAGAGAACAGGCATCGAAGATACGTGATTCCTGATAGATAAGTATTTGAAAATCTCTACAAAGAACTTAATGCGCGCTTACGAAACAGAGAGCGTTGCATTGGGAACAGAGCACCTATTTAGGAACAGACCACTACATCCGGATCAGAGAGCGCCACTTCGGGAACAGACAGCACTGCTTCGGGAACAGAGCACCTACGTTAGGGAACAGACCCACCCACTTACGGATCAGAACCCCTCCACATCTACACCAACTACAAGATAAAGCACAAGATGCACCAAAAAACCGCCCCTCAACAGGGCGGTTTCAAGTCATTCTATTCAATAATACGCAGTTCCTTCGAAGTCTTCGTCAACGTCTCATAGCCATCCTCTGTAATAAGCACATCATCCTCGATCCGTACACCTCCGACGCTCGGATCGTATATGCCCGGTTCAATGGTGTACGTCATACCTTTTTGTAGAATCCCATCATTCAGATGACTCATCGACGGAAATTCGTGGACATTGATACCGAGACCATGGCCGATTCGGTGTGGGAATAAATCGCCATACCCTGCTTCCGTGATGATATCACGGGCAGTCTGATCAAGGGCGCCGATTCTCGTCCCCGGTTTACTGATCGCTAACGATGCCCCCAGCGCCTCCAGCACTTTGTTGTAAATGGTCCGCTGCTCATCCGTTACAGATTGGTAGGCGAAGGTACGAGTAATATCTGAGGTATACCCCTTCCAGACGACACCAAGATCGAATAAAACGAGATCACCAGGTTTCAGCTTCCGGTCCCCCGGATTTCCATGAGGTTGACCAGATTTTTCGCCAAACAAAGCCATGGTGGAGAATGACATTTGCGTGACGCCTTTTTTCTTCAGTTCGTATTCAATCGTAGCGATGACTTCCATTTCTGTTACGCCTTCACGAAGAGCCTCGACTCCGACTTTCACTCCATAATCAGCAAGTTCCGCCGCTTCTCTCATAATGGAGATCTCACTTTCGTCTTTAATCACCCTCATCTCATTCATATAAGGTGCGATATCCTCAACTCCGACCTCATCAAACAAACCAAAAAAGGATTCACTCCGTCCGTACGAAAGCACTTCTTTTTCAATCGAAACGGTTTGCACGCCACTCCCCCGCTCGTCCATCTTGCCTTTCATCATCAACCAGGGGTCTTCATGATCAGCATACCCGATCACCTCTCCAGTCCACCCCGAGTCCAGAAGCTGACCTTTTTCCATTCCTGGTAAAACGGCAACTGGATCCGCCTCAGGAAATACGAGTAAAGCGAGTAAACGTTCATGAGGGTCTGTCTGAAAACCTGTGAGATAAAAAAAGTTTTCTGGTGAATTGATCAGCGCGACATCGATCTGCTTTTCTTTTAAATATGTAGATAATCTCTCTCTTCTTTGCTTCATGCGATTTCCTCCTCTTCTATGTTCATCATAGCGGAAGCAGCCCGGCATTCCAAATCGTTCTTGAACGTTTTTCGACATCTTCGTCGATTGTTTCCTTTTTCTCAAAGTCTTCGATATAATGGCGAAAGATATGATTTCATACGTAATGGAGGTCGATCAATATGGATCGTACACGCTTTTTTGTCCAGGTAGCTGCTATCTATGCTTTAATCGGAGCGTTTATGGGGTCCCATATGGCGGGTGGCGGTGGACTGCAACTGAGTGCTATTCATGCGCACATCCTTGTTGTCGGATGGCTGTCTCTTTTCGCTTTTGCGATTTTTTACCGTGTTTTTTCCATTCCTAAAGATTCTAAACTGGCAACGGTTCACGTCTGGAGTTCCTTCTTCGGAGTGCTTGGGCTGACCGCCGGCATGTGGTTGTATTACACACGCCCTTTCGAAGGATTGGAGACGTTCAGCCTGATCTTCTTCATTGTCGGCGGAACGGTCCTTTTGATTGCATTCGCAGTCTTCGCCGTCATGGTCTTCGTCCACAGCAAAGCCATTTCAGAAAATGGGTAAGCAAAAAGCAGGCTTAGCGGCCTGCTTTTTTTTATGGGTCATAACGTATGAGACGATCATCTTCATTATCCGGCTGTCCCCGTCCATCTGTATTGTTCGTCACAAAATACAATGCACCATCGATAAGCTCTACATCGCGGATACGCCCATACCCGTCGGTCACCACCTCAGGGCTTGAACCGTCCAGTGCCATCGAACGAAGTGCCGTCCCCCTCAAACTGGCGATTATTAATCGGTCATTAAATGTCTCTATACCAGAAGGGGCCCACGTATCACGCCCTGTTTCATACAGCGGTGTTTGAAGTCCTTCACGTTCTTCCTCCCCAACAATCTCAGGCCAGCCATAATTCTCACCAGCTTCGATCCTGTTGATTTCATCATGATTATCCGGCCCATGTTCAGAAGCATACATATCGCCCGTGTCGCTCCAGGCTATGCCTTGTGGATTTCTATGTCCATACGAATACACATACGAACCTTCCAACGGGTTATCGTTTGGGATCGAGCCATCCATATCCATTCTCAATAATTTACCGGCAAGACTATTCACATCTTGGGCCAGTGACTCTTCGAGGGCGTCTCCAGTTGTCACATAGAGCTTCTCATCCGGTCCTATTTCAAGCCTTCCTCCGTTATGAAACTGAGCTCCAGGAATATCCGCAAGCAGTACATCCTTCTCTACCCACCTCTGATTTTCTTTTTCAATCACAATCACCCGATTTTTTAACGAACTGTTTTCCCGATAGGTGTGATAAGCGAACGCACGATTACTTTCCTCAAAGTCAGGAAAAAGTGCAAACCCTAACAAACCACCTTCCCCTTCTTGTGTAATCGGCTGATTTGTTTCAACAGGCAGACGTCCCAATCCATCCGCCTCTGTCCAGGAAGCGATCGTCCCGTCTCTTTCCGTCACATAAAAAGTGGAGCCATCATGTTCTATATCCCACGGAGAACGCAGCTCACCGATCATCGTTTCAAAAGAATCAGGCGCCGCTACAGGCTCTTCCCCTTGAGAGCAGGCGATTAGAAAAAGACAAAGAAATAAGCCGCCCCATTTCATCCTGACCACTCCTCTAGTTTTCGTTACTAGTATTGTATCAGGGTAAGAGCGACTCACCTATTGTTAACCCTTACGCCGATTTCGCCTGACGTAGAGGCGTGCGATATAAAACTGACTTTTCCAAACGATGCGCAAATACACCACCTGTAACTGCTAAGACTAAATCCTTCAGCAAAAACAGAAGCATGCTTTGCCACGCGACTAGATAAGGGATAACTTCTCCACCGATCCAGAAATTCATAGCTCCGTAGAACCAGTTGACACCGATGATGTAGTTGATAGCCAGTCCGACCACCGCAGCCGAGATATACATCGGAAAGCTGCGTTTTGCTTCCACCATTTTCCCTGTGATCCAGGCTAATGCTAAATAAGATAGAATAAATCCGAATGTCGGGGATATAAGTGTCCCTAAGCCACCTGAGAATTGAGCGAAAATCGGAGCTCCGATTAACCCCAGAATCAAGTAGGTGAGCATTGCAAAGAATCCTAAACGGCTCCCCAAAATCAACCCTGCTAAAATAGCAAAAAACGTCTGTAGCGTTAACGGAACACCAAATACAGATAAAAAGGGTGCCACAGCGGTAATATTTGCTCCTACAGCCATCAAGGCGACAAACATAGCTCCAAGTGTAATATCATAGGCTGTCAATCTTGACTGACGCATATCCTTCTCCTCCTGTCTAAACTCTCTAATTATTACCATAGTGAAAGGGACAACCAATGTCAACTTAATTTTATTTAAGTTAACAATTGATGATTAGAGAAAATTAGTGCAGGAAAGTTTGATATTCACCAAAGACTAAAGACCTAACCCGATGGAGAGCTGGTTCGTGTAGGACGTATAGGCGATCGTCTGATTGATTTCGACGATTTCTTTCGTGTCATACCCCCCTGCCTTTAGACGTTCAATATCTTCTTTTGTCACTTCCACCGGTTTGGCGGTTAATTTTTCCGCATAGTTCAGAACAGCCTTCCACTCTTCTTTCATATCGGATTCCCGGTAACTTTCCAACCATTCCAATAAATTCGGTTGATCCACCAAGCCTCCAAGCACCTTTGAGTGGCTTTCCGTACAGTACTCACACCCGTTTTTCATAGATACAAAAGTGATGACCAGTTCTCGTAATTCATCCGACAATGATGTTTCTTTAATAGCCTTTTGCAACGGAAGAAACGCCTGATACGTATCGGGTTCATTTGCGAGCAGACGATCAAATACGGTCGCTGCTGCCCCATCATTCAATTGTTTCATTTCTTTTTGTTTTACAGGTTTGATCCATGGCATATTCAACACTCCTTAGTCCTTTTGGTTTAATATTTTTAATTTTTTACCCAAAAACAATATTTTTGTAGTGACTTTTTCCTATTTTTATATTAAAGTAAAAATAAAAACTGGAGGGATTTGGATGTTTTCCCAACAAAGAGCCATGGGACAGTACAGTACCCCTCAACAAACCGTTCATTACATGGTGGATTCGGTTTTATCCCATCTCTCAAATAAAAAACCAGACATCTTAGATCCCTCGACAGGCGATGGTATCTTTATTCAGGCGTTACTAGAGGCCGGAGTTCCTTCCCAGCAGCTTCACGCCTATGACATCGACACGGCAGTTCCAATACCCGAATCGTCCATTCACTTCCGTCATCAAGATTTTATTAAAGTCCCTAACGATACTAAATTCGATGCGATTATTGGGAACCCTCCTTATAAATCGAAGCGGCAAAGCCCATACTTCACCAAGAACAGAGCATTCCTTGAGCAGGAGTTTTATACCATTGGGGTACACAATATGTATTCCCTGTTTATTTATAAAGCGATCCAATTGCTCAAAGAAGACGGAATTCTTTCAATGATCGTACAGGATTCTTTTTTGACAAACGTATATTATAAGTACTTCAGAGAGTATTTATTACATCATACAGAAATTATTGAAATTATACTTGCACCAAGGCGTCTTTTCCATAAAGGCAAAGCCGATGTCCGTACTTCGATCCTAACGCTTCGTAAAAAGAAGAAACCGAACATGAATACGACGATACGACTTGTCGACCGTCTTGAGGATCAACATTACGCTTCCCCGCCTGAGGAGAGAGTCCAATATATTTCACAAGATGATTTCGCATTACTTCCGAACTATAATTTCGCGATCAATGTCCCACTTGAAATACAGTCCCTATTCCATTCGCCTTACACTCCACTCGAAGTAGTCGCAGATATTGTCACAGGAATCTCTACAGGAAACGATGGCTATTTTCTAAGAAAAAAGGAAGAAATGGAGTACACGGACGGCTGGATTCCTTTTTATAAAAACAACGGTTCGAAGGATGCATGGTACTATGAACCCAAGTATTATATTCACCAAAATTGGGAGGCGAATTATAAACGTCACCCACGTTTCACCATCAGAAATCCCTCGTTCTTTTACAAGGAAGGGGTGACTTGCTCTTCGATGGGTGTAAAGTTTTCGGCTTCCTACATGCCGAAGGGAAGTCTGTTTGGAGTGAATGCAAATTTATTTCCGAAGCAGCAAGAAGACTTAATGTATTTTCTCGGTTTGTTGAACAGCAACCTCGTCAAATATATGCTAAGAAAAGTTTTGAACCGAACTAACATGATTACGTGCGGATACTTGAAGAACCTTCCTTATTTAGAACCCTCTTATACAAATAAAACAATCATCAAGGAACTAGCAGAGGATCTCGTGCAGAGAAAAAAGGTTACACCTGATGCAGACACTTCCGGGCAAGAAAAAGAGATCAACGAAGTGATATACGATATTTACGGAATTTCTGAGGAGAGCCGTCATCATATCGACGAGTTTTGTGCAGACATGCTTGAAAAACTGTAAAAGGTCGCCCCATGTCGGGCGACCTTTTTCTTCGACACCATTCCTCCAAACATTTCCCGGGAAATGCTTTTATCTGATGATCCGATAATTCCCCCAATCTTCCGGCAGCAGCTGAAGGTATTTTGGCGAAAGGAAGCGATCATCAATCAGTTGGATCACTCCTTTGTCCTCTTCGGACCGAATCAGCCGGCCACCAGCCTGCAACACTTTGTTCATTCCAGGATAGACATATGCGTAGTCATATCCGCTTCTTCCTTTACTTTGGAAATACTCCTTAATCAATTCTTTTTCAAAGCTTCTAGGTGCCAGACCAATCCCCGTCACAGCCACTCCATTCAGGCGGTCACCTCTAAGGTCGACACCTTCTGAAAATACGCCTCCTAATACGGCAAAACCGACCAAGTTTCCACCCGGAACAAACTGAGCGAGGAAGTCATCCTTACGGGCTTCATCCATTCCATGTTCCTGAACAGCCGTCTGCACGTCCTCATAAATCCGAAAGTGATGATAAACCATGTCCATGTAGTGATAAGAAGGAAAGAAAAATAAATGATTTCCCGAATGCTCTATTATTTGTTGGTAAAGCAATTCTGCAAGCCTCTCGGCCGTTTGTTCCCTGCTCTTATATCGCGTCGAGAGCGGTGCGATGACGAGATCAATTTGTGAGTCGTCATATGGTGATGGAAGCTTTAGAATATAATCCTCCTTTTTTCCGCCAAGCATTTCTTTGTAATAGCCGAAGGGAGATAAAGTCGCGGAGAAAAAGACACTCGTTCTGAAAGACTTCGTCACTTCGCTCAGAACATGGGACGGATCGACACAATACAGTTTCACGTAAAAGTCATCGCCCTCCCTCGCTCCAATCAGTCGGTAATGCTCATCGACGAGCTGCAAAATCTTTAGGAAGTTCTGCGTTGAAAAGTAGACATCCAGCAGATGATCGGACTGCTCATCCACAGGTTCTCCTCGTAGCTGTCGTTCTGCCTGGTTCAAAAACCGTTCCAGCCCCTCCTCTAATTCACCTGGAATTTCCGAAATCAGAGTTTCTTGCTGAGTAGGCTTCATTCTTTCCAAATCCTTATAGATTGCATATGCCGCTTGTGCGAGTGTCTCTTCTTCCTTCTCCCACTCTTCTTTTACAATGAGGAAATCGTTCATATGAATACTTGAAGAATACATTTCACGCGCACGTTCTACAAGGTTGTGGGATTCATCAACCAGCAGAGCTGTTTCCTTTTTATCTTCAGGTAAAAGGCGCTTGAGAGATACTCTCGGATCATAGATGTAGTTATAGTCACCGATGACTATATCTGAGACATTGGTTAAATCGAGAGAAAACTCAAATGGACATATTTTATGTTTACGAGCATAGGATTCGATAACAGAACGAGTCAACTGGGTTTCGTTTTGAAGGATATCGACAAGAGCTCCGTTAAGTTTGTCATAGTATCCGTCTGCATACTCACAATAATCAGGCTGGCAGATCGTCTCCTCCTGAAAACAGATTTTATCCTTTGCTGTCAGCGTCACAGACCTTGCCTTTAAACCGTGTTCCTCCATTAAGCTTAAAGCCTCTTCAGCCGTTGTCCTCGTTACAGTCTTTGCCGTTAAATAAAAGATTCTCTCAAACTGATCCAGCTCCATCGCTTTGATGGCAGGAAAAAGAGTGGATATCGTTTTCCCGATTCCTGTCGGTGCCTGAGCGAAGAGATCCTTTTTTTCTTTGATTGTCCGATAAACACTTCCAGCTAACTTTCGCTGACCTTGCCGATACGACGCAAAAGGGAAAGTTAGATCCGGAATGGATTCAAGTTTCTGTTCACGAATGTGAAGCACGATGCGAGCAAAGGATAAATACTTTTCTATACAATCCTCGATAAACACTTCCAACTCTGCAAAAGTGAACCGCTGTTTAAATCGCTTTTTTTCTTTCGTCTGCTTTTGGACATAGGTTAACTGGACATCCATGAACGGGCGGTCGTTTTGCAAGCAGTAGATATATGCATATCCTTTGGCTTGGGCCCAGTAAACGAGGTGGCTTTCTTCCGTGATCATTTCTAAATCGCCTGATGTTGATTTGATCTCATCAATTACAAGTTCATCATCTACTCGGAGAAGCCCATCACAGCGACCCTGAAGGTGAAGTCTTACCCCTCCCATTTCCGGGAAAGTATGATCAAGGGCAACTTCTTTCTCATCGTGCTCTCCATATGTATTTTGAACCTCCTGGTGGATAGCTGTGCCTTCTGTAAGCGTCGTGTTCGTCCGGAACCGGTTATCAATGCTTCCGCTCCGAAACACATAGGACATCAATTCCCTTACGGACACTGTGATCGTTTCACTCATATGGACTCCCCCTTTCTCTAAACTTTTCATTTACCCTCAACTTACCTGATGATTTTTCGTATGTCTATTGTATAATCGAGATAGACTAGAGATATCCCATCCATTATCGCCACAGTTTCCCATAATTTAAATGATTTTACGCATTTACATTTTCCATCCATCCTCATCATCATATAATATTGTATCAATACATTCTAATTCAACAGAGGTGATCACATGAAAAAGTGGAGGTGGTTTGCGTCTATTGCGCTGAGTGCCACGATCGCCTTTTTTATGATAGCTTCCTTCATTTATACACCCGAGGATTCTAGAGAACCCTCTCCGCCAGCTGAAACGACTGAGGTTGAAAACACCGCTCCTGATCAATCTCCCGAAGCACCTGGACCAGTCGAAGAACCAGATGAAGATCCAGAAGAGGATGAAGCAAGCATCAGGGAAGAATTAAGAGATGTGTTTACAAGCGTCCTGGAGAGTGCCCGTGAAATGTTTATCCGGGATGATTATCATATTTCCGCTATCGGAGATTCCTTGACGCAAGGAGTAGGAGATCGAACGGATAACGGCGGTTATGTCGGTATTTTGGAGGAATCTTTAAACAGCCAGGAAGACCAAGGAACAGTCGTGATTGATAACTTCGGAAAAAGGGGAAATCGAACCGACCAGCTATTAGAGCGTATGGAGACAGAAGAAATGAAGTCTTCCATCGAAGAGGCCGACATCGTACTTGTGACGATTGGAGCGAACGATGTGATGAAGGTTGTCCGCAGCAACTTTACAAGTCTTAATTACGAAGATTTTGTAGAAGCTCAGCAAGGATATGAGGAACGCCTGGATGAAATCCTGTCGACTATTGAAGAGTTGAATAGTGATGCCACCATTTATTTAATTGGCCTTTACAATCCTTTTAACAGCTACTTCAACAACATCCCTGAGCTGAACCAAATTATGGGCGACTGGAATCGTATCAGCAAAGAAGTGATCGATCGACACGAACGGACTACGTTCATCCCAATCCGCGATATTTTTGAAAATAGTGAAGAAAACCTTCTATGGGAGGAAGATTTTTTCCACCCGAATGAACAAGGATATAAACTTATGGCCGAACGCGTGTTAGAATATATTAGAGATGATCTTGAACAATAATACAGGTGGAATGTAAACATGAGGCAATTTCTTTTGAAGAATAAATGGCGGACGTCGTTCCTAGTATTGGCGATCGTCAATGTCGGTATTATCCTTTGGCTTTTATCGCTCATCTTTTGGCCCTCTGCTTATACGATTGTAAACGTGGATCAAGAAAAAAACAGTTCGGAAGCAGAATTTACCATTGTCTCTACTAAAGAAAACCTAGAACAGTTGACGAACGAATATCTTGAAGAACTTTCGACTCAGACGGTTTTTAATTATTCAATTTCTCTCGATCGGAACGTTACACTTACCGGAAATATCCGAGCATTTGATCGCGAGATCCCAATCAGTATGGAATTGAATCCTGTCGTCCAGGAAAATGGAGACATTATCCTTGAACAGGAGCGTATTTCGCTTGGACAGCTCCCTTTACCGAATAAAAAAGTATTGGAATTCGTAAAGGATAACTATAAATTTCCAGAGTGGGTCATCGTGAATCCTAATGAAGAAAACATTTATGTCGCTGTCACCCAGATGAATACGTCTAGTAATTTTGATGTCAGGGTGGAGCGCTTCAACTTGAATACGAACCAGCTCGCTTTCCGAGTGTCCGTGCCAAGAGACTCTTTCCAGCTCGCTCAACAAGTTGTTCAAAGTAACTTTTAATCATGGTCTGTCCTTCGTCTATTAAGAAGGGCAGATTTTTTATTTGCCTATATATCATCATTCGACGGCTACAATTCTGATGATTCCACCCTGAAAAGTAAGCCTAGTGGATGAAGGAGCATGACTTCATATGATAAAATGCAGGTAACTAATTGTCACAAAGGAAGTGTCATTATGCGTGTAGTCAATAATATTGCAGATCTGATCGGGGAAACACCCCTCGTGAAGCTGAACAGAGTCGCTCCAGAAGGTGGAGCTGATATTTATATGAAACTTGAGAAGTTCAATCCGAGCGGAAGCGTGAAAGACCGCGCCGCCTTCAATATGATTGTTCAGGCAGAAGAAGATGGCCATTTGAAAGAAGGATCGACAATCATAGAGCCGACGAGTGGAAATACGGGAATCGGAATTGCCATGAACGCAGCGGCACGAGGCTATCGAGCTATTCTTGTTATGCCGGATACGATGACCCAAGAGCGCATCAACCTTCTGAAAGCCTACGGTGCGGAAATCGTGCTCACACCGGGTGATGAGAAAATGCCGGGTGCGATTGCTAAAGCAAAAGAGCTTGTAGAAGAAATTGAGGGCAGCTTCATGCCTATGCAATTTGAAAATATGGCAAATCCCGACTCCCACCGTTACACGACAGCAACAGAGATTATCAAAGCAATGGACGAACTAGGAAAACCTTTGTCCGCTTTCGTATCAACAGCCGGAACAGGTGGAACGGTAACAGGAACCGGAGAAGAATTGAAGAAGCATTTCAAGGATATGACTGTTCACGTAGCTGAGCCAGCCGGCTCCCCTGTTCTTTCAGGTGGAAAGCCAGGCAAGCATAAGCTAGTCGGGACGAGCCCGGGCTTCGTTCCGGACATTTTAAATCAAGACGTCTACGATGAAATTTTTCAGGTGACGGATGAAGATGCCTATGATATTACGAGACGTCTGGCCCGCGAGGAAGGGTTGCTTCTCGGTACTTCATGCGGTGCTGCATGTTGGGCAGCGATTCAAGTTGCGAAGAAGAAACAGCCGGGTGAAGTTGTCGTCTGTATCGCTCCTGATACAGGAGAGCGTTATTTGTCCGGAGATCTGTTCCGCTATTAAAAACTCCAATCGTCTATATTGTTACACCGAATCATTCCAAAAATCGTTTCCGTTTTTAATACAAGTGCATAGAGGGGCGGGAAATGATCCGCTTTCCACGGGCGGGGGCTGAGCTCTCCATCGGAGTCTCACCCTTTCCCGCCCCCCTCCATTGAATAAGTCAACGGAAACATGAGGCTTAAAGCAAATAACGACTTATAATCATCGATGCTCTGAACAAGTCTTTATTGAAAGCAACACGTAATTATATAAAGCTGAAATAAATGAAACGCATGAAATCGTCATCCGATTTCATGCGTTTTCTATACCAGATTTTTTTATGGCAAATTCATTTAAATACGATACATATCCCTGAACCGCAAGTGCCAACCTAAATGATAGGATAGGACCCTGCAAAGTATGATGACGACAAATAGTAAGTAAGTTTGGATAGAGCTGTCGATGTCGACAATCCCTATTCCGGCAACGAGCCCCGTCAGTAGTGCCCAGACCGCATATATTTCCTGATGCATCACCATCGGTCGTCGCTGGGCTAATACATCACGTGTCACACCACCACCAACGCCCGTAAGGATCGCCGCAAATAATATTCCTCCTAACGGAAAATCATTAGCAATCGCAAATTGTGCGCCCTGAAGAGCGAAAGCAGATAACCCGATGGCATCAAGGTAAATATTCCAGCGATCCCAGGACATCACCCAGCTTTTCGGGAAAAAATAAACGATCGCAATCGTTCCAAGCGCGACATAAAACAAATAACCTTGCTCCCACACGTGGACGACCGGAACATCCAACGCAATATTTCTTATGATTCCACCAGCAAAAGGGGTCGCAATACCGAGGATAAACGTACCGAATATATCGTATCGTTCATTTAAGGCGACAATTGCACCGCTGAACGCAAAAGCGCTGACAGCTAATATATTTAAGATCTCCCAGGCCACGAAACGTCCTCTCCCATCTTCTACTCATTCAATACTTGATTGATTATAACAGGTCTGGTAGGAATTTTGACAATCTCATGCTAAAATTTTCATATCAGGAAGCGTACCCGATTGAATGTCCCTTTTCTAAGTTCCCCAATGCTTTTTCTACAAAATTTGTTGCAAATTGCCACAAAGGAATTGCATGAAAAACAACGAAATTATAACTATGAACATTTTACTGTAGGAAGTGAACAAACATTGAGAAGATGGCTCATCAAACTACGCAAAGAACAACAATATACACAACAGCAAATCGCAGCCGGAGCCCATATCGACCGTGCTTATTATGCCCAGATAGAAAATGGCACTCGTAACCCAAGCATGGCCGTTGCCTCACAAATCGCAGCATTTCTACACGTGAATCCTTCACTCTTTTTCGCTGATCATTTGAGTGAACCTTTTGAAGTGGCATTAACCCATTCACCTATCACTGTTGCCCACTGTGACCTCGACCTAAGATACACATGGATGTTTAACCCTCATCCTGATTTTAAAATGAGTCGAATTATAGGAAAGAGAGACGACGAAATTGACCAGAATGAAGGAACGTTAACTCTGGTGGATTTAAAGAAGTCGGTTATTGAAAGCGGGGAAAGCATGCGTAAAAGGATTGCCTTTCCGTTATCAGACGGATTGGTTTATTACGATGTATTCGCTCAACCTCTTTATGACAAAGATAAAAATATTATAGGGGTGGCGACCGCCTCGACCGAGCTTCCAGCATAGGGACAAAAGGGGGGCTTCCTGATGATCATTCATCACCTGAACTTACAACTTCTCATCCTTTCATTACACCGCGCACAAGAACTCAAACTGGACCGAGAATTCATTCGATTATTAGAGGAAGAAATCATGAAAAGAGAAGAAGAAAACAAATCTCCAAAACAAAAGATGCAATGTTGATTTCCATGCATGATTCTCCTTTTCAAGGGGTAAACCAATCCTAAAGAAAAGGGGTTTTTGATATGGATTCAAAACAGTGGATCATGCGGCAAACATGGGAAAATTTAGTTTTTATGCATTGGCCGGTCGACGAAGAAGCGTTACGTCCTTTCATTCCTGATTCTTTCACTATTGATGTGATCAATGGTCAGGCTTGGATTGCGATTGTCCCTTTCCGGATGAATCACATCCGTTTTCGCGGCCTTCCGGAAATTGCTGCCGGAAATCAATTGCTCGAATTGAATGTACGTACGTATGTGACGTACAAAGGAGAACCTGGTGTATATTTCATAACCTTGGACGCCAATCACCCTCTTGGTGTTTTTTTGGCAAGGACGGTATTTGGTCTCCCCTATGTGAACGCCGAGATGAAACTAAAACAAAAGACGAACCACCTGCAATTCACGAGTCGTAGAACTCACAAAGGATATGACAAATCTCACTTCCACGCAAGTGTGGACATCACGTCACCTATCATTACTCCATCCCCTGATTCTCTTACCTCCTGGCTTACGGAGCGTTATGCTCTTTGGGTACAACGTGGACGTACGATTTATAAAGGACCGATACAACATAAGAACTGGTCTTTGCAGGAAGCAAAAGCGAGAATCGACTTCAATCAATTAACCGATTTTCTGCCGCCGGGCAGCCTTTCCGGAGAACCTCTCACCCATTACTCTAAGACGCTGGATACTTACATTTATCCATTTGAAAGAAAGGGAAAATATCTCGATTTCTAACTGTTTGACAAAATGGATTTAATTGCATATAATTATCTTGAAATCGAGATAATCAGGAGGTTGGTTTCCGATGAAAATTAAAGGCATCCACCACGTATCTGCTATCACAGCGAATGCTAAGAAAAATTATGATTTTTATACAAAAGTTTTAGGCATGCGCCTTGTAAAAAAGACCGTCAATCAGGATGATCCATCTATGTATCACCTGTTCTTCGCGGATGAAAAAGGAAACCCCGGAACGGACTTGACCTTTTTCGAAATTCCAATGGCCGGTCACACATACACTGGATCCCAGAGCATCTCCACTACATCGTTACGAGTGAAAGATGATGATGCCTTGGATTACTGGCAAAAACGACTGCAGGAGTTTCAGATCGATCAGGATCCAATTCAGGTAAGGATGGGAAGAAAGACGATATCTTTCCGCGATCCTGAAGGACAGCGCCTCATTCTTGTTTCCGATGAAACGAATCAAGGCGTTCCAGCCGGTAAACCATGGGATCGCTCGCCTGTACCACAAGAACACGGAATTGCAGGCCTTGGTCCAGTACACCTAACCGTACAAAACTTGGACGCTACAGCTAAAGTATTGACTGAACTCCTAGGTTTCCGT
Organism: Halobacillus fulvus; assembly: GCA_004078665.1. Taxonomy (GTDB): domain Bacteria; phylum Bacillota; class Bacilli; order Bacillales; family Halobacillaceae; genus Halobacillus; species Halobacillus fulvus. The sequence goes on along the minus strand of SCFO01000002.1, from coordinate 311,489 downwards.
AAAGCAGGAAATTACGATCAGTTTGAAGTATTTGAAACGGGCGAAGGCGGTACAGGCGCTGAAGTCCACGTTGAAGAACGTGAGGATTTGTCACGCGAACGACCAGGTCGAGGGAGTGTACACCACGTTGCATTCCGTGTAGAAGATGAGGAAGAGCTGAAAAAATGGCACCAAAAAATCCAAGAAGCAGGATTTCCGAATTCCGGACTTGTTGATCGTTATTACTTCAAATCTCTTTACTTCAGAGAATCGAATCATATTCTTTATGAGTTAGCGACAGACGGTCCAGGTTTTGCCACAGATGAAGACATCGATCATCTGGGAGAAAGTCTTGCATTACCACCGTTCCTTGAAGGAAAACGGGAAGAAATTGAAACCAGCATCACACCACTCGACACGAAGCAGGCATAAGAAAAGCTACGTCCCATACTCGGACGTAGCTTTTTTGTTTACTCTTCCAGGCGGTTTTTCACCCAGTTAATCAGTCCACCCATTTGCATGATTTCAATTTGTCGTTCAGACAATGCGTGTTCAAGCTCTAGGCGCTTACCTTTCCCTTTCACTTCTGCTTCTACCTTGTGAGATTGTTTGATTCCTTCTCTCAAACCTTTAAAAATCAACACATCCCCTTGTTCAAGGTCATCGAGGTCGGATTCGTCTGTAAATGTTAGCGGCAATACACCGAAGTTTGCGAGGTTCTGCCAATGTATCCGTGCGAAATCCTTCACGATTGCAACGCGTAACCCCAAATATTTAGGTGCCAGTGCGGCATGTTCACGGCTGGAGCCCTGACCATAGTTGGTTCCTGCCACTACAGCATGTCCTCCATCATCACGAATATCCATCGCCCTGTCATAGTATGTTTCATCAACGATTTCAAAGGCAAACTTACTGATTTCTGGAAGGTTGCTTCGATAAGGAAGAACACGCGCTCCACCTGCCAGGATTTCGTCCGTCGAAATATCATCGCCCATTTTCAATAAAATAGGGACTTCAATATCATTCGGGAGCTCTGCCATTTCCGGAATGGAGGCTACGTTTGGTCCTTTTACCAAATCCACCTGCTTCGCTTCTTCTAGCGGCAACGGCTCGTCCAGTAGCCTTGTATCCACTGTTGGATGTTCTAATTCCCGAACCTTCGGATAATCTATCCCCGCTTTTCTTGGGTCCGTGATTTTTCCATACAAAGCGCTGACAGCTGCTGTTTCGGGACTGCACAAGAAAACACTATCTTCCTTTGTACCTGAACGGCCTGGGAAGTTTCTCGGAGTGGTACGCAAACTGTTACGCCCTGTTGCTGGTGCTTGTCCCATCCCGATACATCCATTACATCCTGCCTGGTGCAAACGCCCCCCTGCTTGAAGGAAATTAGCAATATGACCTTCCTGAGATAAATCAATTAGCATTTGTCTTGAAGTAGGGTTCAAATCAAGAGAAACTCCATTTTCGACTCGCTTACCTTCTACAATTTTAGACGCAATCGCAAAATCCCTATAGCCAGGATTAGCTGAAGATCCGATATACGATTGATAAATCGGTTCACCTTCAACTTCTTCTACAGGTACAACATTACCTGGGCTGGAAGGTTTCGCAATCAATGGTGTGATTTCCGATAAGTCCAGCTCATCATGAACATCATAGGTTGCACCTTCGTCCGCTTTTAACTCAAACCAATCCTCTTCACGTCCCTGAGTCTTTAAGTATCGCTTCGTTTCTTCGTCAGATGGAAATACTGTCCCTGTAGCCCCCAGTTCAGCTCCCATATTCGCAATCACATGTCGGTCCATAGCCGATAAGTTCTTAAGACCCGGACCATAATACTCAAACACGTGATTGACTCCGCCTTTTACGCCATGCCTTCGTAGCATCTCAAGAATCGCATCTTTGGCGCTTACCCAATCCGGAAGTTCACCGGTCACTTTCACTCCCCAAACTTTAGGCATTTTGACGTAGAACGGTTCGCCTGCAATCGCCATCGCCACGTCAATTCCTCCTGCCCCCATCGCGAGCATACCCATACATCCGTTGGCACAAGTATGACTGTCAGATCCGAGCAATGTTTTTCCTGGCTTAGCCAACCTTTGCATATGAACCGGGTGACTGACTCCGTTTCCAGGACGACTGAAATACAGCCCGAACCGCTGAGCAGCACTTTCTAGAAAAAGATGATCATCAGGGTTTTTGCTGTCTTCCTGAATGAGGTTATGGTCGACATACTGAGCTGATGCTTCTGTTTTCGCCCTCTCGATACCCATCGCTTCCAGTTCAAGCATCACCATCGTCCCGGTCGCATCCTGAGTCAGTGTCTGATCGATTTTCAACCCAATCTCTGAGCCAGGTGTCATCTCTCCTTCAACCAAGTGGTCCTTAATCAATTTTTGTGTAACATTGTAACTCACTTGACATTCCTCCCCTTTCACATTGTCAGTTCTAAAAAATTCCTATACCATTTATACCCTTTAAAATGGTGCTTTACTCGCCTAATCAAAAACAGGTCTATTTCACTATGTTATCTTTCCCAATTGAAAAGGTATGATGAATCCAAAACCAAATACAGCCAATTTTATTGAAATATATTCATTAACTTCCTATTTAAAGGAGACTCCCATGAAAGTCATGTGTCAAAATCGACCTTTAAGCATTATTTTTTTCACGACTTGGGAAACTCCCAGGAATAGTTGAAAATTCCTAATCGAACATGTATTCTAAAAATAGATTTGCAAGAGACAAAACTCTTCCAAATCTTAGTTGATCAACTAGGTGTGTGTAAAATGGAATATGGTAAAGTGCTTCGATTTCATCGGGTAAAACAGGGATTGACCCAAAATCAACTGGCTGATGGAATCATTTCGCCAGCGTATCTTTCAAAGATTGAAAACGATCAGACCAACCCTGCGTTTGAAGTGCTGGAAATGCTTTATGAGCGTCTTGGTCTCGACTTCAACGACTCTTCCTACAACCATCCGTCCAAGGATAAGTTGAAGGAATGGTATGAAGCGATTGTTTTCAAAAACAAAGAAGAAGCTCACCGTCTTAGAGAAGAGCTTCTGCAGCAGAAAGATTTATTCAACAACCATCATATGTATATATTCTTTGAACTATATCGCATTCGCCATCTTTTGTTGGAAAACGAGGTGGAGAAGGCTTATGAAGCATGGGAAGATATACGCCAACACCGTGACACCTTTGATGAAGAGATGGAGTTTTATTATCACTTGATCACCGGAATTGTTAGATATTATCAAGGGGATTTTGAAAAATCTTTTCAAGAGCTTATGGAAGCCAAAAATTATAGCTCTTCAATAAGTATCTCTGATATGGATAAGTCTGATTTATATTATCTACTGGCTTTAAGCACTAGTCAGTCTCACCATGTATCAGCATCTGTGTTCTATGCAGATCAGGCATTAGAACTGTATAAAAGCCGATATGATTTAGCAAGAAGTGCTGACTGCCATATTATTCAAGGTATTAATTACAGTAAACTGAAAAACTATGCTAAATCTTTAGAAAATTACCATTTAGCTAGAAAGATTGCTATTCAGACAAAGGACAGCCAACAACTAAAGTTGGTGTTTATCAACATAGCTGTTCTTGAATCCAGATCTGGAAAACACGAATCCTCTATCACCCATTACAAGCGTAGTTTAGATTATGTTAATGAATCACATTCTACTTTTGATATGGCCGAATACCTGAATATAATTCATGGGTTAATTATCGAGCATTATAAAATTAGTGATAAAAAAGGTTGCCTTGAATGGATTTCTAAAGGTAAGGAAGAGCTAGACTCGTTACCATCACAATCTTACTATCACCATTTTGAAGTTTATAACAAATTATTAAACGTAAGCAATGATACTATTGATTACCTCGAAAATACTGTTCTACCTTTTTTCAAAGATAAAAATGAGCATATTTACATCATTCGATATGCCAAATTTTTAGCTGATTTATATGAACAGCAGAGGATGTACAAGAAGTCTTCTGAATATTTAAGGTTAGCAATTCAATTGTTAAATAAACATTCCCATTTAGGAGGTATAATTCTATGAAAAAAGTTATCGCGTTAATTGCCGTGGTAGGCTTAGCTGTTTCTATCGCAGCTCCTCTGTCTCAAGATGTGGCTGTAGATACTTATCCTAGACCATTATCTGTAGATTTAGTTTAAGTTTTCACTTTTTCTGAACTTTTTAGCACCTCCCCTAATCCTATACCTATACAAACTTTTACCTCTACTACCTTACTAGTAGAGGTCTTTTTTTAGTGAGGTGAAATTATGAAAATCATTGGAATCGATCTTTCCGGTCCTTCTAACCATAAAGATACAGTCATCGCAACCTTCCAAGAGAGCAATGGAAGACTGGCACCTGTCCCAATCGGTATCCAAGTCGGTGCCTCCGACTCAGATATTTTAAATATAGTAAACAGGCAGGCAGCCGATGATGCCGTGGTTATCGGCATCGACTCTCCCCTTTCCTATCAGGATGGCGGAGGAGACAGGCCGTTTGATAAAGAGTTGCGGAACTTTTCTAAAGATCTTGGGATGAAGCCAGGATCTATCATGACTCCGACAATGACCCGGATGATTTATTTAACCGTAAGAGGGATTCACCTCTCACACCTACTCTCCGCAATCCCTAACGTCAAAGAGATCGTAGAGGTTCACCCTGGTACTGCCCTTGCATCAAGGGTTTCTAAGGATGAAATAGAATATGCACTGTCCTACAAGAAAAATGCGGAAGATTTGCGTTGGGTAGAACAGTGGCTTGCTCATTATTTCTCTGAGGTTGCACTGAACTCTTCTGCCTCTCATGAAGTAGACGCATACCTTGCAGCATTAGCCGCTTGGCACTGGGCTAGTGAAGACCATACATCTCCTTGGTCAAAAAACGCAGTTCCCCCTCATCATCCGTTTCCGATCACATGCTAAAAGCCCGGCAAATGCCGGGCTTTTCTTTAAGAAGTAACAGGCTTATTCTTTTGTAACCAGGCGCTGAAACCACCTTCTAAGTTCAATACATTCTTATACCCTTCCGCTTGCAGGACACTTGCCGCAATAGCGGAGCGCTTTCCGGATTGGCAATGTACGACAGGTGTCTTGTCCGAAGGCACTTGATCGATATCTTCAATAAGGTTTCCGAGTAGAATACGCTGAGCTCCTTCTATATGCCCTTTGTCCCACTCTTCCTGATTCCTTACATCAATAATGACATAATCTTCATGGTCTTTATACTCTGAATCAAACTCCTCGACATCGATGCTCTGATACGTTTCAAGGGATGAATAAGACTCGACATCTTTTGCTGCTACAAAGCCGGTAACATCATCGAGTCCGATTGATTCAAGAGCTTCTTTAATTTCATCGACCTGATCCTCTTGACCGATCAAAACGATCGACTGATCATAATCCACTAACCACCCCGCCCAATTCGGAAGCGATTTATCAAATGGAATATTGATCGCTCCTTCAAGGTGACCTTCTGCAAAACGGTCAGCTGGCCGAGTGTCCATCATAAAGTATTTTTTACGGTCTAAACTCAAAACGTCCTTGACCGACAGCTTTTCCATCGTCCGACCTTTTTCAATGGAAGGCCCTTCTTTATTCAATTTCTTCATCATCGCAAAATAGCTCGGAGGCTCTGGCTGACCGTCCAGTAATTCATCCGAAAAAGCCTTTTCTTCCTCATATTGAAGGGCCCAATTATTGACCTTCTCATAACCGACAGTTGATGACGGCACCGCTCCAAGCGATTTACCGCATGCACTACCGGCACCGTGGCCCGGCCATACTTGGACAAAGTCAGGAAGATCTTTAAACCGCTCAATCGACTGGAACATCTGTTTCGCTCCGCCTTCTGATGTTCCTGCCTCTCCGGCTGCTTTTTCGAGTAAATCCGGACGACCGACGTCCCCTACAAATACGAAATCACCCGTGAAGATTCCCATAGGTACCTTTGAGCCGCCTCCTTCATCCGTTAAGAGGAAGGATAGTGATTCAGGTGTGTGCCCTGGTGTATGCCACACATCCATCCGGATATTGCCTACATAAAAATGGTCGCCGTCTTTCAGTAGCTGGTGATCAATTTCATTCAAATACTGATAGGTCCACCCTTCTCCCCCTTCATCTGAAAGGTACAGCTTTACGTCATGTTTGATCCCGAGCTCCTTCGCTCCTGATAAAAAGTCGGCATGTATATGTGTTTCCGCAGCTTTAGTAATTGTAAAGCCTTCTTTGTCAGCTGTTTCAAAATATGGACTAAGGTCTCTGGCCGGGTCAATGATCAGAGCTTCGCCCGTTCTTTGACAACCGATCATATAAGACATTTGCGCAAGGTTTTCATCAAAAAATGATTTAAAAAACATGAGCAACCTCCTCTAAAAAGTTTCACGTATTTTCAATACCCCTAATAGTATATTTGAAACCTATTATCTATAATATTCTCCTTTGAATCATAATTCCCCTTCTATCGTAAAACATACGAAAAAAGGCAGTATGTTTTCACATACTACCTTTTTTCAAAGTATTTAATAAACGTATCTTTTGGATAAGAATGCTTGAGCGGGTTGAAAATGATCGTGTTGTTGAACTCATTGAGCGAGGCTGCGTCTATATCCTCGTAGTTCACCCCGTCCGTTTTGACTTCTATCGTGAATTTGATTTCATTAAGCATCCCAAGCAGCTGACGACTTTTCGTTTTGGTATATACAATCTCTTCTGCTTCCTTCATCATCTCATCAATGACTTCCTGCTTAACACCAAGCAGTTGATAGAGCTGTTTCAAGGAGCCTTTGATCACTGTGTCCAAAAAGTCAAACTGCTGCTTCCGAAGACCGAACAAAGTCAAGTTGAGACCTGTTTGATTGTTGATTAACACTAAACATTTCCTCCGGTTAATCGTAATCAGGTTGGCATGCCACTGATAGATTTCCGGAACATGGTCATATTCTTCTGCCTCTTGAATGGGTGCTTTGATTTGATCCTGTAATTTTTTTGTTGCTCCAATGACAAACATTAGCGTTCACCCCGACTTCCTAGTGTCTTTTCATTGTAACAGTTTTTACTCCCAGCGGATATGATACATATTCCTTCCGGAGCTTTTGACGGTATAGAGTGACTTGTCTGCGTGGTTCAGCAGCTGATCATAATTCGAACCATGTATAGGACAGAGGCTAAGACCTACGGAGGCCTGAACAGGAATGGAGATTCTATCCGCCTGAAACCAATTCTTTCGAAACTGCTCCATAACGGCTTCCGCAAATTCGGTCAATTTTTCTTCTTCATGAATCGGTAAGAAAAGGACAAACTCATCCCCTGCCAATCGTGCAGCCATCCCATCTTCAGGCACCATCTGCTTCAAGAGACTCGCCACATGCTTCAAAAATTCATCCCCGATATGATGACCGTATTGATCATTGACCTCTTTAAAACGATCGAGATCAATTAGGGCGATGGCAAACGGAAGGGCGTGTTGATTATCTTCATTAGGCGTCGTGTATTGATCGACTTTTTCTTTGAAGCTTCTCCTGTTCGGAAGTTTCGTCAACGGATCATGATAGGCCATATGATGAATTTTTTCTGCATATTGTTTTTCAGCTGTTATATCGCGAATAATCAGGAGAAGATGAGGCCGATCATCCACTTCTATATAATCACCATCGATCATAACGATGCAATCTTGTCCAGGCAGCTTCAAGCGGAACTCTCTTTGTTCAATCCTCGATTGATGATGAATCGAATTTACGAATACTTTCTTCCATTCTTCTCTTTCGTCAGCATCAATAAGCTCGTCGAAATGCATTGAATCATCAATAGTAGTAGACGCAAATAGGTTACGTGCACTTGGGTTCGCTTCCTTCGTTCTTCCCTTTTCATCGAGCAGTAGGACCATCATGGGATTGATTGTAAACAGCTTCTCATATCGCTGGTGATAAGAGCTCAGGAAATCATATTTTTTCATCGCACGTAATAAAAAGACACTCCATAATATCCCCGCATAAATATATGGGTGTGGAGGAATGGAAGCTTCAAATTCTACAAATCCAAACAGCACAGTCCAAAGCGTTACGCACAGCACCGCTACTAACAACAACTGGACAACACTCTTCTGTGTTTCCGAATGAGCACGTTTTCTCGCTTTCCATAAAATATAGAGCAAGAAAATTAAGAAAATCGACGAAATTGATACGGTGGTGTAATACGAAGCATTGTACATCGGTACCTTCCAAATCCCTCTTTGGACAAACTGCTGACTATTAATAATATTCTCACCAGAAAAAATCGTCAGAGGGACAATCATAGTAGGGACATACAAGATCCATGGATATAACTTTGCAGGCATTCTATGTTCCAAATGGATGACTTTGATTATGAAATGAAAGACTAGTGAGGGCATGATGATTCCGATATTGCCCATGATGAATGTGACCATGAACGGACTGTACTCAATTGGAAGGAGGTAGCGGACATACTCGGAAAGAAAAAGAAGGGTATAAGATAGTATAATAGCGGCGGCTAGCAGATGCTCCACTTTATGCCGATTACGGAAATACACATCCATGGCCATGTAAAAAAGCAAGAAAGAAGGAAGTAGATAATAAAAAACAGGAATCAGGACTTCATATATGTTCATTATCTTCACATCTTTCTTAATAGATTGTAAGTCTTAACAAAGAAGGAAACTGTTCCCTCAATATAGTATTGATTATAATCCCCCTGCCGTATATGTACAAGGTCGTCTCCATATTGAACCATAATAAAAGCGTCTGGATGTATAGGATCCAGACGCTTTTATTTGCTTGATGCAATGTTTTGTTTTCATCAAGCTTTTGTTCTTCTGGCAAAATCAACAAACTGAAACTTATCCGGCCTATGCCTGGACTCTGTAAATTGAAAAAGAGTGGCATCTGCAAGATACACATAGCTTCGGATGACCACGACTTGACGATGTCCATTTAAATCCAGGAGCTCTTCATCTTCATCAGTGACGGGCTCTACCACGATTTCTTTCTTCGCAAAGCTGATGTCGAGTCCAAGCTCATTTTCAATGTAATCATAGATGGATTGTTCAGCGATTGACTTTGTCAGGTTCGGAACAAGGTCCTTCCTTAGGAAGTCTTTATCTAAAATAATCCGCTCGCCTCCGATTTGACGAGAACGTACAACTCTCCAAAGCTTTTGACCTGAACGACACTGCAACTGTTTCTTAATTTCTCCAGTTGCATCATCTAACGTGACTTCATGAACGATGGTATGGAAATCCTGCCCAAGCTGATTGGAAAGCTCCTTGAAGCTCGTAAGACCCGATACAGGAAACTCGAACTTGCCGTGGTCCAAGATGACAGAACCTTTGCCACGCACTTTCTGGATGTAACCGTTCTGGGCTAGCAGGTTCAAGGCTTTTCTAACCGTTTCCCTTGAAGTGTCAAACTGATCGGTCAGTTCATGTTCAGACGGAAGTGTTTCTCCAGGATGGAACTTTCCCTGCTGGATCGCGCGAACGAGATCATTATAGATTAAGAGGAATTTATTTTTCATTTTTTATCACCAGCTTTATTCTATCAGTCGTTTTGAATATGATAAACCACTGATTCATATGGGCGTAGCTTTAATGAGCGACCTTCGATAGAGGGGGCGTCATAGTTCGTGATCATGACGTCCTTTTTATAATCCCAATTAACTTGCTCCGGAACTTCGAATGTCGTTTCTTTCCCGTAGAAATTGTTTACGACAAGCAGCTGTTCTTGTTCCGTTTCTCTCAAGTAAGCAAACACCTCATCATGATCAGGTGTCAGGTGCTGATAATCACCTTCAGTAATAATGTCGTTCTCTTTACGGAGCTGGACCAGCTGTTGGTAATAACTAAAGACAGAATCCGCTTTGTTCTTTACAGTCTCTGCATTCACTTCTTTGTAATTGTCAGCTACGTCAATCCACGGTGTACCATTTGTAAAACCGGCATGGGCTTCATCATTCCATTGGACAGGTGTACGGGAATTGTCCCGTGATTTCTGTTTAAGGATTTCGATGATTTTCTCTTCGCTCACCCCTTTTTCGCGAAACTCTTTGTACATGTTTAACGATTCGACATCACGGTACCGATCAATCGTTTCGAAACCAGGGTTCGTCATTCCAAACTCTTCTCCCTGATAAATGTATGGAGTACCCTGCATCATATGGATGGTTGTCGCGAGCATCTTCGCAGACTCATCCGGATAGTTCACGTCGTCTCCAAAGCGGGAAAGAACGCGCGGCTGATCATGGTTACACCAGAACAAGGCATTCCAGCCGTTCCCTTGATTCATCTCTGTCTGCCACTTAGAAAGGATATTTTTCAATTCATGAAAGTCGAAATCGGCGACCGTCCACTTCTGGCCGTTCGGATAATCGACTTTCAAGTGATGGAAGTTAAACGTCATACTCAGCTCATCACGCTCAGGTGCTGTGTATTTGATGCAGTGATCGATGGTTGTAGAAGACATCTCTCCTACTGTCATCAAATCATACGGTTTAAATACTTCCTGATTCATTTCATACATGAATTCGTGCACACGCGGACCATCTGTGTAGAATTTGCGGCCATCGCCTGGCGCGACGCTTCCATCATCATTTGGGAAGTTTTGGTTTTTGGAGATCAAATTGATGACATCCAGACGGAAGCCATCGACTCCTTTTTCTGCCCAAAAGCGCATCATTTCATAGATATCGCTCCGTACTTCTTCGTTTTCCCAGTTCAAATCAGCCTGGGTGACATCGAACAGGTGCAGATAATACTGTCCGGTTTTTTCATCATACTTCCATGCGTTGCCTCCGAACTTGGACTGCCAGTTTGTCGGCTCTTCTCCATTTACAGGGTCTTTCCAAATGTAGTAGTCCCGGAAAGGGTTATCCTTTGACTTCTGCGCCTCTTGGAACCATTGATGTTCTGTAGACGTGTGGTTGACGACGATATCCATAATCAGCTTCATTCCACGCTGGTGGGTTTCTTCTAATAAACGATCGAAGTCCTCCATCGTTCCATATTCTTCATGTATGTCATAGTAATCGCTAATATCGTATCCATTATCGTTTTGCGGGGACTTGTACATCGGTGTGAGCCATAAAACATCTACGCCAAGTTCTTTTAAATAGTCTAGCTTTTCGATGATTCCCTGAATGTCTCCGACACCGTTCCCTGTCGTGTCATTGAAGCTTTTCGGATAAATTTGATAAACGACTGCCTTTTTCCACCATGGTTGTTTTGTCATAGTATGCACCACCATTCTCTAGATTTTAAAATTCCGTTTGTTTTTTGAAAACAATCTCTCAATAGAAAGAGAAAATGCTCTTTTATTTTCTATATCTGAACATGGAACATTCCGTGGAGGATCTGATCCGCCACGGAATGAATGTTGTTTATTTAAACGTCTTTTTTACGTTTAGCATAGAGGTACGTACCGACTAGCGGCAGGACGATTACAATGACCATACCTATCGCAAAATCAAACCAGAATTCCGGTACGATGGAGAATATTCCTGGAACTCCCCCAACCCCGATTGAGCTTGCAACTACTCCGCGAAGTGATATAAACAAACCTGCAATCGCTGATGATGTAATGGCGATGACAAACGGGTATTTAAAGCGAAGGTTCACCCCAAACAATGCTGGTTCAGTGACACCGAGCCATGCGGAAATACCGGAAGAAACTCCAAGGCCTTTCAACTTCTCATCTTTAGAGGCAAGCCAAATGGCAAATGCAGCCGAACCTTGAGCAATATTGGATAGTGCTAGCATCGGCCACAGGAATGTCGTACCTGTGCTACCGACAAGCTGGATATCCACAGCCAAGAAAGTATGGTGCATCCCCGTTATAACGAGTACACCGTAGAGTCCGCCATAAATCAATCCACCTAACCAGGCAAATGTATCAAATACAGAAACTAGACCATCTGTGATCCAGTTACCAATTTGGAACGTAACTGGTCCAATGATAATAAACGTTAGAAAACCTGTCACTAGCAACGAGATCGGACCTACGAATAAAAGCTGAATACTATCTGGAATGCGTTTCCTCAAGGATAGTTCAATTTTAGTCAATAGATAAGAAGCTACTAAAACCGGCAATACCTGACCTTGATAACCAATTTTTTCAATTGTTAATCCAAACAAGTCCCATGTAGGTACTTCATTATTTTGCACCGCATCACCATAAGACCAGGCATTCAATAAATCTGGGTGTACCAGTACAAGACCAATGACTATACCAAGAATCGGACTACCGCCAAACTTTTTAACAGCGGACCATCCAATTAAACCGGGTAAAAATACGAAGGCGGTGTTCGCTATAATGATAATCATGTTTGCAATGCCTGACCATTGTGGGTAGACATCGATAATAGATTGATCATCCCAGAAGATTCCGGTAGCCGTTAAAATATTATTAATCCCAAGAAGTAAACCAGCTGTTACGATGGCAGGCAAAATGGGAATGAAAATGTCTGCTAACGTCTTAATCGCACGTTGGAGCGGATTCATTTTTTGAGCAGAAGCTGCTTTTACTTCTTCTTTTGATTGCTCACCCACTCCAGCTAGAGCAATAAATTCTTTATATACTTTATCGACAGTACCCTGCCCTATAACAATCTGAAACTGACCGTTCGTAGAAAAAGAACCTTTGACTGCGTCAATCTCATTCAATTTTTTCTCATCGACAATACCTTCATCGTTCAATGCAAGGCGGAGACGTGTGACACAGTGAGTAGCAGCAGACAAATTCTCTTTTCCGCCAATGGCTTCAAGTATTTGCTCTGCCTGTTTTTTATGATTCATACTTCCTTACCTCCCTGATGGTTATGGATTGTTTGCCGTCCTTAAAACCGTTTGGCTGGAGGTATGACTCGTTCATTCTTCCTCACAGCTTATCATTTCCGAACATTCGCACTCCTTTTCAAACGCTTTCATTTCCATGGGCCGCAAACTTGTATATACATGATTTAATTAAGATTATAATTTGTATATACAAGTTTTGCAACCGTTAACACTCACTTTTTTTATTTGGTTATTACCTTTTTCTTACACCTGTCAAACAAGACAGAATTCGACTCAGTCCTCCATTCTTTATGTCTGGATATTTTTGTGTTATATACTTAGAGTGTCGAAATAAATAGGAAGAAGGGATTCATTATCCTTACAGAAGAACAACGTGCTCGAAGAAATTTATGGATTATGTGGCTGGCGAACTTTTTCATTGCTGGCAGTATAACAATGGTTTTACCTTTCATATCTTTATATATTGATGAACTCGGTGATTTCTCGGATGCTTATGTGCAGACTTGGTCCGGATGGGTATTCGGGATCACCTTTGTGACGGCGTTCATTTTTTCGCCTATATGGGGGAAGATTGGAGATAAATACGGCAGAAAGCACATTTTGATTATGTCCGCCACGGGATTGGCTGTTTCTGTGCTGTTAATGGGCTTCGTCACAACGGTGTGGCAACTTTTCCTGCTTCGATTGTTTATGGGTGTGTTCACAGGATTCATCCCGATGTCACAAGCATTGATCTCAACTCAAACGCCAAAAAGAATGGCCGGGCAGGTGCTCGGAACGCTCCAGACAGGCAGTATTACAGGAAGCCTGATGGGTCCTTTGCTAGGTGGCTGGATTGCCGATCGGATCGGCTATGCAACGACCTTTCAATTTGTTTCGATTACCGTTTTTCTTTCAGCGATTATCGTCTTTTTCGGTATCCATGAACAGAAGATCGAAAAAGAATCGGACGATGAGAAAACGAGCTACAACTCCAAAGAGGTACTCGGCCATATCATCAAGCATCCATTATTATTGATGGTTATGATCGTTTCGCTGTTTGTCCAAGTGGCTCATTTCAGTATCCAGCCGATCCTCTCTCTATTTGTAGAGGAATTGCACGGGGCAGAGAATCTCGCATTATTTTCTGGGATCGCTTTTTCTGCAGCAGGACTCGGCAACTTAATGATGGCCAGACGCTGGGGAAGAATTGCTGACCGACAAGGATATATTAAAATTTTGATTTTCCTCCTCTTTATGGCGGGTGCCGTTTATTTACCGGCTGCTTTCGTTACGGATATTTGGCAATTGGTCGTGCTGCGATTTTTACTAGGGGTATCGATTGGAGGAATCATACCTGTCCGCACTGCGTACATTCGTCAGGAGGCACCTGTTGCGATGCAGGGGGAAGTTCTTGGGTACAACACAAGCATCCGCTTTTTAGGGAATATCATTGGCCCCGCTATGGGTGGCATGCTTTCGGGTGCTTTCGGTTTTTCATCCGTATTTTTTGTGACAAGCTTTCTTCTCGTCGGATGTGGAATCATGCTATTCGCAGCGTTAAATAAAAGCAAAGAGTCGTTGAAGCATGCCCATTCTTACTAACCGCCTGACATTGTTTCTGTTAAGATAGGTGTAAAGACAACCAGGAGGGATGACATGAAACGTGCGCTGATCACTATCGATTACACGAATGATTTTGTAGCTGAGAATGGTGCTCTCACCTGCGGGAGACCCGGACAGGATATAGAAGAGGCGTTGGTTAAACAAACGAACGCTTTTCTTCAGCAAAAGGACTATGTTGTTTTTGCTGTCGATGTCCATGAGGAAGGAGATCCTCATCATCCTGAAACAAGTTTATTCCCTCCCCACAATTTAAGAGGAACCGAAGGCAGAAAACTGTATGGCGAGTTGCAATCGATTTATGAAAGTCGGCAGGATGAAATCTACTTTATGGATAAAACCCGCTATAGTGCCTTTGCAGGAACAGACCTTGATTTGAAGCTCCGTGAACGTGGCATTCAGGAAGTTCATCTCGTAGGGGTTTGTACCGATATATGTGTCCTCCATACAGCGATTGACGCGTATCAGCTTGGCTATCGTCTCGTCGTCTATAAAGATGCCGTAGCCAGTTTCAATTCAAGCGGTCACGAATGGGCGCTTGGCCACTTCGAATCTGTATTAGGCGCTGAAGTCAGGTAACCTACTAAACTCTGTCCATCACCGGGCAGAGTTTTTTTCCATTTCATGCTTAATAGGAACGCCATTCTCAGGAACAGAAACACCTTTTGACAGACACTTCTAATAATACTGACATTTTTAAACATCCCTGCAATGTGGTATAGTATTTCGGGTGTCTAAAGATTAAAAGGAGGGGTTTGGATGGAATATTCCCCACGTCCTTCAAACGAATATTTTCGTACGATTTTTTTACTTAGTGCTTCTGTTCTTATTGTTGTGATGAACACGACAATGTTTAATATTGCTTTACCTACGATTTTAAAAGACTTTTCCTTACAGCCTTCGGAAGGAGCCTGGATTGTATCCGGCTATTCGATTGTTTTAGCGATTTTCACCATTACTTATACAAGGCTTTCGGATTATTTGCCGATTCGCGTCTTGTTATCCATCGGGGTCGCAATCTTTAGCCTTTCTTCCGTCATTGGCTTTTTCTCTGACAATTACCTTACGTTATTACTGGCTAGATTAGCTCAGGCGTCAGGTGCAGCTGCCATCCCAGGGCTTTCGATGGTGTTTGCCGGCCGATACATTCCGATGTCACGCCGTGGAAGTGCCTATGCTTTGATTGCATCTGCTACCTCACTCGGATTCGGTCTCGGTCCTGTCGTCGGTGGATTCATCACTGATTTTCTAGATTGGAATTACTTGTTCATCGTCACTGTCATGGTGTTTCTTGTCATCCCGGCTTTATTCAAACTTATGCCGGACGAGCCGATCCGCAGAGGACGATTTGATGTACTAGGTGCTCTTCTATCCGGAGGAAGTGCAACGCTTTTCTTACTCTATGTATCTACTTTTCAGTCCTATTATTTGCTCGCTGGTTTGTTGACGAGTAGTTTACTATGGTTGCGCATTAATCGTGTCTCTACACCATTCATCCAGCCGGAGTTGGTCAAAAACAGACATTACAGGCAGATTGTGTTGATCAGCTATCTTGGATTCACTTTGCATTTTGCCGTACTTTTCCTGATGCCGATTATGCTTGAGCAAGTGTATGACAGAGGAGCTGCTGCCATTGGTCTGATCATATTCCCTGGTGCGATGTTATCGGCGGTCGCTGCTATTTATGTCGGCCGGATGATTGATGCGTATGGGAATATTCGGGTTCTTCTGTTATCGCAAGTCCTATTAATGACGAGCGCGCTCATCTTTTTCTTTTTAGCAGGAATCAGCCCTTATATGATCATGATCGCTTACATGTTCACAAGCTTCGGTTTTTCCAGTCTTTCTTCAAGCTCAACTAATGAAGTATCACGGATTTTACCTGATGAACAAATCGGAGCGGGAATCGGTTTGAAACAACAGATCCAATTTATCGGAAGCGCATCGGGTTCCGTATTAGCAGGTATTCTACTGGAGCTATATAAGCAACCCTATACAGCCGAAAACTTCCAACTTCCTTTCGGAACACTGATACTGCTCATGGTCATATCTGGTTTCATACTGCTTTTATATACGAAAAAACGTCCGGAACGCGCATAATAATTGTCATTTGAATTTTTTTGTTAAATCGAATATTATGGACTATGGACAATTCTGTTTTTTATTTTTTGATATAGATCAATATAGGAGGAATCACCAATGAGCTCAAAAGATTATCGAGTTCTGTTGTATTATAAGTATGTCGACCTTCCTGATTATGAAGAATACTGCCAAAATCACCTGAAATTCTGTAAAGACCTTGGTTTGAAAGGACGCATCATCGTTTCTCACGAAGGGATTAACGGAACGGTTTCAGGTACGGTTGAGCAAGTCGAAGAATATATGGATTACGTACGCTCCGATGAGCGTTTCGCTGATATCCACTTCAAGATCGACGAACATGATGGCCATGCCTTCAAAAAAATGCACTGCCGTGTGAAGCCAGAGCTTGTCAACTGGAGCCTTGAAGAAGATGATATCGATCCGAAAACATTCGGTGGTAAGCACTTGAAGCCGAAAGAATTCAACGAAATGCTGAAAGACGAAGATACGATCGTCATCGATGGCCGTAACGAATATGAATACCGCATCGGTCACTTCCGCAATGCCATTCGACCGGACGTCGACACTTCCCGTGAATTCCCGGAATGGATCGCTGAAAATGCCGATCAGTGGAAAGATAAAAAGGTTTTGACGTACTGCACAGGCGGGATCCGCTGTGAGAAGCTGACAGGTATCCTTAAGAAAAACGGTGTAGAAGATGTGTATCAGCTTGAAGGCGGCATCACGACGTACGGAAAAGACCCTGAAGTAAAAGGTGAGCTTTTTGACGGAAAGATGTACGTCTTTGATGAGCGCATTTCAGTACCTGTCAACCAGGTAGAAGAAAAAGTGGTTGCGGAGTGCGAGCATTGTGGAAAAGCAGAAGATCGCATGATCAACTGCAGCAACCCTGTTTGTAACCGTCAATATGTCTGCTGTAAAGAATGCGAAGAAAAGCATCATGCAGCATGCACAGCAGAATGCAAAGAGCATCCAGAAAACCGCTGGGATGTTGTGCGCAAAAAACAAATCGATAAATATGATCGCATTGCAACAGAGCAATAAAAACACGAAGCCCCGCCATTATTGGCGGGTCTTTTACTGTTCTATTTGGACGAATCCCTCACTCATGCGTATTTTTCCATTGCATAAATATATTCCCGAACACTCCGCAATTCCATAACCGATAAAGGATTCAGTGCGGTGCATCGCAGTTCTCAAAGCTTCTTCTTCGTCCCATTCCAAAAAGTGTGCAGATAAGATAGCATCAGATAACAGTCCGAGTCCTTCTTTTAAAAGCTGACTCCCTTCTTCGTTGTCTTTTGGAGAAATGACACAATGGGCAGGCGTGATTAAGGCCCCTGCTGAAAATCCAGCGACAGGAACGCCTTGACTAAAGAGCTCTCGAATGACGTCAGCGATCTCTGTTTCCACGATGAACTTGTGATAGGAAAGAGTATGCCCTCCTCCAATAATAATCCCTCCACACTGTTTAAGCTCTTCAACCTCGTGCTCTTCATAAGCTTCTTTTAGTGCTAAAGGGTATGTTTGAATGTTGGGGATATTAAGCGTTTCTATGTATTTAGGAAGGTACTCCTCTGATCCTTCTCTGTCTATGTAGAGGATTGCGATTTTTGTATGATGTACTTTCTGAGAGAATGCTTTTCCAAGCTGATGATTAAACGGCGGGCTAGAACCAAACAAAAACAAATGACGATACAAAGAAAAACTCCCCCTTTTGTCTTCTTAAAGCTACGAAATATTGTTTAAGAGCAGATAAGTGCTGAAAACGGCTCACTTTCATCCGAGGTAAATGGACTGCCAGCTCAGACACACGCCCTCTGGTCTCAGTCTCATCCTAGTCCTTTTCTCATGGAGTCTAGCCGTTCCACATCAACCAGTACAATCACATGCGCTTTAAATGATGTTTCCGTTCAACTATTCTTGAGCAAAGGGGCTAGAAATTACGAGACTCCTATGGGAGGAAGCTCAGCGCCCGCCCATGGAAAGCGAGTGATTTCTAGCCCCTTTTATTCTGACATCAACAACGGAACCTTAGTTTTTTGACCCTCATGCTTTTTTACGATGGGCGGCGTGATAGGTCGAGCCGATTCCGCGGTCGAAGGACAAAGCGTGGCGGATGGCGCTGGTGACAAAAGATTTCGCTCTTCTGACAGCTTCCTCCACACTCTTCCCTTTGGCAAGCTCTGCTGTAATAGCAGCAGAATACGTGCAGCCGGCGCCACTCGTATGAACCGTGTCGACCCGCTCCGACTCAAGCTCCGTTATGCCTTTCCCATCATAAAGCATATCAACGGCCGGATAGTCCTTCAGCGCTCCCCCTTTGATCAGCACATACTCAGGGCCAAGACTATGCAAATCCCGAGCGAGTACTTTCATATCCTCAGGCGTTTCAGGAACGGGACACTCTAGCATTCTCGCTGCTTCATGAAGGTTTGGGGTCACGATTTTGGCGACTGGTAGCAATTCTTTTACTAACGTTTCAATGGCCTCGTCCTTGAGCAGCTGTGATCCCATCTTTCCGATCATGACGGGGTCGACAACTACATTTTCTACACCTGATTCCTTAATTAATTCTGCTGTTCTCGTAATGATTTCCTCAGTAAAAAGCATGCCGGTCTTTAAGGCATCGACTCCGACATGTTCAAGTGATGCATAGACCTGTGCCTCGACTGAAGCAAGCGGCTGGGTAAAGATACCCTGATCCGTAGTGGAATTATTAGCAACGATTGCTGTGATGGCACTCATTCCGTAAACGTCAAACTCTTGAAATGTTTTCAGATCCGCCTGGATACCGGCACTTCCCTGGGAAGCGGAACCGGCAATCGACAATACTCTTGCTATACTCATCGAATATTACCCCTCTCTTCCTATTATTCTATCAGAATTCTTTTACTCCTATCTATCCGTCATGACATAATAGAAGCAACAGGAGGAACTTAACATGCAGCCCTTTACGGAAAAAGCCATTCAAATCATTCAACATATACCAGAAGGAAAAGTGATGACTTACGGTCAAATTGCTACATTAGCCGGGAGTCCAAGAGCTGCCCGACAGGTTGTGCGAGTCCTTCACAGCATGAGCGAAAAATACAGCCTCTCTTGGCATCGGGTGATCAACGCAAAAGGAGAAGTCGTAATCCAAGACGACGCCCTTTATAAAGAACAAATCCTTTCGCTTGAAGCAGAAGGGGTACTCGTTATAAATGGTCAGGTCGACCTGACCCAATTCCAAGTAAAAACAGATGAACCGGAGGATTCCCATGTTTGAAATAAAACCATTCCCTGAGCTTTCCTGGTCCTTATCCAGACATAAAACGTTGCTGACATGTGCCCGCCAGTACGCCTATGATTATTATGTTTCTCATAACGGTTGGCTTGAACAAGCGGATTCCCTTGCAAGACAGACATACCGGTTGAAGAAAATAACCAACCTTGAGATGCACTTCGGAAGTGTTGTCCACGACCTGATTTACCAAATAATCCAGGACGTTCTCCATAATCGGTCCGTTCCGGATGAACAAACCATCATCGATGAAATCCGCCATCATTTAAACCGGGGATTTATCGAGTCGACTAAGAAAGAACATTTGTGGAGGAACCGACCGAAGCATTACACGATGCTGCACGAAATCTATTATAGCCAAACAAACACGCTTTCTGAGTCTAAGGTTAAAAAGATTACCGACCGACTGCAAACGACTGTGAAAAATTTCTTTGCTAGCCGTTCGTTTGCAGAAGTGTTAAGAAAAGAAGACATGAAATTTATCGATTCCGAAAAATTCCGGTTTATGAAAGCAAACGGAGTCAAAGTTTACATTGTGATGGACTTAGTCTATCAGGATTTAGCACGGAACAAATGGGTGATTGTCGACTGGAAAACAGGAAAAAAATCTGAAGAAGACCGGAATCAGCTGGCCCTTTACGCCCTATATCTTCAGCAAAAGTATTCCATCGACTCGATCGATGATATCATCATCCGAAATGAGTACCTTTTGGAAGGAAGCTTTATCGAACACCAGTTGACCGAACAGGACCTGATCAACGTCCAGCACCTTTATAAAATCAGTATTGAACAGATGAAAGGCTACTTGGAAGACGAATCGAAAAACCAGCCCCTTCCATTGGAACATTTTCCGATGCAAAATGACCCGCGAGTCTGTTCCCGCTGTAACTATCAGGAGCTTTGCTTCCCTGCACAGGTTTAATAGTCGCTATGTTTAACCTGAAAAAAAAGAGGTTACATAAGTATTGGATAGAACCTATGCGAAAAGGAGATGTTCTAAGCTTATGAAAGTACTTGTAGCAGGAGCGAACGGTCACACTGGACGTTTACTCATTCAATATCTTAAAGAAGATGGCCACGAACCGTATGGTTTGATAAGAAAAGAAGAACAGAAAGCAACGATTGAAAACCTTGGAGGCAACCCTGTACTGGCGGACTTGACGAAGGATGTAGGGTATGCAGTGAAAGGCATGGACGTCGTCATTTTTGCAGCCGGTTCCGGTTCTAGCACAGGGGCGGATCAGACAGAAGCAGTTGATCGTGATGGCGCAATTAACCTCATCAAGGCAACAGAAAACCTCGGCATTAAGAAGTTCATCATGCTGAGTGGAATGGGTGCCGGTAGTCCTGAACGCGGTCCTGAAGAGCTACAGCATTACCTTAAGATGAAAGGCGAAGCAGATGAATATCTGCAGTCTACCGAGCTTGACTACACCATTGTTCGCCCTGGTGGCCTGACAAATGATGAAGGAACAAGCAAAATCCAAGTCGGGGAGACATTGGAACCGGGTACAATATCCCGTGCGGATGTGGCTAAAACGATGATCGCCGCCATTCAAGAACCTAACGCTTACCACAAAACGTTTGAGATGATTTCCGGCGATACTCAGATTGAGGATGCTTTGAAATCCTTATAACAACTTAACAAACAGCCACCTCTTGAAACGGTGGCTGTTTTTTATGTATTGCATACAAGAGGTGTTTCCGCTACTGTGTATACTTAGTTGTGTTGAAGGGGTTGAACGTATTGAAGGGATCCTTAATTAAACAAAACCGTAAGTATCAGGGCATGACACTAGAAGAACTGGCTGACGGTATTTGTTCCGTTTCTTATTTAAGCAAAATTGAAAATAATTCGATCACGGCTAGTGACGATATATACCGTCTTCTTGGAGAGCGGTTAAATATTACATTAGTGGATATTAACCAGGAGTTTGATGAAGGGATCTATCAAAACTTACTCAGATGGCATGAGGCTTGTCAATTGCGCGATTTCACTTTAATGGAAGATCTACACGTAATGTCCAAGGCATCACTTGAAGAGAATCGTAATATCAAACTTGTTAATCTTTACAAAATCATAGAGACCCGTCATTTAATGACAAAAGGTGAGCTTGAACTCAACGAGGCATATTTAAAAGAATTGGAGCACGTTCTTCCTGGTGCTTCTAAAGAATATAAATTTTTCTATCATAAAACCGTTGGGATTCATTATTTATTAGAATCCAACTTAAAACTGGCGTTGTATCATTTTAAATTAACCCACTCCTATCTTGAAGAGATTCATTTAAAAGATAGCGAGACCTACTTCCACTTATCTTTAACGCACTTAAAGACACGCGAAGCGGTTGAATCCAATTATTACGGCGAAATTGCTCTTAAAAAATATAAAGATGAAATGAATTATTCACGTATGATTGATACGTATATGATCATTGCCTTAAATTACAGATATCTAAACATCCACCATATTGCTGAAGAATACTACGAAAAGATACTAAAGATTGGTAAATATCACCTTCCTGAACACGAACAGCGACGAATCCATCATAACCTAGGCTATATCTACGCAAACCAGGAAAAATATTCTGATGCTCTCACTTCCCTTAAAAAAGCTCAGGAAATTTCTACTCCGGAAAAGTACTTTGAAATCAGCACCATTTATTTATTAGCTTCGACTAGTTACTATTGTGGCGATCTAGAATCCTGCTGGTCCTATATAAAGGAAGGACAAAAACAGGCCGATGAATTTGATCAATTATTCTTCAAGCACAAATTTTACTTATTGACGCATATCATCAACGAGACGACTCATGATGATGCGTTCATTCATAAGCTTGAAAAAGAAATCATTCCAGATATGAGGAAACTCAATGAGTATGAGGAGTACAAA
Organism: Halobacillus fulvus; assembly: GCA_004078665.1. Classification (GTDB taxonomy): domain Bacteria; phylum Bacillota; class Bacilli; order Bacillales; family Halobacillaceae; genus Halobacillus; species Halobacillus fulvus. The sequence continues at coordinate 288,796 of SCFO01000002.1, read as the reverse complement.
GACTACCTTGAAATGCTCGGCGATATCTATTACGAAAAACGCATGTACAAAAAAGCAGCCATGAACTATAAAGAAGCCAACCAATTCAAATTCACGCAGAAGAAAGATCTACTATAAAAAAGACATGGAGGCATTAACGCCCCCATGTCTTTTACATTCTGACCAGATTCTTCTCCCAATTACGAAACTCAAGCTCATCAAATTTCGCAGCCATCTTCGCATCGTCAATGTAGAATAAAGCATCCTCCAGTGAACAATCGACATCCGCCTCACAGTGAATCGCCGCAAGCTTTCTCGACAGATGTAGCATCTCAAGATCCTGCTCGATTTTTGCCCGCTGGCCTTTTGTCAGCTTGTCCACGTTTTCAAGAATACCTTCAATCGATCCATATTGAAGCAACAGTTTCAATGCTGTTTTCTCTCCGATTCCTTTGACTCCCGGATAATTATCACTGCTATCGCCCATCAACGCCTTCAAATCGATCATTTGAGCAGGTGTAATCCCTTTTTCTTCATAGAAGGAATGCTCGTGATATTCTGCATAATTCCCATACCCTTTTTTCAAAAGAACGACGTTGACATTCGGTTGAAGCAGCTGAAGCAAATCCTGGTCACCGGTCAACAGGAACACTTGGGAATGCTCGCTGTACATCCGGCTTAACGTTCCCATGCAATCATCTGCTTCGTAGCCTACTTGCCCGATGTTCGGAATATCGAGAGCTTCGACAACCTCTTTGGCAAGGTCGAATTGAGGAATCAACTCTTCTGGAGGCGCTCCACGGTTCGCCTTGTAATCTGGGAAAAGATCGTTACGGAACGTTTTGCTCCCCATATCCCAGCAGCATACAACGTGTGTAGGCTGATAGGTGTCAATGGCTGTGAACAGGTGCTTCACCATTCCGTAAACTCCGTTGGTCGGAGTTCCTTTACTGTTGATCATATAATAATTGCTCATAGCTGTGGCATAAAAGGCTCTGAATAAGAGTGCCATCCCATCCACAAGCAATATACGATTCGTCGTTGTCATTTTATAGACTCCCTTTCGTCAAAAGCTATAAATCTATTATAACAAAATTCATTCTATGAACATCATTCAGCCAATACCTGTTTATTTTTCTTATAATTGACAATATTCTGCAATCATGATAGTTTCGAGATAAGCGTCTTACATTTACATACGTATTTTTGTAAGCGTTTGCATTATATATTTAGGAGGAATGAACAGATGGTGTATGCATTTCCGAACACAGAAGGATCGATTGTCAGTTACAAGGAACGATACGATAACTTTATTGGTGGTAAATGGGCGGCACCTGTCAAAGGCGATTACTTTGATAATGTGACGCCTGTTACAGGAAAAGCGTTTTGCCAGGTAGCCCGATCGACAGAAGAGGACATCGAGCTTGCGATTGATGCCGCTTATGAAGCGAAGGATTCCTGGGGCAATACTTCGACAACCGATCGTTCAATCATTCTGAATAAAATTGCGGACCGGATGGAAGAGAATCTGGAAAAGCTTGCTGTAGCCGAAACCTGGGAGAACGGGAAAGCCGTTCGTGAAACGCTGAATGCAGATATTCCGTTGGCGATTGACCACTTCCGTTACTTCGCTGGTGTCATTCGTGCCCAGGAAGGTACCATCGGAGAAATCGACAACGACACGATTGCTTACCATTTCCATGAGCCTCTCGGCGTCGTCGGTCAGATCATCCCGTGGAACTTCCCGATTCTGATGGCGACATGGAAAATCGCTCCCGCTTTAGCAGCCGGTAACTGTATCGTATTGAAGCCAGCTGAACAGACACCAGCTTCGATCATGCTTTTGCTTGAGATGATTGAAGACATTCTTCCTGCAGGCGTGCTGAACGTTGTAAACGGGTTTGGTCTGGAAGCCGGAAAGCCGCTGGCCCAAAATCCAAGAATCAGCAAAGTCGCTTTTACCGGAGAAACGACCACTGGACGTATGATTATGCAATACGCTTCTCAAAATATCATCCCTGTCACATTGGAGCTTGGTGGTAAGTCTCCAAATATCTTCTTTGAAGATATTATGCTGGAGGATGATGATTTTCTTGATAAATCAATCGAAGGCTTCATCATGTTCGCACTGAACCAAGGCGAGGTATGTACATGTCCTTCCCGCGCTCTTGTTCAGGAGTCGATTTACGATAAGTTCATGGAGCGTGCCATAGAGCGCGTCAAGTCGATCAAGGTCGGAAATCCATTGGATCCTGAAGTGATGATGGGCGCCCAAGCTTCATCCGAACAGCTCGAGAAAATTCTCTCCTATTTAGAGATCGGAAAAGAAGAAGGAGCCGAATGCCTTGTTGGTGGTGAACGAAATCATATGGACGGCGACTTGAAAGATGGGTATTACGTCCAGCCGACCATTTTTAAAGGGAATAATAAAATGAGGGTCTTCCAGGAAGAGATCTTCGGACCTGTTCTTTCCGTTACGACGTTTAAAGATAAGGAAGAAGCGATGGAAATTGCAAACGATACCCTCTACGGTCTTGGTGCCGGTGTCTGGTCACGTGACATCAACACGGCGTACCGCTTCGGGCGCGGAATTCAGGCTGGACGTGTGTGGACGAACTGTTATCACTCCTACCCTGCACACGCTGCATTCGGCGGATACAAAATGTCTGGCGTCGGACGTGAAAACCATAAGATGATGCTGAGTCATTATCAGCAAACGAAAAATATGCTCGTCAGCTACAGCCCTCAGAAGCTCGGATTCTTTTAAAATCAATACATAAGCGAATGATGCTTATGTGAGAATATTAGAATACAAGGAGTTGAAAAAAGATGGTTGAACGAGTGGTAGCTACCGATGCGACGCTTGAACTGATTGAGCATCTTAAGGAGAAGCACGGTCCGCTCATGTTCCATCAGTCCGGTGGCTGTTGCGACGGCAGCTCGCCTATGTGTTATCAGGAAGGCGACATGCTAATGGGCAGCCAGGACATTTTATTAGGTGAGATCGGCGGGACGCCTTTTTATATCAATAAAAGGCAATATGATTATTGGAAGCATACCCAGCTGATCATCGATGTCGTGGACGGTCGCGGCGGGATGTTTTCTCTTGAGGGTGTGGAAGGAAAAAGGTTCCTCACTCGCTCGCGTGCTTTTTCAGATGAAGAGTATCGTGAACTGAAGGAATCAGAAACTGTGTAACGATTACAAAGGCGGAGGCCCTCATCCTCCGCCTTTTTTGTATGACGAGGTTTCCGTTTCTCAAACTATAGCTTCAGAGTGGCGGGAACATCACTTAAAGAGCATGTCATTATTTGAATGAATAAAGACGCCCTCCTACTCCTGTTCAATAAAACATGGTTGAATTTTTAAAGGGGACTCAAGACATAGAGTTCCTCTCTTTTTTATACACGCGAACTCTTTCTCGCTCATAACAACCAGACTTTCTGAAGACTTGAATCATCGGTTGATTGTTCACGCTCGTTGCTCCGATGCTATACGTCGCATGAAATTGTTCCTTTAAAAGCTTTAATCCCTGTTTATAGAGAGGAACGCTTTTCCCACTTCCTCTTGCTTCAGGTACAAGACCGAAATAAAAGATTCGCCCTTCCTCTTTTGTACCAGGCTCGATATGTGGCATTACGACACCAATCGCTTCACCTCGTTCATAAGCGACCAAACACGTCTTTTCGTATCCTGGCCCGAGCTCTTTTTTGACGGATGCCATTTGCTCCTTCATATTGAGACTGGATGAAGCATTGGAAGAACCCGTCATCGATTGTTGCCAGACAGCCATGAATTCTGATTCCGAAATATCTAGGAGAGAAGATAATAGATACTCCCCCGCCCCTTCGCATCCCTCTTGTAAATCGTTCCGGAAAATAACGCGCTCATCGTGAAGGGTAAAATGATAGTTTTCCAGTATTTTAACCACCCTTTCAGATTGTGTCGGGGATAGTAAGATGGACAAGGATTTAATTTGTCTTTCTTCCTGTTCTTGGGCTAGACCGGAAGCAAGCATTTCAAATTCATGCTCTGTAAGCCCTGAGGCGTCCTCTATCGTGATAAAGTTCTCACCTTCCACCCACTTCACCTTTTCATACAAGAGTTTTTTGTCTGTCATGAGGTGCACCTGCCTTTCGAACAATCACATCATTTTCATTTTACCAGCCTGGAACGATACAATGGAAAAGAATCCAATATAAGGAGTGAAAAATCTATGAATCGTGAAATTCACTTAGTCAAACGACCAGAAGCACAACCTACAGATGAACATTTAAAAATAGTTGAAAGCCATAAGCCCGAACCAAAAGAGGGCGAAGTGCTGATCAAGACTCTTTATATTTCCGTCGATCCATATATGCGGGGACGTATGAGTGATGCCAAATCTTATATCGACCCGTTCCAATTAAATGAACCGATCGAAGGTGGCGGTGTCGGGGAAGTTGTCGAATCAAATGTCGACCACCTTTCCGAAGGAGACATCGTGACCGGAATGCTGTCCTGGAAGGAATATAGCACAGCAAAAGGCGACCAGCTCCGGAAGATTGATCCTGAACTCGGTCCTGTCACAACATCACTAGGCATATTAGGAATGCCCGGACTGACCGCGTACTTCGGTCTGATGGACATCGGCCAGCCTAAAAAAGGAGAAACAATCGTTGTATCAGGCGCTGCAGGAGCTGTCGGCTCAGCTGTTGTGCAAATCGGAAAAATCCAAGGATGCCGTGTAATCGGTATTGCCGGAACAGATGAAAAAACGACGTACTTGAAAGAAACGCTCGGCATCGATGAAGCCATCAATTATAAAACGGAAAACGTATCAGAAGCGTTAGACCGTGCTTGTCCAGATGGGATTGATGTCTACTTTGACAATGTAGGTGGAGAGATCTCAGATGCGATCTACCCTCGTCTGAATAAGTTTGCCCGTATCGCCCAGTGCGGCGCGATCGCTTCTTATAACATCCCAAATGATCAAGGTCCTAGAATGCAAATGCACTTGATTAAATCCAGTGCCCTGATCAAAGGGTTTACCGTAGGCGATTATCAAGACCGCTTCACTGAGGGATTCCAGCATTTATCCAAATGGCTTAAAGAAGGCCGTCTTTCTTACGAAGAGACGATCAGCGAAGGGTTTGAAGAAATCCCGAATGCGTTTTTCGGCTTGTTTGAAGGCGCAAACCTCGGGAAGCAGCTTGTCAAAGTTGCCGAGCCTAGACAAAAATAAATTTAATGACAAAAAAAGCCTCGAGGTAACGAAAAACCTCGAGGTCTTCTTTTGATGACTCAACCTTCATCTTTTTTCTTGAAAAAAACCAATATCCGCTAACGCCTGCTGAAGATTCGCTTTCGTTTTGACATGCTTGAATTCGATCCCCATCTCGACAACCGCCCGAGCAATTTCTGGCCGCATTCCCGTCAGCAGTGTCTTCACACCAACAAGTTCTAACGATTTAACGATTTGGAACAGGTTATGAGCAACTTCTGTGTCAATAACAGGGACACCAGATACATCAATGAGCAGGTGATTCAGCTTGAGCCTTGAAGATTCGTTCAGGGAGTTTTCCATCAAAATCTGAGCGCGGCTCGTATCGACCTCTCCTATGACAGTCAGAATCGCTACGCCTTCCAAAACAGGGACGACAGGTGCAGATAACTCAGCCAGCACAGCTTGAGTTTTAGTCCATTCCTTTTTCTGCTCTTCCATATATATTTGACTAATATAATATGTAACATCATCGAGCACTGGACTAATCTTTTTATTCACGTCCAAAACCGTTTCTGTAGTAAAATGTTTTCTTTCAATTTCTTCCTCGAAAATATACCAGACGGCACGCCTTGTTACACTGAAGGTATAAAGGATATGATCTAGTTCGAACCCTTCTTCCAGTGCAATCTGTCCCATTTCCCTCGCCCATACCTGCATGCTTTTCTCGGATTCTTCATCTACAAGAAGCGCCCCAAGATATTCGAACAATTCTTGCTTCTTCTCTTTAAAACGCAGACTCCCTAATTCTGCGCCTTCCTCCAGCTTCACTTTTTCCACACGTTCAGACAGAAGATCCTGATTACCCCTTATTTTTTCACCGATATACATAAGCTCACTGTTCATAAAAACCGTACTCCTTAAAAAATAAAAGTTATATTTATATAATATAAGCCTATCGACTATTTGTAAATCTAAACAGACTCGAGTTACACTAAGATTACCAACTAAACATCAGGAGGTTGCTTCTATGAATAAAGCCACGCTTATCCTCTTCCTCGTTCTATGTATAGTGATCATCGTCAATGGATTGTATCAGGGAATTGCGAATGATCAGTGGACAACTCTCATCATTGCGGTCGTTGTTGTCATCTTTGGAGTCTTCAGGCTTAAACAAAAGAGTGATAGACGTTAAAAAGCTATCGCCTGAAAATCGGAAACTTTTTCATGTATCCATTAGACTGATCGATATCAACACCTAATGAAGCAAAAAAAAAGACCTCCAAACGGAGATCTTTAAGCGTATCTTGGAATATCATAGCGACCGAACCACTCGTGGCGATGATCGGAAAACCAGCGATAAAGAGGGGACCCGACCTTCGCTGCTCCCGGGAGGTATAAAAGAATCCCGATTACTGAAAAAAGCGGCAAGGCTAATAACATCCGGCGAATCGTGTAGAAGCCTTGCTTGATTTCCCCTTGTTTCGTCAGCATATGAATTTCCTCTAAGGTTTCTCTACCTTTTAAGTAAGGATACAACCCTTCCTTTTCCGTTTCCTGAACAGACACCCATTTAATCTGATCAAGCCAGTCGAACTTCCGGAATGTTTTCTTCACATAAAAACAAAATGGACACTGTGCATCGTAAAAAATAATATGTTTCATTCTTCATCGCTTCCCTTCATCATTTTACTAAGTATGGAGCTCTACCTTGACCCAGCCCCGGACCCCATTGATCATCCACACTTCTTCAAAAAGTGTTAAATCTTTTTTATAAAGGACCTTTTCCGTTATCGCGCCCTCTTTCAGTAGTTTCTCACGGAATGTCCCGGCTAATAATCCGGAGGAAATAGGAGGCGTATAATATTCACCGTCTACTTTTACTACCAGATTGGCGATCGTAAACTCGGTCAGCTCCTGCTTCGTATTCCATAGCAATACAGCGAACGCATCTGGATTCTGATGCTGTTCATAAACTAGCCTGTGCGTCGTTTTATGAAAAAGGAAAGGATCCTGTTCGTCTACTGGTGATGTCGCAAGGGAACATATTACAGAACCTTGCGGAGGACTGATTTCCGTCACCTCGATCCTCTCTTTTCCATTCGAGTCGACTAGCATGCGGACCTTGTAAAGCCCGTTTGGATAAGCGGAGGCAATACGGTTCAATCCCTCTTCCAAAGCTTTGCGATCTAAAGGATATCCAAAGTACAAAGCGGACTGCTCGACACGGCTCAAGTGATAATCTACTAGAGGAATTGCTCCGTCCTCGAGCTTCATCGTTTCAAGCAATTCAAAATCTGCACGCTGTTCCGTCAGTAGCCGGGCTTTCGTTTGGAGTTCCTCATACTCCCCTTGTGAAGTCGAATCCCAGGTCACTCCCCCACCTGTCCCATAAATAGCCTGGTCTCCATCTAGGAGGACAGTCCGGATCGGCACGTTGAAGACCGCTTCTTTTCCCGGCGTCATATACCCGATGGCTCCGCAATAAACGTCTCTAGGCGTAGCCTCTAGCTGTTGAATATATTCCATCGTCCGTACTTTTGGCGCTCCTGTAATGGATCCGCACGGGAAAAGGGCGCGAAAAACATCAAATAGGCTTGTCCGATCCGGTAGATCCGCTTGAATCGTTGATGTCATCTGATGGACAGTAGGGTACGTTTCCACTTCGAACAGCCGGGGAACCTTTACAGACCCTGGTTTAGCGATCCGGCCGACATCGTTTCGTAGCAAGTCGACAATCATTAAATTTTCAGCCTGCTCTTTTTCAGAGGTTTTCAAGTGCTGAATCGCCGCTAGATCTTCTCCCCCGTACCTTCCCCTCTTCGCTGTACCTTTCATCGGCTTCGTCGTAAGCGTCTGGCCGTCCACTCTGAAAAACAGTTCAGGAGAAGCACTGAGCAGCCTTCTTTCCCCCATCTTTAAATAGGCAGAATAAGCAGATTGTTGCCGTCTCGTCAGTTGTCTATAAAAAGCGAAATCATCCCCTGAGAACTTCGCCTCCATTCGCGTTGTATAGTTGACCTGATACGTGTCTCCCCGTTCGATTGCATCCTTTATGTTCTCGATGCCTGTTTGATATTGTTCAAAGTCACCTTTCAACCTCCAATCAGAAACACGGAAGTCTTTAAGCGCTGCGTTGTCAAAGGAGGATACTGGATTAGAGAAAATCCCAAACCATACAAGCGGCCAGTTCGGGTTTCTATAGACAGAAAATGCTTCATCAAAGGCTGGCGCCGCTTCATAAGAGACATAACCTGCCGCATAAAAACCTTCCTCAAGCAAGCGCTCCACTTCTTCGAAAATCGGTTGGACGTCCTCTATACGATCCGTTGTCAATATTTTGATCGGAGAACGGAAAGCTTTGGGCTCGATTTCCCCTTTCGCATTACTGAATTCAAACAATAGAGTCACATCTGGGTTCATACCATCTCCGCCTTTTTCAACTTGAAGTCACAGGCCCGCCTGTACGCATTCTCTAGCATTTCGTAGCCGTACTCTGTGCGGATCGATTCCGGGTGGAACTGAATACCCTCGACCGGCAGATACTGGTGGCGCACGGCCATGACGACTCCATCATCAGACATGGCGCTGATGACCAAGCAGTGAGGAATGGATTCGGCGGGAGTTTGCAAGGAATGGTACCGGGTCACTTCAATCGCTGAGGGAATGTTCTCAAAGACTGTCTTTCCGTCGTGCGTGATCGGTGTCACCTTGCCTTGCATCGGCCGGTCGCCTTTTGTCACTTTTCCGTCATAGAAATCCACAATGACTTGGTGACCTAAACAGATCCCTAAGATCGGTGTTTGTTCACCAAAGGCCTGCATGATCTCCCGACAAATTTGGACTTCTGATGGATGCCCAGGCCCTGGAGACAGCACGATCATGTGGGGATCGATTTCTTCCATTTGTTCCACAGATATTCGATCATTACGGAAGACCAAAACCTCTTCCGTCATTTGTTTAAAATATTGAACTAAATTATACGTAAATGAATCATAATTATCGATGATGACGATCATAGCTGGACACCTTCACTCTATGGATTATTCTTCTATATTATAAGACTTCTTGCTCTATGAAAAAAGGATTTATAGCTGCCTGAACTTTCCTTTTTTATGACTAAATCAATAAACCTCTAATCTCTATTTACTTTTTAACCGTGTAAAGGAAAAAAGAATCGAAAAAATCGGACGACTATATTAGAATGAAGAAAAGATTGCTCAGTGTTAGGGTGAAGAAAAATGAATAAGCGCATATGGCGCTCCAAAAGTATATGGACAAAAATTATCCTCATTATCATCGGTATCACGATGCCCCTCTGGCTAAGCGTTGAAAGCTCAGGTCTCGCTTCCCTTCTCGACGATTTGCGGACAGACCCGAACGGAAGCACGCTGATGTTGACGGCTTTTGCTCTTGTGATGCTGAATACAGTCAGGGCCCTCCCCCACTATATAGGAGCCTTATTGTTAGGAGATGAGCTCGGGGAAAAGTTGAAAAAGCCGTGGTTAATCATTGTTGTACCATTTCTGATCATTCCGCTCGTCTACCTTGTCATAAATGGATACAGCTCGATTCAATACCATTTCGGCGGTCCCGCCATTATGCTGTTAATCTCGATTGCCGTCCTGCACTTCTTAGGAAAAAACCGTTTACGTCCTTTGTTTAAAGCGTTTGTTCTGGCACAGCTGCTCTTTGGCTTTCAATGGTTGGACACCGTCATTTTCTTAAGTGCCTTCGGCTTTGGAGGAGGCGTTATTTCGACAGAAGTCAAGGAGACCGCCATCCAATTAGGCTTCGGAGGCACTTTATCTTTTTACAGCCTTGTATTCTTCGGAGTTTTCCTTGTAAACGCTACGGTTCTTGCCGTGTACTTGACTGTATCCGAGCAGAAGTTCAAGATGAGACAGGATTTGAACATTGCGAGGCTTGATATGGTTGAATCAAGGTCTGGACGTGAAGCCTTACATCTTGTCCACGATCTAAAAACTCCTTTATCCTTAATGGAGGGGTTGAATTCGTTGATTCAGCTGAAATCTAATGATCCTGAGATTCTAAGGTACACAGATAAAATCTCATCTTCGATCCAATCCACAAGTGATATGGTCTCTGAAATCCTGTATCATGAAAAAAAGAACTGGTGTACATTAAAAGATTTCATTGAATATATGCGAGCTAACAAGCTCTCAGATTCAGCTACCATTTATCAATTCGACTTGAAAGCTGAAGAACAAATTGAAATTTATATTAATAAAATCAGGATGACACGGGCGCTAGTCAATTTGATAGACAATGCCAGTGATGCCGTGGAAGGAAAGTCAGATGCCACCGTAACCATTCGGACCGAGGTCGATGACAAAGGAATTTTAATCGGGGTTCAGGATAATGGAGACGGGATCAGTGAAGAGAATATAGATAAGATATGGAATGCAGGATTCAGCACGAAAGCCCATCCCGGGGTCGGGCTGACCTTTGTGAAAAATGTAGTGAAAGAACACGGAGCCGAATTGTCCATCGATAGTGAGCCTGGACTTGGGACCACGTTCTGGATTCACATACCGAAGGAGAGAGTACGTTATGAAAATCCTAATCATTGATAATGACGAGGCATTGCGATACATGCTGACAGAGTTTTGCAAGCATGCGGAGTGGGATTCGGAAACAGCTGTCAATGGACGCGATGGAGTTGACAAATTCCTATCCGGTTCATTTGATGTGATTCTCGTAGACTATCATATGCCGGAAATGGATGGCCTTCAGACGGTTCGAGAAATTCGAAAACTTAACCAGACGATCCCCATCCTCGTGTTGACTGTGGACGAGCGTCAGGAAATTGCTGATCGGTTCCTTGAAGAAGGAGCTACCGACTTCGCATTGAAACCTGTTAAAGCGCCGGACCTGATTTCACGGATTCGACTGCACGTCCAGATTGCAAATATGAAGCACGTCCAAGAAGAGGACGAAGATGTTTTTACAGCGAAAGGTATCAGTAAAGGTACGCTGCATTCTGTCGCAGAGTTCTTGAAGAATCATCGCGATCCTCATTCTGTCGATGTTATTTCCAAAAAAATTGGTCTCGCTTACCCAACCGTTTACCGATATCTGATGCATCTCTTAGAGGAAGGAAAAGTCAAACAAGTCGTTAGTCACCAAAAAATCGGACGTCCTAAAAAGCTTTATAAATGGTATACGCATTAATTCTTGTAACCGAAAGAGAGGCAAAGCATGCGCTCAGGAAATCCTGTATTAAAAAATGATACTTTCAACCCCAGCGGTCATGGAGAAACAATGACACTAGGGGGAACCATAGCAAAAATCGCTCTTCTTTTCTTATTTTTACTCGGCACAGCTGCCTACACATGGTATCAATATGCACAAGGTGTAAATGTGACGATGATGATGACAATCGGAGCGATTGGCGGTTTGATTATTGCTCTTATTACAATTTTTATTCCTAAAGCTGCGCCGATTACAGCACCGATTTACGCTGCATTGGAGGGCTTCTTGATCGGAGGACTGTCCGCTTTCCTCGAGTCCAGTTATTCCGGAATCGTTATCCAGGCGGTTTCCCTTACGCTTGCCGTCATGGGCGCGCTGTTATTCCTTTACGCGGCAAGGATCATTAAAGTGACGAAGAACTTCCGACTCATGGTCGTATCCGCAACGCTCGGTATTTTCATTGTGTATCTAGTTCATTTGATTTTGAACCTGTTCTTCGGAATGCAGGTCCCTTATCTGCATGACAGCGGACCGATCGGAATCGGAATCAGCCTGTTCATCGTCGCGATCGCGGCCTTGAACCTTGTACTCGACTTTGATTTTATTGAAGCGGGTGTAAACAATGGTGCGCCGAAGCATATGGAATGGTATGGCGCCTTCGGTCTGATTGTCACACTTGTCTGGTTATACATTGAGATTTTAAGACTTTTGCAGAAGTTAAGGAGATAAAAAAATGCTGGCTGCACAACGTGTGCAATCCGGCATTTTTTTATGCTCGTTATTATAAAGAGGAAGAGGATGAAATTTTTCGGATTTTATTCATCCTGATAGACTTTCACACATTTCCGTCCCTTTTTCTTCGCTTCATATAAAGCCTGATCCGCCTTGGTCAATAATGTATCCCTGTTCAGACCGTGGTCCGGACAAATGGCAATTCCAATCGATACACTGATCGATAACTGCTGACCTTGAACAGATATCGATTGCGTAATCTTATTCATAATTCTACTGGCTATTTTTTCAGCATCTTCACTGGAGTGAAGATTCGTAAGCAACACGACAAACTCATCTCCTCCAAGTCGTGAAAAAGTATCCGTCTCCCTCAGCATTTGCTGAACACGTTTCGTAAATATGACTAATACATCGTCACCAATCTGATGGCCATACTGATCATTGATTTCCTTGAAATTATCCATGTCTATAAAAAGAAGGGAAAGAATAGAACTCCTATCCTTGATGGCATCTAATTCAATTTGCAGCTGGTCAAAAAAGTATCTCCGATTCGAAACCTTCGTCAACTGATCGTAATAAGCCATCTCTTCCAAGCGTTCCTGTCTGATTCGACGGTCTGTAATATTACGGCAGATCGTTTGAATCGCAGCTTTTCCATCAAACTGAACCTTTGATCCGTGCAATTCCACTTCAATGATTCGCCCGTTCATTTGTTTAACTTTTCTCTCAAGAGGTGTAGGGGATGCAAATTCGTCAGCAAAGATTTTTTGTAGACGTTGCTTCACTTCAAGTTCCTGCTCATCCTGAATAAATCCGTTTACACTCAAACCTAATAAGTCGGACTTCGACTTAGCCTCCAGTAATTTTACACCAGCATCATTCACATATAGAATTCGGTGGCTTTCATCATGAACAAAAATAGCATCTGGCGAAAGATCCACCATCGATTGAAAGTTACGTTGGTCATTGTTTGAATAGACTTGTTCAACAAGCAGATAAACCTGCGCGGGAATTAAAGAGTGAATCATCAGTTCACGAGAAGACAGGGTCACTGTGACAGGTGACTCCCTGCGGTCGGCCACCTCAAAAAAACGGATCAATATTTTCAATTCATCCGAATCATGAACATCCTCCAACCGAGACCCCTTTAAATGGTGGTGAAAATGATTCATCGTCTCATTGACGTATGTATATCTGTATTCACTGTTTTTCTTTTCCACAACCGCTATAGCGTCGGCATGCTTGTGAATAAGGTGTTTAAGCGTAGACGGACAGGCAAACAAATGAGCAATCCCTTGCATGTTTTCCACTTCTTTCCTGATAGAATAGTCTAACTTTTTAAATTATATCACTACATGAATCTTTTTTCCTACATAATTTGTATCATTATCCAAACTCTTCATGTGTTTAATTTACGAAGGACGGGGAATTTTATAGTAAAGTTTATCAAGGAGATGAGTAAAACGTGAGGTTCCCCGCCTACATCCAACAATCAAAACCTGTGACCATCCTCTTCCTCCTCATGGCTGTTAGTGCCATCGTACTGATCAACTGGTTCAGTACGTGGCAAGTGGAAAATATAATGAGAAGCGTCATCCTGTTTTTATTTGCTCCGATTTGGATTATGCTCGCCAATGATCGTCACCTATGGTTCCGCAGAAAATACCGATGGATTGTCACTACCAGCCTCTCTCCTCTCCGTAGTCTATTTATTTTCTTCACAGGGTGTCTTGTCAGTTATGAAGTATCGCTTATGCTGCCTTTCGGATTTTGGATCCATTTGTTTATTTTAAGTTTTGCTTCCATCGTTTACTGGGCGCCTCTACTTATTGAATGTCCATTCTCCAAACAAACTACATTCATGAGCCGATTCGCTTATTTCGCTGCGACGGCTGTGCTCTTTTTCTTATACCATCAAATCTCTTTTTTATACTACGAGGCGACTCCTACTCTAGGCTTTATGGTAACGGGGTTAATTACAATGTCCTTTACTCTTTTAACGATCATTCAACAATGGTCCGATTCAGAAAAACAAGTCGATCGCCTGACAGCCAAAGGTCACGTCCATTCTATGAGGAAAAAGGAATTATAGCGGGATGAGAGGCTTAAAAAACATTTATGGAGATAGGACGAGGCCATGGAGGCATTCACCTAATGAGGATTCCCCTTCGCCAATCAAACCTTAAATTTAGTAGAGCACAACAAAAAAAGGACTTCCATGGGAGAAGCCCTTTTTCAATATATCAACTGTTAAACTTCATTGTTAATGAACAGGTAGACGATTTGTCTATTCCTATTCCTACTCCAACTCATAACATGCTCTAAACGGAATGTTTCCGTTAGACTTTTCTCGGGGGAGGAGCGGGAAATGGGGAGACTCCTAGCTCTGGTATAAAATAACGGAAACTTATCGTTACTCAGCTTTCACATCGTCTCATTAACAGCTATACCTTAGTACTTATTTTAATATGGCGTCATAAACAGTTGAGTCCAATAGGTGCGGTAAGAACCGCCCTCCACATACCCAACACCAATGTGCGTAAAAGTATCATTCAAAATATTTTCACGATGACCTTCACTATTCATCCAGCCTTCAACCACTTCCTCAGGTGTCCTCTGCCCTGCCGCAATATTTTCCCCTGCAGCGCGATATTCGAAATCAAATTGATCCATCATATCGAATGGAGAGCCATATGTGGGAGACGTGTGGCTGAAATAATTTTCATCCGCCATATCCTGCGATTTCACTTCCGCTAGTTCACTTAAACGCTGATGCATCTCAAGGGGGTCCAATCCTTCAGCTGTCCGCTCTTCGTTCACAAGCGTTACGACTTCTTCTTCAAACTCGGTGATGTCGGTCTCTACTTCTGATTGCGTTTCAACCTTAGGTGGTGGTTCTTCATCAGAGCTGATTTCTTCAAAAAGCGCAGCACTTAATTGCGCAAGAGAGTTGGAAAGTTCACGGAGGTTTTCTTTAAACTCCGCCGTATCCCACTGGAAATCAAGGTTTCCAATCCACTCCTGAAACCCTTGAAATACAGTCGCTACAGATTCTTTATAAGGCTGGGCCTCTTCTGCATACACTTTGGTTGCCGTTGAGAGAACGGCTATAGAAACGACCACAATGATCAGCTTTCTCAGCATGTCTTTCTCTCCTTGTCATTCAGGCTGTTTTAAACGAGCTGACTACGGACAATTTTTCGCTCTTTTACCGGAAATTCTAAATCACGCGCATATTTCTTTAAGCGCTTCTCTTCAACCGGATTGACAAGAGAAACGACAATTCCGTCTACTCCTCCGATTCTCGCTGCTCGTCCAGCTCGGTGAATATAGGAAGAACGGTCTTTGGGAATATCTAAATTTACGATAAACGTAATATCCGGTATATCAAGCCCTCTGGCGGCAACGTCTGTCGCCAGTAGAAGTGGATATTCCCCTTTTCGGAACTCTTTAATCGCCTTAGCCCGATGTTCTTTTTTCGCATCGCTGTGCAGCATACCGAGGTCAAGCTTTCGATACGTCAGCTTCTCAGCGAACACGTTCAGTTTGGCAATATCCTGCATAAAGGCGAGTCCCTTGAATCCTTCCATATGAGCGAGCTTCCTTAGTACTTCGACCTTTTCCCTGTCTTCACACTGAATATACACGTGCTCCACATCAGGCTTCTTCTCTTCCTCTTGTACTTGAATCACTTCGGCTTCTTCATTCATGAAGGTTTGAGCCACTTCGATGACTTCTTCAGGAAGAGTTGCTGAGAACAAGAGGATTTGAACATCCTGGTGGAGAGCTTTCAAAACGCTTTGAACCGTTTTTGTATGCTCCGGCACAAGAAGCTGATCCGCCTCATCCATAACGAGCGTCTTGATTTCATGAGCTTTCAACTTTTTCCTCGTCATTAACTCCTGAATTCGTCCTGGGGTTCCTATGACAATTTCAGGCTTCTTCTTCAGCTTTTCCATCTGCCGTTTAATATTTGCGCCGCCAATCAGAGGAGTGCTTTGAATACCGCTCCCCTTTGTCCAATGTTGAACCTCTTGGTGAAGTTGCATGACAAGCTCATGGGAAGAGGCAAGAATCATCACCTGTGTATGTTTTTTCGTTGGATCGATGCGCTCTAGTATTGGCAGGAGGTAGGCAAGTGTTTTACCACTTCCTGTCGGTGCTTCCGCTACGACGTCTCCTCCTTTATAAATATAAGGAATCGCCTGCTCTTGTACCGATGTCCACGACTCAAATTGCGCTTCTTTCCAAGCGTCTTTTATATAAGAGGACCACTCAGGGAACCCTTCTTGCTGTTTCATCATTGATCTTTCATCCTTTCCTCAAAAAAGCTTCCGATAAAAAAGAGGCCTCTTCCATTAAAAGAGGCCTTCCATAATCCATAGCTTACTTCTATTATACAACATTTTCAAGATTCGATATACCTTTTCAAATGATCCAGGTGATGTTCATTTTCTTTTTGAATGATATTTTTGATCATCGGTTGGAACAGTTTGTTTCTGAGCCCTTCTGTATGCAGTTCTCCTTCAAAGTCGACACGGGTCCCTTCAGGTGTTTCTGAAAACGTATAGTGATACCTGAGATCCAGCCCATTTTGCACACTCCTTACAGAGTAGTGTTTATTCAAATCAAAGCTTGTCACTTCTATGACAGAAGGCACTTTACGTCCGCGGATTTCCCTCACTTCTTTAAATTGATAGCCCTCTCTGACAGATCCTTCTGTCAGCAATTCTACAGAATGTACAGCCTCCATCACCTCAGGACTATTCGAAAAATCTGTAGCCGCGGCAAACACCTCATCCACAGACTTATGAATCATCGTACTTTGTTTAATAAACCCCATCTATTCTCCTCCTCTTTTATATGATCTTGAATATTTCATTCCTTCCCACACATGCTAAAGAAAAGGTTCTGTAACATATAAGAGTTGATGTAACTTCTAGTGCGCGTGCTGTAATTTTACTATAACACGCCTAGAAATTGATGTTTCCGTTCACATGCCTTGGGAGAAGGGGCGGAAAATAGCGAGACTCCTATGGGAAGCAAGTGATTTCCCTTCCCTCCAATTTCTGATTACGATAACGGAAACTTTCCACAAACGATTTAAACATATTCATTTCAATACAACATTTAAATGAGGCAGAACAAAAGGAGGGGTGAATCATGGAGTGGCTTTCAGTACTACCTTTTGCGGTTGTTATTGTCGCAGCAATCTGGACCAAACAAGTGATTCCGAGCCTGCTGTTATCCGTCATCGTCGCCGGGTATTTGGCTGACCCCCATTGGCTCAACGGAATGGTCACATCGCTTACGTTCATCTTAGAAGGTTTAACAGATGAAAACAACATGAAAATCATTGTCTTTTTATACGGGTTTTCTGCTTTGATCGGTGTCATTAAAATGTCCGGAGGAATCAAGGGGTTCGTGAAAGAAGCGACAGCAAGGATCAATCATAAGCGCGGCGCATTCATGCTGACTTGGCTCTCGTCCGTCGGAACCTTCAGCGCTCCTAGCTTCCGGATTGTCACGATCGGTCCTGTCATGAAGGCAATGAGAAGGAAGATTCCGATGACAAAGCAGGAGCTTGGCTTCGTAATGGAGACTACCGCTTCCCCGCTTGTTGTACTTATTCCCGTCGCTACAGCCTTTGTCGGCTATATGACCTCCGTCATTGATCTCTCACTTCAGCAGTCCGGTATGCAAGGAGATGCCTATTCTTTATACATCCAAAGCATCCCCTTTAATTTTTTCGCCTTTTCCATGCTTGTCATCGGTTTTTATTTAAGCTTTTTTCATCGTAGCAAAAAGCCGTTGACAGATGTTCAAGAGGATAAGATCAGTGAGGAAGAAGATCAGTGGGAGGACTGTCATCCAGCAGTAACGAAAGATCTTCCCTCTAAACCATGGAATCTTCTCGTCCCTCTAGCATCTGTCATCGGTCTGACCTTTTGGTTCATGTATCAGTTTGGAAGAGAAACCGGCGAACGAGGATTCCAGGCGCTCATTGAAGCCAATGTTCTCGATGCTATGGTTTTAGCAGTAGTCGTCACACTGGTCGCCTTTGTCATTTATTTAGCCGTACGCGGGGAGTCTTTAAAGAAAACGATGAACTTCCTTATTGCAGGAGGCAACGATATGATGGGGGTCATTGTTCTACTGGCATTGGTTTGGGGGCTCAGTAAAGGGGCAGAAGCTTTGAATTTTGCCACGACGGTTTCCGCTTCCTTCGAATGGATCCCTGCCAGCTTCGTAGCCGCCGTATTATTTGTGATTGGTTGCGCTTTGTCTTACTTTATCGGTTCCTCTTGGGGAACTTGGGGTATTCTTATGCCTGTCGGGATCTCGATGGCAGCTGTAGCCGGCAGCTCTCTCCCGATCGTCATTGGGGCTGTATTTGCGAGCGGAACTTTTGGAGCATTCTCTTCTCCTCTTAGCGATGACACGAATACAACGGCTGGCATTCTGAATTTGAACGCGATCGAATACGCTAAATTCAAGCTGAAGCCCGCACTTATTGCCGCCACCATAGCCGCCATACTCTACTTCAGCATTTCTTTTTTCTAAAATTTCCTGATAGTTTCCGTCATCTTGTAGAAGTTTGGGATGGCGGGGAAATCACTCGCTTTCCATGGGCGGGCGCTGAGCTTCCTCGGAGCAAGGCTCCTGCGGGATCTCAGCCTGCCCTTACCTCCCCATAGGAGTCTCGCGATTTCCCCGCCATCCCAGCAGAAAAAGAAGAACGGAAACATACACATTATGGGCATCTTAACGAAATACTGTTGAACCGGTGAGCATCTCGTCAATCATCAAAACGGCTAGAAATTCCAAGCATCTGTTTAACTAAGGAGGACTTGCAGCAAGCCATTGCTATACTAGTCTTTTACTATAGAAAAAAACAGCATACCGATGATGAAAGATCAGGTATGCTGCTATGCTTGAATATTTAGTTAGAGTAAATAAGAGTCTGTTATTTAATGGGAAGGTGTAATCGGTACTTCGTATTCGATCCTGTGTAGGGCTGATAGACCTCAAAGCCGAATCCTTCCACCTGTTCATAACCCATCTCCTCAATCCACTCGTGCAAATATGGATAAGGGTTGAAATCATGAACGGAAGGATCATATTCCAGGACCGCATACTTGTGAGCAGGAATTGTTTTTGTGACCATATCAGGTGGAATCTTTTCGTAACGATCAACTTCTACAGCTGCCATCCAGTAAAATTTGTCCGTTTCTTCATTCCAATTCGGAGGATCTACAAACATGCCAATGGTCCTCGGGGAATTGATTCGGTTTCTTACTTTGTGCAATTGAGAAGTGTGAAAATGCTCCATGAGCCGCGGGATCTTGACATGTCTCTCATCCATCATCGTCTGACAATATACTCCGACAACTTTAAAGTTCGACTTCGTCACGACTTTCGGCTTAACCGCCGTAGAGATTTGCTCACTCATTTTTCGCGGGCCACTCCTTTATTTTTTAATCAACCTCTCTCCTTTACATACTTCCACACAAACTCTTATTTTCCTTGTTTCATTTTGCAATTCGACAAATATAGAAAGAGGGCGCTATTTTTCCTCGAATTATATAAGATGTAAGGAGTTCCCTTTCTATCCTACTTCCCAATTTTTGATTTATGTTAGATTTTATGAATAGCCAATCACAGCCTGGAGAATCGCTTTCTGAACATGCATACGATTTTCTGCCTGTTGGAACACAGCGGATTGCGGACCATCGATGACTTCCGCTGTCACTTCTTCTTCACGATGGGCAGGCAGGCAATGAAGAAAAATGGCGTCTTCTTTCGCCTTATCCATAAGCGACTGATTCACCTGATATCCATTGAATGCTTTAATACGCTCCTCCTGTTCATCTTCTTGACCCATACTCGCCCATACATCAGTATAGATGACATCAGCCCCTTTTACCGCAGCTTCTGGATCATGAGATACTTTGACAGATCCTTGATGACGATGGGCAATTAATTGAGATTCTTTCAAGACCGTTGGATTCGGCTCATAGCCTTCCGGAGTGACGACAACCATTTCCATTCCCATCAAAGCACTGACCACCATTAAAGAATGTGCGACATTATTCCCGTCGCCTACATAGACAAGCTTAAGGCCGTTCAGTCTTCCTTTCAGCTCCAAGATTGTAAAGATGTCTGCTAAAGCCTGACACGGATGATACACATCACAAAGTCCGTTGATGACAGGTACAGAAGCTTCTTCTGCCAGCTCCTTCAGCTTTTCATGAGAAGTCGTGCGGTACATGATCGCGTCGACGTAGCCGGATAAAACTTTAGCGGTATCGGCAATCGTTTCGCCACGACCGATTTGAATATCGCGTGAATTCAAATAAAGAGCGTGCCCTCCCATTTGCACCATTCCGACTTCAAACGAAACGCGGGTACGAGTTGAAGATTTTTCAAAAATCATCGCGAGTGTCTTCCCGCTCATCGAGGATGAGTAAGGATTTTCTTTCAAATGTTGCGCTTTAGCAAGCAATTCTGACAGGTCGGACTGTGTAAAGTCCAACCATGTCAAAATATTTTTCCCTTTAAATGTCGGTTTGGCTGACGCTATCTGCTCCATCAAATTCATACCTTTTGCACTCCTTCTGGTCGTTTTCCAGGTATTGAAACGGGTACAGGCTCAGTACAAGTTAAACCATTAAGGTAAGCCTGGAAAGTTGAGGCTTCACTGAATACCTCCACACCGTACTTCAAAGCCTGGACTCTTCTTTCTTTCGCCTGTGCATTAATCTGATCATTGAAGTAAACCGCTGCTTCGTTCGTCTGAATCCATTCTTCAAACGAAAGAGTGGAGCCGGAGACGTTCGAGAAGCCTTCCCCTTCTACGAAAACAGCTTCTCCATTTTCATAGACATTCGGAAGATGAGAGAACACTTTTGCAAGTGCTTCTTCGACTGTATTGCCGAGACACATGCCTTCTCCCGTCGACTTCATGTTGGCGCCAAGTGTGTGATCGAGTTCAGGAAGAGCGTGCGAGGAAAAGAGCGGATATTTGACCGCTACATGCTCCATAGACCCTGTTTTTACTTCCTCCAATGAAACAGAAGGATCATCAATTAAAATCTTCGTAGCCAGATCTACTAGTGAAAGATCCGCGACCTTACTAACGATCGGAACCGTACGGCTCGCTCTCGGATTAACCTCCAGTACGTATAGTTGCTCGTTCTGCCATAAAAATTGAACGTTCATAATCCCTTTATAGTGAAAATGGGAAACGATCTTCTCTGTGTATTCCTTCACCTTTTGATGAACGTATCCAGGGACGGTTGCTGGAAATACGGACATACTGTCTCCAGAGTGAACACCAGCCGGTTCAATATGCTCCATCACACCTGGGATGAACACTTGCTGACCATCTGCCACTAAGTCGACTTCCACTTCCTTACCTGTCATGAATTGATCGAGGATGATCGGATAATGGCGGTCATCCGTCGCATTCAGCGCCTGCTTCAGTTCGGTTTCGTTATGAACCTTCACCATACCCTGACCACCGATGACATAGGAAGGACGACACAACATCGGATAGGTGTACTGCTTGGCCGCCTGCAAAGCTTCCGATTTCGTAAGACACGTTTCACCAGATACATGCGGAATATCGAGTTCATCCAGCGCTGCATAAAATAGATCACGGTCTTCAAGAGCATCGAGAACCGATGTTGAAACTCCAGCGAGTGGTATTCCTGCTTCTTCTAATTCGTTTGCCATATTGATGGCTGTCTGTCCGCCGAACTGCGTAAAGACGACATCTATACTTTCATGTTCAACAATCGATGACACAACTTCTTTTTGTATCGGTTCAAAATATAAGCGATCTGCCGTTTCATAATCGGTACTGACGGTTTCTGGATTATTGTTCAGCATAATCGTCGTCCAGCCTGACTGCTTCAAGCTTTCAATCGCTTTAACGGCGCTGTAGTCAAACTCGACTCCCTGACCGATCCGAATCGGTCCGGAACCGATAATGAGCGCTTTTTTATTAGCCGGTAAAGGCTCGATTTCATTGACTCCTGCATAGGTGCTATAGGCGTAATTGGTTTGCGCCTCAAACTCCGCAGCACACGTGTCGACCATCTTGTAACTAGCGGTCACATGCATACTTTTTCTTAAGTGTTCCACTTCCTGTTCTTCCGCATGTAAAAAGTCCACTAACTGCTTGTCTGAAAATCCGAACCATTTTGCCTGTTTCATAAGACTCTCCGGCAGTGAGTCTACCGTGTATTCTTTAAGTTGGTTCTCTAAGTTGACCATGTGTTGAAGGGCATTCAGGAAAAACTTATCGATTTTGGTCGTCTCATGGATGCTCTCCACACTCTCACCATCTCGAAGCAGCTGCAAAATCGCAAAGTAACGCAAATCGGTCGGGAGTGTCAGATGCTTTTCCAAATCATCTAACACAGGAATCGACGTATCCAACGACTGAATCGCCTTCTGGAACGCTCCTTCTAGCGTACGATCAATCGCCATCACTTCTCCGGTCGCTTTCATCTTCGTGCCGAGTTTACGATCGGCATCTGCGAATTTATCAAACGGCCAGCGCGGGAATTTGACGACGACGTAGTCAAGAGCCGGTTCAAAGCTTGCGTACGTATGACCAGTCAATGGATTCAAAAGTTGGTCTAGATGGTAACCGAGTGCAAGCTTCGTAGCCATTTTGGCAATTGGATAACCGGTCGCCTTTGACGCTAGTGCTGAAGAACGGCTCACACGAGGGTTAACCTCGATGACGTAATAGTTTTTACTATCTGGGTCAAGGGCAAGCTGGACGTTACATCCTCCGATGACTTCAAGAGCTGACACAATATCAAAAGAAGCCTTTCTCAGCATTTGATATTCGTTGTCCGTCAGCGTCTGAGACGGAGCTACGACAATCGAGTCGCCTGTGTGGACTCCGACAGGGTCGAAATTTTCCATATTACATACGGAAATACATGTACCGTTTTGATCGCGCATGATTTCATATTCGATTTCCTTATATCCGGCAATGCTTTTCTCAATGATGACTTGATGAATCGGACTTGCTTTCAATCCATTTTCAATCAATTCCTTCAGTTCTTCTTCATGATCCGCAATACCGCCGCCGCGACCACCTAACGTGTAGGCTGGGCGGCTGATGACCGGGTAACCGACTTGATCAGCGAACTTGAGGGCTTCTTCTACACTCGTAATGACTTCGCTTTCTGGGACGGGCTGGCCAAGTTCGCTCATCAACTCGCGGAATAACTCCCGGTCTTCTCCCTGCTGAATGGAAGGAACACTCGTACCGAGCAGTTCCACCTCATACTTTTTCAAAATGCCGGCCTTCTCAAGCTCGACGGCAAGGTTGAGGGCTGTTTGTCCGCCAAGGCCAGCGAGAAGAGCATCCGGCTGTTCTTTTTCTATGATCGTTTCGATGCTTGGAACCGTAAGTGGTTCACAATAGACCGTATCGGCAATAGTGTGATCCGTCATGATCGTGGCCGGATTGTTGTTGACGAGCACGACTTCATGTCCTTCTTCACGGAGAGCGAGGCACCCTTGTGTTCCGGAATAGTCGAACTCTGCTGCTTGACCGATGATGATCGGACCTGATCCGATGACGAGAATTTTTTTAGACATACGCCTTCTCTCCTTTCTTCGTAATGATCGATTCAAAGAAATCATCAAATAAATACTGAGCATCTACTGGACCCGGATGAGCTTCCGGGTGGAATTGAACGGACATGATCGGCTTTTCTTTGTGAACTAAGCCCTCGACCGAATCGTCGTTGACGTTGTAAAAGCGCATGGAGAGTGACGTCTCTTCTAGGCTTGCCTCATCGACCACATAGTTATGGTTTTGCGAGGAAAGGAAAACACGGCCAGTCGCCAAATCTTTTACAGGATGATTGGCACCACGGTGTCCGAATGGAAGCTTCTTCGTGTTGGCGCCGTAGGCTAGAGCAATCACCTGATGTCCCATGCAGATTCCGAATGCCGGGTAGGCATCGAGAACGTCTTTAATTTTCGGTAATAATTCGGATACATCTTTCGGATCACCAGGGCCGTTGGAAAGAACGATTCCATCCGGCTTCAGTTCATGAACTTTTTCGATTTCGGTAAAGGCAAGAACCGATACACGGACTCCTTTTTCAACAAGTGAGTTCAAAATCGATTTTTTCCAGCCGAAATCTATGAATACAATATGCATATTGCCTTCTCCATAGGTTTCGATTCCTTCGCCTTTCACTCTGAAGATCTGGCCTGTTTTAGCTGCTTGTTGTGGTACTGCCCCATCGTTCGAAATCGTAGCCTGCTGGGAGCCTTCCATACGAATCGCCTTCGTAACAGATCTTGTGTCGACACCTGTTAAAAATGGAATGTCATGCTTGTTCAAGTAGTCCTTCAAAGTGCTTGTCGCCTGATAGTGCGAAACAGCTTCCGCGCATTGGAACATGACCACCCCACTCACCTGGATCTCCTTGCTTTCTGAATCTTCTTCGTTAATTCCGTAATTTCCAATCAGTGGATACGTAAACACGACAATTTGGTCTTTATACGATGGATCTGTTAATACTTCCTGATAACCGGTCATCCCGGTAAAAAATACAATTTCACCTTGGATGGCGTCTTCCCATTGTTTTGATGCTGTACCCTCAAAAGACTGACCATCCTGTAAACTAAGATATCCTTTCATTACACTCACCTCTCACAATATGAATAATTATAATACATGATGAATTTTTATACAATAGTTGTCTGAGAAAAGCGGTAGAAAACTTGAATAAGTTTTTACCGCCTATTTCAATTCATACGTTTTGCAAATGTTCAGCTTTCTGTAAAACATCTTCTAGGATATTTCTTGCCGTCGTTATCTCCTCTTTAGAGGCTGTCAGCGGTGGAAGAAGCCGGATCACGTTCGGCCCTGCCAAAACGGCTAGTAAACCTTTATCCCTAAGTTGATGAATGATGTCCATCGCACCAACCTTAAGCTCGATTCCGATCATCAACCCTTTTCCGCGAATCTCTTTTACCACTGGATGAGACAGCAACTCTTCCAGCTGTTGTATAAAGAAATCGCCTTTCTCCTGAACTTCCTTAAGAAATGAATCATCGAATATCTTTTCGACTGTCGCCTTCACAGCCGTTGCGGCCAGTGGGTTCCCGCCAAATGTTGAACCGTGACTACCGGCTGTGAACGACTCGGCCAATGCTTCTTTTCCTAACATGGCACCGACAGGGAATCCGCTCCCCAATCCTTTTGCCGAGGTTACGATATCAGGGTCCAGCCCCGCATGTTCATAAGCGAAACGTGAACCGGTACGTCCAATCCCCGTCTGCACTTCATCAATGATAAGGAGAGCATCAAGCTCCTTACACTTCGCTTGGACAGCTTGCAGGAAAGACTGGGTGCCAGGAACGACGCCACCTTCTCCCTGGATCACTTCAACCATGATCGCCGCTACTTGATCATTCTCGTACCCTTCTAACGTTTCCACATCATTGTAAGGCAGGTACTCAAACGTCGGTAAGAGCGTGCCATACCCTTCATGGATTTTATCTTGCCCTGTCGCGCTCATTGTCGCAAACGTCCGGCCGTGGAACGACTGTTTGAAGGTCACGATCGTCTCTTTCCCTGTATGTTTACGAGCAAGTTTGATCGCTGCTTCATTGGACTCTGCTCCACTATTACAAAAGAACACATAATCAAGGTTGTTATCTTTTGTTAAAAGTTCAACTGCCTCCTCCTGTGCAGGAATATGATAAAGGTTGGAGACATGCCAAACCTCTTGTAATTGTTTTTCAAGAGCCGTCTGCACTTCCACCGGTCGATGGCCAAGATTACAAACGGCAATTCCAGACACAAAGTCCAGATACTCTTTCCCTTTGTCATCTACAACTTTTGTTCCATCCCCTGATACGATGGTCAGTGGGAATCGGTTGTATGTGGGAAATAAACTCATTCGACTCCCTCCTTCCGTTTTGCCCGAATCGCTGTGCCGTTCATTTGTTCTCCCTGAATTAAAGGCTGTGCGCCACTTACGATCATCACTTCTTGAAGATGATCAGACAGCACACTTACCGCCGACTGTACTTTAGGGATCATCCCACCGTAAATATGCCCCCGCTCAATAAACGAATCAATTTCCCCTGGTGTCGTTTCTTCCAGCACTTCATCGTTATAAAGAATGCCAGGAACATCGGTGACAAATAACAGCTTTTTGGCTTCTACTGCTTTAGCGACTGCCGCTGCAGCTGAATCTGCGTTAATATTGACAGTTTGTCCGTCCGCCGTCTTTCCTAACGGGGCGATGACAGGGATATACCCATCAGCTAGAACGGTTTGTAGCAGTCCCGTGTCCACCTCATGGACCTCACCCACAAACCCTAGGTTAGGCTGGTCGATATATGTTGCGGTAATCATTGAAGCGTCTGAGCCTTTTAATCCAATCGCCTTCACCTGTTGTTCGGCTAACCTTGAAGTGATTTGTGCATTCACTTTTCCGCCGAGCGTCATTTCCACTACTTCCAGCGCTTCTTTCGTCGTCTTTCTTAGGCCGTTGTAGAACTCGCCTTCTATTTGGAGACGGTCCATTAACGATGTGATAGCCGGGCCACCACCATGAACAATTAGACACTTATAGTGGTCCAACAGCTTGGTAAAGCTTTGATAAAAGGAATCGGATAATTGCTCAACCATACTTCCGCCCAGTTTGATGACGATCGTCGGCTTTTCTTTACGTTCGGTAACTTGCATTGATTTTGACATAGTCATACGTCAAATCGCACCCCCAGGCGGTTCCTTTTCCTTCCCCTTCGTGCAGGTGGATTTCAATCACCACTTTTTCATTGCACATATCTTCTGTCGCTTGTTCTTCAGAGAATTGACATGGTGTACCTCCACTGAAGACGAGCTGATCGGCGATATAAATATCACAGCCGTTCGGATCGACTTTCGCATCACTGTGACCGATCGCTCCGACGATCCGGCCCCAGTTGGCATCCTGACCGTAGACAGCGGTTTTGACAAGGCTTGAGCCGACGACTTTCTTCGCAATGATCCGGGCGTCTTCATTCGTATCCGCTCCCGTCACATTGACTTCAATCAGCTTAGTCGCGCCTTCCCCGTCTCTTGCAATCTGCTTCGCGAGATCTTCACACACGAGTTGAAGGGTGAATTGAAAGGCTTCCCAGTCCGGATGATGTTCATCCAATGGCTGATGGTTCACCTGCCCGTTTGCAAGCGTCAGCACCATGTCATTTGTCGATGTTTCCCCGTCTACTGTAATTTGGTTGAACGATCGATCGATAGACTGGCTTAAGGCTTTTTGTAAAGGCTGTGAATCGATGGTGGCATCTGTCGTAATGAAGCCGAGCATCGTCGCCATGTTCGGGTGAATCATCCCGGACCCTTTGGCAGCTCCTCCAATGGTGACGATTTGTCCATCGATTTCCACCTGATAGCATGTCGATTTTTCACAAGTATCTGTTGTTAAAATCGCTTTTTGAAAATCAGACGCGCCTTCATAACTCAGCTCCACATTTTCACAACCGTGGGTGATCTTATCCATTGGAAGCTGTTCTCCAATAACGCCTGTCGATGCGACAGCTACGTAATTTTCTGGAATCTGAAAACGTTCTGCAATCATTTTTCTCATTTTATAAGCATTATCAAGGCCTTCCTGACCCGTACATGCATTGGCAACAGCGCTGTTGATGACGACACTTTGAATTTTCTGTTCTTCTCCGATGCTGTCTTGTGTCACCTTTAGTGGTGGAGCTTGAAAATGGCTTTGCGTATATACCGCCGCGACAGACGCCGGGGTATCACTCATCAATAAACCGAAATCTTTCTTACGATAACGGAGACCGCTATGCATGCCTCCAGATTGATATCCTGCCGGCGATAAAACCGTTCCGCCATCCACTTTTTTCACGTGGTGCTCCTTCATTGTCTGAATCAAACTTATACTCCCTTTCTGTAATTATGGATAGAGAGGGTAGCGAGGAAGACCCGCGGTTTCCTCTAATCCAAATAATAGATTCATATTCTGTATGGCCTGACTGGCTGCGCCTTTCATTAAATTATCAATAACCGAAACAATCGTGATCCTATTCGTCCTCTCATCTACCGCGATCCCGATGTCACAGTAGTTCGTCTGATAGACATCCTTCGTACAAGGGAACTGGCCTTCTTCTCTGATACGCACAAAAGGCTGATCCTTGTAATAAGACTGATAGACTTCTAAAACATCTTGAACACTTTGATCCTTGTTCAACGTCCCATAAATCGTCGCCATGATTCCGCGAGTCATCGGAACGAGATGAGTAGAAAACGTGATGGGTCGTGCGTGATCATCCCAGCGCT
Organism: Halobacillus fulvus; assembly: GCA_004078665.1. Lineage (GTDB taxonomy): Bacteria > Bacillota > Bacilli > Bacillales > Halobacillaceae > Halobacillus > Halobacillus fulvus. Next base: position 260,309 of record SCFO01000002.1, on the reverse strand, counting down.
TCAGCTGCTGTTCAATTTCAGGAATATGCTGATGTTGATTCACCTTGTAGATTTGAAAATTCTCTTGAGTATGAGCAAAGTGTGTCAATGGGTTCGGATTTTTCCCTGCACCTGAAACTCCCGACTTCGCATCGACGATGATCGATGATGGATCGACCAATTGCTCCTTGATCACAGGACCAAGACCAAGCAATGTCGCCGTCGGGTAGCACCCGGGATTCGCAATCACCTCTGCTCCTGAAATCTCTGCATCATTCCATTCCGGAAGACCGTATACGGCATCCTGCAGTACCTCTGATGGAGCTGGGTCTTTTTTGTACCATTGTGTATAATCCGATGGGTCAGCTAAGCGTAAGTCTCCGGATAAGTCAACGACCTTCGCATGACCTCCCCGAAGATTAGGCGTGAGTTTACTGGAAACTCCTGCAGGCGTAGCCAGGAAAATAACATCAAACTCATCCTTCATCCTATCAGGCTCAACATCCTGTAATATGTGGTTCGACCCTATATTCAGTTGTTGATAAATATTTTCGAACTCTTCCCCAGCCTGCGAAGAAGAGAACAAGGTTAATGATTCGATGTGAGGATGGTCGTTCAGAAGACGAAACAGTTCAATGCCTCCATAACCCGTCGCTCCTACAATACCTGCTTTCACTTTTTGCTCACCCCTATGTATAAATATAATAAACTCTGTATATTTACAATATTATTAACGCTCATCGTCCATATGTCAACCTATATCTATGAAAAAACATGTCGCTTAACAAAATTGTAAAAAAGATGTTCCTGTGTTGTGCGGGTAAATATTGAGCAGTGTTGAATTCGTTAAAATGACGTAGCGTTTCTCCAGATGCCGGAATAATTAAAAGAGTGTTGATGAGGTAAAGACTTTATAAATATTCTTACTCCATAACTAATGCCTCTCTATTTTTATAATGCTAACCACCAGGTTTCCGTTTGTCTATTTCAGCCAGGAGGGGCGGGAAATGGTGAGACTCCTATGGGGAGGAAAGGGCAGGCTGAGATCCCGCAGGAGCAAGGCGACGAGGAAGCTCAGCGCCCGCCCATGGAAAGCGAATCATTTCCCTCCCCTCCAAATGCCTCATAGGTAACGGAAACATTCCGAGACTTTGTCTTTTCTGAGACTCTATAAAGCCACACAAAAAAAAGAGCAGGACAATGCCTGCTCTTTTGGTTTACTCAGTCGAGAAAGTCTGGAAAATACTTTTTTCACTCATCGGGTATACGTCTCTTCCTAACAAATGATTGATGATGACCTTATTCCGGTGGACAGATAATCCAAGGTTCGTCGAGCCGACACCGTGAGTATGTGAAATTCCACTATGCACATAAATTTCACCAGCGGTATCTTCCTGTTTCTTCAAACGATAATCTGCTGTCACTTTATAACGACCATCCTCATCCCATTCGAGGAAATCGGTCAGTTCGTGAACGAAACCCGGTACATGAGGCTTGTAGCCTGTCGCTGCAATGACGACTTCGGATTCATGGGTATAGGTTTCTTTTTTCTGCCAGTGATAGCATTCGATTTCATAAGTCCCGTCCGTCTTCGGTTTAATATCCTTCACTTCGCTCAGCACTTTCAGCCCAACATTCAAGTTTTCTTCACCAACGGAGAACTCATAGAGGAGGTTGTAGATATCATCAATCGTGTGGTTGCTGATTCCTTTATAGTAAAGCCCTTGTGTAGCAAAAATTTCGTCCTTTTGTTTTTGGGGAAGCTGATAAAAATAATTGACGTAATCAGGAGAGAAATGCTCAAGACTAAGCTTAGACTCTTCCATCGATTCAAAACCAGGAGAACGGGTGATCCAATCGAGTCGGAAAGAATGCTCTCGCTGCTCCTTCAGCAGTTCACGGAAAGTTTCGGCAGCGCTTTGTCCGGATCCCACCACTGTAATCGACTTCGCCTTTTTACATCGGTCTTCATTTTTCAAGAAGTCTGCGGTGTGAAAGATGTCTTCTTCCGGTAGGTTTTGAAAAGACTTAGGCATGACTGGAACACTCCCTGTTCCCATGACCAAATTTTCAGCACGATACAGAGTCTGTTCTCCTGTGTCAACGTCTGTCACTTCCACTTCATAATAAGTGCTATTGTCACTTACATGACGGATATTCGATACACAGCTGCTGAATCTGCAGCTAGGAATTTGACCAGCCACCCACTGGCAATAGTCATTGTATTCTCTTCGCGGAATATCCAGCCTTTGTAAGAAATAAAACTGATACATCCGTTCGTTTTTGCTGATATAGTTCAAAAAGCTGTATTTGTTTGTCGGATCTGCCATTGTCACCAAATCAGCGATGAACGGAACTTGCATTTTCGTCCCTTCAATTAGCATACCAGGATGCCAGTCAAAGCTTTCATTTTGTTCAAAAAATAAGGTATCCACATCTTCTACTTCATCTAATAGAGCGGCCAATCCTAAATTGAAAGGACCGATTCCGACTCCAATCAGGTCATACACTTTCTCTTGTTGGTTCATCATTTTCACTGCTCCTTTTTTCTGAAAAGCCATCCATTTCAGAAATCATTCCCTGACTTTATGGTACCATATTCACACGAAAACTATAATCACATGATGTAATGGAGGTTTGCTTATGTGCTTCAATACAATTCAGCCTGTCCAAGACCGTGAGAAATATCTTCCGCTATTACTGCTCGCCGATGAAGATGAACAAATTGTCCGATCCTACCTTTATGAAGGGGAGCTTTATGCACTTACGACCGACGATCAGACAGTCGCTGCCGCCTTGTTCACCTTCCCAGAGGACCATACCGTTGAAATTAAAAACATAGCAGTCGAAGACACACACAGAGGACAGGGTTATGGAAAAAAGGTCATCACCTGGGCGTTTGATCACTTTAAAAACAAAGGGTACGAAAAGATGATCGTCGGCACCTCTAACTCAAGTATCGACAATTTGATCTTTTATCAAAAAGTAGGATTTCGGTTTTCTGACATAAAAAAAGGTTATTTCCTTTCTTATCCGGAACCTTTTTATGAACATGGAATCAGGGGATTCGACATGATTATTTTCGAAAAATTCTTAAAATAATGGATGTTATCCTACAAAAGTTTCATAAGAAAACCCTTGATCTATCAATATTTCGAGAGCATCTATGTATAAATGCCTAAATTAGCCAGCAGATTTTTCAGAATTTTTTCGAAAAATCCATTGTCTTTCTATTTGAAATCACATATAATTTAGTCAAGTTATTGAAAACGTTTTCAAAAAATCATACTTAGCAAACTGGAAGCGTTTGGCACTTTTTTATTTCTACTATTTTGAAAACGGTTTCAATAATGCTGATTCTAGGGGGAGGAGGTTTGGTAGTGGTAACCATCGATGATGTAGCCGAGTTGGCTGGATTATCAAAGTCGACCGTATCACGTGTCATCAATCATTATCCCCACGTTTCTCCGGCCAAGAAGAAAAAAGTGTACGAAGCCATGGAAGAATTAGGCTACGTTCCGAATTCGTCCGCGAGAAGCTTACGTAACAAACGAACCAGGATGATCGCTGTCATCGTGCCTCGACTGATGAACCCTTTTTTCGGACAGTTAGTCGAGTCGATCGAAGTGGCAGCAAACCAGCACGGCTTTCAGCTTTTGATTTGCCAGACCATGTACTCAGAGGAAACAGAGCTGGGTCATTTGGAACTGTTAAAGACGAAGCAAGTCGATGGAATCATCTTAGCCTCACTTGAAAACAAGTGGGAAACCATCACAGAATATTTATCCTACGGCCCGTTGATCATGTGCAATGAATTTGATGTAAATGCTGAAGTTCCGATTGTCAAACTGGACCAGATCCATGGCGGTTATATCGCAACGAAGCATTTGATCAGACAGGGACACCGTAGGATTGCTTATTGTTGTGGGGGTTTTAAGAGCATGGTCGCCCATCATCGTAAAATCGGGTTTAATAAAGCTCTTAAGGAACACGGTCTGACTTTTGACGAACGTTATGGGTTTTATCAAGCCTATACCATCGAAAATGGAATGGAAGTATTCAAACAGATCCATGAGATGAAGGATCCGCCAACAGCTGTATTCACGGGAAGTGACGAAGTGGCGGCTGGCATCATCACAGGAGCAAAAGAATACGGTGTCCATGTTCCGAACGAGTTAGCGGTCATTGGCTTTGACAATCAAGTCATCTCCAAAATTACAGACCCTAAAATCTCGACAGTCGAACAGCCGATTCAAATGATGGCACAAAAGTCGGTGAATGTCATTGTCGAGAAAATCAAATCACAGGAACAACCACGCAAAGAACGTTATGAACTTCCATTAGAGCTCATCATCAGGGAATCCACTGTCGGAGGTCCGTTACGTGCTGTGGAATAAATTTTATACAATAACTGGGAGGTTATGTAATGAAAGCAAAGCATTGGTTATTGGCTCTTCTCATGGTATTAGTTGTCGCGCTTGCGGCTTGTAGTGGAGGCGACGATGGCGCTAGTGAAGATACTGGTGGCGATAGCGGCGAAGCAACAAGCGGTGATAGCGGTGAAGAAGCATCTGAAGGTGATGGAGAAGTTGTAGAACTCGTATATGCTCGTGGACAAGACTCTACTCAAGCTACAGAAGAAATTGTAAAAGCCTTTAATGAAGCAAACCCTAATATTAACGTATCATTCCGTGAAATGCCTTCAGATACAGGGCAACAGCACGATGCTTACGTGACGATGTTAAATGCGGAATCTCCTGAAATCGACGTCATGGACCTTGATGTAATCTGGCCGGCTGAATTTGCTCAAGCTGGTTATGTTTTAGACCTTGACCGTTTCATTCAGCGTGATGGCATTGAAACTGGCGACTATAACCAAGGAGCTCTATCTGCTGCACAGTTCAATGGTAAACAGTGGGCAATGCCTAAGTTTATCGATGCTGGAATGTTGTTCTACCGCACAGATCTAGTAGGCGAAGATGAAGTTCCTCAAACATGGGACGAGCTAGCTGAATCCGCTTCTACTTTACAAGGAGAAGGTGGAACAGAGTTCGGTTACCTTATGCAAGCGAAGCAGTATGAAGGTCTAGTATGTAACGCTGTCGAATTCATCGCAGCTTACGGTGGACAGATCCTTGATGAAAACGGGGACGTTGCCGTAAATACTCCTGAAACTGTAAAAGGTATTGCGAAACTTGTTGAAATTGCACAGTCTGATTATGTCCCTGGAAACATCAACACATTTACAGAAGTTGAATCCCATACAGCGTTCATCGAAGGACAGTCTCCATATATCCGTAACTGGCCTTACCAATGGAACCTTGCGAACGACGAAAACGAATCTGAAATCGTCGGCAACGTAGGTGTCGCTCCACTTCCTGAAGGTGACGCTGGAAGCGCTGCTGCTCTTGGTGGATGGATGACTGCGATCAACGCTTATTCTGAAAATAAAGAAGAGGCTTGGGAATTCCTTAAGTTCATGACAGGACCTGAAGGACAAAAGATCTCAGCAATCTACGGCGGTCTAGCTCCAACACTTCCAGAACTATTTGAAGACGAAGAGATTCTTGAAGCGAACCCATTCTTCCAGGAAGAAGGATTCCAGAACGCTCTTGAGTCTGCTGTATCCCGTCCAGTAGCACCGAACTACCCTGAAGTATCTGAAGTTATTCAAATCAACGTTTCTAGAGCAATCGCTGGTGAAGTGACACCAGAAGAAGCTGTAGCAGCAATGGAAGAAGAACTGAATCAGGTTATGCAATAAGTAGAAACACTCTAAGGTTCAGCCTTCAGGTCGAGACCTGAAGGCTGAATCCCCTTTTCAAGCAAAAGGAGGAATGATTTGTGGCTAAGAAAAAGGGCTTAAGTGACTCACTGAAACGCGAAAGAAAACTTGGTTATATTTTGATAGCTCCGTCCTTACTTTTGATCCTGGCTATCGCCATTTGGCCAGTTATCCAGTCTTTTTACTTCAGTATGTTCGATTACCGACTCAATGACCCGACCAAATCAAGCATTCATATGGATTATAGTCTAGATTTAGAAAGATACTTAAATAACCAGCCCTTCTTACTGACTGCTTTGGATAACGAAATCGAAGTCGCTCCGCCAGAAGTCAGTGAAGAGCTAGAAGATATTAAACAAAATATCGAAAACTACGATGAAGAACTTCTTCAGAAAGATGGTATTGAAGAACGGTACAATGAAGTAAATGAGATTCTATTTAATTATGAAGTACCTAGTAGCGAGCTGAAATTCGTTGAAATCGATGGATCGTTCGGAGAGGAATTCGAAGAAACCTTCGGTCAGGTGGAAAGTCGATTAGTCGAATTAGAAAGCCAAGACGCTCTTGAAAACGCTCGCCGCCTCACCGGTCTAGCAAGCGGTCTCAATGACAGTATTATAGAACCGAACTTCATCGGATTCGAGCACTATTCTAACAACCTGACAGATTCCAGGCTCTGGAAATCATTAGGGAACACAATGGTGTTTACGGTCGTTTCTGTCGGCTTTGAGCTTGTATTAGGTATGGGAATTGCCTTATTGATCAACAAAGCCTTCTTCGGTCGTGGGATCGTCCGGGCATCGATTCTGATTCCGTGGGCAATTCCGACAGCCGTTTCCGCTTTAATGTGGAAATACCTTTACGATGGCCAAAACGGAATTATCGCTAAGTTCTTTGCAGATATCGGCATCATAGACAGCATGAGTGTCCTGCTGACGACCCCTGTTGGCGCCATGGCCTCTGTCATTTTGACGGACGTCTGGAAAACGACTCCTTACATGGCTCTTTTATTACTCGCCGGTCTACAGACGATCCCTTCATCTTTATATGAAGCGGCATCGATTGACGGGGCGAATAAATGGAAGCAGTTCATTACGATCACGCTTCCCCTAATTAAATCAAGTATCCTGGTTGCCCTTTTATTCCGTACACTGGATGCTTTCCGTGTATTCGACTTGATCTTTGTATTAACAGGCGGTGGACCTGCGAACTCCACGGAAGTCATATCGTTACTGGCTTATAAGGTCATGTTCACACAGACGAACTTCGGGGAAGGTTCAGCCCTTGCTGTCATTGTCTTCATCTGTGTGGCGATCATCTCAACGATTTACATTAAGTTCCTTGGATCCGATTTACTCGGTGACGGAGTGAAAAAATAAAGGAGGGAATGAATAGATGCAGAAAAAAGCAGGAGTAGGCTTTTACTTCTTTCTCATCATCTTTGTATTTGTCATCATGTTTCCATTCCTCTGGATTCTATTAAGCTCCGTTAAACCATTATCCGAGCTGTTCGGCCCAGAGGCATTCAACTGGTTCACAAGTAACCCGACGATTCAAAGTTACATTTCTGTCTTTACGATCAGACCTTTCCATTTATACCTATGGAACAGTCTTGTCGTATCGACGATTACCACCGTTTATACTGTTTTCGTAGCTGCTTTTGCCGCTTACGCGATTGCTCGTCTACGTTTCCGTGGAAAGTCTATTATTCTTGGAGTCGTTCTATCGGTTTCGATGTTCCCACAAATCGCGACGATTTCACCGATTTACATTTTCTTGAGAAACCTAGGACTAACGAACAGCTATCTAGGGCTGATCATCCCTTATACAACGTTCGCATTACCTCTATCGATTTGGCTGTTGGTGACGTTCTTCCGTAAGATTCCGTTTGATTTGGAAGAATCGGCAAAAATGGACGGGGCTTCTATGATGCAAACGTATTTCAAGATCATTCTCCCTCTTGCTGTTCCCGGTATTTTTACAACGGCAATCCTTGTTTTCATCGCCGCTTGGAACGAATTCCTGTTTGCCTTGACGATTAACACCGCCGAGAGTCACAAGACGGTTCCGGTCGGGATCGGGATGTTCCAAGGCCAGTACACGATTCCTTGGGGTGAGATTTCCGCGGCTACCGTCGTTGTAACCGTTCCGCTGGTTATTATGGTACTGATCTTCCAGCGTCGTATTGTTTCCGGTTTGACTTCTGGTGCGGTAAAAGAATGACGAACTCTCCTATTTGAATACATGAAAAAAGGAAACCAGTGTGGGTTTCCTTTTTTCGTGTGTCCAAAATTTCCGTTACTCAATATTGGGTTTGAAGGTTCGGGAAATCACTCCCTTTCCGTGGGCGTGCGCTGAGCCTCCTCAGACTACGTCTTCCGGGGTCTCACCTATCCCGCTTTCCCACAGGAGTCTCGCGATTTCCCGAACCTTCTTACATAAAAAGAATAACGGAAATCCCAACATAAAATTCATTTCTTTACTTCCTAAATAGCGAACTCATCCCACAAATGAACCTTATCCTTTTTTACTATCACATAGAATATTATAAATTTCACTACATAAACCCTTTACGGGCGGGAGGCGCGGAGGGTGAATTTGTATTCGTCGCTTTTGAAGTGGTTTTCGCTATATTCGAAGACGGTTCCATCTTCAAATACGCTATAGGACTGGATTTTTAGAATCGGTGTCCCCTCTTCTACGGTAAGCGCCTCGGCGATATTCTGATCTGGTAAAATCGGGATCACTTCCTGAAAGCTGTCCTTGATTTTCATTCCGACTTCTTTTTCAATATAGTCGTATTTAGACCCTGTCATGATTCCGTACGACAGGTTAGGAAATAAAGAGACCGGAAGATAGGTGTCTTCCAAAACGTAAGGAATATCATCCACTACTCTCTGTCTCCGTACATAGAAAACTTTTTCCCCTTCTGAAAGACGAAGCATCCTCCGGACATGGTCTGTCGGTTCGATCAGTTGAAAGTCTAGGACACGATTGACCGGCTCTTTGTTCAGGCTCCGCATCTCTTCCGTAAAGCTGACAAGCTCAAAGATATTATGTTCAATTTTCTGTTCTTTTACGTACGTGCCACTACCCTGCACTTTTTCAAGAAGACCTTCATTGACGAGAACTTTGATCGCCTGCCTAACTGTGACTCTTGAAGCTCCGTACTGTTCAGACAGGTGGAGTTCAGTCGGAATGGCCTCACCAGCTTGCCAATGGCCATTCTCAATTTCCTGTTTAATTTTTTGTGCAATCCTTCTATATAAAGGTGCTGCCATCATTTTTCCTCCTGTCCAAGTCGATAGACCCATTATAACGAAAAAAACAAAAAAATTCGATACAAAATGTTGACGCTTTCACAAATATGTATTATATTCATATTAAGTTATTCTTAATACAAATTAAATACCTTTTAGGAGGTCTTCAATATGAAAAAACAAAACTTAGTGGTGGTCGGTGGCGGAAGCACCTATACCATCGGAATGATCATGAGCCTAGTAGCAGAAAAAGAACAGTTCCCTTTGAAATCGATTACTTTCTATGACACGAACGCGGATCGTCAGGAGAAAATCGCAAAAGCTTCTGAAATCATTCTGCGCGAAAAATATCCAGAGCTTGAAAGCTTCCATTATACGACGGATAAAGAAGAAGCACTGACAGACGCCGATTTCGTATTCGTACAAATCCGTACAGGCGGACTTGCGATGCGCGAACAAGATGAGCAGATCCCACTTCGTCATGGTGCCGTCGGACAGGAAACATGCGGACCTGGTGGTATGGCTTACGGCTTACGCTCCATCGGTGATATGATCGAGCTTGTCAACGACATTCGCAAGTACTCTCCGGAAGCATGGATTCTAAACTATACGAATCCTGCTGCCATCGTTGCTGAAGCACTACGTCGCGAATTCCCTGAAGATAAGAAGCTTCTGAACATTTGCGATATGCCAGCTGCCATCATGGTCAGCTATGCTGGAATTCTTGGAAAAGACGTATTCGACCTTGTACCTGAATACTTCGGTCTGAACCACTTCGGATGGTTTACGAAGATTCTTGATAAAGATGGTAACGATCACACGGATACCATTAAGCGAGCAATTACAGAAGATGGCTTCATTCCGGAAGATGCCGAAATCGCGAACGACCCTTCTTGGATCAAGACATTCAAACAAGTAGAGCAAATGGTCACAGACTTCCCTGAGTACTTGCCGAACACGTATTTACAGTATTACCTCTACCCTAGCCAAATGGTTGAAAAAGAGGACGAAAACAATACCCGTGCCCGTCAGGTCATCAACGGACGTGAAAAGCGCGTTCACACACTTGCAGATCAAATCATCGCGGATGGGACGACTGAAAATGTCGAACTAGAAGTCGATATCCACGGCCGCTATATGATTCGTGTAGCCGCTTCCATGGCATACAACAACGGAGATATCTTCATCGTCATGGTAGAAAACAACGGCACGATTGCGAACCTGCCGGATGATGCGATGGTGGAAGTACCATCCGTGATTACAAACCGCGGTCCAAAACCATTCTCTGTCGGACACATCAGCACGTTCTACAAAGGACTGATCGAAGGACAGCTTGCTTATGAGAAGCTAGTCGTTGATGCTTATTACGAAAACAGCTATGAAAAAGCCTTGCAGGCACTGACATTGAACCGTACAGTAGTTGATGCTCCACGTGCCCGTAAGATCCTTGATGATATGATCGATGCCAACAAAGAGTTCTGGCCGGAACTTCACCAGAACAAGCAACTTGTCACAAGCAAATAACCAGTGAGCCCGGGCATCCTGTCCGGGTCTCCTCACTACTTTTAACGAAAGCGTTTCCTTAAAAAGGAGGATGAATCTTGAAAAAGTACTTTGGAAGCTTACAGAAATTCGGTAAGTCGCTTATGGTCCCTGTCGCCCTGCTTCCTGCTGCCGGTATTCTATTAGGCTTAGGCGCAGCGCTTACAGGCCCACTTGCGGATACGTTAACGTTTTTGCAAAATGATATTATTCAATTTATTGGTAGAGGGATGTCTGATATCGGAATCAGCATCTTCAATAACTTAGCGGTCATTTTCGCGATCGGTGTAGCGATCGGTTTGACCGGAGGGTCCGGGATTGCCGCTCTAGCCGCATTACTCGGATACATTATCATGAACAAAACCATCTCCTTCGCCCTTGGAATTACACCTGAAATGGTTTCAGAAAGCGGCGAATATGGAATGGCTCTCGGTATTCCGACACTTGAAACGGGTGTACTTGGTGGTATTGTCGTCGGACTTCTGGCCGTATGGGTCTATAACAAGTTCCACGAATTTGATCCACCGGAAGTACTCGGTTTCTTTGCCGGAGATCGATCTGTCGGTATTGCGATGGTATTCACATCCATACTGCTTGCTTTAGTAATGATGGTGGTATGGCCACCGATTCAAACCGGTATCAATTCCGTGGCGAATGTGATCGCCAACGGCGCAACAAACCCGCTTTACATTGGGCTTTACGGATTCCTAGAACGGGCTTTGATCCCGACAGGTCTACACCATATCTGGTACGCTCCATTCCTTTGGACATCTCTTGGTGGTACTGCAGAAGTCGCAGGCAGTGCTGTTTCAGGTGACCAATATATCTTCCTTGCACAAATTGCAGAAGGTGTAGAAGTAACGGCTGGACGCTTTATGGCTGGTAAGTTCCCAATCATCATGTTCGGACTGTTGGGTGCAGCGCTTGCGATGTATCGTCGTGCCGATAAGAAAAATCAACCTGTCGTTAAAGGGATGTTGATCGCTGCTGCAGGTACAGCCTTCTTGACAGGAATCACAGAGCCGATCGAATTCACATTCTTGTTCGTCGCTCCTCTGCTATTCGTTTTCCACGCATTTCTTGCCGGTGTATCCTTCGCCGTCATGTACATGCTCGATGTCCACCTCGGCTGGGCAGGAGGATCTGGTCTGATCGACTTCATTCTCGTCAACGCCTTGCCAGGAACAGGTAACTGGTGGATGAACCTTGTAGCAGGTGCCGTATTCTTTGTGATTTACTACTTCTCCTTCTCCTTTGCGATCAAGAAGTGGGACCTTGCCACTCCAGGACGCGGAGGCCAAGACAACAAGCTTTACACACGTAAAGATTTCAACGAGAAGAAAAAAGGCGGCAAAGGCAATCAAACAAAAGAGACCGCCGTTGCGATTATGGAAGCTCTTGGTGGAGAGGAAAACCTCAAACACGTCGATGCGTGCTTTACGCGTCTAAGAGTAGAAGTTGATGAAGTGAGTAAAATTGACGAAGAACAGCTGAAATCCCTCGGAGCAGCCGGTGTCGTTAAAGTGGACCACAACATCCAAGCCATTTTCGGTGGACGTTCCGATCTCTACAAAAACGAAATCAATCGCTTAATAAAAGAGAATGCATCGTAAAGAATGAATACAAAAAGGTGTTCCGCCTCATCGGAACACCTTTTTTTGTATGTTATATTGATTTGAATCAGATAGCTAATCGACCACGATATATGCAATCATCGGACCATTGGAGGCTTTATCCGGATGTGTCGTACAAATCAGCCGGTAGACCCCTTCTTTATCAAATGAGACATCGACAAGCGTTTCCTTCCCCTGTTTCACAACACCTTTCACATCCGTCCCCTCAATATAAAACGGATGCTCCTGACCGTTCACGCCGTAAATATTCAGTTGGACCTTCTCATCCTTTTCTACAAAAATGGTTCCTGGATCCCAGCGATACGCTTCAATTTCCTGTGCATCAGGCAACTGGGCTTTGAACTCCCCTGTCACCATATGAATGACTCGCGCGTTACTTTCTCCTGCATTTGACGCTGTAGGTACAGCCTGCTTCCAAACAAAGCTTCCTGCAAAATAAGCGGCAAACGCGATCGCCAAGGCTCCGATAACAAGTCCAATTTTTTTCGCAGATATAATCAACGCATCCAATCCATACCCCTCCTAAGAGTCGTTTGCTCATATATATGCGAACCACCCTTAGGAACTTGTCTATATATTCTAATTTGAATGGATATGGATGCTTTTTTTTGATGTTTCTATTATGTAGACACGAATAGGGAGGTTTGGGTCACGTGATTTCCCAAACCTCCCTATGGTATGAAACCCTCTTACATCCCCCGCTTTAAGACCTTGAGGTTCATAAGAGTTTTTTTATCGTAATGTTTTGTAAAAGGCAGAAGGGATAGGAGATTCGAACCTCATAATTTTCCCATTCTTCGGATGCTTGAATTCCAAAACGTGCGCATGCAGCCCGAGCCTTTTGATCGGATTATCTGACGCTCCGTACTTCTCATCCCCGACAATCGGATGACCTAGTTCCTGCATATGAACACGGATTTGGTTTTTCCTTCCCGTTTCAAGGCTCACCTTCAGAAGCGAACCCTTTCCTTTCCTTTGCAGCACTTCATAATGGGTAACCGCATGCTGTCCACCATTCGGTTTGTTGCTGGAGTGGACCTTCCACGATTTACTCTCTTTCAAATAAGATTCGATTGTTCCTTTATCCTTCTTCACGTTTCCTTGGACAAGGGCGATATACGTACGTTCGGTGACGGATTTTTTCCAGGTGTTCTGAAGTTTTTCCTTCACCTGTTCGCTTTTCGCAAACATCATGACGCCGGACGTGTCGCGGTCAAGACGGTGAACGATGAAAATCCGGTTGTTCGGATTTTGCTGACGAACATAATTCATCAGCTGACGATAGGCGGTCAATTGCTTTTCCTTAGGAGAAGCGACGGACAACAGTCCACTACTTTTGTCGACGACCAAGACCTCCTGATCTTCGTAAACAATTGTCAGACCCTTCAATGTAGACGTTCGGCGGGCCACTTTATTTTTAACGATCGTCACCTTTTGACCTGGCTTCAATACGTAATTATGCTGCGTTTCGGTCTTGTCATTGACTAGCACTTGTCCTCTTTTCAAAATAGCTTTGACAGAGTTTCTGCCTGTATCGGGTAAGACGTCAAATAAAAAAGGAAGCAGTTCTTTCGTTTCTTCTACTTGGTGATGTACGGATTTCAGTTGTTTGTTTCGAGACATTGGTTGATCCTCTCTTTCTTGGCACTTGTTACAGTTTACCACTCTTTTTGTTTTGTACGAGATGTTTTTCCGGTAAGTGACCATGAAAAAAGGAGGCAAATTCACTTACTACCTAAATTTCTTAAAAAGAACCGTATGATGAGATTGTATCTTCACAGAGTAGTAGGAGTTCGCGAATCAATGCCATGCCAATTCAGGCCGTATGTGATGTTTCCGTTCACCTATTTTGGCAGGAGGGATGGGAAATGACGAGACTCCTATGGGGAGGAAAGGGCAGGCTGAGATCCCGCAGGAGCCCTGCGACGAGGAAGCTCAGCGCCCGCCCATGGAAAGCGAGTTATTTCCCGTCCCTCCAACAGATGTTCCAAAAACGGAAACTTCCAATTATTAAAATTTATGAAGACGCCCGTTTTTCGGCTTGTTGGGTTTCTACGAGGTCCGCATAAAATCCGTTTTGGTTCACCAGCTCACGGTGGGAACCTTTTTCAACAATTTTGCCATCACGTAATACCAAAATCAGATCGGCTGAGCGAATCGTGTTCAGGCGGTGGGCAATGACGAAGCTCGTTCTACCTTTCATCAGTTCAGAAAGGGCGTCATTGATTTTCATTTCAGTCACGGTGTCGATGCTGCTTGTCGCTTCATCAAGGATTAACAGGGAAGGATCGGCAACCATCGCGCGGGCAATCGACAATAGCTGGCGTTGACCATGACTGACACCTTTCCCGTCTGAATCAAGCATCGTGTCGTAGCCGTTTGGAAGCTGCATAATAAAATCATGAACATGAGCAGCTTTAGCCGCTCTTTCTACATCTTCATCAATGGCTTCAAGCCGTCCGTACCTGATGTTTTCTCGTATGGTCATATGGAACATCGTCGAATCCTGAAGTACGACGCCCATTTGCTTCCGGAGACTTTCCCTCGTAATCGTCTTTAGATCCTTTCCATCTATCCGAATCCTTCCGCCTACGGGTTCATAAAACCGCGAAAGCAGCGAAATGATCGTTGTCTTTCCCGCCCCTGTTGGTCCGACAAGCGCAACGGTCTCACCTGGTTTCGCATGAAAATGAACGTCCGATAATGTCAGCTGCTGATCATCATACGCGAAGTCGACATGATCAAAACGCACATCCCCTTCTATACGCTCTATATGATCAGCCTGAGTTTCATCTTTTTTCTCCTCGGACTCGTCAAGAATTTGGAAGACACGTTCCGCTCCGGCGACAGCAGACAAAATCATATTGAACTGGTTGGCAAGGTCGTTTAGCGGACGAGTGAACTGTCGTGAATACGTTGTAAACGTAACGATCACTCCGATGGATATAAAACCATTTAAAGCGAGTAATCCACCCGCCCCGACTATAATCGCAAAGCTGATGTTGTTCAGCATGTTCATCAGCTTCGGAATAAAGCCGGTATAAACTTGAGCCCAGTAACCGGAATGCTTCAGCGCTTCATTCTTTTCTTCAAAATCCTCCATCACACGTTCTTCCCGTGAAAACATCGAGATGATCGTTTGACCACTGAACATCTCTTCGACGTACCCATTGACATCACCAAGGTGTTTTTGTTGTTCTTTGAAGTATTTTCCGGTCCGCTTCGTAATCCATTTCATCCCGAAATAGAGCGCAGGGACGATCGTCAATGTCAAAAGAGTCAACACCGGACTGAGCCAAAGCATGATGACAAGCGTTCCGAGGATTGTCAGGATACTCGTCACAAATTGAACGATCGCTGTATTCAATGTGCGGCTGACATTTTCCATATCGTTTGTCAGACGGCTCATCAGTTCTCCCTGTTGATACTCTTGGAAAAATAAAATCGGGAGTCGCTGCAGATGGGAGAAAAGGTGATTCCTCATATCGTAAACTGTATTTTGAGCGATGTTGATCATCCAGTAGTTTTGCAGCCATAGAAATATGGATTGCAGAGTATAAACGAGTAGAAGCCAGAGCAACATCGTAACAATAACGGAAGCTGATGGATCTTGAATCACTAAGTCAACCGCTACTCCCAGTAAATATGGGCCGAGCAACGATAAACCAGAGCTCGCAAAAATAATGACGAGGATCAGGTAAAACATTTTCTTCTCCTTCGCCATATAACCCCAAATCCTTTTCAGGGTATCTCGAATATCGCCCACCTTAGGAGGCGCACTTCCGATTCCGTGGTGTTTATGTGCCATTACATGACCTCCTCCTGCTGGGACTGATAGACTTCGCGGTAATAAGGGCTCTGAATGATCAGTTCCTCATGAGATCCCTTGGCAATTAGTCTGCCCTTATGAAGCAGCAGAATCTGGTCCGCCGCTTTCAGTGAACTGATTTTTTGAGCAACCATCAATACCGTACAGGACTGCTTTTTCAAAGATTTCATCAGTCGGACTTCTGTGTGAGCGTCAAGTGCACTCGTACTATCGTCCAGAATAAGAACTTTCGGATGGCGAATCAGCGCCCTGGCAATCGATAAACGCTGCTTTTGTCCCCCGGACAGGGTCACACCCTTTTGACCGAGCTCTGTGTCATATCCATTAGGCAGTGTTATGATAAAGGAATGGATCTGGGCTTGTTTGGCCGCTTCCATAATTTCTTCTTTTGTCGCCTTCTCTTTTCCCCAAGCGATGTTTTCACCGACTGTTCCTGAAAAAAGGTGGACTTCCTGAGGAACGAGGCTGATTTGTTCCCGAATACTTTTGACATCAAGGTCTTCAATCTGATACTCATCCAAGTAAACGTCACCACCGCTTTTCTCATACAGTCTTGGAATCAAATGGAGCAAAGACGTTTTCCCTGAACCTGTCTCACCCAATATCCCGACAGTTTGTCCCGATAATGCTTGGAACGACACACCGTCCAGTGTGGGTTGATCAGCATGGGCGAACGATACGTTATCAAAACGAACCTCCCCCTTAAGAGAGACTTTCTTTCCTCCGTCCTGTAAATAGGTCGGGGTTTGTTCATTCAATACTTCTTCCAGTCTGTTCGCTGACGCATTTCCTCTAGAGAAAACCATGATTAAAAAGGTGAAAATCGAGAATGTGAACATGATTCTCGTAGCGTAGTTGATGATCGCCACCACTTCTCCTGGCTCGACCGTACCCGCTACAAGGCGGTCCGTACTGAGCCACAAGATGATGAGAATAATAGCGTTCATTCCAAGCATGACCACCGGCATCGCAACTTCCATCAGCCACAACGCCCGTTTATTTTTATTCAAAAGCGAATCGTTGACCTTTACAAAACGCTTCTCCTCATGCTCACCTCTGTTAAATCCTTTAATCAGTCGAATCCCAGACAAATTCTCCCGAATGACGGTATTGACCCGATCCAATCGATGCTGAACCGCTTTAAAGAGCTTGACCCCTTTTGTCAAAATAAAGAACAAAAAGATAAGGAAGACCGGTACCGTGAGCACCAGAATCGTTGCTAGTTGAACATTAACCGTAAAGGCCATCACTAAACCAAAAACGATGAACAATGGCGCCCGTAAAGCGATGCGGACAAACATGAACAAAAGATTCTGGATCTGAACGACATCGTTTGTCATTCTCGTCACTAACCCAGGAGTAGAGAAAGATTGAAAGTTTTTATTTGCGAACGATTGTACTTTTTTAAATAAGTCCCTTCTAAGGTCATAGCCAACCCCCTGACTAAGCCGGGCAGCAAAAAAGGAGTTCGTGATTCCGGCAGCAAAAGCGAGCAGGGAAAGTCCAATCAGGACTCCACCCCAAGTAGACACGACTCCGAAGTCATCCCTTAATATTCCCTCGTCGATGATTTTAGCCATAATCAATGGCTGAACTAACTCAACAATCAGCTCTATGACCATAAGGGCTAACGCAACGAAGGCCGAAAATTTATATGGAATGGTATAAGAAAAAATCGTACGCATAAGTATAGCCTCCGATATGTCTGAAAGTTCCTATAATTATACAGGATACTTTTGGGTGAGTGAAATAAGTGAGCCCATTCTGAAAGTACTGCTTCAAATCCAAATTCGGCATTAATTTTTATAATATAATGATTGTACAATAAATGCATTGGTTTTGGTTATCGAAAAGGTAATAAAAGTGACCGCACGGTATTGAAAAAACAATTGTTTAACTTGATAATATGAAGTACACGTTTATGCATCTGCACATAACGCCTAAACAAATAATTATACCAGTAACATATCCCAACCGATCAGGAAGGTGATAGACTTGATGGATAATGTTAAGCCTATTTTTCCGATAACCGATGAGTTGTTGGAGTTGGTGGATCTATTAAACCAAGTTTCCGGTTCTAGGGATGATCAAATCATTCCTCATACGATGACCGTTCTCAACAAGGTGTATGCACAAGGGGTCATGGAAGGGTATCAAAAAGCCATGGACAAGCAAAAAACGCTGAGATAAACGTTCGATTCTATAAAAAGGAGCCTCTTCAACGCTGAAGAGGCTCCTTTTCTTCAATCTGCAGGGTAAACGAGTCCAATTTGTTTTCTCGCCTGTTCCATGATTTCTGCCGTAATCCTTGTGTTTTCCAAGGAATTCACACTCGATTGATGCTGACCTTTTTCAATAAGATTGATGAATTCTTTCACTTCGTAATACATTGGTTCATAAGACATTTCTCCATCAATTGTCTCCATGCTGCCGTCACGGTAATGAATGGTCATCTTATCCGGTTCAGAAATATTCGGGATGAGGATCGAGCCCTTTTCCCCTTGTATTTCGGAAGGGGTGTAAGAGTTGATGATCTTCGAGTGCATGATCACCGCTTCCATGCCCTCATAATCCACTAGCAAGCTCCCCTGACCGTCGACTCCTGACCCCAAAATTGTCCCGTTGGCTCGAATCGCTTTCGGCTCACCGAACAAAACGACCATCGGATAGATCCCATAGATACCCAAGTCCATAAGCGATCCATTCGAATACTCAGGATTGAAAGCGTTCAGAACCTTACCGTTTTTATATGCATCATAACGTGAAGAATATTTGCAGAAGTTGCCGACATACCGTCGGATGGTTCCAACTTTATGTAAATGCTCTCGAAGCTTAGCAAAACCAGGCATCAGTGTGGACTTCATGGCCTCCATCAGCACCACATTGTTTCGTTCCGCCGTTTCAATCATCGTCCTCACTTCAGACGTATTAGATGCCAGTGGCTTTTCACACAGCACATGCTTCCCGTTTTCCATAAAAATCGTTGCCTGATCGGCGTGAAATGAGTTCGGGCTGGCAATATAAACCGCATCAATTTCTTTAGATGCCGCCATCTCCTCTAAAGATGTAAAAGTGAAAGATGCTCCGTACTGTTCTGCAAATTCACGGGCTCTCTTCTCCGTTCTGGAAAAAACAGCCGTCAACTGGAACTTAGGATGTTCCTCTGCTGCCGATAGCAGCTTCTCAGTAATGGTGTTCGTACCAATGATTCCAAATCGTATCATATCATTGCCTCCTCCTACTCTCTATTATACATCGCGCAACTTCTTGAGAGCCAATTCGGCAAGGATCTGCTGCCCTTTCTCTGATGGATGGACGTCTTTCGGAAGAATCAATTGGGAATGCCCTCGAAAAGCTTTATAAGCATCCAGCAAGGAAACATTCGTGAAATGATCCAGCAGTTGAATTAAAGCGGCGTACTGGGAATTGATGTACACAAGAGGAGCGTCCAGTTTTTTCCCGGCAGCTGGGTAAGGATTGTAGAGGTTATACACGAATATCTCCGCATCTGTCAGAGAATCAATTTCCATCACAATGGAATACACATGCTGTATTAAATTTTGCATAGCTGGTGCAGCATCTGTCATCTCCAGTCCCTTTAACCCACCATTCTTCTTCACGACATTCAATAAATCATTTCCACCTATATAGAGAAGGACATAGTCCGCTTCTTTCAAAGTACTTCGAAAAAGTTCATTATCATGGACGGCAACCAAAAGCTCTTGTGAAGTTAATCCAGGGATGCTCAAGTTGTCGACAGTCCATCCTTTTTCCATTCCGACTAAATACGGAAATCCACGAAAAGAAGGATGATCATTGGATTCTTCAAGGTTGTATCCATAAGGAATGGAATCACCGATGGCTGCCAATCTTATCGGGTCTTCTGCTTTTGCTGCTGTAGGTAGATGTAGAGAAAAGATGATCAATAGACAGGTTATCAGCTTTTTCATGGTGTCCCTTCCTTTTGGATGAATTTAAAATGATGTTTTTTTATGTTGATAAAAATTTGGAAAAACGTGAAATCATTTGCTTTCCTTGGCGGGCGCTGAGCTTCCTCCCCATAGGAATCTCGAGACCTCAAGACCCTCCATTCATTAATAAGTGGACGGAAACACTTTATGGAGTAAATCAAATGGTAGCGACTGTTCGCAATTACTCCTCATATTTCTAATACTTCAAGCTGCTGAATTAGTAAGTAAATCAGGCAAATGACATACATATAATGAAAAACAGGACGCCTGGTAAACCGGGCGTCTTGTTTTTTATTGACCAATAAACATTTGTGTCCAGTATTGACCGTCTTCGGCGAAGCCTACTCCGATGTGGGTCATGTTGCCATTCATGATGTTTTTGCGGTGGCCGGAGCTGTTCAGCCAGCCGTTTACGACTTGTTCGGGTGTCTGCTGACCGGCTGCGATATTTTCAGCTGCCGTTCGGTAATCGACACCGAACTGTTTAAGCATTTGAAAAGGGGAACCGTAAGTAGGGGAAGTATGCGAAAAATAACGATTCTCGGACATATCCTCCGACTTTTCCTGAGCCACTTCTGTGACATCTGGTGACACCTCTAAAGGCTCCAGTCCATTCTTTTCTCTGGCATCGTTGGTCAGACGAACCACTTCGTCTTTAAAAGAACCATTCACCTGGTCGATCCGGTCCTCATTGGATCCTAAATGATTATCATTTTCTTCACTATAACGATCTGCCCGCTCGTAAATGCTTGGACGACGATCGCCATCTTGCGGAATTCCTTCAAAAGGAATGTTGGCATCGAATCGATTTTGTCCAGGTGCCATCTCGCTTGGTCCTTGATGTGGTTGAATCCCCTGATCCTGGGGTCCAAAGCTGACCTGGTTCAAATTGTTTTGCTGGCTGTCTCTTGCTCCTTCTTTCGTGTTACATGCGGCTAATACAAAGGCCATGACAACAGCCATAATAATGATATAGAAAGCTTTCTTCATGTTTTGATCCTCCTCAGAAATCGATCACCCTTATGATTTGCCGAGGACCGCTTTTTATCCTGTTTCCAACGTGCCATTTTTAACTAAAACACTTTCGGTCCATCATATAGCCACAGGATTTCGTTTTTCATGATGAGAGCTTGGAGGAGCGGAAAATAACTCACTTTCCATAAGCGGGCGCTGAGCTTCCTCAGTCTACACCCTTCTGGGATCTCAGCTTTGTTCAATGAAAAGAGGTTATTACTTCTCAACCAGTCTGAGGATTTTTAGTTTACTTTTATTGGAATAGGGAACGTTTCAAACCGAGAGGAGGAATTTAGATGGCTCAATTTTATGTCAATCAAAATCAACAGACGAATGGTGATCATGAAGTCCATGTTGAAGGGTGCAAGTTTATGCCATTTGAGAAGAACTTATTAGAACTTGGTGGTCATACTGACTGTGCCAGTGCATTAGAAGAAGCGAGAAATACTTACGATCAAGTCAACGGCTGCAACACATGCTGTCCAGACTGTCATACGACCTGAATCTGACCGCTATGCTTTAAGCATAGCGGTTTTATTTTAACAATAAGCTGATAAAAAAAGAGCGCTGAATATCAGCGCCCTAACGTTTCAGCTTAATACAAACCACCCGTTGTTCTGTCATTGCTTCCATCGAATGACGGACGCCTTCTCTCCCGATACCAGAACCCTTCGTGCCGCCAAATGGCATTTCATCTATTCGGTAATCACTGCTGTCATTGATCATGATTCCACCGACATTCATATGCTCTACCGCATAAAAAGCATGATCGATATTAGATGTAAAAATACCCGCATGCAGTCCGTAATCGACAGCATTTGATTTTTCAATCGCCTCCTCTAAATGTTCGACCGGCTCAACCATGACGACAGGACCGAAGATTTCTTCTTTGGCTATTTTGGAATGGGCAGGAACTTGTGTTAATACAGTTGGATAATAATAAGAACCGACACGCTGACCACCGATCTCCAGCTTAGCTCCTTCATCCAACGCTTCCTGGACCCACTTTTCTACACGAATCGCTTCTTTTTCTTGGATCATCGGACCGATATCCGTCCGTTCATCCATTTTGTCTCCAACACGTAGTTCAGCTGTTTCTTCGACAAAAGCATCCAGAAAATCTGCGTACACAGTCCGTTCTACATAAATCCTTTGCACTCCGATACAGTTTTGGCCGACTGCTGAAAAAGCGCCCGATACACATGAGCTGACGGCCTCCTGCAAATCAGCGTCACCCAGAACGATGACAGGAGAGTTCGATCCAAGCTCCATGCTCACTTTTTTCGTACCGGCTGACTGCTGAATCTTTTGGCCCGCTTCTGGGCCACCAGTAAAAGAGACCATGGATACGAGTGGATGAGCAATCAAAGCTTCTCCAACCTCTTTGCCGGAACCCGTAATGACGGATAGGTAACCTTCTGGCAAACCTGCCTCTACGAAAGCTCTGGCAAGCATCAAGGCACTGAGTGGCGTAACAGACGCAGGCTTCACAACAATCGCATTTCCTGAAGCGATCGCTGGCCCGATTTTGTGGGCGACGAGGTTAAGCGGATCATTGAAAGGTGTGATCGCTCCTACGACTCCGATCGGAAACCGGGAGTAGTAACCGACTCTGCTTTCACTGCCTTCATTCTGATCGAAGTTGATCGTCTCCCCTTTTAATCGGCGTGCTTCTTCTGCACTGATTTGAATCGTCTGGGTAGCACGTTTGACTTCTCCCCGCGCTTCCTTGATCGTTTTACTTCCTTCCATTGCGATTGTTTCTGCAAATTCTTCCGCATGTGCCTTCATGTAATCAACGACCCTGTTTAGAACGGCAATCCTTTCATGTGTGGCCATTTTTCTCTTTGAGGCCTGATGAGCTCTCTCAATCGCATCCAACATGTGTTCTTTGCGCGCATATGGGACATTCGCAATCAGCTCATCATTTTGCGGATTATGAACGTCAAAGGTCTCCCCTATTTCTACCCAAGCACCAGCTGAAAGCATAGGATAAGAGGTCACTTTTGTTTGCATGATTTCGCCTCCTTATATCGTCGCTTTTGCATGACGTTTTGCATAATGGATAAGATCGATCAGTAAGGAAAAACCTGTTTCCTTTAATCCTGCGCCCGCTCCTGTAAGCATGATTGGACCGGCTAAATCGCATTCGTAAACAATCGCATTCGTCGCTCCTGTCACACCTGCCAGTGGATCGTCAGCGGAAATTCGCTCCGGTTTCACGGAAGCCTTTACCGCTCCATCTTCGTCCGTCACTCTGGCAAGCAGACGCCATTTCTCCCCCTCCTCAACGGCCTGTTGAACCTGCTCCTTCGTCAGGGAAGTGATTCCTTTGCACTCTACTTCTGTATGGTGCAAATCGGCACCCATCAAGTAATTTGCTAATATAGCGGCTTTGTATCTTGCATCGTATCCTTCCACATCGTTGGTCGGATCGGCTTCAGCATATCCGAGACGTTGCGCTTGTTTAAGGGCTCCCTCATAGCTCGACCCTTTTTCCATTTCCGTCAGGATGTAATTGATCGTACCGTTTAAAATCCCTTTGATTTCTTTAATACGATTACCGGCAAGTGCCATGACCGGCATTCGTAAAGCCGGCGTACCGCTCATTACTGTGCCCTCAAACCCGAAGAATACGTCCTGTTCTTCTGCCAGCTTGGAAAGCTCACGATAAGCTAAGGCGACAGGACCTTTGTTCGTAGTGACAACGCTCTTTCCGTTTTGAAAAGCGGCTTTGCAATGAGAGATGGCTGGTTCTCCTGTGTGAACATCCGTGAATGTCACTTCGACAATGACATCCGCATTGGAATGTTCAATTGTCTCTAAGCTGCTCCACCCTTTTAACACACCTGATTGATCAGGATATTGTTCGACCGTTCCATTTTTCCTTACCGTCTCAAGCAGCTGATCGATATCTAATCCCTCCGGGCGATATACAGAGCCCTTCATCATATCAGAAACCGCTACAACTTGAAGGTCCATCCCATAGCTTTGCTTCAGCTCTCCGCTTCGTTCTGAGATGATTTCAGCTAATGCCTGACCTACTCCGCCAAACCCGACAAACGCGAGCTTTGTTGCCATATCACCACTCCTTTTTCATGAATTCTTGTGTACTTTCCAACAAAATTCTCATCCCGTAAAGCATAGCTTTTTCATCGATATCAAAGCGATCCTGATGCAGACTTGTTTCAGGATCCGTCTTGCACCCAAGAAAGAACATTGCGCCTGGAAATCGCTCTGTAAAGTGGCCGAAGTCTTCACTCCCCATACCGAAAGGCTGATTGATGATTTGCAGATGAGAACTTACCTGCTTGATTACACGATTAATATCCGAATGATTGTATAAGGCAGGTTCGCCTCTCACAATGTCGATATCACATGAACCACCCAATGCCTTTCCTAAGGAAGCAAGCTGATGAACTTCATGAATTAGCTGTTCTCTTATGGACTTCCTATAGGTCCGAATTGTTCCTTTAATGTCCACTCGGTTCGGAATAATATTGTTTGATTCACCGGCCTCAAGGTGACCGATACTGATGGTGGCTACATCTAAAGGATCGATTGTTCGCCCGTTCAGGCTATATAAGGCCTGCAAAAGCTGTGTGGATATCCAAATCGGATCACGTCCTTGATGAGGATAACCAGCATGCCCGCCCTTTCCATGCACGACGATGTGAAAATTATCATTGTTCGCCATACTCGGGCCGTCGTGTATTTGAACGTGACCAGCCGGCAACCAAGGACACATATGGAGAGCAAGGACGGCATCAAGTTCATCCAGCTTCCCTGATTCGATCATATGAACGGCGCCCGTTTTACCCTCAGCATCACAATCCTCTTCGGCGGGCTGAAAGATTAGACATACTGTTCCGTTTATCGTGCCTTCTTTATAAAGCTCTGCCAATACATGAGCTACCCCAAGCAAAATGGCGGCATGAGCATCATGACCACAAGCATGCATCACCCCAGGATGTTTGGAGGTGTACGGACCTTCCGTCTGCTCTTGTATCGGTAAAGCATCGAGATCCGCACGCAGTCCGATCACCGGACCCGGTTTGCCACGCAGTGTTGCCACGATTCCGAAGCCTCCGACGTTTTCTTCTACCTCAAACACGCCTAATGAGTGAAGCTTTTTTGCAATCCATGCGCTCGTTTGCTTTTCCTGAAAGCTCAATTCAGGATATTGATGCAGGTGACGTCTCCACTCGACGACCCGAGGATAAATCTGCTTGATTTTCTCCACTAAGTCCGTGTTTTTGGTTTCCAAACGGCTACCTCCTCAATTCTTTGCATAGGTGTGGAGCGCTTGAAATGCCTGAGCAAGGTCTTCTTTCAAATCCTCAATGTCCTCAATGCCAGCAGAATAGCGGATCAATCCTTCCGGAATACCCATCGCTGCTCGTTCGGCCGGTGTACATTCGACGTGACTCGTCGTACGGGAAGGACCGACTACAGTTTCAACAGAGCCAAGGTTGGCAGCCCTGTTGGCATACGTCAATTTCGGAAGTAAATCTCTGACCGTTTCGACTCCACCCTTGACGGCGAAGCTGAGCATACCGCCGAATCCATTCATTTGCTCTTTCGCAATATCGTGATTCGGATGCTCTGGAAGGCCTGGGTAATAGACAGCTTCGACCATATCAAACGTTTTTAAATACTCCGCAATTTCCGCTGCGTTTTTGTTCTGCTGATCGATTCTCAGCTTCAGCGTTTTCATCCCTCTTAATAATAAATAGGCGGCCATCGGATCTAACGTGGCTCCGTTGATCTCACGGTAATGGTAAATCGCTTCGACTAAGCTTTTCTCTCCACAGACCGCTCCCCCAAGAGCATCCGCATGACCTCCAAGAAACTTAGTCGCACTGTGGATCACTAAATCTGCCCCTAATTCAAGAGGGTTCTGGTTGACTGGAGTCGCAAACGTATTATCAACAACCACCGTTGCACCGACCGACTTGCCTGCTGCTGCCATGCGACGAATGTCTGTAACTTTGACAGTCGGATTCGTCGGGCTTTCTAAATAGAGGACTTTGCAACCTTTCGCGACTTCCTTCTCAATCGCTTCATGATCGCCTGTATCGCATAGAACAACTTCCACCTGTTGTTTCGGTAGGAATTCTGTGAAAATTTTATTCGTTCCACCATACGTGTCCTTAATCGACACTACCCGGTCCCCTGGAAATAATAATGTTCCTAATGTATTGCTGATCGCGGCCATTCCGGTTGAAAAGCTTGTCGATGCTTCGGCTCCTTCTAAAATACGGATTTTTTCTTCAAAAGCTTGAACTGTCGGGTTCGTGTTACGGCCATATATATGTCCAGGCTTTTTACCGATGGCTACATCGTACCATTCATCCATATCGTCATATCCAAACGAAACGCTGTGGACAA
Organism: Halobacillus fulvus; assembly: GCA_004078665.1. Lineage (GTDB taxonomy): Bacteria > Bacillota > Bacilli > Bacillales > Halobacillaceae > Halobacillus > Halobacillus fulvus. The sequence continues at coordinate 233,904 of SCFO01000002.1, read as the reverse complement.
CAGGGACCTGTGTTGCTCCAAAAGCGAGTTGTTCTTTTTCCCCTGCCCAAATAGACTTTGTTCCGAATTTAGCTTCTTTCATAATACTTCTCCTCCTTATTTATCCTTTATCTAATTCAATAGCCATTTTCCGAATGAATCCTACTGTTTAACAGTTGATAGACATGACGGGCAATCGCCGTATCCTGGACACCTGTACCTGTCAGGTCGCACACAGTGATTTGATGATCATCCACTCGCCCAGCGTATTGCCCTGAAACAACACTTCCAAGTTCAATCGCACGATCTCGCACACGTTCATCTAGACAGCTGCGAAGTTCACCAAGTCGTAAAGACTGATCTTTTTTATCACAAATGAGAATGTCTGCCTGTAGCAATACAGATTCATCAAGCTCTTGTTTGTGCTCGGCATCTGACCCCATCGCTGTAATATGTGTTCCTTTCTTTAACCACTCACCGAAGACCAACGGGGTTGTGGACGGAGTTGTCGTCACTACAATATCACTGGTCTCGACAACTTTTTGCACCGAATCCGCCACCGTGACAGGAATTTGCAGCATTCGTTCCACATCGTGCTTGTACGCTTCTGACTTCTGATCGTTTCTTCCCCACACATAGACATGTTCAATCGATCGTACGTGTGTCAAGGCTTCGAGTTGCAGCCTTGCCTGTGCTCCTGTTCCGATCACTCCGGCAATCCGGCTGTTTTTGCGACTGCACCACTTGGCAGCCACAGCGCCCGCCGCTGCCGTGCGGAGATCGGTCAAGTGTCCGTCATCGGCAAGCACAGCTTTCGGCTGGCCATTTGTAGCATCCATTAAGATCATCAGCCCACCAGAACTCGGAAGACCTTTTGAAGGGTTATTAAAAAAACCAGAGGATAGCTTGACTGCGAAGCTGTCCTCTCCTTCAATATAAGCGGACTTAATGTCGACTTCCCCGCGCTGATCCGGAATGTCTATCCTCATGATCGGTGGCATCTGAACCTGCTTTTCATATAAGGAAAGGAACGCTTTCTCTATTTGTTGCATAAGATTTCCGTCGAGCTGAATGACTTTCTTGATTTCTTCTAATGAATAGACAAACATCGCTGCCACCTCCTCAGCCGATCTGTCCACCATATTCAAGATGGTCTCGAATGATCAGCTCTTGTGGATAGGTTGTGAACCGTTCACTTCCAGAATCCGTCACCCGGAACGTTTCACTGATTTCAATTCCGTCCGTATCAAACCAGAGAGCCGGAATTAAATGAAAGGTCATGTTCGGCTGAAGCACTGTTCGATCTCCTTTTCTTATGCTTGCGGTATGCTCTCCCCAATCCGGCGGATAATTGAGTCCGACCGAATAGCCGAGCCGGGCTTCTTTTTCAAATCCATACTTTTTAATACTATTTCTCCACGTTTCCTCCAGTTCGCCGCATGTCACCCCTGGCTTCGCTTTCTCCAGTACCTTCTGGATGCCTTCAAGTACGACAGGGGCGAGAAATGAAAGTTTATCACCTGGCTGTCCGATGGAAACCGTTCGAGCTAACGGAACGTGGTAGCGTTTATAGCAGCCGGCAAGCTCGATGATCAAAGGATTCCCCTCGATAAATGGCCGGTCCGTCCACGTCAGGTGCGGAATTGATGTCCGGTCCCCAGTCGGGAGTAAAGGCACGATGGCAGGGTATTCCCCACCGAATTCCGGAGTGCCTCTGACCATGTGGTAATAGATTTCCGCAGCCGTATCGCATTCCCGAACTCCAGGCCGTATGCTTTCCACACCTTTTGTCATCGCTAAGTCCGCGATTTTGGCCGCTTTTTTCATATATTCGATTTCCTGATCAGATTTGATGAGACGGACGCGGTTGACAAGGGATGTCGCGTCTTTAAATGTACTATTCGGGAGCCCTTTCTTTAATTGCTCCAATGCTTTTCCTGTAAAATAATAGTGATCCATTTCCACACCGACTGTGCGGTTGCCGTGACCGATCTGCCTCAAAATATCAGAAATAAAATCCATAGGGTGATGCTGTTCAGACTGGACGTAATAATCTGGATAAGCTATTACATTTTCATCATAAATCCAAGTTGTGACTCTTGCCCCATTCGCATCCTGGTAGCGACCGATCCACAATGGCTGTGGTTCATCAATAATGACGACAAGCATTTGGTGAACATAAAAGGACCAAGCATCATAACCAGACAGATAATTCATATTGGCAGGATCCGTAATAAGCAGTACATCAATGCCCTGGGCTGCCATACGTTTTTTTGTATTGGTCAATCTCTCGTGATATTCTAAAATATCAAAAGGCAACACCATGAATTTCTCCCTCCCCGCACTATTATCAGAATTTTTCTACAACTATACTTTTATTGTATTCAATGACTTTTTCTAATGTAATGTAAAAAGTGTATGAAATTGTAAAGTGAGATTTGATACAAAATGCAAAAGTACCCACAGGTTTATACACATATTCACTGGTATGAAGCGATTTTGGACACACCGACACTTATCCACATGTGCATAAGTGATAGAAAAAATTCATTGCGGGAGAAGATGCCTAAATTACAAAATGTAGAGGAATAAGGTATCCTTATACAGGAAACGTTTTTCTTAAAGGAGGATGAAAAATGGAACGTGTACAATTAACAACAGAGCTTTCCTATTCCAGATACATACATGGCTTGTGGAGACTCGCGGATTGGAACCAGACGAAAGAAGAAACCCTTTCCTTGATCGAACATGCTCTCGAGCTTGGGATTACGACCTTTGACCATGCAGATATATACGGTGGTTACACATGTGAGGAGCTTTTCGGAGAAGCTTTGAGTTTGAAGCCTTCTCTCAGAGAGCAAATCGAACTTGTGACAAAGTGTGGAATTGTCCTTCCGTCTAAAAATAGACCGGAACACAAGACCCATCACTACAATACGAGCCGGTCACACATTGTAAAATCAGTCGATCGGTCGTTGAAAAACCTGCAAACCGACTATATCGATACGCTTTTGATTCACCGTCCAGACCCGTATATGGATCCGGAAGAAACAGCGGAAGCTTTTATTCAGCTGAAAGAAGCAGGCAAAGTCCGTACCTTTGGTGTATCCAACTTTAAAGACCATCAATGGAACATGCTTCAATCGCATCTTCCGTTCGAGCTAGTCACAAACCAATTAGAACTGTCCGCGTATCAATTGGAAAACTTCGAGGATGGTACGCTTAACCATTGCCAAGAAAAGCGTGTTCCCCCCATGGCTTGGTCACCTCTTGCGGGTGGAAAAGTCTTTAACGGTGAGGATGAACGTTCGAAACGTCTTCGAGATACATTAGAAAAAGTTCAAAAGGAAATCGGCGCAGATGGAATCGATCAAGTACTTTATGCTTGGTTACTGAATCACCCAGCTAAGATTATGCCGATCATCGGCTCTGGTAGAAAGGATCGCATCACAAAAGCTGTCCAGGCAATGGAGTGGAAGTTGAATCATGACCAGTGGTTTGAAATTCTTCAAAGCTCTATGGGTCATGATGTTCCATAAAGGAATGGTAATCGATAGAGACTTCGACACCTGCTAAAAGGCCCTGTATGGAAACGCTTAAACTGTGTATGATGAGGGTAAAAGATAAATACTTCCAATAATACTTCATCATCTGTGACGCAACCTTCATGAAACGGAGGAAAGGGTGCGATTGCTATGAAAACCGTCGGGCTTATGTTCATCAGCTTTTTATTGCTGCTGTCTGCTTGTGGATCTGCTGAACCCTCTTTGTCCGGAGAAGCTGATAGCGAGACACAACGTTCTCCAGATATAACCGGCTATGTCATGGATCAGCAGGACGATCAGATTTTGGTGGTCACTCCAAAGGATCCGGCATCATCGGGCACAATGCGAGCCGTGTGGGTATCCGATGCAGCGGATGACTTGTGGATCGGTAAGCAGGTAGAAGTCTGGTTGGATGGTCCTGTTCAGGAGTCGTTTCCCGAACAAGGAAAGGCTGAACAGGTGGCTGTCCTCGAGATGAGTGATGTGGATGGTGCAGACTTACAAGTGACCGAGGCTTTATCCTCAGTATTGTCCAGTGTAGCTTCAGAAGACATTTTGTCCGTCGATCTTATATCGTTTGACCCTGACGCAGACGAATGGACCGTCAAGCTGACTGAACTCGGGACAGGCAGTCATTTAAAAGAGATTATCGCGGATAAAAAATAAGCGTGCCTGTTGGCAACGCTTATTTTTCTACTTTTTTCAGCATCCACAAGCGGACACTTAGCTCTAGCAAGAACAAGTCATCGGCGTTCAATAGGGATAAACCTGTCAGCTGTTCAATATTCCTCAACCGATGCAACAGCGATTGCCTGTGCAAGTTCAGTTCTCTTGCCGTCTGACTGACATTGCTATTGAGCTTATTGTAGACGATGAACGTATGGATCAGGTCTGTCTGCCTTTTCTGATCATATTCAATCAGCCGCTCCAGCGTATCCTCTACAATACTTTCAATCTCCTTCTCATGAGAAAGCGCCATAAGTAAACGATTCATTCTCGTATCGCTGAAAAACGTCCTGCCATCGTCCTCTAGCTGCTGTTTCCCAATTCTCAGTGCTGTGGAAGCTTCTTCATAGCTTTGGTGAAACGTAAAGTATCCATCCTTGAACCGAGAAATCCCCCACGATATCGTAATTCCGGCAAGCAGATCATTCAGACGCCGCTCCACCAGATCCAGAAATTGATTGGCCATTTCTTCATAAGGAGAAGGATCGGTCTCCAAGTACACGATGACTTCTCCTTCATCAAACGTCGTCATCGTCTGACGCTTCATGACGTCTCCTGCATGCGTCACTTCTTTTTGTATATAATAATTCCGGCTGTGCATCGATGAGGAACGTACGGCATGATCATCAGAACGAATATGGTCATCCACCGGTTTTCGAAATGAAATCTTTCCAACTAAACAGATATATGGTTTCTCAAGATCATAACCAAGCAACTGAGCCTTGGACAGAAGCGTTTTGTCTATCGCCACGTCTGAACGAGCTAAATCCAGCAAAAAGTTGTCCTTTAACCTTATTTCCGTCATTTCAATCGCATTTTCTTTAACAAAATATAAGGCACAGGCTGTCAGCGCATGCTCCAAAATCGTCAGCACCGACCATGTCAGCTGATCATCACTTTCCGGCTTGAATAACAAATAGCCCTGCTTTTTATAATTAGAAAGGATCGTTAGCTGATAACAGCTGTTATCACCAAACTGGTATTTTTCTATAAAGTGAAGCAGCGGATGATCACTGAAAGGTGCGGCAGGTATCAGCTTATACTCCTGTTCTACCGTTCCATTCAGAACGTCAATGTAGTACCTGTCAAAATGATGGTTCGCTCGGATCTTTTTGTTATGATCGCTGATTGCAACTGGAATCGTGGTGTAATGATACAGAATCGTCGTGATCTCCTGAAGGCCTTTCCCATTCAGCACACAATTGATCAGCTCCTGTCTGATTTCTTCTGTATGGCGTTGTTCCGTTCTTTTTTCCTGACTGATCAAGCGGAGAATCTCCTGAAGGATATCGCCAAACCGAAGTTCCCATGGCAATTCGATCAGCACGAGCTGGTTCTTTTCAGCCAATTGAATGATCCGATCAGGAATTTTGTAAATGTACCGCCCCGTTGCGAAGGCGAGAGCAGAAGCCCCAGATTGGATGACATCCTGCACATATTTCTCCAATGCTACAAAATCCTCTCCACATCCAACTCCTGTGCTCAACACAAATTCATGCTTGCGGACAAAATTTTCTACCGGCGTTTCAATGACGGAAATCCATTCGACCGGATTCTCATCAAAATGAGTCAACACATGCGCATTCTCCAAAATTGGAAGTTCCAAGACTTTCCCGACACTCACACCCATCCCCTTGCCCCTCCTTTTATCTCTCTTTGACGAGTTTGTCGATCACCTCTGAATCTATGTTATTTCCTGTGATGATCGCGACAACAGGACCCGTTTCCTGGTTATTTAACAGACATCCGATGCCAGCCGCTGCTGCTCCTTCCACGATCATTTTATGGTGATCCATCATATAGTAGATCCCGTTAGCAATCGATGCCTCAGAAACAAGTTCCGCCTGATCGATGAATGCTTTTGTCATTGGAAACGTGTAACGGTTATCTAGACCGATTCCGCCAAGTAAGCTGTCGGCCAATGTCTCGGTTTCCTCTAAAAGAAGGGGGGTTCCATTTTTCAGACTCTCATACATGACCGCTGACTTTTCCATTGTGACACCTTTGATTTGTATGGACGCGTCAATCGATTTTAATGCATAGCCGATGCCAGCAAGCAAACCGCCTCCTGATAATGGAATGATCACTTTTTTCAAGTCTGGGCATTGCTCGATCAGTTCAAGGCCGATCGTTCCTTGCCCTGCAATGATATCTGGATCATCAAAAGGAGGAATGATCGTCATTCCGGATTCACGTTCTAAACGTTCACAGTAATCTTTTGCATCGTCCTGACTATTTCCGGTTACGATGACTTGTGCACCAAGGCGTTCCAGCTTTCTCCGCTTTTGTGAAGGGACTCGATTGGATATACAGACCGTACAGCTTATATCCAATCGGTTTGCAATATAGGCGACTGAGATTCCATGGTTACCTGTAGAAAAGGTCGTCACACCCTTGTCGCGATCCTCTTCACTGAGGGACAGAACCTTATTCGCTGCTCCTCTGATTTTAAAGGCCCCGGTGGGATGCTCCTGTTCATACTTCAAATAGACATCCGTCTGCAAAAGGTCTGATAATGGTTCAGAATATATGAGCGGTGTCGGTTCAACGATCGAAGAAATTCTGTGCTTCGCTTTATAAATGTCCCGAAAAGGGAAAAAAGAATCCGTCATGCCACACGCTCCTTTTTTACTGATTATATGATGCTTGATTCTGATTTTTCTGAAATTATGATTCACCTTACATTATAGTGGATGAAAAGCAGCTAAAAAAGCGGTTTGATAAAACGCATCAAAAAAACCTTCCGTTGATAACGGAAGGTTCAAATATCCTGGAGATTCACTAATGATTGTTCGATGATTTGCTGGAGATGGGTTGAATCATAGACAGATTCGACACTGGCCTGAAACACTTTTTCACGTGGAACCTTAGCCCAATCGATTGTATATCCAGCCTCAAGGGCAAGGCAGCGTATAAACTCTCTCAGACTGCGCCCATTCCCTTCACGAAAAGGATGGAGGACGTTCAGCTCCGACATATAATACGTCAACTTTTCTGCCAATTCACTACGGTTCATGACTTCCCAGTTTTCCGAAATCAACTGATCGAACAGCGGTTTCGATGCTTCTGTAATAAACCTTGCTTGGGCAAAAGAAAACCCGTCCTTTGTAATATTTTCGGTACGGATCTCTCCTGCAAAGGGGTAAAGATCCTTGAAAATATATTCATGAATCCTCTGTAAATGCCGGAGATCGAAATCCCCATCTACGGGCTTTTCTTGAAGCTCAGACAAACGCTGTGTGGACAAGATTGTTTCCATCGCCTGTAATTGTCGATCATCCATAAGATCATAATGATTGATCAACACGTCTGTTCCGGCATAACAATAGCGGGAGGAACCACTCCCATACCTGGACTCAGGCATGGCGAGATAATTCCAGAGCCCGCTTTAGAAATTCTTTATGTGTAATAGCTCCTGTCAAACATTTTTTGACCAGTGACTCTTGCTTGCGACTTAAGCACAATCCCTCAATGGCAATTGAGGCCTTTGCTGAACGCATTAAATGCTCAGCTTCCTGTTCTGTTCGCAGACTCATCAACATACCCTCCGACCCATATTGTATCTACTATATATTATACTATAAACCTCCGGGAAAATACAGTTCTATCCCTCGACAAATCCCCTTCAGAACAGTGTTTTTATGATGTTTTTTTCTTCGCTGAGGCTGCCTTTCGCTTCGTAGTCTTTTTCTTCGTTCCCTTCGTTTTCTCCAACGACTTTTCTAATGCTTCCATTAAATCTGTGACATTATCCGGCTTTTTCCGTTCCTGTCCTGTCGTAATTTTCTCGTCATTACGCTTCGCTTCAATCAATTCTAACAGAGCCGTTCTGTAATCATCTTTATATTTCTTAGGCTCAAACTCCTCCGTCAGCTGATCAATAAGCGTAATAGCTGTGCTTAGCTCCTTTTTACTTAGCTCTGTTTCTGCAGGGACATTCGGCACATCTTGTACATTGCGAACTTCATCTGGGAAGTGGATCGTTTCCATCAGCAGTGTATTTTCATAGACCCTGACAATTGCCAGCTGTTCTTTGGAACGGATGATGATTTTAGCTACTCCAATTTTACCCGTATCAGCCAAAGCTTTGCGAAGCAGTCCATACGCTTTCGTTCCACCTTCATTAGGAGAAATGTAATAACTGCGCTCAAAGTATATCGGGTCGATTTCTTCCAGTTTAACAAAATCAAGAATTTCCACCGCTTTGTCTTCTTGCTCTTTTTTTAACGCCTCAAGATCCTCTTCATCAAGAATCACAAACTTATTCTTCGCATACTCGTAAGCTTTAACGATTTCCTGTGACTCTATTTCCCGATCACAAACAGGACACCTTTTCTTATACTCGACAGGAGAGTGGCATTCTTCGTGCAGTTGGCGTAGTTTAATATCTTTATTCTCAGTAGCGGCATGGAGCTTCACCGGTATATTGACAAGTCCGAAGCTGATCGTCCCTTTCCACATCGTATGCATGGAATCGACTCCTTTTTTTCTTAGGTTGGACGAGTCCTCCCTGTTTTATCCTGCAGGTTTAAAAAACGTGTGATTAAGAACACTAAAACAAGAGGTGAGAATTATGAAGCCAATGCGCTTAACATTAGCCAACGACGCTCCAATGGGGAAAGACTGGACGTATGAAGTAAAATACGACGGGTTCCGCACGCTTTTGTACTGGTCTGAAGAAGGGATTCATTTGATCAGCCGGAATGAGAAGGACTTAACCGACCGCTTCCCTGAAATAACAGCTCTTGCAGAAACCATCAATCCTCCGAAGCTCCCTTTACTCCTCGACGGGGAGCTTGTCGTTCTGAACACTCCTTATCAAGCGAACTTCCCCTTACTGCAGCAACGTGGAAGACTGCGGAATAAGACGAAAATCAATGATATAGCTACGAGCCGGCCCGTCACTTTTGTGGCCTTCGATATACTGCTGGATCCAAAGTGGAAGTTGAATAAACGTCGACAAGTTTTGAAAGATGTAATAAAAAAGCTGCCCACAAACCGTATACAGCTCATCGAATCTTTTACAAAAGCGGAGGATGTGAAAGCAATCGTTCATACTCACCAAGGAGAAGGAATCGTAGCAAAGAAAAAGGATAGTTTTTACCAGGAAGATATTCGCTCTAAGGACTGGCAGAAAGTGAAAAACTGGCGGACGATTTCGGGATTCCTTACTCATTTCGATCCGTCCAACGATTATTTCCAACTCGCCATCATGGAAGACGCTGAGACTACAACGATTGGGAAGTTCAAACACGGACTTGATGCTGAACAGCATGAAACTTTACGATCTTTCTTTAAAAATAAAGGAACGAAAACAGAAGGTGGCTGGAATTTAGGTCCGGGCGTATGCGTAGATGTCCATTGTTTACATGCAGAGAATGGGGAACTGAGGGAACCGGTCTTTCACGAGTTTCGGTTCGATTTGTCACATGATGAGTGTACGAAAGAGAAATTGGAGTGGGATCTTTCTCTATTTCCGGAGAACGTGACGTTTACGAACTTGGACAAAGCCCTCTGGCCTGGTGTCACAAAACGGGAGTACCTTCTTTATCTAAGAGATATAGCACCCTACTTGCTCCCTCATCTTCTGAATAAGAAGCTGACCCTGATCCGTTTTCCAGATGGAATAGACAAGCCTTCCTTTTTCCAAAAGCACGCGAGCAGTAGCCAGCCTTCCTTTGTTGAAACATGGCCTGAGAACGACGAAGAATTCCTTTTGTGTTCTGGGTTAGAATCATTGCTTTGGTTTGGAAATCAAGGAGCGCTTGAATTTCATATCCCTTTTCAAAAAGTGAAAGAACAACAGCCCACTGACATTGTATTCGACTTGGATCCTCCAGACCGGGATGCTTTTTCGCTAGCGATCAAAGCGGCTCAGTTATTTAAGCAGCTCCTTGATGAACTGGATGTTCGCAGCTTCATTAAAACTTCAGGTAATAAGGGAATGCAATTGCACATCCCGATTCTAGGGGGTTCTATGTCGTACGAGGAAACCCGGGGATTTACGGAAAGTTTGGCCGCTCTCCTTGTCCGTCAGCATCCAGAATCATTCACTACAGAACGTTTGAAGAAGAAACGTGGCAAGCGCCTGTATATAGACTATGTCCAGCACGCCGAGGGAAAAACGATCATTGCCCCTTATTCAGCCAGAGCGACGGAAAAGGCGACAATCGCTGCTCCTTTATACTGGAACGAGGTGACAGAAAATCTTCACCCAGACCAGTTTACCCTTCAAAATACTTTAAAGAGAGTACAAACATATGGGTGTCCTTTTTCCGACTATGGTCAAGCACGCCTTCATCAACCGATTGAGACCATGAAGTCTCTCAAAGACTAAATCCGTCGAATAAAGGCGAAATATATTTCCCAGGAAATTTTTAATTCCATGAAACTTTCCATCATTTCCCTCCGTATATAAAATAGAAAGGAGGAGATTCTTTGCTAAGAGCGAGCCGATTAGTCTTATCCATAGTTACCGTAGCGATTTCTGTTTATATACTTTTGACTCGGAATTTCGATATTTTACCATATATGCTGGCTGCGCTTGGTGCTTCCACACTTTTGATCGGAATTTCGGAAGTACAGAAGGACCGCCGGAACTTCTGGGGGTACACGAGTATAGTCGTTTCGTTTCTTGTCTTTTACGTCTCCATCCAATCGTTTATTGTTTTTCAACATTAGGATGGACTACATAGAATGAGGTGAATACCTGTGAATTTGTTAGAATTAAGAAAAGAACTCGCTTTATTCAATAAAAATGGGATTGCTTTTCTATCATCAGCGTCCATTGTCTGGGTGCTGATCAGCCTGGTTTTTATGCTGCCCTTTGAAGTCGGCACACAAAACATTCTCATGCTATACGCAACCGGTCTGACTTTTCCGGTGGCTGTCATGTTATCCAAATGGATGGACATCGACTGGAAAAGCAAAGAGAATCCACTCAATTCGTTGAGTCTTTACTTAAATATGGCTCAATTCATCTACTTCCCTATCCTATTTTGGGCCTTTTTAAAAAGCCCCACCTCAGCAGTTCTTTTCTTTGCAGTCATTACAGCTGCCCATCTGTACCCATATGGATGGCTTTATGCAACGAAGGCCTTTTACTTTTTCGCTCCGGTTTTATCCACCATTTTAGTGATCATAGGACTATTTTTCGTTTCTGATCAGTTATGGATGATTCCGCTGACCATGGCTGCTTCGCTTTTATTATTGAATGTAGTTCTCTATCAAGATTATAAACAAAAAAGAAATGCTTCCACCCCTTTTACCGAGTCTGTATCCTTCAAATAAAAAACTCCCTCTGCACGGTCGCAGAGGGAGTTTTAAGTTTATTCAGAAGCCGTTTTCGTGCGTTCCCGCAGCTTGAATTTTTGCAGTTTCCCACTCGCATTACGCGGAAGCTGATCGACGAATTCGTATCGCCTCGGACGTTTATAACGAGCGAGACGATTGCCGGAGGTACAAAACTCATCGAGTGTCTTTTCATCGAGAGCACCTTCCTTTTTCACAATGAAGGCGACCACCCGCTCTCCCCACACCTCATCTGGTTCACCAACTACAGCTGCATCGAGTACCTCCGGATGATCAAACAAAGCATCCTCTACTTCCCTTGAATAAATATTTTCACCACCGGAAATGATCATATCTTTTACACGGTCGCTCACCCATAAGTATCCTTCATCATCAAACGTCCCGATATCCCCTGAATGATACCAGTCTTTATATAAGGCTTCTTCTGTAGCTTCTGGACGATTATAGTAGCCCTGCATCATACTCGGCCCCTGCACAATGATTTCTCCGAGCTCCCCTGGTTCACAAATGTCATCCGGATCAGCCGGACCATTTTCATTTGTGCGTACGACACGGACCTCATGATTCAACAACGGTCGTCCAGCTGACCCTGCTTTCGTCAATTGTTCGTCTTCCATTAAAGCCGTAATCGCAGGCCCCATTTCCGTCATTCCATAAGCCTGAATCAATTGGACACCAAGCGCATCGTGTAGACGTGTAGTCAAGGCAGGTGCCATCGGGGCCCCTCCGTACAGACCTTGACGGAGCGTTCGGAAGTCTTCCTGTGAAAATTCCTCCTGCAAAACCATATTCCACATCGTAGGAGCAGCAAACAGACTCGTAATTTCTTCCTGCTTGACCGTTTCGATCATCTGGCCAGCGTCGAAATGATGCATGATGACGTTCGTTCCACCGATCATGATGCGAGGGAAGAACGCACAATGCAGCTCGGCACAGTGAAAAATAGGTGCGACCGTGAGACCCCTATCCTCGGGAGTGAGCCGTAAACAAGCCGTCAAGATGAGCGCCTGATCGATCATATCGCGATGAGAATGAAGCACCCCTTTTGGCAGCCCTGTCGTGCCAGACGTGTACATGATTGCATAAGGATCATCTTCCCCTACATCGACATGGAGTGGCGTCCGGTCTATCCCCTGAATTTGATCATAGTAATACATGGCATATTCAAGGTCCGGTTCATCAATCGACCAGAACTGGACGTGCGTCAATTTAGAAGCGACGGGTCGCACTTGTTCTGAGGTCGCTCTTTCGAAAAGTACGATTTTCGGATCGGCATCTTCCACGATGAATTCAATTTCTTTTTCGGTTAACCGGAAATTGATCGGATTAAAGATAGCTCCAAGCTTTGTACAAGCAAACAACGTTGTCGCAAACTCTGCGGTATTGAAAAGAACCGTCGAAACTTTATCGCCTTTTTCTACACCTGCTGCTTGAAGAGCCCTGGCCAGCGCATTCACTTCCTCTTCCCATTCTTGATACGTCCAGCGTGTCCCGAGTCTAAGGTCCACCAACCCCTCTTTTTCACCAAACTTCCGTACCGTCTGTTCGAACATGCTTTTCAATGTAGGCGCCATTTGATCGTCTCCTTTATTAATTTTTCAATGGAATCGCAGAAAGACATTCGACTATTTCGGCTGCATGCGGATCGCTCCGTCCAGGCGGATCACCTCCCCATTCAGCATCGAATTGGTGAATATGCTGCCGACAAGGCTGGCAAACTCTTCAGGCCGACCGAGCCTCTTCGGAAATGGTGTCATTTCGCCGATTGCTTGTCTTGCCGGCTCAGGAAGTTGCCCGGACATCGGAGTTTCGAATAACCCCGGAGCGATCGTCATCACTCGGATGCCGTGTCGTGCCAGTTCACGCGATATCGGTAGCGTCATGGCCGCGACACCACCTTTAGAAGCACTGTAAGCTGCCTGGCCGATCTGCCCGTCAAAAGCAGCGATGGATGACGTATTGACGATTACCCCGCGCTCACCTTCATAGTTCGGACCATTGGATTGCATTCGTTCCGCCACAAGCCGAATCATATTGAATGTTCCGATCAAGTTCACTTCAATCACTTTTGAAAAAGACGAAAGGTGATGGGGCTCTTCTTTACCTGCCACCCTTTCACCGATAACAATACCGGCACAGTTGATCAGGCCATTTATAGAGCCGAAGCGATCGATCGCCTGATTCAACATATTCATCACGCTACTCTCTGAAGTTACATCGGTTTCGTAGAAGGCAACAGCCTCTCCCAGCTCTATAGCAAGCGCCTTTCCTTTTTCTGTATCACGATCAGCGATGACAGCTTTTCCTCCACGCCTGACAATCTCTCTTACCGTTGCTTCCCCCAGCCCGGAAGCCCCACCTGTCACAACGGCAATCACGTCCTTCTGATTCATGGCCTATCCCTCCAATCGCTCAATAATCGTCGCATTAGCCATTCCTAGGCCTTCGCACACGGCCTGGAGACCATATCGCTTTCCGCTACGCTCTAATTCATGCATGAGCGTCGTCATTAGCTTAGCTCCTGTTGCGCCGAGAGGGTGTCCTAGAGCAATGGCTCCCCCATTGACATTGAGCTGGGAATGATCTACTCCTGTTTCTTTCATCCAGAACAATGGGACAGACGCAAAAGCTTCATTCACCTCAAACAAATCAATATCTCCAAGACTAAGGCCGGCTTTCTGAAGAGCTTTATACGTAGCGGATACAGGTCCCGTCAGCATAAAGGTCGGATCAGATCCGACGACAGCCCTGGAAATCAGCCGAAAGCGCGGCTTTAACCCAAGGGATTCCGCTTTTTGACGGGACATTAATAATACCGCTGCCGCCCCATCACTGATTTGACTTGCATTTCCTGCAGTAATCTTCCCGTTTTCCTTGAACGCCGGCTTCAGTGATTGAAGCGTCTCGAGGGAAGTCCCCGGTCTTGGTCCTTCGTCAAGGGTTATATCGAAGGATTCGCCACGATCATCCACCCATTGGATTGGCATAAGTTCACGATCGAAACGTCCTTCTTTGGCTGCTTTTATCGCACGCTCATGACTCGTCACCGCATATTGATCCAGTTCTTCTTTTGAAAGCTTCCAATGATCAGCAATTCTTTCAGCAGAAAGCCCCTGATTGATCAGTTCGTACTTTTCCTTCAGCTTTTCACTATCCTCTGCTTTCTGACGATTGGAAAACATCGGGACGCGGGACATCGACTCCACCCCACCAGCGATGACGACATCCATATCGCCTGCCGCTATGGCTTGGGAAGCAAAATGGATTGCTTGCTGACTCGATCCACACTGCCGATCGATCGTAACGCCCGGGACTTCTATCGGGAAGCCGGCAATTAATGCAGACACTCTGGCGATATCGCTCGCCTGTTCCCCTACTTGTGACACACAGCCAGCGATGACATCTTCCACTTCTTTCGATTCAATACCAGCTCTGTTCACTAATTCCTCTAGCACAAGCGCGAACAACTCATCCGGTCGTACTCCACTGAGGACACCCTTCCGTTTGCCGACAGGTGTCCGAACGGCTTCTACAATCACAACTTCATTCATGCTATATCCTCCTTATCCAAGTCCCATGTTCTTTGCGATGATCGATTTCATAATTTCATTTGATCCTGCATAAATCGCGGTTACCGGAGCATCACGGAATCTTCTGGCAATCTCATACTCTTCCATATATCCATATCCCCCGTGCAAATGCATGCACTCGAGCGCTACCTTCTTCACGAGATCGGTCGTCCACCATTTGGCCATTAATACTTCATTGACGACTTCCTCACCTTTCATGTGAGCTTCAATCGTCCTATCCAGAAACGCACGGCCAATTTCGACTTCTGTTTGTAATTCAACCAACGTAAACTGTGTATTCTGAAAGGAACCGATCGTTTTTCCGAAAGCCTGCCGTTCCTTCACATACTTCACCGTTAGGTCAATCATTCTCTGACAGGAAGTAAGAGCACCGATTCCGACAATCAATCTTTCCTGCTGTAGTTGATTCATTAAATAATAGAACCCCTGACCTTCCATGCCCAGCAGGTTCTCTTTCGGTACCTTTGCCTCATCAAAAATTAATTCCGCTGTATCCTGACTGTGGAGACCGACTTTATCTAGCTTCTTTCCTCTTGAAAATCCGGGGGTGTCCTTTTCTACGACTAACAGACTGATTCCCTTATGTGCAGGTACAGCTGACGGGTCTGTTTTACACACGATAACGACCAAGTCTGCATGAATGCCGTTGGTGATAAACGTCTTTTCACCGTTGACGATATAATGGTCGCCATCCAGTCTTGCTGACGTCCGAATCGAAGCTAAATCTGAGCCAGCACCAGGTTCGGTCATCGCGATCGCCGTAATCGCTTCCCCAGTCGTACATTGTGGGAGCCACCTCTCTTTTTGTTCAGTCGTTCCGTATTCATGCAAATAGGGAACGACGATATCGTTATGAAGGCCAATTCCTATTGTGCCGGTCCCTACCTTTTCAAGCTCCTCATTGATCACCACAGAGTATCCGAAATCGGCTCCGAATCCTCCATATTTCTCTTCAAGCCACGGACATAAATATCCCTGCTCTCCGAGTTTTCTCCAAAAGGTACGGGGAATTTCCCCATTCTTTTCCCAAGTATCAAAGTGTGGATATGCTTGTTTATCTAAGAATTTCCTTAAAGAACGTCTAAGAATTTCATGCTCTTCCTTTATGTAAGTCGTCTTCATCTAAACCTCCGATCAGAATATCCTGATTAAATTTGGGAATAAAATACTCTTATCATAGTTTCTTGAACCTCTCTTTATTTTCCTTCTAAATAAAGATAACGCTTACATAATTCTTTCAAAAGTCCTATTCCTTTCATTTCATAAGCAGGATTAGTTTTAACGATGAAAAAAGTCAGCCTTTTCAAAAGACTGACTTTCTCACTTATTTAAGAATCTTTTCAATGGCTTTGGCTACGCCGTGTTCCTCATTCGTATTCGTAACAAAGGCGGCTTCTTTTTTGACATCTTCCTGGGCATTCCCCATGGCGACGCCTAAACCGGCTTCACGGATCATCGCTAAATCATTCAGGCTGTCACCGACCGCCATTACATGATCCATTTCAAGCTCCAACCACTTCGTCACTTTGCGAAGAGCAGCCGCTTTATTTACGCCCGCCGGATTGATTTCAATATTTGTTGGACTAGAGTTTGTCACTTCTAAATGCTCATTGTCATTCAGTTCCTGCAGAATGACTTCACGCACTTCATCATCTTCAATATCGAAACCGAACTTCAACCATTCATACTCTTCGATTTCTTTATCGAAAGGATTGACGCTGTTATACAGCCCTTGAACCGTTGAAGACCAGTAATATAATCCGTGCTCTCTCTTAAGTTCCCATAAGCGTTGAATATGACGGTGTTCCAAAGTCGTCTGATCGACTAAGTCAAATTCATGGTTGTAAATTTCCCCACCGTTAATCGTAACGATATAAGAAGAGCGCCCCAGCGATTCCGCAATATCGCGGCAACGGGACAAGGACCTTCCTGTACTTAATACCACATGAATTCCTCTGCTCTTCGCTTCCTTCACGGCTTCTTCATTTTCTTTCGAAACGATACCGTCTGGGTTGACGAGCGTGCCGTCCAAATCAAGAGCAATCAATTTAATATCTTTATCCATTATTTCACGTCCTCTCTTCTGCTCTTTCTATTTTAATATAAGTGAGGAAATGTGAAAACAAAAGCACCCTCACGAAATGTCGAAAAGGTGCTTTCATCCGTCTTCCCAACCTAAATTCTGTAAGATTTATAATTTCAATGATTATCCACATACCAACAAGGGTATAATACCTCCGAGAAAAAAATAAGGAGGCAGAAGATATGTTTCATTATACGGTAGAGACATCAAAAGGGCTTGAAGAAGCCGTAGAGAGCCTGGAAACAAGTTTAAAAGAAGAGCAGTTCGGCGTCTTGTGGACATTCGACATCAAAGATAAACTCAATGAAAAAGGACTAGAATTCGAGCAGGAATTCAAAGTCCTAGAAGTTTGTAATCCTAAGGAAGCCCAGAAAGTATTAACAGAGAATACGATGGCCGGTTACTTTTTACCTTGTAAGATGGTCGTTTATCAAGAAAATGGAACAACCAAAATCGGCATGCCGAAACCGACCGCTCTGATTCAGATGGTCGAGGACGAAAATATTCATGAATTAGCAGAAGATATTGAAAAGCGACTGATTCATTGCATGGATCGAAGCGTTTAAACGATTAAGAGGGGCTGCCCCCTCTTTTTTAATGTTGAATCGGAGGTCCTTCCTTTTCTTGTCCTTTTAAAGAGACAACTATCTGCTCATTGCTCGTCATCGCTGCGTAAAAAACATTTCCTGACTCTTTGACCTTTTTTTCCTTCAGTTTCTCTCTTAACCAGCCAGTACTTTTTCCGATTCTCAGTAATACATCCATTTGTACATGACCATCTAGTATAAGCGGAATTTCATAACCCCCACCCCTATTAAACCCGTGGAAGATCTCATTTGTTACCACCTCTTTATGAGGGTATCTTTTCACAGAGAGGCTTCCATTAGATTCGACGATAGCAAATTCCACATCTTCTATTTGAAAGATATCTTTTTCTCTAAGCATATTTAAAATATTGTCGATAGAGTAATGAATCTTTCGTATATTATGATCGAGCAGCTTCCCTTGGTAAAGGACGACCGTCGGTTCAAAGGTCAGCCATTTTCCTATCTTTCGATTTTTAAGCTTCATCCCAATCACTGACTTTTGAAGCAAAGCGATGGCGATCATTGCAATGACCGTATGAATGTGATTGATATCCGGATCCGCAATATCGGCTCCGACTACGGATCCTAGAACTAACAGCACTAAAAGGTCGAATACAGGCAGCTCTGCAATCGAGCGTTTCCCCATAAATAGAGTAATCCCTAGTAATAAGGGGAGAATCGTGACAACCCTACCGATCACCTTGAGCCCATCTTCCATGATTTCCATGACAATCCCCCTTTTATGCTTAGTGTTATCCAAACTCTAAAAAAAATTATGTTTACCTGTTGACATTATACCTAATGGGGTATATTATTAGTCATGTACTGTTCAAACGGGACAGCAAACATCCACTAAGGGAGGTTAACTGGAATGGAATACAATGATGCGATGAAGAACAGAATCAAACGGATCGAAGGACAACTTCGCGGCGTTTTAAAGATGATGGAAGAAAATAAAGATTGTAAAGATGTCATCACTCAACTTTCTGCATCAAGAAGTGCACTGGATCGTACCATTGGTTTAGTGGTTAGCTCAAACCTTGTGGAATGTATCCGTGAGAGCGAAGAATCAGAAAGCACAGAAGACGCAGTCAACGAAGCCGTTAAGCTTCTTGTCAAAAGTCGATAATTTTTTTAATAAATATTATACCCCTACTAGTATAAGTATATAATTATGAGGAGGATTTTCATGTCTGAACAAAAGAAAACGAACATTATTTTATTTAGTGGTGATTATGACAAAGCGATGGCAGCCTATATCATCGCAAACGGTGCCGCTGCCTACGATCACGAAGTTACCATTTTTCATACCTTCTGGGGTTTAAACGCTCTAAGAAAAGATGAAGCTATTAAAGTGGATAAGAATTTCATTGAAAAGATGTTTGGCAAAATGATGCCGCGCGGTGCAAATAAAATGGGCATCTCTAAAATGAACTTCGCAGGATTTGGACCAAAAATGATTAAAGACGTCATGAAAAAGCATAATGCAATGCCATTACCTGATCTGATTGACATGGCTCAAGAGCAGGACGTCAACCTCGTCGCCTGCACGATGACAATGGATTTATTAGGTTTGCAAAAAGAAGAACTACTGGATGAGATCGAATATGCAGGCGTTGCCGCATATTTAGGCGATGCAGAAGATGGAAATGTCAACCTATTCATTTAACAGGAGGTCAAAACATGAAAGCATTAGAAGCGAAAGAAGTCGAACAGAAATTATCAAATGGTGAATCATTAAATATTATCGATGTAAGAGAAGACGAGGAAGTGGCAACAGGTATGATTCCAGGAGCCAAACACATTCCTCTTGGTTCGATCGATGCACGTATGAACGAATTAGATTCATCCAAACCTTATATTATGGTGTGTCGTTCAGGAGGCCGAAGCGGCCAAGCGACTCAATTCTTAGAGCAGCAAGGATTCGATGTCACAAACATGAACGGCGGAATGATGAACTGGGAAGGTCCGACAAAATAAGATACCCATATGGGTTACAGGAGGATGAGATCATGACTATAAAAAGTGATGTATTGCTCGATGCTAAAGGGCTTGCCTGCCCTATGCCGATTGTAAAAACGAAAAAATCCATGAAAGACCTTGAACCTGGTCAAGTCATTGAAGTTCAGGCAACAGATAAAGGGTCCAAAGCAGACTTAGCCGCGTGGGCTAAGAGTGCCGGCCATCAATATTTGGGCACCATCGAAGAAAATGATGTCCTGAAGCACTATGTACGAAAAGCAAATGAAGATGAAGAACAAGAAAAAAAACACCCGCACGTCGTATCGAATGACGAACTTACGCAAGCTTTGAATGAAGAAGATACCGTTGTACTCGACGTCCGTGAATCAGCAGAATATGCATTCAATCATATTCCAGGGGCTGCCTCTATTCCTCTTGGTGAGCTCGACGAACGGGCTGACGAAATCGATCAAAGTAAAACTGTGTACGTTGTCTGCCGTACCGGAAGCCGAAGCGATTTAGCCGCTCAAAAGCTTTCAGAAAAAGGATTTGCTCAGGTGTATAACGTTGTACCAGGAATGAGCGAATGGTCAGGAGATACAACGTCTAACCAATAAGGGGAGTCTTTTCCCCTCCTAAATTTTTTTCGATAAAATTATACCTTAGGGGGTAAGTTAAATGACTGTGAAAGAAATGACTACGAAACAAATGGCTGAAAAAGTACTTGATAAAGAAAATGTATTTATTTTAGATGTGCGCACAGAAGATGCTTTTGAAGATTGGAAAATCGAAAGCGAGCACTTTGATTATATGAACATCCCTTACTTTGATTTGCTAGATGGCGTCGAAGACATTCTTGATCAGCTGCCAAAAGATCGTGAAGTGGTGGTCGTTTGTGCCAAAGGCGGTTCTTCCCAAATGGTAGCTGAAATGCTTGAAGAAGAAGGCATGACAAACGTTTATTCCCTTGAAGGCGGAATGAAAGCGTGGAGTGAACACCTTGTTCCTGTCAAAGTCAATGATCTTAAAGATGGTGGCGAACTCTATCAATTCGTCCGCATCGGAAAAGGCTGCCTATCCTACATGGTTCTATCTAACGGAGAAGCGGCTCTGATCGATGCGACAAGAATGACAGACGTCTACATTGATTTTGCGAATGAAAAAAATGCGCAAATCACTCATGTCTTTGACACACACCTGCACGCTGATCACATTTCAGGTGGCCGTCAAATTGCTGAACAGACGAAAGCAACGTACTGGCTACCACCTAAAGATGCTACAGAAGTCGTCTTCAACTATCAGCCTCTTGAAGACGGGGAAAACGTGAAAATCGGAAATACGACCATCGACATCCATGCGTTGTATTCACCAGGACACACAATCGGCTCCACTTCATTCGTCGTGGATGATCAATATTTGATGAGTGGAGACATTCTATTCATCGATTCTATCGGTCGCCCAGACTTGGCCGGCAAAGCGGAAGACTGGGTTGGTGATCTGCGCGAAACACTCTATGAGCGCTACAAAGAGCTCTCTGATGAACTCGTTGTGCTTCCGGCACACTTCATGATCATGGACGAACTGAACGAAGATGGAACGGTGGCTGAGAAGCTTGGCACACTATTCGAGAAAAACCATGGTTTGAATATTGAAGACGAGAATGAGTTCAGAAAAATGGTGACAGAAAATCTGCCGCCACAACCAAATGCGTATCAAGAAATCCGGGAAACAAATATGGGTAAAATCACGCCGGAAGAAGAAGACCAACGCGAAATGGAAATTGGACCAAACCGTTGTGCTGTCCGCTAAAGGAATGCACTCACTATAAAAAAACTTAATCATTATTTGGAGGGAATTTATCATGAACGTAACAAAAGTATTAGATGCCACAGGACTAGCTTGCCCGATGCCAATTGTCAAAACAAAAAAAGCGATGAAAGACATCGAAACTGGTGAAGTACTTGAAATCCACGCAACAGATAAAGGAGCTAAAGGTGACTTGACAGCCTGGGCAAAATCCGGTGGACACGAGCTTCTTGAGCATAAAGAAGAAGATGACGTTCTTAAGTTCTGGATTCAAAAAGGCTAAAAGAGTCAAAAAGGGAACCTACATTGGTTCCCTTTTTTAAGGAGGTTACAACGATGGAATTCGGATTGATCATTACAATCTTCATCATCGGCTTTGTCGGGTCTTATCTATCCGGAATGCTCGGAATCGGAGGCTCTATCATCAAATATCCGATGCTTTTATATATACCACCACTCGTAGGGTTCACTGCCTTCACGGCTCATGAAGTTTCAGGGATTAGTGCCGTGCAAGTGTTCTTCGCAACGATCGGCGGCGTTTGGGCCTATCGAAAAGGTGGCTATTTGAATAAAGAACTTATTCTTTATATGGGGATCAGTATTTTGATTGGAAGCTTTATCGGTGGTTATGGATCACGTTTTATGCCGGAATCAGGAATCAACTTCGTATACGGAGTGCTGGCCCTGATCGCAACCATCATGATGTTTATACCTAAGAAAGGGCTGGACGATCAGAATCTTGAGGAGGTCACATTCAATCGTACACTGGCGGCTTCTCTAGCGCTTGTCGTCGGAGTCGGAGCGGGAATTGTCGGAGCCGCTGGAGCCTTTCTTCTCGTACCGATCATGCTTGTCGTCTTAAAAATTCCGACTCGTATGACAATCGCTTCTTCACTAGCGATCACCTTGATTTCTTCAATTGGTGCTACGATTGGTAAGGTGACTACGGGACAAGTGGAGTATTTTCCTGCTGCCATTATGGTCGTCGCCAGTCTGCTCGCTTCGCCACTTGGAGCAATGGCCGGTAAACGAGTCAACACGAAAGTACTTCAAACGGTTCTCGCGTTGCTTATTTTAGCAACCACTGTAAAAGTTTGGCTCGATTTCTTTTAAATTTATAGCGAGAACAAGTATGATCTTTTTGTCAGAGCTGGGAAATAGTTTCCCGGCTCTTTTTTATCGTGAGCACTATTGTATTTGTTCACAAAGTAAACGAACACACCGGTAACCATCCGTTTCGGACGGCCCTCCCCTCTTTTCCTGAATGCTGAATCATCCTTTTAAATCATCAAAAAAGCCGACTGCCCTCGATAGGACAGTCGGCTCTTCATTATTGTTCGCTACTGTTTTCAGTCGGTGTTTCAGTTTCCACCATTTCGGTTTCATCTAAATAACGGAGTAAGTCTCCATAGATGACCGAATCAGAAATCTGTAATTCCTCCTGTGCTTTTTCAAAGCCTTCCTCACAAGCAGGGGCTTCGACTTCTTCCCCTGTTTCACGGTCGTAACAAACGCCTTGAATACCGACATACTCTTCACTCGCAAAGTCACCATCACGTGTGATCATGAACTGACGACGGTCTTCATCCATCAAATCCTGGCCGAACTGAACAGGGTTTGTATCTTCTTCTTCAAGGCCTAACAGGTTCGTCAGCGTCGGACGAAGATCGATTTGACCACCGACGGTATGGTTCTTCTCAGCATTGATGCCTTTGCCATAAATCAGCAGTGGCACACGCTGTAATTGGAACTGTTCAAAGTCGTTAATCTCTTTATCTAAATACTCACCCATAGCTTTCTGGTGATTCTCAGAAATTCCAAAGTGGTCTCCGTAAATGACAAGAATCGTGTCATCATAGAGCTCGGAGTTTTTAAATTCTTCTACAAACTGTTTCAATGCTTCATCCTGATAACGAATCGTCTGGAAATAGCGATTCAACGTTCCACTGGATGTCTCGCCTTCTTCAATCATTTTCTTATCTTCAGGCAATGTGAAAGGATAGTGGTTCGTCAACGTAATCATTTTCGAGAAGAAAGGCTGCTCCATTTCTTTCATCTTGTCTAGGGAGTCGGCAAAGAAGTACTCATCAAGGTACCCCCATCCGTAAGATTTTTCTTCTGTCACTTCGTAATCTTCTTTAGAGAAGAAATCATCATACCCCAAAGAATCGTACATCACATTACGGTTCCAGAACGTTTTGTCATTGGCATGCATAACGTTCGTGAAGTAATCATTTTCGCTTAACAAACTTGGGAATCCTTCATATTCATTACCCGAGTGAGTAAAGAAAACAGCCCCGCGGTTCAATGGATACATCGAGTTCGCTAAGAGGAATTCAGAGTCGGAAGTACGCCCTTGCTTGACCTGATGGTAGAAGTTATCAAAATAAACCCCTTCCTCTTTAAGGTCATTGAAGTAAGGCGTCAATTCTTCCCCGTGCAACGTATTGTCTACAACGAAAGTCTGCGTACTCTCAAGAGATAATACGATCACGTTTTTGCCCTCTGCAGCACCCTCAAGCTTATCGCTATCTTCTTGTTCGTTTTCATTCATATAGTTGATCACAGGAACCAACTCGTTACTATCTGCCATCGTACGCGTCATTTCTGTCTTACCTTGAAGGACTGCGTCATAGACATGATAGTTGATCAGTCCGATATATTTTACAAGCATGTTGCGGTCGAATGTACGCTCAAGCAAATCGGTACGTTCTGTTTCAGCCCAGGAAAGGTTAATAAGAAACAATGGAATCGCGATAATAGCCAAAACAAAACCTTCGCGACGCTTTGGTTTGAACTGTGTTAGACGCTCCGGTTTTAAATAGAATAATAGGAAAGCTGCAATCAACACGTCTACAAATAAAAGAATGTCCGTCGCTGAAAGGATTGTTCCAATACTTCCGCCAAGATCTGCTAGATTTGCAACCTGGCTCAGCATCGGGATCGTAATAAAATCATTGTACTCTCTGTAGAAAAGAATGTTCACGTACAGAAGCAGAGATCCTAAAATATAGGACACCAGCATCCCCCGGCGCCCAGCAATCAAAATCCCTAATCCGAAAATGAGGAAAATGCTGCTCAGCGGATTAAATGCCAAAATAGACGCTTCATTAGAATTTTCTACATTAAGTGAAAAAATGTTCGATTGAATGAAATGCATTTTCAACCAAAACATCGCCATGATGATCGCATATATAAGTATCTTGATACCTGATTGTTTATTTATATATTTTTTTATTGTAAACATCGTAAAACCTCCGTTAAATTTACATTAACTCATTTTAACTTATCTGAAGCATTTTGGGTACCATATTCATATAGTTTAAAGAATCTGACACATTTGTAGCGTTCTCATCACTCCAAAACGAAACATTAGCACTAAATGAAATGTGGTATACAGGTCTTTTAGCATAGAAATAATTTCCATAAAGGAATACATCCTATATTCCCCTCCCGCAACTCTCCCAAACTGATTTTTATGTAAAGAACGTTAAGATACTCTCGTGTTTTTTATTGCCTTGGAAATAAAAAAATGCCGGGCACAGGCCCGGCATCTACTTAATCTTCTTCTGTCTGTAATTCTATTATAATGGCGCTTAGAACGACGAACAACAAGATACACGAAATCGTAACGGCGAACGAAAAGGTCATGATGATCTCCTCCTTTACCAAGTCTGGAATCGACCGGATCCTGGCGGGGCATGCTGGATCATATCGCTGAGTGGAATCGTATAAGCGACCGCGATCAATACAATCGCTATGCCGATCCACAACTTCCAGTTCTCCAGAAATGCTGGTGTAGCGGACGTATCGCTTGTAGCAATCGGGAATGTCACATAGCTGTTTTCATCCGATTTCGGAGCGAGCCACCACAGCTGAACCACGATATAAATAAGGAGAATGGCAGACAGAAATAAAATCGATCCACCCACGGCCATCGTCACGTGATTCGACAACACGCCATCGAACCAGGCGAGTGCTGAGTCATGCTGATATCCAGTATAAGCCGTTCGGCGAGGTGCTCCGAGTAATCCAAGCAAATGTTGGGCTGTGCTCATCAGAAGCATCCCGACAGACCACGTAGCGATTTGCAGGAACGCCATTCTCTGTAGAGACTTTGTAAATCGCCTTCCGGATAGATAAGGTACAAGCCAGAAGGTAAGTCCGAAAAAGGTCATGGCAACCGGAGTCCCGACTGTAATATGAAAGTGTCCGACGACCCATAGCGTGTTGTGGATCACTTCATTCATTTGAAAACTGGCATTGATGATCCCGCCCGCACCTCCGGGAATAAAGAACAGCATCGCAATAAAAATGGAAGTGAAGCGTACATCCTTCCATGGAAGTTTGCTCACCCATCCGAATAACCCTCTACCTCCAAGTTCGCGGCCTCGCATTTCGAAGGTTGCGAACATCGAAAAGGCTGTCATCAGAGATGGGATGATGACCATGAAGGTCAGTACAGTCTGAAGAAATTTCCAAAAGCTTGCAATCCCGGGCTCTGTCAGCTGGTGGTGAAAACCGACGGGGATCGAAAATAAGATGAATAAAACAAAGGATAACCGCGCTAATGAATCACTGAAAACGCGCCCACCAATGATTTTCGGCACGACTACGTACCAGGCCATGTAGGCAGGCAGCAGCCAAAAATAAACGAGCGGATGTCCGAAATACCAGAACAAAGAGCGGCTCAGTTCAACGTTAATCCCGTTTGTCCACCCGAATGCCCAGGGGATGAATTGAAACAATACCGTGGCGACGACCCCTAAACAGGCGATGACCCACAGAATGATTGTTGCAATCGTCATGAAAGCAAATAACGGACTTAGTTCTCCTTTATGTTGCTTTTTCCATTTTAGATAATGAGCGATAAGTGCAAACCCTTGAATCCATGTACCAATCACAAATAAAGCCAATCCTACATAAAACAACCCGTGTGCCTGAAGGGGTGCATAAAATGTATATAAAACAGACGCCTGACCTGCCACAATCATCACCACGACGAGCATCGTGCCGATCAGCGTGACCCAAAAACCGGCCCAATTCCAGCCTCTTACCTTCGGACTGAAATCACCCAACGTCCGACTTATGCCTGAATGGAAAAACGCGAAAATGAAGAATGTTGTAAAGACAATCGCAAGAAGCAATCCATGAGCGGTCAAGACTTGATAGTAATCCAGCCACCCTGGAAGAGTCAGTGCATCATTTCGAATGAAGACCTGTAATAAACCGCATAGCGTCCCAATTAGAAACGCAGCATAGGCGACCCCGATGTTCGTCAGGGCTAATTTTCGATCCTTAACAGAAATCATCGCGTCCTTCACTGTCCAATCACCTCAATTTCTGTACTCATAAAATGATGTCCCGATCCACAATATTCATTGCAGACGATCAAATAAGAGCCCTCTTCTGAAAAAGTGTGTGTCTTATGGTTCACCTGTCCTGGAACGACCATCATATTGACGTTCGTTTCCACAATGGAGAAGCTGTGCACGACATCTTCACTCGTTACTGTGAAGGTCACTTCTTCTCCGACCGGCACCTGGATTTCGCTCGGTTCGTATCCAAACGCTTTGGCAATAATCACGACTTCATAACTCCCATCTTCCCTTTGATGGACCCCAGGCTCATCAAAAGGAGCCGTTCCCCTTACGTTTTCCGGGTCGATCGTCATATGGCCTCCTGATGGAGTGTGCCCTTGATGAAAAGCACTGACTCCGACGACCGATAAGAAGACAATCAAAGCAAAGACACCAAAGCCAAGCCATATCTTTTCGTATTTATGCAAATGCATCGTTCTTCCCCTCCCTCATAACCGCGCAATATAAAGTAAATAAATGCTGACCCACATCAGAACAATGAAAATCCCTACCGCCATGACGCTGATAAAGGTTCCTTTCAGACTTGGCTGTGGTTGATTTTTCTTTTCCATTAGATGAAAGCCTCCTTGTATGTAAGACTTACTTTTATTGTATAGAGAGAAGAGGTTGTTCGAGTATTGGGGAATCCCCCCATATTGATGATGAAATCCCCCCATCTTACAGATGCAAAAAAAAGAAGCCTGATTTAGACAGACTTCTGTAGAGGAAACGTGGCTTCTATTTTCGTTCCATTTCCAGGAGATGTAGAGATTTTCAGAACTCCTCCCCATGCTTTTGCACGCTCTTCCATACTGAACAAGCCGACACCTTTCCTCTCCTTTTCTTCCTTTATCCCCGTCCCAAAATCTTCAATCGAAACTGAAAGCTTATGCTCATATGATTGAATATCGACGTAAGCTTCCTTCACACCGGCGTACTTCCTTACGTTTGTGATCGCTTCCTGAATAATCCGGTAAACGGTCGTCTCAAGCTCTGCCGGCAGCTTTTGATGGACGGAAGAATGAATATGTATCAGGAAGCGGTAAGATGTTTCTAAACGGTTAGCAAAAGAGCGCAGGGCTGGCAATAATCCTAATTCGTCCAGCGCAGAAGGCCGCAGTTCCCAGGACATTTCTCTAACACTCTGAATCAGACGGCTTGTATCCTCAGCTGTTTGTTGGAGCAAAGGATGATCGACTTCCTGTTGGATTCTGTGGAGACTGATCAGAAGGCTGTACAATTCTTGCCCAATTCCGTCGTGAAGTTCACGCGACACTTGCTTGCGTTCATCTTCCTGAACATTAATTAAACGCGTCATCATATGCTGGAGCTCCTGCTCTACACGTTTCCTCTCTGTGATTTCATTCCGAATCGCTAAATACTGATACGGCTTCCCTTCTGTATTCAAGAACGGCACAATGGTCGTGTCCACCCAGTAGAAACTCCCATCCTTAGCCCGATTCTTGATTTCACCCTTCCACACACGCCCTGTCCCGATTGTTCTCCAAAGCTCTTTAAAAAATTCCCTGGAGTGATGGCCAGAATTCAACAACCTGTGGTCACTCCCGACAATTTCATGGAGATCGTACTTAGACATTTCGCAGAATTTATGATTGGCATAGCGAATAATCCCTCGCCGGTCTGTGACCGCTACAATAGAGGATTCGTCAAGGGCATGTTTAATATCGAGGAGTTCCTGTAGAGGTTCATAAGAATGCTTACCCTGCTGCCTGCGCTCCGCTAAGTTGTGGATGGTAATATAATATACCGGTTGTTGTTCCTGACTAAAATGGACGACCATAAAAACAGGTAGAGGATCTCCTTTCTCACGAATGATATACTGCTCGAGCAGCACATCTTTTTCACAACGGACTAAATCTTTTATCGTAAACTTTAAGAACAAATCGGAGACATGTCTGTCCTGATGATCCGGAATTTGAAACAGCTCCTCGGCTTTCTCGTTTGCAAAACGGAGCATGCCATCAGCGGCTACAATCAAAAACCCTTCTTTCTTTCCAGACGGGGCGAAAATATTTGTCACAGGGAAGCCTCCTTTCGTGTTAAGATCCGGGATAAATCTTCTTTGAAATTGATCCAATTTTCTTCTAGTGGCAGTGGTGTGATCTGTCGATAACCGATGAGCAAAACAGATCCGAACAGGCGATCGTTCATAAGGGGGATCGCGATAAAGCTTTGTAAATTCTCAGCCAGAATAATCGGATACTCCGACAGCGGGAGCGGAAGGTCTTCGCGTGAAGGGCAGTACCATACTTGCCCTGTTTTCATCACGGTTCCCGCTACCCCAGATCCATAGGAAATCTCCATTCGTTTCGACTTTTCATTCAGCGGCTTCAGCATGTGCGTCCACTTGATTTTTTCTCCCTTCAGCTGAGCAATTCCGATGACAGAAGCTTCTACCTGATCCAGCAGCGTCTTACAAACATGTTCCAACGTATCTGTCATGGCCGGCTCCCTCTCTTATTTGGAATATCCAATCAATCCTTTTTTCCAGGCGTACTCTACGAGTTCCGGTCTCGTTTTCAACTGAAGCTTTTCCATCACATGCGATTTGTGAGCTTCCACCGTCTTCACACTTATGATCAGCTGTTCTGCAATGTCCTTATTGGCGTATCCTTTCGCAACTAAAGCAAGAACCTCTCGCTCACGATCTGTCAACAATCTGTACGAGTCCACGCTGTCCCCTTTCTTCATTTTGCTCATATAATCCTCCATCAAGCGCTTCGTCGCTGATGGATATAAATAAGCGTCTCCCTGTGCCACCTGGCGGATTGCTTTCATCAATTCATCATGAGGGGCGTTTTTTAATATACACCCAGAAGCCCCCAGTTCAATCCCCCGAAACAAATATTCCTCATCATCGTGCATCGTCAAAATGAGAATATGAGTGGTAGGAAATTGTTTTTTTATTTCAGAAGTAGCCGATAATCCGTCTTTTCCGTGAGGCATTGAAAGGTCCATCAATACCACGTCCGGATGCTTCTCTTCCACTTGTTTGAACGCTTCATTGCCTTCTGATGCCTCTCCGACTACATCAAACTCTTCCACTGCATTTAACAACATACGCAGTCCTGATCTGACGACCGCATGATCATCCACGATGACGATTCGCGTCATAAGCTTTATCCTCCTCAAAAAAGTACCAGATCATTTGCTGGTCTTTCTTTTCCGTATCCATCACCATATTCGTACTTTTCTTTAAAGCGTCCAGTAATTCCTGCTCTTCAGGTCTGATTTGTTCCACAAAACCACCATCCACTTTAAACCTCCAATATTCTTTTGTAATCTGAACGGTCATACGCTCTGATGCAGAGTATTCGATGAGCAGTCTCAAAACCAGTTGATACAACCTGAAGGCTGTCGGTTCCACTTTTTGTCCAAGACCTTCGGATCGATAAGAGATCTGAACCCCATAACGGCGCTCCACCCACTGGTTGTATGGTTTGAACAGGGGGATGATTTCTTTCGGACTCATCGTCAAAGGATAGATCCCCCGTGATTGTCCGCGCATCTCGTCGATCACATAGGAGACAAGCGTATTGACGCTCTCCCGATCGTGAAGTGTGAGAGCACCAGCAAGAAGCTGTGCATAATTTTCATGCATATCCCTCGAGATTTCATATAACATCGTTTCATACATATCCGTGATTCGTGACCATTGGTCTGATGAAATGGAAGACATCTTTCCACCTCTTCCTTATACGTTCTTTTGCTTATTGTATACCGAATTACGAAATTGCCATATTAGGGCATTCCCTCATTTTTTTCGTAATAGAAACCATAAGTAAGGAAAAAGCTAAGAGCGGAGGTGAAAAATATGAATCCATACTTATGCCCGAACTGTAAAACGAACCGATCACGTTTCAATGTGATCGAGCAACGGCCGAAGCACTTTAAAATGAATCCAAAGACAGGAGAAGTGCAGGAAGAATATACATCAAATGAGCTGGATGCCTTTCATTTGTCATATAAAGGACCTGATAGGAAGGTTCAATGTGGATCCTGTGGATTGATTGAGGAAGAAACTTCTTTTATAGCCTATGCCAAGCATCACCCTTTAAAGTAAATATCCTTATTCGTCAAAACAAAAGAACCCCTGATTCCACAGGGGTTCTTTTACTGATTCATTCTGGAGAGAAAGTCGCCGAGTAAATCATCATCACTTTCTTCTTCCTCTGGTTCTTCCTGGGCATGTAAATCATCCTGAAGATGATCAAGACTCAAGTCATCGAGTTCATCATCAGCCATGTCATCCCAGACTGTTTCTTGTTGACTTTGCACGTCTTCCTTAGGGGAGGAATCCATTGACTCCTTTTCACCCACTGCTGCTTCCTCCTGTAGATAAAGAGCTTCGTCGATATCATAGGCATTACTGTTAAGCGAAGCAAGCAAAGACGTTGCGCGAACCGGATCCATCATCAACTGATATAAAATACTGCCGATCAATGCTTCCGAATGCTCATGCTTGATCCAGTTGCGCTGCTCTTTCGTGAGGGGTTTAGGGAGGGGGATGGTTACCGTTTCTTTTTCTTTCGTTCGTGATTGATTGACCCCTTCTAAAACGAATTGAGCAATTTGACTGGAAAAGTTCCTTCGTTCTGTTTCTTTCAAATGAGAGAGTTGTTTTAATAGATGATCAGGTGTGTCTGAGGGGACACGAAAGGTAATCGATTGTCCCCTCTCCACACTTTTTTTAGATGGGCTCATAGCATCACCTTATTTGGATGAAGCGGCCTTTTGCTCTTGTTTTTTCGGTTCTTTCGTATTTTTACGGATATAATCGGAGATCAGCTTGTAATAAGCGTTCGCCATCATCCAGATGCTCTCATTTTCATCTTCAAAGAAGTCGATATTAAATCCGTCCAACCTGTTGTTCAACGTCTTAATGTACTCCTTCAGAACAGCTGATCCTCCACCTACGAAATAGCAGATTTCAGACTGCGAGTTCTTCTGCCATACATTTCTCAAATAACGGTATTGCTTTTTCGCAAGTTCAAGAAGAATACGGTCTGTAATATCATGAACGTTTGTGCGACTACCTTTGACCATAATGTGGTGACGGTCGTTTTTACGCGTAATGATGTCTACAACGTCACGTCGGCTATCGAGCTCTACCCCATGCTTTGTCAGAATTTCGTCACGAATCATTTCAAGAGACTCAGATACCCCAAGGTTGAAGCCTTGCGCCTTATCGTCATCCACATTACGGTTACGGATGACAGCAATATCTGTAGACAAGCCACCAATATCTTGAATCAGAATCTGCTTATCAATCAGTTCCTTATTAATGATATTCAAGTCATTATCCATCACTAAGTTCACATAAGCCGCAAACCCTTCCGGATAGACTTTCACTTCATCAAACTTGATGTTCACCTTCATGCCCTGATACTTTGGTGTCACCAAAAATTCAACCTGGTGAACAGACCCAAGCAGCTGAGAACGGTAACCGACATCCTTGCCTTCTTTCACTTCTCGCAAAGGAAGACCTGTACCCAAAGTATAATTAGCGTCGATGACATTGTTCTTAGAAGACTTCGCATCTTTACCTGATACAGTATCAAGGGCTAAAGAAGCGAACAACATGATCAATGTTTGATCCTCTTCTGATTTATAGCTTCCTGGATCTAATTCTGTCGAGTTTGTCGTTTTCGTCGCCAAGTTACCTACACGGTAAATCGCGTTGTTTTCCTGCAAGGCTGGAGAGTGCACTCGAATATGTAAGTTATCGAGTGGATCTTTTTCATCCAGTTCTTCAATACCGATAACAGGGCGGTCCTCCATGTCCCGGGCTACAACGTTCGGGATATATAAAGAATGTTCCAATTTTCCAAAGTTCGCTTTCAATGCATCGTTTCCTACATCAATGGCTGCAATTCTAGAGTTAGACATACCATCACTCCTCATGACTATTTTTCCTTACTTTCTTAAATCTATTAAACTCTCATTCATAAGTCAATCCTCCTTATGGCGTATTCATT
This sequence comes from Halobacillus fulvus, assembly GCA_004078665.1. Classification (GTDB taxonomy): domain Bacteria; phylum Bacillota; class Bacilli; order Bacillales; family Halobacillaceae; genus Halobacillus; species Halobacillus fulvus. The sequence goes on along the minus strand of SCFO01000002.1, from coordinate 200,956 downwards.
ATTGCTTACATGTAACTAAAAAAGAACACAAGAACACAAAACTGCACACATACTTTCAAATCAACATGCAAACAACTTTGCACACAAGAAAACATAAATGCAAACGTAATGTATTCCTTTTGTACACATGTATTCATTATTGAAAACACCCATTATTTACTATTTAAATGCAAAAAAATAACCAAAATCGCGGACTGAGTTTTATGGTTGATTATAGAATCGCGGTCTTAGTATTTAAGTCAAAAGTATTGAAAGTATCACGTTATGGCGAAAAAGACTTTGTTAGAAGAAGATTGATTTAGTAAATGGAGTTAAGAAGGAGGCACATAAACTTTGTGGATAATCTATAAATATGTATTGATCATAGATTTGAAGTGAAAACAGTAAAGGAGTATAGAGAGGAAAGCAACGGGGAGGTTGCGTAACGAACATAAGCTTCCGAATTACCAAAGAAATGAGGAAGCTCAGATTGTCGCCCAATCACTATGCCCTCCCCCTTCGTAAGAACATGGATTAAAGGTTCCTGTATCTTTGAACCATCATGTCGTAGTTCATCGCTCCTTTCACAACACTCTGTACTCTCCCCTCTTCATCAATGAAAATAGAAGTAGGTACCGGAATAATTTGATACTGTGCTTTCACGTCAGCTTGAGTATCCATAAGAACGGTGAACGAAAGGTTATACTCGTCTACAAACTCCTCCACTTTCCTCTCGCTGCTCTCAGAATCGGTTAAATTTACAGCCAGAACTTTTATATCATGCTGCTCATGAAACTTCTCCATATCCGGCATCTCTGCCCGGCACGGCGGACACCACGTCGCCCAGAAGTTAAGCATCACTTTTTCTCCTTTGAACTCTGATAAAGTCACCTCCCCACCATCCAACGTCGAAAGTGTAAAATCTGGTGCCAGTTGTCCTTTTTGCAGACCAGTGTCAGGATCGACTTGTATTGGTCCCTCAGCCATCATGAGAGCTTCGTCGTAGTTATTTGAAGGTGTGTCCCCTACCCCTTCATATATAGTCCAGCTAAGCATTAAAACTAAGATAATAAACACCAACCACTTTTTCATACTATCCCTTCCCTTCTTTACATGCTGCCTTTATCAACTATCTTGTTCTTTATGGAGATGACTCCTTTAAAAAACATAAATCCAAACAAATAGAAGTACACATGGACACGCATCCCCATCAAATCTGGCGTCATCCAAAAGAGGCTGGTCAAAACAAATAAAAGCATGGCTACAGAGGCGTATTCTAGGATGAACTGTGGCTTGAATAGCATAACAACTATAAAAAGAAACCAAATAAAAAGTGAAGCATTCACTGGCCCTTCTACAAATATGACCCGCGAAAAATCGAAGAAAAACAAAGTGAACAATGCGATCATTACAAGTCCTTGAAGGAGAATGTCTTTATTCTCTTCTTTCCTCATTATATAAAGGGCTTGAACCGTCGTGATTCCAAGAGCGATGTAGAGTTCCGGAGTTCCACTTGGATAGACCAATAAGGCCATTGGGGATTCCAGTAACAACGAGGCATTGGTTACAAATTTAGCACCGAACAGCGAAACGAAAAGGGTAATGGACAGATTAATAAAATGATTGATCGTTGTCTTCCGATGTTCCGCTGGCTGATTGCTCAGAAACAGATATACGAGGATAGCTAAGACTAGCGCTCCGATACGCCATAACAAATAGGGTGGAATAACCATAGGAAACCTCCAAACGATGAATATAGACTAAAAAAGCACGCCAGCTGATCACTGACGTGCTTTTCCTCTATTAAGGTAGATATTTACGTGGATTTACAGAGTTAGAACGAGCACCGTTCCAAGACCCTTCATGGATCTCAAAGTGTAAGTGCTGGCCTGTTGAATCACCTGTGCTTCCCATGTTCCCAAGGAATTGTCCTTGCGATACAGATTGTCCTGCAGATACGGCTAAGCCACTTCTCATGTGCGCATAAACCGTTGTGAACGTTTGACCGTTAATACGGTGTGCAATCATGACAACGTTCCCGTAACTGGAGGAGTAGTCTGCACGAATGACCGTACCACTCGCAGAAGCCACGATTGGAACAATACCTCCGCGAGCTTGGTCGATACCAGAATGCAAGCGCGCCGTTCCGTAAATAGGGTGAATTCTATTCCCGTATTCTGAAGTAGCTGGTGCATTTGACGGCCAAATGAAATTGGAAGAACTACTGCTTGGCGCAGAAGCCTGACTTGCACTTGAAGAAGAGCTAGAGCTGCTATCAGACGAGCTTGAGGAGCTTTGGGATGCTGCTGCCGCCTCAGCTGCTGCTTTTCTTTCAGCTTCTTTACGAGCTGCTTCCTTACGTGCACGCTCTTCTGCTTCTTTACGTTGACGTTCAATTTCTTTTTCCATAGCTGATTGTTGAGCTGCTAAGGTACGGTTTTCTTCTTCAATATCCATCTTATGGTCATGAAGTTCTTCTTCTTCACGCTCAAGGGATGCTAGTAAATCATTCTTTTCTTTTTTATTGCTATCAAGTTCACTTTTCAAAGATTCTAATTCTGCTAGATCGTTCTCAAGTGAAGCTAGTTCATCTTCTACCTGAGCCTTCTTCGTTTCTACCGCTTCCTTATCTGCACGGTGCTGTTCAAGAAGCTCTTTATCTTGTTCAGCAATCGTGTTCAAGCTGATTACACGTTCAAGAAAGTTCCCGAAGCTTTCGGCGCCCATCAAGACATCTATGTAATCAATAGAACCACCATTTTGGTGCATAGATTTGACACGGTCTTTTAATAATTCGTCACGCTCAGCAATTCGCTTCTCAAGCTCTGCGATTTCCTGTTTCAACTGCTCGATGTTGTCACGCGTTTGCTGAATTTCAGATTCTTTCGTTTGAATCTTCTCTCTTGTTTCAGAAATCTGCTTATCGAGTCTTGCGATTTCCTGATTGACTCGTTCCTGATTTTCCTGAATTTCCGCAATTTCTTGTTCGGTTTGAGCTTTTTCTTGCTCATTTTGAGATTGTTGTTCTTTATTTTCTTCAAGCCGATCTTTCAAAGTGTTGGCCAGAGCTGAACCTGAAGGGAACAGCCCGGCCAGTCCAAGACATACGGTCAGAGCAACAACAAAAAACTTGAACTTCAACTTCCATTTCCTCCCCTGTGTCTTTCAGAATAATTGACGAAATCAGACTTTCAAGTATTTACGTATTGATGTGAAGCTTCCCCACAATCCGATGATCATTCCCATCAGAATCAGCAATGCTGAGACTTCAAGAACGAATGGATAGACCGGAAGAACATCAATAAATAATGTCGGATACCTTGTTGTTATCTCTGTATGCAAGTAATCGTATCCGAATATAACGACGGCAATAGGAATAAGCGCTCCTAAAATACCGATTAAAACTCCTTCGATCAAAAATGGCCAGCGAATAAACCAGTTGGTCGCTCCTACCATTTTCATGATTTCAATTTCTTTTCTGCGGGCTACGATCGTAATCCGAATTGTATTCGCAATCAGGAACATTGCCGTGAATAACAAGCCGGCAATAAGGACGAGCCCTACATTTCTAGCGATGTCCATAACGTTGAAAAGACGTTCAACCGTTTCTTCCGCATACTCTACCTTTTCAACATTTTGGAACTCTTCAATTTTTTTCGCTACCGGAATCGTATCTTGCGGATTCTCCGTTTGAACGACAAATACGTCATTCAATGGATTCTCATCTCTGAGAGACTCGAATACTTGTCCTTCATCTCCCAAACTTTCGATCAGTCGATTCAGGCCATCTTCTTTCGATTGAAACTCCACGGTTGATGCTTGAGGTATGTCTTCAATCTGCTGCCTTAAATCATCCTGTTCCGCCTCTTCAGCGGTTAAATCTATGAAAACACGAACTTCGACGTCTTCTTCTATTTGTGAACCAATATCATTAAGGTTCAATAGAATCGTTGCGAAGACCCCTACTAGAAGCAAAGTGACAGTTACGGCTGAAACAGACGCTACTGTCATCCAAGAGTTTCGTGCTAAATTCTTAAAACCTTCTTTTACATGACGGCCAAGCGTTCTTAACTTCATTTCTCTGGACACCTCTTGTTGAATCGTTCCATGTTCAAACGTGTCAACAAGGAAGCAGCATATTCCCTGAATACCGCTTCATGCTTGAGGTGATTCCTGTCGAACATCTTTAATCACTTCCCAGCTTTCTCGTATTGTTTATCTATGTTGTCTATACGGTTGTTTAGAACTTTGTCGTTTGGTGCGATACCTTCCCCATTATATCAAAGAAATCCGCTATGAAAAGACAAATTATTATTACATTTATGTTTCATTCTTTAACAGAGAAAAGAGGAATATGGCGATATAACAATGTGTAATTACTCGCCTTTCAAAGATGATCTGTCCACAAGCAAACGGAAAACTCAACAAAATCCCTTAAAAGTGTTCATTATTCGACAGGTTTTATAAGTCTATTATTCGACATCAAGATAAAAAAGTCCTACCTGGAAGCTCAACAGTTTAATCTTCTTGAATATAAACAGAAAAAATGAACGCAAAAAAAGACAGCTCTTCTCAAGCTGCCTTTGTTCTTATGGAATCGATAGTATTCCAGGTATATTCAAAGAACATTACATGGACGATGACTTTTGATAAACGGACTCTTTGGCGACAACATGGGCGACAACTTCCATAGGATCGAGCAATGGTGTAGGTAGATGATAAGTTTTCAATACAAGTCCGATTTCTGTACAACCGGAAATAATCAGCTCTGCCCCGTTGTCGATCAGTTCGTCGGAAGCGTCTTTTAGCATTTGCAAAGGTTCTCCGTTTGTATTTCCACTCTTAATGCCGTTTTCACCATAAATGGCATTCATCACTTTTTCCTTCTGAGTGAACGGCGTTGGATATACAATATCGACATTATCCAAGTATTTATCAAACAACCCTGACTGAATGGTCCCTGTCGTAGCTAAGACCCCAATCTTTTTCACGTCAGGATAGGCGTCCTGTATATATTTTTTCGTTTCCAAAAACGCATTCATCAAAGGATAAGATACTCTTTTTTGCACTTCCTCAATAAAATAGTGAGCCGTCATACATGGCATACACGCTACATCGACCCCTAATTTTTCGAGGTTTTTGGCTGCTGAGACCATTTCAGGCACTGGACTAGGCCCTCTTCCAGCGATCGCTTCTGTACGATCTGGTATTTTTGCATTACTGTCGATGATGACGCGATAATGCTCCTGGTCCTTGCTTGCATTCGTCGCCCGTAGTATCTTCATATAACATTCGGCAGTTGCTTCAGGCCCCATACCTCCGAGAATACCGATTATTTTGTCATTCATGAAATGCCTCCTTGCGAAAGACCTGAACCGTCCGACGGTAACTTAGAGAATTCCGGCCACTCTGTTTTTCAGCGGCTTGAACAGTTTTTCTTCATCCATTTCTGGTCTCGCTTTGTTTAATTGTTCGAGTGCAATTTTTGCTCCGGGGTCCATGCCTTGGCATCCAGCCAGTAACACTACGTCATCCTGATCCACGTCAGACAACGCATAATCGATCGCATCGTCCAACTCTTCGTAAAAATGAACGTTAATTCCTGCTTCATCCATTACTTCCCGGAAAACCCGCACTTCTTCATCCGTGACGACATCCTTCTCTGTTACGTGAGACTTACTTACCGTTGCAATTAAATCTGTTAACCCCAATCGAGGAGCCCATTCGGCAATCGCTTCTGCGTTTTCACGGTTAACTGTCGGACCGCGACTTCCACGTATGGCATACACAAGCTTCAGATCGCGATATTTCATTTGCTGTAACGTGCTTAACGTCACATTGATATTTCCATAGTTGGCAAAATGGTCATCGAGAATTTTGAAGTCCTCTTCAAAGACCATTTCAAAGCGCCGTTCCACACCACCGAAGGATTTCAACCCTTTCTGGATCGTAGCATATGGGATTTCATTCAATAACCCGATCGCAATGGCGACCATTGAATTGTAGACGGAATGATAACCAGGCGTAGACAGTTCGATATCGAATTCCCCAGGCTCATACGTTGTTTCCCCTACCGTAAACGGCTTTCTGATTTCAACCGTGAACTTCGCCCGTCCAGTGGACAGGTCAAGGTTTTTACAAATCAAATCTCCGTCTCCCGTTTCGACGCTGAACGTCAGGATGTTTGCTTTCGTTTCATCGATCAAGGAGGCAGAATATTCATCGTCTAAGTTTAACACGGCCCACTGGTCTTCATCCGCTTCACGGATCAAACTTGCTTTACTATTAAAATATTCTTCAAACGATCCATGCAGATCGATGTGCTCGCGACTGATATTATTCAAGGATACGATATCAAAATCCACGCTGCCTACTCGTTTCAAATCGAGAGCAGAAGAAGAGACTTCCATCGTAACGTGGGATACATCCTGATTTTTCATTTGTGCGAAATAACGGTGCAGGTCCAATGACTCTGGCGTCGTCAATTTTGTCGGTTCTGAGTAGTCTCCGTATTTGACGACGACGGTGCCAATCAGCCCTGTCTTCCAACCATGCTCTTCCAGAATGGCGTTTGTCATAAAGGAAGTGGAGGTCTTCCCATTTGTCGCTGTAATGCCGATCGTTTTCATCCCTCTTGATGGATGTCCGTAAAAATGGTCGCTCAAAGCAGCGAGTGAGGCGCGGCTGTTCGCTACCCGATATTGCGGGATGTCCTCCCAGCCCTCCTGATAATCTTCTACGACAATAGCCGATGCTCCATTCGATACAGCTTCCGGAATATACGTATGCCCGTCCGTTTTAAACCCTTTGATACATACAAAGATATTCCCAGGCTCGACCGATCTTGAATTATAAGCAAGACCTGTAATATCTTTATCTTGCCCGTTCCAGGACTCGAGCACATCGATGGATTTCAGCAACTCATATAATTTAGCCATTCTATCTACCTTCCCTGCTTCATAATACTCGTCCGTACTTTTTAGAATACTATTCGTATATTTCCCCATTTTTCTAACTGTGTAAGCCTGTTTTCTATAAAAGGTTGTCCCGCTTGTAATCAGGACTTGCTTTTCACCTTACGAAACACGAGTCCTGCCATCTTCTTGCCGAACTCTATTGCGGGTTTCGGATCTTTCGGATCCCAAATCGCATGAGCTTTCGGTCTGAAATAAGAACGGACCACCTCTTTGGCAGACAGTTGTCCTGTCTTCACATACTCGCGGACCGCCAGTAAATCTTCATAAGCGTACCAGAAGACCCGGTTGATGTCCGTTTCGACCGCTTTCGGCTCTAGGGGCTGACCCGTAAGTTCGCGGTACGTTATATAGGGCATGTTAATCCCCGTCAAATAAAGCAAATGATTCAAGTTTGTAATCCTAACATTGATTTCGATTAAATAAAAGCGCCCCGTTTCGGCATCCTTTTTGAACTCAATTTCAGCAAACCCTTTATAACGGATGCCTTCGAGGAACTTGGCTCCAAGGTCATAAAGCTCAGGTACGTATTTTTGTTGAGTATAAACCGACGCTCCGTAATTGATCGGGAACTGGCGAAGCTTTTGACATGTCACCCAATGCGTCACTTTCGCATCCTGGTTCAAATACGCATCAAAGGTGTACATATGATCATCGAATCCTGGGATGATGCGCTGGACAATCACCTCAATATTCTCTTCCTTGGCCTGATTGACCCTTTTCAAAAGCTCTTCCCGATTCTCCACCTGGAAAAGCTTGCGGCGGAACTTGGCGACAAAAGATGGGGAATCCACCGGTTTGACGAGGCAAGGATACTTGATGTGTTGTTCCACTTTTTCAACAAAATTGTCTTCGTCGACTTCCACTGTCTCTGGAACGGCTACTCCGTGTTCGGAAGCTAGCGTATGCAGCGTTCCTTTGTCCATAACCTTCGTGTAAAGCCCTTGTTCAGTTTGCGGAATAAGGAAGTGCTCACGTAGTTCCGGCAAATGGGCGTCTACAAATTCGACATACGGATCTGCCGTCGGAATGAGGACAGGCGCCTCGCTCTGTTGTTTGGCATAATCGATCAAGAATTTGATCAGACCTTCAGGATCTTCCTTATAATGAGGGCCGATCAATGTTTCCTTACAGTATTTAGACGCTAAACCATAAGCACCTTTCCATGCATAATCAACAGCCGCTACGTGTACATCATGAATTCCTAAACAGCGAATCGTGCTTAATCCTATATAATAGTTCGCACCAAGGACAACCGCTTTATTTCCCATAAACGATCCCGTCTCCTTCTTCACACAAGTCTTTTATTCAATCATTCCATCCGTACCAATGGTCACACTAAAGCTCCTTCCGGAATGATCGATTCTTTACGTTCTTTCAAAATATCTATAGATTCTTCATTTCTTCTTATATATAAACATATTCATTTTACCATAATCTTCACAGTAAAAAAATGAAGGATGATATTCATGTGCTTTCATTAAAAAAGGTGACCTCCGTTATGGAGAGCCACCTGGGAAGACAGTTTATTTGAACGACTGACTGAACTCCACATCCGTTTGGACGGAATGTTCAGGTTGAACCGTTTGTTTCTTAATCTTCTTGAAGCGGGTGATGACTTTATCAGCCGCATACATAACTAAAAACGTTAAAAGAACAGTGAGAGACAAAATATACAGAGATGTTAGCATATGCCACTTCTCCTTTCCCCTTGTAAAATTCTTTATATTTTTATAAATCCCAGTATATAATACCAAATTTCGACGTAATGTAAACATATTTTCTAAAATTCTTTTGTATACACTCGAATTCTTTTCTATTTACGCATATTCTCTATATTTGAAACGCTCTCTTTTTGTATTTGTTATGCTTATGGAAACGAAGAAACGAGGGATGAGGATGAGGGAGTTTGTCGGGGAATGCGCCCAGTGTGGAAAACAAATCTTTTGTGAAAATGGCTTTTTGAACGGAAATATTCAGGAGGATGGAACGCTTCTTTGTCTGGAGTGTGAAGAAGAAAGCACAGAGTAAAAAAGAAGCCTGCCTTTAACGGCAGACTTCTTTTCATTTCCTCCCAAGACTTTGTAAGTATTCACACACCGTTTCCATGCCTTTTGTAAAGTTCTCCAAATGAAAATGCTCATTCGGAGCATGCAGGTTTTCAGACGGTAACCCGAATCCCATCAGAACGACTGGCGAGTCAAGCACCCGGCCGAACACTTCGACAATCGGTATGGATCCGCCCTCTTTCGGAAATAGCGGACGCCTGCCATACACTTTTTCATAGGCATCTGCTGCGGTCTGGATCATCGGGTGATTGGAATCGATCGACACAGGATTCGCTTGGATGAATTGACGCAGAGCAACTTTGGCTCCTGTTGGCTTATGGGCTTCGATATGACGCTCAACCGCTTCAAATACTTTCTGAGGATCTTGCTCACCGACAAGGCGGCAGGAGATTTTGGCACTCGCCTCTTTCGGGACAATCGTTTTCAGCCCCTCCCCCTGGAAGCCTCCTGTAATGCCATTGATCTCTAATGTCGGCCTGATTCCAGTCCGTTCTTTAAAGGTAAAGCCTTCCTCCCCATAAAGAGCATCGAGATCCAATTGTTCTTTTGTTCGTGCTTCATCAAAAGGAATCTCAGCCATTTCACTCCTCAATTCAGGTGTCGGTTCCGGTACTCCGTCATAAAACCCTTCTACCGCAATGCTCCCGTCCTCGTTGCGCATGGAGTCAAGAAGCTGCACAAGTGCATGGATCGAGTTCGGGACACCGCCACCGTACGTGCCGGAATGGAGATCCGAGTTCGCTGTCTTCAAGGTCAACTCCATCGCCAGAGCGCCACGCAGAGACGTACAGATTGCTGGAAGGTCTCTGTCGATGAAAGAGGTATCACTAATGACAACGGCATCATTTGAAAGCTTCTCTTGATGCTGATCGATGAACGGTCCTAGATTCGGACTAGCTACCTCTTCTTCTCCCTCGATACAAAACTTCACATTGACAGGGAGCGCTCCGTGTTCTTTCATCAGAAGTTCGAGCGCTTTGATATGAAGGAACAGCTGGCCTTTATCATCTGTCGCTCCTCTTGCAAAAACCTTTCCGTCCCGAATCACAGGCTGAAACGGTGGTGTTTCCCATAAATCAATTGGATCCGCTGGCTGGACATCATAATGGCCATACACGAGCACCGTTGGCTTTCCCTCAGCATGGAGCCAATCTCCATAAACAACAGGATGTCCGTCCGTCTTTATGACTTCGACATTTTCCATACCGATCGTTTTAAGTGATTCTGCTACCCACGCCGCAGCCTTTTGTACATCTTCCTTGTGTTCTGACAAAGCAGAGATGCTAGGAATTTTCAAAAAGTCGATCAGTTCTTCTATAAACTGTTCTTTATGTAGTTCGATTAAATTCTTCATATCGCTTCCTCCTTTTAGGTTAGTATAGCACGGGGTGTTTCGTACGATAAAAAACTCACCTTCTCTAAAAAAAGGTGAGTTCATAAATATTATAGTAAAGAAAGGATAAAGCCGATGACAACAATTAAACCGATGATCATAAGTATTGTACGAATCATGATTTTCACCTCTTTGTTTTTTGTAATTACTTTTCCATACCTTTTTTCCGCTGGGCTCAAACGGTATATCAGAATAAAAAGCAACAAGTTCCTCTTATCCACTTTCGTGTAGGGCTTCCATTATCCACGTTTTTAAAAAGCCCGCTTATGAAAGCGGGCTTGGTGTATCAGAATTATACTAGTTGACGATCCCAATGGCGGTGAGCGGCAACGGCTTTCCCGAATTCTTCAGAGAAAGTATGAAGGTCATCATTATGAATGACACCAGATTGGCCCACATATCCGCCGCCCTCTAATAAGCCGACTCCTTCATGCGTCGCTCCGATCGGTTTGAAGTGCTTGAAGGCTTCACTCACGTAATAATGGACATTTTGTTTGAAGGAAGGATCCTCGTGCTTCCCACCTGCTACATAAACCGCATCGAAAAGAACGGGGTCTGCTGTGCTGAACGTATGGTCGACGGAGAATTCAACATCCCCAGCACCTTTCAGCTTCCCTTGTTTAGCGCTGACGATTTCAGGCATCATTCCCTCTGATTTCAACGCTTCGAGGACAGAATGTGTTTCGTTGCCATTGAAATCTGCTCCCAAGATGACAGCGACTTTCCGCGTGCTTGGAGAATGCACGGTATTCGCCTGGCTAAGCGCAGGTGATGATTTCGTCACATCTGATCCACCTTGCTCGGGAGCATCCAACCCAATGTTTTCAGCAAATCCTCTGGCAAGGTCAAGGCTTACGTTGGCGAACATGTCTACAACTTGTTTTTTCACAGATTCGTTCTCGACTTTTCCAAGCTCGAAGCTGAAGGCTTGAATAATATGATCTTTTTCATGATCACTCATGCTGTTCCAGAATAACGTCGCCTGTGAGAAATGATCTTTAAAGCTCTCACTGCGGGCACGGATTTTGTGCGCATCAATTCTTTCGTTATAGTGCGTGTAGCCACCCTCTTCTTCACTTGCAGGAGAAGGCGTATTGTCCCACAAGGAATTTTTGTGGTAGCTGACCTGTCCTTTATTGATGGTCTGACGGTTGTAACCATCCCTTTGATTGTTGTGGAACGGACAGACAGGGCGGTTAATCGGAATTTCATGAAAGTTCGGTCCACCAAGACGAATCAATTGAGTATCTGTATAGGAAAACAGACGTCCCTGAAGAAGCGGGTCATTCGTAAAGTCGATGCCTGGAACGACGTGTCCCGGGTTGAAGGCTACCTGCTCATTTTCAGCGAATACATTATCCACATTACGGTTCAACGTCATTTTACCGACGATTTGGACAGGAACGTCCTCTTCCGGCCACAGCTTCGTAGGATCAAGGATATCAAAATCGAACTTGAACTCGTCTTTTTCTTCGATGACCTGGATGCCTAATTCATATTCTGGGTAATCTCCATCTTCAATCGAGTTGTAAAGGTCGGCACGCTGGAAATCCGGGTTTTTACCGGAAATCTTTTGGGATTCGTCCCATACAAGAGAGTGGACGCCCAGCTTAGGCTTCCAGTGGAATTTTACAAAGTGAGATTCGTTTTTATCATTGATCAGACGGAAAGTATGCACACCGAAACCTTCCATCATTCTCAAGCTACGCGGAAGAGCACGGTCAGACATCGTCCAAAGAACCATGTGGGCAGATTCCTGGTTGTTGGCTACGAAATCCCAAAACGTATCATGCGCGGAAGCTGCCTGAGGAATGCCATTGTGCGGCTCTGGCTTTACAGCATGGACTAAGTCAGGGAATTTGATCGCATCCTGAATAAAGAATACCGGTATGTTATTTCCTACTAGATCATAGTTGCCTTCTTCTGTGTAAAATTTCGTAGCAAAACCTCTTGTATCACGCGGTGTTTCTGTAGACCCTTTCGATCCCGCAACAGTTGAAAAACGCACTAAAACAGGGGTCGTTCTTGACGTATCGTTCAGAAATTTGGCTTTCGTATATTTTTTCAACGGTTCATACAATTCGAATTCTCCATGGGCAGCGAAACCACGCGCGTGTACAATCCGTTCAGGAATACGTTCATGATCAAAGTGGGTCATTTTTTCACGAAAATGAAAATCTTCAAGTAGCGTCGGTCCTCTTTCGCCAGCTTTTAATGAAAATTCATCCTCTGACACCTTCAGACCTTGGTTCGTCGTCGTATGCTTTCCAGAATCATCTGTCCGAAACGTGTCCAGTTGCTCATCCTTGCTCGTCCTCTTATCACTCACATTGATTCCTCCTTAAAAGTTTCCGTTTTCACACGGAACTTCAATCACTCTCTTTCCATGGCGGGCGACGAGATTCCTCGTCGCTTTCAAGAAACAAACAGTACATTCCATGTACCCGACCCTTTTTTACATAAAACGTCAATGATCATTGAAATATTTTTTTAATATAATTTAACCCTTAACCCAAAAGGATATATAAACAAAAAAATATTTTGAACATAGATGATTGAGGGATTAAGGATAGAGAGACGGGGAAAGTTTCCGCACGCCACTATCCACTGAACTTATCAGAGCACAAAAAAGACACCCTCCTATCCTAAATAGGAGAGTGTCCTTGTGAACGCTTAAGGGAGTTGAGTTGTACCCATTAGGTAACGGTCGCATTCTCTAGCTGCTTCGCGGCCTTCATTGATCGCCCATACAATCAGGCTTTGACCACGGCGCATATCGCCAGCAGCGAAAACTCCGTCAACGTTTGTTGTGTATTTTCCGTACTGTGCCGCTACATTGCTACGGACAGTCGTTTCGATTTCAAGCTTGTCGATCAGATCCTGTTCAGGACCACTAAAACCAATCGCTAGAAGGACAAGGTCTGCTTCCCACACTTTTTCCGTTCCCGGAATTTCTGTGCGGACTTTATTTCCCTTCTCATCGTATGAAAGAGCAACGTCAATCGTATGCACTTCTTTCACACGACCGTTTTCGTCCCCGACGAACTTCTTCGTCATGACAGCATAAGCCCGAGGATCTTTACCGAACTTGGCTTCCGCCTCTTTTTGTCCGTATTCTACACGGTGAATGATCGGATATTGTGGCCAAGGGTTCACTTCGTTGTCACGCTGGGAACCTTTTTTATCATAGATGTCGAATTGAGTCAGGCTCTTACACTCATGGCGTAGGGAAGTAGAAATACAGTCAGTTCCTGTATCTCCTCCACCAATGACGATGACATTCTTTCCTTTGGCACTGATGTAGTTGCCATCTTGATGATCAGAGTCTAGCAAGCTCTTTGTATTGGAGTGAAGGAAATCCATCGCATAATGGATGCCTTTTAGCCCACGTCCATCTACTTCCACATTTCGTGGAACCGTAGCTCCTCCGCAAAGAATGACAGAATCATATTCTTCACGAAGCCGGGAAACAGGGTAGTCACGGCCGACTTCTGTATTGGTCTGGAAACGAATGCCTTCTTCTTCAAGGATCTTCACACGGCGTTCTACGACGGAATAAGGAAGCTTCATTTCTGGAATCCCGTATGTGAGAAGTCCTCCGACACGATCACTGCGTTCAAATACTGTAACGGAATGACCTGCTTTATTCAATTGAGCGGCTGATGCTAGGCCTGCTGGTCCGGACCCTACAACAGCAACCTTTTTCCCAGTGCGCTTCTCAGGCGGTTGGGGTACGACCCATCCTTCCGCAAACCCTTTTTCGATGATTGAGCGTTCAACTGACCGGATCGCTACTGGCGGTTCATTGATACCGAGGACACACGCTCCTTCACATGGAGCCGGGCACGCAAACCCTGTAAATTCAGGGAAGTTGTTCATTTCATGCTCTTTTTCGAGAGCTTCCTTCCATTGTCCACGATACACAAGATCGTTCCATTCAGGAATCAGGTGATAAACCGGGCAGCCGGTTGTAATCCCGTTAATCTCCATACCGGAGTGACAAGTAGGAACGCCACAATCCATGCAGCGCGCCCCTTGTTTTTGTACTTCTTCATCGGAAAGGGGAAGTGTGTAATCCTTCCAATCCTTTGTCCGTTCGGACGGATCCCGTTCACGTATGGCCTGACGTTCGTACTCCATAAATCCAGTCGACTTTCCCATCAGATCTCCCCCTTCGGTGTTATTTTACAGTCTCTACTGGTTTGTTACTTTCTTCAAATGCTGCCATTTCGGCATCAAATTTCTCTAAGCCGCTTTCCTTAAGGTCTTTGATGCGGTTTTGCATTTTCAGGTAATCTCTAGGGATGACGCGTACGAATTTCGTCACGTACTCTTCCCAGTTATCGAGAATCTTTTGTCCAAGTCGGCTATTCGTATACTTCACGTGCTTTTCAATCATGTTATAAAGCTCTTGGATTTCCTCTGAATCTTCAAGATCCTGAAGAAGCACCAACTCTTTATTACATTTCGTCTCAAACGGTTGATCGGTTTCATCGAGTACATAAGCGACTCCACCGGACATTCCGGCCGCGAAGTTTCTGCCTGTGCCTCCAAGAACGACGACCTTACCGCCTGTCATATATTCACATCCGTGATCTCCGACACCTTCGGCAACGACTTCCGCTCCACTGTTACGTACACAGAAACGTTCGCCGGCAAGACCGTTGATGTATGCTTCCCCTGCAGAGGCACCGTAGAACGCGACGTTACCAATGATTGTATTCTCTTCAGGTGCAAAGGAGGATCGCGGAGATGGGTGGACGATGATTTTACCACCGGACAACCCTTTTCCGACGTAGTCATTGGAATCCCCAACAAGTCTTAACGTCATGCCTTTTGGTATGAAAGCACCGAAACTTTGTCCCGCTGAACCTTTGAATGTCAGACGGATCGTGTCTTCCGGAAGACCAGCTGCGCCCCATCGGCGAGTGATTTCACTTCCGAGAATCGTCCCGGTTACACGGTGGATGTTCCGGATCGATCCCGTACCTTCGACAGGCTCCCCTGTTTCGATTGCGTGTTTACAAAGCGGAAGCAATTCTTCCACATCGAGTGTCTTCTCCAGGCCATGATTCTGCTTGACCGTCGCAAAACGACCATAGTTATCTGGCACATCCGGCTGATAAAGCAGGGCGGACAAGTCGACACCTTTCGCTTTCCAATGGTCGATCGCTTCGTTCGCCTGCAGGACGTCTGTACGTCCAATCATTTCGTTGATTGTACGGAAGCCAAGCTCCGCCATAAGTTCTCTCGTTTCCTGTGCGATGAATCGCATGAAGTTCTCCAGATGATCTGCTTCGCCTGTGAATTTCTTACGAAGCTCTGGGTCCTGTGTCGCTACACCGACAGGGCATGTGTTCAGATGGCAGACACGCATCATGATACAACCAAGCACGACAAGCGGTGCTGTCGAGAATCCGAATTCTTCTGCTCCGAGTAAAGAGGCAACAACAACGTCACGGCCTGTCATCATTTTTCCATCCGTCTCAACGACGATACGATCACGCAGGCGATCCAACACAAGCGTCTGATGGGTTTCGGCCAAGCCGATTTCCCACGGAAGACCCGTATGCTTGATACTTGTACGAGGTGCTGCACCTGTTCCTCCATCATATCCACTGATCAGAACAAGATCGGCACGTCCCTTCGCTACACCCGCTGCAATCGTTCCGACCCCAACAGCCGAAACAAGCTTCACGCTTACGCGAGCTTTCGGATTCGCATTTTTCAGGTTGTAAATCAGTTCAGCCAAGTCCTCAATCGAATAAATATCGTGGTGTGGCGGTGGAGAGATCAGTTCAACACCTGGAGTCGAGCCACGTACTTCGGCAACCCATGGATACACTTTCTTCCCTGGAAGGTGTCCACCTTCTCCAGGTTTCGCTCCCTGTGCCACTTTGATCTGGATTTCATCGGCATTGACGAGATAGTGGCTGTTTACACCAAAACGTCCGGATGCCACTTGTTTGATGGCGCTTCGTTTCAAGTCTCCGTTTTCTTCAGGAGTAAAGCGGGATGGGTCTTCCCCACCTTCACCGGAGTTACTTCTGCCTCCGATACGGTTCATGGCCACCGCCAATGCTTCGTGCGCCTCCTGACTGATGGAACCGTAAGACATGGCGCCCGTCTTGAATCTTCTACAAATCTCTTCAACCGACTCGACTTCTTCAACCGGAATCGATGGACGTTCCTTGAAGGAAAGCAGTCCACGCAGCGACTGGAGATTATGCTTTTCGTCTGTCAGCATTTTAGAATACTGTTTGAATAACTCATAGTCATTGCTACGACATGCGTGCTGCAAGGTTGCAATGGTTTGAGGGTTGTATTGGTGATCCTCACCGTTTTTACGGTATTGGTATTCGTCACCTGCTTCCAGCGTGCGATTTCCGCCACGCTTTTCAGAGAAGGCCACTTCATGACGCATCAAGACTTCTTTCTCGATGATGTCCAGCTTGATTCCGCCTAAGCGGGAAGCGGTTCTTGTAAAGTATTTATCAACGACCTCTTTATGAATACCGACGGCTTCAAAAATTTGAGCGCCGCGATAACTTTGAATAGTAGAGATTCCCATTTTCGACAGGACTTTGATGATGCCGTCTGTCGCTGCGTTTACATACGTCTGAACAGCCTCATCAAGAGACGCTACCTTCAGTTCTCCGCGCTCCATCATGTCCCGCAATGTTTCGTAAGCTAGGTAAGGATTGATACCTTCCGCACCATATCCAAGAAGAGATGCGAAGTGGTGAACTTCACGTGCTTCGCCTGATTCGATCAAGATGCTCACTTTCGTACGAGTACCCTGACGGATCAAATGGTGGTGCAATCCGGAAACAGCTAACAAGGACGGCAAAGCTGCTTTATCCTTATTGACTCCACGATCGGATAAGATCAGCAAGGTCGTTCCATCTTCGACAGCTTGATCAGCTTCATCAAACAAGCGGTCCAATGCTTGTTCAATTTGACCTTCCTTGGCATCGAAAAGAATGCTCAGTGTCTTCGCACTAAAGCCTTCAATTTGCTGATGACGCAGCTTCTCAAGCTCATCATTCGTCAAAATTGGCGTTTGCAAACGGATTTGGCGACAGCTTTCAGGTTTTGGATCGACAAGGTTCCCTTCAGCTCCAATCGTTGTTTCCACCATCGTGATCAATTTCTCACGAATCGCGTCGATCGGTGGGTTGGTAACTTGAGCGAACAGCTGTTTAAAGTAGCTGTACAACAACTGCGGCTTTTTAGACAGTACGGCTAGCGGAGAGTCGTACCCCATCGAACCTACTGGATCCTTCTTGTCTGTTACCATCGGCATAATGATTTTGTTCAGCTCTTCCGTTGTATAACCGAACGCAAGCTGTTGATCGACCAAATCCTGTACCGGACGATACTGGGTGTCCGCCTCCGGAAGGTCGTCTAAATCGAATTTATGCTCATCAATCCATTCTTTATATGGTTGTTCCTTTGCAATTTGCAATTTGATTTCTTCATCAGGAATAATCTTGCCTTCTTCAAGATCGACAAGAAGCATTTTTCCTGGATGAAGACGATCTTTATACAAAATGTCGTCAGCAAAGATGTCCAAGGCTCCGACTTCGGATCCGAGTACAATCATGCCGTCTTTTGTTACATAGTAACGGGCCGGACGTAAACCGTTCCGGTCAAGGCAAGCACCGATTTGCTTTCCGTTTGTATAAGCTAGCGCAGCCGGGCCGTCCCAAGGCTCCATCAGGCAACTGTGATACTCATAGAAATTCTTCTTATCTTCCTGGATCGTCTCGTCATTCGACCAAGGCTCAGGCACCATCATCATCGCCGTGTGAGCTAATGAACGTCCTGAAAGATGCAGGAATTCAAAGGCATTATCAAACATAGAAGAGTCACTACCATCAGAATCAATGACAGGTAAAATCTTCTGAAGGTCTTCTTCACTGAAGTATTCGGAAGAGCACAATTCTTGTCTCGCTCTCATCCAGTTGACGTTACCTCGTAATGTATTGAACTCTCCATTATGGATCGTGAAGCGGTTCGGGTGTGACCGTTTCCAGCTCGGGAAGGTGTTTGTACTAAAACGGGAGTGCACTAAAGCGAGGGCCGTTTTAAAGTCTGGATGATTCAAGTCAATATAGAAGGAATCCAGCTGTTCTGGAATCAGCATCCCTTTATATACAATCGTTCTGGATGAAAGGCTACAAATGTAAAAATCATCGAAGCCGTCTTTTTTACTGATTTCAACTTCGGCACGTTTTCTTATGATATATAAGCGTCTCTCAAGCGCCATTTCATCTTGAATGTCCTCAGAAGGAGCAATGAAAGCCTGACGGATAAAAGGCTTTGTTTTCTTGGCGTCATCTCCAACGAACGAATCGTTGATCGGGACAGTTCTCCAGCCAAGGAAGTGCTGACCTTCTTCACGAATGATCTGTTCAAACATTCGTTTACATTCGACTCTCGTCTCATGATCTTCAGGGAAGAAGACCATTCCGACACCATAACCACCTTCTTCAGGAAGTTCGATATCCTCTTTCTCACATTGGTTTTGGAAAAAGCGGTGTGGAATCTGAGTTAGGATGCCGGCACCGTCCCCCGTACTAACGTCAGCGGATTGTCCACCACGGTGCTCTAAATTACAAAGTATTGTAATCGCATTTTCTACAATACTGTGAGATTTTGTTCCATCGATATTGGCAAGTACACCAATACCACAAGCTTCGTGTTCATTCTCAGGGTGATATAACCCTTGCGGAATTGGGTAACCGTGTTTTTGCATATTCATTCCCCCTAGCAGACTTTTTCTTCAGGTCACGGGTAAAAATTAAAAAATTCCGTCTTTTCAGTTTTTTACTAGTATATCATGAAAAAATTGAGGATTCACGCCTGAAATGTATGGGAATAGCCATTTCAGACGGTTTCTTTGTTAGAAAATATACGTTAAAACGTTATATTTTAAATAATGTAAGCGCCATCATATTCGTTGCAGATTTTTTTAAATTTTTTTATAAGTTTCGTGTTTTTTTCATGTTTAAAGCTTTATTTTGTATAAAAAACGACTAAAATGAATGAACATACAATTCCATCTCAAAGGAGGAGAAAGGTCATGATTCAAAAAAGAATTCGCGATTACGGTATTCATATTGGAGTGATGCAACCCGGCAACCGCAATAAAATAACAGATGTAAAGGGAGTGACCGTCGGCCATAAGACGATTGTCAAAGAAGGGTGCCACACAGGGGTTACCGTGATCATTCCTCATCAGGGGCACCTGTTCAAAAGAAAGGTACTTGCTTCGAGCCATGTCATCAATGGGTTCGGGAAGACGATGGGAACGATCCAAATCGAGGAGCTCGGCACATTGGAAACACCGATCGCTCTTACCAATACGTTGAACAGCGGAACAGCTTTTCAGGCGCTGACAGAATATATGCTGGAGCGGACACCTGAAATCGGGCGCACGACCGGAACGGTCAACCCGGTGATCGGGGAGTGCAACGACATGCATTTGAATGACATCCGAGCACGTCTTGTTGAGAAACAGGATATCTTTGAAGCCTTAGATCAGGCTGGGGAATCTTTTGAAGAAGGAGCGGTCGGGGCTGGTGCGGGGATGGTCTGCTACTCTTTAAAAGGTGGAATCGGCTCGGCATCCAGACGAATTCAGCTGGATTACGGTACGTTCACTTTAGGTGTACTCGTCCTGACCAACTTCGGACAGCTGCCTGACCTTATGATTGATGGAAAAAAGATTGGCCGGATGCTTCATGGAAAAATGGAAAGCCCTCAAAGCAGCTCTGATCGAGGCTCTGTTATGGTCATTGTCGCTACAGACCTTCCGGTGTCAGAGCGACAATTGAAGAGAATTTTAAAAAGAGCAACGACAGGATTATCGCGTACAGGATCGACAATCTCTAACGGAAGCGGTGAAATTGTCCTCGGTTTTTCTACAGCCGTCCAAATTCCACACGAAAAACCTGAAGGTCCTTTAACGATACATACCATTCATGAAGAGGACATCGATCCATGCTTTCGAGCAGTGGGTGAAGCTGTAGAAGAAGCCGTTCTAAATTCATTGATCACCGCCAGCTCCACAACAGGCAGAGAGGGGACTGAGCGTCATTCCTTACGTTCTCTTCTCGAACATTATGGAATTACACTCACTTGAATCTTTCACTAATAGATAAAAAGAGTAGGGGTGAAGGAATCAAATCTCCTTCACCCCTACTCTTTATTTCTTGACTCTGTTAAACTCCAGTATTGATGTAATAAAAGGAAATGGAATGATTGCCTTCCCATTGTCAGTCAAAACGTGCCGTGATGTTTCTATTTACTCATGTAGTAGGAGGAGCGAAAAATGGTGAGACTCCTATGGGGAGGAAAGGGCAGGCTGAGATCCCAAGCGCCCTCCCGTGGCAGTTATTTCCTTCTCCTCCTAGCTTTGGTAGGAATAACGGAGATTTTCTACTATCAACATAAAGCTTTAACAGAGCTTATTTTTTTATGCGCGATCATTAGAATACTAGTTCCTGCATCTATATCGATAGGATCCAAGAAACGTATCAGTTTTCTGAATCAGGCGACTTTTGTATTCTTATCATTACGACGGCGATGGTACACGACATTAATTTCGGCACCGACCATGAGAATGATGCCTGTAAGGAAGAACCAAAGCATGAGAATAATAATTCCTCCGAGACTACCATACGTAGCTGAATAGTTTCCGAAGTTGCTGACATAGAAAGAGAAAAGAAGCGAAATCAACTGCCATAATACAGCTGTAATCAAAGCACCAGGCAGGATGTGTTTGAACGGAATGTTTTTATTTGGAGCAAAATGATAGAGTGCCATCAGAATTCCTCCCATGACAACAATACTGATCACCCAGCGTAATAGCTGAAATAACACTACGGTTTGCGAAGGCAGATTGACAACGCGATTCACTAGATCGATGATCACATCTCCAAATACCGGGAGCACGAGGGCCACGACGATTGCCACGATCATCCCGATCGTAAGAGCTATCGAGAGCAATCTCACTTTAATAAATGAACGTGTCTCTTCTACATTATAAGCCATATTGGAAGACTGGATAAAAGCATTGATGCCGTTCGAGGCAGACCATAACGTACCAATAATCCCGATCGTCAATAACCCTCCACTGGGCTGCTCTACGATACTGACAATGTTCTCACGGAAGATTTCCGCCGTATTGCTTGGGATGACGTTACTCATCGCCTGAATAGCCGTTTCTGCTTCTATATTCAAATAAGGCAATATCGATAAGAGCAGGATGAGCATCGGCACAATCGCCAACAAGTAATAATAGGCTTGAGCCGCTCCCAGTAATGGGATGTTATCTTTTTGGAATTCTTCAATCACTTCTTTCGCATAACTGATCACGTTTTTCAAATTCAACAACCCCCCTCGACCTTCTTCTACAAACCTATCCCCTTTTTTCCAGAAATGTAACCGTCTAGTTCGCATTTCATTTTCAATTCGACTCCAAAAGGCACTGCTTATTCAAATACAAAAAAGCCCGAATGGTCTCATCCGGGCCTATCATTTCAATAGACTATTGCATAAATCGTAGCAAAACACTTTCTGAAGGTTTCAGCTCAAGCTTCAACTCTCCGTTGCGGGCTCGAAAAATTCGTTTCTTATTTTCGAGGTGTTGCCATTTCCCTTTTCTGACGGAAAGCGTAACCTTCTTCTTATCGTTATGATTACGGTTGAATAAATAAATCATTCGCTCATCATGAACCTTATCACCAAACGCATCAACGCCGTTCTCAATCCAGCGCTCAAATCCGTACACATCTTCATTTAGTGAAAAAGACTCCCAGTTTCCGGTCCTTAATACTTTATGCTTTTTCCTCCACTCACCCAGTTGCTTATACCAGCTGAGCAGTTCTTCATTCTCCCTTCCCCATGGGTAAGGTTTGCGGTTATCAGGATCTGCTCCTCCATCTACCCCTGCTTCATCCCCATAATAGAGAGAGGGAACCCCTGGGAAAGTATAAAGCCACAAGCTAAGTGCTTTTATTTGTTTTACGATCTGTTCATGTTTTTCTTCACCTGACCAATCGCCCTGTAAAAAGTCATCCAGCATCGTATAGATCCTTTCGACATCATGGCTCGACAGCATGTTCATCACAGCATAGAAATATTGTTTAGGGTAATGTTCGCTGAGGGTAGTCAGCCGTCTGTGTACGTAAGCTGCATCGACATCTCCCTTCATGAAATCGAGCATGACTCTTCTGATCGGGTAGTTCATCACTGAATCTAAAACACCGCCGAGCAGATAATCACGTCGCTTCCCATAAGCGGTTTTGTTCGAAGCATCTTCCCACACTTCACCAAGCAGAACGCTCGATTCATCTTCCGTTTTCAGCTGCTTATAAATCTTGCGGATCAAATCATCTGTCAGTTCATCTGCTACATCAAGGCGCCAATGATTCATTCCAGATTTCTGCCAGGTCTTCACGACACTGTCTTCATTTTCTACAAGAAACTTCTGGTATTCCTCATTTTCCTTATTCAGAGTCGGCAATGTCCCGACTCCCCACCAAGCATCATACTTGTTAGGATAATGATGAAAGGTGTACCAAGGGTAGTATTTAGAGTCTTTCGACTGGTATGCCCCCAGAGAATCATACTGTTCTTCCCTATTAAAATAAATGCTGTTACTACCAGTATGGCTGAAGACACCATCCAGCATGATTTCAATTTTACGGCTTCTCGCTTCCTGGATCAGGGTTTCGAAGTCTTGCTTCGTACCGAGCAGGGGATCGATTTTGTGATAATCTCCTGTGTCGTAACGGTGATTGCTTTCCGCTTCGAAAATCGGATTCAAATAGATGACCGTAATTCCAAGAGAAGCGATGTAATCAAGTTTCTCAGTGATCCCTTGTAGGTTGCCTCCAAAAAAGTCCCAACGTATTACTTCTCCATGCTCATTGCGAATATAAACAGGGTCATTTTCCCAATGCGCATGCATGAGGCTCGTTTTCGGTGCTTTCGATGAATCCACTGGACCTGCTGCATAAAAACGATCCGGGAATATTTGATACATCGTCGCATTTTTCCACCAGTCCGGGGTACGGAACTGCGAATCATAGACGGTGATTTGCCAGGAAGGAGGCGTGTGGTTATATACCTTTCCTTCGCCGCTTTCAAAAATGTTTTCCCTACCGTAATAAAGAGAATGGTCGGGCATGACAATTTCAAAGTAGTACCAGACCAACTGTGGATCTTCTGGCATATGGATGGTCGTTTCATACGAGTCGTAATGATGCTCTTCACTGAAAAGTTCCATTTCCTTCGTTTTCTCTTCATCGCTCCGGTCTAGAATGTAATGAAGAATCACATGAGACACTTCGAAATGAACGTGAATATCAATGGCTAAAGAAACAGCAGAACCCTTCGGTGCTGCACCGAAAGGCTCCCTGTAGGATTCGTCAAAACTATTGTGGTACATATCTTTTTGTCTCACTGATTTGCCCCCTAAACGATCACTTTACTTTTAACGTTTTTTGGATTTTCCAAATATCGCGGGCGTATTCCTGAATCGTCCGGTCACTGGAGAACTTTCCGGACTTGGCGATATTGACCAGACTTTTCGCATTCCACTGACGCTGATTCAGGTAATCCTTGCTAACCCGTTGCTGCGTGAAAGCGTAGTCCGCAAAGTCTTTCAGGACAAAGTATTCATCGTTGTGGTGAACCAGTGCATCATAAATTTCCTGAAACTCTGTTTCCCCTTTTGAGAAAGGACTGTAATGAATCAGTCCGTCCAGTGTATGACGGATCCGTTCATCCTGATCATAGTACTGGCGCGAAGAATAACCGCCAAAACGGTAATACTCCAGCACTTCATCTGAGCTTAATCCGAATGTGTAAATGTTGTCATCACCGACAAGCTCATGAATTTCAACATTCGCGCCATCCATCGTCCCCACTGTAAGTGCTCCGTTCATCATGAACTTCATGTTCCCCGTGCCGGATGCTTCTTTACTGGCCGTTGAAATTTGTTCACTGACGTTACTTGCAGGGATGATTTTCTCTGCGATCGAAACAGAATAGTTTGGAAGAAAGACGACTTTAAGTGTCTTATTGACCTGTGGATCATTATTGATGACTTCTGCAATCCGGTTGATCAGCTTAATGACTTTTTTAGCAAAATGATAGCCTGACGCGGCTTTAGCGCCGAAGAAGAACGTTCTAGGTGTCATCTCAAGTGATCGATCCGATTTTAACTCATTGTATAAATACATAATATGAATAGCATTAAGCAATTGGCGTTTATAGCCATGTAGACGTTTAATCTGAACGTCAAAAATTGATTCGGGATCCACGGTGATATCTTGAGTTTTCTTTACCCATTCGGCGAAATGGTCTTTATTATTCTGCTTGATGTCATGCAGCTGATCCAGAAGTGCTGAATCATCCTTTTTGTCCATCAACTTCGTCAACTCTTTAGGGTCTTCTTTCCATCCGTCTCCAATCGCTTCTGTGATCGCATTCGTAAGAGATGGGTTTGCGTGCATTAGCCAGCGGCGGTGCGTAATCCCATTCGTTTTGTTGTTGAAGCGTTCCGGGAAGGTATCGTAAAAACGTTTCATCTCACGTTCTTTCAATATTTCTGTATGAAGCCTTGCCACTCCATTGACACTATGGCTACCGACAATGGACAGGTGGGCCATTTTCACTTGACCGTCCGCAACGATGGCAAGATCTGCTATCCTGTCGAACTCGCCAGGATATGTGTTCCAAAGGGTTTGGCAAAAACGTTCATTGAGCTCATGAATAATCATGAAAATTCTAGGTAAGAGGCTTCTTACCGTATCGACTTTCCATGTCTCAAGCGCCTCGCTCAGTGTTGTATGGTTGGTATAGGAAGTAGAGGATTGAGTGATCTCCCAAGCTTCATCCCAGCCGAGACCTTTTTCATCCATCAGGATTCGCATCAGCTCAGGAACGATTAAAGCAGGGTGTGTATCATTGATGTGGAGTGCAACCTTTTCAGGGAAATCCGACCATGGAAGGTCTAAGGCTTCAAAGGAACGGATGACAGACTGGATACCGGCAGATACAAGAAAATATTCTTGCTTGAGCCGCAGTCGTTTACCGTCCTCTGTCGAGTCATCCGGATACAAAAATTCGGATATCTCTTCAAGGGAACGTTTGTGATCGAGAAAATTACCATAATGATTTTCGAGACCGGCTTTGATCAGCGTCTCTTCTTTTGTCGGCTCAGCAGCCCAAAGTCTGAGCGTGTTGACTGTTTCATTGTTGTAGCCGACGACCGGAACATCGTAAGGGACAGCGCGTACCTGCTCATAGTTCTTATATTCAAAGTGAAGGTTGCCGTCATCGTCCTCGACACTTTCTACATGCCCGCCAAAACGGACTTCTAAAGCTTCTTCCGGTCGTCTAACTTCCCAGATGAATTTCTGAGAAAGCCAGTTATCCGGAAGCTCCACCTGATTGCCATCGACAATCTGCTGGTCGAACATGCCGTATTTATACCTCATGCCATATCCATGTCCAGCAAGTTCCAAAGAAGCAAGTGAATCAAGAAAACATGCTGCCAGACGACCTAAACCGCCATTTCCAAGTCCAGGATCTTTCTCCTTTTCCTCAAGGCTCGTCAACGATAATCCCAGGTCTTCCAGCCCTTCTTGAACAACAGTTAACAATTGCATATTTAGCAGGTTATTCCCAAGCAGTCTGCCCATGAGAAACTCCATGGAAAAATAATAGACCTGCTTTCGCTTGTTCTCACGATAATCGCGGTTCGTATGAAGCCAGTTCTCGCTGATCTCGTCCTGAACCAATGATCCAAGTGCCCTGTACACATCAAATTCCGTAGCGGTGTCAATCGTTTTCCCGAATCCTGTTTGCAACTTACTGGTCAACTGATTTTTAAAATCTTCCTTGCTGTTGAACCTTTGCATGGTATGATCTCCTCCTATCACCCTGCTATTAATACATCGATCGGTAAAGATCCAGATACTGTTTAGCAGACTTTTTCCATGTGAACTTACTCTTGCAAATATTTTTGATCAATTTTTGCCAAGCAGCAGGCTCGTGATAGAATTCAACCGCACGGCGGATCGTATAGAGCATGTCGTGAGCATTGTAATTCGTGAAGGTGAACCCGTTCCCTTCTCCTGTTGCCTTATCAAAAGGCTGCACAGTATCTACGAGTCCTCCTGTTTCTCGAACAATCGGAGCCGATAGATATCTCAAGGCGATCAGTTGACCGATTCCGCACGGTTCAAACCGGGACGGCATCAAAAACAGATCACTCGCTGCATAAATTTGTCTTGAAAGAGGTTCAGAGAAACGGATATTCGCTGACATCTTCGTCGGGTGACGATCTTGAACCCATTGAAACATCTGCTCATACTGATACTCACCAGTCCCTAAGAGAACGACCTGCACATCCTCGTGATACAACAGCTCATCTATGATCCGACCGATCAGATCAAATCCCTTTTGCTCAACCAGCCTGGAAACGATGCCAATCATCGGAACATCCTTCCTGACCGGCAATCCTAACTGCTCCTGCAGCCACATTTTATTCTGGGCTTTTTTGACCAGAGAACTTCTGAACGGAAATTGGAGGGCATCGTCTTTCATAGGATCGTAGTTTGCTTCATTAATCCCATTGACGATTCCGACTAGTTGATCCGAGCGCTTTCGAAGTACTCCATCTAGGTTTTCCCCATAATAGGCAGTTTGAATCTCTTTTGCGTAGGTTTCGCTGACTGTCGTAATAAAATCAGCGTAATTTAACGCGCCCTTCATGAAGTTTACATCTCCGAAAAATTCAAATGCATCATCGCGCATCATCCCCTCATCAAAGTCCATCAGATCGTGAAGAACTGACTGGGCAAAAATTCCCTGGTACTTCAAGTTGTGGATGGTAAATACCGTCTTCATACCTTCGAACTTTTCAACATGTTGATAATGGGTATGTAGAAAAGCAGGAATCAGACCAGTCTGCCAGTCATGACAATGCAGCACATCTGGTGTCCACTCCCATGATACAAGCATCTCCATGACCGCCCGGTTGAAGTAAACGAACCGTTCTGCTTCGTCATCATACCCGTATAAGTTAGACCGTTTGAAATAATATTCGTTGTCAATAAAATAGACAGGAATTCCTTCATATTCTATATATTCAATTCCGACATATTGGTTCCTCCACCCCAGCGGGGCCTCAAGCTCCTGCTCATGGACGAGCTGCTGCTTCCATTCCTCTGCCATGTTTTCATACTTTGGCAGCACGACACGGACATCGACTCCTTCTTTTTGCAAAGCTTGCGGAAGAGAACCTAAAACATCAGCAAGTCCACCCGTTTTTATAAAAGGTGTACATTCTGAACCTACCATCAACACTTTCATTTGCGTGACCCACTCCTTAAAAAGAATCAAATAAAATATAGACGCCCCGACCACTAGTCAAGGCGTTAAACCTTACCTAATATTGAAAAGGACTGCCAGAATCAGCTCGTTCAGACAGTCCTATGGTAAAGGAATTACATGGATTTTCTTTTTGGCAGGACAAACGGTTTCTCTGGTGCGCCGATTAACGTACGCCCTTCTGAAATCCGGCAGTCTTTATCCAGGATGACATTTTCCAATACCGCATTCGGCTCGATTTCACAACGCTGCATAATGATCGAGTTTCGAATGACAGCTCCTTCTCCAACTTTCACACCACGGAATAAAATGCTGTCCTCGACTTCTCCTTCGATGACGCATCCGTTGGCGACCAATGTGTTTGAAACATTGGAAGTCGGTAAATACTTGGCTGGTGCTTCGTTTTTTACTTTCGTAAAGATCGGCGCATCCTCTTTAAATAAACTGTCATGCTCATCCGCTTCCAAAAGCTTGGAGCTGTTGCGATAATAGCTTTCAACAGAGTTGATCAACGCATGCGCGCCTTTATACTCATAAGCATGAACATGGAGATCCTCAAGCCTGGACTTGATTCCGTCCAGGAAGAAATGAGAGCCACCATGGGCAATACACTGTTCAATCAACTCACTAAGCAAGTCTTTACTGATCAGGTACATGTCCATGTAAACATTCTTATTATTGTGATCATTGTGGATGGAAGTTACGCGACCATTCCCATCGACATCGAGCTTATGTGCCAGATTAAACTCTGGATATAGCTCATCTACTTTTGTATAAATGACCGAAACATCAGCTCCAGAATTTTTATGTTCACTCAGAACTTCCTGGAAATCGATGTTACAGATGTTTTGTGAACCGCTTACTAAAATATAGTCAGCCAAGG
Organism: Halobacillus fulvus; assembly: GCA_004078665.1. Lineage (GTDB taxonomy): Bacteria > Bacillota > Bacilli > Bacillales > Halobacillaceae > Halobacillus > Halobacillus fulvus. The sequence goes on along the minus strand of SCFO01000002.1, from coordinate 172,243 downwards.
CACGATTGACGAAATCGATGTTGTTGTGGAAGTGTTGCAAGTCACCACGTGAAATATCGGTTGGATCATTCCAGTCCGGCGGAAGAATGAACAACCCTCCACGTTTTCTGTCCAAATCCCATGCTTTCCCCTGCTCGAGGTGGTCCATTAAGGAACGGTATTTGCGTCTTGCGAAAACCGCGACGGATTCAATACGTGAATTCGCCATGTTAGAAATCGCAAAGTCGATCATCCGGTAGCGTCCGCCGAACGGAACAGCCGCTCCACACCGGAAATACGTGAGTTCGTCCAATAAGTCCTGTTCATGATCTAAATTGATGATACCTGCTATACGGTCCATAGAATCCCCCTCTTAACTATTAGTAGCATAGCTGGATGCAAGAACGCTTCCTTCTTCAGCTACGAGTGTAATTTCACTTTCTGGTGATGCGTCGCCGATCACCGCGCCGTCTTCAATCACCGATCCTTTTGAAATGATCGCCCGGTTGATCGTGACATTCTTACCGATTTTCACATCCGGCATGATGACGGAATCCTTCACGACCGAGTTCTCATCCACATGTACGCCATAAAAGATAACGGAATTGTCGATTTCTCCTTTAATACGGCACCCTTCATTAATCAGTGCATTCTTAACTTTGGCAGAAGGTGCGATATATTGAGGCGGCTGGTTTGGATTCTTCGAATAAATACGCCATGATTGATCGTTCAAATTCAGCTCTGGCTCTTTTTTCAAAAGATCCATGTTTGCTTCCCAAAGGCTGTTGACTGTTCCTACGTCTTTCCAGTAGCCTTCGAACGTGTAAGCCATCAGCTTCCTATAGTCGCCAAGCAAGGACGGAATGATGTCCTTACCAAAATCATTGGAAGAATTCTCATTCTCTGCATCATCGATCAAATACTGCTTCAACACGTCCCAGCGGAAGATGTAGACACCCATGGATGCCAAGTTGCTTTTCGGCTCCTTCGGCTTTTCATCAAATTCAGTAATCCTTCCATTGTCATCTGTGTTCATGATTCCGAAGCGACTCGCTTCTTCCCATGGCACTTCGATGACAGAGATTGTGCAGTCTGCTCCGGACTCTTTATGGTAATCAAGCATTGCGTTGTAATCCATTTTATAAATATGGTCTCCGGAAAGAATCAATACGTGCTCCGGATCATATTGATTTAGGAATTGGAGGTTACGGTAAATGGCATTGGCCGTACCTGTGTACCAGCCTCCTCCTTCTGCCTGCATGAATGGCGGAAGTACAGATACTCCCCCGAATTTTCGGTCCAGATCCCAGGAGGCGCCGATTCCGATATAATCATTCAAAATCAGTGGTTCATATTGAGTCAGAACACCTACTGTATCAATTCCTGAGTTTGTACAGTTACTTAAAGGGAAATCGATGATCCGGTACTTCCCTCCAAAATAAACAGCTGGTTTAGCAATCTTCTTCGTCAAGGACTTCAAGCGTGTTCCCTGACCCCCAGCTAAAAGCATCGCTACACATTCTTTATTTTTCATGATTATCCTCCTTTGATACTGAAGTTCTCTTTAAGAAGCTCACACCGAGTGGCGGGATCGTCATCGTGATATGTTGATCCTGTCCTTGCCAAGGTTCCGGCACGGTACCTAGTGGGCGGGCGTTCACCTGCCCTGAACCTCCGAACTGTTCCGCATCACTCGAGAATACTTCCTTATATGAGCCGTGTTTCGGCACCCCTACCTTGTAGTTGTGATAAACTCCAGGAGTGAAATTACAGACTACGATCAATTGGTCGTTGGAAGTGCGGCTATTTCTGGCGAATGATACAATGCTTTGCTCATAATTGTGAGGATCGATCCAGAAAAATCCTTCCCCTTTATGGTCAAGTTCCCATAGAGCCGGCATGTCTCTGTATAATTGGTGAAGCTGCTTCACGTAATTCAGTGTCGTCCGGTGTGCGTCGTAGTCCAGCAGTTCCCAATCTAAATCCTCCAGGTCTTTCCACTCATCGAACTGGCCGAATTCACCCCCCATGAACAACAATTTCTTACCAGGATGGGCATACATAAAGGCAAGGAAAGCGCGCAGGTTCGCAAACTTCTGCCAATAATCCCCCGGCATTTTATTCAAAAGCGACTTCTTACCATGAACGACTTCATCATGGGAAATCGGTAATACAAAGTTTTCAGAGTACGCATAGAACAATGAGAACGTAATCAGGTTATGGTGATACTTCCTATGAATCGGATCCATCTCCATATACTTGAGCATGTCGTTCATCCATCCCATGTTCCATTTGTAATTGAAGCCGAGCCCACCGATATACGTCGGCGCACTGACCATCGGCCAGGAGGTAGACTCTTCTGCCATCATGAGGACGTTCGGTACTTCCTCGAAAACGGCTTCGTTCATCTTTTTGATGAAATCGACGGCTTCTAGGTTCTCCCTGCCGCCATACTCATTGAGCTCCCAGTCTCCTTCTTCCTTGCCGAAATCGAGATAAAGCATGCTGGCGACAGCATCGACACGAAGGCCGTCCAAGTGGAACTCCTTCAGCCAGAAGATCGCATTGGAGGTCAGGAAACTTTGCACTTCATTTCGGGCGAAGTCAAAAGTCAACGTTCCCCACTGCGTTTTTTCCGCTTTCTTAGGATTTTCATACTCGTAGAGGGCTTCCCCATCAAACCTTCTTAACCCGTGTTCATCTTTACAGAAGTGTCCGGGTACCCAGTCGAGTATGACACCGATCCCATGTTGATGACACTGGTCGACAAAATACTTGAAGTCATCGGGAGTCCCATAACGGGAAGTAGTGGAGAAATACCCTGTGATTTGATATCCCCAGGATCGATCAAAGGGGTGTTCCATGATCGGAAGCAATTCGATGTGGGTATAACCTTGCTCTTTGACGTAAGGAATCAACATATCAGCGTATTCGCGATAAGTATAAAAAACTTCAGGCTCGATATATTTCCAGGAACCTAAATGGACTTCGTATATGGATATTGGGGATTCGTAAAGATTTTTCGCTTGACGCTCTTTCATCCATTCCTCGTCATTCCACGTATAATCACTCAACGGATAAACGACCGATGCCGTCTCAGGACGTAATTCACTCGAGAAAGCATAAGGATCTGATTTTAACCGCAGATGTCCGTGTGGAGTCAAAATTTCGTACTTGTAAATCGTCCCTTTTTCCAAACCGGGAATAAAGGTGATCCAAATCCCCTCATCATTCAGCCTCTTCATAGGGTTGGCCCGGCCATCCCACTGGTTGAAATCTCCTACAACACTGATTTGTTCAGCATTAGGAGCCCAAACGGCAAAACGAATTCCTTCTTCACCATCCTGAATATCTGGATGTGCCCCGAATAATCGGTAACTGTACCTGAGGTTGCCTTGATGAAAAAGATAAATATCGTGTTCCAACGTTGTATCATTCATCCTGCCACCACTCCTGACTTCATAAAATGTTAATAGAATGAGAAACAATCATTACTATCTTTATCATAAATTTTCGTGTCGCTATTTACAATTGTAATTGAAGAAAATTTCTGAAAAATTTTGTCGAAATACGTACATTTTCCACGTATTTCTAAGAGTGAATGTTCACTCACCCAAGTAAGCGTTTACATTTATATACCACTCACCTCTTTGTCGAATAACCACTTTTTCTGTACTATCGTTTCTTTTTTTAAAAAAAGCTCTGTTAAAGCTTAATGTTGTTAGTAGAAAGTTTCCGTTTTTCATACCAGAGCTTAGAGGAGCGGGAAATGACTCGCTTTCCATGGGCGGGCGCTGAGCTTCCTCGGGCTAAAGCCCTGCGGGATCACAGCCTGCCCTTGCCTCCCCATAGGAGTCTCGCCATTTTCCGCTCCTCTTCACCATAATAAGTAAACGGAAACATCAAGGAACGTTTTGGTTAACAATGAGAGGCAATCATTCAAATTCCTCTTATTACATCAACACCGGAGTTTAACAAAGCCTTTTTAAAAAGAGATTTCAAATGGAACAAGCGTTTCACCGAAAATCATTAGTGGTATAAGTTTATAAATCGAAAATTTGAGAGGTGAAGTTTGATGTCTTTAACAGGAATAAGCTTACTGATTATCGCTTTATCCTTCCTGCTCCTCGTCATTTACGTCGTCAAAACATTGAAAGCGGCATCCAGTACGATGACGACCGTTGCAGGAACACTGGATAAAATCGAAGGTCAAATGCAAGGAATCACATCTGAGTCCGAACTCTTATTACAAAAAACAAATCGCATTGCAGAAGATGTAGAAAACAAAACACAGACACTCAATGGATTTGTGGACACAATCAATAATGTCGGTTCCACTGTCGGAAACGTGAATACATCGTTACAAGGAATGGCTGAAAGTGTTGCTCATGCAGCCAACCAAAGAGATGAACAGGTTGTCAAAGCGATGCGTTGGGGAGACGCGGCAATCGAATTATACTTAAAGTGGAAAACGAAAAAATCGGCCACAGGAAGGAAGGAATAGATTATGGACTTTTTAGGAATCGGTGTATTGATCATAGGCATCGCGTTTGCTATCGTCTCCATTTTTCTTGTCAGAGCATTGAACAACTTAGCGGAAGTCCTTAAAGGCGTCAACAAAACGGTCGATGGTCTCCCGGATCAGCTCGACTCTGTTATGAAGGAAACGTCAAACGTACTCCATAACAGCAATGACACCCTTGCAGATGTCAACGAAAAAATCCGAGCACTCAGCCCGTTATTTTATATTGTCGGAGATATCGGTGAATCTTCAAGAAAGCTTACCTCTTCCCTTGTGGATATGACATATTCTATGAAAAACAGTACGCATGAAGGCGAACAGAAAATCAACGAAGAGGGATGGAGAGGCATCTATGGTGCGCTCGCCTTATCCTATTACCTCGTTCAGAAGAGAAAGGCGCTTAAATCTGTCCAGTTAGAGAGCCAGACGCATGGGCAGTAAGGAATGGATCGGCGGACTTGCAACAGGACTTCTTGCGGGAATCGTCATTCAGAAATGTAAAGAAGAAACCCCGATTTACAAAATGAAATACGAACGGAAGCGTGCAAATTTGTACATGGACGGACAACAAGCCTATGATAGAATTCAGGCAGCGAGAGCAAGATTAGCCGCCACAGCCATTGAAAACCAAAAGGAGAGGAGCACAAATCATGACACAGCAAACAGTGAAACAGAAGAAAGGCAGTAAATTACCTTTGGCTCTTTTAGCAGGAGCCGTTATCGGCGGAGCGATTGTTCTCATCAAAGATCCTAATGAGAGACAACGGTTGAAAGATCGAACAAGAACAACAAAAGAATCGATTTCCGGATACGCATCAGAGGTCAAACAGGATCCTTCCGGTAAGAAAGACGACCTCGTGACCAAAGTACGAAATGTCGTATCCATTGCCAACGAGGCTATTTCTACGATTCAAGAAGTGTATAATACACAAGGCAAGGAAATTAAAGAGAAAGTTCAAGACATAAAACAGGAATCCGAAGAAATCATCGAAACGGCTAAAGACGCTGGTGAGGATCTTCAGGAAGTGAGTGATAAAGCTCAAGAAGCAAAAGAAGAGCTTACGGATTCAGCGGAGGCCACAGAAGAAAAACCTGCCGACGAAAAAGTCGTCGAAGTCAATCCAAGAACATAATTTCTTACCTAAAAGCACTGTTTGCCCAGTGCTTTTTTTTATGGAGAAAGAATGCACAGGGCAACTATAAGCATGGGACTTCCGCTGCGTATTTTTGAGAATATGGTCATAATAAGGGGGCGGGAATCTATCCCCAACCCCCTACTCTACTTACTACTCTTTATTTAAAGTGTGATTAAAAAAGCATATCTTTTACTTTTTATTACGATTCCGTGCATCAAGGTATTCGTTCGGCTCTTCACCGAATTCCACGCTGTGGTTCTTAAACGCAGCAAGGCGACCGTTTCGGTGCTCTCCGTGACTTTTATTTTCTTTAAATTGACGCTGTTTTTCTTTTTTACCCAATTCAAACACCTCTTTTTAAATTAAGATGGAATCATTATAGGGTTTGCTGTTCAGATAATGTTATGCGTCTGTCCACGGCTTTCAAATGGTAACGGAACCACATCATGACAAGCAAATGAATATGGGCCTGCGTATTGGTATAAAGAAACCACGGCAAAGACGGAATGTAATCGTGAATGGCAATGATTGCTTCTCTTTTACCAGGAATTTTTCGAAACTCCATCCTTCCTCTAATATTATCTTTTGTATTAGTCAAAAGGCCTCCTGTAATATAATACAGCGCACGATCAGGCGTACTTCGATCCCTAGCATAGTCGAGTTCAAGCAAAGGCTTATGATAAAATCCCAGTCCTAACTGACAACTATATTTCTCATCGACCCTCGTGCGAATCCACGGATTCAGCACTTCTTCGAGCCATTTCACATAATGGAGGGCCACCTGGTCAGCCGTTTTCCCTTCTGGAAGAGGAATCCTCTGGACGGAGCGTACAGTTCGTGATGGAGGAGAAAAAGGTTTTTTCTTTTTGGAAATCTCCGCTTCGTACTGTAGCGCCTGCTCTGCCGCCTGTTTAAAAGGGATCGCCCCCTGTTCAATCAACGCGTGTGTATTTTCTTCATGGACGACCATGGAATGATGGAGACTTTCGATAAGAGGATAGACCATCTCCTTAGGGGCGTCCGTAACGGCGCGCACAACCCACTTGGCTGCTTGTATCGGCATACACGGAGCGTAATGGATGGTGATCTTTTGTTTCATGACATCTGCCAACTGACTTGCCATCGTCTGATACGTCATCTCTTCCGGTCCACCGATTTCAACGACCTTCCCCTCTACCTCTTTACGGACAATGCTTGTATTGAGAGCTTGAAGCACATCTTCAAGCGCAATCGGCTGCGTTTTTGTCTCTTTCAGCCAGTTAGGCAAATAAAGCACAGGAAGCCGTTTGACGAGCTTAGCAAAAATCGGGAAAGATGACCCTTTTGGTCCCACGATCAGACCCGAGCGGATCGTCGTGACGGGTACCCCGTAAGATCCAAGGACCTGCTCCACTTCTAGTCGGCTTCGTAAATGACGGGAGAGGTTTTCCTCATGTTTCGGAATGATGCCGCTCAAATAAATGATCCGTTTCACCCCTTGCTTTTTAGCCGCTTGAGCAAAATTATCAGCTAGGATCACATCAAGATCGTCAAACCTACCTTGCGTCAACTTTGCTGATGGCATCATCGAATGAACGAGGTAAACCGCGATGTCCGCTCCTTCCAGTCCTTTTTCTGCATCAGCCATCGAGAACAAGTCACATGACCTCCACGTAACATGCTTTTGATCTTGGTAGGCATCCCCATTTCTAGACAGTGCAATCACATCGGTATGGGTTTCAAGCTTTTCCAACAGATTACGGCCAATATATCCACTTGCACCTGTCAACGCAACGACGATCCTTTTCTTTTCCATATCGCTCACATCCTTTTCTACAAGTACACTTCCCTCTTTTCTAGTCTTGAGAAACCAAGCATCCCCTTTGACATCAAACCACGAATCGATTACTTTATATAATGTATTCCAAGTAAATCGATCAGAATTATTGTTTTTAAAGATAAATAAACAACAGGAGGTACAACATGAAAGCATTATGGAAGGTATATACAGGTGCATCTCTCATTAAAAAGATCACCATCGCTCTTATTCTTGGTATTACAGTCGGATTTATTTTCGGACCGGATGCCGCTGCTCTAGCCCCACTCGGAGATTTGATGCTTCGTCTATTGCAGTTCATCATCGTTCCCTTAATTTTATTTACACTGATTGTCGGAATCAATCAGACAAAGCTTAGCAACTTGAGCCGTATGGGAGGAAAAGTATTCCTTTACTACTTAGGAACCTCCGCTTTGGCCATCATTGTTGGATTGACAGTCGCCAGCCTATTTAGTCCTGGATCAGGACTAACGCTTGGGGATGAGACGTTTGAAGTGCCTGAAAACCCTGGTGTAACAAGCGTTTTGCTGAATATCGTCCCGGATAACATTGTGACCGCCTTTGCGGAAATGAATTTGTTAGGCATCATTTTCACGGCGTTCGTATTCGGTATTGCGATTTCCTACTTGCGCTCTTCAAAAGAGTATAGCGATGTCGGAAATCATGTATTCAAATTTGTAGATGGCTTGAACGAAGCGACGCTGACAGTGATGAAAGGAATTTTGCAGTTCATTCCGATCGGGATTTTTGCGATCATCGCAGAAATCGTTGGAACAAACGGACTGAATACCCTCCAATCGCTCGGAAACTTTATCGGCGTCTTATATATCGGACTTCTTGTCCAGCTCGCTTTTTACGTTGTTTTACTACTCGTGACCAAAAACAGTCCAGGAGCGTTCTTCCGCCAGGCAAGAACTCCGATGCTGACGGCATTCGTCACCCAAAGCAGTTCCGGCACACTGCCTGTCACATTGAACGCGGCCCGTCAGCTGGACATCAATAAGGGGCTTTATGGATTCAGTCTTCCGCTCGGAGCGACCATCAATATGGACGGGGCGGCAATCCGTATCGCGGTTTCCGCTGTGTTTGCAGCAAACGTCGTCGGTGAACCACTCGGGATTGAAGCTATGCTTCAAATTGTATTGATTGGAGTGCTCGCTTCCGTAGGAACAGCTGGTGTACCTGGAGCAGGAATCATTATGATTGCAACCGTATTCCAGCAGGTCGGACTGCCGATGGAGGCAGTTGCGTTGCTTGCGGCTGTAGATGTGTTCATCGGTATGGGAGCTACCGCTCTGAATGTTACGGGAGACCTTGTTGGAACAAAAATCATCAACAAAACAGAGCAAAAGAAAGCCGCGTAAAATTTAGGCTGCAGAATATTTCTGCAGCTTTTTTGTGTGCAAATCACTAAACGTTCCTCTCTTCCTATGCTAAACTTAATACTTAGTGACCTAAGTAAATGGAAAGAAGGAATACAACATGTCAGAACAGAACGCTCAAGAAAATCCGCAAAGTGTCAACCGCGTCCCTTTGATGATCGTGTTGATTTCAGGAGCCTTTGTTGCCATTCTGAACCAGACCTTACTGGCAACGGCGCTCCCACATATTATGCGTGATTTGCAGCTTGATGCGAATACAGCCCAGTGGCTGCAATCGATTTTTATGCTTGTGAACGGAATCATGATACCGATCACCGCGTTTTTAATTGAACGATTTACAACAAGGCGATTATTTTTAACCGCCATCGGTCTGTTTGCGTTCGGTACGCTCGTTTGTGCCATCGCACCGAACTTCACGGTCCTTTTGACCGGGCGGATCTTGCAGGCATCGGGGGCCGGTATCATTCTTCCGTTAATGCAGACGATCCTGTTTTTGATTTTCCCTATTGAAAAACGGGGCTCAGCGATGGGAATGTTCGGACTCGTCATCGCTTTTGCACCAGCTATCGGACCAACGCTTTCCGGGTGGCTCGTCGAACAATTCCCGTGGAGAAGCTTGTTCCTCGTCATTTTGCCGATTGCTATCATTGACATCATTGTCGCGTACTTCATTTTGAAAAACGTAACCAAGCAGACATTCCCGAAAGTCGATCCGATTTCGATCATTCTCTCCACTTTTGGTTTCGGAGGGATTCTTTACGGATTCAGTGTCGCCGGTAGCGCAGGCTGGGGAAGCTTCGATGTCATGCTATCTCTAGCTGTTGGTGGTGTAACTCTGACACTGTTTATTTTGCGGCAGTTGAAATTGGAGCGACCAATTCTCGAATTCCGCATTTTCAAATACAAGATTTTCACCTTAACAACAGCTCTCGGGATGGTCGTATTTATTGCGATGATCGGTGGCGCCGTCATTCTTCCGATCATGATGCAGGATATGCTCGGATTCACAGCCTTTGAATCAGGCCTTATGCTGCTCCCTGGTGCTTTATTGATGGGGATCATGAACCCGATTACCGGACGATTGTTTGATAAGTTCGGAGCAAAATGGCTCGCCGTCATCGGTCTCGGACTGCTTGTCATCTCAACGTTCATGTTTACGAACTTGACGACAGCGACATCGTTCACCTATTTAGCGCTCGTAAACTGTGTTCGGATGTTCGGCATCGCGATGGTTATGATGCCAGTCACAACGGCCGGACTCAATCAACTTCCAAATCATTTGATGCCGCACGGTACAGCGATGAACAATACGATGCGCCAAGTCTCCGGAGCCGTAGGAACTGCCTTACTCGTCTCCGTCATGACAAGTCAGGCCAACCCATCTGAAGGTGTATCCGGTTTGATTCACGGCGTCAACGTATCCTTTATCGTCGCAGGTGTCATTGCGGTCGTCGGATTCGTCATGGCCTTTTTCATCAAAAATCCAAAAGGTGAAGCGGAAACAGCTAAATCCACCGTCCAAAAACCACGAGAAGCTTAAATTGTACTTTCACAGGCTTGATATAACCAATTGGAATGTTTCCGTTTTCGATGCCAGAGTTTGGAGGTCCGGGAAATAACTCGCTTTCCATGGGCGGGCGCTGAGCTTCCTCGCAGCTCCGCTCCTGCGGGATCTCAGCCTGCCCTTTCCTTCCCATAGGAGTCTCGTCATTTCCCGGACCTCCTCCCTAGAATAGGGGAACGGCAACATCAATTGTTGAGGACGTTGGTCAAAACTATACAAGACATGAAACGAGTGCACTACTATTTGATTCAACAACTTTTAGTGCCTATAAGTGAATCACACCCCATTTAAATGGAAAAAAACACAAAACACCCATCTGGAATCATAAGGACATGGATTCCAGGTGGGTGTTTTTTTATATAAGCGCTGACTTATAACGTTCATAATAAGAAGAAACATTATTCAACAGCAAAAGCTCCGTATAAAGATACGCCTTCATATTAAAATCCGAAAAATCGATGTTCGTCAGCTCCTGAATCTGTTTGATCCGGTAATTGAGCGTATTCGGATGAATGAACAGCTCCTGTGCCGTCTGCTTCCCTTTTCCATTATTGGCTAAGTAGACTTCGAGCGTCCGAAGCAGATCTGTCTGCTTTTCCATATCGTTTTGAATCAAAAGCAGTAAATCTTCACTGTAATAATCCTCAGAACTGTTCTTCTCATAAAGAGCTGCGACATATCTGTAAATGCCAAGTTTAGCAAACTCACGCGGCATCATTTCCGGCAATGGGCTGATAAAGTTGGCGATCTCAATTACTTCAAGAGCTTCGAGAAAGCTTTTTCTCATATAGTACAGACGTGTATATTCCTTTCCGACCCCGATCAAGAAGTTGTAAAAGTGCTCTTCTCCCGTCTCATTTTTGACCGCTTCAATAAAATCACGAGCGAGATCACGCGAGGAGAGTTTATCACGCGCTTTTCCTTCGACAACAATGACCACTTGGAATTCCGACTTGAGATAATACAGACGGCGGTGGCGTTTAAATCGTTGAATGATGCTTACCAATTGTCCAAGCATATCGTTATGTTCAGGGGCTGTTACTGAAAAGACGACGACAGAGTAACGGTCAGGGAGAGACAGCTTGGCAAGCGACGCATCATGTCTGAATTGACTCTCGCTTCCGTACTCATGATGAAGCAGCTGCCAGAGCAGCTCATCCTTCCTACCATCCCGTGCATTCACCTTCGCCTGCATATCATTCATAAGCTGGCCGATATGTGGTGTGACGGCTTCAAGGAAATTCAATTCCTCTTGATCCATCCACTGGTCCGATTCCTGGACCCAGACATATCCCATCGTATGACCGAGGTGCTTGGCTGCAATCACAATCCGCTGATGAAAACCAAGCTCTTCAATCGGATGGACGCGGATCGGGTCCGGATTTCGGTCCAAACGCTGGACGATCCCCTCTTTTTTCAACCGGTCGATGATGAAAATTGGACATTTCTTTGAGAGGATCGTTTTTTGCTGGGTCTGATCGAAATCTTCGAAGATGGAGCTGTAGGAGACCAGTTCGAAGTTTTTATTTTCGATGATGACCGGTTTTCTGAGCTGGGAGCTGATCAAATCGGTCGCTTTATGAATATCTTCTGTTTGAAGAATAAGCTCTTTCGTTTCCATCGCAACTCGTACCTTTCCATCTGGGCTGTATGAACGATAGGGTTCATTTCGTTATCCCTCATTATAGCTTGAACGAATGGAAAGAAAAAGCTTTGCTGTTCCATTTAGGAGAGTATAAGAGAGAGATGTTAAAAGGAGAAGGGGTGGTTGGGAAACGACTCGCTTTCCTGCGGCGGACCGGCAAGCTTCCTCAGGCATACGCCTTCCCGGGTCTCGCCTAGCCCCCTTCTCCGGCGGGGGTCTCGCCTAGCCCCCTTCTCCGGCGGGAGTCTCGCCGTTTCCCAATCACCCCACCAATTAAGAGTGCTCCCTCTCTTCCAAATAGTACTACTTCCATATCAAAAAAGAATGCCTATCAAACGTTAATGGCTTACACTTACTTAACAAGACTTTTCGTTCACATTGTACGGTAAGGTGAAGCGGAAAAACCCTGAGACTACTTTATGAAAACAGGGCAGGTATGACCGCAAAGGACGTAGTCTGAGAGAGATCAGCGCACGCTCATGGAATGGGTTTTTCTTATAAAATTAAAGCATAAAAAAGGACCCCCGAGTTGGGAGTCCTTTTGTGTATGGTTGATTAGAACATTTCGGATACTGTTTTTGCCTGCATGTGAAGGGCAAGGTAATCTGGTCCACCGGCTTTGGAATCTGTACCGGACATTTTGAATCCACCGAACGGCTGGTATCCTACAATCGCGCCTGTACAGCTACGGTTGAAGTATAGGTTTCCGACGTGGAAATCGCGCTTCGCGATTTCAAGATGCTCACGGTTATCGGAAATGACAGCACCTGTAAGGCCGTATTCAGTGTTGTTCGCGACCTCGATTGCCTCTTCAAAATCTTTTACTTTAGTGAAGCAGACAACAGGTCCGAAGATTTCTTCCTGCTGCATACGGGAGTCCGGAGCAAGATCAGCAAACACCGTCGGCTCGATGAAGTAGCCTTTCGAATCATCGCCTTTACCACCTGTGATGAGGCGCCCTTCTTCTTTTCCGATGTCGATGTAGCTCATAATCTTATCAAATGCGCCTTGATCGACGACCGGTCCCATATAGACATTCTCCTCGGAAGCATTTCCAAGCGTTAGCTTCTCTGTACGCTCTTTCACCATGTCAAGCAGTTGGTCGTAGACATCCTCATGGGCAACGACACGGGATCCGGAGGAACATTTTTGGCCGGAGAATCCGAAAGCGGACGTGATGACAGCATCTGCTGCTGTTTCAAGGTTCGCTTCTTTATCAACGACAACTGTATCCTTCCCACCCATTTCCGCGATGACTTGCTTGATGTGGTTCTGACCTTCTTGAATGACAGAAGCACGCTGAAGAATGCGCGTTCCAACATCACGAGAACCTGTGAAGGAAATCAAAGCTGTTTTCGGGTGATCGACTAAATAGTCTCCCACTTCTCCGCCGCTTCCTGGTACAAAGTTCAGCACACCTTTTGGAAGGCCTGCTTCTTCTAATACTTCAAGGAATTTAGCGGCAACGACCGGGCTGTTACTCGCTGGCTTCATAACTACCGTGCTTCCTGTCACGAGTGGAGCCACTGCTGTTCCAGCCATGATGGCAAAAGCAAGGTTCCATGGTGGGATGACGACGGCGACACCTGTTGGCGTGTAGACGTAACGGTTCTGTTCACCTGGACGGCTTTCAATCGCTTTACCTTCCTTCAGTTCGATCATCTGACGAGCATAGTATTCAAGGAAATCAATCGCCTCTGCTGTATCCGCATCCGCTTCCTTCCACGGTTTGCCAACTTCATAGACAAGGTAAGCCGAGAATTCATGCTTACGGCGGCGGATAATGTGAGCTGCACGGAACAGAAGCTCTGCGCGGGCACGAGGATCCCATTTTCTCCAGCCTTCAAAAGCTTCTGCTGCTGATTGGATTGCTTTTTCAGCAAGCTCCTGGTTCGCTTTGGAGACGGTACCGACCACTTGCTTCGTATTCGCCGGGTTGATCGATGTAATCACATCGTCTGTGCGGATGCGTTCGCCATCTATTAACAGGTCATGATGCTGACCTAGCTCTTTTTCCACCTTTTTCAAAGCGTCCTCAAAAGCTTTCTTGTTCTCCTCGATCGTGAAATCTGTAAATGGTTCGTGTTTGTATGGTTGTACCATGGTAATTCCTCCTTCTATATCATCAAAGTGTTATTTACTGAAAATGCCTTTTACTGCAAAAGAGATGTTGGCTGGACGTTCAGCGAGACGTCGCATGAAATATCCATACCAATCTTCTCCATATGGAAGATATACGCGGACTTTGTAGCCTTCCTCGACCAGCTTCTTCTGTGTATCATTCCTCATGCCGTAAAGCATCTGGAATTCAAAGCGGTCAGCCGGAACTTCGTGTTCTTGCACGAGCTGTTTGGTGAACTCGATGATGGCATCGTCGTGGCTGGCTACGGCCGTGTAATTTCCGTTTAAGAGATTTTTCTTGATCAGGTGTTTCAAATTATCATCGACGATTTTTTTCTCTGGAAACGCGACCGTCCCCGGTTCCTTATAGGCCCCTTTTACAAGTCGCAAGTAAGGATCGTACTCATTCAAGTCGTCGAGGTCTTCATCCGATCGGTACAAGTATGACTGGATGACCGTTCCAAGATTCGGATAGGTTTCTTTCAGCTCTTTATAAATCTCGAGCGTTGCCCCGCATCTTGAGGAATCTTCCATATCAATCGTCACCGTAATGTCGTACTTCTCCGCTGCCTTCAATATCAATTGCATATTCTCCCGTACAAGCTCATGTGAGATATCCAGGCCGAGTGATGTCAGCTTCAGGGATACCTCTGAATTCAATTGATGGGACGCAATCGCCTGAATGCTGCGAATGCACTCCTGTGTTCGGTCTTTCGCTTCTTGTTCGGAATGAACAAATTCACCTAAATGATCCACTGTGACGTGCAGTCCTTCATGGTTCAACTGTTGAATGATCGGAATTGCCTGGGAGATCGTCTCCCCTCCAACAATCTTGTCAGCCCCGAAATTACTACCAAAACGCTTTGCTAAGCGATCCAGCCATTTATTATTCGAAAGGTACAAAAAGAAATTTTTACTAATGGCTTCCAAGATCATCACACCCCTTTCCTCTTTCTCCTGTCACGAACCATGAAGGTCCTTGCGGTGGATGAGTGAAATTTTTAATTGTTAAGAAAATTATAACGACGAACCCCCTCCTTCTACAACGTGGCGGAAACACAAAGATAAGGGGGTAGTTTTATAGTTTAACCACAATGGAAAAATCACCTGGTTGTGTATATTCTCTTTGGGTTTGATATACATTAATCCCTTTTTTTGCTTATAATAGAGTCAGGAGGTGTACGGAATGACGTTGACGACTGAACGATACAATATCCACACATTAGGTACAGGGGATCAGACGGTTATTTTCGCCCATGGTTTCGGCGCTGATCAATCTGTATGGCGAAAGGTTGTGTCACATTTTCAGGAAGACTTCCGCTTGGTTTTATTCGACTATGTCGGGTCTGGTGATTCGGATATCGATGCCTATGATCGTCAGAAGTATGCGAAACTGGAAGGCTACGCGGAGGACATTCTCGACATCTGTGAGTCTCTTAATCTCGAGGACTGTATTTTTGTCGGGCATTCCGTCAGCAGCATGATTGGCGTATTGGCAGCCAATAAGAAACCAAAGCTTTTCAAAGAGCTGATCATGATCGGGCCGTCCCCAAGATATTTGAATGATGAAGGCTATACAGGAGGATTTGAAAGAAGCGATATTGACGATTTGCTACATATGATGGAAATGAATTTTATAGGCTGGGCAAGCTATATGGCTCCTGCTGCAACTGGTGCTCCTATAGAAGCGCCGATTTCGCGGCAGATGGAAAAGCAATTTTCTGAGAATCACCCAGCGATTACCCGCAACTTTTTAAGTGCGACACTGTATTCCGATCATCGGGAGGACGTGAAAAAGCTGAAGGTGCCTTCCCTGATCATCCAATGTGCAGAAGACAGTTTTGTCCCATTAGCTGTCGGAAACTATTTACACGAGAACATACCAAATAGCTCCCTTGCAATCATCGAAGCAAAAGGACACTATCCACAGCTTAGTCATCCGGATGAAACGGTGGATCTGATTGACGATTATTTGAAGGAGCGCGGGTACGGAAAGGAGAAGTGACCGATGGAAAACCAGCTGAACGAAGCGCCGTGTGGATACCTTTCCTTAAATACGAAGGGGATGATTCTTTCGGTTAACGATACCTTTTTACAATGGATCCAATATAACCGTGAGGAGCTCATCGGTCAGCATATCGAAACGTTCCTGACGAATGCGAACCGGTTCCTCTTCCATTCTCATATTTATCCGGCGATCCAAATGGATGAAGAAGTGTATGAGGTCTACATGTCGCTTCAGTCTAAAAAAGGACAGCCGATACCGATCATTTTCAATGCAAAGATCTCGCGATATGAAAAGGAAGAAACAATCGAATGTACCGTCATACCGATCAGGAAGCGAATCCAATATGAAAATGAAATCAGAGAGATCAACAAGAAGCTGGAAGAAGCCTATCTCGAGAAACAAGAGGCCTTATCACGGCTTGAAATCGCCCTCCAGGAAAGTGCTGATAAAACAATCAAGCTCGTCGAACTGAACGAAGAACTGGACAAGGTGGCGTCGACAGACAGTCTGACCGGTTTGACAAACCGGCGTGGTTTCCTTGAGGCGTATGACCATCAGATCAGTCTCTACACGCAGACAGAGCGATCTTTTTCTCTGTTCCTTCTCGATATCGACCATTTCAAATTGGTGAATGACACGTGGGGCCATCTCGTCGGGGACCAGTTCCTTCGTGATCTCGCCAAAATCCTGATGAACGTTGCCCGCAAGCAGGATACGGTGTGCCGATACGGAGGAGAAGAATTTGTCGTTCTTTTACCGGAAACGGATACGGAAGAGGCCCGTATCCTTGCTGAAAAATGGCGGGACGCAGTAGAAACGGCGGATTGGGACATTAAAGCGGTGACGATCAGCATCGGCATCGCCACTTTCCAAACGGAAGATAACCAAAATACGTTGCTGGCTAAAGCGGATGCAGCGCTTTATTATTCGAAGCAGAATGGCCGCAACCGGGTGACCCATGCGAAAGATATTCAAGTTCCTTCCCTCGGGGAGTCTTAATCGAGCTCTCTCAGCTCTTTAAAGGTAAGCAGAACAAACAGAGCGTAGATGACTACGAGTACAGCTCCCCCGAGCATGATGTGATCAATCGACACGCCTAGAGAAAGAATGCCGGATGTAACAGCGAAGCTCACAGGCACCAGCCCCATGGACGCTAGAGAAATAAAACCCATCGCCCGACCAAGTACGCGTTCATCGACAACGCTTTGAATCGCTGCGATGATCGGGATGTTACATCCGGACAGGCTTAAACCGTATAACGCAAGCATCAGGACGGCCTCCCATAAAGAGTCAGAAAAACTCAGCCCGATAAAAGCTCCTCCTCCAATCAAAAGAGAGACTAGACTGAAGAGTCCTCGCTTCTTTTTCACATTTAAAACGCCGATGATCACTGCCCCCATCAACATCCCCCCTGCTAACCCCGCTTCGAGAATGCTGAAATCTACAGCAGAACCGTTCAAAATGTGCTTTACAAACAACGGCAATCCCATCGTCACAGGTCCGACAAGGAACAAGTTCAAAAAGATAGAAGTTAAAATGACGAGCGTGAGTACCCGGGAACTTTTCACATATAAAACTCCTTCTTTGAACGTCTCCCAAAAGCCTTTCGTGTTTGTTATCCCCTCATCTACCTTCCCGACTTTCATAAAAGAGATCAATACGCTCGCGACAATCAGCATACCGGCCGTCACACTGAAGACGATGATGTAGTTGCCAAACGCAATCAGCAGTCCGGCGAGCATCGGAGCAAGGATAAAAGACGTCTGATTCGTCATTTGAATGACAGAATTGCCGCGCGTTAACTGCTGCTTCGACACGATTGAAGGGACAATCGCCGCTTCTGCTGCCCAGAAAAAAGCATCCAATATTCCGAAAAACAAGGCAAACGTGACGAATGTCCAAAGCGTTACCCCTCCAGCTATAAACCAAACGATGAGCCCGATTAGAAGCAGCCCCCTGATCATATCCGATAAATACATAATCTTCGTCTTGCTGAAGCGATCGGCTACTGTTCCGCTGATCACCATGAAGATCAGCCTCGGCACACTTGAAGCAATATACAATAAGCCAAGGGAAGCTTCGAGCCCCAATACATTAACGATGTACCAGCTTTGCGAAAACAAGAAAAATGAAATTCCGAAGCTTGAAAGCAGGGCTGCTCCCCAAAGGAGTACAAAGTTTTTATTTTTAAACAGCGATGACGCTGCTTCTTTCTGAATCTCCTTCTGAATCACGGCCTCATTTGTTGCCATCAATCATCCCGCCTTTATCAAGTGTTATATCCAGATTAAAGGAAAGATTAGGAAGACTCGATGTGCCAGGGATGGAAATTCTCTCCGACTCGGGTCGGAATTTGCCATGTTTACACAGACACCCATGACAAGTGTCATGTACAGATGCTGACGTTTGTGTCTTACGCAAACATTCTCTGTAGATTAAACTTAATGACACACACATTACGAAGGAGTCGGACTATGAATAAAGAAAAACAAAAGCAATTGAAAAAAAGCGTTGCGGGCTATGCCCAACCAGATAACTCCGCCGGCATCCGCCAGCTGATCAATACTTCTCTACCTCTTATTCTGCTTTGGACACTGGCTTATGCCGCTATGTCCGTATCTGTATGGCTGACGGTTGCAATTGCTGCACTCGCCGGAGGGTTTGTTGTTCGTTTATTCATCATTTTCCACGATTGTACCCACGGATCCTTTTTGAAAAGTCAAAAGGCGAACCGCTGGATAGGGACGATCACTGGTATTCTGACGCTGTTCCCTTTCGATAAATGGAAACGAAGCCATTCGATTCACCATGCGACAAGCGGGAACCTCGATAAACGGGGTACCGGTGATATCTGGATTATGACAGTAGAGGAATATCAGGAAGCCTCCTTTAAGGAACGTCTTGCTTATCGTCTATACCGTAATCCTGTCATCATGTTCGGTCTTGGTCCCATTTACTTATTTTTAGTCTCGAACCGGTTCAACCGGAAAGGCGCAAAGAAAAAAGAACGCTATAACACATATGTCACGAACGTTGCAGTTGTCGCTCTATACAGCCTTTTGATCTGGCTTGTCGGCTGGCAGGCGTTTCTACTGATTCAGCTGCCGCTTCTGTACGTATCAGGAGTATTTGGAATCTGGCTCTTCTATGTTCAGCATCAATTCGAGGACTCGTATTTTGAAGAAGAATCCGAATGGGACTTCGTGAAAGCAGCGGTCGACGGAAGTTCGTATTATAAGCTTCCGAAAGTCTTGCAATGGGTATCCGGTAACATCGGTTTCCACCACGTGCACCACTTGAGCCCAAGAGTTCCGAATTACCGTTTGGAAGAAGCGCATGAACAGACACCGCCTTTGAAGCATGCGACGACGATTACATTGAAATCGAGCCTAGAGTCGATCCGCTTCCGCTTATATGATGAGAAAAACAAAACATTCGTTTCGTTCAAAGAAGCGAAATCAAGAAAGAAGACTAAGCCGGTTTCCGTACAGCGGCCAAGTTTTCAAGACAAATAAGAAAAAGAGCTCATTCCCCACGGGTGAGCTCTTTTTGCATAGCAGATCGGTTATCATATATGATGAACAAAACACTATGAGAAAAGGAGGAGCTTCTCTTGCGTCAATGGTATCAAATCATTCCGAAAAACACGGGATTAAGCATTTATGTATGGATCATCTTTTGTCTTTTGCCTTTTTTCTTTATATTCCGCTCCTCTTCCGTACCTGAAATCGCCTTCGGAGTGATTATGACGCTCGTTTTCTTTTTAGCCTACCGCCTGTCATTCATTTCGGACAGTCGGATGGTGTACGTCTGGATCAGTGTGGAAATGGCGATCAGCATCTCCATGACCGTTCTGTATGGCTATGTTTATTTCGCTTTATTCTTAGCCTTTTTCATCGGGAACGTCAAACACTTCGGCGGATTTCTGGCGCTCTACATTGTTCACCTGACCACGACGCTTGCCGCTACTACGGCCACGATGATCACCCAGATCGAGTCTCTTTTTCCACAGCTGCCGTTTATTATCATAACGGTGATTGGTGTCATCCTGCTGCCTTTTACGGTCCGGTATCGAACCCAACAGCAGCGACTTGAGGGAGAACTTGAAAATGCCAATGAGCGGATTTCTCAGCTGATGGTGCTTGAGGAAAGGGAACGGATTGCACGGGACCTTCATGATACGCTCGGGCAAAAGCTATCGATGATCGGTCTAAAAGGGGAACTCGCAGGTAAATTGATCCGAATTGACCCGGATCGTGCTGCCACTGAAGTCGATGATATCCGTCAGACTGCCCGTACAGCTTTGAAGGAAGTGCGTGAAATGGTGTCCGACATGAGAGGCGCCACACTTGAAGAAGAATTATTGCGTGTCCGGCAGATTTTAGAGGCTGCGGAAATGACATTTGAATGGGAAGGAAACGCAAAGCCTGAGAACACACCTTTACTCGTCGAAAATGTTCTTAGTATGTGCTTGAAGGAAGCTGTTACGAACGTCGTGAAGCATAGTGAAGCTACAGAGTGTTTCATTACGATCACGCAAACCCCAACAGAAATCTGTATCGAAGTAATGGACAATGGAAAAGGCATGCCGAAAAACTATGAACCCTTCAAAGGCCATGGACTACAGGGGATGCGAGAACGGCTCGAGTTCGTGAATGGTTCTCTTGAGATTTTGACAGACGAAGGAACGACTTTACGTTTCGCTGTTCCTAACGTCATTAAACATACAAAGGAGGAAGGTCGCGCATGATTAAGATCGTGATTGCGGAGGATCAGCGTATGCTTCTCGGCGCGCTCGGTGCGCTGCTTGATTTGGAAGATGGCATGGAAGTTGTCGGACAGGCAAACAATGGAGAAGAAGCCGTTCGCCTCGTGAAGGAGATGCAGCCCGATGTCTGTATCATGGATATCGAAATGCCGGTCAAAGATGGCCTTGATGCTGCAGAGGAGCTTCTCCATGACCCTTGTAAAATCATCATACTGACCACCTTCGCCCGTCCTGGTTATTTTGAACGGGCAAGAAAGGCAGGCGTCAGCGGTTATCTGTTGAAGGACAGTCCGAGTGAAGAACTGGCTACCGCGATTCGCAAGATCATAGATGGTCAGCGGATCTTTTCACCTGAGCTTGTCGACATGGCCTTCACGCAGCCGAATCCTCTGACAGACCGGGAGCGGCAAGTAGTCCGCTTAATGGCCGATGGTAAAAACACAAAAGAGATTTCCAAGGAGCTTTATATTACGACGGGAACGGTCCGGAATTACATCTCTGTGATATTGGATAAGTTGGAAGTGAGCAACCGGATTGAAGCAATCTCCCGTATGGAAAAAGAGGGCTGGTTTTGAATTAAGCAGCCTCTTTTGCTTTTTCTCTGCGATGAGTGATCCAGAGAAAAAGAATCATTCCTCCGAAGATGAACCCACTCTTCATTATCAGTCCCGTTTCTTCTGTGAAGTCGAAAAAAGAAATCACGAGTTCAGGTAAAGTTAATAGAAGAGCAACAACGATCATAATCCAAGACTTCGCCCATATCGAAGCACCGACAATAAAAGCGACAGCCAAAAGAGCCGTCAGCAAATTTCCAAAGGTCGATAAAATAATGACGGGAGATTCGATGACTCGATCGATCGTAATGATCGCAATGAACAGAATCCCTTTGACTAAGCTGAATATGCCAAGCATGATCATTTCTTTCTTTTTGTTCAATTGGTGGACAGCAAGGTAACGGAACACCATGGCAAGCGATAAGACATAGGCGATAAATAAGACGGGATAACCAATAATTTGGATCAGCGACAGTTCAGCTCCGCCATCGATCACATCCGTCAATAAAATGAGGGAAACGGCACCGAACAGAATGACACCGATCGCTTTCGCCACCATAACAAAGTCAAAACTTACTTCTTTGGAAAGCTGCTCCATGTATGCCTTTGGTGAATCACCCGTTATTTCTTCTACACTCTTTCCGCGCTGCTCCGCTTCCGTCAGATGATCACGGAGTTCTTCTACAATCTCCTTCGCTTCCGCTTCTTTTTTCCCGCTCGAAGCAAGATACAATTGCAGACTATCTAAAAAACGCTCACTCTTTTTCGACAACTTATCCATCAAACTCCTCCTTTAATAAATGAGAGACACTAGTCGCCATCCTAGACCAGCGAAGTTTAAATTCTTCAAGCTCTTCGACCCCCTTTTCGGTGATCGTATAATACTTCCGCTTCGGTCCCCCGGAAGGAAGCTGTTTTTGACTGGTTTCAACTAGCCCTTGCTTCTTCATACGCAAAAGCAGCGGATAAATACTCCCTTCCTTCACCATCGTAAAACCATAATGGTCGAGCTTTTCAATCATCTCATAGCCGTACGTTTCTCCTTTCGCTATAATCGCAAGCAAACAGCCTTCCAAAATACCCTTCAACATTTGACTCGTGGTCAATGCCTCACCACTCCCCTTCTATATTGCAATACAACATAGTTAATCAAAAAAATATCTTTTAACTTGTTTAACAAGGTAGTTATTACATTACCACTATATCCTAATATTTACAATAAGAAACTGTATGTTTCATATTTAAAAGTTTTCGTTTCCCACGCTTGGAGATATGAAATAACTGTCGCCAATGGGCGTTGCATTTCCTGTTGATATACTCTTATGGAATCTCAAGCTGCTCGGTCCTCACCACTTCCCACCTTTCTTGACACAAAACCAGATCGTTTATAAAAGTAGCCCAACCGATTTCTACGTTTTTCCATAGATGAAAAAGGGTACAGGTAGGCACAACGTCCCGAAAGAGAGCTGATTTTAGATGCCGAAATACAACAAACTCGTCCGTGATCGCATCCCGGAAATCATCGAGGCCAACGGGAAAAGCTTTCAGTCTCGCACTCTAGAAGAACAGGAATACATCCACTCCTTGCGAGCGAAGCTGCAGGAGGAGATGACCGAGTACCTGGCTACAGAAAACAACCATGAATCGTTGACTGAACTAGCCGATTTACTCGAAGTCGTCCACGCTCTTGCCCATACCCACAATGGAACGATGGAAGAATTGGAGCTGATCCGGCAACATAAGAAAAAGGAACGAGGCGCTTTCCAAAATCGTGTGTTCCTCATGGACGTTGACGAATAAAAAAATCCCTGCCCTCATGATACGAAGGCAGGGATTTTTCACTTATACGTTGACCGTCCATCCTTTCGTGTCTTCTACGTGACCACGCTGGATGCCGGTGATGGTATCATACAATTTTTGTGATAGTGGACCGATTTCTCCATCATTGATCGTCATCTGGCGACCTAACCAGTTCAGTTCCCCTACAGGCGAGATGACGGCCGCTGTCCCGGTTCCGAAAGCTTCTTCAAGCTTGCCTTGCTCGTGAGCCTCGTACAATTCTTCGATGGAAATTCTCCGCTCCGTCACAGGGATGCCCCAATCGTTCAACAGTTCGAGGATTGACATACGCGTAATGCCTTTCAGAATACTTCCGCTGAGCATTGGTGTGACTACTTCGCCATCAATCTTAAAGAAGATATTCATACTTCCGACTTCTTCGATATATCGCTTCTCAACCCCGTCAAGCCAGAGGACATCTGCTTTTCCTTGCTGATAGGCTTTAGCCTGAGCCTGATAAGCAGCTGAATAGTTCCCGGCTGTTTTCGCCATGCCGGTACCGCCTTTCACAGCCCGTGTGTACTGATCTTCGACATTGATTTGGACAGGGTGAATGCCGCCTTTGAAATAAGGACCTACTGGAGACAGAATGACCATGAACTTATAGGTCTTGGATGGTGCTACAGCCAAGCTCGGCTCTGTACCGATGATGAACGGACGGATATATAGAGATGTCCCTTCAAAATCAGGCACCCAGTCCTGTTCCAGGCGAATCAGCTCAATTAAGTATTCCATCACTTTTTCTTCATCAATTGGTGGGATGCTTAACCGGTCACTGGACAGGTTCAAACGCTCCAGGTTCTTCTCTGGACGGAACAAAAGGATACGATCGTCTTCTGTCCGGTAAGCCTTCAATCCTTCAAAAACGGTCTGACCGTAATGGAAAATCATTGCGGCCGGATCAAGAGTGAGTGATTCATAAGGGACGATCCGGGGCTCGTGCCAGCCTTTCCCTTCTTCATAATCCATGACAAACATATGGTCGGTGAATGTCCGTCCGAATGCAATATCCTTTGTTTGCGGCTTCGGCTTTTTATTAGGATTTTCTACTATGGTGATCGTTGAGTTACTCATCATCTCGACTCCTTTTCCTGCTAAGTTGCTTCGATATCATTGCTCCTTCAACGTGGTGAAGGGAGCAAGGGTTAGTGTCTATTGTACGGCTAATCCCTTTATTTTTAAAGTCTAATCGCCTGACTTTTTTGAATGTTTCTTACACATTCCCTCTTCCATTCTGCGAATCCGTGCAGACAGAGGGGAAACCATTCGCTTTTCTGATGTCGGACTTTCACTCGCTTCACTCTCATAGATTCACAATGCTGCTTTATTTGCTATAATTTGGTTTAACTGTACCTAACAGAAGGAAGGTGCGCAACATGTTTAAAGTGCTTTTGATTGAAGACGACCTGACATTGTTCAGAGAAATAAAGGGGAGACTGTCCCAATGGTCGTATGAAGTGCATGGAATCGAGGATTATGATCGGGTGATGGAAACCTTCACGGAACTGAAGCCTGAGCTTGTCCTCATAGATATCCAACTCCCCAAATACGACGGGTTTCACTGGTGCCGGATGATTCGCGAGCATTCCAATGTGCCGATTATTTTCCTTTCATCCAGAGATCACCCGACAGATATGGTCATGTCGATGAATTTGGGAGCGGATGATTTTATTCAGAAACCGTTCCACTTTGACGTCCTGGTCGCCAAAATCCAGGCCATTTTGAGACGTGTTTATGACTACAACACCGAAGAACAGGAATTGAGGACGTTTTGCGGTGCCACCGTCGAACCGGAACGGAACCGGATACGGAATGAAGCAGGTTCTGTAGAACTCACGAAAAATGAAATGTTCATCCTGAAACAGCTGATTCAGCAGAAAAATAAAATTGTTTCCCGGGATCAATTGATTCAGAGCCTTTGGGAAGACGAACGTTTTGTCAGCGACAATACTTTGACCGTCAACGTCAACCGTCTTCGCAAGAGACTTTCTGAAATTGGACTGGGTGAATCGATTCAGACGAAGGTCGGTCAGGGATACATGGCTACGGAGAGGATGGACCATTGATTTTGCACTATTTAAAAGAAAGGCTCAGTTGGATCCTATTCATTCTATGTCTACAAATGTTTCTCATCATCTTTGCCTTTATCGATCCATCCATTGCACTTTCCTCCATGATTTATTATGTATTCCTCACTCTGCTTTCGTTTCTCGTCTTTTTATTTTTCCGATACCAGAAAGAATCGTTTTTTTTTAAACAACTGAAAAATCGCAACACTGAACTTGATTTCACCAGTATTCCTGACCCCGGTAGTCCTTTTGAGGAACTGGTAGCGGATAACTTGACAGAGGAAATTGATCGCCTGAGAAAGGAAGCATCAGGAATACAGCAACAGTCTGAACAGGAAATGGACGAGCTTCTCGCCTGGATACATGAAGTGAAGACGCCTTTATCAACCATACGATTGATCATCGACCGTATCGAAGACCAAAAGTTGAGACAACAGCTCACCTATGAGTGGCTTCGTGTTCATTTATTGCTTGATCAAAAGCTCCACCAAAAACGAATTCATTTTCTAGAAAATGATTTATATATAGAACAGGTGGATTTACGTAGTCTGCTCATACCGGAAATCAAGTCCCTACAATCCTGGTGTATGGAGAAGGGAATCGGATTCGATATGGAGCTGAACGTTCCCCATGTGCTCAGTGATGCCAAATGGCTCGCATTCATTCTAAGACAGTTGTTAACGAACGCCGTGAAATACAGCGAAAATAGCGATATCAAAATCATAGCTTACGAAAAGCACGGCAGAACTCATGTGATCCTTCAAGACGAAGGACGGGGAATCGAAGCGCAAGATTTGCCTAGGATATTCGAGAAGGGATTTACCTCGACAGTCCATCATCATGATGGGAGGGCAACGGGAATGGGGCTTTATTTGGTTAAAAATGCAGCGACGGCGTTGAAGATCGAGATCGACGTTCGATCTGCAAGTCGACGAGGCACATCCGTGACGCTAACTTTCCCCGACCGTAATACGTTCACAGATCTTCGAAGCATGTGACAAAAACGTCACATGCTTCTGTTCATTTGTTCGTTGAATGAAAGGACGAGCCCCTTCTCCGCTTATATAATGGAGACAACTTAGGAAAACGGAGGATTTGCAAATGGTTATTTTAGAAGCCAATAAACTTTATAAAAGCTACGGGAACAGGTTTACGAAGCAGGACGTCTTGAGGGGAATTGATTTGACGATCGAAAAAGGTGAATTCGTCAGCATCATGGGAGCTTCCGGCTCCGGAAAAACGACCTTATTGAACGTTCTTTCTTCAATCGACCGTGTGAGCCGGGGAACGGTCGTCATCGAAAATACAGAAATGACCGGACGAAAAGAGAAGAACCTTGCCGAGTTCAGAAAGAATCACCTCGGCTTCATTTTCCAGGAATATAACCTACTCGACACGTTGACGGTGAAAGAAAACATTTTGCTTCCGTTATCCATTGTGAAAATACCTAAACGGGAGGCTTTGGCACGCTTTGAATCCCTGGCAGAGGAGCTCGGCATTCTCGATATAGCAGATAAATACCCGAATGAAATTTCCGGAGGACAAAAGCAGCGAACCTCTGCGGCACGGGCCTTCATCCACGAGCCCAGCATCATTTTTGCGGACGAGCCGACAGGAGCTCTCGATTCCAAATCCGCCTCTGATTTGTTGAATAAGCTCAGCGAATTGAACGAAAAACGCTCAGCGACCATTGCGATGGTGACCCACGATCCGGTCGCCGCCAGCTACTGTAGTCGGGTCATCTTCATCCAGGACGGAAGGATCTACACTCAGCTCAATAAAGGCGATCAGTCGAGACAAGCTTTTTTCCAGGATATTATGAAAACCCAAGGCGTGTTGGGCGGGATTCAAAATGAGTATTAATCAACTGATTGTTCGCAATTTAAAAAAGAACATCAAGAATTATTACCTCTATGTCTTTGCTCTAGTTTTTAGTATTGCCCTTTACTTCGCTTTTGTGACGCTTCAATACGATCCGGAGATGGATCCGGCGACAGGAAGCTTAAGAGGAGAGGCTGCCGTACGTGCCGCTTCCGTGCTTCTGATCGCGATCGTCACGATTTTCCTTCTCTATGCGAACCAGCTTTTCATGAAAAGAAGAAGTAAGGAGTTCGGTCTTTTTCAGCTGATCGGGATGACAAAAGGGCGGATCTTCCGAATCGTCAGTATCGAGAATTTCCTTCTTTACACCTGCTCCCTTGCCGTCGGTATCTTCATTGGATTCGCCGTCTCAAAACTTATCACAATGACGCTGTTTCGCATTACCGGCGTCGAAAGTGTAGCAGAGTTGAACTTTTCCCTACAGGCCTTCTGGCAGACGCTCCTTGTATTTGCCGTGATTTATGGTGTGATCAGCCTCATTAATTACTTTTACTTACGGAAACAAAGCATTCTGTCATTATTTCAAGTTCAGACGAAGACGGAAGATAAAGTAAAAAAGGTGTCCTGGTTCGAAATCGGATACGGAATCTTAGGAATCGTCCTGATTAGTGCCGGTTATTATGTATCAGGCAGGATGTTCAGCGGGGATTTCGCATCGATCAACGGCCTATTCGGTACGATGCTGTTCATTCTCGCCTCGGTCATCCTTGGAACATACCTTTTCTATAAAGGATCGGTACGATGGGCAGGCCACCTGCTCCGAAAGAAGAAACAAGGATATCTGAATGTAAATGAAGTGCTGTCCCTGTCATCTGTTCTTTTCCGGATGAAATCAAATGCTTTCTTGCTGACGGTCATTACCACTGTGTCTGCTTTAGCAATCGGCCTTCTATCATTGAGTTACATCTCTTACTATTCTGCAGAAAAATCCGCCGAAAGAGGAGTTGCCGCTGATTTTGCATTTACCGATGAGGAAACTGCTACTAGCTTTCAAGAAAATCTGGATGAAAGACAGATCGGTTATGAGACGAATCAAGTCGACGTCCTCATTTTTGACGTGAACGTCAGCAACCTGATTACCAATGACTTTGAGGCTCTAACTTTCGATCCCACTCAAATGACAATGCCTGTGGTCAGTGCAAAAGACACTGGAGCAGTCGACGTAGCAGAGAATGAAGTTGTGTTTACAGAGACGAACGATATCATTAAAAAATTGACGGGGATGAAAGACTCCGGAGAAGTGGTTTTAGAGGGAGAAAACTTCAACCTTCCACTTGAAATGACAAGTATGAGCGATTTGTCTGTCATCAACAGCGCTTTTTCATTCGGCCTTCCAACCGCAATCGTCAGCGAAAAGACGTTTTCTCAGATTTCCGACGGGTCAGATCCTTCTCTTCAGCGTCCTTATGACCAGCATATTGGAGTGGAAATAACGGATGCCAATCAAATAGAAGAAGCTAATACGATATTTAAATCGTTAGAAAATGATCAATATCCTCAAATGTCGAAGCTCGCGGATGAACGTGCACAAAAGCAAAATATGGGCCTCGCCATGTTCATCGTCGGCTTTCTCGGCCTTGCTTTTCTCGTCACTTCAGGATGCGTCCTTTATTTCAAGCAAATGGATGAAGGAGAGGATGAGAAGCCGAGCTATGAAATCCTTCGCAAACTCGGATTTACAAAAGGGGACCTACTCAGAGGGATTCAGGGGAAACAAGCCTTCAATTTCGGCATTCCATTGCTCGTGGGGCTGTTACACAGCTACTTTGTGGTGCAATCCGGCTGGTTCCTCTTCGGGACAGAGCTGTGGACCCCGATGCTGATCGTCATGGTCATTTACACGTTGCTTTACTCTCTATTCGGCATTCTGTCCTTCTTTTATTATCGAAAACTGATCCACAGAGCTCTATAATAGACAAAAGCGCTTGAGCCATCCATGGCCAAGCGCTTTTTTATCTCAATCAAACGTACTGCGATTCAAGTTCATTAATCTCCTGTTCGAGAAACTCCATCAGCTCCTGAATCATTTCTCCGGAAAAATCAAAGCGGATACCCGCAGCCTCGTAAATCTCATAAAGCGACTTCGTATTCCCGAGCGCAAGCGCCTGCTTGTATCTCTCAAGCGTGCCTTCCGGATCTTCTTTATATTGCTTATACATTTGGACAGCACCGAGCTGTGCGATCACATACTCTACATAGTAGAACGGCACCTCAAATATATGAAGGATGAACAACCATTCCTTTTTACGGACATCTTCATATCCACTCCAGTCAACAACACCGGACGATAGCTCTTCGGAAATTTCCGCAAACTTCTCAGCTCGCTCTTCTTTCGTATGATCCGGATTCTCATACATCCAATGCTGGAACGCGTCGACCCGGATGCCTCCTGGAAGGAAGGTGACGATTCCACGGAGAAGGTCAAGCTTCGCCTGGATCTGTTCCTTCTCAGAATAAAAGTGATCCCACTGATCGATCGACAATAATTCCATCGTCATACTGGCAAGCTCAGAAGATTCCATCGGCGTCTCACGGTCGTATGAAAGCGGCAAATGGCGCTTGTAATCATTATGGATACAGTGCCCCATTTCATGGAATAGAGTCATCATATCATCATGAGTGTGTGAAGCGTTCATGAAAATAAACGATAGCTCTGAGACCGGCAGTGGCGTACAGAAGCCACCTGGTGATTTATTTTTCCTTGTTTCAAGGTCAAGCATTCCGCGCTCGTCCATCGTTCGGATCAGCTCTTCAAACCTCGGCTCGAGATTCCCTAATGCTTTCGATGTCCGTTCGACAAACTCTTCTCTGTTAGCAAACGGCTTTAGAGGGGTCTGCCCCTGGGGAACAGCACTGCGATCATATGGGCGCAGGACGTTCACTCCCAGCTCCTCTTTCTTTTTCTCTTCGATTCGCTTCGCTACGGGAACGACATGGGTCCGGATCGATTCGAATAGCTGCTTGCAATCTTCCGGCGTGTAATCAAAGCGCTCATATTTCTTGAACATGAAATCGCGGTAATTGTCCACCCCGCTATTTTCCGCTTTTTGTTTACGAAGCTTCATCAGCTCGTCCATGATCGTCTGTAAGTCCTCTCCCACTGTTTCGACAGCAGAGAAAATTTTCTCAAAAGCGGACTTCCGTTCGTCACGGTCCGGGCTTTCCAAGAATGGGAACAGCTCTGGAATGGTCTTTTCCTCGCCATTCCAATCCGCTGACAGTCCACCTGTGAGCCCGAAATATTGGGTTGCGAGTCGGTCCTCGTCTATTTCCAGGGAAATATTCCGTTCATCAAATAGCTCCAGCGCATTTTTCTTACTACGGAGAAAGCGGCCGTATTGTTGTTTATCCAGTTCGTCCTTATACGGAGTATCCATGAACTTTTGGTCAAGCTTGGCCGCATACGTTTTCATCAACGGTTCCACCTTTTCTTGATCATGCTCGAACTGTTTCCGCGCTTCCTCGTCCTGGTTATAGGCTTGAAAATCTATATAGTGCCCGTCCAACGCTTCACGGACTTCATCATAGAATGACGATACATCCCTCAGCCATTTTTCGACATCCTGAGCGGAACGGAAAGAATGTTCATTCAAGCTTTTTAATTTAGTCTCCAATTCTTCTGTGTTCTGGAGGTCATGCTTTTCTATGTACACTTTGCTCATGGTAACTCCCCTTTTCCTCTATAAACTTCAACTCTTATACCTTCTCCAAATTCCACAAAAACCCTTTTTCTTACCATAAAAAAAGACATATCGCCTTACGATACGTCCTTTTTATGATCATTTACGGAAAATCGCGAGAATCTTCCCCCACGTACTGGCAGGCTGACTGGACATCGATTCCTCAAGTCGCTTATTGAAATCATTCTGCGCCTGCCATTCCTTCCGCTGTTCGTCTCTCATATTATGAATCTCCTGCTGCAACTGTTCATTCTTTTCCTTCTCCTCCAGCAGCAGCGACTCATAATGATGCTTCTGCTGTTCTGTCAGCTTCTCGAATTTTGTTTGTGTTTTTTGAGCAAAATTACCGACTCCCGAACTGATGACATGGTGATCCTGACGCAAGCGTGAAACCGTCGTTTTCAGCTCGGTCATATCGTTGACAAGTTGGGTGTTCATTTCACGTGTTGCGGCAAGCTCACTCGATAACAACTTCAAAAACTCCCGAAGCTGGTTCGGATCCGTCAATGAATCGCCATATGTATCGGATAACGCTACATCGGTCGTGTTCGGGGAAGCCAGGCGCTCCTGCTGCTGCTCCACTAACTCCTTTGCCTCATCGTCTTTCGGCCTTTCCGTATCGCGTATCGCTTCGAGCGATGCTATATCGGTGCGGACAAAAATCCTGCGGTCACCGTCTTTCATAAACTCATAACCGTTCCGTTCCAGAATCTGCCCGTATTTCCGTACGGTCGGTGTCGCAATACCCAATTCCTCAGCTACTTCCTTCGTCGTAAAAGCGCGTTCATTCGGTTGAATATCGTGTCGCATATCGGGCCTCCTTATAATTTAAATATGAAGGTTTTCTCTCCATTTTTCAAGTTATATCGGCAGGCGATACGACAAAATTTTCATGCGGATAAAAACCTAAGACTCAGGGTCGAAGCGATATGAGGGACAAATCGCTTCTTTTCTTAAGATTTCCGACCCATATTTGGGAATCTTGTTCTTTAAAAACATAAAAGACCCCCTCCAGAAGAATCATTTTTCAATGATTTCTAGAAGGGATCACCCCTCTCCAATAACCTTTATTCAAAATGAACAAGCCCTCGTTCTAAACAGGTTAAATATATATACAAAATACCACTGTATCCGGTCATAAACGACTTGTTCATTAAAGGAATGTTGTTTTGTGTAAAGAAGGTTAAAAAGTCGGCTTTCAACTGATCTTCGAATTTTTCATGGAGGTCCCTCTCCCCTATTACAGAAGATAGGAACAACCCAATGAAGGAGTTGCCGAATCGTCCGTGACAAAGCGAAAGGGAATCCTTTTCTGTTTCAAGTAAAAGCCTAAGATCGGATTGCAGAACTTCATGTAAATCATCGTTTTGATAGCCAGCTTGATATAGCTCACCAATGCTTAATAAAATCCCAGGGGTCCCATGACACCAGTTCGTCAATGCGGCCTGGTTTTCACTGGAGGTCGGCCACGTATGTTGTTCGGGATTGTGATTAGCCAGCAAGTACATTAAGCCATCATCGACAACCCCTTTTGTTTCATCATCATTGAAGATTTGCGAGTATTGATATAATACGGGCAAATAACCGGCCAAGCCATGTGAATATCCGAAGTTGATATCCTTTTCCGTGCCTCTTGATACCCATCCAACCTTCTCTTTGTTCCGGTATATGTGGTGAAGGAGGTGAGACTTCGCTGCTAATGCACAGTTTTGAATTTCATGTCGGAGCTCTTTGTATTCTTTTGTTTTATACATGTGAAGCAGAACCTTCAGTAAACCTGCACTCCCTGATATCACATCGAACGATTGATCATAATCAACGTTCCCGGAAAGGAATTCGGCCAAATCTACAATTTCAGCAGCTGGATATTGCTTAGACTCATTCATCAGTACTAACAGTCCAGCCGCTCCATCAAATAGCCCGTTCTGGACGGATGGGTGTTGTTGAATTTGCTTTTTATACGATGCGATGAAAGCTTGCAGGTTCTGATCAAATCCCTTGAACTTCTTTTTCTTCTCCGGTCGGTATTGAAAGTACTTGACGAGAAATAAATAAATTCCTGTTCGGCCGTAATAGATCGTTTCAGGCATTGGATCAATTTGAAAATCCTTATACTCCGTATTTCCTTTTTCTATGACTTCCAGCCAATTCACTTCTCCGTTTAAGACAAGCTTCTTCGTTATTAAATCTTGATAACATGCTTCCAAAACCTCCTCCATAGTGACAAAAGGAACAGATGCATTTGGAATTTCACCACTGTATTCCTGATCTCTACGCTGCTCAAGTGAGAATGACTCCTCAATGAAAACCTTCTGCTGATCGAGATCAAACGTATTAAAGCGTACAAAATAGTCATCAGGGATTTGGATCATCTGATCCTTATAAGGAATAAAACCTTTTAATAGAAAAGAAATTTCAAGATCATTAAAAACCTGCAGTTTCTCGAAAAAACGTTTTCTTTTTTCCCTACTTGTCAGAAGCTTCGGAGTGTAACTCGACCAGATGGCATCACTGTACGTATACGTATGTTTATCAATGACGCGGGCTTTCTTACCATTGAAGAAATATCGGACCATCTGTATGACGCTGTCTTTATCTTCTAGGAAATAGTTATACGCCATCTCAAAACCACGAATAATTCGGTCTTTATGCTTGTAAAAAGATAAATGCTTCCCTTTCTGTTTGGGAACATTCAGTGTCAGTGACTCTTTCTCTGTCACAACTAAACGCTTTTCAATGCCGTGATCAGTAATGATAAACTCGTACGTTTTCACATCGAGATCCCCATCATAATTATTGGAAAAAGCTGCGAGTGTCTTTTCCCTTATCGAAAAGGAAGAAACGAGTGAAGTCTCGAAAACACTAAAGTTTTGACGAAGGTTAAACAAATTCTCAGAATCGATCGTAATCACGGTGTTACCTGTGGAAATGACGTTTTCATAATGAAAATCGGATCCGGAAATCAAATACGTCACAAACAGAAAAATTCCGCAGTTTGCAAAAAATTCGTCTTTCGAATCTACTTCTTCAGGGACGATTCCTTTTTGCACATAACAATCACCTAAGGGTAAAATCGCTAAATCAAATTCCGATGTTGAAAGGCCTAACTCTTCCTGAAAATGTTCATACAGGCGATGATGGTTGATTTCGAGAGAAGCATCTTTCCATTTTATATAGAAAGGGATGTTATTAACGAGAAACGAAACGGTCCCAAGCCCACCCTCATGCTTATCTCCTTGCGCTAAATTCAACTCAGAGATTTCATACCTATAAGGATCCAGTTGGAAATTTTGTTGAACATCCGTCTTGTAACGGTTCAACAACTGTAGAACGTATTGATAATTCTTCAAGCTACGTTCGTAATAAGTGCTCAAAATATCAAACGCTTCATTGAAAATGTGGAAGAATTCACAGAAAGGTTGAGGAGTTGTACAGAAACGCTCTTGATATCTTTTATAATACGTCCTGAACCCTTCTTGTTCATTACCGGAAGTATAGAGATGATTCATATACATCATAAAACTTCTCGACAGCACCCTCATGGAAAATTCGTGCATATCCTCTAGAGTACTCCTGAAATTTCCGTCCTCTACATCAATATCGGGATGGCTCTCCAGGACATGCGTGAGAATTCTTTGATAGACGAAGCCGAATTTATAGTCCTTGCAACGAAACTTCTCACTTCCGTCGATTTGACCTACCTGATCGATGGTAATCTTTTCTAACGTCTTCATGTATATTGCTCCACCCCTTCCTGGTTATAGTTGTGGTAAACAGCGCTGCTCATAACCAGTTCGTCGTGTGTTCCCTGATCGACAATTGTCCCATTCTCAATCAGGTAGATCATGTCAGAGTTTACAATAGTAGAGAGCCGGTGAGCGATGACGATCTGTGTTTTATGATGATTAGAAAAGTAAGAGGAAATCGATCTTTCGGTCACATTATCCACTGAACTTGTCGCCTCATCCAAAATAATCGCCTCCGGGTCATTGATAAGGGAACGCGCAAGAATAATTCTCTGCTTTTGTCCTCCAGAAATATTCTGACCCGATTCGGATACTACAGTTTCATACTGCATAGGCATTTGCATAATTTCTTCATGGATTTGAGCGATTTTAGCGACTCTTTCCACTTCTTCCTGAGAGAAGTCCTGATTCATTAAAATGTTGTTCCTGATCGACTTATTAAAAATAAATGGTTCTTGCGGGACGAAGCCCATCAACTCTTGGAAATTCTCCAAGTTGACGTCTTGGCTGTCGATTCCATTCATATAAATCTTTCCGCTTGTCGGCTGATACAGTCCAAGCAGAAGTCCGATAATCGTCGACTTCCCTGACCCTGTTTTCCCGACAAATGCCACCTTTTCCCCTTTATGGATGGTGAAGTTGATATCACGTAATACAAACTCCTGCTGTCCAGGGTACTTGAACGATACATTTTCAAACTCGATCGACTCCACCGAACTCAGTTTGATTTTAGGTTCGGAATTGTCTACGGAAGGGTGCTCAAGGATATCACTGATTCTTTCCAGGTTGTTCTTCAATGTTCCGTACACGTTAAATGCAGTAAAAATATTGCCGAGGCTGGAAAAATAAATGCCTAACAAGGTGTATCCAAAGATCGCACTCCCAATACTGATACTTCCGTCCAGCACAAATAAAATGACGATGAACAAGCACACTGGACCGAATGTGTTAAAAATCGAAATCACAGTAGCATACAAATCATTGGTGAACGTCCGTTTTTTGTACAGCTCCAACGCCTTATCATATTGTTCATGAAGCAAGCCGCGCATGAATGACTCTTGATTCGACGCTTTGATGGTAAACATGGCGGATAGAGACTCATATTCCAGGGACTGTAGTTTCGTCCCTTCCACAATTTCGAGACGGTGGTTTTTCAGGATGTTCTTTCTAATATAGACAAGTAGAATCCCCATCAACATACTGATTGCAAGGGTGTACCAAAAAAGAACGGGGTTAATCGTCAACATAATCACGTTGATCGTGACAACCATTCCAAAGTCAATGATGCCTTTAAGAACCGTTTCCACTAGAAATTCACGATTCGTTTTCAATAATCCCAGTCTGTACATCAAGTCACTGGAGTTTCTTGTCAAAAAGAAAGAGTAGGGAACACTCAGCAGTTTATGAAGCACTTTTTTATAAATGCTTTTATCCATCAAAGCTGAAAATTTGACCACTGCAAAGCTTTTTAAAACAAAAATTAATATGTATAGCAAAATGGCTGCTAAAATGAGAAGGAAATTTTCGCTTGTCGTAATTGTTTTTATGTTTTCATAGTGATCTGTGAAGAACTTCATGAGGTTCGGCGTAATCAGCATGACCCCGTAGCTTAAAACGGAGATGCATAATAGCATAAGCATGACTTTTTTATGCTTCGTGAAAAAGTCACGATATACTCGTAAGTAGCTGTCGTTTTCTTTAATCTTCTGACGATCTTCAGGTGGTGCAGACCAAAGCACGATATTACTGAAGCGCTCCTTGAATTCAGCCTCTCCTACTTTCATACGGCCGATATTAGGATCGATGATTGTGAAGGTTCCTTTTGATATTTTCTCAAGGACCACGTAGTGGGAATTATCCCAGAACAAAATAAGCGGTTGGTCGATGATTTTTTCTAGCATGGCAGCCGTTGCTTCATATAACTTCACTTCGTAACCGTAATGGTGGAGCAGCTGCTTCATTCTTCCTAAACTGATTCCGTCTCTCCCCACTTCGGCATGCTTCGTTAAGGTTTTGACGGATAAGCGATCTCCGTGATAACCCATCACCATAGCGATCGCACACAAACCGCATTCGGATTCTTGAACTTGCGCGACATAAGGGACTCGTTTAAAGGCCATGGAATAGCACCTCCATCATAGAATGGGAGAGATCCCGCCCGAAAGCGAGATCTCTATTGTTGATTAGCATTGGGACGTACATTTTGTCGTTGGACACATACTGACGGAAACTGTAACGGTAATACCTACACATGGTAGTGTCGTTGTTCCGCCATTCACTTCATCTGCATTTGATAGTTCTCTTAGAACTTCCTCGTTTTTTTCGTTTTTCTTCAAGCTTTCATTTTTTGAAAACATGATTCATTACCCCTTTCAAATTTTTGTAATTAGTTACAAGACGGCATACATTCAACTGTCAACGTACACCATGCACCATCATTACCTAGCCAAGAAGAAACTCCACCACCGGATACGTTTACATTTTCAAATTGATCCAATTCTTTCAAATATTCCTGATCCATTTCTTCAGCCAATGTCTTCTTTTGCTTTTCGCTCATTATAATTCCTCCTATTTTTTAAATATTCCGAATGTTTAAGGCGCAGTAATCCCATTCCCACTTAACATTGGGATGTACATTTTGTCGTTGGGCACATACTGACTGAAATTGTGACTGTGATGCCGACACACGGAAGGGTCGTGGTTCCGCCATTCACTTCATCAGCGTTAGACAGCTCTCTCAATACTTCTTCATTCTTCTCATTCTTTTTCAGACTCTCTGTTTTAGAAAACATACTTTTGTTGCCTCCTCTCTCATGATTTGGAGGTTATGTTTTGGGTCAGCTGGTGCGTAGAGTGAGTATGTATGATTTTTTCTATAACTGACAATCTAGCAATCGTAGAAAGAAAATAAAATTAACATAACCTCTTTTCGTAAATCATACTAACATAACTTGAAAACATTGGTAAAGTGCTTTTTTGATATTTTTGTTAATAAAACTTTCAAAATGAGCACAAGCCGACTTATACAACTGCTTGAAACCCTACAAAAACAACAAATTATATTTTCAACACTTTTTCTAAATGTTTGATTATATTTCATATATCGCAAAAAGAAAGCAATACTTTCATTGTGACTAGAATTTTTTAGAAATGATGTGATAAGATAGACTCAATAGAAACGAGGAGGATGATAAGGATGGATTTTAACCATGTGATCGCCAGCTTTTTAGAAAATCATCTTGAAATAAGAGAAGCTAAGGAAAAGCTCCCTTACCGACAACAACTCTCCGAACAGTTGTTAGACCAATTGAAAGTTCAGCTAACACCTGTGGTGATCCAGGTCTTGTCAGCAGAATATGAAGGGTATAAAGAACACTTTAAGTATGATCACACCCAGGCACTTGAAGGTTATACAAAGCAGGTAACAAAAGAGGACTACATAGAGGAACTAGTCAAAGGCTTTCCACTCATGAACAAAAGGCTGCAAGATACGACGACCAACTTTTTATCCTACGCGAATGAAATCTACGAGAATTTACACATACACAAGGAACATTCAGGTTTTCAATCAATAGATGAGATTAAACTGTCTTTGGGAGATACTCACAACAACGGAAAAACGGTGTGCCAGTTGACACTTGATGGGGAAGTTTACTATTACAAGCCACGAAACGCTATGCTGGATCAAAAGTTTCTAGATTTCCTTTCCGACCATATCGATCACTACACGAACAACATATATAACTATGACCATTTTTCCATTCATCAAGAGATTAAAGGTGATCAAAATCACTCAACACGCGACACCACCGAGAAATATTTTTACAATATCGGCTTCCTTTCGTCCGTCTTTTATTTCATGGCGTCTACTGATATGCATTTCGAGAATGTGATCGTTACCGGACAAACACCCCACTTCATCGATTTGGAAACCATTTCTGATTTAACCGATTTCGAAAAAGATACTCACAGGAACGATTTATTTCTGACCCTTTCAGACTCCGTCTTCCAAAGTATGATTTATCCCTTCGAAATGACAGAAAATTATTTGAATATATCCGCTTTGACAGGCTCCAAGGGGGATGTACCGAAATTCCATTACAAAAACACGATTCCCACCATTAACGACAGAGGCGAGCTTGATTTTTCAGAAGTGAACCCTCAGTTGGAGGAACAGAAGAACGAAGTGTTCCTGGAAGGTGATAAACAAATTCCGAGCCAATACATCGAAGAAATCACTGCTGGATTCAAAGCTTTCTGCGAGATCGTTTTACGTGATCCCGACGGTGTGTACGAACAACTGACCGACATCACGAAAGATTTCCCGATCCGTCAAATCGTACGCCCGACTCATATTTACGCTAAGTATTTAAACATCGGGACCGAGCCCTATTATTTAAGAAATGAAGACCATTTCAATGAGCTGTTCAGTCACCTGAAGGGGTCAACACCAGACCTTATTTTCGAAGAAGAAAAAAGACATATGCAAAATGGAGATATCCCCCTATTTTACACATTCGCAAACAGCAGGGATTTGTACGCAAGCGGACGAATAGTAGCCGAAAACTACTTTGTCAAAACGATTAAAGAAAACATCCACGATCGAATTTATAAGTTTTCACCAAAAAAACTCGAACAGGAAGTTAGCCATATCGCGAGTTCCTTATTCATTTACCATTACAATTACGAAAGGCAAGCTAAGGTCGAACAAACACGGAAGCCGTCCAAGAACCTGGATCCGATCAGCTACCTGCGAGGGTTCATGAATAAATTCCAAACCGTAAACGAGTCTTATTCCGCATTACTCCCCTCCTTTTCTGGAGAGAAAATGATCATTTCGCCGATCACCCCATCCCTTTTCGAGTACGGGGGAAACTTATTGATGGGAATTTACTTCCGCGAGCGAATCGGTCTTAGCGTGTCTGATATCAAACGCCTTTTCGCTACCATGAAGGAATGGAAGACGTTTTCGTATGAGGATTGGAGTGGATTTAATGGAGGAGGCGCATACCTGTATCTTTTGTTGAACACGTACAAATGGACGCAAGATGAATATTTTTATCGTCTGTTACT
This sequence comes from Halobacillus fulvus, assembly GCA_004078665.1. Taxonomy (GTDB): domain Bacteria; phylum Bacillota; class Bacilli; order Bacillales; family Halobacillaceae; genus Halobacillus; species Halobacillus fulvus. The sequence goes on along the minus strand of SCFO01000002.1, from coordinate 132,460 downwards.
ACAAGAAATCGATGAAGCTGCTTCCTGTTCTTACAAAGTAGAAAATATCGACTATTTCACAGGGCTATCTGGATCGTTGGCGATATTATGTGAAATATACGAAAGCATTGAAGAGAAAGAAGCAAAAGCGAAAATCAAGAAACTACTCTCTTCTTTCAACACGTCCATTACGTCCAATCTTGAGAGGATGGAAACGTCAGAATCACGCATAGGGCTTTCCCACGGATACAGCGGAGTCATTCTCGCGTTATCCCGTTACGACCGAATTCTAGGACAAACCCAAAACAAGGACCTAATTAAGATACTGATGGATTACGAAGAGCACGTTTACGATGAAAAAGCGAATAACTATTTAGATATGAGGGACCAAACCACCGACAAATACTACTTATGCTATGGACTTGTCGGCACCCTTTTCTCTAGAATCGAACTGTTCGAGAATGGATGGACCGACCTCAAAGATGACATCCAAAAACGGGCACTTGTCTTGGCCGAACAGCTTGTAGAAGGAAATATCGACCTCTCCGGATACAGCTATTGCTTATGCCACGGTATCGGGGGATTCATCGAGCTATTCAAAGAGATCGAACGAACCGGCATTATCCAGACTGAAGAACTGACTGATGTGTACAATTTACTATTCACCACTTTAAAAACTAGCGTCGTAAACGGCGTTGACAACCCACTTACCTATGATGGATTTATGCTTGGTGAAGGTGGACCTACTTACAACCATATTAGACACGAATTTGATATTAACTCACTTATACGCCTAAAAGCATTACAGCCACAGAAGGCACCTATACACTCTTCTTAGCAAAATGGAGATTTACCCACAAAAAAGCTTGAGGCGAACTTCACCTCAAGCTTTTTTATGGGGCTAATTAAATACCAAACTATTACGCTTCAGAAATCTACCGTCGAACGTGATAGGAACTCCTTCCCCATCTTTCTCCGCATGAATGTGGAGATGAGGTTCCGTTGTATTCCCAGTGTTCCCCACTTCACCTAGGAGGTCGCCTACCATTACGTCGTCACCCTCACGGACTTCCACCGTGCCAGGCTTCATATGAGACAAATGAACCTCAACCCCTTCACACGTTAATACGACGTGATTACCCGCCGCATCGGCACTCCTGTCCGGCGTTGCCTGCGGTCTAATATCATCGTATTCATCTACCGCAAGGACCACCTCCCCTCGACAAGGACTGTACAACGACGTTCCATAAATCTCGTATTTATCCAAATCTGAAGGCGAAAAACCCCAAGCTCTCATCCCCAAGGCATTCAACTGTAAAATGTCATAAGCATATTGCTGACTTACATAATCATTATGGTAATTAATAGAAGGGCTAGACCCCCCATGACCGAACGCGTATACTCCATCCCGCATAGGGAACTCCAACTCAATCGCTTCCTCTTTATCAGTCAGAACATACCCCGACAAACCACCACTTACGATCAACCCGAAATAAAGGATAAGCACAATACTCACCCCCATGGACAGCTTGTAGTTTTTGTTTTTTTCCGGCCCCTTCCAAGGTAATGTTCGCAACCTCCGAAAGGCGAACACAGAAACAACGACAAATAAAACCACCCACACCCATCTCAAATAGTAAATGTAGATGTGCCAGGGACCAACGATAAAAATAAACGCCAAGAACATAAATACAGCTATCCAATCTAAAACCAACTGCTTACGGCTCACGTAATCCGTCTTCCATAAGTGAAAAAATAAAAACAACGGCAAAAGAATGTAAATAAACGCCTGCAACCAAATCATACGAACTTTCTTTCCTCCCCTGTATAAAAAGCTATTCACTATACTTACGAGAAAAAGCAGGGTTCGTTTCATTTTTTTTCCAAAAGAGAAGTGGAATCCTGTCAGAAACAAAAAAACAAGCGACAGAAATCTCCGCCACTTGTTTTAGATACATTCACAATCAAGAATGAGCCTTCCTTCTGACGATTGATAAGGTGACCACTAAACAAACACCAAGCGAAACACCCAAAATCACATAATCCGAGCTTCCTCCAGAAGGTAAAAGCAATGTCATGATCCCTTGAACGACGATAAACGTAAGCACCCCTACAAAAACAGCTAAAATCGTTTTCCCTAAGTTCATTAGACCCTCTCCTTATAATAATGGTATATACACAAGCAAGCTCCAGCAAAAAGCGATAAAGAGATCCCAAATAATAAAAATTGTTTCGTATGATCCAGACTTCCACCGACTGTTGCAATCATGAAGAAAAGAAAGGCGAGCAGAGTGATGTACATTCCCTGGTTCACTTTTAACTGAATGAGACGTTTGCGTTCATCGGTCTCTCCCAATTTTTTATTGAAAATGATAATTAAAAGGGTGGATACAGCAAACACAGTTAACGTCACAGCTATAAATACATTCAAGTTGCTGCCACTCTCACTCATCCATGTATCAATAAATTCAATCATCTTGGCCTCCAGGTTTATATTTGAAAATGTCATGGATATCGGCATCGAAAAACTCTGCTATTTTAAAAGCTAACAAAAGCGACGGCGTGTACTTGTTCTTTTCCATAACGATAATCGTCTGCCTCGATACTCCCACCGCTTTCGCCAAGTCTTGCTGAGTCATTCGCTTCAACACCCGATATTCATATACTGAATTCGTGATTTCATCATTTGTTTTTTTAGCCATTCGTAATCCTCTCTACTCTTAATAATCCTGCCTCCTGATGGAGAATAGCGACCCTGCAAACAATACGATCAGGAAAGCGGCAACCATCAAATATTCGATTCCCGCCAAGTTGTGAGAGCCGATCAGGATCGGGAAGTAATAGAACGGAAGGTATTCAATTGCCGCACTCACAGACGCAGGCAAACTCCCACTGTCCATTATCGTACTGATCAAGTTCGGCAAAAAGGAAATCGATAGCACCGCAATGACAAACAACGCCGCTACACTCCTGTAATAAATACTCGCAAAGAAGAACAAAATCGTATAAAGGGTTGTAAACAGAACATAGTTGACAATGGTTTTCACATACAACATACCGTCAGGGGATAACGATAGATATTCCTTGATAAAGAATACTGTTCCAGCACAGAATAAACCAAACACCAATCCTACTAGACTAAAGCCGAGAAACTTCGAAATAAGGTATTTCACCCGCGTAACTTTATCATTCATGACAAGAGTGATCGTTTCATTGGATAAGTCAGCTGTGTAGAGTCTCATCGCCACAACAACACTCAGAATCGTTCCGAAAAGGGCATAAAATGAGGTGACGTGAGCAAGCGTGAAAGGCCCTCCCAAATTTTTTATCGAATAGGCGATTCCGAACGCTGGAACGAAGGATAAAATAAGCGAAAAGTAAAGGAACCAGTTGCTGAAGATTCGTTTCATATCAAACAAGACAACACGAGATATAATCATTTGGCAACCTCCTGAGATTCTGTCATTTGGAAGTAGTAATCCTTCAAAGTATGAGAGTTTTTCGTAATATTACTTGGGAATATATCCTCTTTAGCCAACTCTTTAAGGAGCGCGGACAAATCGACAGAAATCGGAACAATGATTTCCTCACCTTCACGCTCGACCGTTTCTACCGAGCGAGAGATCACCGCATATCCTTCCTCTAAATCCTCAGGCTGCAAACCGATTTGAATGACACCTGTCTTCGATAAGTCACCAGTATCCATCGTTTTCTTAATTTTCCCTTGCGAGATGAAGACAATTTCATCACTGATCATTTCGACGTCCTCGAGCTTATGACTGGAAATCAACACTCCGATTTCAAATTGTTCACTAAGCTCTTTCAACGTTTTCAAAACTTCAATCGACCCGTCCGGATCCATTCCATTCGTCGGCTCATCCAGAATGAGATAATCCGGCTTTCGAAGCATCGATATCGCAATGCCAAGCCGCTGCTTCATTCCCATGGAATAGCCTTTCACTTTTTTGTTAATATAACTTTCCATCCCTAAGGACTGGATAAGAAATTTTATGTAGTCATGATCAGGTTCAGCGGAATAAATGTGCGAAAAATACTTTAGATTGTAACGACCACTTTCGTTCATATACGCCTTCGGATGTTCAATCAAATAACCAACCGATCCTTGCCCTCTTTCCACTTCGCCTTCGAAATTTTTGATATTGCCACAAAGGATTTTCATAATTGTTGTCTTCCCAGCCCCATTTTTCCCGATCAACCCTGTTACCACACCGCGCTTCAACTCCAAATGAATATCATCCAACACTTTTTGCTTTCCATACATTTTGTTAACACCATTTAACTTCATTCTCTTCACCTCACAGGATTTACCTTTTATTTACCATAAATGTACAGGAAAGCGTTCAAAATGTAAAGCAAAATATACAATTTGTTAAATTAATTTTCAAAAAGACCAGAAAGAAAGCTTTTATAACAGTGGTTCAGTTATAAAAAAGCTGCTTTCTAAAAAGATTTGCGCTTTTGGTGATCCTTTTATAGAAATAAAAATGTAAAAACAATTTGACATTTCCACAGCTAATGCTATCATAAGAAGTAATAAATGTAAAAAACTTTTTACATTACAATGATGGAGGGAACTAAAAAATGGATTATGTTAAAATTGTGTATTCTGTCATATTGTTAGTTAGTGGGATTTTGATTTTCGTTGCACCAATGTTTCAAAGTGGGGATGAAAGAAGGCAGTTTATCATCTCGAAAGCTCATTCATATGCGTTTATCGTAGCTGTAGGTATCCTTATTTTCGAAGTTGTAGAGTCAATTTACCTAACTTTCGAGGGGAACGCTTCTTATAATGGTAGTGGGATTTCGCCCATAATGTTTCTAACTGTAATTTCAATTATTTATCTGACAACATTACTGATTTACAGAAAAAAATACGGTGATTAAATGAAAAATCACATTAGAGAACTAAGGAAATCAGTTAAGTTATCTCAGGAAGAACTGGCTAAACTCTGTAAAGTATCCAGACAAACAATAAATGCAATCGAAAATGATAAATACGACCCCACTTTACAATTAGCGTTTGACATAGCCTCCGTTTTGAACACCACAGTAGATGAGCTTTTCATCAGTAGTTCTAATAAAAAGCGATGAACCGACCTCACATCGAGGTCGGTTTTTATGCACTCCTTACATTTGAACTGTTCCGTGATTTGATTTTTGACACGCGTAAATAAGCATTTGCTCAACTCGTTTATCAAATGCTGAATTCTTATCAAGTTCAAGCCAACGGAACCAATTGGGGTAATTGTCCAAATCATACATAAAAAAACTTGAAAACGCTCCAACCACCTTTTCATGTGATTGCAGAAGTTATTAACGTGTTGTAAATGATAAATATCCTTCTTTACACGCTGGTTTTGGCGTTCATTAACCGTTTCGTGCAAGAGTCGTTTTAGTTTGGCAAACTTCTTGTAGTTTGTGGTCATGAAAACAACAATCGATGTGAAAATAGCCTAAAAAAAGTCACAGACAAAATGTCTGCGACTTTTCTTAAATCACTAAATGCTCCAGTTCATGATACCCTTCATTCAGCAATTTTTGTGATTCCTCATATTGTTTCAAACGAGAATAAATATCTGATTTCTTGAACTTACACCTAGAAAGATTCATATAATCCTGACGGTCACGAAAGCTCCCTTCCGCTTCCTCCAGGCATTTCAGAGCTTCTTCATATTCCTCCAAGTCGATTTGGATCAACCCGAGTGCAAACAGCAATTTCCCGCGCAGCTCTACCGGGAAGTCCTCCATCATAAGCGCGTCTTTCCCCGTCTGCAAGGCTCCCGGTAAACTACCTTTCGCATGGAGTGTGATACACATCTCGTACATTGCATTGCAATAATACGTTTTCAGCCCATGCTCTCTCGAAAGGACGAGACTTTTCTCAAGGTGCTCCAGCGACCGGGAATATTCTTCATTTTTTCGGTACAGAATTCCGAGATTGATGAGACAACCAGCGATTTCACTGAAGTTTGTCGTCTTCCTGAAATTTGACAGTGCGATTTGCGTCGACTTTATTCCTTCTGCATAATTTTCTAAATACATGAAAGCAAGTCCTCTTAAAACGAGATACTGATTGTGCTTATAAAAAATATCTGTCCGCTCTGATAAACGCAAAGCTTCTTCGATATATTTAATAGCACTTGCATACTGCTTGATCTGACAGTAGCTGTATGACAACGTATAAAGGATTTTCAGCTCCAAAACCATATCTGGATCCTGATGAATGGAACGCAACAACGTGATGGCACGAAGAGCATGCTCGATTCCGGAGTGATGCTTGTTCAACTTCCTGTGACATTCCGCTAGGCTGTAATGAACTTCAATATGTTCATGGATTTCAGCCGGCGAGTAATAAAACAGCGCGGCTTCAAAATTAGCTAACGCATTCGAATAATCCTTCTTCGAAAGGTAGATTTCACCTAAGAGTTTTTTATATACGCCTTTCCCCTCTGTACTTTCTTCTTGCTGTAATCCTTTTTCCACAACATCTTCTGCCTGATCTAAATTCCCTGAACGGACCAGCGCTTTAGCCATCATGACCACTTTTTGATAATTATAATCAGGCCTCCCGACTGACTGGCCTGCCTCCATTTCTTCCTGCAGCAAGTCGCTGACAGTTGTACCTAGTTTATCTGCGATACTTTCTAATGTTTTCAGTGAAGGTTTCGTCTGATTTCTCTCTATTAAACTAATAAGCGCGCGACTTACCGTCGGACCTGACAAATCCTGCTGGGTCAGCCTCATCGATTTTCTCTTATCTTTGATGCGCTCCCCAAGCATTTTCTTTTCCATAAGCGACCTCTCCCTTTGAACATACACTTTATATATCAATATACTACCCCAACCCTCATTTGTTAAGAAAAGTTACTTAAATTAACTTATTTTTTTAAAAATTATTAAATAGCAGAGAGTTCTCCAAAAATTTCATATCTTTTCTACTGTTGACATTTTTTTCTTTGAAAGTTATATTTAACTCGACAGTATAACTTTCATTTTTAATTGGAGGGATTTTATATGAAAAAAGTAGTGAAAAGAGCCTTGATTGGAACATTAGTAGTCGGTGGCCTCGTTTTAAGCTCAGACCCCGTTTGGCCGGATAACACAGACCTTGCTGTAGTGGATCCTGTATGGCCTGATCAAGTAGAGCCTGCTGCTGTCGACCCTGTCTGGCCTGACTCTGTAGACCCGGTTTGGCCGGATGATGTAGAGCCATTGAACGTGGATCCAGTTTGGCCTGACTGAATCTCACTATTTACACTCCCCGTTGTAACTATACATAACTCATTCTTTCTATTATCTTGACCATAACGAACTAGTGCACGAAAAGAGCCTTACCAGGGTTTATGGTAAGGCTCTTTTTATGTTGTTGAACTCCTTGCAGCAAAATTAAAGGTTTTTCATCCATTTATATATACAATTTCTGGATGCGGATGACTCAAAAAATCATGATGCGAAATCGTCCACGCATACGCCCCCGCATATTCAAACAACACGACGTCTCCTGCCCTCAATCTAGTGACAGGCTCCTGCCTCACCAGCACATCATTCGGTGTACAAAGCTCACCCGCGATGGTCACTTCTCTATTCCGCACTTCCGGACGTTCGAACGGATATGGCCAATCTTCTACAGGAAAAACGCGAAACGGATGACTCATTTTCCATGCCGCCGGAAGCCTTAGATGATGAGAGCCGCCACGCAATACAGCAAAGGATTGATCATGATTTTGCTTCACGTCCAATACCTCAGCTGCATAAACCCCACAGGAAGCCGTCATATAGCGCCCGATTTCCATGAAAATGTGACGGCCGTTCGTTTTGGACTCAAGGTCATGAAGCCCTTTAGCAAGTACTTGCCAATCGAACGGATCGTCAGGGTGCCAATAGTTGATGCCGATGCCTCCTCCGATATTGACGATCGGAGCATCCAAACGGTATCGCTCTGCCCACGCCAGGGATTTGTCCAAACAGGCTTCGACGAATCGGAGATGAGCCTCTGCATCTAAATTATTGCTCATGGCGTGAAAATGGAATCCGCGAAGGTCGATCGAATCCATCGTGTTCACCTTTTTAATAAAATCCGGAATCTCCTGTTCGTCCACTCCGAATTGTGTCGGCACACCAGACATACGTAGATGGCTATCGGAGACGTTGGCTGTCAAATTAACCCGGGCTAAGACCGGGATTTTGGTATGATGTTTTTCAGCCAAAGCCGCCAGACGGTTGAGTTCGTGGAAGCTTTCGACGTTGATGGTTTTGACTCCTGAGCGAATGGCCTCTTCCAATTCTGAATCCTTCTTCGCCGGTCCTCCGAACATCATCGGCTTGACCGTCAACGATGACACCTTATTCATTTCGCCAGCAGAGGCGACTTCAAAGCCATCGACGATCGGTTCAAGCGTCTCCAAGATCGGCTGCTCTGGATTCGCTTTTACCGCGTAATATAAGTCGACAAAGTCCGGAAGACTCTTTTTGATAGAAGACGCGTGTCGTCGCAAATCCTCTAAGTCATAAAGGTAGGCACAGAAAGGCTCTTGGCTCTTTGTGCGATGTTCTTCTATATAGCGTTCGATTGTCTGTCTTTTTTCATCGATGATCATGTTTATACCTCCGGAGCAAGTGGGTTGTTCACTTCATTGTATCCATAACTCTGACTGCCGGTCAGACGCATATAGGCGAGAGATTTGTGCATGACAGTGGGTTGGAATAGGAAGCGCCTATCTTCCCTTGCCTGTTCCGGCACTTCTTTTTCAAGCTGATTCATCACCCTGTTACATTCCCTCTTAACCATTTGCCAGTACATGTTCTCCTGTTCTCCCGTGTGCTTAACGAGCTGACGGACCAGCTCCCCTAGATGGTTTTGAAAAACGGTATAGTACAGCTTGTTATGAAGTTCGGACCGCTGATCGGTCACCGATACCGATCCTTCCATGAAGTCAGCCGTGAACCCTTGACCAAGAAGCCGGGCTGGATAGACGCGCGAACCACCCCAATCTCTAAAAAAGAACCGGGTCAGCTCACCGTTTTTGAAAACGGGAATGCTGTTTTGCAAATGACCTTCGAGAGCGATTCCGTATTTGACCATCAGCGTCAAGTAGCCGGGGAGCACTGTACGAATATAGGTGTTGAAGAATCCCTTCGCCGCCTCTCGTTTTCCTGACTGATGGTACGAGGCGTATTCATCGACAAGCTCCTGGAGAATCGTCTGTCCCCCGAACGGTGACTCTGCATAAAGGGAAGTGCCAGCGACCGCTGTTTCCCCTTCCTCCAAGTACTCCTGAACATCTTCCCGTAAAAGCATTGTCAAATTACGCCGTTTCAGGTGATCATCTGATCGAAAGGCAAGCCCGCCGATTTCGTTTAATGGACGGAAATGAGTCAGGTGCGGTTCTACTTTCATGATCTTCGCAAACAATCGGCTGTATTCCGTCGAATTCATCGCTGTCTGCGGTGAAATCGATCGGACGGTGGAGGTCATCTGGCTGTTGACGGCGAGCTTGAGAACGGGAGCGTGGCTTCCTACAGGGGAGACCGTTCGAAAAGAAGAAGTCGCTTTTACCTCTAGACTTGCCTTTTCGAGCAGCACAACTCTTCCCTCCTTGATTTCCTCATGATAAATGGACGGCACTGACTTATGAAATTGCCATTCATGAACAGGCACAATATCAAACAGAGCAGGATCGTAGCCTTTTTGCTCCAACTCTACCACCGCTTCTTTCCACTGTTTCGGATAATGAGTCTGAACAAGTGACCCGCCAGATGTCCTCCACAAATCGTGCTTTCGGACAGCCACAAACCGGACCTCAAACGTCTCTCTGAACTCAGGAGAATAGCGGAAGACATCCGCTGTGCTTAGACCAAGCTTCGTTTTCGCACCAGGGTGGAGGTGATGCCCTTCTACAACAAGCTGTTCAAAAAACAGACCCGAATCTTCCGCAAGCGCCAAAGCTTTCATCGTCGAACGGATTCCTTGATGTTGCTTTCTCCAATCCTGTTTCCACTTCTCATCGAACACATACGCCATCGTCAAATTGGCCGTCCCGTTATCGAGTTCCTTTTGGAATCTGGAGAGGTTCGGGTACTTTTCCTTATCAAAAAGAAGCCCGGCCAGTTCAGATGCGAACTTGACATGGGATACGCGATGAGGCTTAACGAGAAGGATCGGGTCTGCGGTTTCCACACGATGGAAGGCAAACTCTGCTTCGATCGGAAAGATAACCGCGGCGTCTTTTTTTACGACACACTTATACGTGCGATTTTTCTTTAAATGAATCAAAGCATGAGAAAGTGAAGGAGGCAGTCGATCTGGAGGTACCGACTGGCTGAAGCAGCCATCGATATCTTCCCTCAGAATCGCCGAAGCGAGCTTATGAAGAATCCCCTGTCTTCCCTTTTCCATATCGTTCTCATACTTTTGGACTTCTGATGGATGACACTCTTTTAAAAAGCGAAGACAGTCGTGTTCCTCCTTCAATAATGGACGGTCTACAGATACAACAGGAATGGTCATGGACGGAACACCTCCTCCTCTGTCTGAAAGGGCTGATCAATGTCGACGTATTCGTTGTCTATCGATTGATCACTCCAGCGCATTTTCACTAAAGCCTTCATGCGGGACGGTCGGAAGAGCAAAACGTTCTCATCTTCAAGTGATTCGGCCGGCGTCCCATCTTTCTCTAACTGTTCATAAGTATTTTGAATGACGATTTTCACCTGATTCCACAATACTTTTTCATCCACACGATTCCTACGAGCCAGCGCCACGATCATTTCACCGAAGTGATTATGGATCAAGGCGTGGGAGAACATGTCGACAAGCTCCTGGCGCTCTTCGGTCAGGACATTTGTACTCGGATCAATCCTTACTTCCCTGAAAAATGTATGAAGCCGCTTCTCCATCACACGGATGCCTCCATTATCGCGAAGAATGACCCGCTTCGGTACACCTTTCTGAAAAACGACGACACTGTTTTGCAGGTGGGCTTCCATACTGATGCCGTATTTCGTCATTAGCGTCAACAGCCCTGGCAGTACTGCTTCGGCATAGGTTTTTATAAAACTCTGCGGAGTTCCGCCAGCTCGCTCAATTAATTCTTCCATGATCAACTGGTCTGAAAAAGGGGACCGCGCGATGAGCGTAGCTGCCGGGATGGCAATTTCGTCTTTGCCCAGATCCGCCTCTGGATTTTCCCTTAAAATGGATGCCAGGTTCTTTTGATAAAAGTTCCGATCCTTATCCTCATCCGGTTCAAAATGAATGCCAACGACGTCTTTCATGATCGCCACATCACCTAGTGCCGGATCCTGACTTGTGATGCGCTCAAGCAACCGGGACATGACCGGCCCGTTGTGCGTCGAAGCCGCAGATACCGTGCGGACAGCGCTTGTCATTTGAATGTTGACGGCTGTTTTTATATGATGCCGTGTTCTGCTTTGATCTGGGGCCATTGTCCGGAACGAAATAAGCGACGCGGTCTTGATTTTCGCACCTTTGATTGGGAAAATCCGACCATCCGCGAGCATATCACCATAACGCTTTTGAATCGTATGTTCCCACTGCCACGGATGAACGGGGATCAAATCATATCGTTCCGGATCGGGACACTCTGCGTGGAATGCTTTTTCAAGCTCCGGATATTCCTTGAACAAGATATCTTTCATCGTGTGCCCGTCCAAAGACGTGAACCGTGACGCATCGCTCCTAACCGCCACTGGAATAAGTTCAGGCCGAGCCCCCCATTCCGGTGCATAGGCTTTCCCTTCCTCTTCTGATAGTCCGATCCTTGTCCGGGTACACGGGTGAATCGTATGTCCTTCAATCACCCATTGCTCAAAAAACGTCAGCGGACTGAACATATCCTCATAACGCTTCCGCTTTTCCGCATACGTATAAGCATCCGGAGCGTCATCAAGCTCTCTTGTTCGCTTCCGAGCGGCCTCGAGAGCAAGGGCGTAATGATCGACGCTACTGATGATTTCTTTCAAAAAAGGATCGTCTGTTGCAAATCCTATTTTCTCTAAAAGTTCCACCGGACTAGAGATGAGGTGTTCTTTCTTCCCGTCCCGGAACGTAATGTCTCCTGCAAGATCGATATGACCAAGCTGATACACATGGGAAATCGGAACAGTCAGTTGCCCTTTATCGGCGATGATCAAGTGGTAACCCAGCTCGTCTTTTTCCGTCTTATAAATATTCTCCCGGATAAGAGCCTGAACGAGCAGGTGGAGAATCTTCGCCTCTGCATTCTCTTTGAACTCATGGTGTTGTATCGTCATGTTCCGATTCTCCTTTCCATTTATGTACTATCCATTCTATTCCCGTTCACACCTTTCGAAAACCGAAAGAACTCTCTTGAGAAAATGGTTGTCGTTTGTCTGTGACTCCTAATTATCTTATAATTGAAAGCGATTATCATTTCCAATCTTACGCTTATACTTTGAAAAATGTGGGGGACATATTCATGAACGCTACATTTGAAACATTGAAACATGATCACCGGATCCATATCGGATCGTCTCATACACCAGACTATCAAGTCAGCGATTTGCTTCGGGATCGGAGCCTTGCGCGCGAACTGATCGATATCCAGACGGACCAGCTCAGAGCGCCTAATACCGCTCTATCCGGTCTTTTGTTCGGAAAGATGTACTCCGTATTCGCAATGGGGATGTTTGAGACGATGATCAAACACAACTTGATCATTGATACATCGCCTCATTTGATCGGCATTGAGTTGCTGGAGAAAAATGTGATGAACTATCATGTGAACGAAGAGGCTGTGCATGAGATCGACGATTTGTCAGATGAAGAGGTTAGAGCTCTACTTTATACGTTTGTCTCAAGCCACATCCATCCGCTCTTCAGGATGATCGCGAACGTATCCAAAAGCCGTTCGATTCATATGCATTCCCTCGTCTCGCACAATTTGCACCAAAAAGCAAAAGCGCTCGTGGAAGAAGGATATGATGAAGAAAGCGTCCGTTTCTATTTAGACCTTCTGACAGGACATGATCTCTTTCCGGAACGCAGGCGTAATCCGCTCCACTTCGAGTTTCGCCTATACACTTCTGAAGAGGGAACATCGACTTACGTGCGTCGCCACTGCTGCATGAAATATATGCTTCACGAAGGGGCACATGCCAAAAGGTGTCCGACATGTCCTCTGATTTCTGATCAGGAACGGGATGAAAAACTTTAATAGAGGTCAAAATTAACTAAAGCAAAGCCACCGTGTTATGACAAACCGGTGGCTTTGCTCTTTATAAATAGTGAAGAACGCCCTTTTTAAAAGGCGGTTCCTCATAGATCAGTCAGGAAGCCTGCTTCGGTTCCACGACTTCTTCTTCTTGTTCATCGATTGACAGTTCCACTTCGTCCGAGGCTATTCTGAATTTCTTCACTTCTTCATTCAGCTGCCCCGCAAGCCATGCCAGCTCCTCTGTCGCCTGAGAGACCTCATCCATCGAGCTGTTCGACTGCTGTGCAGAAGCTGCAGTCTGTTCGATCGCAGCAGCAGACTCTTCTGTAATTGAGGCGATGTCTTCGATCGAATCGCTCATGTTCTGACGCTGTTCTGACACTTCATTAATATGCTTCGCAATGTCTTGAATGCTGTTGGCCATATTCATGACAGAAGCATGAATTTGATCGAACGTTTCGCCCGTTTGTTCAATTTGACGAGTTCCTTGATCGACCTGTTCATATCCCTTTTCAAGCGACTGGACGACGTCTCCTGATTCATTCTGGATATTCCCAACAATCGTCGTAATATCACTGACGGAGTGGGTAACCTGATCCGCAAGCTTTCGCACCTCGTCCGCAACAACTGCAAAACCTTTTCCATGTTCACCAGCACGCGCTGCTTCAATCGCTGCATTCAATGAAAGCAGGTTCGTCTGGGCGGCGATATCTTCGATGACCTGAATCAGTTTGGTAATTTCTCTCGACTGCGTATCAAGGCCCTTCACCTTTTCTGTTGCGTTCTTGACAATCTCATCGATCGTTCTCATCTGTTCGACGGATTCGCCCATCAACGCGCGCCCTGCTTCCGTCATATTCATCACTTCCACAGACGCGAATGTCATCGTCTCTCCACTTTGATAAACTTGTTCAATCCGCTCACTGAATTCACTCATTTTCTCCGACAAATCGCTGGCCTGAGTCGCCTGGGATTCCGAACCTGACGAAAGCTCCTGCATGGTCGAGGCGATCTGTTCACTTCCCTGCTTCACTTCGTCAGCGGACTGATTCAGTTCATCACTCCGACTTGTGACGCGTTCTGAAGCTTCGGAAACAGACTGTAGTACGGATCGTAGCGAGTTCTGCATGTCATTCATGTCACGAGCCAGATCCCCGATTTCGTCATTTGATTTCAATTCGAGATCAGGTTGGCTGATATCCCCGTCCGCAATCTGTTTCATCCGTTCGGATACCGTACGGATCGGATTGGAGATCCGTCTTGCCATGACAATAGCAATTCCTATACCGAGAATAGCTACGGCTAAAGAAACGATCACTCCGATCAAGACCGAGCGCTCTCCACTTTGAATAATGGATTCCCCGTCTTCCAACATCTGAGCTTCTCTAGACCCCGCTAACTCCTCAAACCCTTCCATTACTTCTCGGCCAAGCGGCGTGACTTCGTTCTCAAGGACAGACAACGCCGCCTCTTCGTCTCCGTTCTCAAACGGCGTAAACACTCCTTCGATGACAAGCTCGCGCCAGGCTATGCTTTTTTCCACAAGCTCTTCCGCAGCCTCGGAGGATGATTCTGCCAAAATTTCTTCCTGAAGGATTTGGCTTTCTTCTGTATATGTATCGAAACCCTGACGATATTCCGGATCACCAAACAACACATATCCACGTGTCAGGGCAATCCGCTGCGAAATGTTATAGGCAAGCTTTTCATCCGCAATTAGTAGCGGCAGCTGATCGCCTATAATATCCCTCGTATTATCACTCGTGCTGTTTGCTGTAAAGAAGTTGAATGCACCTAATCCGACCGTAAGCACAATTAATACTGAAAAAGCTGATAAAATTTTACCTTTGATTCCCATAATACTCCCCCACCCATTGATTTCTTCTTTCTATATCGGGTGAGGGGAAGAGGGATTCAAGCATAAAAGGAATAATTTTTCCATCTATGATTGAAGCATATCGATAAAGTGCACGAGTACGCTCGCCGTCAGCCCCCAAATCACTTTATCCCCATATTGATAAAAGTATTCCGGAAATCGACGAGCTGTCCACTCATACCTACGCCCGCCCGGAATGAGGTCGAATGGAAAATCTTCATCCGGCTTCATTTCGACATTGACGTAATGGACCTCCGGCTTCGTTTCCATGAAAAATGAGAGCGGGACCGTGAATACCTCTTCGACTTCCGCTGGATTGGGATTCATCTCTTCCTCTGCACAGTGGATAAACCCGACGTACGTGGAAATTTTCATACCGAATGGGGAAATCATGAAATCAAAGGGGAAGACTTGCGTAATGTGACGTTCATTCACTCCGAGTTCTTCCATCGCTTCCCGAATCGCGGTATCTTTTTCCCGGTCATCCTCCTCATCTACTTTACCGCCCGGAAAACAGATTTCTCCCGGCTGTCTCCTCATATTTAGTGAGCGAACTTCGAAGACTAGATGGAGACCGTCGTCTTTTTCTAGTAAAGGCAGGAGGATTGAATAGTTGCGGAAGGACTGATTGCCGAGCACTTCCGGCGTATGGCTCCGCATTTTTTCTAAGATTTCTTCTGGCTTCATGTCCTCACCTCAATGTTTTTACTATTACTATACCAGAGACGTCGGGAAGAAAAACGAGAGATGCTTTGTGCTATACTTTTTGATACTAGAAGGTTTCTTTTTTTCGTACCAGAGTTTGAAGGAAGGAGGACGGTTTCATGCTGAAATGTTCGTGGTGTATGAAGAAAATTGTGGGAGAGGACGAGGTGTTCGGAATACCTGTGACATTCGCGGAGGGTGTAGTCTATAACGATCCAGACGGGAGGATCATTCAGATTGAACTTACCACTAGACGCACAAGCGTCCCCATGATCCTGTCTGCCGTTGGTTCTGAAGCAAAAAATAAAGGGGAGGACGGTATATTCGCTGTATGTAGTGAGGTGTGTGGACAGAAGATGCAGAAGAGTCTTGAGCAAGAGAAGAAATTATTTAAATCTATATCCACTAGATTTTAGACGAAACACATTGGCTCTTGACCTTCGTTTAGAATGCGGATAATAGAAATGCCTGCTCTATTAAACAGATAAGAGCAGGCATTTCTATTAGTTTAATAAATCCGAATAATTTTGCTGAATATATTTTGCAAGCGTCCCTAGTGTCCTTCCCTTAAACTCATCTGGCACCGATTCACCAGTCGGATTCGCATAGAAATAAGCGTCGATTGCCTCATTATAAGTATAGCCGATCTCCTCCAGCTGACGTTTTAAATCATCAGGAAATCCATCTAACCCCGTCTGCTCTTTAAAATATTCCGTCGCTTCGATCCTAGCCTCTACATCATCCACACTCGTGTACACAACGAACAAATCTTTCTCACCTTGTATAATCCATTGCTCTTTTGAAAAAAGGCCGATACCGGCTCCTTCAAGAGAAGAGATCCCATCCAGGTTGATCCCGAAGATCGTATTAATCAGCTGACGGATTTCCGGACCTTCGAGACGGTCATTTCTAGACTTTAAGTAAAAATCCATCACCTGTACTTTAGGCAGAAGCAAAATTTCTTCCTCTGTCAAAGAATATTTGGCGGTCTTCTTTACCCCCTCAACAATTTCATCAGGATAACGGTCGGTCTGTTTCCCAGCATCCAAGTCCGATACTTTTTTCAGGCTGATATCAAAGGCTTCGTTCACTGCATATAGAACCTCCCCTGTTTTACTTTTGGAGCCCAGGTAAGTATCCATTGCTTCTGCTTGAGACAGCTGAATAATTCGTTCATTCGCCTCTTCAAAGCTTAATGGGCCTTTCTCCTGCTGTTTTAAGGCAACGACAAGTTTATGCGTGAAATCGCACGAATAATCCTGTTCAATTAAAACGGGTTCATAAAACTTACATTTGTCTGCATACGCAGAAGCAGGTGCAAACATCAAAGTAAAAAACAATACGAGTGCGGTCATCCAAAGACTTTTCTTTACCATTTGTACAGATTCCATGATCCACCTTCCCTTTATAAGAACGTTTCTTGGAGAAAAACTGAGATGTTATTTTTATTATAATGTGTTCTCTAAAAAAAACATATATAAACCTACTTCTTTAACATATTTGTAATTTTTTCATTAAAAGTGTCGAATTACACTGATAGGACCCAAATAAAATCACGGGCTTTGTATCATCTGCTTTCTTTGTATTATCCTTCCTCACCTTTTATAATGGAACATATTCAATTTTGCATCTGAAGAAGGGATCTTATGAATCAATATGGCTACAAAAT
This sequence comes from Halobacillus fulvus, assembly GCA_004078665.1. Lineage (GTDB taxonomy): Bacteria > Bacillota > Bacilli > Bacillales > Halobacillaceae > Halobacillus > Halobacillus fulvus. Next base: position 115,014 of record SCFO01000002.1, on the reverse strand, counting down.
GAGCGATTCGAGCTTTTGGAAAATCGCCATCAGCCTTGCACTCGCTTCATTTTTCATATTTGCCAGCATGTATGCCGTGCAACCGCTCTTCCCTGTCTATGTAGAAGAATTCGGCATCAGCATTTCTACCTCTAGCCTGTCGCTTTCGTTGACGATCATCGGACTGATCGTCGGCTTAGTCATACTCGGATTTTTCTCGGATCGTTACGGGCGAACATCGTTCATCAAGCTTTCGCTGCTTGGGGCTACCGTTCCATTCGTCCTGATTCCGATCAGCGATTCGTTTACGCTTTTGCTTGTTTTGCGGTTGATCCAAGGGATTATGCTCGCCGGTCTTCCGGCAGCAGCCATTGCTTACTTAAGTGAAGAAATCCACCCGAACCATGTCCATGTCGCCACATCTCTCTACATTGCAAGTAACGTATTCGGAGGCATGATGGGGCGCGTATTCGCTGCGGCTGTCACAGACTGGCTATCCTGGCAGTTCTTCTTTTATATTCTCGCAGGATTAGGTCTGATCCTATTTGGACTTGTGCTGTTCATGGTTCCGGCATCACGCTTTTTCTCACCGGGGAACCTGACCTTTAAGGAAGATGTAAAGCAGCTGACTTACCATTTGAAAAACCCAACGTTGCTTCTGATTTTCGGTCTGGGGATCATTTTTCAAACCGCCTTTACCGGTTTATGGACCTATTTGCCCTTCTACCTGCAGGATGAGCCCTTCGGCTTATCACTCTCAGCCATTTCATTCTTTTTCTTAGCGTATGGGCTTGGGGTGATCGGATCGCCGTTTTCCGGGTGGCTCGCAGGACATTTCGGACTTGATAAGGTCCGATTTATCGCTACCTTTGTGTTTACAGTGGGCATCTGGATTACACTGTCCCCTTCCATTTTCATGATTACGATCGGACTTTGTGTACTCTGCCTCGGCTTTTTCACAGCTCATTCCCTGACGGCCTCATCGATTGGGGAGCTTGTGACTCACCATAAAGGCAGTGCAGCAAGCTTGTACCTCGTCTCCTATTACATCGGAGTCGTCTTCGGAAGCTCTGCGCTTAGTCCAATCTGGGAATGGTTCGGCTGGTCCGGACTTGTTCTATTCTTAGGGTTTCTCCCGGCTGGGTACATGATCATTGTCCGTATGTTTTTGAAAAAGAAAAAAGGAAAGACCTGAGCGGACGGTTTACGAGTCGCTCAGGTCTCTATTATATTATTATTCGTTCCATCGGTTTCTGTCTGCTTTCGATACAGCTTTAAGCTTTCTCCCCCACTGTTGTAAGCGATCCCTTCCTCTTTCCAACCATATTGCTCGTAATATCCATCTAAATCCGTTGTCAAATAGACGGTGGAATAACCCTTTCGAGCAGCTTCCTGAATTCCATGGTCGAGGAGTCTCCGCCCGAGAGACTTCCCTCTAAAAGGTTCGGCTACATACAGACAAGCCAACCACGGACATAAATCTTGCCGCCTGTTCAAATCGTTCCTTAGAAGCGCAAACGTTCCAATGATCGCTTCGTTTTCCTTCATGATATAAAAGGATGGGAGGGCGGAATCTGTTTCAACAGAATGCTCGATACAATTTTCGTAAATAACATAGTTCTCCTCACTCCCCCACTGCTTCCAAAAGGCATGGACAGCCTGTTCTAATAAATCCGGCTGATCCCTAATCTCGATGATTTCCATTTCAAACCTCCCCATAGCTTTTTAGATAGATAGGGTCGCATAACTCCACCTGCACCTCACAGACATTTTCCGGATCGTTTTCTTGATGATAGATTTCCAGGCTCCACCGATGATTCGCCCGCCTATAACCTTGAATTGCTGTCCATTTATGTAACGCGGTATAAGTTTCTCTTATTTGGTCATTCGGCCCTTTGTGCTGAATCGTCGCATAGGTTTGCGGCGGAATGGTCAATGTTGCCATGGAGGAAGGCACATCCTCGAACGTGCTGACTTCAATACCAACCCAGTAGCCGTCTTCTTCTGGAGAGCCAGCCTCCACAACAAACGCACCAATTTGCTGTCCTTCGTTCATAACGTGCTGGATTTCCTCCATTCTTTCTTTTAACTTTCTTGCAGCTTTCGGGATCTCTTCTATATACTCTTCCCCCTCGCACAGGACACGGAACCCGACGAGTTTCACTTATCCTATCCTCCTAATCGCTGCCTTACCGGTTACCCCGTGACTCATGTCTGATCTCCCCTTCTAACTAGATATAAAGGGAAGATTCGACGTAAAAGAGGAAATGTCCTTTTCTTTCTATATTAGAATCATGAAATACATATATAAAGAAATCTCATAAAAGAAACGACTACATCATCGTTTCTTTTTATTCATAGGAAGGCAAATCGTCAAGAAAGGAGCTCCAATCCTGCTCCATCTCCTCTTCAGTAAGAAGCGTACGATCCAAGCTTTCTACGATGTCATCTTCCTTCATCTGAACACCTATGAATACTAGCTCTGTCATGCGATCTCCATACACATCATGCCACATTTTCTTCAAATCCAAGTCTTCCTGAAATAGAGCCTCTTGTTCTTCTTCAGGATAAGTAGCCACCCATCTTCCCACGCCTTGGATAGAAAGAGACGGCCCAGCTTGAGATAATAATCCCATCATATCATCACGAGAGGCCAACCAGAAAAAACCTTTTGCTCTCACTACTTGATGAGGCCAACTTTCTAGCCATTGCCTCCATCTCTCAGGGTGAAATGGCTTTCTTCTACGATATACGAAAGAATGGATGCTATATTCCTCACTTTCAGGAACATGTACCTCATTCAATTCTTTAATCCAGCCTGCCCCCTGACTCGCAGATTCAAAATCAAACAACCTGGTATTCAATATGGAAGGCAATGGCACTTGGCCATAGCTGGTGTCCATTATCTTTGCATCAGGATTTAATTGGTGCAGTACAGCTCTCAGTTGATCCTTCTCTTGTTGATCGACCATGTCGATTTTATTTAAAAGAATCACATTCGCAAATTCAATTTGATCGACGAGAAGGTCCGTGACTTCCCGCTGATCTTGTTCATCTGCTCCTTGTTTACGATCAAGCAAGGTTTCACCTGCTTGATAGTCATGCCAAAACCTATGAGCATCTACAACTGTAACCATCGTGTCCAAACGACAGCGATCGTTCAAATTTATGGACAAACCTTCTTCTTCATACGTAAAACTTTGGGCTACTGGAATCGGTTCTGATATTCCTGTTGATTCAATGATGATATGATCAAGGTCTAGATGGGACAACTTTTCGACCTCTACGATCAAATCCTCTCGAAGCGTACAACAGATACAGCCATTTTGAAGTTCCACCAGATTTTCTTCTGTTCGGCTAAATCCTCCCTGCTTCACCATACTGGCATCAATATTGACTTCACTCATATCATTGACAATAACAGCGATCTTCAAATTGTCTTTATTATGAAGAACATGATTGAGCACTGTTGTTTTTCCCGCCCCTAAATAACCGCTCAGCACGGTAACTGGTATTTTTTCTGACAACATACTATTCCTCCTATGCAGAATCGGAGATCCGCTCCGCTGCTTTTCGTGCACCCGCTATATTCCGTGAAACAGGTCCGATCTCTAGCTCAGCAAGGGCACCAGAGACATATAACCCCTCCATCCACTCCAAATTCGTTTTTACGATAGGAAAACCACATGGGGCACAGGGGAGATCATACGTATCAATAACCGACTGAAGCCACTCTTTCCCGGGAAGCTTTTGCTGAGAACCGGTAGCTAGCACGAGAAAATCTCCAGAAATATGCTGCCCGTCTTCCATGATGACTTGGACACTATTGTCGTTTAGGGCGAGCCGATTAATGTCACCTGTCTGCACATAAAGTCTGCCTGCTTTTTTCTGTTTCATGATTTTCGTACGCAAATCTCTTGTAATGGACCCTCTATATCTCGCCTCTTTCACGAATTGGCGCCTTTCTTTGTAATCCTTAGTTTCATGGTAGGTTCTTAAATACTTGGGACCAAGCCACCCTGGGTCGCTATCAAAGTCATGAATTCTGAAGTCATGGCGCTTTACAATTGTGGCTGACCGAATATTTCTGGATTGAGTAAGAGTATGGGCTACATGAGCAGCTGTCATTCCACCTCCAACGATGATGCCATGACCTTTGTCAGGAAGCTCCTGTTCTATGTCAAATACATGAAGGATTGAGGGATGGCCTATGTGTTGGCTTGCCCACTCTGGATAATGCGGGGACTGGTTGACCCCCATTGCAAGAACGATTCGACCTGCTAAGATCGTGTTCCCGTCTGCTAGAGTAACTTCCCATAAATGATCAGACTTTGATAACCCTACAACTTCACCTTGAAGCCAGCATTCCAAAACGCCGGATTGTTCCAACTCGTCCATGCTATGCTGGTTGAACATATCCAATCTTGGGCGGGCATAATTCCCTCGGAAAGGCTCAGCATAGTCTTTAATACGGGAGTACTTTTTCAAGCTATATGGATCTGCAGCTAAATGATGGACAGATGGAGACCTTAAATACGGCATTCCTGTTTTAGAAGTTAATGTCCGCCACACATACATCGGTTCAGAATGTGGATCGATAATCATTAATTCTTCCTTTTTTACTTTCTCACGAAGAAGTCTGGAGGCAATACAACAACCTTGGACCCCCCCTCCAATAATGACCCATGGATACACAGTCATTCCCTCCTTGATTACCAGCTCGATTTTTTTATGCCAGGGATTTGGCCCTTATGGGCGTATTCACGAAATGCGATCCGTGACATCTTGAACTTCCTCATATAACCGCGTGGGCGTCCTGTCACTTCACATCTTCCCGTGAGCCTTGTAGGGGAAGAATCCCTCGGGAGCTTTCTAAGGGCTTCGTAATCCCCTTTAGCTTTCAGCTCTTTGCGTAATTCCGCATATTTTGCAACCATTTCTTGTCGTTTTTTCTCCTTGGCGATTTTTGATTTTTTAGCCATTTTAATTCTCCTCCCAATAATACGTAATGATTACGATTTAAAAAGAACAAAAAAATTTTCAGCTCCGTTATTGGAGCTTCTTTTCTTTCATAAGATGAGAGAACAATTATATGTTTCATGCCTCATCCTCTCACTGGCATATGTGTAGTCCTATAGTAAAGACATTCTGTTAAGCGACCTAAATCGTAATGATTACTTTTTAAACACGCAGAACTAATTTATCATGAATAGTTAAAAAGAACAACCCTCATCCGCTAGGTTCGAACTCTTCGTTACTTTTCTGCAAACATTATTTAATGGAACTGACATCGTTTGTAAAGGGATAACTGTTGAATTTTCTTCCATTCTATTTTATTGTATTATAGTCAGTTATAATGATTTGAAATAAATGACAAGCAAAATCGACTTCATCCATCCCTTCTCCCTCAAGATATGAGGTGGAAGAGGATAAAGAGATATTTAAAATGAGAAAGCCTTAAAATCGATCACTCAACTATGGAGGTTGCAACATGTTAAAGAAATTGAAAGGGCTGGCATCGCATAAAAACGCAAAAGTTTACGCCATCATTATGGGACTGTTTTGGCTGAAGATGACCTTCATCCAGGGCGGCATTTTTACATTGAACCTTGAAAATGCGAACCAGGCAGCTATTTTAGCATTCAACCCATTAAGCAGTATCTTCCTTCTCTTCGGTCTTGGGATTTTGATTGCCGGACGAAGAGGTATGCTTGTAGCGTACATTCTAGGGTCATTGCTGTTGTATTTTAATGTACTATTTTACCGTGAATATAACGACTTCATTACCATCCCGATGTTAGGACAGGCGGCTAACCTGGCCGGCATGGGAGGAAGTATTACGAATATCATGTCGTTCACAGACATCTTCCTATTCGTAGATATTTTCGCAGCCATTTTTCTACTGTTCTATTGGAAGCCTTCACGCTTTCAGAGCTTTATGCCTAAACGTAAAGAAGGCCTGATTCTGGCAGCCATCGCGATTCCGTTATTTATTCTGAATCTCGGATGGGCACAGACAGAGCGTACACAGCTTTTAACACGTGCGTTTGACCGTAACCTGCTTGTGAAAAACATCGGTGTTCTCGACTATCATGTATATGACGCCGTGTTGCAAGGGCAGACGGAAATGAAAAAAGTCATGGCGGACAGCAACGAATTAGTGCCTGCCTTGAACTATATCAATGAGAAAAAAGCGGGTCCTAACCCTGATATGACAGGAATTGCAGAAGGGAAAAACGTCATCATGCTTTCCCTTGAAAGTACGCAGACGTTCGTCGTCGATAACACGTTGCATGGAGAAGAGCTGACACCTTACTTCAACGATTTGAAGGAAGAGGGAGCCTACTTCGAAAACTTTTATCATCAGGTAAAACAGGGGCGAACATCAGATTCTGAGTTCCTTCTCGATAATTCCTTATATGGACTCAATCGCGGTTCTGCCTTTTTCACACACTCTGGAAACGAGTATGAAGCGACACCGGAGGTTCTTGGAGAACAAGGGTACACGTCAGCCGCTATGCACGCGAACGACGCCACATTCTGGAACCGGAACATCATGTATGATTCCCTTGGGTATGACAAGTTTTATTCCAAGAAGGATTATGATGTAACAGAGGAAAAATCTTATGGATGGGGCTATCTTGATGAATACTTCTTCCAGGATTCTCTGGACAAAATGGAACAAATGGAAAAGCCATTCTATACGAAGATGATCACGCTGACGAACCACCACCCGTTCACGCTTCCTGAGGATAAGAAGCTGATCGAGGAAGGCGAAACATCAAGCGGAACATTGAACCGTTACTTCCAGACGATCCGATACCAGGATGAAGCATTGAAACAGTTCGTCGAGGAATTCAAAGCGTCTGATCTGTATGATGATACAGTCCTCGTCATTTATGGTGACCACTTCGGTATTTCTGAAAATCACCAGGAAGCGATGGGACAGTATTTGGATAAAGAAATCAACGACTTTGAGCAGTTCCAACTGCAGCGCGTCCCACTTCTCATTCTTGGAGAAGGAATTGAACCACAAAAGAATGATACCGTCGGCGGACAGATTGATCTACGTCCGACAATTATGAACCTACTCGGGGTAGAGGACGATACTAACCCGATTCAATTCGGTCAGGATCTGTTCAGTGAAGAACGTAATGAAATGATGATTACGCGCGATGGTGATTTCGCTAACGAAGAAGTTGTCGGGGTTCAAGGAAGCTGTTATGACCGGGAGACCGGTGAACCAGTAGAAAATGAAGCCTGCACGGAAGGGTTCGCCCAAGCAGAAGAAGAATTAGCACTATCTGATTCGATTGTGTATGGTAACCTGCTTCGTTATCTTGATGAAACAGAAACACTTGAAAGCGAACAAGAACAATCATCAGATCAATAAAATGAAAAGCCTGTGGGGAATTGGTTTCCCCGCAGGCTTTTTTACATAGATTTTGATTAAATTATTTGAACACTTCTTCTGCTGTATGATCTGTCGTGTCATTCATGCTTGTATCGTGAATAAACTGGACGGTGTGCTCCACGATAACCTCCACCTCATGGTCCATAGAGGCAATATGGTAAGAATCCGTCAACACATATTTTTCTTTATGCTCAGATTGAATCTGGCTCATAATTTCATCCGTGTTTTCAGGAGGGACGACATGATCCTCCACTGACTGAAAGCTTAAAGTTGGGACATCGATCCGGAAAAGCTTCTCACGGACAGCGTCCATATAGTTGAGCAGCTGCTGATAAGCTCGAACCGGACACTTGTCATACGTGATCTCCTCGACATCCTGACGCTTGATATCTGGACGGCCTTCGGAAACGTAACCCGTACCGTTCCGGTAGGGCTCAAAGTCTGGGATCCGGATCGCCGGATTCAGAAGGACGAGCCCGTCCATATCTTGATATTCAGAAGCCAAATCAAGCGCCAGTGTGCCTCCCATCGATTGCCCGATCACATAGACAGAGGAACAGGTCCGCTTCAAATCATGGTACGCCTCTTCGACCCTTTTGTACCAGTCCGTATAGGAAAAGCGCTCAAGGTCTTCAACGCATGTTCCGTGACCAGGGAGTCTCGGACAGGAAATGGTATATCCGAATCGGGCGAGGCTAGCCGCTAATTCATGCATACTTTGCGGGGTGCCCAAGAAGCCGTGACAAAGCAGGATCCCGGTTTCGCCACCCTCAATTTCAAATGAGTCCGCGCTTTCGATGACAGGGTATTTTGCATCCATTTGTTCGTCATTCCTTCCAGTCTCATTGATCACATTTTTATCATTTCGAATGAAAGGAAATGATAAAAATGGATATTGGTATTAAACTACACTTAAAACCCACCTGTCAACTAGGTTTTAAAACAAAAAGTTTTTTCAATCCGCTTTACGCCCGGATACAAGGCAAATAAAAAGGATGGAAGGAAACTTATTCACCATCCACCCTTGTAATACGATGCACATCGTTATACAATACAACTAATCGATTTACTTTTTTTGTAATTGAAGGGAATCATTATATAAAAAAGAGGTGCGATATGGACCGTGAAATTATGAAGGGGAGCATTGACATTCTAATGCTCGGACTATTATCCAAAAAAGACATGTATGGCTATGAAATCGTGAAACAGCTGAAGAAGCAAAGCAACGATTTATACAACATGAGCGAAGGTACCTTGTACCCTGCGCTGAAACGCCTTGAGAAAAAAGGCTGGCTCACGGCGTACTGGCACGAAACAGATAATGGTCGTCGCAAATACTATCGAATAACCGATGAAGGAAATGTCGTTCTTGATCAAAAGCTCGGTCAATGGAAAAGCGTCAACGACTTGATCATGAAGACGTCGGAGGACCCATCATGAACCGACTTGACAGGCATGTCGAAAAGATTCTTACACAAATGCAAAGTGATGAGGAGGAGCGAAATGAAATCAAGGAAGAACTCCTTTCCCACCTTGTTGAGATGAAAGAGGAAGCCATGAGCGAAGGTTCCTCAGAGAAACAAGCAGAGAAAAAAGCCATCGAGAGGTTCGGTGGAGCTGGAATGATTGGAAACGGGCTTCAGGAAACGATGTATCCGTATCAGCGGGGTCTTCTCTATTTAATCGGAATCGCCTCCCTCGTGCTAGGTATTCTCCTTCACTTCCAGCTGCTGCTCTCAGGTGAGCCTTCTCCCATATGGCTTCTGATCCAATTTGTTTTAGGTGGAGCCGTGACGTTTGTCGCGATGAACATCTCTTTACTTGGAAGATTTTATTGGTCGATGAACACGCTTGTCTTTTTGAATATGGGTTGGAACGGGATCAATTACTTTCTAGTGATTCAATTCAGTCCGACCCCTGCTTATCTTTACATGGTCTATCTCGGAGTCCTGCTAATTGCGTCGCTCGTTTTTATTTTCAGGAATTCCTACTTTCAGTCTGTTCAGCCTGAAAATGATAAAAAGGAGCGACATTTGAAAACGTGGAGCCACCTTCTCAATCTCTTATTCGGGTTGGCGATCACCATTGCATCCCTTTTCTTCACGTGGGCGATGCTTGCTTTCTCCGAGTTTTCCTGGAGACTGTTTATACCACTCGGCTTCATTGTCGCGTGGCTTGTTTTTTACAAGTTTCAGATGAAGCTGATTCGCACGAAGCCGATCACTGCCATTTTCACAGGCATTTTGTTTATCGTTCTTATAGCAAGCGCACCGTTTACTATTCTTCAAATCGTTATGTGACCAGGAGGTGAAGACATGTCGGATATACTTTCGTGGATCGGGTGGATCTTATTTGCACTGATGGTTCTGGTACAACTAAGCCTTCTTCTTTTGAAAAAGCGTCAGGCCGCTCTCTTCACTTCAAGAGTCATGATTGGCTGGGGAGTGTTGGCGACGATACTCGGGTTGCTGTTTTACTTTGATTTAGGGATTTATGGAGTGATCATTTTGCTACTCGGATTTGTCCTCCAGTCCACAACGAAGGATTTACTTGAAAGAAGGTGAAAACGTGCTTTTGCAGAAGAAAAATCTATGGTTCCTTGTCGGACTGACGGCCTTGTACCTGCTGTTATTCGGAACGACAGCATTGACCGCAGAACCTGAAGGATATTCGGGGCTTGAGGGGCACCCTTCCTTAAGCCAGGATGATCAGACATTAGTATTTTCCTATTTTCATAATGGCGATGCCTCACTTTATAAAGCAGGGCTTGATGGGAAAGCAGAGATTATTGCGGAACCTGAAGAAGGGTATTCTTACATCAGGCCTACCTTCGCACCAGACGGAAAAACGATTGCATTCATTCAATCCTGGGATGTGGAGGAAACACCGTATCAGCAACTGATGCTTTACAAAAACGGGCAGGTGGAGCCGCTGCTTGATCAGGATCGATTCGTAACCGAAGCCGTCTTTTCTCCAGACGGTACTTACCTTTATTATCTTCAATCCGATGTCTACCGTAACTATTCAGATATCGCTCAGGAGAGACCGCATGATTTCGATGTGTACCGGATGAACATCGAGACGGAGAAAGTCGATCAAATTACAAATGAACAAGGCTACGACTTCTCCTCTCTTCACGTATGGCCGGACGGAAACATCTCGTACCGGACGTTTGAAGGAGAATCCTTCGGGGGACGTGATGTTCTGAAGATTGTCAACCCAGAGACAAAAGAAAGCAAAACCGTAACGCCCGAACAGGGTGGTGCGTTATCAGCTGATCAGCCTCCGATCTTTTCAAGCCCGACGCCTTCCCCATCTGGAGAAAAGGTTGCGTTTTCTGATGTAGGATCGCTGTCATCCAAAGGGACGTATCAGTATGAAATTTTTTTCATGGACCCGGATGGCACGAATGTTGAACAGGTCACCAACTTCCATGAATACGCAGGGAACCCTGTCTTTTTCCATAATGACGATCGGCTGCTCGTATCGATCGATTGGAACTTCGCAGGTGGAGAGCCGGATTACGAATACTGGATTATTAATGGAGACGACCGGAAGGAATGGGTTATGAAGCTTCCCGAAAAGTCAGAGGGAGATGAGGAAAATTAAAGCAGTTTATATTGTGAATTCAATCATTAGTGGTGTGATGGTGATATTGATTTCCACCTTTTTTGCTGGCGGTACGATTGCCGAAAACTACACAGACAAAACATGGGTAGCTCCGGAGTTCTTTGTCATCATCCCACTCTGGGCGATCGGTTTCTTGCTTGGATTGTTGATCTATAGAGGGAAGTTTCCTGGTTTGTATCTCCTATTTTCCATATTGCTTACGTGGGGAGCTATTCCGATGGGGGTCAGGCTGGGGGCTATGATGGCTACTTAAAATAAGGCTCTGTTAAAACTTAGTGTTGATACTGGAGAGTTTCCGTTATTTATATCAGGGCTTGGAGGAGCGGGAAATACCTCGCTTTCCATGGGCGGGCGCTGAGCTTCCTCGGAGCAAGGCTCCTGCGGGATCTCAGCCTGCCCTTTCCTCCCCATAGGAGTCTCGTCATTTCCCGCTCCTCCTGCCAGTACGAGTATACGGAAACATCACGGCAAGTTTTAGCTGACAATGAGAAGATGCTCATTCAATTTCCTTTTGTTTCATCAACACCCTAAATTTTCAGAATAGAAGATCGGCACGGACAAGGTTGTGGGAATAAAGGAATTCACTCTATTCATAATGTTTCTCCCGTTCAAAGTACCTTTTTCTCAAAATTGAAAAAGCGAAGGAAGCCATTAAAAATAAAACCGCCGTGCCTACCAATCCTATACTCATCCAAAGCTGATAGGGTCCGCTCCCGAAATACCGGAAAGGCTCCGGCCCCTCGATGATCCACAAATAACGCTCACGACTCCCGTGAATGAACCAGTACAAAAAAGCCGGACTGAGGAACAGCAGAACAGACCATCCGAGAAATACGGACGACAATAATTTGAATAAAACCCTCACTTTAAAACCACCTGCATAAAAATATTCTTACAATCCGTTTTTCACAACACCCGAAAGCACTTCTTGCAGTTCAATCAGATCATCAAGGACTACGTCAGCCTGTGCCAGTTCTTCTTCTTTGGCAAAATCGAAACGGCAGCCGATCGCTTTCAGTCCATTCCCTTTTGCTGCCCGGATGTCAGACAGACGATCTCCGACTACAGCCCCTTCTTCTACCTCATATTTCATGACAATTTCCCGGACTAAGTCGGCTTTATCAAGAGATTCGATCTGCTCAATGCTGAACGTTTCGGTTACCCATCGATCTAGTCCGTAATAGCTGGTGATCGCCTCTAAGTAAGCAATAAGACCGTTACTCGCTATGTAAATCGACAGACCTTGCGCTTTTAAATGATCGAAAACACGCTCGACGTTTGGGTATAACTCTCCTTTTCCGTTATTGATGTTTGCAATTAAACGGTCAAGGAAGTATGCATCCGCCTTGTTTCGAATCTCTACGGAATGACTGGGCAAGAGCGTTCTCCACACCTCTGGAAGCGGTACTCCCATGATCTCGCGGTATTGTTCAATCGGGGTTCCGCCTTCCCATTCGCCAATCGAGTGTAAGTATTGGAACGTGTCCTCAAGTGACAGTTCCAGTATTTTTTCAGTTTGAAATAAAGTTCCGTCCATATCGAAAATAACGGCTTTTGTCATATTGTTTCCCCCTGTATCTGAATTTGAAATCATACATAAGACCACTCATAAAGCTGAACAAGTTTTCTCATCAGCCATAGCCCCACTTCTACCACTAGAGTTCCCAGAACAACCCAAGCGAGCACAGGTAGGAACACTTCATGCACAGAATAAAGAAGGCTTTCTGGAGAAAGAGCCTCATGCATCATTAGCGTAAATGTATAAAACATTCCGAAAGTGAAATTCCTTGACCATTGACTGATGTGGTAAGAGAAAATTCCTTCTTTCCAACCTTTGCGACGAACCCGCTGGCAGGCCCGAATAACCTCCATTCCTTCGACAAGGCAGAGCACTACAAATACAAGCACCCAGTAGTAAAGGAGGGCAGTTCCTGTCCACACGCCGGTCGAAACAAGCGCAAGCCCCGTAATGGAAAGAGCTCCGTGAAGGATGCAGTTCGTGTTCGTCCAATCTTCAGCAAGCGACCACCTCGTGCTCCAGTAACGACGGGTGATCAAATAAAAGCTGATGATATAAAAAGATACTCCGACAAAAATAGCAGTCAAGCTGAGGTATTCAGGAAGACTCGGAAACATTTCATTCCACAAAATCACGATAGACTGCGTAGCTACAGTTGATAAAAGGATGACACCGTGAGGAACGTGAATCCGTTCCGTCCATAACCTTTTAAAATTTACGACGCTGATCATAAGAAAAGCGAGCCAAAACAGAGTATTGATCGCCGTCATTACAATGGCAATGGGATGAAAGAAAGAGAAATATGCATCCACGACGACGAGAAGTACCGAACACCCTGCCACCCAAGAACCGAGCGTAAACGAGTTGACCGGATTATTTATAAGGGAAGAAAGAAACTCCTTTTGAAAAATCTGCCGGCACCATTTTGTATAAAGGGCAGCGGATAGGGTGAAGTAAATCATGACAAACCATCGCCCCACCCCTTGGCCGAAAAAATAATTCATTGCCCCTTCCAAAAAGATTCCGAACGCCATTACAATTGCACCTGATGCCGGGTTGATCACTTTTCTTTTTGATATATTCATAGCTCTTGCCACCTTTTCTTCTAGTTCCTCTGCCTATTGTACGTGATTCTTTAACAGACAGAAACAAGGAGATGGCGACAGAATCATCCGGCTGATTACCCTTCAATCATTTTCAAATAAGGAACTGATCGCCCCTGTATAATCGCAATGGCAACAGGTGTATCCGTATCATAAATCCTCGTGCCGACCGGTAACCGGTTCGCAGTCCCGTCGTTGAAAAAAATAGCATTGTCCGATTGTCTACTAATCTCTCCAATCTGTTCGCCGACTTCATAATCCAGTTCCTGTACCCACTCGACATCCGATGCGTTCGAATAGACAATGCCTTCAAGCTGAAAGATATCCGCCCCTTCATTATCGAGAAAATCGGAAGGTGTAGGGTTTACGGTAGGATTTTCCGTACCAGCAGAAGCACACGAAGATAATACAACTATCAAAATGATACAAAATAAAAATCGCGTACCAGGCATGCTTGATTCCCCCTTTTAACGGATTAGACGTGGTTGAAGAAAAAAAGTCGCGTAACTCACTTGGAGTTCTTTTTCACGATCGTTGTCAGCAATGCGCTTTTGATGAAGTATTCATCGGGACGATCTTTGAAGCCTTCTCCGCTGGCAATCACTTTAAAAACATCGGCTCCCTTGTAGCCGATGTAATATTCATTCTCCTTAGTTTTCGAATGCAGCATGATGTAGGAAGCAGATATCTCTTCTTCAAGTTGGCCATCTGTAGAAATAGGGTCGATTTTCAACTGATGCGGCTGTTCCTTTTCTTTCGATAATAGATATTCAGCATCGTGATATGCCTTTACAATCTGAGCCCGTAGCTTCTCTTCTTCCATGAGATCGATGTCTTTTGTCATCACCCCGTTTTCATAAACCTTAAGGGTTGCAACCGTTATGCTTTCTGCGGGAAGTTCATGTAACCGCTCCTGTGTACATCCTGTCAAGAAAAGGAGGGGCACCAAAAGCATGAGGGGCATTGCTCTCCTAAGAACATCTCCCAATTTTAATGAAAATTTCACTAAGACGTAATACGTAAATGATGCAAGGGAGAGCGCTTGGCGAAATACTTTTCCACAGACCGGAGAACTTCTTCGTTCCCTGGTAAAGAAACGGTGTCAAACGCTTCCTCGAACGTTACCCATTTGAATTCACTATGTTCATCATTTAGCTTCACTTGTCCTGTCCCCTCCACATAACCGACAAATACCGGCGCTAGATAAATGTAGTCTTCAGCTGGTGAATAGATCTGGTCGAATAGGGTCGAGGTGTAAAGGGATATCGATTTCAGTCCTGTTTCTTCTTCTACTTCCCTCAACGCTGCCTCCCATGCAGCCTCACCCTCTTCAATACTTCCCCCTATGTAGCACCAGACATTTTGCAAAACCTTTGAATTTCTTCTCAACAAAAGGAGCTTACACTCTTCTCCAAATGGTTTCAGTAACACCACAGCGACACCTGTGCACCTGAGCGGTACTTCCGTCTGACTCATTTGTCTCCTCCTAATAAATTTTTTCGAAAAAACGTTGGATGGCTTCCGTAAACTTTTCCGCCTCTTCTAAAAATGGATAATGGTTACTTTCTTCAAAGATCACAAGCTCCGACCCCTGAATCCCTTCCTGCATTTCCTCGGAATAGTTGAGCGGGCACTGGACATCGTGTCTCCCACACAAAATCAAAGTCGGAGTTTGAATCAGACAAAGCTTCCGTGTCACATCGTATATGTGCAGCTCCCTGCTGAAAAAGTTCATTCTCGCTGCTGACATTTTCTTATCGATGTTCCTTGAGAAAATCTCCTCGTATTTTTCAGGCGCATAAAGCGAGAGCTTCGTCCGTTCTTTCTTTAGTGCTTCCCTTTCGTCTGATGACAGGTCCTGACGCTTCAACGCCTCGATCAAGTCCTGCATGCGTTGGAACTTCGGGTGACCCGAGTGATAAATGCAGTCTTTGGAAAACGTCATATATTCTCTCGCTGCCGCACTGACGATAACGTTAAAAGCGAGCGATGCCGAAAAATGAATTCCGTAGATCACTCCCAACATTCCCCCCGTTGAATGCCCGGCAAATCCCCACATGGCATACCCGAGAGCTTCGCGGACCGCCTCCAAGTCGAAAACCGTCTCCAGCATGCTCAGCTGATAAGGCTGATCCGCTTTCGGCGAACGACCTGCTTCTCTCAAATTCACAAGGAAGACTTGATGGGTTTCTGTAAAAGCATCCGCAAAGTAGTCGCCGGTTTCATTGAATTCCGAGTAGTGGTGCGTGATACAAACCGGTGGGCCATCCCCTTTTGTAAAAAGTTCGAATTCGCCTCGTTCTGTTTTTACCATGTCTCTTTTCCACGTCGTCATCTCTATGGTCCCTTCAATTACAGTTTTTTTTGAACCTTCTACAGAGTCTTTTCCATCTTAATATTCGTTTCAACATATCCCGCTTTTTCATATAAGCTGCGCGCGACTTCATTGTGAGCGAAAACATTCAGCTTGATGCTCCTCAGTCCAAGATCCCTGGCGACTGTTTCAATTTTCTTCATCGCCTGCTTGCCGTACCCATGCCCCTGGTACGCTTCTTCAATATTGAAATCATAGATGAAGCCTTTGTTGTCCGCCTTCCCGGCAAGCCAAATCACCCCCACCGCTTCATTTTGGTGGTAAATCGTGTATAAATGATGATTGTCCGTATCGAGTCCGTTTGGAAGGAGCTCCTCGTATTGCTTTTCAGCTTCTCCTAACGCCTCATCCGCTTTCCAAGTCCCTGCCTTCGTATGCTCTTCTGCATAATTTCGAATAGCAGAACGTAAATAATCCTTGTATTCCTCGTCATCCATTTTTCTAAGCTCGATCATCAAACATCCCCCTCTTCCCTTTTAAGTCGGTTTCCACCGAAAAAAGTCTATGTATAATCCCAATTATTTCAAATATCCATAGAACACTCAAGTAAACTTTAAACGAGAGGAATTGGACAGTTCTCTTAGGATTGATGTCGAATTTTGATATAATAGAACCATCGGAAAAATTTGTATGAAAAAGGGGCGAGACGATGAAAAAATGGACCACCCTGGCATTTTTGCTAGCAATGTTCACACTGGCGGCCTGTTCGGAACAGCCGAACCCGGAACAAACCTTCACCGCTTACGTGGATGCGTGGGAGAATCAGGAATATGAGACGATGTACGGTCTGCTAAGTGAGCAGGCTCAAAATACGATCACAGAAGAAGAATTCATTGACCGTTATACCAACATTTATGACGGTATCGGTATGGAAAACCTGACGATTACATATTCCCTGCCGGAAGAAGAACAGGAATACGATCAGGAAGAAGCCCAAACGTTCCCTTTTGACGTGAGCATGGATTCGATGGCAGGAGAGATCTCCTTCTCTAACGAAACGGAGCTTGTCTATGAAGAAGTGGAGGAGGAAGATCCGACGTGGTCGATAAATTGGAAAACATCGATGATCTTCCCTGAGATGACCGACCAGGACACAGTCCGCGCTTCTACCCTCCCTTCGACGCGCGGAGAGATTTTCGATGCGAATGGAAACGGACTAGCCATCAATGGAGTCATTCAGGAAGTCGGACTCGTACCTGAATGGATCACTGAAAATGAAGCAGAGTTGAAGCAAGGACTCGCGGAAATCCTAAATACATCAGTTGAGTCCATCGATGAACAGCTGAATCAGTCTTGGGTACAGCCCGGATCATTCGTGCCGGTCGGTAGAGTGTCTGACAATGACACGGAGCGGATCGATGCGATCAAAGAACTCCCATCAGGATGGAGCTTCAATGAAACGACGGCGAGAGTATATCCGCTCGACGAAGCCGCCGCTCACCTGACAGGGTACGTCGGATCGATTTCCGCAGAGGAATTGGAGGAACGTCAAGGAGAGGGTTACTCTGCGACAAGCATCCTCGGTAAAACCGGACTGGAAAGAGTTCTCGAGGACCAGCTTCGTGGTACACCAGGTGTAAAAGTGTCCATTCTCGGTTCGAATGGCCAAGAAAAAGAGGTGCTTGCCCAATCAGACCCAGTGAATGGAGAAAATGTGAACCTGACGATCGACAGCACCATTCAAGAGACCATTTTTAATGAAATGAATGGTGAAAAAGGAACCGCTTCGGCCATCAACCCGACAACAGGGGAGGTCAAAGCGCTCGTAAGCTCGCCATCCTACGACCCGAACGATGCGATTCTCGGCCGGTTGCCTTATACGGAGCTCTCGGAAAACCCGGATGCTCCGCTAAGGAACCGTTTCCGTGCAACCTACTCACCTGGATCGACATTCAAACCGATCACAGCAGCCATCGGACTTGAGAGCGGCGCCATTGATCCCGCTGAAGAGCTGACAATTGAGGGGCGTTCGTACTCCCAGGAAGGCTGGGGCGGTTATTCGGTCACTCGTGTAGAAGGAGCAGCCGTCGATTCGCAAGTCAACCTGCGTGATGCTCTCGTACGATCAGATAACATCTATTTCGCCCGCTCGATTCTCGAAATCGGTGGCGAAACGTTCCTTGAGGAAGCAGAAGCTTTCGGATTTGGCCAGGATATGGAGCTTGCCTATCCGATTGAAAACTCGCAAATTCTGAACGAGGCTCCTTTTTCGTCTGAAGCATTGCTTGCAGATACTGGCTACGGACAAGGACAGGTGCAGATGAGCGCCCTTCACCTTGCCGCTACCTATACACCTTTTGTAACAGATGGAACACTGCTGAAGCCCGTCCTTCTTGCGGAAGGAGAGACAGCTCAGACCTGGCACGAAGGTGTCATCACACCTGAAACAGCCGCAACGATCAGGGAGTCATTGTCCGCTGTTGTCAGCGATCCGGAAGGCACAGCTAACGATGCATCCGGACTTCCACTTGCCGGAAAGACCGGAACAGCAGAGCTGAAGCAGTCGCTTGAAGAAGAGAACGGACAAATCAACGGCTGGTTCATCGCCTGGAACACAGATAGTCGTGATCTGATGGTGTCGATGATGCTTGAGGACGCGGAAAATGGTAGCTCGGACGTCGTTCCGAAAGTACGGAACGTGTTTGAGACGGTGCAATAATCAAAAGGATGAGGCTCTCATGGGCTTCATCCTTTTTGGTTTTTATGGGATTTATTTGAAACTTTATTGTGTACTGAACGTAGGGAATAGTAAGAGGTTTCGAATTGTGTTCAAGGCATACCTGTTCAGGAAAGGAGTAATCGATGAAAAGACAGAGCGTTATCTGGATGGCTGCATTGTTGTCACTGGTATTGCTTGCAGGCTGTTCGCTTGGAGAAGAGTATGTGTTTGAAGGAGAAAGTGAGAACTGGGAGGCTTCGATGAAGGTGTCAAAAGCAGGAGCTACCAGCACACAAGACCCCTTATAGAAAAAGACGACACCATCGAAGTAAGCGTGGAATGGGACGGGAAAACGGAGACAATGACACTTGTAAATGATAAAAATCTTGAATAGGAGGTCTTAACATGCGTAAAAAGTATTGGATGATTTCGCTTGCCGTCGCCTTCATAACGTTTATTTTAGGGACCTTGCTCTTTGTGACGATTGATTCCCCCTCCCCATTTATCGGAGCACTGGTCGTAGCATTTCTTTTATTTGAAATTATCGTTTATCATTTGTTCGGGAAAGAAAAACAAAACAACAAACTTCCTTGAGTCATGGCATCATATTTTTAAGAACGAGAGGAGATCGCTTTATGAAAAAGGTTTTCTCCATGTCGGGATTCGGTCTATTCCTCACCTCCATCCTCCCCTATATTGCGGATGCAACTCCCATTGGGGGAGAAGTTTTTGAATTTTATTTAGACATCGGTCTATTCTTACCGTTAGTTTTAAGTATTACAGGAGGGGTGCTCAGCCTATTCGGTCTAAAAGGACAGACCAAGTGGGTTCTTGTTATCCTTAACATAGGAAGTTGTGCCATTTGGGCGTTCACCCTATTTGTCGCAATGTACGGCTTCTAGCAACCATAAGGCAAGGAGGGATTGTTTGTTACAAATAGAAGGAAACCAGGTGCTGTTACGAAAAGCTACCGAAACAGATCTGGATCAGTTATACCATTGGAAATATGAAGATCCCGTTCAGGAAGCGAAGAAATGGAACGGACCCTACATAGTGGAAGAAAAAATATCAAAAGATGCTTATAAGAAGCAATGGGAAGAAGACATCTATCCGGGGATACCGGACGCACTCATCATTTCTGCGAATCAGCAGACGATCGGCTACGTGGGTTCTTATTGGGTAGACAAAAACACGGACTGGCTTGAAACTGGAATCGTGATTTATGACCCGGATTACTGGAATGGCGGCTACGGGACGGAGGCTTATCAATTGTGGATAGATTTTCTTTTTTCACATACAGAGCTTCACCGTCTCGGGATGTCGACGTGGTCAGGCAATGGCCGAATGATAAAAGTAGCGGAGAAGCTCGGCATGAAGGAAGAAGCGAGAATCAGAGAAGCGAGAGCAGTCGATGGCATCCCCTACGATGCTGTAAAAATGGGGATATTGCGCCGCGAGTGGGAAGAGGTGCGCACCAAAGTTTTTAACAGGGAAGGTGTTTGAATGACGCAGAATAAGAAAATGAATAAGTCATATGGTCTTGCCCTTCTCGTCGTCTGGGGGCTTTTTACGCTGGATACATTTTTCATTGAAGCGACCTGGTTCGACTGGGTGTTCTATCCTGTCACCCTGATTGCCATCGGTATATTTGCCTTGTATTTATGGAGAGATCGTAAAACAGTCCTGACGATTGTGGCCGGACTCGTTTTTCTATTATACGCCTATGAATTTGTACAAATGGTGTTCTAATCTAATCGTCGCTAGAACACATAAGAGCCTGTCTCATCAGTTGGAGACAGGCTCTTTTCTTCTTATTCCGTTTTCAACATCTCAGGCACTTCGCTCAAATCAATCCCCCACGCAATCGGCAGCCAGAAATAGACCGCAAGCGTGACGAGCACGATGCCTGCAAGATTCAGCATGAACCCGGCTCTCGCCATATCCGGAATCCTTAAGTAGCCGGATCCGAATACGACGGCGTTCGGGGGCGTCGCGACCGGAAGCATGAACGCGCAGGATGAGGCGACACCTGCTGCAATCATGACGGCGTATGGATGGACACCAAGCGCCACCGCGAGAGCAGCCATGATCGGGAACATCATGTTCGCCGTTGCTGTGTTCGATGTGATTTCAGTCAGGAAGATGACCATCGCTGAAACGACGAGCAGGACGATGAACAGATGCACACCTTCAAGCACCGTCAGCTGATTTCCAATCCATTCCGAAAGGCCGGACTGACTGAAGCCTGTCGCAATCGCAAGTCCTCCCCCGAATAACAACAGGATTCCCCACGGTAATTTGACCGCTGTATCCCAGTCGAGGATCCGACCACCTTTTTCTGCGCGTGAAGGGATGGCAAATAGAATGAACGAGGCGGTCAGTGCGATAATTGCATCGTTGATGTTTTCATTGACGTACTCTTGAAGCAGAAAAGAACGTGTCACCCAGGAAATCGCAGCTAAGACGAAGATCGTCAGCACCACTTTTTCTTCATAAGAAGCTTGGCCAAGTGCGTCCTTCTCATCTTTGATCACCTTCCGCCCCCCTGGCAATTGCTTCAGCTTGAGCGGGTAAGCGACTTTGATCAAATAAAACCAGACGAGGAAGATGAACAGCCACGCGACCGGCACTCCGAACAGCATCCAGCGCGCGAACGAAATCTCAATCCCATACAGATTATTGACGACTGCGGCAAACGCCGTATTCGGAGGTGTCCCGATCAGCGTCGCAATCCCTCCGATCGAAGCGGAGTAAGCGATACTGAGCATGAGCGCTTTTCCGAAACCGAAGTTTTCCTTCGATGTGTCAATCGAATCGTCGTCTTTCAGCTGTTCGGACACTTGAAAAATGATCGCAAGCCCGATCGGTACCATCATCATCGCTGTCGCCGTATTCGAAATCCACATCGACAGAAAACCTGTCGCTACCATGAATCCGAGGATGATCCGTTCGGTGTTCGTGCCAATCATCAAAATGATCGTCAAGGCGATCCGCTTATGCAAGTTCCACTTCTCCATCGCGAGTGCGATCATGAATCCACCCATAAATAGAAAAATCGTATCATCACCATAGGAAGAGGCAGTTGGATCAATGCCAAGCCCGCCAGTCAATGGGAAGAGGACAATCGGAAGCAGTGAAGTGACCGGGATCGGCACCGCTTCCGTCATCCACCAGACGGCAACCCAGAGTGTACTGGCGAGAATAGCCTGCGCTTCCCCACTCATTCCTTCCGGCTGGAAAAATAATAACGTCAAGATAAACAGGAGCGGCCCTGCAAATAACCCGATCTTCTGAGCCGGTTTATAGCTTCTTCCATTACCGCCTCCCTCGGATCGTTCTGCGGAAGATCCTCTGCCGGAAGACGTACTTTCGTTCGGTTTCACAAAAAAACTCAGTAGATCTTTGGCCTGGTCATGCTTATCCCACAGCCAATTCCATGTGTTTGAAGCCATGCAATCCCTCCCGTTGTCTATTTGAATCCGTTTTCAAAAAAGGTTACATGGATGATTGTACCAAATTTTCTATATTTTCTGTATTATACTTTTGTCATGAATCGTAGAAAAAACAAATGGGATGACAAAATCTGTCCTCTTTAAAACAACTGAAGACCTGCTCAGATGAACGAGCAGGCCTTCAAAAGATTTAAGAATGATCCTTTGTATCTCTCCACTCCACTTTAAAAACGATCGAATACTCCGCCTCTTGAACCGACGTAGGGACAGTCGTCCAATCTTCCGGCTGCCTGAAAGACATACTATTTTGGCTGGACCCGATCAGATAAGCCACATAGACCGGTTCTCCTTTGGTCAACGTAAATTCCTCTTCCATTTGTTGATAAACGAAAGTCCCCAATTGATCGGGCAGTACTGTAGAGGCTCCTGCTGACCCACTTGGAAAGCCGATTCTCAAGTAAGTCGTCTCATCTTCCAACCGCAGTTGATACGAATGAAGATCCCCCTCCAATGAGTCGGAAAAAGAAGTTAGCCTTTCTTCTTCCTTCTGACCTTCCCGGTAAACGCCAATAGACTGAACGATTGTTTCATCTGGTCCCAGATCACCTTTTATTGTGAAGAAACTCTGATAGTCTCCACCAATTTGATTAATAATGGTTTGCTCTCGCTCTGAAAGCTCGGCTGGTTGAATCGTGATGAATGTCGATGCGTTGCTCTGAGTTCCCGTTGAGTCCGCTTCCTTACTGTCATCAGCGGTACACGCGGTCAAAAGAAACAATAGAGTGATGAGAATTGAACATTTCTTTAGATTCCATTCAAATATGTAAACCAATACAATCTCCCCTTTATGAACCTATCGTTATTCTAAAGCAAAATACATTTTTTCAAAACCTCTCAAGCAAGTCTATATTCCTATCTTACTTCTCCACTCTCCTGGTTTTTTAGTCTAATCTTCACAGTAAAAAAAGCGTGCCGTTTATACATGTTATGGAATAAGCCTTTAAATTTGAATTCTCATATTCGAGACTTTATAATAACGCTTAGTCGTTCAAAAAATACAAGAGTAGTCTACAACAGGAGGTTGGAAATCATGAACGTACTTGTCGTTAAAGCCAATAACCGTCCAGATGGAATTTCTACGAAAATGTATGAAACGTTTATGGAAAATGTTCAAAGTAACGAGGAGATCAACATCAGCACGTACGATGTATTCGCTGAGGATACTCCTTATTTCGGACAGGAACTCTTCTCTGCATTAGGTAAGCAGCAGGAAGGAGTTGCTCTTACAGATGTAGAGCAACGTTTGCTCGACGCGAAACAAAAAGCGAAGGATGTTTTCAGCGCAGCCGATGTCGTCGTCTTCGCCTTCCCACTATGGAACTTCACAATTCCAGCGAAGCTTCAAACGTTCATCGACTATATCGCAGAAGCAGGCTTCACATTCCAATATACAGAAGAAGGCATTAAGCCACTAATGACAGACAAGCGTGTCATTCTTCTGAACGCACGTGGCGGAGTTTATTCCGATCCATCCATGCAGCCAATGGAGATGTCTCTGAACTACATGGAGAACGTTTTCGGCGGACTGTTCGGCATGAACGTGCTGGATAAAGTAGTAATCGAAGGCCATAATGCTAACCCAGACAAAGCAGAAGAAATCGTCCAGGAAGGTCTTGAAAAAGTATCGAAAGTCGCTGCTGAACTTTCCTATCAAAACGCCTAAACTCGATAAACCTCGATCCCTCACAGGGGTCGAGGTTTTTTTGTGGTACGATAAAAAGAAAGGAAGAAAGGTGGGTCACTCGTGAAAAAGCTGTTCACCCCTCAAACGCCAGCAGGAAAATGGTCTCTTTTCTTTTTTATTTTGTTCATACTGTTGCTGGCAACTGGATCTGTTCTTTCGTTTTTAGGCGACTTTTCCAATCAGGAGGTGTGGGTCGGGGCAGCCTCGAATTGTCGGAGTGGTATTCGGTTTAGGAGCATTCATTTCCAGTATCGTGGCGATTTTTGGCCGGCGCGAACGCTCGTTTATCATTTTCTTCATTTTTCTGATCGGAGCAGCACTGCTTGTTCTGCTCGTTAGTGAGATGTGGTCAGCACTCTAACACTCATCTCAATAGGCCATGTTAAAAGCCTATCATTTGATGTGGATAGAAAGAGTCCATATGAAAAAGCACGCATGCCAAAACTTTGCTATTGAAGCCCATTGTACGTTTAGCAAGTGATGTTTCCGTTCGTATTTTACAGAAGAGGGAAGGGAAATAGTGAGACTCCTATGGGAGGAAGGGCAGGCTGAGATCCCGCAGGAGCAAGGCGACGAGGACGCTCAGCGCCCGCCCATGGAAAGCGAGGTATTCCCCTCTCCTCCAAGCACTAGTATAGAACACGGAAACTTATCCAACAAAGAACCCCCTATCATGAGGATAGAGGGTTCGCAAAAGTTAACGATATGAATCATGAGTCGGTTGGAACACATCTTCCTCGGCTTTCCTCACCACTGAAAAATGCTCCACATTGTAATGACCATGAAGCGTTTCATTGTGATGACGGATGATCTGCTCTGCGCTCAGACTCTGACTATCCGCCGTCGAATGACCATCCTCGATCAGCGTGACATCAAAGCCGTTGATTGTAGCAGTTCGGACCGCGGTATCAATACAATGCTGGGTTGCGCATCCCATGATGACAAGATGCTCTGTTTCTTGTGCCCTTAAATGCTCAAGCAGCCCGGTTCCGTGAAAAGAATTCGTGGCGGCTTTATCGAACACTTTGGCATCAGAAGGCTGTTGAATGTCCTCGTGAACATCAAAGCCCTTCCCTTTTCCTCCGGCAATATCCAAGTCTCTTACAAATACAATGGGAATTCCGGACTCCTGCGCTTTCTCAATAACGAGATTGATATTCCCAATCAGCTGGTCTTTATTGAAAACGGGATGCTCTTCTTCGTTTCCTTCTATTAAATCCTGTTGGGCGTCTATGACTACTAACGTCTGCTTCAAATGCTTAACCTCTTTTCAAAAAGGAACGAACTCCTCATAAATTAATTCTTACTTTTATCTAGTTTCTTCCAAAATTCTTTGGCGATGGCTTGATAGCCGGATTCACTGAGATGAATATTGCTAGGGTTCGGCAAATATGTCTGATATCTTTTCGCGATGATCGTTTCAGTCGGAACGTAGGTATCTCCGTTTGCAGCGGTTGCCTGCTGGATGATGGCGTTCAGTTGATCAAGGATCGGGAGAAGAGGAGCCAATTGATTTTCCGGTAAATTAGGAAACGGATTGTAGTAGCCCATTACATAGACTTTAGCGTTCGGATTGATCTGGTCGATCGTTCCTAGTGCAAAGAATAGGTTATTGCCTAGATTACTAAGAGCAGCTGGTATATTTGCAGGTGATGTTAGTAGCGGAAGGATATCGTTGGCTCCGATGTTGACCGTAATATATTCAGCCTCGGCTATTTCCTGCTGAGCTTCAGGGCTTTGAACAGCATTCACTAGATCACTGGATTGATCACCCGGAAAAGAAAAATTGTTGAAATCAACAGTGTATTGGGATTGCTCCAAGCGTTCTGTGAGAAATTGAGGATACCCTTTTCCTACTCCATTAGACGGTGTGATTCCAAATGCTAGAGAGTCTCCAAACGCGACGTAATCGACTTCCTTTTTCGACGGATGACCGAGAGCGGCAGACGGAATGGACAAAGCGAAGACAGCGATCAGCACAACAACGATCCCTTTTTTCAACCCTTTCAATTCTCCTCATCTCCTTAAGTTCTTTATAGCGCACACCTCTAGTTTAACAGACTCTTCCATATCAATCTATTAAACTTTTCCTCTTTTTTTAAAACGTGAAACCGCGGTGATTTGTGTTGTTCATGGAGATTCTCATTTCTGGTGGCAAAATGAGAAAACGCTTACATTTTACACTAATTGAAAAGCAGCCTCATATCATTTTGATAAAATACGTAAAGCGTTTATACTGTGAATTGTGCGACATTTTCCATATAGATAGCCGGTTATGTCATTTTTGTGACGAGGTTGACAAATGCAACCTTTTATTTAATAATGGTTATCGTATTAGAATTATTATAAAAAAACTGCTTAATAAAAAGCAGAAATCTATACACATATACAGGAGGAATTTAGTTATGGCTTTAATCGGTAAAGAAGTACAACCATTCCAGGCGAAAGCATTCCACGATGGAGAGTTCATCGACGTAAGTGAAGAAAGTTTCAAAGGTCAGTGGAGCGTTGTTTGCTTCTACCCTGCAGACTTCTCTTTCGTTTGCCCGACAGAACTTGAAGATCTTCAAAACAACTACGAAACTCTTAAAGAACTAGGTACAGAAGTATTCTCTGTTTCTACAGATACTCACTTCGTACACAAAGGCTGGCACGACAGCTCTGAAAAAATCAACAAAATCAAGTACCCAATGATCGGGGACCCTTCCCAGCAGCTATCCCGTCAGTTCGACGTATTGAACGAAGAAGACGGTCTTGCTGAGCGCGGTACTTTCATCATCGACCCAGACGGCGTTATCCAAGCTGTTGAAATCAACGCAGGCGGAATCGGCCGTGACGCGGATACACTTGTAGGCAAAATCAAAGCAGCACAATACGTACGCCAGAACCCAGGCGAAGTTTGCCCAGCTAAATGGGAAGAAGGCAACGATACACTTACACCAAGCCTAGATCTAGTAGGTAAAATCTAAGGAGTGGAAAAAATGGTTCTTGATGCACAAATTAAGGAACAATTAAATCAATACCTTCAACTGATGGAGGGTGAGGTTGTCCTGAAGGTCAGTGCAGGCGAGGACGATGTTTCCAAAGAGATGCTGGCTCTTACAGAAGAGCTGGCATCCATGTCTTCTTACATCACGGTTGAATCCGCGACGCTTAAGCGTACACCGAGCTTCACGGTCGACCGTCCGAACGAAGAGACTGGGATTACATTCGCCGGTGTCCCACTCGGTCATGAGTTCACCTCTTTAGTACTGGCCCTTCTTCAAACAAGTGGCCGTGCACCGAAAGCGGACCAGGACACGATCGAACAAATCCAGAACATCAAAGGCGAATACCACTTTGAAACGTATGTCAGCCTAAGCTGTCACAACTGCCCGGATGTCGTCCAGGCACTGAACCTGATGAGCGTCCTCAACCCGAATATCACCCACACGATGATTGACGGGGCGGCCTTCAAAGAAGAAGTCGAAAGCAAAAACGTGATGGCCGTACCATCCGTACACTTGAACGGAGAGTTCTTCGGTGGCGGACGCATGACGCTTGAAGAGATCGTCTCTAACATTAGCGAAGGTCCAGATCCAGAAGAATTCAACGACAAAGATCCGTTTGAAGTACTTGTTGTCGGTGGTGGCCCAGCTGGTTCCAGTGCGGCGATTTACACAGCACGTAAAGGAATCCGTACAGGAATCGTAGCTGAGCGTTTCGGCGGACAGGTACTCGATACGATGAGCATCGAAAACTTCATCAGTGTGAAGCAGACAGAAGGACCGAAGATGGTCGCAAGTCTTGAAGAGCACGTGAAGGATTACGACATTGACATCATGAACCTTCAGCGCGCCGCCCGTTTAGACAAAAATGACCTTTTCGAGCTTGAGCTTGAAAACGGTGGGGTTTTGAAGAGTAAAAGTGTCATCATCTCAACAGGCGCACGCTGGCGCAAAATCGGCGTTCCTGGTGAGGAAGAGTTCAAGAACAAAGGGGTCGCATACTGCCCTCACTGTGACGGTCCTTTATTCGAAGGAAAAGATGTCGCCGTCATCGGCGGAGGAAACTCCGGTATTGAAGCGGCGATCGACCTTGCAGGAATCGTCAAGCATGTGACCGTTCTTGAATTCGCAGACGAACTGAAAGCCGATGAAGTGCTTCAAAAACGTCTGCACAGCCTTCCGAACGTAACGGTCCACACGAACGCACAAACGACAGAAATCACCGGAGACGACAATGTCAACGGCATTACGTTTGTCGATCGTGAATCTGGACAAGAACACCACGTGGAACTTGATGGTGTCTTCGTCCAAATCGGACTCGTTCCGAACACAGAATGGCTCGGAGATTTCGTTGAGCGTACGCGCACAGGCGAAATCGTTGTTGATAAGCAAGGAGCAACAAGCGTACCTGGCTTATACGCAGCAGGGGATTGTACCGACAATCCATACAACCAAATCATCATCTCGATGGGTGACGGAGCAAACGCCGCACTAGGTGCCTTCGATCATCTCATCCGTAGCTGATTCTACGATAGAAACCTCTTCACCTTTTGGGTGGAGGGGTTTTTTGTGGTTGAAGCGGTTTTCTTGGGTTGAGTGGGACGGTTGGGGACGGTTCTCACTGTCCCGGGGTTGGAGGCTTTTCGGGGTTGATAGGGACAGTCGGGGACGGTTCTCACTGTCCCACTCCTCCCTTCTGCTCAGTAAGATATAGCTCAAACTGTCGAATAGCCCGTTCTATTTCCTCATTTTTCTAAATCATCTGGAAATTCATTTTAAATATACGATAATAGGAATGGGAAACATCTTAGAATACCCCATGACCTCCCTAAAACTTTTTCTAGAGGAGATGGGATTTTTGTTAAAGTTGAAAGCATGGTTTGTATTGTTTCTCGCTTTTTGCCTGATCGTTCCTGCCACTACATATGCAGGCTCGATCAAGGACGGCAGCTCCGGAACACCGGGTCAATGGTATTACGGTGAGACTCCCGGTTCTGTCCTCGACTCCAAATATCCAATTCTTTTTGTCCACGGATTGAACAGTTCCTCTGATACTTGGTACAACAATAATGATATGTACGCCACCGCTTTTCAAAATGGTTACGAAACGTCCTTCATTGATTTGAATTCTGATAAGAGTATGTGGGCCAACGGGCAGCTCTTAGCCCAAAAGGTCCAAGAGATCTACCAACACTTTGGTGAAAAAG
Organism: Halobacillus fulvus; assembly: GCA_004078665.1. Lineage (GTDB taxonomy): Bacteria > Bacillota > Bacilli > Bacillales > Halobacillaceae > Halobacillus > Halobacillus fulvus. The sequence goes on along the minus strand of SCFO01000002.1, from coordinate 85,946 downwards.
TTGTCGTCGTCGCGCACAGTAAAGGCGGCATTGACACGCAATCAGCGCTCGTGCATTACGGAGCAGACCCTTACATTGAAAGGCTGATTACGCTGTCGACACCTCACTACGGATCTGAGCTTGCGGATCTCGCTTACAGCGGCTGGGCAGGGTGGCTCGCCGGCATCTTAGGAAGTAAAAATGAAGCGACCTATTCTCTACAAACCGGATATATGGATTATTTCCGTTCGCAGACTGATAACCACCCGAATGTTTACCAGACTCCGATTTACACAGTCGGGGGAACAAAATGGGGCAGCTTCGGCAGCGCGCTGTATTGGGGTGGATTGTATTTGAGCGGATACGGAAGCAATGATGGCGCTGTAACGGTATCGAGCTCACGCCTGCCATACGCCACAGAGATCGCAGTAGGCGACTGGAACCATACGACTGTCAAAGAGGGTTCCTCCACTTTTGCTGTCTTCAAAAATTACTTGAACGAACAAGTCTATGCGATGTCCTCCTTCAAGGCTCAGAGTGTCGAATCTGAAGCTAAGCGCGTCGGGAATTTCATCCGGGGTGGAGAATATTCTGGGAAGGCTGTAGAGCATATTGATGTAGAGGCGGGCGCGCAAAGTGTGACGTTCGACTGGATCAGCGACCAGAAAGACGCTCAAGTAACGCTCATTTCCCCTGATAAAAAAGTACGCACCGACTTTGAAGTCCATGCTGATGAAACTGAGTTTTTCAATGGCGCGTATCACCACACCGTCACCGTTGATCACCCTCAGGCTGGAAAATGGATGATTGAAGCGAGTTCGGCAAACACGGAACACTATCTCCTCCACTCCAGCTTTGACAGCACTTTGAATGACTTAATCGGAGTGGCTCTGGAAAACGGAAACGTCGAAGTGACGTCTAAGAACAAAGACTTTAAGCTGAAAACCGATATGACGATTGATTTTTATAAAAATGGCAAGCTGAAACAGAAAAAAGTCGTCGGTGTAAAAGCGGACGGAGAAAGCTATAACCTTCCGAATCTTGGAGAAGGGGTCTACAATATGACCCTTGATGTTTCCGGGCAATACAAGAAAGAAAAGTTCAACCGGACGATTGTGCAGACAGTTTACGTGGATGACCAAGGGAAGCTTTATTTCCAATAAATTAAATCTAACCCCGGATGCGAAAGATTGCATCCGGGGTTTTGTTTGGTTGGTCGGGTGTAGGGGGTTGAGCGTAATGGTTGGGCTTCCGGGGGTGAGCGGGACAGTCGGGGACGGTTCTCAGTGTCCCACTTTCATGAAACCTAACAAGCCTTCACTCGTATAATATATAGAGAGACTTCAACATGAGGAGGGGAAACGAATGGAAAGACCAGCTGGATTTTGGATTCGATTGATTGCGAATATACTAGATGGGTTTATTACAGCTATTGTATTTCTAGTTATAGGATTACTCGTTCACGGTGAGATCAATAATGAAGAATTCAATATAACTGACCTTTTAAATCTGCTTTATTACATACTTCTCCCGGTTCTCTGGAGCGGTTATACAATCGGCAAACGAGCTTTCAACGTTCGTATCGTTAAGAAAAACGGTAGCAATGTTGGCTTTTTCAATATGGTGATGCGTTATTTCGTTGCTGGAATTGTTTACGTTCTGACATTAGGAATCGGGTTGATCGTCAGTGCGTTCATGGTTGGATTGCGTGAAGATAAGCGCTCACTCCATGATTTCATTGGCGGAACGAAGGTAGTGTATAAGCAGAGCTCAAGTAGTATATGAGACAAATAGAAAGACCGGCCGAAATTCAGCCGGTCTTTTTTTGTTAAGCGGGACAGTTGGGGACGGTTCTCAGCGTCCCACAACGGGACAGGCAGAACCGTCCCCAACTGTCCCGCCAAATTCACGTTACAACCAGGGGAATAATGGGAACTGTATAGATGGGTATTTGTCAGATTACCAAAAAGGAGTGAAATGTATGAATCAAGAGCAATTCGATAAGATGAAGAACGATGCGGGTTTCATCGCTGCCCTCGACCAAAGCGGTGGAAGTACGCCGAAAGCGCTGGCTGCTTATGGTGTTCCTGAAGATTCGTATAGTAATGATGATGAAATGTTCGACCTTGTCCACCAGATGCGCACACGGATCATCACCTCCCCATCCTTCAGATCAGACCGGATTCTCGGAGCGATTTTGTTTGAACAGACGATGGACCGTGAGATTGAAGGGCAATTTACTGGTGATTATCTGGCCAGTAAGGGAGTCGTACCTTTTCTTAAAGTCGATAAGGGACTAGCCGAACAGGAAAACGGTGTCCAGTTAATGAAGCCGATTGATAACCTTGAGGAGACGCTCCGTCGCGCGAATGAACGCAATATCTTCGGGACCAAAATGCGTTCTGTGGTTCATGAAGCCAATCCTGAGGGAATCAAAGCTGTCGTCGATCAGCAGTTTGAAATCGGAAAACAAATCATTTCAGCCGGGCTTGTTCCGATTATCGAGCCAGAGGTCAACATTCATAGTGATGACAAGGAACAGTCAGAAGAAATTTTGAAAAAAGAAATTCTGAAGCATTTGAATCAGCTGAACGAAGGTCAAAATGTCATGCTGAAGCTATCGATTCCAACGAAGGCGAATGCTTATCAGGAGTTGACCGATCATCCGCGCGTCGTCCGAGTAGTGGCACTGTCAGGCGGGTACTCGCGTGAGGAAGCGAATGAGAAGCTGAAGGACAACCACGGCGTCATCGCCAGTTTCTCCCGTGCGCTCGCCTCTGATTTGAATGCGAACCAGTCAGATGAAGAGTTTGATAGGTCTTTGAAAGGTGCGGTCGACAGCATTTACGACGCCTCTGTGAATAAAAAATAAAGGTCAAAAAGCCGGACTAACTATTGAAGTTAGTCCGGCTTTTTTAATCCTTTTTCAATTGGGCAGTGGTGCATGCTGAGACACAAAACCGCGATCAACAAGATCCTGCCAAAACTCTTTCGGAATATCTGTTTGAATCATCGCCAGGTCTTCCTTGATCCTGTCTGGACGTGTGGAGCCTGGAATGACCGATTTAACAGCTGGATGAGCAGTGGAAAACTGTAAAGCAGCAGCTTTCAAACTGACCTTATATTTTTGGGCAATCTCGTTCAGCTTGTTCACATGATCAAGAATGTCCTTGCCTGCTTTTGCATAGTTATAGTGGTCGCCGCCTAGGAGCACCCCGGAGTTGTAAGGACTACCTACGACGATGTCTACATGCTCTTTTTCCGCCGTCGGAAGCATTCGCTGTAGCGCTCTTTCGTGCTGGAGCAACGTGTATTGTGTCGCTGATAAGCAGACATCAGGCTTCGTTTCCTCAAGCTCCATCGCAAGTTCGATCGGCTCGGTCGTATTGACCCCGAGCCCCCACGACTTGATGACCCCCTCTTCTCGAAGCTGACTCAAGACGCGGAAAGCTCCTTTTCTCGCCTCATCGAATTTCGCCACCCATTCGTCCCCATGAAAATCAGGAGAAACGTCATGGACAAACACAATATCAAGGCGATCTGTCTTCAAACGCTCAAGACTCTGTTCGATCGAGCGCTTGGTCGCATCCTCCGTATAGTCCGTGATGACTTTATTTTTTCTGGCATCGGAAAACAGTCCTTCTTTTTCTTCAGCTTCCTCTGTAATGTACCGACCGACCTTCGTACTCAGAACATACTCGTCTCTATCGTAATTCGAAAGCACGTGACCAAGACGCATTTCCGCTAGACCAGCTCCATAAAAAGGCGCCGTATCAAAGTAGCGCACACCCTGATCCCATGCAGTCTGGATTGTCTCACGCGCCTCCTCTTCCGGTACCTCCCTGAACATATTGCCGAGCGGAGCCGTACCGAGTCCGACTCTATGCTTCAACGCATTTTCCAGTGATTTCATATATGGGTCATCCTCCATTCGAAAAGTATAATATTGTATATCCGTATGGGGATGGGATAAAACCTATGGAAAGAGTAGGACAGTTGGGGACGGTTCTGCCTGTCCCAGTGTGGGACGCTGAGAACCGTCCCCAACTGTCCCGCACCACCTGATCTTCCCACCCACCACAAAAAAAGCACAGGAGACCTAAACTCCTGTGCTTTTCGTTATCCTAGGACTTTTTCTTTTTCGAATCCAGGGTCGAGTCCGAGCGTTTCGGCTGTCTCTTTATGGATTTTGCGGAATAGCTCGGCGTTTTCGCTAAGCGATTCACCATAGGATGGGACCATTTCTTTGATTTTCGCTTCCCATTCAGGCATTTGTTCTGGGAAGCAGCGTTCCATCACTTCGAGCATAACGTGGACCGCTGTCGATGCTCCTGGAGAAGCTCCAAGCAGGGCAGCAACGGATCCATCGGATGAGCTGACGACTTCGGTACCGAACTGAAGTGTTCCTTTACCTTTATCCTCTGTATCCTTAATGACCTGCACACGCTGGCCGGCTTCGACGATTTCCCAGTCTTCACTCTTCGCGTCTGGGATAAACTCGCGTAGTTCTTCCATTCTTTGTTCATGAGTCTGGACGACTTGCTCGATCAAATACTTCGTCAGTGGCATCTCTTTCATGCCGGCAGCAAGCATCGTAAACACGTTATTCGGCTTGATGGAGCCAAACAGATCCGCTTTCGATCCCGTTTTCAAAAACTTCGGCGAAAAGCCGGCGAACGGTCCGAAGAGGAGTGTCTTTTTCTGATCGATATAGCGCGTGTCGAGGTGCGGAACGGACATAGGCGGCGCGCCGACTTTGGCTTTTCCGTATACCTTGGCTCCATGACGTTCGACGACCTCCTGATTGTTGCAGACCATGAACAGTCCACTGACCGGGAAGCCTCCGATCTGTCTAGATTCAGGAATCCCTGTTTTCTGAAGCAACGGCAGACTTCCGCCCCCTGCTCCGATAAAAATGAATTTCGACGTATGGTATTCAATTCTTTCATTTGTATGGTCGTGGACTCTTACTTCCCAAAGACCGTCTTCAGTACGCTTAATGTCCTCGACGCTGTGGTTATAGTTGACCTCGACGTTTTCGGTTTTTAGGTGATCGAAAAGTTTACGTGTCAGCGCCCCGAAGTTAACATCCGTTCCGGAATCAATCTTCGTTGCAGCGACCGTTTCTTCGTCTGTTCGCCCTTCCATAATCAGCGGAATCCATTTTTCCAACGTTTCCGGATCCTGGGTAAACTCCATCCCTTCAAACAGAGGGCTTTGGGTCAGTGCTTCATATCTCTTTTTCAGAAAATGGATATTCGCTTCTCCACGGACAAAACTCATATGAGGCAGCGGCATGATGAAGTCCTGCGAATTCTCGATGCGTTTACGATTGACTAGATAGGACCAAAACTGTCTGGAAAGCTGAAACTGCTCGTTGATCTTGACGGCTTTGCTGATATCGATCGAACCATCCGGCTGTTCCGATGTATAGTTCAATTCGCACAAGGCCGAGTGTCCGGTTCCGGCGTTATTCCATTCATTCGAGCTTTCCTTGCCTGCACTGTCTAATTTCTCAAAAACTTTGACTTCCCACTCTGGTGCCAATTCTTTCAGCAACGATCCCAAAGTTGCGCTCATGACTCCCGCGCCAATCAGGATCACATCTGTGTTTTTAGGTAGACTGCTCATGAAATCCTTCCTTATCCCTGTTTTTATATGTTCCTGCTTTGATGTCTTCCAACAAGCTGCCTTCAGGAACGTTTTTTTCTCTTTCTCTATCATATCACAAACGCTTTCAATTGTTGAAAAATTACAAATAGGTTTGGGTGGGACAGGCAGAACCGTCCCCGACTGTCCCCGATGTTCCACGTGAAACGCTTCCACTTTTTCACACAAAAAAAGCCTCTCTCCTCAGTGGGAAAGAGGCTTTGGCGTTCTATTTCATCACTAAAACTGGACATGTGGCGTGCTGGACGACGTTGCTTGAGACACTTCCGAGCAGAATCCGTTTCACGTTACCGAAACCGCGACTTCCGATAATGATCAGGTCTGCTCCTTGTTCCTCTGCATACTTGCAAATATTCTGGCCAGGGTTACGCTCCATTTCTCCAACCAATACTTTCGTTACAACCGTACCTTGGTCTTCTCCAAGCTGCTGTTTGATTCCCTCCAGCTCTCCAGCGTACTTTTCAGCCATTTCCTCTCCCATTTGCCTGGAGATTGCGGGCTGTGTGGCGGGGCCGGTCGGCTGAACGACTGAGACGATGTGCACTTCTTTTTCCTCAGCTTCTACAGCTTGCTTCTTCACTTCTTCAATGGCTTTTTTGCTTAGCTCACTGCCATCATACGCGACGAGGATTTTGATAGTCATCGGAACCCCTCCTGTCTGTTATAGTGAACCTTTCATACTTCCATTGTAACATTTAAAGTAAACGTTTTCATTAGTTCAGGAGGAAGAATCTGCACCAATCAAGGCATAGTTCAAATATTGGACAAAAAGCTCCGACTGTTCTTTCAAACGCACCTTTTCTTCTGGAAGGATAGCATGGTCGAGCGCCAGACCGTCGATGAACGTAATGATGGAACGCGCAATCGTGTCAGCATGATGAGTCGTTCGGAATTCACCAGCTTGCTGCCCCTCTTTTATGATATCGGCGTAAATTTTCAAACCCATTTCATAACGCCTCTCTCCGTATGCCCGACGCCGCTCATCGTTTCGTCCGGTGATGAAAAATTCGAGTTTACTTGGTGCCAACGGATCCATATTGGTATCAGGCGTAGCATCTTCACCAAAGATGATTTGCATCAAGAGGTGCCAGTAGGACGTTGACGACTTTTTCAAAGAGGCCAATGACTGCTCCGCCTCTTCATTCAGCCCCTCTTCCAGAATCGCTTCGAACAGGTCCTCTTTATTGGAAAAATACTGATAAAGACCCCCACGACTGACGCCGGCAGCGTCCATCACATGCTTCATCGTCGTTTTTTCATATCCGTGTTCAATAAAAACGCCGGTCGCTGCCTTTAAAATGCTAGCCCGACGTTGCTTCAGATGCTCCTCGCTCACCCGTGGTGACATCAGCATTCCCCCGTTCTATTTTCGATTTGACTAGCCATCCGATCAGAGAGACCAAGACAAGTAATGAAGCGCTGGTTATAAAGGTCGGAATGACACCAAACACCGTGGACAAAAGCCCGCCGAGTAGTGGTCCAATAATTGTTGCTGTCGTCGTTACACTGTTGATCACTCCAAAGACTCTCCCCGTCATATGCACCGGAGTTTCTACCTGGACAGACGCCTGAAACGGAACGAAAATCAGACTGGCAGAAAAGCCGGCAACAAAACCTAGAAGCGTCGCCCATAGGATCGAATAACTGAAATCATAATTCGTGAATACCCCCATTATACCGAAGCTCAAACCGATCCCACAAACCCCTGAAAGCATTAGCGGGAATGCACGGTAATCCGTTTTTTTCGTCAAAAGCACACCAGCGAGGAACATTCCAGCTCCGGACGCCGTGACCACATACCCGAACAAATCAGGTGAAGCGTACGTCAGCTCTCTGATGAGGACGATAATTTGGGAATCTGCGAGCTGTAGAATCAAAAGGCTTAGTCCTAGTAAAAGCAACCCTGTCATCATGAACCGGCTGGATTGAATGAAGCGCGCCCCAAGAATCAATTCCCGTTTGAAGGAGGTCTTTTGTTGTGCTGGTTTCTCTTCCTTTTCTTTTTGAGCCGTCGTCTTCGGTAGGAACAAAAGGAGTAAAGCGGATAAAAGGAACGTTCCCGAATCGATGAGAAAGACCATTTGAGCTCCCATCACTGTAACAAGCAAACCACTGATCAGCGGCCCGAGAATTTTGGTTGACGAATCAATGACGGAGGTCAGGGACATGGCTCCCTTCATATCTTCTGTATCAACGAGCTCTTTCAGCTTCCCGTTCTTCGCCGGAATAAAGACCGAAGAGAATATCCCGACAGAAAGCAGGATCGCGTATACCATCCACAGCTCAGTGACGATGGTAAGCAAAAGAATCAGCCCTGCTCTCACAACATCCGAAACAATCATCAGCCATTTGCGGTTGAAACGATCAGCGACGATCCCTGCTACAGGTCCAAGTAATGCCATAGGAATCGCAAGACAGAGAATGACGAGAGATACTTCTAGAGGTGATGCGTTCCATTTCAGCCCGACGAGCGTAATGATCGCGACAATGCTCAGCCAATCCCCAATGCTTGAAATAGCCTGTGCCCCCATTAACGTAAGGTACCCTTTATTCTTTAGTAACCGCTTCATTTCTTTTGCCCCTCCCCAAAACGACACTTATGTCGTTTTTATTAATTTCATTATATCGACACTTATGTCGTTTTGCAAGAGGTTATTGGTGAGACAGTTGGGGACGGTTCTGCCTGTCCCGCACACCAGAAGTAGTCGAATCCGCAATTTGCTCCCATAACAAACAGCCATTCCTTTAAGGAATGACTGTCGCATTTTCAGGGACATCTATTTTATTTCATTTCCCCTCTTTATAAATGGGACACTGAGAACCGTCCCCAACTGTCCCGCTCCTTATACAAGCCGGCTTTCGCGTTTGGCTTGGTACATTTTTTCGTCGACGGTTGTATAGAGGTCGTCCATGCTCCGGCCTGTTGTATAGCTTTCGTACCCGTAGCTGAAAGTGAGGTTCCGAACGATGGGATCACGATTGGCGTGAAGTGCTTTTTGAATTTGATGCGCATACTGATCAGGCGTTTTCTTTGCCTTTTCTACGACGACGATAAATTCATCGCCTCCAAGACGGGCCGTCAGCGCCTCTTTTTGAAAGACTTTTTGTAAAATCTGGCCGAACTCGATCAGCACTTCGTCCCCTTTATGATGACCATATTCGTCGTTTATTTCTTTAAAATAGTTTAAGTCGATCAAAATGACGCCAAATGGCCGTTGTATTTCAATCAAGTGACGCAAATACACTTCATAGCTTTGCCGATTGTATAATTTAGTAAGGAAATCTTGTTCGGTCGTCGTCGATTCAAGAAACGTATAAGCGACGAGGATGCCGAGGACGATTGCGGTCCATGAAAAGTATAATTTTGAATCGAACATTTGAATAACCATTCCAAAAATCGGGAGGGCAAAAAATATAATGAACATACCGGAAACATAAGAATGGACTTTTTTACGATTTTTGATAACAAAGATGAACATGTATATGTATAGTCCAGCTAGTACGAGGTAGTGAACGTCTTTGAAATCTCCACTGCTGTAGTTATTTGTGACTGGTGTGACTTGAAAGTAGATCGGATAGAAAAGGTTGATGATGAGAATGAAAAACGTAACGAGGCTCATGTGCTGGTAAAACATTTTCTTTTGAACACGGGAAGGGTCTTTGAAAAAGTGATAATCAACATAAGATAGCATCAGGCCTCCGAGAATCGGGCCCATGAGGAACAGGACAAAGTTGGTGGAATACTCCAGAAAATAAGCGCCGGGAAACAATTTCTTGTCAAAAATCCAAGTGAGCGGTTCTACAACGATCGCGATGGCTGTAGCAATCATGATCGCCTTCAAAATTTTCTTTCCATAACTTTCGACTTTGGCTCTCGCCAACATGATCATGTACAGCACAGCAAGAATGACTAAGGCAAAAACGTTGAGTTGAAATTGCACAAAATAGTCCATTTTCATTTGCTCTTCACTTTTTAATTTCACAGAGCGATTTGGTACTGTAGTCCTATTTCCATTATAATAATATATTTATTATAGTTAAGTCAAAGCTATATTTTGATAATAAATTAGATGCGACGGGACAGTTGGGGACGGTTCTGATTGTCCCGCCGTGGGACAGGCAGAACCGTCCCCAACTGTCCCACTTCCTGTACAATAAAAGAAAAGGAGGAATCTATGATGACGATTCGTAAGGTGAAAGATTTTCAGTCGTTTGATGACGAGCACATGACGAAGCAAATCATTTTTAAAGAAGAGAAGAGCCAGGCATTCGTGTTAAATTTCATGCCAGGTCAAAAGCTGCCTTCACATGGACACCCATACGCACAGGTATACTTACTCGTATTAGAAGGGAAAGGCCGATGTATCATTGATGAGGAAGAAGAAACTATTAAGAAGGGTGACGTCATCCACTGTCATAAAGAGCAGAACATCAGCATTGAGAACATTGGATCAGAGAACTTAAGTCTTTATGCTGTATTGGCCCGTGAAGGAAGTCCACACACTGAATAAAATACAGCTCTCTCTTCTTTTTTTATTGCAAAACTAATGGTATTAGTTATAATAAAACTAATACCATTAGTTTTATGCCTTAGGAGGGCTGAACATGCGCGTAACGAAGGTCAAACATCTCTACCAACTGTCCTTTATGCCAAGATCTTTTCCTGTTAACTGCTACCTGATCGAGGAAAACGATCACCTTGTATTGATTGACACCGCTTTGCCTTACAGTAAAAAAGCGATACTTCAAACGGCTGAGAAAATCGGCAAGCCGATTACGAAAATTTTGCTTACACATGCCCATAGCGATCATATCGGTGCACTGGACGGATTGAAACAAGAATTGCCAGGTGCTGAGGTTTTCATGACCGAGCGGGAAGCGAAGCTATTAACAGGCGATTCTTCTTTGGAGGAAGGAGAGACGCTTCCTATTAAAGGTGGTGTTCCGAAAAATGTTCACACAAGACCCGATCGTCTGATTCAGGCGGGAGAACGGATCGGATCTCTTTTGACCGTGCCTTCCCCTGGTCATACTCCGGGGTCTATGTGCTTTCTCGATACCCGTGATCATCACTTAATAGCGGGCGATGCTTTTCAGACAAGAGGGGGCGTCGCGGTATCGGGAGACCTTCGCTGGCGCTTCCCATTCCCAGCTCTCGCAACGTGGAATAAGGAAGCGGCTATTGATTCGGCAGGAACCTTGATCGCCTGTAACCCTTCGTTACTAGCAGTCGGGCATGGTACCATGATCAGTGACCCTGTTTCTGTCATGGAAAACGCACAAAAACGAGCGATTGCACGGAGGGATAAGCGTGTCACCAAGAGTCGGTTTAACTCAGGATCACATCATTGAACAAGCTTTTATCATTACCGAAGAAAAAGGGTTAGGGCATGTGACGATGGCCAACCTCGCCAGAGAGCTGAACGTCAAATCCCCCTCCCTATATAACCATTTTAAAAACTTGGACGAAGTAAAGCAGCGCGTCACGAGCAAAGGGTTAGAGCTGCTCTTTCATTTTTTGAAACAGCAGGCGGAAGCTTCCGAAAAAGGACCTGAGATGCTTCAGGCCATCGGGAACGCCTATATCGCCTTTGCCGACGCTCATCCGAAGATTTATCAAGCCTGTACAAGCGCCCCTGATCCGAAAGATTCCAGAATTGTGAAAGCAGGCGAAGGCATTGTCCAACTTGTCCTTGAAGCGCTGGATCCTTTCCCTTTATCTGAAAAGGAAAAAATCCATGCGGTCAGAGGATTTAGAAGCCTTCTTCATGGATTGGTCGATTTGGATCAAAAAGGCGGCTTCAATCTTCCTCTCGAAATGAAAGACACCCAGCAATTTCTTCTGACGACCTTCATACGTGGATTAGAATAAGTGAATGTGGGACAGTCAGAACCGTCCCCCTGTCCCAGACTTGCGCAAGCCCCACCCAAAAAAGCCCTCTTAGTGGGGCTTTTTTCTATGGACTATCCCAACCTCTGTTTGGCAGGAAATTGGCTATATTGTCAGAATAGTTAGAGTATACAAATTTTTAAGGAGGATACATATGAAATTCAAGAAACTTGCAACACTCTCACTTGCGGTCACTTTAGCCGTCTTGCCTGGAGCGGGACAAACTTTCGCTGCCCCTCAGGTTGATACGAAGAACGTAGTCGATGTAGAAAAAGAGGTAGGGAATTATAAAAAGGGCGAAGTCGTGGTGACGTTGAAGCCTGGAAAATCCCTATCTGGCCAAGCATTAGGCAAATTAGGTGCAAAAGTCGTGGATGATCACAGTGATGTCGTGAACACTCAGTTGAAGGTATTGGAAGTCGGAAATGTTGAAGCGGTTGTCAAAGCGCTGAGCAACAATCCGAACGTAGAATATGCAGAGCCAAACTATACATTTGAGGCAACTTACACTCCGAATGATCCGTTATATTCCGATCAATACGGGCCACAAAACACAAGCACTCCTGCCGCATGGGATGTAACACTTGGGGATAGCACTCAAGAAGTGGCGGTCATTGACACCGGCGTTGCTCCAGATCATCCAGACCTTGTAAATAAATTGGTTCCTGGTTATGATTTCGTTCGAAACAGCACAAGACAAAAGGATTTTGACGGACACGGAACTCACGTAGCGGGAACGATTGCTGCTGAAACGGGTAACGGAATCGGTGTGGCCGGTATGGCACCGGAAACAAAGATCCTTCCAGTTCGTGCGCTTGGCGCCAACGGAAGTGGGTCCCTGAATGATATCGCAGATGCGATCCGTTATTCCGCTGATCAGGACGCAGAGGTCATCAACCTGTCACTTGGTTGTGACTGTGATTCCCAGACGCTTGAAGACGCAGTCAATTATGCATGGAACAGCGGTTCTGTCGTCGTAGCTGCAGCTGGTAATAGCGGGGTCTCTACCACTTTCGAACCGGCCTCTTATGAAAATGCCATTGCGGTAGGTGCGGTGGATTCTAACAATAATGTCGCTTACTTCTCGAACTATGGTTCATGGGTAGACGTCACAGCTCCTGGTGTGGATATCGTTTCCACAGTCCTAAGAGGAAAATATGACAGCTATTCTGGTACGTCCATGGCTTCCCCACACGTTGCGGGACTTGCAGCGTTGCTAGCTTCTCAGGGACGTTCCCACACAGAGATCCGTACAGCGATCGAACAAACAGCTGATCCAATCAGTGGAACAGGCACATACTTCGAACATGGCCTAATCAACTCCCTTGATGCTGTGAATTACTAAAAACTTAACAATCTAACTCTCTCTCAAAATCCCCAGTAAAATCACTGGGGGTTTTGGCTTGATCGGGTTTGGGTGGGACGGTTGGGGACGGTTCTGCCTGTCCCGGTTTCGTAAGAGCAGGCGGCATGTTTAGTGGGACGATCGGGGACGGTTCTCAATGTCCCACAAGGTGAAATAGAGGAGTTCTTTCCCTTTAACCTTGGATCCAATTCACCATTTGCTTACTTATAAATTCAGGCTTCTCCCAATAAAGATCATGAGAAGCTCCATTGACCTCAACAACCTCAGCCTCTAAAAATTTCTTCAGTCGATCCGCCTCGCGAACTCTTACTTCATTCAATGCTTCTGGAATGGTACTTCTCAATAATAGAACCGGCGCCTTAATGTCACGCAAAGTATTTTCTGACGGCTCAGAGAAAGTATGTCGTATGTATTCTTTCGCCACATGAGATTCAACGATTAGTTTTATTCCGCCATCTACTTCCCTCATACTAGACTTGGAGAGCGCAATGATCTTTTCGGATAATCCTGAATCTAGAAGAGTTTTATCATAATCATCCCAGGAGGAGAACTTATAATTTTTTATATGGTCCTCCGCATTCCTTAACTCTTCTTCAAGAGAGGACTCAGCAATAGATTCCGCTCTCATGTAACCCCCGTCCAATAAAATTAAAGACTGGGGGGAATACTTCTTAGCGAAAGCCAATCCGATATCTCCTCCTAATGAATGCCCGGCAATATGAACATTCGGCAGATTATAGTATTCGAGGATGCTGTTCACCCAGTCCGCCAACCACTCCACGGAAAATTGGCCCGTGTTCCTTAGAAAAAGAGATTCTCCATGTCCGGGTAAATCTGTAGCCATTACATTGAAATCCTTTCCTAACTGAACAGCTAATTCAGCGAAACTATACCCTGTACTTCCAAGACCATGTAGAAGAAGGATGGTCGGTTTATCTCCTGTCCCCCACTTGTAAATCTTGGCTGGTAAATCGATGTTTACATTGATTCTTTCTATAACAGGATGAAGTTCGTCATTCATAGAAAACACCCCCTCTCTTGAGTTTTCTAAAGAAATTAATATGGACAAACAGTAGCTGATAAATATTATTGATATAAAAACGGAACCTCCAAATAGTCCGTCAACGCTACTTTTCTCCCTGTCCTATTCCATTCATGATACTCTTCAAAGAGAGTTTGAATATTGTCCTCAAACCTTTCTTCGACCAGGAACCTGATAGCAAGAAAGCTGCGCCAGTAATCAAACATAATGCTAGTCAGACTCCCTTGATAGCTCGCATGACCAAATTCATCTAAACCGTGCCGACCATACTTCCCTTTAAACATCTCGATCAATTCCGTTTCTACTTTTACAATCTCCTTAAACTCTGCATCGTTCAATATGTATTTCCTCGATAAATAGTCACACATGCCTTCTTCAAACCATATGCTGTCCTCTCGTATATCATCAAATTCATCGACGAATAAATCCGAGTGATGAGTTAATTCATGACCTACAATAGTAAAAAGATGTTTTTCGGATAGGCTTCTGTAGTATTTTTCTATGTATGTGTTTCTTTCGTTCTCTAATTGATCCAAAAATAGTTTTCTCCAAGATAATAAATCTGGAGAGATATAAATCATATCTTTATTCGTAAAAGCTGGAATAGGCAGCTCGGAAAAGGTATTGGTCGCCAAATCCGTCGATGTCCAAACGATGCCTCTTGGGAGATCATGAAGCTCGAATTTTTCTTCGAGATGCTTTTGATAATCTTCGAGTTGTTCACGAAATTTATCAATTACACCTGCGTGCTGTTCATATTCTTCTTTGTTTTCAAAAGCATAGATATGTTTCAAAGTATCACCCTTTCTTAAGAATATAGGACAGTTTTCGGTTCTGCTGTCACGGTTTTGAAAGAGCAGGTGACAGACATGTGTAGCGGGACAGTTCGGGACGGTTCTGCCTGTCCCACCTACTCCACAGACCCATCAAGATTCCCTACTTTAAAATCTGTAAGTGCTTGTTCCGTTATAAGCTCACCATTCATATCCGTAAGCGATACGCGCAGGTTTCCTTCACGAATCCACTGTTCCAACTCGTTTTCAGTAAGTTCTTTTGTCAGCTGAAGGTTATTACCCGTACAAAAAAATCGCCCATCCACATTCTGAGCTTGCAGTACATCACGGCTATCGATGGTTCTATTAGATGAGGGATCTACCCATTCTTCCAACTCTCCCATGACTTGTATATCTATGAGAAAGGAATCGGGATCAGAAGTATCAGTCTCCATACAGACACTCGGTGCGATCACCCCTAATTCCTGAACGTAGACTACCTGACTTTCACTCTCTACCACTTGAATGCTTTCCTCTTGCTCAACTTTGTCACTACAGGCCACTAACACGACAAGACAAAGAATGGTTAACAGCCTTTTTCTGCCGCGGGACAGGCAGAACCGTCCCCACTGTCCCATTACCGTTTCACCCTTTGCCGCGCCCGAAATTCCGTTCCAAAGAAAATCGCACCAATCAAGAACAAGATATTAGAGGCAAATAAAACAATCCCGTTCCACTCCCCTTCAAAGAGTGTCACGTTCACCAATGTCATGATATGCATCACCGTCAACACAACAAACAAAATCACATATGTCTTCATCCACACACCTCCTATGGCAGGCTACTTTTCCCGCCTAAACATTCACTGCAACTACTAGTAATGAAATCAAGGATACAAAAATATAAGTGTAACCGACCTTCTTTCTCCCCATTCTATCCCAAACTTGTTCAACCCCTAGCAGCATAAACATGACAGCGTTCAATGAAAAAATGAATGTCGTACCTACTTCCTGAATAAAAAAATGATAAAAGGCCACGCTGACCACCGCTAAGGCAGCAACAAAACTGCCCCACCGCAACATCCTCAAAGCGCCAACCCTCCCTACTCATAAAAATCCATATACGGCTTCGCTTCCTTGTAATAATCGATCCGTTCCTTCAAAGTCCCCGTATGAAACTCGAACTTATGACCATCTGGATCCGTAAAATAAATAGACTTCCGGTCCCGCACGTCCCTCTCACGTCCAGTCAAAATTGTAACATTCAAATCTTTCAACTTCTGATATGTATCCTCAAAGTCCTCTTCTTCGATCGAAAAAGCGATATGGGTATAAGATTGCGAGATTTCGTTTCTCGGAATCTCCTTTTCTTCATTCAGCGCCAGCCACATTCCGTTCAAATCGAAATATGCCGTCGTTCTCCCCTTGACTAAAAGCTTCGCATCAAAGACTTTTTCATAAAATTTAATGGAAATCTCAAGATCGGAGACGGAAAACAAGAAGTGATTCAACCCTTTGATATTCATAACAAGTGGGACGCTGAGAACCGTCCCCAACTGTCCCTATTCAAATAAATCCTTCCCTTCGATTTCATTTAAAATTTTGCTGGCGCAGGACATGCAGATCATGTCTACGTTATCGAGTTCGAATTCTTTTCTTGGCATTGTCTGGGCTTTGTGATGGCTCGGTGGCAGCTTCCAGTTCACCCAGCATTTTTCATTCGTTTCGATGGTTTTCTCGCAGCACTTACATTTAAATTCTTTTTTTGATCCAAAGACATCTTTTAAAACCTGAATCATCACTTCATCGTACCTCTCTTTTAAAATAAAATACCGTCCCGTTCACTCCCGCAAGCTCCCATCCGTCTTCACCGAACCCATTCAGCTTCTCTTCCATCCGGTCGACGAAGTCTTGGGTAAATCGGATCTGTATTTCCATATGCTCCACTTTATATTCGTACGTCTTCATGTTGAACCCTCCTTGAGACAACACCATTTTCTCTGTTTACTATAGGTACGTATGAAAAAGGATATGGTTTCAATTGTAAATTTCCCGACCCTCTCATCATCAAAAATAGCCCATAAGAAAACCACCGGCGCATACCGGTGGCTTCCTTTATTTATATGAACCCATCGCGATGGAGGAGGGCGCCGATTCATTTCCTTGCTGATCTACGGCTGTGACATAATATTGGTACTCTCCTGCCTTTGATTCCGAATAAGCTTTACGTTCGTGCTGGGAGATGCTGGCGACTTTTTCAAATGTCTCTCCATCATCTCTGCTTTCATACACACGGTAGCCGACGACGTTGTCACTTCTGACAGCGTGCCAAGTGACGAAAGCACCGCTCACTTTGACATTCGTGGGCACTTCTACTTCTTCTACCGGTTCTTTCAAAGTCGAGTAGACGACCAGTCGATCTTGGTGACCACCTTGATCGCGAATGAATTCACCGGTGCACGTAATCAGGTTGAGGCGTTTTTCGTTGGTCGATCCGAAGATCTGCTCAATTGGCGACTGATTTTCCGGGTAACTCTCGAGCTTCTGGACAACGTACGTCTTTTCTTCGCCATCCTCTCCCGTCACCGTGATTTCATCCCCCTTTTTCAGCTGATCGAGGTGATAAAAGACGGCCGGGCCTGTACGACTGTCCACGTGCCCGGCAATGACCGAGTTGCCTCTGTTTCCGGGCTGAGTGCCAGGTTCGAACCAACCGGCTTTCATCGGATCTTCGGGAACACCCATCTCGCCATTGTCCAAGATGCCGACTTCTTCCACAGAAGCATCCACGTCAATCGCTGGGATGCTGATTCTGCTTGGAATAATCCCATCTTCCGCTTGCCGTTCATTTTTTACGACTTCCTCGTCCTTCATGTTTTTCTCTTTGTTGATCACCGTAAATTCTCCGTCGAGAATCTCTTCCTGTTCCTCCTCCTGCTCCGTAGCATCAGAGGCGGCTTGTGGATTTTCGACCCGGACAACCTCGGTATCTTCTTTCGTCAAGTTCGCAAAGACGTTCGTTTCATAAAGGATCAGGAAGAGGGCAATCAAGCCCATCACACTGAAATACCAGATCCAATCCCGCTTCATTGCCATCACCTCCTGTCAGGAAAAATATTCTATCCCAAATTATGAATTCGTCTGTTTACGATACAAGGCACCAGCTGCGACAACTGCCAGCACTCCAAAGGCAGCCCACATCCATGTCGTGATCCCATCACTCATGCCACCCATACCTGTGTCAGGCATTTGCTCAGGCATCATGTCCTGTTCAAACTGGTCCGGCATTTGCTTCACGATGGCATCTCCAAGTGTTTCTCCGATGCCGAACATGAAACCATAGCCTTCACGGAAGTGGTCATAAGCCTTCGTATAATCTCCGTCAACATAAGCATCGAATGTATTCAGCACCTGTTCCTCATGCTGCCACACGGCTTCTTTTGCTGCATCTTCCGGAAGGTTTCCTTCAGTTGCTGTTGCTAGGAACGCACCGAAGTCTTCAGCAAACATCATCAGATTTTCTTCTGCCATTTGACGCGCTTCTTCATCCTCTTCAAGTGCTGCGGTTACAATCTCAGACTGGGCCGTAATGTGATCCTGCTGCCATACTTTTTCAAATTGTACGGCGCCTTCTTCACCATAAAGGGAAGCAATTGCAGCCTTGAAGTCACTCGTATGTTCGTTTTCAGCCCAAGTGACAAAATCATAATCTGCCGCCTGGTCATAGCCTTTCTGCATTTCAAGCACGGCAAGTGCAAAGTGTTCAGATGCAAGAGCATTCAGGTTTGAACGGAGGTCAGCTGCCGGTGTATCGGCTTTTGTCTGCTCAAACTTCTCTGGCATTTGTGTCACAATCGCAGAAGACAAAGCCTTGCTGATGTCAAACATACGATTGAACCCTTCGCGGAAAGCCTGGTAAGCCTCCTGATATTCTTCATTTACGTAGTGATCGAAAACTTTTACAACATCCTGCTCATGAGCTTCTAGGACTTGCTTGGCCGCATCTTCAGGAAGATTACCTTCTGTTGCAGTCGCTAGGAAACCTCCAAATTCATTGACGAATTCCTCGACTTCCGCTTCTGCCATTTGACGCGCTTCTGCATCGTCATTCTTGGCAGCTTCGACAAAGCCATCCACATAATCGTTATGTCCACGGAAAATGTCTTCGAACTGCTGAGCCGCCTCGTCTCCATAAATAGAAGCGATAGCCGGCGTCATATCCTGCGCATTCTGATCAAGCTTTTCCCAGACGGCATCTTGGTCTGGCGCTTCATCATACGCCTTCATTAAGTAAGTAGTCGCTAATACAAAGTGTTCCGATAACAGTTGATCCAAGGTCGCTCTCAAATCAGAGGCCGGAGTTTTCACAGTGGCATGACTGTCCGCCATAGCGATCGAAGGCATCAGCATCATAAAAGCTAGTAATGTGATCAAGATTCGTTTGATGTTCTGCAAAAATGATCTCTCCTTTTGGTTCATCTTTTGCTAAGCTATCGTCACCAAACGGAAAATGGATCACTTTTTATTAAAATTTTTTATAAAAAAACGGCTCTTTAGCATTCTCACGTCAGGGAAAACCTCCGCATTAAACGCGAAGGTTCTCTTCTATGCTCTGGACTAAATCAAACAGCTCTGTTTCTGCGTTGGAAAGAACGACGATTTTCAGACTGGAGTGCGGGTAATACGCGGCTCGAAAGCGCACGCCAGGATCATAGCCCATGACATGATATTTGTGTACTTCCTCACCCTTTTTGTTCATCCAGATGCCATATCCGTGATGAACCGCTTCGTTTACTTGAATGCGAGGAGTCAGCAACTCTCTCGTTGTTTCCTCGTTCAAAAGCGTATCGTTGAACAGCGCTTCCCACAGTTTGGCCATGTCAGGAGCAGTTACGAAGGCTCCGCCGTCCGCTCCCCCTTTTTTCGGAATCGAGTAAACGTTTGTCCGCCACGCCTTGTCTTCTTCCTCATCTATGTAACCGAGCGCCGTGTTCTGAGGCAATTGATCGAGCTCGAAATAACCAGAACCGGACATTCCACACTTACAGAACACTTCCGATTCAATATAATCCGAAAACGCACGACCAGTCTGCTCTTCGATGATCAGTCCCAACAGGATAAAACCAGCATTATTATAATGGAACCTTTCACCGGGCTCAAACTGCATCGCACCTTCTTGAAAAAGGGGCAAAAAATCCTCCGGCGACGTCATCTGATAGACGGGACGCTCCTTCCACAAGTCCTCGAAATCTTCCATGACCTCTTCATCAAAATAATCCGGAATGCCGGATGTATGGGTCAACAGATGGTGAATCGTAATGGCTGGATCGAAGTTAGGAAAATCGATGGCGAGGCAGTCGGTCAGGCGCGTATCAAACGCAATTAGCCCCTTGTCGACGAGCTGGGCAATTCCAATTACCGTAAACAGCTTGCTGCCTGATGCGGAGCCGAAGCGTGTGTCAGGCGTGTTCAACCTCTTTTCCGCCCTATCTGCATATCCGAAAGCCGTGTTCGCGAGGGTTTCTTCTCCTCGTTTCACATACACCACGCCTGAGAAGTCGATCGGATGGGTTACATTTTGTATCATTTCGTTCAATAAATGGTTGTTTGTTTTCACCTTGCATCCTCCTATAAAAGTGTCCTATATTTAAGGGCTATTCCAGAAAAAGACCGTCACAATGAAAGGGAGGATTAGCGTCATAAACACGATGCCCAAGTTTCCCATCAATCCGATATTTCGATAGCGTCCTTTTTTAGAGAAAAGAGCGACTAGAAACCCGGTAAAGGAAAGGATAGCCACAGGAAGCAGAAATTCGTCATAGCCGATCAGAGTCAGCAAACAAAAAATGATGTTGATTCCGAATAACACGATCGACAGGATGGCTGTTTTCTTTTTCATCCATACCGCTCCTCTTTGAAATTGGACTTAGTAATCTATCCTACTACGATCCAAAATCAAATAATCTTTGGACTTTCGCACCGCCACCTCATACTGCTCAGCAAAGCTCTGTAAATCTCCATACACCCGCTCCGGGGTAAACCCAATCACGCGCAGATTCGCGCCTTTTTTCACATGGATGATCGCAGCTTTGGTGACCCATCCTGCCCGCTTGAAATGAATGCTTTGAATGTTTTCCGGGAGGACCGTTTTGCTATAAATCTTCCGTTTAAATACGAAGATCTGATAGGTCAGCTTATTGTTCTTGATCGTCACCTTAAAGGTAGTAAATATGCCAGACACGATAAACGTTAGGAACATTAGACAAATGACCAATGCCCATCCGGAAAAGCCGCTTGTGATCGCGAGAAAGGCGACCAGGAATAGATAAAATAATAAAAGTTTTTGAGGGGTTTTGGCATGATAGACCATAAAATCTCCCTTTCTTATGTAGAAACACGATTCAGAGCATAAAGTGATTGATCAGCACCGAACCTTGGATACGAGTCGATCACTTTCATCCCAACTCGTTCTAAAAGCTTACAGGAACGCCGGTTAGCTGTCTGCGTTTCCGCCACTATTCTAGGCAGCTCCCATTTTTCCAGTGCAAACCTGGTGATTTCACCGACGACTTCTGTGGCATATCCACTTCCCCACCACTTCGGAAGAAACTGATAGGAGACCTCCGTATCGTGACCGGAATGATGAGTGTCTAACGAAATCAGTCCTATAAACTCATTGGTGCGCTTTTCTCTCACACTACAATAACATGTATCGTGCCCTGATTGAGTGACGTTATCAATGATTTCTTTTATCGCTTCTTCCTCTTTTGTTCCACCAAGAAATTCTCTGACTTCTTTGTTCTGGTAAAGTTCTTTTATGCCTTCATAGTCGGACAGCTTAACGGTTTTAAGCACACATCGACTTGTGGTAATCATACAATGCCCCCTGTCTTGTATCGACTCCCATACCCTACTATTAGATGAAGAATAAACCGATGATAAACAGTAAAATCAAAAGGACGATAAACACAGTCCGAATGATGCGCTTCCCCTTCGTTTGTGGAAAAAAACGCTGATCGGCATAGTTCCAAAAACTGCTTAAAAACAGGATTCCGATTAAAAGTAGAAAATTTGTTGTGAAATCACCTGTTTGAATGGACCTTATCCCGCTCATTAGTAAAAATAGTATGCCGATG
Organism: Halobacillus fulvus; assembly: GCA_004078665.1. Classification (GTDB taxonomy): domain Bacteria; phylum Bacillota; class Bacilli; order Bacillales; family Halobacillaceae; genus Halobacillus; species Halobacillus fulvus. Next base: position 64,091 of record SCFO01000002.1, on the reverse strand, counting down.
TACCACATGCTCATAAAAAAATACTGTTGCTTAAGCTCTTTAGACATCCTCAGCCCTCCCTTGATGCAGCTAGATTAAAATTAATGTTCCTTCTCTCTTTCCTACCAGGTCAAAACCACATACACAATGAAAATCGCAACATAAAAAATATCCGCAATTGCCAAATACAAACCGATCTTAGAATCCCTCACCCGTGCCAGACTGTAGTTAAACAAACTATCGTATAAACCGCCTACGAACAAAACAACGGAAATAGCGGTAACAAACAGGCTCCCTGTCATCATGACAGCTAGTAGATACATGAGCCATCTGCGGAAAAAATTGAAAATCAATGCGAGGATCGTCAGAGATAACGAATTCGGATTGAGTTGCAACTCCTCCTCAGAAGAAATACCTTCGAGGCCTGCTTTGATTTTCTTGTAATCTTTCAAGTAACCGATATTGATCCATAATAAAATGAGGCCATAAAGGATAATATAAAATTCTTCTTGATTCTGAATCCATTCCATCATTCCAAATCCCCTGCTTTCCTGCATAGCCACAACTGTCACATAGTCTTATAGAAGAATCAAAAATACATCCATAATAGAAATTTGATCATCTCGACCAAACTTCTTTTTCTAAATTGTACCATACGAAAAAAACACCATTATAAGACTCTTAACTTATGCAAACCATCCTTAATAAATTTTCTAGACACCTTCATAATCACTGAATATTTAGACAAATAATGGCATATAATGTTAAGCTATTCAAAAAGACACGTACGTCCTCACAAAATGGAGGTGATCAAAGTGGGAGCAGCGATAGGAATCGTCGTCGTATTCATCCTGATTGGCGTCGTCCGTGCTTTTCTCGGCGCCCCGTCCTCACGCCACAAATCGGATGATTATAATCGCAGGGATTATTCATAATTTAGAATCAATGGGCATATCTTCACATATCGGAAATAAGATAATTTGAGTTTTCTAATTTTTCTTTTTATTTCGTTGACAGCCGATTCTTTCCTTGCTATGATTACCATTAATTCCATAACGGACGATATCTTATCCAGAGAGGTGGAGGGACTGGCCCTGTGAAACCCGGCAACCGCTACGTATGTAGCAAGGTGCCAAATCCTACTGAGTGAACGCTCGGGAAGATAAGAGAAATTTAAATTTCTTGCCTCTCTACTATTACGGTAGAGAGGCTTTTTAATTTCATAAGCAAGCTTATCCAGAGCGGCGGAGGGACTGGCCCGATGATGCCCGGCAACCTATCGAATACGATAAGGTGCTAAATCCTGCAGGAGCAATCCTGGAAGATAAGTAGAGATGATCCTCTTCTTATTTTCCAGAAGAGGTTTTTTTATTGATTAATAGTGAAGTGAGTTTCCGTTTTCATGAAAGAACATGGAGGACGGGAACGGGGACATGGACAATCATCTCCCCTTGATTAAACCAATACTGAAGTTTTATAGAACCACTGATTAAGAAAGGATGAAACATATGGCGATCGTAATTTTAGATGGAACAAGGACACCTTTTGGAAAATGGAAAGGCGCATTGGCTTCGTTCTCAGGGACGGAATTAGCAAGTATTACGCTACGAACATTAGCTGACAGAAATCCTGAAATAAAGAAAGCGGATGGTGTGCTACTCGCTCAGGTCATCCAGGCAGGGCAGGGGCAGAACCCAGCTCGCCAAGTCGCCGTTGGGGCAGGAATCGATTCCAATACGCCGGCGATTACTTTAAATAACGTGTGTTTAGGTGGACTTGCAACAATTGCCGACGCTTCACGACGCATTCAAGTCGGTGAAGGGGATACGTACATAATTGGTGGGTTTGATTCGATGACCAACGCCCCACACACTGTGCCCGTTCGTACGAAGTCAGGGCTTGGGCATACAGAGCTTAAGGATACGTTGCTTCATGATGGGTTGTGGTGTTCTTTGACCAATCAATCGATGGGCGCTTTGACAGATGATAAGAACAAGGATTACGACATTGATCGTGACGTTCAAGATGAGTATGCTACCCTCTCGCAACAACGAGCAGCCGAAGCTCAGGAAGCAGGAAAGTTCGCGGTCGAAATTACGCCTCTATTCGGATATCTAAACGATGATGAAGGCATCCGCCCGCAAACAACAAAAGAAAAGCTAGGAAAACTTTCCCCCGCCTTTTCTAAAGAGGGCACGATCACCGCAGGAAATGCATCGCAAATGACAGACGGAGCAAGCCTTGGCATCGTAACGACAGAAGAAAAGGCAAAAGAACTGGGGCGTGAACCGCTCGCTAAAGTGATCGGTTGGTCTGAAATCGCAGGACCAGATGAAAGCCTGCAAACGAAGCCTTCCCAGGCGATCCGTCAATTGCTTGAAAGACATTCACTTGATGTCGATGATATCGACCTTTTTGAAATCAATGAGGCTTTTGCCAGTGTAGTCGTGGCGAGCTGCAATGATTTAGGGATCGATTACAGCCGTGTCAATGTGAACGGCGGGGCGATTGCCGTCGGTCATCCTCTTGGTGGGACTGGGTTCCGTCTTGTCCTGACTCTCGCCCATGAGCTGAAGAGGCGTGGCGGTGGAAAAGGCATCGCCTCCCTTTGCGGAGGTGGAGGCCAAGGGATGGCCGTTCTAATCGAAGTTCCAAAGGAGGAAGGGGAATGACACAACTTCAAGAAAGAGCAGATGTCCTATGGGAGCCTTCTCTTAATCTCATCTCCCAATCACACTTGATGAAGTTTGCTGACTTCACGGACCAGCCGCTTTATCCGTATGAGCGTTTACATCGCTGGTCGATTTCAAAACGTGATGAGTTTTGGTCAGCAGTATGGGATTACGCGGACATCATTGGCGATAAGGGAGATCAGGTCTATGTGCCAGGAAGCTCGATGATAGATGATCAATGGTTTCCAGATGCCGTCCTGAATTTCGCAGAAAACCTTCTCCGTGGTCCACTGGACAGGACGGCCGTGAAGGAAGCGGATGAAGAAGGTTTGCAAAGGTCACTTACAGTCAGAGAGCTCCGACAACAAGTGGCGAAAGCACAGGTCGGCCTTCAACAACTAGGCGTTGAAAAAGGAGACCGCGTCGCTGCAATCGTCACCAATCAGATCGAGGGACTCGTCGCATTGCTTGCCACGACTTCCCTCGGAGCTGTCTGGACATCATGTTCTCCTGACTTCGGTGTAAAAGGAATCACAGACCGGATTGGTCAGGTGAAACCCAAGGTTCTAATTGCAACGCTAAACTATCAGTACAAAGGGAAACCATTTGCGATCCATGACAAAGTGAATGAGGTTTACAAGCAACTGGACAGCGCGAAAGCTCTCATCACCCAAGACGGGGAATTGGACGGTGCTTTCACTTGGGAATCCTTATTGGATCACCCTGCCGAAGAACCCGTTTTTGGAAAAGTAGCGTTTGATCATCCTCTTTATATCTTATATACATCTGGGACGACAGGGCTTCCGAAAGCGATCGTCCATTCGACCGGCGGAACGCTCCTTCAGCACGTGAAAGAACACCAGCTTCATTGCGACGTCCACCGAGATGATGTCCTTTTCTGGTACACGAATACGGCATGGATGATGTATCCCTGGCTCGTGTCCGGACTTGCGAGCGGAGCCACCATTCTGTTGTATGACGGAACACCTACTCCGGATCACTCGCTCACCCATTTATGGGAGATTGCCGATCAAGCAGGCGTCACTCATTTTGGGACAAGTCCCAAATACTTAGAAACACTCGAAAGAAAAGGAGCAAACCTTGGCCAAACGCATTCCCTCCACTCACTGAAAAGCCTGTTATCGTGCGGTTCACCGCTGGCACCCGAGCAGTATGACTGGATTTATAACACGATAAAATCGGACGTACTGCTCGCTTCCATTTCTGGTGGAACCGAGATCATCGGATGCTTTGCGATGGGGTCGCCCGTTCATTCTGTAAGGCGAGGTGAACTGACATGCAAAGCCCTCGGGATGGCCGTAGACGTATTGGATGAGCGTGGTGCTTCGATTTACGATCGAAAAGGCGATTTAGTTTGTACGCAATCATTTCCGAGTATGCCGATCACTTTTTACGGTGAAAAAGGGCACCAACGCTATCACGAAAGCTACTTTTCAAAACGTCCAGGGATCTGGACGCACGGAGACCTTGCCGAACAGACCATTGAGGAGTCTTTTGTGATCCACGGCCGTTCTGACACGACGCTCAATCCAGGTGGCATCCGAATCGGAACCGCCGAAATTTACCGGGTCGTGGAATACCTTCCTGAAATAAAAGACGCGATCGTTTTCGGCTGGCCTGATGGTCATGACGAAGAGATTGTCTTGTGTATCGTCGGCCAGCTGGATGAAGCATTGGCGAGAAAAATCCGTGGACAGGTTCGAAGGAAAGCTTCTCCACGGCATGTTCCGAAGCGCATTTACCAATTACCTTCCATCCCTTACACGATCAACGGCAAAAAAGTCGAGGGAGCCGCTAAAACCGCTGCTTTAGGCGGAACAGTTAAAAATGAAGCATCCATTCAAAACCCAGAGAGCCTCCATGCTTTCTCTACATTGTCCGAAAGGGAGTTTTTCTAAAATGAGCGCAGCGATCGTTGGAATCGGTGAACTGACGCCGGTCCGCTACTCAGAAAATAAAACAACATTAAGCTTGATTGCTGAATCCGTTGCAGCTGCGCTGAAAGATGCAGGCCTGCAAAAGGATGACATCGACGGATTATTAGTAGGGCCACAGGTCGGGGAGACTCCTCAGCATGTGCCCGCCACCGTAGCCGAATATTTGGGGATCGCACCTGCTATGGCGAACACGGTGGATCTCGGTGGGGCAACGGGTGCAGGAATGGTATGGAGAGCAGCTGCTGCCATTCAAATGGGAATGTGTGAAACCGTCGTTTGCGTCCTAGCCAATAAGCACGAAAAAGGACATGTGCCCACCTCTCCAAACCGTAATCCAATTCGTGAATTCGATGTTCCTTTCGGTGCCTCCGGTGCCAATACTTCCTACGCCCTGCTTAAACGGCTACACATGGAAAAATACGGGTCCAAGCAAGAGGATTTCGCTGAAATTGCGTACTGGGCAAGAAAAAATGCACAACTGAATCCGAAAGCGATGTTTCACGGGCAACCTCTCTCCGTTCAGGAAGTTCTAGCTTCGCCGATGATTTCCGATCCGCTTCGCCTGTTTGAAATTGTGATGCCCGTTGCGGGAGGGGCTGCTGTAATCGTCACGTCTGAAGAAAAAGCGATTCGTGGACAGCATCTCCCCGTTTTTTTGAAAGGTGCCGGTGAAAAGATTACGCATCGCGCTGTCAGTCAAGCACCAGATACACTGCCGTTCAGCTACTCGATCCCACATGCGCTGGATCAGGCAAAGATGAAGATTGAAGACATTGACCTGTTGTCCCTTTACGACTGTTATACGAGTGTTGTCGCCACGACCCTTGAAAGTACGGGGCTTTGCGCACCAGGGGAATTCGGGGATTTCATACAAAACCACACCTTCGGCCATGATGGCGACTTCCCTCTCAATACACATGGCGGGCAGCTCGGATTTGGACAAGCTGACCTCGCCGGAGGAATGTCACACGTCATTGAAGCGGTTGTCCAACTGCGTGGAGAAGCAGGCTCGCGACAGATTCCCGATGCATGGCACGCACTCGTGACAGGGAATGGCGCTACCTTAAGTGAGACAACAGCGCTCGTGTTAGGAGGTACACCATGACACACCTACAAAACATATCGTTACCAGGACCGACCATCACACCGATCACAAAGCCTTTTTGGGAGCATTTGAAAAAGGGCGTCATCATGCTTCAAAGGTGCAACACGTGTGAAGAATGGATCTTTTACCCCCGCGCACACTGTCCACATTGTTTCTCAGAATCCTTAAGATGGGAGCAAGCCTCCGGACGTGGCGTACTGAAGACGTGGAGCATCGTCCACCGACCTGGAAATGCTGCTTGGAAGCCACTCGCCCCTTATGTTGTAGGGGTTGTGGAGCTGAAAGAAGGCCCATCTATGTTGAGTCATATTTTGACGGATCACTCTAACCTTGCGTATCAACAGGAAGTAGAAATTGACCTTATAACCGCAGGAAATCAACCCCTGCCATTTTTCAAAGTCTGTGAGGAGGAATTGAATTGATACTTAGTTACTTTATTTTGATTGTTTTGTTTTGGATTGTAGGGCTCGTTCTTTGGAAATCACTTTATGTACAGAAGAAAGGAGAATAGTCGATGCTGACAGATTCGAGTGTATTATTATGGACCATCAGTCTATTGCTTATCGGGTATTTTGGTGTTGTTACGTGGATTGGGAAAAAAGGAAGTGCACATAGTAAATCCATGGCCGGCTTTGCTACGGCTCGAGGAAAAGTGAACCCTTGGCTTGTAGGCGCAAGCTTCGCCACATCCTATGCAAGTGCAAACCTCTTCATTGGAGTCCCAGGACTTGCCTATCAATACGGCACGGCTGTGCTTTGGTACAACTTAGGCTGTTTTGGGGTCTCATGGGTTGCGTTGCTCCTTTTTGCTAAAACGTTCTGGCGTTACGGAAAAAAATTCGGCCGTGTCTCTACGCTCCCGGAATGGCTCGGTAAACGTTACAATTCTAAAGCATTACAAGCACTCGTATCGATCTTAATTTTATTTAACGTTTACTATATTGTTGGTCAAAATGTTGGACTGGCGACGATTTTCGAAACCGTCATCGGCATTCCTTACACATGGGGGATTGTCATCGGTGTGACGATTACCATTCTCTACATCGGCCTTGGTGGTGCTTATGCTCAAATCGTTACAGACGGGATCCAGGGGATTTTCATGGCGATCACTTCTGTCTTTGTCGCCATCTCCTTTTTATGGACGATTGGCGGCGGCTGGAATGTTTTCGGAAGGTTGACCGATCAATTAAGTGCGATTGATTCGAACATCACGGCACCGATTGCAAACGGCGGTCCTTATAATAGTGTACTTGCCATTATGGCCGTTCAATTTCTATTATTCAGCTTCGTCTTGATGCCTCATCTTTTAAATAAAGTGCTGTCCATCGAAACGGAAAAAGAACTGGCTCCATTCACACTGTCTGCTGGAATCGTCCTGTGTATCATCTCCACTTTGATGGTGCTTGGAGGGCTTGCGGCCCGCGTCCTTTTCCCGTCCCTGCAAAGTGCGGATGCGGCCATTCCGATGTACATCATCGAAGCGTTCCCTAGTGTCATCGCAGCCCTGATGATTGTCGGAATCATCTCTGCCATTCTATCCAGTACAGACAGCTTATATCTAGGCATCACAACAAGTATCGGGAACGACCTGTACCGCGTTGTCGCACCATTCGTATCTAAGAAAAAATTAACAGAAACACAGATCGATCAGCGCGCGTTGAAAGTGGCCAAAGGATCTCTTGTTGTCGTCGGGCTTCTTTCTCTATACTTCTCGCTCGAGCGTCCAGAATCCCTATCCATCTTAATCCAGTTCAGCTTTTCAGCCATTATATCCGGAATCATCGCTCCGATCACAATGGGCTATTTCTGGAAACGGGGAACCAACTACGGCGCCATTGCGGCTCTAATTACAGGTGCCTCCCTTTATGTAATCTTCACGAGTCAAAACTTGATCGCAAACATATACTTGGCCATGTTTTTCAGCTCCGTCATCTCGTTCATCATCATGTTTATTGTAAGCATTGTCACCGCGAAGCAAGAGGAATCGGAATACGTATTGAAGCGGAGCGTTTAATACAGAGAAAAAAAAGAAGCAATTGGTGTCTGCCAATTGCTTCTTTTTTATGAGGAGTCACAACTTTGTCATTCATATACCATGATAAAATCCGTCTGCTTTTCATCCCCGTCCTCTCATCACACCACTTCCATAATATCCCTGATGTTCTGTTAAACTAAACACTAGATCAACCTAAAGGGGGAATCGGTTATGCGACGTACGCCTTGGCTTGTATTCATCCTGCTTTTATTCAGCATCGGCTGTGCAGAGAAGGAGAAAAGTCTCCCTCAAGAACACGCTCCGCCGGCAGTAGAAATAGAAGAAGAAAACCACGCGGATTATTCCAATGTCATCGTGCAGCATATAGGGACAGAGACGATCGAGTTCGCTCCACCCGTTCTCGATGAGGAAGCTCAGTATCCAGTTCACGAGGTCGTAGTGGGTGATCAGACAGAGATCACAGGAGGTAAAACGAAATTAGATAAAGTCAGCGCTGGAGACCGGATCAGGGTTTGGGTCAGACGTGATGGAGATGTAGAAACTGCGACGAAAATCCAGGTTGAAGAGTGATCCTTAAAAACTCGAAAAACACGCTGAATATGCTCTTCATTGTTACTCAAATCTTTTTTGCAAAAAATACTGGTTGAACCCTTTTGGATGATCCTCAAGCACACCAAATACTTCATACCCATTGCTCTTATAAAATTCAGGAGCCTGGAAACTGAATGTGTCCAAATAAATGAATCGGCAACCTCGCTCTTGAGCAAATTCTTCTGCCTTTTCTAGTAAAGCACGTCCATAGCCCTCGCCTCTCAGCCTTTCATTAACCCATAAAAAATCAATATGCATATGATGCCAAAACATGTTGAGCGTGATACCTCCCTGGATGTTTCCGGCGTCGTCTTTAAGTATGAAGCTGATGTTTTCGTTTGGTGTCTTGAGTTCATCCGGGAGCTGTTTCATGTTATGTTCGATGACTTTTTTCCGGATAAAGTCATTTTCTTCGGTTTTCCATTGTTTCACGATATCCATTTTCACATGCCCCCTATTCTGCGTTTGAATGTTCGTCCTAGTGCTTCAAATGAGACAGCTTCTTAAATAGTCTATTTTTCTAAGATCTTTATGATTGTTTTGATCGGCTCGATAACTATCCTTTGAGGAAGCCTCGTAAATCTTTAGATATTGTTCGGGATTCGGTAAAAAATATTTCACTCCGTCCTCTTGCCTCAGCTCCAAATCCTCCACTTCAACTCCTGCAAAGCCAGGGAGAGTATCTAGAATTCCGAATTCAACCGAAAGTCCATCTTTCTTGAACTCATGCTCATGCAAATCGATCAATCTGTACCCCATCGAATTCATGAGGTGCACAATGGACGTCCAGTTATCAATCGACGATTCGGCCGGCACTTCCCATCCACGACGGTCGCCCGGCACATGAATGTCCAGATCCTGAGCGTTCCACTCTTTCCCTGTCACGACCTCCAAACCAACGGATCCCATTAATAAGGGGATCGTATCGATATCGTTCAACTTTTTGGCAATGCTAATAAATTTATTATATTTGTCTGAAGTCATACGCTTCTCCTTCCGCTCAGCTACATTTTGTTTGTTAAGGCATCGTCTATTCATTATACTAGAATCACTTACATAAATTGGAGGTTACAAAATGTCCAACGCCTTGAAGTCCCGTCTATCATTAATGGAATATAAACCGAGCCACAGACAATATTTGATATCCTATCACTTACCAGAAGATCAGCAGGAGTTCACGAGCCTCCCTTTGCAGAAAATCGACAACCCCCATGTCACAAAAAGCTCCATGCACGTATTGATCATGGATGACCAACGACCTGTGGGCTATTTCGCATTGGAAGATGGGGATAAGGTGAGGAAATACAGTGACAATCCTCATGCAATGGTTTTAACCTCGTTCTCCATTGAAGCCGACTCTCAGGGTAAAGGCTTCGCTAAACAGGCATTGAAGCTGCTTTCCGATTTTGTAAAAGATTCTCTTCCACATGTGGATGAAGTCGTTCTTGGTGTGAATAAAAGAAACCTTGCGGCAGCCAATCTTTATTTGACGAATGGGTTTGTGGATGAGGATGAGGTGTATGTAGGGTCTAAAGGACCTCAGCATGTATTGCACTTGTATATCTAGGAGAAAGGGGGGGTACTCTCCCTTCTTGAGCTACAAAAAAGTCATTCACTGAATCTCCCCATCAGCAGCGTATTGTAAAACTGTCCATCCGACAATACCTTATCCTTCCGCAACATCCCCTCAATCTCAAAACCGTATGTATGATAGAGCTTAATAGCTTTTTTATTCGTTTCCAGTACATTCAACGTCATCTTTTTCACACCGGTCTCCTCCGCCCATTGAATAGACTCTTTCAGCAAATGCTTTCCGATCCCATAACCCCAATAAGCTTCCAACACCCCGACACCAAACTCGACTTTATGCGCCATTCTTTTTAACTCACTTCCTTCACATCTCGAAAAACCGGCGATCTCTCCGTTCACTTCGGCTACTAAAAAGAGGCTTCGCGCACTTTGAGAATCCTTTTCAATGATTCCCTTCAACGCCTCGGCATCTAAATAAGCTTCGCCCCTCACCCGGTCCATATTTTCTGTCTCTCCATCAACTTGCAATCTTACATCAGCCAAAGCCTGTGAATCTTCCACCTCGGCAGTTCTTATGACGTACTGCAAGTCCCGAACATGATACTCTTTGGAAGCAATCACCATGAACCCACTCCTTTTATTAAAATGAAGACGAATAGAGATAGACCTTTCGATCATTGAGAAACATTTTCCGCTCCAACTCCATTCCAAGCTTCGATGCCACATGAATGGAAGCCAGATTTCCAGCTTGAATCAGTGATACCAACCTTCTCTCTTCTAACTCTATCACCGCGTAGTCCTTCAATGCTTTTGCCGCTTCGGTCGCATATCCGTTGCCCCAATGGTCGCGCGAAATCCAATAGCCGATTTCAAGCTCCTCCATTCCATCGATCAGCTGTGGAACCAGGCCGGCATGACCAATCGGGGTCCGGTCGGTTTTGTGCTCTAATACCATAAGTCCGCGACCTAATCCGTATTCATAGGTTCCGTAAATCCAGTTTAGAAATTGCTGTGTGCCTTTTTCGTCTTTGGTTTGTCCTTGACCGATATACCGAACCATTTCGGGATCAGATAATAGATGATAGAGAAAATCAAAGTCCTTTTCGGTATATTTTCTGATCCTCAATCGCTGTGTTTCGATTTTCATACCCCAGCCTCTCCCCAAAAACATGTTTTCTAACTCCTTATTTGTTTTTCAAAGCAGATAGGTCAAGCTCCTCACTTTCTATTACAATTGCCGTCAAACCATTCTCCGTTCTAGTTTCATGCCATTCATCCTTTTCCCAGTAAACGGCGTCACCACTTTTCACATTTATATAAGTATCCTCTTCTCCCTTTACAACACCTTCCCCGCTAACGATAAGGAGCAACTGAGGTATAACCGCCTGATGATAGCCAATGACCCCATTTTCTTCTAAGTACATCCATCCTATATGAGTGTTTTTGTCAGTTTTCGTTATTCGCGACATGACAAAATCCGAATCAAATTTTGTAATCTTCTTTCCTGTTTGCTTGCTAAAATGATAAACCTTCACCTGATCTCCCCCTATTCTTTATACGTACCAGCTATATATTACAAGCTCCTTGCTTGATAAACACAAACTTCATTCCCTGGTTATGCCCATTTTCCTCATACAATGAACTGCGTAAACCAGGCAATATACTGAGCTCCTGGAATAAACAGAACCTGGGCAAGCAACGTCCCAAGCAGTCTCGAGGTCACCATCATGAGAGACACATTTTTCAACGTTAGATAATCCCCTCTTTTATGAATCACATCATCCGCCATCACCGATATCTTCGGGTCGACGAACACTACGAGCAAAATCGTCGCCACGCCGTTGATCAAGCCGGAAGCCATGATGGCCGTAGAGGCTCGGTCCGGTTCGAGGAGTGCGGCATATAAAGCGGAGAGAACGCCGATCGTATAAATTGCGGTGACGACCATATTGATGAGAAACAAACGCTTTGGAATTCGGGAAAGCGAGAACCCTTTCAAATATGATTTGTTCGGGAAGTGCATTTGATTCAGTCCGCGCCTGATATATTCCAGTGAAAAAAACGTTTTGAACAGCGAAGGCACGGATCCACCCTGCCTCGATAAATGGATGATCGATCGCGAAAAGAGTGCTACGAACGTCGGCAACAGGACAATTCCCGCCAGCGTGCCGATGGTGGAAGCACCGATAATGACTCGGTACTGGCTTTCGACAAAGGCTAATGTGTTCGTGTCCGGGGCCGTATCGACCAGACTACCGGTGAAAGGCTGCTGCATCATGTTGGCCATTCTCGATACGATCACCATTAAATTGAAAAGCGACAAAGCGGACGCAATCAAGCCTACTCTGGCTCCAGATAAGCGTACAGCATAAGCCAGTGTTTCAATCGTATGTATAATTAAAATGAACAAGGAGATGTAGATAAGCTTTTCTGATAAAAATTCCACGCGTTGATCCTCTTTTCTATTTCTAGAGTCGACATGAAAATTTTAACATATTGTGAAGCGAAGGGGCTCTTCTAAAAATGATTATTCTAATCGAGCCCCTTCAAACTCTCATCAAAAGTCAAAGCTCTCTACTCTTTCTTCCCCCGACTCCATTTCCTTGATCTTCACCTGATTCTTTCTCACTTCCTCCTCCCCGACAATCACAGCATTCCGGATCCCTTCCTTATTCGCCTTATCCAGCGCCTTCCCTAACTTCCTGTTCCCAAGCTCAAGCTCGACGTTCAAACCGCGCTTCCGATATTCACTAGCGACAAGGAGGGCCTCTTTTGGCGTTCCGAGTGGGATGATGTAGTAGTCAAGACCTGATGTCTCCTGCTTTTCCGTTGATTTGCTCATGGCCGCGTATATAACATCGAGGCCGAAGGAGAGTCCGACGGTCGGGAATTTCTGATCTGTCTTCATCAGGCCGGCAATGGCGTTATCGTATCTCCCGCCGCTCCCGATGCTCGACTGAATCGAACCATCAGCAAGGAAGATTTCATAAATCGTTCCCGTGTAAATTTCCAACCCTCTCGCCAAGAAAGGATTGAACACACACTTCCCTTTGATCCCAAGCGCTTCGAGATACGTCTCCAGCTCCTCAAGCTCACTGAGCCCCTGTCTCACAAGCTCACTTTTTTCTACAAAAGTTTCTAAGAAGCGGAACGATGTGTTGGCTTCATCTGTCAAAAATGCTTCGATCTTTTCGAGAATTCCAGGTGACAGGCCAAGTCCACCTAGCTCAGTGAGCACAGCCTTCATGCCCACTTTTTCGAATTTATCGAGTACTAAGACGACCTGGTTCGTCCGTTCTTCTTCGACTCCGAAAGCCTCTAGCATCCCGACGAGCAGCTTGCGGTTGTTATACTGAATGACCACGTTCATGTCGAGCCGGTCAAAAGCGTCGAGAGCCATGCTCATCAGCTCCGCTTCCGCTAGTTGCGAATCCACTCCGGCGATATCGACATCACACTGCGTGAATTCTCGGAACCTGCCTTCCTTGACCGGCCCGTCACGGAACACTTTTCCGATTTCGTATCTCTTGTAAGGCATCCGGACTGTTGGGTTCATCGCCACCACCTTGGCAAAAGGGATGGTCAGGTCATACCTGAGCGCCAGCTCCCGCTCTCCTCTGTCCGTCAGCGTGTACATCTCCTCGAGAATCTCGGCGCCGCCTCCGTATTTAGATGCCATCAATTCCGTATAGTTCAAGATCGGCGTTTCCAGCGGCTTGCATCCGTATTGGATAAAAACGTCCTCTAATGTCCTTCTGATCGTTCTCCTGACGACGGCGGCCTCCCCGAGATAATCTTGTGTACCTTTTACATTTTGATAATCCATTTTCTTCATTGTGATTCCTCCTCTAATCAAAATAAAAAAACCGCACTTGAATTAAGTGAAAAACTTAATCAAATGCGGTTCATGAATAATAGCCTTCCTATAATCGATTGAAATCGAATAGCAAGGCTAGCAGATATGATGATGGAATTGTGAACGGTTATAAGACATATGGTTCACCTCTGGTTTCTTAAAGAGTATCATACGGTACCCGCTTCATTTTTTCAACTGTTATCGATGGTATTTCCATTTTCCAGACTTGAACTGCTTTTCTGTTCCGCAACGGGGTGGGTCTGATCCCGTTCGGTGGTACTCTGTTCCCGAATGGTGAGGCTCTGTTCCCGATCATGGCGCCTCTGTTCCGTATTGAGTAAGATCCGTTCCCGACATAGAAAGAGACCGCTCTTTGCTTACATCCCAGTAAACAAAAGAGCGGTCTTTTTTAAATCATCTACACAATTTCTTATATCCCGCTGGTATTCATCAACACGATTCTCCAGCCATCAGGGTCTTCGATCGTCATACCTTTTTCCTGCCAATACTTATTCTCGGGCTCCACTTCGTCGTACCCCATCTGCGCGAGCCTTTCAGACACTTTTTTGATCTCCTCTTGATCCTCTACATAGAAAACGAGCAGATTGTCCTTTGTCGGAGCTGGACAGGGGCTGCCGTCTTGGTGTGTCGTAAACTCTAGATGGTAAGGAAGACCGGGTAGTCCAAAAATGACACCATCGTATCCTCGATGTCCGTGGAACTCCGTCAGCCTCTCTAGGCCGAGGCCTGTTTCGTAGAACTCAATGACTCTTTCGAATTGATCGGTTGGTCGTGCTATTCGGATCTGGCTGGCTTTAAAATCGTTGAAGTTCATGTTCTTCTCCTCTTTGTTTTTATGTAACTTATGTAAATCGCGATAATACCACCTACTACAAAAGCAAACACAGATAAGGCGGAAACTTTTGTACTGAAAACGTCTCGGTTAAAGATGTTATAGAGGGAAATCACTGCAATGCATAACAACCCTATGAAACTCATAATGATTTTCAAATCACAACCTCCAGAACATTCTTTGTGTGGTTTATTTTATTCACTTAGTGATCGTCCCCTGATGAAAAGAAAGACGCCATCTTCCATCCACATACTTCCATATAGAACTCCTTAGCGTATTACGGTTTCTCGTTTTATCTCGGATCAAATAAGTGGCGAGCACAACGTCAGGGGCTAACGGCTGAACTTTATAATCATGAAGGGTCATTTCCGTAAGCACGACGCCCAGTTCAAGACATTCTTTCCTGGTGTATATGACGCCTGAACTGCCGATTTCCCAAAAATCGTCGGCTAATATTTGTCCTAATTTTCCCGGATCTTTTCTCACTTCAGGACGAATATGCGCTTCTTCCAGTTCCTTTAAATGAGCTTTTAAATCTGTGTCCATTCTATCCCTCCTTTAATGCTCACCTCTCAGCCCTTTGACTTCGCCTTCGAGATAACCTAAACGTCTATGTATTCGGTAGAAAATCGGTATGTACGCTATAACAACAATGATCATCCATCCCATCATCATCCCTCCTTCTAATGATAATTATTCATACAACTCTTCATCAGGATAGGCGCGTGTCCAGTGATAAGGTTGGATGTCTTCAAGCGTCTTAAACATAAGAGGATCATTCTCACCAGAAGTCGTCACGGCCACTTTCACATCTCCTCCCCAGTAAAACAGCCTTTCCTGACACACACCACAAGGCGTCAACACCTTGAACGGCTTTTCTTCGTCATCTCTCACTACACAAATAGAATACGTCACCTTTGTATTCAGTTTGTGAGCCTCGAGAATCGCACCTGTTTCAATACACAGTTCTGTCGAGGCGTTGATGACTTCAGGGGCGACGCTTGTCAAGATGGTCCCGTCGTTTGTGTACATAGCAGCGGCTCCACCCCACCCAGACGGATACCTGTTTTCAATCAGTTGTACAGCTTCTTCAAATAACTGTTGCTCGATATTCAAAATTCCACCTCCTTTATTTGCAGGGAAACATTTCCTTTATTATAAACATTACATAGCTGTCTATCAAAAGCAGGTAAAACAGCTTCTTACTCATATTCACGAGGAAATTCGAATATAGTAACCGTCCGGATCAATTAGCCTGAAATCAGCTAACCCCCATGGCCTGTCTCCTAATTCGGTTTCAATCTCATATCCTGTAGATCGCACTCTCTCATACGTCGCCTGGAGATCTTCCACTTGTAGGACTATTTCAACACCCTTCCCCTTCGCTTCCTGGACTCCCGCTTTTAACGGGTGCGTTTCTTCGAGCTTTACCATCTTCCCAAGTCCTAGCGTAACTTCTCCATTTGTGATCGACGTGTACTCTTTATTTACGCCATAAGGAGCTACAAAACCTAGTACTCTCTCATAAAATCGTACTGATTCTTCTATATCCTGAACAAACAATTCCAGCCTCAACTTCATGATGATACCTCCCCTTCTAAGTTGATGGATGATGATACCATTTTCTTATAATTGTAAAAAGAAAACGACCCTTTCACTCACAGAAATGTAAGCAAAAGCGCCGTTTATTTTTACAAAACAGACGGATCCTCCGCCGCACTCTTCGAACTCACCCGCTTCAGCATATATTCAAGCAAAAACAGATAGTCTTTCTCCTGCCCCGTATGATGCGCAAGCTCAGATAACTTCTCAAGCATATACAAGCAGTCATTCTCATAAAGGCTATGATTATCGAACCCTAAAATCGTCTGCCGGGCAAATTCCCAGAGGTCGTTGTGAACTTCCGGATCCATCGTTTTACTCAAAAGCGACATCATCGTGATCAGCTCTTGCATTACCGTCGAATTCTGATCGGCATACTCGCGGATCGAGGCAAACCCTTTGTGAAGGTAATAGCGGAAATCCTTTTGGATCATAATGACGCGCAGCTCCTCTTCTTCATCGAAAAGATATGGAGAAAAGTTCGTGGACTGGCCGATTCGCTTCAAGAGGTCTGTGATCTGGTGGATGGTGTTCGTCACGGTCAGCGGGTCGTTATGATCGAGCGCCTTGATGGCGACTTCGGCAAGCTTGATGAGCCCGTACTCGAGGTCCTGGATTTCCGTTTGCTTGATCCCGATTTCGATGGATTTGAAATATCGCTTCGGATCGACGGTGTGCCCGTTTTCCCAATAGGTCAGGAGCGGAGTGTCTTCCAAAATGAACTCCCCGATCCGGACGTTGAACCGGAGGATGGTATCGTCCGATTTCGCCTGCTTCATCAGCCGTGAAAAGTCAGCGACTTGGAAATAACCGGACTGATTCGTGCGGATCACTTTTCCATCCGATTCAAGCGGCAGCGACTCCTCTTCCACATCCTTTTTCAAATAGTAAGGCTTCAATTCTTTTTCGAGCGCCGCCTGCACCGATTTAGACTTTTCGTTCATATTGAAGCTGATGTTGTGCACCTGCATCCAGGTCGTCGTGTGGTTGATGAAATAAATGAACGTCACCGCGGCCATCACCGCTGTCAAAATTGATAATACCGGCGTCGCCACCACATATTCCTCTTCTTCATGCGTGACGTAAAAAAAGTTCAGGAGCACATAAATGAAGCTCCCGTTGAAGATTCCGAGGACATGCTGTGTCGCCCGGTCACTGACGAAGTTGACGAGCATTTTGGAAGAAAATTGCCCACTGAACGTCGTCAAGGCAACGAGCAGGGAGTTGATCGTAAATGCGCTCAGCGTCAACACGCCTCCGACGAGCGCACTTAAGAGCACCTGCAGCGTCTGGCCACTGAACCCAATCGCGGCTGGAAGATACAAACTAACATCCACTACATAATCCAGGTAAAAGGTGAACGCAGATAACGCGATCGCTCCGAGGATATACCAGAGCGGCATAAACCACAGCGTGGATTTCAGCTCGCTCTTGCGCTGTCGCCTCGACATTTTGAAGTATTTTTTCGTATAGTAAAAGATTCCCATTGTCATCACCATTCTGTTCAAAGTTTGAAGTGTTGCTAACTCCTACCCTGAACGGTGAGGGATTAATCCGTATTTCTATGTTTACTGGAAAGATAGGAGAATGGACGAAATGGTGCAACCACATCATCAACTAATCCAATTCCATAAAAAAGCTGGCCTGAGCTCGGCCAGCTTACTATTATTTCGTATGAGCTTTCAAAGCCTTGATCGTACCCGTATGTACCCCTTCATGATACGTCGTGAAATTAAGAAGTTCCCCGACCGTCGGCATCCCCAGAAAGGCTTCTCTCGCTTCGTCATCCAGTTGACCAGATAGCGCCGCCTCCAACTTTGCCGGCTGGGCTTCAAGCATCTGCTTCAGCTCATCCAGTGTCGGGATCTCTCCCTCCCAATCTGAAGGTGATGTTCGGGGGGCGAAGAGCTCCAAGTAGCGGGGCGGGATGTTGACAGGCTTACCTCCATACTTCGAAATCAACGAATTTTGCACGACAAAAATATGACCGATGTTCCAGCGGATTGTATTTTTGAATCCTTCTGGCTGTTGGTCGGCCTGTTCTTCAGTCACACCATCAATCTCTTTCAGTGTCGCTTTCCTTACTCGGTTGATTTGTTGAAAAATCTGTTCTTCGTTCATGTAATCCTCCCCTTTCATACCTCACATTCTAGCTTGATGCCGGACCGCCCTCAACTTTCCGGCTCGCCTTAAACCCCGGAAAACCCACAGGTGGCCTATCCATCATTTTCATTCGTAAAGGACACAGACGACGTAAAAATTTTATAAAATCTAAGATAAAACCCTTTTGATATCAGAAGCAATGAAGGTCCATTTTTTTATAAGTGAAGCCCCATGATTAAATCTTGCTACGTTTTCTGCCAAGAATCAAAAAGACCCACACTCTATACCCTCTTATAATCAAGTTGAAGAGGTGATGAAGTGTATAAATCCATCTGGTCTACCAAAAATATTCGATATTATTTATTAGCAGGCGGCATTTCCAGGTTAGGAGACGTCCTGTCCGGAATGGCGTTTTTGTTTCTTGCGTACGATTTAACAGAATCCAGCCTTCATACAACGATCATGGCAATCGCAGAGACCTTGCCTTATCTTTTATTCGGGCTGATCGGTGGCGTCGTAGCAGACTGGCTTCCTAAGAAAAAATTGCTCATTTACTTGGACCTGCTCCGAATTCCGCTCGTCCTTTCGATCGTTTTTCTTTATTATGTCGATGCCCTCACTTACGTATATTTACTGATCGTCAGCTTCCTGATTCAAAGTATCGGCTGCTTTTTCAACCCAGCTCACCGTTCCGTCCTGCCTGCAATCACAGAAGAGGAGGAACGGACGAGTGCCAACAGTTGGAATGATTCGTTGACAAGGGGTGTGACTGTGCTGACCCCCTTCTTAACGGTATGGCTCTTGAACTCCTTTGGGACGATTCACTTATTCACCATCGATGCCCTGACCTATGCGGTGAGTGCTCTTTTCCTAACAAAAATACACTGGAAGGAAAACGATGCTCCTACGGGGATAAAATCAGTCAAAGCCTTATTCAGCGCCATTCTCGAGTTTGCGGTCTGGGCGAAAAATCAAGCCACGATCAAAAATTTATTCATCTTTACGTTCCTGACGGTTTTCTTCAATACGTGGGTATGGCAAGTGGGATTACTCCTTGCGTTGACAGAAATAAGTTCAGAAAGTGAAGCGCTCTACAGCATGTTGCAAGGAGTGTTTGGCGGTGTCGTCATTTTAACGAACCTCATATTGCCCTATTTTATAAAAACGATGACGCTCCGGATTTACCTCATAGGGGCTGCTATATGGGGAGCAGGGATTGCGTACTACGGGGCACTTTTTGAGATCAGTCACTTTTTTATTGGCGTAGCGATCGTTGGAATCGGACTCCCGATTGCGGGTTTAGCCCGGGTTTACCTTCTTCAGACCCTAGTCCCGGAGAATAAATTAGGCCGCGCCTTCAGCACCAATGCCGTTCTTTTGTACTTTTCCAACACGATTTCCTTAGCCACTTACGGTCTTCTTGTATCATTCATTTCCATTCAGACACTTATGCTCGGAAGTGGTTTATTGATTCTCTTCATCAGTGCCGGGCCCTTACTTTTTCAAACCGTGAAGCTTTCGAAATTCAGAAGGGGTTTTCCTGTACACCTTTTTAAATAAACGGTTGTAGGACGTAACGTTTTTAAAGCCGTGCTCAAGGGCGATGGACAGGATCGGTTGCTCAGAGTGAATCAGGGAAGACTGGCTGCGGAAAAGCCGGTACAGCTGCAACCAGGAGTATGGTGACAACCCGATTTCCTCTTTAAAGAGGTGGGCAAATTGGTACTTGTTCATCCGCGCTACCTCAGCCATCTGATCGAGCGTCCAATCCTCCCTATAGCTTTCTTTCAATGCGCCGATCGCGAAATCAATATTGATCTGGCCTTTCACCGTCGGCAACTCCGTTTGATGAGAGCCTGGTCCATATTGCAGCATCATCATCGAAAGCTGTGTCAGACTGTTATCTAGAAAAAGCTGCTGCGTTGCTGGATGCGAGCCTTCATTCAGCGAAAGAAAGTCGCTTACAAAAGACATCCACTTCTGGATTTGCGGATGCCGAAACGGAATCACTGAGAATTCAGGTTCTCCACCCTTCAACGCCATTTGTTCTGCAACTGCATTCAACATCATGGGGCGAATCTCGAGGAGAAACTTCTCCTTTGTCGCATGCAGCTGTTTATGCTCATCCATCGGGTTAAATATGAAAAAGTCATCCTGATCGATGCGGATATCTCCTTGCGGCGTCTGATACTCGCCTCTGCCATAAGGCGAGAATATAATTTTGTAACAGTCATCGCTTCTCCAATCCCGCTCACCCAGGCCGTCATTACGCTTGAGAAGCAGGCCATTGCTGTTTTCTAAGATCATGTGATGTTCTCCTTTATGAGGGATAGCTAAGTAAAATGTAACGATTGAATGATGTCGGGGAGTTCACCTAGATCGAAAATTACGGCATCTGCGTCGACGCCATCCCAATGCGAGTTCCTCTTCCAAACACTTCTCATCCCAGATTTCTTGGCAGCCTCCACATCCTTCTCTGGATGGTCGCCTATAAATACGCATTCTTCAGGCGATACTTTAAGCCTTTTCGTCGCTCTTTTAAAAATGAGAGGATCCGGCTTTTTTATCCCTTCCCAATCCGATATCAGAATAGCCTCTATGTAGGAATCGATTCCCAAAGCTTTGATGTTATCCAGTTGAAACTGTCCCTTTCCATTCGTGATCATTCCGATTTGAAAATGACGTCGTTTTAATTCTTCTAGCACCTCTATCAAACCTGGAAAAGGGACACAGCTATCTTTGAAATGAATGAGATAATCGTGGAGTAATTCATCTGCTGTCAGACGATCGATAGTAAATTCGTGGATGAGTTGACGATACACTCGATCCTTCCACACATACCCATGGTCATCAAGCTGGATGAATCTCTCGATATACTTTTCTTTAGGGATATGTTGTAAACGCTGATTCAATCGGTCGTATTGCCGGGATACGAACACTTTTACTGAGGTGTCGCGATCTAGTAAAGTACCATCTAAGTCGAAAATAATAGCTTTGATCATGGCTATGCCCCTTCCTCATTTATCTTTGTCATCGCCCTGATCCCTTTCTTCCACTTGTTCGTCCCTCACATTTTCCTCTTGAAATTCACTGACCGATTGTCCTGTTATGTGATCGAAGGGAGTGTAGTAATTACTTGTGTTTGCTTTTTTGATAAAGACTCGATAGGCGACGATGAGGATGAGTACGATGAAGGCTATTGAAAATATCGATAGGATATAAATCAAAAAGACCCTGCCTTTCAATTGGTGTGTTATAAGAGGTCACCTGACCACCATTCCAGTTGTCGGGATGGTGCCCATAGATAGCTTGCAACCACTCTATCCTTTAGCTTATTTTTTATAGTATTTTCTCATAATACACAAACTTCAAAAGCTGTCCGTTCATTTCAAAAACCTCATCATCCGTCCACCTATACTCGAACCCATTTTTCTCCAACACTTTTTGTGAGGCTATATGATTCGTCGTCGTTTTGGCAAATACACGTCGGATTCCGTTGTGGCTCAGGTCTTCCAGAAACAATTCCAATGCTTGATACGCGATGCCTTTTCCCGTATGTTCCTCTCCAATCCTGTAACCGATAGAACCCGAGCGCTCGGTTAAATCGATATCCGTCAGATTCATTCGCCCAAGGATGTGGCCATGTTCGTCTTTGATCAGCGAATAAAAGGCTTCTCCTCTTGTTTGTTCGTCGAGCAGAGCTTTATGATTTTTTTCAAACGTATCCAATCGATAATAGTCGTCACCACGGCTAGGCACCATTTTCTCAAAAAAGTGTCGGTTCTCCCTTTCAAACTCGTATAACGGATGTAAATCGGCAAGCTGCAACTTTTCTAACTGAATGCTCATGGTCATCCTCCCATGATGAGCGACAAATAGTTAATGAAAACGAACCACCCGAGCGAAGCCAGGCTTAGGCTCAACACCGTCACCGCCAGTCCCTCATGTTTCTTAGAACGGATCAGTAGAAAAAGGGCGCTGATCAGACTTGCAACAAACACGCCCCCAAGTATCACGTTGATGAAGCCCGGTAATTTTAATCCGAAGTCGAAAAGAAAGTTAGTTAAATAGAACAGATTGATCAGTATGGATAACCATAAAAGTATTTTTTTCATACATCCTCCTTAGAATAAATTACGCTTGTTCCTCCAAAGACTCTAGCAGATGCAAAACGTCCTTTTTCCAGACGCCGTTGTCGTTCGAGAAGCTTGCCACGATGACTTGGCTATACCCTCCGTAGCTCACGTGCATTTCCACATGGGCCTCATTTTCTTTCGTCTGTCCTTCCCTGACTCGGATGTCATCATAATCCCTAAAGCTAAGCGCGGTTTTGAGCTCTTTTTTATGTAAATGATCCTCATATTGCTGTTTGAATACCTTGAAATCAGGCAGTGTCCCATCGTTATAGGCGAGCGAATAAAGGGCTTCGATGTCATCTTGGACAACGGAATGGTAATACACCAGCATCATTTTATCCGGGGATAAACCGCTCAGGTGCCTGTCATCTTTTTCTTCGACAAACAGCTCGTAGGCTTCTTTGTCTTGATCTGACAAATCATTCAAGTAGGAAAAGTCTTCGCTGTGGTTATCGATGATTTGCTCTTGTTCTTGGAGATCCGCTTCGATCTCTGTTATATGCTCATGCAATTGCTTGATTTCTTTTTCCTGTTCTTCGATGACGGTTTCGTTTCCGTTACAGCCAGCGATGAGTAGGGACAGGAATCCGAACAGGACATAGACGTGTTTCATATGTTGATATCCTTTCAATCTTTGTTCATACCAATAATTGTAACATAGGGGGTGTTGATAGGAGAGTTCTAATGAAAATGACAGGTCTGTTCACTGTGTAAAGTGGTTTAATGTAAAAAGAACGAACCGGCTGTTTGCTCATTATTCCACAAACAACTCAGCCGTTCTTCGATTTTCAGCTATTTTTCACTTAACTTCTGTATTCTTTTCTTTACTTTTTCGAGGTTGACTAGCGAAGACTCCGCCCATTAAAGCAATAGATATGGCAACCCAAGTCCAAAAACTCATAGAAGGTTTCCCCTTTCTGATTCAGTTGAAAGTCGAAGAGTATATGTAGGTGAGCTACAAGGTTGAACTGATATTCTCCCAACCATACACGGATTCCTTTAGTAATCTGCCAGCTATCTCTATTTCCAATGTATCTAACTTTCGGGATCCTAATTTTTCATAGAAACCCTTGTTCCTATTATCTTCTAATACAAAAACTAGTACGGAGTTCATATTCTGTTTTTTTAAATGGTCAATGACTGCTTCAAATAGATGTTTTCCGATTCCTTGTCCTTGGAATTCATTTAATATGTATATCGCGTATAACTCACCTGTAAATTCAGGGTAATCCGTAGTTCGTGCAGGTCCTCCATTAGCAAAGCCTATGACTCTTCCTTCAACATTTTCTGCGAGGCAAACAAATTGATTCTTAATAATAGCCTTCCACTTCTGTTCCCTGCTTTCGTACGTCATATTGTTCAAGTACTCAACAGGTACAATGTTTTGATACGTGGAATGCCAGCTGTCGACTTGAACCTTGGCTACTCCCTCAGCATCAGCTGTCGTGGCCCGCCTTATGTTCATGACCTATTCATCCTTCTTTCTCTTACTCTTCTTAAAAGTGTGGGGCATGATCCAGAAGCCTGTAATGACCCCAGCTATACTCACTCCGATCAAGTGGTTGATATCAGGTTTCCCTTGATCTAAGTAGCTCAAAGTCAGGGAGACCGCAGACATTAGGACCGCGAACGCTATTGCATATACCAATCGTTTTTTGAAACTCATCAGGGGTTACTCTACCTCCCCGATTCTTTTTATAGCGTTATTCGCAAACGGGCTATCCAATACCTCGATCTGTCTTTTCATTATGTGGTTAAAACCCGGACACCCTTAGGAAAGACATTAAAATATAACGCGAGAATGGCAAGAATCAGTACAACCCCAACAATGAGCATAAGCGAGATATGGGCATCCTTATCCTGCTCTTTTTTCGCTAATTCTTTCCGGTATTTTCTCTGTACGAATTTCTGTTGGTCCGTTTTTTTCATCATGATCCCTCCCATTGGATCAGGTGATGAGTCGGAACTTTCGCGTGCTCACCTGGCTTTACCTACCTACTTCCACAAACAGCCTTCCAAATCCTTCAAAAAAGGGACAGATGGGGGCGGTTCTTCTGTTCCGCTATAAGCGGACGCCGAGAACCAGCTCCATCTGTCCCGTTCTAATGTTTAGGGCAGCAATACGATTTTGCCTAGTTTTCCTTTTTCTTTGAAATAAACTTGAGCGTCTCTCGCTTCTTCGAGAGGGAACGTCTTGTCGATGACCGGCTTGATTTTTCCTTCTGAAATCGCGCCGAGCATATCCTTGAACTCAGCTCTCGTCCCGAGTACAGAGCCATACATCGTGATGTGCTTCAGATAAAGCGTGCGGAAATCAAGATTGGTCTTCTGACCGCCGGCTGAACCAGACGTGCAGAACTTCCCACCTTTTTTCAATACTTGAAGAGACGTTGCGAAAAGGGCGTCGCCTACTACGTCGAGGACAGAATCAATTGGTCCGCCGTTCGCTTCCAAAATCTCTTCTGCGAGATTGTCGGATTTATAAGATAGGACATGCGTCGCCCCAAGCTCCTTCATGGAGTCTGCCGCTGACAAGTCGCCCACGAGCGCGATGACGTTTGCTCCGAATACTTGAGAAGCAATCTGGACATTCAACGAACCGACACCACCGTTGGCTCCTGTCACCATGATCGTTTCGCCAGGCTTCGCTTGAATCTGGTTCACCATATGCCACGCTGTCAAACCGCTCACGGAAAAGACGGCACTTTCCGTATAGTCTTCAAGAGGCATATCGAAACAAAGTTCCGCTGGCCACACGACATATTCAGCGTAGCCGCCGTCGTACTCCGAACCGATGAAGGACATATCGTCTGAAATATGTTCAAGACCTTCCTCTCCGCTTGAAGTGAACGGGAATAAGACGACATCCTTCCCTTTCATACTTTCGTCAACCTGTGCACCAGTCTCCACAACTTCCCCTGTGATATCAGATCCAGGAACTCGTGGGAATTGAACGCCTTCTGGACGCCAGCCAGACTTCGAGCCTGTCCCATATGCTCCTTCGCGCATCCAGATCTCGGTGTTGTTGATGGCGCAGGCTTTCACTTTAACGAGGACTTCATTGTCTTTCGGTTCAGGGATCGGTTTGTCTACGACCTCGAGTTGATCGACGTCCCCATAACCCGTTACGTGTACAGCTTTCATTGATACCATCTCCTTTGTTGTGTTTTCTTCTGTGAATGGCAGGGAGTTTCCTTGAGTTATTTTGGCTTATAGTTCTATTATAATCAAATTTTCTGATTTAGGGTTGCGGGACAGTTGGGGACGGTTCTGGTTGTCCCGAGGGAGTGGGACAGGCGGGACGGTTCTGGTTGTCCCGAGGGAGTGGGACAGGCGGGACGGTTCTCCCTGTCCCGTTTATGACTTAGAATAATGGAAGATATCATCAAAAATGTGAAAAGCGTCCTGATTCTGATCGGATAGAATCAAGCGATAACCGGTCCATTCATCCCGTAACCAACCGAGATCATTTTCCGAAATGTCTTCTGGAAGCTGTTCTTCGATTTCCAGACTGTGGTTCAACTGTCCACCTGTTGCACTGAATGTTTCACCTCTTATGAAGTCACTGGTAGGTTGTCCAAGCATTTCATGGATGGCTTCCGGATACTCGATCGCGTAATAGAATTCAGGTTGTTCTGTTCGTAAAAACTCAAACAGTTCCTGATCGAAGAGATAATTCATGCGAATTGACAGCTTGTTCTGTTCATCGATGCGTACGGCAAAGTCGGTCACTTTGAAATGAGGTGGATAGAATTGTTTGTCTAAGACAGGCTCTTCTTCTTTTTTCTCAAGGGCGATTTCGTTTTCTTCGACTTTTTCTGGAGCAGTTTGTTCTATTTTATTTTCTTCTTTAGACTCCGTTTCCGACTGACTTTCCGCGACGGAACAGCCGGTTGTGAGCAGGATTACGAACATGATAATCGCTCCTAATCGTTTATGTAGCATGGGCGTGAAGCCCCCTTTCCATAATGAAATCTCTACTTTACGCAAACGTTCTGAATGTATTCCGCCGAAGGATTTCGTCGATGAAGACAAACAGGATCACGACAGGTAAGATCAGCCAAAAGAAGCTGAAAAGCCATTCCTCAACCTTTACAAAAACCATAAGGAGCAGTATTCCAGCGGCTATATGTAAAAGCAGTTTATATGTAAGATGGTGCTTTCGGACATTGCGCAGAATCCGATCGATAAGGAATGAGAAAACCGTCCCGAACGTGATCCCGGTACCCAGAACAATCCAAACGACTCCAAAACCCTCGCGGCCTGATTCAGGTAAGAGGAACCAATAAGCGATCCCAGACAGAAATAGAGTCAAGACGAACGTCATCCCCTTCTGAAAAATATACTTCAAACCACCAACCTCCTTCCAGTTTCTGCACTATCCTACCATCTTCATCTAAGGAAGTAAACGCTGTGGGACAGGCAGAACCGTCCCCAACTGTCCCCCCCCAAAAAAAGCCGGTGCTGAGTTTCTAACCCAGAACCGACTTAAGTGTTTTCTTTATAAAAATACGAAATAGGCGATGAATAGTCCACCGAGCGTGTACATGATTGGGTGGACTTGTCTCCAGTCGCGCTTGGCGATCATGGCGAATGGGTAGAGAATGAAACCGAGCGCGATTCCTGTTGCAACACTGAATGTGAGTGGCATCGTGATGATCGTGACGAACGCTGGCACGATCACTTCAAAACGGTTCCAGTCGATTTCTTTCACCTCGGTTGCCATCAGCGCACCGACGATGATGAGTGCTGGTGCAGTCACTTCTGGTGTAATGACGCCGAGAAGCGGTGAGAAGAACAGCGCGATACCGAAACAGACGGAGATGATTACACTTGTGAAACCAGTCCGACCTCCGACGGCTACTCCGGCAGACGATTCGACGAACGAAGCGGTCGTGGAGGTACCGAAGATAGCACCGACCACGCCGGATGAAGAGTCGGCGAGAAGCGCACGTCCGGCATTCGGGATTTGATTATTTTTCATAATTCCAGCCTGACTGGCGACCGCAATTAGAGCGCCTGCTGTATCGAAAAACGCTACGAATAAGAAAGTAAAAATAACCGCTAGAATTTCAGGTGTGAAAATGTCCCCGAGATGGTTGAACACGACACCAAATGTCGGTTCAAGACTTGGCACGCCACCGACGATCGATTCAGGTACATCGACTAATCCGACCATCATTCCGATAATACTCGTCACGACGATGCCGTAAAAAATTCCGCCGCGAATCCCACGTACAAGCATCATTAGCGTAAGGATGAAACCAATAGCTGCGAGCGCCGTTCCTCCAGATGCGAGATTACCGATCGAGACAAACGTTTCCTCGTTGCTCACGACAATACCGGAATTTTTCAAACCGATGAAGGCGATGAAAAAACCGATCCCGCCAGCAATCGCATGCTTCAAGTCTTTCGGGATGACGTTGATGATTTTTTCACGGATCTTCAGAAGACTTAAAATCATGAAGATGATTCCCGCGATGAAAACACCAGTCAGCGCGATCTGCCACTCGATGCCCATTCCGATCACGACAGAAAAGGTGAAGAACGAGTTCAGCCCCATACTGGGCGCTATACCGACAGGGAAATTCGCCATCAGGCCGATCAGAAGCGAGCCGACAATCGCAGACAGTGCCGTGGCAGTGAAGAGCGCGCCTTTGTCCATCCCCGCCTGACTCAGGATGATTGGATTGACGACTAGAATATAAGCCATCGATAGAAACGTGGTGATTCCAGCCAGCGTTTCTTTTTTATAATTGGTTTCGCGTTCTGCGAATTTGAAAAAGTTTCTCATGATGCCCCTCCTATTGACCAAATAAAAAAAGCACCGGAGTCTACCGGTACTTATACATAGGGAAAGAACATATTCATGTCGTTTTCCCTTGTAGACGAGCTATTTCCGGTAGCTGGTAGAGACGTTCAGGCCGTATTCCTGAACTTATACAAGGTGCTTGTTTGTATGGAATTATAAGGGGAAGCATAACAGTCGTGTCAGATGTGGTCAATGGATAAAGAAAATGTTCGGGAATTCTGATTTTTTTGAATGGGAGGGGGCTGGTTTGGGGTGGTGGGACGGTTGGGGACGGTTCTGCTTGTCCCAGTTGAGATGCTTGAGCTGGTGTGAAGTGGGACGATCGGGGACGGTTCTCAGCGTCCCACGAGACAAGGAGAACCGCCCCCACAGTCCCACTCAATTGCCTGATATTGTGCCGAATGATGATTCGATTCCGTTTTGGAATAGTCGGATGCTTTCGTAGTTTTGGTCGAGATCTAGTCTGTAAAATTGTTCGTGAACGTTTGATGAATCAGAATAGTCAGAGGTTGATTCGCTCTCATAGAAAACCTTTAGTGTGTCCGCTTCATTCTCCAAATCGAAGCTTGTAAAGTTCAAGGCCTGCTCACCCTGCGCGACATTCGATGCGTTGAGGTAGGTGAAAACCGCATCGTTCTGCTCATCAAAATAAAGGTGGACTCCGTTTTTTGCCTTCATGCTTTGAAAAAAGGACAGAGCGTCTTCGTTCATATTCTCTTTCTGTACTTCTGTATAAGATAACGACTGTGAGGTGTTGCAGGCAGTTAAAAGCAAAAGACTGAACAACAGGAAACTGAATTTTTTCAAAGAGATTCCTCCTCTTTTTTTATCATGAATCCATTCACTTACAGGATACGGTCCAATTAATGGCCAGAAGATCTTTTTCAGAATATGGTGTTTTACCGCTTTCGATACAGGTGTTTTTCGCCAGCTGGAAGGACTGATAGTTAGAATAAAATGCCCAGGTGAATAGGGTGCATGTGATAAGTATCAATATATAAATGTTCTTTTTCATATGGAGTTTCTCCTCTTTTTGGTTAGAATGTGGGACAGTTGGGGTCGGTTCTCAGCGTCCCGCGGGACAGGGAGAACCGTCCCCACTGTCCCTGCCCACTGTTCCTAGCTCCCCAAAATCTCATCAACCTGTTGTCTACCTTGCTCAACATCTGGATACTTGTTCAATAGCTGTCTGGCTAACTCTTTCTTCAGGTCCAGAGAGTGGGTATAGTCTCCCTGTAACATTTCTGCGTAGCCGAGGAGAGGTTGGCTGTTATCTACCTGTTGCTGGAGCGATTTTAGCTGGTCTAGCTTCTCCTTGTAAAAGTCTGCTTCCCCTTCATCTGCTAATGCTACAGCAGTGGCGGTAAGCTCCATCGCTTTGTCGAGATCTTCTACGAGCATATAGTCAGACAAGCGTTGATGCGGGGCAGGTAACTCCGGGTTCAGTTTGACCATTTTTTCACTGTATTCTCTCGATTGATCAAACTGGCCTAGTTCCAAGTAAATAGTAGCCAACTGACTATTCAAAATATATAAATCCGGCACAACTTCTTTTGCCTTAAGCAATTTTTGCAAAGCGGCTTCATGATTTCCGTTAAAATTTTGCTCTCTTCTAGCTTCTTTTAAATCCTCTGGAACACCTTCTAATTTTTCAAGGAACGTAGAAGAATATGTTTCGATTGGCTTCCCTGTGACATTTTTGAAGGCGGTGGCGAAATCGTTCGTCTCTAAATCATCCGTGATTCGGCTGACCAACTCATAGCCTTCCCGGTCGAACAGATAGTTCATGAACAGCATGCTCTGTATATAAGGATTGAAAGGAGCGTGCATATTGGATTGGAACTGTTCGGATGTCTCGATTTCATTGAATTCGGGATACTCCAAAGCATTTATCGCCTCACTACCGAATCCTACATCCCTGCCTTCCACGTAAGAGGCCAGACCCTCGTTCAACCATATCGGAACATCGAGACCAAAAATATCTTTTTCATCAAGAAAGGCTTCAAATAGGTGATGGGTGTATTCATGCACGACGCTGCGTTGGAATTTTATATCAGAATCCTGAACGGGAAGCTGCAGGTGAATGGTTTGCTGCTCCCACATGTAATAACCACCACGCTCAACGCCTTCAGGTGAAGTATCGCCGGCATGTTCAGGAAGATTTTCAAACAAAATGATGTCGACAGGAGGCTTCTCATCTAGAGGAAGAATCTGCTCATAGATTTCCTTTTTTTCATCAATCGCCTCAACGGCGGTATCCACCCACTTTTGATCTGCTTCTTTTTCATAATAAAAAGTGATAGACCCTACCTGCTCTGAATAAAAATCTTCGGTGTCGGCTTGCGCTGTGGACTGTTTAAATAGAGCGTTTTGATAAGCCTCCCATTTATCTTCCGCATGTAGTTCCCCAATTTCTATGTATTTAGCCGCCTCGGATTCAAACAAATAGTTGACGGCACTAATCAATAAAGTGGCCGCAGAAACGAACAAAGTGGTCACAAGCAGGGCAATATTCGTCGAGCGCCTTTTGGTGATGTATCTTTTTGGTTTGAAGAGTCCAATGATTCCGATGATCACTAAAACGAAGGTACAGCCAGCGATGATATATGCAGCGGTAAGGCTCTGGTCTTTACTCAGCCACAGGGACAAAATAAAGTAGCCGATGATGAGGCCGAAAGAGCTTATGGACAGCGTCAAAATGCGTAAAATGATGGGAAGTCCTCCTTGTTAGGTGGGACAGTTGGGGTCGGTTCTGCCTGTCCCAGATTCTTATTGTTCTTCGTATTCTATGCAAGTGAGAAACCACAGGAATTCGAAACAGAATTTCACCGCTATTAGTCCTGAGTCAGTGCTATTTCTTCTCCCTCACTCGTTAGTGCAGTCACTTTTGCGCCCGAGAGGTCTTCACCTTTCGTCAGGTAGAACCATAACTTTTCCTGACCCTGATACTCCACTACTTCGGCTTCGTATTCCTTTCCATTCTCTAAAGCTACCGTCACACGTTCGATTGCGGGATTTGAAATCTTGCCGCTTAGCAAATCCGTATAGCTCGTAAAAGCCTTTCTTAAATCAATAAATCCACGTCCAAATTGTTCATCTGCATCGACTTGAGCTGTTCCACCACCAATAATCTCCCAGCCCAAAATCTCTTTTTTCAAAGTGGCCTTTCCAAAATGATCCTCGCCTTCATTTTGCCATTCATAAAAGGCAATAGCTTGGTGATCGTCCAGGAATTCAATGTGGGCAATATCGCTCTGGGATTGTTGGAGGGATCGAACGATTTCTTCTATGTATTCCTCGTCCTCTGTTGAGTTAAGGCTTGAAATCCAAAAAATCCCGATCCCTATTAGGACGATACCAATGATGGATAGGATTTTTAGCTTGTTCGACATATCGACACCTCACTTCCAATGGATGGGTGGGACAGTTGGGGTCGGTTCTCAGCGTCCCATCACGGGACAGGCAGAACCGTCCCCAACTGTCCCTCACCTTCTAAATGAACCGATCACGACAAATATTATCCCCAGCACTGCTGTCACAAATGGATAGAGGAAAGGGAAAAATATCGACGGATAGTAATGAAAGACGTTTGATTTGTAGCCGAGGGCATACGGGGAAGCTGTGGTATGACTGATTAAATCCCTTCGGTACGCGGGGTCTGCGATTTCATCCCGCTTAAACTGGTCGGTCTTCACCTCTCCGTCCTCACTGATCGAAATCGTCTTCCATTCCCAATCTTGTTCTGGAAGCGAGCGGAAATCTTCGAACAAGCGCTGGATGATGATGAGCTGTTCCTCACCTGTAGAGCGCTCGGTCATTTTCACCATGCCAAAATAACCGTGATAACGATTGTTGTCCAGATAGGTCGGACGGATTTCAAGACGAGCAGGATCTGCGTAGTTTTTTCCTTGAATAGAGATACGGACATCCGAAAACTCTCTCGCCTCTTCTTCATAGGTTCCTTCGAAGGTATCTGCGATTGTGATTTCAGTGTCATAAAAGGAAATCACGCGGGAAAGCACTATATCCTCAGAAACATCAACTTCATCCATGAACTCATTGTAGCTAGACACTTCTTCCCCATTCACATAAACGACCCGTTTCATTTCGGAGAAAGGCTTTGGGCGCCCGTCTTGGAGATATTGGAGCGTGTAGAAAGGATCAGTGGTTCTATCTGTCGGATGGTAGATCGTTTCAATTTTGTATTTGGATTGGACGGACCTCTCATAAAAGACCTCCCGTCCCATCACAAATAAGGCCGGAGCGGATAGGAGAACCAGCATAAGACCAATGATTAGAAAAATGGTTCTTTTTTTCATAGAAAGCACCTGCTATGTACAAATATTCTGATTAAGAGCGATGACAACACACTCCTTATCATTCAAGCTGTTATTTTAAATTCTGTGGTTCATCTGCATACCACTCGACCCAACCGCAGTCGGTACAAACCAATGGATTGATCCGGGTATTCTTCTTATTTCCGAAAAGCTTATCTCCCTCAGCATTCTTGACCAGGAGCCCTTTCAATCCCTGATCCACGTAACACTTCACGCGCTCTCCCTGACATTTCGGGCAACTCGTTGCAATCATCTAATCGTTCACCTCCCTGTGAGCGGGACAGTTGGGGACGGTTCTCAGCGTCCCACCGCGGGACAGGCAGAACCGACCCCACTGTCCCATTTACTCATCCGACAGTTCGAATGTGCGGACGGCGTTCAGATAGCTGTCCAGCAGTTCTTCGTATCCCGGGGCCTCGGGTGCGATGTCGAATGTGATTTCATAGACATGATCCTCGGTTTCTTTTAAGAACCAGTATTCGTCATAGCCGTCGAAATCGACGCGGATACCTGTTGTGAAAATACCTGTATCGAAGCCTTCGTCATGCAAGTACGTGACGGAGCGGGCGTAGTCGTTTTGGAAGGCGACGAAATCGTCGAGCGCGCGGTTACGCATCTCCTCTTCCC
Source organism: Halobacillus fulvus (assembly GCA_004078665.1). Lineage (GTDB taxonomy): Bacteria > Bacillota > Bacilli > Bacillales > Halobacillaceae > Halobacillus > Halobacillus fulvus. The sequence goes on along the minus strand of SCFO01000002.1, from coordinate 30,934 downwards.
TGTTGCGGGCGTTTTCTTTTATCGCGGCACGGGCTATGAATTCTGAGCTGCGCAGGGAAAAATGTTCTTTCTCAATCTCTTTTTCATACAACGTCCCGAATGTGTAGCGGTAAGTATGGTAGAGAGGGAAAGAGTAGCGGAAGGTAGCCGCTTCTGGTCGCTCGAAGGAAAAACCGGCTTGCGGGTAATCTCCCTTCAGATTTTCTGAGGCTTCATAGGACAACCTTTTCGGATCATCAATGACGGCTTCGTCAGCAAATTCTCCCTCATCATAGGTGATGGTCTGAAGCGACTCGAGCATCGTGTTTAGAAATTCTTCTTTCTGATCTTTCGGGATCGTCAGAGTAGCATGAAGGTAATCGGTATCTCCTTCGCCGATCAGATCGTAATACAGCACCCCTTGCTCGGATTCGTGCTCAAGCATCGTTGTGAACGGAGCGATGTCGTAATCCTCCTGCGTAAAAACGGTCGGTGCGCTATCGTATTGGAAAAGAATATCTTCCTTCATCTTCTCCATATAAGCTGCCCCATCTTCCTCCGCTTTTTCCGATACTTTTTCATAGAGCTTATCAAAACTTTCCTCCGCGAGTTCCTCCAGTTCTAGAAATTCGGTGAGGTAGATGTATTGATGTTTGTTCACGGGGCTGATTTCCATCGTCGGCACCTCTTGTTCAAGGTCCTCCGAGACGGTTTCCAGCGTAAACTCGAATTCGTCAGCGGACGGCTGATGCCAGAAGAACATCTTCTCTTCTGCGTTGTCCGTTTCAAACCTGGACAACTGTTCGAAATAACGGTCGACCGTTATTTGATAAGAATTTGGTAACAGCCACGATTTTTTCAAATCATCATGCTGCTCCTGTCTGAATTCATATGTAATCTCTTTCTGCTCTTGCTTCGGATCAGAACCTTCCTCGCTTGTGACGGCTGGATCGGTTGTGGAACAGGCCGCCAAGAAAAGGATTCCGATCAGGATCAGTATGGTTTTCTTCATGTATAAAAAGCTCCAAGTTGTGATATTGTCACGCGGGTCCATTATAACATTTTGTTCCAGTTTTTGGAGAGGTGGATTTAGGGTTGGTGGGACAGTTGGGGTCGGTTCTCAGCGTCCCGTGGAACAAACAGAACCGATCACCCCGCACCCCCTACCGCTCACACTCAAACGAATAGCTACTCGTCAGCGTATTATGAATCTCGAGCATCACCTTACCGCCATTTTCATAGCATCCTGAAACAAGCAGATCGATCTCTTTCGTATTGAAATAACTGGACGTCATCATGATAAACAATCCCGCAATAACGGCAAATAATACAACAAATAACAAGACTAATAGATTCCTTTTGATAGGCATGAGATGTTCTCCTTTTTGTATGTATTGAAAGGGACAGTGGGGACGGTTCTCGCGTCCCGGCGCGGGACAGGCAGAACCGTCCCCAACTGTCCCACAACTCTCCAACAACACCTACTGAACCCTAACCTCCTGCTTCCTTTCCACATACCAGCCGTACACTTCCTTCGCCCACTCTTCAGGGACGTCTTCCATTGCGGTGTGGCGGACGGGGTTGGAGCGGTTGACGGTGTTTAGGGAAGCTAGACCGAACTGTTTTTGGATAAATGATCTTGATGCTTCCATTTCGATGATTTTGTCACGTTTCGATAGGTACGTCGTCAACGTGAAGCCTCCTGAGCGGAACTGGACGAAGCGTTCGTTTAGCGCATATCTGGACTGATAAAAATTCAACACGCGTGACAAAAGGATGATCGTTCCTAGTCCTAGGGAAAGCAGCCACCACGGTATCTCCATGCCAAGCGGTTCAGGCTTGAACCAGTAAAGGAGTCCGGTGGCGATGATCCATAGCCAGCTCAGCTTCAAGAGTCTTAGATACAGCGCCTGTTTCGGTAATTTTTCCATCTGTTTTGCAAAATGATACTCTGGAAGCAGCTCTTCTGCGAGCGAATTCGCGCGGTTCACAGGAAGGAACGGGTAAATCGCGCTTACTTCCGTATCTTCTCCATTTCCACCGGCACAGACAAGCTTGAGAGAAGCGAGGCCGAGGATCCGCTTCATGAGCGTTTGCTCGATGAGGACAGCCTGGACCTTGTTTTTATCAATCGAAAAGTAATCCTCCTCGACGACCCCTTTTGTGATGACGATTTTTTCGTCTGTTGACGCGATTTCGTACTTTCCGTATTTCACCACGGTCTTGACGATACCGATGACGGCAGCCAGGATGACGGCGAGAACAACGACGAGCGTCACCATCCAAGCCGATTCAAAAAGGAACGAAAAGATTCCCCCGAGCTGCTGCTCCATTTGAAGATCGTCCACTTTCGAAAGGATCGAACCGGCGATCGGGATGATGGCGAGAAAGCTGAGCGAGGCGACAGATGCCTTCAGCGTTTCTTTTTTTCCGGGAGTAAAATGAATATGTTTGTCCTTGAGCTCTGCAGCCTGGACTTGTTGGGGTGGGGCTTTTTCTTCGACCATGACAGGTCCCCCGGCCGGCTGCAAGATTGGCTCTGGACTCGCTTCCACGGCTTCTATTTCGACGATTTCCCTTTTCCCTTGAATCCGCTGCTCCATCGCTTCGGACTGTTCTTTTTTCAAAACGGGGAAGTAAAGCGAGCGGTCATCATCCTGTGTGCTCGTCTCGAGCGTGACAGACGAAACGTTGAAGAATCGATGGAACCAGCGGGTCTTGCGGTGCACGTGCTGGATCCTCGAATAAGGAACCGTCTGCTTCGTCGTCGAAATCAGGCTTTTAGTGACGTGAATGGCTGTCTCGTCCAGTTGATATGTATGTCTGTACCATTTCAAAGGCACCTGAAGAAGCGTCAGGACGAACAGCACGATGAATGCATAGCGCCCGTACACCACATACCAAGATTCAGAGCCGGCATGGATCACGAATAAGAAGAAAAAAAAGAAGAAGCTGTTCCTCAGCAGTTTGCCGATTTCATGAACCATCATCAACGGGTGATTCCGTCTGACTTCTGTCATCATCAAACCTCCTCCACTTTCGCATAGCGCGCAATCTGATCCCTTAGGGCAAGTGCCGTCGCTTCTGGTAGCGCGGGGATTGTATGAATCGAGCCCATTGTGTGAACTTTGATCGAGTATAGGTGATACTTTTTCAAAAGCGGACCCTGATGGGTGGACACGGACTGGATTTTCGTCATCGGAATCAGCTGATGCTCTTCATGAAGCGCTCCTGATTTCAGCTGCAAAAACTCTTCACTGATGCCGTAACGCCAATGCTTATACAACAAAAACGGCTTCCAACATCCCCATACGGCTCCGAAAAAGGAAACGACTGTCACAGCGACCAAAAGCCAAAAAGCCCAAGGCGCCCACGTGAAAATATGGTCCGCGATGAAGAGCCCTCCCAGAATGAGAAAGCCAACGAGGTTGATGACTCCGTCGCTGATCAGCCAGACTTTGACGCTGTCTTTGGATAGTTGATTGGTTGGGGCGGTGATAAATGGATTCAAGTGGATACACTCCTCAAATGAAATGGTAGATCTTGTTAGTATTATGTACGGAGTGGATGGGGGATGGGTTTCAAAATTTTGGTGGGACAGTTGGGGACGGTTCTGCCTGTCCCGCGTTTGAACAGAATAGGCGCTTGTTCAAGGTTGAGCGGGACGATCGGGGACGGTTCTCACTGTCCCAAACTTGTGTCGACTTTCCAACAAACTACCAACACCTGACCCGAATCCTCTTTTTTCCAGTATAATGAAAATAAAAAAGAGAGCAGGGATGGTATGGCTTCTTCTTATGTGCTCCAACACGTACACGCGAAACGGATTCTCTTCTTTTTACTCCTCATCCTCGTCCCCAATTATCTAATCATGCAATTCGAGCTCGTAGGACCAATCGATGACCGTATCGGTGTCGCTACCGCTCTCGATCTTACGCTGATTCTGCCTCTTTTGTTATACTTCTTTGGCTTCAAAAAGAAAATGTCATGGCTTTTCCTGTGTGGATTTATCCTGATCGGAGTGGTGCTTGCGAACTTGATCATTCCCAGTCACGCCGACGGATATCTTTCCTATTTCAATCATTCCGTCATCGTTCTCGAGGCCGCTCTGATATCCTTTGAGCTGATCCTATTCATCCTGATCGCCAGACGCTTCCCTCTACTTGTAAAAAACTATAAAGCCAACAAATCCGAACACTACCATTTCCTGTCGAGCTTCTCAGTGGCAACGCGGCAGACGTTTTCCTTTAAAAGTAAACACTTACAAAAAGCACAGCTCCCGTTCCGGATTTTAGCCACGGACCTCGCCGCATTTTACTACGTCCTCTTTACTTGGAGGAAAAAACCCGTGCAGGGATTCTTCTTCCATAAAGATGGCAGCTATCTTGGCGTATTTTTCATGCTCATCCATGCCATGCTTATCGAAATCATTGCGGTCCACCTGATGATCGCCCAGTATAGTCATACCGCCGCCCGGATCATCACCGCCCTCGATGTCTATGCCCTGTTGTTCATCGTGTCCGATTATCAGGCGATCCGTCTATCTCCTGTGGTTCTAGACAAGACGGGGCTTCATTTTCAAAAAGGAATCCGGGAATATGGAACAGTACCATGGGATAAAATCGAAGGCTTGTATCCGAATGACGAACTCGCTGGCAAGAACAGCGTTGAGCTTGCTTTTCACGGGCTCGAAAAAGAACCCTCTCCTTATGTAATCCGACTCAAGGAGCCTGTAGAGATCCATAAAGTGTTCGGGCTGAAAAAGACCATACATTCTGTGTTTGTGAAAATGGATGATCCTGAGGAATTCCGGAAAGCGTTTGATGGGTATAACGCGGGGTGAATGAGGCGAGTGGGACAATCGGGGACGGTTCTCACTGTCCCACCATCACTCCTTGAGAAAGACGACCTCCGCAGCCATCAACCCAAGCCTGCTCTCCGGACTTTGATTGATATCCCGCTCTTCAGACAGAACAATCTCCACCCCCAACGGCGCGCCGACCGTCTCGACCTCTAATCCTACCAAGTCCTCGATAGTCAGATTCTCACCGTTTGTTGCCTGAATGACGGTCTCATCCGTCACAAGCACCTCACACATATACCCTTCTGTCGTCCCGTCCGTATCATTCCTTTTCGCCACATCCGAACATCCGATACTCAGTTTATCTTCTGGTTCGACCGAATGAAAGTAGCCCTCAAATGACTTAACGGGTGCAGTGGTGTTGCAGGCGGCGAGGCTGAGCAGGATGAAGAAAACGGTCAAATGTTTCATTGGGCACTCCTCCAAATATGATTGAATTTCCCTTTTCTTTCCTCAACATTCAATCTTGCTTCATTTGATGGATTTTATACAGTTCTTGCCCTAATATAATGAGTCCGACAAAAACAAAAACGATGCCCACTATAAACGGAAAGCCTAGAAACATAGACTGGACAGTTTCATTACCATATTGCTCTCTTCCAAAAATCGCAAACCACAGCTTGGATTTACCTGACCATGCCGTCATCTGAGTCGAATAAATTGCTCCCGCAATAATAATCGCGCAGACCATCAACAAACCACCAAGCATCAGAATCCCACCGATTACCGTTCGCTTCATATGTATTCCTCCTTTTAAAAGTGGGACAGTCGGGGACGGTTCTCAGCGTCCCGATTATTAGAATAGTAAGTAATAACCCGCTCCTAGGGATACTACGACATAAAGAATGAGAAAGAACTTCTTAATCGTACGCTTTTCTTTTGTATCTGGCAGAAGCTTGGACTCCATATAATTGATGCAGCTTCTCATGCTATAAAGGCCAAATATGGCCAGAATGAATCCCCATCGATCGTCAATGTAAAGAAACCTAAAGGCCGTGACTAAAAGTAAAAGCATAGCGATGTAACCGATCGTTAAATAAAAATGATGTTGTTTCATTTCTTCTGACAATGGACAGCCTCCTTTATGCGCGAATGGGACAATCGGGGACGGTTCTGCCTGTCCCGGTCAAAAAAATCACTTCGTAAACATCCCCACCGCCAACACGAATAACCCAGTCAAACACCAACTCGCTCCCATTAAAAACACAACAACATACGTCCAAAACCAGTCATACCCTGGAAAAATCGACGGGATCAGAAAAAACATAAGGTAAGAAACCACCGGAGCAATGACAGCTATCAATGTCCCCCAGCGAATTCTCAGCTTCCTCGTTTTGAACCCAAATGCAAGTAGCGTCGAGGAGAAAAAGAGCGTGAATACAAGAAGGAATAAGATGAAAAGAATAGACGACAACAGAAACATCTCCCACAACAATTATGTAAAACTCTTCCTTTCAGCTTATCATATGCTTTAAGCAGCCGTGAAGGCGGGAAATAGCCCCGTTGGAGTTGCTTAGATTCGGAATGCAGCGGGACAGTTGGGGACGGTTCTCCCTGTCCCAGTGGGACGCTGAGAACCGTCCCCAACTGTCTCACAAAAAAAGCACAGAGCCAGGCGCATATCCGCCAGCTCTGCACTTCTTCTTAATTCATCTTAAATAAATAGCCAAAACAAACTCCTACACCTATTATTTGTTTTAGCTCCGTGCTATTGAACATCCCCCATGAAAAGTGGGGCAAGTATGCGGCCCATTCTACTCCTGATGCCACACCGGAGAGGTATATAGCTCCAAAGAATATCGACAATACGAAAAAACTTACCGCGTAATACATCCATGTATCTTGATCATTTGAACGTTTCATGTTTTTCACCTTTCTCTCTTCATTTTTCAGTAAAAAAAGAGAGAAGAATCACACATAACTAGATTGAAAAAACTTCGCCTTCGTATAGTGTTCTAATGACTTTTCAAAAGGTTGAACGTGAGAAAAGTCGTGATAAGGAAGGGAGCGGATTTGGACATTCTGCTCTCGTAACACCTTTGCCACTCGAAAATCCTCTTTCTCGAGTTTCGGCGGAACAGTCACTGACGGAAATTGAACAGCTTTTTGATCCGAAACGACAGGCTTGGCTGTCAGTTCAGCTGTCCCAGAATGCCCGTAATGGTCGGCCGGCGAAACCGGATGGATCACTACATTGCACAACAATAAGAGTATCGCGATCGCTATTCTAACCAACCATCTCTCCCCCTTTCCCATGACAATCTCTTTCCTAATTATACCACATGGAAGGACATGGTATGCGGGTTTAGCGGGACAGGCAGAACCGACCCCAACTGTCCCACAAACTTCGCGTCATATTGACTTAAGTCAATGTGATCGATTCGATCTGGGGATAAGATGTAAGTAACTTATAAAGGAGGTTCACTTATGAACACTACTACTTTCCTTGAGGAACAACGTCGGCCAGCATGGATGGCGGGGGTCGCTTTGCTTGTGATGACACTGGCTGCTTTTTACGCTTATGGGTATGTTCACAGTTCTCTCGTTATGTATGAGGATGCCACGGCAACTTTTGTGAACTTGCAGGCTTCCCCAAGGTTATTTTATTCCGGAATCGCGGCATGGGGGGTCATTCTTTTAACTGATCTTATAGTCTCATGGGCATTTTACGCCTTTTTAAAGCCGATCCATCCAACATACGCCCGGATTGTCGGAGGGCTGCGCCTGCTGTACACAGCCGTCCTAGCTGTTGCTGTTTGGTCACTGATTGCGTCGGCACGACTTGTCCAAAGCGGGGCTGAGGGAGCGTCCGCTCAGGTCATGGAGTCGTTGCTACGATTTGAAACCGTGTGGTCAGCGGGATTGATTGTCTTCGGCATCCATTTGATGATGGCAGGATATGTCGCCATCCAAGCACGTTATATTCCAAAATGGATCAGCATCCTGCTGTTTGCCGCAGGAGCAAGTTATTCCGTCGTCCATTCCCTGTATCAACTCGTCCCGCAACTCGATAGCACAACAGCAACGCTGGAAATGGTGCTGAGTGTCCCGATGATGGTCGGAGAACTCGGATTTGGACTATGGCTACTCGTCAAAGCCATCCGCTTCATCCCTGCTCTACCCCGCTCAGTAAAGGGGGCTTCCTAGCCTTTTCTTAATCCGGCTCAGCGATTCCGGTGTGATACCAAGGTAGCTCGCGAGTTGGTGTTGCGGGACTCTCGTAATCAAGTCCGGTCTTTTTTCAAGCAAATTCCGATACCTATCTTCAGGTGTGGAGGAGATAAAAAGGGCAAAATCGTCATGCATGGCCCCGACGTCTTCTTCGATCATTTTTCGTGTCATCGCTTCTAGAGCGGGGTTCGCGTCATACGAGTCCTGCTCCGTAGCCAAATCGCCCACAACCAACGCGCAATCTTCCACACAATCGAGAGAATACTTGGAAGCTTGATCAGGCGAATGCCGATTAAAAATCGTTACACTCTGCTCCTCTGTATAGAAATTGACCGTCGTTTCTTTGCCTTCTTCATCCACCGTGTATTTCCGGATGCATCCCTTCAATATGAAGTAACACTTTTCCGGGACCTCACCTTGATGCAAAAGCGTGGTTCCCTTTTGAAAGCTTGCGACCGGAACTTCCGAAGCGATCCGGTCAAGCGATTGGTCATCAAGGTCTGTGAACCTTTTCATATAACGAATCAAAATTTGTTTCATGGCAGCCTCCTTTTATAAACGGAATCGATATCTTCACTATACCAACTTCTATTACGGAAGTCTTTTGGATTACAGAAAAATCAGAAAAAGGTGAGAAAATGAGAGCAATCCTCTGTACAAATTACGGGAAAAATTATCAGTTTACACAAAAAGAAGTGCCCGCCGCAACCCCAAGTGACCAAGAAGTGTTGATAAAAATCAAAGCGGCGACCGTGGCATCAGGGGACGTCGTCCGCGCCACAATGGGGGGCTTTTTGAAAGCGAAAAATGGAATCCTCGGACAAGAATTCGCAGGAGTGGTGGAAGCGGTCGGGAAAAAGGTTACCAAATTTAAAGTGGAGGATCGCGTATTCGGGATGGTGTCGACAGGTGCTCACGCCGAATATATAACGGTCCCCGACAAAGCGCCACTCGCTGTCATTCCGAAGCACATTTCCTTTGAAGAAGCAGCATCCTTGCCATTCGGAGCAAACGCCGCTCTTTATTTCCTAAAGGAATTGAAAAAAGGAGACCACTTACTAGTGCGCGGAGCCTCTGGTGCCGTCGGAACGTTCGCTGTCCAATACGGAAAAAGCGTCGGCGCTGAGGTCACCGGAGTATGCAGTTCGAAAAACCTGGACTTGGTGCAAAGCATCGGCGCTGACCATGTCATCGACTATACGACGACCGACTTCCGAACGAGCGGCCACACGTACGACTTCATCTTCAATACCGTCGGACACTTGCCTTACCAAACCGTAAAATCTTCGCTAAGTCCAAAAGGCATCTATGCAACCACAGCCCTCAATGGAGGCCTAGTTTTCCAGACGTTCCGCTCATTCTTATCGCAGAAAAACAAAGTCAAATGCGGCATCACGTTCATCACTACTCGTGACATCCAAACCGTCCGGGATTTGCTCGAGCAACGAAAAATAAAAGGCGTCATCGACCGGAGCTACCCTCTACACCAACTCACACAAGCCTTCCACTACGTAGAACAAGGCCACAAAACAGGCTCCGTGCTGGTACTACCATAAGATAGTGGGACAGCTGGGGTCGGTTCTGCCTGTCCCAGGTGATGTGAACTCGTTTCTGGATGTGGTGGGACAATCGGGGACGGTTCTGCCCGTCCCACCATCTTATGTTACGATCCTATTATCAACCATCATGAACCCCACCCCAGACCCACTACATATACAAGGAGCAAACCATATGCGACTACGCTTTTTCACCACCTTTTCTATCGTGATCGCCGTCCTCTTGTTGACCACGCCCGTATCCGCTACGTTATGGGAGGAAATCAGCCCCGAAGAAATTGAAAACCGAGCTGAAACCGTCGTTGAAGGCCGATTTGATTTCAGTGAAAAAGGAACGTTCACCGAAGCCACTGCCCCTCTCACCGTTCTCCCTTTTAAAGTAAAAACCGTACATAAAGGAGAAGCTGGCGGTCAAATCAGAATTGGAATCGATTATTATGATGTGAATAACATGGAGGATTTCCAGGACCTCGGTGGAACATATCTTGTGTTTCTTGAGCCGTCCGGTAAAGGTTTCCCTATGACTGTTGCCGGACCGAACGGAGTCATTCGCATTGGAGATAAAGAAGTGTTGGAAAACGAGGAACGGACGAAATACTTCGAGAATTATCTCGGCATTCACCATTGGGAGGAGCGCATTGTTGACGGGCTGCTTGTCATTGGTACGTCAGTCCTCGGCGCATGGATCGGACGAAAAGTGTGGAGAAATAATAAAAGCCAGAAGCGCTGAGGGCTTCTGGCCGGGACAGGTGGGGACGGTTCTCAGCGTCCCACTGGGACAGGCAGAACCGACCCCATCTATCCCACTCACCTACCAAATATACTCTACAAACTCTGGGTGATCGATAAATGGATTACGGTTTCCTTGGTAATCCGTGTAGATCACTTCATTACGGTTTCGCTCAAAATTACTGACCGGATCCATTTCATGCCACTGTTTCAGCGTAGTCAGTTTTCCTAAGTACGGACCGCTCGTGCCTGTATAATTCGCGATCTCAAGATCGAGCTCTCCTGAATTTCCTTCATAGCGTGTCGCCATATAGAAAATCATCCGCGCCACGTCACCTTTTACTTCGTCACGCGGTTCCCAGGAGTCGGAATCATACGAATTCTCCGGCGCCTCCGTCAGCGCATAACCACCGTTGTCAAAGTCAAGATTTCCGCGGGAAGAGTTGATGGATACATCGGTCGGACGCAGGTGGTGAATGTCGGTGCCAGCCCCCATCGATGTGCCGAAGTCTCCGTGCGATTTTGCCCAAACGTGTTCACGATTCCACTCATCTACAAACCCGCCGTTATCGTATTTAGACATTGATTTTCCAGAATATAAAAGCACAACATTGTTCGCATTGTAAGGATCCTCATCCGTATTGCGAAGGGCATCCCAAACAGCGCTGTAAGACAGTTCATAGTGGTCATCAATAATATTGTGAAGCTCCGCCTTCAGCGCCGATCCCGTCAAACCGCTCGCACTCGCATAATAACCACTCGTCGATGTTCCGCCGTCGTCACCGCTACCGCCATCACTGGATGCAGCCGTAATCGAGCTGACATTTTCAATTCCTTGGCGGCTGAAGTAAGGATCGATCACACCTTGCACCTGAACGAGTTCGCCCATTTTGCCAGGGTTGCTCTGAAGTCCCCAATCGCTGCGATAAGCAGAATCCAGCTTGACGAGGATCATATCATCAACCTGCGTTTCGGCCGGATCATCAGCCAAAGCTAAGGCATAATCACTTGTAAAATTACTCTGTTGAACATCCGTTGTCGATACAGGAACCCCAACGATATAACCTTCCACCGTCACACTCGTCCCGTTCGACTGATACAGTGCCTCACTGACCGTCAGCGCACCTGCAGCATTCACCGTACCTGTTGCCATGAAAACAAAAGCAAACAACACCATAAAAACTCTCTTCACTTTCCTCGACTCCTTTTGTATGTATTCACTTACGTACATAAGGTTCGAGGGAACAGGATTGTATACCTTCTAATTTAAGGGGATTTTTCAAAAGGGGAACAAAGGCTTAATAAAATTTACACAGAAAGGAGAGGGGGGAAGTGGAGCGTTAGAAAAGCGGGACAGTTGGGGACGGTTCTCCGCGTCCCACTCACATCCCCTCAACCGTGTACTCTAAATCATGCTCATCCGCGAGGTTCTGCATGTTTTGTTTGTATTCTTCGATCTCGGCTTGGCCTTCCATGACGAGCTGGTTGGCTTCTTCGATCATGGTGGCATCTTGGACCTTGATCGCTTCGAGGGCGGTTTCGAATCCGGCGAGTTGAGACTCAGCGCCGCTAATGAACTGCTGATGGATTTCTTTCAATTCCTCTGGTTCTAGCTCAATCGCTTTGAGTTCATCCACTACTTCTTGATAGGTCGGGATGATTTCCTCTTCGAGAGCGGTGCCTAAGGTGGCATCATTCGTATAGTTCTCTCCCCATACACTGTTCAGTTTCGTAATCGCTTCGTCTTCGAGTTCACCGACCGGCTTCAGGTCTTCATTTACGTAATCCATAAAGCTTTTTTGAAGATCAGACGCGAACAACGTGCATCCGCTCAGGATCAGGGTGAACATCAATAGAGATATCACTTTTTTCATCGGTCGGTCACCGCCATTTCATCATTTATTGGACATTTTTAAGGTAATGTTTTTTGAATTTAGGGTAATATTTCATTCGGAACAAGGCTGCGAGTACAATGAACGGAACCATCATGATCAACGCCAAGAAGGCATAAGGATGGATGAAAATGCCCGAGAATAAATAAACGAGCGTCGCCACCGTAAGAAGGGCGTATCCTACGAGAAAGATCAGATTAAAGTAAATCAAGCTCATGAATTGCGCTTTAGCTACTTTGGAATCTCTGTTTTTCGTTTCGCCCCAGTATTTTTTTAGCTCCTGATAAGATTCGGTGAAGGGTTTCAAAATAAATCTCATGCTGAAAACATCCTTTAGAAGATTTTTGTTAATTCGGTTCTGAGAGCCAGTTCGCCGTCGGTTTCCAAGCCTTTGAAAAGAACGTGTTCGATTTGATCGTGATTGAAAAAGACATTCGTTTCATTGGAAAGGTGCCCTTGGGGATATGGGCATGCCACGTAATCCCACACTTTTTCTTCCTGACTGGAAACCTGCTGTTGCTTTCTCCCGTAGATCATCACGGCCTGTTCGATAAACCCTGTCAGGACGACAGAGCCGATCGGAAGCAGACTTGTTCCTTTATGGATGCGTAAAGAATTGATTTCTTCTGACATATGACTGCCTCCTTATTTGCCAGATTCGTTTTCCAGACTGAGCCCCACTTTTATTCCTAAAAGGAAACGCAAATCGATGAGGTTCTCTTTTCCTAATTTCGCTTCCCCGCCGATACCACCTGCAGAGACGCCGAACGTGAACTTCGTATTAAAATCTGTAAATGGAATTCCTATGATCGGTGAAACTTCCGCTTCTGCCAGAGCCGCTTTGGCGGCCACTCCGACAGACGAATTGTCGATGCCAGCATAAGCTTTCGCATCGCCGACCGTTCCCTTCGCTTCAAATCCAGTACCACCCATGATGTCTCCTATATAAGGAAGGTCCCGGTCATATTGGGCTCTCGTTCCCACTGTCAATCCAGTCGCCTGAGCTTTGACTAAAGGAAAGAAGGATTTCCCCCAGTAGCTGGCCTGACCTTCGACGCGCAGGATATCCTGTGTAATATCTCCAGACATGATCAATGTGTCCCACTTCCCTTCGGCGTAGAGAGCTGTGAATTGAGAAGAGCCGCCGATTTGCTCGTTGGATGGGAAGTTTTCGACCCCTTTCATGCTCCAGTCACTTCGTCCGTAGCCGAACCCTGCCCCGACGGAGAATGCATCACTGACCTGTGCACTATCCCCGAGTACGAAATTATATGGGTCTGATTCGCTTTGAGCGGCGTCGGAACTCGTTACTTCTTCGGAATTACTGGTCTGCTTTTGTAAGGAACCGAGCTGGTTGAACGAATATGCAGCATACGGCCCTGACCACTTATTGAAGCCTGTGTACATGAAAGGATCTCCTGTCACGGTTTCCAATGAAAAAGGCTGAGCCGCCGAAGAGGTAAGCACCGGATGATAGGCTTTCAAATCGGATAATTGATGGGAGTTATACTGTGAAATAGATATCGTCCCCGACATGAACTTCGACTGGATAATAGAAACGTAATTCTTCATCCAGTCCATGTCTGCCTGGACAGGTTGCAGGCTGGACACCTGCTGCTCATCAAACGTGTGCAGTTTTTCGATCGTTTCGTCGACGTACCGATCCGCTCTCCGTACCTCTTCCTGCACACCACTTCCATCAAGTGTCTGCACTGAAACAAGGTCGCGGATCCCGGAAAGCACTCCATTCGCTTCTTCCGTGATCGACGTTGCGACTTGTGAGACCTTTTTAAGACCCTGCTGAAGGTCACCTTCCATGAAAGCTTGATCCAAATACCCATTAGGGGCAGGCTCTAAATGATGCAAGGAAGAAAGCATCTGCTTCAGCGTCGCCTCATAATGGGAAAGAAAGTTTTTCACATACAATAAAAACGGCTGATGGCATTCTTCATAAAAAGAACGGATGGAAGATCCCCCTTGCCCTTCAAACGATGGCAGTTGGACAAACGCCTGGACCGCTTCCTCCACTCTAAAAAAAGATGCCTTCACATCCGACAATTCCGCTAGGGTCTCCTGTATTCCTTGCTGCACTTGATCGACCTGTAAAGTTTTCATTATATTCCACTCACTTCGTCATGAATCGGGCAGCCACTTGATCGCTCTGAGACAGGGACTCAACCGATCGCCGGGTGGCAGATTCATTGTTTAATAGAAGATGTTGATAGTTTTCAACCAACAGCTTAAGCTCTGTGTTCAACTCATTCAATTGCTTCAACATTTCAAGATTGCTTTGTTCCCCCATTGTCTTCATGGCAGGTAAGGAGAGAGATTGTATCGCTGCCTGCATGTTGGTGAGGGAATCCTCGACCTCATTTCTGTCCAGTTTGATTTCCCGGCTCACTCTACAACACACCTTTCCGTTTGGAGTGGTTCTCTTCTATGCGACTTTATATGGATAAAACTTGGTGCAAATCCAACGTCCAAAGACGAGAAAGCCGATGAGACGCGCTTTCTCAATTTGTTTACATGTTACCTTTGATAAATTTACCAGTCAATATTTATTCCATATTCAGGAGTATACTCCTGATTTTCACAGGTCCATCCGAATACTTTCCGACCAATGTCATCTTCTGAATAACACTTATGACCCTGGTGAGCAGGGGCTCAGAATGGATTTTGCGGGGCTTTTTTACTGGTTGAGTGGGACAGTTGGGGTCGGTTCTCAACGTCCCACCGGGACAGGTAGAACCGACCCCAACTGTCCCACTTCCCAACCCAAAAAAAGAGACAGCTCCACCGCTGTCTCATTTCTTCTCATATCTCACGTGCATCAAAATGCCTTGTTCATAGTTTCCGAACCTTGGGCCGAAGAGGTTGAGGCCTCCGGCGTTGACGGCGTCTTCTTTGACCCCGATCTTGAACGAGATGTAGGGCTGATCGCCGACCATGAGGTCATCGAGTGTGATGTCGCTGTTCACTTTGGCGCCGTCGATGTAGCAGCCTTCTCTTGTCATTTTCCATTGCTTCAACAGGCCGTACTGGGTGTAGTTCGTGCGCCACCAATCAGGAGTAAGCAGGCCGCGTTCGCCACCGAAGTCGCTCGGGGACGTCCATGTGCCGACTTCTTTGTTGTTGACCCAGACGGTAATATCAGATGGCCAGTCAATTTTGTAGTTCGGTGCTTCAGAGCAGATTTCCGCGCTGAATTCGACCTCTTTGGCCTTATATCCGTACGGAATTCGGTTCGGGAATCGGTACTCCACGTAGCCGTCGCGGAAGAAGAGCAGCTGGGCTCTTTTTCGTTCGGGTTCGTAAAAGGATCTCGGGTCATCCTGCATGCCGATATAGCCGTCTTCTGCGACGAGGCCGCAGTTCGGGACGACGTGACAGTCGAGGTAGTCGCCGATCGGCATTTCGAAGCTGATTTCGTGTTGGTCAGCCGGCTGGTTGTCGGAATAGAGCTCCATCACGATCCGGTCATAGTTGATCGCACTCACCTTCTGCGTTCCCCTGCCCGGGACGAGCTCGGTGACGATCAGTCCGACTTCCTCTAGTTTGTTGACGTGAGAAGCGGTTGTGGAAAACGGAAGTCCGAGCTTCTCTTTCAGTTCATTGACGTTGTGCGGCTTTTCGCTAAGTATTTTCAAAATCTCGATCCGCGTCTGGTTGGCCAGCGCTTTGGAGATCGAGAGCATATTATCAAACGATAGTTGTAAACTTTTCATTTCGACACCACCTACAGATGAGCTCCTTCTATTATACCAGACTGGAAATTCATACATACAAAAATCCCCTCTCCATGACGCGGAGAGGGGTTCCTTTTTATGAATAAGCAGGGTCTTCTTTCATTTTACGTTCTTCCAATTTTTCTACGACGTCGTTGTACTCATCCTCTGTGTAGGAGTAGAAGTACATCACGATCAGGCGGATCAGGGAACCGAGCGCTGGAAGCAGGGCGACGACGAAGAACAAGGCGTCCATAGTCGCGACCGTCTGATCCTGGTTCGGTGCGTAGTTGATCCACGTCAGGATGACACCTGTCAGACCGCCAGCGATGGCGACGGACAATTTTCCTGTGAACGTCTGACCGGAGAACGTCACGGCTTCGTTTCGTTTCCCTGTCTTCAGTTCCGTGTACTCGATCGTCTCAGCAAGCATCGCGGAGATCAGTGGACCTGTTGCGGTGTACAGCAGCATCGTGATTGCGATGAAGATGAACGATACGACGACGCTGGAATACCCAAGCGAGAACCAGATGATGCGGACGACGATATCGATGGCGACGATCGTCATCAACAGGTGCTTTTTCTTAAAGCGGCGGGCAAGGGCCGGGATGACGAAGAACCCGATACAACTCGCCAGACTGATGATCCCGAAAATCGACATAAGGGAAGCGTTTCCAAGATTGTACGTAAAAAAGAATACGTTGAGAGCTTGAGTGATATTCATGAAGACGTTACAGAAAAAGACGACAAGGACAGCGAACATCGGCTTGTTGGCACGGACTGCACGGAAAGCATCAGACAGCTTCACTTTCGTCTTCGGCGGCTTGACACGTTCCTTCGTGTTCTTGAATCCATTCAGCATGATCGGTAGTGCAAACGCCATCAAAATAACGGTCGCCCAGAAGTATCCTTTTCCTAAATCCCCTTGACCAATCCACTCAGCAAGCGGTATGAATACGACCGGAGACAATCCGATTCCGGCAAAAACACCCATGTTCGCAAACGTGATCAGCTTCGTACGCTGCTGTGCGTCCTGACTCATGACCGTCGAAAGCGACCAGTACGGTACGTCAGATACAGTGTAAATCATTCCCCAAAGGATGTACGTTCCACCGGCAAACAAAATTTTCGCCGTCGGACTCAAACCTTCTAAGGGCAAGAAACAAATGATTGTAATAATGGCGATGAAAAACGGCATGTACTTCAGATACGGACGGAACTTCCCGTGCTTCGAATGAAGCGTGTCCATGACAGACGCCATCAGCGGGTCATTGATCGCATCCCACGTCCGGGCGATCAAGAAAATCATACTCGCAGCAGCGGCAGAAATTCCGAGAATGTCAGTATAGAAAAACAGGATGTAGGAGCCGACCAGGCCGAAGCTGATACACTGGCCGAATCCGTATCCGAAATAAGAGGCAAACTCCTTGTTTTTGATATTTTCACGCTTATCCACTTCTTGTGAAACGATTTGTTTTGCTTCCATCGTTTTGTTCCTCCTCATGATTATTCAAAAACGAAACCGTCGGACTGCTGATTCATAATCTCTCTCACTTTGACAGGGTCGAACTTGTACTCGTGGTCATGATCCAGCAAGCCGTTCACTTCCTGCTCGACATCGGTCAGCTGCGTATAGCAGAATCCTTGAATATTCGATGTCTCCACAATCACATCGGTCAGTTTCTTCAGTCGGGCAAGCACTTCCTCCGGCGATTTCGGCCTTGTGCCATATCCCCAGTTCTCCTCTTTTTCAAAAGAACTGTAGGCGATGCCACCGTATTCGCTGATGATGACAGGTTCGCCACGATACTTGTAGCCCTCCGCGTAATTCTGCTTGCGGCTCGTCTTCGAAGGGCTGCCGTTGACGAGTTCTTCATAGTCTTTGTACGTTTCGCGCATCGAATCCGCATCCGAGTTGTAGTCGTGGATCGTCAAAATGTCGGTCAGCGTATGCTCCCAGCCGTCATTTCCGACGATGAGCCTTGTCGGGTCGAACGCTTTCGCCTGATGATAAAGAGCGTTGACGAAATGCTGTTGCTCCTTACTGTGATACACCTCGTTGATCCCCCACGATTCGTTCATCAGCGTATAAATGATGACGGACGGGTGGTTGTAGTGCTTCGCGATCATCTCACGCGACTCGTTCATCATCCGGATCATCGACTGATCGGAGAAAAGGAAGCTACTCGGCATTTCCGCCCACATGACGAGGCCTAGCGTGTCGCACAAGTACATGTAGCGACGGTCGGCGATCGTTTGGTGGCGACGGACACCATTGAAGCCCATCTCCTTCACCTTCTCAAGATCCGCTTCCATCTGCTCGTACGTCGCCGTCATCAAGGAGCCCGGGTAATAGCCCTGGTCGAGAAGAAGCTTCTGATAAAAGCTTTCCCTGTTCAGTAAAATCCGGTCGCCCTTCGCCTCGATGCTTCTCATCCCGAAATAGCTGTCGACCTGGTCGAAGATTTCTTCTTTATTTTTCACCGTAAAACGGATGTCGTATAGGTTCGGCGTATCCGGGGTCCAATAGAAGACGCGGAAATCGGCATCATCGGACTGGACATCAAGGTTCAGCTCAGCGGTGCGCTGGTGCGCTTTCATCCAGACACCGGAAGTCGTGATCCATTCGCCTTTGAAAAAGACGTCCGCTTCGACGTACACCGGCTCTGTGTGACCCGTCACTTCCGCCTGGACACGGAGTGTAGAATTCTCAACGTTCGGCGTCATCTTCACGTCATCGAGATGGACCGGCGCGACTTCTTCCATCCAGACCGGCTGCCAGATGCCTGTCGTCCGTGTGTACCAGCAAAGGAAGTTGTCGGACTTCCATGACTGCTTGCCGATCGGCTGCTCGACGCTGTTCGTATCCTCGACGCGGACGGTGATTGTGTTGTCACCCGTCAGGAGATAAGGGTCGATTCGGAAGCGGAATGGTGTATGCCCACCTTCATGGTCGCCGGCGAACTGTCCATTCACCCACACCTTCGTGACATAATCGGACGCTTCGAAGTGAAGATACAGCACGTTGCCAGTCTCTCCCCAGCCGAAAGCCCTTTCATACCAGACAATAGAATGAGCCTCGGACTTGTTCACCTCGGACTTCTCACTTTGGTACACGTAAGGAACCTGGATCGTGTCGGTCAATTGGCCTCCCTCGTACCAGCCCTCTTTCTCACCAAGATTGGCATCGTCGAATTGGAACGCCCAGGTTCCATTCAAGTCGATCCAGTCGCTGCGGCGGAACTGAGGTCTCGGGTATTCGTTTGTGTCGCTCCCTTTTTTCGTGATGAAGGGCTTTGTTTCGATCATGGTACTTCCCACCTTATTTATTACTGTTTTTTATGTGATAAAACGATTTTTGACGTCCAAAAGTAAGGGTTTTCATTTATTTATGGTTCAATTATTGCACATAATCAGGTTTTATTACAAGTATATTTGTTATAAAAGTTAAAATTTTTTGAGGAAACGTCGAGGTTAGGCATGAACACTGGGGGTAAGTGCTTTCAAAGAGTGTCAGATAAGGTGTAAAAACGAGGGATTTTACGGTATATTTTACTTAATATAGAAGTAATCTATCTCGATTCGAAACGAAATGCTTTTTCATACGTATAGAGAATAAGAAGTTAAATTTGGCTTAAAAACTTTTCGGGAGGTGCTTGAATGAGCAACGGAAGCCACAAGCCTTTCAATGACGTGATCGCCCATAAGCAAAATATCGAAGGGTATCCGAAAGGCCGCGGAGGGAAGCTTCCCTTGCCGATTAAAATCATCGGGTATGTTCTTTTCGGGAGTTTCTTTTTGATGATGTTGATCGGTGTTGTGGGGAATATTCTGTTCAATTGAATTACGCGACTTCTACAGAAAAGTTTTGAAACCTTAGTAGATACATCGACGGGCCAAAAAAAACCTGTGCCTACACGAAAGCGAGGATTCGAGATGAAAGATACTCGATTACATATTGTTTTGTTCACGATATTTCTGACGGGAACCATCGGCACACTTTTCATCGTCTTTAACGAAATCGACACCAAGCTTTCGTTTTTATGGATTGTCGGGTATCTGATGTATCTCCTTCTATTCGTTGCCTATTCCATCGTAAGAGTGCTGATTCATGCGAGGCAATGGAAGGCGTCAGATGTAAGGGGAAGGGCTTTGAAGTTTACGGGATGGTTCGTTTCTTTAAGTGCTATCCACTTCCTTGCCAATTCGCTTCTCAGGCGTCCAGAGATGGACAATTGGGATCTCGGCATCCCCTTTGGCCTAGCGCTTGGACTGACTTTTTCCGATGTGATGGTCTGGAGAAAAGAAAGCTGACTTACTAATAAAGAGGTGTTCAATTATGCTCGTCCGTTTATTTTTCATCATCGCCGCCCTTTGCCTTCCTTTGTCGATCCTAGTCAACCAGGAGGCGACAGGGATGCTTGCCGCGATTGTATTCATGCTGATCGGAGCGTATTTCAGTAAGCCGAGGTTTGGAAAAAGAAGAAATTAATGAGAATAAACTTCTCTTTTCAAGTTGGTGAAGCAAATGAGCAAGGAAAAGAAAAACAAACCTTTCTTATGCAAAATAGGCCTCCACAAATGGAAGCATATCGGATGGGAAGACCGTTCACCGAGAGCGGTCCATGAGTGTGAGCGGTGCGGGAAGATCAAGAAAGTGATGCGGGCAATGTAAAACGATCAAGAGGTGTCATAGCATGAAAGATTTACTATTTTTTATCATGATATTGATGATTATAGGCGGTGTGTTCGGGTTTGCCATCTCAGGGCCGACGGGATTATTACTCGGCATGATCATTTCCTTGTTGCTCTTCATTATTTACCAGTTACATAAATTGATTGAGATGTATCAGAAGCGAAATTCGGAAAAGGAGTAAACAGGATGAATCATAAAGTGTTGAACGATGTGAAAGCTGTATCAGGATTCAGCTTATCCGTTCTATTGTCCGTTTTTGCTGTTATTCTAGCTGTTTATGACAATAGTTACTGGGTCTTTTTTGTAGCCGTGTCCATGCTCGTTCTGTTTTTAAGTGTATTTAGAGCAAGTAAGGTCATGAAAGCATGAGTCTCCTGAGAAGTTTTGGCGTATAGGTTCATGATACATATTCACATCCGCGAACTTCAGGAGGGAACCAGGCATGGGAATATTTTTTAAGGAGCAGGAAAGAAAAAGCGAACCGTGGGTGAATGTCATCCGCATGATCTCGATCGGCGTGATGATTACATTTTTGATCCTATACTTCGTCCATGACTTTGACACATTTTATATGCAGCGGTTCTTCATCACGGTGGGAATCAGTTCGATCATGAACAGTATCGAAACGTATTTCCAATATAGACAATACAAACGCGCTTTGCCTGAATTAGGATTCGCCCTCGCATTTTTCATACTGGCCTTAACGTTTTGAATTAAGTAGGCGTTTGGCAAAAGCGAATCACACAAAGACAGGGGGTTATTTAATGGAAACAGTCCATTCATACAGACCATGGCGATTGCTTTCTATCGTTTGTTTCTTCATGGGCGTCCTCACGTGGCTGCCGAATTTTATATTCGATTACGGATACGGCTTTTGGCTACTGACGTTTATCGTCAACCCTGTCGGAATCGCGTTCGGGGTCCTTGGAAAAAGCAAATTCGGAGTCGTTTCAAATGCCTTGATGACGTTCAGTTTCTTTCTTCTGATGTTCTTCGGGAATTTGATTTTTGCGTTGTTTAGCGGGTAACGAGAACAAACAGAGAGTACTATAGTTCATACAAGGAGGAAGCTTTTTGCACACTTTTACAGGGCACAAATTAAACCATTTGCACGACATGAAAAAGCTTGATCTTGTCGTCTTGCAGGCAGAATTAGATGAATTGCAAAAGAATAACGAAAAGAAGCGGAAGATCAAAATTGCCACGCCCAACTCGTTTATCATCGCAGACAGAATAGACACCGATGCGCCGGATGAACAGCGCCTCCCTTT
This sequence comes from Halobacillus fulvus, assembly GCA_004078665.1. GTDB lineage: Bacteria > Bacillota > Bacilli > Bacillales > Halobacillaceae > Halobacillus > Halobacillus fulvus. The sequence goes on along the minus strand of SCFO01000002.1, from coordinate 9,054 downwards.
ATTGGATAAGGCTTTACTAAAGTCCGAGGACACGACATTGAAAATGCTAGCGGAAGGAAATGTCGTGAATGTACACGCCATGATCGTTCTTAATGATGTGAAAATCATCCCTTTTTCTAATCCTGACTTAAATATGGAATACGAAAGTTTCGCACTTTACACGGACCATATCATGGGAATTACATTGAGCGACTAAACTACCCAGGCACTATGAGTCGGAGGTGATGATTTGACCCACAAAAAGAAACGTCTACTCCTATCGTTTTATTTGATGGGATTGATTGCTTATTTCCTTCTCCTGAGTTTACTAGATTATTTGAATAGCCATTCTCTTGACTTGGTCGAAAATGCAATACAGACCTTCTTTGTCGTTACTATTATTATGATTCTCAGTATTGTTTTCAGAAAAAAGAGTGTAGAATAACTTCCACCACTAAAGTGAAACCTGCATCCGACCAAAAAGGACCTTACCTGTCATACCCAGGCAAGGTCCTTCCTTTTATTTATCTACCGACTTCCTCCAGAAAACGATCAAATCCAAGCTTCCCAGACTCCGTACGCTTAAACACCCCGGCATGCTCAAGCACGACAGAGAAACGTTTGCCGATTTCTTCTTTCAAAAGCTCTTCAGCCGCTTCCTCAGAATCGACCGGATGCTCTTCTGCAATCCGCTTCGCCCAGTCGACGTGCTTCGCCGTTGCTTCACTTTCGAGTGCTTTTCCATCAAGGGCACCGTCCGCCATGTAGCCGGCCAGCTCCTTCATCTCGTCAACGAGACGGCCTGGCAGCACGGCGAGACCCATCACTTCAATCAGGCCGATGTTTTCCTTCTTAATGTGATGCACTTCTTCGTGCGGGTGGAAAATGCCGAGCGGATGCTCGTCGCTAGTGCGGTTGTTGCGCAGGACGAGGTCGAGCTCGAACTGGCCGTCACGGTATCGGGCGATCGGTGTAACCGTGTTGTGCGGCTCGCCGTTAGTTTCTGCAAGCACCTCAACCTCTTCATCCGAGTACGTGCGCCATTTTTGCAATATCATATCGCCGAGTTCAGTCAGACGATGGCGGTCCTCAGAGCGCAGACGGATGACAGACATCGGCCACTCGACGACTCCTGCCTGCACATCTCTGAACCCGTCGAACGTAAACCACTCATCAACTGGCGCTTTCGCCATCGGGAATTCGTGGTGTCCGCCCTGGAAGTGGTCGTGGCTCAGGATCGACCCGCCGACAATCGGAAGATCCGCATTCGAGCCGACGAAATAGTGCGGGAACTGATCGACGAAATCGAGCAGGCGGTCGAAGCCGTCCTTCGAAATGCTCATCGGTCTGTGATCGCGGGACAGCACGATGGCATGCTCGTTGTAGTAAATGTACGGCGAGTACTGGAGGAACCAGTGCTCCCCTTCAAGATCGACCGGAATGATCCGGTGATTGTCGCGTGCCGGATGATCAAGACGTCCGGCATAGCCGACATTTTCCTTACATAGCAAGCACTTCGGATACTTCTCCTGTCCCGTTGCTTTCCGCGCAGCCGCAATCGCCTTCGGATCCTTCTCAGGCTTCGACAGGTTGATTGTAATCTCAAGATCGCCATACTCCGTCGGGCTGAACCAGTGCATATTCTTCGCGATCCGGTCCGTACGGATATAATGGGAATCCTGACTCAGTTGATAAAAGAACTCCGTCGCCGCAACCGGTCCCTCTTTTTCAAACGTATGGTAAAAGTCGCGCGTCACCTCGGACGGGCGCGGCATCAGGCGGTCCATGATCTTCGCATCGAACAGATCACGCTCCGTGACCGTCTCCCCAATCAACCCTTCTTCCACGGCAAAATCGAGCATCCGCGCAAGGATCGTCACAGGTGTCTCTGGAACTTCGCCTTCTACTTCAGGAGGCGTTTGGCCGTCCAGCTGGAAAAGGTGATAGAGTGAATTGCGGACATAATCGAGATCCCATACCGTGATCAGCTTTTTCTCAAGACCGTACTGGAGCAGGTGCTCCACATCGTTGTAAATCGTCGTCATCGAAGGTCCCTCCTTACTTTTCGTAACCATCCGGATTATTTTGGAACCAGTCCCAGGCGTGCTTCACCATCGTATCAAGCTCGGCATATTCAGGCTTCCAGCCGAGTTCACGAATCGCTTGTTCCGAAGAAGCGACGAGCTGGGCCGGGTCGCCGGCACGTCTCGGTGCGACTTCAGCTGGAATCTCGTGTCCCGTCACGCGACGAGCTGACTCGATCACTTCCTTGACCGTGAAGCCCTGGCCGTTTCCGAGGTTGAACGTACCGCTGCCACCCGTTTTCTCAAGCTTATCGATCGCAAGCAAATGAGCGTTCACGAGGTCGTGGACGTGGATGTAATCGCGTATGCACGTGCCGTCTTTCGTCGGATAGTCATCCCCGAAAATCATGATCTTGTCGCGTTTTCCTTGAGCGACTTGCAAAATAATCGGAATTAAGTGCGTTTCCGGACGGTGGTCCTCGCCGATGCGTCCTTCAGGATCAGCACCCGCCACGTTGAAGTAACGTAGGACGACGTACTCGAGTCCGTGCGCCTGTTCTGTCCACTTCAGCATTTTTTCAATCGCAAGCTTCGTCTCACCATAAGGGTTGCCTGGCTCTGTGCGGTCGGTTTCCTGAATCGGTACCTGATCCGGCTCACCGTAGACCGCTGCCGTAGAAGAGAAGACGATCCGCTTCACACCATGCTTCACCATCGCCTTCAGCAGGCAGTTCGCGCCGTACACGTTATTATCGTAGTAGACAAGCGGCTTCTCGACACTTTCACCGACGAGCGAATCCGCCGCGAAGTGCAGCACGGACGTGATGTCATTTTCCGTGAACACCTGATCGAGAAAATCTCCGTCTCTAAGGTCCCCTTCATAAAAGGAAGCCCCGTCAAGCACCGCATCCCGGTGGCCCTTCTGCTTGTTGTCGACGACGATGACATCCTCGCCTTGATCAAGCAGCTGTGCGACCGCGTGACTGCCGATATAACCGGCACCTCCGCAAACTAATACCGTCATTGTCCGACCTCCTCTAACTTCCGTGCGCCGTCGCCGATTTCCACGACGTAGAAATCAGCAGAGAGGCCTGTTCCTTTTTCATAAGCCGCTCCGACCCGTTCGATGAAGTTGTCCACCTGATCGCGGTCGACGATTTGGATCGTACAACCACCGAAGCCTGCGCCGGTCATACGTGCACCGACCGCTCCTTCGTTCCATGCCGCTTCCACAAGCGCATCGAGCTCTTTGCCCGTCACTTCATAATCATCGCGCAAGGAAATATGGGACTCGTTCATCAGCTGGCCGAAGCCTGCGATATCGCCGTTCGTCAGCTTCTCATACGCTTCAAGCGTGCGGCGGTTCTCATAGACCGCATGCTTCGCGCGACGTTGTACGATAGGGTCTTCGATCAAATGCTTATGCGCTTCGAACTGTTCCTTCGTCAGTTCGCCGAGCGTCCCGATCTCAAGCTCCTGATTCAGCTCGCGCACCGCTTGCTCACACTGGGATCGACGCTCGTTGTAAGCAGAATCCGCAAGGCCACGACGCTTGTTCGTGTTCGCGATGATCAGTACGTGATCGCTCAGCTTAACCGGCGTTTCCTTATATTCAAGCGTGTCACAATCTAGTAAAAGCGCGTGATCCTTTTTCCCGAGTCCGATTGCGAACTGGTCCATGATTCCGCAGTTGACGCCGACGAACTCATTCTCCGCTTTCTGGGACAGCTTGACTGCTTCGACCTGATCGATATCAAGGGCGAAAAGCTCTCGAAGCACGACGGACGTCACAAGCTCGATCGATGCCGAGGAGGAAAGCCCCGCTCCGTTCGGGATATTGCCGTAAAACGCGATGTCAAGACCAGACGTCACGTCCCAGCCCGCTTTTTTGAACACATCGAGAACGCCTTTCGGGTAATTGGCCCAGTCGTGCGCCTCCTCATAGACAAGCTCTCCTAGGTCCGCTTCGATGATGCCTTGATCCTCAAAGTTCATCGAATAGAACCTCAGCTTCTGATCGTCACGCTTACGTGCCGCTGCATAGGTCCCGACACTGAGCGCGCACGGGAAGACGTGTCCCCCGTTGTAATCGGTATGCTCTCCAATCAGATTGACCCGTCCCGGCGCGAAAAACAAAGCATCCGCCGCCTGCCCGAACTGCTCCTTGAACACCTGCAATAATTGTTCCATCTCCATTTCCTCCTTTTGACTTTGTTAACTTAATTTATGAAGTTTGTAAAAAATTATCGGATTAGTATTTTCGGTCGCTCGACATTCTGACCGTCGATTTCGACCGTCCGGTACGTCCATTCGCCCGTGTGGGAAAGGAATTCCGGTCCGTTTTCTGTCACAAGGATCGTATCCTCTGACTTCACACCAGGCAGTGCCGGATTCCAGGCAAACACCTGACCCGCTTCAATCTCAGCTTCCGTCTCCGGTGTCGCGAGGTATTCACGCGGCTCATAACCTGTCAGACCGCCCTGGTGAAGCAGCTTCCAATCCTCCGGAAATCCTTCCTCTCCGTACTGGAGGATCGCTTTTTCAACGACCGCTCCAACGCGTTCTCCCGGCTGTGTCGCGAGGTTCATCACCGCATCGATACGGTTCACTTTTTCTTCATTCTTCAAAACCTCATCCGACGGCTGACCGAAGTGGACGAGGCGCGTCACGTTCGCGATCAGCCCGTGCTTTTCGGCACAGATGACAATCATCGCATGCTTCTCGAGCTTCTTATGCGTCGGAATCGGGTGTCGATAACGACGAATCCGCTCATCGGTCGCGACCATCAGGACGTGTGGTTTAATGCCAAGCGGGTACACCTTGCTCGCAAGCAGCGCTTCGATTTCATGCTCGGTCTGACCCGGATCGATCTCCCGGCATGTCGCCTCGACAGCATGCGCCGCCTGCTGGCACAGTTCACGGTAGCGCTCCTGCTCCGCCGCGCTCATCACCGACCGCACAGCCGTCAGTTCGCCGTCCACGACCTCCCAGTCCTTGAACGGCACGTCTGCGACCATTTTAAGACCGTCCGTCAGCTTCTCGATGGTCGGGGTGATGTCGACGAACCAATCGTCACTCACAATCTCGCACTCAAACGGGAAGTGGGCCGCCTCTTCTTCCGCGAGCCTCGCTTCCTCCATTTTCGCCGTGACGAGATAGGCCTTGTCCTTCGTAATGATCAAATCCGCCACACCGGTTTCCGTCGCCCGGACGATGTGGTTATACCGGCCGTCCGTCACCCAGGAAAAGTTGTTCCGCTTGCGCAGCAGGATGCCATCCACTTTCCTTTTTTCCAAAAACGACCTCAGCTTCACGATGCTCATCGATCTGTTCCTCCTTTTATTCATGGAAAAGTTCACACTTTGTTAATTAACTTAATTAACTTTTATGTTAAACTAGAAGCAACGAATATTCAACAACTAATTTCGGAATATTTCTATAAAACGTGGAGGAATAGATGATGACGACAGATTATAGACGTGGGACGTTCCAAATGATGAAATCGATGAACCGTTCCATCATCCTGAACATGATCCGAGAGGACGGACCGATTTCGAGGGCGGAGATCGCCAAACGGTCCAAGCTCACGCCTCCGACAGTGAGCAAAGTGGTGAAGGAGTTGATCGACAGCCACTACGTGATCGAGACGACACAAGGCAGCTCGAACGGCGGCCGGAAGCCGACGCTGCTTGAGATCAACACGGAGCAGTTCTTTTCGATCGGCATCGATGTTGGAGCGGAGCGGATGAAATTCATCGTTGCCAATGTATACGGTGAAATCCGTGACGAAACGACCCTGCCGATTGAGCCGCTTCCTGACCAGGACTCGCTGCTCGGCACGATGAAGGAAGGTATCCGTCAGCTGCTGACATCAAAAACACATGATCCGGAAAAATTCCTCGGCATTGGGGTCGGCATGCACGGGATAGTCGATCCGGATACGGGCATCTCGCTCTACGCTCCGTCCTTTGACCTTTATGATATTCCTATTAAAGATGAGCTTGAAGCTGAGTTTGGCATGCTCGTAAAGGTCGAAAACGATGCGAGGACCATGACGCTCGGTGAGTATTGGTTCGGCCACGGCAACGACGCCGATACCATCGTCGGGGTCAACGTCGGGAGAGGGATTGGAGCTGGCCTGATGATCAAAGGGCGCCTTTTCCACGGGGAAGACCACCTCGCCGGTGAAATCGGCCACATGACGATCGACCTCTCCGGTCCGAAATGCGCCTGTGGCAACTACGGCTGCCTCCAGACGCTCGCCGCAGGTCCGGCCATCGAAGAACGCGCGGTCAAAGAACTGAAAGCCGGACGCCCGTCCAAGATCCGCGATCTCGTCGACGGAGATTTCGACCGAATCACCGGTGAAATCGTCTACGAAGCCGCCTGTCAGGATGACGAGTTCAGCATCGAACTCCTCCACCAGACGGGCCGCTTTCTAGGAATCGGCCTCACCAACCTGATCCACACCACAAACCCGTCCCGCATACTCATCGGCGGAGGCGTCGCCAAGGCGGAACGTTTTCTGATGAAAGGGATCGAGGAAACCATCCGGACACGCGGCCTTACCGCAAAAGCGAAAGAAACGTCGATCGTGCTCTCCAAACTCGGCGAGCATGCGTCCGCGGTCGGAGCATGTGTGCTTGTGTTGGAGGAGGTTTTTGTGAGGTAGAGGGTCGATTTAGGGTTGGATTGGGGTGGTTGGGGGGAGTGGGACAGTTGGGGACGGTTCTGCGCGTCCCGGGATTGGGGAGCGCTGTCCTGATTAGGCGGGACAATCGGGGACGGTTCTCACTGTCCCATTCCTACAAAACCTTTCATCCTGATCACTCTCCCCTCGAGCTCCGGGCCCACTTCCCTCATTCCAAGCCTTTTGTAAAACTGAATCGCCGCCATATTGGATGGGGAAACTCTCAAGTGGTATTCCTTCACTTTATGGTCTTTGAAGAATTGCTCGGCATAAAGGTGTAAATCTACCCCCTTCCCTTTCCCTCGCACTTCGGGAATTAGATAATATAGGTGCACATAACCGATGCTGGTTCCTTCATGTTCGCGAATGGTCAATTCCAGCTGCCCTATATATCGACCACCCTCTACCATTAATACAAACCCCTTAGGGAAGGATTTTATTTTGTCTTCCAACCAGCTGAGGTATTCCGATTCTTCACCGAACCCTGAGGTATCCCCGAAACTTGCTTTAAAGGAGTCTTTACGAAATTGAATCACTGTATCGCGGTGTTTCTTCAGATCGATTTGTTCAAGGCGCATAAGATTCCTCCTAGTGGTTTGGGAACGAATATCATAATAAGTAGCAATATACTATGCCCTTTCGAAAAACAACTTTGCAATAGAAGATAAGACGTTCTCTTGTTTTAATAGTTCTTGGTTGTTCAAAACGATCTAATACATTTGTATAATTATCCTAAATTTCCACCTCATCAATTGGGCGATGGGCTCGACTCGCTTAACTCTTGAGCCTTCTCCTTAAATTCCTTCACTTCAGGAGACACAGCTTCAATGACTTCATCAAAATCAGTTTCACTCAACCCGTTATACGCGTATGAAGTTAAGCTGTTGAATATAGCTCTCAAGTCATCTTTTATCTGATGGTAGTCTTCAGGTTTAGAATCGAGCAGGTAGCGCAACGCTTGCTCATAGTTATCTAACATCCCCTGCGCTTTCGAGCTGTCTTCGACATACGTAGAGCGAAATGTTTCGTGGGTGGATATTCTTAAGAACGTGTCGTCCAACAAGTCTGTATTTCCCTTATCTACCGCCCGCACTGTGCCTGTCACATGGTTCTGAAAGGTCAAAAGCTCCTGACGGTATAATTCACTTTTGGCTTCTCTTTTTTCCTGGTAAAGGTAAATTGAGAGTACACTAAGCAGGATGGTCGTGCATGTTGTTACTATTAATAGGCGTTGTTTCAAATCGTTTTCTCTCCTCCCTTGTGTTGTCGGAAAAATGGTGACGGTTTTGCTCACCAATGGGATAGTCGTGCACCGTTGGCTCTACCCATCCCTCTGATTTTGCATAAGTTCATAAACTTTCCGGGCAGTATTTACATTTCGTACGGTCATTTGTTTATATATCTTCGTTCCTACAAGCTTCGACATGCCGCTTCTAGTGACATCTTCCTTAGCGACGGACCACAGGATAGCGCCTGGTACATATTTAACGGTGTCGATATCGGGTTTGATCACTAGCTTTTCAAGAGTTGACTCCTGATCCACTTCATCCCACAAAAACAGGACATCACTCTTCATCTCTTTATTATTCTTCCATGAGTCTGGAATCACCGGAATGATTTTGTCCATATCATCCAGGCTGCGAACGACTACTTTAATCTGTAGGTCGAAATTATCGTGGATCGCTTTTTCTAAAATGTTTGAGAGGTCTGTTTTGGAGAGGTCTTCCTTTGAAAAAATGATGTTTCCTGTATTGATGTAGGTCACGACATCGTTCATTCCTGCTTCCTCAAAGGTTTGTTTGAGTCGTTTCATATCCACTTTATTTTTTCCACCAACATTGATTCCCCGTAACAGAGCGATATAAATCATAACCCTTCCCCTTTCATATTTTACGATCCTATCAATCTAACTCGATATTTACTATTATTTTTGCATAAATTGGTTCTGGTTTCCATTTGTTTTGGCGGGCCTGGCGGTAGGAGTGGGACAGTCGGGGACGGTTCTGCATAGCCGTCAAGCTAATATCCAATGAATTTGATCAAGCCGGGATTTTAAACGAATTCAGATTATAAAAAGAAAAATATTCCAGCTATAAGCCTGTTAAATGAAAAAGCGTCAAGCTCCTTTTTAAAAGCTCTATCGTGCTTGAAGAACCTTCAATATTTCGAGCGGAGTCCGTTGTTTTCCTTTGGGTTCTTTCTTTCCATTCCGCCTAATATTGAAGTAGGTCATTTCACACAAATCGAGAATAGACTTAGGTTCGTAAAAGAGAGCCCCAGCCAATTTCGGAAGCATTTTTTTCGCCTGTTGAAGGCCTTTATATTCGCTCGTTTCTTTAGACTCCTTCTTATAAAGAAGGT
>SCFO01000027.1 GCA_004078665.1 Halobacillus fulvus | reverse complement strand
CGAAGGGATCAGCTCGCTTCCCGCGCTCGACTTGCATGTATTAGGCACGCCGCCAGCGTTCGTCCTGAGCCAGGATCAAACTCTCCATAAAAGTAGTTTGAAAAGCTCATTTGCACACCGAATGTGCGTTGTTTCTTTTTCCTCTATATAATAGAAGAAATGTTTTGACGTACTGGTTGGTTCGTTCAGTTTTCAAAGATCAAATAAATGGTGGAGCCTAGCGGGATCGAACCGCTGACCTCCTGCGTGCAAAGCAGGCGCTCTCCCAGCTGAGCTAAGGCCCCATTAATCGGAATGGTCGGGAAGACAGGATTCGAACCTGCGACCCCTTGGTCCCAAACCAAGTGCTCTACCAAGCTGAGCTACTTCCCGTTATAATGGCGCGCCCGAGAGGAGTCGAACCCCTAACCTTCTGATCCGTAGTCAGACGCTCTATCCAATTGAGCTACGGGCGCATTATAAAGTTATATGGTGCCGAGGGCCGGACTCGAACCGGCACGGTGGAAACCCACCGCAGGATTTTAAGTCCTGTGCGTCTGCCAATTCCGCCACCCCGGCCTGGCAAGTTTATGTTCGCATATCGTGTTGTATATTTAAAAGTAGCTCTTAAGTATTCATGGAGCGGAAGACGGGATTCGAACCCGCGACCCCCACCTTGGCAAGGTGGTGTTCTACCACTGAACTACTTCCGCATCAAAGTGCGGGTGGAGGGACTTGAACCCCCACGCCGTGAAGCACTAGATCCTAAATCTAGCGTGTCTGCCAATTCCACCACACCCGCAAGTAAATGGTGAGCCATGAAGGACTCGAACCTTCGACCCTCTGATTAAAAGTCAGATGCTCTACCAACTGAGCTAATGGCTCGTACTTAGTCAAACACTTTGATGGTGCCGGCCAGAGGACTTGAACCCCCAACCTACTGATTACAAATCAGTTGCTCTGCCAGTTGAGCTAGGCCGGCTAAATGGTGGAGGATGCAGGGCTCGAACCTGCGACCCCTTGCTTGTAAGGCAAGTGCTCTCCCAGCTGAGCTAATCCTCCGGGTTTATGTAAGGTTTGGCAGCGTCCTACTCTCACGGGGATAAACCCGACTACCATCGGCGCTGAAGAGCTTAACTGCTGTGTTCGGCATGGGAACAGGTGTGACCTCTTCGCCTTCACCACCAAACCTTATTGTCTTTTTTCAAGGACAAGGTATATTATATGACCCTTTTTAAAAAAAAGCAAGGGTAATTTGAAAGTTTTTTTATAAACCTTCAAAACTGGATAAGTTCAACATTCACGATTGAAAAACACGTTTTCTAATCTAGCTACAGCTCCTAGATCCTCGCTGTTCTAAGCAATCTCTCTCCAAGGTTGAAAAACCACAACCTTTACGCGAGCTTACTTAGCCAGTCGGATCTGACCAGTCGCTTT
>SCFO01000026.1 GCA_004078665.1 Halobacillus fulvus | reverse complement strand
ACGCGTGATCAGCAAAAGCAGGAGTTTAAAATGAATCCAAACCAAAAGATAATAACCATTGGTTCGATCTGTATGACAATTGGAATGGCTAACTTAATATTACAAATTGGAAACATAATATCAATATGGGTTAGCCACTCAATTCAAATTGGTAATCAAAGCCAGATTGAAACATGCAATCAAAGCGTCATTACTTATGAAAACAAGACTTGGGTAAATCAAACATATGTTAACATCAGCAACACCAACTTTGCTGCTGGACAGTCGGTGATTTCCGTGAAATTAGCGGGCAATTCCTCTCTCTGCCCTGTTAGTGGATGGGCTATATACAGTAAAGACAACAGTGTAAGAATCGGTTCCAAGGGGGATGTGTTTGTCATAAGGGAACCATTCATATCATGCTCTCCCTTGGAATGCAGAACCTTCTTCTTGACTCAAGGGGCCTTGCTAAATGACAAACATTCCAATGGAACCATTAAAGACAGGAGCCCATATCGAACCCTAATGAGCTGTCCTATTGGTGAAGTTCCCTCTCCATACAACTCAAGATTTGAGTCAGTCGCTTGGTCAGCAAGTGCTTGTCATGATGGCATCAATTGGCTAACAATTGGAATTTCTGGCCCAGACAGTGGGGCAGTGGCTGTGTTAAAGTACAATGGCATAATAACAGACACTATCAAGAGTTGGAGGAACAATATATTGAGAACACAAGAGTCTGAATGTGCATGTGTAGATGGTTCTTGCTTTACCATAATGACCGATGGACCAAGTGATGGACAGGCCTCATACAAAATCTTCAGAATAGAAAAAGGAAAGATAATCAAATCAGTCGAAATGAAAGCCCCTAATTATCACTATGAGGAATGCTCCTGTTACCCTGATTCTAGTGAAATCACATGTGTGTGCAGGGATAACTGGCATGGCTCGAATCGACCGTGGGTGTCTTTCAACCAGAATCTGGAATATCAGATGGGATACATATGCAGTGGGGTTTTCGGAGACAATCCACGCCCTAATGATAAGACAGGCAGTTGTGGTCCAGTATCGTCTAATGGAGCAAATGGAGTAAAAGGATTCTCATTCAAATACGGCAATGGTGTTTGGATAGGGAGAACTAAAAGCATTAGTTCAAGAAAAGGTTTTGAGATGATTTGGGATCCGAATGGATGGACTGGGACTGACAATGAATTCTCAATAAAGCAAGATATCGTAGGAATAAATGAGTGGTCAGGGTATAGCGGGAGTTTTGTTCAGCATCCAGAACTAACAGGGCTGGATTGTATAAGGCCTTGCTTCTGGGTTGAACTAATAAGAGGGCGACCCAAAGAAAACACAATCTGGACTAGCGGGAGCAGCATATCCTTTTGTGGTGTAAACAGTGACACTGTGAGTTGGTCTTGGCCAGACGGTGCTGAGTTGCCATTTACCATTGACAAGTAATTTGTTCAAAAAACTCCTTGTTTCTACTGATCACGCGT
>SCFO01000025.1 GCA_004078665.1 Halobacillus fulvus | reverse complement strand
TTTTGAACTATACCCCGAATAATGGACACTGATAAAAAAGTGCCCTTATTCGGGGTTTTTGTGTTTCACGACCTCGAATGTCCCTTTATAATTTAACTAACTAATACGAGCGAGGTTAATCACATGTCTAAGATTATTTTTACTGAATCACAAAGGAAAGAGCTAGAGTCCAACCCAAACATCGTGAAGGTTTCAGATCGATCCATCAGCTATTCTCCTGAGTTCAAAGTGAAAGCTGTAAAGGAAAACGAAAAAGGGAAAGGGCCTCATCAGATCTTTATCGAACACGGATTTGACCTGTCCATTATCGGTGCCGAAAAACCAAAGCAGTGTATAAAGCGCTGGCGAGAAACGTTCCAGAAGTACGGCGAAGAAGGTTTCTATACAGAACGCAGAGGAAAAGGATCCACGGGACGCCCGTCCTCAAAAGAGCTGTCTCCTGAAGACGAACTGAAAAAAGCAGAAGCACGTATTGCGTACTTGGAAGCTGAATTAGACTTCATAAAAAAGCTCGACGAACTCGAAAGGCAGGCGAAGAAGGACAAGTAACGACATCTGAGAAATTCCAACTGATTGAACACATCGTAAGGGAACACCGATTTCCGCAGGTCATTCACTATTTTTGTGAGTTGGCGGGCGTAAGTCGTTCAGGTTATTATAACTGGCTGAAATCAGAAGACACCCGTCAAAAAAGGGAACGAAAAGATGAGGCCGACTACACACTCATTAAGAAAGTATTTAGCCTGTATAAAGGCAGAGTGGGAGCTCTCCAAATTAAAATGATGTTGGAGAATGACGACCATGTGATCATGAACCATAAGCGCATACGACGGATCATGAAGAAGTACAACCTGGTGTGCAAGATTCGAAGGGCGAACCCTTATAAGCAAATCGCTCAAGCGACACAGGAACATAAAACGTGTGAAAACAAACTAGAGCGTCAATTCGATCCACAGGAACCGCACAAAGTCCTCTTAACAGATATCACGTATATCTATTTTGCGAAGGGACAGAAAGCTTATTTATCTGCGATTAAAGACGGGGCAACACGAGAGATCTTGGCGTATCACCTTTCCAGCTCCCTGAAAATGGACATTGTGTACGCCACACTTGATAAGTTAATGAAACGGGAAGACTTTATGCCTCATCCAGACTGTCTCATTCATTCTGATCAGGGTGTGCACTACACCCACCCTGAGTTTCAAAAGAAAGTCCGCGATCTTGGCTTGGATCAGTCGATGTCCCGTCGCGGGAACTGTTGGGATAATGCGCCGATGGAGTCTTTCTTTGGGCACATGAAAGATGGAGTTGACTTTAAAGCGTGTTCTTCTGTGTTTGAAGTGAAGCAAGCGATCGAGGATTATATGGAGTATTACAATGAAGGTCGGTATCAGTGGTCCTTACAAAAAATGACCCCGGTACAATACCGAGGTCATCTACTAGCAGCCTAGCACTTTTTATTAAACTGTCCATTTTCAGGGTTACAGTTCA
>SCFO01000024.1 GCA_004078665.1 Halobacillus fulvus | reverse complement strand
CAGGCTGTTGAGAAACTTTCCTCAACAGCCTATTTTTTCTATTTATTCGGTTCATTCCATTGTATAATTAAGAAAATCAATAAAGGAGTGGTTCTCCATGATGGGCACACCTGTCAACCACCGCCAGGACAAGGTCTACGTCTCTACTGAAGAGTTTGTTCCTCCTGATCATTTTTTGCGCTCTGTTGATGAGATCATTGATTTTTCATTTATTGAACCTATAGTAACCAACCATTATTGCCACGATAATGGACGGACCTCGATCCCACCTATCACGCTATTCAAAATGCTTTTTATTGGTTTTTGGTACGGCATTCGCTCGGAACGCCAGCTAGAAAAAGAAATAAGAGCCAATGTCATCTACCGTTGGTTCCTTGGCTTCTCCCTCCTTGACCCTATCCCTGATCATTCCACCATTAGTTTCAATCGTCATAAGCGGTTTAAAGATACGACGGTCTTCGAAGATATTTTTAAAGAAATTGTTCGTCAGGCTCAGGAACATCGATTGGCAGACGGACGTATCCTTCTCACGGACTCCACTCACATCAAGGCTAATGCCAATAAAAATCGGTACATTCGTACAATCAAAACCGAAAGAGTCGCTCATTATTTAGAAGAGCTGGGAGAAGATGTCCAAAAGGATCGGTCCGAACACGGAAAAAAGCGTTAAAACCCAAAAAGGTGCGTGTGTCCTCATCTAAGAAAACCAAAATGACAAGGGTGAGTGTGACGGATCCCGACAGTGGTTTCTTGATGCGCGATCAAAAGCCTCGAGGGTTTTTCTTTCTCGATCATAGAACCGCGGATGCCAAATACAATATCATTACGGATACGTTTATTACCCCAGCCAACATCCATGATTCCGAACCTTATTTGGACAGGCTTCAAGCCCAAGAAGAATCATTCGGATTCAAGGTGGAAGCCGTAGCTATAGACTCTGCTTATGCGACGGGTCATATTGCGAAAACGTTAAATAAGAAGAAAATTTTCGCTGTCACGGGGTATCGCCGATTTAAAGGAGGGAATCAGAAAGTACCCAAAAGCAAATTTAAGTACGTGGAATCCATCGATGCCTATGCTTGTCCTATGGGGTGTAAACTTTCTTATGCGACAACGGATCGAGAGGGGTATCGTCACTATAAAAGTCGCCCTGAAGACTGCGAAGGATGTCCCTTGAGGATGGATTGTTTTGCGGCTAAATCAAAACAGCGTGTGATCACCCGTCATATATGGGAAGAGGAAAAAGAGATTCTAAAAGCGAATAAGCGCACAAAGACAGGGAAAAATCTATATAAAATGCGAAGCTACACGATTGAACGTAGCTTCGCAGATTCGAAAGAGCTTCATGGTTTTAGATATGCCAGGGGTCGAGGGCTGAAGTGTGTCCAAGAACAGGCATACATGACCGCCACAGCCCAAAATATTAAGAAAATCGTCCTCATTATAAAAGAACGAAGGGGGTAAACCACCCTCGTTCCTTTAACGTTCGTTGTGTACATAGCAAAATAGGATTTAAATAGTGGCGTGAACAGGTTTCTCAACACTCTG
>SCFO01000023.1 GCA_004078665.1 Halobacillus fulvus | reverse complement strand
ACGCGTGATCAGTAGAAACAAGGGTATTTTTCTTCAATTGTCATACTCCTCTGCATTGTCTCCGAAGAAATAAGACCCTTCATTACTCATGTCAAAGGAAGGCACGATCGGGTTCGTTGCCTTTTCGTCCGAGAGCTCGAAGACTCCCCGCCCCTGGAAGGACAAATCCTCTGGCTTTGCACTTTCCATCATTCTTATAACTTCTGTTCGCATGTCGGATGTCCGTCCTTCATTGTTCCCGCTGAATGCTGCCATAACGGTTGCTCTTTCAAAAGGGAGATTTCGCTGCACTGAGAATGTAGGCTGCACACTGATCTGGCCTGCGGATGCCTTCTGTTGATTGGTATTTCCTCCACTCCTGGTCCTTATGGCCCAGTATCTGCTTCTTAATTCCAAGGTATTGGAGTCCATGGTTTCCACATTCTCATTTGAAGCAATCTGAACCCCTCTTGTGGAAAGCTTTCCTCTTGGGATCACTTTCTTTCCTCTTATGAAACTTGATACTCTTAAATCTTCAAATGCAGCAGAGTGGCATGCCATCCATACCAATTGACTCTTGTGAGCTGGATTTTCATTTGGTCTCATCAGGCTGACCACTTGACTGTTTTGGAGTAATTTGAATGGGTCTATCCCGACCAGTGAGTACCCTTCCCTTTCAAAGTCATGGCCACTTGCTATTGCAAGCCCATACACACAAGCAGGCAGGCAGGATTTATGTGCAACTGATCCTCTCAGGATGAGTGCTGACCGTGCCAGGAAAATAAGGTCTTCAATCTCAGCGTTTCCTGGGTTTCGACTTTCTCTTACTTGATCCATCATTGCCCTCTGGGCAGCTGTTTGAAATTTTCCTTTGAGGATATTGCACATTCTTTCATAAGCAACTCTTGTCCTTCGTCCATTTTCACCCCTCCAGAAATTTCGGTCATTGATTCCACGTTTGATCATTCTGATCAACTCCATAGTTATTGTTCCAACTCCTTTTACTGCAGCACCTGCGGCACCAGACCTTCTGGGAAGTGTTGAACCTTGCATTAGAGAGCACATTCTGGGATCCATTCCAGTGCGAACAAGTGCTCTTGTCCTCTGATATGTGGCATCATTCAGGTTGGAATGCCAAATCATGATATG
This sequence comes from Halobacillus fulvus, assembly GCA_004078665.1. GTDB lineage: Bacteria > Bacillota > Bacilli > Bacillales > Halobacillaceae > Halobacillus > Halobacillus fulvus. The sequence continues at coordinate 457 of SCFO01000023.1, read as the reverse complement.
AGTAAGACCTGCTGTTGCATCTTCACCATTGTTTGCTTGGCGCCAAACTCTCCTTATTTCTTCTTTGTCATAAAGGATGAGTTCTCTCGTCCATTTTCCGTCTATTCTTCTATAGATGGGTCCTCCTGTTTTCTTAGGGTCCTTCCCAGCACTTGGATGCTCTTCTAGGTATTTATTTCTTCTCTCATCAAAAGCAGAAAGCACCATCCTCTCTATTGTTATGCTATTCTGGATTAGTCGTCCTTCATAATCACTGAGTTTAAGTTCAGTGCACATTTGGATGTAGAATCTCCCGATTCCACCAATCATTCTTCCAACAGATGCTCTGATTTCTGTGGTATCCTGGCGCTCCCCACCAGTCTCCATTTGTTCATATGATCGTTTGGTGCCTTGAGACGCCATGGCTTCGATGTCACTCATTGAGTGATTATCTACCCTGCTTTCGCTGATCACGCGT
>SCFO01000022.1 GCA_004078665.1 Halobacillus fulvus | reverse complement strand
CGAGACTCCCTCCGGAAAGATTGATATATCAGGGCTTAAAGCTACTTTAGATCGTTCAAAAAAATTTTTTCAAGCACTTCTTCCGTTAGATCTATCCTTTTCTTTCGATTAATGGAAATGTGGCGGACGCGTTGCGTTTCCCATGTGAGTCTATGGGAGTCTCTTTTCTTGATGTTGCGATGCTTCTCGGATCCCTGCTTGCTTATGAGGACGAACACTCCCATGTCTCTTGGCGTCGTGCGCCTACATTCCTACGTTTGGTCTCATCATAAGGCAGAGGCCGGCTTGATTCTCCTATATAGACTCGTGGTCTGTCGTCTCGTTTGGCGCCAGCTTCTCCGTGTCATCTTATGAAAGGGGTAGAAAATAGGAAGATCACGCTGCCTGTTTCAGACAGTGGAGGTCCTGTTTCATTCGTTCCTCATGAAAGTAATTCTTATGTTTGGATAATCCGTGAAAGATCTTTAAGAGTTTTCCGCAAAGCACCACCATCGCTTCTTTTTTCTTTAAAGGATTGACCGGACGAGTGATGTAGTATTGATACAACTCGTGAAAGGCACCATTGTTTCGTAGAAGAGGCAGAATCGCTTTAAACAAGAGACATCGCAGTCGTTTCCTTCCGCGTTTCGAAATAGTGGTCTGGCCCTCGTATTTTCCGGAGGTGTTCTGACGCAGTGTTAATCCCGCTAGTTTAACGAGTTGGCGTGGATGTTGATACTGCTTCAGGGATCCGGTTTCCGCCAGAAGGTCCATGATGGTGTGTTCACTGATTCCGGGAATCGAGGCAAGATATTCGAACTCATCAAATTGCTTCACTAATTCTTCCATGCGCTGGTTGACCTCTTCTAACTGACGTTCCAACAGAAGGAACTGGGTGACGAGTGACTGCATCTCCAGACGGGCAAGTTCTACCCCTTCCGTCAGCCCAATCGACTGTCTGGCGACCGTTTGCGCCTTACGAATCGTTTTCTTCGCTACTCGCTGGATGTCGCCATCCTCTTTATAGATCCTGGCGAGCTCCTCGACGTCATGACGGAGAAGATCTCCCGGAAGAGGCGTGTACTTCAGGGTAATACAGGCTAGCTTTTTGAAGTCCTTGAACACGAGCTTGAATTCCGGAAAGTACTGGTCGATCCACCGGATCATCTGGTTTTTCAGCCGAGCGATGTCTTTCTTCAACCTCCAGCGCATAGTGGAGCCATTGCGCAGTTCGGCTTGAAAGCCTTCTGGAATCCGCGGGTAAAAATAGCTACCGTTAACCATCAGTTTCGCGATCAGTCGCGCATCCTTCGAGTCGTTCTTGGCTTGAATATTATCATCAAACTCTTGGGTGTTCTTGACGTGTTTAGGATGGACCTGAACGAAGGGCAGATCCACTTCGAGAAGATAGACCCCTAAGTTCATCCAATAGTGTCCGGTCGGTTCAAAGCCGATCAAGACGCGTTTCTTTTCAAAGCGTTCCATCCATTCTTCTACTTGGAGTCGAAAAGCGATGAACCCTTCTCGGCTCTGTTTAAAGGGCACGGCTTTGCGGACCAGTTCGCGACCTCGGTCATCCAACGGACACGCGTAATGGGTTTCTTTGGCAATATCAATGCCAACGACTAACGTATCGTCTGTGATTTGATTTATTTTTTCATTCCGCTTATGATTCAAAGGGAAGTCCTCCTTTGGATGTTTGTATTTGGTTGTACAAATGCATCTTACGGGAGGGCTTCTTTTTATTCAAGAGGGCCTAAACTAAATCCCACAGGAATCTCCTATGGG
>SCFO01000021.1 GCA_004078665.1 Halobacillus fulvus | reverse complement strand
CGAAGGGATCAGCTCGCTTCCCGCGCTCGACTTGCATGTATTAGGCACGCCGCCAGCGTTCGTCCTGAGCCAGGATCAAACTCTCCATAAAAGTAGTTTGAAAAGCTCATTTGCACACCGAATGTGCGTTGTTTCTTTTTCCTCTATATAATAGAAGAAATGTTTTGACGTACTGGTTGGTTCGTTCAGTTTTCAAAGATCAAAATGTTGTGTGCCGCTTCAAAACAGCGACTCAATAATCATATCATGTAAGCGTTGATGATGTCAACAACTTTTTTGATGATATTTTCTGACGCGTTGTTCTCTCTTAACGCGACAAATATAAATATATCATGGGTAGAATAATATATCAATAGATTTTTTAAAGTTTTTTTATAAACGAGGGACTCTTTTTAAGATATGGGTTAGATTGGGCTTTTTATCAAAGGAAGCCTTCTAGGAAGTTCCCGTAATCATTTTTGTCTTTCTCCCATATCGAATCAAACCTTCGTATGGATCACCTGAAATATTCAGCCGTTTACAGAAAGCCTCTTCTGTCGTGTACCCTTGTTTTTTAAGCTGGAGGATCTTCTCTTTAAGTGTTGGATCGTTTTGTAACAGTTTGTATTCAATAAGCATATGTAAATAAGCGTTCTGTTGATGGACAGGTTGATGCTGAGCAAACAGTTCAAACTCGAAATTGTTAAACCAAAAGTTTGCCTTGACCACTTCTCTACCTCTTATGTTTGTTCTTTTCATATAAAAGGCGGGCTTATTTCTATAAAGATGATGTATCGTTCGTTCGAACAGGTTCAAATCTTCTACTTCCATAATGATGTCTAAATCCGAAGTATCGAGGTCAATACCGAGGGGGATCGTACCACAAAGAACGGGTTGATAATTCTTCAACTGTTGGATTAGCCGCAGCTCGTTGATAGCGGTATAAGCATCTCTTTGTTTTCGGCTGCCGTTTTTCATTTGCTCAAATAGGTCGATCAATGGTTGTCCTCCTCATGTTACTTGAAAAATAATAGAATGATAGATTATCAGTGAAATGGACCGATGGGTGACTTCCATTAGATTTATTTTCGTTTTTTTACATAACCATTTAAAAAGTTGCTCTTGGAATGCAAGGTTTCCTAAGCTTCTCGAAAAGTATCCGCCACTATATTACTGAACTCCTTGAGGTAGTATAGATAGTTATCATTGCCATAGTTGTATCTTTTGTTATACATTTTTGCGACCACAACATTATACTTGGGGATGACTAATAACGTGGGGCCTGTCACACCTAGAATCTGATAGGAAGCCTCAGGGACTCTTTCGCCGATTTCACTTCTTTCTCTCGGAAAATCCTGTACAAACCAAAACATTCCGTTACGCGGGAAATGCTGCGCTAAGTGAGTCGGTGTAAGTATGCTGACCGCAAGTTCGATTACCCTGCCAGGAACAATTTGCTTACCCCCGAACTTCCCCTTATTTAGAAAAAGGTTACCCCAGAAAGCAAATTCACGAGCAGAAACAAATAAATTGGACTCCATCCCATCTTTACCTACACCTGTCGTATCTTTTCCGATCTCGTATGGGTCCTCAATAACTTTTACTAAATCATCATGATCATCCATTTCCCAACCTGTTCTTTGCAACCCCATTGGTAAGAAAACTTTTTGATATAAAAATTGAGGAAAAGGCATCTCATACATATCACTTATGATTCGAGTCATCAGTTTAATATTGATACCTCGATAAGCCCATTTTTCACCCGGATCAAACTCTCTTATAATCTCTCCATCTGAAGTTTCATCAAGACCGTGCGTATGGGTGACCATATGGCGAAAGGTGGTATTTCTTAGAATACGTGGGTCAATTTCTTTCGTGTAGTCACTTATCTTATCATCAAGACTCTGTATTTTTCGTTCATGTAAAGCATAAGCCAGACATAAACCTAAATAACTTTTACGGGCGGAGGCCACATTGAACCGTGAGTTTTCATTTACAGGTAATGCGTGGCTCGTATTAGAATGAAAACCGTTATAGTACTCCAGCACCATTTTATTATCCTTTATAATCGTAAGTGCCGTTGCAGAGCTATGATTCTTTTCTTTAATGTCTTCCGTCCATGAGATTATGTTTTTATAAGTTGAATCGATCATAATTTCCACCGCTTTTATGAGAACCTCTTAATTTAAAAATGCTGCTTATGTTATATGTTAGCCAGAAATATTTTGTTTCTATGTATTTTTACTAGTATATCATGATTATTCCATCATTTATGGAACCCAGTCAGTGTACTGGACGGCTAGAATGCGTAGCAAATCAAACCATAATCTGTAGGTTGAATCCTCCGATAATTGCGTAAGATGAATCCTAACACATTTAAAAAAATGAAACATCCCCCCGATCTGTTCGTAAAGATTAAGAACAGGAGGAATTAATTGATGTTATCAAAATGGACCATCTACCAGTCAGGCCTGCTCCTTTGCCTAGGCCTTATATTTTACCTTTCCGAACTTTTCAGCATGAACCTGGCGGCAGGACCAGAAAACTCACCTATGTTAGCTTCCATTGTCACCTCTATTTTTTTGATCAGCATCGTCGCCATTCTTTATTTATTTTCTTATTTTCAATGGAAAAAGAAACCTGGATTCCTACAACACCCGATTTGGAGGAAACTCCCGATCCCATTGTTGATTTTAGCGTTACTATCTGTCATTGCTTTCCTTACGCTCGGAGTATTCGGTCCCTTGGCAGAGTGGACGATGCAGTACAGAACACTACTTTATATTCTCATCGTTTATTTCATTTCTCTGCTGTTTTTCTTTGTGCTATCCGTAGTGTATAAAAAAATCGATGCGGAAAAAAGCTTATTAAATCAAACCTTTATGTGGACTAGCCTTATTTTAATCGTGGGGATCTTCATGGTATAAGAACAGATACAGCCACATGTGCTTATCTTGAAATGTGAAAAGGAATCGACGAGATTAGAGTCATTGTGTCCAAACCATTTAAATCGGAAACCATCAAAAGAACATTCACCTTCCTTACACAAAGAATGAGATAATAGCCTGTTGAGTTTTTCACCAAAAAAACTTGAAACTTCCTAACGGCTATAACGTAAATAAAGTAAAGACTCAACTTGTTATAAGGGAGGTGACCCCTATGTTCTTCAGAATCTTCCACAAGGCTAATCGACCGACCAGAATCGCCTTACTTTCCGGATCTGTCTTACTACTCATCGCAGGAATTATCACCCTCTTCTTTTAATCTATGCCTAACATTAAATCGCGTATCCATTCTTACATTTCTTCTATCCTTTACAAAGCGCCCTCAACATCAGTATCTTTCCTTTTTTACTTCGCCATCTCGTTCTGTCAAATGAAACTTAAAAGGTGTCTGATTTTTTTAGCCTACTAACTTATGCATGATAAGAATCAGGCACCTAAATAATTGATAGGGTTGCAAACCACATCATACATAAATAGAAAATCAGTATATTCAAAGGAGGGATTACATGGGGAATGATAAAGAAACTCCAGAAGAAAGAAGAGAAAGACTAAGACAAAAAGAATTTCAAAATCCTGCTAGCAGTGTCAACGGAAGCAACCTTGCTGATGTAGTCGGTGGTTTAGGCTGGAAGGGAGCCGGAATATTTTTTCTACTAATCATAATAGGAATGATCATATATTCTCTATTTTTTCGTTAGCCAGGTTTGAATGATCGATCCAAGTTCTTTTATTATTTAGGGATTGATTCATTCTCTCATTCTTAACGTTGCCTGGTATTTACCAAGCGGCCCATTCTAAACTTCAAATTAAACAAACAAAAAAACCCTTGGAAGAATGATTCTTCCAAGGGTTTTACTTTGACGTGGCAGCGTCCTACTCTCACGGGGATAAACCCGACTACCATCGGCGCTGAAGAGCTTAACTGCTGTGTTCGGCATGGGAACAGGTGTGACCTCTTCGCCTTCACCACCACATCATATA
>SCFO01000020.1:1690-4605 GCA_004078665.1 Halobacillus fulvus | reverse complement strand
TCTGAGGGATCTTATTACCTTATAGGTAAGGGAAATCTCATCTCAAGGGGGGCTTCATGCTTAGATGCTTTCAGCACTTATCCCGACCACACGTAGCTACCCAGCGATGCTCCTGGCGGAACAACTGGTACACCAGCGGTGTGTCCATCCCGGTCCTCTCGTACTAAGGACAGCTCCTTTCAAATTTCCAACGCCCACGACGGATAGGGACCGAACTGTCTCACGACGTTCTGAACCCAGCTCGCGTACCGCTTTAATGGGCGAACAGCCCAACCCTTGGGACCGACTACAGCCCCAGGATGCGATGAGCCGACATCGAGGTGCCAAACCTCCCCGTCGATGTGGACTCTTGGGGGAGATAAGCCTGTTATCCCCGGGGTAGCTTTTATCCGTTGAGCGACGGCCCTTCCATGCGGAACCGCCGGATCACTAAGCCCGACTTTCGTCCCTGCTCGACTTGTAGGTCTCGCAGTCAAGCTCCCTTGTGCCTTTACACTCTGCGAATGATTTCCAACCATTCTGAGGGAACCTTTGGGCGCCTCCGTTACCTTTTGGGAGGCGACCGCCCCAGTCAAACTGCCCACCTGACACTGTCTCCGGACCGGATCACGGTCCTGGGTTAGAATGTCCGTACAGCCAGGGTAGTATCCCACCAGCGCCTCCACCGAAGCTAGCGCTCCGGCTTCTAAGGCTCCTACCTATCCTGTACAAGCTGTACCAACATTCAATATCAGGCTACAGTAAAGCTCCACGGGGTCTTTCCGTCCTGTCGCGGGTAATGCGCATCTTCACGCATAGTATAATTTCACCGGGTCTCTCGTTGAGACAGTGCCCAAGTCGTTGCACCTTTCGTGCGGGTCGGAACTTACCCGACAAGGAATTTCGCTACCTTAGGACCGTTATAGTTACGGCCGCCGTTTACTGGGGCTTCGGTTCAACGCTTCGCTTACGCTAACGCATCCCCTTAACCTTCCAGCACCGGGCAGGTGTCAGCCCCTATACTTCGCCTTACGGCTTCGCAGAGACCTGTGTTTTTGGTAAACAGTCGCTTGGGCCTTTTCACTGCGGCTCCTCGGCAGAGGAGCACCCCTTCTCCCGAAGTTACGGGGTCATTTTGCCGAGTTCCTTAACGAGAGTTCTCCCGCTCACCTTAGGATCCTCTCCTCGCCTACCTGTGTTGGTTTGCGGTACGGGCACCTCTTTCCTCACTAGAGGCTTTTCTTGGCAGTGTGAACTCAGGAGCTTCGGTACTTTAGTTCCCTCCCCATCACAGCTTGACGTTGCCGGACGGATTTGCCTATTCCGACCGTCTCACTGCTTGGACGCGCTCATCCAATGGCGCGCTCTCCTTATCCTCCTGCGTCCCCCCGTCGTTCAGACGGAAAGGAGGTGGTACAGGAATATCAACCTGTTGTCCATCGCCTACGCCTTTCGGCCTCGGCTTAGGTCCCGACTAACCCTGAGAGGACGAGCCTTCCTCAGGAAACCTTAGGCTTTCGGTGAAAGAGATTCTCACTCTTTTTTCGCTACTCATACCGGCATTCTCACTTCTAAGCGCTCCACCAGTCCTTACGGTCTGACTTCACCGCCCTTAGAACGCTCTCCTACCACTGATCGTTCGATCAATCCGCAGCTTCGGTGGTGTGTTTAGCCCCGGTACATTTTCGGCGCAGAGTCACTCGACCAGTGAGCTATTACGCACTCTTTCAATGATGGCTGCTTCTAAGCCAACATCCTGGTTGTCTAAGCAACTCCACATCCTTTTCCACTTAACACACACTTTGGGACCTTAGCTGGCGGTCTGGGCTGTTTCCCTCTCGACCATGAACCTTATCACCCACGGTCTGACTCCCAGAACAAAGTCGTTGGCATTCGGAGTTTGACTGAATTCGGTAACCCGATAGGGGCCCCTCGTCCAATCAGTGCTCTACCTCCAAGACTTTCTATTCTGAGGCTAGCCCTAAAGCTATTTCGGAGAGAACCAGCTATCTCCGTGTTCGATTGGCATTTCACCCCTACCCACACCTCATCCCCGCAATTTTCAACTTGCGTGGGTTCGGGCCTCCAGTCAGTGTTACCTGACCTTCACCCTGGACATGGGTAGATCACACGGTTTCGGGTCTACGACCGCATACTCACTCGCCCTATTCAGACTCGCTTTCGCTGCGGCTCCGCTTCTGCTGCTTAACCTCGCATACGGTCGTAACTCGCCGGTTCATTCTACAAAAGGCACGCCGTCACCCATTAATGGGCTCCGACTACTTGTAGGCACACGGTTTCAGGATCTCTTTCACTCCCCTTCCGGGGTGCTTTTCACCTTTCCCTCACGGTACTGGTTCACTATCGGTCACTAGGGAGTATTTAGCCTTGGGAGATGGTCCTCCCGGATTCCGACGGAATTCCTCGTGTTCCGCCGTACTCAGGATCCACTCCGGAGGAAGGAAGATTTCGACTACAGGGCTGTTACCCTCTTTGGCTGATCTTTCCAGATCGATTCGTCTATCTTCCTTCTTGGTAACTCCAATGGAGTGTCCTACAACCCCAGAAAGCAAGCTTTCTGGTTTGGGCTGATTCCGTTTCGCTCGCCGCTACTTGGGAAATCGCATTTGCTTTCTCTTCCTCCGGGTACTGAGATGTTTCAGTTCCCCGGGTCTGCCTTCCAATCCCTATGGATTCAGAATTGGATACTGTTCCATTACGAACAGTGGGTTTCCCCATTCGGAAATCTCCGGGTCAAAGCTTACTTACAGCTCGCCGGAGCATATCGGTGTTAGTCCCGTCCTTCATCGGCTCCTAGTGCCAAGGCATCCACCGTGCGCCCTTATTCACTTAACTATCTTGTGAAAAGACGTTGTTTTTCGATGTTCGTTGAATGTCTTGTCATCACAAGCGTCTAACAGACGCTCATAATTAAC
>SCFO01000001.1:26376-1151678 GCA_004078665.1 Halobacillus fulvus | reverse complement strand
TATTAAGAAAATCGTCCTCATTATAAAAGAACGAAGGGGGTAAACCACCCTCGTTCCTTTAACGTTCGTTGTGTACATAGCAAAATAGGATTTAAATAGTGGCGTGAACAGGTTTCTCAACACTCTGTAAAACCAGAGGCTGATAGCCTCTGGTTTTTTTGCTGGAAACAGTTACGGGTAAAAACTGTTTCTCTTCAGCACATATTAATAATAGAAAGATGCACCAACAATGATCAAAAGGATGAACAATACAACGATTAGCACGAAGGAGCTACCACCGTAGCCACCATAACCGCCGCCGAAACCGCAACCGCCGAATCCGCCGCCATACCAGCCCATGATCCCACCCCCTTTTCAAGTCCTATACGATAGTGTATGAAAAAGGAATCCGTCTGGTAGGGCACTTAACCAGGAACCGAAAAATTGTGCCACTTAAGAAATGACAGTGTTTTCTAGAGGAACGTTCATATCGTATGAATCGCAATTTTTTTGATCAATTAAAGGGTCTTCATCTTTTATAACTTACCATTTTATATCCTTAGAGTCTTCAAAATCAGTAATCATAACTCCTCAAATTGTTTAAATATGACAATTAGATTTTATAATCCAGATCCTTCCTCAACCCTTGATTTCATCGCATTTAGAGATAAAAAAGAAAAAAAGAAAAGATAAAAAAACGAGAGGAAGTCAGTGCTGACAATCATGTAAGCGCTTTACAATTTAATTGAAAAATCTAAGTGTTCAGAAAATTTGTGTAAAACCTGTTGACCTTTCCCCAAATACCGTTTAAAGTAGTCCTCAATCAACTAAACCGAAGCGCAAACGAAACGGATGGTTGATTCATGTGGAATGACCACCTTGGCCCCTGCAGAAGGGTGAGAGTGCATGCTTGCTTTCCTGCAGGGTCCGCCATTTTTTTAATCAGCCGATTATCGTTTCAAACGAAATTATATAAAGAAAGGAGTGCTGAGAATGAGCAGCCAATGGATTTACTTAGGCGGCGAATACGTAGATAAGAATGAGGCCGTCGTATCAGTCTATGATCATGGTTTCTTATATGGAGACGGGGTGTTCGAAGGAATTCGAGTTTATGAAGGCAACATCTTCAAACTTGATGAACACTTGAATCGTCTCTATGATTCCGCTAAATCGATCATGCTCCATATTCCATACGAAAAGGAGGAGCTCGAGGAGATTATCGCTGAGACGGTCCGCAAAAATCAACTGGAAACAGCTTACATCAGAGTCGTCGTTTCCCGAGGAGCTGGAAATCTTGGCCTCGACCCGGCCAGCTGTTCCAATCCTAAAGTGGTTGTCATTGCTGAAGCACTCGCTTTGTTTCCGAAAGAACTGTATGAACGAGGAGTCAGACTTGCCTCCGTATCAAGCCGAAGAAACCGGCCGGATGTACTGCCTCCACAAGTGAAATCGCTCAACTATCTCAATAATATACTAGTGAAGCTTGAAGCGAATCAGGCAGGGGTTGACGAAGCTCTTATGCTGAACGATCAAGGATATGTAACGGAAGGTTCTGCTGATAACATTTTCATTGTCAAAAATGGAACAATTCTTACACCTCCGACATACCTCGGAGCGCTCGAAGGCATTACTCGGAACGCGATCATCGACATCGCAAAAGACAAAGGCTACGAAATTAAGGAACAACCGTTTACACGTCACGATGTATATGTGGCGGATGAGGTATTCCTTACAGGAACAGCAGCCGAAGTTATCGCTGTTGTAGAAGTAGATCAGAGACAAGTAGGAGACGGAAAACCAGGAGTGATCACGAACCACTTACTTTCTGAATTCCGTAAAGTGACGACAACAGATGGTTACAAGGTGTACAGCAAAAATCAAGCACACGTCAGTTAACTTTTGAAAAATTAAAACCTTTAATACGTTGAAGGGAATAAAGGAATAAGTGCTAGTATTCACAGAGAGCCGGGGTTGCTGGAAGCCCGGAAATACACCTTATTCTGACATCGTCCCTGAGTGTCCTCGCTGAACAGTCATTCTAGTAGGCAGGACCAGGTGTTTCGCCGCACCTGTTATCAAAAGGAACAGGAAATTCTGTTCCATGAGGTGAAGCTACAGGCTTCATAAAACGAGGGTGGTACCGTGAAAGTAAAAGACCTTTTCACCCCTCTCTTTCCTTGTACGAATCTGCGTGCGTATAAGGAAGTAGAGGGGGAAGAAGGTCTTTTTATTTTTTCCAGAAACAAGCAGGAGGGATTAAAAATGAAGGCACAGGCAAGTGTGAAAGAGCAAACGGCAACAAGAACGGGAGCGGATTTGCTAGTTGAAGCATTGATCGAACAAGGTGTCGATACGTTATTTGGATATCCGGGAGGAGCTGTTCTTCCGATCTACGATGCGATTTATAGAGCAGAAGGAAGTTTTGACCATATCTTACCGAGACATGAACAAGGAGCGATTCACGCAGCAGAAGGTTACGCAAGGGTAGCGAACCGTGCAGGAGTCGTTATCGGAACCTCTGGACCAGGCGCGACCAACTTGGTGACAGGTATTGCGGATGCGATGATGGACTCGATTCCACTCGTTATCTTCACAGGCCAGGTGGCGAAAGGTGTTATCGGAACAGACGCCTTTCAGGAATCCGACATTATGGGAATCACGACACCGATCACAAAGCACAACTATCAGGTTCAGGAAATTGAAGAGCTTCCGAGAATTGTGAAAGAAGCCTTTCATATTGCCACAACAGGACGTCCGGGGCCAGTTGTTGTAGATATTCCGAAAGATATCTCTTCAATGGTTCACAACAAAGAAATCGACAGTGACTTCCATTTACCAGGCTACCAGCCAACGGTCAAACCGAATCCACTGCAAATCAATAAACTGCACGAAGCCTTAGTGGAAGCAAAAAAACCGGTCGTTTTGGCAGGATCCGGTGTCATCCACGCAGAAGCTTCGGAGCATCTTAAAGAATTCGTCCGTAATTATCAACTGCCAGTTACAACAACACTTTTAGGGCTTGGAAGCTACCCAGGTAATGATGACTTATCCCTTGGAATGGCTGGGATGCACGGAACGTATTCCGCCAACATGGCCCTTTACGAATGTGATTTACTCATCAACATCGGGTCAAGGTTCGATGATCGTTTGACAGGGAACTTACAGCATTTCGCACCACACGCAACAGTTGCTCACATCGACATCGATCCGGCAGAAATCGGCAAGAACATCCCGACAGACATTCCGATTGTGTCCGATGCGAAAGCCGCTCTTGAATCACTGAATGAAAAAACAGTGAAGGCGCTGGACCATAACGAATGGATGAAGCAAATCGATCAGAACGAAGCGGAATATCCACTTTGGCACAATCAGCCGGAAGAAGCGATTGTTCCGCAGTGGCTGATGCAAAAAGTCTATGAATATACAAAAGGCGAAGCAATCGTGACGACAGATGTCGGTCAGCACCAAATGTGGGCCGCTCAATATTACCACTTTGATCGTCCGAATCGCTGGGTGACATCAGGGGGTCTTGGAACGATGGGATACGGATTCCCGGCAGCCATCGGTGCCCAAATCGCTGATCCAGATTCAACTTGTGTAGCCGTAGTCGGCGATGGCGGTTTCCAAATGACATTGCAAGAGCTGTCGGTCCTCCAGGAGCGCGGACTTCCGGTCAAAGTTTTAATCGTAAACAACCAGGCCCTTGGAATGGTCAGGCAGTGGCAGGAGAAGTTTTACAGCGAGCGTTACTCCGAGTCGATCATCGACACACAGCCTGATTTCGTGAAGCTGGCGGAAAGCTACAATATCCCGGGCTACTTCATCGATTCCCAAGAGGCGTTGGAAGCGGAGCTGCCGAAGATTTTGGCAGACGATAAGCCGGCTGTCATCGATTGCCGAGTTCTACAAAAAGAAAATGTCTATCCAATGATTGCACCTGGGAAAGGATTACACGAAATGATTGGGGTGAAACCATGAAAAGGATTGTAACAGCAACTGTCCACAACCGAAGCGGCGTTCTGAACCGTGTCACCGGGTTGCTGTCGAAGCGTCAGTTCAATATCGAGAGCATCTCGGTAGGGCGGACAGAGGTCGAAGGTGTATCGAAGATGACCTTCGTCGTAGAGGTAGAAGACAACCGTAAATTGGAGCAGCTGACGAAACAGCTCAACAAACAAATCGATGTTCTGAAAGTTTCCGACATCACGGATAAAGCGATTGTGGCAAGAGAACTTGCCATGGTCAAAGTCATCAGCAATCCACAAATCAGAAGCGAGATTCAGAGCATCATCGAACCGTTCCGCGCCTCGATCATCGATGTCAGTAAAGAAAGCGTAACGGTCCAGGTCACGGGTAAATCGGATAAAGTCGATGCTTTGATTGATTTGTTAAGACCTTATGGAATCAAAGAACTTGCACGCACAGGGGTAACGGCCTTTACTCGTGGTCATCAGCCCCAAGTCGCAGAATTCAAACCGTATTCATTATTAAAATAACTTTTATAAATAGGAAGGATGTTTCGAAATGGCTAAAGTTTACTATCACAACGATATTCAAGATGAGGTACTAAAAAATAAAAAGGTAGCGGTTATCGGTTATGGCTCTCAAGGTCATGCTCATGCACGTAACTTGAAAGACAGCGGATTTGATGTAGTCGTTGGACTTCGTCAAGGGAAATCATGGGACCAGGCAGTTGAAGACGGTGTCGACGTGAAGCCAGTTGCAGATGCTGTATCTGGAGCAGATGTCGTAATGGTACTACTTCCGGATGAATACCAGCCGGCCGTTTACGAGGAGCACATCAAGCCGAATCTGAAATCAGGAGCAGCTCTAGCTTTCGCTCACGGTTTCAACGTTCACTTCAACCAAGTTGTTCCTCCGTCAGACGTTGATGTTTTCCTTGTCGCACCAAAAGGACCAGGACACCTTGTACGCCGTACGTTCGAAGAAGGCGCCGGAGTACCAGCTTTAATCGGTGTCGAGCAGGACGTTTCCGGTGAAGCGAAAAACATCGCACTAGCCTATGCAAAAGGAATCGGCGGTGGACGCGCGGGCGTACTCGAAACATCCTTCCAGGAAGAAACAGAAACAGACCTATTCGGTGAGCAGGCTGTCCTGTGTGGCGGTTTGACAAGTCTCGTAAAAGCAGGATTCGAAACCTTAACAGAAGCAGGATATCAGCCGGAAGTCGCCTACTTCGAATGTCTGCATGAGCTGAAGCTGATCGTTGACCTTATGTACGAAGGTGGATTAGAAGGAATGCGTTATTCCATCTCTGACACAGCTCAATGGGGAGACTTCGTATCCGGTCCACGCGTCGTAAACGAAGAAACGAAAGAACGTATGAAGGAAGTTCTAACAGATATCCAAACTGGTAAATTCGCCAAAGGATGGATCCTAGAGAACCAAGTGAACCGTCCAGAATTCACAGCGATCAACAATAAAGAAAGCAATCATCAAATCGAGAAGGTGGGTAGAGAACTTCGTGAACTAATGCCGTTCGTCAAAAAAGCTCAATCCAAACAAAAGGATGTGGTGGCTCATGGCTCACGTTAACGTTTTTGACACAACACTTCGGGACGGGGAACAATCGGCTGGAGTCAACTTGAACCGTCTGGAGAAGCTGGAGATTGCCAAGCAGCTTGAGCGTCTCGGTGTAGACATTATGGAGGCAGGATTCCCTGCTTCCTCCCAAGCCGATTTTGAAGCGGTTAAGGAAATTGCCGATACGATTCGTGGCTGCTCCGTAACAGGTCTCGCCCGGTCTAACAAAAAAGATATTGATGCCGCGTGGGAAGCATTGAAAGGCGGAGCGGATCCGCGCATTCATATCTTCCTTGCGACATCACCAATCCACATGACACACAAGCTGAAGAAAACGCCTGATGAAGTAGTGGAAACGGCCGTAGAAGCTGTCAAATACGCGAAAGAGAAGTTCAAGCACGTTCAGTGGTCTGCTGAAGATGCCTGCCGTTCAGATCTTGATTTCCTTGTTCATATCATTGAAAAAGTGATCGATGCGGGTGCGTCTGTTATCAACCTTCCGGATACAGTCGGTTATACGACACCGGATGAAATCGGAAAAATGTTCCGCTATGTGAAAGATAACGTCCCGAACATTGATCAGGCGATTCTTTCTGCTCACTGCCACGATGATTTGGGGATGGCTGTCAGCAACTCGCTTGCAGCTATTGAAAACGGAGCGCGCCAAATCGAAGGAACGATCAACGGTATTGGGGAGCGCGCCGGAAATGCCGCTCTTGAGGAAATTGCAGTTGCTCTGCAAATTCGCCAAGACCGATACGATTTCCAAACAGGACTTGTTCTGAAGGAAATTAAGAGAACGAGTGACCTAGTCAGCCGCCTTACAGGCATGCAGGTTCCTGGAAACAAAGCGGTTGTCGGACGAAATGCCTTCGCCCACGAATCCGGTATCCACCAGGATGGTGTCCTGAAGGAAGCATCGACGTACGAAATTATTACACCAGCGATGGTTGGCATCGATTCCAACAGAATGGTACTGGGTAAACACTCCGGCCGTCACGCCTTCAAAGAAAAAGCGAAAGAACTTGGCTTTGAATTAAACGAAACGAAATTGAAAGATGCCTTTGCATCCTTTAAAGATTTGACCGGTAAGAAGAAGGAAGTCACAGATGACGATCTATTCGCCATTTTGACGGATACCCAAACCGAGTACGAGGATCAGCCGAAGTATCAGCTGAAAGCCTTCCAAGTTCAATATGGCAGCATCAACCGCCCAACGGCCACGGTGCTTTTGACTCGCCCGGACGGTACGGAAGTCGAAAAAGCCAATACGGGTGAAGGAAGCGTCGAAGCGATTTACAACACGCTCGATGATCTGATCGAAGCGGATCTTCATTTGAAAGATTACCAGCTGAACTCAATCGGAAAAGGCCGGGATGCACTGGCTGAAGTCCATGTCCAGTTGACGGTAGATGGACAGAAAGCATCCGGACGCGGATCCGCACAGGACGTACTTGAGGCTTCGGCTCACGCCTTTATCAACGCGGTCAACCGCACACTTTATCAAAAATATAGAAACGAATATAAACAAGTACAAGTTTAAGGAGGAGGGGTTGGATGAAAAAGCACATCGTTCTTTTGCCAGGTGATGGAATCGGCCCAGAAGTCACAAAAGCAGCAAAAGGAGTTCTCGAGGCTGTAGCCGAGCGTTACCAGCACACATTTTCATTTGAAAATCAGGATATTGGTGGGGCGGCGATTGATCAGCAGGGAACGCCCCTTCCTGAAGATACTGTAGAAGCCTGCAAAAAGGCAGATGCTGTATTCCTCGGAGCCGTAGGAGGTCCGAAGTGGGACCAGCTTCCGGGGCATATGCGTCCGGAGAAAGGTCTACTCGGAATTCGCAAGCAGCTTGGATTGTTTGCCAACCTTCGTCCCGTCAAAGCGTTTGACCAGCTCCTTCATGCTTCGCCGTTGAAGCATAGTGTCGTCGCGGACAGTGATTTACTGATTGTTCGTGAATTGACAGGAGGCTTATACTTCGGAGAACCGAGGGAACGCAGGAACAACGGACAGTCTGTTGTAGATACGCTAGCGTATGAGAGATTTGAGATCGAGAGAATCGTGGACAAAGCTTTTCAAAGTGCCCGTGTAAGACGGAAGCATCTGACATCTGTCGATAAAGCGAATGTCCTGGAGTCGAGCCGCATGTGGCGGGAAGTTGTAGAAGAGAAAAAGGCAGAGTATCCGGATGTTGAAGTGGAACATATGCTGGTCGATGCGGCTGCGATGAAGCTTGTCACCAACCCATCTTATTTCGATGTCATCGTGACAGAGAATATGTTCGGTGACATCCTAAGCGATGAAGCGTCCGTATTGACAGGGTCGCTTGGCATGCTTCCTTCGGCGAGTGTCCGGGAAGATGGTGTCGGCCTTTTTGAACCGGTACACGGATCTGCACCGGATATCGCCGGTCAGGACAAGGCGAACCCGCTCGCTTCGATTCTATCCGTGGCCATGCTTCTGAAGCATTCTTTCGGAATGGAAGAAGAGGCAGAGCAGGTCGAAAAAGCGGTTCAGGAAGTTTTAGAATCCGGCTATCATACAGCAGATATCGACCTTAAAGGCGGTCAGGTTGTCAGCGGCAGCGTAATAGCCAAAAAGGTGATCGAGCAAATCAGTACTAGTGATGCGACAGAAAATATTATGCGTTGTTATGTCTAATAAATAGAAGGGAGTGGAACGCATTGAGTCAACCAAAAACAATCATTGAGAAAATTTGGGATCAGCACATCGTTCATGAAGAAGAAGGGAAGCCAAACCTCCTCTATATTGATTTGCACTTGATTCATGAGGTTACCTCTCCCCAAGCTTTTGAAGGGTTAAGGATGAAGGGCAGGAAAGTGAGACGTCCGGAGCGCACGTACGCGACGATGGACCATAACGTTCCGACGCTTCACCGGAATGTCATTAAGGACGCCGTGTCGAAGAAACAGATGGAGACTCTAAAAGAAAACTGTGAAGAGTTCGGCATTCGCCTTGCGGACATCCATCACCCGGATCAGGGAATCGTCCACGTCATCGGACCCGAGCTTGGTTTGACACAGCCCGGCAAAACGATTGTCTGCGGTGACAGTCATACTTCGACCCACGGAGCTTTCGGTGCCCTTGCTTTCGGAATCGGGACAAGTGAAGTCGAGCATGTTCTAGCGACTCAGTCTTTGTGGCAGGCTAAACCGAAAACTCTTGAAGTGAAGGTGGAAGGGAAGCTTGGGACAGGAGTGACGGCGAAAGATTTGATCCTGGCGATCATCGGAAAATTCGGCGTCCGCTTCGGTACAGGGCATGTCATTGAATATACAGGAGAGGCCGTTCGTAACCTTACAATGGAAGAACGGATGACGGTATGTAACATGTCGATTGAAGCAGGTGCCCGTGCCGGTTTGATCAGCCCTGATGAGACCACGGTCGAATACTTGCGTGGTAAACGTTATGTGCCGGAAGGAGAGGCTTTTGAGGAGACAGCTGCCGAGTGGATGAGCTTAGCTTCTGACCCTGGTGCAACATACGACCAGACGTTGACCATTCATGCGAATGAAATCGAACCACAAGTGACGTGGGGAACAAACCCTTCCCACTGTGTTCCGGTCGGAGGGAAAGTTCCAGATCCTCAGGTCATGTCAGAAGAAGACGATCGCGATGGGGTAGAACGTGCGATTGAGTATATGGGACTTGAAGCCAATCAAGACATCGAATCGATTCCTGTTGAGCATGTCTTCATCGGATCTTGTACCAACTCTCGTTTGAGTGACTTGAAAAAAGCGGCAGAAATCGTCCGCGGAGCTAAAGTCCATGAAGGTGTCCGTGCCATCGTCGTTCCAGGTTCTCAAACCGTCAAAAAGCAGGCCGAAGCAGAAGGGTTAGATACGATCTTCTTAACAGCAGGTTTCGAATGGCGCGATGCCGGCTGCAGTATGTGTCTTGCGATGAACGACGACATTGTTCCTCCAGGTGAGCGCTGTGCCTCTACTTCTAACCGGAACTTTGAAGGCCGTCAAGGAAACGGTGCCCGCACACACCTTGTCAGTCCGGAAATGGCAGCCGCCGCTGCACTAGAAGGACGCTTCGTCGATGTCAGAAAATATGCAAGCACGGTAGGAGGTTGAGAAGATGGAGCCTTTGAGAAAACATACCGGTCTCGTTTTTCCGTTAAACCGGTCAAACGTAGACACTGACCAGATTATTCCGAAACAGTTTCTGAAAAGGATCGAACGTCAGGGCTTCGGTCAATTCCTCTTTTTCAACTGGCGTTTTCATGATGATGGAACACCGAGAGAGGATTTCTCCCTGAACGATTCCAAATATGACGAGGCTTCTGTCCTTGTCGGAGGCGAAAACTTCGGCTGCGGATCCTCTAGGGAACACGCACCGTGGGCGATTCAGGACTACGGCTTTAAAGTGGTCATCGCTCCAAGCTTTGCCGATATTTTTTACAACAACTGCTTCAAAAACGGAATTTTACCAATAGAATTACCGAAGAGCGTGACCGATCAAATGATCAAAGAGGCTGAGGATCATCAGTATGAACTGACGGTCGATTTAGAGAACCAAGTAGTGAGGGATGATTCTCGCGAAGTCTCTTTTGATATACAATCCTACCATAAAGAAATGCTTCTGAATGGTTGGGATGAGATAGCTGTAACATTAACCTATCAAGAAAAAATCGACCAGTTCGAACAAAAAACATCTTAAAAAGGAGTGAAGACGTTGGGGATTTCTTAACGCTAGCAAAAGTAATGGATGCACACGAAAAGTTGCAAGAGGTGGTTCATCGAACGCCGCTTAAAACATCGGAGACATTCAATCAGCAAACAGGGCAACAGGTGTATTTGAAAATGGAAAACCAGCAGAAGACAGGTGCATTTAAGGTAAGAGGAGCCTCCTACAAGGTTGCCAGTCTGACAGATGAGGAAGCAAGCTGTGGTGTGATTGCAGCTTCAGCCGGAAACCATGCACAGGGAGTGGCGCTCGCTGCTTCGAAACGAGGTATCCGTGCGAAAATCTTTATGCCGGAGGCAACCCCGAGGGCGAAGGTGGAAGCGACACAAGGATACGGAGCTCAAGTTGTACTGACAGGTGAATCGTTCCAGGAAGCCTATCAAGCGGCTTGCCTTGAACAAAAGCTGTCAGGCGCGACATTTGTTCATCCGTTCGATGACTATGATGTGATGGCAGGACAGGCGACCATTGCAGTCGAAATGCTGCAGGAACAGCCGCAGCTCGATACGCTGATCGTGCCGATCGGTGGTGGCGGGCTGATCAGCGGAGTGGCTTTTGCTGCTAAACAGCTGAATCCAGACATCCAAATCATTGGTGTTCAGTCATCCAAGGCACCATCTACCTACAATGCCTTGTACAAGAAGGGTCCAGAAAAATTAACATCGGTTGCGACGATTGCTGATGGGATTGCAGTTAAGGAGAAAGGTAAGCTCACTTTTCCGTGCATCCAAAAATATGTGGACCGGGTCATCACTGTCGATGAGAAGGAAATCGCACAGGCGATGCTGCTGTTGTTAGAACGGGAGAAAACGCTCGTCGAAGGGGCGGGTGCTACGGCACTTGCAGGACTTCTGAGCCGTAATTCCGTAATTGAAAGCAAGCATTGCGGAGTGATCGTCAGTGGAGGGAATATGGATTTGACGCGTATTCCTATGATCCAGAAGCTAGCGAATCAAAAGAAGGCAGTGATTGCCTGACATGGAAGCTGTACCTTAATGGGTACAGCTTTTTTCCTTTTGTATGCCTATTCGCTCAGTAAAAGCGGTCCTCAACGTGCAAAGTTATACGTAAGTCTATTTGACCCACAGTTTACTGAAGTCGAAATGCCCGAACGATTGGAACGTTGCATCTTGAATCATAGGATGGAAGGTTCTCGTTTTAATCGGGTGATGCTGAAAGATCAGTAAGTCATGCTCGCGGATATACTGTTCGATTTTCTTCATGATCGATTCTCTGATTTGCTTGTTTTCTTCTCGTTTCATCCGTGTTAGATGCTGATCGATCCACTTCAAACGCTCTTCAGGAAACAGCCTTCTGAATAACAACGTTTCATTATAAAAGGCGCCTAAAAAGGATAGATGGGGATCGAGGGAGGACACCTCTCCCATAAATATAAGGTCCGCATGCTGCTCCATGTTCATTTCATAAAAGTCATCGAAGCTGAATGGGTGCAGTTCAATCACAAGGCCGTACTTCGCTGCTTGATTCTTAAACCAGCTCGCTTCTTCAAACGCTCTCTGGAACACGAGGTGGTACACGTGAATCGTTTCACCTTGATAGCTCGCCCGTTTCAATAAAGGCAAGATTTGGTCGGCGTCTTTATTCTGATGGAAGGAACGTTCGAAATGAAAGCTGCTTGCCTCAATCCAATCCTCCCAATCGAGTGCTTTGGCCATTTCCTTCATATTAAGCAGATGAAAGATCGCCCGGCGGAAGGAAGGCTTCTGGATGATGTTTTGCTTATGAAAGTTAAACGCAAGAAAGCGGAATCCTGACTCTATTTCGTGCTTCTCCATCGGCTGGGCAGGATTCTCATCTTCTATTGTGAAATTAACGAGCTCTGCCGTATCGCTCGGGACGGTATGCAGATGGATCTCGTCTAATAAAGGACGCTCTTTAAAGTAGCGATCATGAGCCTCCAACACTAGTTTTTGGCTTTTTCTTTCCTTTAAGCGGAAAGGTCCTGTCGCGATCCACTCATTTTCATTAAACAGCAGGCTGTGTGGAAGTATGCACAAATTCGGTGACGCCAAATAACGGATGAAGAATGGATTGGGCTTTTCTAGGTATATAGTCACTTTGTATAGACCATCCGGCTGAACATCCTTAATATCTCTCAGCATCCATGCATAGCTGGATGGACCGTCTATGGTTCGAAGCAATGTGGCTTCGACATCTCGACTTGTCATTTCTTCATCGTGATGAAAACGGACGCCTTTTCTTAAATAAAAGGTCCAAATCCGACCTTCTTCCTCTGTCGTATAATGATGGGCCAAATGGGGGCGGATTTGATCCGTCTCGGAATCATAGGTAACAAGAGGATCACCCAGCTGTTCAATCAAATGCGCTTCTAGGGATATGGCGACCTTTAATGGATCAAGCGTCATGACTCTTCTCGATATGAAGCTGTGAAGAATATCCTTCGAGGTCGGTCCCTGCTGATAGCCGAACATCTTCCGAATATCAGAAGAGGCGTTTACAATCCAATTTTTTGGTAGAGGCAGGCGGAGCAGCTGAGCGACTTCGTCCAAATGACCCTGATCCATGGATCGCTTCACAAAATGACTGATCTCCTGCTGGAAAGGGGTCATAAAGGTCAATGTGGAAGGGTTGCCGCGTCCTTTCCCTGGCGTATAATGGATCAGCCCCTCCTTTTGCAGCCTCATCAGAATACGCTTCACATTTTTTCTCGTGCAGTACCAGACGGCTTCTAATTCTTCTAATTTAAACGTGCAGGTCAAATCTGTCTCTCTGTCATAGAGATGAGCACGCAAGGTGAAATATCGTTCATCCTTCATCCATATTCCGCCTAAAAGGGGACATAATTATCTTGATTGTACCCTTTTTACCCCTTTTAGAAAAGAAGATAATAAAGGGGAAGGAGGCGTTCCGATGTTTAAGTCATTACACAGGAATATTAAAATTCGAATTTATACGGCCTTTCTGAGCCGGATTGTGGGCTCTGCTGTCTTCCCGTTCATGGCGATTTATTTTACGAAGGAATGGAATGCGGCGATTGCAGGAGTTTTAGTTCTTACGCAAGTCCTCATTCAGTTTCTGTCCGGTTTATATGGCGGGTTTCTGGCGGATTTAATCGGTAGGAAGCGATTGATGGTAGTTGGGGAATTGTTAAAAGTGGCAGGGTTTGTCGGCATGTTCCTTGAGAATTCTCCTTGGTTTACGTCTGCAGTGGTCACCTATATCATGATGCTGTTTGTCGGAGTATCCGGAGGGCTGGTCAATCCCGCGGCAGAGGCGATGCTCATTGATGTGAGTACAAAAGCGACGAGGGCGTTCATGTATGCCGTCAACTACTGGGCAATGAACCTTTCGATCATGGTCGGGCTTATGATCGGTGGATGGTTTTTTGAGGATTATTTCACGGAGCTGTTAGCTGTCCTAATTGGAATGAGTCTACTGACTTTATGGATGACCTATGCGCTCATCATCGATACATATAAAGTCTCGAAACAACCATCCAGAAAAGAATATGGAGTCGTGCCACTTCTGAAAAACTATCAGAAGGTTGTGAAGGATGGTGCGTTTCTCGCTTTTACAATAGGTGGAATTGCCATTCTTGCGCTTGAATTTCAGCGCAATAACTTTATAGCTGTTCGTCTAGAACAGGATATTGTCACGCGTTCGATCGATTTCTTTTCCATTTTTTCATTCGAGCTCGATGGAATCAGATTGCTCAGTCTGCTGACCGTTGTCAACACCTTGATGATTGTTCTATTTACCGGAGTCATATCCCGTTGGATCAGAGGGAAACGGGAGGAGCCGATTATGTACATGGGGTTCATCCTATTCGGTGTTGGATATGCTTTTCTAGCGTTCAGTGAATATATTCCGGGCATGTTTCTCGCTGTAGTCGTTCTCACGATCGGAGAACTGCTCTACGTTCCGACAAGGCAATCAATCTTGGCTGAAATTGTCGATGACACGAAAAGGGGAGCCTACATGGCGTTTAACGGCCTCGTTTTTCAATTCGGTAAAATGTTAGGGGGACTAGGTTTAGTCGTTGGGAATGTCATTGGGGGGGTATGGAATGAGTGTTGTCTACCTCCTTTTCATTCTCATCGGTATCCTATGTTCCCGTCTTGGGATCATGAGGGAAAAAGGAATGTCCGCTTCTTTAAGAGGAGCAGACCGAATCTAATAGATGGTTGCAAAAAGCTCACCTGATGATAGGTGAGCTTTTTAATGTGCGGTGATTTATATTATGAATTGACAGAAAACTAAGACTTAGGTATCATATGTATTGCAGTGATAATGAGAATCTTTATCAATTGTAAAATATTACATAAACAAGGAAGGATGAATAAAATGAAGAAGCTTTGGCTGTTTGCCCTTATTTTATTGCTGACGATTCTTGCTGCCTGCGGCAATGGATCCGATCAGACAGATGAAAGCACTGAGGAGGGCGGGGAAGAACAAACCTCTGAAGAATCAGGTGAGGATACCCGTTCTGTAACGATTGAAGATGCTACAGGTGAAGTGACGATTGAAGGGACACCTGAGCGTGTCGTCGTGCTTGAATGGTCATACGCAGAAAACTTGCAGGCGCTTGGAATGGAACCTGTCGGTGTTGCAGATCTTGAATCATACGGAGACTGGGTCGATGTCGGAATGCCATTCAGCGACTCCGTTGAGAATGTTGGAACTCGTCAGGAGCCGAACTTAGAGGCGATTTCCCGCTTGGATCCAGACTTGATCATTGGTGTCCAATTCCGTCATGAAGGAATTGCAGATCAACTTGAGCAAATCGCACCGACGGTCATGTTCGCTCCATATTCTGAAGAAGCCGCTCAAGATCAGTATCAAAACATGATCAAAGAGTTCAATACAATGGCAGAAATCGTAGACAAGCAGGAGGAGGCTGAGCAGGTCTTAGCTGATATGGAAGCTTCCTTCGAAGAACAGCAGGCGCGTCTTGAGGAAGCTGGATATTCAGATATCAACTACGTAGCGACTCAGGCGTTTACTTCTCAAAACACGCCAACGCTTCGCCTGTTTACGGATAACTCTATGGTTGCTAAAATAATGAATAACCTAGGAATGACGAATGCCTATGAATCGGATCAGCTTGAAATCTATGGCTATACGGAAACAACCGTAGAAGCGCTGCAAAACTATCAGGATGCCCACTTCTTCTACATCGTGCAGCAAGAAGACAACATCTTTGAAAATCAACTGGCAGGAAACCCGGCCTGGGAAAACTTAGGGTTTGTCCAGGAAGACCGTACGTATCAGATGCCTGGAAGCACATGGACGTTCGGCGGACCACTTTCTGCTGAAGTTCTAGCAGAGCAGGTCGTTAATTCAATGCTGGAAGAAAACTAAAGCGAGTGGTAATCATGAAGACAGCAACATGGCGGAACACAATAAGAGCGGTTCTCACCTTTGGGGGTGGGACCGCTTTGTTGTGTCTTTTAACCTTTGTACATATTAATCAGGGAAACGTGACGATTCCGTTACCAACCGTAATCGAGGCGATTGTGAATCCACAGGATATCCTCGAGCATCATACGGTCCGCGTACTTCGTCTGCCTAGAGCGATGATGGGAATTATCGCCGGAGGGGCACTTGCTGTCTCAGGAGTCATCCTGCAGACGGTTACGAAGAACCCATTATCATCAGCCAGTACGCTCGGAATTCATTCTGGAACGTACTTTACGGTCGTTGTTTCAACGATTTTCCTTCCTTCTGTTATGTTTGGTAATGGAATTCTCACAGCCTTCCTTGGAGGCGTTTTAACGTTCCTACTTGTGTACTTCTTATCGGGTGGAAGTGATGCTACGCCTGTCCGGATGGTACTTGCAGGGATGATTGTGACGTTCCTGTTCTCAGCCTTAACATCCGTTTTACAGATTTTTTATGAAAATGAAACACAGGGCCTTTTTCTATGGGGGTCTGGAACGCTTGTCCAAAATAACTGGGACGGGGTTCAGTTTTCACTGCCACTAGTTGCTGTTGGCCTGCTTGTCACGCTTGCTTTTTCTGGAAGGCTCGACACGCTGACGCTTGGAGAAGAAGTAGCAACGGCTCTTGGTCAAAATGTTCGCAGGGTGAAGGTGATCACGGTCATCGCGGCGGTATTATTGACGAGTGTGACAGTCAGTATCGTCGGGCCTATCGGATTCGTCGGTCTTGTGGCCCCGCATATCGTCAAGCTGATCGGTTATCGTTCCCATTTGTTGCTTTTGATCGGATCCTTCCTTTGGGGAGCGAACGTGTTATTGATGGCCGACGTACTGGCGCGGATTGTCGATCCCTCCTTTTCTGAGCTTCCGGTCGGAGCAATTACTGCGCTCATCGGCTCTCCATGGTTGATCTGGCTCGTTCTCCGGATGAAGCGCGACTCGGCTGTTCAAGATAGCGGAGCGATTATGGCAGGGAAGAGAGCAGCCAATCTTTCATTATGGAAAATTGGTCCGATCATGGTCACGCTTATTCTCGTGACCATCTTTGTCAGTATGGCCTCTGGAAATTACGGCTTTGAACCACTTGTGGCAATCGATGCCTTATTCGGACAGTCCAATGAGTTTATTCGTAACTTCATTTTGAACTTGCGGCTTCCGCGAGCCCTTGTCGCCCTGTTTAGTGGTGCTGTGCTTGCTGTCAGTGGCTTAATCTTCCAAGGAGTGCTTCGAAATCCGCTGGCAGACCCTTCGGTCATCGGAATTACCTCCGGGGCTGGGGTCGGAGCACTGATGACGATGTATCTGTTCAGCGTATCCGCGGTTTGGATTCCTGTCGGAGCGATGATAGGGGCGCTCGTTTTCTTTGCGATTGTCATGATTCTCGGTGCGAAAGCAGAGTTTCAGCCGACTGTCCTTGCCCTTTTAGGGATTGGGATTTCGGCCTTCGGTTCTGCTTTGATTCAGATCATGGTCGTCCAGTCGCAGCTTGGCGTCGCTTCCGCCTTAACATGGCTGTCGGGGACAACGTATGCTAGAGGCTGGGATGAGCTGTTGCAATACTTGATTTGGCCGGTTCTGCTGCTTATTCCAGTCCTTGCTTTCTACATTAAGACGCTCGATGTGTTGTCTCTTGGAGATGATACGGCAAAAGGTCTCGGACTGCGTGTCCGCTCAGTACGTTTCCAAATGGCACTGATCGCGACATTGCTTGCGGCGAGCAGTGTTGCAGCGGTCGGATCGATCGGCTTTGTCGGCCTGATCGCTCCGCACTTGTCCCGCTTGCTTGTCGGGAACGTCAACCAGAAGTTATTGCCTGTAACGATGCTTGTCGGTGGATTGCTGCTTGTTGTGGCCGATTTGTTCAGCCGGACGCTCCTTGCGCCGAACGAAATTCCGTCGGGTATTATTGTTGCGCTGATCGGGGCACCTTACTTCCTATGGCTGATGAAAAAGCGAGCCTCATAAGCACGGAAACTCGTATTCTATGCT
The DNA here is from genome assembly GCA_004078665.1 of Halobacillus fulvus. Classification (GTDB taxonomy): domain Bacteria; phylum Bacillota; class Bacilli; order Bacillales; family Halobacillaceae; genus Halobacillus; species Halobacillus fulvus. The sequence continues at coordinate 1,134,024 of SCFO01000001.1, read as the reverse complement.
ATGATAATGAAAAATACGTGAGAAGGAGAGTCGGTGTTGGATATTCAATTTATCAAAGTTCATGGATCTGGTAACGATTTTATTTTAATAGATGAAATGGAACATGGGTACACGTTCACAGAAAAAGAGCGTCAACAATTATCTCTTTTGTTATGTGACCGCAAGGATGGCATCGGATCAGACGGGATCCTTTTTGTGCTCGAAAGTGAAAAGGCGGAAGGGCGTATGCGGATGTTCAATTCGGATGGCACGGAAGCGGAAATGTGTGGAAATGGCCTTCGCTGTGTAGCCAGACATATGATCGAAAAGACCGGAACACAAGAAATTGCAATTGAAACGGAGAAAGCGATCCTCGACGTCAGCCAAGTCGAGGAGATCTATCCTAATATTGATACGTTCTCTGTCGCCATTGAACCGGTATCCTTTGATGTAGAATCTCTGCCGATGGTTTTTGAACAAAAAGAAGCCATCGATGTAAAGATTCCATCTTTGTCAGAAGAACGGACGTTCACAGCGCTCAGTGTTCCGAACCCACATATCGTTTCCATTATGGACCGGGTGGACCAGGCGGAATTGTTGGCAACAGGGCAAAAAGCGAATAACCTGCCAGAGGTTTTCTCGAACGGCGTGAACGTAAGCTTTATTCAAGTTTTGGAGAAAAATAAAATTTTCGTCCAGACGTATGAGCGTGGAGTCGGTCTTACAAATGCGTGTGGCACGGCTATGAGTGCGTCTTCTCTCGTCTCCACCCTTCTCGGTCCGAATGATTTGGATACACCGATCGTCGTCATCAATAAAGGCGGACTCGTGAACTGTGTCGTTCATAAAAATGATGGCAGTTACAAGATCGAGCTGCGCGGCAACGGAACCAATGTGTACGAAGCAACTGTCGAGGCGGATGTAGACCATCAGACCGTCCAAATTCGTGATCAGCGTTTCTTCGATGAAGAGAATGAAAAGTATGAAGAACTCAAGCAATACGCTGCTTCTCAAGTTGGTGAGGGCAAATGATTAAGACATTTGAAGTCAAAACGAGCCAGCACGACCAAATGATTGACGTCACGTCTCAAGTCGAACGTTGGGTTCAGGAGCAGGGCGTGAAGGAAGGGATTGTCGTAGTTACTTCCATGCACACAACAGCAGGATTGACAGTCAATGAAAATGCCGATCCTGATGTGAAAACCGATATGCTAAGACGCTTCCGGGAAGTGTATCCGTGGGACCATCCGGAAGACCTTCATATGGAAGGAAATACAGCCGCTCACATGAAGACGAGTACAGTCGGTCATTCCCAAACCCTCATCATCGAAAATGGACGTCTTGTCCTAGGAACGTGGCAAGGACTTTATTTCTGTGAATTTGATGGGCCACGGCACCGTAAATTCAAAGCGAAAATTATTCAGTAAAAGAGCTCCCGGACAGAGTGTGTGCACTCGGTCCGGGTTTTTGTTTAGGTGAAAAGGGAATCGGGACATAATAGATAGAAAGATCTTCGCAAGAGAGGTGAAAGAGGATGAACGTTCGGATCGAATGGATGTATAAAAAGAACAAAGGGCCTTCTACGACTTTTACATCGGATGAAATGGGTGTAGGAGAGGCTTTGTTGATTGCAGAGGATCTGGAAAAAACAGGACGTGTCAAAAAGCTGGACTTTGTAGATCAACAAGGACAGAGCTGGATGAAGAAAGAGCTGAAAAAGTATATGAAAGGCGTGGAGACAGAACCGCATAATGTCCAGGTTTATTTTGACGGTGGCTTCTACCATGAAACACAAAAAAGCGGACTCGGCTGTGTGATTTATTATGAAAAGGACGGAAAGCACTTGAGGTTGAGAAGAAATGCAGCCATCGAAGAGCTGAAGACAAACAACGAAGCGGAATATGCAGCGCTTCACCTTGCTGTCAAAGAACTGGAGCTACTCGGTGTCCACCATCTTCCGGTAAAGTTTTCCGGGGATTCTCAAGTTGTCATCAACCAGCTTAAAGGCGAGTGGCCTTGTCTTGAGGAAGAATTATCCCGCTGGGCGGACCGTATCGAAGACTTGCTTCATAAGCTCGGGATTGAGCCAGAATATGACCTAGTGACGAGAAAGCAGAATAAGGAAGCGGATCGTTTGGCTGGTCAGGCGCTTGAGGGTGTATCAATCACAAGTACTCATGAACATTAAACGAAGCGGTCTTATACTGTAAATAATGTAGCGAACGTTTAGAAGGACCACCCATAAAGTGATTTCAAACGTTCGCTTTCACTTAGGATTTTGTCGCATTCTTAAATAAAATCAATATACAACGATTTCTCCGTCTTCCGGGACTTTTACTTTATTATTGATCCCTTTCTCCTCTAAAAAAATCTGAAGCTCATCTTTCTTAAGCAAACAATGGTTCAAAGCTTCCATATGAGAGACGAGGATCATCGATTCAGGCTCTTTCAAGTGGACCTCTTGAATATCTTCTTTTGTCATCGTAATCGGATCTCCGTCAAGAAACTGGGCAGCTCCCCCGTTGACGACAATCATTTCTGGACGATGCGTTTCAATGGCTGTTTCAACTTCACCGCACCATACGGTATCACCGGCAATGTAGAGCGTCTTTTCGTCAGGGTGCGTAAAGACAAGTCCGGAAACCGTCCCCATTTTCTCTCCGATATCTCCTGTTCCATGGCGACCGCCTGTGTGGACGACTTTCACCCCACCTAAGGTTGCACCGTTCTCAAAGGTTTCAACATTTTTAAATCCAGATTGTTCGATGATTTTTTTGTCTTCTTCATTTTGGGCGAAGATTTTCATCTGCTTCGGGAGTGTTTTCTTCGCTGTCTCGTCAAAATGGTCGGGATGAAGATGGGTCACAAAAACCGCTTCTACATCTATCCAATTTTCTTTCGGCTCGGGAAGATCTACGAGCGGATTGTTTAGATCCTGGTTCTCTGTATTTTCAAAAGGGGGCATCGAGCCTTTATCTGCAAAGAAGGGGTCAACTAAAAATCGACTCTCCGCGTATTCGACAAGTAGGGTTGCATTTCTGATTTGGGTAATTTTCATTTTCCATCCTCCTTCATTCATTTTTATTTTCACGAAAAGGTCTGAGAATAAACATTCTAACTGTACGGAGGGTGAGAGGGCCTAGGACGTTGTGTATACGTGTTTGTCCTTTCTAGAATATCAATTGGTTATATTGGTTTATTTTGGATGAAAAGGAAGGTATTTGTTGGGAGTTGTCCGTATTTCATACATAGAATACATTTTTAGGAGGCTGATTATGAAAAAGAATTGGATGAAAATTGCGGTTGCAGGTGCCTTATTAACATCCGGGTCACTCGTTCCGGGAACGGCTTTGGCCGGAGACAACGGTCCGAACGGGCCTGGATACACGGGAACCGAAACGATCATGAATGGACGCCTTCACAACTATGATGAAATGGTCAGCTTTTTGGAAAAGCTCGAGCAGCGATCAGAAGCACTTGATTTAGAAATATATGGAGAGTCTGTTCAAGGAAGAGATCTATACTTAGCGAAGTTTGGAACGATGGATGAGGATAAACCGACCATCTTGTTTCTTACACAGCAGCATGGGAATGAAACGTTAACGACAGAAGGAGCACTAGAAGTTATTAAATACTTAAGTTCCAACGGGAAGAATGTTCAGGATATCATTGAGAATGTCAACGTGTTGATTGCACCTAGACTGAATGTTGATGGGGCAGAGGGAGATGTCAATTTTTCTTTAGATGACTACGTCTCAGGGACGCATACGCGTTATAACGCTAATGGCGTCGATTTGAACAGGGACCATGTCGATCGTAATCAGCCTGAAACAAAGGCATTGCATGAGAATGTGCTTCAGAAGTACAGCCCGGATTATATGATTGATTTGCACCACCAGGGAGCGAGGACCACTTTAGGGGAAACGGATGAACTCGTTTCTGGGTCGATTCTTTACCCGACCAACAGTGAGGTAGCTCCGGAAGTGCGTGAGCAATCTAAGAAACTCGGGTCTGTCGTTTATCATGCCATCGATTCCAAAGGGTATGGATTGCTTTCTAAATATGTTGGTGGAACAGCACCAACGATCAGCCGAAATGGGTTAGCAGTGGAGTATGGCATTTCTACATTGCTTCTCGAGATGCGCGGAATGGCAGACCACTACCGTGAAGATTATGTATTAGGGCAAAAGAGTAATGGCTACTTGATACAACAAGCCGTTACGGCAATGAAAGCGACATTGAACGCGCTCGCAGACGGTTCGATCGATTCAGCGGACACGTCGTTCTGGGATACCCTTCCAGAAAGTTCATACAACGCAGAATAAGTAAAAAAGGAACTTCCTGATGTCGGGAAGTTCCTTTTTACTTTAAATTTATTGAAAAACTTTTGTTGTCCAATCTTCACAGTTCCACACTTCTGTCACGATATCTTGATAAAACTCAGGTTCGTGAGAAATAAGCAGGACACTGCCTTTATACTCTTTAAGCGCTCGCTTCAACTCTTCCTTCGCATCCACATCCAGATGGTTGGTAGGCTCGTCGAGTACAAGAAGATTTGTTTCTTTGTTGATCAGCTTGCATAGCCTTACTTTGGCTTTTTCTCCACCGCTTAAAACTTGGACTTTACTTTCGATGTGCTTCGTCGTAAGTCCACAGCGGGCGAGGGCGGAGCGGACCTCATACTGGGTGAAGTGTCGGAATTCTTCCCAGATTTCTTCTAGACAGGTATGGTTGCTCGCATTTTTCAGCTCTTGTTCAAAATATCCGATATGAAGATGTTCCCCCAGCTCGACAGATCCGGATACAGGTTCGATTTCTCCGAGAATACTCTTGAGAAGCGTCGTTTTCCCGATGCCATTCGCGCCGGACAGTGCCAATTTTTGCCCACGTTCCATCGACAGATTCAATGGACGGGAAAGTGGTTCATCATACCCGATGACGAGGTCTTTCGTTTCAAATAAATACTTTCCAGGCGTACGCGCCTGCTTAAATTGAAACTTCGGCTTCGGTTTTTCGGAATCGAGTTCAATGACATCCATTTTATCAAGCTTCTTCTGGCGGGACATCGCCATCTTACTCGTAGCCGCATTCGCTTTATTTCTTGCGACGAAGTCTTTCAGGTTGGCAATTTCTTTTTGTTGCTTCTTATATGCCGCTTCCTTCTGCTGTTTCTTCATTTCATACACGCGAAGGAATTCATTGTAGTCCCCAGGGTAACGCGACAGTTCTTGGTTTTCCATATGGTAGATTAAGTTTACCACTTGATTCAAAAACGGAATATCGTGTGAAATGAGAATAAACGCGTGCTCATAAGAAATCAGATAGCTTTTCAGCCACTCGATATGCTCAACATCCAAATAGTTCGTCGGCTCATCCAGTAGAAGAATATCCGGTTTTTCAAGCAGAAGTTTCGCTAAAAGGACCTTCGTCCGTTGACCACCACTTAAATCAAATACATCACGTTCAAGACCGATCTCATCGAGTCCAAGTCCGTTCGCGACTTCTTCCACTTTCGCATCGATCATATAAAAATCGTTGTTTGTCAGCATATCCTGCATGCGTCCGGTTTCTTCGAGAAGCTCTGTCATTTCATCTGCATCGACTTCTCCCATTTTCCCGAACAGCTCGTTCATTTCTTCTTCCATATCAAAAAGATACTGATATGCGGTACGCAGGACATCGCGGATCGTCATCCCTTGCTTCAAATCGGCATGCTGGTCAAGGTAACCGACTCTCGTATGCTTCGACCATGTGATCCGTCCGGCATCCGGCTCAAGTTTACCTGTAATAATATTCATAAACGTCGATTTACCTTCACCGTTGGCGCCGATCAGACCGATGTGCTCTCCTTGAAGGAGACGAAATGAAACGTCTTCAAAAATCGCGCGGTCACCGAAACCGTGGCTCAGGTTGTTAACCGTTAATAAGCTCATAGTTGATACACCTTTTCTATAATTAAATTCACTGTGTTCTATTATAAAGGTCATAAAGGAAAAGGGATAGGGGAGCGCCTTTATTTTTTTGTTTGAATCAAGGAAAAGATGAGCGTTAGGGAGGATTCATTTTTAATAAAGAGGCCCATTTAATAGTGGCTTTCTTATATTGTAATAAGATTGATTTCACAGATGAGGTTTCTTGTTAAAGCGTTGTTATTTCATAATATACCAAGTGCTACATGTGATGTTTCCGTTCACCAATTAGGGGGAGGAGGTTCGGGAAATGGTGAGACTCCTATGGGAGGAAAGGGCAGACTGAGATCCCGCAGGAGCCCTGCGACGAGGAAGCTTAGCGCCCGCCTATGGAAAGCGAATCATTTCCCGAACCTCCATCCGCTGACATGATAATCGGAAACGGTTTGGTCGATTCTTTGAAATTTTGCTGAGGTTTAAAGGAGCTTATAGTAAAATAAAAACCCGTGCCTTTTCAAATGGGGCACGGGTGATTGTTTAACATATCGAATCTCTTGGACTAGGGTTTTTCATTCCGAATAACGGACGGAGGAAGAGAGCCAGATACGTTCCAAGCAAGGCCATGATCATCCAAACCCAACCGTGAAGACTGAAGGAAGCGATTCCGCCGAAGTAGGCTCCGATGTTACAACCGAAGGCAAGGCGGGCACCATATCCCATCAAAATCCCCCCTACAATAGAAGCGGTCGCGATGCCGGGTTTGATTTTTCCGGGCTTGAAATTACCTTGGAATGCGGCGGCAATGAATGCTCCGAGGATGATTCCGAAGTTCATGACACTTGTAGAATCAGCTAAAACGGTCTGGTTGAGAGGCTCCGTTCCTCCTTGCCAGTAAGCCCAGCTCGCCACATCTACGCCGAAGAACTGGAGGAACTTAGATCCCCACAAGGCGAAGGCTGACGTAATTCCCCACGGATTACCTCGGACGGATAATGTGATGGCATTTAGTATAGCCAAAATGACAGCAGCTAAAAGCAGTGGCCAAGCACCTCTCCAAAGCCGTTTCAACCCTTTCGTCGTTTCCAGCGGCTTCATGCGTGGAGGGTTCTTTTTCCTAGCAATCTTCACAGTGACACCGTAGATTCCGAGAAAGACTAAAATTTGAAGGACCCATCCTCCGAAATAGCCTAAACCTGTAGACTCTGCCAAAGAGATGGCAGGTAGTCCAGGGAGTTCACGCCAGAATCCGATGTGATAGGCACCTAACACAGAACCTGCGATAAACCCAAGCAGCGTCAAGACCATGGAGGACTTCCCGCCACCGACGGTATAAAGTGTTCCGGATGCACATCCTGCTCCAAGCTGCATCCCGATTCCGAAAATGAACGATCCGAAGACAACACTTACTCCAACTGGGAATACATACCCTTCTGGAGTCGTTCCTGTAAAACTAAATCCGGTCGCAAGGATAATCGCGAACAAAGTCGTGGCAACGGCAAGCATCAGCATGTGAGCCTGCAGCCCCTGAACGTTTCCGACGGACATTAAACGTCTGAACGCAGACGTAAACCCAAAGCGGGCGTGTAATAAAGTCAGACCAAGAGCGATCCCGACTAAAAACAGGACGCCTTGTGTCATATTCGTGACCGTTATGATTGTGATAAAGAGTGCAAGTGAAGCAATAAGACCAACCCAAACAAGCGGCTTTTGGATGGGATTCATCGGTGCGACAACGGTACTCGATTTCTGGTCCCAACCTTTCAGTAAAGATTGCTCCATTTTTATACCTCCTAATTCCTATTTGTTTACTTAGTTATGAACTTATCCTATAGTAACGATTGTTCTTCTACTTGTAAACTCATTTGCATAACCTATAAAAAAGACAAGAGTTTACGCTGGATTTACTTGGAATTAATGGACAAGTGCTACATTTAGTAGGAAAGACAGTGGGTCATTATGAATTTTTGGAGGGATGTCTTATATCTGTCACTTGCCTGTCTGTTCCTCGTCTGCTGTTTCTAACCTGCAGGAGAGAGTTGTGGCGAAAATCTGGTCCTCCACCACCATGAACAAACACTTTATCGGCTGCGCGCCTGCGCGGCTTTTTATTTTTTGGTTGAAATTTACTTCGATTTTTTTATGGAAATGACTTTTATAAACGACCGGAAATCATGTAAAATAAACGCTGAATCAGGAATGAAACGATTGTGTCGGGCCGTGATGTTTATGCTTACTCAATCTCGCTCCTCCAAACGCTAGTATGAATAAAAGAAACTCTCTAATATCAACAATAAATTTAGCAAAGCTTTCATAATAAGAAGGTTAATCAAAATAATGAGAGGGTAAACTTTCATTACCTACATATAAATAAAGGAGTGATTTTATGGCAAAGAAAAAAGAATGGCATGTCATTTTCCTATTAGACAGCCAGCGAGTAGTCACACACTATTTGGACCTGAGTGAGGAGATGGATGAACGCGAAGTTTCAGAATTCATCGTCAAGCAGCTGGACAGAGGAACCTGGTGGTTTCTTGAAGATGGTGTGGCTCTTCACACAAAAGGCGTCGAAAGCTTTTATTTAGATAAATGTGCAAAACGTACACGCTTTTCCAGAAACTAAACGCCTATAAGAATAAACCGCATGAGATCCCGGACACTTCAGGATTCATGCGGTTTTTCTATGCTTGTATAAAAGCTTGCAAAGAGCTTCCTAGATGTTGGGCATTAGGATTTATCGGACTCTTTTCTCTTCTTACCGCAACATGATGGACGAGGTTTTCTTGGACGTTTTTTTTCAGGACGATTGGCCATGAAATCCCTCCTCTCGTAAATCGGATAGTATCAATGTATGCACGTGCTACAAATCCGACCGTGCGCATCTCATGCTGCCCATGTAAATAAATCGGCAATCTTCATCATATTTTCCTATCAAAATACAAAATAGAACATGCTATAATGATGAAGTATTTAAAGTATTATACAAAGATTACCAGATATAAAAGGAGGACGGGCCCATGACATACTGTTCTCAATGTGGTCACCACATACAGGAGGGCTCGCGTTACTGCTCCCAGTGTGGAGCACCAACGATGGACGAACAACCATCATCTGTACATACAAAGAAAAGGTGGACCCCTTATCTCATACCATGTATCGCAGTTATCGGATGCTGTATCGCTTTGCTTTTCCTCTACCATTATGAAAAAGAAACCAATGAGGAAGTGCTGAATGCGAAACAGCAAGCGGAAGAGTTGGCGATGAACGGAGACTATGCAGCAGCTGAAAAAATACTCGTTCAGGCTATTGATAAAAGGCCTGATTACAAAGCACTGACAGATAATCTGACAGCGGTACAGTCTGCGCGGCTTTTGCAAGAAGAAATCAGCCGGGTAAGTCAAGTGATTGAAAATGGAAAGCTTAAAACAGCACGGGAGCAGCTTGGGCGTGTTCAGCAGCGAATTCAGAATAAAGAAGGGCAGCTATATGCCACGCTTAATCCAGAAACGAATCATCTCGATTCAAAAATCACAGTGCTGATGATCAATGAAGAACTTAGCCGGCTCAAGGATGTGGATGAATTGGCGTCACGCCTGAATCGATTGTCCGGGTTAAACTTGAATGAGGCCTCACAAGTCCGTAAGAAAGTGACAGAGAAAATGGTATCCGTGTCGACAGAAAGAGCGGAGGATGCCCTCTTGAACAGGCAGTATACAGAAGCGGTTATCATTGTGGACCAAGCTCTTCAGCATGTATCAAATAATGAAAGTTTACTGCAGCTGAAGGATCGGATTCAACAGGAACAAATTGCATTTGAGGAACAGCAGCAGCAACGCCTTGAGCAGGCGATGGTGCAGGCGGCAGAGGACGAGCTGAAAAATCTGAATGATGCCCTTGAAATGATGGAAGTGGAATGGAAGAAAGATGAGTTTGGTGATTATAAGCTCTCCGGAAAAGTGAAAAGTGTCGCGACTCAAATTATAAGTGCCGTAACGGCAACTTATGAGATTGTCGATAAAAATGGGGAAGTCGTCAAAAAGGACTCCTCTAAAGTCTATCCATTCTATTTGAATCCAGGCGATGAAGGAACATTTGAGAAAGTATATTATGAAATGGAAGATAAAGAGTATTCCGTTCGTGTAACAGGGATGGAATGGTCCGTCGAGTGAGGAGGCCATTATGAAACGTACATGGATCATCAGCCTTTCCCTTACTGCTCTCGTTTTAGTAGGGGGTGGCAGTGCTGCTTACTTTGTTCAGCAATCTATTCCGAGCGAATTAAAAGCTGAAGCATCTTTGATTCAGGCGAGTACCGACCCTGATGAGAAAGAGAAGGTTCCAAAGAAGATGAGGGATATCATTTATGAGTCTCAAAAGAAAGTGGTACAAATTGAATTATTAGACGGTACGATCGGATCAGGGTTTTTATACAATGAAAAAGGGGACATTGTGACAAATGCTCATGTTGTAGCCAACAACGAGGAAGTCAAAGTACTGACTGCAGATTCCGAACAGCTTACAGGCAAAGTGATCGGTGTAAGCCGTGATACCGATATCGCCGTTGTCCGCGTTTCGGAAATGGCAGGACAGGCCCCCTTACCTATTCAAAGAGAAGAGACGGCCGAACTGTTGGATGAAGTGCTCGCCCTCGGCATCCCGCTTGGACTTCAGAATACGGTGACAAGAGGAGAAATCAGCGGACTGAACCGGAATTTGGAAATTGAGCCTTTTGAATATGAAGGGGTCTATCAAATTTCGGCCTCGATTTCACCAGGAAACAGTGGGGGACCATTATTAGATGCTCGTACTGGTGAAGTGATCGGAATTAATTCTGCAAAAATGGATGAAGGCCCGATTGGATTCAGTATTCCGATGGCAGATGTCATCCGTATGGTCGAGAAATGGAGTGAGTCTCCAATGCGCTCTCTTCCAGAGTTTCCGGAAGAGAACGGGACAAAAGGAGAAGCTCCAAAAGCAACTGCTGCAGAGACATCAACGTATTTGGTCCAGTATTTTTACGACAGTATCAATCAGGGGGATTTCGTGACCGCTTATTCACTGCTTTCGAGCAGTCGACAGGAGAGCTTGTCTTTTGAAGAATTCCGATCAGGATTCTATCACACGCTTTCCGTAACGGTCGATAACCTAGTGGCCGATCCAGTAGAGCGAGGAGTTGAAGTTACTGCCTTTCTTACGGCAGAAGAAACTTCTAAAGGGGAAGTCGAAGTCAAAAAATACAAAGTGACCTTCAAAGTTGAGGAAGAAAATCGTTCAATGAAAATTTTTACCAGTCAAAAAGAAGAATTGGCTGTAAATGATGAGAACGGGGCGTCTTAATAAGTGTTCTTAAAAGGACAAGGAAGTCGGTAGGACTTCCTTGTCCTTTTTCTGTCTTCATGCATTCTATTCGAGTGCGCATTTTCAAAAAGTGTCCGTCCAAATTGCAAAAAAGTAGAGTTAATCAACATCTTTCTCACTATACATAATATAGAAGTCAAATTTAGAAAAGTTTTAATGAGAAATAAAAAAGGAGTTGCGCACATGTATGAAGGTGGGATCAACTACTTATGGGTGACAGGAAACGGCTCAATCATGGTCGCTCCGGATATAGCGGTGATGACGTTTGGTGCAGTGACCAATGATAAACAATTGGGTGTTGCTCAACGTAATAATGCAAGGGTGATTGAGGCCAGTTTAGAACGTTTAAAGAATCGAGGAGTGGAAGAGGAGCAGATACAAACAGTGGATTACACCATCTTCCCGTCCTATGATTACGTGGATGGAAGACGGGAATTTCAAGGGTATGAAGTTACGCATCTGCTTCGGGTAAGCATTGACGACATCGCGCGAGTCGGAGAACTGATCGATGAGGTGACCCCATCAGGTATTAATCGTGTAGAATCGATCCGGTTTGACAGGAAAGATCGCGGGAAGTATGAACGGGAGGCTTTAAAAAGGGCGCTTAAGGATGCTCAATGGAAGGCAAAGGCATTGACAGAACCGCTTCCTGTCTATTTTTATTCCGTACCCGTGCAGATCATCGAAGAGCAAAACGGCGACGAACATCCAAGACCGCTATCAGCCGGACTATCTGCGGCAGCGACACCGATTGAAGCTGGTCAAATGGAAATAAACGCTAGCGTTCGGGCTCAATTTGCATATAGATAAAAAAATCTGGACTTTTTCATTGGATGGAAGTACTTTTTTTATATAAACGCATAAAATATAACTCAAACAAAAAAAGTTGCACAAAGGAAAAACTTAATTTACAATGATTTTAGATTAAGGTGTTTAATTTAAAGGAGAGAGAACGATGGAAAATGTATTGTTAGCTTTTGGGCTGACGCTTTTTGCCGGGCTCGCGACAGGAGTCGGAAGTGTGTTGGCATTTTTTACATCCAGAACAAACACAAAGTTTTTATCTCTTGCTCTCGGGTTTTCAGCAGGAGTCATGATTTACGTATCAATGGTTGAAATCTTTTTCAAAGCACAGGATTCTCTCGTGTCAGCGATGGGAGAAGTACCCGGGAAATGGATGACGGTTGCTGGATTTTTTGGTGGAATGGTCTTAATTGCTTTAATTGACAGGTTTATTCCGAAAGCAGGAAATCCTCATGAGGTCAAAAAAGTGGAAGATATGAAGAATCGTGATAAGCATGTGGAGGATGCCGCATTGCTGAAGATGGGAACGTTCACAGCATTGGCGATTGCGATTCATAACTTCCCTGAGGGAATTGCCACGTTCACCGCGGCACTCAGTGATCCGAGTTTAGGGATTGCGATTGCAGCTGCGATTGCCATTCACAATATTCCAGAAGGGATCGCTGTCTCCGTTCCCATTTATTTTGCCACTGGAGACAAACGAAAAGCGTTTAAGCTTTCCTTTTTAAGCGGACTTTCTGAGCCAGTTGGTGCGATTCTTGCCTTCTTGATTCTTATGCCGTTTTTAAATGATATGATGTTCGGCATCCTCTTTGCCGGGGTAGCCGGAATCATGGTCTTCATTTCACTCGATGAATTGTTGCCGGCATCTAGAAGATACGGTGAAGCTCATTTGTCGATCTATGGTGTAGTCGCCGGAATGGCCGTCATGGCGCTGAGTTTATTATTATTCATTTAAAAATAACTGAATTAAAAAAAGCCATATGAACCCAGATGGAACTGGTGTTCATATGGCTTTTTTATGTGGTTGATCAACACGTTTCACCGCGCTCTAATTGTCCGATTACCTGTTTGATTTCTTCCTTTGAGCATTGGACAAGGCGCCAGTTAAGATGAATCTCACCATTTTGTTTATACCCTAACCGTGTCCTGTCTTCTTCGACTGCTACGTTTTTAGACGAAACCTCTTTGAACTTGGTTTTTGCTTTATCTTTAAGCCATGCGGATAGCTCCTCCGCAAGTTCTTGTTCAGAGTCGCTTAATGCCGGTGGATAGTTGAAGAAGAATTTACCCTTCTGGAAGGAAAAAGCTGCGGAGTCTTCCTCAGATTCTTCGATGTAAAGCTTATAGGACCTACCCAAGTAGCTGATTTTCTGTTCTGATTCAAAGGTCGGAAAACGATAAAGTTCAGGGTGGTGCTCCTGCCATTTCTCGAAGATCCAATCTGCTTTTTTTTCAACAAACGCTTCGACTTGTCCATCGCTTTTTTGATCATTTACAGTGACCTGTATGCCGTTGATTTCGTCTATGTAGATTTTGGTGAAATAAATGTCAGGCTTTCTATTGATTTGGTAATCAATGATTCGATCGTCTATCTGAATTGAAGGCATGGTGTTCTTCCTCTCCGTTACAACTTTCTCTTTATTTTAAGCGAGGATGGGAAACGCGTCAAAAAAAGGAGGCGGGTGGACCGCCTCCTTTTTACAGTGTGATGTTCGTTGTTCGTTTTTGAAAATCGACGTCTTCATAATACGTGTTTTTCACAAGGACGTTAGGACCCAAGCATTTCACGGCGGGACAGTGGCAATTCAGGTTTTGGGCCGTTTGGGTATGCATCCACTTGTCGTAGGCTTCAGGCAGGGAGGTGTCCTGAATATTGCCAAGCCCAGGTTCGTCTCCAAAATCTGTCACAATGATATCGCCGCTGAAAATATTGACGTTCAGTCTCGAGCGGCCATCGGGATCATTGCGGACAGTCACATTTTTTTCACGGTAAAGTCTCTCGAATAAATCAAGATCATTTTGAGAGCTGCTGCACGGGTAATAAGGAAGCGTACCAAACAGCATCCACATGTCAGGATCGCGGTGGTTGAGAAGTCTCTCAATACCTTGCCGCATTTGATCAAGGTCTAATGTTTCAAGACTGCTGGCAAAGTCGACGGGGTACATCGGGTGAATTTCGTGTCTGGCACACTTCATTTCTTTCACATGATCATGAATATCTTCTAGGTAAGGAAACGTGCGCTTGTTCAGCATCGTTTCCGCTGAGACCATAACGCCTTCATCTGCAAGACGGCGGGAGTTTTCAACCATCCGATCAAAAAACATTTTTCTGCTTTTTTCGGGGGGCTTACGCTCCATGCGAGCAAACCCTGTCGTCATGAATTCTTCGACCGTTCCCCAGTTGTGTGAAATATGTAGCACGTCAAGGTAAGGGATAATCGGTAAATAGCGCTCGTAAGGAAGGGTCAAGTTCGAATTAATTTGCGTACGTACGCCGCGTTCATGGGCATATTGCAACAAAGGTACGACATACTGTTCCACGGACTTTTTGGACATCATCGGTTCTCCCCCTGTGATGCTCAGCGTTCGCAAGTGCGGAATTTCATCAAGACGCTTACGCAAAAGCTCCATCGGGAGGGCATCCGGGTCTTTTGCCTGCAACGTGTACCCTACTGCACAATGCTCACAGCGCATATTGCACAGTGTTGTCGTCGTAAATTCTATATTCGACAGCGTCATCTGCCCATGTTCTTCAACATCCATATAAGCTTCCCATGGATCGAATGCAGGAGAGAGCTGTTTTGTTTTAACACTCATGTATAAACCTTCCTTTCTTTCTTTCTTTCTTTCATCGGCGTACCAAAACCTTACTTATTCTATCATTATTCCACTTGGAACCATAGCTTGTCACTGGATTTTAAAAAGATGCCACTAAGATATCTTTCATATACCCCTTTATTTATCCTCCTTATCCTGTTTCCATAAGGATCTTTGAAACTTCTCATGCTCTAAGGGACATATTCAATTGGGAATGGTGCCATTACCTGCAGCAGTCCCTTTAATTGGAGAGAGCAGGAGAATGGGGAGGATTTATCGAATGTAAGGGTGGAAAAGAGGTGACGAGTATCAAACCAATCGTCGTTATAACAGGTTCTTCTTCTGGATTCGGCCATTTGACAGCACTTAAATGTGCCGAGAAAGGATTTCAAGTCATTGCCACGATGCGCAACCCAGAGAAGGCCGCTGTATTTAAAGAAGTTTCCCCCGAAAGTAGGGGGAATATAGACGTATGGACGTTGGATGTCACGAACCAAACGTCAGTAAATGAATTTGAGGAAAAATTAAAAGAACTTGGAAGAATCGATATCCTAGTCAATAATGCGGGCTTTGCAATGGGTGGATTTGTCGAGCAACTCCCTGTTTCTTTTTATCAAAAACAAATGGAAACGAATTTCTTTGGAGCTATCCGCGTGACGCAGGCCGTTCTCCCAATCATGAGAAATCAGGGCAGAGGAAAGATTTTGAACGTGAGCAGCATAAGTGGACGGATTGGTTTTCCTGGTTTATCAGCATATGTTTCTTCTAAATTTGCGTTGGAGGGGTGGTCCGAAAGTCTACGTCTAGAAATGAAGCCCTTCGGAATCGATGTTGCTTTATTGGAGCCCGGGTCGTTTCAAACGAATATTTGGACGTCAGGCATGGAGCTACCTGAAGGATTTGACGATCCGGATTCTCCTTACGCCAGTTATTCACAAGGAATTTGGAAAGCTCTTAATCAGGAAACGCACGGCAATCCTTCTCATATGGTAACCCAAATGGTCAAGCTCATGAACAAACAAGAGCTTTACAAGCTCAGGTATCCTGTTGGGAAAAGTGTCCGGTCTACGTTGTTCATGAAAACCATCCTTCCTTGGAAGGTGCTTGAGAACATCATTTTAAAAACAATTTTGCCAAAATCGTTTTCACACCAGCCAAAAAAGGGAACTGTCCGAGCACAAAGAAGGAGGAATAATCATGAGTCTTAAGGTTATGGAAGGGGCCGAAGCTTTAACTTTCGTGGGAAATGAAGTGGGAATTCTCATTTCCCACGGTTTTACGGGAACGACCCAAAGTATTCGTCCATTAGCAGAAGCCTATGCAAAAGCAGGGTATACAGTTTGCGCGCCAAGACTGAAAGGTCACGGGACAACGCCTGAAGAAATGGAAGCAACCCAATATGAAGACTGGATTGAATCAGTGGAAGAAGGGCTGGAATGGCTCCGTGGCAGGTGCGACATTCTATTTGTGACGGGCCTATCGATGGGAGGAACGCTCACGTTATACCTGGCAGAAAAATATCAAGATATTCAAGGCGTAATCCCGATTAATGCTGCGATTGATATTCCAGCCATGGCTGATTTAGATGGTGTAACAGAGAGGTTTCAAGATGCCATCGGATCCGACATCAAGCAAGAAGGCGTGCGTGAATTGACATACGACCGTACACCTGTCCTTTCAATGAAGGAATTGAATAAGCTAATGACGATCGTTCAAGAAAAATTAACGGGCATTCGCTGTCCGATTCTCGTATTTGTCTCTGATGAAGATCATGTCGTCCCACCGAACAACTCGGAGGTTATTTTTGAGAAAGTTTTCTCCGAACAGAAAGAAATCGTCCGCTTGGAAAACAGTTATCACGTCGCTACTCTCGATCAGGATCAGGATTTGATCATCGAACGCAGCTTGGAATTCTTTGAGCGTTATGTGAACACAAAGTAAAGCGTGGAATTGTCATAACTCTCCAAATCGTTTATAATGGGGACATCAGAAAAAGTAACGGTATAAAGCCTTCAAGGGGAGCCTTCCGGCTGAGAGTGAACACTTGTTCAGACCCTTCGAACCTGTCAGTTAATACTGGCGTAGGGATGGTGGCTTTTTTGATGGTGCAATGCATTGGGATTCTCCTCCATCAGGAAGCTTCCCTCGGGCATTGCTTTTTTTGTGTCTATTTATAGGAGGCATGGAGAAATATGAGAAACAAACGTGTATTGTTTTTAGTTGAAGTGGCTATTTTTTCCGCCTTGGCTCTTTTGCTGGACATCCTTCCGTTTCTGTCGTTCAAACTGTGGGCGCAAGGAGGATCGATCTCCTTCGCGATGGTTCCCGTTTTCATCGTTGCGTTTCGTTGGGGCGTCAAGGGAGGAATCGCTACCGGAATTCTGTTTGGGTTTTATCAAATCTTGACTGGAGCCTACATCGTAACCCCTGTCCAGACGATTTTGGATTATGTCGTGGCTTTTGCGGTTCTCGGGCTTGCAGGTGTTGTGGCACGACCGATTTGGGAGTCGATTAAGAAAAATAATAAGCAAAAATTGGTCACCTGGATTTTTATTGGCTGTTTTATTGGGAGTCTACTAAGGTTTTTTGGACACTTTTTAGCAGGGATCATTTTCTACGGAACATTGGCGCCGGAGGGACAACCTGTTTGGCTTTATTCTACGCTTTATAACGGAAGCTATATGCTGCCGGGTTTTGTACTGAGCGCACTTGTTCTAAGTTTCTTATTAATCAAAAGACCTCGCCTTTTATTAAGGTAACAAAAGCCTGGATCAGAATGGTCCGGGCTTTTTTCTTTTCCAGTTTGAAAAGGGAGGAAAGAGTGAAAACAATAAGGATAAGGTTCGGAAGGGGGGGAAAAGGAAATGGCGAAGAAAAAAGTTAAGAAAAAAGCGTTACATAAAAGGAAATGGGTATGGGTCATGCTTGGTCTTATCGTTCTTTTATCGTTCACAATCGCTTACCATACCTCATGGAAGTCCCTACCAGATGGCGTATCATTCAAAGGGGACACTCATCAGATGGAAGAAATCGAGTTTTTAAGAGACTTAACTTATGAAACAGAAGCAGGGGAGGCAGTCAGTGACCGTCAGATTTTTGAGGAGATGAACCGGACCATTGCAGAAGCGGAGGAGTTCATTGTTGCAGACATGTTTTTGTTCAACGGGTACACGAACGGGGAACAAGACTTTCCACCGATATCCGGTGAATTGGTGGATGCAATCGTAGAGCAAAAGCAATCTCATCCAGACCTTAAAGCGGTGTTTATTACGGATCAGATCAACACTGTTTATGAATCCTATGAATCTGAAGCGATACGAAAGCTTGAGGATGCCGGTGTGGATGTCGTGTTGACGAATCTGGATAGGCTGCGAGACTCTAACCCTCTGTATTCAAGTGTTTGGCGCTGGCTGCTTTCATGGACCGGTACAGGGGAGAATGGATGGATCAAGAACCCGCTTGCCAAAGAGGCGCCTGATGTGACACTCCGATCCTATGCGAAACTTCTGAATATTAAAGCCAACCATAGGAAGCTTCTCGTAACAGAGGATACTGCTATTGTAAGTACAGCCAATCCTCATGATGCCAGCGGATTCCATGAAAATGTCGCTTTCAAAATGAGAGGTCCGATCATTAAGGATATCTTAAAGGCGGAGGAGGCGGTCGTCCAATATTCCGGCGAAGCGGATTTTCCGGATTATGAAGGACGGACGTGGGAGGAAGAAGAAGGAACTCTGTCTACCACTTTTGTAACAGAGGGTCAAATCTATCAGTCCATCTTGGATGAACTGGAAAAAGTCCAACAGGGAGACGAGGTTTGGCTTGGTATGTATTATTTAGCGGACCGGAAAATCATTGACCTGCTCGATAAAAAAGCAGATGAAGGGGCACGCGTCCGAATCGTCCTGGACCCGAACAAAACATCGTTCGGGCATGAAAAAACGGGACTGCCGAATATCCCAGTAGCAGCTGAAATGCACGAAATGGGGAATGACCGCCTGGACATTCGCTGGTATGATGTCAATATCGAACAGTATCATACGAAAATGCTGTACCTCAATAAACAGACAGAAGATGTGATCATAGGCGGTTCCGCGAACTATACAAGAAGGAATTTGGCGGACTTGAACTTGGAAGCGGATGTCGTCATTAAAGGAGAGGGATCTGAACAGGTCTTCCGCGATGTGGAAGACTATTTTCAGACGATATGGAATAATGAAGGGGGTCACTATACCGCCGATTATTCCGAATATGAAGAGAGTCTGACATTCATTAAATATGCGACGTACCATTTGCAGAAGTGGACATGGTTCACCACTTATTAAATGGGCTGTGGTTAGATCATTACGAAGGGCTTTCCAGATATCATCCAGAAAGCCCTTCATCCAATAGAAACTTGGCAGACAGGAGAATTATTGTGCGTGGATTTCATTCTTATTTATACATATTTTACTCATTTGTTTTTCTTCTTTATACGATTCATGTGTTTTGGAACAATTCGGCATTGTATATGCTGATTGGCATCCTTGGGATTTTCATGGTTCTCATCAGCTTTCCACGCGCCGATCGTGTATTCCGGGTGTTAGGTCTCCTGCTCGGAACAGTGGGTGCTTTTTTCTTCTTCTCCTCTGATACTCAGCTCGTTGACATTCCGAAGTATGTAGCTGGCAACGTGGGCATTCTCTTTCTTCTATCCATGCTTCCGTGGATGAATAGTGTCGTGAAGGCAGGGAGGTACAATAAGCTTCTTCAGTCTTTACTCGGAAGTAATGATGGAGGTTTAGGAGCGTTATACATGCGCAGTGAAGCCACAATGGTTTCGCTGGCTGCGTTCCTGAATTTATCCTCTGCTACAATCTCGCAGGATTTGTTAAGGGAAAAGTTGAAACATGTTCAAACGAGTGTGAAAAACCGCTTTATTTTAATGGCTACCCTTCGTGGGTATTCGCTTGCGTTATTATGGAGTCCGCTTGAAGTACTGCTCGCAACCGCCATTTTCATTACAGGGGCGAATTATTTGGCAGTACTGCCATGGATGCTGTTGATCGCTGCTCTCGGGTTATTTCTCGATTCGATGTTCGGGAGATTTATATTTAAAAAATATGATGTCGATCTACAGACGAAAAGAGCAGTGAGCACAGGGAAAGGTAAATTGAAAACGTTCATTCCTGCTCTGGTCCTTTTTCTCGGCACGGTCGTCTTTTTGGCGAATGTCGTCCAGCTTGATTTCCTTTTTGCGGTAACCGTCGCCATATTCCCTTTCGCGTTGATTTGGGCAGCGCTTATCGGACGCAGGAAAAGCTTTATAAAAATCGGGTGGCCAGCATGGAAAAGGGGTACGAATCATTTAAGTAATTTTATCGTGCTTCTATTGTCTCTATCTTTTCTGACCGGTGCTCTTAATGCTTCCCCTTACTTGCGTTATTTGCAAGATCCACTGATCGCTCTTGAAGGAAGCCCGGTTCTGATCATGCTCTTCATTCAGGTTGCTTTTCTTATCATGACACTGCTAGGGGTACACCCGATTGCTACAATGGGGATATTCGGTGGCGTCGGGGGCTTGCTGATCGAATCATTCTCTGCTGTGACCTTAACGGTGCTGCTTGCGACTTCTGCGATTGCAACCGTTCCGTCGGCTCCTTATGGATTAATCGTAACCATTACATCGGTCGCTTTACGCATGAATCCTTACCAGATTGTCCTCCGGAACCTGCCCTATAGTATTGCGCTCGGTTTAATTGGAATAGGCATCGCGTTGTTGACGATGTTGATCTACTGAAGAGGAATTCTTGTATTATAGGTCGAAAAGATGAAGGAGGAGGTTGAATCATGAATAAAAGGACAAATATTGTAGCTACATTTTCCATTGTTGCAAGTGATCCGAAAACAGGTGAACTTGGAGTTGCTGTGCAATCAAAATTCCTCGGAGTCGGTTCTGTCGTTCCTTGGGCCGAAGCAGGTGTCGGAGCCGTCGCTACCCAAGCGCTCGCTAATCCTACATATGGCCCGGAAGGTCTCCGTTTATTGAGAGCAGGCCACTCCGTCAACGAAACGGTCCATATGCTGACAGAAAAGGATGCCCAGTCGAGTGAGAGGCAGGTAGGGGTTGTGGATGCTTCAGGCAATGCAGCTACATTTACAGGCGATCAGTGCTATGAGTGGGCAGGTGGTGTGACTGGTAAACATTACGCTGCGCAAGGCAACATCTTAGTGAACAAAGAAACAGTGACCGAAATGGGAAAAACATTCGAGTCTGCGAAAGGACCTCTTGCAGATCGATTGCTTTCTGCACTGCACGCCGCCCAAGAGGCCGGAGGAGACAGTCGCGGCAAACAGTCCGCCGCGCTATATGTTGTGAAGAAAGATGCAGGATATGCTGGACTGAGTGACGTTTTGGTTGATTTGCGAGTGGATGATCATCCGGATCCGATTGTCGAACTCGACCGAATTTATCAGCTTCACCAGCTTTATTTCGGAGAGACGAAGCCTGAGGATGTCATGGAAATTACTATCGAAGAAAAAGAATATATGAAGAAGGCGCTCCGTCAATTGGGCTATGTGGAAGGAATCGATTCTTCCGATGATGAGTTGTTTGATGCTTTGCAGACCTACATCAATACGGAGAATTTTGAAGCAAGGGCTCAAAAAAGAGGATGGATCGATCGAAAGGTCTATCATTTCTTGCAAAATCAAGTATAACCATAGAAAGTCTGTCTCTTTTCAAAAGGGGCAGACTTTTCTATGTCATCAGTAGGACCAGTAAAAATGTAGTTGACAGTTAAAGGTAATTAAATTACTATCTAATTAGATTAACATCTAATTATAAGGGGGGGAATTCTATGCAATTAGACAAAATGGTCGCTTTTCACAAGGCAGTGGGAGACCCAACGCGCCTCAGAATTGTCGCGATGTTAAGACAGGGACCACTCCACGGCCAGGCGATCGCAGGAAAATTAGGGTTGCGGGCTCCGACGATTACTCACCATATAAAGAGGTTGCGCGACACGGGGATGGTCTATTCCAGAAGGGATAAGAACACCATTTATTTTTATTTGGATGAGAAAAAATTAGAGTTGATGGCTACGGCTATTTTAAGGATTGGAGATGAACAATCGATGAAATTGGATGAACTGAAAGGGACGGTGGAAGAGCAGAATAAAGTACTTGCCAACTTTATTACGAAGGACGGAAAATTAAAGAATATGCCAAGTCAGCTTAAGAAGAAGCTTGTCATTCTATCCTACTTTGTGCAAGGGTTTGAATTTGGACGGACCTATGAGGAAAAAGAGGTGAACGAATATATTCTGACCTTCTTTGATGACTATGCAACCGTTAGGAGAGAATGGATCATGCAGCAGTTTATGTACCGTGAACATAACAAGTACGAGCTGAATCCACGAGAAATGTGGCCAGTGGTGGTGAAAAGGTAAACGAAGGTTTGGAGATTTATCTGGGGGAAGGCGCGAATGAAATAGTGGAGGGATTCGCGCTTCTCCCCTTTTTTTAGTTATCTATTTAGACAAACATCTAATTAGGGGGTTGAAGATGGAGTTCATTCGGCATCATTCTTACAAATATTTATTTTATTCTGGAATTGTGAACGGGGTGGGGGACAGGTTCAGTCAAGTTGCCGTTCTCACTCTCATTATTCAATTAACAGGATCAGGACTAGCGGTCGGACTGGCGCTTGGTGTGAGGATTCTTCCTTACCTCATCCTCTCACCTCTAGGAGGAAGGCTCGCTGACAGATGGAATAAGAAAAAACTGATGATCGCGACAGATCTTTTTCGCATGCCCTTTGCTTTAAGCTTCTTGTTCGTGGAATCAGAAAGTCAACTATGGATCATTTTTGCTGGGATGTTTGCTTTAGCTTGCGGTGAAGCCTTTTACCAACCGGTCCGTAAGAGTGCGATCGGCCAGATTACAGCTCCATCCCAATTGATGAATGTGAATGGACTAGAGCAACTTCTTATTGGGATTGTGTTAATTGGAGGGTCGATTACTGGGGGACTTGTTACGTTTTTCTTTGGAAATGAAGTCGCCTTCCTCCTGAATGCCTTCTCATTTCTTGCCGCAGCCATACTCATTCAAAGGATTCCACTTGAGGACAAACAAGCAGCACCTTCCCGTCCCACTCTTGAGAAGGAACCGTCAACAACGTTTCCATCTGTGATCTGGATGATTCTTTTGATCGTGATCGCAGGTACAACAATGGACGGCGCCTTCAATGTTTTGATCAGTGTGTATGGAGCTGAAACGTATCAATGGGGCGAACTTGGGGTAGGTCTGCTTTATGGTTCTTTAGGTACGGGGCTCGTGTTAAGCTTCTTTTTCACGAAGTTTCTCAAAAAGGGATTTCTGATCACGGCAGTCCTGGCCGTTATAACGGAAGGGATCTTGCAGGCTGCGGCAAGTCAACTTCCGGCTATTTGGAGTGTGGCGATTGTTTTTACCGGTATTGCTTTGATCAGCGGCATCGGGGGAGCTTGTATAGATACGGTGATTATGAAGAGAGTCGATCAGAACAGTCAGGGAACAGTTTTTGGAATCGTCGAAGCCACTTCTAATATCCATCTTGGCATCGTCATGCTTCTGGCCGGGTGGTTGCTGGAATTCTATTCGGAGCGATGGATCGGGTTTGTCGCTGGTGGAATAGGAATAGGTTTTGGAATGCTTTTGCTGATCGGTTATTATTTCTTTCATAAACCGCGATTTGTTTCAACAAAAACGTTTAAGAATCATTTGAATCTCCCGAAATAAAGAATAGAAAAAACATCATGGGGGGATTCATTTGAAACGATTTAAGAAGCTGAACCGGTTTTTTACAAAGAGAATTCAGCGGCAGTTTTTATTTCCATTTATATTTTTGATTTTACTTACTGGCTTCATTGTAGCCGGGACGAGTTATTGGTTCAGTCTGAACCAGACAACCGAAACGATGACGAAAAATATTGAACGACAGATGGAGCTGATGAGCCAGTCATTCGATACGATGTTTGATACGATCAGCCACAACATCAATAGGCTCGCGGAAGATGATCGTTTGGCAGATGTGGAGTCGAATCGGACAGAAATTTTGGCGGAGTTTGAGAGCACGAAGCTTGCCAATCCGACGATGCTCAACGTGTACATGGGAGATAAGGCTAGTAAAGAAATGCTCATCTATCCGGAGACGGAGTTACCGGATGATTATGATCCGACAACGAGAGGGTGGTACACAGAAGCTATCGACAAAGAAGGCCAAGTGATATGGACAGAACCTTACGTGGATGCAGCGACAGGTGACATGGTGGTTAGTGCCGCGAGAACAATCCAAGGTCCCAACGGGGTGAGTGGGGTATTTTCGATTGATTTTACAGTTTCCACCCTATTTTCAATGATTGATCATGTAAAAATTGGGGAAACAGGCAACGGCGTTTTGCTAAGTGAACAGGGTATGTATTTAGTTCACCCTGATGAAGGGAAAGTTGGACAGTCGGCTGAGGATTCCCCTTACTTTTCTGCTGTTATGAATGGAGATCAGGGTTCATTTAATTATGCAGTCAATGATGAAAGCAAGATCGCTTCTTATGCCACCAATCCGGAAACGGGATGGAAGATGATTGGAGAAGTGAATGTTTCTGATTTTAAAGAAGAGGCGAACCAGATTATAGGTCCGATTGTCATGGTTCTGACTATCGTTATTGGAATCGCTGTGCTGATTGCCTTGTTATTGACGCGCTACCTAACAAAACCGGTGAAAGAACTGCAGGTGCTGATGAGTAAAGCTGGAGAAGGGGACTTTTCCGTACATGCCCAATCAGATCGTCATGATGAAATCGGTGACCTCTATCGTGACTTCCAGCACATGGTGGAGTCGATTCGCACATTAATCGAGCACGTAAAGGCCTCCTCTTCACGCGTAAGCAGTTCTGCGGAAAATGTCGTCGCTAATGCGGAGGAAAATACGGCGGCTTCCCACGAAATCTCAAGAGCGATTCAAGAGATTGCTGAAGGAGCACAAAATCAGACAGAAATGGTTGACGATAGTGTTCAATCTTCTAAAACGTTATCAGATACGATCAATCATATCGTTTCAAAGAGTGAAAACATGAAAGAAAAATCCGACCGATTAGTGGATCGCTCAGAGGACGCAAATAAAATTGTGAAGCAGCTCAGGGAGCATTCAATTCGAACGGACAAAATGACAGATGAAATGAAAAAATCGATTGATGACTTGAAAATGAACTCGGACAATATCCATCAAGTCGTTGCGACAATATCGAATATTGCGGGCCAAACAAATTTGCTGGCACTGAACGCAGCCATCGAAGCTGCGAGGGCAGGAGAAGCTGGAAAAGGGTTTGCCGTAGTTGCCGATGAAGTAAGGAAACTAGCAGAACAGTCCGAATCGGCTCTTACTACAGTCTCTGAAATGATTGATCAGATGCAGAGTCGAACGAGCCAAATTGTTACGTTGATTCAAGAGACGGGAGAAGTCGTAAAAGAACAAAAAGCTTCTGTTGATGAAACGGAACAATCTTTCCAGGACGTATTCGCCCATATTTCAGATAATGTCACGTCGTTGAATGGAATCATAGACTCAATGAAGGAAGTAAGTACGCATAAAGATGAGCTAGTCCACCATATGGATGCCATCAGTACCGTAACAGAAGAAACAGCAGCAGCCGCTGAAGAAGTGTCGGCATCTGTCCAGGAAAGCAATGCGGCAATGGAGCAGCTGAATGTTTTGGCAGAAGAACTAGAGGGTGTTGCCGCAAGTATGGAGGAAGAATTGAACAAATTTTCTTTAGATGAAATAGAAGGTTCTCATGATCAACTAGAAGAGGGTTCTTATTCTGTGGAGTATGAACCTGAAGAAAAAAAGGCAGGATGATTAAACAAGCCGGAGCGTTGTCTCTGGCTTGTTTTTTTATAGGGTTCGTTTAATTTTTTAAATCGTTGGACCCAAATAACTAGGATTAGGTGACAAACTATGGAGAAGTCGAATGAAACCAAAAAATGTTTGATTCTATCAAAAAGAGGAAAAAGTTAGATTATAGTCTATGATTTCAAGGAGGGAATATGAGAAAAGGAACGAAAGTACGGGAAATCATCCGATACGATTTTGATGGCATGCAGCGTCAAACAGATGAGATAGCCGTGGAATTTCCTCTGACGATCATGTTGAACGGGGAAGAAATCGGCACAATGGTTTGTACACCTCTTGACATGGAAAATCTTGTGGTTGGGTATTTAGCCTCAGAAGGAATGATTCGGAAAGCCGATCAGATCAAAGAATTAAAAATCGATGAAGAAAGAGGCTTTGCGTACGTGGAGGCTCCAAGTGCCTCGGGACGAACACATCCGCTTGAAAAAAGATGGCTAGGATCCTGCTGTGGAAAGAGCCGGGCTTTCTATTTTCAAAGTGACGCTATAACGGCCCGTACGGTGACGTCAACACTTATCATACGGCCGGAACAATGCCTCGCTTTAATGGAAGAGTTTCATCAATCGGCTTCCATGTTTCAGCATACGGGAGGGGTCCATCAGGCTTCCATCGCCACAACAGCGG
Organism: Halobacillus fulvus; assembly: GCA_004078665.1. Lineage (GTDB taxonomy): Bacteria > Bacillota > Bacilli > Bacillales > Halobacillaceae > Halobacillus > Halobacillus fulvus. The sequence goes on along the minus strand of SCFO01000001.1, from coordinate 1,107,603 downwards.
GGATTGAAGTGACCTTCGCAGATATCGGCAGGCATAATGCGCTCGATAAACTGCTCGGTTATATGATGAAGCATAAACTTCCGAGAAAAGACCGTGTCATTCTATTCAGTGGTCGAATCTCCTCTGAAGTGTTGTTAAAAGTGTCAAAAATGGGCATTGGATGTTTGTTATCCAAATCAGCTCCGACAGATCTAGCGTTGCAATTAGCTGATGATTTGAATATTACGGCCATCGGATTTGTCAGGGGAAGCAGGATGAATATATATACTCATCCGGAACGTATAGGGGAAGTAGAAGCTAGTTCTACGAAATAGAAGGAGGAATGTTCCTTGTTAGAAAGAGACCATACAGTAGTGACGATTAATGGAAACGAATATTTGGCGGAGCCTGGTCAAAATTTGCTGGAATTCATCCAGTCGATTGATGAGAGCATACCGGCCATATGCTATAACGAGTCGCTTGGTCCAATCGAGACGTGTGACACGTGTATTATTCAGTTGAACGGTGAAATGACCCGAGCTTGCGGAAAGAAAGTGGAAGCGGGTATGCGCGTCCAAACAAAACTTCCTCATGTACATAAAGCACAGAAGGAAGCGCTTGATCGCATATTGGAAAAACATGAACTATATTGTACCGTTTGTGATTACAACAACGGGTCATGTGAGATTCACAATACGATGGCAGAATTCGGCCTCGAACACCAGTCTAGACCTTTTCAGCCGACTTCTTATAATCGTGATGATTCCGGATCTTTTTACCGTTATGATCCGGATCAGTGCATACTTTGCGGACGTTGTGTGGAAGTCTGTCAGGATGTCCAGGTTAATGAAACGTTGACGATCGATTGGGAAAGACAGGAGCCGAGGGTCATTTGGGATAATGACGTTCCAATCGATCAGTCTTCCTGTGTGAACTGTGGCCAATGCTCTACCGTTTGCCCATGTAATGCGATGATGGAAGTGGGAATGGAAGGCGAGGCCGGCTTTTTAACAGATCAGGAACCGGGACTCTTGAAGAAGATGATCGGTTTGACGAAAAAAGTAGAAACGGGATATGGTCCGTTGTTTGCCGTTTCCGATACGGAGGCTTCGATGAGGGAGTCACGGATCAAGAAGACGAAAACAGTCTGCACATACTGTGGTGTCGGCTGTTCATTCGATGTTTGGACAAAAGACCGGAAAGTATTGAAAGTGGAGCCCCATGCTGAATCTCCTGCTAACGGCATATCCACCTGTGTGAAAGGGAAGTTTGGCTGGGATTACGTGAACAGTGAAGAACGTTTGACAAAGCCTCTCATTCGCCGTGGTGATCAGTTCGAAGAGGTGGAGTGGGATGAAGCGATTGCGTTTGCAGCGAAGCGCATGACGGAAATTAAAGAGGAAAAAGGTGCCGATCACCTTGGATTCATTTCTTCTTCCAAAGCTACGAATGAAGAGTCTTATTTAATGCAAAAACTTGCGCGCCAAATTATTGGGACGAACAATATCGATAACTGCTCCCGTTATTGTCAGACTCCCGCCACGAAGGGATTGTTCCGCACGGTCGGCCATGGTGGCGACTCCGGTTCGATTGATGATATAGCGAAAGCGGGACTTGTCATGACGATCGGTTCCAACACGGCGGAATCGCATCCTGTTCTCGCTTCCAGAATTAAGCGCTCTCAAAAGCTTTTCGGTCAGCAACTGTACGTGTTCGATCTCAGAAAACACGAAATGGCGAAGCGAGCCGATCGTTTCTACCAGCCGAAATCCGGCACAGACCTTGTCTGGCTCTCTGCTGTGACAAAGTACATTTTGGATCAGGGCTGGCAGGATAAGAAGTTTCTTAAGGAATGGGTCAACGGATATGATGAGTATGTGCAGAGCCTTGAACCGTTCACTTTGGAATATGCTTCTGATTTAACCGGCATTCCGGTGGACGAATTGAAGGATATCGCGAAAAATGTGGCAGAAGCAAAAGGAGTGGCGGTTTGCTGGGCAATGGGTGTCACTCAGCATATGCGCGGAAGTGATACGAGTACGGCGATCTCGAACCTGTTATTGATCACTGGTAATTACGGAAAGCCTGGAACCGGTGCTTATCCGCTCCGCGGTCACAACAACGTCCAAGGCTGTAGTGACTTCGGAAGTATGCCGAACTTTTTCCCTGGCTATGAGAAGGTCACGGATGATGAAGTACGTAAGCGCTATGAGGATGCTTGGCAAGCGACACTGCCGGCTGAAGAAGGTATGGATAACCACCAAATGATTGAAGCGATCCATAATGGTGAGTTGTCCGGTATGTATGTGATCGGGGAAGATACCGGCATTGTCGATGCGAATATAAACTACGTCACGGCTGCTTTTGAAAAGCTCGATTTATTTATTGTTCAGGACTTATTTTTGACGAAAACGGCAGAATACGCAGACCTTGTCCTGCCGGCTTCTCCAAGCCTTGAGAAGGATGGTACGTTTACGAATACAGAACGTCGGATCCAGCGTTTGTATAAAGCGCTTGAGCCAATGAAAGGGACGAAACCTGACTGGGAAATCCTGCAGCTGATTGCAAAAGATCTAGGGACGGATTGGGGCTATACCCATCCATCTGAAATCATGGAAGAATCGGCAGGGCTTGCTCCGTTATTTGCTGGTGTGAATTATGAACGTTTGGAAGGGTACAAATCGTTGCAGTGGCCAGTCGCGGCAGATGGAACAGATGAACCGTTACTGTTCTTGGACGGTTTCCCGTTCGAAGATAAAAAAGCGAAGTTGTTCCCGCTTGAATTTGAATTGATGTATGACACAAATGAGGAGTATGATTTGCACGTCAATAATGGACGACTGCTTGAACATTTCCATGAAGGAAATATGACGTATAAATCAGAAGGGATCAGAAGAAAAACACCGAACGCCTTCATAGAAATTTCGAAAGAACTGGCGGAAGAGCGGGGAGTTGAAGAAGGCGGCGAGGTGAAGTTGATTTCAGAAGCGGGAGAAGCGACAGGTGTCGTAACGATAACCGATCGTGTTCGTGGAAAAGAAATCTTCCTTCCACTCAATGATAACGGAAAGTCAGCCGTCAATTTCCTTACGGATAACCGTGTAGATAAAGACACGAATACTCCGGCTTACAAAGAGATTGCGGTCAAAATGAAAGTGATGAAGAAGAAAGGGAAATCACCGATTCCACCGAACAACCACAGACGTGGAAATCCTGTGCCGCAAATCAGCGTGAAGGTACAGGAGAAATGGAAGCGAGAGGATTATCAATTCCCAGGAAGTCAGGTGAGGCGCTGATGGCAAAACCGATTACAGGTATTAAACGACAAACGGTTAGCTACGAGGAACAAGTGGAAAAGGATATTCATGAGGTAAGGGAAGCCGTAGCTGATAATAAAGAAGCTATTTTGAAAGGGATTCAGCTCCTGAAAGCATTAAATGAGGGAGGAACCCTCGATAGTGCTTATGCCTTTACGAATGCAAAGCACGAAGCCTTGAAAAACGTCGTCAATGAAATTAGTAAAGATCAATACACCCCATTACTGGAGAATCTTCCTGAAGTCGTATTTTTACTTGGAGATTTGAACGTCAAAGGGTTGCGTGAAGTGACGAATCGGTTAAATAACGGAATCGAAGAGATGGAGCGTACTCCGGACGACAAAAAAACGAATGTCTTAGATTTGGCAAAAGCATTGAAAGACCCGGAAATCAATCGTAGTTTAACATTACTTCTTCAATTTTTAAGAGGGATGGGAAAATAAAAAAAGAGCGTTCAGGAATTTCCTGAACGCTCTTTTTGTCTGTTAAATATCAAAGAAGAACCAGCCGATCATAATGGCTTGTATAATGATTTTGGCAACAGTCCCACTTAAGAATCCTAGCAAAGAACCAATGGCTGCTTTGAACGATTCGTTGGTTGACCGTTTTTGGAACAGCTCAGTAGCAATCACCAAAATAAATGGAACGATGATGATTCCGAATGGAGGGATGATGAATGATCCGACAATCACACCGACTGCGGCCATCCGTTCTCCCCATTTACTGCCTCCATACCGCTTTACAAAATAACTGTTCGCAATGATGTCTGAGACAATCAGGATCACGGTCAGAACGACCATTCCGATCCAGAAGAAAAGGGACAAAGAATCTCCATTCAGGAAGAAAAAGTAGGCAAGAAACCCGATCCACAGGACAAGCGGACCTGGGATGACAGGGAATATGATGCTTGCAAAGCTTGCGATAAAACAAATACTGATAATGATCCATATTAATAGTTCCAAAAGATAATACCTCCAGCAAATTTGGATTCTCTCTATCTACGTCTGTATGATAAGGAATGTTTCAGGAATTTTGCAAGAATCGCGATTTTTTTACCCGAGATGCCTATGCCCACTTGCTGTGAGGATTCGTTATAGGTTTCTCCTCTGATCCATGAAAGCAAGCAAAAAGGCCGAACAAAAGGGTTCGGCCATGATTGGTTTATTTTATTCCTAAATCCTGACGGTCAGGCGGAGCCATAAACTCCGGACCGATTGGGTCTTTGACATGCTTCAATAGAATTTCATCGATATCATGGAGTGTATCCTCATCGATCGTGAAATCTTCCACTTCTGTGACAGGGTCTAATTGATCCGGACGACGGCCGCCCATCAGCGCTACGCCGGAACCTGGCTGGTCGAGCACCCATCTTAATGCAAGGTGGAGGACTCTTTTGCCGAAACGATCTTGAGCCAGTTTATCTAGCTCGTCGACAGCGCTTAAATACTGCTTGAACTTCGGCTGTTGAAACTTCGGATCGTCATTACGGAGGTCATCCCCTTCAAAATCACGCTCACTCGACATCTTGCCGGATAAAAGGCCGCGACATAATGAACCGTACGTAATAGATGTGATGCCATGATCCTGAACATAAGGGAGAATGTCGTTTTCAATATCTCTTTCAAATAAATTATAAGGAGGCTGCAGCGTATGAATAGGGGCAGCTTCTCTGAAAATATCCATTTGTTCCGGGGAGTAATTGCTGACGCCAATCGCCCGTATTTTCCCTTGTTTGTGTAAATAACTTAAGGCTTCTGCGGTTTCATGAATAGGGGTGACGGGGTCAGGCCAATGCACCTGATAGACATCGATATAATCGGTCTGAAGGCGACGAAGGGAATCTTCAACTTCTTGGTGAATCCTTTCTGTACTGCTGTTTCGGAACACCTGCTCTTTTTCGTTCCAGTCGAGCCCGACTTTTGTTGCCAAAAGTAGATCTTCCCTTTTTCCGTATTGCTTCACCGCTTCCCCAACGATTTCCTCTGACCGCCCGAAACCGTAAACCGGTGCTGTATCAAGGAGGTTGATTCCTTTGTCAAGCGCAGTATGGATCGTTCGAATCGATTCCTGTTCATCGGTACCACCCCACATCCAGCCACCGATCGCCCATGTGCCGAGGCCGAGTCGACTTGCTTCTATACCTGTATCACTAATTCTGATTTTTTCCATATCTTTCACCTCCAAAAGCATTAAGAACTCATTCCATTATGTACCCTCTCTATTGTTGTATTAATCATCTGGAGAGGTTCATAGAAAAAGCGTCCGGCATAAACCGGACGCTGAATGGTTATTGACCATTATTCTTTTGTAATACTTTTAAGCCGTTGTTCATGTCAGATCCAAGGATATAGTTCCGGTCAACGAAGGTACCCCAAATATACGCTTGTTCCGGTACATATTTTCCGATCTCCACAGGATTTGACGGGTCTGTAATATCAACAGCTCGGATTCCGCCGGCATAGTGGGACAGGTAAAGAGTGTTTCCGTGGACTTTAGGGTCATGAACAGTATTGGCAAAAGTGACTCCATCCTCTACGTTATCGACTAGTTCAGTCTTGAATGTGCTCAAAAGCTTTGGATTCTGTTTGTCTTTAATGTCAAAGATTCTTGTGTACCCGTAAGATTCTTCATATCCAGCTTTTGTAGGATTATAGACTTCGCGCGTTTCAATTAAAATATTTCCGCCTTTTGCAAGAGCCGCTGAGTGTGCAGACCCTTGAACATCTGGCGCATAATCCGTTCGGCCTTCGAATTTAACATTGTAAGGATCGGAAATGTCGAGAATGATGGTTCCTAAATCCCAGAAGGAAAGGAGTGCCGTATCTCCGTTTTGATCTGTCATCGTACTATGGTTGAATACAGGGCGTGTTTTTCCTTCTGGTGACTCCCAATGATAGCCGTTAAAGTCATCAGAAACCTCTGGAAGAGTCCGTGGATCGAACTCATAGATCGTTTCAGGGTTAGCGGGATCTGAGACATCTACAAGGGCGAAGTCTTTTTCTTCCCCATGTGTATAGTAGTCCGCATAGGGATTAGCTGCAAGTACAAATGGTTTCCCTTTTTTGACGGTCAAATATAATTCATGGGTACCCGGAACGCGTTTGTCGACTTCCCAAAATCCTAATTTCTCTGGAGATTCAGGGTTCGTAACGTCATACAGAAGAAAACCACCCTGAGATTCTGGATTATTTCTGTTCAGTTGTTGGACACTGACCACAGCCAAATCTCCTTTGAATTCAGGAGTGTTGACGGACTTGACAATGACTTTCTCCTGCCATGTTCCTGGGATGTCATCCGCAAATTTTGCGACCTCGACAGGGTTGGATGGGTCTTGTAAATCAAATACCCTTACGCCGCCTTCTCCACCATTTGCTGTGTGTGTTCCAACATAAGCGTATCCTTTATGAGCGTATACATCGGCTGTATTGTTTTGCACACCGTCATACTGCTTAAGCTGAACGGCAGCAACTTCTTTAAGATTCGACAGGTTTTTACTGCCTTGTAGGACAGGAATGGCATTTAATGTATCTAAAGCGTCGTCCCCTTTTTCAGCTAAGCTATCGTCCAGCATGTCATGGGCGAAAGTGGTGGGTACGGTTGAAAACATCATCATACCAGCTAGCGCTGATGTTAACAGAGCTTTTTTCTTGTTCATAATTTTTCCTCCTTATGTATATGATTACCAAAATATAACATGAGGAGGGGTGAGTTTCATCAATTTTCTGAAAAATGAGCCGTTAGGATAGGTATGTATATAGATCATATCTCCCTCAAAGTGTAAAAAAACACTACTTCATCACTAGTTACGCTTCTTCGTGATGGGAAGAAAGAAATGGAAAAAACAAAACCTGCTTCTCTTTAAAGAAGCAGGTTAACCTAGGTGACTCTCCAATTTCTGAATCGCTGTACTTAAATCTTCATGAATGACAAAGTCGAATAGATGATCATAGTCTGTTGGCTCATTGTTGACGATAACTTTTGTCTTTGTCTGAGCGTAAAATGGAAGCAAGTTGAATGGAGTCACCTGAAGGGACGTTCCAAGTACGAACAGCATGTCAGCCTGTTCAATCACCTGTTCAGCTTCGTCATGGGTGGTGATGGCATCGCCAAATAGAACGACATTCGGTTTTAGATAGACGGCGCAATGCGAACAGGTAGGGGTCCCTTTTTGCAAAATATGATCCAGTCCATATTCGCGCTTGCAATGCGGACAAGTAGCTCCATTCAGACTGCCGTGATACTCAATGACCTGCTCATTTCCTGCCCGGCCATGAAGCCCATCAACGTTTTGGGTAATGACAAAAACCGTCCGTTCTTCTGTCTCCAGCTCTTTGATAAAGTGGTGAACAGTGTTCGGTTCATAGTTTTGCAATAGCTTGATGCGGAAGATCGATTTGAACCTCTTCCAAAAATCAATAGGGTGATGGTGGAAATAATCCTTCGACATATAAAATTCTCTTGACTGATCTTCCGTCCACAAGCCTTCACTTGATCGAAAATCCGGAATGCCGCTTGCTGTAGAAACACCTGCACCTGTGAGGACAGCTACCGATTTAGACTTTTGGATATGAAAAGCGATCGTTTCATATAGAGATTTCATAGTCATATTATTTTTTATTAAACCCTTTCTTCTGAACAAATTCTGTTACATCCATGCGCATCGGGTTCATAAACCGACGCAACATTTGGGTTGTCCAGTCATCTGTTCTCGTATTGGAAGACCTGGTGGTATAGTAATCCACCATTGTTTTATCAAAATCATCCAAAGCAGACTCCGGGTTCCCGTAGCTGTTCTCGAAATATACAGCTTTCTGAGGAAGGCGGGGTTTTCGCTCTGGCTCATGAGCTGGAACTCCCATCACTAATCCGAAAAGCGGGATGACGTGATCAGGCAGCTCGAGGATTTCATCCACTTTTGCGATATTGTTTCTCAAACTTCCTATATAACAGATGCCAAGTCCTAAGGATTCGGCTGCAATGGCGGCGTTCTGTGCAGCGAGTGCTGCATCAATTGAAGATACGAGAAAATGTTCGCTATTTTCAAGGTTATCCAGCATCTGTTCATACTGCTCTTGTGATGCTTTTAACGTAGGTCGGTTTAAGTCCGCACAGAAAACCAGCAGATGACCATTATCTTTGACATAGGATTGACCGGAAATCTCTGATAGCGCTGCTTTCTTATCAGGATCTGTTACGCCGATGATCGAATAGGCCATCATATAACTGGAAGTGGATGCCTGTTGGGCAGCTGCCAAAATCGTCTCTAGTTGATCTTTTTCGATCGGTACATCCTGGAATTTACGAATAGAACGGTGATTTAAAAGAGTGTCAATGGTTGGATTCACGATGTATTCCTCCTTGAAAGCGTCTGTTTTGTTCCTTTTCCCTAAATTTCATCATTTTCTACATCTTTTAACGTACCGGATGTGACCGGTTTTTGGTAGTGATCCGGCTTCTTGAAAAAACACGTTTAAAACGGAGGAAAGCGCAAATTGAATGGAGACGTTTTTAAAAATAATAAAGATGGGAGCTAGCGATTAAAACATTCTACAAAATAGTACATAAATCATCAAAAATTTTCAAAAAAGAGAAGGATTATATGAAAATATGAAGAAATATTATGGCATACTCATTATTTTGGGGGTGGTGAGAATGGCGGATGTTTTCGACTTCGATGTTTATAAAACGAAGCAAATGATGAAAAAAAAGAAGCGCCCGCAAAAACTAGTGTATGAAATCTATTTGACGGCGATCCAGTTTATTGACCGGAACATCGAAAGTACATACGATGACCCGGTCGAACATTTGACGACCGACATGAGATTGGAAGAAATTTATCAAGGAGATTATGAGCGGTTTTTGGCAACGTTTGCGTCTCTGGCGAAATATTGGGGGATTGATGCGTTGCCTCACGCTGAATTGACGAGAGGAGAACCGTTCGGGCAAATTAAAACCATTGGAGATCTGTGCCATTATGTAGAAAAAAGGGTGAAGAGTCTATAAGACATTAAAGCTCCTCATGTCTCATAGCTCTCACCCTTTTTATATTGGCGATGCCCATATAAAGTTGTACAACCCCGATGCCCATTACAAGGGGACCAATCGAATAGGCGAAAACAGGACTTAACAATACCTGAATCAGCCCCATAAGCATCATCACTCCATATTTCCTCGTTTTAAAACTACGGTAGGTCCAAAAGAGCGTCCCGACCAGGAGCACAGCAGAGACGATCATCACCGTAGGATCACCTATGAATGCATACATTCTAGTACCTCCTTCACGTGCTAAATTATTATAATTTTCACAATATTAACATGTAGCAAAAGGCTGTATCAACCGTGAAAAGCTTCTAATTTTAAGGGATTCTGTCTTTTTAGTTAGGAGACATTTTTTAGAAGGTTTTCGTAGTTTACCCAAAAACATTACCTTTCAAAACAGAAATTGGAAATGATCCCTCTTTTTTATTTCAAATGCCTTTGCCTCTATTCGTTGTAGGGGTTATGACCCTTTTTCGATCATTGTGTTCCATTAATAGGTCTTGTTCATTAAAGGAGTATCTTTTGGTAAGCCCAGTCTAAAATATTCAACGTATTTAAAAGTGATAGTTGTGATAAAAATGGGTATCTTTAAAGTAGGGATTTTTTTGACACTTATGCCGAATATTTTAGGAGTGAAGAACATGAATGGGAAAATAGAAGTGGAGCATTTGTCTAAAACCTTTAAAAAAGGGAATGTTCAGGCAGTGAAAGATGTTTCTTTCACCGTAGATGAAGGAGAGTTTTTCGCTTTTTTAGGGCCAAACGGTGCCGGTAAATCCACGACTGTCCAAATTTTGACCACGTTGCTCAACGCAACAGGTGGAAAGGCGACGGTAGCTGGACATGATGTGATCCGTGAGCCGGAAAAGGTGAGGAAATACATTGGGGTGGCGTTGCAGGAGACAGGAGTAGACCCGGATTTAACAGGAAGAGAAATGATAGAACTTCAGGCAAGTATTTTCGGATTCGATAAATCTTCAGCTCAAGCAAGAGCAAACGAATTGCTGAATATTGTCCAACTGGAGGAAGCAGCCGAGAGAAGGATCGGAAATTACTCCGGGGGAATGCGCAGACGTCTAGACCTTGCCTTGACACTCGTTAATGAACCGAAGATTTTATTCCTCGATGAACCGACAACGGGGCTTGATCCTTCTAACCGGATGGCTATCTGGAAGGAACTCCAGCGTTTGAACGAAGAGCTGGGGACGACCATTTTCCTTACGACTCAATATTTAGAGGAAGCAGATTCGCTGGCGCATCGGATTAGTATAATTAATGACGGGGAAATCGTGGCGACCGGTACGCCTAAGGAACTGAAAGCCCAAATCGGAAACGACTTAATTACGTTTACTTTCCCTTCAAAGGACATTCAGAGTCAAGCAGCCACCATCATGGAAAGTTATATGGGGGAAAAAGAAGTGATCGAGCAAAATGGGAAGCTTCTCGTTTATGTTGATGACGGGACGAAACAGATGCTTGAATTGGTACGGTTGCTCGATCAGGAGCAAGTAGAAGTCGAGACGGTGAACTTGTCCTCTCCGACGCTCGATGATATTTTCTTGAAGATTACGGCGAAAGAAGTAGGAGGGGTCGGTCATGGGGAATAGTTTTTGGAAAGATACGTGGCTGATCACGAACCGGAATATTAAGACAACCTTAAGGAATCCATTCTCGGTCATTCCTAACTTGATTATCTCGGCCTTTTTTCTGCTCGTCTATGAGGGGGGATTAAGTGGAATCTCGCAACTTCCCACGTTTGAAGGAGCGAACTACTTAGCCTTTATTTTACCTGTTTCTATTGTATCAGCGGCCATCGGTGGTGCTGGGGGAGCAGGGCAGAGCATAGTGAAGGACATTGAAAACGGCTTTTTTTCACGCCTGTTACTTACACCGGCTTCGAGGCTCGCTATTGTTCTCGGACCGATCATTGCCGGCATGCTGCAGCTTTTCGTCCAAACATTGCTGATTATCGGTATCGGGTTTTTGCTTGGGCTTGAAGTGGAAACAGGATTCGGGGGTATACTGTTCGTTCTATTGATTGCGATCGGTTGGGGGCTTGCTTTTGCTGGATACTCCGTTGGTGTCGCTTTAAGAACAAAGAACGCTCAGGCATCCCAGGCTGGAACCTTTATATTTTTTCCGCTGATCTTTCTTAGCACGACGTTTGTGCCTTATGAGTTGATCGATGCCCAATGGCTGAAAGTGGCCGCGACTATTAACCCGACGACTTATATATTCGAAAGTATGCGAACCGTGCTTATCGACGGCTGGATCTTCTGGGATATGATGCAGGGTGTGATCGCCATTGTGATTGTTTGTGCCATTACGATTACGTTTGCTGCTGTGTCTGCCAAAAATGCGGTGGCCCGAGGATAAAAAAATCGTTCTAATCTGGAAATCTTTGATATAATGAACCTAATGAAAACGTTAGGAGTTGATGTGTTATGGCAAACCTTATGATCAAATTCAACTATACTAAATCACAAATCAATGGAGGACACATCATCTCTTAATGTCCTCCTAAATTCAGGAGGAATCGTACGGATGAAAGACAAACAAATGAGTAGTTTTTTTGCTGAACAAGTAACCGATGGGGAAAAGGTCGGGCGAGTTTGTTCAGGCACTCACGGGATTTACAGGCTGACAACAGTGTCGTCTGAAATGTTGGAAGCAAGGCTCCCAGGCAGTTTTTATTATGAAGCAAAAGAGACTAGAAACTTTCCTGCGGTAGGAGACTGGATCGTGTATGAACCTTTGGAACAGAAGGGGAAAGCGATCATCAGGAGAATCCTTAACAGGAAGTCGATCCTGTCACGAAAGAAAGCCGGTAATACGACAGAAGAGCAAATCATGGCGGCAAATGTGGATATCGTTTTTGTTGTAACGGCTCTTACGAAAGAGTTCAATCTCCGGCGTTTGGAACGTTATATTCAGCAGGTTTATGAAAGCGGAGCACGGCCGGTGATTGTTTGCACGAAGAGTGACTTGTGCGACGATGTGGAAGCGAAGTGTCTGCTGATTGAATCGATTGCACCAGGTGTGTCGGTGTATGCCATTAATAATTTGACTGGGGAAGGGGTTTCGGATCTTCGGGAAGAAATTTCAGAAGGCGAGACCGTTTCTCTGATCGGCTCATCAGGTGTCGGAAAATCAACGTTGATCAACCGGCTTCTGCAAACTAGTATTCAGGAAACGAAACAGGTTCGAGAAAAGGACGATCGTGGTCGGCACACGACGACACATAGAGAGTTATTCCCTCTTCCGGATGGAGGATATGTCATTGATACGCCAGGCATGAGGGAATTGCAGTTGTGGGGTGATGCTGACTCTGTCAATGAGACCTTTTCTGAAATTGAGAGCTTGAAAGAACAGTGTAAATTCAGGGATTGTCAGCATGATCAGGAGCCGGGATGTGCCGTTCAAAAAGCCATCAAGGATGGAGAGATTGATGAGGCCCGTTTGAAAAACTACAATAAGCTCAAGCGGGAACTGGTTCGTCTTGAATGGAAAGAAAAATACGGTCAGCATAAAACAAATCGGATGCTTCATGGGCCGAATAAGAAAAAGATGTCGTAAAGAAAAAGAGCGGGCCCTAAGGCGCCGCTCTTTTTGTATTCCTTTTACTTGTTCATATATTTGTCGATTTCCCACTGACTGACAATTAGGGAGTATTCTGTCCATTCTTTCATCTTATAATCAATATATTGCTGGGACGTATGCTCTCCTAGCGCTTTCAGAAGAACTTCGTCTTTTCTTAGAGAGCGAATCGCTTCCTTCAGGTTTGTCGGCAGTGTTGGAACACTGTCATCTTCTACTTCGTAAAGGTTACGCGTCTCTGCATCTCCAGCGTCCAGATCATTGCGAATACCTTCAAGACCAGCCTGGATCAATACAGCTAGTGTTAAATAAGGGTTCGCCGTTGGGTCCGGGTTACGGACTTCAAATCGTGTTCCCTGACCACGTGTTGTCGGTACGCGGATCATACAACTACGGTTAGAGTGAGACCACGCAACACTTACAGGCGCTTCATAACCTGGTACAAGACGCTTGTACGAGTTAACATTCGGGTTAGTGATCGCTGCAATTCCGCTTGCATGATGAAGGATACCAGCGATAAAGTGCTTCATCGTCTTAGAAACACCGTCTTTTGCATCCTCATCGTAAAACGCACTGCTGCCATCTTTAAATAGAGAAAGGTGACAGTGCATACCGGAACCATTTTCACCAGCTACTGGTTTCGGCATGAAGGTTGCGTGAAAATTGTGGTTAGTGGCAATATCTTTTACAACATTCTTGAACGTTTGAATGTTGTCGGCAGTCTTCAGCATGTTATCGAAACGGAAGTTAATCTCGTGCTGTCCCATTGCCACTTCGTGGTGGGAAGCTTCCATTTCAAAACCATATTTCTTAAGGGTGCGGACGATGTCACGGCGTACTTTATCACCTTTGTCCATCGGGGAGGAATCGAAATATCCCGCACGGTCATTCATTTTACGGATCGGGTAACCGTCTTCGTTCAATTTGAACAGGAAGAATTCAGGTTCAGGACCGACATTAACGGTGTATCCCATTTCTTCCGCTTCAGCCATAGCGCGCTTCAAAATGTAACGAGGGTCACCTTCAAATGGGGTGCCATCTGGCTTATGAATATCACAGATGAATCGAGCGCTTCGGTCCTCATCGACCATTTCCGGCAGGAGAAGGAACGTGTCCAAGTCCGGGAAGAGGTACATATCACTTTCCTGGATGTCGGAGAAGCCTGAGATGGAAGAACTATCGAACATAGCTTCGTTGTTTAAGATCATGTCTAGCTCATCCACTGGTAATTCGACATTCTTCGTATCCCCAAGCATGTCGGTGAATTCCAGTAGAATGAATTCTACGTTATTTTCTTTTACTTCCTGTTTGATTGCTTCTTTTGTGTAAGTCATACATTACCCTCTCTTTACAGTTTTTTATTCATTATGATGTGTAAAACCACAATGAAATAACTTATGTAAGGAATTCTAACATAAGTTGTAGCTATTTCTCAAATATATTCTTTAAAAAATACCCTTTTTTCAGAATATTTAAACCATAAGATCCTGCATTTTTCCTTATATGACGCATATCTTACTGCTATAAGAAATTTCTGAAAAATTGTTGGAAGAAGAGGGAGATGAATGAAAATGAGGAGCATCATTCAGGTATTGGTCTTCTTTTTTTACTTTTATTTTGCTTCCACGATGGAATCTTTGCTGATGGATGTTGGACAAAGATCAGGAACGTTCACTTTTTATATATGGACGAGTCAGGTTCTTTACATTCCGCTAGGTTTTTTGATCGCCTTTCCACATTGGTTGAAGGAAAAACGGAAGCCGGGGAGCTGGTACTGGCAAAAAAAGAAGGTCCTTCAGTCTATTGCCTTCTTATATTTGCTGTGTTTTCCAATTCTGATTCCTGTTCCTTCTTATCTTCCTGCAAGCATTGTGACGAATCCGTCCGTTTCTGTAGCTTCCCAGATCATTGTTGGGTACTTGCTAAGTATAAGTTTGAAAAAACAACTTTATCCTAGTGAGAATGGACGAATTCGCTCAAATCGCTTATAATCGTGTCTGAAAAGGTTGATAGAACGCTACATACTTTATAGAAAGGAAGATTAATGTGAGTAATGTTTTAATCTTTGGTCATAAAAATCCTGATACAGACACGATTACATCAGCGATCGTGTATTCTCATTTAAAAAATGCTGTCGGAGAAGAGGCTGAGCCTGTCCGTCTTGGAGAAGTGAACGGTGAAACGCAATATGCGCTCGATCAGTTCCAAGTAGAGGCCCCACGTCTTGTAAAGAGCGTTGCAGATGAAGTGGAGCAAGTCATCCTTGTCGATCATAACGAGCGCCAGCAAAGTGTGGACGATATCGATCAGGTGCAGGTGACAGAAGTCATCGACCACCACCGAATCGCGAACTTCGAAACAAAAGGCCCTCTTTACTACCGCGCGGAGCCAGTCGGATGCACAGCGACGATCCTTTTGAAGCTTTATAAAGAAAAAGGAGTAGAGGTGCCGAAGGAGATGGCTGGACTGATGCTATCGGCGATCATTTCCGACTCCCTGTTATTCAAATCTCCAACATGTACAGAAGAAGATGTGCAGGCAGCGAATGAGCTAGCAGAAATTGCTGGAGTGAATGCGGAAGAATACGGGCTTGAAATGCTGAAGGCTGGTGCGGACATCAGCGACAAAACAGCTGATGAATTGATTTCACTTGATGCAAAAGAGTTCGACATGGGAGACAAAAAGGTGGAAATCGCTCAGGTGAATACTGTGGATACGAACGATGTGCTTTCCCGTAAAGAAGAATTGGAGAAAGCGATCGATCAAACCGTTTCCGAAAAAGGACTGGACCTTTTCCTTCTCGTCGTAACGGATATCTTAGAAAACAACTCAACCGTCGTTGCGGTGGGGAATGAAACGGCCGCTGTAGCCGATGCCTTTGAAGTGGAGCTTGACGGAAACCAAGCGGTGCTTGAGGGTGTTGTTTCACGTAAGAAGCAAATCGTGCCACCATTAAATCAGCGTTTTGCGTAACCTAAAAACCACAGGGATCAAATTCCCTGTGGTTTTTTTCTTTCCTTCCATTCTTCTCTTAAGATCCCTAAACGGATAGAGTCATAATACTCCCCGTTGTAGATGCAAACCTTTCTCATCCTTCCTTCCAGCTTCATGCCAAGTTTTTGTCCGACGTGCATCATCCGCTCGTTTCCGGACCATGTGGTTAATCCGATCCGTGCTAGCGGAAGTTCCGTAAATAAGTGGTCGATCCAAAGCGATAAGGCTTCAGATCCGTATCCGCCGTTCCAAAAATCAGGGTCATAAATACCGATTCCGACTTCAAGCCAGAGAGAAGGCTTATATTCCCAGTAATACGTAACCGTTCCAATAATGGTCTGGTTAGTCTCGATGATCAGGCGCGAATCAGGTTCCCCTTTCATCAGCCGGTCCCGGCGTGCCTTTTCGTGGCTGCGATAGCTATCGAGTGTGTGAGGTTCAAGCGGATAGAAGGGGGCGTCCCATTTTTTCCATTCAGGCTCGTCCCCTTGATAAATCAACGAATACAACACAGGTATGTCCCTGTCGGTAATGGAGCGTAGCAAAACGTTTTGACCTTTGATGGTCGTATCTCGATGATGGTTGACTTTCCACATGATAGGTCTCCTTCTATTGGGTTGGTTGATTTCATCGTACCACAGGAAGAGGTGGATTCGTGTTTTAGATTGCAAGAGTAGGGTAAAAAAAAGGAAGATACATAGTAAAGGGATGATAGTATGATTCATGTGTCTGCTTTTTCGAAAGTTGATGGATTACAGGAGGATTTGACGCTGAATGAACTGTCCGAAATGGACTGGGACTGGTATTGGGTCGATTTTGAAAGCCCTACAGAAGAAGAAGTGAAAGAATTGGATCGTTATTTTCATTTCCACCCATTAGCGATTGAAGACTGTTTGCAGGAACTTCAACGTCCAAAGCTTGATTATTATGATGAGCACTTTTTTATCGTCATTCATTCGATCAATCCTAAAACACTGGAAAGAGAAGAGATCAACATTTTTCTGAATGAATGTGCGATTGTCACATTTCACAAGAAACCTTCACTTGCGATGGAGGGTGCTAGGAGGACGTTGAGGCGAAATCGTCATAAAGAAACGTTGGATGAGTACTTCATTTTCCATGAGGTGTTGGATAAAGTCGTCGACAACTACTTTCCAATCGTATATAGAATTGAGGATCATATCAATGAATTGGAAGATAACACAAAGAATTTGACGATGGAGAAGCTTCTCGATGAACTATTCGACCGCCGTGCTGAACTATTGACGATGCGCCAGACGGTTCACCCAATGCGGGATCTTTTATATAGGATCTTAAATACGCATCACTTAGAAGGGGTGAGGGAACGGAGAGAATATTTTGCGGATATTCATGATCATTTAATCAAAGTTGCAGATATGATCGCTTCAAATAGAGAAATGACGCAAGATATACGAGATAGTTATTTATCGCTGAACTCTCATCAGACGAACCGGACGATGCAGATTCTCACGGTCATCTCTGTAATTTTCATGCCGCTGACCTTCATCGTTGGAATTTACGGAATGAACTTTCAAGTGATGCCGGAACTGAGCTGGGATTTTGGTTATTTTGCGGTATGGGTCATCATGATTTCGATTGCCGTGGTCATGTACGGCTGGTTCAAACGCAAGGGATGGTTTGATTGAAAATTAGAAAACTCGCTTTCCGACCGAAATGGTGGGGAAGCGAGTTTTTTCGGTCTTCGGTCGGAGTAGATTTACCTCGAGGGACCGTTATGGAAAATGCGTGATCCGTTTAAACTGAAGATAAGATAAAAAAAGGAGGCGAAAATGGTGATGAACATTTTTGAAATTTCCTTGGATCTTCAGGATAAACGTTTGAAATGACCGGATAAATCGCCGACTTTATAGGAGAACAATGATGATTGCCGTGCAAAAATGAGAGGAGTCCTTCGCTAAAAAATAGGAGGGCCCTCTTTTTGATTATGATCGGCGTTCATGGCAGCTATTTCAAAACATCGTGATCGACATATCTTTCCCCGTTTAATTCGCTAATGACGTTGACGGCTACTTTAGCCCCGTCTCCTGATGTAATGATTGTATGCACACTCACTCCTGCAACAGCACCGGCTGCCCAGACGTTTCGTTTCGATGTACGTCCTTCGCTATCAGACTTGATGATTTTAGCGACACGTGGCTCTGTTCCTTTTATCGTTTCGAGTCCGAATTGCTCAGCGGCTTTCACAGACATGCCCGTTGCGAAAACGACATGTTTTGCGTCATAGGATCCTTCTGATGTATGGATGGTATAGTGGTCCTCGGATTCATCAATAGAGGACACTTCTTCCTTTTTGATATCCGTTCCAAATTTTGATGCCTGCTCCTGTCCCTTTTGTAACAAATCAGGCCCTTTTATGCCTTCGACTCCATAATGATTTTCAACCCATGCCATTGCTGTAATGCTCTTCCCGTGATCGAACAAAATGGTTTGTTTCCCTGCTTTTGAAGCAAATACCGCAGCGCTAGCGCCTGCAGGTCCTCCCCCTATGATTGCAATATCATACATATAGGTTCACTCCTTTGAATAGTTTCATTCATCCTCAGTATATCGAATCTTCTGAAAAATAGAAAACAAGACTAATTGATTGCTTTTGAGAATTGAATCTTGTAATGTTATTTCGGATGTCGAAATAAAGGAGGTCGATTCGATGAGTGAACGGGTGCATGAAGATACGGTGAAGAACCCGAGGAATTTGCTTATTTCATTATGTGCGGTTCTCATGATGTCTGTCATGAATGGAACGATGTTCAATATCGCCGTTCCTGATATCGCCAATACTTATAATCTTATGCCTTCAGAAGTGAGCTGGGTCATGACAGGTTACATCATGGTTTATGCTGTAGGCGCACTCACTTACGGAAAACTGGCGGATTTCTATCCATACCGTACACTGATTACGTTCGGATTGACAGTCTTTTGTGCAGGTTCCCTTTTCGGGTTTTTCGCACAAAACTATGCAATGGTTTTATTAGCACGTATTATACAAGCAGTGGGAGGAGCTATGATTCCGGCGTTGGTTTTTCTTGCTCCCATTCGGTATTTTCCTAAAACAAGGGGGAGAGTGCTTGGAATCGTTTCCTCTGTGATGGCATTTGCCTCAGGAATCGGACCGATAGCGGGTGGATTTATTGCTGGCTTTCTAGATTGGCGTTATCTGTTTCTTACGTCAGCTCTTATCATTATTACACTGCCTTTCCTTAGATCGAACTTACCAGATGAAGAGGTAAAAGAAGGATATATCGATTTTATTGGAGCGGCTTTAATAGGAGGTTTGATTTCAACGAGTCTTCTCGGGATTACGTTGGGCATTCCTTGGCTGTTTGCTTTAGCAGCTCTGTTTCTTGCTTTAAATGCACGGAGGATGAAGAAAATCGAGGAGCCTTTCATTCCGCCTCACTTATTCAAAAATGTCCGTTATAGAACAACGATTATCACAAGCTTTTTAGGCGTTGTCTGTTTATTCGGCATGATGTTCATGC
Source organism: Halobacillus fulvus (assembly GCA_004078665.1). GTDB lineage: Bacteria > Bacillota > Bacilli > Bacillales > Halobacillaceae > Halobacillus > Halobacillus fulvus. The sequence goes on along the minus strand of SCFO01000001.1, from coordinate 1,088,156 downwards.
TCCCGATCATGTTTCGTGATGCTTATCAGCTTGGAACGATGGCGATTGGTCTTGTACTTTTCCCTGGAGCTCTAAGTGCAGCCTTCATGGGGCAGCTCGGGGGAAGGCTTGTAGACTCGAAGGGCAATACTTTTGTGCTGTATTTAGCGCTTGCCCTCTTAGGGTCAGGTTTCCTGTTGCTATCCACTCTTGTAGGTGCACCGGTATGGATTGTTAGCCTGACAGTGATTGTCGCTTATATGAGCTTCCCGCTCGTTCAGGCATCCTCAGCAGACATTTTGGCTAATCTTTTACCAAGTCATGAAACAGGGGTTGGAATGGGAGTGTTTAACCTGCTGAACTTCGTCTCAGGCGCCCTTAGTGGGGCCATGATAGGAAAAGCATTGGATGTTTTTGATCCATCACAGCCATTCAATGTGTTCGGTTTCTCTGGAGACACTTCGGTTTACAGCAATGTCTTTATTGTCTTTTCGATTTTAATCCTTGTCTCATCTGTCCAATTCTACTGGTTTTATGAACAAAAGAGAGCATGGAAAAAGAACCCCGCTTCTTAGTGAGCGGGGTTCTTTGCTTGTAACTAGATTGTGACGGATGTTTCATTCACCATCATGGCGTCATTATACTTTCTGCGACAGATCGTATGATCGATGTAATCGGATAACGATCCTTTGATTTCTTCAAAAACTTTCTCTACATCTTCTCCATCAATAATGAATACCACAGGTGTATCCATATCCATAAGTAAGGAAAAAGATAACAATTTAGGCAAATGTCCTGTGTCTGCAATCAGTTTACCCTGGTGTATGTACATATGATGTTGGGTCTTACCGGCTAGTTTATACAATTTCATGATCTGATTGGTCTTTAACGGTTTACTGAAATGAACCTGATAAGAGCAAAGTTCCTTCACCGTCTTCACCTCCATATGATTATCCAAAGATTGCTGCACATCGACGCACATCAAATCTGAAGGGACGTTGTATAGTTATAAATATCTACCCGCGCGTTTGGTACTTTAAACCTTTACTGTCTAATACTGTTTAATGCTCATAAATCATTTTCTTCGTCATGCCGCCGTCCACTATAATGTTCTCGCCGTTTACAAAGCCGTTCTCAGGATCCGTCAAGTAGAAACAAGCTTTCGATATATCTTGTACCTGTCCGACTCGATTGGATAGGTGCTGTTCATGATCGATATCTCTTGGCACATAATCGGGGCTTGTATTAATCCAGCCCGGGCTTATAGAATTGACTCTTATATGATACGGGGATAAGGAAGTGGCGAGGGCATGGGTGAGCGCTACAAGACCACCCTTGGATGCAGCATACCCTTCGGAACCTGGTTCAGACATGAATGCTCTCGTGGAAGCCATATTAACAATTCTTCCGCTTATATTCTTTTCTTTCCACGTACGGCTGATTTCCTTAGACAGCAAAAAAGCGCTGCGAAGGTTCGTATTGATGATTTCGTCCCACTCTTCAAGCTCAAGCTCGAATACGTTTTTAAATTCACTGATCCCCGCATTGTTAATTAAAATCGTCATGGTTCCTACAGATTCTTCTATTTTTTTTAATAGATTTTCGATTGATTCAGGGTCGGACACATCACAATGAAAATAATAGCCTTCTCCACCGTTCTTGCGGATCTCGGCGATTAACTGTCTTCCGTGTTGATCATCTATGTCGCAGGCAACGACTTTTGCTCCTTGTTTCGCATAGTCTAATGCAAGTCCTCTTCCGATGCCGTTACTGGCTCCGGTGATTAAAACGGTATCTTTTGTAAAATCCATGGTCATCCCTCCTAAAGCTTTTCATTACCGCTTTGTTTCACGCGTAAACCTTTCGACGCAAAATCCTATCATGCTTGTCTCTCATGTGGCGAAATGGTATGATTTTTAAAAACTTGGAGGTGATCGGATGAACCGGGTTACACTAGTCGATGTATTTAAACACCGGATTACACAAAAATACTTGCAGCGCTCTGGCATTCATCATGCGGTCACTGTCGCGTATTTTGCTTTTGAAATGGCTGTGGAAGAAGGCGTAGATCCTGATCTTGCAGCCAAATCAGCTCTTCTGCACGATATGGGACACTATGAGTGGTATCGGGATGGAAAGTGGGATTATGAAGAATATCGGAAGCATGACATCCATGCGATCAAAGGAGCGGAAAGAGCTCATAAACTATTGGTCCGGCTGGGAGAAGACCGTCTTACTGCCAAGCAGGTATCCCTAGCCGTTCTTCTTCATACAGACAGTTATCTTCCTTTCGAGCTGGCTAATTTACGCACACCACTTCAAGAAGTGGTCCGAAAAGCCGATGAAAAAGATGAACAGCCTTTAGGGATGCATCATTATAAAGAAATGGATAAAAGTGAAGCGATTCGCCAGCTTCATAAGCTTGACCAAATGATTGAAGATTATCTGAACAAAGATAAAGAAGCCCTCGGATAAAAAGTATAACATTTTAGAAATAGGCTTTACTTTATCGTCTAGGTTATATATAATTTGATTGGATATAAAAATTTTCCAGAAAGCGAGGTCGTTAAAATGAAAAACTTCATGATGGTTTCCGTAAATTTAAAAGCGGCCTGCGCTACAGATCTTTTTTGATCGATTTTTTGTGATTGCAAAAATTTAATCATAAAAGCCGCAGGTCATGCATAATGTATTCCTGTGGCTTTTTTAGTGTTCTACTTTAAAAGCGAAGCCACAGGTGACCTGTGGCTTTTTCTTATGCAATAAAAGGGTATATTTTCTCTTTTAGAATAAAAATAATCACTTTAAGGAGGTGGTAAATATGACGATTCATTTCTTCATTTTTACAATTCATATTGTAAAGCAAGAGCAGAAAAAGTATCAGCCGTTGCCAGGGTATCGCCCGACTGTAAAAGATCAGTGGCTCGATCGCAAGACGACATCATTTAATCATTTTGTATAGAAGGGGAGCGTTGAAAATGGCAGAACTACTTAAAATCGAATTCATGAATTGGTTGAATGTGGAGAAGGATACCGCATAGCCGCTCGGAAAAGGAGGATGAGGTATGAAGTTGAATCTTATTATTTTTACAATTATGGTTCAGAAACAATCGAAAGATGAACGTGTCCGATCCATTTTGCGTTCACGGACGATTGAGCAAAGAATTCAAGAAACGAAAAATAAATATGTTCAGTGGTAAAAAACTATAGAATGATGAGCACAAAGAACACCTCCCCTTTATGAAGGGAGGTGTTTTGTGTATCAAGGTTAGGATTAAAAGAAGCTTGGTATGTCACTTTCTTCTGTCGGATAAGCCCATAGCAGAGAACTCAGCTCTTGATCTGTCATATTCTTCTCGATCGCGACTAAGAAAAGATTGACGAGGTGATCAGCTGTATCCGTTAGGAAGTGAGCCCCGATGATTTCGTCTGTCAAAGGGTTTTTCAGGATTTTTACATAAGCTCCTCGCGATTTCGTCCGTTTATAGGAAAAAAATGAAGTGATCGTTTTCGATTGGACCTCGTACGGAATATTCTGTTCTCGTGCTTCTTGCTGTGTTAACCCCACTTTAGCGAGCTTTGGGTAGGTAAAGACAACGGAAGGGATCGTCGTCTGTAGGGATTCGTTATTTTTGTGATCGATCAAATGGGAAAGCAAGCGGTTGGCCTCTGTTCCGGCGACGGGCGTAAGTAATGGGAGTCCGCTGTCTGCAACATCTCCTGCGGCGTATATATGAGGCACGTTGGTTTGAAAATTATGATCAACCTTGATCCCTTTTTCGGAAACATCAAGATCTGCAGCTTCCGTATTCAGACCTTCCGTATTTGGAATCCGTCCGGCTCCATGAACGACAAGGTCCGCATTGATTTCGTGTGTGTGATCAAATTTTTTCACGGTTACAATGTACTCATCGCGTTCAGTTTTTGTAATGGACTGAGCCTCTGTTTGGACATGGATATCGATTCCTACATCTTTGGATAGTTCGATCAACTTGTTCGTCATCTCGTGATCAAAAGACTCGAGTACATGCTTTCCTCTGTGTATAATGGTCACGTTTTTAGCTAAACGGGCACACAAATGAGCGAATTCGAAGGAAATATAACCCCCTCCGATAAATACGACCCGTTCAGGAATGATGTCCAACTCAAAAAAATCATCGCTAATCATCATATGCTCTGCGCCATCAATCGGAAGGGGAGCGGGTTTGGCTCCCGTCGCAATGACGAATTTATGGCCATTGATGGTCTCTCCATCAATGGTGATCGTATGCGGGTCTAGGAATGAAGCCTGTCCATGATAGGTATCGATTCCAGCTTTCTTAAACGATTCTTCGACCTGTTCAGCTACAGGAGTAGTGAACGTTTCCATGAAGGGCTTCATGTCCTCCCACTCCAGATAGAAATCTCCATTGACTCCCTCATTCTTCAACCGGTTGGCATTGTCATAGATCTCCGTAATTCCGGCCAGTACACGTTTGGGGTCACAGCCACGCTGCGGGCACGTTCCTCCGTAAGGATTCTGATCAATGACGGCAACCTGCCATCCTTTTTTACGAGCTTCCTGTGCGACGGTTCCACCAGCAACACCTGTCCCGATCACAATCAAATCGTATGTATTCGTCATGACGATATCATCCTCTCTGTTTAGTTAGTCATTAATACCCTTGTTTGCTGAAACAAAAACAAGGGTAGGGATGAGATATACCCTTTGAAAAAATATCCCAATTCCTATAAAGTCAAGAAAAGATGACCATGAGGAGATGCCACTTCGTCAGGTTTGAAAGGATGAAACAGATGAACTTACATAGAACGCCCATAACGGTTCCCGATGCAATAGAAAAAGTGATGCACATCAACATACATAAGGAAAAAGAAAACATTTCCCTTAGTGACACGCATGGCAGAGTATTGGCGGAGGATCTCTTAGCTACGCATCCTGTTCCGCCTTTTCCGAAGTCGCCTTATGATGGTTTTGCACTTCGCTCAGCAGATACAGTGAATTTATCACGGGAAGACCCAGGAGAATTTCACGTAATTGAAACCGTTCCCGCTGGACATCGTGCGAGTCGTCCGATAAAAGAAGGAGAAGCAATCCGAATCATGACAGGAGCGGAAATTCCCAGAGGAGCGGATTGTGTCGCAATGTTTGAGATCTGCGGCACTCATCACAAAGAGGGCAAAGATTATATGACACTCAAACGGCCGATGACGAGTGGCCAGAATGTCATTGAAGAAGGATCCGAAACCGAAGAAGGAGTCGTGCTTGTTTCTGCGGGTACTTTGATAAACCCAGGGGTAAAAGCGCTCCTTGCTACATTTGGGTATAATTCCGTAGCCGTATTTCGCAAGCCGAAAATAGGTGTTTTTGCAACGGGTACAGAACTTCTGGATGTTCACGAGGAGCTTGCGCCCGGAAAGATAAGAAATTCGAATGCGCCTATGATTGTTTCCCAGATTGAGCGGGCAGGTGGGGAACCACTTTATTTCGGTAAACTGGATGATAATTTCGACTTGTGTTATCAGGCATTTACTGACGCACTGGAGGACGTTGATTTCTTAATTACAACGGGAGGCGTGTCAGTTGGTGATTATGACCTAATGCCGGACATCTACGAAAAACTCGGTGCCGATGTGTTGTTCAATAAGGTCGGGATGAGGCCAGGGAGTGTAACGACTGTCGCTTCTTTTAATGGGAAATTGCTTTTCGGTCTTTCTGGTAACCCCTCTGCTTGTTACGTCGGATTTGAATTGTTCACTTATCCAGTGATTCAGTCGTTCCTTGGGAGGACTCGCCCTTTTCACAAAAGAATCGAGGCTGTGTTAGGTCATGACTTCGAAAAGGCTAATCCTTTTACTAGGTTTGTCCGTGGTTTTGTTGATTTTACAGGAGGGAAAGTACATGTATATCCGACAGGGATTGATAAGTCGGCGGTCGTCACCTCTCTTGCTTCCACTAATGTACTGATTATTTTGCGTGGAGGGACGAAAGGATACGAAAAGGGAGATTCTGTAGAGGCTATTTTACTTGATGAGTCACAAGGTCAGGAAACGTTCGAAATAATGGAAGGGAGTGGATGATTTGACTGGTACTATTTTGGATCAGCTCAACCGCCCTATGAAAGATTTGAGGATATCTGTCATTGATCAATGTAATTTTCGCTGTACATATTGTATGCCGGCTGAAATTTTTGGGGAGGATTACGCTTTTCTTCCCCCTGACCAGCTGCTAAGCTTTGATGAAATCGTCGAACTGACCAAGTCATTTGTAAAATTCGGCGTGGAAAAGATCCGGATTACAGGTGGAGAGCCATTGATGAGGAAGGATCTCCATTTGTTGATCCAAAGGCTTCACCAAGTTGATGGAATTAAAGACATAGCGGTAACGACGAACGGTGTGTTTCTCGTCAGACAGGCGAAAAAGCTGAAAGAAGCAGGCTTGAATCGGGTCAACATCAGCCTCGATGCTATCGAGGATGAAGTGTTCAAAGAGACGAACGGACGTGGGATCAAAACAAAACCTGTTTTAAAAGGAATTGAAGCAGCTCGGGAAGCTGGACTGGATGTCAAAATCAACATGGTTGTAAAAAAGGGGATGAATGAAAGTCAGATTCTCCCGATGGCTCGCTACTTCAAAGACACAGGAGATACCTTGAGGTTTATAGAATTCATGGATGTCGGCAACCATAATGGATGGAACATGGATGCTGTTGTTCCAAAAAAAGAAATCATCGAGATGATTCATGAAGAAATGCCGCTCGAACCTGTAGATGCTGCCTATTATGGTGAGGTGGCTGACCGGTACCGGTATAAAGGCGCAACTAGTGAAATCGGAGTAATTTCATCCGTGACAGAGGCTTTTTGCAGCAGCTGTACACGCATTCGGTTATCTGCTGATGGACAGTTATTTACGTGTCTTTTTGCTACGGAGGGTTATGATTTAAAGGAGAAGCTGCGCTCTCGAGCTTCGATTGAAGAAATAGAGAACTGGCTCATCGACCTTTGGACTGGCCGTAATGATCAATATTCTGTCGATCGTTCGAAGGAGAAGCCGAAGGATAAGAGGAAAATCGAAATGTCCTACATCGGTGGATAGTTGTTCAGCTTGTATAAGCTATAACTCAATCTATGGGAACGCATGAAAATTACGACTTCCTTATCGTTTTTCATGCGTTTTCTTTCGAATAACAGCGCCGATTGTCTTTGCTCCTTTAGGACAGGTCCTCTATAATGAAACTAATATTATACTCCAATGGAGGTAGGAAAAGTGAAAACCTTTAAGCTGATATCTTTAGATATTGTCGAGGAAAAGGATGATGACTTGACGCAACGTCGAATCAAATTGGAAGACGGCTTGATTATCAATAGAGAAGATGACCATGGGAGATGGGTCATCGAAGCATATGTGGATAATGATTATAAGGGATTTTTCCAATCTATGTTCAACCATGAAGATGAAATCATCGTTCAGGTTAAAATCACCAAACAAAGTAACCGGCCGGCTACTTTTCTTGTGAAAGTCATCGACATCAATACGATCGGAACTCATATCAACGTTATTTTTATGGGGACAATGATCGATCGTCAGCTTGAGCAGGTCGAAAGGATTCTGAAGCAGTTGATGGATGAGGGGTATCAAGGGGATGAGTTGTTAGAAGAGTTCAAAAAGCGCGGCGATACCTCGAAGGCATAGTACATATCGGAGTAGGCTAGGATATTTTGGCTTCTCCTGCTATAATGGTGAGGTCTGTAAAACAGCTAAAATTGATACATCAAAAGGAGAAAAAACATGTGGGTGAAATCGAAAAGCCTGCAGTGGCTCAATAAACTTACGCCATTCCAGCTAATAGCCATTTATTACATCATTGCGGTAACCATCGCGTCTATTCTGATCGCCTTGCCTGTCGCTCACCGGCCTGGTGTTGAGATTAGTGGCATTGATATTATTTTTACAGCTGTAAGTGCTGTAAGTGTCACAGGGTTAACGACTGTTTCCATTGCGGAAACCTTCAGTGTTCCGGGTTATTTTATACTTGCTATTGTTCTGCAGTTAGGCGGGATCGGTATTATGACTATCGGTACTCTGATCTGGCTTGTAATGGGAAAGAAAATCGGTCTAAAAGAACGCCGGTTAATCATGACCGATCAAAACCGGACAACCTTCCAAGGCATGGTCCGTATGGTGAAAGAAATCGTCATAGTTGTGTTAATTATTGAATTTATAGGTTTTCTGACTTTAGGTACCTATTTTTTGCAGTATTACGAACCAGGAGAAGCATACTTGCAAGGGTTCTTCGGTGCCATCAGTGCGATGACAAACGGTGGGTTCGACATTACTGGTCAATCGCTCATCCCGTTTCGTGACGATTACTTCGTTCAGTTTGTTAATATGATTTTGATTATTGCAGGAGCTATTGGCTTTCCAGTTCTAATAGAGGTAAAGGAATACTTATTTGAAAATGACTCGACTCGAACGATTCGTTTTTCTCTGTTTGCTAAATTAACCAGCTTTACGTTTTTTGTGCTTGTTGTTCTCGGTACTGTGATGATCATTTTGTTAGAGTTTCAATATTTCTTTGCTGATAAATCCTGGCACGAAATTTTCTTTTATGCACTATTCCAATCTGTTACAACCAGGAGTGGCGGATTAGCTACCATGGATATCAATCAGTTCACGGAACAGACACAATTGTTTATGTCTTCTTTAATGTTCATTGGTGCATCTCCAAGTAGTGTCGGTGGGGGAATCCGGACCACGACATTCGCTCTTGTAGTCATCTTTATTTTGACGTTTGCTCGCGGCGTAAAGCGAATTAGGGTGTTTAGAAGGGAAATTTATGATGAGGACCTGAATCGCGCTGTAATCGTTACATTGATGGCTTTTTTCCTATGCTTTGTAGCGATTATTGCGTTGACCATAACAGAACCGTTTTCATTAAATGAAATTATTTTTGAGGTCACGTCCGCTTTCGGAACCGTTGGACTATCCCTCGGTATTACCCCGGGACTGTCGACTTTTGGAAAATGTATGTTGATGTTCCTCATGTTCCTCGGAAGAATCGGGATCTTAACGTTTCTTTTCACGTTTAAAAATGAAAAACCAAAAGGGAATTATCATTATCCGAAAGAACGTATTATTATCGGTTGATGAAAGCAAAGCAAAAAGAGGCACAGAAAATGTGCCTCTTTTATTTATATTAGCAGTAGAACGCAGCTCCGACGATGATTAACAGGATGAATAGAACAACGATCAATGCAAAGTTGTTCCCGTATCCGTAACCACCCACTCTTCCGCAACGTCGTCCTCCATAAGGATAGCCTCCGTACATAAGCTCACCTCCTGTTGTTTACATTTCAGCCTATGCCGGAGGATGGGATCGCGTATAGTCATTCACCCAGACTAATGAATAAAAGTGGTTGGAGCTGTCTTCATAATCTTACTTCTTCGGTCTCGACACGGGTCATGTCGGGTCTGATGGTGATGCCGTTCATCAATTTCTTCACACCAGGCATTCAACTGCTGATCATTTTGGTGTTCTGCTAAAGAAGAAAGGGTGTGAGAAGGGTAAAAGGGACCATAAATTCGTTGGTTCTTTCTCATAAGTTCGTCCTCCTTACCATTTATTGTGTTTCTTTTTCATTTCTTTTATTCGAGATTCTTCCCCAGGATTTTTATTGAAGGAATTGTATGGGATCAGATTACGGTTAGGTGAAAAAGGGTATGAATTAGGGTATAAGGTAACTTCACATACAAATAGAAAAGGGAAGCACATTGAACAATGATTAATAATGGTCAATTACATACACCTTTTGTATAATACTTGTACAATGTTGCCGTCGTGGGGAAGGTGAAAAGGATATGAAGAAAATAGCAGTTGTCGGAGCGGGACCTGGTGGATTAGCAGCTGCCATGATGCTCGCGGCAAAAGGATATGAAGTAGACGTATATGAAAAACAGAATTATGTAGGAGGTAGAAATGCGTCCCTGTCTCTTGGGTCTTACACATTTGACATCGGACCGACTTTCCTTAGTATGCCTCATATTATGGAAGAGATTTTTCGGGCAGCAGACCGCAATGTACATGATTACATGGAGCTGATTGAATTATCTCCGATGTACGAGCTGCAATTCGACGGAAAGCGGGTTCCAATGTACAGGGACAGAAGGAAAATGTTACGCGTACTTCGTGAGCATTTCCCTGGAAATGAGGCCGGCTATCAGCGGTTCATGAAAGATACACGTGAAAAGATGGACGCCTTATTGCCTGTTTTACAGACTCGCCATCACAGGCTGACGGATTATGTCAGCAAACGTACATTGAAAGCTCTGCCCAAATTATCATTGGGGAAATCGGTCTATGATGTACTCTCCGAATACTTCAATGATGAAAAGCTGAAAATCGCGTTCACGTTTCAGGCGAAATATTTAGGGATGTCCCCGTGGGAATGCCCTGGAGCTTTTGCCATTCTTTCTTATATGGAACATGAATATGGTGTATTTCACCCGAAAGGAGGAGTCAATCAGCTTTCCAAAGCGATGGCCAAGGTTACGGAAGAGCATGGGGGTCGTATTCATCTAGGAGATGGAGTGAAGAAGTTCAAGCTTGACGGTAATAAAGTTGTCGGTTTGGAGATGGAGTCCGGAAAGCAAATCGAGGCGGACGAATTTATTGTCAATGCAGATTTTGCCGAAGCGATGAGTCATATGTTGGATGATGGGGTCCTGAAGAAATATTCGAAGGAAAAACTAGACAAGAAGAAGTTTTCTTGCTCAACCTTCATGATTTATTTAGGGGTGGACAAATTGTACGATATGCCTCACCACACCATCGTTTTCGCGGAGGATTATCAAAAGAACGTCAAAGAAATGACAAAAGATCTCGTGTTATCTGATGAACCTTCCATCTATGTTCATAACGCATCTGTGACCGATGAAACACTCGCACCGGAAGGGCATTCAGCTGTTTATATTCTTGCTCCGGTGCCTAATAACTATTCTGAGATTGACTGGGATGAGAAACAGGAAGCGTTCAAAGAACTGATCTTAGATGAAATCGAGAAGAAGACTGGTTTTTCTGATTTGAGAGAGCACATCGTCGAAGAAAAAGTACTGACGCCGAAGCAGTGGCAGACGGAGCATTTTGTACATAAAGGTGCAACGTTCAGTTTGGGTCATCAACTCTCCCAGATGATGTACTTCAGACCTCATAATCGATTTCAAGAGCTTGAGCACTGCTGGCTTGTAGGGGGAGGGACACACCCGGGTAGTGGACTTCCAACGATTCTAGAGTCAGCGAGGATTACGACAGGATGGATTCAAGAAAAGGAGGCACAAACCACATGAAACAAAACCTGACAGCAATTGTTGGTGGAGGAATCGGTGGATTGGTGACAGCCTTACTCCTATCCAAAGATGGAGATCGCCATATCTCGATCTTTGAGAAGAATGATCATCTTGGTGGCCGTCTAACGTACGAAAAGCATGGGGAGTACAAAATTGATCAAGGTCCGACGATTGTATTGCTGCCGAACATGCTACTCGATATTTTGGAGGAGGGAGGTATTCCACGCTCTGAGATTCCACTCATTTCGTGTGATCCGCTTTATGATATCCACTTTAAAGACGGCACGACATTCACAAAATTTCCGGATCCGGATCGTCAAAAACAAGAGCTCGCTGAGAAATTCCCTGGCCAGGAGCTTCATTTTGACCGTTTTCTGAGCGATATGAAATTGCGATTCCTCCAGGGTAAAACGCAATTCCTGGAAGAATCGTTTGTTGATAAACGCTCCTTCTTTTCTAGAAAAAATATTCAAACGCTGATTCGTCTGAAAGCTTATCAAAATGTAAAAAGAATGATGAAGAGCTATTTTACAGACGAAAAGCTTGTCGATGCCTATTCTTTGCAAACATTATATATCGGTGGTCACCCTCAGCAGTCACCAGCCTTGTATTCTCTTGTATCATACAGCGAACATGAGCATGGGATCTGGTATCTTAAAGGGGGATATGCTCGGCTAGTCGATATCATCGTCGATGAGCTGAAAAAACGCAACGTGTCCATTTATTTAAATGCAGGTGTAGATCAAATTTCTACAAAAGGGGAAGAGGCTCAATATATAACAGCCAACGGAATCAGGAGTAAAGTTGATGATGTCATTCTGAACGGTGACTTTCCGTTGATGGATCAATTACTCCCGGATAAACATCGTCTCAACAGGAGGTATACTCCATCATCAGGATGCTTACTGCTCTACATGGGACTCGATAAAAACTATCCGAACCATTCCATTCACCAGTTCTTTTTAGGGTCTGACTTTGATCATCATATGCAGCAGGTATTTGATAAAAAAGAACTGCCAGAAGATCCTTCTTTTTATACATTCCACCCGTCGATTGTAGACGATACGCTCGCACCGGAAGGGAAGGGTGTTCTTTATACACTGATTCCTGTTCCAGCAGGTGAAGGGGTAGACTGGTCGAAAAAAGATCAATTGATCGATCATGTCATAGGACAAATGGAGGAAAGAGGGTTTCCTGACTTACGGAAACATATCAACTGGATGAAAGTCCGAACTCCGGAGGAAGCGGAGCAGGCAGGACTTTTTGCTGGAGGAAGCTTCGGAATCGCTCCGACACTTTTCCAATCTGGCGTCTTCCGGCCCCAACTTCAGCCTTACCCATTAAGTAATGTGTATGCAGTAGGTGCCTCTGTTCACCCTGGTGGTGGAGTGCCGATTGTCATGCAAGGTGCGAAACTTTTATCGAATCATTTGCAATATCATGCGACAGACAGGCATAATTACAAAAGAGGTGTTTAGTCATGACGGATTTGAATCTAGCGTATGAACACTGCCGCGACATCATTGAAAGGCATTCCAAAACGTTCTCTAAAGCTTTTTCTATGCTTCCTAAGCAGCAGAAAAAAGCAGTTTGGGCGATTTATGCTTTCTGTCGTCGAGCAGATGATATTGTAGATGAAGGAAAGGATCCTGATCGAGAACTGGAGAAGTTTGCCCAGGAATTTGATTTATTTATGGAAGGGAAATTGGAAAACGATCATCCTGCTTGGTTGGCATTGGAAGATGTTTTCAAAAATTTCCCTATGGATCCGAAGCCTTTTTACGACATGATCGCCGGTCAGCGGATGGATTTAAATCCGAAACCGATCAAAACAAAAGATGATTTGCTAACCTATTGTTATCATGTAGCCAGTACGGTAGGTTTGATGCTTTTACCTGTCATCGCCCCTGGGAAAACGGCTATGTTAAGAGACGGAGCCGTTGAGCTTGGATATGCGATGCAAATTACCAATATCCTACGTGATATCGGGGAAGACTTGGAAAGAGGGCGTGTCTATTTGCCGGAGCAAACGATGGCGGAACATGGATATTCTTTCGATGATTTAAAGCGGAAGAACCAGAATCAGGCTTTCGTCAATCTGTGGGAGGATTTGGCTGAAGATGCAGAAATGTATTATGAGAGGTCGTTAAAGACCATTCCGTATTATCCGATATACTCCCGTGCACCGGTTGGAGGGGCTGCCAAAATGTACCGGGCAATTATTCAATCCGTCCGGAAGAACGACTATGATGTATTTGAGCGAAGAAATTATGTTACGGACCAAGAAAAGAAGCAGATTATTGCAGAGATGCAATAATCCGCTTCTTTTTTTATTCTATCGATACTTTTTTTCCGATGATGTGATGTGCGACGTTTTGCCCGCTAAGGACGACCATCGGGGACCCGCCTCCTGGATGCGTGCTCCCTCCGCAAAAATAGAGGCCGTCTACATCCTGTGATTTATTGAAAGGTCTCATAAAGGCCTGCAGCTTCGTGTTAGATGAGGGCCCGTATAATGCCCCGCGATATGCTCCGAAAGATTGTTCGATCTCTTCGGGGCTGATGACTCTTTCGTATGAAAGGTGTTGTTGGATCGGGACTCCATGTTTCGCGAGACGATCGTAAATCAACTGCTTATATGATTCCTTGTCAAAACACATTCCCTCTCGGATAGCCGGAGCATTGACCAGAATGAAGCAGTTATCTCCCTTAGGAGAGACAGATGGATCACTTTTGGAAGAAGTGCAAATGTAAATGGTCGGGTCCTCTGCATATTGGCCGTTCTGGAGCTGGAGGAATTCTTTTTTATAATCGTGTGAAAAGAAGACCTGATGGTGATGTAGGCTGTCCAGTCGCTTGTCGAGGCCGGCCATGATCACGAAGGCAGAAATAGACGGATCGAAGCTGTCAATTTTACGATTAGACAGGTGAGAGCGCTCCTGATCGCTAAGCAAATCAGGTAATGCTTGAAGCAAGTCTCCGTTCAAAATCACACGGTCGGCTTCAAACCTCTCCCCAGACTCGAGCTCAATCCCTGTTGTTTTTTTGCCTTTCGTCAAGATCCTGGTTACTTGTGCGTTTAAATGTAGGCTCGCTCCTTGATTCCTGGCCGCTCGCGCAAATTCTTCCGCAATCCTCGTGTTTCCCCCTTCGACGTAGTAAACCCCGTCATTCAACTCCAAGTGGGCAATCATTGCGAATGTTGCGGGTGTTGCATAAGGATTGGAGCCGACGTAAGTCGAATAACGATTCAGTGCTTGTAAAACGCCAGAATCATTGAAATAACGCTTGAAAAAATGATTCATAGATTCCAGCGGTCGCACCTGCGCAAATCCTTTTGTCAAGGAAGGCGAGAGATAGTCTTTCCATCCTGTAAACGTCCGGTGTAGAAAGTATTGATTCGATAGGTGATACAAGCGCTCCACTTCATTTAAGAAATCGTCATAGCCTGAGACGCTTTCAGGATCCCTTTGCTCAAGCTGACGTTTCATATACTTACGGTCTGTTGAAAAGTCAAAAGTGCTCCCGTCGTGGAAAACGTTTCTTGTGTGATGCAACAGCTTTTTAAAGGGAAGTTCTCGGGCTGAACCTCCTCCTTGCCTGATGACATCTTGAAAAACATCTGGCATCGTCATGGTGTTCGGACCGAAATCAAAATGATAGCCACTTTCATCCACGGCCATCATCTTGCCCCCGAAATGGTCATTTTTTTCAAAGACTTGAACGTCTACGCCTGCTTTTGCCAGCGTGACGGCAGCGGATAGTCCACCAAGCCCTCCACCTATGATCGCAATTTTCATTCATATGACCTCCCTTTCCATTGGTATCCTTTTCCTTTTGCATGAACGTTCATGGAGGCAAACATGATTCCGATTAAAAGGGAAATCGATATTGGAATCAGAAAAGAGAGCCACAAAGGATGTCCTGTCCGCGCATCTATATACAATTTAAACGTAACGGTCAAAAGGTAAGGGAGCAGATACATCCAATTCTGCTCGAAGATCGCAACAAAAACGTAAATGAAAGGCAGCAGGAAAGTGAAGGCGTAAAAGGCTGTCAATCCGAATACTAGGGTTTTCGACCTTCCTAAGCCTGTGTATGTATTTTTTTTGAATCCTTCCCACGTTTCCTGTGGGGCATGATACATATAGGAAAGGACGGAAGACGTAATATTGGCAAGCACCATTTTATACCCATGTTTTTTCACCTCTCGGGCGATATGTACATCTTCTACAAGGGAATTTTTCACAGATTCATGCCCGCCAATCGCTACGTATGCCTGCTTTTCTATCATGATAAATATGCCACATGCAGCTGTGAACATCGGTTTTTTGGTCCAGTTGGCAATCAGCAGCGGAAGATGAAGATGGATAATCATGTGCTGCAAGGGAACGAGCATGTGTCCGAGAAAATGGTCATTCGGGTAATTTGGAAAGCCACTGATCATAGAGGCCCCTTTTCGTTTCAACGTTGCGATTGTCCGTTCGATGACATCAGGAGCGATACGGGCATCGGCATCGAGGAATAAATAATAGTCTCCTTGTGCAGCTTGTGAAAGCTGGTGACAAGCATGAACTTTGCCGTTCCATCCCTCAGGAAGCTGTTTTCCACGCAATATTGTAAAACGTTGATCAGAATGTATTTCTTCTTCTAGCTTTTCAAAAGTCCTGTCCTCTGAGTGGTCATCCAGCAGAAGGATTTCCAAATTCGGATAGGTCGCTTTTTTTAAAGACTGAATCAATCCTTCAACATTACGCTCCTCATTCCTGAGCGGTATCAACAGTGATACTTTTGGCGGTTCCTCCTCCTCACTACGAAAAGAGAGGGAGGGGAGAAACCAGCTGTTGACAATCGTCCACAAATTGACGAGAATCACCACGGCTAAAAGTATGGAAAAAAGCATCATCTGATTCCCTCGCTTTCAATGTTTTTTAAAAAGGTTGAGAAACCCTTGATGATTCTCGCTTACAATGGTTTCTTTCAATTCGTTTAATTGGTTTGTCATCACACGTTCTAGAAACTCTGTCAGCTCTTTCCTTTTCATCCTGGATAAGTCATCAGGTTCAATGGCTTCTCCGATCCGGATGTAGGCGTTCGGCTTCCTTGTGTGCTCCAGTGAATAGTACAAAGTGATCGGCACAACATTGACGTGGGAAGCATTTTGGGCCAAGTAGGCTGCACCGCTGAAAAAATGGAGCGGGCGCTTTTCCAAATGCTGTTCTTCACCTTGTGGGAACATCCACACCGTTTTTTGTTCGTTCAACAATGTTGTACTATATTTTAAGGAAGCGATCAGATGCTTACGGTCCTCCGGTTTAATGGAAAAGGCTCCGATTCTGCGGAAAAAAGGGTGACGCTGAATTCCATCTTCGTGCATCATCCCGTAGCCATCCGACTGTATAATCTGATCATTCAGATAGAAAATCATTAAAGGATCCCACCACGTCGAATGGTTGATCAAAAATAATGTGTTCTTTGAGGGGATTGTTCCAGATGGCTTCCATAAATAAATCGATTCAAAATGCTTTTTTAAAAAAATTCGATTGAATCTTGTGAACCCCCACTCAATGAGCGGGTGTTTATTTGCTGGCAGCATAGCCCGATCGCCTCCAAAAGTAAATCGCGTACCATAGGATAGTCAGAACGGTCACAAGCCCTACAGCGAGCCATAATCCACCAGTCAATGCAAGGATAATAAACATTAAAATGATCAACCCAAACACAAGCGCCATCCTTTTTGGCCAAAGATCAGAAGTGTTTTGCCTTTTTGGAGACCAAATCAGGTACACAAGATGAAAGACAGCAGCGAGGATGAACCAGCCTGTAAAGTTTGAAAAGGGTATGTCGTAATAGAGCCCTGGTTCTTCCCATATCCAGTACTCTTTCACTTTAAATGAAACAGGATCCAGTATTAAATCCATCGTCACTGCTAAAAGGCTCCCAGACAAGAGGAAAACGACAAATCGTTTCCATTTCTTCATTCCATCTGTGATTCCGCGGGCGATTTCGTGTGAACATCCCATAATTAAAAGCCAGGCAAAACCGATAGTGATGGGGGTATCAAAGATTTTCAGTCCGAAGTTATCCGTGTAGCTGTACGCTCCAAATAAAAAGTCGGTTTCCACACCGAGGTGTTCGACATAAATGCTTACGATGATAATGAACAAGCTGTAGAACAGACCAAACACCCAATGATAAATTTTTATAAAATAGATTCCACCAACAACTCCTGCTGCAATCAAAAAGACACTATTGGCCCATTCAAGCCAAGGGGGAAGCAGGTTGAAGGTCAGCAGGATTACGCCGCATATGTACCAAAATATGAAAAACTTATAAATTTTATCTGCCATGATGTCCTCCTTTTTCTCTATTTTATAAAAGACATAAGGACTTGTATATTTTGAACACTTCGCTTTATTCATCATACCCTCTTGATTCATACTCTTAAACAAAAACACGACAAAGAAAAAAGACTCGCAGGAAGTCTACGAGTCTTTCGAATTTAATGGGCGAATACTTTGCGTCCAGTACCTTCGACTTGTTTTTGGAGACGTGGAAGCACCCAGCGATCGAGGCCGTATCGTCCAGCGTTCATTCCTGCTACAATGATGAAGAAGGCGAGCAACACCATTTGTGGGTTTGTGCTTGTTGTGCCACTGAATAAGAATGCAAAGTTCATCATAATTCCACCAAGGGCTGCTAGATTCGTAAACAGGCCGAGAATCAATGCAGCACCTACGAGCACTTCACCCCACATGACAAGAAAAGCGAACAATTCATGATTTGGAAGAGCTACCTGTTCAAGGAATGCTGCCCACCAGCCTTGGACGGCTGGATGAGCACCTTCAGCTTTTCCGATTGCCCCTTGAATAAATCCGTTTGTTTCAAATCCTCCAAACACTTTACCAATACCAGAGCTCAACCAAGCGTAACCTAAGTAAACACGGAAAATAGTTAAAATAATGGCAGCTTTCTCATTGTTTCGTAACCATTGATTCATCATTACTCACTCCTTATTAGTTTGTTCAACGTTTCACATGTGATGATTTGTTTTCTTTACACCCTTAGTATATCCAGAGATATGATCGAAATCTATAATTTGTTCAATACTTCACAAACTAGACAAGAATGTATGTCCAGTTTGTGAACAAGTGATTAAACGTACACGGTCGGGGGAATTGTTTTGGTACATCTTTTTAGACACCCTGTATAACAGTTTGGGTAAGCGCTAAAATTATATAGGCAAACGTCTTCATTTTTTGCTAGAATAAAGGTGACGAGGGGGTGCAGTTATGGAAATCGTAATGTTTTTAGTTTGTCTTGTAGTTGGACTTAGTCTGATCGGTATGTGTATTTTTGATAATGGGTAAGTGTACTTAAGTAGGAAGAACATATCATATGAAAAAAGGTTCGAGGAATGTGCTTGCCGGGCATTTTCCTCGAACCTTTTTTGTTGCAGCCTTGTATTCTGCTATGAAAAACAAAAGCTTTTTGGCCTCAAGATTAGGTCTAAACAGATTTTTTATAAAAAAGATGATACAAGTGACACCTTCTGACGACTCGCTTCGATTATAGAAGTGAAAGGAGGTGATCACAGATGGCGATCAATACAGAGAAAGTGAACTCCCAACTTCAGCTCATTCTTGATGATGGGTTAAATGAGGAAGGGAATGCAGTGTATCGAACGAAATCTTTCAACAATGTAAAAACAGAAGCTACTTCTGAACAGCTCTATAACGTTGCTCAGGCATTAGCCGTCCTTCAAGAGAAACCATTAGTAATGGTAGAGCGTAAAGATGACTCGCTGATTATCCAGTTGTAAGCATGTCGATATCTTTATAGAAAGGAGGAAGGTTGAATGAAAAAACTTGAATTGAAATTTTTGAATGCTGACGAGCGTATCGTTACCATCACTCTGGATCATCCGGTTGAACCGGTCGATCCTGCCCTGATCCATGCAGCTATGGATGCAGTGATCCAGGAAAACTGCTTTTTTTCAAGCGGCGGAGATTTTATGGAGAAAAAAGAAGCGCGAATTGTAGAACGAAATGTATTCGATATTGAACTGTAAAGAAATGGACCGCTATGGTGGAGCATAGCGGTCTTTTCGATCAGAGAAAAGAGGTGGACAGATGGATCTATGGTTTGCGTTTATCACAGATGTCGGTTTCCCTATTGCGGTGACGTTTTATTTGTTGCACCGAGTGGAAGGGAAGCTGGACCTCATGATTGAAACGCTCCACCAGCTGCCGGATAAAATGAATGCTATTAAATGAAAAGCTCTGTTAAAGCTTAATGTTAATACTAGAAAGTTTCCGTTATTCGTACCAGAGGCTAGGAGGAGCGGGAAATAACTGCCACGGGTGGGCGCTGAGCTTCCTCGGTGCAAAGCTCCTGCGGGATATCAGCCTGCCCTTTCTCCCCATAGGAGTCTCGCCATTTCCCGCTCCTCCTTACCAGAATAAGTAAACGAAAACACCACAGAACGTTTTGACTGAGAACGGGAAGGCAATCATTCCATTTGCTTTTATTACATCAACACTGGAGTTTGACAGAGCCAAATAAAAAAGAGCGGGAAAATTCCCGCTCTCTCGTTATTTGGTCAAGCCCCATTCATTAAACGGATAAATGACGAGCTCTGTACGTCCGATGATTTCCGTTTCATCCACGTATCCGAGACCGTTCCGGCTATCTTTACTGATGGTCCGGTTATCCCCCATGACAAAGTATTTCCCCTCTGGAACTTCTACAGGGCCAAAATCCCGTGTCCCCTCAACAGCTTCCTCGTTCAGATAGCTTTGAGGCATTTGTTCTCCATTCACAAACAATTCATGATTTCGAATCTCTACCGTATCACCCGGCTGCCCGATGATCCGCTTCACATAGCTCTTGACGGGACGTTCGATAATGACGATGTCTCCGCGCTGAGGCTCATCCAAATAATATACAATTTTATTGAACATGACTCTTTCACCATTTTCGAGCGTAGGGTCCATGCTTGCACCTTCTACAATCGAGGTGGCAAAGAAGAAAGTTCGTAATATAAACGCTAGGACAACTGCGACGGCGATGGCTTTTAACCATTCAAGCCACTCGTTCTTTGATTGTTCAGACAATCTGATCTTCCTTTCCCCTATACCGTAATCAAACGATGGGAATGTTTTTTTGTTTAGAAACTCATCATAAGTCCTATTTTATTTTATCATATTCGTGTGAAAAGGAAAGATACATACGCTGTTGTCGGTCGGCATGTTTTCAGCGTTGGTGTCGAATGATTAGAAGTTATGTCCTAAGTCTTTACAAATAAAAAAAAGGCTGAGATAATGTCTTTCGTACAACTTAGACACGAACACACATTCTTAACGATAAATCATAACATAAGAAAACCAGGAGGGAATGACAGGTGGACACCGTCAAAGAAAATCTTCTGATGTCTGAGGTGGAGTACCTTAGAAACCAGATGTCCAAAACTGTTCAAGAAACAGGACTAACTAGCCGTGAATCTGTTCGAATCAGCCAACAGTTGGATGGTCTACTAAACGAATTGCAAATGCAGACAACTACGAATCCTCGTGAAGCTTAAGTGCTTCACGAGGTTTTTTCATTATCTTTTAAATGATGCTCAAGCCGGTCGAGCCCTCTTTTTAAAGTATCCGTATCATAGGCATAAGAAAGACGGAAATATCCTTTTCCATTTTCGGAAAATGCATCCCCTGGGACGAGTGCCACCCCTGCTTGTTCTACAAATTGAACGGCTCTGTCGAAGGTGGATAGTCCGTTGAGCGGTAATTCAGGAAATACATAAAAAGCTCCGTCCGGTTTTACATAGTCGATTCCCATTTGATCCAGACGGTCTAATACAAAATTCCGTCGCTTATGGTATTCATTTTTCATATCGATGGCTTCGTTACGTTGATTTTTAATCGCTTCAAGCGCGGCATACTGACTGATGGAAGTGGCGCAGGAGACGTTGTATTGATGTGTTTTCAACAAATGGGAAGCGAGCCATTCCGGAGCAAGCAAAAATCCGATTCTCCATCCTGTCATAGAGTGAGATTTAGAGACTCCGTTCACGACCACTACCTGATTTCTGACATCGTCGAATTGAGCGATCGATTCATGGGGCTGCTCGTAGACGAGTTCACTGTAAATTTCATCAGCTAAAAGAAAGATTTCATGTTTCTTTATGACATCCGCAATTTCACGTAGCTCGTCTTTAGACAAAGAGACACCTGTCGGGTTAGATGGATAAGGAAGAATGACAGCTTTCGTTCTGTCTGTTATATGGTTTTCGATAAGACGGCTATCCATCTTGAAGTCATGGTCCCGAGTATCCACAAATACAGGCGTTCCACCTGCAAGCTTGATTAACGGCTCATAACCGGGATAAACAGGGCCTGGGAGCAGGACTTCATCTCCTGGTTCCAGTATAGTCCTAAGGGTAATATCGATGGCCTGTGAAGCCCCAACCGTCACGATGATTTCTTGCTCAGGCTGATAGTGGAGCCCATAATTGGAAGCGACATGTTCGGAAATGGCTTCTCTAAGCTCGATGATGCCTGCGTTGTGGGTATAGCTTGTGTAATTATGATCAATCGCATGGATCGCTGCATTTTTAATCGATTGTGGTGTTGGAAAGTCGGGCTGTCCAATCGTTAAAGATACAACATCGTCGTACTGACCGACCATATTGAAAAATTTTCGGATGCCCGAAATTTGAATATCTTTTATTCGGGGATTGATTTTTTGTTCCATGTTGAACCTCCGTTAACAAAAATTTAACAAAATGTTCAAATAATTAAAAACTTGAATTATCTGAATTTTGTTATAATAAGTTTGTAAGCCTTAACAGGAAAGGAGAAGAATACTTTTGCGACCAGGGCGTTTATCTTTCGAGGAATTAGTCGATCAAAATAAACAAGAGCTGCTCAAAGACGAGCAGGCTATTGAGAAAATAGAAAAACAGATTGATGAAAAGCATACGAAAAAACAGTCAAAAGTTCAATAGAAAATGATAGAATTCCAAAAAAAGCAGCCATCCTATGGTTGCTTTTTTCGTTGCTTAAAAGTATCCCCGCATTTTAACGCATGTAAGGCAGTTTCTAAATGAATAACCGTTCGGGAAAAAGTCGAATAAATGTTAGTATTTGGGGTAAATTGGTATAATAAGTGCAGATAGGGGAGGAAGATATATGAATAACATTGGTTTAGTACTAGAAGGTGGAGGAATGAGGGGAGCCTATACCGCTGGTGTTCTTGATTACTTTATGGATCAAGATCTTCACTTCCCTTTTGTGGTGGGGGCCTCGGCTGGGGCGTGTAATGGAAGTTCCTACGTAGCCAAGCAGCGTGGAAGGAATTATGAAGTCATTGTCGGATACGGCAGCCATCCTGAATACATATCTTTCAAAAGGATGTTTAAGGAAAAACAGCTGTTTGGGATGGATTTCATATTCGATCGACTGCCGAATGAACTCGTTCCTTTCGATTATGAAACGTTCGAAAAAAGAACGTCTAAGTTTGTTGTCGGCACAACTGATATAGCTACGGGGAAATCAGTGTTTCATGATCAATTCCCTGATCGGAATTCCTTGCTTAAAATTATGCGGGCTTCCTGTTCGTTGCCAATGGTGGCTCCTAGTATCGCATATGATGGGATGCAGCTGATGGACGGAGGAATCGCAGATCCGGTCCCGATCCAGTCTTCTATAGAAGAAGGGAACGAAAAGCATGTCATAGTGTTGACGAGGAATGAAGGGTACCGAAAGAAAAAGGTGAAATTAGGCTGGTATTTGTCCCGTAAATATAAAGAATTTCCTCATTTCGCCAAAGTGATGATGGAACGTCACTTGAAATATAATGCTCAATCTGAACGAGTCAATAAAATGGAGAAGGAAGGATCAGCCTTTGTCTTCCGCCCGCTTCGTCCCCTTAAAGTCAGCAGGTTAGAGAGGAATCGCGACCGCCTGCACGACTTGTACATTCAAGGGTACGATGAGGCAAAAGAACAGGGAGATCAACTGGCGAAGTTTATGCAGGGTTAAGGAGAATGGTGAATAAAAGCAGGGAACTGAGGGACCAAATTATAGATGCTTTTGAAAAGAATAAAAATGAAGAACAACGCCCATCCATGGAAGCATACATGAAAAACCACTTTTCATTTTACGGAATCAAGACTCCTGAAAGAAAAGCGATGCTGGCTCCAATTTTGAAGGAGCATCGACTTTCTGAAACCGAGCGTCTTGAGACGGTGAGGCTGTTGTTCCAGGAAGAGTTCAGAGAATGTCAATATGCTGGGCTTGCCTTATTAGAAAAAGATAGGAAACAAGTGGCTTTGTCGACGATAGGCTTTTATAAAGAACTTCTGGTGACCGCTCCGTGGTGGGATACGGTCGATATGATCGCATCTCGCCTATGCGGAAACTATTTTAAAATCTATCCAGACATGCTGAAGCCGATTACAGAGGAGTGGAGACGTTCACCTGACAAATGGGTGCGAAGGTCCAGTATGCTTCACCAGTTAAGTTATAAAGAGACTACCGATCAAGCCTTGCTATTTGACACAGCCCTTCACTTGAAAGATGAACGGGATTTTTTTATTGAAAAAGCAATCGGTTGGGCTTTGAGAGAATACAGTAAAACAGATGCAGCAGGCGTTGCAGCGTTTGTCCAAAATCACGAGTGGCGGCCTCTAACCCGAAGAGAAGCCTTGAAGTGGATGAAGTCAAAAGGCATTCTTCAACGATAGCTTCACGTTTATTCTTCCTTTTTTCTGTTGATAATGGTTAAAAAGAACAAGGAGGATGAACGATGAGTAGTTGGTTTGATTTTTCGTTTCTGCAGCAGGTGATTGGCTGGCTCGATCCAGCTGTGCTTGAAATCTTCGGATTGG
This sequence comes from Halobacillus fulvus, assembly GCA_004078665.1. GTDB lineage: Bacteria > Bacillota > Bacilli > Bacillales > Halobacillaceae > Halobacillus > Halobacillus fulvus. Next base: position 1,063,944 of record SCFO01000001.1, on the reverse strand, counting down.
ATCCTCTCTATGTCCAATTCGGACTCGTGTTTGCCTTTGTTATGTCGCTGATGTGGGTCGTACGACCGGTCATTGAATGGCTGATGCTGAAAAACTGGTCGACATTTTCCAGTTATATATCTAGTGCTCTGCTCGCCCTCGTTTTTCTTCAGCTCGTCGACCGTTATGCGATGGTGCAGACAACCTCGCTGCTTCCTGCCGAATTCTGGCCCATCAGTCTGCTAGCCATGAGCAGTTACGGGGTTGTGTACAGCTTGCTTGCAGCTGGGAAACTGGCCTGGCATCGATTGGCGAAGAGGCATAAAAACAAGGCGGCCTAATTGAAACTTTAAGCCCTCTCATCCGTATATAAAGCAGGAAGGATGAGTGTGATGGAAATTGGTATGTTATTTTTTCTGCTTATTTTAGGATTTGGTCTTTTACTTTTGATCCTTAACATTATGACGAGTGTCTGGGCTTATCGTGACGCAACAAGAAAAAACAAAAGTACGGCTTATTGTTTAGTCGTTTTGATTGGAACGCTCTTTTTTCCGGTGGTCGGATTGATTGTCTATTTGATCATAAGGAACGACTGATACAAACACCATCTGATACTAGGTGGTGTTTTTTGATGAGCGCCGGAAAGAGCTGCGGCTTTCATTAGCTCATATCCCATTCTCGTACAAAAAAAGGATGGAAAGTCTAAACGTAACAGAGGAAGTGGTCGATATAAAAAGCATAGATCATTTAGGAAGGACGATGTCGATGGATAAGCAAAAAGGCATCTTATTGGAAAGCGGAACAAATGAACTGGAAATCGTCGAGTTCGGAATTGGTAAGAACCGCTTCGGCATAAATGTCATTAAAGTGAAAGAAATCCTTCATCCACAACCCGTTACAAAAATCCCTCATTCCCACCCTTCAGTTGAAGGAATTATTGAAATCCGCGGGGAAGTGGTACCGGTAGTAGACGTCGCGGATGCACTCGGATTTGAAGCTTCTGAAAAACCAGAGCAGGATAAATTCATTTTGACAGAATTTAACCAAACGAAAATTGTTTTTCACGTACATACGGTTACCCAAATTCACCGAATTTCGTGGGAGCAAATAGAAAAACCGAATAAAATGTATCAGGGACTCGATACTCAGGTGACAGGCGTCATAAAAATGGAGGAAGACATGCTTCTCCTCATGGACTTGGAGAAAATCGTCGCCGATATCAATCCTGAAACGAGTTTGCGGGTGAATCAGCTGAAAGAGCTCGGCGAGAGGGAACGTTCGAACAAAAAAATTCTGATTGCCGAAGACTCTGGATTGTTGCGAGTCCTCCTTCAGGAAACATTGGAAGAAGCCGGTTATCATCAGGCGTTCATCGCAGAGGACGGGAAAGAAGCGTTTGACCAGCTGTCTGCTATTGTAGAAAACGGGGAAGCGATTGAGGACGAATACCAGCTTGTGATCACGGATATTGAAATGCCGAGAATGGACGGGCATCACTTCACTCGTCTCGTGAAGGAACATCCTAAGCTGCAGCATCTTCCTGTAATCATTTTCTCCTCTTTGATTACGGATGATCTACGACACAAAGGGGAAGTCGTTGGAGCAGACGCTCAAGTATCAAAGCCCGAAATCGTCGAATTAGTGAAGCTTATCGATCAATATGTTTTATAAAAATATAAGAATCCATAAAAAAAGCCGCCTGCTAAGCGGCTTTTTTTCATTTCTTTTCCATTGTTTTGTATAAGGCATCGTGCCATGCGTAGGCGTGCTGCGAAAGCTCTTCCGGCCCCTGTTTAGCCGGGGAAGCATTCAGGATCAAACTTTGCTGATGTTCGGTCAGATGCTCAAATGAAGATCTCATTTCCGTCGTGTACTCCATGTATTTATGCAGATGGTATAAAAAGTCATCCATAGGATTCATTGTCATAAGATCTGCCTCCTTTACTACCCTTCATTCCTTTTAAATGGGGGAGTAAAACATAGAATTGAGAGCTTGGACACATTGCGATTCAGCGCCGTCTGCGCCGCTGGTTCCAAGGGCTTTCTGTCCGACGACCGAGCATGCTCGGCTGAGAGGTGCCGGAAAAAGAATACGCAGGTTCCCGTTTAGGTTCCTCCCAATTCAAATACCGATATAACGTCTTTTTGGACTTGGATAGAGATCGCTTCGGTTTCGGGTTACGATAAGATGGATCTACTTTTCCTAAATGTTCGAGCTTGTCAAAGTCCTTCTTTTGGGCGGGAACGTGAAAATAATATCCACCAATTTCAATCAGTAAGGTTGAATGCTGCTGGCTGTATTTCGGGTGGTCAGAAAAGTGAAGACCTACTTTTTGCGCGCGGTTTTCCTGAAGAAGTTTGTGGATGGTGTGTTTTTTTAAGTCATACAGGTGTTTGGGTTGTGGTGCCGTCTTGGCGTGACGATTGACGATAAACAAAGATTCAGCCAGTTCTTTGTTTGAAGTAGCCTGATCTCTCATGCAAAATCTCCTTCCACGCTTATTTATTTCTATCGTATGTGTTTTCTGTGTAAATTGCAAAAAATTTACATTATCTAAGAGAGAGCAAAGAATCCATTACTCTCTCAATGTTTTTAAATCTTGTAGGATTTGCTCTGTACTGTCTGCCTTCAATCCGGAATAGCTCTTAATGACTTCCCCTTTTGGTGTGACAAGATAGAAACTTGTCCCATGGGCAAACTGTTCAGAGTCTTCCAGCTTTTTCAGTGGAGACTGAAAAGATTTGATCGAAAGTTCTTTAATTTCATTAAACGAATATCCCGTCAGGAAACTCCACTGTTCATAATCAGGGTTGTAAGGGTCTGCGAATGCTTTCAGTTCATCTTCTGTATCATTCTGTGGATCGACCGTAAACGATCTTAATGGAACATCCCCCATGTTTTCTTCTTTCAGTGCTTGCTGGAGTCTTGACATGTTTCCTGTCATTGGAGAACAAACCGTCTCACAATTTGTAAATATAAAATCAGCGATCCAGTAACGTCCTTCCAAATCTTCAGGAAGATTCACTTTCTCTCCATCCTGTGTCACAGCGGAGAAGCTTTCTACCTCTCTCGACATGTTCTCTTCAATTGGAGAACTGCAGGCGGTCAAAGTGAGTATTAATAGTACCAGCAGCACAAAAAGCCTGTTCGTTTTCATGTTCATCCCTCATTCAGTTCACTTCTCTATCTATCATAACATTCAGCACAAGTGTCTTTTTAAAGGACGATTTGATTGTCACAAAACGTTTAGACGTTCCGGCTCATTAATAAACCTTTATAGATAGATTTGATTATATATAACCACGCCATTATAACACGACGAATATGGGAAATATCCAGGGAATTTGTCGTGTATTTATAATTATCTTGAAAAATGAACAGGAATTCATTTTTTTATGTTGAATCTATTATAAGGGAAAGAATGGGAGGTAATTAGATGGAAAATCAAGTAGTAATCGTAACAGGGGGCTCCAGTGGAATGGGGCTTTATATGGCGAAACGATTTTTGGATGAAGGGGCAAAGGTCGTCATTACAGGCCGGAATGATGAGCGGCTGCAAGAGGCGAAGAAACAGATCGCCGAAGGAAAAGAAGCAAACCTTCTTCTCATCCCAATGGATGTCCGTGAAGTAGAAGATGTCGACCGAATGGTCAAATCGACGGTTGAGGAATTTGGTCGCATCGATCACCTAGTGAATAATGCGGCAGGAAACTTCATTTCACCTGCGGAAAAATTATCACCCAACGGCTGGAATTCTGTCATCAACATCGTGTTGAATGGGACGTTTTACTGCAGCCAGGCGGTCGGCAAGTACTGGATTGAAAATCAAATCAAAGGCTCGATTCTTAATATGGTAGCTACATACGCTTGGAACGCAGGAGCGGGAGTGATTCACTCAGCTTCTGCTAAAGCGGGAGTACTTGCCATGACGCGAACTCTTGCGGTGGAGTGGGGGAAACGGTACGGCATCCGTGCCAATGCCATAGCTCCAGGGCCGATTGAGCGGACGGGTGGTGCAGAGAAGCTGTTCGAGTCAGAACAGGCAGCGAAGCGGACACTGGATTCTGTGCCTTTAGGAAGACTTGGCACCCCGGAGGAAATTGCTGGGCTTGCCCGCTTTATTTTGTCTGAAGAAGCGTCTTATATGAACGGCGAGGTCGTCACCCTTGATGGAGGTCAGTGGCTGAATCAATACCCATTCTAAGTTGAGGACTTACTTCCGACTGGTCTTGTTGATCGCTCTTCTCTACAAAATGAAAGCCGACTTATTCTCAGATAGAATGAATGCATAGAAAAACCGAGCCGGACAGCGCCAGGCTCGGTTTTTTTAAATAATGTAAAAGAAAATGGAGAAGAAATGGAGAATGGAACCTCCTAGAACGAACAAATGCCAAACCATGTGATGGAAAGGAAAGCTTCTCCACACGTAGAAAATTGAGCCGATGGAATACATGACTCCTCCGACGACAAGGTACGTGATGCCTGCTCCAGGAACTTGTGCGGTCAATGGTCCCCAAGCAAGAACGATCAGCCATCCCATCAATACATAAAATAATGTGGACAATACGACAAAGCGTTTTACAAAGAACACTTTGAATATAACTCCTAAAATAGCCATCCCCCAAACAATACCGAACAGCGTCCACCCTAGTGTTCCGCGCAGAGCAACGAGCAGGATGGGGGTGTAAGTACCGGCAATAAACAAATAGATTGCCGAGTGATCGAAGATTTCAAAAAGGTCCTTCGCTTTTCCTTCTGGAAAGCTGTGGACGAGTGTCGAGGAAACATAAAGCAATAACATCGTGGCTCCGTAAATGGAAACCGAAACGATATGCCAAGCGTTTCCTTGAATGCTGGCAAAAACAATAAGCAGGACGAGCATGGCAATACTTAGAAGCGCTCCGATTCCATGTGTGATCGCATTCGCGATTTCTTCGCGTTTCGTAAACGTGTGGGTTGTCATTTTTTCAACTCCAATGTGCTTGAATACTTTTTATTATACGTGGTTCTTCATGAATTATAAAGAGCATACGAAAATAGAAGGTTTATTTCTAATTCAAAACTGGGTATAAAAGGTAATGCTACACGGGTTTTAGGAGAAAAAAGTGTCGGAATTTGCTGTTCGAGATTTGCTTGAAACTATGTTAAACTATTCTTGGTCCGCATTGAGCGTTTCTTTCTGCTCCTTCCGTTGTACGTTATAAAGGAGTGAATTAAAAATGGTAAGTATGGAAAAAGATAGGCTAGAATGGCCGAAGGTTCGAGAGTTGATGATTCCTGCTGAAAAGGTCGCCCATGTTCAGGTAGGAAATCCGCTTGAGCACGCATTGCTCGTTCTTGTCAAATCAGGGTACTCGGCTGTACCGGTTCTGGATCCCACCTACAAGTTCAGAGGAGTAATAAGCAAAACGAGAATATTGGAAGAAACGTTAGGTATTGAAGAGTTCGAATTGAATCACCTTTCAGATACAACAGTTAACGAAGTCATGGATGCTGATATTCCTTGTTTAAAACTGGATGACCATATGATCGATGCTTTATACAAATTGATTGATTACCCTTTTGTATGCGTTACCAATGAAGAAGATGAATTTGATGGGATCATTACACGAAGAACCATTTTAAAACAGTTCAGCAAGCATTATCACGAGATCTTCAAATATGTATGATAAACGATCACTATGATAAAATAGATGGCATCGAATGATGCCGTCTATTTTTTTTGCAGGAGGGGAAGCCGGGATGGAACGAAGACAAACAAAAAATCGCGGCTGGGTGCTTGCTTCGGTTATGCTCGCGATGTTCCTTGCGGCGATTGAGGCGACAATCGTAGCGACGGCCATGCCGAGTATTGTCGCTGATTTAGGAGGCTTTCGGTATTATAGTTGGGTGTTTTCTGCATACCTTTTAACAAATGCTGCGACCGTCCTCTTATTTGGCAGATTGGCTGATGTTTTTGGCAGGAAGCCGATTTTTATGGTAGGAATTAGTCTGTTTTTGTTTGGGGCGATCCTCTCAGCATTAGCTCCTTCTATGCTTGTACTCATAGGGGCAAGGCTTGTGCAGGGTCTAGGCGCAGGAGCTCTCATGCCGATGGCCACAACGATTGTAGGCGACATCTATACGAAAGAGGAACGAGCAAAAATTCAAGGGTATTTATCTAGCGTATGGGGGATATCAGCGGTCACGGGACCGGCATTGGGAGGCTTTTTTGTCGACGTCCTAAGCTGGCCTTTCGTATTCTGGATGAACGTCCCACTGGGGATTCTTGCTCTACTTGGAATCCTCATCTTTTTTAAAGAAGAACGTTCCACCGAAAAAAGACCCGTTGATTTCAAGGGTTCCTTGTTAGTTGTATTGACGGTAAGCTCCCTCATCCTCCTTCTTGTGGAGGGAGGAGGTACGCTCGGATGGCTGTCCTGGCAGTCAGGTGGACTTGCGTTATTCTCGGTACTCGGATTGAGCCTGTTTTTTTATCATGAAAAAAGGGTGAAGGACCCGATGCTTCCAGTGGAATTGTGGTCGATCACGCTCATTCGTTACGCGAACCTCACTTCTTTTGTGACTGGGATGATCATCATTGGGGTTTCGAGTTATTTGCCGACATTCGTTCAGGGCGTCATGGAGCAGTCGGCGACGGTTGCCGGGTTTACGCTGACGACGATGTCGATTGGCTGGCCGATTGCGTCGACGTTGGCAGGGAGGCTGATTTTGAAGATCGGCTATCGGAATACCTCCATGGCAGGAGGGGTTTCACTCATTATAGGTGGGATCCTTTTCTCCTTGCTGACTCCTGAAAAAGGTCCATGGTTCGCAGCGACGGGCTCCTTATTCATCGGAATCGGAATGGGATTGACCACCACGTCGTTTATCGTGTCGATACAGAACCGTGTCGACTGGAGAACGCGTGGGATTGCAACGGCTTCTAATATGTTTATGAGGTCGATCGGAAGTGCCATTGGTGCGGCCTTATTAGGCGGGATATTGAACAGCCGACTTGCTGCAGAAATCGAAAGAGCCAATTTGGAAAAAGAGTTGAACACGAATTCTGCCAACCTTCTGCTTCAGGAATCGGGTCGTCAGGATTTAGGAACAGAAGCGGCTGCCGTTTTACAGCAGGGCCTGAGTAGCGGCTTACAAATGGTATATGCTGGATTAATAGTGCTTGCTATTGTGAGTTTTTTATTAATTTTGAGACTTCCGAGAAAAGAAGATTGATATCTGTCTGCATGCTTTGATAAAGTAAAGGGGAAAAGAAATACATTAAGGAGGAATTCAACATGAAACAAATGGATGCAAATGAGATTATCTCGTTCATTTCAAATAGTGAAAAATCAACACCTGTGAAAGTGTACATCAAAGGAAACGATTTAAGCAGCCTTGATTTTGGTGAAAGCGTCAAGGACTTCATTTCTGGAAACTCAGGCGTGCTTTTCGGAGAGTGGAAAGTAGTAGAGCCACTCCTGAAAAAGTATGAAGGTCAAATTGAGGATTACGTCATCGAAAATGATCGTCGTAATTCTGCGATTCCATTGCTTGATCTGAAAAATGTAAATGCGAGAATCGAGCCAGGTGCGATTATCCGCGACCAGGTGGAAATCGGCGATGGCGCGGTCATCATGTATGGTGCTTCCATCAATATCGGATCTGTAGTCGGTGAAGGAACAATGATCGATATGAACGTAGTTCTTGGCGGTCGTGCCACTGTCGGTAAGAACTGCCACATCGGAGCGGGTGCTGTGTTAGCTGGAGTCATTGAGCCACCTTCCGCTAAACCGGTTATTGTTGAAGACGGAGTGGTCATCGGAGCTAATGCCGTTGTCCTTGAAGGCGTAACAGTCGGAGCAGGTGCTGTCGTTGCTGCAGGCGCAATTGTAACGGAAGATGTACCTCCGAACACGCTTGTTGCCGGTACTCCTGCAAAAGTGATCAAGGAGATTGACGATCAGACGAAATCCAAAACAGAAATCAAGCAAGAATTGCGTAAACTTGATAACTAAAACAACGGAGGCCTTGCTCTTGAAGCAAGGCCTTTCTTATAGAAGGGGATAGGTATGAAACAAAAGTCTTTACAATCGATACGACGTGATCTACACCAAATTCCTGAACTCGGTTTTGAAGAAGTGAAAACCCAGCAATATTTACTCGACTATATTCGCAGCCTTCCACAGGAGCGATTGACGGTCGAAACGTGGAGAACTGGAATATTCGTCTTTGTTGAAGGGACGGTCGGAAATAAGACGGTGGGTTACCGGGCGGATATTGACGCTCTTCCCTTAACAGAAGAAACAGGGTTAGAATTCGCTTCTACTTACCCTGGAAGAATGCACGCCTGTGGACATGACTTCCACATGACGATCGCGCTAGGAGCCTTAACGGAATTGGCTGAAACACCAGCAGAAAATCATACAGTCTTTCTTTTTCAGCCAGCGGAAGAGGGGCCTGGCGGTGCTGAGCCGATGCTACGGTCGAAGGAAATGAAAAAATATTGGCCGGATGTTGTGTTCGCATTGCATGTTGCTCCTGAGCTGCCTGTAGGTACGGTTTCCAGTCGCCCGGGCTTGTTATTTGCGAATACCAGTGAACTGTTCATTGATTTTGTTGGAAAAGGAGGCCATGCCGCGTTTCCACATCAAACCCATGATATGGTGGTAGCGGCAAGCTCCTTCATCGTCCAGCTCCAACAAATCGTCGCACGCCGAGTTGACCCGCTGGATAGTGCGGTCATTTCCATCGGCAAAATCGACGGAGGCACGGTACAGAACATCATCGCCCAGCAAGCGAGAGTGGAAGGAACCATCCGCACATTGTCTCCGGAGTCGATGGAAATCGTGAAGGGGGAAATTGAAAAGATTTCCCGCGGGTGCGAAATCTCAAATGATTGTCAGATTCATATTGATTATGGATCGAACTATTACCAAGTTTACAATAATGCGGAATATGTAGAGAAGTTCAAGCAGAACGTAGAGGAGTCCTCCTACCAGTATGAAGAAGCCAATATGGCGATGACCGGAGAAGATTTTGGATATATGCTGAAGGACATTCCAGGATTTATGTTCTGGTTAGGCGTCGACTCTGATGCAGGCTTGCACCAGGCGAAGTTGTCTCCTGACGAAAGAGCTCTCCAAGTTGGAGTCGACGTCGTCGTGAGGAACCTGCGCGCGCTTTGATGCATAGCCTCCCCATGTCTGTTCATACTAATCTTTGTCAGAACAGGCAAAGGGGAGGTGAGAACATGAAAAAAATCGCTGTAGAACAAAGTTTAAGCGAGGTACGTTCTGCCCTTCAAGAAAAAGGGTATGAAATAATAGATTTAAAAAATCAGGAGGACGCTGCCCGCTGTGATTGCTGTGTGATTTCCGGACAGGACCGGAACGTCATGGGCATGATGGAGGCGACGACTAAAGGGGCTGTGATCGATGCCGCCGGAAAGTCTGCCGATGAGGTCTGCCAGGACGTAGAGGCCCGCTTCTCCTGATTCAAGCTGTTGGAGGTTACGGCCTCCAAGTACATATTTAGGGGAGAGTGGAAACATGGATATAGGTATCCGACTTTTTGCGGTTGCCTTTTTAATACTGCTGACTGCTGTATTGGTAGCCAGCGAATACGCGATCATCAAGGTGAGAAACGCGAGGGTGGAAGCAGAAGCGGAAGTGGGTAAAAAGAAGGCGGTCCGGACGAAGAAAATGGTAGAGCGCCTTGACGATTATTTGTTTTCGTTTCAGTTCGGAGTTACGGTGTTCACATTGGCAGCCGGCTGGATTGGCGGGGTCACACTTGAACGCGTCATCAACCCGAATGTCCAGAACTGGGGAATGTCGAATGCAGCATCTGCTGTTGTCGCTGTTATCCTTTCCTTTCTATTATTAACTTTTTTCCATATGATTTTTGGTGAACTGGTTCCAAAAGCGATTGGGACAGACAAGGCAGAAGGATTGATCTATACACTTTCTGGCTTCCTCCTATTTTACACGGCGATTCTGACTCCTTTCACCGCTTCTTTCCGGGCCGTTACGGGCGTTTTATCAAAAGGATTGGGGATTTCTTTTTCAAGGGAGTCTTCGAACGTTCATTCGGAGGAAGAGCTGCGACATCTTCTATCACAGAGTTATCAGAAGGGTGAAATCAACCTCTCAGAGTTCACGTATATGGATCGGATTTTCGAATTTGATAACCGGACAGCAAAGGAGATTATGATTCCCCGCACAGAGATGGCTGTTCTCGATATCCATGACTCGATCAAGACGAATATTCGGGAAATGAAGCATAATCGCTATACGAGGTATCCAGTCATCGACAGAGAGAAAGATAACATTCTCGGTATTGTGCATTTAAAGGAACTTCTGTTTGAAGATTTGGATGAACTAGATAGCTTACACCCGTTCGTCCGTCCGGTGATTCAAGTTTTCGAGAACATCCCGATTCAGGAGCTGCTGGTCAAACTGAGAAAAGAACGGACTCATATGGCAATTCTCGTCGATGAATACGGTGGGACATCCGGAATCGTGACCGTGGAGGATATCATAGAAGAGATTGTGGGGGAAATTCGTGATGAGTTCGATCATGACGAAGAAAGAGATATCCGCAAGTTGAAGAATGGACGCTTTTTAATCGATGGAAAAACGCCGCTTCAGGATGTAAATGATTATTTTGAGGTCGAAATCGAGCATCAGGACATCGATACGATTTCCGGCTGGATTTATACCCAGAGCTATGAGGCCGAGGAAGGAACGGTCGTACCGATCAATCATTTGCAGCTGAAAGTCGTAGATATGGACAATGGTCACATTCGAAAAATTGAAGCATGGTACGAATAAGAAAATCCCGGGAGAACGTCTCCCGGGATTTTTATTAGTTTTCATTTTTTTGTACATACACTTGGTGTGGATATGGAATTTCGATTCCGGCACGGTCAAGCGCTTCTTTCATTGCTTTTCTTAAGTCACGCTCTACGCCCCACTGTTCCATATTCGCCGTTTTACCCAAAATTCGGATCACGACATCAGAAGAACCAAGACTTTGGACACCAAGGACATTTGGTCCTTCTTTAAAGCGTTCATCGTTCGCGAAATCATCTGCGACTTGTTGCAAAACAGCCATTGCTTCATCGATGTTCTCGTCATACCCGATCCCAATATCGACAAGAGCGCGCATGTTGCCTCTCGAGTGGTTGGCGACCCCTGAGATATTACGGTTCGGTATAAAATTCAACGTGCCATCGAATCCGCGGATTTTCGTCGTGCGAATCCCGACTTCCTCTACAATCCCGTCGTAACCGCCAGCGGTCACATAATCATCCACCTCAATTTGGCGCTCCAAGAGAATAAAGAATCCTGTCACAACGTCGGAGACCAGTCCCTGTGCCCCGAATCCGATTGCTAAGCCGACAATTCCAGCACCGGCAAGGAGTGGTCCAATGTTAACGTTAATGGCACTTAACAACATAACGATAAGTATAAAAATAAGAGCGTAGGAAAAGATGTTGATAGACAGCTTTTCGATCGTCTTACTGCGACCCTCTGTAAGATTGCGCTGTTTGCTCATGCGCTCGAGAGCAGCGGTGATCGCTTTTGTTCCAATCGGCTTAAGGATGGCAAAGGCAATCAGCACAATGATGACTTCTGTAGCTACTGGAATAAGTTCTTCTACTAGTACGGTTGGATTAAATTTAAATCCATCTTCGAATAAATTCATAAGAATCTCCCTTCATTATTGTAACGTGTTCTTTTATAAGGATAGCGGAAACTGCTGGGAGGTTTCAATCATAATGAAAGATTTAACAGAAGATTGTCGAAAAGTCTTTTTGAAATGGCGGAGGGCTAGGGTAAGACGCAGAAGGAAAATTAGGAGGAATGAATATGTCAGAGCGTATGGTGGGGAAGCAGGCTCCCCGTTTTAAAATGGAGGCGGTGCTGCCGAACAAAGAATTCGGGATCGTTTCTTTAGAAGAAAATATGAAGAAAGACAAATGGACCGTGCTGTTCTTTTATCCGATGGATTTTACGTTTGTCTGTCCTACAGAAATTACGGCTTTATCTGATCGATTTGATGAATTTGAAGACCTCGAGGCAGAAGTGATCGGTGTTTCGACCGATACGATCCACACTCACCTTGCCTGGATTCATACTTCTCGGGAAGATAATGGGCTCGGAGATTTGGAGTATTCGCTAGCAGCCGACACCAACCATACTGTTTCAAAGGATTTTGGAGTTCTTATTGAAGAAGAGGGAGTCTCTCTTCGCGGATTGTTCATCATCAGCCCTGAAGGAGAGTTGCAGTACCAGGTTGTCCATCATAACAATATCGGTCGTGATGTAGATGAAACGTTACGTGTGCTTCAAGCTCTTCAAACCGGCGGCCTTTGTCCAGCGAACTGGAAGCCGGGACAAGAAACGTTATAAGGAGTGATCTCATGAAATTAAGGACACCAATGCCTGACTTGCCCCAAGCGACAGAATGGCTGAATAGTGGACCTTTAGCTAAGGATGACTTAATCGGCGAAAAACCGACTCTCATCCATTTCTGGTCGATCAGCTGCGGATTGTGCAAAGAAGCGATGCCGGATGTGAATCATTTTCGCGATGAGTATATTGATCAACTGAATGTGATAGCTGTTCATATGCCGGGATCAGAAAAGGATCTTGATCTAGAGCAGATTTCCCAAGTGGCTGCTGATCATGATATGACACAGCCTATTTTCATCGATAACGAGCACGCCTTAACGGATCGATTCGAAAATCAATACGTCCCATCCTATTATCTGTTTGATGAAGAAGGTAAGCTTCGTCATTTTCAAGCAGGTGGTGGTGGGATGAAAATGCTCCGAAAAAGAGTCGACCGCGTACTTGGAGCTCCTCAGAAATAATAAGAATAAGCAAAAAGCAGTCCCCATACTAGTGATAGGGACTGCTTTTTTGTGGAGCAATGAACCTTATGGCTTACAGCATGAGTCATTAGGTTGTGTGAAGGGGTGAAATAGAGGGAAATTATAGAAAAATGAAATGCATCTCCTTCATAGATAGGAAAGAATAATCTGAAAGTAGAAATTTTTGAAAAATTGTTCCAAATCGGTGGATATTTATTTCGATACCCGATATATTAGTAATTACGTTATAGAATTAGGGGAGGGAGATCGAGTGGAAACGTTTAAAAAGCTGAAGCAATTTTATTGGCCATATAAGAAGTTCTTCTTCTGGTCTTTATTTTCATTATTATTTGTCACAGCCATTACGGTTGTTTACCCGATGGTGCTTCAAATCACGATTGATGACGTCGTGAGACAAGAGCGGTATAACTTGATACCGTATATTGGGGGCACTTTCTTGTTGTTGATGGTTGTAAAAGGGATTGCGACTTATTTTCATCAATACTTAGGAGAATACTTTGGAATTCGTTCTGTTTATACCTTAAGGGATGAGCTATACAAAAAGCTGCAAAGGCTCCCGTTCCGTTATTATGACAATGCGAAAACAGGAGACCTGATGTCCCGTTTGACCGCTGATGTTGAAGGGTTCCGCTTCTTTCTCGCGATGGGGTTCTCTGAACTGATCCGTATTATTTTACTGATCGTGATCAGTTTGAGCGTCATGTTTTACTATTCCGTTCCGCTTGCATTGGTGACGATGGCTGCGATGCCGTTTCTCGCCGTAGTTGTGTACCGTTTTGATCGCAGGGTTCACCCCGCTTTTCGTAAGATTCGTAAATCATTCGGGAAGCTGAACACGCGTGTGCAGGAGAATATTAGCGGCATGAACACTGTCAAGTCGTTATCCCGGGAAGATTTCGAAGTCGGCCGCTTCGAAAATCGGAGTGATGACTACCGGACCAAATTCATTACCACGTCGAACATTTGGTCAAAATATTTCCCGTTAATGGAGTTCATCGGGAATGTGTGTGTAGTCGCACTGCTTGCTTATGGAGGATATCTTGTGGTCAATGACTCGCTTATGCTAGGGGAATTGGTCGCCTTCTTTAGCCTCGTCTGGATGGTACTTGGGCCGTTGATGAATTTCGGCTTTATCATTAACCTGTTTTCTCAATCGAAAGCTTCAGGAGAACGTTTACTGGAGATCCTTGAGGCAGAAGAAGACATCCAGGAAAAAGAGGATGCGATTGTTCTTGACCGTTTACAAGGCCATGTGACGTTTGAAGACGTCACGCTGACCTATGTGGAAGACGATGATTCAGCATTGAAGAACATCTCATTCGATGCTCCTTCAGGGAAGACGATCGGCTTGATCGGGGCGACAGGCTCTGGAAAAACGAGCATCACTCAGCTGATTACCCGGTTTTATGAGCCTGAAAAAGGAAGAGTGCTGATTGATAACCGACCGGTTCAGGATTACGGACTGAAAACATTAAGAAGAAATATAGGATTCGTTCTTCAGGAATCGTTCCTTTTCTCTACCACAATCAAAGAGAATATTGCCTATGGAAATCCGGATGCGAGCCTTGAGGACGTTATAGCAGCGGCAAAAAGAGCTCAGGCGCATGAGTTTATTATGGAGATGCCAGATGGATATGACACGCTGCTCGGCGAGCGGGGAATGGGGCTTTCCGGTGGTCAAAAGCAGCGGATTGCCATCGCCCGCGCAATTTTGATTGACCCGGCGATTCTTGTCCTGGATGATGCCACATCAGCCGTCGACATGGAAACAGAATTCAAGATTCAAAAAGCGCTTCAGGAAGTGATGAAAGGAAGGACGACCTTTATCATTGCGCATCGTATATCTTCCTTGAAACATGCCGATGAGATTCTTGTATTAGAAGATGGTGCAGTAAAAGAACGTGGTGTCCATGATGAGCTTCTTATAAACGGAGGGCCATATCAGCGCATCTACGATATTCAATATCAGGATAAAGAAAAAATTCTAAGCACGAGTGATATTTCATAAAGGGGGGAGAGAGTATGGCTGAGAAAACAACGCAACAAAGCAAACATTTAAACCGATTTAAATACACACAGGACCAGGCGATTGAAAAGCCGTTTAACTGGGCGCAAATGTGGCGGCTTTTGAAATACATCAAACCATATGCCAAAAACTATTTGCCGATTGCGATCATCGCGATGCTCGTATCGACGATTGTAAGGCTTGTCGTTCCGATTTTGATCGGTAAAGTGGCCATCGATGTCGCGATCGGAAACGGGGATACAAACCTTCTGATCCAGCTTGTCGTCGGCATTGCCATCCTTTATCTGCTCAATTATATCGGGAATGCCTTGCGAATCAAATACGTCAATATTCTGGGGCAAAACGTGATTTATGATTTGCGTCAGCATTTATTTTCACACGTTCAAAGACTGTCCCACCGCTTCTTTGATACGCGTTCAGCGGGTTCAATCCTTGTCCGAATCATGAACGATATCAATTCACTGCAGGAGCTGTTCACGAACGGGATTATCAACTTACTGATGGACATTGTCATGCTAGTAGGAATTATTGTCATTCTGTTTACGCTCAGTCCAAAGCTGGCGCTAGCGATCTTAGTGATTTTACCGATCATGTTCTACATTTCGACAAAGCTGCGCCGGAATATTCGCCGATCCTGGCAGGATGTAAGGATTCAACAGTCGCGACTGAATTCTCATTTAAATGAGAGTCTTCAAGGAATCCGGATTACGCAATCTTTTTCTCAAGAAAAGGAGAACACGGAATACTTTGATGGGGTGAATTCGGATAACTTTGAATCCTGGAGAGTCGCTACTAAGAAGAGCGCGATGTTCCGCCCATTCGTAGAAATGAGCAATGCAATCGGGACCGTCATTTTGATTGCCTACGGAGCGTTTTTAATCCTCCAGAATGATATTCAAATCGGGACGTTTGTCTCATTCGCTTTTTTCCTCGGAATGTTCTGGGAGCCGATTTCAAGACTTGGAATGGTTTACAACCAGCTTCTGATGGCGATGGCGGCATCAGAACGTATTTTTGAATTCCTAGATGAGAAGCCGAACGTTGAAGAAAAATCGGATGCGGTTTCTCTTCAGGACATGAAGGGACATATTGAATTCGATCATGTGCAATTTGCTTACGATGAAAAGCGAATCGCTCTGCATGATATCAACCTTGAAATGAAGCAAGGGCAGACCGTTGCTCTAGTTGGTCATACAGGATCAGGGAAATCTACCATCGCCAACTTGATCAGTCGCTTTTATGATCCAACAAAAGGCGCAGTCAAAATCGATGGCGTCGATTTGCGTGATGCAACGATCGACAGTGTGAGACAGCAAATCAGCGTCGTGCTTCAGGACACGTTTATCTTCTCCGGGACCATCATGGAGAACATCCGCTTCGGACGTCCGGATGCAAGTGATCAAGAGGTCCTCGAAGCGGCGAAAGTTGTCGGGGCAGATGACTTCATCAGTCGCTTGAGTGAAGGATACGAGACAGAGGTGGAAGAACGGGGGAACATTTTATCTGCCGGTGAACGCCAACTCCTTTCCTTCGCACGGGCATTGCTGGCAGATCCGAGGATTTTAATCCTGGATGAAGCGACAGCGAGTATTGATACCGAAACAGAAGTGAAGATTCAAACGGCCCTTCGTAAACTGTTGAAGGGGAGAACAGCGATCATCATCGCCCACCGTCTTTCGACCATTCGTGAAGCGGACAACATTTTCGTTCTCGAACACGGAAAGATATTAGAAAACGGTTCGCACGATGAGTTGATGAATCAACAGGGAGAATATTACGACTTAGTCAAAGCGCAGTTTCAGATGCTGGATGCCATTTAATGTTTTTAGCACTTTCCTTTAGAGGAGAGTGCTTTTTTTGTTAGGGGACGGCGTCGGCTGGGTATTTAGTAAGTAAGTGTGTGTGTGGCAGTCAAATTGATGGACAGTTCCCATTGTTCTATTGTATCCTTATCTCAAAATAACCGCTTGTGAAGTTTGTCACAAAATCGTCAACAAGCTTCTGCACATGAAACGTTATCCTGTTTTATACTGTGGATTAGACAAAAGCCTGTGAGGACCTTAAATCATAAGGGGGATCATTATGTTCGAATTGGATAACGTCATGCTGAGTCGAATGCTCACGTCCATGACATTGATTTTTCACATCATATTTGCAGCCATCGGGGTCGGGGTGCCGATCATGATTTCGGTTGCTGAGTTTATCGGGATTAAAAAGAAAGACCCGCACTACACATTGCTCGCCCGCAGGTGGACACGTGGTTTCACGATCACGGTAGCGGTAGGGGTTGTGACAGGTACAGCCATCGGCCTGCAACTTTCATTGATTTGGCCAAGCTTTATGCAACTGGCAGGTAATGTTATTGCGCTTCCGTTGTTTATGGAAACCTTCGCCTTTTTCTTTGAAGCGATTTTCCTCGGAGCCTATTTATATACATGGGATCGATTTAAGAACCCGATCTACCACTGGCTATTATCGATTCCTGTTGTCCTTGGGGCCATGATGTCTGCGTTCTTCATTACAACCGTCAACTCTTTCATGAATACACCGGCTGGTTTTGATATGGAGGACGGCGTGATAACGTCGGTAAATCCGCTTCAGGCGATGTTCAACCCGGCTACACCAACGAAGGTGTTCCACGTCATTACATCATCTTATTTAACTTCTGCGGCCATACTTGCTGCAATCGCCGCTATTTTCATTTTGCTGAAAAAAGGCGGAGCTTATCACAAGAAAGCTTTGAAGCTTACGGTAACGGCAACGTTCCTGTTTGCGATTCTTACAGCCATCGCGGGTGACTTATCCGCTAAGTTCCTTGCCGAGGAACAGCCGGAGAAATTGGCAGCCGGTGAATGGCATTTCGAAACGGAACGCGGGGCGGATCTCGTCGTGTTTGGAACGCTGAATGAGAACAATGAGGTCGAAAACGCCATACGGATTCCGAATGCTCTCAGTTTCCTAGCTTATGGGGATTTCAATGCCGAAGTCCAGGGGCTTGAAGAAACGCCTGAAGACGAGCGACCGCCGCTTTGGATCCATTATATGTTTGACCTGATGGTATCGATAGGCTTCTACTTGCTCGGTTTATCTCTTCTCTTCCTGATTTTCTGGAAAGTGAAGAGGTTGAGGGAAGACAATCGCTTCCTCCTTTGGGGAATTGCCGCGGGTGGACCACTTGCAATGCTCGCGACAGAGTTTGGTTGGATTTATGCTGAGGTAGGGAGACAGCCGTGGATCATGAGAGGCTTTATGACGGTGGAAGAAGGGGCGACGACATCTCCATATGTTGGCTGGATGTTCATTTTATTCTTCCTCCTTTATGCCGTCCTTGCGACCGGATGTATCGTCGTACTTCGCAAAATGTTTAAGAATAACCCGGCTGAGCTTGAATTGGAACACCGTTATCCTCAAGTAGCAGCAACGAAGGAGGATGACAAATCATGAGTTATGAACTGATCGGAATCACCGTCTTATGGTTTTTCCTATACGGGTATTTGATCGTCGCCTCGATTGATTTCGGGGCGGGATTCTTTGCCTACTATGCCAAGATAACTAAAAAAGACCATATCATTAATCAGCTCATCTCAAGATATTTATCGCCAGTCTGGGAAGTCACGAACGTCTTTTTCGTCTTTTTCTTTGTCGGACTTGTCGGTTTCTTCCCTGATACGGCCTATTATTATGGTCAATCTTTGCTCATCCCTGGAAGCATAGCCATCGTCCTCATTGCGATCAGGGGCTCCTTTTACGCTTTCGAGAGCTACGGGTCAAAAGATAATACGGTGTATATGTTTTTCTACGGAGCAACAGGATTGTTGATTCCAGCGTCCTTATCAACAGCACTGACGATTTCAGAAGGTGGATATATCGAAGAAACATCGAATGGCGTCCAGTTGTTATACGGGGAGCTACTTTCAAGCCCTTATTCCTGGAGTGTCGTTTTTCTGGCGATTGTATCCGTCCTGTACATCAGTGCGATGTTTCTAGTGTATTACGCTGCCCGTGCTAATGATCAGCCAGCTCTACAATTAGTGAAAAAATATGCCTTGTTTTGGAGCTCACCAACGATCATTGCAAGCTTGACCACTTTTATTGCTCTAAGTCAGCAGAATCCGGAACACTTTCAGAGAGCGATTGAGCTATGGTGGGTGTTCGGTATTTCCGTAGCATTCTTTATGGCGGCCGTCTTCCTCATGTACCAAGGAAAGTATTACGGCTGGGCCTTTATAGCGGTCATGTTCCAGTTCTTCTTCGCATTCTTCGGCTATGGTGCCTCGCACTTGCCGTACATTCTCAATCCCTACATTACGCTGACCAGTGGTGTAACCAACGAATCAATGGCGGTCGCTTTGATCGTTGTATTTATTGCCGGTTTATGTCTACTCATTCCGTCACTGGTCATGCTGATGAGAATGTTCTTGTTTGATGCAGATTATGTAAAAGGGAAAAAGTAGAGAAGGGGAACCTTCTCTGCTTTTTTATGTTTCCTGACAGTTTATATGATAAAATAGCGGTAGATTGAAACAGTGGAGGATTAGGATATGAAAAAAGAGTATGCCGTCATTGGCTTAGGTCGATTCGGAGGCAGTATCTGCCGGGAACTTAGCCGTGAAGGAATGGACGTTCTGGCTATAGACCTTGATGAGGATAAAGTGAATGAATATAAAGATATTGCAGCTCATGCAGTTATCGCAGATTCTACGGACGAAAATGTCTTGAAAGAACTCGGCTTAAGAAATATTGATCATGTCATCGTCGCGATCGGTGATAATATTCAGGCGAGTATTCTGACGACGCTAATGTTAAAAGAACTAGGCATTAAGACGATCACGGTTAAAGCACAGAACGATTACCATGAAAAAGTACTAAGTAAAATCGGAGCGGATCACGTCGTCCATCCGGAGCGAGATATGGGGAAACGTATTGCCCACAACATCATCTCAAACAATATCCTGGATTATATCGAATTATCAGATGATCATAGTGTTGTCGAAGTGAAAGCAGGAAGTAAGATGAGCGGCAAGACACTGGTCGATCTCGATATCCGTGCACAATACGGCTGTAACGTTGTGGCGATCAAACGTAAGAAAGACGTCATCGTTTCACCAATGGCCACAGAAGAAATCAAAGAAAGTGATATTTTGATTGTAATCGGGGCAGACAATGATATCAGCCGCTTTGAAAAGAACCTGGTTGTTGAAGATTGATGGAAATAAAGACCTTGAGGCATGTGCCTTAGGGTCTTTTTAGTTTGCCTAATTTCAGGAATAAATTTTATTTAAATCAGTCAAGATGTCGAACTATAACAGAGCAATCATTCGACAAGGAGTGACAATGGTTTACTTAATGGCTAAACAGGCAATAAAGGACATTAAGGAATAAATACGAATGATTGTTTTAGGAAAGGATGACCGTGATGTTTGACAAGAGGACTGGAGAAGTAATGGCACAGCAATTAATAGATTGTGGGGTTCAACATGTTTATGGAATGCCTGGAGATTCCATTAATGAATTAATAGATGATCTTAGAAAGCGAAAAGAAGAAATCGAATTCATACAGGTTCGTCATGAAGAGACTGGCGCATTGTCTGCCGCCGCATATGCGAAGTTGACGGGTAAACTTGGAGTGACGATGGCGATTGCTGGTCCAGGAGCTGTCCATCTCCTGAATGGCTTATATGATGCAAAAGCAGATAAAGCACCTGTTCTGGCGATTGTGGGACAGGTTCATAGTGAAGAAGTTGGAACGGGTGCGTTTCAGGAAATAAATTTAGAGCGGATGTTTGATGATGTCGCCGTATTTAACAAAAGAGCGGAGACAGAAGCCCAACTGCCGGATCTTTTGAATCAGGCCATAAGAGAGGCTTATGCTGCTTCGGGTGTATCTGTCTTAATTGTGCCGGATGATCTTTTTGCTAAAAAGCAGAAGAGTCAGGTCCGTCTGACAAGTCCTGGTTATGTCAGACCACGCGTCATCCCGGCGATGGAGGATTTGAAAGAGGCGAGACACCTTCTGGAACAGGCAGAAAAGCCTTTGATTCTGGCAGGGCAAGGTGCTTCCAGTGCTAGATCCTCCTTGATCGAGTTCGCAGAGACCATCAAAGCTCCTATCATATTGAGCCTGCTTGCTAAAGGCGTGATTCCTGATCATCATCCATATTGTCTTGGACAACATGGACAAATCGGGACAAAACCAGCTTACCATGCTATGAAAGAAACCGACTTACTGATTCTGATCGGGACACAGTTCCCTTATCGAGATTTTCTACCTGATAATGTGAAAGCGATCCAAATCGATTTACGACCCGAAAACATCGGGAAGCATTATCCAGTGGATGTTGGACTTCCGGGAGACGCTGAAGCAACGATGAAGGCTTTACAGGAGCTGCTAACACCTGTGGAAGAAAGGCAATATTTGACCTATTACCAGGAGAAAATGAATGACTGGCGCATTGCATTGCAGGAAGAGAAACGCTCGACAAGCAACCCGCTTCATGCCCCGCAGGTTATGTATCAACTGGAGAAGTTGATGAAACCGGGGGCAGTGATCTCAGGCGATGTTGGAAACTCTACAGTATGGGTCTCCCGTTTTCTTCCGTTCGTGGATCAGAAGTTTGTCATGTCCGGATGGCTCGCTACGATGGGAAGTGGACTTCCAGGTGCACTTGCTGCTCAGGTAGCCTATCCGGAGCGCCAAGTGATCGGCATTGCAGGCGATGGGGGGTTCTCCATGGTCATGCACGACTTTGTAACCGCAGTAAAGTATGATCTTCCCATCAAAATGGTCGTTTTGAATAATAGTAAAATTGGCATGATTAAATACGAACAGGAACAGATGGGACACCTAAACTATGCGACGGATCTTGGTGAGATTGACTTTGCTAAATTTGCTGAAGCGTGCGGAGGAGAAGGGTACAGGGTCGAGAATTACGAGGATCTTGAATCTAAAATGAACCAAGCCTTCTTGTCGAACAAGCCGGTATTGATTGACGTCGTCATTGAGGATGTTGCTCCGTTACCAGGGAAAATCGATTACACATCGGCTGTTAACTTTTCAAAATATGTGATTAAAAACTTTTTTGAGTCGGGGACACTCGATTTACCTGACTTGAAAAAATCTTTAAAACGTCTGACCTAAATAAAAATCCCCCGCTACTGATAGCGGGGGATTTCTTTATCATACCTCCATGATGATCGGTAAGATCATTGGACGGCGTTTTGTTTTTTCAAATAGGAACGGAGCAATGGTATCTGTGATTTCATTTTTGATTTCAGACCATTGGGTTGTACGTTGCTCCATTACTTTGCTAACGTGTTTCGTCACGAGCTTTTGAGCGTCTTTGATCAAGTCTTCTGACTCTCTCATATATACGAAACCGCGAGAGATGATATCCGGACCTGAAGCAATCTTGAATTCCTTCATGTTGATGCTGACAACAACGATCACGAGTCCTTCTTCGGAAAGAATGCGGCGGTCACGCAACACAATGTTCCCGATATCTCCGATTCCGCTTCCGTCGACATAGACAGATCCGGATGGGATTTTACCGGCCACCGCTGCTTCATCTTTACCTAAGGCAAGGACGTCACCGATGTCCATCACAAAGCAATTGTCCGGTTCAACACCGCAGTCATAGCTTAATTTCGCATGTTCTTTAAGCATACGGTATTCACCGTGGATCGGCATGAAGAATTTCGGCTGCATGAGACGAAGCATCAGCTTCATTTCTTCTCGGCTACCGTGTCCAGAAGTGTGAATGTCATTGAGTGGTCCGTGAATGACTTCAGCTCCTGCACGATACAGCTTGTTGATCGTACGGCTTACACTGATTGTGTTACCAGGGATTGGGGATGAGGAGAACACAACCGTGTCGCCGGGTTGAATTTGAATTTGTCGGTGTGTACCATTCGCAATTCTAGAAAGAGCTGCCATCGGTTCACCTTGGGATCCTGTACAAAGAATCGCCACTTCGTTAGCCGGAAGACGGTTAATTTGCTGGGCGTCAATAAACGTATCTTTTGGCGCGCGAATATAACCGAGCTCCTGACCGATCGAGATTGAAGCTTCCATACTGCGTCCAAAAACGGCTACTTTACGACCGTGTTTGACAGCGGCTTCTACAACTTGTTGCAGGCGGTGAATGTTTGACGCAAAGGTTGCAAAGATCAATCGACCATCCATACGCGAAAAGATGTCATGAATGCTTTGTCCTACCACACGTTCTGACTTCGTAAAGCCAGGGACTTCACTGTTCGTACTGTCTGATAACAGGGCGAGAACACCTTCTTTACCGATTTCAGCCATTTTAGCTAAGTTCGCGGGTTCTCCGACAGGGGTGAAGTCAAATTTAAAGTCTCCTGTATGAACAACGTTCCCAGGAGGAGTTTTTACGACGATACCGTAAGAATCTGGAATACTGTGTGTCGTATGGAAGAAAGATACGGATGTTTTACGGAACTTGATTACATCATCTTCTTGAAAAGTGTGTAATTTTGTATTACGTAATAAACCGTGCTCTTCAAGTTTGTTACGAATAAGGCCAGCTGCTAATTTTCCAGCGTAGATCGGGATGTTGATTTCACGAAGCAGGTAAGGGATCCCGCCGATGTGGTCTTCGTGACCGTGAGTGATGAACAACCCTTTGATTTTATCTTGGTTTTGAACGAGATAGGTATAGTCTGGAATGACATAGTCAATACCTAAAAGTTCATCTTCGGGGAACTTAATTCCGGCATCAATGAGGATGATTTCGTCTTGGAATTGTACTCCGTAAGTGTTTTTACCGATTTCACCGAGACCGCCTAAAGCAAATACTGCGGTCTGATCATTTTTTACAAATTTCATACGTTAGACGTTCTCCACAGCGAAGCCCTCAGACTGCTGCTCGTATGCCAAGTGATCCTCATTAAGCACCTGGATATATTCAATGTTAATTCCCTTATCTGCCAATTTTTTACGTACTTGTCTCTCTGTATCCGCTTCAACGTACATGGCCTGTGTACGTTCGCGAACAGGAACTTCTTGAGAAAGCTCCTGATATAAAACTTTAAAAATCATTACTTTATCGCTCCTAACTAGATATAGTTTCCACATTCTTGTCCTGTCCATTATCATAGCACGTTTATGATTCGTGTGGTAATCATAACCATGTTTTTATGAATCAAACACGACCGATCTTTATGCGTATGTTTTTCTTTGCATGATTTTTTTCCAACGTTTTCTAAGCTTCCTTCGTAGACGCTTCATCATTGTGCATCCATCCCCTTTCTCAATGAAGAAAAGCACCAGAAACGTTAAACCGCCCAATCCCTGTTACTTATAGTATAATACGGTTTGGAAGAGAATGAAACATTTACATCTATAAATTATTGTGAACACCTGTTTTTCTTCTCAAATTTATACACTCGTGCTACAGTAAATCCACAAAGAGTCTTTCATAGTATTTCATGAATGGACCAAATTCAAACAGGAGACGGGGGAAAAGAGATGGAAAAGAAAATCGCTTTTTTTGATATAGACGGGACATTATTGAATCATCAAAAAGAGTTGCCTAAAGAAACGGTTCAAGCCATTCAAGATTTGAAGGAAGCGGGCGTTTACTGTGCAATCGCGACAGGGCGAGCACCTTTTATGTACGAATGGATCCGCGATGAACTTGGAATCGATTCCTTTATCAGTTTCAATGGACAATACGTGGTGTTGGAAGGCAAGGAAATCTATACCAACCCGTTGTCACGCGAGCATCTGAAGGCCTTGCACTTAGAAGCAGAGGAAAGAGAGCATCCGATGGTCTTTATGGATCATGAGGGAATGAAGGCGACGACACCTGGTCATTCCTATATCCATGACAGTTTGGGCACGCTATTTTTCGGTCATCCACCAGTGGACGCGTCTTACTATGAAAAACGTGATATTTATCAATCCCTGCTATTTTGTGAAGGGGATGAAATCGACTATTACCGTAAAAAGCACGAGGAGTTCGATTATATCCGTTGGCACCCTTATTCCTGCGATGTTCTTCCTAGCGGAGGATCGAAAGCAGAGGGGATTAAAAAGATGATTGAAGCTGTTGGACTAACCATTGAGGATGCATACGCCTTTGGTGACGGTTTGAATGATATTGAAATGATTCGTGAAGTGGGAACTGGCGTCGCAATGGGCAATGCGGTCCCGCAAACGAAGAGTGTCAGTGATTATGTGACGGATGACGTGGATCAAGGTGGACTAGTTAAAGCGATTTATGAAATAGGGTTGTTAAAATAAACAATCATGGAATAGCTTTTTATATAGAAAGAACCCGGGAGTGAATTCCCCGGGTTCTTTCCTTTTTATTGATCAGCAGGCGTTGCATTGTCCGGTTCTTTAAATGGGTTTTCCTGATCAATGTGATCATAAAACATGACGCCGTGGAGATGATCGATCTCATGCTGAAATACAATAGCGGCATAGTCTTTCAGGCGTAATTTCACTTCATTTCCTTCAAGGTCTGTTGCTTTAACCGTAATGCGGCGATAGCGTGGGACGTATCCTGGGACTTCGCGATCAACCGAAAGGCAGCCCTCACCGGTTGATAAGTACGTTTTTTCTACGGAATGGCTTACGATACGGGGATTGAAAAGCCCGTAGGTATAAAGTTTATCCTTAAGGTCGACGAAGTGAACGGCAAGCATGCGTTTGTTCACATTGATTTGTGGAGCGGCAAGTCCTACGCCCGGACGAAGACCGTAACGATCACACACCACCTCATCCTGGCTATTCTTCAAATATTGAAGCATTTCTTCTAACGTTTCTTTATCTTCTTCAGAAGGAGGGAGCTCGACTTCCTCGGTCACTTTTCGCAGTGCCGGGTGTCCCTCGCGAACGATATCATCCATCGTAATCATTCGAATCATCCTTTCATGACAAGCATTTTTATCTTTTATGACAGGAGGTATTGTTTTCATTCAGAACCCTCACTGTTCTAATGGTAAGATATGAAAAATGCTACTTTCAATTTATTATCATTTATTATACTATGGTAGATAGAAAAAGATTACAATGATGATTTGTAAGGACAACGAGGGGGAACTATTTGTGCGTTTACGTATGCTCATGGCGTTGCTTGCAGCAGCGGCTTTTATTTTGTCTGCTTGCACAGGGCCATCTGCCGAGGAGGAGATTTATAATCACCTCGAAGAAGCCGTCAGTCTAGAGGAGCCGTTCAGAGAACAACAGCAGCCATTAGTCGATTTGGAGAATGAGGAGCAGGAGCTCTATAATCAAATCATTGACCTTAGCATGGATGAGTTTGATCAGATCCAGCAGCTTTCTGAGGAAGCTTCCGCATTGGTTGAAGAGCGAAAAGAGAAGCTTGATACCGAGAAAGAAAGCATTGATGCAGCTAAAGAGGAGTTCGATCAAATCGAATCCGCTGTAGCTGATTTAGGTGAAGAACAGACAGAAGCGAAGGATAAAGCGGCTGATTTGACAGAAACGATGAACAATCGCTACGAGTCTTACCAGACGCTATACGAGGCTTATGATCAATCGCTGACATTGGATGCCGAGCTATATGACATGCTTCAGCAGGAAGATTTATCTGAGGAACAGCTTCAGGCGCAGATTACAGAAATTAATGATACGTACAGTCAGGTAATGGAAGCGAATGAACAGTTCAACCAACATACTGAGGAATATA
Organism: Halobacillus fulvus; assembly: GCA_004078665.1. Classification (GTDB taxonomy): domain Bacteria; phylum Bacillota; class Bacilli; order Bacillales; family Halobacillaceae; genus Halobacillus; species Halobacillus fulvus. The sequence goes on along the minus strand of SCFO01000001.1, from coordinate 1,037,374 downwards.
ATGTATTGAAAAAGGAACTATACGATACATTGGGGCTTGATGTTACATACGAGGAAGCTTCCGGTCAAGAATAAATAAATAAAACCGCCATCCGGCGGTTTTTTTATTCGACTAATTTCGAGATAAAATTCTTGCAACAGATCCTAGAAAAAATTAAAATTAATACAGGTTGAATTTAAAAGTGGTACAGTATTAGGAATTAGCAAGTCGATTCCCCATTATTTTACTGTTGTTCCGTGACACTCTATCTATTTACAGATAATATTTTAGTAAGTGATTGACGAATGATGTTGAAGTGAGCTAAACTACAAAGTGGATTTACATTGTACCATTAATTGTTCAACTCGGAATATAACAGTTTTCTCTAAACGAGCAGCTATGATTAACTCAGTTGTCGACAGGGTAAAACGTAAAGAGTAAATCGGTACAGTTTTTTAAAGAATTGGGAAAGCTAACTGACAGCATCCATTTTCAAATAAGAAAGGAAGAGGTGAATCACTTTGAAACGAACTCTTGAGAACATTGAAAATCAGTTCGAAACGTTTCAAATCCTTAACGAAGAAGGCGAAATCGTCAACAAAGACGCAATGCCTGATTTATCAGATGAAGAATTAAAAGAAATTATGCGACGCATGGTGTACACACGTATCCTTGATCAGCGTTCAATCGCGCTGAACCGTCAAGGCCGTCTAGGCTTCTATGCTCCAACAGCAGGGCAGGAAGCTTCTCAGCTCGGAAGCCAGTTTGCTCTTGAAAAAGAAGACTTTATCCTACCTGGCTATCGTGATGTTCCACAGTTGATCTGGCACGGTCTTCCGCTTGCGCAGGCATTCCTATTCTCCCGCGGTCACTTCAAAGGGAACCAGATGCCTGAAGGCGTAAATGCAGTAAGCCCTCAAATCATCATCGGTGCTCAAATCACACAGGCTGCCGGTGTAGGTCTAGGATTCAAAAAGCGCGGCGAACAAGCTGTTGCAATCACATACACAGGTGACGGTGGTGCGTCCCAAGGTGACTTCTACGAAGGTTTGAACTTCGCAGGTGCTTTTGGTGCGCAAGCTATTTTCGTCGTTCAAAACAACCGCTTCGCTATTTCAGTTCCTGTTGAGAAGCAGTCTGCTGCTACAACGATTGCTCAGAAATCAGTTGCAGCTGGTATCGAAGGTATTCAGGTTGATGGAATGGACGTTCTTGCTGTTTATGCAGCAACTAAAGAGGCGCGTGAACGTGCCATCAATGGTGAAGGTCCTACATTGATTGAAACGCTGACATATCGTTACGGCCCACACACAATGGCTGGTGACGACCCGACTCGTTATCGTACGGATGAAGAAGATAGCGAATGGGAGAAGAAAGATCCAATCGTTCGTTTCCGTAAGTTCCTAGAAGAAAAAGGACTATGGTCTGAAGAAGAAGAGAACGAACTGATCGAAAAAACAAAAGAAGAAATCAAAGCAGCTATTAAAGAAGCTGATAATACCCCTAAACAAAAAGTGACAGATCTAATCGAGATCATGCACGAGGAACTTCCAGCTAACCTGAAAGAACAGATGGAAGAATACAAGGAAAAGGAGTCGAAGTAGATCATGGCACAAATGACAATGATTCAAGCCATCACAGACGCGATGCGCACAGAACTTAAAAATGACGAAAACGTGCTAGTTTTCGGTGAAGACGTTGGTCAAAACGGCGGAGTATTCCGTGCAACAGAAGGCCTTCAAAAAGAATTCGGCGAAGATCGCGTATTCGATACACCACTAGCTGAATCCGGTATCGGCGGGATCTCCATCGGTCTTGCACTAACTGGTTTCCGTCCGGTTCCTGAAATCCAGTTCTTCGGTTTCGTATACGAAGTTATGGATGCAATCAGCGGTCAAATGGCACGTTACCGTTACCGTTCTGGTGGTACTCGTCCAATGCCGATTACCGTTCGTTCTCCTTTCGGTGGTGGTGTTCATACACCAGAACTTCACGCAGACAGCTTGGAAGGTCTTATGGCTCAACAACCAGGTCTTCGTGTAGTTATTCCATCTAACCCATATGATGCAAAAGGACTTTTGATCTCTTCGATCCGTAACAATGATCCGGTCATTTTCCTTGAGCACATGAAGCTTTACCGTTCTTTCCGTGAAGAAGTTCCTGAAGAGGAATACACAGTAGACCTTGATAAAGCGGCGATCAAGCGTGAAGGTACAGACGTTACATTGATTGCTTACGGCGCTATGGTTCACTCCAGCCTTAAAGCAGCGGAAGAACTTGAAAAAGACGGAATCAGTGCAGAAGTCATTGACCTTCGCACGGTAAGTCCTGTTGACTACGAAACGATTCTTGAGTCTGTGAAGAAAACAAACCGCGCGGTCGTTGTACAGGAAGCTCAAAAGCAAGCTGGTATCGCGGCAAACATCGCAGCAGAAATCCAAGAACAGGCAATTCTGCACCTGGAAGCTCCAGTGCTTCGCGTTGCAGCTCCGGACACAGTTTATGCCTTTACTCAAGCAGAAGAAGTATGGTTGCCTAACCACAATACAATCGTTGAAAAAGTAAACAACGTAATCAACTTTTAATCATCTCTAAAAATAGGAGGTAATAACCGTGGCGTTCGAATTTAAACTGCCTGATATCGGTGAAGGTATCCACGAAGGTGAAATCGCAAAATGGTTTGTAAAACCAGGCGATGAAGTTAAAGAAGACGATGTACTCTGTGAAGTACAAAACGATAAAGCTGTTGTAGAAATTCCTTCTCAAGTAGATGGAACCGTTAAAGAACTTCATGTAGAAGAAGGCGAAACGACAACAGTAGGTACAGTGATCATTACGATCGATGATGGCTCCGAAGATTCCGGTGACTCTGAAGCAGAAGCGAAAGAAGAGCCGAAGGAAGAGAAGAAGGAAGAAGCAGCTGAAGAGAAGTCAGAACAGCCTGCAGCTCAAGCTGACGAATCTGATGTAGACGATGACACGCGTGTCATTGCGATGCCTTCTGTTCGTAAGTTTGCCCGCGACAACGACGTGGACATCCGCAAAGTGCAAGGTTCCGGTAAAAACGGCCGTATCGTTAAAGAAGATGTTGAAAGCTTCTTGAATGGCGGACAGACCGAAGCGGCTGAAGCAGACGCTGGAGAAGCGAAAGAAGAAGCTCAGGAAACTCAGCAAACTCAACAGGCTCCAGCAGCTGGAGAAGCTTATCCTGAAACTCGTGAGAAGATGAGCGGAATCCGTAAAGCGATCTCTAAAGCTATGGTTAATTCCAAGCACACAGCTCCACACGTAACATTGATGGACGAAGTGGACGTAACAGAACTTGTTGCGCACCGTAAGAAGTTCAAAGCGGTTGCTGCTGAGCAGGAAATCAAGCTGACGTATCTTCCTTACGTAGTGAAGGCCCTTGTTTCTACTCTGAAGAAATATCCGGTATTGAATACATCTATTGATGATAATACGGATGAAATTATTCAGAAACATTATTATAATATTGGTATCGCTGCTGATACGGACAAAGGTCTAATGGTTCCTGTCGTAAAAGATGCGGACCGTAAGTCTGTCTTCGGTATCTCAAGCGAAATCAATGAACTTGCTGTAAAAGCTCGTGACGGTAAACTTTCATCTGAAGAAATGAAAGGTGCTTCCACTACAATTACAAACATCGGTTCTGCTGGTGGCCAATGGTTCACTCCAGTTATCAACCACCCAGAAGTTGCGATCCTTGGTATCGGGCGAATTGCCGAGAAGCCTGTCGTACGTGATGGCGAAGTAGTTGTTGCTCCTGTTCTTGCGATTTCCTTGAGCTTTGACCACCGTATTATCGATGGTGCTACTGCTCAACATGCAATGAACAACATCAAGCGTTTACTGAACGATCCACAACTAATCATGATGGAGGCGTAAAGTATGGTAGTAGGAGATTTCCCAATTGAACTAGATACGTTAGTCGTTGGTGCGGGTCCTGGTGGCTATGTAGCTGCCATCCGTGCCGCACAAACGGGCCAAAAAGTAACGATCGTAGACAAAGGTAACCTTGGGGGCGTATGTCTGAACGTTGGTTGTGTGCCTTCCAAAGCCTTGATTCAGGCTGGTCACCGCTACGAGCATGCTAAAGGCGCGGAAGACATGGGTATCCAATCTGAAAAAACAACTGTAGACTTTTCTAAAGTACAGGAGTGGAAAGGCGGAGTTGTTAATAAACTGACTGGCGGTGTCGAAGGTCTTCTTAAAGGAAACAAAGTAGACATCGTGAAAGGTGAAGTTTATTTCGTCGATCAAAACACTGTACGTGTAATGGACGATAAAAACTCCCAAACTTACACATTCAACAACTGTATCGTAGCTACAGGTTCCCGTCCGATTGAGATCCCGAACTTCAAGTTCTCTGATCGCGTTCTGGATTCCACTGGAGCCCTGTCATTGACAGAGATTCCTAAGAAGCTTGTCGTCATCGGTGGTGGATACATCGGTACTGAGCTTGGTACAGCTTATGCGAACTTTGACACAGAGGTAACGATTCTTGAAGGTACGAAGAGTATTCTTGGTGGCTTCGAGAAGCAAATGTCTCAAATCGTCAACAAGCGCCTTAAGAAAAAAGGTGTAGACGTTGTGACAGAAGCTATGGCTCAAGGTGTTGAAGAAACAGAAGATGGCGTAACCGTTAAGTATGAAGTGAAAGGCGAAGAGAAAACAATCGACGCTGATTACGTACTAGTTACTGTAGGTCGACGCCCGAACACTGACGAAATCGGTCTTGAAGACATCGGCATCAAGATGAGCGACAGAGGTGTAATCGAGATTGACAAGCAGTGCCGTACAAGCCTTGATAACATCTATGCAATCGGTGATATCGTAGAAGGACCACCACTTGCTCACAAAGCATCTTACGAAGGAAAAATTGCTGCAGAAGCGATTGCTGGCGAAAAATCTGAGATCGACTATCTTGGTATTCCAGCTGTTGTCTTCTCTGATCCTGAACTTGCTTCTGTTGGTTATACAGAGCAGGAAGCCAAAGATGCTGGTTATGAAGTGAAAGCTTCTAAATTCCCATTCGCTGCGAATGGACGTGCCCTGTCTCTAAATGACAGTGACGGTTTCTTGAAGCTTGTAACACGTAAAGATGACGATCTTGTCATCGGTGCTCAAGTTGCAGGACCAAATGCGAGTGACATGATTGCTGAACTAGGATTGGCGATTGAAGCTGGTATGACAGCAGAAGATCTTGCTCTAACAATCCATGCTCACCCGACGCTTGGTGAAATTACGATGGAAGCAGCTGAAGTTGCGATTGGTCAACCAATCCACATCGTTAAATAAGAATTTACAGATAAGCCCAAAAGGTACAAAACCTTTTGGGCTTATTTTTTTGTCCTTTTGTACCATATTAAAAGAAAGGAGGTTTTCTAAATGAAGGATAAGTTGAAAAAGCATAAAAGTAAAAAAGATTTGAATGCTATGAGAAAAGAAAAGGGGGAGCAGGAAGGGAAAGGCACGAATAAAGGAACGGAGTAACTAAACTCATCAAAAAAAGCTTGGCTGGATGCCAAGCTTTTTAAATATATATATACTATTCAAAAACTGACAGGGGAGAGCGTGTATAGATGACGAACCGCTGTGTAAAACGATCACTGATAAGCAAAAGAGTTTTCTAAAGTCAATAAAATCTTGTTGCTTGGGTTATCACCTTTAATACTCGTTACGACTTTTCCTTCTTTTTTAATCACTAATGCTGGAAGGTCGTCTGTTGAGACTTCAATGTTATCTGATTGGGTACTGGATTGTTTGAAGTCGAACTGCTGTGAGTCATCTTGTTTTGTCTTCCAGTCTAAAATGGCGTTTAAATAATCTTGCGCTTCTTCATCTTGGCCTTTCTTTGTGTACAAATATAGCTCATAGTCTGACGCCTCTGTGCTTAATACGTCAATCTCTTCTGATTGAGGGAGACAACCAGCGAGGATCAACACAATGAGGATCGACGATAGTAAAATGCGTATAGACATGACTTTTCTCCACTCCCTTACTGTTCGCTATACCCAGTATAGCAAACGAGAAAAGAGAATGTGCGTCTGTTATGGAAATGTTACTTAAATGATAATGTGATGTTTTATTGTTCATTATTTTGTTATTTTGCGTTACCTTTGTCAAACATGAGGTGTGGAGAGGGCGCCGGTAAAACGGAAGACCCCTCTGAGTAGATTGAATTTAAAAAAATAAGATGACCGTCTTCTAATGTTCCCCATCTAGCGGCTATGCTCCTCTATTACTTGTCTCAGTTTGTTTTCGACAGTTTGAGGGGATTGCAGCTCACTTTTTGTCAGAACGACTCTGACATGGCTCTCATCCATTTCTAACGCCTCTGCGAATAATCCGCCCAGACCCCGTGCGCGTCGATCGACCTCAAGCATGACTTCTACCTGATGCTCTTGAAGGAAAAATACGGCTTCTAGTTCGTCTAAGTAGGATCTGAATTCACCGCGCGGATAAAATTCGAATTCTTGTACATATCCATGCCTTTTGGAGTATTCCATTTCCACCTTCCGCAATTGAAAGCCTAATGACTCCTCTAAGGTTCGGATGACACGATCAATGTATGGATGAGGTTCGACATGAATGTTGTCTCTGTCTTCAGGATCCAATGCCATCGGGATGTCGAGACCCGTTTCGAACCAAATAGGTAAACGGCCTAAAGAAGCTGGAACATGATAGGGAAGCTGAAGGGAGAAGGGGATTTCTTTTGTTTCCTTCTCTTTAATCACCATATTTTGAGCGATGGGATACTTCGTGAGGGAAACCTTTTCTTTCACTTTCTTATCGTTGGCTTCACGGATCGCTTCAGTCATGAGAAAGATGTGAATCGAGTCGATCGTCTGTTCCACATCTCCCCCTTGAATAACGACCCGTCCATGAACTTCCTCACCAGGAATGAACCGATCTTTTTCGAGCTGGGTATCCACTTTTGCTCCACCAACGCCTACACTTGCTAACAGTTTTTTGAACATTTGCCATACCTCCTTTTCTTCATTATACGAAAAAACAGGGAGAGGGGGTTCATTTTTTAATAGAGCCAAAAATATAAGGATATGAAAAGCTTTCGTAAGAAGTGTGAAATGACAAAAAAACAGTGCCTCCATTTGGAGACACTGTTTCGTTTACCTTTATTTAGGTTGAGATTTCTTCTTCAATCCTACCGCTTTAGCATCAATGTTGAACTGTTTATATAGAGAGAAACAGATCAGAATCATGATGAATGTGAACGGGAAGGCTGCGATAATTGCGGCGGTTTGCAGAGCGCCAAGACCACCTTGCCATAATAGCACGGCTGCAGCACCAGCTTGAATGATACCCCAAGTAAATTTCACTTGGTTTTTAGGATTCAAGCTACCGTTCGTTGTTTGCATTCCAAGAACAAAGGTTGCAGAGTCAGCAGATGTGATGAAGAACGTACTGATCAACAGCAAGCCGATGAAGGACATAATGCCTCCAAGTGGCACATTCTCAAGCATGGAGAATAACGCTACTTCTGTACCAAGTTCCGTCATATCCGTGTTGATATCAACACCATCGAAGAATTCAAGAGAAAGTGTTGTACCACCGAATACGGAGAACCAAAGCGCGCCGAATACGGTTGGAACAAGTAGCACACCCAGGATGAATTCGCGAATGGTACGCCCTTTAGATACACGGGCGATAAATGTACCAACGAATGGAGCCCAGGAAATCCACCATGCCCAGTAGAAGATCGTCCAGCCTTGTACCCACGTATTATCTTCTGCAAATGGCGTCATTCGGAAACTCATGTAAGGCAAGTCACGAAGATAAGATCCGAAAGACGTCGTAAAGAAGTCCATGATAAAGTTCGTCGGTCCGGCAAAGAGTAGGAAGAACATTAATAGTAGAGCTAACACGATGTTCGTATTACTCAAGTACTTGATTCCTTTGTTCAACCCTGTCATAGCGGAAATCATAAACAAGAACGTCACAATTACAATAATAATTAATTGCAATGTAAAGGTGTCTTCAAGACCTTCAATGGTAAAGGCAAGACCACTGGAGATTTGAAGGGCACCAAGTCCTAGAGATGTCGCAACTCCAAAGATCGTAGCAAATACTGCGATAAAGTCGACCAGCGTACCGATTGGCCCTTTTACTCGCTCTTCCCCAAGAACAGGAGTCAACGCCGCGCTTATAACGCCTGGTGCGTCTTTTCTAAACTTGAAGTATGCGAGCGCAAGAGCTAATACAGCATAAATCGCCCATGGATGGAATCCCCAGTGGAAAAAGCTGTATTTCATAGCAGATTGTGCAGCTTCTTCACTTGTTGGTTCCATACCTGGAACAGGTGGTGTATGGAAGTGTGATAATGGTTCGGCCGCACCCCAGAATACGAGTCCGATTCCCATACCGGCACTGAATAGCATTGCAAACCATGTAATATACGGATATTCTGGTTCGTCATCCGGCTTTCCTAGTTTCAGCTTACCGAATTTAGAAAAGATCAGGAATATAGCAAATACTAGAAACCCTGTTGCGGAGAGTAGGTAGAACCATCCAAATTTGTCGGTAATAAACCCTTGTACTTGTGTTGTTACGTTAGATAAATTCCACGTAGGTAGAACAGACTCTGGGATGATTCCCCAAATGATGAATAAAATAGCTGCTACAGCGGAAATATAAAACACTTTCGTCACTTGATTCACAGTGATCATCCCTTCTTATTAAATTTTGTTATGTCTTCCGGCTCATTGTGGAGGCAGTTTTGAACGTGTTTGACGCTTACACACATGCTGAAGCTCCTCAAGGACATCATGAATACAGAGAAACTCGTAAATCAAGATCGTTTGAGGAGGCAGCTGATGCCTGTAAGTTGTCTGCTTTTGAACATGTTCTTCTTTCCACTTCCAGAATGCATCATCTAATTGTTCAACTTTGTGATATTGACTTTCCTCGATGGAATGAGCGGGATCCTTCAGCACTTTTTTGTAATCTTGCAAAAGCGAAAGAAGGAGCTGTTTTTCTTCTTGTGTAAAATCTGTTGGCTTTATAGACACATACTGCAAATTTCCCAGGTGATAAATGATTTGCTGGAACGCCCCCAGTTTCTTCTGGGAAAACTGGAAGACTTTCATTTCCTCAGTCGTATGCTTGTGGTATTTCCATTCCTCACGCTGGAACTGGGAAAGCTGGTACGTTCGTTCTAGATGAGCGGTCAACTGACGGTAGGACCTTTGGATGCTCCTGTTTTTTTCTTTAGCCTCGCCTAAAGAGTCTAGGATTATTCGCTCCAACAGCCGGCCAGCTTGATTATACAAATCATTTATATTTTTGTAAATGTGTGGCGAGTAATTCGGGGGTAATAGGAAAAAATTCACAAAAGTTGAGATGATGATCCCAATAGATGTAGTACCCAGTCTTGTGAAAAACGAAACAACATATTCATTTTGGAATTCCGGAATCATCGCCGTCGCCGTTATGGTAGCTACGACAATCCCATCATCCAACTTTAATTTATGGCAGATCGCAATCGTTGCCATAGCTGCCAAAGCGAACGTTAATGCACCTTTTCCAAAAACTCCGTAAAAAGTCGTAGCCAAGAGGGCACCAATTGCAGAAGCCGGAAAACGTACGGCGGCTTTTCTGATCGAATCAGCTGCCGTGTGTTCTATGGTCACGATTGCAGTAATGACTGCAAAAACGACTGGCAAATCAAAAAAACCGCAAATCAATGCTGTAATAAACACTGAAACTCCGGTTTTAAGCGTCCTCCCACCGAACAGTTTGAACCTTTTGAAAGCTTCCACCATCGTAATCACCTGTATGGAAAAGTATTGTCAAAAGCCACGGTTATCGATTATAGTACAAAATCCAGAAAAATCATAGAAAAAAGGCTTATAAATATTTATAATAGAAGTTGGAAATACATAACAGTGGAGGGTCATCTATGAAAAAGTGGGTAGTATTTGTGTTGTTTCTTCTTTTGCTTGCGGCTTGTAGTACAGCGGAAGGGGAGGGAGATCAGGCTGATAAAGAGATAGAGAATAACTCCGAACAGGAAGTGGTTCAAGAAGAGCCTGATCAGGAGGATAAAGAAGAGGATACGGAAGAAAAAGCTGAGGAAGAAGCCGAAGAGGTGGACCGAGTAGTCGAACCACAGTATAAGCTTACGGAGACATGGTCATTTGAACCGATCGGGGAAGCAAACCCTAGAGTGGCTTTATTGACGATCGATGATGTGCCGGATAAACGGGCGCTGGAAATGGCTGCAACTTTAAAGGAGCTGGATGCACCAGCCATCTTTTTTGTAAACGGACACTTTATTCAATCGGAAGAAAAGCGGCAAATATTAAAGGAAATTCATGAGATGGGTTTTGCGATCGGAAACCATACGTTCAATCATCAGAAGCTTGATGAAGTATCAGAAGAAAAACAACGAGAAGAAATTGTCAGTCTGAGTGATGAGATTGAGAGCATCATCGGGGAACGTCCGAAATTTTTCAGGGCCCCTCATGGTGTCAATACAGACTACTCTAAGCAGGTCGCCCTGGAAGAGGGAATGCTGCTTATGAATTGGACATATGGCTACGATTATTTTAAAGAATATATGGAAGCCGATGCGCTAGCTGATATTATGGTCAATACGAACTTGCTTGGAAACGGAGCGAACCTGTTGATGCATGATCGGGAATGGACAGCGGAAGCTCTTCCGGAAATCGTCCAGGGATTGCGAGAGAAGGAATTTGAACTACTCGATCCCGCTTTGATTCAACTTCCAAAATAAAAGAGTGCCTACGGGCGCTCTTTTTTGTGTCTAAAATCTTCAAGGTGCACATAAACTGATAAGAAGAGAAATTATTAGTATGACATAAAATAAAAAAAGACATACTTTAAGGGGTTGATTTTTCCAATGTGACATAATAAAATGAAGTTACGTTGAAAGCGATTACAAATAAGGGGAGTGGATGTGAATGGGTACTATCGTTTGTCAGGACTGTCAGAAAGTGATTGAACACTACGAGAACGAGAAAGTTTCTACTCTTTATAGCACTTGTCCTAATTGTCATAAGCCGAAAAATTAATGTCAGAAAGCCCCGCTACTTATGCAGCGGGGCTTTTTTTATTTAAACGCTCGTTCTTCTTTTATGACATGAATCGTCTGTAACGTATCGTCCTCTGGGCCTTGAACAGGGAGACCTGCTTCAATATTCTGCTGAATGTATGTCACATTTTCCTCTGTAATGATTTCCCCGGGAATAAAAATTGGAATTCCGGGTGGATAAACCATGACGAATTCAGCGCTTATGCGACCGGCTGCTTCTCTTAGCGGAAGAATTTCCGTTGATGCATAAAAAGCGTCTCTCGGAGACAATGCGAGAACCGGGATATCCGGTACGGAAACAGATACCTTCTTTAATTCGATGGAAGAAGGCCTTCTTGAAGCCAAGTCTTTAAGAGCTCGGATCAGTCGCTGGACTTCAGTCATCCCGTCCCCGGGCGTTATGATGCATAAAATATTGTACAGGTCGGAAAGCTCTACTTCGATGGCGTAATGATCCCTCAACCATACCTCTACATCGTACCCGGTCATTCCAAGATCCTTGACGGAAATAATTAATTTTGTAGGGTCATATCCAAAGGTAGCATCACTGCCCAACATTTCATCTCCGGGGCAGTAAAGGGGAGGGATGGCGTTGATTTGCTCACGCGCTGTCTGGGCTAGCTTCAGCGTTTGCTCCATCAACTCATGCCCTTTAGTCGCCAAATGGCGTCTTGCTGTGTCTAGAGAAGCCAATAAAATGTATGAGGTCGAGGTTGTGGTCAGCATGGAAAGGATGGTTTGTACCCTTTCATGAGAGACGAGACCTTCTCTTAAGTTCAATACTGAGCTTTGTGTTAGAGACCCCCCGAGTTTATGGACGCTGGTGGCGGCTAAGTCTGCCCCGGCCTGCATCGCCGATAACGGAAAATCATCGTGGAAATGAATATGAACTCCATGAGCTTCATCGACCAGAACAGGAATATCATAGGAATGAGCAATTTCGACAATTTGTTGCAGATCCGCTGTAATCCCGAAATATGTCGGATTGATCACCAGAACACCTTTGGCATCAGGGTGTGCTTCACAAGCTCTCCTGACCGCGTTCGGGGTGATGCCATGAGAAATGCCCAGATTGTCATCGAGTTCGGGGTGGATGAAAACGGGCTTTGCCCCTGAGAAAATAATCGCCGTGGTAATGGATTTATGCACATTACGCGGTACGATGATTTTATCACCAGGTTGGCAAACGCTCATGATCATCGTCATGATGGCACCAGATGTTCCTTGGACGGAGAAAAAGGTGTAATCAGCTCCGAACGCTTCTGCTGCAAGATCCTGAGCTTCCTTGATCATTCCGTGAGGATGGTGAAGGTCATCTAATGGTTCTATATTAATAAGGTCAATGGAAAGGGCGGAGTCGCCGATGAACTGACGAAACTCGTCGTCCATTCCTTTGCCACCCTTGTGACCGGGAATATGAAATTGTGTTGGCTGCTTAGCTGCGTGTTTTTTTAACCCTGTAAACAGGGGAGTTTCGTTCTGATTCATGTTTCGTTCACACCTCTTTTAAATATCAAAGCAAGTGAATTATAGCAGAGAGTAGATAAGCTGGCTAGCTTTATCTTTCTCACATTCACAATCCCTTTGTCTTCGTAAGAGAGAAGGGTTTTCTGTAGGTCGAGACGGCTTCGTATGTAGTTCATGGTAAAATGGAAGATAAAGGAGGGGTAAGATGAACTGGGAAACTCGGATAACGAAGCTTTTGAACATTACATATCCCGTTATTCAAGGCGGGCTTGCCCATTTAGCTTATTCTGACCTTGCTTCAGCTGTTTCGATTGCAGGTGGGCTTGGACAGGTGACAGCGATGAGCATGGAAGGACCGGAGCAGTTAAGGAAAGAGATCAGAGAGGTTCAGAGGCGGACATCTCGACCTTTTGGTGTGAACTATGCGATTGGTCAACACGGTCGCCCGTTTGAAGAAATGGTCAAGGTGGCGATTGAGGAAAACGTACCCGTAATCAGCGTGACGGGCGGCAATCCGAAGCCTGTCCTCGATTTAGTCAAAGGGTCCGGTATCAAGACGCTTGTGCTTGTGGCAGCTAAAAGGCAGGCGATAAAAGCGGAACAGCTGGGAGCTGATGCCGTTATGGTGGTCGGTTATGAAGGGGGCGGCCACCTTGGCAGGGACGATGTCGGCACGTTCGTCCTCACCCCACAAGTGGTGGACGCTGTCTCCATCCCCGTAGTCGCTTCTGGGGGAATCGGAGACGGCCGAGGGTTGATGGCGGCTTTATCTCTTGGTGCGGAAGGGATTGAAATGGGAACAAGGTTCATCGCGACTAAGGAATGCACAAGAGCTCATCCTTCCTATCAAAAAGCATTGATTGAAGCGGATGAGACAGCGACAACCGTTATTAAACGAAGCTTGAAGATGCCGGCGAGAGCGCTGAAAAATGAGTGGACGGATCGTATTCTTGAACTGGAGAGCGAACAAGCGGGTTATGAAGACTTGCGATCATTCATAAGTGGAGATGCGAATAAACGCTATATATATGATGGTGTTCCGTCAGAGGGGTTTGCGTGGGGCGGTCAGGTAGCCGGAAGAATTCATGATGTTCCGACCGTTCAAGAACTTGTCGATCGTATTGTAAAAGAAGCAGAGGAAATCAGAATGAAATGGCGTTGATAAAAATATGTTACGCTAGGAAGGAACGATGGATGATAAGGGAGGAACAACCATGAGCTATACCTATCCTATCGATGAGGTTCACTGGACAAAAGAAGAAATCATCGATGTTGTAAACTTCTACTCTATGGTCGAACAAGCTTATGAAAAGGGAGTCAGCAGGGATGACCTTATGTTGGCCTATACGAGATTCAAACAAATTGTCCCTTCTAAAAGCGAGGAGAAAAAGCTATGTGGACAATTTGAAAAGGAATCCGGCTACTCTTGTTACCGGACAGTGAAACAGGCGAGATCGATGAGCCCTGCAGATAAAGTGAAAATGTAATATAAAAGCCGTGTCTTAGAGACACGGCTTTTATTGCTTATTGGCGGACGGTTTCCAAGTTTTTTGTATATTGGTATAGAGGAGATACAGTTTCAAATGTCTCTCTACATAATTGAAGGAATTTTTCAGGATCCTTCAGGCGTTCATCCTCTCTATCGACCATTTGACCACATAGGATTTCCGCTTTTTTAACGTTTTGCAGACGCTGTGTCATAGAAAGGAACTTCTCTTCATCCACTTCCTTATGAGGAATCGTATCCGGCTTCGTATGATCGATCGACCAGACGTAATGATCCGGGATGTGGGAAAGGACTTCTCCCTTTTTATCCTCCAGCTTTTTGGCGAAATCCTGTTTAATAGGACTTTCATAAATGACAGCAAACCAAATAAACACATGGGTTTCCCATAAGCCTACCTGAAAGTGGGGCAGCTTTTTATATCCGCGTTTATTGGAAGCGAGAGCGGCCCACGTGTCATTCGGTGGGTTCGTTTTCCTGCGCGCATGTTTGGCAACGTGGACAAACATTTCATCTCCAGTCAATGCCGTGACGTCCGGAGCTAATTCTGTTGTGATCGCTTCTAGTTTAGGTGAGATCTGCCCTCTCAACGCCTCCATCCTATTTTCTAGACCAGGAATGGAGAATACATCGAAGTCTGATTGAGTGAATCCCTTAAATGTCGTCATATCATCAACTCCTTTGTTTGGTGTTTAGTTTACCACAATGCATAATCTTTACTAAGCAATGTGTTCTTAGCGTTTGAATCTATATAAAATGGGTTAAATATAAGTAATCTAATAGAAACATCTGTCGCGTTGAACATATAGTAAAGTAAGGATCATTAAGGGAGGGGAATGACAATGAAGCATGTCATGGAAGCACTACGCAAACGAGAAGCTGAAGAGAAGCTCCCGGTTATCCGTATGGAAATTGATTATGAACTCGTCACCCTGCATGACGCCATGCTTACCGGGGACATAAGGCAGATGGACAAAAGCAAACGGAAGCTATCTGAACTGCGTAAACAATTAATTGAATGGTCGATCTAACTGCGAGCAACAATAAGGTTGTTCGTATTTTTTTGAACCTTTCTCCATGCATGAGAGGCTTCATTTTGATACGATAGAGGTTGAATTACAAAAAAGGAGCATGATCATGGAGAAACAATACAGAGATGAAGTGTTTGAACAAGCGAAAGCCTGGATTCTCGAGGCTGGAGAGCGGATAAGGGAACAAATCGATGCTCCAAGATCGATCGAAACGAAATCAAATCCGAACGATCTCGTAACCGAGATGGATCAGAACACAGAACGGTTTTTCGCTGAAAAGATTAAAGCGGAGTATCCTGAGCATTTCCTTTTTGGAGAAGAAGGCTTCGGTGATGAGATCGAAGCGGTTGATGGCACGATTTGGATTGTGGATCCGATCGATGGGACGATGAACTTTGTCCACCAGAAGAGGAATTTTGCGATTTCGATTGGGATCTACCATGATGGCATTGGTGAAATCGGCTTCATCTATAATGTAATGGAAGATATTTTATACTCTGCTAAAAAAGGAGAGGGAGCGTTTAAGAATGCAGAACGCCTTTCAGATTTAAATGATACCCGCCCTTTAAAAGAGTCCATCTTAGCTCTTAATACGACATGGATGCTTCCTGAGAACCCTCACGTAGACCATAAAGGTATCGAATCTTTAGTGAAAAAGCTGCGGAGTACTCGTTCCTATGGATCGGCTGCACTTGAATTCGCATTCGTAGCGGAAGGGATTTTAGATGGCTACTTGACGATGACACTCATGCCGTGGGATTACGCTGCAGGCGCAATTCTTGTGCAGGAAGTAGGAGGAGTCGTGACGAAGGCCGATCAGGAACCGCTTGATTTACTTCACAAAACGACGGTTCTTGCCAGCCGTTCAAACATCCATAAGGAAATATCTGATGATTATGTAACGTTAAAAGGGAAAAGCGACCTCTAAAGGGAGGTCGCTTTTGTCATGCCTGCTCGGCTCGTTTCAGTTTTAACCCATATCCCATGATCGCAAATCCTAGCAAGAAAAAGATTCCAGCAAGCCAGAACACTTTTTGTCCTAGCGCAAATCCGACGAAGATAAACGATAAGATGACAAGACAAGCGAGTATAGCCATAGACTTCGGTGTGTACTTCAAATAGGTCACCCCAATTTATTAAGTAGTTATATTCTGCACTATCTTCAAGAGAAGGTGAAGCGCTTTATTCTGTATTATATCGGATTTGGGCAAATAATAAAACTCATGAATCGGGTGGCTTCTTTTGCCACAATCTAGTATGATAGGGAAGAGATACGAGGGAATACGAGGAGGAGCATGATGCAACAAGATACGTCCACACTGACGGTCCCGACAGATTTATGGCCAATCGCCGATTTTTTCTTCCAAGGGATGGGCAGTGAAGTCAATTTAAATAACGAAGATGAAGTAGGTCTGCTATTTCGTTCGTTCATGCTATTATACTTAACGATTGTCGTATTGACGGTGATCACGTTCAAACTAGGGTTTGCGAGAAAGCTGCCCATGCTTCAGACTGTTGTCGTATATACGGTTCTTATTGTCGGAACGTTTGTCCTAACGCTCATATTAGGTCTGAACCTTCCGGTAGCGGAAAGTCTAGTCGTGGCCGCTCTTATTTTGGGCATTTACCGACTGCGGCTCCACAGAGAACGGCAAAGCAGAGAGGGTCAGCAGAATAATGGATAATCAAGATCCGGCTAGTTGCCGGGTCTTTTTTGTCTACTGAAAAGTATTCTTAAAAATTTCCACTAAAAAAGAGCGGCTGGAGAGCCGCTCTTATGATAAATGTTTTTCCTTTTTGCGTTCGCGATTAAACTTGAACTGACCGGTCGCCAATCTTTTTTTCGTATTTTCTCCGATACGATCATGGCACGTCTGACACATGTAAGTGTTGAGACGCCGGTTTCTTAAACGTTTGGCCTGTAAACAATAGCTGTCGATTTTTTCGATTGTATCACAAATTACGCATTGAACACGCATGACAGTTCACCTCAAATATTATACAACCTTTGTCTAATATTGTAACATATTTAAGGAGGGTCTTGTGAATACATATTTTCACGTTTGATTTCTCAAATTCAGGGAAATGTAAAAAATACAAGTTGAGGAAAGGATGATTCTGTTGAGAAAACGCTGGATGTTTACAGCTGTCGGAGCTGTTGTAGGAGGAGCGCTTGCTTATTTTCTTAAAGATGAGGAAAACAGACAGCAGGTAGCGGATAAAACAAGAGATATTCAAGGCAAATTCACGAAAAAAGATGACCTTCCGATCGAAGAAGCAGGAAACCCGCAGGTCTCCAATTTGGAAAATGCTGATATGGTAGCGGAAGGCTCACAATTCGGAGTCCAATACTATAATGAACTGACAGAGAAGGAAAGAGAAATCCTAGAAAAAAGCAACAGCTAAATCCTGGCAGGATTTAGCTGTTTTTCTTTAGCCCTCTTTCGACTGTTCTTTTTCGACTTGCTCCAATTTTTCCTGGTCCTCCTGAGGAATCGATTCTTGATTGCTTTCGGTTTGCGGTCGATCATTGAGGGGACCCTCTGGCATGTACCTAGCCACAATTTGGCTTAATTCATTTGTCACGGCTTCGACGGGGTGACCTTCTGCCATTTTCTGACCGAGATTCCTCAGACGTTCAACACCATCGGCATCCGCGATGACAATAGCCTGCTTTCCGTATGGATCATGCTGCAATGCTTCTGCTACTGAATATTTGATGACTCCGACACGCGCGCGGTCGAGATCTTTATCGATGTCGATCCCTACGGCCGCATAGTTCCCAAGGACAATAGCTGTCGCGTCGTGTACATCTGGAACTTCCGTAGCGGTTTGAGCTAACGTTCGTGCTACCTGCTGGCTTGTTAACGGTCTCTTTTCAATCGGGTCAGAGTCGGTTACATATTTTAAATGCGACTCCTCCTGACGTTCCTGTAAGAGGGATTCCTGTTCATTTTGCTGACAAGCAGCCAGAAGTAGCATAGAAAGGATAAATAGAATTTTCTTCAAGACAAACACCACTTTTCTTTTTATAAAAATCAATATTAGTGAGAGCCACTTGTCATAGTGTTTGTCTTTTGTGAAAAGAATATGTAAAAAGGACAGCCGTTTCGGGCTGCCCTGATCCTTACTGTAAGACGATTTTTTTAATTCCCTTAATAGGCTGGGATCGGTTGGAACCGTCTTTGAAATATAAGTGAACCGGACCTTCTTCTTTTAATGGCTTGCCTTCTTTCGCAAAGAGAAGGTAGGATTCGGCTAAGTCGTCCGCATCGATGACATGCTCTCCATCTTTTGTTACGAGAGCCGCCGTGCTGACATCGCGTGCGGGTTCGCTTGTATGAAGAAACGGTTTCAGTGGCATAAGGAACGTGCCGTTGACGATTCTTTGCTTTTCATAACGATTCAGGCTTTTGTTAACAGGTGGGTTCAGCTTTTGCTGGTAAACCTCACGATCGAATCGAAGCGACTGCCGTTTCAGTTCATCTTCCTCTTCTTCTGAAGTCTCGACGGCATCTGGTTCGAAAATTTCTTTAAATGTTACCTTCCGGTCGTCAAAGATCCAGACGGTAGGATCCAATGTAATAGGAAATTTCACGTTTCCTGCAATTTGCACAATCATGGTGGAGCCACCTTTCCAATAATTATCATCCAAATCAAATGATAGCAAAAAATGAATTCGATTTCATTAATGGAGGCTGAGACGATTGAAAAAAGATATCACCACAGAAATATTAGAAGAATGGCTGAATAACGTCCGTCCTTATGCTTATGATGGTCAAGTCGCAAATTATATACCTGCTTTATCAAGGCAGGATCCGGAAAATTTGGCTGTGGCGATTCATTATATAGATGGAGACAGCGTCGAAGCAGGCGAGACAGAGGCGATGTTTACGCTTCAGAGTATTTCGAAGGTCCTTTCTTTAGCCTTGGCCTTGATGGACAACGGAGAGGATTATGTGTTTGAGAGGGTAGGGATGGAACCTACAGGAGACCCTTTCCATTCGATTTATCGATTGGAGAGGACACCGTCTAAGCCACTTAATCCAATGATCAATGCAGGGGCTTTAGCGGTTACTCACATGATCCATGGGGATACACCAGATGAAAAGGTGGGGCGACTGCTCAGCTTTATTCACGAACTGACAGACGACCATTCGATACGTTATAACGAAGAAGTAGCTTCGAATGAGTTTGAAACAGCCTTTTTGAACCGCTCGCTGCTTTTTTATATGAAACAGCACCGAATTGTAACAGGTAGTGTGGAGGAAACGCTCGATGCCTACACGAAACAATGTGCGATTGAGTTGAACGTCTGTCAACTCGCAAGAATCGGTGCCTTGCTTGCGAATGAAGGAAGAGATATTGCATCCGGCAGACGGATTATTCCGAAGCATTTGGCGCGGATTTGTAAAACGTTCATGGTTACGTGCGGCATGTATGATGCTTCGGGATCCTTTGCGATAAAAGTGGGGATTCCTGCCAAAAGTGGAGTGTCGGGATCTGTGCTTGCTTCGTTGAATGGATTTGGCGGAATTGCGGTGTATGGTCCGAGTCTTGATGATAAAGGAAACAGCGTAGTTGGTCTCAAATTACTTGAGCTACTTTCCAATCGTTACGATCTGTCTATTTTTTAGACGAATCCACTATCGTTTGTTGCAATTTTTGTTACTAAACGATAAGATAATGGAAAGAAAGACTGTAGATGGAGGGGATTTCTATGTTGTCTGATGTGGCTGTGGATCACCGGGAAAAAGCCTATGCCCTTCTAAAAGCTGATGCTGATAAAATACTTCGCCTTATTAAAGTGCAGATGGACAACCTCACCATGCCTCAATGTCCATTATATGAAGAAGTTTTAGATACACAAATGTTTGGTCTATCCCGTGAAATTCATTTTGCGGTTCGTTTGAATTTGATCAGCGATGAGGAAGGAAAGCAAATTCTAGATAATTTGGAAAAACAACTGAATGTCTTACATGAGGCTGCTCAAAAATCATGATAGACTAGCTCAAATTGCGACGACCTCTGTTGTAATTTGAGTTTTTTTGTATCAAGACCGCTCTGTGCAAAAGGTTGCATGAGAAATGGTGAGATTCCGTACATAAGGATTCTGGAATGCTCGAACGTTATGGCATCGGGAAAGTAAAGTAGGGCGAAGTGTTGAACGTGGATAGAAAAAAATTAAAGTAGGGATGAATAAAGATGATTCGACGATTGAAAACTTATGACTTTACATTATTATTTGCCCCTATCGCTTTAGTGGCTTTTGGGACAGTGATGATTTACAGCGCAAGTATGGTTTACGGCCCCATCCGTTTTAATGTAGAAAGTGATCATTTCTTATTTAAACAATTGCAGTGGGTCGTAATCGGATTGATCTTAATGTTGATCATATCCAATATTAATTACCGTATATGGCAGGAGTTAGCCAAGCCGATCGTCGTTCTGATGATCCTTGCCTTAGGAGGACTGTTTTTCTTCGGAACAGAAGTGAATAACTCTTTGTCGTGGTACAATTTAGGATTCATGAATTTGCAACCGGCTGAATTTGTGAAAGTAGGAATTATCATTTATTTGGCTTCTGTTTACGCCAAAAAACAAAAATATATTGATAACTTTTATCAAGCTGTTCTCCCACCGCTTATTTTAACAGCGCTGATTCTAGGTTTGATCATCATGCAGCCGGATATAGGAACGGCGGCTGTTATCGGGATGATTGCAAGCTTCGTCATCATGTGTTCAGGAATTCGGAAGCGGCACATCGCTTTGTTGGTGTTTGTTACAGTTGCCGTCATCGGCATAGGAGCCACCCAAATGGTGACCGACGAACGTTTGGAGAGGTTCTCGGGCGCATACCAGCCTTTTGAGGATCCGGATGCAGGCGGTTACCATTTAATACAGTCTTATGTAGCCATAGGGACAGGTGGTCTGCTCGGAGAAGGTCTTGGTCAGGGTGTTCAGAAACTCGGCTATCTGCCTGAGCCACACACAGACTTTATTATGGCTGTCATTGCTGAGGAACTAGGCTTTGTAGGAGTGGCGATTACGGTTGGACTGTTAGCTCTCATTGTATTGCGTGGTCTCTACATATCTTCAAGATGCCGCGATGCTTTCGGAGCTTTAATGGCGATTGGGATTTCTTCGATGATTGGAATTCAGGCCTTCATTAATCTTGGTGCTATGAGCGGGATCCTACCAATTACAGGGGTGACGCTTCCGTTTGTCAGTTACGGAGGCTCCTCGATCATTATTTTAATGGTTGCGGTAGGGATGCTTAATAATATAGCTAGAAAAGTCAAAATAAAAGAACAGGAACGAAACACTCACGTAGAAGAAGTAGTGAAAGAAGAACCTAAAACGATGAGAAACCGAGGAGTGAGATCATGGCAAAACTGAATAAGATCAACAAAGTATTAGTCGCAAACCGTGGAGAAATCGCAATTCGCGTCTTCAGGGCCTGTACAGAATTGGATATTCGTACGGTAGCGGTTTATTCACAGGAGGATACGGGATCCTATCACAGGTACAAGGCGGATGAAGCCTATCTTGTTGGAGAAGGGAAAAAACCGATTGATGCCTACCTGGATATTGAAGGCATCATTGAAATCGCGAAGAGCGTCGGAGTAGATGCGATCCATCCAGGATATGGTTTCCTTTCAGAGAACATTCAGTTTGCCAAGCGTTGCGAAGAAGAAGGAATCATTTTTATCGGTCCGACAAGTGAACAGCTCAACATGTTCGGGGACAAGGTAAAAGCACGTGAACAGGCAATCGCAGCTGACATCCCGGTTATTCCAGGCAGTGACGGCCCTGTAAGCGGGTTAAGTGAAATCAAGGCCTTCGGAAAGCAGCACGGCTATCCACTTATGATTAAAGCGGCCATGGGTGGTGGAGGACGAGGCATGCGTGTTGTCCGAAGCGAAGAAGCTCTAGAGGATGCTTATGACAGAGCGCGCTCTGAAGCAAGAGCAGCCTTCGGAAGTGACGAGGTATATGTTGAAAAGCTGATTGAACAGCCGAAGCATATTGAGGTGCAAATTATCGGAGATCGTCACAGGAATATTGTCCACCTGTATGAGCGTGATTGCTCTGTACAACGTCGTCACCAGAAAGTAGTGGAGATTGCACCGAGCGTATCTTTATCGGATAAGCTGCGTGAAGATATTTGTGAAGCTGCGGTTAAGTTAATGAAGAATGTCGATTACATCAATGCCGGGACGGTAGAGTTTCTTGTAACAGGGAATGAGTTTTACTTTATTGAAGTTAACCCGCGTGTACAGGTGGAGCATACGATTACAGAAATGATCACGGGAGTGGATATTGTCCAGACTCAAATCCGTGTTGCTGAAGGACATGAGCTTCATGGTGGAACCATAGGAATTCCTCTACAGGATCAAATCGCTCCTCACGGATACGCGATCCAGTCCCGTGTTACCACCGAGGACCCTCTGAATAATTTCATGCCGGATACCGGAAAGATTATGGCTTATCGTTCAGGTGGTGGTTTCGGAGTCCGTCTGGATGCAGGGAACGGTTTTCAAGGCGCCGTCATTTCACCATATTACGATTCTTTACTTGTGAAGCTGTCCACTTGGGCTTTGACCTTTGAACAGGCAGCTCAGAAAATGGTGCGGAACTTGAGGGAGTTCCGAATCCGCGGAATAAAGACGAATATTCCGTTCCTTGAAAATGTCGTACAGCATAAACTATTTTTATCTGGTGAATACGATACGACGTTCATCGACCGCTCGCCAGAACTTTTTGTTTTCCCGAAGAGAAAAGACCGTGGAACGAAAATGCTCACGTATATTGCGGATCGTACCATTAACGGGTTTGAAGGGTACGGAAATCGTAAAAAGCCGACGTATTCAAAACCTAGACTTCCAGATGTGAAGTATTCTGAACCGATTCCGAACGGAACGAAGCAAATCCTTGATGAAAGAGGCCCAGAAGGCCTTGCGCAGTGGCTGAAAGAACAGAAGGAAGTGCTTCTGACAGATACGACCTTCCGTGATGCGCATCAGTCTCTTCTTGCGACAAGGGTGCGGACGAAAGATATAGAAAATATTGCAGAACCGACAGCACGCTTGCTTCCGGATTTATTCTCGCTTGAAATGTGGGGCGGTGCGACATTCGATGTGTCCTACAGGTTCTTGAACGAAGATCCGTGGTCACGCCTGTTGAAACTGCGTGAAAAAGCACCGAACGTCCTTTTCCAAATGCTGCTTCGGGCGTCCAATGCGGTTGGATATAAAAACTATCCAGATAACCTGATCAAAGAATTCGTCGAAAAGAGTTCGAATGCGGGCATCGATGTCTTCCGTATCTTTGACAGCTTGAACTGGGTGGACGGAATGAAATTAGCCATCGAGTCTGTCCGTGAAAATGGAAAGGTAGCGGAAGCCGCGATGTGTTACACGGGAGATATCCTTGATCCATCCCGTCCTAAATACGACTTGAACTATTATAAAAAAGTAGCGAAAGAGCTTCAGGATTCCGGTGCGCACATTCTTGGGATCAAGGATATGGCTGGTTTAATGAAACCGGAAGCGGCTTATCAGCTGATTTCTACTTTGAAAGAAACGATTGATATTCCGATTCACCTGCACACGCACGATACAAGCGGTAACGGTATTTTCACTTACGCACGTGCAGTTGAGGCAGGAGTTGACGTGGTAGACGTAGCTACAGGCTCTATGGCTGGACTAACTTCGCAGCCTAGTGCCAACAGCTTGTATTATGCTCTTGAAGGCAGTGAGCGAAAGCCGAATGTGGACATAAAAGCTTATGAACAGCTTGGACACTACTGGGAGGATACAAGGAAGTACTACCAGGACTTTGAAAGCGGCATGATGGCTCCTCATACAGAAGTGTATGAACACGAAATGCCAGGAGGCCAATATAGTAATCTGCAGCAACAGGCGAAAGCTGTTGGCCTGAAGGATCGTTGGGATGAAGTGAAGAAAATGTATCGTCGCGTCAACGATATGTTCGGGGACATCGTCAAAGTCACGCCTTCCTCCAAAGTTGTTGGTGATATGGCCCTGTTCATGGTGCAAAATAACTTGAGTGAGGATGACATTTACGATAAGGGAGACTCTCTTGACTTCCCAGATAGTGTCGTGGAACTATTCCAAGGATACCTCGGCCAACCGTATGGTGGATTCCCGTCCGAGCTTCAGCGCGTGATCCTAAAAGGGCGTGAACCGATCACCGTAAGACCTGGAGAACTGCTCGATCCCGTAGATTTCAACGATTTGAAAGAAACACTGTTCCATAAGCTCGATCGCCCCGTGACGAGCTTTGATATGATCAGCTACGCGTTATACCCTAAAGTGTTCATGGACCATCAGAAGTTCACGGAGCAGTTCGGGGATATGTCCATGCTCGATACCCCGACTTTCTTTTATGGTATGCGCTTAGGTGAAGAAATCGAAGTAGAAATTGAGCAAGGGAAGACACTGATCGTGAAGCTTGTGTCTGTCGGAGAGGCTCAAATTGATGGTACACGAACGGTTTATTTCGAGCTGAACGGGCAGCCACGAGAAGTCGTCATTCGTGATGAAAATGTGAAGGCAAGTGTGGAAGCTCGTCCGAAAGCGGACAAGTCCAACAATAAACACATCGGTGCGACAATGCCAGGCACTGTCATTAAAGTCATCTCTAGTAAAGGCGAAAAGGTGAAAAAGGGCGATCACCTAATGATTACAGAAGCGATGAAAATGGAAACCACAGTCCAAGCTCCATTTGATGGTGTCATTAAAGATATTTATGTCTCCAATAATGAAGCGATCCATGTGGGCGACCTTCTCATTGAATTTGAATAATGGATAAGAGCTGACCATCCAAAGGTCAGCTCTTTTTTTTGCATCTCTTCTTTCGATAGTTTTACATTAGGAACGATAAAAGTTTTCATGATCTCTCCAAAAAAACTTGCATTATAAAGGAGGCTCTGCTAGAAATAGATAGGTGACCTCCAAAAAGTTCTTTTATCACCGTGGAAACTTGGAAATTTACCGGAAAAAATAATTGATGTTTTTGCCGTTAAAAGTTGATCATTTCGCTGATACTGATACATGAAGGGGTTTCACAAAGTTGTCACATCTCAATAAAAATCTGGAGTTTAAATAGATAGAACACCGATTCCATGATACAATTATTTTGATGTTTCTTGTCATGGTGCCAGTTTTGTCACGAATGGGAGGAAACCGCCCCTCGACTGAGGTCATCCATTTTGAAAAAGATGAAATGGAACGCGAGGGAGGTAGAAGGAGGAAGATATTACGATGGATAATCCAAGAACAGTCGAGTCCGCGACTACGGAAATGATGAGTCAGCCGGCTGTACGTGAGTCTTCATTGTTAGCTGATATTAAAAGTTTGATTAAAGTAGGGATTATTAATTCCAATTTAATAACGACATTTGCAGGCTTTTGGTTAGCCTTGCATTTTACCGGTTCTAAATTTACCGATCATTGGGGAACTTTTTTGCTGACAATGCTCGGAACCGCGCTCGTCATCGCTGGTGGATGTATTATTAACAACTGGTATGACAGGGATATCGATCCGATCATGTCCCGGACGAAGAATCGTCCGACGGTTACGGGTTCGATTCCGTTATCTGTTATTAAATTAATGGGTATCACCGTATCAATTGCTGGTTTTGTTGTTTTAATGTTTACTACATTGCAAGCCGCATTATGGGGCGCATTTGGATGGTTTGTTTATGTTGTGCTCTACACGATGTGGTCTAAACGCAGGTATACGATTAATACAGTAATCGGGAGCTTCTCCGGTGCTGTACCACCATTAATCGGCTGGGCTGCTATTGATCCAGGTCTTCAACTGGAAGCGCTCATCCTATTTTTAATTATGTTTATCTGGCAGACGCCGCACTTTTTGGCGCTTGCTATGAAAAAGAAAGATGAATATAAAGCTGCAGGTGTACCTATGCTACCTGTAGTACATGGATTTGGTATCACAAAACGCCAAATTGTCATCTATGTCGCTTGTTTACTGCCATTACCTATTTATTTAGCTTCTTTGGGCAGCCTTTTCTTAATCATCGCCTTCCTTTTATCCTTCGGTTGGCTTGCCCTAGGTATAGCCGGCTTCTTTATGAAGAATGATAACAAGTGGGCAACATGGATGTTTATCTACTCATTGAACTACTTGACAATCATGTTCCTCATGATGGTTCTTGTAACACTTCCATTACCATTTTTTAATTAACTAGTCCACTTCTGTGGACTAGTTATTATATAAAAAAAGATCATAAGAGAAAGAGAGGTATCACTCATGAGAGGTTGGATGGGAAAATTCCGTTCCCTGTTTTTGTTTGGTGCACTGGCCATGATCCTGTCCGGATGTGGTGTGGACAACCTGTCGGCGTTAAAGCCTAAGGGTTACGGTGCGGAATTATTATTAGATCTTATGATGATCAGTATTGCGATAATGATCTTTGTATTTGTTATCGTAATGGCAATTTATGCGTTTGTTCTTGTCCGTTATCGTGAAAAGAAGGGACAGGAGGATGTCATTCCTAAACAAACAGAAGGGAACAAATCGCTAGAGGTAATCTGGACAGTCATTCCAATTATCCTTCTTCTAGTGTTGGCTGTACCTACTGTGCAAGCCACATTTGACCTTGCCGATCAATCCACCCAAGGTGATGAGGGTGTATTAACAGTTGAGGTGACAGGTAATCAGTACTGGTGGCACTTCAACTATGAAGGCGAGGAACTCGCTACAAGTCAGGACTTATACATCCCGACGAATGAGCGCGTATACTTAAACATGAAATCCAGTGACGTTATTCACTCTTTCTGGGTTCCGACTCTGGCAGGAAAGATGGATACAAACCCTGGAGAAAACATGAACACAATGTACTTAGAAGCTTATGAAGAAGGAGTTTACTGGGGGCACTGTGCCGAGCTTTGCGGACCATCTCACTCTTTGATGGACTTTCGTGTAATCGCTGTCAGTCCTGAAGAGTTCGATCAGTGGAAAGAAGACATGCGTAATGTCGATCCTGAGGCTCAACCAGAAACAACCTCCGCACAGGAAGGTCAGGAGCTGTTCAACAACAACTGTATGAGCTGTCACGCTATTGGTGGGGCTTCTATGGGTGTCGGACCAAATCTGACCAACTATGCGAATCGCGAGAAAATTGCAGGTGTATTCGAGCCGACAAAAGAAAACCTTGTCGACTGGATTGTTCATCCAGATGAAATGAAGCCTGGTAACCAAATGCCTGCAAACCTTGTAACAGAAGAAGAAGCGGACAAGATTGCTGATTATCTACTTGAGCTCGATCATTCAGAGGTAGGCAAAGATTTGCCGACCCAAGCTCCAGATGAAGAATAATTTACGAGAAAGAGGTTTAAAGGGAGGTTAAAGCGTGAGTACTGCAGTAGCGCAAAAACGTGGGCTCGGCGCTGCAATTTGGGATTACTTAACGACCGTGGACCATAAAAAGATCGCTCATCTTTATTTGGTTTCGGGAGGCCTGTTTTTCCTTATTGGTGGGCTAGAGGCCATGATAATTCGTATTCAGCTGATGAAACCGGACAACGATTTCATCTCAGCTGGTCTTTACAATGAAATGATTACGATGCATGGTACAACGATGATTTTCTTAGCAGCCATGCCATTGATTTTCGCTTTGATGAATGCTGTCGTGCCTTTACAAATCGGGGCACGAGACGTTGCATTCCCGTTTTTGAACTCGTTAGGGTTCTGGCTGTTTTTGTTCGGCGGAATCATGCTGAACGTATCATGGTTTACAGGTGGAGCACCAGATGCTGGATGGACAAACTATGCTCCACTATCGACGACATCACCTGGTCACGGTGTGGACTATTACGTCATGGGACTTCAGATTTCTGGTGCCGGAACATTAATCGGGGGGATTAACTTCCTCGTCACGATTGTCAACATGAGGGCACCTGGAATGACATACATGCGTATGCCGTTGTTTACATGGTCAACATTTGTGACGAGTACGTTGATTTTATTTGCATTCCCTGCTCTGACAGTAGGACTATTCCTTATGATGTTTGACCGCATGTTCGGGTCTGCTTTCTTTGATGTCGCTCTGGGAGGAAACGTCATCATTTGGGAGCACTTATTCTGGATTTTCGGTCACCCGGAAGTTTACATTTTGATTCTTCCATTGTTTGGAGCGTTCAGTGACATCTTCTCGAACTTCTCCAAAAAACGTTTATTTGGTTATTCCGCGATGGTATTCGCGACTGTACTTATTGGATTCCTAGGTTTCATGGTGTGGGCACACCACATGTTCACAGTAGGTATGGGGCCGATTGCGAACTCTATTTTCGCTGTTGCGACGATGGCGATCGCTGTACCTACAGGAATCAAAATCTTTAACTGGCTGTTCACGATGTGGGGCGGTCAAATCCGTATGACAGCAGCTATGCTCTGGTCGATTGCGTTTATTCCTTCCTTTACAATCGGAGGAATGACAGGAGTAATGCTTGCAGCAGCGGCAGCTGACTTCCAATATCATGACACATACTTTGTTGTCGGACACTTCCACTATGTCATTGTAGGTGGTGTTGTATTCGGTTTATTCGCAGCGCTTCACTACTGGTGGCCGAAGATGTTCGGTAAAGTATTGAATGAAAAACTAGGAAAATGGGCATTCTGGCCATTCTTTATCGGGTTCCACCTGACGTTCTTCATTCAACACTTCCTTGGTCTGATGGGTATGCCTCGCCGTTATTGGGTGTTCCTTGAAGGACAGGGCCTTGAAACAGGAAACTTGATCAGTACGATCGGTGCTTTCTTTATGGCGATTGGTACCGTTATCTTCTTGATCAACGTCGTTTATACATCTGTTAAAGGGGAAAAAGCAGCTGCAGATCCATGGGGTGTCGGACGTACGCTTGAATGGGCGATTCCATCTCCGCCTCCACACTACAACTTTGTTCAAACACCACTTGTTCGTGGTCTTGACCCGCTTTGGGTGGAAAAGATGGACGGTAAAGAAGGCATGACGCCAGCTGAACCTTTAGGTGATATTCATATGCCGAATGCTTCTATTCTTCCGTTTATGATGTCGCTTGGCTTGTTTATCGCAGGTTTTGGTTTCATTTACCAAGTTGATAATAGTGCATGGTTGATTGCGGTATT
This sequence comes from Halobacillus fulvus, assembly GCA_004078665.1. Lineage (GTDB taxonomy): Bacteria > Bacillota > Bacilli > Bacillales > Halobacillaceae > Halobacillus > Halobacillus fulvus. Next base: position 1,008,142 of record SCFO01000001.1, on the reverse strand, counting down.
TGTCGGTATGGGTATTACGCTCGGTTCAATGCTGACAAGGTCCTTGAAGGACGACCTTGGACACCATATTCATAAAGAAGAACTTGAAGCAGATATTAAGAAAGGGGTGGCTAAATAATGAGTCATGATGATGTGCTGAATCCAAAATCAATGCCGCATGATCCGGAAAAAGCCACCCTCGAAGGAAAGAACAAATTTTTAGGATTTTGGTTCTTCCTTGGTGGAGAAACCGTTTTGTTCGCAAGTTTGTTCGGAACGTACCTTGCTTTAAATGGATCGACACAAGGGGAAAATACGCCAGAAAACTTATTCGGGCTTGAGCTTGTCTTTATTATGACAATGCTTTTGCTTACGAGTTCCTTAACGAGTGTGTACGCCATGTATCACATGAAAAACAACGACTTTAGAAAGATGCAGACATGGCTTGGAATTACAGTGCTTTTAGGAGTCTGTTTCTTAGGATTTGAGATTTATGAGTTTTATCACTACATCCATGAGTACGGATTTACGTTCCGTTCTTCGGCCTTTGGATCAGCCTTCTATACATTAGTCGGCTTCCACGGAGGACACGTACTATTCGGGCTATCCTGGATTGTCGCTCTCATGATCCGGAACCAGAAGCGTGGTTTGAATCTTTACAACGCTCCTAAGTTCTACATTGCAAGTCTGTACTGGCACTTTATTGATGTTGTTTGGGTATTCATCTTCACTGTTGTTTACCTTATGGGAAAGGTGGGTTAACGTATGGCAGATAACACCAATTCCAAAACAGGCTATCAAATGGAATATGAAAGAAAAATGCACCGGGAAGAAATGAAGCAGCAGGTCATCAGTTTTGTGATGATGATTTTGTTTACCTTTATTGCTTTCGGAATGGTCATCATGGAAGTTGACTCTTATTTCGTCATTCCGACCCTTTTAATTTTGGCAATTGTACAGGTCGCTTTCCAACTTTATTATTTCATGCACATGAAAAATAAAGGTCACGATATGCCGGCTCTTATGATGTACGGAGGAGCAGCTGTTGCCCTCTTGACGATCATTACGTTTGTTACAATTATTTGGTGGTAAATCGAATACTTTTGAGAGGCCGGAGATTCTCCGGCCTCTTTTTATGGTTTGTGGGGTTTTGTTTCGTTCGAACTTCAGATGAATAAGCCGGAAACTTTTCAGGTTGCCCCGTGCCTGGATAATGATCAACATTATGATGGGAGATAGTATTTGTTTATAGGAGTCAGAGTTTTATGGCTAAATTATGAACAATGGTCCAGATTATGCTAGCCCCCTCGTTTTTTGTCTCGAAATCAGATAGAATAGAGAAGTAAAAAGTAATCAGACTGAGGTGAGTCACCTATGTGGTTAGAGCTCCAAATTTTCGGATTTCGCGCTCTGTGGAGTCCTTATTATTTCTTATTCGTCCTCCTCTTGGCGGCTGTCTACTTTTATGTGACAGGTCCAGGCAGGAAAAAAGGGACAGATCGTCCTTCGGTTGCCCAGCAGTTGATGTTTTACAGCGGGATGGTTCTCTTATATATCATAAAGGGGTCTCCAGTAGATCTTCTCGCCCATATTATGTTTACAGCCCATATGACACAGATGGCTTTGTATTACTTGCTTTTTCCTATACTTATCATCAAAGGAATTCCAGTTTGGATTTGGAGAACCGTGTTCGATACGAAAGGTTTAAAACGTACGTTAAGAATTTTGACGAAACCTTTAATTTCTCTTCTTCTGTTCAACGGGTTATTCTCGATTTATCATATGCCGGCCATCTTTGATTTTGCGAAGTCCAGTGAGCTTGCTCATGGTGTCATCACAACAGTGATCTTATTCACGGCTTTTGGAATGTGGGTATCCGTTTTTCCACCAATCGAAGAACTCGATCGAATCAGCCCATTATTGAAAATCGGGTTCATTTTTGCAAACGGTGTCTTGATTACACCAGCTTGTGGATTGATCATTTTTGCCGGGACTCCGCTCTACGAAACGTTTTCAGAGTCTGGGGCATGGGTTCAGGCGCTCAGCCTTTGTGTGCCAGGAGATGTACTGAATAGCATTTCAACGACGCTGAGTGGTCCGTCTTACTTCACGCCGATTCCGCTGATTGAGGATCAACAGCTAGGCGGAATCATTATGAAAATTACGCAGGAAATTATATTCGGGTCTGTGATTGCTTATATTTTCTTCAGTTGGTTCAATAAAGAACGTTACTCTGTTGATCCATTACCATCACAAGTACCTGGAGAGTCAACATCTTAAGATCAAGTGAATGAAGGGTTAGATGAGGTGAATATTCATGCCGCTATTACCAACATTGAGTACGTTCTTCATCGTACTTAGTGCGCTTCTTGTTGCTATTGGCTGGGGACTTATTGTAAAGGATTATAGAAAACAACACAGAATCGTGATGATTTTCGCAGCGATCAGTGCCTTGATTTTCTTTATCATATACTTGAGTCGAACGATTTTCGTCGGAAACACGAGCTTTGGGGGACCAGAAGATATAGAAATTTATTATACGATATTTTTAATTTTCCATATCATTCTGGCAACAGTAGGTGCTGTCTTCGGGTTGGTGACTTTGACCCTGGCTTTCAAGCGAAAAGTAAATAAACATCGCAAAATCGGTCCTGTTACAAGCGTCATCTGGTTCTGTACAGCTGTCACAGGAGTTATGGTCTATTTGTTGCTTTACATCATTTATGATGGGGGAGCAACGACGAGCATGATCAAGGCGATTTTAGGTGGTTCTTAATTAGTGCAGCAACGTCGAACTGGTTTTCGACGTTGCTTTTTCCTTCATTCAAAATAGGGTTGAAAAAGATGGAAAATAAATTCAATAAAGACAAGAGAAAATTGTTTAAATGAGGGCTATAACAGGTATATAGGAGAGTATGAATCCATCACGTACATAAAAGAACAGGAGGTTGCACATTATGGAACTGTTCACCAACAGATTGCTCTTGTTTCCGATTACGGTTGATTTGGCGCAAATTCTGATGAAGAATTCGCTTGCGTTTTATTATAAGTTCCAGCTGCCGTGGAATAAGAACTGGCCTCACGACGGTCTAAAAGCGCTTTTGCCTATATATGTGGAGAAGCTGGAAGAGGAAGAAGGGGAGTTGGGCTTCGGTCCGTGGGTGATGATTGACCGCGAAGGCGAGCACGTCGTCGGTGACATCGGTTTTAAAGGAAGGCCCGATGACGAAGGTGTCATTGAAATCGGTTATCATGTGGTCGCTTCTGAACGGGGCGTTGGCTATGCGACAGAAGCTGTCGAAGGCTTATGCCAATGGGCTTTCGAACAGCCTGGTGTAAAAGGTATCGAAGCCCAGTGTGATAAGGCGAATATAGCTTCACAAAAAGTACTGATCAATAATGGCTTTTTCCATACCGGAAGACATCGAGAAATCTTTCTGTTTAAAAAGGAAAAGACCCTTCATGAAGCAACAACCGATCAGTTTGAAGAAGGATTGTAAATCAAAAAGGATCGTACTCCACTTTAAGGGAGTACGATCCTTATTTTATATTTTATAGTTCCATTTGATAATCCCGGCCTCCTTGGCAGAGTTGAATGCAATCACGAGCAGCGGCCCGAGAATGAATCCAGCGAGACCGATCAGCTGTAACCCAAGATACATGGCAATTAAAGTAGCCAACGGAGATAGTCCGATGTGACGTCCCATTACTTTTGGCTCGACTGTACGACGAATGGCCAAAAGAATAATCGCAAGGATCCCAAGCTGAGTCCCCATTGCAAGGTCACCAGAAATGAGCATGTAAATCGACCACGGGCCAAGGATGACAATCGATCCGATGATCGGAATGAAATCGATGATCCAAATAATGAGAGACATGACAAGAGCAACTTCAGGGGCAATCCAAAGTAAACCGGCCAATGTTACAACAAAGATAATGATACTGACCAGAAATTGAGCTTTCAGAAAGCCGAACACGACATAACTTAGACGGGCATTCATGAACGTAATTTTTTCAGATGTCGCTTCTGTGAAGTGATCATGCATCTTCTCGCGCAGGCGAGGGAGTTCGAGCATGAATAAAAACAGGGCGATTAAATAGACGAGAAGGCTGACTAAGTATTCAGGAATTTTGGCAGCAAAAGCCGCGATATTCGAAAGCTGGAGCCTCTCAGAAATGGCAGCCGTTGTGCTGTCTAGTGTGTTCGTCATTTCGGTTGCCACTTTATCGACAAACTCCCTCGGCATGTTCTGTGTAAAGCTGTTCATGCTGTTCTGCCAGTTGAGCAGAACGTTATTGATCTGATTGATGTAAGCTGGTGCATTATCTGCCAACTCAATAATTTGAGCTACGGCTCTTGTGACGGCGAATGTCCCTAATATTCCTAACATAATGAGGAACAGCAGAAACACAATAATAACGGATATTTTTCTATTTAACCGAAACCTGAATTGGATCCATCGTACAGCGGGATTTAAGAATAAAGCTGTAACGAGCGCAAGTAAGAGCGGTATGGAAACGGGTAAAATAAAATATCCAGCTACGATGAGAAATAGTGAAAGTAAGATGAGTACCCATTGTTTTTTAGTCAGATAGCGAAACAATTTCTTTATGTAGCTCCTTTCCGTGAAGACTGCAGTGTGTAGTACCCTTTCAAAAAAAGCCGCTCATCATTCAGAATGATGTGCGACTCCTTTTGCGGCTGGTTGGAACTATTTTTGGCGTTCAGGATCGTTGGAAAGTTCTTTGACCTTTTCAAGGACTTCCTGGTTCTGGTTTTCCTGAGCCCACTTTTTAAGCTTGTCGAGCACGATATGCTCCGGAACCTGATTATGGTAACGCTCTGCAGGCTCCTTGATTTTGCTGACAAGGGTTTTAGCACGCTCAACAATGGCTTCTGAGAACCCTTCCTGATGTCCATACTCTACTCCGTGAGGGTAGTAGTGACGTCCAAGTAACGGCGCCATGAGACGGATCACTGCATTCCCTTTATCCACATCCCCTTCAATGGCGTATCCTTGAATACGCACGTAATAGGTGATGTTCTTCTCAGGGGCTTCCATTTTATAATCATATGTGACACGTTCGTAATCCCAAGATCCACCAAGAATGAACCCGTTTGTCTCCATTAATGCGGTCAACGGTCTAAAATCGACAATCAGACCTTCTACTCCAGTACCTTCTAACTTCATAACTTCCACCTCACCTGTAGTATGTATATATGTTCATTTTAGTATGAAAACGGTTGAGTTGCAATTTTCTTCAAAATCTTCTTTGTTATACGTAACCGTTTTATATTATACACCAAAAGAAAAGCCATTGCATGTAATAAATTTGTAAACGAGGGGATACTAAAGGCTGATCCTAATTATATCTTCAAAGGAGGAAGAATAGTGAAAACAGTCAAAGACATTATGACAAGAGATGTATCTGTTTGCCGTACAGAAGACACGATTCGTGACGCCGCGATGATTATGAAGGAAAAGAATGTCGGAGCCGTTCCGGTCTGTGATCCAGACGGTCATCTAATGGGCATGGTAACGGACCGTGACCTTGTATTGAGAGGATACGCTGCCCAACAGCCGGATTCCGCGAAAATTCAGCAGGTCATGAGCGATCGTATGTACCAGTGTACACCGGAATCTACATTGCAGGAAGCGAGCCAAATCATGGCGGAACACCAAATCCGTCGTCTTCCGGTTGTAGAAAACGGCAAGCTTGCAGGTATTCTTTCTTTAGGGGACCTATCTGTAGAGGAAATGTCGGATCAAGCGGCAGGACAAGCGCTTCAGGAAATCTCCGAACGCCCAGAACTGCATTAATCTTTTGAAGAGGCCTGCTTATGCAGGTCTTTTTGTTTTTTGGTCCTTAGCGGATATCGATAGGGTTCACAGAAGCGTGAGCTCTATACGGGAGAAGCTTTTATACATAGTCATTCTTTTTGATCTTATACTTATAATAATAGAAAGAGGGGAGGGGACGGTTTGAAAAAGGGACTGGCTTTATTCGTATTCGCTGGAATTATGGTGTGGGGGTGGGTCCAGTTTTCAGGATCAACGGAGACCTCTCCTATGGTAGGAAACTTTGAAGAACCTGCTGAAGTGACGATCGCTCAAGAACATGAGAAAACGCAGATCGAGGAGCCGGGGTCTATTCAAGGCTGGATGGGGATTTCGGTTGAAAAGCTTGAAATGGTCGCAGGGGAACCGGATTGGCGATCCCAAAGTGAATTCGGTTATGAATGGTGGGGATATGAAGAGGATCCTCGTTCATATACGCAGCTTGGAGTGTACAACGGGGAAGTAGTGACGGGCGTGTTTATGTATGAAGGAGCAAGGTTAGAAGAAATATCAATAAATGATACGTATGAAAAGGTAAAAGACCACACGTCTTTTTCAAAAGAATACGCTCTTGAAAGTGAAGGCTCTTACCAGTTTGAGCTCTCAGAACAAGATCTTTTGGAGCGTCCATTGATCTCTCTAGGTGATCAATGGACTGGCCAGCTGTATTTTGACCGGATGACTGAGCGTTTATCAGCGGTCCGTTTTGTGAGAAATGACTTTTTGTTGAAGATGCAGCCTTATAAAGTCGTATACCGCGGAAAGCTCCCCTACGCGATACCTCTTGATCGACAAGAGTGGGAGGTCGTGGAAGAGGGGATGGAAAAGCAGATTCTCTCGATGACAAACCGGATTCGAAACCGGCATGACGTCGCACCTCTTGAAAGTCATGAAGGGGCTGCACAAGTGGCGTTCCTTCATAGTCAGGATATGGACGCGAACAATTATTTTTCCCATTATTCTCCGGAGGGTAAAGGCGTAATGGAAAGGTTGGAAGGGATCGACTATCAGCAGGCAGGCGAAAATATTGCTGCTCAATATGTGGATGCTGTGGATGTGGTCCACGGCTGGCTGAATAGTGAAGGCCACCGTGAATCGCTCTTGAACGAGACGTTTACTCACGTAGGAATTGGCGTTCACCAGCGCTACTATACACAGAACTTCCTGACGGTACCATGAACCAATGCTTGTTCTGATGCATAGGCTAAAGTGTATCCCGAACAGTGAGGTGTGAAAAAAGATGGATAAAAATGATTTGCACCCGAGCGTACAGAAATTCAAAGAATTTGTGGATCGTCAACCTAAGGTGAAGAGACAGTTGAGAAGGAACCACTCCCTCATTCAAAGCTATTATGAAAAGTGGATGATACTAGGGGAAGACGATCCGTTTTGGCAGTCACTGCCTTCAGCTAAAAAAGAGTCGTCGAAAAAAGATTGGATGAAGCAGCTGGGGCTGTTGATGGAGGATATCAATTGGGAAGATGTATCGAAGCATATGGAAGACTTAAACGGAGCGATTGCGCAGTTTCAACAGCTTCTCTCTGAGGTGAAACAGGATAAGATTCAGCAACCGAAAGAGATGCAGTACCCTTATTATTAATCGAATCAGGCAGCAGAGTCTTCCTGAAGTATATTTCTTTCTGCTGCCTGATTTGATAAAATAAAAAGTGGAGGTGGACATCAATGTTAGCAACAATGGAGATTGTCGATCTGCTTGACCGATCGGAAGCCATCGGACAGATGGTAATGGAATCGGAGACCATGGAAAACTATCAACAAGCAAAGTTCGAGCTTGATCAAGATAAAGAGGCGCAGAGCCTTATCAAAAAGTTTACAGACATGAAGGAACACTACGAGGATGTTCAAAGGTTCGGGCGTTATCATCCGGACTACAATTCCATCATGAAAGAAGTCCGTGCCGTTAAGCGGGAAATGGACATGCATGAGAAGGTGGCCCAGTTCAAAAGAGCTGAACGTGAAATTCAAAAACTCCTCGATGAAATCAGTGAAATGGTTGCCTTCAGTGTCAGTGAACAAATTAAAGTTCCGAAAAACGGAATGGCCCTGACGGACAGCGGCTGTAGCGGTGGATGCGGCAGCGGCGGAAGTTGTGGGTGTGCTTCTTAGGAAGTGAATCTTATACAGTCGTCACATAAGTTCCCGCAGCAGAACATTTTACGTTGCGGAACTAAAAAACGGACGCGATACACATAATACGCCTGACCCTTGCGGACATAACTCATCTCAAGGGTCAGGCGTTTTCCACGCATGGATTTTGCCGCACACAACCTTAGCATGTCTTCGATCATTCGTTTGTCGACTTGTGATGCCGGAGTCAAGTAGACAAAAGGAAGTCCAGCGCTTTTTTTGAAGATGACATCCGTCAATAAAGGGGAAGCGTGTAATTCCTTTTCAAATGTATCAAAAGCCTGCTCATGATCGGTTCTCATGACGTATCACTCCTTTGTCACACAATCCAGGGATTGCTGTTTTGGCATGTATTTGGTAAACTATCGGTAAATACTTCGGTAAAGTAGGGAGCCATTATGCGAAGAACGAAGCGCCAAGGAATTATTGTTTATTTTCAGCATATGAAAAATGTCCGTCAGATAAAAAAGCACGGTCATCTTATCCATGCTTCAAAAAAACATAAATATGCATTAGTTTATGTCGATCAGGATGATTTGGACTTCAAGATGGAAAAGCTTGAGCGTTTACCGTTCGTTTCCCGTGTTGTACCATCCTATAAACCTGAGATCCGGACCGATTATGAGAACGCCAAGCCGGATAAAGCCAAACAATACGATTATAAAATGGGAATATAAAAAGCAGCGCCGCACTGGGCGCTGCTTTTGTTATGTCCATTGAGTGCTCAGGAAAGAGGCGCGAGAAATTTATTCGTCCGTAAGATCCCGATTAAGTGCTGGTAATACAATTCCGTTTCTGGAAAGATAGTTGAAGGTTTGATTGTAAACTCTACCACTTCTTTTCCAGCCTTCGCGGCCATTTCCTTGAATAACGTGAACCTTTGATTTTCCTTTTCGTGAGGATTGGGGATGCCTTCCCGACACATATAAATCGGCTGGAATTTCTTTGCGCGTCCGGGCTTCATAACGAGGGCGAGGGAGGCGACAGGATTTCCGTTCTTTTCGCTGTAAAAAGCGATGGCGTGCTGGATCCGGTCGGGCATACGATCCCCGAGCTCCAATAGTTCGTATATATCGGCATAGCCTTCGCCGAGTTCAATAAATTTTTGAATCATAACCATTCATTCTTCCTTTCCTTATGTACCTTGCTTCTACATTAGCATGAAAAGGGCGGGTTGTGAATAAAAGGAGAAGGGCGAACATCAATGGTATGAACAACGGAAACTTGGTAGAGAACGCAGCAATAATCATAAAAAAAGGGCTGCCAATCGAGGGCAGCCCTGTTTCTGTACCCGAAAGTACAAAAATAAAGGGAGAGGAGAAACCGGAGGAAGGTCTTATGGGGATGTAAGCCTTCTCCGTTTTCAGAAGCAGTTCATTCCGCTTCACTGGTTAGTATGGGCACAGATCGCACCCTTTATTCAGGACCTAGCTAATATTTTCTTTTGTGGCTTCAAAAATAGAATGTATGGTAGGATGATGTAGAATGCAGTGTATAAAGAGGTGTAAAAATCATGAGAGTGATTGCCGGAGATTTTAAAGGAAGACCGTTAAAATCAGTTCCAACACATAAAACCCGTCCTACGACGGATAAAGTAAAAGAGGCCGTCTTTCATGTGATTGGCCCATTTTTCGATGGTGGACGGGCATTGGATCTGTTTGCCGGAAGTGGCGGGCTTGGCATTGAGGCGATCAGCCGCGGGGTAGACTCCTGCGTGTTTGTCGACCAGCAACATAAAGCGATCGCAACTGTCCATGAAAATATTAAGCTGTTGAATCTGGAAGATCGCACAGAAGTGTTTCGTACGGATGCGATGAGAGCGTTAAAGGCAGCTGGTAAACGAGGACTGACCTTTGAGTACATCTTTCTCGATCCCCCATATAAAAAGTTCTCGTATAAAGACCTCATGGAAGCTCTGCTTGAGCATGATTTAGTAGCGGAAGGCGGAATGGTCGTCTGTGAACATGATGCTTCAGAAGAGATCCCTGAGCGTGTAGGACGTTTGGAGCTTTTGAAGCAAGATATTTATGGTACCAATATCGGGGTATCGATTTTTAAGTAAGGAGGGAAAAGAATGACACGTTTAGCGATATGTCCGGGAAGCTTCGACCCTATTACATACGGTCACTTAGACATTATTGAGCGGGGAGCCAAAGTGTTTGATCATGTCATCGTTGCGGTGTTCAATAACCAGAGCAAGTCGCCGTTATTTGATGTTAATGAACGGCTGGAACTGATCAGGGAAGTGACGAAGGATCTCGATAATGTTTCGGTAGATTCATGCGATGGGCTCCTTATGGACTATGCAGAAGAACAAAATGCTCAGGCTATCATCAGAGGACTTCGTGCGGTGAGTGACTTCGAATATGAAATGCAAATCACGTCAATGAACCGAAAGTTGAACGAGAATATTGAGACGTTTTTCGTGATGACGAATAACCAATACTCGTTCCTAAGCTCAAGTATCGTGAAGGAAGTGGCGAAATATCGCGCCAATATTTCCGACCTTGTACCGGAGCCTGTCGAAAAAGCACTCCAGAAAAAGTTTTAATGCTAGAAACAATAATCCCCCACTTGGCGACAAGTGGGGGATTATTGTTAAGTGGACCACTACGGCGTGTTTTCGTAGTGGTTTTTGTGTTGGGATCTATACCAGTGGAGCAGAACGACAAGAGCTAGAGTGAATAACGTGATCGGTGGTCCGTAATCGTGTAATAAATAGTAAAGCGGAAGCAGTGTATTTTCTTCTTGGTTCCACACCGACAGGATAGCAGGCGTCCGCCACGTCTCGGAAAAAGAGAACAATACATACGTAAGTAAAGCCGCCATCGTGCCGTGAGCGATTCTTGCGATGGCATACGGTTTGAACCGGATATCTGTTTCTGCTAATATGCTGGCGATTTGCGCCTGGATCGATAGACCATGGAATCCGAGCAGGAAGCTGACAAGCATCAACTGGGAGAGCAGGTGTTCATTCGTACTTGTAATCGATCCGATCCCAGTCGTCATCTCAAGCATACCGGCCACAATCGGAAGATGAAAGCTGTCAGGAAGACCAAGTATAGAAAACACACTCGAAAATACACCGATCAAATGGGTCTGTTTCAATAATTCAGTCAAAACAGAAAAGAGCATGATAAATCCTCCGACCATTAAGAGCGTATCGACGGATTTCGTGACGGCATCGCCCATCAGTTTCCCGATGGAACGCCCGTCCCGGAGCCTTGATGCGTGCATCGTTTGGAACGCTTCTCTCCATGTCGCACTGTTGGGGTGACTCCTGTATTCTTGCTCTTCTCTTCTATAAAACCTCATCCCAACGCCCACTAAAAAGTTCCCTCCGTAATGTGCGATCGCAATCAGTAATCCGAGGTCCGGATTGTGGAAAAACCCGACCGCTACCGCACCGAATAGAAAGAGGGGGCTCGAGGCGTTCGTGAAGGCGACAAGCCTTTCTGCTTCGACCCTTGTGACTTGTCCATCTTTTCGTAAGTCAGCGGTCCATTTCGCACCGGCAGGGTACCCGCTCGCCATCCCCATGACCCACACGAAGCCTCCGCATCCCGGCACATTGAACAGAGGTCTCATGAACCGCTCACTGAGAGCCCCGAGACCGTGCACGACTCCAAATCCGATCAGCAGTTCAGCGGTTATAAAGAAGGGGAGAAGGGACGGAAAGACGACTTCCCACCATAAGTGAAGCCCTTTTAAACTTGCATTAAGAGCCGGTTTAGGAAAGACGATCAAGGCTAGAGCGAGGCTGACGGCAAGGCTTGTCAGCCAGACAGTTTTCAGCTTGGAAATGGTGGTCACCCCCGTTTCGTTTTCTGTACTTCTATAATCATCCATAGTAAAATGAGGATACATTTTAATAGACCCTTCAAAAAATATGTTTCAATCTATGTGTACGTTCATAAGACAAAGGTTTATTCCATAAATTAATATGGAAGTGCTTAGGGGAGGGATGTCGATGAAGCGACCTACGGTGGGGGTAGCGTTTGGATCCGGGGGAGCGCGGGGGTTTGCGCACTTGGGCGTACTTAAAGTGCTCTCGGATCACGGCATTCCTGTGGACATGGTAGCCGGAAGCAGCATGGGAGCTCTCGTCGGCTCTTTTTTTGCGGCCGGACAACGAATTGAGGACATGTATAAACTGGCGAGAACGTTCAAACGGAAATATTACCTTGATTTTACCGTTCCCAAAATGGGCTTCATTCAGGGAAAACGAATTAAGGAATATATTCGCTTGTTTACATTTGGAAAGAACATCGAAGATTTTAACATCCCGATGTCGATTGTCGCGACGGATCTTTATTCTGGAGAGAAAAAGGTTTTCACTTCGGGACCGGCATGTGATGCTGTTAGGGCGAGCATCGCCATACCAGGCATTTTCATACCGGAAAAGATCGAGGAGCGTCTTTATATCGATGGGGGTGTAAAGGATCGGGTACCTGTATCCGTCGTGAAAAGTATGGGAGCAGATATCGTCATAGCGGTTGATTGTGCACATTTTGATGCAGATCCCAATATTAATTCGATTTACGATGTCATCATACAAAGTATTGATATTATGCAGGATGAGTTGGTGACGGCAATGGGGATATCGTCGGATGCGGATGTGATGATCCGTCCGGAAGTGTCGAAGTATAGTTCCCGTTCCTTCACGGATACAAAAGATATTATTACAGCAGGAGAGAAAGCTGCCGAGCTTCGTGTGAAAGAGATTCAGGCGGTAATGGCTGGTTGGAAGGAGACAGGAAAATGAGATCGAACAGAAGAGTTGCCATAACAGCGATTCTTACGATATTAATCGTGGCCTTTTTAGGTGCTTACCGTTTACCATATTACATTTATAAGCCAGGAACAGCGGATGACTTGAATCCGGTCATAGAGGTGGCCGATGCGTACCCAAGTGAGGGAGAAATGCATCTCGTCACGGTCAGGGGAGGACAGGCTACGCCGATTCAGTGGCTGATGGCGCAGTTCAGGCCGTTTCATGAGATTCGTCCACTAGAAGATGTCCGCCCTCCCGGCATTTCGGAAGAAGAATATTTCCATGCCCAACTACAGTTGATGGAGTCTTCACAGGAAGCTTCTAAGGTCGTCGCTTACGAAGCGGCTGGACAGTCGATCGACATCAACTATGAAGGGGTATATGTCGTGAACGTCTTAGAAGGGATGCCTGCAGAGGAACAACTCCAATCCGGAGATGAAATCACCCAGGTTGACGGGCAGGATATCGAGGAATCCAGCGATTTGATTGATTATGTCAGTGACTTGGAAGAAGGGACTTCTGTAACCCTGACGATTGTTAGAGAAGGTGAAACGATTGAACGGGATATTTCACTTGCCCCGTTCCCTGATGACCCGAGTCGAGTCGGCGTTGGAATTTCTTTAGTGACGGATCGCACGGTAGAAGTAGACCCGCCTGTTGAGGTCAAGAGTGGCGAAATTGGTGGACCGAGTGCCGGGCTGATGTTCTCCCTTGAAATGTATGATCAATTGACTGAAGAAGATATGACAAAAGGTTACCAAATTGCTGGTACAGGTGAAATTAATTATGAAGGAGAAGTGGGCCGGATCGGCGGAATCGACAAAAAAGTCGTGGCAGCCGATCGTGAAGGAGTCGACGTTTTCTTTGCACCAAATGAAGGCGGGCGAGAAGGGTCCAACTATGAAGTCGCTGTCCAGGCAGCAGAAGAGATCGACACAGATATGGAAATCGTCCCCGTCGACACATTCGATGACGCACTGAACTACCTCCAGGAAATGGAACCGATGAACGGATAATGTCTCAACTCGATTCAATCAACAAAACCCGAATGACCCACTTAGGTCGTTCGGGTTTTTTGATGGTTTATTCTTTGACTCGGATTAATTAAGTGAGGAGTAATATGGAGACCTTTCCTGATCTGCGTCTCTTTTGAACCATTTAGCGTGCAGTTTCCCTATTGCACCATTTATTCAACTGCTATAAATTATGTTTCCGTTCACTCATTTAAGCATGGAGGGGGGGATCAGGAGACTCCTATGGGAAGAAAGGGCAGGGTGAGATCCCGGAGGGCAATAGCCCGAGGAAGCTCACCGGCCGCCCATGGAAAGCGAGTGATCTCTCCCCCCTACAAGCACTTGCATACATAACGGAAACTGTTTTCTAATAAGAAACGAACAACTGGGTAGATGTATGCTTCTAAGGGTGTTAAACGATCACTGGTGGGCCGTATTCCCTTTGGATCCGTTCCTTCCTCTCATCCCTACCGAGAATGCTGTAATAGCTAATCGAAGCCTTCTCTTCAAGAGCAAGCATAGGATGTTGGAACTTCTGCGGCTGAGTCACTAAAGGAACATCGATCTTTTTCTTCTGTTCATTTAAATAGAAGCGTCCAGTCTCGTTCATGCCCAGTACACGCACATAACCCGGCTTGTCTTCACGGAGAAGTGTTTGAGCTTCTTCCTTTTTCAGACCGGTTAAAATATGTACGAGTGTGCGCTGAAGTCTTGTCCATGTATAACGCTTCGTTTTTAAAGCTTTCATAAAACTTTCAAAGCTGGTAGAGTGTTTCATCATGCGTTTGAGACGATATTCTAAACCTTCATCGACTCCATGGATCAACCGCAGTTCGTGTTCAGTTGAGGTCATGATTTTATAGTCAAGCAGGTCAAAATACTGTTCCCATTCGTGCCATACACCTGTTTTAGCTTTATATTGTTCCAGTTTCTCTACCGTTTCCTTAGGGAGAGCCTGTTGGACAGAATCTGTTAAGCTCCCGGACTGCTTGATTTCGTTCCTTATGCTTGTTGCACTGGCAATCGCCCCTTCGATCACTGGATCATGATACTGACTTTGCGACCTCTGAATCGTCAGTGGTGTGATGGTGGGGTTATAAGACTGGATCGCTTTGACGTAGCTGTAGCCGAGAATATTGTTCGGCTGGCTAAGATCGATGCTGTTGTCAGGGAGCTGGATGGCGTCATAGCCGAGACGCGAAGCTTCCGGAAATGACAGGCCTTTCTTCAGATGCTGCTGGACAGTTTCATCAAACGTCGCTTTATTCTCTTGCATATGGTTATACGCTTCAAGGAACGCCTCGATTGAACCGTGCTCACTTCCGAAGCAAATCGCTTCTGCATTCATTTCAGAAAGGGCGGAGACGGCTCCGTGGCTGAAATGGTCACTATGTTCGACAGCGTAAAGATAGGGAAGCTCTAGGATAAGGTCTGCTCCGTTGTTTAGCGCAGCTTCTGCTCTGTGCCATTTATCGATGATCGCTGGTTCGCCGCGCTGCAAAAAAGATCCGCTCATGATGGCGATGATGCAATCAGCCTTTGATGCTTCCCGTGCTTTTTGTAAATGATAGCGATGTCCATTATGAAACGGATTGTATTCCACGATAACCCCGCATGCTTTCATATCCATCTTCCTTCCCGTCTATTGAAATCAGGTATCCTTTATTTTAACATTAAGTTTGACTGGATGTTGTCATGAATCTAAGAGTTCAACAGTGATGATGGAGAGACTCCTTTAATTTAAAAAGGAAAGATTCGCATATCGTGACCTATTTATGTTATTTTTATACTACTAAAGGATTGTGAGCCTTGTGTATTTCAAGGTGTAAAGAAAATATATTGACAAATAGGCTAAATCCTTTTACAATAACTTTTGTTGCCATGAGGTGATAACTATGAAATTTCCTCTACAAAAATTGAAACAAGCAGGCGATGAGCCGTTTGTTTTTGAAGATGATGTAGATATTCGCGAATTAGAGAATATGAACAATGACATTCGCAGGATTCCTCCTGTCCATGTCAAAGGTCAAGCCATTATGCACGGGAACGAAATCACCTTCACGTTTGCGATTGAAGGAGAAATGGTTTTACCTTGTGCCCGAACTCTCGTAGATGTGGATTATCCATTTCATATTGAAGCGGTTGAAATGTTCAATACGTCTTCCTATTATGAAGAGGAGGATGATTCAGAAGTTCATCCTGTTCACGGAGAAATGCTTGACTTAACGCCTTATATCAAGGAAAATGTACAATTGGAGATTCCAACTCGTGTTTTTTCTGAAGATAGTGAGGCTCAAGAAGCAGCTCCCGTTGAAGGGTCCGGCTGGCAGGTGGTTTCAGAGGAACCGGAGGAAAAGAAAGTGGATCCTCGAATGGCTAAACTGCAATCATTATTCAATGAAGAAGAGAACGAATAAGAAGGCCAACAGGTTTTCAACTCGATAAAAGGAGGTGTACAACATGGCAGTACCTAAGCGTAGAACGTCTAAGACGGTTAAAAACCAACGTCGTACCCACAAAAAGCTTCACCTACCAGGTATGGTAGAATGCTCAAACTGTGGCGAGTACACAAAACCACACCATGTTTGCAAATCTTGTGGACAATATAACGGAAAACAAGTGGTTGAGAAGTAAACCATTTGAGGAAAAGAGTCTGACGATGTCAGGCTCTTTTTTCTGTTTTTAGTACCATAACCTGAAGAGAACGGGAGTCTACTTTGTTAGCGCTTTCTCTCCATCCTTTTTTTGTATATGATGGAGAAGAGAGGTGATAATGAATGAGCTTTATCTTAACGGATATCAAGCAGGAAGGTTATGGCGTGTTGACATTGAACCGCCCGGAGAAGCGGAACGCCCTCCATCCACCGATGATTGAGGAGCTGAAAGGTGCGATGGAACAGATCAAAAAGGAGGAGGCATTGAAATTTCTCGTCCTTACAGGGAATGGAGATCAGGCATTCTGTGCAGGTGGAGACCTGAACGCGTTCCACGGGGAAATGCCATCCGAGGAAGCCTATCAGCTGCTTCGTCCGATGAAGGATGTCCTTTATGATCTGGCCACATTTCCGATTCCGACGATCGCCGTTCTGCAGGGGCAGGCGCGCGGTGGAGGGTGCGAGCTCGCCACAGCATGTGATTTCAGGTATGGCTTAAACGAAGCGTCTTTTGGATTTATACAGGGGAATCTCGGAATAGCTCCTGGATGGGGTGGCGGCGCGCTTTTGTACAAACGCATCCGTGCTGACTTAGCTGCCCACTGGTTGATGGATTCGGAGATGTATTCAGCATCAAAAGCTCAACAGATCGGATGGTTACATAAAACAGGAGATCGCGAACAGCTGACATCGGCTGAAATGTTTGAGTCGTTCATAAGAAAGTCTCGTGAACAGATGAAAGTGTTCAAGCAGCAATATATCAAGCAGCTGAACGTGGCGGAGCTTGCCCGTGATATGGAAGAGGAAGTGCGAGAATGTTCGGTGCTTTGGGAATCGGAAGAGCATATTCAGGCGGTCAGGCGGTTCATGGATTCAAAAAAAACGGGTGAAGTCGATTCTATCAACCCCTCTTGATGCATAACTATAAGCAAACGATAGAGGAGGGATGACATGGATGCCCCTAGACAGGATGCCTGGAAGGATGATGAGGACATTCTTCTCGCGGATACGGTATTAAACTATATTCGGAAAGGGAAGACGCAGCTTGAGGCCTTCCAGGAGGTGGCGGAACAGCTGAAACGAACTCCGGCGGCTTGTGGATTCAGGTGGAATGCCACCGTCAGGAAACAGTATCAAAAAGAAATTGAGGAAGCGAAAGGCAATCGCAAACAAAAGAGGGACTTTTTTGTGAATGGCCAAACGAGACAAGAAGCGCCGATCTCTTTAGATGCGGCCATATCTCTTTTGAAGGAAATGAAAGTAAGACAAAATGAAGATCAGGATCGACAAAAGCTTGAATATCAATTGCAGAAGTTGAATGAAGATAACCAGGAGCTCAGAAGTCAGCTGAAGGAGTGGGAGGCGGCCTGGAAGGAAGTCGACCGGCTTGTTCATTGGGTGAAGGAACGTCACAAAAGCCCAATCTGACATAAGGTAATAGAAAAGGCCACTACACCATTCATGTAGGGGCCTCGTTACTTTCTCTTATTCTTTATCTTTGACTTCTCTTTCCTCTACGCCCTCTGGCATCCAGATCAGCGGATTCTCTCCTAGGTCACGCTCGACATCATAATTGGCTTTTTGGAAGCCCATCTTTTCCCAGAACCCGTGTGAATTGATACGCGGGTTTGTTTTGATTGGAAGCTTAAACCCTTTGGCAAATTCTACAAGGTCCTTCCCGTATCCTTGGCCGCGGTAATCCGGAAGAACTTCCAGCTTCCAAAGCTCGAGGTAATCCTGAGGAGGGATGAAGTAGCTGTCGTATTTTTTCTGGACCCGATATAAACTCATCCGCGCTACTAAAGCGCTTCCATAATAGACTCCAAAAAAAGGAGATTCGCTGTCGTTTTCGACAATGTTACTCTCCAAATCTTCTAGCATGGCTAATTCCTGATTCCCATATTCTTTGAAGCGTTTGAACTCCTCGAGGGTTTTATAGTTGACGAGTAGCGGCTGTACCTTTGTCTTGGTCATCATTAAAGATTCCCCTTTCCTTTTATCTGTATCTCTTTTCATTATAATATAAAAATTTTCAGAATGAAATGAACA
This sequence comes from Halobacillus fulvus, assembly GCA_004078665.1. GTDB lineage: Bacteria > Bacillota > Bacilli > Bacillales > Halobacillaceae > Halobacillus > Halobacillus fulvus. The sequence continues at coordinate 989,685 of SCFO01000001.1, read as the reverse complement.
ATTCTCTGGTGGCTGTGAACAAGTCTGCCCATAGAATCGTTTATTTGCTACAATAGGAAAAAAGATGTTGGTTGGAAGGGGGAAGATAACATGAATATTGGAATCATTGGGGCGGGTTCGATCGGTCTGCTGGCTGGCGCCTATTTAGGACGGGATCATGATGTCCATATGTATGTTCGCAGACCCTCACAGCTTGAGGTGATGCGGAAGGAGGGGATTCATTGTTCAGCTTTAGATTCGCCAACCTCCGTAAACGTTCATCTTGTGGACGAAGGAATCAGCGCGCATGACTTGTTGTTCGTTACGGTGAAACAGCACCAACTTCCTGACGTGCTCAAGCAGCTGCCTACCACATGTCCGGTGCTTTTTTTGCAAAATGGAATGGGTCATCTCGATTTACTTCCGGTCGAAACCCATACGTGCTGGGTCGGAGTTGTTGAACATGGAGCGAGAAAGACAGGGGAAGCGGCCGTTGAACACCTTGGAAAAGGAAAGATTCAGGTGGCAGGCTTAAACAAAAAAGAGGAGGTCATGTGGTGGGTCCATCAATTGAGCTCAGATGATTTTCCTGTACTGTACCATGAGGATTACGAGGAAATTCTTGCCGCTAAGCTGGTGGTCAATACGGTCATCAATCCTTTGACTGCTATTTTCCAGGTTCAAAATAAACAGATTGTCCAAAACAGCTCCATTCAGAACATTGCCTATGTGCTTTGTGAGGAAGCTTGCCGTGTTTTGAACCGGCCGGTTACGTCTGAATGGGAACGCGTTCAACGTGTAGCTCTTAATACCGGAGAGAATCAGTCGTCGATGTTAAAAGATATTCTGAATGGAAGAAGGACAGAGGTGGATGCCATCAGTGGGTATATCATCAGAAGAAGCCAATCCCCCGTTCCTTATCATGAGTTTGTCTTACAAGCTGTTCATGCTTTAGAAAAGGAAAGAGGGGAAAAGGGATATGAGTGACTGGTTGGTTTTGATCGTGGCGAGCGTCTTGACGATGCCGATTCCATTTTTGATTGTGTTTTATTTTTTTGCCCGGAAATGGAACAAGTATAAACGGAAGGCTGTTCACCAAACGGCTAATTTGACGACGCCGGTCTTTATTTTGGCTGTCCACGTCCTTTTACTTGTGTTGTTTGATCGAAGTTTCTTCTCGTACATTGTCATTTTTCTTCTGCTTTTGTTAGGATTATCGATGGTTATTCAGTATAAGCTCCATGAAGAGCTCAGGCTGCGCAGGGCCTTCAAAGGCTTTTGGCGGGTCTCGTTTTTGTTGTTCATCGTCTCTTATCTCGGGCTATCTTTTTATGGTGTAGTGGCCCGTCTATTTTCCTGACAAACAGATTAAGTGAACTCCTTCATACTTTTTTGTACAATACAATAGGATACATACGGTAGATTTACAGCAAAGCCTATAAAGGAGAAGTTCATTTATGCGTATTGAATCAATTCCATTGGAACCAAAACAGAAATTATTCCATGACTATAAATATTCTTATGAAAAGCTTGCAGACAAATTCGAGTACGATCCAAATGATCAGCAAATGTGGAGCGATCGCTTAGCAGATTTGAACCATCAGACTTACCAGCGTGAGGAACTGGCTGATATTCTTCAAGAAATGAATGAAGAATGGAGAGCCCCTGAAGCGACGATGAAAGAGATCGACGCACTGCGTGATGAGGAGAGTACCGTTGTGATTGCCGGTCAGCAGGCGGGATTGCTGACGGGACCGCTTTATACGGTCAACAAGGCGATTTCAGTCCTTCAGCTTGCTAAGAAAAAGCGGGAGGAACTCGGCAAGCCTGTGATCCCGGTATTTTGGATTGCGGGAGAAGATCATGACTTTGATGAAATCAACCATTTGATGATGAAAAAAGAAGGCCGTATGAAGAAAATGACGATTCCTCATCATCCAGCGAAGAAAGCTTCTGTTTCCGATTTAGCCATCGATAAAGAGAAAGCGGCAAAATGGATGGAGTCGGTCTTTGCCTCTGTAGCAGAGACGGCGCATACGGGAGACTTGTATCAGCAGTTCCAGCGCGCTCTAGAAGAATCCGAGAGCTACAGTGATTTCTTTGCCCGCGTTCTGTATCAGCTGTTCCCAGAGGAGGGGCTAGTGTTGGTCGATGCCCACGATGCCCGAATCAGAAAGCTTGAATCCAGCTATTTCGAAACGATAATCGAGCTCAATGCACCCATCGCTCATGGGGTTTATGCCGCTTTGCAAAAAAATAAACAGCAGGGCTATGAAACGCTTCTCGACAGCGAAATGGAGGATGCCCACCTGTTCTATCATCATCAAGGAGATCGTGTTTTGCTTATCCGCCATGAGGAGGGTTTCGCCGGAAAGAACGGAGAAGTGACGCTTTCAAAAGAAGAGCTTCTGACGATTGCGAAAGAAAACCCTGACTGTTTAAGCAACAATGTCGTGACACGTCCATTGATGCAGGAATTTTTATTCCCTGTCCTTGCCTTTATCGGAGGACCTGGTGAAATCAATTACTGGGCCGCTCTGAAACCCGCGTTCGAGCAGTCTGGACTGCGGATGCCGCCTGTGATTGCCCGTCTTTCGTTTACGTATATCGACCGTAAGGCGGAGAGAGACTTGCATCAGTTCTACATTGAGCCGTCTCAGGCGATCCGGCAAGGTGTACGAAATGAAAAGCTTCAGTGGATTGCTTCCAAATCCAATCCACCGATTGAACAGCTCGGTGAGCAAGTGAAAATTGAGATGGAGCGGATCCATGAGCCGCTGAGAGAAAAGTCTGCAGAACTTGGTCCCGATATGCGAGGCATAGCAGAACGGAATTTACATTACATCCAGGAGCAGATCGACTATTTACAAAAACGCATGGTTCGTAAACTAGAAGAACGATATGATAGAGAAATCGACCAATTCGATAATCTCGAACTGCTGCTTCATCCGAATGGAGGGCTTCAAGAACGTGTGTGGAGCATCCTTCCGTGGGTCAATCGTTATGGAGTCGATTTATTCACACGGATCAACGACCACAGCTTTTCGTTCGATCAAGATCATTATGTGGTGTATGTCTAACCCCCACCACTTTCCTCCACCACCAAAATAAAAGAGCTGAACTGTTGAAAATCCTGCCTTTCCAGGCAGGATTTTTTTGGTGGCTGCAGAATGAATAAAAAGTATGTGGAGAAAAGTGGGGCATTGTGGTAAGGTGAAAGCAGAAGGTGGGGACCTGTATGTTCATGGGAGAATTCCAACATAACATTGATACGAAGGGAAGAATCATCGTCCCGTCTAAATTTCGTCAGGATCTTGGGGAGAGCTTTGTGCTGACCCGGGGTTTAGATCAATGTTTATTTGCTTATCCTATGAACGAATGGAAAGTGCTTGAAGAAAAGCTTAAGAAGCTCCCCCTCACCAAGAAAGATGCCCGAGCTTTTACCCGGTTCTTCTTTTCAGGAGCGGTCGAATGCGAAGTGGATAAGCAAGGAAGAGTGAATATCCCGCCGCCCTTAAGAAAATATGCGACGCTCGAGAAAGAGTGCGTCGTCATTGGTGTATCCAACCGGATCGAGTTTTGGAGCGAGCATCTGTGGGAAAGTTATTTTGAAGAATCAGAAGAATCATTTGCTGAAATTGCTGAAAACATGTTGGATTTTGATATTTGATAGACAGAGAAACGAGTGAGATTATGTTTGAACATTATAGTGTATTAAAAAAAGAGACGACCGAGCAATTACATATCATGCCGAATGGGATATACGTAGATTGCACACTCGGTGGAGGAGGTCATTCAGAGGTCATCGCTTCTCAACTAGAGGAAGAAGGTCACCTTTATGCGTTTGATCAAGACGAGGTGGCGCTAGAAGCAGCCAAAGAACGTCTGAAGTCTTATGAGGGCCGTGTCACGTTCGTCCATGCGAACTTCCGTCAACTGGAAGAGAAGCTTGAAGAACTTGGAGTCGACCATGTAGACGGGATCGTCTATGATTTAGGCGTTTCCAGTCCGCAGCTCGATGTCGAAGACCGTGGATTCAGTTATCAGAACGATGCACCACTTGATATGAGGATGGACAGGACGAATGCTCTTAGCGCGAAAGAAGTGCTGAATGAGTGGGCATATGAAGACCTTGTCCGGATCTTTTTCAAATACGGGGAAGAGAAGTTTTCCAAACAGATTGCAAGAAAGATTGAAGCGGCAAGAAAAGAGAAGCCGATTGAAACAACTGGGGAACTTGTCGACCTGATTAAAGCAGGCATACCTGCACCGGCAAGAAGAAAAGGCGGCCATCCGGCGAAGCGTATTTTCCAGGCGATCCGTATTGCTGTCAATGATGAACTCGGTGCCTTTCAGGATAGCCTGCATCAAGCTGCCCGTGTGATTGCTGTAGGAGGAAGGATTGCTGTCATTACGTTCCATTCCCTTGAAGATCGTTTGTGTAAGCAGGCGTTCAAAAAGTGGAGCACGAATCCACCACTTCCGAAAAACATCCCTGTCATACCTGAGGAGAAACAGCCACCTTTTAAGATGGTCACGCGAAAGCCTATAGTGGCTGAAGAAGGTGAATTAGAAGAAAACCGCCGTTCCCGTTCAGCGAAGTTGAGGGTAGTAGAGAAAGTTAAACCTTGGAATCGAGAATTTGAATTTGAGAAAGGGTGGAAACAAACATGAGCGTTGAGCAAGTCAAAAGAGATCGACAACCTTTACAACAGCCTGAGAGACAGAAACAGGTCAAAGTAAAGGTACATAAAAAAAAGAGATGGATCAGCACAGGCGAGAAGTTCTTATATACGGTGTCAACGGCGATTGTTGTAGCGGCTTCTGTATTCCTTGTTCAGTTCTCCTCACAGACGGATGTACTGAACCGGGATATCCGCAGCCTTGAATCGAATATTTCCCAGCAGGAAACACGTAATGAGAATCTGGCGTACCAAGTGAAAGAATTAAGTAACCCTGACCGTATTTTGAATATCGCCAAAGAAAATGGCTTGAACATTCAAAACGCTCAAGTGAAGCAAGCGGGTACGGTTGGAGAATAAATAAACCGGTGATGTCATGATGAAAAGTAAAAGGACGCATCGAGGAGCGGCCCTCCTCATCCTAGTGTTTACGATCATGTTTCTCGTTGTTGTCGGACGCTTTCTGTATATTGAAACGACACAGGAAGTGCAAGGTGTCGATTTGAATAAGTGGGCGGAGGACATTCGTACAAGCTCTTATGAAATCGATGCATTAAGAGGGAAGATTTACGATAAGAACGGGATGGTTCTAGCGTATGATCGCCCGACCTTCCGACTGTACGCAATTGTAGATCCGAACTATTCCGCCAACCTTGAAAATCCGAAACATGTGGAAGACCCTCAGAAAACGGCTCAAGCTTTAGCGCCGGTCCTCGATATGGAAGCAAGTGAAATCGAAGAGACGCTTCGTGACGGAATCGCTACCCATGAGGATGAAGATGAGGATAACAATCGGTTTCAGGTCGAATTCGGTTCTGATGCCCGGAATTTGACTCAGAAACAGAAAGAAGAGATTGAAGAACTCGAACTCCCTGGGATCCAGTTTATCGAAGAAGCCAAACGGTACTATCCGAACGGTACGTTTGCTTCACACGTCATTGGGTTTGCCCGTACTCAAGACGGTGCGATTTCAGGCGTGACAGGTATCGAGAAGCAAATGGAAAAGTACCTGCAGGAAGAAAAGGGAGCCATCAGCTACGAGCGCGATAAATACGGAACGAAGCTTCTCGACCCGAATACCGTCATGAAAGAACCGGACCACGGGGAAGATGTCCATTTGACGATCGATCAGAAAATCCAGACGTTTCTCGAAGATGCTCTGACGGAAGTCGAGGAGCAGTACAATCCGGAGAAGATCATGGCAGCGGTCATGGATCCTGATACAGGGGAAATCCTTGCGATGGGGAACCGTCCGAGCTATAACCCGAACGACATCGGAAACGTTGAGAACTGGTATAACGATATCATTTCCTACCCATTTGAAGTCGGATCACCGATGAAGATCTTCACTTGGGCGGCCGCAATTGATGCCGGTGTCTATGACGGCAGTGATTTGTATAAATCCGGTACGTATAGACCGACCGAGCAATCCAGAAGAATCCGTGACCATAATAATGGAGAAGGCTGGGGTACTATTTCCTTTGATGAAGGCTTCCGCCGATCATCAAACGTGGCTTCATCGATTCTCGCCTACGAAGTGTTAGGTCAGGAACGTTATAGGGAGTACATCGAAAAATTCGGCTTCACCGAAAAAACGGGCATCGACCTCCCGGGTGAGCAGGTTGGACGATTGGTTTACGATAGAGCGAGTGAAGTCATTACGACCTCCTATGGTCAAGGATCTACAACGACTCCGATTCAAATGCTGACAGCAGCCTCAGCGGTCGCCAACGGTGGTCAAATGATGCGGCCGTATGTGCTGTCTGAAATCACATCGAGTGATACAGGAGAAGTGTTGAAAGAGGGTACATCGGAAGTGATCGGGGAGCCGATTACTGAAGATACAGCCAAACAGGTCCGCGACTTGATGGAATCTGTCGTCACTTCTGAGGATGGAACAGGTCAATCCTTCAAGCTTCAGAACTTCTCGTTAGCTGGTAAAACCGGTACGGCACAAATCAGTGATGGCCCGCGTGGGTATTTGACGGGACGGAATAACTACGTCTTTTCCTTTATGGGAATGGCACCGGCTGATGATCCTGAGCTTGTGATGTATGTCGCGGTCCAGCAGCCTGACCTTGAACCGACGGAGCTTGGTTCAGAGCCTGTTTCCTACATCGTGAAAACGGTGATGGAAAACAGCCTTCACTATTTGAATATTAAGCCAGATAAAGATCAAAGTCCGACGGTACGAACACTCTCATTGCCTGATGTGACGAATATGAGCGTAGACGGAGCGACTGAGCGCCTACGAGAAGACTTTGAGCACGTCGAAGTGATCGGGGATGGGCAGGAGGTCGTCACGACCCTTCCGGAGCCGAAGTCACAGGTGCTTGAGAACCAGAAAATTATGATTGTGACCGATCAGCCGACAATGCCTGATTTGACGGGAGATTCCTTAAGGGATGTCCATCGTTTGGCTAACCAGTTCAATCTCAATGTGGAAGTGATGGGAGACGGTTACGTCAGAAATCAAAGCATTAAACCTGGGGCGGAAATTAAGGAAAACGGCTATCTTGTCGTCGAACTGTCACCGCCTAGTCCAGATGGGGAGCAGAGTACGGAAGAACCACCACCTGAAACCGAACTGGAACAGCAGAACGCAGATCTTGAATCAGAAGAAGCAGAAAGTCCCGATCAGGGCTGATGAAACAGTGTTCTAATCGTTTTTCGATTGCATATAGTGATACAAGCCTACTAGTCTGTCAAAGGAGTAATGGGATGAGACGTGTATCACAAGTAATCGTCAAGAAACGGTTAGTCACTGTTTTTTTTGTTGGACTGATTTTGTTTGCGGTCATTATGATCAGGCTCGGGTACGTGCAGTTCGTACTCAGCGACTTTTTGATTTCGAAAGCGGAAGAGTCGTGGAGCAGGGACATTACGTTTGAACCGGAGCGTGGAAAGATCCTGGATACCGATGGTGAAGTGCTTGTCGGCAACCAGTCTGCTCCTACTGTGATGGTCGTTCCGCGGCAAGTGAAGGAGCCGGAGAAGACAGCGGCTCAGCTGGCGCAAATTTTGAATATGAGTCAAGACAAAGCGTACCAGCACGTAACGAAAGCAGCATCGATCGAACGGATTCACCCTGAAGGCAGAAAAATAAGTGAAAAACAAGCAGATGCGATTCAAGCCCTGTCGATGCCGGGGGTCTATATCGCGGAGGATTCAGAGCGGTATTATCCGCACGGTGCATTTCTGTCCCACGTGCTCGGATTCAGTGGAATCGATAATCAGGGACTGCTTGGGCTGGAGGCTTATTACGATGAACAGCTGAAGGGGGAAAAAGGAGCCCTATCTTTTTTCTCTGATGCCAAAGGAAAGAGAATGCCGGAGATGGCGGATGTGTATGAACCTCCTGTAGATGGCAAAGATTTAAAGCTGACGATCGATTACAAGGTCCAGTCGATCATCGAGCGAGAATTAGATATTGCTGAGGCTAAATACAGTCCGGATGGTGCGGTTGCTTTAGCCGTCGATCCTGATACAGGGAAGGTGGTCGGCATGGCTTCGAGACCTAATTTCCACCCGGCTGAATATCAAAAGGTTGATGCGAAAGTATACAACCGCAACTTGCCAGTCTGGAGTACGTATGAACCAGGCTCGACGTTCAAGATCATTACACTCGCGGCAGCTCTCGAAGAAAACCTCGTCAATCTGGAGGATGAACATTTCCATGATTCAGGAGCCATCAAAGTGGACGGGGCGACGCTACACTGCTGGAAGCGTGGAGGTCACGGCGATCAGACTTTTCTTGAAGTCGTTCAGAATTCCTGTAACCCAGGATTTGTAACGCTCGGACAGCGTCTTGGAAAAGACCGTTTATTCGTATACATCGAAAGGTTCGGCTTCGGTGAAAAAACAGGCATCGACTTAGAAGGAGAAGGAAAAGGAATCCTGTTTAAACCAGAAAATGTCGGTCCTGTCGAACAAGCGACAACAGCGTTCGGTCAAGGGGTCTCCGTCACACCGATTCAGCAGGTGATGGCTGTAGCCGCTGCAGTCAATGGCGGATACTACTACGAACCATATATACAGGAAGCGTGGGTTGATCCGGTTACTGGGGAAGTTTTGAAAGAGAATAAGCCGAATATGAAGGAACGGGTGATTTCGGAGGATACTTCGAAGCAGATCCGGGAAGCTTTGGAAAATGTCGTGGCCAAAGGGACAGGAAGGGGAGCATATGTCGAAGGCTATCGCGTCGGCGGTAAAACAGGTACCGCTCAGAAGGTCGGACCGGACGGGCGCTATATGGAAAATAACCATATCGTATCCTTTATCGGATTCGCACCGGCTGATGATCCTGAACTTGTCGTATATTTGGCGATTGATAACCCGAAAAACACCGTCCAGTTTGGGGGGGTTGTCGCAGCACCGATAGTCGGAAGTATTATGGGGGACAGTCTTCGAGCGCTGGGCGTCAAGCCGAGAACAGACGGATTGGAGAAAGAGTATGCCTGGCCTGAGGAACCGCTTGTTGAAGTGCCGAACGTGACCGGACTTGAACTTAAGGAACTGAAGCAATTGCTGACGCCACTTGAGCTAGAGGTATCTGGTAAAGGGGACCGCGTCATAACGCAGGCACCGGAAGCTGGTGTGAAAGTCCCGTCAGGTTCGACGATACGGGTGTTTTTAGGAGAATAAAACAAAATTAGGCATCCAGACCCTACGTTCCTTTGATATAATAGGGCTGGATGCTGGTGGGGTGTCCATAAAATGAAATTGAAGACACTGCTTGCAGAGCTTCCTTTTGCAAAAGTGACAAAGCCGATTCATAAAAAAAAGGTGAAGCGAATTTCTATGGATTCAAGGTCGACTCAAGCGGGAGACCTTTTTGTTTGTATTCGGGGAGTGAACACGGACGGACACCGGTTCGCCTCTCAGGCGGCAGCGAACGGTGCAGTGGCGATCATCGCAGAACAAGAGCTCGATGTATCTGTCCCAGTCATTCGAGTGAACGACTCGAGGCGTGCATTGGCACAAGTTGCATCAAAATTTTATCACCATCCCACTTCGAAACTTCCTGTTATCGGAATTACCGGTACGAATGGGAAAACGACCGTCGCCTACCTAATTGATGAACTATTCAGTCATGACCATAAGAAAACCGCGATGATCGGGACGATTCAGGTCAAAATCGGAAACCGTACGCTCCCGGTAAAAAACACGACGCCGGATGCACTTACGATTCAGAAGTATTTTCATCAGATGGTCGAGGAAAAGGTGGAGGCTGCGATTATGGAAGTCTCTTCTCATGCGCTCGATCAGGGAAGAGTGTTCGGGTGTGAGTTCGATGTTGCGGTGTTTACGAATTTGACTCGCGACCACCTGGATTATCATGACGGTTTCGAAGACTATCTTCGGGCAAAGTCCCTATTGTTCGCACAGTTAGGAAATGGGTATAATAGAAAACGTGACAAAATTGCGGTGGTGAATAACGATTCCGTATCATCCGGAAAGATTATCCGATCGACGGCACAGCCGTTTCTTACGTATGGCATTGAACAGCAGGCCGATCTGATGGCAACAGACATCCGGTTGCAGGAAACAGGCACCTGCTTCATAATGAAGACGCCTAAGGGAGAGGTGGCCATTGATAGCCCACTGATGGGACGCTTCAGCATCTACAACATGCTGGCGGCAGCAGCGGTTGGCATCATTTTTGATCTTCCCTTGTCTCTCATTCAGCACTCTTTTGAGAATACAAAAGGGATTCCGGGCCGTTTTGAATCGATCCGCGAAGGGCAGCCCTTCGGAGTAGTGGTCGATTATGCCCACACGCCGGATTCGTTGGAAAGTGTTCTCGAGACGATTTCAGCGTTTTGTCGGGGTTCCGTCAGAGTCGTCGTCGGATGTGGGGGAGATCGGGATAGGGAAAAGCGCCCGCAGATGGCGGATGTCGCCATGAAATATGGTGAGCAAGTTATTTTTACGTCAGATAACCCTCGTACAGAGGATCCAGCGCAAATTTTTCATGAAATGACAAGCCACCTAAAGGAAGGCTATGAGGTGATGGATGATCGTGAGGAAGCGATTCGTTGTGCACTTACATCGGCGCGCGAAGGAGATGTCGTCCTCATCGCTGGCAAAGGTCATGAAACATTTCAGGAAATCAATGGTGATCGCAGACATTTCGATGACCGTGAAGTCGCACGGAGGATTTTAAAAGGATTTAAGGAGCATACACGATGAAATTAGAAGTCAATGAACTCATTCAAGTTTTTCCAGAACATAGAGGGTTAGCAACGGATCCGATTACGATCCGTTCGATTATGACAGACTCTCGGAAAAAAGCGAAGCAGAGTCTGTTCGTTCCGATCGTCGGTGAAAACTTCGATGGTCACAGCTTTCTTGGAGATGCGATTAAGCAAGGCGCAACAGCGGCTATCTGGCAGAGGGATGTAGAGCTTCCGAAGCTTGTGCCGACCGATTTTCCGGTGTTTTTTGTAGAAGACACAACGAAAGCTCTTCAAGAACTGGCTGCTTTTTATTTGAAAAAAGTCGATCCAATTGTTGTCGGTGTGACCGGCTCAAATGGAAAAACGACGACGAAGGATATGATGGCGTCCGTCGTGAATACAGCGTATGTGACCCACAAGACGCAAGGGAATTTCAATAACCATATCGGTTTGCCCCTGACGATTCTCGCGATGGACACAAAGACAGAAGTTGTCGTCCTCGAAATGGGGATGGATCGCGCCGGGGAGATATCCCTTCTCTCGAAACTGGCAAAGCCCCATTATACGATCATTACGAATATCGGAGAATCTCACATTGAGAACTTCGGATCAAGAGAAGGAATCGCCAAAGCGAAGCTTGAAATTCGGGATGGTCTGTCTGAGAAAGGCTATTGCATGATGGATGGCGATGAGCCGTTGCTCAGGGAAGCCTTACAGGAAGGGCGCTCTGTCTCCTGCGGCTTTGGTGAGACATGTGATATCGTGGCAACCGTCGAGAGTCTTGACGATTCGGAAACCTCTTTTGTTGTAAAAGGGGAAACGTACGTGCTTCCGATGGCTGGGAAACACAATGTGAAGAATGCCACATATGTAATCGCCGTGGCAGAAAAGCTTGGAATTTCCAAGGAACAGATCCAGCAAGGGTTCCGTCAGCTTGAAATGTCAGGGATGCGATTCGAGAAGCATGAAGGAAAAAACGGATCACTGATCATCAATGATGCGTATAACGCGTCTCCGACATCGATGAAAGCGGTCATCGAAGTGGTACGGCAGCTGAAATCGAAATCAAGAAAAATTTTGGTTTTGGGAGATATGTTTGAGCTTGGAGAGCATTCTAGAGCCCTTCATGCCGGAGTAGCAGAAGCGATCGATAATCAAATCGCAGCCGTCTATACGATCGGAGATCATTCAGAGGAAATTACAAAGGCTGTTGATGCTGCCGGTGTCGAGGCGAAGCATTTTACAGATAAACACGTGTTAAGTCATCACATCCAATCCATTTTGACCGGAGACACAGTAGTTTTAATTAAGGCTTCGAGAGGTATGAAGTTAGAAGAGCTGCTCGATCCCTTAGTCAACTAGAAAAAGGCGATGACGATAAGGAGGAACTAATCATGGAAGACTACATATTACTCATCACTATGGCAATAGCTTTTGCAGTGACTGTCGTAATATCGCCGATCATCATTCCGTTTTTGAGACGATTGAAGTTCGGACAAGCGATTCGGGAGGAAGGCCCGGAATCACACCAAAAGAAATCAGGAACGCCGACGATGGGCGGGGTCATGATCATCATTTCGATTGTCGTGACGACGCTCATTTCCTCGTTCTTTATTTATTCTGGAGAAACGAGTATTCAGTTGTTTATCGTTCTCTTTGTTTTACTAGGCTACGGACTATTAGGGTTTTTAGATGACTACATTAAAGTAGCGATGAAACGCAACCTTGGATTAACGTCAAAACAGAAGATGCTTGGACAGATCGTGATTGCGATCGTTGTCTATTTGATTCTTCAGCAGAATGGATTCGAGACAACGGTCGGCATTCCGGGAACGGGCATCGAGCTTGAACTCGGCTGGGGTTACGGCCTGCTCATTCTATTCATGCTTGTTGGAGGTTCAAATGCCGTCAACTTAACAGACGGGCTTGATGGACTGCTAGCCGGTACAGCCGCGATCGCTTTCGGGGCATTCGGAATCCTTGCATGGACGATCGATCCGAATCCTGAAGTGACAATTTTTGCTCTCTCCGTTGTTGGTGCACTTCTTGGATTCCTTGTCTTTAATGCACACCCGGCGAAGGTGTTTATGGGAGACACAGGATCGCTTGCTTTAGGCGGAGCGATTTCCATTATTGCGATTTTACTCAAAATGGAATTGTTGCTCGTCCTTATCGGTGGGGTATTTGTATTAGAAACGTTATCCGTCATCATTCAGGTTATTTCATTCAAAACGACTGGGAAACGCGTATTCCGTATGAGTCCACTCCATCACCACTATGAATTGAAGGGCTGGTCCGAATGGCGGGTCGTCACAACGTTCTGGGCAGTCGGGATCGTATTTGCTGTTCTTGGAGTGTATATTGAGGTGATGTTCGGATGAAAACATTAAAAAACTTTTCCTATCAGCACGTCCTCGTTCTTGGACTCGCGAAGAGCGGGACGGCAGCCGCTGAGCTTTTGCTTGATAGTGGCGTTAAGGTTACCATCAACGATTTGAAGGCTGATCCTGAGTCAGAGGCTGTAAAGTCCCTTGAGAAAAAAGGAGCGACGATCATCACAGGCGCCCATCCGCTGTCTGCCTTGGATGGTGTCGATCTCATGGTCAAAAATCCTGGGATCCCCTATGAAAATCCACTTGTTGAAGAAGCTGTTCAACAGAAGATCCCCGTTGTGACAGAGGTGGAGCTTGCCGGAAAGCTTCACGACGGATCATTGATCGGTGTCACCGGATCGAATGGAAAGACAACGACGACGACGCTCATTCATAAAATGATCGAAGCCGACCAAAAACCGGTTGCCGTCGCAGGTAACATCGGAGAAGTATCCTGTGAAGTGGCGAGGTCGACGACTTCCGATGAAACGATGGTCGTCGAGCTCTCTTCTTTCCAACTGCTAGGTACGGAAACGTTCCGTCCGAACGTGGCGGTCTGGCTCAATTTGTATGAGGCCCATCTGGATTACCATCATACGCTTGAGAATTATCACGACGCGAAGGCGAAGCTGATTGCCAACCAGACAGAAGAGGATGTTCTTGTTTATAATGCGGACGATGACAAAATCATCCGTTACTTACAAGATGCGAAAGCCAAACTTGTGCCTTTTTCCTTGAAACAGCAAGGGGAGGGAGCCTGGGCGGATGAGGAGTTCATCTATTTCCAGGAAGACCCGATCATGAAGCGTGCGGATATCCGCCTTGTCGGTCCGCAGAATCTGCAAAATATTCTCGCAGCCGTGGCTGCTGTCAAAGTCAGCGGCATTTCCGATCAGGCGATTGAAGAAGTGCTGACCACTTTCCGCGGCGTCGATCACCGCCTGCAATTCATAACTGAAAAGCAGGGGCGGTATTTCTATAATGATTCTAAGGCCACAAACATTTTGGCGACATCCTATGCGCTAAGGTCGTTCCAAAAGCCTGTCATTCTATTAGCAGGCGGACTCGATCGCGGGAATACCTTTGAAGCACTTGAGCCATATTTGGAAGGCGTGAAAGCCATGGTGCTGTTCGGTGAAACGGCCGACCTCTTGGCCGAATCCGCTGAACGGGCTGGAATTGCCAACATCAGAAAGGTTGACACAATGAAGGAAGCCGTCGATGCGGCGTTTGAAATTTCCTCTGAAAAAGATGTCATTTTACTATCGCCTGCCTGTGCAAGCTGGGATCAGTATAAAACGTTTGAAGAAAGAGGTAACATGTTTATTGAAGCGGTGCATAAGCTGAAATAAGGGCTTATGCGACAAGCTTAATGCCCTGTTTTCCATTGAGATGGGAGGTAGGGCTTTTTTCATGGAAGAAAAGTTGAAAAAGCCGGATATGTGGCTAGTAGTGGCCGTTTTGGGGATTTTGATCATCGGAATGATCATGGTGTACAGCTCCTCGAGCATCTGGTCGGAATACAAGTTTGATGACCCGTGGTTTTATGCGAAACGCCAGATGTTATTTGCAACAGCCGGATTGATTGCGATGGTCGCTTTATCAAGGATTCCTTATTACGTGTGGTACAAGCACGCTAAAATCATTTTGATCGTCTGTCTCGTCTTCCTCATTGCCGTTCTGATTCCAGGAGTCGGAATGGTGCGCGGAGGGGCTCGCAGCTGGATCGGTGTCGGGATGTTCAGCATCCAGCCGTCCGAATTTATGAAGCTCGGACTGATTTTGTTTCTGGCCAGGTTTTTATCCGAACGGCAAAAAAGAATGAATTCTTTTCAAGAAGGGTTTCTGCCAGGCCTTGCTTTGATCGGGGTTCCGTTTGCCCTCATTATGCTCCAGCCCGATTTAGGGACAGGTGTGGTGATGGTCGGCACTTGCCTTGTGATGATGTTTACAGCTGGGGCAAGGATCAGCCATTTTATGTGGATCGCAGCGGCAGGGATGGCAGGAATGGTAGGATTGATCGCGTCAGCTCCGTACCGGATCAAACGGATCACTGCTTTTCTGCATCCATGGGAAGATCCGCTCGGGAGCGGGTTTCAAATCATCCAATCGCTGTATGCGATCGGACCTGGTGGGCTTTTAGGTCTCGGTCTCGGAAACAGTATGCAGAAATTTTTCTATTTGCCGGAACCGCAGACGGACTTCATTTTTGCTGTCCTTGCTGAGGAGCTCGGGTTTATAGGAGGAGTCGTTCTGCTTAGCCTGTTTTTCATTCTGCTTTGGAGAGGAATAAGAGCGAGCTTATATGCTCCAGATTTGTTCGGGATGCTGCTTGCTCTTGGGATCGTCGGGATGATTACGATTCAGGTGATGATCAACGTAAGTGTTGTTACGGGGCTGATCCCCGTAACAGGAATTACGCTTCCGCTTGTCAGCTACGGTGGATCGTCTTTAACGTTGACCCTGGCTTCCCTCGGCCTGCTTCTCAGTGTCAGCCGCTTTTCAAATCAACGATAAGGGACGGTTCCTATACGGGACCGTTCTTTTTTATGGTTACGGATGATGATGACAGAGGATATTGAGCCGTGAAATTGGCCTTAAATAAAAAGTAATGATCAAATAGCCCCCAACTTGCCAGGCGTGCATTCGTATAGTTATAAGAGCCGTTGTCTTTTCAAAAAGTGATAGAAGCGAATGTTTCCATCCGGGAGTTTTAATGGGATCTGACGACGCGCTTTCTTTTCATGTTTAACCTAATGAAAAGCGTGGTATATATGTCGGGGTCCTTCAGCATTTAGGTTGTTCTTTTTTTGCTGTCTCAAAAAGTAAAGAATAATCAAAATAAATATGAAACTAGTGAAAGTCTGTCCCTCTAAACGGGTGAATTTGTGATATAATGGCAGTATTCGTAAAGGAGGATGAACGTACATTCTCTTTGCGATCATTTTTGAATGAAATGGGTCAATGAAGTAAGGAGAAATGCCCGTTATGGAAGAGAAGAAAGTCGTTTCCATAGAAGAACGAATTCCTAAGTTGAAACAACGTAGAAAGAAAAAAGCGAACAGACGATTGATTACTTACTTGGCGATTTTATTTTTGCTGATTGGCACGGTCATCTACTTACAATCCCCGCTCAGCCACGTTCGAAATATCGAAGTGGTGGGGGAACAGCATGTGAGCGCAGAAGAGATCATTGATCTTTCAAGAGTGACAAACGAGACGAACTACTGGCAGGTCGATCCTGATGAAGTCAAAAAAGCTCTAGAGTCTCATAAAGAAATTACCTTTGCAGAAGTCGACCGAAAGTTTCCGAACACCATTCAGATTGAAGTGAATGAAGCGGAACGAATCGGCTATGTCAACACAGACGGCGTGTATAAGCCCATTCTTGAAAACGGGACAGAGCTTTCGGGTTCTTCGGCTTTGCCGGGTGGAGATGCTCCGGTTTTAGTAGGCTTCTCAAAAGAGACGTATCTGAAGGAAATGTCACAGGAGTTGAAATTGCTGCCTTCCAGTGTGGCGTCGTTAATATCAGAAATTCACTGGGTTCCGGAAGAAGGAAACCCTTATAAAATTACATTGTATATGAATGATGGTTTTCAGGTAGAGTCGACGATCCGTAATTTTTCGACGAAAATGCCTGCCTATCCATCCATCGTATCTCAGCTTGAGGAAGGTGCACGAGGAATCATACATATCGGTGTAGGGGCTTATTTTGAAGAGTACCCACAGGCTGAGGGAGAAGAGGAGCCAAGCGATGAAGCGCAGGAATAAATCATTGATTCTCTCTCTCGTATTGCTTGTGTCGGGTTTCTTGATCGCGTTTAGCTATCAGCAGACGAAAGATAAGCCGGAAATGGTGAAGCTGAGTGATTCCCAATGGGAGAAAGAATATTTCTACCAGCAGCAGCTCCTTGAGATTGAAAAGCGCAACAAACAGCTGAGAGAAGAGTGGAGAGACAAACGGGATCAGATCCGAAGCTATGAGGAAAGTTTGGCTGGTAGTGAGCAGGTTGTCCCTGACCTTGTGGACCGTAAGAACCGCCTGCAAAAGCTAGTTGGCGAATTATCAGTCGATGGCCCGGGAGTTGAGGTAGTCCTTAGGGATGCTGAATACATTCCGGATGAGGACAATGTCAATGATTACATCGTCCATGAGAGTCATGTCCATATGGTCATCAATGAGCTGTTGAGCGCTGGGGCTAAGGCCGTAGCGATTAACGGGCAGCGTTATTTCAGTGATAGCTACATCGCCTGTACAGGACCGGTGATCACGGTCGATGGGATTCAGCATCCAGCGCCATTTGTCATTTCAGCTATCGGTGATGAAGAAGTTTTATCTTCGAGTCTTGATTTGACGATGGGAGTCATCGATCAGCTGGAAGCAGACAATGTGGATGTTGCGGTATCGACGCAAAATGATCTCTCCATGAGAGCAAGGCTGTCAACTGAAGGGTGAACAGAATGAAAAACAAACCGCTTTGGATGGTGTCCTTCATCTGTCTTTTAATCGGATTTATGGTAGCGGTCCAATACCAGACGACCACAGCAGAGCCGGAGGTGAGGGATACACGGGATGAATGGGAAGTCCGCGAAGCATTGATTCAGCAGCAGGAAGTGCAGCAGGATCTGCTTGAGAAGATTTCAGCCGCAGACGAGACACTCACCACGTACGAGGCCGAATCGTCTCAACAACAATTGAATACGTTGCGGAAGTCGATTGATGATTTAGAGGCGAGAGTGGGCCTTACAGAAGTGGAAGGGATGGGAGTCGAACTGACGATATCCCCTATCTTTCTCGAGAATGTCGATATCGTCCAGGAATATCCCGTGATTACGCCATCTTTACTTATGAGGTTGATCAATGATTTGAATAAGTTCGGAGCAGAAGAGATTTCAATTGGCGGAGAACGGCTTACAAACTTATCGCCGATTAGGGATGTCAATGGATCTACGTATTTGAATAACCGTCCATTGCCGTCTCTTCCGCTGAACGTGCAAATCTTGACCGATCAGCCGGAGCGACTGAAGAACTATATGGAAGCAAGCACATCCAGTGAAATGTTTATGATAGAGAACCTGGATATCCAAATGGAAGTGAAGGAGCAACTGAAGCTTCCAAAATATGAAGATCCATTGTATTTAGAAATATTTGAAGAAACTGGTGAATGATATGTGGTTACTCCCGGTCTTGTTTCTGATCATCGGTCTTTCGCTAGGACTGCTTACAAACATCCAGATTCCTAATGAATACTCGGATTACTTATCGATTGCAGTACTGGCAGCTTTTGATACGCTGCTTGGAGGCATCCGTGCTCAAATCGAACGAACCTTCAATGAAACGGTTTTCCTCACTGGATTCTTTTTCAATGTATCACTGGCAGCTTTACTGGCGTTTCTCGGTGTGCAGCTCGGGATCGATTTGTACCTGGCAGCCGTGTTTGCTTTCGGTGTCCGCCTGTTCCAGAATTTAGCGAGTATTCGCCGTCATTTGATCGACCAGAAATTACTAACTAAAACAAACAAAAAATAATCCTTTTTAAAAAGGACTTTTAACAAAGTATGTGGAATACAAGTAATAACACGTTTTTCACGGAATTAAGATGAAGAATATATCAATTCATTTACGTTTCGATTTCAGAGATTGTATTTTCGTTATGAATTCGATATGATTTGAACTACTTATATGGCTTGTTACAGGAGGTGCGTCACTGGTGAACCAGAATGAAATTTTAGTGAGTTTAGATATAGGAACGAGTCGAATCAAAGTCATCATTGGGGAGATTTTAAACGATAGTCTCAACATTATCGGAGTTGGTTCGGCGAAAACAAAAGGACTTAAAAAAGGTGCGATCGTAGATATAGATCAAACGGTCCATTCAATTCGAACAGCTGTTGAACAGGCGGAGCGAATGGTCGATATGAAAATTGATCGCGTCGTAGTAGGCGTGAACGGAAATCACATTCAGCTTCAGCCTTGCCATGGTGTAGTGGCCGTCTCTAGCGAAAGCAGAGAGATCGGAAACGAAGATATCAGCCGGGTGATTGATGCGGCACAGGTGGTTTCGATTCCACCGGAACGTGAAATCATTGATGTCATCCCGCGTCAGTTTATCGTAGACGGACAGGATGAAATCACGGATCCTAGAGGCATGATTGGTGTCCGCCTTGAAATGGAAGGGATGATCATCACGTGTGCGAAGACCGTTTTACATAATACATTGAAATGTGTAGAACGCGCTGGGTTGGAGGTGCTGGATGTCTGTCTGCAGCCGCTCGCTTCAGGGACAGTATCTCTATCTGAAGATGAAAAGAACTTGGGAGTAGCCCTCGTCGATGTTGGAGGCGGCTCAACGACCGTTTCGGTATTCGAGGAAGGTCATCTCAAAGGGACAAGCATGGTTCCTTTCGGTGGAGACAATTTAACGAAAGACTTGTCCATCGGTCTGCGTACTTCGACAGAGGAGGCAGAACAAGTCAAAATCAACCATGGTCACGCTTTTTTCGACGATGCAAATGAAGAGGAAAACTTTTCTGTTACTATTATTGGAAGTAATCGCGAACAATCATTCAATCAACTGCAAATCTCTGATATGATTGAAGCTAGACTAGAAGAAATTTATGTATTTGCAGCACAGGAACTTCAACGTATGGGAGTACGGGAATTGCCAGGTGGTTTCGTCCTCACTGGTGGAACGATGAACATGCCAGGTGTCTTGGAGCTTGCTCAAGATGTTTTCCATTCCAATGTAAGACTAGCGATTCCGGATTACATCGGAGTAAGAGAACCACAGTTCACAAGTGGCGTTGGCATCTTGCAATTCGCGTATCGTAATGCGAAAATACAAGGAAAAGAGATTTTTCCATCTGTATCCGGAGATTTTGAACAGCAGCCTGCCCCTAAAAAGCAGAAGCGTGTCGTGAAGCAGCAACAACCGAAAGAAGAGAAAGAAAAGCCTGAAAAGAAAAAAGAAGGCGGATTTTCCAATTTGTTAAAGTATTTCTTTGATTAATGGAACAAGCGTGTAGTCGGTCAAAGGACGGACGGTGCGATAAATCTTGTAATCTCGTGTATTAGGAGGAACGGAAGATGTTAGATTTTGATACAAGCATGGACCAATTAGCAACGATAAAAGTTATTGGTGTCGGCGGAGGCGGAAGCAACGCCGTCAACCGTATGATCGAGCATGGTGTTCAAGGAGTCGAATTCATCGCTGTGAACACAGATGCTCAAGCATTGAACCTCTCCAAAGCGGAAGTGAAAATGCAAATCGGAGGAAAATTGACGCGCGGCCTTGGTGCTGGAGCCAATCCAGAAGTCGGTCGTAAAGCGGCTGAAGAAAGTAAAGAACAGTTAGAAGAAGCCCTTCAAGGTGCGGACATGGTGTTCGTAACAGCCGGAATGGGTGGAGGAACTGGTACCGGTGCTGCTCCTGTCATCGCACAGGTAGCGAAAGAACTAGGCGCATTGACGGTAGGTGTCGTGACACGACCATTTACATTTGAAGGACGCAAACGTTCGACACAGGCAACAGGTGGAATTGACGGCCTTAAAGGTGCGGTAGATACACTGATCGTCATTCCAAACGATCGACTACTTGAAATCGTCGACAAAAACACACCGATGCTTGAAGCGTTCCGTGAAGCGGATAACGTGCTTCGTCAAGGTGTACAAGGCATTTCCGATCTAATTGCTGTACCAGGTCTCATCAACGTTGACTTTGCCGACGTGAAGACAATCATGGTAGATAAAGGGTCCGCCTTGATGGGAATCGGTATTGCTACAGGAGAGAGTCGTGCTGCTGAAGCCGCTAAGAAAGCCATCTCCTCTCCATTACTGGAAACATCCATTGATGGTGCCCATGGTGTCCTGATGAACATCAGCGGAGGCTCGAACCTTAGCTTGTATGAAGTACAAGAAGCGGCTGATATCGTAACATCCGCAGCAGATCAAGAAGTAAACGTCATCTTCGGTTCTGTGATTAACGAAAACCTGAAAGACGAAATTGTTGTAACGGTTATCGCGACTGGTTTTGACGAAAGTCAGCTGGCTGAAGGACAGCAGAAGAAGCGTCCTCAACCGCAGCAACAGCCGAAACCAAACACGATTGAGCGCACGGTAAGAGACGAGCAGCCTCGCCGCGAAGCTCCTCAGCCTCAACAGCAGAAGGCGCCGAATCAGGAAGAAGATACACTGGATATCCCGACATTCTTAAGAAATCGTAATCGTCGCAGATAATCGACTAACGAGACCCGTTGCCATCATTGGCAGCGGGTTTTTTGTGTTTGTGATGGGGGAGAGGGTGTCTGTCTGTTCCGAAAGTGAGTGTCTCTGATCCGCAACGTGATTGGTCTGTTCCCTAACGGTTGTGCTCTGTTCCTTTCCGGTGAGTCTCTGTTCCCGTGCGGGTCGTCTGTTCCGAAAGTGAGTGTCTCTGATCCGCAACGTGATTGGTCTGTTCCCTAACGGTTGTGCTCTGTTCCTTTCCGGTGAGTCTCTGTTCCCGTGCGGAGCATCTGTTCCGTAATTAAGTGTCTCTGTTACGCAATGCGCGCGCCCTTTCCTCGAAAGAAACACCTCAGATCCCGATCAAAATAACCAATTTCAAACGACAAGACAGATTACGGCAAAACTAGCTTTTTTCATATTCAGATTGCGACAGACTTTTTGCTCGAACAAGCCTATACTTTTCTCTATAACGTTGGAGAAGGGAGAGAGGAACATCTACCTGGATGCCGTGTGGGCGTTGAATTTAATGATGGATGCCATGATCCTGAACTTGACGATAGGGGTAACCAAGGTGAAGGCTTCGAGGATCCGTCTCGGTCTTGGAGCATTCATTGCTTCGACGATTGTACCGCTTTCGGTTTACTATCCGGATTCATGGCTGGTGAGCAGTTGGGGGAAGGTGTTGTTCTCTTTGTTGATCATCTGGGTAGCTTTTTCCTACTCTTCCCTTCGTAAGTTTCTGATGCAGTGGATCAGCTTTTATTTTATTACGTTCGCCATGGGTGGAAGTATGCTTGGGGTCCATTATTTTCTGTCAACGGAGCTGAATGTACAAGGGGGCGCAGTGATTACGTTCTCGGGTGGGTATGGAGATCCGGTCAGTTGGCTGTTCGTTGTTGTCGGTTTTCCTTGTTCTTACTTGTTTACGAAATGGCGGTTGAACGAAGTAGCTGTTCATAAGATGAAGCTTGAAAACATTTACAATGTCACGGTGGAATGGAATGGAAAAGTGGCTGAGGTTCAGGGCATGATCGACAGTGGAAACCAGTTGATTGATCCGGTCTCGAGGAAGATGGTTTTTTTGGCGGATGGACAGGTGTGGCAACAGCTTATCGACAGGAAAGTGTTGGCTGATCTTACGATTGAAAAGGTGGTCACCTCCATGGATCAGCTTCCAGAGGAAGTGGAGTCAGCCGTGAGACTTGTCCCGTATCAGGCGGCGGGCATCAGTGGGCAGTTACTTGTGACGCTGCTTGTCGACGCGATCACGATTGAAACGACGGAGGGACCGGTCAGAATCGAACATCCCCTTCTCGGGGTTCAGCAGCATGATTTAACGAGCGACCGGAGCTATCAGGTATTGATTCATCCGCATGTCATGATCAAAGGGAAATCGGCCTAGTGAGGAGGATGGAGTATTGAAGAAGTGGTGGTTTAAGCTAAGGCTGTCGTTTTACAGACTTTTAATCAAGCTGGGGATTAAGCAGGACGAAATCTATTACATTGGCGGGAGTGAAGCCCTGCCGCCTCCATTATCAAGGGAGGAAGAGCATCAGCTTTTGAAAAAGCTTCCGGAAGGTGACAAAGCGGCAAGAGCAATGCTGATTGAAAGGAACTTGCGTCTTGTCGTCTACATTGCCCGTAAGTTTGAGAATACAGGTCTCAACATCGAGGATTTGATCAGCATCGGGACAATCGGTCTCATCAAAGCGGTCAACACATTTGATCCAGAGAAAAAAATCAAGCTTGCAACGTATGCATCGCGCTGTATTGAAAACGAAATTTTAATGCATTTAAGAAAAAGCAACAAGCTGAAAACAGAAGTTTCTTTCGATGAACCTCTCAATGTTGATTGGGACGGGAACGAACTTTTATTATCCGATATTTTAGGAACAGAAGAGGATTTGATCACAAAAGGGATTGAAAAGAAGATCGACAAAAAGCTTTTGAAGTCGGCTCTTGAGCAATTGAACGATCGTGAAAAGGAAATTATGGAATTGCGCTTCGGTCTGATCGGTAAAAAAGAAAAAACACAAAAAGATGTCGCGGACATGATGGGGATCTCCCAGTCTTATATATCAAGGCTTGAAAAGAAGATCATCCGTCGCCTCCAACGTGAATTCGATAAAATGGTCTAAAGGACCTGAATCCAGTCGTGCATAATTTTTCCTCCCAGGGAGATACTGAGAACTGATTATAGCTTCTTGGGAGGGTCTTACATTGACACGACATAAGGTAGAAATATGTGGAGTAGATACATCTAAACTTCCTGTGCTGAAGAATAAAGAAATGAGAGACCTGTTTCAACGTTTGCAAAGTGGAGAGCTTGAAGCCCGCGAACAGCTGGTGAATGGCAACCTCCGGCTTGTGC
The DNA here is from genome assembly GCA_004078665.1 of Halobacillus fulvus. Classification (GTDB taxonomy): domain Bacteria; phylum Bacillota; class Bacilli; order Bacillales; family Halobacillaceae; genus Halobacillus; species Halobacillus fulvus. Next base: position 965,872 of record SCFO01000001.1, on the reverse strand, counting down.
TATCCGTCATCCAGCGATTCAACAATCGTGGTGAATACGGTGACGATCTGTTTCAAGTAGGATGTATCGGCTTGATGAAGTCGATCGATAACTTTGATTTGAGCCATAACGTAAAATTTTCTACGTATGCAGTCCCGATGATTATCGGGGAGATCCGCCGCTATTTGAGGGACAACAATCCAATTCGTGTATCCAGGTCTTTAAGAGATACAGCTTACAAAGCTTTGCAGATGCGGGAGAAGCTGATTAGCGAAACGAATAAAGATCCTGCCCCTCACGAGATTGCGGAGAAGATGGGCGTGCCTCACGAAGATATCGTCTTCGCGATGGATGCGATCCAGGACCCGGTATCTTTGTTCGAACCGATTTACAATGACGGGGGCGATCCGATCTTTGTAGTCGACCAGCTAAAGGATGAGAGGGAAAAGGATTCGGTCTGGCTTGATGAGTTGTCGCTAAGAGAGGGAATGAAACGTCTGAATGACCGGGAAAGTATGATTTTGACGAAACGCTTCTTCCAAGGTAAAACACAGATGGAAGTAGCGGATGAAATCGGGATTTCCCAAGCGCAAGTTTCAAGGCTGGAAAAAGCAGCCATTAAAGAAATGAATTCATCTATGTTTCAATGATACGAGAACACTTCTGCTCTTATGCAGGAGTGTTTTTTGTTTTTAAATGAAAAGGCTATACATGAGGTGTTGGACTTTTTGTAGGAAGGCTTTGTTAAAATTCACGTCTGAATTGAGGATGGAGGGACGGGAAATACCTCGCTTTCCATGGGCGGGTGCTGAGCTTCCTCCTCGCAGGGCTCCTGCGGGATCTCAGCCTGCCCTACCCTCCCCATAGGAGTCTCGGCATTTCCCGCCCCTCCTCCCGAATAGGTGAAAAAACATCGATGAACAAATAGTCAGACTTATTGATAAGGTTTCCCTCTTGATTTAGTCCTCAAAGCTATCCATGAGCAGCAGAAATTTTTGAGGTATCGATCCTAATATTACATTTACCAGAGCCTACCTATCAGGAATCCGTGCAAAACATCCATCACTACTTTTCTGCCTTTTTGCATATAGTGATAAAAAGGAGTGATGGGCGATGAAAATTACGGAGTTGCAGATGAAGGACGTGATCGCGATGGAAACAGGAGAGAGACTCGGATACATCAGCGACCTTGACATCGACACGCAACGCGGGAAGCTGCAGGGACTGATTCTTACACTTAAAGGGAAAGCGATGGGGTTATTCGGCAAAGAAGAAGAGATGATGATTCCTTGGGACCAGATTGTCAACATCGGAGCCGACGTCATTTTAGTGAAAAAGACAGGGTATAAAGGTATTCCTGCATCACAAAAGTCAGATTCAGGCGAATAATACAGGAAATACAGCGAATAATGTGTTAAAATGAAGGGAAATTGAGGTGGTAAAATGAAAGAACCCTTCAAACACGAATCAATGAGACAACTGACGTGCTTCCATGATGAACCAACCTTAGTTGCAGGCATCACGACGAGACAAGGTGGTGTGAGTGAAGCACCGTTTGAAAGTTTAAATATGGGACTTCATGTCAACGATAGTCAGGAAGTGGTCGTGGCCAACCGTAAGCTTCTTGCGGATGAAGTGGGTATTCCGCTTGATCGTTGGGTCATCGGAGAGCAGGTTCACGATATCCGAGTGCAAGAGGTCGTGCCGTCCGACTTCGGAAAAGGGGTTTATAATCACGGAGAAGCTTTGAAAGGGATCGATGGTTTGATCACAAATCAGCCGGATGTTCTTTTGACCGCTTTTTACGCTGACTGTGTCCCGTTATTTTTCTACGATCCGACGACAAAGTGGATCGGGGTGGCCCATGCTGGCTGGAAAGGAACAGTCAAAGGGATGGCCAGGGAGATGACCGAGCAATTGGTGAAAAAAGGGGCCTCTCCTGAAGATTTGAAAATGGTGATCGGTCCTTGTATTACAAAAAGGCACTATGAAGTGGACAAGCGCGTCATGGATCATATTCCAGATGTTTATAAGTCCAAAGTGTCAGAACGTACACAGGACGACCATTTCTTGCTCGACTTGAAGGAGTTGAACCGTCTGGTTGCTTTGGATGCTGGCTTGGACGATGAGAACATTCACATCTCAGACTATTGTACATATGAAGAAGAAGCGTTGTTGTATTCCCATCGACGCGACCAAGGGAAAACAGGCCGAATGCTTGGATTCATTGGTTGGAGTAGTTGATTTTCGGGAAGGAGTAATTTGGATGTCGGTAAAAGAGAATTTAGCCCATATATACGAGCAAATCGATAAGGCCTGTGAGAACTGTGATCGTACGAGGGACGATATTACAATCGTTGCCGTTACGAAATACGTTTCAAATGAGCGGGCTAAAGAAGCGGTTGAAGCGGGTATACAAGACTTAGGGGAAAACCGCAAGGAAGGTTTTCTTGAGAAATACGAAGCGATCGGCGACCGTGCCCGCTGGCATTTCATCGGTTCCTTGCAGTCTAGGAAGGTGAAAGAGGTCATCGATTATATCGATGCCATTCATTCGCTTGATCGAAAATCCCTGGCAAAAGAGATTAACAAACGTGCCCAAGAGCCTGTCGATTGTTTTGTACAGGTCAACGTCAGCGGTGAAGAGAGTAAACACGGTCTCGCGGTCGATGAGGTGGAGGATTTCATCGACATGCTGAAAGCGTATGAGAACGTCCGCGTCGTCGGCTTGATGACGATGGCCCCTCATACGGAGGAAGAAGAAAGATTAAGAGGGGTGTTCCGTCAATTGCGGGCGCTTCGGGATATCATCAGAGATAAACATCTTCCTCACGCTCCGTGTGAACATCTATCAATGGGAATGAGCAATGACTATGCGATTGCGATCGAAGAAGGGGCGACCCATATTCGAATCGGCTCAAAACTTGTAGGAGGGTGATGAACGATGAGTATGAAAAATAAATTCCGTTCTTTTTTCACACTGGATGAGGATGAATACGAATACGTAGAAGAGGAAGTGGAACAGGACGAGCAGGAGCCTGCTTCCCGATCCAACCGTAAGCAGGAAACGCAAAACATTGTAAGTCTGAAAAGCGCCAAAACCTCGGCGAAGATGGTTCTTAGTGAACCGAGCAGCTACAACGAAGCGCAGAATATCGCAGACCAGCTCGTGAACCGCCGGGCGGTCGTCATTAATCTTCAACGCGTCGATCACCATCAAGCGAAGCGAATTGTAGATTTTTTGAGCGGTACCGTTTATGCTATAGGAGGAGACATTCAAAAGCTAGGGAATCAGACGTTCCTTTGCACTCCTGATAATGTGGAGATTTCCGGATCGATTTCCGAAATGATGTCTCAAGAAGATGATGAAGCTTTCAAAAGGTGGTAGAACATGGCCGTTTTGTTTAACTTATTAACAACAGCAATGGAAATTTACAGCTGGATTTTGATCATTTATATTCTGTTGTCCTGGTTTCCAGGCGCAAGAGAATCCAGCTTCGGTGAAATTTTAGGTCGGATGGCTGAGCCTTTCCTTGAGCCGTTCCGAAAAATCATTCCACCACTCGGAATGATTGATATTTCTCCGATTGTTGCGATTCTTGTTCTCCGGTTTGCATCGGCAGGACTGTGGGAACTATACCGAATCATTGTTTAAGTAGAGGAACAGGTTGTGGGCGTCTTGCTCATGGATCTGTTCCTTTTGTCATTCTTGATAAAAGCTTTTGACCTTAATTGGTGACGTGTTAAAAACTGTTTCCGTTATTTTGTTTAGGAGTTGGAGGGGTGGAATATTACTCGCTTTCCATGGGGGCAGACGCTGAGCTTCCTCGGCGCACGGCGCCTGTGGGATCTCGGTCGGTCGCCATCTCCCATAGGAGTCTCGCAATATTCCACCCCTCCATGCCATAATAAGGAGTACGGAAACACTTTAAAGAGAATAATCAAATATCATTAAATTTTTATATGTATGTCTTAAAGGTGTTTGGGTTAAAAAATTGATTAGAACCAATCGACTTAAACCTAAAGGTCATTTATCTATGATTACAATGTACAAGCGGAGGAAAAATGTATGGATATTTATCAGCATTTCAGAAAAGAGGAGCGTCCTTTGATTGATCAGGTGCTTTCCTGGCGTGAGGATGTGGAGTTGAAATATCAGCGTAAATTAAGTGATTTTTTGAATCCGAGAGAGCAGGCAATTTTGAAGGCTGTGATGGGAAATGCCCCGGATTTGATTTACGGATTCTCTGGTGGGCGTGAAGAGACGGAGAGGAAGCGGGCCATCATTGCCCCCGATTATGAAGTCATTGAAGCGGATGACTATCAGCTCGTCCTGCTCGAAGCGACTTATCCGCAAAAATTCGTAACCCTAGAACACCGGGATGTACTGGGTGCGTTTATGTCGCTTGGCATTAAGCGAGAGAAGCTCGGCGATCTCGTCGTGCAAGACGGCAAAATCCAAATCATCACGGCGGCGGAAATCAGTGATTACATTAAAATGAATTTGACCGGTATTAAAAAAGCAGGGGTCCAATTCGAAGAGAAGACGATGTCTGAGTTGATGGAAAGCGATGAAACGTGGCAAACACGTGATACGACCGTTTCTTCGTTACGACTCGACGTTTTGACAAAAGAGATTTATGGAATGTCCCGTAAAAAAGCGGGTATGCATATCGAAGCAGGGCACGTCAAAGTCAATTTCCGTGTCGTCGAGGACCCGGCTTTTCAATTGGAGGCAGGCGACTTACTATCGCTTCGAGGAAAAGGGAGAAGCCGGCTCGATCAGGTTCACGGCACTACGAAGAAGGACAAGTACAAAGTCACGACAGCCAAATTAAATTAATTGCCAGAAAAAGCAGGAATTTATACGGGAATGTCGAACTAATACCTAAGGATCACGATGAGGAGGTGGATGGTGTGCCATTAACACCATTGGATATTCATAATAAGGAGTTCACGAAAGGATTCAGAGGCTATGACGAAGATGAGGTCAACGAATTTCTGGATCAGGTGATCAAAGATTATGAAATCGTCATTCGTCAAAAGAAGGAACTGGAACGCGAAGTCAATCAATTGAATGAGCGTCTCGGTCATTTTACAAACATCGAGGCGACATTGAACAAATCGATTCTCGTTGCACAGGAAACGGCTGAAGAGGTGAAAACCAACGCAGCGAAGGAATCGAAACTGATCGTTCAGGAAGCGGAAAAGAACGCGGATCGAATTATCAATGAATCGCTAGAGAAATCCCGTCGGATCGCATTGGAAGTTGAGGAGTTGAAGAAGAACGCCAAGCTGTTCAAATCCAGACTCCGCATGCTCGTCGAAACCCAATACGAAATGCTTGAAAGCGAAGATTGGGATGATCTGTTTGCCACTGATTTAAGCGGTGAATACGAGGAAGAAACGGATTCAGTAGAAGAACCGGAATTAACCTCTCAAAGTTCATAATGTACGATCGTGTAGTACATACACAATACCGCTCTCTAACAGGGCGGTATTTTTATTGAGTTGACAAAAGGAAATTAAATGATGGTTATACCGTCTAAGTCAAAACTTGCCATAATGTTTCCGTTTACTTATTCTGGCAGGGGGAGCGGGAAATGACGAGACTCCAACGAAAAAATAATGTTAAACCAACACGGTGAGTACGTACGTTTTAATTTATGGTACAATAGCGAAGGAATAGATTACATGGAGGCAGACCTATGTTTTGGTACTACTTAATGGCTTTTGTTCTCATTATCATCGACCAGATCACAAAATGGATTGTGGTCACTCAAATGGAACTGGGACAAAGCATTCCTGTTATTGAAGGGTTTTTATCTTGGACCTCCCACCGGAATCAGGGAGCGGCCTGGGGCATTTTGCAGGGTCAAATGTGGTTCTTTTACATTATCACGGTCATTGTGATCGGTTTTGTTATTTACTATATGCAGCAATATGGAAAAGAAAGCCGTCTTGCGGGGATCGCCCTTTCCTTGATTCTGGCTGGTGCGATCGGAAACTTTATCGATCGTGTGTTCAGGCAGGAAGTCGTGGATTTCGCGGATACGATCATTTTCGGCTATGATTTTCCGATTTTCAATGTGGCGGACTCTGCGCTTGTGATAGGTGTAGGCCTCGTCATGATTGCGACATTTATTGATGAACGGAAGAAGAAAGGAAGTTTGAAATCGTGAGTGAACACTATGAAGTATTGGAACAGGACCAATCGAAGCGGATCGACAAGCTATTGTCGGACGTCATTTCGGATGCGTCCCGTTCGCAAATTCAAGGCTGGCTGAAGGATGCTCATGTGACCGTCAATGGCGAGCCTGTGAAAAGCAATTACAAAGTGCAGGCAGGAGATAAGATCGAATGGGAAATTCCTGAACCGGAACCTTTGGAAATCGAAGCAGAAAACATTCCCCTTGATATTGTGTATGAAGATGCCGATGTCATCGTCGTCAATAAACCATCTGGGATGGTCGTGCACCCATCAGCCGGTCACCATAGCGGAACTTTGGTCAATGCATTAATGTACCATTGTAAAGATTTATCCGGCATCAACGGAGTAGAACGCCCGGGGATCGTCCACCGGATTGATAAGGACACGAGTGGTCTTTTGATGGTCGCAAAAAATGACCTTGCCCATAAGTCGCTCGTCGAGCAGCTACAGGAGAAAACGGTGGAGCGGAAGTATGATGCGATCGTCCACGGTATGATTACGCACGAATACGGAACGGTCGAAGCTCCGATCGGTCGTGATCCAAAAGATCGTCAACGGATGGCGGTCGTGGAAGATGGACGTGATGCCGTCACCCATTTCCGCGTTCTAAAAGTGTTTAAAGACTTCACGCTTGTAGAATGTAAGCTTGAAACAGGACGTACCCACCAGATCCGTGTGCATATGCGTTATATTAACCATCCGCTTGCCGGGGACCCGAAATATGGTCCGAGAAAAACGTGGGGACTGGATGGCCAAGCGCTTCACGCTAAGCTGCTAGGATTTGAGCATCCCCGCACAGGTGAGTGGATGAGTTTTGAAGTAGAAGCACCGAAAGAATTCAATGAAATGCTCGATTTCCTTGAAAAACGCGAAGGTTAAAAATCGACCGTTGACAAAAGCGTCAGGCTTTGACATAATCATCAATAGAATATAAAGACCTTTAAGAAACAGTCCCGTGAGGCTGAAAAGGTAACGGTGCATACATGAGAAGTGTATCGAGAACCCCTTTTCTGCCTTCATGCGGAAAAGGGGTTTTTCGTTTACCTGAAACGAAGGAGGATGAGTCCATGAAGCCAAAAGCTACCGTTCTTGATGACGCGGCAATCCGCCGAGCTTTGACGAGGATTTCACACGAAATCATCGAAAAGAATAAAGGCGTCGAAGATCTCGTCCTTGTCGGAGTGAAAACGCGAGGCGTACCGATCGCCAAGCGCATCAAGAAAAAGATTCAGGAAATCGAAGGCGTCGAACTTCCTGGGGGAGAACTGGATATCACGTTGTATCGAGATGATCTGACTCCACAAAAACAGCAGCATGAGCCTGAGCTGAAAGAAACCAACATCTCAGCCGATATCGATGGCAAAAAAGTCATCCTCGTCGATGACGTGCTTTATACAGGTCGAACAGTGCGTGCCGCAATGGACGCGCTTATCGATCACGGAAGACCGTCACAAATCCAGCTCGCTGTCCTCGTTGACCGCGGACACCGGGAGCTGCCGATCCGGGCGGACTTCGTCGGGAAGAATGTCCCGACATCTCAAGGTGAAATCATTACCGTAACACTCGCAGAGACGGATGATACGGATGAAGTGATGATTTACGAAAAAGAATAACGAAAACACCTTTAATGGAAGTCCCGTGAGGCTTAGAAGGTCGTATGGATACACGTGTGTACCGAACACACGTCTACCTCTTTGCGTACCTTCAGGCAAAGAGGTTTTTTTATGGGAAAAATAAGAGGAGGATGAAAGATGAAACAACAGCAAGCCGCTTTAGAAGTCAACGAAGTACCTAAAATTCATAAATGGATCACACTCAGCTTACAGCACTTATTCGCCATGTTCGGAGCGACGATCCTCGTTCCGTTTCTTACAGGCTTATCCCCAGCAGTCGCGCTTGTCTCAAGCGGATTCGGGACGCTAGCTTATCTATTAATTACGAAAGGAAAGGTTCCGGCATACCTCGGCTCAAGCTTTGCCTTCATTGCCCCGATCGTGGCCGTATCCGAAACGAGCGGCATACCTGGCGCGATGATCGGAAGCTTCTTTGTCGGAATTGTCTACGGAGTCGTCGCCTTGTTAATCTCCATGTTCGGAACCGACTGGTTAATGAAAATTCTTCCGCCGATCGTCGTCGGTCCAGTCATTATCGTTATCGGACTTGGACTTGCTTCGACAGCGATTGACATGTCCATGTACATTCCAGGTAGTGAAACATACAGCGGCACGCACTTCACCGTCGCGCTCGTCACGCTTGCGATCACGATTATCGCGTCCATCTTTTTCAAAGGGTTCTTCTCCCTTGTGCCGATCTTATTCGGAATCGTCGGAGGCTACTTGTTCGCCTTGACGCAAGGAATTGTCGATACGAGTGCCATCCAGGAAGAGTGGACAGCCTTAACATCGGCAGGTTCCGTCGGAGCTTTCTTCACAGCGCTTTTCGAAGTACCGGATTTCGTCATCCCGTTCGTCGACTTCTCCCCGTTTGAAGTGTTCAGCTGGGAAATCATCTTCCTGATGGTGCCCCTCGCACTCGTCACGATTACAGAGCATACAGGGGATCAGATGGTCCTTTCCAAAGTCGTCGGGAAGAACTTTTTGAAAGAGCCGGGTCTGCACCGTTCCATTCTTGGAGACGGAGCGGCGACCATGATCGCGTCCTTCTTAGGTGGCCCACCGAACACGACATACGGAGAAAATATTGGGGTACTAGCCATCACCCGCGTATTCAGCGTGTTCGTCATCGGAGGCGCAGCGGTGATCGCGATCGTCTTCGGATTCGTCGGGATGATTACAGCTGTCATCGGCTCGATCCCATCGGCCGTCATGGGCGGAGTGTCCATCCTCTTGTTCGGGATCATCGCATCAAGCGGTCTCAGAATGTTGATTGATAATCAAATCGATTTTGGAGAAAAACGAAACCTTGTCATCTCCAGCGTCATCCTTGTCATCGGGGTCGGCGGAGCATTCCTTCAGCTGACAGACAACGTACAAGTCGCAGGCATGGCTCTTGCTGCCATCATCGGTGTCCTCTTAAACCTTGCTCTTCCTGGAAAAGAGAAAGGGAAAGGCAACAAAAATATCTTTAAGGCTCCGGAGGCTTCCGACGAGGAACGGAAGGATGGAGTCGCCTAAATAGCAACCAATACTCGTCACGTTTTAACCGGGTCCCGTGAGGCTCAGAAAGGTGTACAGGGTTTGGCGCGTTTCGCATGCGACCAAAGCACCCCCAAACACCTTGGGGGTGCTATTTTTATACAAAAAAGGATAAAAGATTTTTCCGTTCCCTTTTAAGAGCGGGAGGAGGGTCCGGAAATAACTCGCTTTCCATGGGCGGGCGCTGAGCTTCCTCGTCGCCTTGCTCCTGCGGGATCTCAGCCTGCCCTTTTCTCCCCATAGGAGTCTCGCCATTTCCGGACCCTCCTTGCTGCAACTAGGAGAACGGAAAGCCATTTATCGAATTTTATAAAAAAGGAGGAGGGGGAATGATTCCCCCGCTCTCAACCAATTGTAAAACATAAAGGAATTAAAAAATAAGTTAAATGAGGGAGAGATAACCATGACGAAAGTTCTTTCACGAAAACACCTGTTATCGATGAAGCACTTAGCCAACGCCGACATCTACCGGATCTTTGAGATTGCCAAAGACATCGAAGCAGGACATGTCCCTTCGTTCCACGGCAAATTTGCGGCCAATCTTTTCTTAGAGCCGAGCACACGGACGAAAAGCAGCTTTCAAGTAGCCGAGAGAAAACTAGGACTCGACCTCATCGATCTCGAAGGCGCAACTTCAAGTCTCACAAAGGGAGAAACGCTCTATGACACATTGAAAACGATGGAAGCGATCGGTGTGGATGTGGCGGTCGTCCGGCAATCCGAAGTGGGGCTGTTGAACAGCTGTGCGGGAGACCTCAACTTGTCCTTGATCAATGCCGGGGACGGATGTGGAGAACATCCGACGCAGTGTCTTCTCGACTTATATACGATATATGAGCATTTCGGACAGTTCGAGGGACTGGAAGTAGCCATCGCCGGTGATTTGAAGCACAGTCGCGTGGCGAGATCGAATGCGTTCGCCCTCGAGCAGCTTGGAGCGCATGTTTCTTTTGTAACGAAACCGGAATGGGAAGACCGGTCACTTGCAACCAATTACATAACGATGGACGAAGCGGTCGATCGTTGTGATGCCCTGATGCTGCTTAGAATTCAGCATGAACGGCATGAGCAGTCCACCGCAGATCAGTCCTATTTAGAGCAATACGGATTAACGAAAGCGAGAGAAGCACGGATGGGGCCAAACAGCATCATCCTCCACCCGGCACCTGTCAATCGCGGGGTCGAAATCGACAGTGACTTAGTCGAGTCCGACAAATCGAGGATCTTCAGGCAAATGACGAATGGCGTCACCATCCGAATGGCCATCATCCAGGCACTATTGAAAGGGGAGCTGTAAATGAGTATCAAAATCACGAACGCCAAACGAATCGTAGATGGAGTCTATCAATCTTGCGAGGTAAAAATAGAGGACGGAATCATCAAGCAGATTGCTGAGAAAGTCGAGGAGGCTGAAACAACAGTCGATGCGAAAGATCACCTGCTGTTGCCTGGTCTTGTCGATGTCCATGTTCACCTGAGAGAGCCTGGTGGCGAAGCGAAGGAGACAATCAAAACGGGTACGAAAGCTGCAGCTAAAGGTGGGTTTACGACGATCTGTGCGATGCCGAATACAACACCGGTACCAGATACAAAAGAGCATCTCGAAAGTCTGCTTGAAAAAATCGAACACGATGCCTCTGTCCGAGTGCTTCCATACGCTTCAATCACAACGAGGCAGGTCGGGAAAGAACTCGTCGATATGGAAGCGTTGAGTGAACTCGGAGCCTTCGCTTTCACCGATGACGGGGTAGGCGTGCAGAGCGCTGGGATGATGTATGAAGCGATGAAGCAGGCGAAAGCGTTCAACAAAGCGGTCGTCGCCCACTGTGAGGACAACTCACTTGTGTATGGAGGCGTCTCCCATGATGGAGAAGTGAGCCGTCGCCTCGACCTGCCAGGGATTCCGAACATTGCAGAATCGGTTCAGATTGCAAGAGATGTTCTGCTTGCAGAAGCGTCAGGCTGCCATTATCACGTCTGCCACGTGTCGACGAAGGAGTCAGTCCGCGTTATCCGCGATGCGAAACGCGCTGGCATCCGTGTGACGGCTGAAGTCACGCCGCACCATCTGCTGTTAAACGAAACAGATGTGAAGGAAGACGATGCGCTGTTCAAAATGAATCCACCACTTCGCTCCAAAGAGGATCAGGAGGCGTTGGTCGAAGGGCTGCGTGAGGGAACGATCGACTTCATCGCAACGGATCATGCACCACATACAGAGGAAGAAAAGCAGCAGGGATTCCGCTTATCCCCATTCGGCATTAGTGGACTCGAAACAGCGTTCCCGCTTTTGTACACACATATGGTGGAAAAAGGTCTTATGACGATGCCACAGCTTGTGGAATGGCTGGCAGAGAAACCTGCTTCTGTTTTCGGGCTTCCCTATGGAGTACTGAAAGAAGGACAAGTCGCCGACCTTACGTTAATCGATCTGGATACAGAAAAAACAGTCGATCGCCATCAGCTTGTATCAAAAGGAAAAAACAGTCCGTTCCACGGCTGGACATTGAAAGGCTGGCCGGTGTTGACGGTGGTCAATGGAGAAATCGTATTTGAGGAGGCTAAACATGAAACAGCTCGTGCTTGAGGATGGAACCGTATTTCATGGAGAAGGGTTTGGAAGTGAACGAGAATCGATTGGAGAAGTCGTTTTTAACACAGGAATGACAGGCTATCAGGAGGTCATTTCCGATCCGTCCTATTGCGGACAGCTCGTCACCTTTACGTACCCACTGATCGGAAATTACGGCATCAACCGTGATGACTTTGAAACAGTCAATCCTGCTGTTCTCGGTGTGATTGTGAAGGAGCATTGCGATCACCCGTCCAACTTCCGGAACGAAGAGACGCTGGATTCTTTTCTGAAGGCGAAAAAAATTCCGGGAATCAGTGGGATCGATACGAGGAAGCTGACGAAGGTCATTCGTGAGCACGGAACGATGAAAGCGATGCTGACCTCTTCAGATCGTCCAGTGGAAGAAGCGTTGAGAATTTTGCAGGATACGCCTCTTGCGACCGATCAGGTCAAGCAGGTGTCTACCGTTAAACCGTATGTTGTGCCAGGACGTGGGCACCGGATCGTCCTGATCGACTTCGGAATGAAGCACGGCATCCTCAGAGAATTTACGAAGCGGAACTGTCATGTCACGGTCGTTCCTTATCATACATCAGCAGAGGAGATTGAACGTCTGAAGCCGGATGGTGTGATGCTTTCAAACGGTCCTGGAGATCCGAAAGATGTACCGGAGGCGATCCAAACGATCCGACAGCTGATTGGACAAGTGCCGATTTTTGGAATCTGCTTAGGGCACCAGCTGATCGCTTTAGCTTCTGGTGCGAATACGAAAAAAATGAAGTTCGGTCACCGCGGGGCGAATCAGCCGGTCAAAGATTTGCGGACAGGAAGAACGTACATCACGTCCCAAAACCACGGCTACGCGGTGGATGCGACATCTCTAACGAAAACCGATTTGAACTTGACCCAAATATCACTGAACGATCAGTCGGTGGAAGGCCTTGAGCATCAAACAGCGCCGGTCTTTTCCGTCCAATATCACCCGGAAAGCTCACCAGGACCCGAAGATACCGCTCATTTATTCGATGAATTTTTACAACGTATCGAAAAGGACCAGACAACATTGAAGGAGGAATCGTCATGCCTAAGCGTACAGATCTAAACAAAATTCTCGTCATCGGATCCGGTCCGATTATTATAGGACAAGCAGCCGAGTTCGACTATTCCGGAACGCAAGCCTGCCAGTCATTGAAAGAAGAAGGATACGAAGTCATTCTCGCCAATTCGAATCCGGCAACAATCATGACGGACCACACGTTCGCTGACCAGGTGTACATGGAACCCCTGACGGTTGACTTTTTAAGCAAAATCATCCGCAAAGAAAAGCCGGATGCGATTCTTCCGACACTTGGAGGCCAGACCGGCTTGAATATGGCGGTGCAGCTCAGTGAGTCTGGAATCCTAGAGGAGTTTGATGTAGAACTGCTCGGAACACCGCTTGATGCGATCGAGCAGGCTGAGGACCGTGAGAAGTTCCGTTCCCTCATGCATGAACTGGACCATCCAGTCCCGGAAAGTGAAATCGTCAACTCGGTCGAGGATGCCGTCCATTTTGCCAATCAAATCGGATACCCTGTCATTGTAAGACCGGCCTATACGATGGGAGGCGCCGGCGGTGGAATGTGCGACAACGAAGCCGAACTCCGGGAAACGGCGAGAAGCGGCCTCGCAATGTCGCCTGTGAACCAGTGTCTGATTGAAAAGAATATTGCGGGCTTCAAAGAAATCGAATACGAAGTGATGCGCGACAGCAGCGGGAACCGAATTGTCGTTTGTAACATGGAGAACTTTGACCCGGTCGGGATCCATACAGGAGATTCGATTGTCGTCGCTCCTTCCCAAACTCTGAGTGACCGTGAGTATCAAATGCTCCGTAATGCATCACTCGAGATCATTGGTGCGCTCAATATTGAAGGGGGATGTAACGTCCAGCTCGCACTCGACCCGGACAGCTTCCAATACTATGTCATTGAAGTGAACCCTCGTGTAAGCCGTTCATCAGCTCTTGCATCAAAAGCGACAGGCTACCCGATCGCGAAGCTTGCAGCGAAGATCGCCATCGGCATGACGCTCGATGAAATCAGAAACCCTGTAACCGGAACGACATATGCCTGCTTTGAACCAGCACTTGATTATGTCGTAACGAAAATTCCACGATGGCCGTTTGATAAGTTTGCCAAAGGAAACCGTCGACTTGGCACACAGATGAAGGCAACCGGTGAAGTGATGTCGATCGGACGTACTGTGGAAGAGTCCTTGCTGAAAGGGGTCCGTTCCCTTGAAGGGGACACAGAAGATTTCTACTTGCCGTCCCTTTTGAATGTACCGGATGAGGAATTGTATGAGCGGATGAAGCGTGCTGATGATGAACGATTGTTCGTGCTGGCAGAGGCTTTACGTCGCGGGGAAACGCTAGAATCCATTCACGAAATGACAAGGATTGACTTCTTCTTCCTTCATAAATTGAACAAAATCATTGAGCTTGAACGCCGCTTAGCGAAGGAAGGGCTGTCCGATACCCTTCTGAAAAAAGCGAAAGAGCTTGGATTCTCGGATACTCAAATTGCGAGAGTCACAGGACAGAAGATGGAGGATGTACTTCAGACTCGACGAACAGAAAACATCCGTCCCGTTTACAAAATGGTCGACACGTGTGCCGGCGAATTCGCATCGGAAACGCCTTACTTCTACAGCAGCTACGAAGAGGAAAACGAATCGATCGCTTCAGACAATAAAAAAGTGCTCGTCATTGGATCCGGACCGATCCGTATCGGACAGGGTGTCGAATTTGATTATGCGACCGTCCACTCTGTGCTTGGTCTGAAGGAAATGGGCTACGAAGCGATCATTATGAACAACAACCCAGAAACGGTTTCGACCGATTTCAGCGTGTCGGATAAGCTCTACTTTGAACCACTGACACTAGAAGACGTCATGAACGTCATCGATTTGGAGCAGCCGGAAGGCGTCATCGTCCAGTTCGGTGGCCAAACAGCCATCAACCTTGTTGAAGGTCTGAGTCGTCAGGGAGTCAAAATTCTCGGCACGACGATGGAGTCGATCAACGAAACAGAAGACCGCGACCTGTTTGAACAGCTGTTAAATAGACTCGATATCGCAAAGCCGGGCGGTGAAAGTGTGACCAGTGAAAAAGAAGCGTTTCTGGCAGCGGAAAAAGTCGGATATCCAGTCGTCGTGCGTCCTTCATACGTACTCGGTGGCCGTGCGATGGCAATCGTGTACAGCCGCGAGGAGCTCGAAGTGTATCTTGAACAAAACGTCACGGTCCACAACGGTCACCCGATTCTCGTCGATAAGTATATGACCGGAATGGAAATCGAAGTGGACGCGATCTCGGATGGAGAGGACGTCTTCATTCCAGGAATTATGGAGCACATTGAAAGGGCAGGCGTGCACTCTGGAGATTCCATGGCCGTCTATCCGACTCAGCGCCTGACGAAGGAGCTCGAGCAGCAGTGTATCGATGCCACAAGTAAAATCGCCCGTGAGCTCAATATGAAAGGCTTGATCAACATCCAGTTCGTCGTCCACAAAGGCACAGCTTATGTGCTAGAGGTCAACCCGAGATCGAGCCGTACGGTTCCTTTCCTAAGTAAAATTACAGGAGTACCGATGGCGAGACTCGCAACCTATGTCATCTTAGGCAACCGCCTTAAAGATTATGGGTACGGTTCAGGAGTCGCAGAGAAGCCTGAAGGCGTCTACGTCAAAGTACCTGTTTTCTCGTTTGAAAAGCTGCGCAGCGTCGATACGACGTTGGGACCTGAAATGAAGTCGACAGGGGAAGTCATCGGATACGACCAGACGCTTGAAAAAGCGCTCTACAAAGGCATGACCTCCGCCGGACTGAAGATCCCGACGCAAGGGTCTGTCCTACTTACAGTCGCTGATAAAGATAAGCAGGAAATGCTTGAAATCGCGAGAACGTTTTATGAGCTCGGCTTCCAGCTGTTTGCGACAGAAGGTACATCAGCGGTCATCCATGAAGCTGGAATTCCAGTCGAAGCAGTCGGAAAAGTCGGATCAGATCAGCGTGATGTCATTGATCTGATTCAAAACGGGGATGTGCAAGTGGTCGTCAACACGTTGAACAAAGGAATGCGAGCACGTTCTGATGGATTCCGAATCCGCCGGGAAGCGGTCGAGCACGGAATCGCCTGTCTGACAAGCCTTGACACGGCGAAAACGATTGTCGATGTCATCGATGCTATGTCCTTCAGCGCGCGTGCAATGACGCCCTTCGACAGGGTGACATCATGAAGCGGGAATGGATGACGATTCTCGAACATCAGACCATTGCGAGAGATACGTATCGCCTCGTTTTACAAGGAGACATCGTACGTGACATCACAGAGCCCGGTCAGTTCGTCCATATCCAGGTCGGGAGCGGCACGTATCTACGTCGCCCCGTCTCCATCTCAGATTTTGATTTTGAAAAAAAGACGATGACCCTGCTGTATAAAGTGATGGGAAAAGGAACGGAGGATCTGACGCGAAAAAGCGTCGGGGAAAGCCTGGATGTCCTCGGTCCAGGAGGCAGAGGTTTCCCGGTCGACCAAGTGGACGATGACCATGTCTTGTTGATCGGTGGGGGAATCGGTGTGCCACCCCTTTACAACTTGGCAAAGCAGCTGAAAGCGAAAGGGATTCAAATCACCACGCTCCTCGGATTCCAGTCGGCTGATGATGCCTTTTTGCTGGATGAGTTTGAAGAGCTTGGAGAGGTGTTCGTGTCAACGAATGATGGAACTCTCGGGCGCAAGGGGTTTGTGACGGACTGGATTTCGGAAGTGAAGGCCACTGTCGACCGATATTTCACATGTGGTCCGACCGTCATGCTGAAGGCGGTCTCCGAACAGCTTGCCGATCTGCCCGGTTATATCTCGATGGAAGAGCGGATGGGATGCGGCATCGGGGCCTGCTTTGCCTGTGTCGTCCCTTCTCATGATGAAAAAGGATACCGGAGAATCTGCTGTGACGGTCCGGTTTTTGAAGCGAAGGAGGTTGTGCTTGCATGAAACTGAGTCAGTCTTTGCCAGGGTTACAGTTAAAAAATCCGGTCATGCCGGCTTCCGGCTGCTTCGCTTTCGGAAAAGAGTTCGCACAATTCTATGATTTGTCTGAGCTCGGAGCCGTAATCATGAAGGCGGCTACCGGTGAGAAACGATTTGGCAACGGGACACCGCGAGTGGCGGAAACAGCGAGAGGCATGCTCAATGCGATCGGACTTCAGAACCCGGGAGTGGATGCGATCATCGAAGAGGAAATTCCTTTTCTCAGTACCTTCGACACGTCGATCATTGCCAATGTTGCCGGCAGCACGGTGGAAGAGTATGTTGAAGTCGCAGCGAAAATTTCAGCTCACGTTCATGCGCTTGAATTGAACATCTCCTGTCCGAATGTGAAAGAGGGCGGGGTCCAGTTCGGCACCGATCCCATGCTTGCAGAAGAAGTGACAGCGCAAGTCGTGGAAGCGAGTGAGGTGCCTGTCTACGTCAAGCTGTCCCCGAATGTCACGAACATTGTGGACATGGCAAAAGCCGTAGAAAAAGGGGGAGCCGCTGGCCTTTCGATGATCAACACCCTCACCGGCATGCGCATCGATCCGAAAACGAGAAAGCCGATCATCGCCAATCAAACAGGAGGGCTTTCAGGTGCGGCGATCAAACCGGTCGCAATCCGAATGATTCATCAGGTGTACCAGGAGGTCAACCTTCCGATTATCGGGATGGGCGGTGTTGAGACTGCCGATGACGTCATCGAATTTTTACTTGCGGGGGCCAGTGCCGTCGCAATCGGCAGTGCCAACTTCAAGAATCCGTTGATCTGTAAGGAAATCATTGATGAATTGCCGAGAGCACTTGAAACCTACGGATTTACATCGATTGAAGAAGTGATAGGAGGTGCACACGATGAAAAAGCTAGAGCCGGTATATTTCGCGCTTGATTTTGAAGACGGAGAGACAGCGCTCCAGTTTTTAAAGGAGCACGGCCTTCACGGGATTCCGGTAAAAGTCGGCATGGAGCTTTTTTACCGGGAAGGACCGTCGATCGTGAAACAGTTGAAGGAACAGGGGCATAACATCTTTCTCGATTTGAAGCTTCATGATATTCCGGAGACAGTCAGACGGGCGATGAGAAACTTAGCGCACCTAGGGGTCGACGTCGTCAATGTTCATGCCCAGGGCGGAACAGAGATGATGAAGGCTGCGAGAAAAGGTCTGGAAGAAGCCTCAGGAGACGCGCGTCCTTTGCTGCTAGCGGTCACCGTTTTGACATCCATGGACAGGCGTGTGCTGGAGAAGGAATTAAGGCTTGATCGATCCGTGGCCGACGCTGTTTCCCATTACGGGGACCTGGCGATCGAGAGCGGTGTGGACGGGGTCGTCTGCTCTGTTGAGGAAGCGGGTCTGATCAAAAGAAAAGAGAAGCTCCTAGCCCTGACGCCAGGTATTCGACTGAGTGATGGAGATCGCCATGACCAGAAGCGTGTGGCAACACCAGAGGTTGCTTCCGACCAAGGCAGTGATTCGATCGTTGTGGGGCGTGCGATTCGTGACGCAAAACATCCGAAGGCTACATATTTACACATTAAGGAGGCGTTTGAGAATGAACTCCATCATTCATGATCTGATTGAAATCGGAGCGGTCAAAATCGAAACGGAAAACCTTTTTACATGGACGTCCGGCCTGAAGTCACCGATCTATTGTGACAACCGGCTGACGATGTCTTACCCCGATGTACGAAAAAAAATTGCGCATCAGTTCGCTGAGACCATCCGTGAACTAGGAGAAGTGGATGTCATTGCCGGCTGTGCGACAGCGGGCATTCCGCATGCCGCTTGGGTTGCGGATCTGCTGGAACTTCCGATGGTGTATGTCCGGTCCTCAGCTAAAAAGCATGGCAAAGGGAATCAAATCGAAGGTGAATTCAAGAAAGGGCAGCGCGTCGTAGTTATAGAGGATCTGATTTCGACAGGTAAATCGTCGATTGCCGCAGCAGAAGCCCTTCGAGAATCAGGAGCAGAGGTCGTGACGGTCCTCTCCATTTTCACCTATGGGCTGGAAAAAGCGGAAGAAGCTTTTCAGGAACATAACCTCACATATCAATCGATTGCAAGCTATGAAGAGCTACTTAGCCAGCTGCTCGAATCCGGTCAACTTCAAACCGAAGAGCGCGACCAGCTCGCAGAGTGGAGAACAGATCCTTACGTATTTACGAAATCTTAAAATTCGATTAGTTGCTATTTTCCTCCCATACTTGTACGATTAGGGCAACAGAAAGTATGGGTGATCCGGATGAAGCTGATGAAGTCCAAAAAACATTCTTTTTTCCTATTAATGAACGCCTCCCTCGGTTTATTGACCTGTTTCGTCTATTTATACTCGTGGGTGGCTTTCGCGTTCATGGAATCGATGTGGGCATGGGAACCGTTGGTAAGCCTGTTTGGTTCTGTTGCCATTTTCATCCTTTGGAATGTGTATGTCCTGCGGAATGAGCGGAGACGTTATTGGTTTCAAGCCGTTTTCTCCTATCTCGGATCCATTGCTATTTTCGCTTACTTTTTAACGTGAAATCTCCTTTTGTATAAAAAAGGGGATTTTTTTATTATGAGGATCGATTAACTTTGGAATGCTGCTTTTTTATATCGTGCATTGCCGACTCAACGCCTATTATTACTTCTTGCAAGATGTTTCCGTTCACCTAATTCGGTAAGGAGGGGCGGGAAATGGCGAGACTCCTATGGGGAGGAAAGGGCAGGCTGAGATCCCGCAGGAGCCTTGCTCCGAGGAAGCTCAGCGCCCGCCCATGGAAAGCGATTCATTTCCCGCCCCTCCAAACTCTGACATAAAAAACGGAAACTTTTTTGTCTATAAAAACTAAACATAACAAAGTCCACTAGAGAAAAGGGAACTGATCAATTGAAGTCGAAAGAGTGTAGAAAGGAGAGATTTGATGGAGAGAGAAAATAGGCTCATACAGATGCTCGAAATTGATGTTCCGATTATTCAGGCTGGGATGGCTGGTGGGGTGACGACACCGGAACTCGTCGCCGCCGTATCCAATGCCGGTGGACTCGGTTCTTTAGGTGCGGGGTATATGACAGGAGCGGATACAGAACAGGCGATTCAAACGATCCGAACGTTGACAGACCGACCGTTCGCCGTCAATGTATTTGTTCCGGAAAACCCTGAGATTGACGCAAATGTGCTACAGCAAAGCTTTGACCGGTTGGAATATTATCGAAATGAGCTCAATCTTAAGGAGGAAATTCCCACATCGGTCGATTCACCGTTCGAAGATCAGATCGAAGTGATTTTGAATGAAAATGTACCGGTGTGCAGCTTTACGTTTGGTTTGCCTTCAAAAGACGTAGTCGATCGTTTGAAGGGGAACGGGGTGATACTGATCGGCACGGCGACAACGGTTCAAGAGGCGATTCTGAACGAAGCGGCTGGTCTTGATCTCATCGTTGCGCAAGGGTGTGAAGCGGGCGGGCATCGCGGAACGTTCGATGTGCCGTTTCAACAGGCCATGATTGGGACGATGGCGCTTATCCCGCAAATCGTCGATCACGTTTCGATCCCCGTTGTGGCGGCTGGAGGAATCATGGACGGAAGAGGCCTTGCCGCGGCTCAGATGCTCGGAGCGGATGGGGTGCAAATGGGAACGGCGTTCGTGACAGCTGCAGAGAGCGGTGCGAAGAAATTACATAAACAGGCAATTCTAGAATCAGATGAAGCCTCCACCGTAATGACATGTGCCTTCAGCGGGAAGCCAGCGCGCGGGATTGCCAATGCGTTTACACATGAGATGGAAAAGGTGATGCCAGCTCCTTACCCACTGCAAAATAAAATGACGAAACAGATTCGGAAAGAAGCTGCGAATCAAAATCGCCCTGAATGGATGTCGCTCTGGTCTGGTCAAGGCCTCAGGTTAAGTCGCGAGGAAAGTGCCCGGGAAATCATGGAGCGGGTGGTACATCAGTACGAGGCGTTGCTAAAAAGGTAAGCAAAGCCAATAAAAAAGAGACATCCGCAATGGGATGTCTCTTGATTAGCGCTTATTTTTGAACGTTAGCAGCTTGTGGTCCGCGGTTACCTTCGACGATTTCGAAAGTTACCGTTTGGTTTTCTTCTAGTGTTTTGAAGCCTTCGCCTTGAATAGCAGAGAAGTGAACGAACACATCGTCTTGTCCTTCTACTTCAATAAAACCGAAACCTTTGCTCTCGTTGAACCATTTAACATTACCTTGTAACATATTGTTACCTCCTGCGTGGAATAATCCACATTGTATTACTATTATTGCTCTGCATATTCATTCAAGACGAAAGTGACGTACACGTTACTTCAGCTTTCATTCGTACACGACCAAGAATAATTAACTCTAACTATATCAGTGAAAAATCTCCCTGTCAACCTGTCGGCGTAAATCCTTTTACAAGGAGGCTAGGATGAGGATCATTCTGTCGTTGCGCTATTTCGCTCTAAGGCGATTCTTAAGTTTTCAAAGTTATGATAATGAATGCGGACAACTTTTCCTGCTTCGTTCGTATTGATGATTCCCCTGACGGCCATTGAATGTTTATCCTGAGTCTCGATATCACGGTAGGATCCACGCACGGTAAAGTTATAAGAGTTCTCCGTTTTCTCGCTTTCTTCAAACCTGATATCCTCTGTCGCGAGCTCCAGATCATTCGAGTACGCCATTCGCAAAGCGCTGAATCCCATATTGGTATTGATGACATAGCCTTCGTAAAAACGTTCTGTTAAATAGGGTTTAAACTTCTCTTGCTGATATCGACCGAAACGGCTGAAGGTTTTTTTATATTCGTCGCTTCCGAATTCATAGTGATCTAAATGATCCCAAATCTCTTCAAGTTCTTCACTAGGTCCATTAAAAGTATGTTGAAGTACGGCTTGAATGTTTTGTTCGCCTGGGTCGACTTCCAATGCATTCATAAGCTCTTGATCGTTCCAATAGTCGAGTCCCGTGATTTTTCCGTCTTCACTCGTGTCAGCAGTCCCCATGACATCCATCGTTTTCGTCTGATTGCTTGCAGTATAGGTGTAGGCGACGGTAGCCGTGAAATCATAGGTGTCAGGTGTTGTTCTGCTTTCTTCGACGTTCAAATCCTTGACCTCTATCTCATATCCATGATGATGAGCTGTGTGTACGAAGTGATAGGAGGAATTCAATGCTTCTTCCGCATCATACTCTTGTTCACTGTAGTGAGGTTTCAAATTCTTTTGTATATATTCTTCTAATTTCTGCATGCTTTTTTCGCACTGTTCCCATTGGTTTGGGTCGAGATTCGTGAAGATTTCGTTCAGTTGCTCGTTAGGTCCATTAAATTCTTCGTTCACAACCGCGCGAATATGGTCCTCACTGCCGAGTTCGCTTGCCTTGTTATTTTCCGTGCATCCGACAGACAATAGAAGCAGTCCGATCAGCGCTATGAACTTCCCGCACACTAGCATACTTTTCATAAGGTGAATCAATCCTCCGGTAGCAGTTTAGGTATTCTTAACTATTTCATACGAATGAATCTTTTAAACGTTTCAAAAAATTCCCTTTTTATAAATCGCTGTTGATCGAAGTATGAATTTGCGTGAAGGAGAACGAATGAGAGTTCGGGCGTGTCCTGGGTAAGTTCAATCATTTGCTAAGTATTGTGTTCGCTTGAATGTTTTGGAATAATTAGAATAAACCGTATGGTTGGATTTGGAATTCGTCTAATCAGTTGTTCGATATATGGATCGTGTTATAAATGCACAATCAGAAAAGGGAGGTTTTTTTTGTGACAAAGCATAAAATCTATACGATGAGCTTCGCTAGTGTGTATCCGCATTACGTTAAAAAAGCGGAAAAGAAGGGGCGTGCGAAAGCGGAAGTTGACGAAATCATCCGTTGGCTGACGGGTTATAGCCAGCAAGGTGTGGAGCAGCAGCTGGAAAAACAGACGGATTTTGAGACGTTTTTTGCGGAGGCTCCCCGACTGAATCCTTCGAGGAAACTGATTAAAGGCGTCGTCTGCGGGGTGCGCGTGGAAGATATCGAAGAGCCGACGATGCAGGAGATCCGCTATTTGGATAAGCTGATCGACGAGTTAGCTAAAGGGAAAGCTATGGAAAAAATACTGCGAAGTTGAAGATACCCTACAGGTCAATGAAATGGGGGGATGATGTTGACACCGATCCAAAAAGCGTATGGATATATTGTCC
The DNA here is from genome assembly GCA_004078665.1 of Halobacillus fulvus. Classification (GTDB taxonomy): domain Bacteria; phylum Bacillota; class Bacilli; order Bacillales; family Halobacillaceae; genus Halobacillus; species Halobacillus fulvus. The sequence goes on along the minus strand of SCFO01000001.1, from coordinate 942,704 downwards.
GATACCAGAACGGGAAGCCACAAGTCCTCGTCTTTGAGCATCCTGTCAAAGAAGCAGGCATCCAAATCCCCAAAGGGACAGTGGAAGTTGGCGAGACGCCGAGGAAAGCCGTCATCAGGGAGATGATGGAGGAAACGGGACTGGTGAACCTTGAGGTGGAAGAGCTGCTAGCGGATGACCTTTGGCGAAATGATGGAGGCTTGCTCCATCACCGGTTTTTTTACAGGATTAAGTCAACCGAGCAACAGGATCAATGGTTTCACGCACCTAGTGGGGGAGGAAAAGAAGACGGGCTTATCTTTCGTTTGTTCTGAGTATCTTCTCCGACTGAACAACATCTTATAAGAGGCCACGGAGACTATTTAAGCTACATATTCTGTGAATAGGGAGGATGTTGTACATGCATGTGCTGGCCAATGTCATCGACTATTTATTCTCAAGTAAAAAAACGGTCGTGTATCAGACGTTCAGTCAAAAAGAATATTATAGAATCGTATCAAAATTGAAGGCGGCTTCGATTAAATACAGAGTGGCGACAACGTCTAATATGTCGTCTGCTCCTGTTGCAACGGCCAACGATTACGGGACCGAGTATAAGTTTTATGTAAAAAAAGAGGATGAAGATAAGGCTATGAAGGCGATCCATTCCAAGGTTTAGCATGGAGATCAAGTTGATTAGATAAATGGCTGATGGAAGGCAGGAGGTCTGATGAATACAGAGGAGCTGGCAGAACGATTCAAACGTTTTGCGTTCAAGGAATGTGAAGGGTCAAGTGAACTTTATAAGCAATTATCCCTCGAAGTCGCTGATGATAGGGAGCTATTAAGTCTATGTTTATATGCAAGGGAAGGCCAGCCGGTCCCGAATCTATTATTTGGTGCCGTTCATTATCTACTGGAACAGGAAACGGATCATCCGTTAAGTAATTTTTATACGAGCTTTCAGAAGGAAATCCGCAATGAAGCCAACGCTTTTCCGGCATTTAAGGATTTCTGTCATCTACATAAAGAACAGTTGATTATGCTTCTCCAAAATAAGCGGGTGCAGACGAATGAGGTGCGCCGCTGTGCTTATCTATATCCATTGTTTTGTCATATTTATAGACAAACGGGTAAGCCGCTTTTTTTGATAGAGATCGGTACGAGTGCAGGACTTCAGCTGTTTGCTGATGAGTATTCCTACTCTTATGGTGATGGGGTGGAGTATGAAAATAGCGAGGCTTCCGTCCACATATCCTCTCATGTAAGAAAAGGGAAGCTTCCTGCTGATTTGCTTAAGGAAAATCCGTCTGTTCAGGGACGCATCGGCATCGACCTACATATCAATGATGTCACAGATCCGGAAGATTACAATTGGTTGAAAGCCCTGATCTGGCCGGAGCATCAGGAGCGTAGAAAAATGTTCGAAGAGGCTGCACAGCACATCATTCAAAACCCTCCTCACTTAATAGAGGGTGACGGAGTTAAGGAACTTTTGAATGTGGTCGAAAATATTCCTGTGGGGGCGGTCTTGTGCATTTTTCATACCCATGTGGCGAATCAGATGCCTGAAAAAGTGAAAAAAGAGCTGATGGAAAACGTAGATCGATTCGGTGAGACAAGAGACACGTACCATATTTACAACCAAGTCTATGACCATTGTCTTCATATGGATGCTTATGTGAATGGTAAGGTTCAGCGGCAAACGATTGGTGAAACGGACGGGCATGGGAGATGGTTTGATTGGGAGTTGTCTATTGGGGAGGAATGGTGGGACGAGTACTCCTACGGAATATTGAGAGAGGAATGGACAAAGAATGATAAAACTTAGATTTTTTCAACGTAAGGATTTTCAACAGCTGATCAAATGGCTCGAAACGCCGGAATTTTTGCTGCAGTGGGGCGGACCGAACTTCCAATTTCCTTTGACTGAGTCCCAACTGGAAAATTATTTAGCGGGGGCGAACAAAAAGGGATCAGAACTTTTTGTATATAGCGTGATTGAACAAGAAACAAGAACGCTCATCGGTCATATTTCATTGGGTAAAATTGACCGTCATAACAAATCAGCACGCATAGGGAAGGTGTTAGTCGGTCACCGGAATGGAAGAGGAAAGGGTACTGGTCAGACCATGATGAAGGAAATCCTGCAAATTGCCTTCAACGATTTGCAATTACATAGAGTGAGCCTTGGGGTGTTTGATTTCAATACTTCAGCGATTCGCTGCTACGAAAAAGTAGGGTTTAGAAAAGAGGGACTCCTAAGGGATGCCAGAAAAAACGGCGATGAATATTGGAGCTTGTGGGAAATGAGCATGCTTGATTGCGAATGGTCACGGGACGCATGAACACGTTCCTCGATTTATTATCCAGCGTTTCCTTCGTCTTGGGCTGGTTCATTGTCATCGTGGCGGCGTGCTACTTCATTCCTTCTGTCATGCTAGGCGGATTTTTTCTGATGATTTCATCAGGGGCCATCATACTAGGCGTGCTCCTCATCTGGACCTCCAAACAGTTATAAATCATAAACCCCATCATCTTCATGATGGGGAACAGGTTAATGAACGTTTTTTTCGTCGATATATAAGGACCCATCTTTTTGAACCTCTGCGAAGAACACTCGATCAACAGAATCCGTTCCTAAGGACTTCAATTCTTGGTCGAGCCAGGTCTTCGTAAGCTTCAATTTTTTCAGATTTTCCTCGTTTACTTTCCCGTCACTGATCACTTCTAAAGGAAAACGGAATGGATCGCTTGTACTTGTGACGTTTAGGTCGGCTTTTGTAACCGTCTGTTTTTCCTTCCTTTTTAACACTGACAATGTTCCGTCGGTTTCAAAAAAGGCATAATCGACGTCTGAGAATGAAAAAACATTCTTTTTTCTAAGTAATACACGTAAAGCGTCGACATCGAGTCGGGTTTTCAGAAGGGCTTCCTCGATGATTTCACCCTTTTTCACAAGCACGACTGGCTGTCCTTCAATGACTGTCCTGGCCTTTTTAGATTTGATATCGATGTAGCCAATAAGAATGGTAAATGCACTCCACGCAAAGAGAGCGATGATTCCATTTCGTACACTCAGAGTGGAGTCAATGGCGAGCGAAGCCCCGATCGTACCGATGGATATAGCGGAAACGAAATTGAAAAACGTCATTTGCGAGATTTCTTTTCTCCCCATCAGTCTCGTCAACAGGAGAAGGGTTACAAAAGCAAGAGCGAGTCTTAACAATAATTGCGGTAATTCCATCAACATGCCCCTTTCCAGCAGAATACTCCTTATGTTTGAGAAAAAAGCGGGACATTATTCACTTGGTGTAACCGTGAACATCTCAAAGTCATGCTATACTTAGATTAACTATTCATCACTTCCTCACGACGAACAACTCCGTTCCCAAAAGAAATTTCCTACAACACGATTCTATTCTGTTTACATTTCTAAAACTGAATATTCCTTAATGGACAGGAGGCAGGATATGGACAATATTCGCGAAACGATTTTAGAGGTCGTCTATTCGATTTTGCCAATTACGATCATCATTACCTTGCTTCAGTTCACATTGATTTGGCTTCCAGCCGAGGTTTTCCTCCAATTTTTAATCGGTGTCGTCATGGTCGGTCTCGGACTTATTTTATTCTTACTCGGGGTAAACATCGGACTGATTCCTGTCGGTGAGCTGATCGGCTCTGCCTTATCAAAAACGAAAAAGGTCGGGGTCATCGTCTTTTTCGGATTTTTACTCGGAGTCGTAGTAACCGTGGCGGAGCCTGATGTAAGGGTGCTCGCTTCTCAAATCGATCAGGTGTCTGGAGGAGAGATCTCAAGGGACGTGCTCATTCTGGCCGTTGCTCTTGGTGTCGGCATTTTCGTAGCCCTTGCGATGTTCCGTATTATCTTCAATATTCCGATGGTTTATCTGCTTACAGCAGGCTATGGTCTTGTTTTTTTATTGGCAGCTTTTACACCGCCGGCATTCGTTCCGATTTCTTTTGATTCTGGAGGGGTGACGACAGGGCCCTTGACCGTTCCATTCATTTTGGCGCTCGGAGTCGGGGTTGCGACCGTCATGGGCGGGAAATCGTCCTCGACAGACGGCTTCGGCCTTGTGGCACTCGCTTCGATCGGTCCGATTTTATCTGTACTCATTCTGGGGGTGATCTATGGATGAACATCAAAGTGTTTTACGGGTTTGGTCATGTCATCGTCGATGTGGCGGTTGCCCTTGTACCTCTGCTCGTCTTATTTCTAATTTTTCAATTCTTCTTTTTGAAACTTCCGGCGCAGAAACTGAAAGATATTTTTGTCGGGTTCCTCCTCGCCTTTTTAGGTTTAGCACTCTTTTTACAGGGGGTTCATATCGGATTCATGCCTGTCGGAGAACTGATGGGGGAGAAGCTGGGGGCGATTGATCACATCTGGATCCTCGTCCCAATCGGGTTCGTACTCGGGTTTGTCGCCATTTATGCTGAACCTGCCGTAAGCGTCCTCATTCACCAAGTGGAAAAGGAATCAGGCGGGTATATCCCACAAAAAGTATTGCTGTACACTTTGTCAATCGGTGTTGGGATTTCGATTGCCTTGTCGATGGTCCGAATTATTCTTGGGATACCGATTTGGTATTTTATTGTTCCGGGGTACATTTTGGCGCTGGTTGTAGTAAAATATTCTTCGAAAACGTTTACAGCGATCGCGTTTGACTCTGGTGGAGTTGCGACAGGGCCGATGACGGCAACGTTCATTCTAGCTTTGTTTGTAGGGATCGCTTCTGTGACGGAAGGACGGGACCCGCTTCTCGACGGATTCGGCATGGTCGCCCTCGTCGCGCTCGCTCCCATCCTATCAGTGCTGACGCTTGGAGTGATTTATAAACGGAAGGAGGACAAGCAACGTGACAGGGATCAAGTCCGGGCAGAAACTCATCATTACGATCGTTAAAAAAGAAAAAGCCAAAAAAGTCGTCCACGCTTCCACGATGGCTGGGGCCCAGGGCGGCACAACTTTTTTCGGAAAAGGGTTCCGGAAAGGGGATAAGCCAAGGTTTCTCGGAATTCCAATTGAGCGGGAACGGGAAGTGATCCTCACGCTTGTCTCCAATTCAATTTATCCGAAGGTAATGGATGCGATCATCGATTCGGTTCAGTTGAATAAACCGAAAAACGGCATCGGGTTCGTCATCGATACGAAAAAAATCAGCGGGATCAACCATATGATCGGTCTTGGATTAGAAGAAGGTGGTGATTCGGTGGGAGAAGAATTGAAGGATGACAAAATCAGATATGATCTGATCATTACGATCGTCAACAAAGGGGATTCCGAGCAGGTCGTCGAAGCATCGAAAAAAGCGGGTGCGGAAGGCGGAACGATTTTGACTGGCAGAGGAACTGGGATCCATGAGCAGGCGAAGTTGTTCAATATTACGATTGAGCCGGAGAAGGAAGTCGTATTGACGCTGATCCGGAAGAGGAAAACAGACCGGGTGCTAGAGGCGATCGAGCAGGAAGCCCATCTGAATGTCCCGGGAAAGGGCATTGCCTTTGTCTTGGATGTGGAGCGGACGGTCGGAATCAATCATTTATTAAACCAGCAGATGAAGGAAGAATGGGAAGAGTATGATAAGTGGTGATTTTTTCTTTTATCATCGCGTACGAACTTTTCATTGATTTCAATAGATAAAGGGGACAAGCGGATGTTTCCAGCTTTAGAGACAGAAAGACTCGTATTAAGGGAAATAAATAAGGAAGACACAGATGCGTTAGTTGCTTGCTTTTCTAATAGCTCTGTTAAAGCTTAATGTTGATACTAAAAAGTTTCCGTTATTTATTCAGAGCTTGGAGGAGCGGGAAATAACTCGCTTTCCATGGGCGGGCGCTGAGCTTCCTCGTCGTTTTACTCCTGCGGGATCTCAGCCTGCCCTTTCCTCCCCATAGGAGTCTCGCCATTTCCCGCTCCTCCTTACCAGAGTAAGTGAACGGAAACGCCACAGCACGTTTTGGCTCAGAACAGGAAGGCAATCATTCCATTTCCTTTATCAACACTGGAGTTTAACAGAGCCTTTCTAAATAAAGAGGTCACTCGTTATTATGGACAGGAAACGTTAGAAAAAAAAGAACAAGCAGAAGTATTTGTTGACTTTTTGCAGAGAGTTATAAAGAAAGGAATACGCTGGGGGATTCAACTGAAAGACACAGAGCAAATGATTGGTACGATCGGATTTAATAACTGGTCTCCTACACATAAACGGGCTGAAATCGGCTACGAGATCCACCCAGATCATTGGAGAAAAGGGTACACCTCTGAAGCTGTGTCCAAAGTCATTCAATACGGGTTTGATGTTTTTGGCCTGACGAGGATCGGGGCTGTGGTGTTTATGAACAACAAAGCTTCGAGTCACCTTCTAACAAAATGTGGGTTTGTGAAAGAAGGCGTTTTAAGAGACTATATGTATCAAGACGGATCGGTGAATGGTACCTATATGTATTCCCTATTAAAACGGGATCGCTGATATGACGCAGCTTTTCGCTAAAGGTTTGAGCATTTCCATATATGGGAGTGCTCTTTTTTGGTATGGTTGATATTGACAATTTGAATGAGGATCTAGGGTATGATTGATGCGAAAGGAGAGGTTTCATGCAGCCATGTCAGCATTGTGGTCAAAGGTTTTCGTGGAAACAAGTCTATTATTCTACATGGGCAGGCTATACCCCTGTAACATGCTCGAACTGCGGGACTGTCCATGACATTACGTCCGCTTCGAAGGTTTGGGTCACGGTCTTATTCGTCCTTCCTATCCCGATCATTGGAAGCATCATCATGCATTCGACGTCCATCCGGTTTGGACAGATGCTATTATCTGTTTTTGTGGTAGGATTGATTCTCATGCATGTTCTACCCTTTTTCTTGCGTTACACGTATAGGGGTCAAAAGGAGGAAGCAAATGAGTGATTTAAATCAAAGGTGGGTCAAATCATTGGAGGAGGAAGAGCTCCAATCTTTCGTGAAGCTGATTTTTCATCAATTGGACTATTATAAAACGACAACGCTCTCAGCGGAGCAAGTCGTGGACCGTTTACTGGAGTGGAAAGAACGAGCGTTGCGGTCGGATGATCCTACTGAAAATCGAGAAGTTCATATCGCTTTTGATGATTCGGTTGCCGGTGCTCTTCGTATCGGACTTCCGAAGCATGTTCGTGTCCTTTCCTTTTCTGATCAATTCTCCATCGGTCCAATCGACGGGCTGGATCAAAAGGAAGGGATGGAAAGGCGGAAAAGGTGGCTTGAAGAACATATCAATATCGATGAGGAAACCCTATTTGTTTATACCGAATCTTTTCTCGAAACGTTGAACGAAATCCGGAACATCCCGGATGAAATGCCCATCTTCGTATGGTTGTCGGATAATAGCCATGAACAGACGGGTGCGGCGTTCGTTGACCACCTGCTGAGTGAGCGTCAAGAGTCCATCGCGTACATTCATTCAGTCCATGAATATGATAAACATTTCGAAAAAGTAGAGGGATATCCTGTCCATACCGGGGAAATCGCTCCAGATAAATTGAGGGTGATCTATGAGGAAACCTCTCATTTTGCTAAACCTGTACAGCGGTGGTCAGAGCTCGAAGGTCAGCACACCTTCTTAAGAATTTGGTGTGAGGACAGAGTAGAAGGAGTAGCAGAGGATCATTTTGACGACCTGGTCCTGAACACAATTGATCACATACAATCCAAAAGGAAAGAAGAAGGGTACATAAAAGCTGCCCGCGTCATTGGGGAGTTGATCGGCCACCTCGATCAGGTGATAGGGGATTCTTTCTTTGAGTATCGGCTACGGACGATGGCCTTCGACGGGAAACTGTCGTTAAAAGGTGTTCCGAAATCCATGAGATTCTACGAAGTTCAACGGAAATAGATGAAGAGCGCTCCATTATGGGTATAGAAAAGAAAAACTTATAAATAGGAGGACGCCGACATGACGAAGAAAGTTGCGGTTCTCATCCTTCACGGCATCGGCAGTCAGGTCGCTACGTTTGCTGATGAAATGATCAAAGAGCTCGAGGAAAGGTTTGCAGAGGCAACGGAATCTTCTGCACGGGACCATATCTCTTTTGCTCCTGTCTTATGGGCCTCTGTATTTGCTGAGGACCAGACCGAATTATGGAACCGATTGAAGCAGCGCGCGGATCTCGACTATATGACACTGCGTAAATTCACGGTAGATTTTCTCGCAGATGCGATCGCCTATCAGCCTTCTTCATCAAAAGATAATAATTACGATAAAGTGCATGCGGAGCTCGCGCAAGGAATCCAGAAGCTTGAAGAGGAGGCGGGACCGGATGCTCCGTTGTGCGTCATTTGCCACAGTCTTGGAACCGTGATTGCCAGCAACTACTTGTACGATCTGCAGGTGAAAAAGGAGGTAGGCGCGAGAACACGGAGTCTTTTAAGCGATTCCCCCTTGTCGAGAGGTGAAACGTTCACTCACTTCTATACGATGGGCAGTCCGATTGCCCTATGGTCGCTCCGGTTCAAGGATTTCGGCCTTCCGATTGCCGTTCCGTCACCGAAATATCAGGATTACTACTCATCTGTTAAAGGAGAGTGGATCAACTTTTTCGATAGGGACGATATTTTGGCCTATCCTTTGAAGGGCATCAATGAAAAATACAATCAGGCCGTGACGGAGGATGTAGAAGTTCGGGCAGGTGGACCTGTGATCGGATGGACTCCTGTCGCGCACATCGGCTACAGTGATAATGAGCTCGTTTTGAAACGGATCGCGTCCGGCATTGTCAAGCTTTGGCGTGACGTCAATGAATAAGAGGCGCCATTTTGAAACGAACCGAACAAAAGGGTTGTAGGTCGGGCGAAAACCCCTTACGATAATACAGGTATACAAATCGAAGCAAAGGAGGGGAGTCCGTGGATACATCCTACTGGATTCAACGATTATTGGCATCAGACCCCGGCAGGAAAAGGCTGAACCAGGCCGGGAAGGCGACGATCAGTTTAATGACGGCTGTTTTTACAACGTTGATCGTTCTGAACCTGGCTGGTCAGGAACCGCTGCTTCCTTCCATCATAGCAGGCGTATCCGGAATGATGGGCATATTGGTGGTCAATGATGAGACGAGAAAAGAAAAGCAAGTGACAACGCTTCTGTTGATCGTGTCTGCTGCTTCCGGTGTCACGATCGGCTCACTGCTGTCCGGCAGTGCAGTGCTCGTCGGGGCCTTCATGATTCTCGTCATTTTCAGCGCGTTCTATTTTTCAAAATTCGGAAGCCGGTATTTTTCTCTCGGGATGATCGGATTTATTACCGTCTATTTTTCTTCCTTCTTACAACTTTCCCCTTCACAATTTCCGTGGTTTTATTTAGGGATCGTCATTGGAGTCAGCTGCGCTTTTCTTTATAACTTTATCATTTTCAAAGATTCGGTCCAGATTTTGAAAAGGAGCATGCAGTCGTTTCATAAGCAGGCGAATTTGACGTTTCAATTGTTCATTGAAACGATTGAAGATCCCGAAATTAAAGAAGCAAGGCAGAAGAAGCTTGCCTACAATGTCGAGAAACTTAGGGATTATGCCAGGAATGTTTCAGAGGATTTGAATGCTCAGGATATTCGGGAACTTTGGCCAGGTCTCCGCCCCCAGCAGCTTAGGCTTTATGTTTTCGATACCGCCATGTTCATGGAGACGCTCGCGGATAGTCTCAGAAAGCTGAAGCAGGATGAAGCGCTTGAAATGAAGGAGATCCGTACCCTTTTAGTAAACGTGATGGCTTCCTTGAAGAAGGCGGATGTTCTCGATCAGGATTATGAAGAGCAATCTCTTGATGAGGCTCGAGCAATTGTGTCGTCCCTCCATGAGTTGATTGATGATCTTTTTCGGGAAAATCATCAACAGCCGGATGGATGGCTGTATCTGCTTCGGAGAATTGAGGCGATTGCCGATCATGTCATTAAAGGCGCGCAAGAGGTTCAATTCTCCATTTATCAAAGGGAAGAGTGGGAGGAGGATGAACCAGAAGACACGCCGGATGAAGAAGAGCAAGAGTCTACAGGGCTCAAACCGACGACGAAAAAAGCGCTCCAGTCTGTGATTGCGGGAACAATTGCCATCATTCTCGGCTATTTAATTTCCCCGATTCAACCGTACTGGATTTTGCTGACGACCTTTATTGTGCTGCTTGGCACAGAAACCGTCGGGCGCACTTATTTAAAAGGACTTGAGCGTTCTATCGGAACGATCATCGGAGCGGTCGTTGGGTTTGTACTTGCCCAGTTCGTCTCAGGCTATGCGGTTGTCGAAGTCGGACTGATCTTTTTGGCGATTTTCTTCGCCTTTTATTTACTCACCGTTTCCTATACGATGATGAGCTTGTTTATTACGATGCTGATAGCTTTCATGTATGACCTGATTCTCGGAGGCATCAGCTATGAACTGCTTGGAGCTCGCGTCGTCGATACGATTGCCGGTGCTGCGATTGCGCTCGGCGTCTCTGCCTACATTTATCCGACGAAGACGATGGACAAGGTGACAGAGACGTTCATCGACTACCTGGATGATCTGGACGAATATGTCCTCCAATATATGAAGAGCTTCCATAAAGATGTGTCCGTGAAAGACCTGGCGGAAAAAGCTTTTATACTCGATGGCAAACTGCAATCCCTAAGAGAGGATGCAAAGCCGGTCCTGAATGGTCCCGGTGTGAAGAAATATTCCGGACTGACCAGCTGGCTGACGATTTTCATCGCCATCAATTATTACGCCAAGCATTTGGTCGCTTCTTCCTACCAGAAGAATTTTCATTATCCGGATGAAGTCGGATCGCTTTTTCAAGTGGTGGAGGAGAAGTTCAGCCATAACATTGAGGTTTTGAGCAACCGGATCGAGTCCAATGATCATTCTTCTCTCTTATATGATTTAAGTGAGGAACGAGAGGCGATCGAACAGTTTAAGGCAGATCAGGAAAATGGTGATCTCGTGCATCATTTATATTATGTTTGGAAAATCAATAAATCGCTGCTTGTCTTCGGGGAGCAGTTGGGGCTGGAGAGGAAACGTTAAGTACTAAGCTTAACGTTTCTTTTTTGTTTTTATCAGTAGGAAGTTGTTACAACTTCTGTAGGGATGAATTTATGGTGTTTATTTCCAATTAATCGAAGGTATGATACTATTAGGTTACCTTTTATTGGTTTAATCATTGGATTTTTGTTCTATTTATTGGGGGTTATCTCGGAACTGAGTCTTCAAGAAAAGGGCAGGTTAGTTGAAGACTCAGTTTCGAGATAATTTGAAAAGAATACAATAAATTTTGTAGAAAAACCTTATAATGAATTAGTAAAGGTGGTGGTTTAAAATGGATGATTTTCTGCCCATAAAAGAAGATCTAGCTGCAATAAGAACCGATAGAATTTCATTTGGACAGTATAATTGCGTTCATTCTTATCCAGTTCATAATGTTCATTCTTTTAAAAGAGTAATCGATAAACTTCATTATGAAAGAATCCTTTTAGGAGTGGAGTTGAGGAAAAATAATTATATTGAGGAAGAAGTAGATATTAAGTATGAATCAAAAGAAACACATGCATTGAATAAATCAAGGAAGTACCTGGAAATGATTTTTCATAAGGATGAATTCCTCCAAGAGTACGATTTAATTAATAATATTTACTTATCAGCTGAAGTAAATGATTTTATTTTTATGATTTTAAATCCAAAGAAAGGCAAAAAATACTTTGACGTTCTAAGTGGAAAAGTTAGTATTGATATTGAAGGAGAACACGAAAGAATCCTGTGGTTTGAACATGATGCATCAGATATCTATGTTGCAAGTTGACCAACTTCCTATGTGTAGAATTTTCTCAGCTTTGAAGTAATCAATCTAAAGATTTGTTTTATTGACATATATCTCGATCTTGAGTCTTTTGGAAACTGGGGCGTTAGTTTAAAAAGAGTAATAGTCTTTTTCCTTAAGAGCAGATACACAGAAGTCTCAGTTTCGATATAAAATACTGTATGAAACTAAATTGAATCGATTTCGTATGTTTATTAGGAAGCTTTATTACATAAAGATAGCAGCTTGAGATACTTTGTAATAGCAATAGTGGTTAGGTTTTAACGGTTAACAAAACTGTTTTGAAGGGAGAAGAATAATGAAAAAGGTAAGGAATTTATTTATTGCTGGCTTCCTCTTGTTTTTGTTAGGAATATATTTATCTACTCTTTCATTAACTCATTGGGTTCTAATCGGTACATTGCTTGCCATAATCGGTGGATTTTTAATGGGGGGTAGTACTTATTTTTTACCTAAAATTAAGAAGTAAACACCTTAAGTTGCGTTAGTTTAAGGTGAACAACATCAACGATTGGGGCTGCACTATTAGTAATCGGATTTATACTTTTGTTCTTCAGCACTAAATTTGGAACAAATGAACATAAATAAGGTGGTTTTCTTAAATGGCAATTCCAAAAAAGATACATATTATCGGCTCTGTTGGAAGTGGTAAAACGACTTTAGCAAGAAAATTATCATCAAAGTTAGATATACCATATTACGAATTAGATAATGTAGTCTGGATAAGGCAAAAATCTAGAGATATAAGAAGAACGGAACATGAAAGAGAAGATTATCTAAATAGTATAATAAAATCTGAAAGTTGGATCATTGAAGGAGTTCACAATGAGGACTGGGTAAGTAACAGTTTTCATAATGCAGATATAATCATTTTTTTAGATACAAGATATTCAATAAGAACCTATCGTATAATAAAGAGGTTTATTAAACAAAAACTCCGGTTGGAAAAATCAAATTACAAACCAACATTCGAAATGTTTCTTAAAATGTTTAAATGGAATCGACATTTCGAGAACGTTGGAAAAGTTAATTTTTTCAACATCTATGGCATACATAAAGACAAAATAGAAGTCACTACTAACGCAAAATTAATTAAGAAATACTTAACTAAAGGGTGAGATAGTTAAAAAATCATTAGGAGGTATCTTGAATTCAAGTCTTCATGTATTGGGGGCGATTCTATACTAAAGGACCGCCTCCTTATTTTACTTTTTGGGTAAGGTGAGTTTAAGACTTGGATTGAAGATAGTCCATCCCTTCAGTTACTACCTCATTTGCTAATTCTTTTTCCCACTCCAAAAGTTTAGAAATCACATCTTCCAAATTCAAAACCCTCCCCAATATCACTATATTACATTATTTGACATATTTTTAAGGTGTCTTTCACAAAATTTGTAAACTTTTTGTTTTTTACAAATATAATGTTTTTATTAAGCAGATGGAGACGGGTTACATTATTTTGAGTCCCATTAATAATGAATGAAGAAACCCTGTTTTTGTAGATTGTTTCTTATAAGTTATTTGTTACAGTACTTATTTAAGAATTCTTCTTTCTTCATCATCTGAATTGGAGTATCGTCCTTCTCAAGAAGTAGATAGGAACCAAAAACTTTTTCATTCGTAAATAAAACTTCAGAAGTTATGGAGGAGCCATTACATTGTTCTTCAAATTTATAAATGTTTTTGAGCACTGCCTCATTTTTTTTAGGATTTACATCCATGCCTAGAGATTCATAAAGTTTTAATGCTTCAGCGGAAGTAGAAGCGGTTTGTTCTTCTGATAAAATAGTATCCACTTTCCAATCATTAGCTTCCGCACTCCAATCATGAGCCTTAACACTTCTTTCTTCCGAATAAGTGGAATTGCAAGCAACTAAAGTTAATATAGAAAGAAAAACCAAAGAGATTGTAATATTTCTCCAAGATAGTGATAGCATAAATATTTCTCCTTTTAAAATTTCACCTCTATAAAAAATAAAGGTAATTATTAAAGTTAGTATTTAATTTATTGATACCCCAAAGTTTTAAAAATTACACGAAAAGAAGCAGCCAGAAAGACTGCTTCTTTAAATTTAGATATTATGGCCCGGGCGTTAAGTAAGTTGTACTAGTAGTCCAAGAAGTACCAGCGTAATTTGTATAGTCGTAGTACCTGTAATAGTCTGTATCATAACCCCAAGTTGTGCGAAGAGGTTTCCTTGTATAATCAACATATTTAGTAGTCTTCATATAAAGATGCGGCAATACTTCCTGAAGAGCAGTTGTTGCAATCGATGTAAGAGCACTTGCTATTACTCCTGCACCTAATGCTGCAGCTATCAGCCCAGCGATAAAAGATATCGAACTCCCATACAAATCCACACTATGTTTGTAAGAAGAGTAAAACTGAAAGACACCACCTGGGTTAGGAAAGTATTGTGCGCCAACTTCTCCTTCAGAATTTTCTACTTTACCTAAGTCTTTGGTTGCTACTTTATTTTCTACTTTCCCCTCTTCGTCTTTTACTAAGATATCTTTACCATCGTTTTGGATTGTTTTGGTTTCTCCATTTGCAGTGGCTTTATACACCTTTGAACCATCTTCTTTGAGAATGGCTTCTAAATACTCAACCTCACCCGTTTCAGTGTTAGTATATTTCACTTTTTGATATGTATCTGTTTCTTTGATGACCTCGGTTTCATACAACGGGTTGATAGGTTTTATAGTCGTTGAAGCGCTCACGCTAGATGTGGAAATTGCCGTAATTAAAAGAACTGCAATCATAGAAACAGAAAAAAACTTTTTAAACATTAAACCCCTCCAAAATTTGTAATTTAATTCATTTGTTATGATAGCTTAATATTCCAAATTATTCAAGTATAATGAATGTTTTGTCATTTAACATCAATATAAGGAAATGCATTGGTGCGATATCAAAACTACTCTAAATTTAAATGAGGGAATAAGTTTATTTTTTTAGGGAGGTATATTACCTTAATATTACATTAAGAAGGAGGGATTGTAATTTGAAGAAAACTTTATAGCTATTACCTTGCAGATGAGAATGCGGGATGTATCGGAATTGAATTATTTAGGCCAAGGCAATGTGAAATAAAACATATTGCAGTATCGCCAAAACGCAGAAACAATAATGTAGGAACTAAAATGATTAACTTCATTATAGAAAAATATGCGTTCGAAACTGTTTTGGCTGAAACTGATAGTGATGCTGTGAACTTCTATAGGATATATGGTTTTGAAATAACAAGTTTAGGAGAAAAGTATCCTGGAGTTGAACGGTTCAGGTGTGTTTTGGTCAATAAATAAACAACTCTTTCAAAAAATATCTTGAAACTGAGTCTTAAACTAACGGGGGCGATTGCTTAATAAGAGCAATCGCTTTTCTATTTGCGGAAAGGATTTTGTAAGACCCAGTTTCAAAATAATTACTGTCTTGAAACTAAAGAGACCATATTGCGTATATAAGATACAAGGCGATTTTATTGAGATATTATTGCGTGCTATATTTACGTTAACTATTTTTTTAGAAAGTTGTGTTTCTGAATGAGGATTTTACAAAAACAGTGGGTAAGAAGCTTAGCTTTAGTAGTTGTGCTGTCTTTATTATTAATCTGGGAACAATTGCTTTTATTTATCATAGGGGTGCTCATATTGATATTAATAAAGGTATTTGTGTACAAGAAAAACAAGAACAATATTTAGTCTACTAAAGAAGCTTAATTAAATTCGATCATTGATTTGGAGATCAAAACAGTAGTTTTAATTGTCTCGAAATCAAGTCTTTCACAATCGCTTTTTCACTAATAAGCAGTTTAATTCTATAATAAGGAATAATATTGCTCAATGTAGAATTAAGAAAAATGAGCAATTAGTAGATGTAGTAGATTAAAGGAGTGGGTAGAATGACAGTTGTTCAAGTGTTTTTGAAAATCCCTGATGAAATAATAAAGAAGATTGATACCAGAGAAAATAAAAGAATGGGTGGAGTGGTACGCGATAACGAAGGACAAATTGTTAAACATCTTAGAGATGCCACTAAGACAGAGGTTATTCTTCATTTTGCCTGGAATAATAGGGAAACCCTTATTAAGGTAGGTAAGGGGGGGTATAAACTAACAAGACTTTATTTTGATTCAAAGAAAGTACAACAGCCTGTTGTAAAATTTAAAAAGACTCTTAAGGTCTACTTGGACGCTTTGTGCAAAGGAACTTTGACAATGGAGTTAATTTCAGATGTGATGGAGCATTTGGATGAAGTAAAAAGGATATCAAATTACGAAAAAATTAACATTCTACTTTCAATGGAGGAGATTGTTGTGCTTATGAATGGAATGTTTGAGTACACAAAAAAACTTGCATCGGATAATGCAATTGAACTAACTAGTCTAGAGAAAAAAAAACCTTCGCAATCTGAGAATTTAATTACTATTTTGGAACGTTTTCTTAAAACACAAAAGCGCATATTTAAACTGGCTTCATAGATTATAGCAAGATCAAGCAAGCTATTTTATGAAACAATTTTGACTATAGTTACTTAATTTCCTGATTTGGGATAATTGAGTTTATCGCTCTTAATAAAAGTTTTAAGTTGAAGTCTTGTTCAACGAATGGGTGCTAAAGTAAAGAAAAGTAAAGATATCTCGAACCCGAGTTTTCAAGTAAAGGGGCAAAACCAGAACAAGTATAAGAAACTTTCCTGATGGTTAATCTGATAACAAGATTACTGGATTCATATTAGGGAAGTGGAAGAATTGTTGTTATCCGAAACGTGGGATAAGTATCGGCTAGACAAAACGCTTGAGGGATTTTCTCCTCTCACATTGAAAAGCTACAAATACCAGTATCAACTACTTTACGATTATCTAGGTGATGGAGAAGTAAACACGATTACGACCGATCAGCTAAAAGCTTACTTGGTTACATCAGGCTCGCACTTAAAGCCATCAAGCATGGGGCATAAGGTAAGATGTGTCCGTTCATTGTTTAAGTGGTTATATGACGAAGGGATTATTCATAATAATCCTGCCACTAAATTGAAGGAGCCGAAGGATGGTAAGAGAGTTCCTAAGTTCCTTTCCGAAACGGAAATTGAGTATTTAAGAGAAGGTTGTCACAGCTCATTAGAAAAAGCATTGTTTGAATTCTTTTATTCTACGGGCTGCAGAATCGGTGAGGTGGTAAAACTTAATCGTGAAGACATCAACTTTCACACAAATACCGTTATAGTACATGGAAAAGGGAACAAGGAAAGAGAAGTGTACTTTAATATTCGCTGCTCACTATATTTGAAAAGGTATCTAGATGAGCGTGAAGATCAAGAGCCATGTTTGTTTATTACTGAGAGACGGCCAAAGAAACGGATGGGTACTGATATCATTAGGCACATCATGAAGAGGATATCTGATCGCTCTGTAATAAATAAAAGCATTCATCCTCACCAATTAAGGCACAGCTATGCGACACATATGATTAACAATGGAGCTCCTATCGACGTCATACAAAGTCTACTTGGCCATGAGAAAAGTGAAACCACGAAGGTCTATGCTCAATTTAGTGGTAAACTAAGGCAGCACCTATATACGAAATACTTTTAGAGGCTCGTTCCAGTTGGAACGGGCTTTTAATTTTATGCTGCACCTTAGAAGTTAGTAAAGAGAAATATCTGTGTATCCATTTTTAAAGCCCGCAAAATCAATCATTTCTAACTAGGACTGTTTACGATTCCGGGGATAAAAATTCAATATACTGAATACAAAGAATTGTGTTACGATTAACACTGTTATTTACATATTTTTGTCAGGGGGATGAATGGTGGATACAACACAACAAAATTGTACGGCATGGGATCAGAAGGTAGAAGAGGGCTCCAGATATACGAAGTCTGTAAGTGCCGAAGTAGTTGAAAAAGCGAGAAATGGAGAGTGGGGGATAACCGTAACGACGGAAAAGAATGTGCCTAGGAACTGGTTCCCCCAATCTTTGAAGGACTTAAAGATTCTTTGTTTAGCTTCTGGCGGCGGGCAGCAGGCCCCGGTTTTAGCCGCAGCAGGTGCAGATGTTACAGTAACCGACATTTCTAAAAAGCAGCTGGAACAAGATCAAAAAGTTGCCGATAGAGATGGTCTATCTTTAACCACTATACAAGGAGATATGATCGACTTAAGTGATTTTGAGGATGAGTCATTTGATATGGTTGTAAATCCAGTATCCAATTTGTTTGTTAAGGATCTGCATCTTGTGTGGAAAGAGACAAACAGAGTATTGAAGAGTAATGGTGTACTTATTACTGGGTTCACTAATCCACTATTATGGATTTTTGATGATGAGCAAGAAAGAAAAGGAAATCTAGATGTTAAGCACTCGATCCCTTCAAGTACCCTGGATTACTTATCAGAAGATGATGTAGAGGAATACATCCAATCCAATCAGACGATTGAGTATGCTCATACGTTGGAAGATCAAATCCAAGGCCAGATTGATGCAGGCTTTGCCATCAATGGATTCTATGAAGATGATTTTGGTGGATCAAGAATATTAGATAACCACATAAAGACTTTCATTGCTACAAGAGCTATAAAGGTATAAGAATCGATATCTAATTGTAAATGACAAAAGCTGAGAGGAAGAAAATCTAATGGGATTTCCTGAATTGGAAACAAATCGACTGAAATTAGTTCAAATAAATGTGGAGCATACCCATAGCTTTTTCGAAATAATGTCAAAAGATGAAGTAACTAAATATTATGGGATGGATACTCTAAAAAATATCGAGGATGCTTCAGAAATAGTAGAGTCTTTTCAAAAGACATATGATAGCAAAAGAGGTATACGATGGGGAATCGTATTAAAGGAAACAGGCGATTTTGTTGGTACATTGGGTTTAAACAATCTTAGCACTTGGAGTAAGAAGGCTGAAATTGGTTTTGAATTACATCCATCACATTGGAACAAAGGAATTACGACTGAAGCAGTAAAAGAAGTGTTACGTTATTCATTTGAAGAGTTAGATTTGTTTAGAATGGGTGCGGTAACGTATCCTCAAAATGAACCCTCTAAACAACTATTAAAGCGATTAGGTTTTGCTAAGGAAGGATTATTAAGAGGATACCTTTATCAAAATAACCAGTCTCACGATGCCTTAATTTTTTCTTTGTTAAAGACAGAATGGACATAAGTATAATTAAGCTAACGGGGGCCTTTCTTTTATATGAACAATCATAAAATATCAGGAAGCAAATGAGATACATCCATTACGTAGGAGTGATTTAGGTGGATCGAGTTGGTGTAGCTTACACATTTATCTTTGATGAAATCGAAGAGAAGGTTTTGATGGTGAAGAATAAAGGCAGTGGGTGGTCTCTTCCTGGTGGTGCTGTTGAAGAAGGTGAGACTTTTGAACAAGCAGCAATTCGAGAAAGTATAGAGGAAACAAATGTAACAATAGAAATTGAAAACATAGTGGCTGTAAATGAAGCTTTCTTTGAAGATAAAGGTCACCTTGCTCTGTTCATTACTTTCAAAGCGAAGACTGTAGAAGGTTCTATAAAAATCTTACATAAAGATGAGATAGAAGAAATTAAGTGGCTAGATATTAATAGCGCAAATAAACTATTGCCTTACCATGCTGGTGGGGTAGAAAGTTTACTTGAAGCGTCTGCTCCATATACCTTCCAAGGTTAAAAATTCGTGCGGTAGTTCGGATCCATGACATTGAAGTCGAGTGTCTTCAAGAAGAGGAGCATGTTCAATAGAGCATTAGCCTATTAATACATAAGTACAAGTAATATCAGTGGATTAACCTATATAATTGACGGAGCAGTAATTTTTAATAAGTAAAATGGGTTATCATTTAAATAACAGTATGTGGGGGTGTAGTAATGTGGGTAATATTAGGGGTTATTGCCATAGTAGTAACTGCTATAAATCTATTATTATATGCAGCAGGAAAGGATTATAAGCTTGCTATGGCGCTGGCATTATCATTTACAGCATTAACAAATAGTGCAAATTACAGTAATCTAAATCGGTGGGTGAAAGTGGAAGATTGGGCGGCTATAATGGATGTAGTACCTGGTATGGCAAGGGCATTTTGGTTTTTGACAATCGTTTCTATCTTACTAAATATATCACCTATATTTTTAGAACGAATACGTAAGAAACAGTGATTTAATACCACATCATTTATTTAAAGTTCAACTATTGTGTAAGTCTTTATATATAACTAAAGGGGTCTAAAGTAAAAGATCAGTGAGAGATATTTCGGATTCGAGCCTTACCAAACGTGGGCAATTCTTTAATAAAAGGATTTTTAGGATCATCCTAATTTAGTTGAAAAAAGGAATATTTATAAAAAAATCTAATTATGGAGGTGTGATATATGTCCGAAGAAGTTTTATTCATCTTAGTAATTGTATCTATGGCTATATGGGTGGCGGTGTCTAAAGAGGCTATAAAGCCTTCAAAAGAAATAAACCGTTGGAAAATGATTACCCTAATGTCTGCTGGTTCTGTATCTACTTTATTTATAACCATCACGCTTTTTCAAAACCTTATGTTATAGTTCCGTTAGCGCGTATGTTAGTTCTTGATTTGCACAACATATCTGGGAATCAAACTAGACAGAATCCGGGCGATTACTCAAGAAGAGTGGTGGCACTTTAGAGCTAAATTTTAGGGTAACGTTCGCTTATGAAGCGCTGATTTAGTAGCTAAAGAATTAAATTAAAATAAATGAGGCTTTCTATTAGTGTGTTATTTTTTGTTACATCAAAGGAAGGTTTTATCAAGTGAGGAGGCCATATGCAAAAGATAGCAAAGTACATAAGTAGAAGTTTGTTGTTAATCGCAGGTGTAATGTTTTTGATGGTTCTATTTACTGATATTCCCTTTTCGCCGATGTACATATGGCTCTTTTTAGCTCCATCTTTGATAATTAAAGAGTTCATGGATATGCCTGCAAAGGGAAAAAGTAGGATATATTCAATGGTTTACATCGCTGCTATTTTTCTCGTATTTGGGATGGCAGTGTTAGAATTCATCATCGGCTAAAGGTGATTGTGTCAGTAGAAATTTTCAAAACAAAAGTATCTAGGAATCGGGGATTCATGAAAAGATGGCTTAAATTGAATAAGAAAGACAAAAGTCAGCATTGTATGCTGGCTTTTTACTATGTTGTCAACTTTGTGCCTACTCCCCCACGATTTTACCGTTGTAAATTCTCTGCGCTAGAGGCTTCTTTGGTAATAATTAGGTTAAATTACCTTGCGTTACGATGTAAGTAGTTATACAATGTAATTACTAATATTTGGAGGTAACGCTATGGACAGAGAGCTGATGAGAGGGAGTATCGAAATCTTATTGCTTTCGATTCTGGCACAAGAGGACTGCTATGGTTACCAAATGACAAAAAAGCTCAGGGTATTGAGTGAGGATGCCTACCAAATGAATGAGGGAACCCTGTATCCGGCTTTGAAGCGACTGGAGAAAAAGGAATATGTGTCGTCGTATTGGAGTTCGGAATCCGCTGGTGGGCGGAGAAAGTATTATTCCATAACTGAAGAAGGGCGTACGATATTGGCCAGAAAGCTTGAGGATTGGAAGCAAATCAATTCATTAATCGAAAATACGGCGGGGGAATTTTGATGAATGAGATTGAGCAGTATGTAGAGGGAATTACTATGGACCTGCCTGATGAGGAGATGGAAGAGTTGAGAGAAGAGATGGTCGGACACCTTCAGGAACATGTGCAAGAGCTTCTCACCCAAGGGTATAGAGAAAAGGAAGCTGTGCGTCTGGCAATTGACTCATTTGGCGATGAGGGCAAGCTGAATCGAGAGTTCAAGAGGTCCTATTTTCCAACCTATAAGGTGGTTCGTTTCGCGTGGTCTGTCGTTTGGACCGTTTCAGGTCTCGGTTTGTTTTCTTATTTTGCCATGGAGTACTATCGCCCTGAGTTTGACAATGGGATTGACTTGGATAGTCTTTGGTTGGCATTGTTTTATATTGCCTCTCTCGCTGGGGCTGGTGAAGTGTTGCATGCTGGTTTGCAAAGGGATGTCAAATGGAAGTGGGTATTAAACCCTTGGGTGTTTTTTATGGTGCCGTCTTTGATGATTAGTGGGCTGCAAACCTCGATGCTGTTTACTCAACCTGAACGTTATCAGGATGGGTTATGGTTGGATTTATACGCTGTTGCGATTGGAGCATTGATGTATGTTTCGGCAAGGCAGTTATTTAATCCTCTATTTCTAGGTGGGAACATATCGAAAAGAAATGTAGTTAAGTAAGTCTTGGAGGAATCGAAGCTGTAGATCCGTCCGCGTGCTTTTAATATCTGCTGAACCAATCTAATCAATAAGTTCTAAATACGTTACATCAATATTAAGTCTTCAAGTAAAGGGTAAGGGCCTTACGCTTTTTTGATTGATGGAATTAGTTGAACAAAACCTGTGAGACAACTAGGTTGGATAGCAACGATACAAGGAGTGATGTATAGCTATGAGCAAAACTCTAAAATTATTAGCAGGATTGCTTTTGATTTCGGCACTGGCAGGATGTATTGCTGAAGATTATGATGTTGGAGTTCCAACGGCTCATTTACATATAGATGCTCACATACTTAGTCAAACCGTACAATTAACAGAAGCGAATGTCAGTTGGGATTCATCAAGCGGGGACGTTGATGAAAAAATTGAGGATCTCGAACAATATGGATTATCACAAGATGAAATAAAGATTTTTCCAGGCCAAGATGCTTCTTTAGATTTTAAAGAGAATAAAGAAAATGGTGGAGATATTTGGACCAATCCAACCATTACAGCTGCGCTATGGAAAAATGGAGAAGAAACA
The DNA here is from genome assembly GCA_004078665.1 of Halobacillus fulvus. Classification (GTDB taxonomy): domain Bacteria; phylum Bacillota; class Bacilli; order Bacillales; family Halobacillaceae; genus Halobacillus; species Halobacillus fulvus. Next base: position 920,025 of record SCFO01000001.1, on the reverse strand, counting down.
AAACTCGATTTGAATGAGCAAAGAGAATTTCAGTTCCCGACCGAAGAAGGGAACTATATTTTAGAAGCTACATTTAAAGATGAACGTAACGTTGCGCAATATGTAGGAAATGTTGTGATTGACGATGATTAAAGTATTTCCGTTAAGGCGATCCATGACAGTGTACCTCAATAGAGTAAGTCTAAAAAGTGGGATCTTTGAAGCCCAATTTTTGAACTCTTTTAAACGGGGCAATAGTTGGTGAGTGAAGTAGGGGAGGGCTGTAATTGAACATAGATACTGATTCATTGGTGACCTTCCTTATTATGTGGGGGGTACCAACTTTTATGGTTGTTCGAACTTATTTAAAAATGGATTCAGATGATAGGAACTCTGCAAAGAAGGATTTTAAGTCTTCACCTTTTATTTTCACTTTCGGCTCACTTATAATAGGTTATTTCATCGCTTCGGTTGGAAATCTACTGTCACTAAATTTCATAAAGTACCCTGGAATTTTCTTAATGATCATAGCAGGTATTACAATTACAGTGGATATGTGGCGAAAAAATAAAGTGAAAAGTATGGTAACCCCAATGCTTATTGCGGTTGCCATCTTCTTCTTAATTAAGTCGTAGTGACACAGCAGTTACCTTTTTATAGTGATAACGGGCAGTGAGTTTGAGTGATGATATTATGGATAGATATTCTAGTCGATAGAAAAATGAGGGAGTTATTTTGAAGATAAATTTAAAGATTTCAATAGTCTTTACAACTATCATAATGTTTTTCATTTTAATGGGATGTGAACCATTAGCAAAGGATACGATGGATTTTTATGAGAGCACAGAGAGTACGGACCTCTCTGGTGAAAATATACATTCTATATCCATACATTCATCTGAGAATGATGTAATCAACACTTTTGGAGAACCGACTGAAGTCGAAGAAATTGAAAATCCAAAGTCAAAATATTTGAGTTACGATGGCGTTGAGTTTGGTTTTGTTGAGGATAAGGTCGTTCGAATATTCATTCGTAGAACACACGAAAACTCCAAAATATATGAAACGGCTAGAGAAATTAAAATTGGCGATTCTGAAGAACAAGTAATCAAAGAATACGGTAACAATTATTATGAAAGGGTTGAGAGTGGCTTAGACACTCTTGGATATTTTGATAAAGATAATAGGGTAAATATTGAGTTTGGGTTTAATGAAAATAAAGTGGTCGCTGTTATTATGAAGAGAATTGGTTGGAACGAAGATAGCTAAGCTGAAAGGGTCTTAGAATCTGGTTCAATATCTTGATTTCCTATCTCCAAGAATGTGGGGATCTGTCCCTTAAGGAGTGGTAATTTGAAAAAAAGGAGATGCTTTGCTAAAAAGCGGAGTATATCTTTTATTATTATTGACTCCTATCCATTGTTTTGTTGCAAGCCTTTAACCTCTTTCTAAATAAACGATAATCCGAAAATATATCGGTCCATCTATAGCATGAAATGACAGGGATTTTATGCTCAGGATCAATATTATGAATCATGTAGTTCATTACGTTTATTATAGGAGGTCAATGATGTCGGATTTTTATGTAGATGTACTTCAGATTAGAGATCAATCTTTTGAAATTGGCAAGAAGATGGGGATGGAAATAAAGAACCGACCGATAGTCAAAACTTTGGAAGCGGTCACTAGACCTGAAATTGATTATGAAAGCATGAAGTCTTTATATTCTTCCTTTGCTCCACATCTACTTGAAGAGATGGATGGTTTAGCTGATAGTTTGAACCTGTCTTCCAAAAAAGCCGCAGCTATGTTTAGTGGGTATGATGTCCCCAAGACAGAAGCGATGGGGTGCTCAGCTCTCCTTACAGAGAATTATTATGTCAGGAATTATGATTTTTCACCTTCTCTATATGACGGGATTTTTAGTTTGATAAAGCCCGGAAACGCATTAGCTTCAGCAGGTTATAACCTACAGATACTAGGTAGACATGATGGAGTGAATGAACAAGGCTTGGTGATGGGATTGCACTTTGTAAGCCATGATGGGTTTACAAAAGGATTATCTCCATGGGCTGCTATTCGCATGGCGCTAGATAGGTGTGCCACAGTTGATGAAGCGATAGTTATGTTAAAAGAGCTGCCTCACGCTGCTTGCTATAATTTCTCACTTGGAGATCGTCGAGGGAATATGGCTGTAGTTGAAGCCAGTCCGGAAAAAGTAAGGGTAAGACGTGAGTGTTCCTTGACCTGTGTGAATCATTTTCAGGATAATGATCTTAAGAATAAAAATAGACGTTCGATTGAGGGCTCTATTAAGCGAGATGACGATTTACAAAAGCTCAGAGGGAATAACCTCACTTAGTTGGAAGCTTTCAAACAATTTAAAAGTAAAGAATCTCCATTGTTTTTTACTGACTATGACAACCTTTTCGGAACTCTTCACACATTTTCTTATTCCTATCGAAACTCCAAGATCCTCACGACCATCGCACAAAGCCATCAGACGATTGAGTTGGATTTTAAAGAATGGGTGAATGGTACGGATCTAGCTGTGGAGAGGTTAAAAGGTAAGATAGAAACATGAGGAACTCTCGATTTCTATATGGTGGAGGCAATGGACATATAAAGATCGCTACAGGAGGTACATATGAAAACTCACTATTATTTAGGCTGGTTTCATCACTTCTTTCCAGAACATCTGGCAAGGGTTATACGGGGAGATCTTACGGATAGACAATCATTGGTTATGATTAGCTCGAATCCGTCGCTTGATGAAGTTGATGGTGCTACTGAACGATCATGGCTTGATCAAGCCGGCATTGTGTTTGATGACTATCATTTGATTAATGATCGAGTGTCAAAGGAAGATGCCCAATCTTTGATCCAACAGGCATCAGCTGTTTTCTTATTGGGTGGCAATACGGTGAAACAAAATGAGTTCTTGAAGGAATATGAATTATCGGATGGGATAAAAAGAAGCAGAGCGGTTGTGCTGGGAGCAAGTGCTGGGGCAATCAATATGTCTGCTAAATGGTTATGCTCGAAAAACTTTGGCTATGACGTTGAAGAAAGCTCTGTTTACGACGGAATCGGCCTTGATGACTTTTCAGTTTTATCTCATTTTGATCTTGAAAATAACATGGAGCTTGTTCAAAGCGAACTGTCTTCCTTATCAGAAGAGATCAACATTTATGCGTCGAATAAAGATTGCGCTGTTCGTGTTAAGGGAGACGAGATTGACATTTTAGGCGATGTTTATTTGATTTCCCATTCAAAGATTCAGAAATTGGATGAGACGCTTTAGTCGATTACATCTTGAAACATAGGTTTTTATAATGGGAGGCGAACCTTACTATTGGTTGTCTCCTTTTTTTGTAACTTTTTTAAGCAAATCTCGTCTAACTTAAAAATGGATCGACTGTTTTTTTAAAATGGAGGTGTAGCTTTGATAAAAAGAATCGTTTGGTTCATGTGCATCATCACAGTCGGCTGTTCCGCGGGAAGCACGACCATGTCATCTCAATCGATTCCGAGTGAAATCGGAGCTCCGAATGAAAAGTGGAGCTTTACGGATCACCATCCATGGGAGGCGGATGAGATCTATGAAAAAACGGAATACGATCCGTTTACAGGAGAGTATTTTAAAGGGCTGTTTATCAACAATCCTTTCTTCATGGCAGAACCTAATGAAAAAGTCGGGTCGTTTGAATCTTTTCCCGTTCAAACAGTGAGAGTCCAGTTAGTAGAGAGGAATCTAGAATTAGACAAGGTGAGAGTTGTGAAGGAGGAAGTTTTTACAGAAGGAGAAAAGCTTACGTTTCCGTTACCTGAGGAAACCGATGTGTTGTATTCCTTTAGTCAAGAGGTGCTAAACGATGAAGGGGAAGTCCTGGATACGGATGTCGTCCTATACTACGTGCCACCTCGTGAACTGAACGGTCAAGTTTCGATTGAAGAACAAACGGCTGAACGCCTCACGTTAAGAATAGAAAATTGGGGACCTACCTGGTTATTCTTCGGGAAGGAATACTTTATTCAGGAAAAAAAGAATGAGAACTGGAGGACGATTTCTAATTCTCGTGCTATGGAAGACATCGGCTATAGTTTGTCGCCTGGAGAAGTTCATAGGCAGCCCATTCACCTGGACAGCTGGTATTTAGGGCAGGGGACGTATCGAGTAGTCAAGCCTTTGGAGGCGATGAACACGGACTTATCCGTAGAGCTGGCTGCTGAATTTACTATGGATTAAGCGCATAATGCTTGTTGGACAGAATGGTGGGGGCCCCTGAAGTAAGGGGGGAGAAGTTAGAGCGGTAATCTAAAATGAGCCATATATGATGGACACGTATAATGAACCGAACGAGCATCGAATTAGATACTCGTTGGGTTCTCTTTTTAAAACCTAATGCTTATTTTGATTTCCTAAACGCTTGCTCCTTCCCAATAAACGCAAGAAGCGTAGAGTATTCCTTTCCTTCTGCGGATTCACACTGGCTCAGGTAGATCATAGGTCCGCGCTTTTCGATAAAGTCACACGTGAAGGTGCCTTGTGGCGACTGCCTATAAGCGCCGTAATTGTTTTCAAAAGTGATGATTTTTTCCATCTGTTTTAAAAGTGTTTTTATAATGAGTCTCATCTGGGTTGAAAATAGAAACATTGACGCTATACTCTTCTTCGTTCTCCACTTTTTCAATAAGTTCCGTCATTTCCCCGATGTTCTCGACTTCAAGAGCACCCTGCTGAGCAATTTGATCAAAGTTCTCGGTGTGGTGCTTCACTATGACATCCCCGTTCTCCTTCGCATCATCCACTGTGTAATAATTCTCTGAATCTGCTTCAGAACATGCACTAAGAACAGCTGTCAAAACGATAAGAAAATAAAAGAATTTTTTCATAGGATCCCCTTTCGGAATGTTGTTATCTTCTTCCATTAAATGGATCGCTTCTCAGTATACTATGGATAATTTTTCTAATTTTAGATATAGTTTAACAGAAATAAGTATCTTATGTTGACGAGGATAGCCAAATAATATAGTGAAATTGGTATATGTAAGATTACATATGAAGATCACTTAATGGTTGTTGTTCATTAAAGGATATTAATGGGATGTTATCGAAAGGACTTTAAGGGGCGAGACAGGTTTATAAAAAACAATAAAGTTATTTTCAAATTTTACTCGAGGAGGAATGGTTCATGTCTAACTACTTTCAGGACTTCATCACCACTCAAAAGCAAGCGATAAGTCTTGTCCAAAACGAACAATATGAGGAATCATTATCACTTTTGGAGTCAGCCAAAGCGAAGTTTCCGGACCGTCTCGACCGGATCGGCCATTGGAAAGCAGGGATCTTCATGCTTGAGGGTAAGGAAAAGGAAGCACTCTCGGAGCTGAACGAAGTGTTGGATCAGAAGCTGTGGTGGAACCCGGCCATTTTGATGAATGATGAAGAACTAAAACCGCTCCAAGATTCTCAAGAGTTTACTGAAATAATCAAACGGTGTACGGAAAGGTATGAAAAAGAAAAAGAGGGTATGGATAGTATACTTCAGGTAAAAGGAAATCCTCAAGCTGATACAGCCATTTGTTCATTGCACTGGAAAGGGTCTAATGCGAAAGATTATGCCCTACAATGGAGTGATCCGGACATCCTCTCGAAGTATTTATTAGGATTTGTTCAATCCTCTCAATTATTTAGCTTCAATAGCTATACTTGGGATGAATGGGACATTGCTGAGAAGGATGTTACCCGTCATTTTCATGAATTCAATAAGTCTTATAACTTAGAGAAGAAGGAAATCATTCTTTCTGGATCTTCCCAAGGTGGGAAAGTAGCAGTAGAGCTTCTTTTAAAAAATAACCATTTAGGATGCAAGGGGTTCTTAGCACTTGTGCCGTCGTTCACAGGTACAGACGATATGAAAAAGATCCTCGAGGATAATATCCATAAAAATGTAAGAGGGTGTGTGATTACAGGGGATCAAGATCCGTTCTATGAACAAACAGTACATGTTGTGAATCTTTTAAAGGAGAGAGGAGTTCCCTGCAAATTGATTGTGAATAAAGGGATGGGGCATGAGTTGCCGAATGATTTGTCTGACCAGCTGAACGAGGCAGTAGACTTTATTGTGAACAAAGAGGCGGCATTCTAAATAAAAGAGCGCTGACACATTATTTATAAACGTATCATTTTGAGAGGGATGGATGGTATTGCAAAAACCTGATGTGATTTTGAATGTTTTTTCTTCTATCGACGGAAAGATTACGACTGCCCCGAATAGGGATGTGGCGGAATGGACAGCAGAAGGCCTAGATGGAGATGCCCATGAAGTGACGCATCAACTATACGACGAGTTGGACTGTGACGGATTAATCTCTGGCAGCGAAAGTTTAATCGTATGGAGCGAACATGGTGTGAAGCTAAAAGAACCTGTGTATGAACCGAAGAAATCAAAAGCTTATATTGTGTTCGATGGCAGAGGGCGTATGAATTGGTATCAACAAGAAGGATTACTTGTAGTCACTAGAGAAGATGTCTCAAAAGACTACATTCAACAATTAGAAGAAAAGGAAATCCCCTATATTTTAGCGGGTACGGGTCCTCACATTGATTTGCAAGTTGCTCTACATAAACTACATGAATTAGGGTTTAGGAAACTAGGGCTAAGCGGCGGCGGATTAATCAATGGAGCCTTCTTAAGACAAGGTTTAATTGATGAAATAAGTGTAGTGATCGCTCCGTTAGCGATAGGCGGAACGAAAACCCCTTCACTCTTTGACGCGGAGGATTTGAAGGAATTATCAGATGCAACGAGGATAGAGCTGAAAACGATGAAAACGGTAGGTGAGGGTTCCGTTTGGCTTCATTATAAAGTGAAGAACTAAAGCATTAGGCATCGATTTAAGGATAAGAAAACCTTCTCTTGTTTAATTGGAGAAGTCGTAACGTTATCCAGGCGGAATCAAGCAGAAAAAGGAGAGAGTTCAGTGAGAGAAGGGTTACTTCATCATGTGGAAATCTATGTTTCCGATCTAGAAAAGTCCGAATCCTTTTGGAGTTGGTTCTTGGAAGAGTTAGGTTATCAGCTTTATCAAGAGTGGGAGGAAGGAAAAAGTTGGAGGTTAGGAGAAACCTATTTGGTGTTCGTCCAAACAGAAGATACGTTTTTAGACGTTCCTTATCACAGGTGCAGAACGGGTTTAAACCATTTAGCTTTTCATGCTTCTTCACGTGAGAGAGTGGATGAGATGACGAAGATGCTTAAGGATAGAGGTATAAAGATTCTTTATGAAGATGAGCACCCATTTGCGGGTGGTGATAATTATTATGCGGTTTATTTTGAAGACCCGGATCGAATAAAGGTTGAATTTGTTGCGCCACCTTCTTGAAAGGGTGTTTCAATGATTCGATTTTAAATCTTACATATTCGGTTGTGAAATTATCATAGCCCATACCCTAGGACCTCATGAAAATTGGAGGTCCTTTCTGCTAAGGGTAACGCCATTTTAGGCAGGATTAAAAGACTTGTGCGGAAACTATTTAAGTGGAGGATATAAGGAATAAAGGAGCGGCTTTGTTTTTTGTTTACATTGTTGATTCAAAAAGAGGAGGATGTTCCATTGGATGGGAAAGTAGTTTTAGTGACGGGGAGTTCAAGAGGACTAGGAAAAGAGATGGCGATCCAGCTTGCGTCAAGCGGAGCAAAGGTGGTCGTCAATTACTTTTCGAATGCAGAAGTGGCGGAGCGCGTAGTCGATGAGATTCGTCAGTATGGCGGGGAGGCTGTCGCACTACAGGCGGACGTCCGAAAAGAGGAAGAGGTAAATGCGCTGATTGCAAACATAAAAGAACATTACGGTCAACCGGTTGACGTTTTGGTAAACAATGCGACTGGTCCGCAGCCTGAGCTTTCGCTAGAGGATGTATCCTGGGAGGATTATCTCAATCAGCTCGAGTTTTTTGTGAAGGCACCGCTTCTCCTTGTCAAAGCGGTCATGGGAGATATGAAAGAGATAGGTTACGGGAGGATTGTGAATATCGGGAGTGAGGTCGTCGAGCTTGGCAATGCCCATTTCTCGAATTATGTGACCGCTAAATCTTCGATGGTCGGGATGACGCGTTCGTGGGCAAACGAGCTTGGGGAATTCGGGATTACGGTCAACATGGTTCATCCTGGCTTCATTCCGGTCGAACGTCATGGCACGGTTTCGGATGATACGATCACCAGCTATACGTCCGATATGGCTTTACAAAGAATGGGGAATCCTAAAGATATAGCGGATACCGTAAGCTTTTTGTGCAGTGATCAAGCGTCCTTTATGACAGGACAAATCCTTACGGTAAACGGGGGAAAGACATTCGGGATGTGAGATTTTCTGCCAAGTTCATATATTCTTAACATTGTTTCTGTAAAATGGGGGAATAAATAGTGGTACGGCCCCGTAGGATAGGGGAAGTTCTGCTTGGCAAAAGGAGTGTCCGCAATGTACTTGAAAAATCTATCGAATCTCGATTTTCATAGTCAGCTGTCGTTGAAACAGGTAGAGGACCGGTTATTGATTACGGCTGATTTTCCAGAGGAATTTCGTAAAAAGCATCGTCTGAAAGATCCGTTTTTATATGTCACGTTGTATTTAAGGGGCGGAGCAAGAATCAAGCTGATCGATGAAGCGACCGCTGAACTGCATTCGTTAACGAAGAAGGATATTGATCCTGATACGTATGAGGAAATCATTCAGTTCGCGAAGGACAACGCCCCTCAGTTTAAAAAGAAGAAAAGCTAATTTCAGAGAGGTGGAGTCTTCGTGTCTTTTACATTTGAAGCCATTGATCATGTCCAATTGGCAGCTCCGAAAGATTCAGAAGAGGAGGCGCGCGCCTTTTTTCAAGGTGTGTTGGGATTTGAAGAGATCGAAAAACCTCCCAAGCTGAAGAAACGGGGAGGCGTGTGGTTTGCTTTTGGTTCCTATCAGGTTCATATCGGGATTGAAGATCCTTTCTCTCCCGCAAAAAAAGCGCATCCCGCTTTTCAGGTGACGAACCTTGAAGCACTAAAAAAGCATTTAAATGAAAAAGAAACGCCGTTCATTGTCGATGAAGACCTGCCGGGAGCGGACCGAATTTATGTACATGACCCGTTCGGCAACCGGATGGAGATATTAGAATGGAGACATATTTGAAGGACCTACCTAGACGGGAGGTTCTCTTTTTTATGCATTCATCAAGGTGTGGATCCCGTGTTTTTGAACGTGTCGCGTATTAAAAGTGCTCTTTCTTATATTCATTCAAGTGCCGGATCATGTCCTCTACATCTTCAGCCCGAAGCTGGTCGTAGCCGCGTTCAAGCTGGCTCTTTACTTTGTCGAGGTGCTCATGATGAGGGGAAGGATCTGACTTCGCAGGGACAATTCTCGCGGTACTGAAGAAGTTGGCAACAGATCCTGTGACGACACCAATCATCCCGATGCCGGTGATCATCAGTACACTAGCAATGATTCTTCCAGGAACCGTTTCAGGGTACAGATCACCATAGCCAACGGTCGTTGTCGTAACAATTGCCCACCATAACGAATCTCCATACGTTTCGAATCCCGGCTCAACCCATTTCATAGAAAGAGAAGCGATAAACATCAGGGCAATAATGAATACGAAAAATTTATCGACACGGTACTTTTCGAAAAGGATGTCAAAGAAGGAACGGCGTCGCCTTAGTAGGGAAATGAGACGGATCACACGGACGAGTCGAACGAGCCGTACTGTTCGAAAAATCTGATCCAGCGGTATGATTGCGATTAAATCCAGAGGGTGAGATTTGACGAATTGCCACTTTTCTTTGGCCTTAAATAGCCGGACGATGTAATCGATGACGAAAATGGTCCAAATAAACGAGTCCAGCACAAGACCCTGCTTTGAAGGTAGATCGACTACTAATGAGAAAATGACTAAGGAAGCTAACGTAAGTTCGTAGGCAAGTGAAATTTTTTTGTTTTCCATTTATATCACCATTTTCCTTTTATAATAGCATAATGAATCGAATACAGGGATAAAAATCAACACTGGTAAACTGGTATAGACAACTATATTTAAGAGGTGGTATGATAATTTTAATAAAAGGTTTCTTTTAATAGAGATTTGAGGGAGGCGCGGCAATGGCAGAGCTAGTATTTGAGAACGTTACGGTGGCGTTGGATGATGGAAGATTGATGAAGGGATCGGTCTGTGTCGAGGGTGGAAAGATTTCTGAAGTGACGGAACATATTGTGTCCAGTGCGGATCACAAAATCAATGGGGAAGGTTATACGTTGGTCCCGGGCTTTATCGATGTCCATATCCACGGGGCGAATGGTCATGACGTCATGGATGCTAGCGAAGAAGCGGTTCGTGGAATGGCGAGACAGCTTCCGAAAGAAGGAACGACGAGTTTTCTTGCGACCACTATGACACAGTCGGACGAGAGTATCGCAAGTGCCGTGGCAAACGTCGGTCATTATATGAAGCGGCAACCTGAAGGGGAAGCGGAAGTGCTCGGTATTCATTTGGAGGGTCCTTTTATTTCAGAAAAGAAAGCGGGAGCGCAGCCAGCAGAACACATACAGAAGCCTTCGGTCGAACGTTTTCAAAAGTGGCAGGAGGAAAGCGACGGTCAAATCAAGCTGGTGACGCTTGCTCCTGAAGTGGAAGGTGCGCAGGATTTTATTGAAGAAATAAGCCGGACCGGTGTGATCTGTTCGCTAGGGCACAGTGATGCCACGTGGAAGGAAGCCGATGAAGCGGTTCGTCGCGGGGCTCGTCACGTGACCCATCTGTACAATCAGATGAGCGGATTGCATCACCGTGAGCCAGGCCTTGTAGGGGCGGCGCTTACGAATCGGAAGTTGAACGTTGAGCTGATCGTCGACCACATCCACGTACATCCGGAAGCTGTCCGTTTGGCGTATGAGACGATGGGGAGTGAGCGGACGCTGTTGATTACAGATGCAATGCGCGCAAAGTGTTTGCCATCCGGCACGTATGATCTTGGTGGGCAGGATGTCATTGTTAAAGAGGGAGAAGCGAGACTTGCGGATGGAACGCTTGCCGGAAGTATATTGACCCTTGAGGAAGCAGCTAGAAAAATGAAGACACATGCAGGTGCAACGATTCATGAGCTTGTCCGCATGACTTCTTCCAATGCAGCGAAAGAATTGGGCGTCTATGACAGAAAAGGGAGCATAGCGGAAGGAAAGGATGCGGACCTTGTCCTCCTCGATGATCAGCATAACGTCGCCTTGACAGTCTGCAGAGGAAGAATAGCTTTTGACAAAAGCGGTGTGTACCAATGAAGATCATTGTGACAAAGGATTACGAAAGTCTCAGTCTGCGGGCATGTCAGCTGATTGAGGAGGAAGTCGAGCGTCGCCCTGATGCAGTGCTTGGCCTGGCTACCGGAAGCACGCCGCTCGGAACGTATAAACAGATGATCCGGAGCTATAAGCATGGGCGAACGGATTACCAACATGTTACGACGTTCAATTTGGACGAGTACGTCGGTCTGACAGGTGATCATCCTCAAAGCTACCGTTTCTTTATGGAGGAACAATTGTTCAAGTATCTTAACGTTCCTTCCAATCACACCTATATCCCGAATGGGACGGCCGATGATATGGAGGAGGAATGTGAGCGGTATGAGCGATTGATTGATGAAATCGGTCCACCTGATTTGCAGCTGCTCGGAATCGGTCAAAATGGACACATCGGCTTCAACGAGCCGGGGACCCCTTTTGATTCAGAAACCCATTTGATTAAGCTTGCGGAATCGACAAGAAAAGCGAATGCCCGCTTTTTCGATACGCTTGAGGATGTCCCGACGAGAGCAATCACCATGGGAATCCGTTCCATTTTAAAAAGCAAACGAATCCTTCTGCTTGCATCAGGTGAAAGAAAAGCAGAGGCGATCTACCGGCTCTTAAACGAAGTAGTGGATGAGAAGTTTCCGGCCTCTTCCTTAAACCGCCACGCTGATGTAACCTTAATTGTAGATGAAAAGGCGTATCATAAAGTAGAAGAAACAGGAGGAAATCGAAGTGTTGAATAAGAAATCTCCGCTCCCGATGTACTACCAAATCGAAGAGGACCTGAAGCAGAAAATGTCGAATGGCGATTATGCTCCCGGCGATGTGATCCCTTCTGAACGGGAGCTGTCCGAGTTGTATCGCGTAAGTCGGATGACGGTCAGACAGGCGATTACGAATCTAGTAAATGAAGATATTTTATATCGTGAAAAAGGGAAAGGAACCTTTGTAGCAGAACAAAAAATTGAACAGCCGCTCCAAGGCCTGACGAGTTTTACAGAGGATATGAAACAACGTGGGATGGAAGCGAGCAGCAGGCTGATCGGCTTCGACCAAGTGGAAGCACCTGCGGATGTCTTCCGGAAGCTTGAGCTTAACGAGGGAGAAACGGTGTTCCGGATTCAGCGTATCCGATATGCGGATGAGAAACCGATGGCGATTGAAACGTCGTTCGTTCCTTCGCGCCTCGTTCCTGATTTAACAGAGGATATTGTCAGCGGATCGCTTTATCAATACGTCGAAGGGAAGCTTGGGTACACTATTGAAAAGGCAACGCAGATGATTGAAGCAACGGTGGCGGACAGCCGGCAGTCAGAGTGGCTGGAGGTGCCCCTTCAATCGGCGATTTTGTATATTGAACGCAAGACACTTTTGACGAACGGGTTGCCCTTTGAGGTCGTAAAATCTGCATACCGGGCCGATCGTTACAAGTTTGTCAGTGATATTTACCGGGGTTAGGAGGCATTTTATTGACCTATTTATCAAAAGTCGCTCAGTTGCTGCAGGAAATAGAAAAGTCCGAAGATGGTCCGCTCGATAAGGTGAGCCAGGGCTTGGCTAATGTTATAGGGAATGGGGGCCTGATTCATACGTTCGGCTGTGGGCATTCGAGTCTCCTCGCCCAAGACGTGTATTACCGGGCCGGTGGTCTTGTTCCAGTCCGCCCGATTCTGATTGAATGCCTGATGCTTCATAAAGGAGCAAAGAAGTCTAGCGATCATGAACGCACTCCGGGATTAGTGGAGAGTTATTTAGATGAGGAAGATATTCAAAAAGGGGACGCAGTTGTCATCCTTTCGACGTCAGGGCGCAACCCGGCACCTGTCGAGGTCGCAAGATACTGCCGTGCGAAAGGTCTCTATACAGTAGGATTGACGTCGCTTGCTTATCGAGACAGCCAGCCTTCCCGTCATCCGGATGGCTACCGCCTTGAAGACGTCGTCGATGATGTGCTGGATATGAAGGTTCCCGTCGGGGATGCCATCATGGATGGCGGAGCCACCAATTCCTCGCCCGCATCGTCCGTGCTTGGAGCAGGCCTCTTACATGAACTTTTTTCAAGAACGATCCTTCAAATCGAACGCACAGGAGAAACTGCTCCTGTATTTCTGAGTGGGAACATCGACGGAGCGGATGAACATAATCAAAATCTGATCGATACTTATACACGCATAAATTTTTGACCCTGTTGTAGAAGATAGGGTCTTTTTTTAATACCCGCTATCTCTTATCATCATCCCATATTTTTTGAAGTGGACTTCTCTAGGGATAATATTAAGGTTAATTTTTATTCGAATATATAGGCTAGTGAAAATAGATCAATTTTACTGTTGTTTCATTAATATACTCTTAATCTGGTGTTTCCGTTCATGCCTTTTGACGAGGAGGGGCAGAAAATGGCGAGACTCCTATGGTAGGAAAGGGCAGGCTGAGATCCCGCAGGAACGAAGTGACGAGGAAGCTCAGCGCCCACCATGGAAAGCGAGTTGTTTTCTGCCCCTCCAATCCCACCTTTAGTGAAACGGAAATAGTTATAGGTATCAAGACTTAATTGTAGAATTTTTACTTGAAAATGAAACTCCTTCCTTTTTTGGTCGTATTAAAGCAGAATAGTAAAGATAAGGCATGAAAAAACATCAGGAGGATGAAAATGAAAAAAATCATATGGGTAGTTGTGTTGATCTTCATTTTAGGGGCATGTTCAGAAAAGGAAGCACCGTCAGAACAGGAACCGGCGGAAGAAGCGGTTCAGGAAGAGGAACAGGACCAGGAAGCGGCAGAGGAACAGCCTGCTGAAGCCGTCGAAGAAACGGAACCAGCTGAGACGCTTGAAGAGGTTGTAGATCAAACATCGGGAGAATTGTCCGGTGATGCTTATGACAAGGATACACTTAAGGAACAGCTTAGCGATCAAAACTTTGAAAATCAATCGGCCCTTCAAATCTACCAAACGCTTTTATCGAAGGTGAACGAAGCCGACCAGTATAAGGAACATTACGAATTCGTACAGTCTTTCACTGCAGGAATTGAAACCGAGGTATCTGAAGCACCTGGTGATATGCAGCTGGAGGATGGCCAGCAGGTGAGCGGCTCAGCGAACATTGCGATTTTACTGGACGCGAGCGGAAGCATGGCACAGACCATCGGTGGAGAAACGAAAATGCAACTGGCGAAAAAAGCGATTGATGACTTTGTGTCTTCCATGCCAGAAGGGTCGAATGTAGCGCTTCGTGTTTATGGACATAAAGGAAGCAATGCCGATGCAGACAAGGAATTGTCCTGCGGGAGTACAGAAGTCGTTTATCCGTTCCAGTCTTATGATGCTGAAGAATTTCAAGCTTCTCTTGATAACGTAGAGCCCACTGGATGGACACCTTTAGGGAAGTCGATTCATGAGGCTGAGAAAGATTTCGCCAACTTTGAAGAAGCACGTCAACACTTAGTCTACATAGTGAGTGATGGAATCGAGACGTGCGGGGAAGACCCTGTCGCTGCAGCTGAATCGCTGAACCAATCCGACATTGAAGCGGTCGTCAATGTCATCGGCTTTGATGTGGATGAGGAAGGGCAGCAGCAACTATTATCCGTAGCGGATGCCGGCGGAGGAGAGTTTGAAACGGTCGATACTGCAGAAGACTTTGAACGTCTTTGGGAAAGAGAAAGGATACGCTTATATAACGAATGGAGCAAATGGACGGCAAACAATTACAATGATGTGGCCAAAGAGCAGACGAACAAATTGAATGAACTCTATAAGACGCGGACCAATTATATGAACCTTACGTATAAAGAACGGGGAAGAATGAGAGATGCGGCTTTGTTTTTACAGAATGAAGGATATATCGAGGGGACAGTCCGCGGGGAAGTCTTCGATTATATTGATGCAAGACACGATGTATTGAAGACGTTGGAAGACGAGATCAATGAACTGGTCGATCAAACGAAATCAGAAGGCACGGAGATGAAAGAAGAGATTCAAGAAGAAGGAAGAGAAAATAAGGATAAATACAGCAACAGCTGACGGCTTTCTCGAGGGAGAATAAATATTTTTTGAAGACTATATTAAATGAAGGAACAGGGTTCACAAGCGGGCAATCGGTTGTGAATGCCTGTTCTTTCTTTTGGGAAGGTTTAGAATTGTCGATTAATGGGGATGGTTTCCTAGTTGAAATTTCCTTCCCAACAAGATAATTCCTTAATTTTGTACAAAATGTGTCGGAATCTCTAACAGGATTTTACTCTTTTTTGACAACTTCGTGAACTGAATCGTAAACTCGACAAAATCTGATATAATCAATCAAGCGCTATGAATTAGTGAATCTTATTTCATATTTTCCGTGTGTCATACCTTAGTTTAGTAGGAGGATTGAATTCCATGAAAAACAAACATCTGCGGTCCAGGTGGTTAGGACTTCTTCCGTTCAGTTTGATTCTGTTTTTAAGCGGATGTGGGAACCTGGAAATGACGGTTCTTAATCCAAAAGGACCTGTTGCCCAGAGCCAGTATGATCTAATTATGTATTCTCTTTGGTTCATGCTAGGCATCATTGTGGTTGTATTCGGTTTGTTTGCGTTCATGCTGATTAAATATCGAGCCAATCGGCCGGGTCGCAAAGAAAGCGATTATGAACCGAACTTGCATGGCAATACGATGATTGAGATCGTGTGGACAGTGATTCCATTAATCATCGTTATTCTATTATCGATTCCAACGGTTACAACGCTTTTCGACTTGGAGAAAGCGCCTGAGCCAGCTGATGGTCAGGAGCCGAAAGAACCTCTTGTCATCCATGCGACAGCGGCTGACTGGAAATGGTTCTTCAGTTACCCGGAGCAGGACATAGAAACCGTCAACTATTTACACATACCAACCGATCGTCCGATAGAGTTCATGTTGACATCAGCCGATTCGATGTCGGCGCTTTGGATTCCGGCTCTTGGAGGACAAAAGTACAACATGGCTGGAATGATGACGAAGCTTTACCTTCAGGCTGATGAAGAAGGAGTTTATGATGGACGTAACTCGAACTTTAACGGCGAAGGTTTCGCAGCCCAGACATTCAAAGTCCATGCGGAAAGCGAAGAGGACTTTAACAGTTGGGTAGAAGAAATTCAAAATGAAGCTCCTGAATTGACTCAGGAACAATACAATGAACTTGTCAAACCTGGTTTGACAGATGAAGCTTCCTTCTCATCGACTCACTTGGATTTTGTAAACCATGCGACGACAGATGGCGCAGATTATGTTGTAGAGCGCTACCGCGAGTTGTATGGTGAGAAAATCGAATTGTATGATATCGATCGAGAAGAAACATTTGAATAGATCCATAAGAAAGCAGGTGAAGACATGCACATTACAGATATTTTAGTCACCGGTGAACCAATCATTTACGCTGCGATGGTATCGATCGCTCTCGTCACGGTTGCGATCGTATTCCTGTTGACGTATTTCAAGAAATGGGGATGGCTGTGGCGTGAATGGTTGACGACCGTCGATCATAAGAAAATCGGAATCATGTATATCCTGAGTGCGCTGGCGATGTTATTCCGTGGTGGTATGGACGCCATGATGATGCGGGTTCAGCTCGCGTTTCCGAACTTAGGATTTTTGGATTCCCAGCACTATAATGAAATTTTCACGACACACGGTACGATCATGATCATCTTCATGGCGATGCCGTTTCTAATCGGATTAATGAACATTATCGTTCCTTTACAGATTGGTGCACGCGACTTTGCGTTTCCATATTTGAACGCTTTAAGTTTCTGGTCATTCTTCTTCGGAGCGATGCTCTTTAACATCTCCTTCGTCATCGGGGGATCTCCTGATGCCGGATGGACAAGCTATACACCATTGTCTGGAGCCGCAATGAGCCCTGGACCTGGTCAGAACTTCTATCTGATGGGACTTCAGCTATCAGGTATTGGTACGTTAGCGACAGGGATTAACCTTATGGTAACGATTCTGAAAATGCGTGCACCTGGAATGAAACTTTTCCATATGCCGATCTTCACATGGTCGACATTGGTCACATGTTTCATCATCGTATTCGCATTCCCGATCTTGACTGTTGCGCTTGCACTTCTTACGATTGACCGTATTTTCGGTTCTCAGTTCTTTACTTTAACGGGTGAAGGTCTTCCGATGATGTGGGCGAACTTGTTCTGGATGTGGGGACACCCTGAAGTTTACATTGTTATCTTACCGGCATTCGGTATTTTCTCAGAAGTTATCGCTACTTTTGCGAAAAAACGTCTGTTTGGATACAATGCCATGGTCTGGTCGATGATCATCATCGCCCTGCTCAGCTTCCTCGTATGGGTTCACCACTTCTTCACGATGGGAGCCGGAGCATTCGTAAACTCTGTATTCTCCGTATCGACGATGTTAATTGCGGTACCTACAGGAGTTAAGATCTTTAACTGGTTAGCGACACTTTATAAATCGAAAATCGAATTTACCGTACCGATGCTTTGGTCACTATCCTTCATCCCGAGTTTCATTCTCGGCGGTGTAACAGGGGTTATGCTCGGAATGGCTGCAGCGGACTACCAGTTCCACAACTCGTACTTCCTGGTTGCACACTTCCACTATGTACTAATTGCTGGAACCGTGTTTGCATGTTTCGCAGGACTTGTATTCTGGTATCCGAAAATGTTTGGTCACAAGATGAACGAACGGATCGGAAAATGGGCATTCTGGTTATTCTTCGCAGGATTCCATGTCTGCTTCTTCCCGCAGTATTTCCTAGGTCTCGATGGAATGCCGCGTCGTCTATTCATCACAAACATTGCAGAATGGCTGCCATTGAACATCATCTCCACAGTCGGAGCGTTCGGAATGGGACTTGGTTTTGCTGTATTCGTCTACAACATTTACTACAGCTACCGTTACAGCGAGCGTGAAACGACTGGAGATTCCTGGAATGGAAACGGACGTACACTGGAGTGGGCAACAACAACACCAGTACCGTTCTACAATTTCGCAACCGTTCCTTATGTGGATGAAATCGACCCTTATGTGCGTATGAAAGAAGAAGGAAAGACAACCTTCGATGAAACGAAACTGAAGCCAATTCATATGCCGAGCTACACAGGACAGCCGATCATTATGATGTCTTTCCTTGGACTAGCAAGCTTTGGGCTCATCTTTGAATGGATTCCTGTGGCCATTGCCGGTCTGATTGGTGGAGTCGTCATGATGATTGTCCGATCCTTCGATTATGATGATGGATACTACGTCAGCGTAGAAGAAATCAAACGTATCGAACGAAAAGCGAGGGGGTTATGATATGGCAGCAGAAGAATTGAAAACCGGACCATTAGAATATCGATCCCAGGAAGGACGTATGGGAATTCTCGGCTTTTGGATTTTCCTAGGAGCCGAGGTCGTCCTCTTCGCAACGTTGTTTGCCACCTATGCTGTATTATTTGGTCGTACAGCGGATGCGCCGACTCCCGCTGAATTGTTCGAGCCGGGCATCGTTCTGATCATGACCTTCTTACTACTCACAAGTAGTTTTACTTGTGGATTGGCCGTAAACGAAATGCGGAAGGGAAACACCAAAGGTTTGACGATCTGGATGGTCATCACATTGGCCCTTGGTGTCGCCTTCCTCGGCTTTGAAATTTACGAATTTGTCCACTATGCGCACGAAGGAGCAACGTTACAGTCCAGTGCCTACTGGTCCGCCTTCTTCGTCTTGGCTGGAACGCACGGTCTTCACGTGACGCTCGGAATCGGCTGGGCTATCTTGCTTCTGATTCAAATTGCTAAGCGTGGCCTGACGAACAAGACAAGTCGTAAGTTCTTTGTAATCAGTCTATACTGGCACTTCCTTGATGTTATTTGGATTTTCATCTTCACAAGTGTCTATCTGATAGGGATGGTGATTTAACATGGCGAGTTCGAAAAAAGGAATCCCTAAAAATCACGTCATTGGTTTTATCCTATCGTTAGTGATGACGGTGGCTGCCGCTTGGGCTGCCATTCGCTCTGATCTTCCTGTTACGTGGGTGATTATCGGTATCATGGTTCTCGCCTTACTACAGGCAGGCGTTCAGTTGTTTATGTTTATGCACGTCATTGAAGCCGGAAGTGGCGGCGGTCACGTACCGTGGAATATGATGTTTCACGGGTTCGCATTAGCCGCAATCCTTGTTGCTGGTTCTTTGTTCACAATGTCATTCGGCTTTGACCATGGTGATCATGGTGGAGGATCCGGTGGTGGCGATGAACAGTTTGAGGAACAGCCAGAGGAACACGCTGGACATTAATAGATATACCGGGGGAAAAGGAAATGGAACAACAGCATTATCACAATCAAACCGTTGAAAATAGTGGATTTCCGTGGAAAGCTTTAGTTGGTTTCATCTTATGTGTGATTTTGACCGCTTTTGCTTTAGGAGGGTTTTTGTATTCATCCTATGAACCGAAACTCCTTCTACTGCTTGTTTCAGGACTGGCATTTGCGCAGGCCTTTATTGAATTGTTTAAAATGCAACCCCAGGATTAAAGAAAAAACGCTCTTTCCGATTAAGGAAGGAGCGTTTCTTTTTGCTCTTTTAAGCTTTCTTGAAAACCAGGGCTTTCTTTGATAATCGCCATAACGAAAAGCAACCAGGCGACGTGGGCGCCAATTAAGCTAGCGTAGAACATCGTCCATGAAATGGAAAACGCAGCCGGTGGCGTATATAGGACCATTTGGAAGCAGTACAGCCACATGCCAATCAGCAAAATGGTCTGTACAACGGCGAATACAGGTTTTTTAAGTTGCAATAGCATAACGGGTGTAATCGTTGCGAAAAGCAAAAAAACAAAAGCGACATCCATGTTTCTCAACCCCTTATTTAGTGTGTAAACGTTTTCTTTGATTCTATTGTAACAAAAAATTCTCGTTTTTGACACAAAATGTTCAAAAAAAATACTGGACAATGTGCTGAGTGGGTGAGAATGGGGCTTTTCAAAAGCTGTCATTCTTATATATTTTACCTTTATCACAATTGATTTATTCAAGAAATTTCTTTTAGAAAAGGCTTTGTTGAAGTTTGTTGTGAAGGATCTCAATTATTACGGGATCTAGTTTCAGGCATTAGAGAGTATCCATCATAATCGATATGAAGTGATGATGAATGATATGATGGTTAAAAGGAATTTATTTCCTAAGACACCCTTGATTATCTACTTTAACGATTAACCATTTAATCTTGTAGACCGAAGTGGATGTTTATCTCGGAATTGAGTCTTCCAGTAAAGGGCAGGTTAGTGTAAGACTTGAATTCGAGATTTTTTTATAAATACAACTCTTCTAAGTAGGATAACTAGTATTCTTCGTCGAATTATGGAAAAGTATGGGTTTAATTAATTTGTTTCTTCTCAGGGATGGGTAATGCATTTTTAGCACTATAGAGGAGGTTAAGGATGGCAAGGGATGCTATCGGAAGAAAGAAAAGAAGAAGGTTGAGGAGAGAAGTTGGTTTTGGCTGCCCAGTGGAAGGCTGTAGAGTCCCTTTTCTGGAGTATCATCATTTTGATCCTCCTTTTAATGAAGGAAAAATGCATAACGAAGATGGAATGATAGCTCTTTGTCCAATTCACCATAGACAAGCAGACCAACGAGCTTGGTCTATTGAAGACTTACATGAAATGAAAAGAGCTAATATTAGGGAGAAACCTAAAGGTAAGTTAGGTTGGAGTATCGATAAAGGGATTGTATTATCAGGGGGTAATTACTTCTTTTCCACTTCATTAACTATGAGAATTAAAGGAAAAGAACTATTTAAATTAGAGCAGAATCATAAAGGGAAGATTTTTGTTAACGCTTTGCTTTGGAATGATAAGAAAGAAATCATAGCAGAAGTTAAAAACAATGATATGTTAATAAATCATATGAGAGTTGAGGATATTGACTGTATGGCTTCAGGTAAAGAAATTCTTTTTAAAGCACCCGATGAATCTAATCATGTAAGGATTAGATTCGAACGACAACCCATTGAGGAGTGCTTGTTTCAAGCAAAAAACGTCTTGGACGAGAGTGTTGCTGAGCAAGTTTTATCTGATATAAAAGAACGTGTGGTTAGTGGAATGATAAATGTTATAGAATTTAGTACTGCTATAAAAGAAGATGATTTTACCTTCCTTGCAGGAGACTCTAAAATCACTTTTGATTTTAGAAAAGCAGGGTTAGATAAGGCAGAATACTACGGCAGAGCACATGGAGTCAATGGAGCCCTCAATATTGCTCAGAAAGATGGGAAAGAACTAATATACTTAGGTAAATAAGGTTTTGTACAGGTTTAAATAAATTAAACAATATAGGGGTATCACCAATTAAAAGATCTTAATATTTTTACAGTTATTTAAAATGATAAAACATAATTAGGAGAGGGTTGATATCGTGTACACTTACACTGAAGAAGAAAAGAACAATATTCAAAAAAAGATTGAAGACATTAAAAAGAAATTACCAGATAGAGCAGGATTAGAATTTGATTATGAAAACAATGCACTTCATGTACGAGCAAATAAAAGTCTGCGTTCCAATTTTAGCGGACACGGTAAATTTAAAAGTAAGTCTAAAATTTTCGAAGAGAAAATAAAACCCAATGATATAATAGAATTCAAAGTACTAAGAACGTATGATAACTTAGATCAATAATTTCAAATAACTCCTTCTCGCTAGAAAAGCAGCTTTTAGATGGATTGTATTATGATGGTTTTACGATGAAAAGTCAGCACTAACCCAAAATATTTCTTGTTAAAATATCTCGATATCAAGTAATTAACTATTAACAAGTGAGGTTTATAAGTTTATCTGTTGAAGTATAAATAGTTTTTTAACAAACAGATAAATAAAAACTTGAGGAGGATATTAACAATGAGATTAACAAAAGATGTTATACAAAAACTATTAGATTCAAATGAGGGATTTACGAAAACGAAATATTTCTCCGGTAGAAATTTTAAAGAAACCAATCACTACTTAATTAAGGGTGGAAAATTACTTATACGCTCTAAAGGAAAGACATCTTGGGCTGATAGCCGCCATGATAACTCCACCATTGCGGACATAGAGCAAACTAGAAGATTTTTAAGAAAAGTCATTGATGAGCTAAAAACTGAGGGGATCGAGTAGGTAAACGTCAATCTTTCGTTTCAATTCAAAATAGGAGTGAGAATGTCTCAGAATCAAGTCTTCCATTATTGGGGGCAATTATTCATTATAGATGTATTTTTAACTAAGGGAGTAGTTAGTAGAACATAAATTATAAAGTATCCCTAAAGAAAGGAAGTTTCAATTGAGAAAATACTTAGGAGTAGTATCCATCTTAATTCTAATCGCCACTTATTTAATTTTACAAACACTCTTTGGTACACAAATTGGTCAATTGTGGGTCTTGGTAATAATCGCTATAGGATATGTGGCTTCAGCACTAGCTTCTTGGTATAGCAAAAGCGGTTTTTGGAGGAAAGCATCAGCGACTATTTTGATTGTACTCCCTGTGGGTTATCTGGTAATAATAGCTTTATTTATATTTGGAATGTCTGGTTTTTAAATAATTATTTAATCAACTAACGGGGGGCGATTACTCAATAAGTGTGATCGTCTTTTATCTTAGCTATAGGAGAGGTGGTTCTATGGAGACGTGTATTTGGTATTAATAAGCCACGTGTTTTTGGGGGGCATGTTAAGCTAAAGCTCCTCTCATAATTACTAACATTCAGTATATCCGCGTTAATAAAAGGAGGGTAGTAAGAAGTTATGTTAGGTATTATGCTGTCGTCTTTATCCCATATTTTCATAGGAGCTTTGATTGCCTCTATAATTATGGTTAATGATAATGGGTCTTTTCAGAATAAAATAATGACTTTTGTATTTTGTGGTGTTGTTGTAATGTCTCCGGATGTGTTGAAAGTTTTAGGAGTTTTATCTAGTCATGCTTTGTGGCTGTGCCCCGTTTTAGGAATGTTTTTTTCGATTACATATGTTTATTTTACAAAAGGAAAAAATTTCTTCATTTGTTGGATAAAGCTTTCCACGATTATTTTCATTGGACATTTATTTATTGATTTCATTGGAAATGGTGCGCGGTTACTATATCCCTTTGTTAAAGAGGAATTTATATTCAGTATTGTAAGTAAATTGGATTTTATATTTATAATGTTCCTTGCCTTGTTCATGGTTTTGATCCTTATAACTCCTAAAAAGAAAGGAACGGCATTCGTATGTCTAATGACTATTCTTATGTACTTTAGCTCTCTCACAGTATCCAAAATACAACTGGAGTACAGTTTAAAAGAAAAATATAAAAATGAGGATATTATTTCGCAAATTTCCTATCCCAATGAAAGTTTTCATTGGGGTTATCAAGTTAGAACAACAAACATGATAGTCACTGGAGGATCTCCTGTTTTTAGTGGTGAAATTAATGTAGAGACAAAGAGAGAATTTTAATGAATAGCTCATTGGTTGATGGGAAAGTTAGTGTAGCTAAGTTAATAACGTCTAGAAATCAAGTCTTCAACAAATTGGGGCTTATCTTTAATAAGGGATTGCACACTTGTTGCACTAAAGACGCAGTTTAGTTGATTAAAGAAATTATATATGGAGGAGTAGGATGCAAGAGAAAATCAACTTGTGGTCATTTATCTTTTCGATTATTTGTGTAGTTTTGTTTCTAACTGTTTCATTTTCAGGTTGGTTTACGAATTCCATATTGGGTATTCATCCTTTTACCATAGTTTTATTTGTTACGTTATTTACACTTCTATTTAGTATGCTTGGTTTCTCAGGTGTTAGGAGCTGGAAAGGTGTGGCAAGAAGTGTATTCACAGTAGTTGTAACACTTAGTTTATCAGCTTTTTTAGGCTTTGCTTTACTATTTGGGAGTTTACTAAACTAACAGGGACACGATATATCTCAAAATCAAGTCTTCCATAATCGGGGGCGATTATTCAAAAGTAACAGACTTCTGAAAAGGGTTCTTTTATTTCTTTTTGTATTATTCATAAATAAGTGTAGAATTTGTTTGAGACAGTATTGGATAAATAACTCCTAACCGCTGCTTTACTAGTTAAAGAGAGGCCCAGACACCGTCATATAGTCCTAGTCCTTGTCAGGAAGCTCTTCTCAATTGCTATGGTCGATATTCTGCCCCAGGAGATACAATTATGGGATATAGAATTAAATATCAAGAGATTAACCACGATGGTCCCTCTATAAATTGTCAGACCCGCTATTTCAATTAGCGGGTCTTTCTGTTTAATACGATAAATGGACATGCCTAGATAACGATTTTATGTTTTTGCCGTTTGCTTCGCAGCGGTCACTATAGAAGGAATCAAACAACAATATCGCACCGATGTTTATACCACCAAAATACACAATAGTGCTGTTCGTTGGTTTAGCCATAGTAATAGGTTTTATGAAATTGAAAGTAGTAGTTTTGAAAAAAGTGGATCAAATTCATCATTGGAAGCTCAACACCAATTAGTGGAGCAACCACAGTGACACACACGATACCCTTTGTTATTAGGGACAATGTCTTGCTCGGTAACTCGTAATAGGGTATTAAGGAAAATTGTTACTGAAAATACATTGACTTATATATCATTAAACGATATATTATGTTTAATGATATATCATTTAATGATACAAAAATAAGGAGCATGAATATGGCGAGAAATGACTCATTAGAAATAGGTGAGCTTACCGATACATCCTTTTATATTCTGCTGTCGCTTGTCGAAGCAAGGCATGGGTATTTGATTATGCAAAACATCGAAGAGCTGACAGAAGGCGGTTTTTCGATCGGTCCAGCGTCTATGTATACCACCATTAAGAAGCTGTTATCGGCTGGATTGATTGAACTGTACGGAGATGGAAAGGGAAAGCGAAAGACGTACATTGCTACCAATAGTGGACTCCAGCTGTTGGAAAAAGATATTCAAAGAAGAGAACTCATGATTGTGCATGCGAAACAAGTATTGAATCAGAAAGGGGAGAAATCAGGATGAAAAAGAAATACGTGACGTCGAAAGGTCTTGCTTTTGGAGAAGAGAAGGATATGGGGAAATTAAGGTATTACGCGAAACAAGGGTGGGTGCTGGACCGATTCGCTCCGCTCGGTTTTTGGTTGAAAAAAGGGGAGGAGCAGGACCTGTCATTTGCGGTCGATTATAACAAGAATCCAGATGACGAATACTTCGCTTATTTCGAACAGGCGGGCTGGACTCATGTCTGTAGTGAGGCAGATTACATACACGTATTTTCAGCTGCGGAGGGCACTAAACCGATTTACTCTGACCGCGAGACAACACTGGACAAATACGAAGTGGAAAAAAAGAATACTGGAAGGGTTGCCTTGCCTTCTTTGATCGCCACGATTCTTCTGTTTGTTCTAGGGAATTTGGGAAGTATTCCAGGCATCATAGGAGAGATCTTGATTTGGTTAGGTTTTCTAACAATGATCGTATTCATATTTTCGGGTATGCCGTATGTAGGGTACCAATATAAATTGAGTAAATTGAAAAAAGGGTGAGGATAATGAAGAAAAGGATATTCAGATTGTTTTTTGCCTGGCAGGATCAAGCGGAAGAAAAGTGGCTGACGGACATGGCTGAGCAAGGCTTGCTTTTCTCGAAGTACCAATTCGGTTTATACACCTTTCATAAATCGGAGCCTGCGGATTATGTATATAAACTAGACTATAAAGCTTCCTCTGATCAAGACTTTGAGGAGTATGTGACGATATTTGAAGACGCGGGATGGGAGCATGTCGATCGTTTTCACGGCTGGCACTATTTTAGAAAGCTGAAGAGTATTTCAGAAGAAGAGCCTGCGATTTACTCGGATCATTCTTCTGAATCTCAAAAATATAAATCGCTGGTGAATTTCTTGATCCCGATATTTCTAATGACCGTTGCGATTTTTTTGACCATTATTGTACCTAATTCTCACTCCGCAATCGTAAGTATTGTTAAATGGATATATGTGTTTCTAATCAGTATTTACTTGTATGCGATTGTGCGAGTAAGGCGGAAAATGAAGAAGTTACAAATCAAATAAAAATATCAACTCTAATAGGTTCCAACATAATTGGAGCGTTAGAACTGAAAATTCTAAAATCGTCATTTATCTCGGAATCAAGTCTTTCACAACGGGAGCTTTTGTTGAATAAACCGAATTTGAAAAAGAGCAACTTCCATAAAAATAGAAGTTGCTCTTTTTCGTGGTAATATCAACACGAAACTTTTAAAAGAGCCTTAGAAAAAAATGAGAACTTGAACAAATGTAATGAGCAAAGTCAGGGCTATAGGTATGAGTTGAATGACACTCAAATGCTTTTGTTTCGACATGATCGGTTCCAAAGGATTTTGAGTAGGTGACGATAAATAGCTAATGAAACGACGGAAATTGCCTTTGTTTCTGACGTGTTCAGGCATCTCTGCCGTATATTCATTTAGCCTTTCTTTGAGTTTAGTTTCATCTTGAAAAGGGTCATGTTTCATGAAAATCGACCTCCAACTGTTTTTTTAATGTATGGATCGCTGAGTGCAGCCTTGACTTGACCGTTCCGACCGGTATGTCGAGGATCTTTGAAATCTCCTTGTGCGGAAGGTCGTGATAATAAGATAAAAGAATGACCGCGCGCTGCTGTTCGGGCAGAGAGGCAATCGCATGCTGGATGGTCATTTTATCGTCCTGTGTCCGTTCATTTACTGGATCAGGGACGAGGAAGGGAAGGAGAGCTTTCCACTTTTTTCTGCGGTTCAGCTTATTAACCATCAGTCGGTACGCCATCTGGAAAAGGAAGGCTTTTAAGGTCCCTTTCAATGGGTCATAGGGACGCTTGGTCGATTGAAATCGTACGAACGTATCTTGGACAATATCCATACTCAGTTGCTCGTCGCGTGTGTACCGCAAAATAAAGGAATAAATCGGTTTGGAATAAAGGGTGTAGATTTGATCGATGGACAGTTGCTCTTGTCCATCCATGACCATCTCCACGTTTTCTACGGATTTTTCCATCATACATGACCATATTGTGCTTTTACGGATTTCAATGTATTTGTCAGTCTCATGACTAAATAAGCGATGGTGACGATTGTCCAGGCCTGTGACTGATTCGTGAAGAATTGGACAAACGGGTTTTCTACATTTTGCCCGAATGAAATCAATAAGTTCAAAGCCTGCACGCAAAGGATCGTATAAATCGCTAGGCAAAGGGTCAACGTATCGAAGACGTTCCACCTTAGGAATATTTTCGTTTTTTCGTAATCGATTTTTCCATTTCTTCTTATCACATGTTTTTTATCCATCGGAATCGTAATGGATAGGATAATGATGATCATAATACCTACCATGATTAATGATGCGATCCAACCAATGTCCATTTGCACTCCTCCTCATAGGGTTATTTACATACTATACCAATGGTGGATCGATAAGGTTCATTTTTTTAAAATAAAGTGGCTCATTCATTTCGGGATGTTTTTTCGGGCTCAGATCCTTAAACATGCAAAAACGCCTGCCGATAAATTCGACAGGCGTTGATTCCATGCATTAACTCTTTTTCAGTTTTTTCACAAACGCGGCGTCCGGGGTGACAAACAGTGTTTGCTGGTTATCGTAAATGACGTATCCCGGCTTCGCTCCAGACGGTTTTTTCACGTGCCGGATTTGTGTATAGTCGACCGGCACAGTGGAGGAGCGGCTGGACTTACTAAAGTTCGCAGCCAGCTGAGCGGCCTCGAACAGGGTGTCCTCCGTTGGATTCTCGTCTCTGATGACGACGTGGGATCCAGGGATGTCTTTTGCGTGAAGCCAGATATCCGATTTGTTTGCCATCCGGTTCGTCAAATATTCGTTTTGCTTATTATTACGTCCGACGTAAATTGCTGTTCCGTCACTGGACTCGTAGCTTTCCGGAGAAGGCTTCTGAGGTTTGTTTTTCTTTTTGCCTTTCGATGCCGGTTTCTTTTTCAAGTAGCCTTCTTCGCGAAGCTCTTCCCGTATTTCTTCAATATCTTCTTCGCGAGCGGTTTCGACCTGTTGAATCAGACGGTCGAAATAGGCGATTTCGTCCTCTGCCTTCACAATTTCCTTTTGGACGACTTCTTTGGACTTTTTCAGCTTGGCATACGTTTGGAAGTAGCTCTGCGCATTCTCGCTCGGCGTTTTGTTCGGATTCAGTTCGATCGTCACTTCTGACTGATCAGGATCGTAATAGTCGACGACGACCGTTTCGGCATCACCGGTTTTCACCTGGTGCATATGCGCCGTCAGCAGTTCGCCGAGCTTTTGATAGTCATCGGCGGATTCCGACTTTTTCAACGTCTGTTCATGCTTCTTGATTTTTCGCTTGTTTTTATCGCGTTCATTTTTTAAAAAGCGGTACAAGTCGCCAGCTTGCTGTTTCACGCGGTCCCGTTCCGCCTTGCCGGAATAATAATCATCAAGCATCGAGCTGACGGAATCGAAGGATTCTACTTCGCCTGTGAATTCCTGAAGCGGGAAAATGTAAAACTGCTCCCGGTCTCCGCGGTGAATGCGCGGCTCGTAATCATGAGCGATGATTCGATCCCTGATCTTGGCATAAGCGGCTTCATATTCTTTCGCTCCGCCAAGATTCGCCTGATGGGTGATTTCTTTTGTCATCATCGGGGAAAAGCCCATGACGATGTTCAGGATCTGTTTATCCATCTTCCCGGCATTGAAATCAAGCTTGCGGATCAATGCGTCGGGTTCGAGTTCTACGGGATTGATTTTTCCTTGTGCGGGTGGTAACACATATGGCTGCCCCGGCATGATCGTTCGGTGCCTGTTTTGGGAAGGGGGCAGGTGTTTGATGCTGTCTAAAATGTGCCCCTGCTCTTCATCGACGAGTAAAATGTTCGAATGTTTGCCCATAATTTCAACGATGAGCGTCTTTAATGTTTCATCACCGATTTCGTTTCTCGTCCGCACTTGGATTTTGATCATCCGTTCCATGCTGACCTGTTCGATGTTTTCAATGAATCCACCGACGAGGTGCTTGCGAAGCAGCATGCAAAGCATCGGGGGCTCTTTTGGATTATGATAGGTATCATCCGTCAAATGGATGCGGGCATAGCTCGGATGAGCGGATAATAACAATGTGTGTTTTTTTCGTTGGGACCGTACCGTAAAGACGAGCTCGGTATCGGTAGGTTGATAGATTTTCATAATGCGTCCGGACTGGATCGTTTCACTTAATTCATGAGTGATCGCCCGGGTGACAATTCCGTCAAATGCCATCGTACTCACCTCTCTAATGGACACAGTATAGCACGTTTTGCCTTCTCATCTCTAAAATTTTTGCTGAGCACTTATATATCCTATCTTAAATCACAATCAAAATACCTTTTTTATTGCATGCTCTTAATGGGTAAGAAAAGAGAGTTTTCGTTGCTAGTAATTAGTGTTGGAGTGGCGGGTAATTACTCGCTTTCCATGGGCGGCCGCTGAGCTTCCTCGTCGCAGGCTCCTGCGGGATCTCAGCCTGCCCTTTCCTCCCATAGGAGTCTCGCAATTACCCGCCACTCCTTGCCAAAATGGTGAACGGAAACATTTTGTTCAAGGATTACCCATTCCAATACTCTGTGAAAAACACCATGTGTGGAATTTAAAAGTACAAATCAAGTCGTCCGCGTGGTGTGGTTGTCGGTTGTTAGGCATGTTTTTGTTCATCTTTTTTAAGCAAGGAGGTTGGGGAAATCGCGAGACTCCTGTGGGAAAGCGTGATAGGTGAGACCCCGGAAGACGTAGTCTGAGGAGGCTCAGCACACGCCCACGGAAAGGGAGTGATTTCCACAACCTCCCAACCCCGATACCCGTAACAAAAACATCACGCTTTATTAAGCCGGGTACATGACGCATGTTGGTGTGTCTGGTAAAATAGACATAGAGATTTTTGAATATGGATGTGATCGTTGATGGTGAAAAGCATGACGGGATACGGAAAAGGCAGTGTGAACGTTCATGAGACAGACGTGAACGTCGAGGTGCGATCGGTCAACCACCGGTTCCTTGACATAGCCGCCAAACTTCCACGTAACCTTCTCTTTATAGAAGAAAAACTAAAGCGCCAAGTAAAAGACTCGTTATCTCGCGGACGCGTGGACCTTTTTGTGACGATTGAAGGTCAGGGACTGTTTGAGAAAAAAGTAGAGGTAGACTGGAGTTTGCTCGACCAGTACATGGAAAAACTCGAGGAAGTCAAGGGCCGCTACGAGTTGACGGGTGACGTATCAATTGATATGGTTACCAAGTTGGAAAACATCTTTTCCGTTCAGGAAGTGGAAGAGGATACAGGTGAGCTACAAGAGGCTCTGCTAACGGCTGTTGAAACGGCTTTGCACCAGCTGGTTTCGATGCGGGAAGCAGAAGGGGGGCGTCTCAGAGACGACCTCTATCAACGAACAGAAACCATGGAAGCTCTCCTTGGGAAGCTGGAAGAGAGACGTCCTTTCGTTGTAGAAGAGCAAAAGGAACGTATTCTGAAGCGCCTGGAAGAATTAATGAGGGACACGATGACCCCAGATGAATCACGCGTGCTTCAAGAAGTTGGTTTGCTGGCGGATAAATCAGATGTCACCGAAGAATTGACGCGTCTTGATTCGCATGTGAACCAGTTCCGTGAAGCATTGAAGCAGGAAGGTCCTGTCGGTAGGCGCCTTGATTTCATCGTGCAGGAAATGCTTCGTGAAGTGAACACGATCGGCTCGAAGTCAAACGATGCGAAAGTGACCGGATGGGTCGTATCCTTGAAGAGCGAAATCGAAAAAATGAAAGAACAGGTGCAAAATGTGGAATAACAATTGAGTTTCGTGTTGTTTTTTTCATATAATAGGAGTAGCAGTTTGGCTATTAGAAGGAGGAGTCTGCTTTGAGTCTCAGATTAATTAATATCGGTTTTGGTAACGTTGTGTCTGCCAACCGGATCATTTCGATCGTTTCACCGGAGTCGGCACCGATCAAACGTATCATAACCGTTGCACGTGACAATAATAAATTAGTAGATGCTACATACGGTCGTCGTACACGCGCCGTTATCATTACAGATAGTGACCACGTTGTACTTTCGGCTGTCCAGCCTGAAACTGTCGGACAGCGTGTGATCAGTAACGACGAGATTTCAGACGAAAGCTAGGAGGATTTTTGCAGTGATAGATGAAAAGGGAATTTTATTCATCCTTTCCGGACCATCAGGTGTCGGAAAAGGAACGGTTCGGAAAGCGTTGTTCGAGCGCTCTACCGATTTGCGCTATTCGATTTCGATGACGACCCGCGACCCTCGTGAAGGGGAAGTCGATGGCGTCGATTATTTCTTTAAAAGCCGTGAAGAGTTCGAGCATCTGATTCGTCAGGGGCAGCTGATCGAGCATGCTGAATATGTCGGCAATTATTACGGAACTCCGCGTCAATACGTGGAGGAGACATTGGACCAGGGGAAAGATGTCTTTTTGGAAATTGAGGTTCAAGGGGCGATGAAAGTCCGCGAGAATTTCCCGCAGGGTGTTTTCATTTTCCTTATCCCGCCATCTCTTGAAGAGTTGAAGGATAGAATCGTGAGCCGCGGAACAGAGACCGAGGAAAAAGTGAAGAACCGTCTGTTAGCAGCGAAAGAAGAAATCGATATGATGGATGCTTATGACTATGTCGTGGTGAACGATCAAGTTGACCATGCCGTTTCCAAGGTTCAATCCATTGTGGCCAGTGAACACTGTAAACGTGAACGCGTTGCCCATCAATTCAAAA
This sequence comes from Halobacillus fulvus, assembly GCA_004078665.1. Taxonomy (GTDB): domain Bacteria; phylum Bacillota; class Bacilli; order Bacillales; family Halobacillaceae; genus Halobacillus; species Halobacillus fulvus. Next base: position 887,935 of record SCFO01000001.1, on the reverse strand, counting down.
AAGCATTGGAGGAGAGATAAGTTATGATGCTAGAACCATCCATTGACTCATTACAAAAAAAAATCAAGTCCAAGTACACACTCGTTACACTTTCTGCCAGAAGAGCCCGTGAACTGAAGCAAGGAAGTGCTCCGATGATCGAAAACCCGAGCTCCTTTCAGCAAGTAGGAGTCGCTCTTGAAGAAATTCGCGACGGTAAGCTTGGTTACGAGGAATCAGACGAAATCCAAGCACGTACAGAAACAACATAAGCTATTCCCAGAATAAAAAGCCGCGCTTACACATTACAGGAGCGCGGTGTTTTTTTCGTTCAGGTTAAAGTTAGCAGGGAGGGAAGACCCCGATGATAAAAGGAAAAAAGATCGTGCTAGGCGTTTCGGGCGGTATCGCCGCTTATAAAGCTGCCGCCCTGACTAGTAAACTCGTTCAGGCAGGGGCTGAAGTCAAAGTGATCATGACAGACAGTGCCCAGAACTTCATAGCGCCGACAACCTTCCAGGCGCTATCAAGGCAGCCCGTTTACACGGATACTTTCGATGAACAGGACGCCACCCAAATCCAGCATATTGATGTCGCAGACTGGGCCGACTTATTTTTATTAGCTCCGGCAACGGCGAATATGATTGGCAAACTGGCCAATGGGTTGGCCGATGACATGCTTTCGACTACACTGCTCGCAACCGAAGCCCCTGTCTATATAGCTCCCGCGATGAATGTCCATATGTACAGTCATCCTGCGGTGATGAACAATATGAAGCAGCTCGATGCTTGGGGATTCCGATTCATCGAGCCAGGAGAAGGATACTTAGCATGCGGCTATGTTGGGAAAGGGCGTCTTGAAGAACCGGAAACGATCGTCCAAGTCCTCGAAGATCAGTTTCAGAAGACCCTTTTATTAAAAGGGAAAAAAGTGCTGATCACCGCAGGCCCTACCCGCGAAAAGATCGACCCGGTAAGGTACTTCACCAATCCGTCCACTGGGAAAATGGGATTTGCTCTCGCGCGACAGGCCGAACAGATGGGCGCGGACGTCACGCTCATCGCCGGTCCCGTTAACCTGGATACCCCTCAGCGGGTCAAGCGCATCGATGTGACGACGGCTGAGGAGATGTACGAGCAGGTCATGCACCATTATCCGGATCAGGACGTCGTCATCAAATCAGCGGCCGTCGCCGATTACCGTCCGAAGTTGACCTATGATCATAAAATGAAGAAATCACCCGGAGAATATGCGGTCGAAATGGAACGGACGAAGGATATTTTGCTAGAGCTTGGGGAGCGAAAAGAGAGCCAATACTTAATCGGGTTCGCCGCTGAAACGCAGGATGTCGAGCATTACGGCAGACAGAAGCTTGAGAAAAAGAACCTGGATGCGGTCGTCATCAACAACGTATCGGACGAAGGAGCCGGTTTCGGTCATGACACGAACGCTTCGATTCTATTGATGAAGTCAGGCCAGAAGGAAGTCTTCTCTCTGATGTCCAAGGACGATTTGGCAGTCAAAATTTTGGAAACTGCTGCTAAAGATTTAAAGGGTGACGCTTTGTGACATTCGCGAATGTAATTGTCGACGTTCCTTCCCAGAATACGAATCGACCGTTCGACTACAAAGTTCCGGAGAAATTCGAAGGGATCATTCAGCCAGGCGTACGGGTGATTATCCCGTTCGGACCGAGAAAAATCATGGGGTATGTCGTTTCACTGTCGGATGAGAGTTCGTTTGATAAAGTCAAGCCGATCATCGACGTCCTCGATGTGACGCCTGTCCTGACAGAAGAGCTGCTACACCTCGGGAAATGGCTGTCGCGCCAGACACTCAGTTACTACATCTCCTGCCTGCAGGTCATGCTGCCCCAGGTGATGAAGGCGAAGTACCGGAAAGAGCTGTGGAAGCTGACGGAAGAGCCGCTGCAATCAGAGCTCGATCAGCTGTTTGACGGCCGTGCGGTCATTGATTATGACGAATTCGAAAAAGCGGACCTCAGCTACCATACGTTGCGGAAGCATATCGATGACGGGGATGTAGATGTCCATTACGAAGTGAAAAGCCGGGAAACGAAAAAGGTGACGCCGATGATCGAAAGTCGGATGGACGACATCGAGCTGGAAGAGTTTCTCGTCGATCTATCGGCCCAGGCGAAAAAACAAAAAGCGATCGTCGAGTTTTTCCTCGAACATAAAGAACCGATTCCGAAAAAGCAGCTGCTTGATAAGCTTTCAACGACATCAGCATCGCTGAAGCCTTTACTTAAAGAAGGTGTCCTAAGAGAGTACAAGCAAGAAGTGTTCCGCGATCCTTATGAAAACAGGGAGTTTGAGCGAACAGAGCCGTTTGAATTGACGGATGAACAGGCAGATGCGATTGCTCCGATCTTGAAATCGATCGAGGAAGAGCGTCATGACGTCTTTTTGTTACATGGGGTTACCGGAAGCGGAAAGACCGAAGTGTACTTGCAGTCGATCCAGGAAGTGATCGATAAAGGCGAGGAGGCGATCATGCTCGTTCCTGAAATCGCCCTGACACCTCAAATGGTCGAACGCTTCAAGGGGAGATTCGGATCGAAGGTTGCCGTTCTCCACAGCGCCTTATCCGCCGGTGAAAAGTATGATGAATGGCGGAAGATCCAGCGGAAAGAAGTCCAGGTCGTTGTTGGTGCTCGCTCGGCGATTTTTGCACCATTTACGAAGCTCGGCTTGATCATCATCGATGAAGAGCACGAAACGAGCTATAAACAGGAGGACCGGACCCGTTACCATGCCCGCGATGTGGCGATCGAACGCGGCATTGGCCACCATTGTCCGGTCGTACTCGGCAGTGCGACACCAGCGCTTGAAAGCTATGCCCGTGCGGTGAAAGGCAATTACCATCTACTCACGTTATCGAAGCGGATGAACGAAGCGAACATGCCAGATGTCGAAATCGTCGATATGAGAGACGAGCTTCATAAAGGAAATCGATCGATGTTCTCGATTTTGTTAAAAGAGAAAATCGAGGATCGCCTTGCAAAAGGGGAACAGGTCGTGCTGTTCCTCAATCGCCGTGGGTATTCGACGTTCATCATGTGCCGGGATTGCGGTCACGTTCAGGAATGTCCACACTGTGACATCGCGCTTACGTATCATAAGCGTCAGAACCGGCTGAAATGCCACTATTGTTCGCACGAAGAACCGATGCCGTCCGAATGCCCGGAATGTGAGAGTAAAACGATCCGCTTTTTCGGAACAGGCACACAAAAGGTGGAGGAAGCACTCCAGCAGCTGATCCCGGAAGCATCGGTCATCCGGATGGACGTCGATACGACAAGAAGAAAAGGGGCGCACGAACGTCTCTTGAAGCAGTTCGGGGATAAGAAAGCGGATATTCTGCTCGGAACCCAAATGATCGCCAAAGGGCTTGATTTTGGGAACGTGACGCTTGTCGGTGTCCTGGCAGCAGATTCTCTTTTGAACTTGCCGGATTTTAGAGCCTCAGAGAAAACGTTCCAGCTTCTGACGCAGGTGAGCGGACGGGCTGGTCGTCATGAAAAGCCCGGAGAGGTGATCGTCCAGACGTACACCCCCGAGCATTATAGCGTGGAGCTTGCGAGTGAATATAATTTTGATCAATTTTTCGAGGAAGAAATGAAGCTGAGAAAAGCGTTCCAGTATCCACCTTACTTTTATTTGACGCTTGTGACTGTTTCCCATCCGAATCAGCTGAAGGCGCAGGAAGTGACACAGAAGATCGTTCAGTTCATGAACCAGAAGCTGTCCGATCAGGCGCGCGTGCTCGGACCGACACCGTCTGCGCTGACCCGGATCAACAATAGATATCGGTTCCAATGCATGATAAAATACAAGAAGGAACCAGAGCAGCGGAAATTAATTGAACGTATTTTGCACTATTACGAAGACGAAATGAAACAGGAAAATGGATTACAAATCATCGTAGACTTTCAACCCTACCAGTTGATGTAGAAAGGAGATCATCATGACACGAATTGCATTTATGGGAACACCCTATTTTGCGGTGCCAGTACTCGAACGGCTGATGGAAGATTCATATGACGTCGTTCTTGTCATCACACAGCCCGATCGCCCCAAGGGACGAAAAAAGGTGATGACACCGCCACCTGTCAAAGTGGCCGCCGAAAAACATGGGATTCCTGTGTTCCAGCCAGAGAAAATCAAAGACGAATACGAAGAGGTGCTGAAATACGAGCCGGATCTGATCGTGACGGCTGCGTTCGGACAGATTTTGCCGGAGGCACTTCTTGAAGCGCCGAAATTCGGCTGCATCAACGTCCACGCATCCCTCTTGCCTGAGCTTAGAGGTGGAGCACCGATTCACTATTCGATTTTACAAGGAAAGAAGGAAACCGGCGTTACAATCATGTATATGGTCAAAAGGCTGGATGCGGGGGATATGCTGGCAAAAGTGGTCGTTCCGATTACGGATGAAGACCACGTCGGAACCCTTCATGATAAATTGTCGGTCGCGGGAGCGGACATTCTCGCAGAAACCGTTCCGAAATTGCTCCGCGGCGAGATTGAGCCGGAGCCACAGGATGAATCGAAAGCGACGTTCGCTCCGAATATTAAGCGTGAGCAAGAGCTGATCGACTGGTCCAATGATCAACAGACCGTCTACAACCACGTCCGTGGCCTTCGCCCATGGCCGGTAGCGTTCACTTATTGGAACGGAAAGCCGATGAAGCTTTGGTGGGTCGAAAAAGTGAACGGGACGTTTAACAAAGAGCCGGGAACCGTCGTCGAAATCGCAGAAGACGGATTCGTTGTGCAAACCGGAGACGGTCAAGCGGTCAAGGTCGTCGAACTTCAGCCGTCCGGCAAGAAGAAAATGGACGGCCAAGCTTTCGTAAACGGTGCCGGTCAATCGCTAACGGTCGGTGAACGTCTGGGGGAGAAGCATGAGTAAATATGTCGTAAGAGAAACCGCCCTGCATCTTTTGACGAGAATCGGAGAGCAGGGAGGCTTCAGCCATGTGCTCCTTGACCAGGAAATCAACAAACATGACCTTTCGAAAAAAGATGGCGGATTGCTGACGGAAATCGTCTATGGAACGTTGCAACGCCGCGATCTCATCGATTATTCGATCCAGCCGTTCATCGCCGGTCAGAAGAAAATCAAGCCGTGGGTGCGCTGGCTGTTGTACATGTCCGTCTATCAAATGCTTTTTCTCGAGCGGGTACCGGATCATGCCATCATTCATGAGGCGGTCGAGATTTCGAAAAAGCGCGGACATAAAGGGATTGCTTCGTTTGTCAACGGCGTGCTTCGAAATGTGCAGCGTAAAGGGCCTCAGTCGACGGATCATATCGAAGATCCTGTTCAGCGTCTGGCGATTGAAACGAGTCACCCTGAGTGGCTCGTCAAGCGCTGGGTCGATCAGTACGGCATGGAAGTGACGCGTAACATGTGTGAAGCGAACAATCACCACCTGCCGATGAGCGTCCGTGTCCAGCCACTGCGCCTGTCACGAAATGAGGCGATCGCCCGTTTAGAAGACGACGGGTTCCAAGTGGAAGAGAGTCCACTTTCACCTCAAGGCCTCATCATTACAGAAGGTCAGATCCTGAAGCATCCACTGTTTATAGAAGGAATGCTGACGGTTCAGGACCAGAGTTCGATGCTTGTTGCAGAGATGATGGATCTTGAAAAAGGGATGAACGTCCTTGATGCCTGCAGTGCTCCTGGAGGAAAAACGACGCACATCGCAGAAAAAATGGAGGACGAAGGCCAAATCACGGCGTATGATTTGCATGAAAAGAAGGCTAAACTAGTCAATAAAAAGGCGAAGCAGCTTCAGTTGACCTCTATTTCAGCTTCACAGGCTGATTCGAGAAAGCTGGATGAAAAGCACGAACCCGAAACATTCGACCGGATTCTTCTTGATGCGCCGTGTTCGGGTCTGGGTGTCCTACGCGGCAAACCGGATATCAAGTATCATAAGAAAGAACAAGATATCTTTGCGTTACGGAACATTCAGGACGAACTGTTTGAAAAAGTGGCTCCCCTTTTGAAGCAGGGCGGGAAAATGGTGTACAGCACGTGCACAGTCGATCGTCATGAGAATGAAGAGGCGGTCCGCCACTTTCTTGAGCATCATTCTGATTTCAGAGTCGATCCGACGTTTATTGAAGAATTACCGGAAGCCTTGAAAGATTCAGCCGGAATGAGTGAATATGGACTTCAATTGTTCCCGCATCAGTGGGACACCGACGGGTTTTTCCTAACACGATTGGAGAAACTGGGTGCAAACGAAGAAAAATGAGGTGAGTGGATGGATAGCTTTTTCATGACGAACCAAGGAAAAGTCAGGCATCATAACGAAGATGCCGGCGGTATTTTTAAGAACGATGAAGGTCAGATTCTCGCCGTTGTGGCAGATGGAATGGGTGGACACTTGGCCGGGGACGTAGCCAGTGAGCTGGCGACCTCCCATATACATAGCTTGTGGCAGCAGATGGAGCCATTGGAAACACCTGAGCAGTCGCAAAACTGGCTGAAGGACGCGTTCCAGTCTGTCAATCGGGAAATCAAGGAATACGCCGAAGCGAACGACGGATGTCAAGGAATGGGGACGACACTTGTTGCAGCCGTCTGTACAGACCAATTCTTGACGGTCGGACATATCGGAGACAGTCGCTGCTACTTTGCCAATGCATACGGCTTCAAACAGCTGACAGAGGACCATTCCCTTGTCAACGAGCTCGTCCGAACCGGTCAAATTACGGAGGAAGAGGCGGAAAGCCATCCCCGGAAAAATGTGCTGTTAAAAGCAATGGGAACAGAGTTGTCAATCGATGCTGATGTGAAAACGGTCGGTTTTGAGCCGGATAACCGTGTGCTTTTATGTTCAGACGGACTGACAAATAAGGTAAATGACGAAGAGTTGAAGGAGCTTGAATCGTACGCAGGAGACTGGGAAAGCTTTTGTGAACGGATGGTGGCTCTTGCGAATGAACGCGGCGGGGAAGATAACATTACGCTCGCTGTCGTTCATTATCCAACACCACAGCCTGAGAAAGAGGGTGTGGACTAATGTTGAACGACCGTCTCCTAAATGATCGGTATCGTGTCCAGGACATGGTTGGCGGCGGCGGGATGGCCAACGTGTATCTTGCTCATGACACGATTTTAGAGCGTGATGTGGCCATCAAGGTGCTTCGTCTCGAGCACGGCAATGACGAAGAATTCATCGCCCGTTTTCATAGGGAAGCACAGTCGGCGACAAGTCTTTCTCATCCGAACATCGTCAGCATTTTCGATGTCGGAGAAGAAGATGATATTTATTATATGGTGATGGAATACGTGGACGGCATGACGCTGAAGCAATACATCCAGCAGAACAGCCCGATTGATGTAGCAGAAGCTGTCGATATTATGATGCAGGTGACATCGGCGATCTCCCATGCCCACGACAATGGAATTGTTCACCGGGATATTAAGCCGCAAAATATTTTAATTGATCAATATGGTCATGTGAAAGTGACCGACTTCGGCATCGCGATGGCTTTGAGTGCCACAGCCTTGACTCAGACCAATTCTGTCCTCGGCTCTGTCCATTATCTTTCGCCTGAGCAGGCGCGAGGAGGAATGGCGACAAAGAAGTCCGATGTGTACGCTTTAGGAATTGTGTTTTTCGAGCTTCTGACGGGGAGACTTCCCTTTTCAGGAGAATCACCGGTTTCAATCGCGTTGAAGCATCTTCAGCATGATACGCCGTCTTTAAAGCGTTGGATCAGTGATTTGCCGCAGAGTGTAGAAAACATTGTGTTAAAAGCGACAGCGAAGGATCCGTTTCATCGTTTTGGTTCGGTCGAAGAAATGGAAGAGGCTCTTGAAATGTGTCTTCAATACGACCGAATGGATGAACCCGTTTTTACGATTCCGGATGATGGAGAGGAAAAAACGAAGGCGATTCCAGTCATTACAAATGAAAAATTCGGAGAAGACACCGGCGAAAACACAATCATCCATGGACAGACAGGCTCCAATACGATTGTCCGGCCACCTCAGGGGGCTGATGAGCAAGCAGAAAAGAAGCCGAAGAAAAAGCGAAAGAAGTGGCCGTGGATCGTATCGATACTTGCCGTCTTATTCATCGGGGGTCTTATCGCCATTTTCACAATACCTGGTATCATACAGCCGGCGAACGTCGAAATGGTGGACGTTACAGATATGGAGTACGAAGAAGCGTATAGCACGTTAAGAGATCTTAATCTTGAAGTCGAGCGCGAAACGATACATTCTGATGAGGTCGAAGAAGGGTTCGTCGTCCAGACGGATCCTGAAGCAGGAATGGTCGTGAAAGAAGGCTCGGTTGTCACTGTGTTTTCAAGCATGGGACGTGAGCGGGTCGCATTCGAGGACTACCGTGGTGAAAACTATGAAGAAGTACGCGCCATGTTGTTAGACGAGGGCTATAAGTCCGTGAATAAATCCGAATCTCCAGACCCTGACGTTCCGGAAGGGGAGATTTTGGGGAATTTAATTCCAGCTCCTCAGTCCGAGATCATTCCAGAGGATACGGATGTCGTATTCCAAGTCAGTTCCGGTCCGCCGATGGTTACAGCGCCGAGCGTTCAGGGTAGAACAGAAGAAGAGGCGATCAATGCTCTAGAGGAAGTCGGGCTTCAGGTGAATGTCGAGGAAGACTATTCGGACCTCTGGCCAGCCGGTCAAGTCATTTTACAAGACCCGCAGGCTGGCCAAGTAAGAGAAAACTCAACGGTCACGATTACAGTTTCCCTCGGACCAGAAGAGCCTGATCAGGCTGAGCTGCCGGATACTGAGGACCCTGAAGAAGAACCTGCAGAGGAACCACGAAACGAAACCGTCGAGATTCCGCTCGATTTTGACGAGGAGTCCGATCAGGAAGAACAGCAGGTGCGTGTGTACATCGGAGATATGAACCATGATATTTCTGAAGTGTTCAGGGAACAGACGATTACAGAAGATACCTCCATCGAAGCGACATTGACGATCAGTCCGGATGTGGAGGGTCAATATAGCGTACAGCGAGGAGACGAAGTCATCCTCGATGAGACGATTTCATATTAAGAAGGTGATGGCAAGACATGCCAACAGGGAAAATCATTAAAGCGCTGAGCGGGTTTTATTACGTCCTGTATGAAGGCGACGTCTATCAGTGCCGTGGACGGGGGAACTTCAGAAAAAAGAAAGTGACCCCTCTCGTCGGCGATATCGTAGAATTTAAAGCAGATAATAAAGAAGAAGGCTACATTCTTGCGATCGAAAACAGAAGCAATGAATTTGTCCGTCCGCCCATTGCCAATGTGGACCAGGCTTTGATCGTAACATCAGCCATTCATCCGGACTTCAATGCCCTCTTGCTTGATCGTTTTCTTGTGCTGGTCGAGGCGAAAAGGATCGAGCCGTTCATCGTGATCTCTAAAATGGATCAGCTGAGTGAAGACAAAATAGAAGAGATGCAAGCTTATAAGGCGATGTACGAACGGATCGGGTACTCTGTCATTCTTTCAGCCGTCAACGATTCACAATCGATGGATCAAGTTCAGTCTCACCTTGCCGACCGTACAACGGTGATTGCCGGGCAGTCTGGGGTCGGAAAATCGACGTTGCTGAATTCCATCGACCCACGTCTGTCCATTGAAACCGATGAGATATCGGAGAGCCTTGGACGAGGAAAGCATACGACGAGACATGTCGAGCTGTATGACATTTCAAACGGACTCGTAGCGGATACTCCTGGATTCAGCTCGCTAGAATTCAACGATTTGGAACTAGATCAGCTTCCGGAATGCTTTCCAGAATTCGTGGCGGTACAGGACGGGTGTAAGTTCCGCGGTTGTCTTCATCATAAGGAACCGAAATGCGCCGTGAAGTCTGCCGTGGAATCCGGAGAAATCGCCGAACAGCGCTACACCCATTACTTGCAATTTTTAGAAGAAATTCAGAATAGAAAGCCGAGGTATTGATGATGACAAAAATAGCCCCTTCGATTTTGGCTTCCGATTTTGCCAAACTGGGACAAGAAATACAAGATGTTGAAAAAGCCGGTGCCGACTATATCCACGTCGATGTGATGGATGGTCATTTTGTGCCGAATATAACGATCGGGCCGCTGATTGTCGAAGCGGTTCGGCCAACGACTACTCTTCCTCTGGATGTTCATTTGATGATTGAAAATCCAGATGCCTATATTGAAGAGTTCGCAAAAGCAGGCAGCGATATCATTACGGTCCATCAGGAAGCGTGTCCGCACCTGCACCGTACGATTCAACTGATTAAAAGTCACGGTGTGAAAGCTGGCGTTGTCATTAATCCGGCGACACCTGCTGAAGCCATCAAACCAATTTTAAGTGAGGTTGATCTTGTGCTTTTGATGACGGTGAACCCAGGATTCGGCGGGCAGTCTTTCATCTCTTCCGTCGTACCTAAGATCCGTCAGATTGCCGATTGGAGAGAAGAGCTTGGCCTCTCCTTTGAAATCGAAGTGGACGGTGGCGTGAAAGTCGAAACCGCCAAAGCTTGTACTGACGCAGGAGCAGACGTCCTCGTCGCAGGCAGTGCTGTGTTCAACAAAGAAGACCGTAAACAGGCGATCGACGACATTCGAAACGCACTGTAACGAAGTGAAAGTCTGAAGGCACAACCCCTGCCTTCGGGCTTTTTTTATCAAGCTGGATCATTGAAGCTTCAGGCACTGAAAGCGGAAGAAAGAGGGATGAACATGAAACGGGTTATGGCAATTGTCGGCGGAGGGCCGAAACACTTTATTCCTGAACTAAAAAAATATGACACAAACGAAACCTTCTGGATCGGCGCTGACCAGGGAGCCGAAACGATCATTGAGCACGGACTGACACCAGACATTGCAATCGGTGACTTCGATTCGGTCAGCGCCTCCTCTTTTGACAACATCAAACGTACAGCACAGGAAGTCCTGACGTTCCCGGACGAAAAAGATGAAACAGACCTTGAACTTGCCCTTGGGCAAGCACTCGAACGACGTCCGGATCATATTCTATTATTCGGAGTGACAGGCGGACGCCTCGACCACTCCATGGCTAACCTGCAGCTTCTTTATCCGATCAGAAAACAGGGAATCCTTGCGACGATTATCGATGTCCAAAATCAGGTGGAATTAGTGGAAGCGGGCGAGCATAAGCTTGGATTAGTTGAGGATTTTCCTTATGTATCCTTTCTTCCAGTAACACTTGAAGTCCGTGGGATTACGCTGAATGGCTTCTACTATCCTCTCGAGGGTGCCGATCTGCCCTATGGATCGACACGGTGCATCTCGAATCAGCTGATCGAAGAAGAAGGTACTTTTTCTTTTCGTTCAGGCATACTGTTAGTAATAAGGAGCCGGGATTTGATGGATACAGGATAAGAAGGCCGGTCGCTTTAGCTTTGTATAGGAGGAGGGGGCTCTTTGAAGTTTTATACGATCAAACTCCCGCGGTTCGTTGGGGGTTTAGTGCGCGCAGTCATAAGTACATTTAAAAAAGAGTAGAGCCTGTCATGTGAGACAAGCGGAGAACAAAAAAAGCACCCCTGTGAGGGTGCTTTTTTTGAGGTGTACAGGCGATTATACGCGCTGTACTTTACCGGATTTCAATTCGCGAGCTGTTACGTAAGCTTTCTGTGGCTTACCATCCACAAGAATGCGTACTTTTTGAACATTCGCTTTAAATTTACGTTTATTAGCGTTCATTGCGTGTGAACGGTGGTTACCAGAACGGGTACCTTTACCGGAAATTACACTACGACGTGCCATTAAAAATCCCTCCTGTTACATACAAAAATCATCAGATACTTAGTAACTGTATCATATTGGTCGATGGTTTGCAATAAGTTATATCAAGAATTTTCTCTTGACAGATACACTGAATTGTTTCAAAGTATAGGAGGAGAATCAGACAAATCAAAGGGTTTCTGGACGGATTAGACGCGTTTCATTTATACTCTTGTCCGTATAAAAGAAATCTTGTGTTATAATAAGGGAAGATTTTTCAGGAGTATAAAGGAGGATTCATATGTCCGTTGATCTACACAATAAATATGGTCATATCACAATTACGAATGACGTCATTTCTACAATTGCCGGAGGAGCTGCAGTGGAATGCTACGGCATTGTCGGTATGGCTTCGAAAAATCAAATTCGCGATGGATTATCAGAGATTCTCCGTAAAGAAAACTTCTCCAAAGGTGTTGTCGTACGCCAGCAAGGAGATACTCTTCATATCGATATGTACATCATCGTAAGCTACGGTACGAAGATTTCTGAGGTCGCACATAACGTCCAATCACAAGTAAAATACACACTAAATAAAACAGTTGGCTTGTCTGTTGATTCTGTGAATATTTTTATTCAGGGAGTTCGAGTGACAAGCGAATAGGTCTTTGTTGCAGTCAAAGGAGGAAGTAAGCGTGACGTTACAAACAATCGATGGCCGCCAATTGGCCGAAATGATTTTACAGGGAGCCCATCATTTGAACAAAAATTCTCAAATGATCGATGCTCTTAATGTATTTCCGGTACCGGATGGAGATACAGGAACCAATATGAATTTATCGATGACTTCCGGAGCGGAGGAAGTCAAAGCAGTAGAAGAAAATCACGCCGGAGTTGTATCCCAGGCTCTTGCCAAAGGGCTTTTGATGGGAGCTCGCGGAAATTCTGGGGTTATTCTTTCACAAATTTTCCGCGGTTTTGCAAAAGCGGTTGAAAATAAAGAAGTGTTGACGACCAAAGATTTGGCAGAAGCTTTCCAAGGGGGAGTTGTGACAGCTTATAAAGCGGTCATGAAGCCTGTGGAAGGTACGATTCTGACCGTTGCCAAAGATTCAGGCAAAGCGTCAGAGGAAATTGCCGAGCAGGAAGACGACGTCATCGCCTTTATGGAGAAAGTCGTCGGAGCAGCCAGAGAATCCTTGAAGCGGACACCGGAACTTTTGCCTGTCCTTAAGGAAGTCGGCGTCGTGGATAGTGGCGGACAAGGTTTGCTTACGATTTATGAAGGGTTTCTTGCGAATTTAAAAGGGGAAGCGCTTCCAGATATTGACGAAACGGTCACAATGGATGACATGGTCAGTGCGGAGCACCATAAACTGAATCAAGACTTCATGAACACAGAAGATATTGAATTTGGGTACTGCACGGAATTTATGGTCAAGTTCGAAGAAGAAAAATTAAAAGACAAGCCGTACGATGATGACACGTTCAGACAAGAGCTGAGTGAGTGGGGAGATTCTCTGCTTGTGGTTTCGGACGAAGATTTGGTTAAGGTCCACGTCCATGCGGAAAACCCGGGAGAGGCTCTGACACTCGGACAGCAGTACGGAAGCTTGATCAATATGAAAATCGAAAACATGCGGGAACAGCATACTTCCCTCGTCGGTGATAAGAAGGCGAAGAAAAAACCAGCTGAAAAAGCGGAGTATGGAATCGTGACCGTATCGATGGGGGATGGCTTGAAGAAGCTGTTTGAAAGCCTTGGCGCTACAGTCGTCATCCAGGGTGGTCAAACGATGAACCCAAGTACACAGGATCTATCCGAAGCGATCAAAGAAGCTCACGCGAAGAAAATCCTCATTCTGCCGAACAATAAAAACATTATTATGGCGGCAGAGCAGGCAGCAGAAATCGCGGAGGAAGAAGTAGCGGTCGTTGGTACCAAGACGATCCCTCAAGGAATGAGCGCTTTATTAGGCTTCAATCCTGAAGCAGATCTTGAAACGAATAAAGAAGAAATGTCCGGACTCATGAGCGAAGTGAAGACCGGTCAGATTACGTATGCGGTTCGTGATACTCAGATCGATGGAATGACGATTGAAAAAGGCCATTTCATGGGAATTGCAGATGGCAAGATTTCTGCTACGGATAAAGATCAATTAACCGCAGCGAAGACGCTCTTGAGCCAGATGATCGATGAGGATGAGCATGAAATCATCACCGTGATCACAGGAGAAGATGTCGATGCCAAGGAAGTGGCGGCGCTTGAAGAGTATCTTGAAGAGACGTTTGAGGATCTTGAAGTTGAAATTCATGAAGGCGGTCAGCCGATTTATTCTTATATTTTCTCAGTTGAATAATCAGTTTTTTGAAAGCGCAGCTTGAATAGCTGCGCTTTTTTTGCTTTTTTAAATAGAAGGTTTCCGTTTTTTTATTTGAGTGCTTGGAGGGTTGGGAAATAGCTCGCTTTCCTGTCTTTCCTGTGTTGATGGCGGTGAGCCTTTTCGATCCAGAGGCTTATGGCTTGTCATACCTGTCCATTCATTCCCACACGAGTTTTCCAGCTTTCTCATCACCCTATGAGTAATGAATGATTTTGCTACTCCACATAAAAAAATCAAGACTTATTTAGAACGTGCAATACTTTAATAAAGGCTATGGTAGAAGTTTTTCATGGAGAGAGTAGAAAAGGTTTTGTTTCTAATGATTTGCCGCAATAACAAGTTCCAAAAATGATGTTCCCGTTCACTTTTCTTGGTGAGAAGGGGTGGGAAATGGGGAGACTCCTATGGGAAAGAAAAGGGCAGGCTGAGATCCCGCAGGAGCCTTGCTCCGAGGAAGCTCAGCGCCCGCCCATGGAAAGCGAGCCATTTCCCACCCCTTCATTTTCTGTTTGAATAAACGGGACTATCCTTGCAATAATTTTATTTGCTGAAAGATGCATAAGTGAAGAAAAGTCAAAATCCATACTTTGCCATAAACACCTCTAACAGGCAGTATAGAAAATCGTAGGTGGCGGAAAATATCTGCTATAGGAGGTGTTTGATGATGGAACACTTAAAGTTATTAACCATGAAATTTCTATTCAGCTTTGCGATTTTGTTCATTATCCTTGGAGCAGGGTTCGACGTATCCTTCGGTAATGTTCTTCTGATTACCTTAGCCTTTACAGTCGTCACCTACTTTATCGCTGATCTTCTGATCCTGAGAAATGCGAACAACACGACAGCGACGATTTCCGAGTTTGTGATCGGATTTATCGTGATTTATTTTATGACAGATGCCTTGACTGTCGGAGACAACGTTTTTTCAGCTACACTGATTTCCATGGTTTCTCTGTCAATTTTTGAATACTTCTTCCACCAGTCCGTGGCGAGAAATCTTGACGACACGGAAGAACAACGTGATGGAGCTGTTCAGCCTCAACCGCAATTAAGTACAGAGGCCTCTGAAGAGCTTTCACCGTATGATGAGGACGAAGAATAAAAAGGAGGGGCATTTATGCCTCTCTTTTTTCAACTGGCTGGATAAAAAAGTACAGAGGATTGATGATGCACAATAGGACGGTTGCTAGGGTGAAGTATGTGATGAAGGGGTCGCCGTCAAGTGCGAATTCATCCACTATGACGCCTTGAAAATACAACAGTTGTCCTGCAACGAGCATGATGGCTGTGGATGTGAAAAGCAGGTACCATCCGTTGACAAGATGGCTTTTGTAAACGAGAAGAAGAAATAAAGTGAGTGCTAGGGCGAAAAGGGTGATAAATATAGGTCGCAACAAAATAAAGTTTCCGTTAGCGATTATGTCTATAGAAAACAAGCGAATCACCTCCTCCTATTGACTTTGTATACGATGTAAATATGGAATATGTTTCAAAAAAGTGACTTCACAAAAAAATATAAAAAATTTAGACACCAAAATCCTCCAGCGATCGATTGTAGTTGTAAATGGACTAAATGAGGTGTCTGAGATGGATTTTAAATGGTTGAAACAAATGCAGAAGTTTTCTACGGTCAAAGAAATGGATGAGAATGTCAGAGCTTTTTTGAAAGAGCATAAGCCAAAGCTATCCGAAGGGAATATGGAGGTTTTAACATTCATTTGGCGACACTCTGTCAAGTACCCCGGGGTATCGTTTGCGAAAATCGATACGATTGTAAAAGAGACGGGATTAAGCCGCCGGACTGTGAACAGAACGATTACGCGTCTCGAGAAGATGGGGCTGCTCGAACGCGTCGAAACGACGAAGCCGAACGGGAAGAGAGGCTGCAACGTTTTACTTCTTTTACCCCAGGAGGGTTTCTTTTTACCTGAAGATGACACGGCAAGTGACACGGTACATGACACGGCAGCGATCAACGATCCGCCTAGAGCGGATAAGGCTTCCCCTGAAGAAATTGAACCGGAAACAAAGGATAAGCAGAGGATAATCTCTAAAGAATGTAAACCTGTACATAACCCAATGGACGTCTCCTTCTTGCCTTCATTCATTCCCTCTTCTTTTATCACCACAGCTCAATCCTTCCTTTCTGTTCATCAAATTGAAAAAGCTTGGCAAACGGCTAAGTTGGCTTATAGGAAACGAAAGCCTTCCGGAGAGTTATCTGATTATATCGATTTGATCGTCACTACGTTTAAACAGTCAGTTTACGCCTATCGTACAGGAAAAGTGAAAAAAGAATTTCTCGGATATTTTTACGGTGGAATGCTTCAGGTGTTCTCAAACCGAATTCATCAAGAAGTGCTCATGGATCCGTCGAATGTGTATTACGACTGGTTACGTGAGGAAGAAGATGATGGTAAAAAGTTATAAAGCGATCCGGAATAGGGTAGAGAATAGAAGAGGGGGGATGTTCTTGAAGCCAGATAAGCTATACTGGGTTGTAATGCCGCCTTTTTTGATCGGTGCACTCATCCTATATTTCGCTCTGCCTGATGGAAAGAAAATCTATGCGTTCTCCGCTGTGATCGTGTTCTGGGTGGTGTATTACGGTGTGCGTTACTATTTACTGAATCAGCTGCGAAAGAGAAAATCCATGTCCCGTGATTAGGACATGGACTCGTTTCCCTGCATTTTACGCTTTAGCCAGCTCTCAACATCGAGTCGCTCTCGCGTCCGAATGTCATCGACTGTCTGGTGGTCGATAATTTTTCCGCCGTGTAAAATGAAGACTTCATCAAGCAGCGGCTCAATATCGCGGATTTCATGCGTCGTGATGATGAGCGATTGCCGCTCGAAGTCCACGAACTGGATGATGCCTTTGACGATTGACTCACGAACCATCGGGTCAAGGCCTGAGAGTGGTTCGTCGAGCAATATAAAAGGAGATTCTCTCGCGATCGTCACCGCCAATTTAGCACGGCCAAGGTTTCCTTTCGATAGATATTTCAGCTTTTCATCAGGATCGATGGCTAAGTACTCCAGGATCCGGAACGCTTTTTCCTTCTTAAAGTCATGAAACTGGCTGTCATAAAAATCGACGAGCTGTTTTACTGTCAAATAAGGGTAGAATCTCCCCCGGTCGGTCATATAGGCGATGTCCGTTGCGGATTTTCTCGTTAAGGGAGAACCGTTTATTTTGAGCGAACCAGTAGAAGGGCGGAGTAGCCCTGCCAACAATTTAAGTAGCGTCGATTTTCCACTGCCGTTTTCCCCGATGATTCCGTACATTTTCCCCGGTATCAGCTCAAGGTCAATGCCTTCGACCGCTCGTTTCAAAAGAAATCGCTTCGATATATGTTTGGCTTCAATCATCCCGATCCTCCTGTTCATCATGGTATTCTTCAAGGCCTCGAATCATTTCGGTCGTCGTGAACCCTAGTTCTCTCATATCTTTGACGAAAGCCTCAACATACTGCTGCTTCATGTCTTCCCGCAGGCTCACGAGCCGTGCGTTCTCTTCTGTCACGAACGTCCCTTGCCCTCGCTTCGTCTGGACGATTTCCATTTGCTCCATCTCCCGGTACACACGCTGGATCGTGTTGGCGTTCACGCCCGTTTCGACAGCGTATTCCCGAACCGAAGGCAGTTTATCGCCAGGCTTACGGATACTGCGAATGATTTCTCCTGCCAATCGATCGATCAACTGCTGATAAATCGGCTTATCTGGTTGAAAATCAACTCCCATCTTTTACACCTCAACCTTCCGATCCAATACCCAGCAGCCTGAGAGGAAGAATAGGGCGTTCAGCATCAAGAAAAACACAAGGTCTCCGACGGAAAGAGCATCTACACCAAAACTCATGTAAATCATACCTTCAGGGCTTTCTAGGTCATAGGAATAAGCGAAGGGGACGAATGAAGTCAACGATTCATAAACGTCTGTCCCTTGAATCCAAGTAAGCGAAGCTGCAATCGCAAAGAAGAGCACGATGCAGACAAACAGGCTGATGCCACCTATGTATTTTTTCAAGAGCTGGTGGACGGTCCAGAGAAAAAATAAAATGATGGCGAGGCTGAGGCTATAGCCTGTGATATAAACCCCCATCCTTGAAAAGACTCCGACGAGCTCGGTCCACGTGAGAATCAAATCTACTCGGGCGGTCAAGATACCCGCAATCGAAACGAGCATAAGGGAACCAAGAAAGACGGTGAAGGACTGGAGAACCTTTACCCCAGCAATCATATAACCTGTTCGTGGAGAATGCAGGGCAAGCTCCAGTTGGTCCGCTTCTCGATTGAAGCTGTACATCAGAAGCGCGGATAAATAAAACAGATGAAGAATTAACAGGATGCTTGCTGTCATGATGTAGGGCTCTGACTGGATCAAGGCGGGAGCTAATCCCATCCACAATAAGTTAAAGAGAGCTAGAGCGATATAATACCCTTTCATCAGGCTCCATTCTTTTTTCCATAAACCTGCAAAGGCGATGGCATTCATTTCGTGACCTCCTTTTTGTAATAGTGTACTAGTTAAATAATACACTATTACAAAAGCATAATCAATAAATGGTTTTAATGGAATGATTTGGTGCTGTTTTCTTTTGAATAGACCAAGTGTATAATCGATGATGGTTAACATAAATGAATAGGAGGGGTTAAGTTGAGAAAAGCACTATTGTTTGGATCCATTTTCGTGAATGCTCTTTACATCCTGATGTTTTTCACAGCTTCAAGGCAAATCACATTCAGTTTGTGGAGCCTGGTGTTCGCTCTTATTTTCATCGGGTCCATTGCGCTGGCCATCTATTATTTGTACCGGTCAAGAACCGTACCAGAATACCATTTGTTTCTTACGCTTCTCGTGCTTTTTTTGAATGTGGCCACTCTTGGCTGGCTTATCTTTACGCATTATCTCTTTTTTCTGATTGGAGGCTGGTAAGATGATGAAGCGTTGGCTGGCTGCACTGTTTATCCTGTCTGTCTTATCGGTGGCAATTGGGATCGTTGCTTTTCCAATGGATACATATGATACACCGCTTCAAGCTATGAAGTCAGAGGTAAAAAAGGCGGAATACATACCAGCTTATACGGAAGACAATCAGGCCTTGTTTTTCTTTAGGCTGAATGATCATGCGTTAGGGGCAGCCTATTCAAGAAAAAATTGGTCTGGCTGGAGATCAGGTATGATGACGTGGTCAGATGAAGAATTTGAACGGATTGAACAGGAACACGTTTTGAATCATCAGGGTCACGGTGACACATTGATCTTCGGGTTGTTTCATCCTGAGGATAACGTCGAGGTGATGCTTGGTGATGCAACGTCAAACGTTGTCCCTATTGAAGGAAACGATGCACTTGCGATTTGGTATTTTGAGAGGGAGCAGGGCTTCTCTGATCATACGCTAAGACTAGTGGATAAACAGACGGGCACGATCCTTAGCGAACGAAACGTTTATTAACGCTATAGGGCAAGGGGGCATAAAAAAGGGAACGGTGCGTCATCCACCGTTCCCTTTTTTATATTTAAGGCTCTTCATCATTCTCCAGCACTTCCTTGAGGACGACAGCATGGTTATGCTGCTGGTCCTTGGCTCCGTAAAGAAGGACGACTCTACCTCCTGATGCCTTCTCTTTCAAGTCAGAGAGATCTTTTTCATGAAGCTCGTCCTTATACTTGTCTTTGAACTCCTCAAATTTATCCGGATCGTGATTGAACCACCTTCTTAAGTCGGATGTAGGAGCGATGTCCTTCTTCCACTCGTCAAGGTCAGCATCCTCCTTCGATATCCCTCTAGGCCAGACTCGATCGACAAGCACCCTGTGCCCTCCAAGTGGCGGGTCGTCCTCATAAATTCTTCGAAGTACAATCGACATGTCATTTCCTCCTTCAGCTTGATTCCTATAGTTTCCTGTACCTTTTTATTAGGCCCTATTAAACCTCGACATTGGTTCAGCGGCCGTAATTCAAGATAATTCGCTCGCCTTTTAGAGGGAGGAGTGACCGACTACCTACCCAATCAAACTTTAAATTAAAAGTCTTTGTTAAACTCGAATGTTGATGTAAAATAAAGAATTTTATTACAAAAATTCCTAATTGTAAGTCAAAAGTGCTGTCATGTTTCCTTTTGCTCAATTTGGCAGGAGGAGCGGGAAATGATGAGACTCCTATGGGGAGGTAAGGGCAGGCTGAGATCCCGCAGGAGCAAGGCGACGAGGAAGCTCAGCGCCCGCCCATGGAAAGCGAGTTATTTCCCGCTCCTCCAAGCTCTTGTATGAAAAACGGAAACTTATCAAACAATTGCTGGGAACAATAAGGTGAAATAGGTCGATAAAATTAAGAAACAATTTAGTTGACGTTTTATACCTAACGGGGGTATAGTGTTGTTAGAAAGGGTGGACACTATGAATATGAACGAATTACCCGATACAAGTGGTAAAAAGCCCGTTAAACCAAGGACTGTCGATGAAAAACAAGCGATGATCAACCGCTTGAAACGAATAGAAGGCCAGGTGCGCGGACTTCAAAAAATGGTGGAAGAAGACCGTTACTGTGTCGATACGATGATTCAGATTTCAGCCGTTACGAAAGCTTTGAACAGAGTCGGATATTCCTTAATGGAACGCCATACCCATCACTGCGTGGCAGATGCTATTCAAAAAGGGGAAGGCGAAGAAGCGATCGATGAGCTGATGAAAGTCGTCCAGCAATTCTCCAAATAGAGGGGGGTATAGAAATGAGCGAATCAAAAGAGATACATGTCGGCATCACAGGCATGACGTGTTCTGCGTGCTCATCGAGAATCGAAAAGGTTCTGAACAAGATGGATGGGGTCGAAGCAAATGTCAATCTGGCGATGGAGAGCGCAACCGTCAAGCTCGATGAAACGAAAGCTACGCCACAAGACATTTCGGAACGCATTGAAAAGCTTGGATACGGCGTACAGACAGAAAAAATTGAACTCGATATCCATGGCATGACATGTTCTGCCTGTTCAAGCCGGATTCAAAAGGTGCTCGGGAAGATGAATGGTGTTCAACAGGCGAACGTCAATTTAGCGACGGAAGCTGGTGTTGTAGAATATGAGCCAGGCTTAGTATCGACGGAAGATATTTTGGAAAAGGTGAAGAAGCTTGGCTATGAAGCGGTTCTGAAGCAGGACCGGGAGCAGCAGGCCGATCATAAGGAGGAAGAAATTAAGAAGAAGAAACAAAAGCTTTGGATTTCGATTCTTCTTTCTCTGCCGTTGTTGTACACGATGGTCGGGCATTTACCGATTGACATCGGTCTCCCGGTACCGGCACTCTTCATGAATCCGTGGTTCCAGTTCCTATTAGCAACCCCTGTCCAATTTTACATCGGTGCTCCATTTTACGTAGGAGCCTACCGCGCGCTCAGGAACAAGAGTGCGAATATGGATGTCCTCGTTGCGCTCGGAACATCAGCCGCCTACTTCTATAGTGTCGTCGAAGGAATCCGCTGGCAGCTTAATCCGCAAATGATGCCGGAGCTTTATTTTGAAACGAGTGCGGTTTTGATTACGTTGATCTTAGTCGGGAAGCTGTTTGAGAGCTTGGCGAAAGGGCGCACAACGGCTGCGTTGACGAAGCTTCTCAACTTGCAAGCGAAGGAAGCGACGCTGTTGCGGAACGGGGAAGAAATTCAAGTGCCAGTCGACCAAGTCCAAGTCGGAGATGTCATCCTTGTGAAGCCAGGTGAAAAAATTCCTGTCGATGGTACGATTGTTAAAGGAATGACAGCGATTGATGAATCGATGATTACGGGTGAGTCGATTCCGGTCGAGAAAAAAGAAGAGGACACCGTGATCGGTTCTACGCTTAATAAAAACGGGACGATCCAAATGCAGGCGGAAAAAGTCGGGAAGGATACCGCGCTTGCCGGAATTGTCAAAATCGTGGAAGAGGCGCAGGGGTCAAAAGCACCGATTCAAAGGACTGCTGACCGTATTTCAGGCGTCTTCGTGCCCGTCGTCGTCGGGATTGCGCTCGTCACGTTTATCGTCTGGTTCGCTTTTGTTGAGCCTGGGGCATTCCCGCCTGCGCTTGAAGCTGCGATTGCCGTCCTTGTCATCGCCTGTCCTTGTGCTCTTGGCCTGGCAACGCCGACATCGATCATGGTCGGAACAGGAAAGGGTGCTGAGCAGGGCATTCTTTTTAAAGGTGGAGAATATCTCGAAGGAACCGAAAGCCTGACCACGATCTTACTTGATAAAACCGGTACGATTACGAAGGGGAAACCGGAAGTCATAGACTTTGTTTCGTTCCGCGATGATCTGCTCAAGTATGTCGTTTCTGCCGAAAAAGCGTCTGAGCACCCGCTCGCGGAAGCCATTGTCCAGTATGGTGTCGAACAGGAAATCGAAACGAGAGACGTCGATCAGTTCGAAGCCGTTCCGGGGTATGGAATCGAGGCGGTCGTCGATGGTGTGAACGTGAGGATCGGGACAAGAAAGCTGATGAAGCGCGATCAGATCAAATTCGAGAATGACGAAGCAGCAATTTCTGAGCTTGAGTCGGCAGGGAAAACAGTGATGCTTGTGGCATTAAACGGTGAATTTGCCGGGTATCTGGCCGTGGCCGATACACTCAAAGAGACGTCGAAGCAGGCGATCGAGGACATGAAAGCACTTGGGTTGAATGTCTATATGGTGACAGGAGATAATGAACGTACAGCAAAAGCGATTGCGGCCCAAGTCGGGCTTGACGGCGTTTTTGCAGAAGTTTTACCTGAACAAAAAGCAGAAAAAGTGAAAGAGCTACAGCTGCAGGGCGAAAAAGTAGCGATGGTGGGAGATGGAATCAATGATGCACCATCTCTTGCGACAGCCGACATCGGTATGGCGATCGGAACGGGGTCTGACGTCGCGATCGAAACGGCGGACGTCACGTTGCTCGGTGGAGATTTGATCCACATCAGCCAAGCGATCCGTCTCAGCCGGAAAACGATGACGAACATCAAGCAGAATATGTTTTGGGCTTTAGCTTATAACTCGGCCGGCATTCCGGTAGCAGCCATCGGATTGCTAGCTCCGTGGGTAGCAGGAGCCGCGATGGCATTCAGTTCTGTCAGCGTCGTCAGCAACGCTCTCCGCTTGAAGCGAGTGAAACTATAATCAAGGAGGAATTTTATTATGGAAAAAACAATACAAGTACAAGGCATGACATGTGGCCATTGTGAAAAAGCTGTGAAAGGTGCATTGAACGAAGTCGAGGGA
This sequence comes from Halobacillus fulvus, assembly GCA_004078665.1. Lineage (GTDB taxonomy): Bacteria > Bacillota > Bacilli > Bacillales > Halobacillaceae > Halobacillus > Halobacillus fulvus. The sequence continues at coordinate 864,589 of SCFO01000001.1, read as the reverse complement.
GTGCAGTCCGTAGACGTCGATCTTGCGACAGGTGCAGTCAACGTTTCTTATGAAGACCCTGCGACTCTTGAACAAATGCACGAAGCCATCGAGGATCAAGGATATGATGTCGTATAAGGGCTTTCGGGACAGGTGCACCTGTCCCTCTTTACATATTAAGGAGGCGTTGACATGAGAACCGATTTCGTCCGATTGCACATCCCGACTCCCTTTATCGTGGATACTTTTCAACGCTGGGAAAACGATGATCGACTCATTCCGCTCGTCCGCCCGAACCGGAATGCATCCGATCTTGCAGAACGCTACATGGTGACGGTAGGTGGAGTAAGAAAAAGGCTCCAGGATCACGTCATGTACCTCATTTATGTAGACCGTCAGTTAGTCGGTGAAATGAACTACATGATCAACCCACAGCATTTGTATAAAAGTGAAGAAGAAACGGCTTGGATCGGAATTACGATCGGCGAAGAGGCGGGGAGAGGGAAAGGGATCGGAAGAAAGGCGCTCACTTTTTTGGAGCAGGAGATTAAGCAGGCAGGGCTCCGAAGAATCGAGCTCGGAGTTTTCGAGTTTAATGTGAACGCATATCGTCTCTATCAGAAACTCGGTTACCGCGAGATTGCACGCCTCCACAATTTCACCTTCTATGACGGTAAGCAATGGGCAGATATACGAATGGAGAAGTATGTCTAAGTAAAACGTTGCATCAACAGGGCTGGTACTTTTGAATGAAATCAATTTCCAGATGTTTCATTATTCTGATATAAGGAAAAGGTACCTATGTGAAAAAAATAAAGGAGGTACCATCCAAATGGCACACGAAAAATACCAGTCTGTGATCGAAGCGTTGCATCGTTGTATGGAAGCTTGTAACCACTGTTATGACGCTTGCCTGAAGGAAGAGGATGTCAAACATATGGCGGACTGCATCCGGCTCGACCGTGAATGTGCGGATATGTGCGGATTCCTAGAACAGGCACTCGTCCGGAATACGCCGTTCGCTTCAGAGCTTGCTGAAGTTTGCGCGAAAATTTGTCAGGCATGTGGCGATGAGTGTGGGAAGCATGATCATGACCATTGTCAACAGTGCGCTGAAGCTTGCCACGCTTGTGCGGATGCCTGCAGAAGCATTGCCTAATCAAACAAAAAGTTCTAGCCACGGCACTTGTGCCGTGGTATTTTTATGGGAGTAAAACGTACATAAACGAAATTAAAATGAAAGGGTTGGGTTCAGCTAAATGAGCAGTTTTTTGACCGAAACCTTTTTCGCATTGGCAAATCAGTGGGAGTCGATTCCGTTCCTTTTCGCATTCCTTCTCGGGATTGTCGGTTCACTTGCGCCCTGTCAACTCACAGGCAACCTTGGCGCGATGACGATCTACGGGTATCGATCACTTGAGAAGCGGGTCCCGTGGCAGCTGATCGCATACTTTATCTTAGGGAAAATTGTCGTCTTCACACTGCTTGGAAGTGGTGTTTGGTTTCTCGGGAAAGAAGTCGAGGAGCAGTTTTCATTGCTCGTTCCGTATCTGCGGAAGTTGATCGGTCCGATGCTCATCGTTGTGGGGCTGTTTCTTTCCGGATGGTTGACCTTCAAGGGAACCGTTACACTAGGCAAACTATCGGATCGTTTTTTTACAAACACAAGAAAAGGGAGCTTTCTGATGGGCGTCAGCTTCACACTGGCATTCTGCCCAACGATGTTCCTCTTATTCTTTTTCACCCTGATGCCGATCGTGGTTTCGACTTCCTATGGACCCTTGCTGCCCGTTGTGTTCGGCCTTGGTACCTCACTGCCACTCGTTCTGATCATTTTCTTGATCTGGTACTTCGAGCTCGGTGGACTCGTTATGAAAAGAAGCAGAAAAATCGGAAACGTCGTTCAAAAAGTGGCTGGGGTCTTGCTTGTCCTGATTGGTATAGTGGATACATGGACGTATTGGATATAAAGGAGGGTACATAAACATGCGAACGATTACGCTGGCAGATGGAAGAACGGTCGAAGTCGAATGCTTGAGCTGTGCATTGACGAGCGGACTGATCGAGCCTGACGGAGGGGTCGTCTTCGAGAGTGAACATTTCCACGCCCATCAGGATGTAGCGTATCCGGTGGAAGGATTGATCATTCTTGCTTCGAAGCGCCATGTGAAAGGTTTGGACGAACTAACGGAAGCAGAGAGACAGGAATACATAGAGGTCCTTTCGAACATAAGAAAAGCCCAGAGAGAAGTGCTCGGCATCGAGTCTGTTTATTATTTTTACAACGAAGATACGACCCATCATTTTCATACGTGGATGGTGCCTCGTTACGAGTGGATGTATGCATTTGGTCGCTCAGTCGAGTCTGTGCGACCGGTCCTGCTACATGCCCGGAACGAACGAAACACATCAGAAAACTTAGAAAAAGTCCACCACGCTTTGGATGCGTTGAAGAATGCCCTTCATGACCAGGGAAGATGATGGGATTTGTCCTGGAATCTACTGGTGATCCGTGCTAAAGTGATCCTTGTCACAGATAAGATGAGGAGTTTTTTATGAAATATTGGCCATCGATTCGTTCTACTTTACCGATTTATCTCAGCATGAATGGCTTATCGCTCATTTTTGTGGTGAGCAGTTTAAGAGGTTTTGGTCATTCGGGTGAAGATTTTGTATCAGTCGTGGGACTGATTCTGAATATCCTTGGGTATCTGCTTTTATCCTTTATCTTGTTGCAAAGAAAATCCGAACGCGACGTTCTGTTTTCCTTAGCATGTGTGTCAGGGCTTGGGCTGTGCCTTTGGGCTTTAATTCTTTTTACGAATCAACTGTCCCTTTTATTCATTGTTTATCATGCGTCAGGGTATCTCTCGTCCTTAGCGCTGATGGATTGGGGGGGAGACAGTCTTTTAACATGGGGATTTCTTCTTTCGGTTCTTCCGGCTGTTCTGATCTACATAGGGTACAAATGGAGCCGTTATGGAAAACGAAGAGCGTCCGCGGTCCTGGTGTTTTCCAATCTGCTCTTTTCCATTATTTTTGTTTTCGTTACAGGGTTTATCGGGAATGAAATAAAGTCGAGAGAAGAATGGAATACCGCTTTTCCGATGGAAACAGGCTGGCCGATTCGGTTTTCTGAACTTCGCTTTCCAAGCATCGATCCGCCCCTGCCGTACCGGTATAGCGGGAGCTGCTGCAGCTTTTACCTTGAATCCTGGAGTTCTTACCTGTTCTCCGGCCTGATCATCTTTACGATCACCATTTCGTTAACGGTCCTGATGCGTAACGTTATACTTAAGGTCCGTCAAAAGGGGGAAGAAGCATGACTAAAATAGCGATTATTTCTGATATTCATGGCAATAAGACAGCGCTCGAGGCAGTGCTTGAAGACATCAAGGCGAGGGGAATCGAGCGGATTTTCTGTCTGGGTGATTTGATTGGAAAAGGGCCACAAGGATCCGAATGCATCCAGCTCGTCCGTGAACATTGCGAACGTGTGATCCGCGGAAACTGGGACGTGTTCATCCAGGATCCGACCGACAGTGACTTTCTCAATTGGTATAAGGAGAGGCTGTCTGTCGAAGACTTTCGTTTCCTGAGCGAATTGGACTTTCATATCGATCTCGATTTGAACGGAGAAAAAATCCGGATGTTTCATGCTTCGCCGAGAAGTGAGTTCGAACGCATCCTGCCGTGGCATTCGATTGAAAAGCGCTATTCCTTGTTTGAAAACAGCGATCATACAGGCTATTCAGGCGAAGAACCGCAGACCGTATTTTATGGAGACATTCATACGACGTTTCTACAAACCTATCCGCACGGCATTTTGTGCAATGTCGGCAGCGTCGGCAACTCCCTTGATCTTACATCTGCATCGTATGCGATTCTTGATGGTACGCAGCCGACCAACAGCATCCAGTTCGTTCGCGTCGAGTATGACCAGGAACGAGAGCTTGAAATTGCCCGGTCGCTCAACATGCCGGGGTTCGATCAGTACTACGGTGAAATCATGTACGCCAAATACCGGAACGGCTAAACCGCGCCTCATCAGGAGGTGCGGTTTTTTTATACCCGATATGAAAATGATTCTCATTCCCATTGACTTTTTTAAGGAGGGTGCGTAACATAGTGAATGGTACTGATAATCATTATCACTGCGAGTTTCCTAATCGGAGGGAGAAAAAGATGTCTCAATTAAACACGAGCGAACTTCAAGTTGGCTATGATGATAAAGTCATTGTAAAAGATATGACGGTCGATATACCAGAAGGGAAAATCACGACGATCATAGGTGCGAACGGGTGTGGAAAGTCGACGCTTTTGAAATCGATTGCGCGCATCATTCCGAAAAAGAAAGGCTCGATTTATCTCGACGGGGAGAGCATCTCGAAACAGAATACGAAAGAATTGGCGAGAAAGTTGGCGATTCTGCCCCAGTCTCCAGAGGGAGCACCTGGTCTCACCGTGGGAGAACTGGTATCTTATGGACGCTTTCCTTATCAAAAAGGCTTCGGACGCCTGACGAAAAGGGATTATGAGGTCATCGACTGGGCGCTATGTGTGACGGGAACGACCCCGTTCAAATACGATACCGTCGATTCGTTGTCCGGTGGTCAGCGTCAGCGCGTATGGATTGCGATGGCTTTGGCGCAGGAAACCGATTTGATTTTGCTAGATGAGCCGACTACATATTTAGATATGGCCCATCAGCTTGAAGTGCTCGAATTACTTGAGCGTTTGAATCAAAAAGAGGGACGGACGATCGTTATGGTGTTGCACGATATCAATCAGGCCGCTCGATTCGCCGATCATATCGTCGCGTTGAAAGAAGGAGAAGTCGTCCGGGCCGGTTGTTGCGAAGACGTCGTCTGCAAGGATGTACTTCGTGACGTATTCCAAATTGATGCCGATATCGTTCCGTGTCCTCGTACATCCAAACCAATTTGTTTAACGTATAACTTAATCAAAGGAGAATCCAGCTATGAAGAAACTATCGATCCTATTCCTGCTTATTCCGCTATTCGTGCTTAGTGCATGTGGTGGAACTCAACAGGAGGCTGAAGGGAATTCAGCAGATACAGAAAAAGAAACGAGAACGTATGAATCAGAAAATGGTCCTGTCGAAGTGCCGGCAAATCCTGAACGTGTCGTCGTCCTTTCCACATTTGCAGGGAATGTGATGGCTCTAGATACAAACCTTGTCGGAGTGGATTCGTGGTCGAAAATGAACCCGAACTTTGAAGAGCATTTGGAAGGCGTCGAGGAAGTGACAGATCAAGACTTGGAAAAAATCCTCGAGCTTGAGCCGGATTTGATCATCGGACTCGGTAGCACGAAGAACATTGATAAATTACAGGAAATCGCACCGACGGTTACCTATACGTACGGGAAGTTTGATTACCTGGAACAGCATATCGAAATCGGTAAGCTGCTGAACAAAGAAGAGGAAGCTCGCCAGTGGGTCGAAGATTTCAAAGCAGAGGCTGAAGAAACGGGTGAGAAAATCAAAGAAAAAATCGGAGAAGATGCGACGGTGACGGTCATCGAGAACTTCGATAAAGAGCTATACGTCTTCGGTGACAACTGGGCACGCGGAACGGAGATCCTGTATCAAGAGATGGGTCTCAAGATGCCAGAGAAGGTAAAGGAAGATGTTTTAGAGCCGGGATACTACACCATTTCTGCTGAGGTTCTTCCAGAATATGCCGGTGATTACATCATCTTTAGTGAAGATTCTGCTACGGATACATCGTTCGAGCAGACGGAAACGTATCAAAACATTCCGGCTGTCAAAAATGATCAAGTGTTCAAAGCGAATGCCAAAGCGTTCTATTTCAATGACGCGTTATCTCTAGAATATCAATTAAACTTCTTCCAGGATAAATTTTTAAACGAATAGAAAAAGAGCTGAGTCGATGAAAAAGCTAACGATCACACCCTTATACAAATGGATACTTGGCTTACTCGTCCTTGCGGCATCGTTTCTGATCAGCATGACGTTTGGAGCGGCGGATACGACATTCAGGGATTCAGTAGCAGCGATCGCCGGTGACACGATGAGTGACACCACGCTGATGCTCCGCGAAATTCGCCTGCCGCGCGAAGTCGGAGCTGCTCTCGTCGGAAGCGCGCTTGCGGTCGCTGGTGCGATCATGCAAGGATTGACGAGGAATCCGCTGGCAGACCCCGGGCTGCTCGGCCTGACCGCTGGCGCAAATGCGGCGCTGGCGATCACGATCGCTTTTCTGCCGTCTGCGAACTACTACATCATCACGATCGCCTGCTTCATCGGAGCTTTTATCGGAGTTGTGCTCGTCTTTGGCGTCGGCTCTGTGAAAAAAGGTGGATTTTCGCCGTTCCGTATCGTCTTAGCGGGAGCGGCGATTTCCGCCTTTTTATTCGGGATTGCAGAAGCGATTAGTTTGTTTTTTCAAATCTCAAAAGACGTGTCGATGTGGTCAGCCGGTGGTCTGATTGGTACGACGTGGGGACAGATCCAGCTGCTCGCACCGATCATTTTGATTGGACTGCTGATTGCGATGATTTTATCGAGGCATTTGACGATCATCAGTCTTAACGAGGAAGTTGCGGTCGGCCTCGGGCAGAAGATTTTCCGGATCAAAGTCATTTTATTCTTTACGATCATACTGCTCGCCGGAGCGGCGGTCGCCCTTGTCGGCAACCTCGCATTTATCGGGCTGATGATTCCGCACATGGTCCGTCCATTCGTCGGTACCGACTACCGGATGGTGTTGCCGATGACCGCTTTATTCGGAGCGGCTTTTATGCTGCTTGCCGACACAGTGGCCCGTACGATCAACGCCCCGTTTGAAACCCCAGTCGCCGCGATTGTTGCCGTCCTCGGCCTGCCGTTCTTTCTTTTCATCGTGAAGAAAGGAGGGCGTGCGTTCTCATGATTCATCCATCTGTTTTAAAAAAACAGCGCATCTATTTGGTCGTGTTAGCCGTCCTTATGCTCGTTACGTCGATTGTCGCCCTCGGGCTTGGAAGCTCGTCTGTTTCATATGATCGGATTCTCCCGACACTGCTCGGCCAAGGAACGTTCAAAGATGAATTCGTCCTGTTCGAGCTGCGCCTGCCGAGGATGGTGATCACTGTTCTTGCCGGAATGGCGTTGGCTCTATCCGGTGCGATATTGCAAGGAGTCAGCCGGAACGATCTTGCAGATCCCGGAATCATCGGGATCAATGCCGGGGCAGGGGCGGCCGTCGCCGTCTTCTTCCTTTTCGCCCCGATTGAGCCGGGGTCGTTCGTGTTCATGCTCCCGCTTGTCGGTCTTGCTGGGGCCTTTTTAACAGCGATTTTGATTTATATGTTTTCGTACGATAAGGAAACAGGGTTTCAGCCCGTCAGGCTTGTCCTTGTCGGGGTGGGATTTTCTATGGCTCTGTCCGGTCTGATGATCGTTCTCATCTCATCCGCCGACAGGGAAAAGGTGGACTTCATTTCTCGCTGGATCGCCGGAAACATTTGGGGAGATGACTGGCCGTTCGTACTCGCACTCCTCCCGTGGCTGCTCGTGCTTATTCCCTATGTGCTATGGAAAAGCAATACGCTGAATTTGCTGAGTGTGAATGAACCGGTCAGCATTGGACTCGGACTATCTCTACGAAAGGAACGCTTCCAAATGCTGATGGCAGCCGTCGCTCTGGCAGCGGCTGCCGTCTCCGTTACGGGTGGCATTGCGTTTGTCGGTTTGATGGCGCCGCACCTTGCCAAAGTATTGATCGGCCCGCGCAGTCAGTTTTACATTCCGCTATCGATCTTGATCGGAGGCTGGCTGCTTCTGTTCGCCGATACGATCGGAAGAAACATCGCAGATCCGGCCGGCATTCCCGCCGGTATCATGACCGCCCTGATCGGAGCGCCTTATTTTATCTACTTACTTCTTAGAAAATGAATGAGACAGCTTAAAAAGAAGTGCGGAATCTTCAAGATTCCGCACTTCTTTTTTTCATTTATAGGTTATGTAAAAGCCAGTGGTGATTGAATAACTACGCATCTCCTATTGTCAGTCAAAACGTGCTGTGGTCTTTCCGTTTACTCATCCAAGCACTGTGATTAAACCTGTTAACCCCAACATAAAATTTTTGTGGAGCTCATTTATAAAAACGGGTGCTCCCCTTTTTATGGTAGGATAAAATGGAAAAGAAATTGTGCACAGGTGGTGGAAGAAGCGATGCAAAAATTTTATAAATCAACGAAAAATAAACAATTATCCGGTGTGCTCGGGGGCATCAGTGAAATTTACGGAATCGAGGTCAGCTTGCTTCGAATTCTTGTCGCCGTCTCGTTTTTTCTTACGAGCGGTGTGACGCTTGGTATCTATATCATTGCGGCTATCGTACTCCCGACGGATAAAAAAATGGGATGATGAAAGCAGGGAAGTTTTATTCTGGCGTTGAGCTAGGGTAGGATTTTCCTTTTTTTATGGAAAATGAAACGAATTCAAGAGTACTATCGTATCTATATAGAATCAACGTGAAGGAAACAGACGCTGGATTAGGAGGGGAAGAAGAAGTTATGCTGATTGCTGTTGGTGCCATTGTGTTATGGCTTGTCCTTGTCGGCTTTGCTATTAAAAGCTGGCTGAATTACAAACAAAGTACGAAGCAAGAGAAGAATGAAAAACACGGAAAACTGATCCGGATCATCGGTCTTGTCCCGTTGACGGCCATTTTATTGATGGGAGAAATCATGCAGGGGTTCGGCTGGACGCTTGAAGAGACGCGACCTTACCTGTTTGTTGCTGCGTTACTCCTTATTTTTATACCGGGCTATATTTATTTGTTTTATACGGTATTCTCCAAGGAAGCGCGTGAGGATTTTGAGGATGAAAGAAAATATAAAACAAAGTTTATGTATAAACACCGGAAAATCATGGTGCCGGTGACGATTATCATTCCCTTGGTCATCATCACAATAACGGTGATTCAGCTTGGAGGGCTAGCTTTTTGAGAAACGATACCCTGCCGTCAAGCTGCCGGAAAATAAGAATCATTGGGTCGGTCGGAAGCGGAAAGACTACATTTGCCAAGCACCTTTCTAAACGGATGGATACACCTTACCACGAGCTGGATAACGTCGTGTGGGAACGCCATCCTGAAAGAGACCGGAGAAGGACGGATGAGGAGCGCGATCAGTTTTTAGAAGGCATTTTGAAACAACCGGAATGGATCATCGAAGGGGTGCATCAGGAGGATTGGACGAACGAAACGTTTCATCAAGCCGACTGCATTGTATTGCTCGATCCACCTTACTTTACACGTGTGTACCGGATCACACGGCGATTTGCCCGTCAGAAACTGAGAATGGAGAAGTCCAACTATACCCCGACGTGGAAGATTTTTTTGAAAATGTTCAAGTGGAATCACCGTTTTGAAAAAAGAGGGAAGCCGAGATTCCACGAGCGCTTCAAATGTTTCACAAGGAAAACGATCGTGTCAGTAGACCGTTCTTTTCCAATTTTGATAGACGAAAAAGATAGAGAGGGGGAAGGGTGATGTTCCCGATATTAGCTTTACTGCTTGTCGTCGCCATGATTGCACAGGTGACGGCGCAAAGAGTGCGTGACAAAGACAAACGTTCAAGAGTACAAACATTGATTTGGGCAGTCGCTGGGGTGGCGATGTTCGGGTATTGGTTTGTGACTTCTTAGGAAAGGGGAGAGACGATGCTGCGTTGGATCCGGAAATGGTTCTTTAACAAAAGACGTTTTACATCTGTTGATATCGGTGACAGGATTCAATTTTACGGTGGGCAGACATATACGGTGATGGAATCAGAAAATAGGGTCCAGTTGGAATTATATCGAAGCATTCATCCAATCCGACTTCCTGATAAAGGTGGATGGTCCAATCGTTCATGGGCAGACCTCGATGCACTGAACAAAGACCTCGAGCATTTTAAAGTCCGAGAGATCATTAAAAGATCGTCAACAGAGTGAATAGGAGAGAGTATGGAATGAAGGTAAAAAGATACGGAATCGTCGCGATCTTAGTAACGGCCCTCCTTTTTTTGTTCCTTTTAGGACCTTATAACCCTTATCATGAGCTGAATGAAGATCAAGCGATCAAACCGCTGCTGTCTTCTGATGGGACATTCAAGGGAAACGAAATCATTGATCTCGATTATAAAGGTTCCGATACATATGAGATGACCGTTTTGGATGGCATGGAAGAAAAGACGTATATCGTCATACGTTCCTACACATCCGTAATGAACGGACACTGGGAAGTTTATGAACAGTCTTCTATAGAAGGGCCTTTTTAGGATGGAGATGATCAAGTGAAAAAAGTAGTCTGGGTCAATGAAGAATCAGCAGGGAGTGAATATATAGAAGTCGTCAAAACACATCACGGTATAGAGGCGAATGGCAACATCATCCTAACGACAGAGAAGGATGCTTTTAAAATCGACTACCATATGCTGCTAGACTCTGATTGGAAGGTGAAGCGATTAGAAGTCAATCAGGGGAAAGCCTCCTCATTTACACTTCATTCGAATGGTAAAGGGACATGGTGTTCTTCGTTAAGAGAAGAGTGGGATACAGAGGGTATCATCGATCTGGACTTATCCATCACTCCGTTTTCGAATTCACTTCCGATCAATCGCTTTAAGTGGAAACCTCATCACTCAAGGCGCCTCCACGTTCTTTTCATTGATGGGTTGTCGCTTGACATTCGAGTGAGAGAACAGGTCTATACATATTTGGGAAGAAATGAATTCGGTCGTCAATTCAACTACCGGTGTGAAGATTATGAAACGGTTCTTACGGTAGATGAGGATGGGTTTGTCACGGACTATCCTGGTGTTTTCTCATGTGGGTACAAGGAGGGCTTTTCTTTCTGAGTGGATTCGTATAAGATTATGAAATAGTACTCAGGTAAGGTGGCGTATGGTTATGAAGTCATTCAACCCTCCACAGCTCGTAATTGCTGTATTCATGGTTTCCATTATTACGGGGACAGTCCTCCTGTTGTTACCGTTCTCGACGACAGACGGTATTTCGTTTATCGACGCATTATTCACAGCAACTTCTGCTATGACAGTTACAGGACTGGTCGTTGTCGATACAGGGACAGCCTTTACGCTATTTGGTCAGATTGTCATTCTTGTACTGATTCAATTGGGTGGAATCGGTATTATGACGTTCGCTGTGCTTATTTACATAGCGATTGGAAAGCGGATCGGTGTGAAAGAACGGTTGCTGATCAAGCAATCCCTCAATCAATCCGCAATAGGAGGAGTAGTCCGTCTAGCGAAACGATTGTTGATTTTTTCTTTGATTGTAGAGGGAGTGGCTGCTGTATTCCTCGCGTTTGTTTGGGTTCCTGAATTCGGTCTTGGACCTGGTCTTTATGCGAGCATTTTTCACTCGATTTCCGCCTTCAATAACGCTGGGTTTTCGATCTGGTCGGACAGTTTATCCGCGTACGTTGTCCATCCGATCATCAATCTTGTCATATCGGTTTTGTTTATCATGGGTGGGATCGGGTTTACGGTGGTGTTTGATTTATGGAAAACAAAGCAGATCAACCATCTGTCCTTGCATACAAAAATCATGATTTTAGGAACGTTTGCGATCAATGGGATCAGTTTGTTCATGATTTTCATTTTGGAATATAACAATCCCGATACGCTCGCAAACCTCTCGCAATTCGGGAAGCTTCAAGCGGCCTATTTTCAGGCGGTGACGCCAAGAACGGCGGGCTTCAATACGCTGGATATTGGACAAATGGAAGAGTCTTCTTTGTTTTACATGATTGTTTTAATGTTTATTGGAGGAGGCAGCACCTCAACAGCTGGTGGAATCAAACTGACGACAGCGTTGGCACTCCTTCTAGCCACCTTCGCATTTTTTAGGAATAAGGAGCACGTTGTCATTTTTGAACGTAATATTACGCTTCATATTATCCAAAAAGCTCTTGCTCTTGCAGTCGGAAGTACAGCTGTTGTGGCCTTTACGATTTTTGTTTTGGAATTGACAGAAGATGCTTCATTTCTCGAAATCGTGTTCGAGAGTGTCTCGGCGTTTGGAACAGTCGGTCTATCGATGGGGTTGACTGGAAATTTAACGGTCATAGGGAAAGGGATGCTCGTTCTTACGATGCTAATCGGGAAGCTTGGCCCTCTGACCTTCGCCTTTGCGTTTGCAAGACCGACACCTGATCACGTGAAGTATCCGAAAGAAGATATATTGACTGGATAGAAATAAAAAATGCAGGCTGCTTTGATTCAGAGCAGCCTGCATTTTTTTATATAATACGTAAAACTTATCAGAGCTCAAACAGGAATCGGTTAAGAACCGGAGGATTTAAATGAAAGGTAGAAAAGCTTGCATATAAATCGACAATTCCATGTAAAAAGTCACATTTCATGATAAAATATTCCAATAAGAAGGTGTTCATTATAATGAAAAGCCACACCCTGTCACCAGTCGTTATAGGTGCTGCTGTTATGATAATGAACAAAGCGGTGGGAAGACGCCAGCTTAGCACTTTTCCGCTCTTCCATCGTTGATACCGTAAAAACTTGCAAATCATGCTTTTTCCGGATCTCCTTCAGGCGCTGGAGGTTTTCAAGCGACCAATCATCCTGAACAATAGACGAATAATCAAATCCCTCCCACATGAACCCATCAACATAAGAGGATGTTTTCTGTTCCAACGTCGTGAAGCCCCAGTTTTGAATCAGAGATAAATCGGGAAACGAAGATTTCAGCGTGCTCAGCCACTTCACAAGCCCGTCAGTCTGCTCATCCCAGGTTTGTGGCTCCGATAAGAATTCGTTGTCAATGTTTCCGACCGTGTCAAGAAACGCACCATCGAGCCCTTTGGATAGGATTTGCCGCTCAACTTCATCTGTGAGCGTCTGTCGGTAATGATCCGACGTCATATCCATTAAGTAAGAATCCCATTGTTCATAGTAGATTCGCTTACCATTTTGCTCGAAAAAGTCACGGTCTTCCATGCGGTCGAATAAGTCTGTGTTCCATCTATCTGCTTCCATCGCATTGATATAACCGTACACAAGGGTGCCGCTTTTTTTTATTTTCTTTACATCCTCTGCAGAGTAAAAGACGGGTTCGATCAGAATCAGATCATAATTTTGCATCTCTTCTATGATCGCTGCGGTTGGTGGATCATAGTAGATTTTGTAGCTGTTCACATTTTTCAAAGGTTGAGAGGATGAGAAGAAAAACATGAGAGAGATCACCACCATAAGTAGTAGTAATAGGATACCCTTCTTCTGAATGTACATAAGCATGCTTCCTTTACGAGTGTTCTTTCTAATTGTATGAATGAGGTGATGAGATGGTATATAGTCAATCAAACGTTATAAGGAAAATAATAGAGCTCGTCCTGATCATTTCTATATTGGCGTTTCTCGATCAATGGTTCGAATGGGGAGCACTGGATTGGACGCTGGATCCCTTTTTATTTGTCGTGCTTCTCTTTTCCTTGAGATATGGGCTGAACATCGGGCTTTTCAGTTATTTTATGGTTTTAGTGTACCATATGCTGGATTTGTATTGGAGCGGCGGGGATTTATTTCTTCTTTTCTACGACCCGCGGGAATATACAGAGCTTCTCTTTCTTCTGTTTGTGACGTTAGCCTGCGGTTTGTATAGTACGTCCTTCAGAGAGAGATACGAATCTTTGAAATATGGGAAGGAAGAAGTAGAAGAAGAGAATAAGGAGTTAAAAGAGGCGCTCGAAGTTTTGCAAGAATCCCAGCGCAATATGCAATCGAAAGTGCTCGAATCGGAGCATACGCTGAAAAGGATTTACGAGGTCGGGAAGGCGCTTGATCAGCCAACTCCAGAGCTGATTCGCAATGAAGCCGTTCAAATTGTATCGAAGCTGTTTCATGCAGAGGAAGTGGCGATCTACCACGTCGACTCTTCGAAAAGCGCGCTCAGGTTGAGAGTTCGAAAAGGAAACAAAAATGTATTCCCACAAACGATTTTTGTCGACCAAGCCACCATTTACCAGCGTCTGTTTCAGACAAAGACGATCAACGTCCGAACAGTGGAAGACAATGATCAATCGCCTGTACTTGCCGGTCCGATCCTTTACGATCATGAGGTGAAAGAAATTTTAGTCGTCAACCGTCTTGACTTTTCCCGTCTAACGAGTTATGAGATTCAGGTGATGTCTCTCGTATTGGACTGGATGTCGAATCGGATGGAAAAAGCGGTGACCGCCCAGTGGAAGGAAGAAGAAAAGAACATGCATCCCGGGACGAGAATCTATTACAAGTCAGCCTTTGATGAGCTGGTGGACCTTCAGGAAGAACGGCGCATCGATTACGACGTCCCTTATGCTGTCATTAAGGTGGAGCTGGATGAATTCGAGCACATATCCGTCGTGGAAGCCGAAATTCTCCTTCGCGCCTATTTGAGAGAAATCGATATTATGGGTTATGACGAGAAGACGGATATTTTCTACTTCCTTCTTCCAGGGACAGAGGAAGACAAAGCGGGAATTGTACAGGAGCGGATTGATAAGGTGCTTAAGGAAAAGGGTGTCAACTATGCTAAGTAATTGGACACACCCATTATTTTGGCTTTTCGTCTACGTGATTCATGGACTTCTTGTATTCGTAGTTTACAAGCTGCTTAAGAGCAAAATGAGGGAAGAAGAGGGAATATTGACTACGATTGTACTCGTCAGCTTGTTCCTTCCTTTCTTAGGGGAGATACTTGGAGCTTTCGTATGGGGGCTTTCGAAAAGGCTCGGACACCATTCGGTTCTTGATGATTACGAGGAATATGTCACGTTTAAGCCGCTCAATTTAGAGCAGATCCGTTACGAAGCACGCTCGAGTATGGAATTGGTCCCCATTTCGGAAGCTTTCTCTGATGAAGAAAATTCACAGAGGAAGGACCTTATTCTTCGTCTCGTTCAATCCAGAGTGCGAAACAAAGGAAAGTACTTGAACCTCGGCTTAGAAAACGATGATTCCGAAACCGTACACTATGCCGCTACGACCAAGAATTTTCTGATCGACCAATACGAAAAAGAACGGCAGAAGATGCGAAGAGAGTTTGAGAGTGGGAATTTAGAGAGTCTTGAGCACGTTATCAATGCGTACTCTGAAACGATTCATAGCGGGCTTTTGGAAGGAGCAAGTCTAGATCGATTGTTGAAAGAATACATTCAATTTTTAGAGAAAGAGAAGCAGTCGGGTCCCCCTGTTCCGAAGCTCTACCTATGTTTAGGAGATGCCTATTTTATGCGAAGTCAAGCGGAAGAGGGGCTTATGACGCTTCATGAGTATAACCACCATTTTCCTTATCAAGCGGAGGGGTATTTGCGGTTATTGACATTCTATTACGATCAGAACGATTGGAACGCAATCCGAGACGTTTTAAAGCAGATGGAGCAGTTCGTTGCGAGGGAGAACGTACCGGATAATCAAAGGTTTATTATTGAACAGATTGGCGGGGTTCGATGAAAAAGCAGGCCGTTCAAACCGTGATCATTCTCGGTATGTTTCTCATGATGTTCATTCTTCTTTTACAATTGATCCGTCTTGATAAATTTCATCAATGGTTTCCTTATGTGTCTTCAGCAGAACAGGACGTGGAGACGATGACAGGAGAGATGGACGTGCAGGGAGAACCGTTGACAATCTATTTACATGAAAATGATAGTGATTTATCAAGGAGTCTCATAGAAAATCTAACGTATTCTCTTGATTATGCCAAAGTTGAGTATGAGGAAATTGAAAGGGATCAACTCGCTGAACTTTCCCCTTCGCGTCATAAAGTTCTCGTTCTGGCAGGAGAACATTCCGGAGAGTGGCCGAGAAGTGACATTGAACGTTTTGTGGAAGGGGGAGGGAACTTGTTTGTAGGGGCAAGGTTCCTAGATCCCTCTTGGAACTCTTTGGTTGGCATTGAGCAGTCGAATGGTTTTACAGATGCGCTTCATGGGATGCAATTCAAGGAGGTGCTTCATCCGGCCTATCCGAATATCGGGCCAGAATCTAGACTTTTTACACATAGCTCAATCGACGTGGTGTTAAATGATGCTGCAAAAGTGTTGGCGGAGGCTGAGGGTACCCCGGTCCTCTGGTCCCATTCATACGGGGAAGGAAATGTGATGTTCTGGAATACGACGGCTGTCGTCGACAAAAACACAAGAGGGTTGTTGCTACGCTCGTTAGCTCAGCTTCCACCTGTCATGGTCAGTGCACAGGCGGCGATTAAAGTCATGCATATTGATGATTTTCCAGCTCCTTTGCCTTTTGAAACGTCCGACATCATTCAACAGGAATTTGACCTTTCAACAAAAGATTTCTATACAGATATATGGTGGGAAGACATGAAGAATCTGGCAGAGAGTTATGATTTGGCATACACGGGATACCTGATTGGTACGTACAGAGATGATACACAGCTGGTCGGGGAGGGATTGGTGACTCGAAACCGCTATCCGATGTTGTTTTTCGGGCGCAGTCTACTTAGCTTCGGTGGGGAAATCGGTCTCCATGGGTACAATCACCAGTCACTAGTAACCGGTGATGAGCCGCTCGATCCTGAACTTGGGTATGTCCCTTGGGAGGACCAGGAGCAGATGGCGCGTTCGATCGAAGAAGTGCAGGAAATGTTCCATTATTACTTTCCACAAGAACGACTGACGACGTATGTTCCTCCTTCCAATATTTTAAATGAGACCGGGAAGCATGCGCTCGCAGAGACGTTACCTCATCTGACTACGATTGCTGGGTTGTACACAGGAAATGAGGAACTTGGCAGCTACGTGCAAGAGTATGAGTTTGATGAAGAGCTTGAAGGTCTTTATCATTTTCCTAGAATTAGCAGTGGTTATGTTGAAGGAGAGGTTCAGAAGTTTGTCCAGGCGGATGCTCTGGCGAACTTCGGGATGTTTGCTCACTTTGTCCACCCTGATGATGTGATGGACCCTTATCGATCGAATGGGATGACGTGGTCTGAAATGAGAGGCCAGCTCACCACGATGGGAGAATTCCTTTCGCGTCACTTTTCGTATACCGAGCCGTTGGTCCAATCCAGTGCAACTAAAAAAATGATCCAGTATCAGGAGTCGGATCTTAAGGTCCGTTATACAGACGAAGCTGTGTTCATTGAAGGGCAAGGAATTGTCGATCCGACCGTTTTGTATGTCAAGGTGGAGAAGGGAAAATACCTTTTAGCAGGTGAGCACTCTTTTGGGCGTATTCAAAAAGTAGAAGATGCTGAAGGGTTGTACCTCGTGACGATGACCTCCCCGACAGCAAAAATTGAAATAAAGGGTGACCTGTCATGAGAATCGGAATCGTTGTAGAAGGGAGCTACCCTTATGTGAGTGGTGGTGTGGCAAGCTGGGTTCAAATGCTGATGGAAAATTTGCCTGAGCATCAGTTTGAAATTATTGCGATTACACCAGGCCCTATGGCAGAGAAAGACTATAAGTATTCCTTGCCACACAATGTGACGGGCGTCACGAATCTCCCATTGAACCATCATCAACAAGGGGAAAAACCAGGTAAAATGAATCAACAGGAACAAAAGGACCTGTTCGATTGGATGATGTTCAAGCGGAATGAAGCAGATGTATTTCGGCTTTGGAAGGAAAAGACTGGTGGTACGGAAGCGTTCTTTTCGAGTGAACTGTTCTGGAAAGCCGTTCAAGAAAGCTATCAGGAGGAACAGCAGACAGGTTCTTTTATTGAATATTTTTATATGTGGCGCGGAATGTTCACGCCTGTGATCGAACTGATGCAATATGATTTCCCGCAGGTCGATCTCGTCCATGCTGTTTCCACGGGTTATGCAGGTCTGGTGGCTTCTGCGATGAAAAAAGAGCAGGACATTCCGTTCATTTTGACAGAGCATGGGATTTATTCAAGAGAAAGGGAAGAAGAGATCCTGCAAGCGAGATGGATTGCGGACTATTACAAAAAAAGATGGATCGGCTTTTTTCATCATTTATCGAGACAGGCCTATGAAGACGCCGACGACATCATAAGCCTCTTTGAACGGAACAATCAATTACAGGCACAAATTGGGGCAAAAGAGGAGAAGCTGTCTGTCATTCCGAATGGCATCCATTATGATCGTCTTTCACAGTTGGAGCGGAAGCTGATGGATAAGGATATGCTGATCATCGGTGCAATTGTTCGGGTCGTCCCGATCAAAGATATTAAAACGATGATACAGGCCGCCAAGCTTTTGAAGGATGCAGGTGTTTTGTTTCGACTTTACATCTTAGGTCCTCTAGATGAAGACGAAGAGTACGCCGAAGAGTGTTTGCAGCTCGTCGAACAGCTTGAGCTGACATCTAACGTCCTCTTTCCGGGCAAAGTCAGCATCGCTGATTACCTTCCGATGTTTGATGTTTGTTTGTTGACAAGCATTTCTGAAGGGCAGCCGTTAGCGGTCCTTGAAGGAATGGCAGCGGGAGTTCCTTGGATTGTGACGGATGTCGGTGCTTGTTCGGAGCTGATTTATGGAAGAAGTGATGATCCGTACGGACCGGCTGGCTTCACGGTGGCTCCCGTTCACCCGCTTCAGATTGCAGAGTACTGTGAATGGTTCTACCATCATCCGGAGGAAGCGAGGAAGTTCGGGTTGAATGGGAAAAAGCGGGTGGAGCAGTACTATCAAATTCCACACTTCATAGAAAAATACAGGCAGCTTTATTTTGTAAGGAGGGACGTTTATGGCGGGTATCGGGTTTAAACTTCAAAAGCTGTTTCAGGAGGATTACTTTTCCTCCAGGCTTCGGGCTTACGCGTTTGCCGGGCTCGTGACGTCCGGTCCTTGGCTGATTGTCATTACGACGATCGCGCTGATCCAATGGCTCACGTCAGCTTTTACCCAAATCGACCAATCGCAACGGGAACTGTTCAATTTGTCCGTCTCCTACTGCTTCATTTTTTCACAAGTCATTTTTGGTATTCAACAACTGACGGTGACGAGGTATGTCGCCGACTTATTTTATGAAAAGAAGGCGGATCAGGTTTTTGCCACATTTTTAGGGATGGCCAAAACGACGATGGCGATTTCGCTCATCGTATGGAGTGTATTTATTTGGATTTCTAGTCTTCCTTTTTTATATGAGCTGCTGATTTTGATTTTATTTTTGACGATCAACTTGATTTGGGTCTTGTTCTTGTTCCTTAGCGCTGCCAAGTTCTATCAATCGGTCGCATACAGCTTTCTGGCGGGAGCGGTGATCGCTTTAGGAGTTGTCGCGTGGTTGGGGCTGTCGATCGAATCGATGAATTTCATGCCGCATGGAACAAGCTTCCTTTTGCTGCTCGGATTTACGTCCGGAATGGTCGTCACGTTATTTGGGCTGTTGCTCTCGATGTTTGTGACGTTCCCGGAGCGTGGGACGGAAGGGTCTTACAGCTATCTTGAATACTTTGATCGTTTTCCGTCTTTATTTGGCATTGGATTTCTCTATAATGTAGGGATTTGGGTGTGTAACTGGGTGATTTGGTTTGGGGAAGGTCGATCTGTTTTAGAAGGGACTTTTCTCTATCATCGTTTTTATGATACCGCCTTATTTTGGTCTTATTTGACGATCATTCCGACCTTGATCATTTTTGTCGTCTCGGTAGAAACGCGTTTTTATGAGCGGTACCGTGTCTTTTATGGGTACATAAACGAAGGCGGAACGTTGAATCAGATTAAAGCATCCAAACAAAAAATGCAGCATGTGCTGAAGCAGGAACTCGAGCGGTTATTTAGGAGCCAGGGCGTATTTTCTCTTATCGTCCTCCTCTCCATCGGTTTTATCGTCACCTACGTTTCAATCAATCCTGCGATTATTACCATTTTCCGTTTCACGACGATCGGGGCATTTTCCAATGCAATGGTGCTGGTGCTGACGCTCATTCTTTTATACTTTGAAGATCGTAAGGGTTCATTGATTACGTCCGCTTTGTTTTTTACGCTTAATCTACTACTCACGCTTGTATTTCTTCCCCTTGGGTATGAAGGGTATGGCTTGAGCTTTGCTATTGGCTCTTCAGTCGCTTTTGTTTTTGCTGCTGGTCGCTTGATTTGGTTTATTCAGAAGGTCGATTACTTCGCCTTTTGTCACCCGACCTTTCATGAAAGAAAAGCGAATCCTTTCACGAAGGTTGGCAGGTGGCTGAACAAACGAACGATTTTGTAATGCCGTATAGTATAGAATGTCACTTGATACACCGCAATCACTGACGACGAAATAAAGGAGGGGCAGGAGATGCCGGCCACAAAAGGTCGAACTATTTCCTGCCCCTCTTTTTTTTCGAATGGGTGCAATTGTAAAACTGAAAGGTTTTGGGAATTCGACCTAGTTAGTCACGAAGCGAATGGTCTTCTAGGGTTGCATTCGATTTGATATGCAAGTCTCGTTGCGGGAATGGGATTTCAATGTTGTTCCGATTCAATGCTTCATAGATTTGAAAGTTGAGATCACTTTTGATCCGGATGAATTCCTCGGGCTGTGATATCCATACAAACAGTTCAAAGTCTAAGGAGGAATCCCCAAAGCCTTTAAAATAAACGAACGGCTTGGGTGACAGCAATACATAAGCGTTCTCTTCATGTGCGTCTTCAGCAATTTGTAAAAGGATTTCCCGTACGTGCTGTACATCTGAACCATAGGCAACACCTATGGGGATCGTAAGTCGAAGCCGCGGATCGGAAAACGAACGGTTGATCACCTTTTCCTCTAAAAAGTATGAGTTAGGAATGATCATATGTTCATTTTCAATGGTTCGGACAACCGTTGCCCTCATGCTGATTTTTTCTACATCGCCGATTACATCGTCAATCAGGACTCTGTGTCCGACTTTTATCGGACGCTCAAATAGGAGGATGAGTCCAGAAATGAAGTTCGAGGCGATATTTTGCATTCCAAACCCAATCCCTACGCCGAGCACACCTGCAAACACGGCGAGCGCGCTTAAATCGATTCCTACCGTAGTCAGACTGATTAAGACAGCCGCTACCATGATGACATAGTGGATAATTCGTTCAAAAGTAAACTGAGTTCCTTTGTCTAATTGGTGGCGTTCGTAAAAAAATGGGAAGATATACAAGTTCATAATTTTCGAGAGACGATTAGCAAATGTGATAATCAAGATGGCAATGATCAGCAAAAATATGGTGATGCTGACTTCGCCAATTGGGAACAATTCTTGAAAAAGCCAGGCGGAGTCTGAAAAATAAAAGATGATAAACAGTAGGACACCGTTGTATGTCAGCCAATTAATCAGAGAAAGAACGGCTTTCCTTGCACGATTCTTACGAGCTAACAATCGATGGAAGGTAATGATGGCAATCCAGCGGAATAAGAAAATGGCGACTAAAGACACAGTGAAAACCAAAATGTCCTGTATAGGCAATGCTTGTAAGGTATTCATGAAACGTCCTCCCGTTGTCTATTTCCTCTCGTCTTTTGGCTATTTCTATAAAGATGAAACGACTTGATTGCGTCCGTTTTCCTTCGCTTTGTATAAAGACTGGTCTGCGGATTCAATCAATTGCCCGAGGTCCTGATCAGGGTAAGAGCTGACCCCGACGGAAACCGTCAGCTGGATCGTTTCCCAAGATCCAATGAAGAAATTATATCTCTCAATCGCCGATCGGATTCGCTCGGCAATCTCGATGGCTTCTGTTTGAGGGCAATCTTTCAAAATCACGGAAAATTCCTCTCCCCCATTACGAGATACGATGTCGATATTCCTTGTGTTTTTCATAAGCAGTTCGCTTATTTGCTGCAACACAAGATCTCCTGCCTGATGACCATATGTATCATTTACCTTCTTAAAATGATCGATATCAATAAAAAGTAGAGAAAGCTTTTCCTGATTCGCTTCGGCACGTTCGATCAGACGATTCCAGATCGAGCTGAACTGCCGGACGTTGTTTAAACCGGTTAAATAATCGATCATCGACTGTTCCTGATATTTCTTGAACAATAGATGGGATGTCCGTAAATAGTGAATTAAGTAAATGACAGATAGACCGGCTACGAACGAAATCCCCCAGTAGACAGGAACTAAAAACATCAGAATCTCTAAGTCGCGAATTAAATAAGTGATGGTTATGGTAAACACGATGTTGGCATAGAGGAGCATAATCAACGCTTCGTGCAAAATCTTCTGTTTATGCTGACAATACCGATGAATCAACCAAAAACCGAGAAATAGTGCCACCATAAACGTGACGGACGTGAACGAAGATAGGTTGAATCCGTATAGAAACCGGCCTCCTGTAATGATCAGGGCAGCAATTGCTGCTGGACGGATGCCTGTGAATAATAGGAGAGCCATAATTGGAATTTGTCTTAAATCGACCAATGTCTGTTCAGAAACCGTAATAGAAAAATATAAAAGGATGTTGCCGAGTACTCCTCCGGCGATGCCGTCTATCCAAATCAATGTTCTATTTGGTAATTTTTCTTCTAACGTATTCCACCTGAATTGTAAGTAGGAAAAGATTAGAGCGACGAGTACGCATAAGTTGATGAATAATTCTACAATCATAGGAAAGCCTCCTGATACGTCGAAATCTGTTATGTAAGGGAATGGATATTCTATTATTCTACCATAAGAAAGCCGCTTCTTTGGATACATTTACCTAAGGTTTGAAAACAGAAGCTTCTTTGAAAAAACAATGCAAGTGTGTAATCCACGCGTAATGTAAGCTGTCTTACACCTTCGAATTCATTCTTTGAACAAGGAAGGAGGGGGTGCTATCATGGCTCATGTACCGAGAGTGGTAGGAATCAAATGACTTGAAAGGAGAATCCGAAATGGCAAAAATGAATGAAACAATTACGGCAGTATCCAAAGGCATGAAAACAAAAGGAGTCTCCCACGATCATCAAATGGTCATTGATGAGCCCGCCAACATGGGAGGTACCGATGAGGGGGCCAATCCACTAGCCACATTGCTCACGTCTCTTGCAGGCTGTGAAAATGTGATCGCTAACTTTGTAGCAAAAGAAATCGATTTTGACCTGCAGGGCATCGATTTTGAAATCAACGGAGAACTTGATCCACGCGGAATGATGGGAGAAGGAGGCATCCGTCCTTACTTCCAGAAAGTCACGGTGGAAGCAAACGTTCACACAAGTGAATCAGAAGAACGCATCCAAAAACTTCAGGAAATCGTCGACCAGCGCTGCCCGGTCTTTACGACGCTCGAAGCTGCGGATGTCGAAATGATTCCGAAGTGGGTCAAAGCCTAATAAATAAAAAACTTCCGGTCATGTGCGGACCGGAAGTTTTTTTGTTACTTCAAGTTGTTTCGGATATACTTAATGATTTTCCTTAGCTCATTGGCATGCGGGCGGCCGAACGGGCTTGTCTGTCTCTGCTGATAAAGAACCTTTCCGTTCTCGTCCATAAGAAAGTAGGCAGGATCTCCATGTGTACCGTGGTCTTCATAAGGGGCATCCTCACCGTGCAAGTGTACATCGTATGATTTCAGGAATTCCCAGTCTTCATCCAAAAGAACAGGGAACGATAATCCTAATTCATCGACCATTTTCTCAAGTTCTTCTTTGTCATCATGTGTGACGGTCGTCACTTGGATTTGATGTTTGTCAAAATAACTTTTGCTTCCTTCTAGATCTTCGAGTTCTTCCCGGCATGCCGGGCACCAGGATCCCCGGAAGTATATGACGAGCTGCCAATGATCGGAATTCGTTTGTAAAGCTTCTTTGAAATTATGCGTACCTCCGGATATGGATGGTAACGTAAAATCCGGGGCTTGATCATTCAGTTTGAATACAGGCAATCGAAACACTCCTTTGAAAGTTGTCTCGTTTCTATACCCTATTTGAGTTGTTCTTAAAGTTCTCGATAAGTAATTTTTTCCTTTTTGGGTGTTAGGTAGGAGTCTTAGTGTGTTTCTCAGGAAAACGGTTGAGGAAATGTGGTAATTTTGGAATAATTGGAATGGATTTTGCGAGTGTGATTGATGTTTGCGTATGAAATTCAAACGAAAGGAGGGGTCAATTGAAGAGAAGGTATATCTTGTTGATCTTTCTAGTTTTCATTACAGGCTGTTCCCAACAAGCAGGTGACGGTCACGATTCCTCCGTCACACATAATGGACAGGCATTCGAATGGATCACTTACGAAGAAGAGTTCACGGAGTACATCAATAAGGCGGACGGGGCCGAATCATTAGATGATCTGTTTATCGCAGAAGTCGTTGATTCGTTCAGAGTTCATGCGTTTGGAGAAGACAAAGGATACTCGATCATCCAGGAGAATCCAGGAGCTTTTTCCACGCCTAAAAATACAGAAGCGCTTCAGGAAAATCTCGAGGTCCTTGAGGAAAAAAGCGATGTCATTGAAGCTTCGATCATCCGAGCATTGCAGAAATCATCAGATGTTCTATCGGGAGGGCAGAAAAAGGTTCATATTTTTCCGGCGAACCCAGATAAAAGTTACCGGTCCAGCCTCCAAACAGAAGTAACAGGGATGGCTTGGAACGAGGAAGATCTAGTCATTATGATTGGGAAGGATTTCACGACACAACAGCTCGAAAGGACCATCGCACACGAATACCATCACACGATTTATTCGGAACATCACGAATGGGATCATACCCTTCTTGATGCGGTGGTAGCAGAAGGGAAAGCGGAAGTGTTTGCGGAAGAGCTGTATCCTGACGTATCGGTTGCTACGACTGAACCACTCAGAGGACGTTACAAGGAGGCCGCTATGGATGCTTTTCTAGAGTATGCAGATTCCACGGATCCCTATGTTTATGAAGGGTTTATGGTTGGCGTTCCGGATGCTGATATTCCGAGCCTTGCCGTCTACCGGATTGGATACAAGCTTGTGAAGGATTTTTTAGAGGAGAATCCGGATCTCTCCATTCAAGAATGGACGGACATGTCTCCGGAAGAAGTAGTGAAAGGGAGTTCGATCGGGCAAGAGTATAGGGAGAGATGATTGGAACAAAGGCAGTCTCTTCTAGGATTGTTCATCTTCATTGTAACAGATGCGTAGATTACATATAAGACTATCAATATTTCCGTTTCCTGCTAGTCTGAATATACAGACTGAATGGGAGGTTTTGGAATGATTGATTACCGGATCAAGACAGTAGATGGTTACCCTGAGAAAATCGGAGAACTTGTTTCTATGCTTGAGCATACAAGGGCCGTCACGAAAGAGGACCTGAGGGGGGTGAGTCGTGAAGATCTTGACTTCGCGGCAGACGAGCACTCGAATACGATCGGTGCGCTTCTTATTCACATCGCCTCAATCGAATTTGTTCATCAAGTCATTTCCTTTAAAAAGCGGGATTTGACGGAAGCAGAGTGGAAGAGCTGGGGGACTGCGCTTCAGCTTGGGAAAGGCGCCAGAAGACAATTTCAGAACCACGACTTGGAATTTTACATCAACCATCTCGATCAAGTGCGGACCCAGACGATGGAAGGCTTGAGGAAATACACCGACGACTGGCTCTTCGAGGAGAGGCATTGGGAAAACGGAAAGGCCTATAATCCTTATTACCTCTGGTTTCATGTCCTTGAGGATGAAATCAATCATCGCGGCCAAATCAGGACGGTCAAACGAATGATCGCGAATGCATCGTCCTGACATCAAATGATACTTCGCTCATACAATAAGGGTGGGGTGATAAAATGCCGCGTATCCAATATAAAAGTTCAGATGTTGCCCTGATGGCGAGAATGATGAGGGCAGAAGCGGAAGGGGAAGGAAAACAGGGAATGCTGTATGTCGGGAATGTCATTGTGAACCGCGCGAAGGCAGACTGTCTCGATTTCCGAGAGGTCCGGACGATTCCGCAGGTCATCTTTCAGGTGCAGGGCGGTAATTTTTCATTCGAAGCGGTCCAGAAAGGAAATTTATTTTACAACCGGGCGCGGTCAGTAGAGAAACGACTTGCTAAGAAAAATCTTGATTACTGGAGGCAGCACCCGGCGAAGTACGCGCTATGGTACTTCAATCCATACGCTCCTTGTCCGCCGACGTGGTATGGTCAGCCTTTTACTGGACAGTTTAAAAACCACTGTTATTATGAGCCGTCTGCTGGTACTTGTGATAGTGTTTATTTGTTTTGATGATCGGTTACATGGAACAGAACCTGAACTCCTTTTGACATCCGTTTAGGTATAGTACAAAAGTTGTCATTTGACAGAATAAATTGACTTTTAACTATCATACGCTTACATTTAAATTATAAAATCACTGGTTTTGAACAGGTGCTGTAAGCCAGTGATTTTATAATGTGTTTGATGCAAACGGTTGCGCAATAAAAACCGAGCTCGAATTTTTAAAAGGAGGCTAATGGGAAATTTTTTTGAGCATTTATGAAAGCGTTTGCATTAAGCGTTAAGTGTAATTAAATAAATAGAGAATGACAAGGTATAGGAGACGGGGATTCATTTACAAACGAGGAGATGATTCGATTGAAATGGAAACATCGCATTTTGGCAATTCTCATCAGTTTTGTTGTAGTAATCCCTTTTTCTCCGGTTCAAGTTTTTGCTGATCATAATGGAACGATGATGCAGTATTTCGAGTGGTATCTGCCGAATGACGGCCAGCATTGGAATCGTTTGAACGCGGATGCCTCGAATTTGAACGATATCGGAATCAGTGCAGTCTGGATTCCACCTGCCTATAAAGGAACATCTCAGAACGATGTCGGCTATGGCGCCTATGATCTATATGATTTAGGTGAGTTTTATCAAAAAGGAACGACGAGAACGAAGTATGGCACGAAAGCAGAGTTGCAGAATGCGATCGACGCTCTTCATCAAAATGGAGTGGATGTATACGGAGACGTTGTGATGAATCACAAAGGCGGAGCGGATTTTACCGAAACGGTTACGGCAGTTGAAGTGGATCCAAACAACCGTAACATTGAAACGTCTGGTGATTATCAGATTGAGGCTTGGACAGGCTTTCATTTTCCTGGACGTGGCGACACTTACTCCGATTTTGATTGGAACTGGTATCATTTTGATGGGACGGACTGGGATCAGTCCAGACAGCTGAGCCGAATTTATAAATTCAGAGGCACAGGTAAGGCATGGGATGTAGAAGTAGCGAATGAATATGGAAATTACGATTACTTAATGTACGCAGATGTCGATTTCGACCATCCTGAAGTCGAGGCTGAAATGAAGAATTGGGGAACGTGGTATGCAAATGAGTTGGATCTAGATGGCTTCCGCCTCGATGCCGTCAAGCATATCCAGCACGATTACTTAGGAGATTGGGTCAGCAGTGTCCGGAACAACACAGGTAAAGAAATGTTCACCGTTGCGGAATACTGGCAGAACGATCTCGGAGCTATTGAAAATTACTTAAATAAGACAGGATACACTCATTCTGCATTCGATGTGCCACTTCACTACAATTTCAAGCAGGCCTCAGATGGTGGGGGGTATTACGACATGAGAAATCTTCTCGACGGAACGCTTGTCCAGAGTCAACCGACGAAAGCAGTGACGATTGTCGAGAATCATGACTCCCAACCTGGTCAATCGCTTGAGTCTACGGTGCAAAGCTGGTTCAAACCATTGGCGTATGCCTTTATTCTGACCCGTTCGGAAGGGTCCCGAGTTTATTTTACGGGGACTACTATGGAACGAATGGAAACACGTCCTATGAGATTCCGAGTTTGAAAGCTGAGCTGGATCCGATTTTGGAAGCTCGCCAAAATGAAGCTTACGGCCCGCAACATGATTATATCGATCATCAAGACGTCATCGGCTGGACGAGGAAAGGGGTAGATTCCCATACAGGCTCAGGGCTTGCGACCATTTTGTCAGACGGTCCAGGCGGAAGCAAGTGGATGTATGTCGGTACGCGTAATGCCGGGGAAACATGGCTCGATACGACTGGAAACCATTCCGCTCAGGTTACCATCAACCAAGATGGCTGGGGTGAGTTTTTCGTGAATGGCGGATCCGTCTCGATTTATACACAGCCTTAACTTGTAAAAAAGGACCCTTTTGATGGGTCCTTTTTTTATGGAGGAAAAGTGATAGAGTTTTCTTAAACCGGCCTTTAGTTTCTCTATCTTTTTTGACAGAATCTTTTTAAAAATTAGGACATACGTATAAAATCTTGCTGGATTTTGTTTTATAATGGAAGTAATCTACGCTTTTTGAAAGGGGATCTGCAGGGATGAATACGAAATACCTCGATTTGCTCGCTCAAAAATATGATACGGAAGAAAAAGTCGTAACGGAAATCATCAACCTGAAGGCGATTCTCAACCTTCCGAAAGGAACCGAGCATTTTGTCAGTGATTTGCACGGAGAATATCAGGCGTTTCAGCATGTCCTGAGAAACGGATCGGGACGAGTGCGCGAAAAAATAGAAGACCTTTTCAAAGACGAACTGTCAGAAGAAGAAATCCGGGAGTTTGCTACGCTTGTCTATTATCCGGAGGAAAAGATCAAGAGGATCAAGAACAGGTTTACGAGTGAAGAAGAGTTGACGGAATGGTACATACATATGATTGGCCGCATGATCAAGCTTGTGTCCTATGCGTCTTCGAAATATACCCGGTCGAAGCTGCGTAAAGCATTGCCACAGACTTTTGCCTATATCGTAGAGGAATTGTTATATAAAACGGACGACTTTACGAACAAGGAGCGTTATTACCGTAAAATCGTCCAGCAGATCATTTCCCTTGGGCAGGCGGACAAGCTGATCATCGGTCTCGCCTATACGACCCAGCGTCTGGTCGTCGATCATCTCCACGTTGTCGGGGATATTTACGACCGTGGTCCTGAACCGGATAAAATCATGGAAACGCTGATCAACTACCATTCTGTTGATATTCAGTGGGGCAACCATGATGTTCTTTGGATTGGAGCATTTGCAGGATCGAAAGTGTGCCTCGCGAACATCATCCGGATTTGTGCCCGCTACAATAACTTAGAGATCATCGAGGATGTTTATGGCATCAACCTAAGGCCGCTTCTTAATTTAGCGGAAAAATACTATGAGGATAACCCGGCCTTCCGTCCGAAACTATCCGGTGAACGGCCGACGAAGCATGAAGAGTTGCAAATTACGAAAATACATCAGGCGATCACAATGATTCAGTTTAAGCTTGAAAGCCCAATCATCAAGCGGCGCCCATGTTTCGATATGTCCGACAGGCTGCTGCTCGAAAACGTCGATTTCAATCGCAAGGAAATCACCATCAATTATGAGACGTTCCCACTTGAAAATACGTGTTTCGCCACGGTCGATCCAGACAAACCGGCAGAGCTTTCAGAGGAAGAGGAGAAAGTGATCGATAAACTTCTTTTCTCTGTCCAGCATTCGGAGAAGCTCGCACGTCATATGAATTTTCTTATGAAAAAAGGAAGCCTCTATTTGAAATATAATGGCAACCTTCTCATTCATGGCTGTATCCCGCTTGATGAGGAAGGGCATATGGAGAAAATGACGATTGAGGGCCAGACCCACGCCGGCCGCGATTTGCTGGATGTATTTGAACGATATTTACGTTATTCCTTCGCTCATCCTGAATATACGGAAGACCTTGCGACAGATATGGCCTGGTACTTATGGACAGGACAATATTCCTCGCTTTTTGGAAAAAGGGAAATGACGACATTCGAGCGGTACTTCATCAAGGATAAAATCACGCATAAAGAACGGAAAAACCCGTATTATTCGATGCGGGAGGATGAAGAGATCTGCCGGCAGATTCTAGTCGATTTCGGCCTCAATCCAGATCAGGGGCACATCATCAACGGCCATACCCCGGTCAAGGAGATTGATGGGGAAAACCCGATCAAAGCGAACGGAAAAATGATCGTTATCGATGGAGGATTCTCGAAAGCA
Organism: Halobacillus fulvus; assembly: GCA_004078665.1. Lineage (GTDB taxonomy): Bacteria > Bacillota > Bacilli > Bacillales > Halobacillaceae > Halobacillus > Halobacillus fulvus. Next base: position 834,748 of record SCFO01000001.1, on the reverse strand, counting down.
TACCAGTCGACGACAGGGATTGCGGGCTATACGTTGCTGTTCAACTCCTACGGCATGCAGCTCGTCGCCCATCAGCAGTTCAATTCAAAAGAAGAAGTGTTGAAGGACGGGAATGATGTCCTATCCATCAAAAGGGTCGTCGACAAGGAATTGAAGCGTAAAAAAGTTCAGGAAACGAATATAGGAGAGGAGCTTCAGCAGGAAATTGACATTTTGAAAGACCTGTTGGATTACCGTTATATCAAATAGAGGAAGCGTTAAAAAGAGCCCGGATTGTCAAACTTTCCATCGTTGTTCACAAATTTTTCATTTTGACTTCCTGTAAAAAAGAGTATAATGAATAGCTGTTCACTATACCTACAACAGGAGCGTCACATATGAAAGCAATAGGAAAAATTTTCACCAGAGATTGGAAGCAGATTTTAAAGAACTGGGTCGTCGTCATTCTAATCGGAGGTTTGACGATCCTGCCCTCCCTTTATGCATGGTTCAATATTAAAGCATCTTGGGATCCATACAGTCAGACCGATCAGCTGCCCGTTGCCGTTGTCAATGAGGATGATGGAGCGACCGTCAGAGACCGGTCCGTCGACGTCGGGAGCGATTTAGTCGATCAATTGAAGGAAAACGACAGCTTCGATTGGCAGTTCACGGAACGTTCCAAGGCGATGGAGAAGCTAGAATACGGAGAGTATTTTGCTGTCATCGTAGTCCCTGACAACTTTTCTGAAAACCTCGGATCGGTTGTGGAGGGAAATCCTGAGCGGTCAGACATCGAATATTACGTCAATGAAAAAATCAATGCGATTGCACCGAAAATCACCGAAAAGGGCGCCAGTGTGCTTGTCGATCAAATTACACAAACGTTCATCGCCGAGGTGAACGGTGCTGTTGCCGAACTATTCAACGATTTAGGTCTTGAGCTTGAAAAGGATCTGCCGGATATCCAGCGCTTTGAAGAATATATCTTTAAATTAGAAGAAAACCTGCCAGAAATCTATGATTTGATTTCAGGAGCGTACGAGGATTCCAATAGCGCTGCATCCATCATCGATCAAGTGCAAGGTTTGCTGCCTCAGGCGGAGCGCGTGACAAATGAAGGCGTCCAAACAGTGGAAGACACGACAGCCTACTTGAATGAGGCAGAGCGTAGACTTGACGAGCTCGCACCCCAAGTTCAACAGGATCTTGAAAAAGCGCAGCAGACAGCGGAAGATGTGAATGGCTTCCTCCAAGAAGTGCAGTCCGTCGATCTTGATTTGTCGACCGTGAAGAACTTGAGGTCCACTATTCAAGAGCAAACCGAACAGACGTTGAATTCCCTTGAAACCATTGAAAATGTCCTATTACAGGTACAGGAAGAACAGGCTGCTGCAGAAAATAGTGGGGAGCAGGAAGGCGCAGAACCGGTTCCTTCAGAGCAGGCGGTTTCGACCGCCCTAGAAGATATCCAGCTCGCCCGGGAATCGATCGAATCTGTCCAAAGCGACAGCCAGCAAATCGAACAGCGTGTCACAGGCAGGCAGCAGGAAGTGAATGAGACGCTGAACCGATTGGAAACCACCTCAGCGGAAACGGCCGATCGACTCGATGCCTTTTTGAAAGAATACAAAGAAACGATTGAGCCTACTGTCCTTGCCAAAATCGATGAGTCGAAACAGACGCTTTCTGTGGCCGGATCGATTTTGACGCAAGCCCAATCGACGATCCCTGAAATAGATAGGATCCTTGGGAATACGGACAAGAATATAGCAGAGGGACAGGACATCCTCGAATATATGATGGACGAATATCCATATGTCAATGAAAAGGTCCAGGCGATGGCAGACCGGATCCGAGAGGTCCAGGGTGAAACTGATATTCAGGAGATCATCGAGCTTTTGAAGAATGATCCAGAGGCTGAACAGTCCTTCTTTGAGGAACCTGTCCTTCTGAATAAAAACACGGTCTTTCCGATTAAAAATTACGGGACAGGGATGACGCCCTTCTATACCGTGCTAGCCCTATGGGTCGGGGCTTTATTGTTAGTGTCGCTGCTATCGACAGAACCGGTAAACGCGGAAGGCATCCGACCAGCTGAAAAATATATAGGCAAGCTGATGACGTTTGTCAGCATCGGAGTGCTCCAGACCCTTGTCGTCACATTGGGGAACTTGTTTTTACTCGACATTCCCATTGCAGAGCCACTCCCGTTCGTGCTGTTTGGACTGCTGATCAGCTTTGTGTTCATGACCATCGTCTTCACCCTCGTTTCCGTGCTTGGGGACGTCGGGAAGGCAGGGGCGATCGTGTTTCTCGTCCTGCAAATCGCAGGTTCCGGCGGTACGTATCCGGTGGCTTTACTTCCGGAATTTTTCCAAAGCATCCATCCATTTCTTCCATTCAGTTACGGTGTGGATCTCATGCGGGAGGCCGTAGGGGGAATCGTCCTAGAACGTGTTCAAACCGACTTGATTTACTTGGCTCTGTTTTCTGTTGGATTCTTGATGATCGGAATCTTTTTAAAAGGACCGTTACATGCCAACACGAACAAGCTGAAGAAAAAATCGAGAGAATCAGGATTGTTCCACTAGTATTATAGAAAGAGGGCATCCGCATAAGGATGCCCTCCTTTCAATAAATGAGGGGGGGAATTATGATGAAACGGGTTTTGGCCCGAGTCATTTATTTATATATCACCATTATGAATTTTCTCGTCCTTTGGAAGGTGACCGGTCGAGTGTGGGAGACGTTCGTTCCGTTGAACAGCACAACGAATTTAGTCGGTCTCGTATTTGTTACCCCAGTAATCGTAATCGCTTCCTTTGTTTTCACCGGGGTCATGTTTCATTGGATTCGTAAAGGAACTTAAGGCATAGCCTACCTACCATCAGCCTATAAAACACAAAAAAAGCGCGGATCAGCATGATCTGCGCTTTTTTATCTATTCTTCTTCCTTGTCAAACCAAAGCGGGTCATCAATATCGATGTCGCCATTATAATTAATGAAAATTTCCTCGTCCTTTTCAATATCACGAACCGCATAAAAATCAAACGTATGACGCTCGAAATTGATCCGGTAATACGCATTCGGAGTGTAAGAATGGTTGAACATCATTCCGTATCCTAGTAAAAACGCGCTGTGATTCTCACCATATTCAAACGCGTAATCCGCCAGCATCGTTTTTTCGATATGAGGGTGCTCGCTGTTCGGGTAAGGGATGACGGGAGCTTCGTGAATTAATTCGTCTCTTTTAATCGTTTTCGTCGTAAAAACGCCACGGTCCATTTCGTCGCCGTCTATTGTTGATGCTCGTAATTCGATCATATTATAGTCACCTTAGCTTTCTTGCTTAATCTTCTTACAGTCTGACAGTGGTTTTGGAAAAAAGCAACCGATGCACAACAATTCCTACTGACATATTCACCTGGACCCTCATATATATACAACGTGACGTCCTGCCTAAAAAGGAGGGATTCTATGTATAGATCTTACCCAAACCGCCCATCCTTCCCGCCGGTCAATCCCGATACGTTCATGCAATCTGCAGGTGAAACCGATCGTTTACTGACAGACGCGAAAAAGCTGCTGGAACGTGTTCAATCGTCAGAATCGTATGCGACCCAGATCATGAATGCTGCTCAAGAATCGAAAAAGGAAGAGGTCAAACAGCTTGTCAAAGCCTCTGGAATCGAATCGCAAATCGACGTGCTGTTTACACCAAGCAGCCTAAAGCTGGATTTGATCTCGAGCCAGGGAAGCCGGATTGAGCTTGTGATGAGATGGTGATTTTTTAGTTTGCGGAAGATGCAGAAGGTTCACGAACTCCTTTGGTTTTAGAAGGGGGCTCGTGCGTGACATAAGTTTCAGCAATTAAATCATGAATCGCGCGTTTATCCTTTCTGAATGCGATCATAAACGCACTTACGAAAATGCCAATTCCAAGCGTGAGCATATAGACGAAAATCGCGATGAATTCACGCATGAACATCGTTTCCGCATTCACCTTCTTGCCATCGTTCCGCTTGATTCGATTCCCCATCAGCTTTCGTCCTATTGTATATCCCGACCATAGGATAGGAAGTGTAAACGCATAGATAAACGCCAAAAAGTCGATGGGCTTCCACATATCCTGTAGGAATCGCCATTCGGAGTAGAGCAGGAAGGATAGGGTTCCTATGACTACATTTACAATTATAAAATCAATCATTCTTGCGGCAAAACGGTTCCAGAATCCGGCTGGTCTTACAACAGACACTTCAATCGTCTCCTTTCATGACTTCTAATTGGTATTCTTCTTAAGAGAAGAGTAACATAGTTGTGTAAGGAAAAGTTTGAAGGAGAGGTCGAAGGTGTACAAAGTAATCGCAATGTGTAGTGTGCTTTTATTCATCGTAGGGTGTCAGAGTGCTTCGAATGCGGACCCTTTTGAATACTCGGAAATTTCGGAGGATACCCTGGAGGGGCCGGTCCGCGATTTCTTTCAACAACATGAAGATGAACCTGGAACATACCTTTACAGAGACAACGCTGAGGAAGGCGAGAATGTCTATCTCTATTTGAATGCATCTGGTGAAACGGGTAGCTATACGAATTTTGATATTCTCGATCAGGACGAACGGCTCATTCTTGTGTTTGGAAAAGAGGAAGGAGCTTCTGAACCAGCTGAGCGGTATTTTCAAATCGATCTCAAAAAGGGGTATGAATCGATTCTCGGCATGGAGAACGGTCAAATCCTCCCATTTGATGAATTGTATGAAGCAGGCAGTGAATAAAGGAAAAACTCCCGGTCTCGTTAAGAAGACCGGGAGTTTTTGTGTTTTAATGACCGAGGGAGCGCATGATAAATTCAACGAGAAAGACCATGGCAATTAATACGACCGGCGTCGATAGCTCACGCTGTTTTCCGATAGCGAATTTGACGATCGGGTAGGCGATGAATCCGAATGCCATTCCGTCTGCGATCGAATACGTGAAGGGAATCATCACGATGATCAAGAAAGCAGGCATCGCTTCCGATAATTGGTCTAGCGGGATTTCCTTAATGTTTTGCACCATCAAGGCTCCGACGATGATCAGAATCGGACTGATCGCTGTTGCCGGAACCATCGAGATCCATGGAATGAAGAACAGTGTCCCGAGGAAGAGGACGCCCATCGTCAAAGCGGCACGACCGGATTTTCCTCCGGATGCAATGACAGCCGCACTTTCTGCGGATGAAACCGTCGGGGACGTTCCGAAAAATCCACTTGTCAAAGAAGCGAAAGCTGTTGCCTGATAGGAACGCTTGAACTTCCCTTCCTGGTCGAGCATGTTCAGCTGACCGTGAATCAATCCCATGTTTTCAAAAATGAGTACAATCGCTAAAGGAAAGACAGCCATCCAAAACCCGAATTCTCCTACAATACTGAAATCAGGCATCCATACCCATGTCTGCTCACTAACAGACAAGCTCTCCCCAGGTGCGTTCAACACACCTGTGAAGTGAGCGATGATCGTTCCTGCAATCATGGTCACCAAGAAGTTCCCCGGAACATTTTTCACAAACAGAAAAATGCCGATGAACAATGTCAAAAGACTTGTGATGACGATGGCTGAAGAAGGGTTTCCGAGTGTAATCAGCGAATATTCGCCGCGGACGACGAGACCACCTTTTTCAAGGCCGATTAACGTTAGGAATAACCCGAGTCCGACCGTGATCGCATGCTTCAAGGAGTCCGGAATCGCAACCTTCAGCCAGTCTCCCAGCTTCGTAAAGGCTGTCACCAAAAAGATGACAGAGGCGATCAGGACGACCGCCAGTCCCTGCTGGAACGTCATCCCGGTCCCTTCCACAATCGAGTAAGCAAACAGAGCATTCACACCCATTCCAGGAATGAGGACCATCGGCGCGTTGGCGTAAATGGCCATGATCAAACAGCCGACTGCGCTGGCAAGGATCGTCGCGACCATACCGCTTTCTAAGGGAAGGCCGGCACTCTCAAGAATCTGGCTGTTGACGGCGACGATGTAAACCGTCGTAAAGTAGCCGATCAGGCCAGCCATGAGTTCCTTTTTCCAGCTCGTTTTTTGCTGATTGAGCATTTGAATCTCCTCTATGAAATTATCCCTCTCCCGCCCGGTTACCGTGTAACCCACAAGTTTTTATTGTACACCCATTTTCTGTTACTGGCAATCGTTGAGTTTGATGCGATCAATAGTAAAGGTTGAAAAAGTTACCGTTACTCATGGTGGAGCTAGGAGGGGCGGGGAAAACCTCGCTTTCCATGGGCGGGCGCTGAGCTTCCTCGGAGCAGGGCTCCTGCGGGATCTCAGCCTGCCTAGAGCCTCGGCATTTCCCGCCCCTCCTTCTTTTTATATGTGAACGAAAACACCATTTACGGAGAAGGTTATCCGTGAAACTCGCAAGGTTCTAAACCTTGTGCCTCATCATGAAAACGATGTGTTTCTTTTGTTAAGAAAACGACGGGGGCAGAGTGGATATGGTAGAATTATTTTTGTTAAGGAATTAAAATCAATCGATTCGATGTGAAGCGTGAAAGAATTTGATAATTGGAAAAATTCAGGAATGGCTTGAGTTTGAAAACGCTTTCTCTGTAAAATAGATATAGATAGAAAAGGGATGGTGACAAAATGAAATATCGTTCAGTTTTTGATATTATTGGTCCGGTCATGATTGGACCTTCGAGTTCACATACAGCCGGTGCAGCCCGGATCGGTCGGGCAGCCCGGCATTTGTTCGGGAGAGAACCGAAGTATGCCCACGTGCATCTCTACGGCTCTTTTGCTAAAACCTATAAGGGTCACGGGACGGATGTGGCGATTATCGGCGGTCTTCTGGACTACGATACCGATGACACGAGAATCAGCCAGGCGCTCGAGACGGCGCGGAAGAACGGGATGAAAGTGCGCTTCCACGAAGAAGACGCCCATACCGACCATCCGAATACGGCCAGACTTAAAATCGGCGATGATGACGGAGAACTTGAGCTTGTCGGCATTTCGATTGGTGGAGGGAAGGCGGAAATTACCGAGCTGAACGGCTTCGAGCTGCGCCTTTCCGGAAGTCATCCGGCCATCTTACTTATTCATAACGACCGTTACGGAGCCATCGCTTCCTCGACGGCGATTTTAGCGAAACACGAAATCAACATCGGCCGGATGGAAGTATCTCGGAAAGCTCAGGGAGAACAGGCTCTAATGGTGATTGAAGTCGATCAGAACATCAGCGATTCGGTCTTGAACGAATTAGAACGGGCGGACCATATTACACAAGTCGCCAAAATTTCAGATTAAATGAAGGAGGTCTACATATGTTCCGTAATGTAGCCGAGTTAGTCGAACTTGCCGAAAGTGAAGGCATTCAAATATCCGAAGTGATGATCCGTCAGGAAATGAAAGTCAAAGAAATGTCCCGTGAAGACGTTTTTGCGCAAATGGAGCGTAATCTCGATGTGATGGAAAAGGCGGTCGAGGACGGGCTGAAAGGAGTCAAGTCTGTCAGCGGTTTGACGGGTGGAGATGCCGTTCTCATTCAAAACTATATGAAGAATCATACCCCGCTTTCCGGCAATCTGATGATGGATGCCGTCAGTAAAGCGGTCGCCACGAACGAAGTCAATGCTGCGATGGGCACGATTTGTGCCACGCCAACTGCAGGAAGCGCAGGCTGTGTTCCAGGCACCCTTTTTGCTGTGAAAAATCAGCTGAATCCGACGCGCGAGCAAATGGTGCGTTATTTGTTCACATCGGGAGCGTTCGGTTTTGTCGTCGCGAACAATGCGTCGATTTCCGGTGCTGCTGGAGGGTGTCAGGCTGAGGTCGGATCTGCTGCGGGTATGGCAGCAGCAGCGATCGTCGAAATGGCCGGGGGAACGCCTTCCCAATCGGCAGAAGCGATGGCGATCACGCTGAAAAATATGCTCGGACTCATTTGCGACCCTGTTGCAGGCCTTGTAGAAGTGCCGTGCGTAAAACGGAACGCGATGGGAGCGTCGAATGCGGTCGTCGCTGCGGATATGGCGTTAGCAGGTGTGACGAGCCGGATTCCGTGTGATGAAGTCATCGACGCGATGTATCAAGTCGGTCAGCGGATGCCGGTCGCCTTCCGAGAGACGGCGCAGGGTGGTTTAGCCGCTACGCCGACGGGAAGAGAGTTAGAAGCTAAAATCTATGGAATATCGTTGAAGAAAGAGTGACGCATGTGTTAAGTCAACCGATTAGTGAGATCAAAGGAGTCGGAGATAAATTTCAGGAGCAGCTCAATGATTTGGGGCTGTTTACAATAGAAGATCTTCTGTTTTATTTTCCTTTTCGTTATGATTCCTACGAAGTGAAACCGTTGACGGAACTGGCTCATAATGAAAAAGCGACAGTGGAAGGGGAGGTTGTGTCAGAACCTTCCCTCAGCTATTACGGGAGAAAAAAATCACGTCTGACGTTCACCCTGCAGGTCGAACAGTTCGCTGTCAAGGCGGTCATGTTCAACCGGGCGTTCGCCAAGAAACAGCTGAACATCGGGGATACGGTGACCGTCACGGGCAAGTGGGATCAGCAGCGCCTGCAGATGACGGTGAGTCAGTTTAAAAAAGGGGAATCGAAGGCGCAGGAGCCGATACAGCCAGTTTATACTTTGAAAGAAGGGCTCCAGCTCCAGCGCCTTCGTAAAGTGATCAAAGCGGCAGTCGACGAGTATGGAGAGAGCATTCCGGAAATTTTGCCGGAGGATGTTCAGCTCACTTACAAGCTGCCGAATCGGATTCAGGCGGTCCGCCAAATGCATTATCCGGAAAGCCGTATCATGCTGAAGCATGCTAAACGGCGGTTCATCTATGAGGAATTTCTTTTGTTCCAGCTGAAAATGCAGCTGCTTCGCAAAAAGCATCGAGAAGCGACGACGGGGAATGCGCAAAACTACGACAATGACAAGCTTACAGATTTCGTTCAATCGCTTCCGTTCGAACTGACGGGTGCGCAAAAACGATCGCTTGCCGAGATTTTGAAGGATATGAAGCAGCCGCACCGGATGAATCGTCTGCTGCAAGGGGACGTTGGATCGGGTAAAACGGCAGTCGCTGCGATCGGTTTGTACGCTTCGATTACAGCCGGGAAGCAGGGGGCGCTAATGGTGCCTACAGAAATCCTTGCTGAGCAGCATTATCAGGGACTGAAGGAATTGTTCGAGGGGCGTGCGAACGTCGCCCTTTTAACCGGTTCGATTAAAGGGAAGAAGCGCCGTGAGATTCTTGAGGCTGTCGAACGGAATGAAATCGATCTCTTAATCGGGACACACGCCCTCATTCAAGATGAGGTGCTGTTCCACGATCTTGGATTTGTCATCGTCGATGAGCAGCACCGTTTCGGTGTCAATCAGCGACGGACACTGCGGGATAAAGGATTGCATCCTGACGTTCTGTTTATGACGGCGACCCCGATTCCGAGAACGCTTGCCATTACGGCGTTTGGAGATATGGATGTTTCGGTGATTGATGAAATGCCTGCCGGGAGAAAGCCTGTCGAAACCTATTGGGTAAAGGGGGAAATGACGAATCGCGTGCTCTCTTTTATACAGAAAGAAGTCGAGAAAGGACATCAGGCGTACGTCATCTGTCCGTTGATTGAGGAATCGGATCAGCTCGATATTCAGAATGCGGTCGAATTGTACAATCAGCTCGCCGCTGTCTATGAACCGGACATTTCGGTCGGTCTTATGCACGGGCGGCTTCATAATGACGAAAAAGACGCGGTCATGCAGCAGTTCGCGACCAATGATTTGGACGTTCTCGTCTCGACAACGGTCGTCGAAGTCGGAGTGAACGTCCCGAATGCGACCGTGATGGTCATCTATGATGCTGAGCGGTTCGGATTGTCCCAGCTCCACCAACTGCGTGGACGAGTCGGCCGTGGTGCGGATCAGAGTTATTGCATCCTGCTCGCGGATCCAAAGGGCGATGTCGGAAAAGAGCGGATGCGGATCATGACCGAGACGAACGACGGCTTCGAGCTTTCCGAACAGGATTTGAAGCTGCGCGGTCCTGGAGACTTTTTTGGGAGGAAGCAAAGCGGAATGCCTGAATTCAAGGTTGGAGACATGGTGCATGATTACCGTGCACTGGAAACGGCAAGGAAGGACGCAGCCGATATCATTATGAACGGCCGTCTTGAGAACGATCCCGCTTATCGTTCTCTTAAAAATCAGTTGGATCAGGACCCGCACCTTTTTGGTGAGGTTCTGGATTGATTTGTTGTTGCATAAATAAAAGGAAAAAGAGCGCTCATCGAAGCGCTTTTTTTCTGGAGTGAAACCGATGAGAAAACCTAAAACTTTAAAACCTGGTGATTGTGTAGCCGTTATTGCGCCGGCAGGACCGCCTGATGAAAAGAAAGTGGCGGAAGGTATCCGATGTCTTGAAAACCTCGGGCTTCGGGTTGTGATGGGCAACGCTTTGTTTCATAAGGAAGGCTATTTGGCTGCTCCGGATCAGGAACGGCTGCGCGACCTCCATCAGGCGTTTTCTGATCCATCGATCCGGGCGGTTTTTTGTGCCAGAGGGGGATACGGCACCGCGAGGATCGCCCCTTTCATCGATTATGAGTGTATTCGATCCAACCCGAAAATTTTCTGGGGCTACAGTGATGTGACCTATTTACACGGTGCGATTCAAAAGTATAGTGGGCTCGTAACCTTTCACGGACCGATGGTGGCCTCAGATTTGAACCGGGAGGCGATCCGCCAGGAAACGTATCGTTCTTTCCTTCAACTTTTTCACCCGACCATACAAACCTTCGACTATTCTATTGCTCCGCTTAACGTGTTGGCGATCGGAAGGGGAGAAGGGAAAATCGTCGGTGGCAACCTGACACTAATGACCGATGCGCTTGGCACACCATACGAATGGGAAGTGGATGGTGGCCTTTTGATGATCGAAGAAGTGAATGAACCGGCCTATCGGGTCGGTGCGATGCTTCAGCATATGAATTTTGCAGGTGTATTCGAACGCGTGAACGGTGTGATTTTGGGAGATTTTAAAACAGAAGGTGAAGAAAAGAGGAAAGTAGAGAAGCTGCTCGAGCAGTTTTTCGCAGATGCCCCGTTTCCAGTGGTGGGCGGTTTGCCTGTCGGGCACTGCCGGCCGAATTACGGCATCCCTCTTGGTGTTCGGGCGAGGTTGTCCACAAGCCCTCCCTGTTTACAAGTCGATTCAGGCGTGATTTAATGATCGAGCCTTGCGAAAAACGTTTTGGTATTATATATTACTATTAGTACCTAGTCATAAAGGTTTTCTTTTTGACGAACGAACGGTGGGATAAAGGATGAAGAAGCCGAAAAAAGTGAGACAGGAAGAGCTGAAAGACATGATCGAACGTTCCCCGTTTACGACGGACGAAGATCTGGCCAAGCACTTTAGTGTCAGTATTCAGACGATCCGTCTCGATCGTATGGAGCTGTCGATCCCGGAGCTGCGTGAACGGATTAAATCGGTCGCCACGCAGGAGTGGAATGAGACCGTCAAAGCGATTCCGATCGAAGAAGTGATCGGGGAAGTCGTGGATCTTGAGCTGGATGAGCGCGCGATTTCGATTTTTGATGTGAAGCCTGAACACGTTTTTTCGAGGAACCATATAGCCCGTGGGCATCATTTGTTTGCCCAAGCCAATTCTTTGGCGGTTGCGGTCATCAATGATGAACTTGCACTTACGGCTCGTTCCGATATCCATTTTACACGACAGGTAAAGGTTGGAGAACGTGTGGTCGCAAAGGCGACGGTCGATGGAGAGGATGACAGAGGCCGGACGATCGTCCGGGTTTCTAGCTATGTCGACAACGAAGAAGTATTTGCCGGAACGTTCGAAATGTACCGTTCGAACCAATAAAAGGGGATGGAAAATATGAAGCTAGCGATAGATGCGATGGGCGGTGACAATGCTCCTGAAGCGATCGTCAAGGGAGCGGTCATGGCGGCAGAAGAACGGAAGGATCTCGAGATTACCCTCGTCGGGGACGAAGCACAAATCAAACCTTTCCTGAAGGATCTGCCGAATATCAGCGTTTTACATACAACCGAAAGGATTACCGGAGAAGATGAGCCTGTCCGGGCCGTTCGCCGCAAAAAGAATGCCTCGATGGTATTGACGGCGAAAGAGGTAAAAGAAGGGCGCGCAGATGGCTGTATTTCTGCTGGGAATACAGGGGCGCTTATGAGTGCCGGCTTATTTGTAGTGGGCCGAATGGAAGGCGTCGATCGACCAGCGCTTAGTCCGACACTTCCAACGCAGGACGGAAAAGGGTTCCTTATGCTTGACGTCGGAGCCAATGTCGATGCCAAGCCTGAGCATCTGCTTCAATATGCTGTCATCGGTTCAATTTATGCTGAGCAGGTCCGCAACATCAAACAACCGCGGGTCGGCCTTCTGAATGTCGGCACAGAAGACGGAAAAGGCAGTGATTTGACGAAAAAGGCGTTTGAACTAATGAAAGATGCGCCGATCAACTTCATCGGAAACGTTGAATCACGAGATCTTCTAGACGGAGTGGCGGACGTTGTCGTCACCGATGGTTTCACTGGTAATGTTGCCCTGAAAACCATTGAAGGAACCGCGCTGACGATGTTTTCCATGATCAAGGAAACATTTATGAACAGCTTTAAAACGAAGCTCGCAGCAGGTCTTGTGAAAAATGACCTTCGCGGCTTGAAGGACAAGCTTGATTATTCGGAGTATGGAGGCGCAGGGTTGTTCGGTCTTGCCGCTCCGGTCATCAAAGCGCACGGATCCTCCAATGACCGTGCCGTCTACAATGCGATCCGCCAGGCGTGTCAGATGGTCGAGCTGAATGTGACTTCTACAATCTCGACGACGCTAAAAGATATCAAAGCGAAGGAGGAGCAGGAATGAAGCAACTAGCTTTTGTTTTTCCTGGGCAAGGGTCTCAGGAAGTCGGAATGGGGAAGGCGATGTACGACGCTTATCCTTCCGTCAAGCAACTATTTGATCAGGCAGATGAAGCCCTTGGTTACTCATTGAAGAAGTTGATGTTCGAAGGGCCAGCCGAAGAATTAACGAAAACAGAAAACGCGCAGCCAGCGCTTTTACTCAATAGTATTGCCATCCATCAAGTGCTGAAAGAGCATGGAGTGGAGCCGAAAATGACGGCTGGACACAGTCTTGGGGAGTACAGCGCGCTCGTTGCAGCCGGTGCACTTGAACCGGTAGAAGCAGTGAAGCTCGTGCATCAGCGCGGGAAACTGATGGAGGAAGCTTATCCGACTGGTAAAGGAACGATGGCAGCTGTCCTTGGCTTGTCTCAGGAATCGATCGCGGAAGTCATTCAAGCGTTTGATGGCGAGCTTGCGGTCGATCTTGCCAACATCAACTGTCCGGGACAAATCGTCATTTCAGGGACGAAAGAAGGCGTGGAGCAAGCTTCAGAAAAGCTGTCTGAAGCCGGAGCAAAACGTGTGATCCCGCTTAACGTCAGTGGACCATTCCACTCCCGTCTCATGAAGCCGGCGAGTGATGATTTCGCTGCCTATCTGACAGACGTTGATGTACGTGATGCGGAAGTGCCTGTCTATGCGAACGTTACGGCTTCTGCTGTGACGGAATCCGCAGAGATTGAGAAGCTTCTCGTCGAACAGCTCTATTCTCCGGTTCGTTTCCAGGAGATTTTAGAAGCTTTTGTTGAAAAAGATGTCGAAGCAATCGTTGAAGTCGGACACGGGAAAGTATTATCCGGACTCGTGCGTAAAGTGAAGCGCCGGATGAAGACGTTCAACGTCCAAGATCCCGAGTCTGTCGAAGCGATTGTGCAATGGGTAAAGGAGGAGTCCTAATGCTAAAAGATCAAGTCGCTTTAGTGACGGGTGCATCCCGCGGGATCGGTCGTGCGATTGCGCTCGAGCTTGCGGGTCAAGGAGCGAAAGTCGCTGTCAACTATGCAGGCAGCGAAGATAAAGCAGAAGCCGTCGTTCAGGAAATCCGTGAAAAAGGCGGAGAAGCGATCAAAATTCAGGCGAACGTCGCGATTGAAGACGATGTCAAGCGCATGGTCAAAACGGTCGTCGATGAATTCGGCCGCCTTGATATTCTTGTCAACAATGCAGGAATTACGAAAGACAATCTATTGATGCGTATGAAGGAAGAAGAATTCGATGCGGTCATCGATACGAACCTGAAAGGGGTCTTCCTGTGTACAAAAGGGGTCACCCGCCAGATGATGAAGCAGAAGTACGGTCGAATCGTCAACGTAGCTTCCATCGTCGGTGTTTCCGGTAACCCTGGGCAAGCGAACTATGTCGCGGCTAAAGCGGGTGTGATCGGGTTGACAAAATCGAACGCGAAAGAGCTTGCATCCCGTAACATTCAAGTGAATGCTGTCGCACCAGGCTATATCACAACCGATATGACCGATGCCCTGACAGATGAGCAGCGCGAACAGATGATGAGTCTGATTCCGCTCAAGCGCCTAGGCGAAGGCGAAGACGTCGCTCGCGTCGTCCGATTCCTCGCCTCAGAGGATGCAGCCTATATGACCGGCCAGACGCTTCATGTCGATGGCGGCATGGTGATGTAAAAACGTATGGTTTTTCTTTGAGATTTTTACTATAATAACTGAAGGGAGGTGAAGTTCCAATGGCAGAAACATTTGATCGCGTGAAGCAGATCATCGTGGATCGACTTGACGTTGAAGAATCTAAAGTAACTATGGAAGCTTCCTTCAAAGAAGATCTAGAAGCAGACTCTCTTGACGTAGTAGAGCTTGTAATGGAGCTTGAAGACGAGTTTGATATGGAAATTTCTGATGAAGAAGCTGAAAACATCAATACAGTAGGCGACGCTGTTAACTACATAAACAGCCAGTCGTAATAGGTTGCTGTCTGCATGCGTGCAGACAGCCTTTCCTATATCTGTACGCATGAATCTTTTTGAAAAGGACAAGGTGGTTTATGGATGATTTTTCCAGTTTTCAAGACAAAATAAATGTTCAATTTCGTGATGTTTCGTTACTGGAGCAAGCGTTCACGCATTCATCTTATGTGAATGAGCATCGTAAAACGGACCGTGAGGACAACGAACGATTGGAGTTCCTTGGAGACGCCGTTCTCGAGTTAGGCGTTTCTCAATACTTATACCGCCAGTTTCCAGATATGGCGGAAGGTGAACTGACGAAGTTCCGCGCCTCCATTGTTTGCGAAGTTTCTCTCGTGCAATTTGCCAATGAGCTCAATTTCCAGGACCTGATTCTGCTTGGAAAAGGAGAGGAACTGACAGGCGGCCGAAATCGTCCCGCACTGCTTGCGGACGTATTTGAAGCCTTTATTGGCGCTCTATACTTAGATCAAGGGTTCGATGCGGTCATCCGTTTCCTGGAGACGTACGTTTATCCGAAAATCAAAAAAGGTGCTTTTTCTCATGCGATGGATTTCAAAAGTCAATTGCAGGAGTTCATACAGCGAGATAAAAACAGCAAGATTGAATATGAAATAGTGGAAGAAAGAGGACCAGCTCACAGCCGCGAATTTATCGCGCACGTGCGCATCCAAGGGGAAACGGGCGGCATCGGTGTCGGCCGGACGAAGAAAGAAGCGGAACAGAAAGCTGCTCAGCAAGCTCTGAAAAACAACGGAGCAATCAATAAATAAAAGGGGAAACTGCCCGGAATTCCGGGCGGTTTTTTTGTTCGGGATCAAAGCAGGTATGTGGATGGCGTAGACCCCGCTTTTTTCAAAATAAAAAACCCCCTCACGCTTTAACGTATGGGAGTTTCTCCTGGATTATTTACGATATTGACCGAGCTCCTGAACAAATGCCTGAATTTCAGACACGCTCAGCTGGCCTTTCATTTGAATGATATCGTGAAGAGATTTGATCTCCTCGTAATTGTTTAAATCATAGTCTTCAGGGTCCATGATCGAACGGTTGACGACCTGTAGACGATCGGCCATGTCGTTGATGATGGTTGCCAGGTTTTCTTGATTGGCTTGCTGTAAGCTCACAATAAGTCCTCCTTTACACTCTCTGATGCGGGCTACTACATATGATAGGATATTTTTCGATTTTTTAAAAGGCTGTTTGACAAACATGTTGTCCGTTTATGCCGGAATAACACGGGAAGATTGGCAAAATATCGCTGATTTAACGGCTTTTTTATGATAAAATAAACAAGTTGAAAGTGAATATAACAGGAGGATAGATATGTTCCTCAAGCAATTAGATACGATAGGATTCAAATCATTTGCCGAACGGGTGACCGTTGATTTCGTCCCTGGTGTGACGGCCGTCGTCGGCCCGAACGGCAGTGGGAAAAGTAATATAACCGATGCGATCCGCTGGGTGCTGGGCGAACAATCCGCCCGTTCCCTGCGTGGAACGAAAATGGAAGACATCATCTTTGCCGGCAGTGACTCGAGAAAAGCGCTGAACATGGCAGAGGTGACCTTGACACTGGATAACTCGGACCAGACGCTTCCTCTCGAATATGACGAGGTCAGCGTGACGAGACGGGTATACCGGACAGGTGAAAGTGAATTTTACATGAACAATCAGGCGTGCCGTCTAAAGGACATCATCGATCTGTTCATGGACTCAGGACTTGGACGTGAAGCTTTTTCGATCATCAGTCAGGGGAAAGTCGAGGAAATTTTAAGCTCGAAGCCTGAAGAGCGCCGCTCGATCTTCGAAGAGGCCGCAGGTGTCCTGAAGTACAAACAGCGAAAGAAAAAAGCGGAATTTAAGCTTGCAGAAACGCAGGAGAACTTAAACCGCGTCGAGGATATCCTCTATGAAATTGATGGGCAGCTTGAACCGTTGAAGGAACAGGCAGCCATCGCGAAGGATTACTTAGAGAAAAAAGCGGAACTGAAGCAGGTCGAGATTTCCCTTTTGATCACACAGATCGAAAGCCTTCATCAAGACTGGCAGCAGCTTTTGCAAAACTTGACAGAAGTCAAGCAGAAAGAAGAGCAGCTCCGCTCTGAAATCGAAGCAGAGGAAACCTCTGTCGGAAGCCAGCGAGAAAAGGTGAAGGGACTCGATGAATCCATCGATGAACTCCAGGAGAACCTTTTATTCCTGACAAAAGAGCTCCAAAGTCTCGAAGGGAAAAAAGACCTCATGAAAGAGCGTCATAAACATTTCGAAGAGAACAAGGAAAAGATCGAACAAGAACAGCTGGAGCTTGCGGACAAAGTGGAATCTCTCCAAAAGGTCGTCACCGAAGAGACCGAAAAGCTTACGAAAGCAAAAGAGGCTAGGAGAGAGACGAACAAAGAACTGAAGCAGACGAACGAAGCGCTGAATCAGGACCTGCAGGCGATCGAGGATCAAATAGAAGATTTGAAGAGTGAATATATCGATCTCTTAAACGAGCAGGCAGCTAAGCGTAATGAAAAGCAGCTTCTTGAAAAGCAACTCTCTCAAATCAGCTACAAAAAAGATCACCAGCAGGATAAATTCAAAGATTTGAGAGAAGAACGAAAGCTGCTCGAGAACAAACTGAACCAGCTGAGCGAAGAACTGGCCAGCGTTTCTTCCTTGCGCCAGCAGAAAGAAGCGGAATGGCAGCAGCTATTGTCCGACCTCAAGGACAATAAACAGGCGTATGAAGACTGGCAGGAGAAGCTTTACAAAGGCTATCAGTATTTAGAGAAATTGAAGTCGAAAAAAGAAATGTTGGAAGATATGAAGGAAGACTTCTCCGGCTATTACCAAGGCGTCCGTGAAGTCCTGAAAGCGAGGCAAAAGGGGCAGCTTCCTGGTGTCGAAGGGGCTGTGCTGGAATTGATCGATATTCCATCCCACCTCATGACAGCCATCGAGACGTCACTTGGAGCGCAGGCGCAGCACATCGTAGTGAAAGACGAAAAGACTGGACGTCAGGCGATCCACTGGCTGAAGCAGCATAATAAAGGGCGGGCAACGTTCCTGCCACTTGATGCGATCCAACCACGTTCGATTTTCGGACAAGCCGCGAACCAGCTTACACAGCAAGAGGGGTTTGTCGGAATTGCTGTCGATCTCGTCAAGTTTGATCCAGCTTATCAGAAGGCTATTCAGCACCTGCTTGGCCACATTGTCATCGCTGATAAGCTCGAGAACGCCAATGCAATCGCCCGGTTCCTGAACCGCAAATACCGGATCGTTACCCTTGAAGGAGATGTCGTCAATCCTGGGGGCTCGATGTCCGGTGGGGCACAGAAGAAGGCGAATCAGTCGATCTTCACTCGTGAGAAAGAGCTTCAGGAGCTGACAGAAAAGATTCAGGAATTCAGCGGCAAAGCTTCCTGCGTTGAGCAAAAAGTCCAGCAGCTGAAAGCGACGATCGCAAGCCAAGAAGAAGATTCGAAAACGATGGAACAGGAAGTTGCTCGATTGAAAACATCTGAATACGAGCAGCAATCCGAACAGCGTGAGCTCCAGGTACGTGTCAACCACTTGAACGACCAGCTCGAACTGTTCGATCAAGATCAGGCGCAATACGATCAAGACCGTGTCCAAGCGGATCAGCAGCTTGAGACGTTAGGAACAGACCTGACCGATCTCTCATCAAAGCTTGAGCAGATCCAAAGCAAAATCGATGAACTGACGGTGACGAAGGATCAGCAAAAAATGGACGAGGAAAACTTGCAAAAACGCCGCCATGAGCTGCAGGTCCAGCTTGCCGAACAGGAGTCATCCGTTCGGAATCAGCAGGAAAAAGCAGAACGCTATCAAGCTGATCTTGAAAGCGTCCAGTCCCAGCTTGATGAGAGTCGGGAAGCATTCAAACAACTGCTTGAGGTCGTCGACTCGAACCAGACGGAAGAAGAAATGGTCGAGGAAATTGAAGACATGAAGCAGCGGAAACAAACGACGACAGAGCTGATCCAAAGCCGCAGGCGCGAACGCGATCAATACAGTCATGAAATCCAGCAGGCGGAAAACCGTCTCAAAGAGAAGAACCGTCACCTGCAAAACTTCGTCCAGGACATCCAGCAAAAAGAAGTGAAAGCAAACCGTATGGATGTGGAGCTTGAGAACATGCTGAATTACCTTCAGGACGAATACGTCATGACATTTGAAAAAGCGAAGCGCGATTATCCACACGTAGAGGATGTCGACAAAGCTTCGACTCAAGTGAAACTGATCAAACGTGGCATCGAGGAGCTCGGAACCGTCAACCTCGGATCGATTGAGGAATATGATCGCATCAAGGAACGGTATGAATTCTTGAAAGGCCAGCAGGAGGATCTCTTAGAGGCGAAAGGGACGCTGCACAGTGTCATCGGCGAAATGGATGTTGAGATGCATCGCCGTTTCGAAGACACGTTTACGAAAATCAGGGATGAATTCAGCGTCGTTTTCCGCGAACTGTTCGGAGGCGGCCGGGCGGAGCTGAAGCTGACGGAGCCGGATGACCTTCTTGAAACAGGGGTCGACATCGTCGCTCAGCCTCCAGGGAAAAAACTTCAGAACTTGAATCTATTATCTGGAGGAGAACGTGCTTTGACAGCGATTGCGCTGTTATTCTCCATTCTCCGGGTACGTCCGGTTCCGTTCTGTGTCCTTGATGAAGTCGAAGCGGCTCTCGATGAAGCGAACGTCGATCGTTTCGCGAAGTATTTGAAAGAGTTCAGCGCGCGCTCCCAGTTCATCGTCATTACTCACCGTAAAGGGACGATGGAGCACTCCGATGTGCTTTACGGGGTGACGATGCAGGAATCAGGAGTCTCAAGCCTCGTATCCGTTCGGCTGGAGGAAGCGCCTGAATTGATAGAAGCGTAGAAAGGATGTTTACAGGATGAGTTTTTTTAAGAAGCTGAAAGAAAAGTTCACACAAGATCTTCACCCGAACCTTCAGGAGCAGAAGGAGGGAGAAGAAAAGGAAGAAATCGAAGCGGATCCTTCTTCCGAATATGACCAGCCGCTCGGAGGAGAAACAGAGGTTGCTCCGGCTGAGGAGCAAGTGAACGAAGAAGTCCAGGAGGAAGAGGCGGACAGCTTCGACGAAACAGAGACGTACGAAGAAGAAGAACTCGAAGAAGACGACGGTGAAGGAGAAGATTTTGAGCCTGAATCGGTCGAAGAAGAATCGATCGCCGACAAGTTCAGAAAAGGTCTCGCGAAAACGAGAAACTCCTTCTCAAGCAAAATCAATGACCTTGTCGCCCGCTACCGCACGGTCGATGAAGACTTCTTCGAAGAACTGGAGGAAGTCCTCATCTCAGCAGACGTCGGTGTCAACACGGTCATGGAAATGATCGATGAGCTTCAGATGGAAGTGAAGCGCCGCAACATCAAAGATACACAAAAAGTGAAAGAAGTCATTTCTGAGAAACTCGTCGAAATTTATTACGGTGATGACGATGCGGGGGATATCGAAGGATTGACAGAGAATCCGGACGGTCTGACGATCTATCTGTTCGTCGGTGTCAATGGCGTCGGTAAAACGACGACGATTGGAAAGCTTGCCCACACGCTGAAAAAGGAAGGCAAAAAAGTGACGCTAGCAGCCGGGGATACATTCCGTGCCGGAGCAATCGATCAGCTGGATGAGTGGGGCAAACGCGTCGGTGTCAACGTCATCAAGCACAGTGAAGGCGCAGACCCTGCCGCTGTCATTTACGACGGAATCCAGTCCGCGAAATCGCGTCAGGCGGATGTTCTTATCTGTGATACGGCCGGCCGTCTGCAAAACAAAGTCAATTTGATGAACGAGCTTTCCAAAGTGAAGCGCGTCATTGAACGTGAAGTTCCGGGCGCCCCTCACGAAGTCTTGCTCGTCCTTGATGCGACGACAGGACAAAACGCGATGAGCCAGGCGAAGACCTTCTCAGAAGCGACAGATGTATCCGGAATCGTCCTTTCTAAGCTTGACGGAACAGCGAAGGGCGGGATCGTCTTAGCAATCCGGAATGAACTCGATATTCCGGTTAAGCTCGTCGGTTTAGGAGAAAAAGTGACCGATCTTGAGACGTTTGATGCGCACGCCTTCGTCTACGGTCTGTTTGCTGATATGATCGACGAATATGAAGAAGACGAGGAAAACGAAGCCTAGACTTGACATGAGAGGCCCGACTCCGTTAGTATTCTCTTGTAAAGGTATTTCACTTAACAAGGAGTGCGATCAGCATGCTTGAAAAAACGACTAGGATCAATTATCTGTTTGATTTCTATCAATCGCTGTTGACTCCTAAACAGAGAAACTATATGGAATTGTACTACTTGGAAGACTATTCTTTAGGTGAAATATCAGAGACGTTTGATGTCTCACGTCAAGCTGTTTATGATAACATTCGCCGAACAGAGGCGATGCTTGAAGAATATGAAAACAAGCTCAGCCTATACGGAAAATTCCAGAAACGCCAGCAAGTGATGAAGGAAATGGAAGCGGAAGTTGCGAAACGGAAGCTTGGCCAGCCTTTTGATGATTGGCTCAATCAATTACAAGAATTAGAATAGGAGGGTTCCTTCGATGGCATTTGAAGGATTATCCGACCGTTTGCAGGAAACGATTAAAAAAATCAAAGGCAAAGGGAAGGTAACCGAACAAGATGTAAAAGAGATGACACGTGAAGTCCGTCTCGCCCTCCTTGAGGCCGATGTTAACTTTAAAGTTGTCAAAGACTTTGTTAAGCGCATCAAAGAACGCGCCATCGGCCAGGAGGTTATGGAAAGCTTGACTCCCGGCCAGCAGGTCATCAAAGTCGTTCAAGAAGAACTGACTCAGCTGATGGGTGGGGACGAAAGTAAAATTGCCGTCGCCAAGCGTCCACCGACCGTGATCATGATGGTCGGTCTCCAAGGTGCCGGTAAAACGACCACAACAGGGAAGCTTGCCAACCTTTTGCGCAAAAGCTACAACCGTAACCCTCTGTTAGTTGCAGCCGACGTCTATCGTCCAGCAGCGATCCAGCAGCTTCAAACCCTAGGAAAACAGCTGGATATGCCGGTGCATGCAGAAGGTACGGAAGCGGACCCTGTCGATATCGCCAAAAATGCGATCGACAAGGCGAAGGAAGAGCACAATGATTATGTGATCGTCGATACCGCTGGTCGTCTTCACGTCGACGGAGACTTGATGGGCGAGTTGCAGCGCATCAAAGAAACCGTTCAGCCGGATGAGATTTTCCTTGTCGTCGATGCGATGACAGGTCAGGATGCCGTCAACGTAGCTCAAAGCTTCGATGAACAGCTTGATATTACAGGAGTTCTATTGACGAAGCTTGATGGTGATACCCGTGGTGGTGCTGCGCTATCGATTCGTGCCGTCACAGGAAAACCGATCAAATTCGCCGGTATGGGCGAGAAGCTCGATCAGCTCGAGCCGTTCCATCCAGAACGGATGGCTTCCCGTATCCTCGGTATGGGAGACGTTCTGACGCTGATCGAAAAAGCCCAGACACAGGTCGATGAGAAGCAGGCGAAGGAATTAGAGTCGAAGATGCGCAACGCATCGTTTACGTTCGAGGATTTCCTCGATCAGATGGAGCAAGTGAAGAATATGGGGCCGCTCGATGAATTGATCGGCATGATTCCGGGTGCCAACAAAATGAAAGGCTTGAAGAACGTTTCGTTCGACGACAAACAGATCGTCCACGTCGAAGCGATCATTCAGTCGATGACGAAGCTGGAGCGTCAAGATCCATCCGTCATGAATGCCAGCCGTAAAAAACGGATTGCTAAAGGATCCGGTACCTCTGTATCAGAGGTGAACCGTCTGTTGAAACAGTTTGAAGAAATGAAAAAAATGATGAAACAGATGAGCAATACGAAAGGGAAAAAAGGCAAAGGCATGAAATTTCCGTTTATGTAATGTAAAAATCCTTTACACACAAATGAAGTTCTGCTAAAATCTAAATTTGTGTGAAACCTATAATTTTAAAGAAACTTTGGAGGTTGTTAAATATGGCAGTAAAAATTCGTCTTAAACGCATGGGTTCAAAGCGTAACCCATTTTATCGTGTAGTAGTAGCAGATTCCCGTTCTCCTCGTGATGGACGTATCATCGAGCAGATCGGAACGTACAATCCAGTGGCTAACCCTGTAGAGGTTAAGCTTGATGCTGAAAAAGCGATCAACTGGATGTCCAATGGCGCGAAGCCAAGCGACACTGTACGTAACCTATTCTCTAACGAAGGCATCATGAAGCAATTCCACGAACAGAAACAAAAATAATAAACCAGTGGTGATATCATGCAAGCCTTAATCGAAACAATCGTGACCCCGCTCGTTGATCATCCGGAAGACATCAAGGTGGAAATGAAAGAAGAAGACCGTAAAATCGTCTATCATCTGACCGTCCACCCTGATGATGTCGGAAAGGTGATCGGAAAGAACGGGCGGATCGCGAAAGCGATTCGAACTGTCGTGTATGCGGCAGGCTCTGATTCGGAAAAACGAATCTATCTGGATATCATGTAAAAAAGGGAGAGGGGCAACCTTTCCCTTTTTTATACGTTTATTTCGTTAAAGAAAGCGGGCGTGTCTATGCAAATCATCCAAAAGGTTCCCGTCAAACAGATTTTAACCGAAGCGAGCCGGAAAGAGCTGAAGCAGCGCTTTGAACAGAGGTGCCGGCAGCTGGATCAGGAATGCAGACAGCTTCAGTTTGAACAAAAGAAGCTTGAGCGTAAGCCGGAATTGTCTAAACAAGAGGTTGAACGCCGCTTTTCAAAAGAGATCAGTCAACGAAGAGATCGAATTCGCTGGATCGAGCATCAATTGAAGCAGCTGGATATTCTTCCGGACGGCAGTGAGCTGGAGACAGATGAAGTCGAAGCCCTCATCACCGTCGAGGAAGGGGATCTATGGCAGGATATTCACGACCAGAAAATCGTCATTCAGGACGGAAAAGTCATACGAGCGAGGTAATAAAGTGATGGATAAGCAATTATTCAACGTCGGTAAAATTATAAACACCCATGGCATTAAGGGAGAAGTGAAGGTTCGCCGAATCACAGATTTCGTGGAACGCTTCGAGCCCGGGCAGCTGTTGTATTGGGCCCATGATCAAAAAGATCCAAAGCCGCTTGTCATTCGAAGTCATCGGGTTCATAAAGGGTTTGACCTTCTCAGCTTTGAAGACCACCCGACAATCAACGATGTCGAGCCTTATAAAAACGGGTCGCTGATGGTGTCAGAGGAAGACCATGAAGAGCTTGAGGAGAATGAATTTTATTTCCATGAGATCATCGGTTGCCGTGTATTCTTACAATCTGGAGAAGAGCTTGGAGAGATCCGGGAGATTCTGACTCCGGGTGCAAACGACGTCTGGGTCGTCAAACGCCGAGGCCAGAAAGACGCGCTGATTCCTTACATCGAATCTGTCGTCAAGCACGTCGATCCAAATGAGAAAAAAGTGATCATCGATCCACTAGAGGGGCTGCTGGACTAATGCATATCGACATTTTAACCTTGTTTCCGGAAATGTTTGATGGTGTTTTGAATCATTCGATTATGAAGCGCGCACAGGACCGCGGAGCGTTCAGCTACCAATATGTGAACTTCCGTGACTACACGGAAAATAAGCACAATAAAGTCGACGATTATCCGTATGGAGGAGGGGCAGGCCTTGTCCTCTCACCGCAGCCGATATTCGATGCTGTCCACGCCATTGAGGAAAAAGCGGAGAAAAAGCCGCGTGTCGTTCTGATGTGTCCACAAGGTGAGCCTTATACACAGAAAAAAGCAGAAGAGCTTGCAGAGGAAGAGCATCTTGTTTTCATTTGCGGTCATTATGAAGGATACGATGAGCGGATTCGTGAAGAGCTCGTCACCGATGAGATTTCGATTGGAGATTATGTGTTGACCGGTGGCGAGCTCGGATCGATGGTCGTCATTGATTCTGTCGTCCGCCTGTTACCGGGAGTGCTTGGCAACGAACAGTCCGCTCCAGAGGATTCCTTCTCAAATGGTCTGCTCGAGCATCCTCATTACACACGACCGGCTGAATTCCGCGGCAGGAAAGTCCCGGATGTGCTGCTGTCAGGGAACCATGCCAAAATTGATGAATGGCGGCATTACCAGTCCCTAAAGCGTACATTCGAGCGTCGTCCGGATTTGCTTGAGGACCGCGATCTGTCTGATCAAGAGAAAAAATGGATCGACGAATGGAAAAACAGCTGAAGTCTGTTGCGGTTTTGAACGTTTTATGGTATATTAATCTTTGTGCTTAAACGTACGGTTTAAGTGGAAAACGATGTTCCGCTGCCTCTTAGAAGACATGAGCATTAGTTAAAAAGGAGTGAAAGTCAATGCAACAACTTATTCATGACATTACAAAAGAACAGCTTCGTACAGATCTACCTGACTTCCGCGCGGGTGATACTGTAAAGGTACACGTAAAGGTTGTCGAAGGTAACCGTGAGCGTATCCAGGTATTCGAAGGTGTTGTGATCAAGCGCCAAAACGGTGGAATCAGTGAAACATTCACTGTACGTAAAATCAGCTACGGTGTAGGTGTGGAACGTACATTCCCAGTTCACTCTCCACGTATTGCTAAACTTGAGCGTACTCGTCGTGGTAAAGTACGTCGTGCTAAGCTTTACTACCTGCGTAATCTTCGCGGTAAAGCAGCTCGTATTAAAGAAATCATCTAAACCATTGAAAAAGGAGCTTGCCTCGGCCAAGCTCCTTTTTTCTAATCATAAAGGGTTTGTTTGCGTATAGCATTGATTCTATTGTCTCTGCTTTTAATAGGAAATATTAGCGTTAATTGTTAGGAAGAGTCTAACTTTTAGTCCTTGCCATTTTCATGCATGATACGTCCAACAAGTGAAGTTTCCGTTATTTTATTCCATATAGGAGGTCCGGGAAATGGCCGAGACTCCTATGGGGAGGAAAGGGCAGGCTGAGATCCCGCAGGAGTAAAACGACGAGGAAGCTCAGCGCCCGCCCATGGAAAGCGAGACCATTTCCCGGACCTCCCAATCTTTTATGGAAACGGAAACGGTCTAAGCCACTAATTGAAAATGGGTGGAGACATCCGTGAAAATAACGGCAGAATGGGTATATAACTATAATTACATCAAAATGAAGCGGTATCTATTGTAAACTAGCCTGAAGGTGATGAAAATAGAGGCGGTGAAAGAATGAAGCAGGAAGTGTTTGACTGGATCAAGGCGTTTCTCATTGCGGCCGTACTTGCAATCGTCGTCCGCGTGTTTTTCCTTGCTCCTGTCGTTGTCGAAGGAGATTCCATGCTGACCAACCTACATAACGGTGAGCATGTGATCGTCAGTAAAATCAATTACACAGTCGGATCGCCTGACCGTTTTGATGTCGTCGTATTCCATGCCAACCAGCGGGAAGACTACATTAAACGAGTGATCGGACTGCCTGGTGATCACATCGCTTATGAAGATGATCAGCTCTATGTGAACGGTGAATCTGTTGAGGAACCGTTTCTAGAAGAGCGAAAAAGCCAAATATCGGAAGGCCAGACCCTGACAGAAGACTTCACCATCGAAGAACTGCCGGGCGGGCACAGTGAGGTCCCGCAAGATACGCTTCTTGTACTCGGAGATAACCGTAACAATTCCACAGACAGCCGGATTCTCGGAGTTATCCCGATGGACGAGGTCGTAGGGGAAGCCGTGCTCACATACTGGCCTCTGAACCGCATTCATCTTATAACAGAGGAGGGATAAGATGGCTATCCAATGGTATCCCGGCCACATGGCCAAAGCAAAAAGAGAAGTAGCAGAAAAATTGAAGCTCGTCGATTTTGTCATCGAACTTGTCGACGCACGCGCCCCTTATTCCTCGGAGAATCCGATGCTTCATGATATTTTACAGGAAAAGCCGAAAATGGTCGTCCTGATGAAGAAAGACTTGGCGGATCCGAACGTGACGAATGAATGGCTCCAATATTACAAAGACCGTGGGATCGAGTCCATTGCGGTCGAAGCGAACCGTAAGCAGGATGTCCAAAAAGTCATCCAGCTCGCCAAGGAACTAGGGCGCGCTAAACAGGAAAAGCTAAAAGCGAAGGGCATTCGTCCCCGCGCATCGCGTGCCATGATCATCGGGATTCCGAACGTCGGAAAATCGACGCTGATCAACCGGCTTGTTAACAAAAAAATGGCCGAAACCGGTGATAAGCCCGGAGTGACGAAAAAACAGCAGTGGATCAAAGTAAAAAAAGAATTTGAACTGCTGGATACACCGGGGATCCTCTGGCCGAAATTTGAAGAAGAGGAAGTCGGGTACAGACTCGCTTCAATCGGGACAATCAAGGATCAGATTCTTCCGAAAGAAGATATCGCCGCCTATGTCCTGGATTATTTACAAAATCATTATCCGAATCAATTGGAAAACCGCTACGGCTTTTCCCAATACGAGGATATTATGGACGCATTTGAAACGATCGGCAAGAAGCGCGGTTGTCTCGAAAGCGGAGGACGCATCAATTATGAAAAAGTATCGGACGTCATTTTACAGGACTTAAGGTCCGGCAAAACTGGTCTGATCAGCTTCGAACGCCCGTAGGACTGTCCGTCTAAGGTATCAAAAGATAACGATAAGGAGAGCGCATTGTGAACCCATCACTTTGCGTTTTCTTTTTTCATTCTACACTCTCTAAGAGAACCATCCGATAACAAAAGAAAGGGAGGGAGCCGAACGATGGCTTCGATCTCAGAAATTAAACAAAAATTTGTGCAAGAATCACTGACGACAGAAGAAATTGAAACGTTAAAAACAGATAAACGGAAAGGTGTTCAAAAGCTGATCCACCAGTATGAAGCGGCTCAGCAAAAAAAAGAAGACTTGAAAAACCAGTATGAAGACATGAAGAGTTTTGAATACGAGGCGTTTCGGCAGGGGAAATCCGTCATTGCCGGCATCGATGAAGCTGGACGCGGGCCTTTAGCAGGTCCTGTTGTGGCCGGAGCCGTCATTTTGCCGGAGGATTTTTATTTAGAGGGGCTGAACGATTCCAAGAAGCTTTCGCTTGAGAAGCGTGAACAGTTTTATTCGATCATACAGGAGGGCGCTGACTGGGGAGCCGGAATTGTGAGCAGTGAAGAGATCGACCAGCACAATATTTACCAGGCGACAAAGCTTGCTATGAAGCGTGCGGTTGCTGCCCTTAATCAGAAGCCGGATCACCTGCTGATCGACGCCATGGAGCTTGATATGGAGACCTCCCAGCAAAGTATCGTCAAGGGAGATCAGCGCAGCGTGTCAATTGCTGCGGCGAGTATCATCGCCAAAGTAACAAGGGATCGGTATATGGCAGAACTTCACGAGGCGTATCCGGCGTATCAATTCAAGTCCAATCAAGGCTACGGAACGAAAGAACACTTACAAGCCCTGGAAGAGTTCGGAGCGACGGCTCATCACCGCCGCAGTTTTTCACCTGTAAGAGAAGTACTGAACAAGTGATCATGAGGCGTTTCGGCTTCTGATGACTCGTTTACAGAAGCTGGAGGGATGATGAAATTGAATGCATGGATATCGAGTTTGATCCGGGCGCTTCCCGCAGGGTCCGTGACGAATGCCCCGAAATCAGGTCAAATGGTTCAAGCGAAAGTCATCGACATATTGCCAGGGAATAAGGCGATTGTCCAGATAGGAAGTCAGAGGATGGAGGCCCAGCTGGAAAGCGCGCTAACGAAAGGGCAGAGTTATTTATTCCAGGCATCCACCAAGGACGAGGTGCTCCATTTGAAGTTGATCTCAAGGCTAGCAACTACAAATGCCTCTTCTTTTCACCAATTACTGGCGAAGCTCGGAATCAAAAGCTCCGGAGAAGCGGCTGACTTCGTCCGGTCGCTTATGAAAATGGACATACCGTTCCGAACGGCGGAGGTCAAGCAGGCGCTTCAGCTGCTGGAGCAAACGAATGAAAAGCCTGTAGCCAAACAAGTCCTGCTCGAAATGTTTGAACGCAAGCTGCCTATCCGTCCCGCTATATTCGATGCTCTGATGATGAGACGCACGTCAGGAATGTCTCAGTTGATTCCGTTGGATACTTCGCCTGTTACGGTCAATGATAAACGGCTGGCTCAGTTTTTGGCTCAAATGAAAGGGACAGCCCCGCCGCTATCGTTCCAGGAGTCCTCAGCGCTCCGGATCATGACGGAACTCTCGCAAGGAAGCCGCGTGTCCCATTCCCTGTTTCAAAAGGCAGGGATGACCGATCATACATATCCAGCGTTTCAAAAGGCGTGGCAGCACTGGTCAGGACATGATCTCTCTAGCCGTCTAACGAACCAGGACTATGACCATATCCTGAATCGTGCCAATCAAGAAGCCCCGCCGCTTCCCGTCAAACCCGAAGCGATGGCTCAGCATATGAAGCAGCTGATGGATGAACAAATCCCTTTAAGTAAATCGGAGCGGCAGATGTTTACGAGGTGGGTCGCTCACCTTTCGCAAGAAGCCCCATCCGCTCTTTTTTCGAAGGATCATCAGGCCTTACAGGAAAAAGGGACGTTCCAGAAGATCCTCCCGCTGCTTCCGGAAGCGTTCCGTCCTGCGGCTGAAATCCTAGTGATGAAGCCACCGGCACAACGGAATTTTTCAATTCCAGAACCACTTCTCAGAGCCTTTCAGACGTTACAAGCCCATCAGCTTCCACCCGCTGAAAAAGTCGCCTTAACGGAGTGGACTAGCCGGCTTTCGCATGAATTCCCTCCACAGATCAGGGACGGGGTTTTTTTGAAAATGAAAGCGATGCTCGACTTATCAGGCATCCAGGATGAAGCGTTTTTGAAAAAAGGCTATGAAAGTTCGGGAAGTCTAAAGTCGACGCTTCTCGCCAGTTTACAGGATCCTCAATCTGCGGTCCGTCCGGAAGCAGCAAGACAGATGGTTTCTTTCTTGAACGGCATCCAATTGACCGCACATACCGAAACGTCCCAAACCTTGCAGGTCGCGCTGCAATTTCCCGGTGAAATGCTCGGAGCTGTGAAGGATATCCATATGCAGATGGAGGGAAGGAAAACGAGGCAAGGGGAAATGGACGCGGATTCATGCCACATTCTCTTTTTTCTATCGCTCGAACAAATAAAAGAAACGGTGATCGATTTGACGATTGTCGAGCGCAACGTCGCCGTCACGGTCTATAATGATCATGATCGAATCGAGTCTGTTGTCGATACGTATAAACTGGCGTTACAAAAAGGGCTGGACCAGCTTGGGTATCAGCTCGGCAGTGTATGGATCAAGCCGATGAACGTAGCGCATAAGCAGCGGGGGAACGGAATGAGCACGCTAGGTGGTAAAGGGGTGGATTTCCGGATATGAAGGAGAAGAGGAAGGAAGCGATCGCGCTTCATTACGAGACAGAACAGCAGGCGGCTCCTAGAGTGGTTGCGAAAGGAAAGGGCTATGTGGCGGATAACATATTGGAACGGGCGAAAGAGCACGATATTCCGGTTCAGGAAGATGCTTCACTAGTCGAACTGCTCTCTGAATTGAACATCAATGAACAAATCCCGGAAGAGCTTTATTTAGTGGTAGCGGAAGTGTTCGCATTCATTTATAAGTCCGATCAGGAGCTGAAAAAATAGGAGTACACGAGAGAGGCCCGGCTGTTAACAGCCGGGCCTTTTGACGTTTGGATTTAATTTCATAGGAACGAAACGAGCAAGGGATACATATGGCTGTAAAGCGAAGGAATCACAGCAGAAATCGCGATACCAGCCCCGAGGACTATAGTTGAATAGGTCATTCGTTTGATGCGGGAAATTTCTTTCCGGTCCTCTGCAATCGACAATACCTTCATCATGGCAACCACACAATTTAAAACGATAAGGATGGAAAAAGCACTTGCTATTATAACTTCCATATCAACTCTCCATTTACCTGAATTTTCTCGTTATCAAAAAAGATGTTGAGAAGATCATACCATAAAAATTGTAATGAATGTAACAGAATACATATTTTGGTTTGGTCAAGATTTTTATAAGCTCGTCAATAAATTTTCCCTTCATAGCATACCAGTCATATGTTTACATAATAAATATACTGTCAACTTGTCTGAACTTTTCGACAGAAATCCGTGTTTGTATGGACAATTGATAGCGTTTTTTTATACAATGGAAATGCAGTGAAATTTGATGGGAGGATGAAACATGAACATTCACGAGTATCAAGGGAAAGAAATATTGCGTGATTTTGGCGTATCTGTACCAACAGGTTATGTCGCCTATACCGTAGATGAAGCTGTCGAAGCAGCAGAAAAATTAGGTAGCGATGTAACCGTCGTCAAAGCGCAAATCCATGCAGGCGGACGTGGGAAAGCCGGTGGAGTCAAAATTGCTAAAAATCTTGATGAAGTGCGTACATACGCTGACGAGATACTGGGTAAGACACTTGTCACCCATCAGACTGGTCCGGAAGGTAAAGAAGTAAAGCGCTTACTCATCGAAGAAGGATGCGACATTAAGAGCGAGTACTATGTCGGCCTTGTGTTGGACCGTGCCACGAGCCGTGTGACGATGATGGCTTCTGAAGAGGGCGGTACCGAAATCGAAGAAGTAGCCGAAGCAACTCCGGAAAAGATCTTTAAAGAGGTCATCGACCCAGTCGTTGGTTTGACACCATTCCAGGCGCGTCGTTTGGCTTTCAATATTAACATTCCGAAAGAATCCGTCGGCAAAGCGGTCAAGTTTATGCTTGGACTTTACGACGTCTTCGTGAAAAAGGATTGCTCGATTGCAGAAATCAACCCGCTTGTCACCACTGGCGACGGGGACGTTCTTGCACTTGACTCGAAATTAAATTTTGATGATAACGCTCTGTTCCGTCAAAAAGACGTAGCGGACCTTCGTGATCTGGATGAAGAGGATCCAAAGGAAGTCGAAGCGTCCAAATATGACTTGAGCTACATCGCGCTTGATGGCAACATCGGCTGCATGGTAAACGGTGCCGGACTTGCGATGGCGACGATGGATACGATCAAGCACTACAGCGGCGACCCGGCCAACTTCCTTGATGTTGGAGGCGGAGCTACGACTGAAAAAGTAACCGAGGCGTTCAAGATCATCCTTTCCGATGACAACGTCAAAGGTATTTTCGTCAACATTTTTGGCGGAATCATGAAATGTGACATCATCGCAGAAGGTGTTGTCGAAGCGACGAAACAAATCGGCCTGACACTTCCACTTGTCGTTCGTCTTGAAGGGACAAACGTCGAGCAAGGGAAGAAAATTTTAAATGAGTCCGGATTGAACATCACTTCTGCAGATTCGATGGCAGAAGGCGCACAGAAAATCGTGGAATTAGTCAAGTAAGAAAGGCGGGGAAATCAGATGAGTGTATTCATTAATAAAGATACAAAAGTAATTGTACAAGGGATTACAGGCTCCACAGCCCTTTTCCATACGAAACAGATGGTTGAATACGGCACACAGATCGTCGGTGGTGTAACCCCAGGTAAAGGCGGCACAGAGGTGGAAGGGATTCCAGTCTTCAACACCGTTTCTGAAGCTGTCGAAAAGACAGGAGCGAATGCTTCCGTCATTTACGTGCCAGCTCCATTCGCAGCGGATGCGATCATGGAAGCGACAGATGCAGAGCTTGATCTTGCCATTTGTATCACGGAGCATATTCCGGTTCTTGATATGGTCAAGGTGAAGCGTTACATGGCAGGCAAGAAAACGCGCCTTGTCGGACCGAACTGTCCGGGTGTCATCACACCGGACGAATGTAAAATCGGCATCATGCCTGGTTACATTCATAAAAAAGGCCACGTCGGTGTCGTTTCCCGCTCTGGTACGTTGACGTACGAAGCGGTTCACCAGCTTTCAGAAGCAGGTGTCGGCCAATCGACAGCCGTTGGAATCGGGGGAGACCCGGTCAACGGAACAGATTTTATCGACGTATTGAAAGCCTTCAATGAGGATGAAGATACGAAAGCGGTCATCATGATTGGTGAAATCGGTGGTACAGCCGAGGAAGAAGCGGCTGAATGGGTGAAAGCCAATATGAACAAGCCTGTCGTCGGCTTCATCGGCGGACGTACGGCTCCTCCAGGAAAACGTATGGGACACGCTGGTGCCATCATTTCCGGCGGAAAAGGGACGGCAGATGAGAAGATCCGCGTCATGAACGAATGCGGAATTGAAGTGGCGGAAACGCCTTCCGTCATGGGCGAAACGTTGATCAACGTTTTGAAAAAGGAAGACCTTTTCGAAATCTGCAAAACGCATTAAATCTAAAGGAATAAGGACAGGGAACCGTGCTGGGATTCAGCACGGTTCTCGGTCTATCCATGAAAAGAGGGACACTATGAATCAACGAAAAATTCGACTATTACGCCTCCACGACTCGCCCAATGTCACGAGACCGCTCCTTGCCAAAATGTTCCAGGCAGATCCTGAACTGCTTCTTCCGTTCCGCCTCACCCCACAGGAACTCTCCTCACACTTTCAACTTCCCCTGATTCGTGCGACCGCCATCCATCAATACATCCATCACCCAAATATAATGAAGAAACTCGACACATTTTTACACACCTACCAACTTGTGACGTTATTTGACGAAACATACCCTGACCTGTTGCGGACCATTCCCGACCCTCCTTATGTCCTTTACCTCCAAGGAAATCCCGATATTCTCTCAACCAGCCTTTCCCTCAGTGTGATCGGTACCCGCACGCCTTCTAAAGACGGCTATCAGGGCATGAGAACCCTTTTGCCCCCTGTCATTGAAAAAGGCTACACGATTGTAAGTGGAATGGCCAAAGGTGTGGATCAGTACGCTCATAAGCTCGCCATCACCCACGGCGGTACGACCATTGCGATCCTCGGCTCAGGATTTCAGCATATCTATCCAAAGAACGACATAGACTTATACCGGAAAATCGCTCGCGATCATCTCGTCATCAGCGAGTATTCTCCGGACCGCAGACCGCAAAAATATCATTTCCCTGAACGCAACCGGCTCATCTCAGGTCTGACCCCTGCTACTTTTGTCGTCGAAGCAAGGGTAAAAAGCGGCTCGCAAATTACGGTCGATCAGGCACTTGAACAGGGAAGAGAGGTCTACGCCATGCCTGGAAGGCCGTTATCCCCGACGAGTGAAGGCTGTCACCAGATGATCAACGACGGAGCGACGCTTGTCCATAGACCTGAAGATTTACTGAGCGAATGGTCTGAAAAATTTGAATAAAATGTTGCGAAAGTGTTACAGTCTGTATGAGAAATGAATCAAAAAACGTCAAAATCCCTATTCCTATGTTTGACAAACGGTTTCATTCTATTTAATAATAGGGAAGATTTACTTTATGAATGAGAAACAGAGACGAATACACCTCTATGGGAGGAACAGAAATGGCAGATTATCTAGTAATCGTTGAATCACCTGCAAAAGCAAAGACGATTGAACGATACCTTGGAAAAAAATATAAAGTGAAAGCATCCCTCGGACACGTTCGGGATTTACCGAAAAGTCAGATGGGTGTTGATGTAGAAAAAAACTTTGAACCGAAGTATATTACCATCCGCGGCAAAGGCCCGGTATTGAAAGAATTGAAGACCGCTGCAAAAAAAGCGAAGCGCGTCTATCTCGCAGCCGACCCCGACCGCGAAGGGGAAGCGATTGCCTGGCACCTGGCTCACAGTCTTGGCATTGATGAAGATTCGGATTGCCGGGTTGTCTTCAACGAGATTACGAAAGATGCGATCAAAGATTCCTTCAAGCGTCCACGCTCGATCAATTCCAACTTGGTCGATGCCCAGCAGGCGCGCCGGATCCTCGACAGACTCGTCGGCTATAACATCAGCCCGATTTTGTGGAAAAAGGTCAAAAAAGGACTGAGTGCCGGCCGGGTTCAATCCGTTGCCGTCAAAATCATCATCGATCGAGAAAATGAAATTAAAAACTTCCAGCCGGAAGAATATTGGACGATCGAAGCCGATTTCTTAAAAGACAAGGAAATGTTCGATGGATCTTTCTACGGTGTAGAAGGGAAAAAGCAGGAACTGAAGACGGAAGACGACGTGAAAAAAATTCAAGAGCGGATGAAGGGCAAAGACTTCTCCGTTGAAAAGGTGAATAAACGTGAACGTCGCCGTAATCCGTCCCTACCATTTACAACGTCCTCACTTCAACAGGAAGCAGCTCGTAAGCTGAACTTCCGGGCGAAGAAGACGATGATGATTGCCCAGCAATTATATGAAGGAATTGACCTTGGCGGGAAACAGGGGACAACAGGTCTGATTACCTATATGCGTACAGACTCAACAAGGCTCTCGAACACAGCCAAGGACGAAGCGAAACAATATATCGAAGAAAATTACGGCGAAGAATTTTTGACGAAAGCGAAAGCCGCGAAAAAGCAAGAAGGGGCACAGGATGCTCACGAAGCCATCCGTCCGACCGGCGCAAACCGTGACCCGAAAGCCGTCAAAAGCGTGCTGTCCCGCGATCAGTACCGTCTCTACAAGCTGATCTGGGAACGCTTTATCGCGAGTCAGATGGCACCTGCCGTCTTGGATACGATGACGGTCCATCTTTACAATCAGGGAGTCGAATTCCGTGCGACAGGATCCGAAGTGAAGTTCAAAGGGTTCATGAAGGTGTACGTGGAAGGGCGCGATGACAATAAGAAAGAAAAAGACAAGCTGCTTCCTCACCTTGAAGAAGGGATGACGGTGAAGGCGGAAGAGATCAAGCCGAATCAGCACTTCACGCAGCCGCCACCGAGGTACACAGAAGCTCGTCTTGTGAAGACGCTTGAGGAACTAGGCATCGGGCGACCATCAACGTACGCTCCGACGCTTGATACGATTCAGCGCCGCGGCTACGTCGCACTGGATAACAAACGATTCATTCCGACTGAGCTTGGAGAGATTGTGCTCGATCAGCTGAAGGAATATTTCCCTGAGATTATCGATGCCGCCTTCACAAAAGAGATGGAAGATGATCTCGACTCGATCGAAGAGGGCGAACACGAATGGGAGCAAATCATCAATGATTTCTATAAAAACTTCGAACCGCGTCTGACAAAAGCGGAAAAAGAGATGGAGAACATTGAAATCAAAGATGAACCTGCTGGCATTGATTGTGAGAAGTGTGGCCATGAGATGGTCTACAAAATGGGCCGGTATGGAAAATTCCTTGCCTGCTCAAACTTCCCGGAGTGCCGGAATACGAAGCCGATCCTCAAGAAAATCGATGTAACGTGTCCGAAGTGTAAGCAAGGGGAAATCGTGGAACGGAAGAGTAAGAAAAACCGCACGTTCTATGGTTGTGAGCGGTATCCGGAATGCGATTTCATCGCCTGGGATAAGCCGATCAGCCGGCCTTGCCCGCGATGTGACTCCTTACTCGTCGAGAAGCGTTCGAAAAAAGGCACACAAATTACCTGCACAAGCTGCGAATATAAAGAAGAACCCCAGTCCTAAGCATGGAATAGTGTGTGATCCAATCTCTAACGGTGAAAAGGAAAAGTTGGCGTCGTCAAGAGGAAGGAAGATCTCATCATCCTTCTCTGCTTCACACGACGGGCAACCCCACAGAGAGATCATGGATCTCAAATTGGTGTTCAATAGAAGGGAGAGAGCCTATGACAAGACGATGTCATAGGCTCTTTCATGTTTTAATTGACACCGGGAAACAGGACCGATATAATTACGCTTTGGTAAGTCTACATACTTGTCAGTGTAGAAGCGAACGGCTCCATAAACAGAACAAATTCGTTTTCAAGCGAATACTTGGAAACAATTCAGAATTTTGTTACATTTTTATTAAATCCATTGTGATGTCTTGAAAAAGTGTGATAAAATTTAAACGCCTTTGTGAGGTGGAAAATGAAGAATACCGAGAAAAGTAAGTTCATAGAGTACTTGCAAATAGAAAAAAACGCTTCTCCGCTCACGGTGGAGCATTATGCCAGAGATGTTGATGAATTTTTAGAATTCCTGATTAGGCAGCAGGTGAATTTGAAAGACTGTGAATATTCGGATCTTCGTATTTTTCTGTCTGAACTCCATGAAAAAGGTCTGTCGAGGCGATCGATTTCAAGGAAAGTATCAAGTCTCCGCAGCTTTTACCGCTTTTTAGAGCGAGAGGATTGGATCAACCATAACCCGTTCTTAAACGTTAGTCTGCCAAAGGGTGACAAATTGATCCCGGAGTTTTTTTATGAGGAAGAGCTGCGAGAGCTGTTTGAGGTCAGTGATTTGTCTACTCCGACTGGACAGAGAGATCAGGCGCTTCTCGAATTGTTATATGGAACCGGAATCCGTGTCAGTGAATGTACCAAAATCAAGCGTGCGGATCTCGATTTTTCATTATCGACGATTTTGATTCACGGAAAAGGGAATAAGGAAAGATATACCCCCTTCGGTGATTTGGCGAGTCAAGCGTTGAGTACGTATATCGAACAAGGAAGAGCCGAGCTCGCTGCTAAGGCGAAGCATCCGACAGAGGCTTTGTTCCTCAATGCTAGAGGTGGGCCTTTGACCGCGAGAGGCATCCGGATGATTTTAAATAAAATGGTGGAGAAGACGGCGTTGACTGTCAAAATTAAACCGCACAAGCTGAGGCATTCTTTTGCCACGCATTTACTGAATGCCGGAGCGGATTTGAGAGCGGTTCAAGAACTGCTCGGTCATGAACAGTTGTCCTCCACCCAAATCTATACGCACGTAACGAAAGACCGGCTGCGAGAGGTTTATATGAACAGCCATCCAAGAGCCAATAAATGAGGTGAAGTGAAATGGAACAGTTTCATGCCACAACGATCTTTGCCGTTCAGCACAACGGTCAAAGTGCCATGAGCGGTGATGGCCAGGTGACGCTTGGGAACCAGGTCGTCATGAAGCATAAAGCACGAAAGGTCCGCCGTCTATTCAACGATCAAGTATTAGCCGGGTTTGCCGGTTCAGTAGCTGACGCCTTCACATTGTTTGAAAAATTTGAAGGAAAGCTTGAAACCTACGACGGCAATCTCGCACGCGCCTCTGTTGAGCTTGCGAAAGAGTGGCGCAGCGATCAGGTGTTACGCAAACTGGAAGCGATGCTGATCGTCATGGATAAGGAAAACATGTTTCTTGTCTCCGGAACAGGGGAAGTGATAGAACCGGATGACGGAATTCTGTCCATCGGATCCGGTGGGAACTTTGCCCTTAGTGCCGGACGTGCGCTGAAGCGCTACTCCTCTGAGAAATCGGCGGAGGATATTGCCAGAGCAGCGCTGGAAATCGCAGGCGAGATTTGTGTATTTACGAATGACCAAATCATTCTCGAGGTTCTCGAATAAGGAGGCCGTATTATGTCACTTAATTTAACGCCAAAACAAATTGTCGAACGACTGGATCAATATATCATCGGTCAGAACAGTGCGAAACGTTCTGTTGCCATTGCCCTTAGAAACCGGTACAGAAGAATGCAGCTTGAAGATGACATCCGCGATGAAATCGTACCGAAAAATATTTTGATGATCGGTCCTACAGGGGTAGGGAAAACTGAGATCGCCCGCCGTCTGGCGAAGCTGGTCGGGGCTCCTTTTGTGAAAGTGGAAGCGACGAAATTCACAGAGGTCGGTTATGTCGGCCGTGATGTGGAGTCCATGGTGCGCGATCTCGTCGAAATGGCGGTGCGCATGGTCAAAGAGGAGAAGATGGAAGCCGTGAAGGACAGGGCAGAGGAACAGGCGAATAAACGTCTTGTGAAACTGCTTGTCCCATCAAGGAAAAAACAGGCGAACAACTTCAAAAATCCGTTTGAAATGCTGTTCAACCAAAACGAGCAGCAGGAGACAGATACGCAGCAGAACCAGGAAGAAAATGAAGTCGAAACGAAGCGGCGCCGGATCCGTCAGCAACTCGACATGGGGGAGCTTGAGGACCGGATGGTCACGATCGAGGTCGAAGAATCTCAATCTTCGATGTTCGATATGCTTCAAGGCTCCGGTATGGAACAGATGGGGATGAATATGCAGGATGCGTTCAGCCAGTTCATGCCGAAGAAGAAAAAGAAGAGACGTCTGCCTGTTTCAGAAGCTCGGAAGGTTTTGACACAGGAAGAAGCAGGGAAGCTCGTCGACATGGATGAAATCGGCCAAGAGGCTGTCGGAAAAGTCGAGCAGTCTGGTATGATCTTCATCGATGAAATTGATAAAGTGGCAGCCAAAGGAGAACAGCAGGGGAACGTTTCTCGAGAAGGGGTCCAGCGTGACATCCTTCCGATCGTAGAAGGGTCCTCCGTCGTGACCAAGTACGGTCCCGTCTCCACAGACCACATCCTCTTCATTGCAGCCGGTGCTTTCCACATGGCAAAGCCGTCTGACCTCATTCCAGAGCTACAAGGCCGCTTCCCGATCCGTGTGGAGCTGAACAAGCTGACGGTGGAGGATTTCAGAAACATTTTAATCGAGCCATCCAACGCTCTTCTGAAGCAGTATAAAGCGCTCCTTGAAGTGGAAGGTATAAAGGTTGAATTTTCTGACGATGCTATTACAAGACTCGCAGAAATCGCTCATGAGGTGAACCAGGAAACGGATAATATCGGAGCAAGACGTCTGCATACGATCTTGGAGAAGCTGCTCGAAGATCTATCCTTCGAGGCGCCGGACGTCATGATGGAAACGATCGAAATCACACCGCAGTATGTAGATAGCAAACTATCATCGATTGTAAAAAATAAAGACTTAAGCCGCTACATTTTATAGATCATCAATCCTTTTGGTGGAAAAGCTCTGATGAACGATACAGAAATGGATAGAAAAAACAAAATGATGGACGACAATGACAAGGAGGAAGTAAACATGAGATTATTAGACCGAGCAAGAAAGATCAATGCCATGCTGCAGAAAACAACAGGAAAATCGGTGGACTTCAATGATATGTCCGCCACACTTCGCGACGTAATCGGGGCGAATACGTTTATCGTCAGCCGCCGCGGGAAACTGCTAGGCGTTGCGATCAAACAGGAAATCGAGAACGAGCGTATGAAAGCGATGCTGTCAGAGCGCCAGTTCCCACAGGAGTACACGCAGAACCTGTTCAACATTCAGGAGACGACACCTGATATCGACATCGACAGTGAATACACGGCGTTCCCTGTAGAAAATCGTGAACTGTTTGAAGAGGGATTGACAACGATTGTACCAATCATCGGAGGCGGACAGCGTCTGGGTACATTGATTCTCAGCCGTTTGAACGGAAACTTCAACGAAGACGATCTGCTTCTTGCTGAGTACGGTGCGACAGTAGTCGGGATGGAAATCCTTCACGAGAAGACAGAAGAAATCGAACAGGAAGCCCGTAACAAAGCGGTCGTTCAAATGGCGATCAGCTCTCTTTCCTACAGTGAGCTTGAAGCGATCGAGCACATTTTTGATGAGCTTGAAGGAAACGAAGGCCTGCTTGTAGCAAGTAAAATCGCTGATCGCGTCGGCATCACACGTTCCGTTATCGTAAACGCTCTTCGTAAGCTTGAGAGTGCGGGTGTCATCGAATCCCGCTCATTAGGTATGAAAGGGACATATATCAAAGTCTTGAACAACAATTTCCTAGTCGAGCTTCAAAAGCTTCGTACAAATTAAGTTCTATCAATATTGTTAAACCCGTCTGGCTTTAATGCCAGACGGGTTTTTTTGGTAAAGAATTCTGTATCAGATTTTCGAGAACTCGATCTCGTTTTATTAGGGGAAAAGGTTTCCGGTAGACGATCAGAGTAGGTAGTGAAGAAGTAATTATGCGTATTAGGTAAAAAAATAGAGGGGATTTGTAGACATATGGCGAAGAATGTCTAATAACAAACAATTGTAAGGAAAAGGAATCAGATAGAGTCTATGGACCCATTTCTATTATCCTGTTTATTATAGTGGTGTAAAAATTCGAAAGATTTCATAGACAGACGTATACACTATTTCTTACAATGTACTTTGTAGCAATAGATGTCGAACGAGGTGTATATATGGAGCTATTTGGAAAAACTTTTACGACACTTGAACACTCATTGAATTATTCTACAGCAAAAAACCGGGCGATTTCGAACAACATTGCGAATGTCGACACACCAGGGTATAAAGCCAAAAAGGTTGTCTTCAATGACGTATTAAAAAATGAAATCAGCTCACTTCCTACCTATCGAACGAACAGTCGCCACATCGATTTCCAGTCAAAAGAAAACCAACCTTATCGAACGATTACCGTTTCGAACAGTACATACAATCACAATGGAAACAATGTCGATATCGACAAAGAAATGAACGAATTGGCTCAGAACCAGATTCATTATCAAGCGCTCGTCGACCGGATGAGCAGCAAGTTCCGCGGCCTTGAAACGGTCATTAGAGGAGGGAACTAATCGATGAGTTTATTTCATTCGATGAATACGAGCGCCAGTGCGTTGACCGCGCAGCGTCTTCGTATGGATGTCACATCATCAAACATTGCCAACGCCAATACGACAAGGGCAACGGTCAACGAAGCTGGGGAATGGGAGCCTTATCGCAGAAGACTCGTCGCTTTCCAACCGGCTCAACAGGATTTCAAATCCTTTTTGCAAATGGCGTCTAAGACTTCAAGTTCTCCCGGTCAAGGTGTCAAAGCTACGCGGATCATAGAAGATGACGAACCGTTCAAACCCGTCTATCAGCCAAATCATCCAGATGCTGATGAAAATGGGTATGTACAACTGCCGAACGTAGACCCTCTTCAAGAGATGGTCGATATGATGAGCGCCAGCCGTTCGTATGAAGCGAACGTGACGTCGTTGAACGCGACCAAAAGTATGATGATGAAGGCGCTCGAAATCGGAAAATAATAGCAGTTAGGAGTTAGATAGAATGACGAATCATATTCCTATGATTAATCCTGTCGGAAATATCGGACAGAACCTTTCACCAATAAAGCCCAACACAACGCCAGGTGAAGCCCACGCGAACTTCGCTTCTCAGCTGAAGCAGGCGATCGATCAAGTCAATGAGACGGCGAATGCGTCCAACAAAATGACAGAAGCGATGGCCAAAGGAGAAGTAGATGATTTGCACGATGTCATGATCGCTGCGCAGAAGTCCAGCATAACGATGCAGACAACCGTTCAGATTCAGAACAAAGTGATCGAAGCATACAAAGAAATCATGCGTATGCAGGTTTAACACTCTTCTATAACAATTCGCACTATATACTTCTTGCAAGTTGTGCTTTTTTTGGGGGCAATTATGAAAGAAAAATTAATGATTTTTAAAGAAAAGTCCTGGTCTTTTTGGAAAAAGCGAAGTGGAGGGCAAAAAGCCTTAATAGCAGGGGGGACTGTTGCGGTCCTCATCCTTCTTATCTTAGCAAGTGTCTTTGCTTCCAGTTCGAAAATGGTTCCATTGTACAGAGATTTGACGCTGCAGGAAATTGGCCAGATTAAGACAGAGCTTGAGACCAGAGGAGTCCCTTATGAGCTCGGGCAAGGCGGAACGACGATTCTTGTGCCGGAAACCCAGGCGGAAGCCATGCTAGTCGACTTGGCAGCAGCGGGCTTGCCGAATAGCGGCTCGATCGATTACAGCTTTTTCAGTGCCAACACATCATGGGGGATGACGGACAATGAGTTTGAGGTCATCCGGCTCGATGCGATGCAGACGGAGCTTGCGAACTTAATGAGCGGCATCACAGGAATCCAGAATGCCCAGGTCATGATCAACATGCCGGAAGAGCAGATTTTTGCCACGGCCAATCAAGAACCGGCTTCTGCTTCGATCGTCCTGAACGTTGAGCCGGGGTATCAAATGGAAGCGAGCCAGATTGAAGCGCTCTATAATCTCGCATCAAAATCTGTTCCAAACCTTCCTAAAGATAATATCGTCATCATGGACCAGAATTTTCAGTATTTTGACATAAATGATTCCGGAAATATGGGATCAGCCGATGCTTATACATATCAGCAAGACATAAAAGAAGATATTGAAAGAGATATTCAGCAACGTGTTCAGAGAATGCTCGGAATGATGATCGGACAAGGCAAAGTGATGGCGACCGTCACAACCGATATCGATTTCACTCAGGAAAATCGGGTCGAGGAGCTCGTTGAACCTGTCGACCCTGAAACGATGGAAGGGCTGCCTGTTAGCGTCGAACGGATCGAGGAGACGTATGAAGGCGGAGTTCCTGAAGGGGGTATCGTCGGAGAAGGAGGCGAAGACATTCCGAATTACCCAGCCGGTGTCAATGGCGCGGCCGGGGATTACGAGATGACGAGAGAAACGATCAATAACGAGTTCAACAGAATCCGTCGGAACATTGACGAAGCTCCTTTCAAAGTTCGTGACCTCGGCATTCAGGTTGCCGTCGACACGACGAAAGCGATCGGTGAGAACGGAGAAGTTGAATTATTGACAGCCGCAGAGCAGCAAACGGTAGAAGAGAGTATTCAATCGATCCTCGATTCCATGATTACGACGTCGATCAACGGCACGTATGGAGAGGTCGATCCTGAGGAGAAAGTATCGATCGTGTTCCAAGAATTCAGTAATCAGCCGGATACGTCTCCTGGCGGTTTTGCTATTCCGATGTGGGTCTATGCAGTCGGCGGTGTACTTGCCGTCATCATCATCGCTCTTATTTGGATGCTGATCAGAAGAAGGAATGAGGAAGAAGAAGAGGAAGAGTATGAAGCGGTGTTTGAAACCGCTCCGACTGAGATTCCAGAGATTGAGGAGAAAGAAACGGAATCCACACAGCGTAGAAAGCAGCTTGAAAGAATGGCACGCGATAAGCCGGAAGAGTTTGCGAAGCTGTTACGATCGTGGATTTCAGAAGATTAAGGAGGTGCCTGTATGGTCATGAGAAAATCAGAATTGACAGGCCGGCAAAAGGCAGCCGTTCTACTCATTTCCCTGGGCCCGGACGTAGCGGCTCAAGTGTATAAGCACCTGAACGAAGAGGAAATTGAACAGCTGACCCTTGAAATTTCATCTGTTCAAAAAGTGAAGTCGAAAGAAAAAGAGGAAATTTTAGATCAGTTTCACCAAATCGCTTTGGCTCAGGATTACATCTCTCAGGGTGGTATCGGCTATGCGAAAACGATCCTTGAGAAAGCATTAGGGGAAGATGAAGCG
This sequence comes from Halobacillus fulvus, assembly GCA_004078665.1. Taxonomy (GTDB): domain Bacteria; phylum Bacillota; class Bacilli; order Bacillales; family Halobacillaceae; genus Halobacillus; species Halobacillus fulvus. Next base: position 790,775 of record SCFO01000001.1, on the reverse strand, counting down.
TCCAATATTATCGGACGTTTAACTTCCTCCCTTCAAGTCCGTCCGTTCGATTTTGCTAGAAAAGCAGATCCGAACCAAATTTTGAATTTTATTCAGAACGAACATCCACAGACGATTGCGCTCGTATTGTCTTATTTAGATGCTGCGCAGTCAGGGCAGATCCTTTCTGAACTTCCACAGGAATTGCAGGCAGATGTGGCGAGACGAATTGCGACAATGGATTCCACGTCACCAGAGGTGATCAGCCAAGTCGAACAGATTCTCGAGAAGAAATTATCGACGACCGTGACACAGGATTATACCGAAACGGGTGGCATACAAGCCGTCGTAGAAGTTCTGAACGGTGTCGACCGCAGTACAGAACGGACGATCCTCGATTCCCTAGAAATTCAGGATCCTGAACTTGCAGAAGAAATCAAGAAACGGATGTTCGTCTTTGAAGACATTGTGGCGCTTGATAACCGGGCGATTCAGCGCGTCATCCGTGAAGTGGAAAATGACGACCTCCGTCTATCCCTCAAGATCTCAAGTGAGGAAGTGAAGGACCTTGTGTTCCGTAATATGTCCAACCGGATGGCGGAAACGTTCAAAGAAGAAATGGAATTCATGGGTCCTGTCCGTCTTCGCGATGTAGAAGAGGCACAGACGAGAGTGGTGTCCGTCATTAGACGTCTGGAGGAAGTAGGCGAGATTGTAATTGCCCGTGGTGGAGGAGATGACATCATTGTCTAAGCAATTCGTCCAAATCAAGCCGATTTACGTACCAGAACAACCGAAAGAAATACCACAGGATGAAGTGCAGCCCGAACAATTGATTCGTGAGGCCGAGGAGAAACTGATCGCTGCCGAAAAGCAGGCCGCCCTCCTCATAGATCAAGCTGAACAAACGATTGCCGACGAACGGGAGAAATGGGAAGCTGAACGCACCCTTCTCTCTGAACAGGCTCAGGAGCAAGGGTTTCGTGAAGGGTTTCAACAGGGGAAAAGAGAGGGCCAGGACAGTTATCAGGCGAAACTTGACCTTGCGAATCATTTGATCGAAGAAGCGGAACAAACGAAAAAATCGATCATCGATTCCAGCACAGCCGATATGATGGAGATTGCACTAGCAAGTGCCGAAAAAATCATCGGACAAACGCTCAAGGATGATCCAGAAGCGTTTATCAATGTCGTCAAAACAGCTTTGAAAGAAGTGCAGGATCAAATTCATATTACGATTTACGTTCATCCAGAACAATATAAGACGGTCCTTGATCAAAGAGAAGAACTGATGATGATTGCCAAGCCAGATGCAGACTTGGCGATTCACATCAGGCAAAACGTTCCGCTTCACTCCTGCACGATAGAATCACCATTCGGTCAGCTAGAAGCGGGTGTGGACGATCAGCTTCTCGAACTCCGCCAAAAGCTTTTTGAACTCGTCCAGGAGGATGGCGACCATGAATAAACAGCTGTACCTCGAACAAATCAGCCGGATGTCGACATTCAAAAAATATGGAAAGATTCACCGAGTTGTCGGACTGATGGTGGAGTCAAAAGGTCCGGAAGCTTCAATCGGCGACCTTTGTTACATTCATCCGTCCACTGAGGGAGATCCGATTGAAGCCGAAGTGGTCGGGTTCCATAACGAAAACATCGTGTTGATGCCTTATAAGGAAATGAGGGAGATCCGGCCAGGAAGCCTCGTCGAAGCAACAGGCAAACCAATGACGATCAAAGCTGGTGTCGGACTGATCGGAAGTGTCCTTGATGCGTCAGGACGCCCTCTCGACGGATCGCCTTTACCTAAAGGCTTGAAGGTGTATCCCACCGAACAGTCGCCGCCGAACCCCCTTTCCCGACCGACGATCCAAGAGCCGATTCAAGTAGGCGTCCGGGCGGTAGATTCACTTTTATCGGTCGGAAAAGGACAAAGGGTCGGAATTTTTGCTGGGAGTGGTGTCGGTAAAAGTACGCTTATGGGCATGATTTCACGAAATAGCGCGGCAGACCTGAATGTCATCGCTCTGATCGGGGAGCGTGGACGAGAAGTCCGAGAATTTATTGAAAATGATCTCGGAGCAGAAGGTTTAAAACGGTCGATCGTCGTCGTCGCCACCTCTGATCAACCCGCTTTAATGCGTGTCAAAGGCGCTTATACAGCGACGGCGATCAGTGAATTTTTCAGAGACTTAGGGTATAACGTCAACCTGATGATGGACTCGGTTACAAGGTTTGCGATGGCGCAAAGAGAGATCGGACTTGCGACAGGAGAACCTCCGACGACTAAAGGATATACACCTTCCGTTTTTGCGAAGCTGCCAAGGCTCTTGGAACGGACGGGGACGAGTCATAAGGGGACGGTGACCGCGTTTTACACCGTGCTTGTAGACGGGGATGATTTGAATGAACCGATTGCAGACACGGTTCGAGGTATTCTCGATGGGCACTTCGTCCTTGACCGTAAGCTTGCGGAGCAGGGACAATTCCCTGCCCTTAACGTCTTAAAATCTGTCAGTCGGGTGATGAACCAGATTACAGATGAAAAGCACCGTCAGTCAGCTGAAGCTTTGCGGGCGCACTTGGCTACGTACGAAGAAAATCGAGAGCTGATCCAGATTGGGGCGTATAAGAAAGGAAGCAGTCCCGAAATCGACGCGGCGATCAAACACTATCCGGGGATCATCCAGTTTTTGAAGCAAGGGGTATATGAACCATCCTCTTTCGAACGGTCGACAGATTTATTGAAGGAATTATTCCCAAAGAGGTGATGAAGGATGGCCAGCCTTGATGCATTTCATAAGTTGAAGGAGCTCCATGACCGAGACCGCAAGCAGCATCAGAAAAACCATCAGGAAGCGGTCGAAGTATTCGAAGATCAGGCTGAAAAATTATATAAAGCCTTAAAGGAAAAAGAACAGGCTGAAAAAACGTTTGAGCAGCAGTTGCATCAGAATCACGTGCTTGCTTCAGCCTTTTTACAGCATCAGTCTTATATCGAAAGGCTTGAAGAGAGAATCGAAGGGTTACAACCCGTCGTAAGCAAAGCCCGTACTAAAATGAACCAAACCCAAGCGCTCCTCAGTGATTCCTACATAGAAGTCAAGAAATTTGAAAGCATCATTGAGCGCAAACAGGAATCGAAAAAGCAACGGATCAAGGCAGAGGAATATAAGCAAATGGATGAACAATCGATGCAACAATTTTTAAATTACCGGGACAGGTGATCAAATGGCTAGACATGATAAAACAAATCGTAGCGTTGGAAGTAAAGTGCAGTGGTTCTTCTTTGTGATTGTCATTCCGACGATCTTCGCGATCACGTTGACGCTCGTCATCCTCTCTGCTGTCGGGATCAATGTCTTCGAACAGGCGGAAAAGTATGCCGCAAATATTCCCGGTTTAAGCCAAGTCGTATCGACTGAGGAAGAGGATGCGGTGGCTGATGTAAACGGCCAGTTGCAGGAGACGATTGATACTCAAAACGAGGAACTCGAAGTCTTAAGGGCTGAAGCTGACAGTAAACAAGCGACAATTGAAGAAATGGAGCAGAAGATTCTTGTGCTTGAAGCTGAGCTTGAGTCGGCTGTCAGCGAGGAGGAAGGTCCAGATCCGATGAGTGACTTAGCGCGCTCGTTCCAGGATATGGACCCCGAACAGGCGGCACCGATTGTTTCCAACATGAGAGAGGACCTGGCTGTTCAGGTTCTGGAAGAGGTTCCAAGTGCAGAGCGTGGGGAAATCCTCGGTGAGATGGATCCTGAGGAAGCGGCGAATCTGATGACCTTACTGATCGCAAATCAGCCCTGACTCATCAGGTATTTGAAAGGAGGTGAACAAATGAACAGCGTAAAACCATTAGTTGCTGCTAATCCAGCGTCTTTCATGGTAAGCACCAGTAATGAAAAAGCACCTGCCGGATTTGGGCAACTGTTGGCTCAACTAGCAGGATCTACGTCATCAGAAGATTCAGCGGATGAGCAAACAGGCATCGAGACGCTTTTAAAGAAGCTGAAAGCCTTACTTGAAGAAGCAGGAGTGCAGATGGAGACCGTTTCACTTACGGGGACATCGCTTGACGAAGGTTCTACTTTATCCGAACTCGGTTGGAATTGGGAAGATTCACCCACGAAACAAAAACAAGGGTTAATAGAACTGGAAGCCTTGCTCGTACCGGTTATGGAGAAGCACGAGAGTTTAGCAGAACCTGTGGAGGAGATGTTGAATCTTTTGAATCAACAAATTAGCCAAGAGGGCCAAAAGCACGCCTCTCAGGCCGTCGCTCAACTGGTCATGACATCAGCAGGATCAGCTCTACCTGCTCAACAGGAGAACCATTTACATAATCTATGGCAGCAGTTTCAGCAGCTGACACTTCCATTGACAGCTGAAGGGGCTCAGCAATCGCCTGTTATGGATCAGTCGTCGCTCTTGAAACTGAAACAGGTTCTTCATGACATACACAGTCTTCTGAAACATCACCCTGTTCAGGGGAAACAGGTGCTGGAGAGTCTGATGAATGCAGGCAAAGAGAGCCAAAAGCAAACGTTTCAAAGCCTTTTTCAATCGTATCAAAATCGGGTGAGCATCCCGCACGGCTATAAACAGCAAGCTCCGGTGAGAGCGGAGGATGTAGCGAAATGGATCGCACAGACGGTAGAAAAGACGGCGAAAACGGGAGAAACGGTCACAGCGAAATCGATTTCACCTCATCAGCCGATGCCAATGTCGAAGGTGGAACAGTTCGTCATTCACATCAACCAGACCGAATCGAATCAGAATCAGCAAAAGCAATTGATTCAAGAGTTCGAGCGGGTTCTGAAAAATAGTCGGCTCTTTATGAATAAGGCGGGAGGATCAGAAATTCACCTGAAGCTTCGTCCGGCCCATTTAGGAGACATCCAAATCAAAATGGTCCAGATGAACGGAGAGATGACCGCGAGGATTCTCGTCAGCAGCCAGGCAGCGAAGGACATGATCGAAACGAATATGAACCAGATCCGCCACTTGTTCTCACCACAGCAGGTCGTAGTGGAACGACAGGAAAACACAACGTGGCTGCAACAACAGGATCCTTCTATGAAAAAAGAGCAACAGGATGGGGAACAAAAGCGCGACAATGATCAACGAGACGAACAGAACGAACGAAGCGAGGAGGAGGATGTTTCCTTCCGTGAGCTTTTAATGAATGAAGAAGTGTAGGTGATTACATGACAAGTATCGACCCGTCCTTTTATTTGCAAAACCAGACGACGCGAGGAACTGGGAGCAACACGCTCGGGAAGGACGATTTTCTCAAAATATTGATGGCGCAAATTCAAAACCAGAGCCCGCTTGATCCGATGAAGGACAAGGAATTCATTGCTCAGATGACACAGTTTTCAAGTCTAGAACAGATGACGAACATGTCACAGTCCTTTCAAAGCTTCACAGAGTCCCAAAGTCTTCCGCCAGTCATCCAGTACAGCCATATGATCGGAAAAGAGGTAGCCTATCCGGTCTATGACGAAGTGAGTGGAGCGCTCGATCGCATGGAAAAGGGAATCGTTACTGCGGTCAGTCAAAAAGACGGCGAGACGAAGCTTGATCTTGCGTCAGGACTTCAAGTGGCCGTTGAATCGATTACGAAAGTAAGTGAACCGTCTGAAACAAAGGAAGAGCTGAACACCGATGACTAGAATTCATCCGCTTCACCAGCTTCATCAACCACTGCCGGTTCAGACTGTGAAGAAGCCAGCCAAGCAGCAAGGACCGTCGTTCAAGGACGTATTCGATCAGGCTCAGACCTTGAAAGTGAGTAAGCATGCCAAACAAAGGCTGGAGCAGCGCAACATTTCGATTGATGACCAGAAGTGGAAAGCGATTTCCGACAAAATGATCGAAGCCAAAGAAAAAGGCGTCACGGATTCGCTAGTGATTACAGAGAATGCCGCGCTCGTCGTCAGTACAAAAAACCATACCGTAGTGACGGCAATGGCCAAAGACGAAGCCGCATCAAAAATTTTCACGAATATAAATGGAACGATTTTGATGAACGATTAGGCTGGACCCGGACAGGGAGGCCGACTATAGACTGCTGAATGACAGAAGCAGCTGAACATAAATGAGCCCGTCCTAAGGGCAAGGAGAGGAATGGTTACATGTTACGGTCAATGTATGCAGGAATCAGTGGAATGAAGGGGTTTCAGACGAAATTAGATACGATCGGGAACAACATCGCCAACGTCAACACGTACGGGTATAAAAAAGGGCGGACGACCTTCCAGGACATGATGAGCCAGACGATGTCCGGAGCACAGGGACCGACGTTGGGAGCAGCGGGTGGAAACGTCCGTGGTGGACTCAACCCTTCACAGGTAGGACTTGGCTCGCAAATGGGGTCGGTGGATACGGTCCATACTCAAGGCAACCGTCAGACGACGAACCGTCCGCTCGACATGGCGATCGAAGGAGATGGGATGTTCGTTTTCGCAGAGGCTGGAAACGCGGGAGTTAATGTCGCTGCGAAAACTGTCGCGTTGGATCAGGTGAATATGATGTTCAGCCGTGCCGGCAACTTCTATTTAGATGATGACGGCGCCATCGTGAATAACAACGGTCAATACTTGATCGGTGAAGCTTATACAGGGGAACCCCCAGTCGGAACAGGACAGTCCGGAATTATTACAATCCCGCAGGACGCCCAAAGCTTTAGCATCCAGACAGATGGAACCGTCAACTATATCGATAATAACGGAGCCCCGCAGGTAGCCGGGCAAATTATGCTCGCTAAATTCTCGAACGTCAGCGGTCTTCAAAAAATGGGCGGCAACATGTTTCAGAACACGAACAACGCCGGCATGATCATGGGGGCTGATGATGCATTAAATGGTTTGGATGACCTTTCCGTACCAGGGGAAGGCGGAACAGGCCAGATGATTTCTGGATCACTTGAAATGTCGAACGTAGACCTCGCGGAATCCTTCACCGAAATGATCACGGCACAGCGTGGATTCCAGGCCAACACAAGAATTATTACGACGTCTGATGAGATCCTTCAAGAGCTAGTTAATTTGAAACGATAAACCTAAAGGAGGTGGAAGGCCCCGGGGCGGGCCTTCCTCATAATCTATGATTGAATTAACGAGATTAAATGGTGAAACGTTTACGTTCAATGCCATTTACATAGAACAGCTACAGTCCAATCCGGATACGACGATCACGACGACGAAAGGAAGGAAGTTCGTTGTCAGAGATTCAGAAGAAGATGTGAAAAGGAAGATCAAAAAGTTTTATCAAGAAATCGGCCTGTTCCGAGTGCTGGGCCCGACGGGTGAGGGTGATTAAATGAAGATGTTCAAGACGATGATCGTGATTTTAAGCGCACTGACAATTATAGGTGTTGCCGCCCTGATTATTATTCTGAATGTAAATGGCAGTGAAAAAGCGAGCGGAGAACGCTCCATTGATGAAATCCGCGAAGCATCGCTGGAAACAACTGAAATTACAACAGACCTTGAGAGTGGGGATTACATCAGAATCCGCTTCCGGATCGTCACGGATAGTAAAGCGTCTTTGGAAGAGCTCGAGAAGAGAGATTTCCAGATGAAGAACATTTTGATCAAAGAGCTTGCGGCGATGGATACGGAGACCTTTCAATCCGGACTGGATGGCCTTGAACAAACAGTGAAACAGAAATTGAACGACGTCATGCAGCAAGGAACGATTACCGATGTGTATACCATTGAAAAAGTGCTTCAATAAAGTAAAACCAGGGGAGGTGAGGATGTGGCTGATGAAGTTCTCTCACAAAATGAAATAGACTCCTTGCTGTCCGCACTGTCAACAGGAGAAATGAATGCGGAAGAGCTGAAAAAAGAGAAAACGGAAAAAAGGGTTCGCGTCTATGATTTCAAACGGGCGTTACGCTTCTCGAAAGATCAGATTCGCAGCTTGTCCCGGATCCATGAAAACTTTTCCCGGCTTTTGACGACCTATTTCTCAGCCCAATTAAGGACGTATGTCAATATCGAAGTGGCTTCTGTAGACCAGCTTCCATATGAAGAGTTCATCCGTTCGATTCCGGCGATGACGATTTTGAACGTGTTCAGCGTACCGCCACTTGAGGGGCGAATCATTCTGGAGACGAATCCGAACATTGCCTATGCGATGATGGACCGTGTATTAGGCGGAAGAGGAAGCAGTGTCAACAAAGTGGATAACTTGACCGAGATCGAAACGACGATTATGTCCCACTTGTTCGAGCGCTCGTTGGAAAACTACCAGGAAGCGTGGGGATCGATCATCAATGTCGATCCGATCTTAGAGGAATTCGAGGTCAACCCGCAGTTTTTACAGCTCGTCTCACCGAACGAGACGGTCATCGTCGTGTCACTCAATACGACGATCGGTGAAACGAGTGGCATGATCAACATTTGTATTCCTCACGTCGTGTTAGAGCCGATTATTCCAAAATTATCGGTTCATTACTGGATGCAGAAAGAACAGACGAAGGAAAGGGACCCGAATGAGTATCAAGCTATTTCGAGAACACTTAAAACGGCTGAGGTCGATGTCCAGGCTGTCCTCGGAGAATCCTCGATCTCTATTGAGCAGCTGCTTGGTCTGAAACAGGACGATGTCATCCGGCTCAACCAGCCGATCGATCAGCCGATGAAGCTGAAAGTCGATGAGGAAGAGAAATTTTATATACAACCAGGGAAATTGAAAAAACGGATGGCTGTTCAAGTCATTGATGAAATACGAGAGGAGGCGGTACATGATGAACGATGATATGTTATCGCAGGATGAAATTGATGCGCTCCTTAACGGAAGTGGCGAAGAGGATCACGAGGAGGAGACGTATTCCACGGAAGAGGAGCACCTGTCCAGCCTTGAGGAAGATGCTCTTGGTGAAGTCGGAAATATCTCATTTGGGAGCTCGGCGACCGCTTTGTCTTCGCTTTTGAATCAAAAGGTGGAAATTACGACGCCAACGATTTCGGTTGTGTCCCGTGCAAAGCTGCCCAATGAATTTCCGAAACCGCATGTAGCGATTGGAGTTACATATACAGACGGGTTTTCAGGAGAGAATGTCCTTGTCATCGATACCCAAGATGCCGCAATTATTGCAGACCTCATGCTTGGAGGGGACGGATCTTCACCTGATCCAAACTTAAATGAAATCTCGTTGAGTGCCGTTCAGGAGGCGATGAACCAGATGATGGGGTCGGCAGCTACGAGCATGTCGACGGTATTTAATAAAAAGGTGGATATTTCTCCGCCTTCGATCGATGTCTTGAATCTACAGGAAGACCAAGGGACAGATCAGCTTCCGGATGACGAGATTCTTGTCAAAGTGTCCTTTCAGCTGAAAGTAGGGACGTTGATTGATTCGAGCATCATGCAGCTGCTTCCTGTCTCTTTTGCCAGAGATTTAGTGGATCAGCTTCTGAATCCGGCAGAAGAACAAAAGAAAGCGCCGGCACCCGACATGAGCCGCTCTACACCTGAACCGAAGCCGGAAAAGCAGCCTGCTTCTTATCAGAAAGCCCCTGAACAGGCTCCTGTGAAAGAAAAAGAAGCTTCCCAGGCGCCGCAGTACGTCGGAAGCAGTCAAGGACAGGCGTTGGATGAGCGTGACGTTTCAAACGCCCAATTCCAGAGCTTTGAACCTGTCCAACTTAACAACGCGGAGCAGCGGAACCTTGATTTATTAATGGATATTCCGCTCAAAGTGACCGTTGAACTAGGGCGGACGAAACGCACGATCAAAGAAATTCTCGATGTTTCAGCAGGCTCTGTCATTGAGCTTGACAAGCTTGCCGGAGAACCCGTTGACATCCACGTCAATGACAAATTGATGGCCAAAGGGGAAGTTGTCGTCATAGACGAAAACTTCGGGGTCCGTGTGACCGACATCTTAAGTCCGAAAGATCGATTGAGCAAATTACGCTAAGAGGAGGCCGATGAATATGGCAGAAAGTATTTTAATTGTAGACGATGCAGCATTTATGAGAATGATGGTGAAGGACATTTTGACAAAGAACGGCTATGAAATCGCAGGTGAGGCCGAAGACGGGAAGAAAGCGGTCGAGCTTTATAATGAGCACCAACCGGACCTTGTAACGATGGATATTACGATGCCGGAAATGGACGGAATCACGGCGCTGAAGGAAATCAAGACGCAACACCCTGATGCTAAAGTCATCATGTGTTCCGCAATGGGTCAGCAGGCGATGGTCGTCGATGCGATCCAGGCAGGGGCGAAAGATTTTATCGTCAAACCATTCCAGGCGGATCGCGTCATTGAAGCCATCAAAAAAGCGTTAAGTTAAAGAGGGTTGATCATGTCAAAAACAGCTAGATGGATGATGTTCATCTTCATGTTCTTCATCCTGTTCCAGTTCAGTGTAGCCGCTGCTCAAGCGGCACCGACAGCCTTCGAATGTCTGGAAAATCCGGACCTCGCAGATTGTCCTTCTTCCGCGACGAGCGATAATGAGGAAGGCTCGACGCTATCAGATGGAGAAGCGTCCGATGAGCCTTCCATGGCCTGGATGATCACCAGACTGATTTTCGTCCTCGGGTTAGTCCTTGCCCTTATTTATGGATTACTGAAATTTTTTAATAAAAAGAATAAGTGGATGAACCGAAACCGGACGATGGAAAACCTCGGCGGGATGACGCTTGCCCCGAACCGTTCGATCCAGGCGGTCAGAATCGGGGAGCAAGTCTTTATTCTCGGGGTAGGAGACACGGTACAGAAAGTGACGGAAATTACAGACGAGAAAACGAAGCAATCGTTGATCGAGCGGGAAGAAACAGGAACAGCAGCTACAGAATGGCTTGACCGTTTTAAAAGGTCGGATCAGGAAGGTTCCGGATCTTCTGCCGTCCAGTTTCAGCAGCTGTTTGAAAAGCAGTTGCAGGAGATGAAAAAGAATACGAAAAGGCTGAGGGGTAAGCAGGAAGGGGATCAGAGACATGAATGAATTCATCGAAATTTTTTCAAGCTCCGATCCTGAAAACGTAGCAACTTCCGTCAAGCTGCTTTTACTTTTGACGGTACTGTCTCTAGCACCGGGGATTTTAATTCTCATGACAAGCTTTGCACGGATCTTGATTGTCCTGTCGTTTGTCCGTACATCCCTTGCGACCCAACAAATGCCACCGAACCAGGTGCTGATCGGGATTGCGTTATTTTTAACCTTTTTCATCATGGCCCCGACCTTCCAAGAAGTGAATGACGCGGCATTGACACCGTTGTTTGACGGAGAGATTACGCTTGAGGAAGCGTATGACGAAGCGAGTATTCCGATGAAGGAATTCATGGGTAAACATACGAGGCAGAAGGATTTGGCATTATTTATGAATTATGCAGAGATGGAGCAGCCGGAGACGATCCAGGATGTCCCGCTGACGACACTCGTCCCCGCTTTTGCCATCAGTGAACTGAAAACAGCTTTCCAAATGGGATTCATGATTTTCGTTCCGTTTCTAGTTATAGATATGGCTGTGGCGAGTGTCCTGATGTCGATGGGGATGATGATGCTCCCGCCGGTCATGATTTCCCTGCCATTCAAAATATTGTTGTTCGTTCTTGTGGATGGTTGGTACTTGATAACAAAATCCTTGCTTCAGGGATTTTAGTGTAGGAGGTCATCATGATGAATATGGAGATGGTCATACAATTCGCCAAAGAAGGCATCTATACGGTTTTACTCGTCTCGGGTCCGTTGTTGATACTAGCACTCGCGATCGGACTTCTCGTCAGTATTTTTCAGGCGACGACTCAGATTCAGGAGCAGACGCTTGCGTTCATTCCGAAGATTGTCGCAGTGCTGATCGGCATGATTATTTTTGGGCCGTGGATGCTGACGAGTATGGTGGAATTCACCGCCAACATTTTTGAAAATTTAAATGTTCTGGTGGGGTAAAGGATGCTAGAAACGATCAGCTTCGTTAATCTGCCTGCCTTTTTACTCGTTTTTGTCCGAGTCGTTTCTTTTTTTGCGACGCTGCCGGTGTTTTCTTACCGGAATGTGCCGACCCAGCATAAAATCGGGTTCAGCTTCTTCCTTGCGCTTACGATGTATTTCACAATACCCGTACCAGACATTGTCGTCGATACGGATTATTTCCTTCTATTATTTAAAGAGGCAGCGGTCGGGGTTTTTGTCGGATTGCTTGCCTATATCGTCCTCTCCGCCATTCAGATTGCCGGAGGATTCATTGATTTCCAGATGGGCTTTGCGATCGCCAATGTCATCGATCCGCAAACGGGTGCCCAAAGTCCGTTGATCGGCCAGTATTTATATACGATTACCTTACTGTTTATTTTAGCTGTCGACGGCCACCACTTGATGTTGGACGGCGTGTTTTACAGCTACGAGCTGATTCCGATCGATCAGTTTCTCCCCCTTCAGGATGAAGGTTGGATCTGGTTTGTCCTCGATGCCTTTAACCAAATGTTCGTCATCGCCTTTTTGATGGCGGCTCCATTAGTCGGCTGCTTGTTTCTAGTCGATGTGGCGCTCGGTATCATTGCCCGTACGGTTCCGCAGCTGAACGTTTTCGTCGTTGGACTGCCCCTTAAAATTTTTGTTGCGCTTGCGGTATTAGTCATCGGAATGGTGTTTTACATCATGCTGATCCGGAGATTATTTGAAACCATGCTGACTACGATGCAAGGGTTTATGCAAATCCTTGGAGGATGATCGAATGAAGTACATAAAGCTTGATCTTCAGTTTTTTGCAGCTGATGAAAAAACAGAGAAAGCCACGCCGAAGAAAAGGCAGGATACAAGGAAAAAAGGACAGGTACCGAAAAGTCAGGACGTTAACACAGGCTTCCTTATGCTTCTCGTCTTCGGCATTCTATTCTTGCTTGGCCCCTATATGAAGGCTGTCATGATGAATATGTATGCCCATTCCTTTACGGAATATATGCATTGGGAAGTGACCGAAGCTCAAGTGCATATGGTGTTCTCGGAGATGACGTGGGAAATCAGTAAAGTCATCGCACCGGTCATGGGCATCGCGATCGTCGCTGGTGTCGCCTCGAACCTGCTTCAAGTCGGCGTATTGTTTACGGGCGAACCGCTGAAACCTGACTTGAAAAAGCTCGATCCGATCAAAGGGGCGAAGAAAATCTTTTCCGCAAGAGCCCTCGTTGAGCTCGTCAAATCGCTGCTCAAGATCACGATGATCGGCGTGGTGACGTTTACGATCATTTGGCTCAATCGTGATGAGATGATGATGAGTGCGCAACGGTCGATCGACGGAGCGCTCGCCTTCTTCGGAACGATGACCATTTGGATGGGGCTCGCGTCTGCTCTTGCTTTACTGATCCTTTCCGTCCTCGATTTTACATACCAGAAATATGATCATGAGAAAAACATCCGGATGTCGAAAAAAGATGTCAAGGATGAGTATAAAAACATTGAAGGTGATCCGCAAATCAAAGCGAAGATCAAGGAAAAGCAGCGGCAGATGTCAGCTGCAAGGATGATGAGTGAAGTGCCCGGGGCTGATGTTGTCATTACGAACCCGACCCACTATGCGATCGCCATTAAGTACGATGAAGAACGGTCGGACGCCCCGATTGTCGTGGCCAAGGGCGTCGACTTCGTAGCCCAAAAAATTAAAGAAGTAGCCAAAGCGAATGACGTCATGATGGTCGAAAATCGGCCGCTGGCAAGAGCGTTATACCAGGACTCAGAGATTGACCAGCCGATTGATGAACAATTCTATCAGGCTGTCGCTGAATTGCTCGCTTACGTCTACCGTCTTGAGAAGAAAATGTAACCAAAAGGAGTGACCCCTGTGTCAGCTAGAGACTTTTCCGTTTTATTCGGCGTGATCTTAATCATTGTCATGCTAGTCATCCCTTTGCCGGGGTGGCTCCTTAGTTTTTTAATCTTAATCAATATCACCATCGCTCTCGTCGTCATTTTAGTGTCGATGAATATGGACGAGGCGCTGAAATTTGCTGTCTTTCCGACTTTGCTCTTGCTCCTTACCTTATTCCGCCTCGGATTGAACGTCTCTACGACGCGCTCGATTTTGTCTGAAGCGGATGCAGGGGGCGTGGTTGAAACGTTCGGTACCTTTGTTATCGGCGGAAATCCGCTCGTCGGTTTCGTCGTCTTCATTATTCTTGTCATCATTCAATTTTTAGTCATTACAAAAGGTGCCGAGCGTGTGTCTGAAGTAGCAGCCCGCTTCACGCTCGATGCGATGCCTGGTAAACAGATGAGCATCGATGCCGATTTGAACGCCGGTATGATCAATGAACACCAGGCGAAAGAACGGCGGCAGAAAATCGAACACGAAGCCGATTTCTACGGAGCGATGGATGGAGCGAGTAAGTTCGTTAAAGGAGACGCAATTGCGGGGATCATCATCGTCATGATCAACATTATTTTTGGCTTGATCATCGGAATGGTGCAGATGGGCATGGGCTTCGGCGAAGCGGTCGACACGTACATGAGGCTGACGGTCGGAGACGGTCTTGTCAGTCAAATCCCGGCACTGCTCATTTCGACAGCGACCGGGATCGTCGTCACTCGTGTCGCTTCTGAGGGGAATTTGAGCTCAGACGTGACGGCTCAGCTGCTCCGCTATCCTAAGCTGCTTTACATCGCAGCAGGGACGATCTTCCTGCTAGGACTGACGCCAATTCCATTTTTCTTAACGACGCTTATTGCATCTGTTCTAGCATTCGGTGGGTACTGGCTGTCTAGAAAAAATGAGGAGCCGTTGGAAGAAGAGCCGGAGGAACTGGATGAAGCAGAGAGCGATCAAATGAAGTCGCCGGAAAATGTCGTCAACCTTATTTCTATGGACCCAATCGAATTCGAGTTTGGATATGCACTCATTCCGATTGCCGACACGAATCAGGGGGGTGACCTGCTCGATCGGATCGTCATGATCCGTCGTCAGCTGGCGATTGAGCTCGGGCTCGTCATTCCTGTCGTTAGAATCCGGGATAATATCCAGCTTCACCCGAATGAGTACCGGCTGAAAATCAAAGGCAACAAGGTCGCAGGCGGTGAGCTTTTGCTTGATCATTACTTAGCGATGAGTCCGGGAGATGAAGAGGATGCGATCGATGGAATTGATACGCAGGAACCAGCATTCGGACTCCCTGCAAAATGGATTCCAGAAGATCAGAAAGACGAAGCGGAGCTTTCTGGCTATACCGTCGTCGATCCGCCTTCTGTCGTATCGACCCATATTACGGAAATCATTAAAAAGCATGCCCACAGCCTGTTAGGTAGACAGGAAACGCAGCAGCTTGTCGATCACTTGAAAGAATCTTATCCGATTCTAGTCGAGGAAGTGCTGCCTGATCCATTATCGATCGGCGATGTGCAGAAAGTGTTAGCGAAGCTGCTTCGGGAGAACGTTTCGATCAAGAACTTACCCGTCATTTTTGAAACACTCGCCGACTTCGGAAAAATGACCAATGATACCGAACTGCTGGCAGAATACGTCCGACAGTCACTCGCAGCTCAAATCACCTCCCAGTATAAACACGGCGATCACTCTGTCAAAGTCATCACGGTTTCCGGGAAGGTGGAGAAGCTGATTGCTGAAAACATCCAGCAAACAGAACACGGAAGCTACCTTGCCCTAGATCCTGAGAATCAGCAAAATATTATCCGTTCGGTTGCTGAGCAAGTCGAACAAATGTCGCTTCAGGAAGAGACGGCGATCCTGCTCTGCTCACCAGCGATCCGGATGTATATGAAGCAGCTGTTAGACCGTTTCCTTCCACAGGTTGTCGTGCTGTCGTATAACGAGTTAGAACCGGATGCTGAAGTCCAAAGTGTAGGGGTGGTGAATGTTGCATGAAGGTGAAAAAATACTTAGCAGATAATATGCCGGAAGCGATGAAAAAAGTAAAGAAGGAGCTTGGAGATGATGCGGTCATCCTGAACTCCAAAAAGGTCAAGGTCGGTGGATTTCTAGGCATGTTCAAAAAAGAACAGACAGAAGTCGTAGCCGCCGTCGATCCGGTAGGCACCCGTATGGAGAGAAAAAGCTCTCCGCCGGTGCCCCAACCTGTAAGGTCTTCCGAGCCGTTAAAAGACGAAGACGGGATATGGAAGGAACTGCGTGAATTGAAGTCAATGATTCAAAAGCAGGAAAAACTTCCCGGTGAGCTGCAGGAAGCCTACGATCAATTGATCGAGCAGGGCTTTCAGCCGGAATTGGCAAAAGAACTCACGACAGAAGCTGAAGACCCATCAGCCGTCATCGATCAGCTGAGCGAGCGGCTCAGTTCTCTCTCATTCGGATCCCCTGCTTTTGAAAAACGTTACGTTCATCTCGTCGGTCCGACGGGTGTAGGGAAAACGACGACCCTAGCAAAGCTTGCGGCGAATGCCGTTTTGAACGAGCAAAAGAAGGTAGCATTCATTACGACGGACACGTATCGAATTGCGGCGATTGAACAGCTGAAAACTTACGCAGAACTGCTCAATGTCCCAGTTGAAGTCGCCTATAGTCCAGAAGACTATCAGGAAGCGAGAGAGAAGTTTGCAAGCTATGATCTTGTTTTTATTGATACGGCGGGAAGGAACTTCAGAGATCCCGCCTATGTCGAAGAAATG
The DNA here is from genome assembly GCA_004078665.1 of Halobacillus fulvus. GTDB lineage: Bacteria > Bacillota > Bacilli > Bacillales > Halobacillaceae > Halobacillus > Halobacillus fulvus. Next base: position 774,195 of record SCFO01000001.1, on the reverse strand, counting down.
AACCAGTTGATCGATTTCCGGGAGGATTCGGAAACGTACCTTGTTCTAGCGCTTACGAGTAAATATACCGATATGGAAACGATTTATGGGCATTTTCGTTCTATTCCTATCCGTCAGCTCATCTTCACCAAAATGGACGAGACGTCAAGCTATGGCTGCGCGATCAATCTTGCATTAAAACACGAGATCGGCATCGCTTTTCTGACGAACGGTCAAAACGTCCCGGATGATCTGATTGCCGCAACGCCACAATTGCTAACGGCACACGTTGCAGAGGGGGTGCGTTATGAAAGATCAGGCTGAACGCTTACGCTACCGGATCCAGCAGAGTCAAGGGGCACGTAAAGCGAGAACGATTGCGGTCGTCAGCGGGAAGGGAGGCGTCGGGAAAACGAATGTCACGATCAATTTCGCGCTGATGCTATGTGAACAGCACCAACAGGTTCTGATCATTGATATGGATATCGGCATGGGCAACATCGATGTTCTCCTAGGGCGAACATCGAAATACGCGTTTCCTGATCTTTTTCATAAAGACATCCCGATCCGTGATATGATTGAACTAGGTCCAAACTCCTTGTCCTACATAGCAGGCGGTTCAGGTCTCACCTCTATCTTTCAAATGGACGCTCGGAAATTCGAACGATTTGAGACAGCCTTCGAAAGTCTGCTGGATCAGTACGACTACATTTTGTTCGATATGGGGGCCGGAGTGAATCCGGACAGCCTTGGATTGATCTCATCGGCAGACGAGGCGTTCGTAGTCACGACGCCCGAGCCTACTTCGATTACAGACGCCTATGCGATGATGAAGCACGTGATTCGTCATAACCCGGACCTTCCGATTTCGATCATGGTCAACCGCTCCTTCCAAAAACAACGCGATTCGACTTACATGCGGTTACATACCGTGGTGAAGAATTTTCTTCATAAAGACGTGAGCTTGATCGGCACGATTCCGGATGATCGCCAAGTCATGAAGGCGGTCACCCGTCAAACACCTTTCGTTTTGTCAGCCCCGAATAGCCAGGCTAGTGCAGCTATACATGAAGCCGCTACGAATTACTTGAAAAGGCGACAGGGGGAACCGACGGAAGCGAAAAGCTCTACGTTTTTATCAAAACTGAAGCGAATGGTATTTGAGAGGTCGTTATGATCAAAATACGTGTGTTAATCGTAGATGACTCGGCTTTCATGAGAAAAATCCTCACAGATATCCTTCAAAAAGATCAAAGAATCGAAGTGGTCGGCACCGCCCGCAATGGAGAAGATGGAGTCAAACAGGTCCGTAAACTCCGACCTGATGTGGTGACGTTGGATGTGGAGATGCCTGTCATGAATGGGCTCGAAGCACTCGATCAAATGTTAGGTGTACATCCTGTTCCTGTCATCATGGTTTCGAGTCTGACAAAAGAAGGCGCGGAAAGTACGATCCAGGCGATGGCATCGGGAGCGATCGACTTCATCACAAAGCCTTCCGGATCCATCTCCTTGGACATGGAGAAGGTTGAAAAGGAGATGATCCGGAAAGTCATTCAGGCGAGCAAAGCCAAGGTCCGGCGTTCCTCTCCAAGTACTGTCTTACCGGATCAAATACCGCCAAAGCTAAGGGCATCTTCCTTACAACCGATCATCGCGATCGGCACATCAACGGGAGGTCCAAGAGCGCTCGATCAAGTGATTCCGAAATTGCCGAAAAAGCTGCCGGCTCCAGTTGTCATCGTCCAGCATATGCCACCAGGTTTTACGAAATCGCTGGCCGATCGGCTCAACCGGAAATCCGCTGTCGAGGTGAAGGAAGCGGAACACGGGGAAGAACTTTTAAATGGAACCGTTTATATCGCACCTGGAGGCCAGCATATGACCGTAGTGGAACAGAAACGTCGTTATTTTATTTCTTTAGATGTTACGGAGCCTTTGCAAGGACACAGGCCTTCTGTAAACAGGCTTTTCTCCTCGTTAGTCGATATACAAGCAATTAAGCCCATCACTGTAATCATGACGGGCATGGGGGCAGATGGGACGGAAGGGGTCATGGTTCTCAAGAAGAAGCTTCACATGCACAGTATCGCAGAAGCAGAGGAGACATGTGTCGTGTACGGAATGCCGAAAGCGGTCATCCAGTCGGGACTTGCGGATGAGGTCGTTCCAGTGACGGAAATCAGCCACCGTCTATTGCAAGCACTCGCAAAGTAGAGGGGGAAAAAGGGTGGATACCAATCCTTATTTAGAAATTTTTATCGATGAAAGTAAAGAACATTTACAAGCGATCAACGATCATTTGCTGAAACTGGAGCAAAGCCCAGGGGATTTGAAAATTGTCAATGAGATCTTTCGGTCCGCTCATACGTTGAAAGGCATGTCCGCGACGATGGGGTATCAAGATTTATCCAGTTTGACCCATCAGATGGAAAACGTTCTGGATGGGGTCAGGAATGAGCAGATTATCGTCGACGCTAGTATGCTCGATGTCGTGTTTGACGCGGTGGACGACCTTGAGGCAATGGTGATGGATATCGCAGGAGGGGGCGCAGGAAACCGGGACGTCGAACAAGTTGTGGCTCTCCTCCATGCGATTGAATCTGGTGATGAACCAACGGGATCTCCTACAACACAAGACATACATACGAAAAAACAAATGGAAGTCGACCAGTTCACATTGACCGTGCTGGAGCAGTCTCGTGAGCAGGGATTGCACAATTATAATGTCGAGGTGCGTTTACGGGAAGATTGCCTCTTGAAGGCGGCGCGCGTCTACATGGTATTTGAAGTGCTCGAACAGCTCGGGGAAGTCGTTCAATCCGAGCCTTCTGTTGAACAGCTGGAAAATGAGGAATTTGGACTCACTTTTAGTGTTTTGCTTGTCACCGGGGAGAATGAAGGGGAAGTCAAAGACAGGATCCTAAAGGTGTCTGAAATAGAAGAGGTTCATGTAAACGAATTTTCTGCAGCGCCTCCTGCGGCACAACCTTCAGAAAGCATCATTCAGCCTGAAGAAAGTCCGGTCGAAACAGAGAACACGAAAGCCGACCAGGAGTCTCCTGAAAAGAAGCAAGTCGCCAATAAAACGATACGTATCAATATCGATCGTTTGGATATGCTGATGAATTTGTTCGAAGAGCTTGTCATTGACCGTGCCAGACTGGAGCAGATTTCACAGGATTTAAAACATGGCGAGCTTCAAGAGACCGTCGAGAGGATGAGCCGGATTTCGGGGGACCTTCAGAGCATCATTCTCAATATGCGAATGGTCCCGGTCGAACAAGTATTCAATCGCTTCCCGAGAATGGTACGCCAGCTGTCCCGTGATTTAGACAAACAAGTCGACTTGACGGTTGTCGGCGCCGAGACGGAGCTTGATCGGACGGTGATTGATGAAATCGGCGATCCACTTGTTCATCTGATCCGTAATGCTCTCGATCACGGCATCGAAAGCCCAGAACAGCGGGAGTCAAAAGGGAAGCCCCCAACCGGTAGTCTCGAGTTGAAAGCCTATCACAGCGGGAATCATGTCTTCATTGAAATCACAGATGATGGCGGTGGGATCAATAAAGAAAAAGTGGTCTCAAAAGCGATTGCGAATGGAGTCGTCACCGAGGAGCAGGCGCAAGGTTTCAACGATCAGCAAATATTTGAACTGATTATGGCGAGCGGCTTTTCAACAGCTGATACGATCTCAGACGTCTCCGGACGCGGAGTAGGTCTCGATGTCGTGAAAAACACGATCGAATCTCTCGGCGGAACGATCACGATCGACTCCGAACTCGATAAAGGCAGCATCTTTTCGATTCAGCTTCCGCTTACATTATCGATTATATCGGTCATGCTTGTCGAAGTGCAGAGCGAGAAATATGCGATTCCGCTCTCTTCCATTATCGAAACAGCGATCGTGAAAAAAGAGGACATCCTCCATGCCCATAATAAAAAAGTCATCGATTTTAGAGGGAAAGTCGTCCCACTCGTCTTTATAAAGGATGTGTTCGACGTTCCAGAAACTCTAGAAGAAGAGGAGCACTATTCGGTCGTCATCGTCCGAAAAGGCAATAAGATGGCCGCTCTTGTCGTCAATTCTTTCATCGGGCAGCAGGAAGTCGTCCTGAAATCCTTGGGAGAGTATTTATCGGGTGTATTCGCCATCTCTGGCGCCACGATATTAGGAGACGGACAAGTCGCCTTAATCCTAGATAGCAATGCTTTAATTAAATAACAGGAGGGGGAAAAGCGCATGACGCAGGAAACGAAGCAGCAAGTTAAAGTTCTCGTTTTTCAGTTAAATGATGAGGAATACACCGTCCCTGTCGAAAACGTTGGATCGATTGAGCGGATGATGCCGATTACAAGGGTTCCGGGAGCGGCGGAATTCGTTAAAGGAGTCATCAATTTAAGAGGGGTCGTCACGCCGGTGATTGATTTGAGGCAACGCTTCGACTTAGAAGAAATGGCGGCAACAGAGCAGACGAGAATCATCACCGTTTCCATCGAAGAAATCGATGTCGGACTGATTGTAGATGGTGCGAATGACGTATTGGACCTCGATGAAGAGAGCATTGAACCACCTCCTGAGGTCGTCGGCACGATTGAAGCAGAGTACATCGAAGGAGTAGCCAAGCTTGATCGACGTCTTCTCATTTTGCTCAACATGTCAAAAGTTTTGTCAAAAGAGGATCTCGAGTCTTTGAAGGAATTGGAGCAGTAGAAACATGAGCTTTCACGATCGCTTCACATCCTTGCATATCGATGTTTTAAAAGAAATTGGAAATATAGGAGCAGGGAACGCAGCCAGTTCCCTCTCCCGTCTTCTCGACCGTTCGATTCATATGCATGTTCCTGACGCCCGGATTGTCGGTTTCGATGAGGTCATGGAGCTTTCGGGGGGAGCCGATCAGGAGGTCGTCAGTGTCTTTCTTCGAATGGAAGGGGAAGCCCCTGGGAATATGTTCTTTATTCTCAACCCTGAGCAAGCGGAACAGTTTATCCAGCAACTGACCGGTTTAGAAGCTGGTCTGAAAAGCGGCGATGAACTGTCTTCGTCAGCCCTTCATGAACTCGGCAACATTTTGGCAGGGTCTTACTTGACGGCACTCGCCGATTTCACAGGACTTGAGCTTCACCCGTCTGTCCCTTCTATTTCGATGGACATGGCCGGTGCCATTTTGAGTACCGGACTACTTGAATTGTCCATCGTCACGGATCAGGCGATTGTCATTGAGACGGCTTTGACCGATAAGGCGGAGTCCGGCACGAATATGGAAGGTCATTTCTTCTTATTCCCTGATCCAGATGCCTACGCCGTCCTATTTGAAGCGTTAGGGGTAACGAAACATGAGTAGTGTCGCCCGTCTCATTAAAGTCGGCATTGCCGATGTGAAAATGGCGAAGTCACCGGAGAAGTTGCGGACTTCTGGTCTTGGATCCTGTGTCGGGGTTGTCCTTTATGATGAAACACTTAAAGTAGCGGGGATGGCTCATGTGATGCTTCCGGAATCAGCCATGGCGAAAAGCGGAGACATCAACCGTGCCAAATATGCAGATACCGCTATTGAAGATCTTTTTCAATCGATGATGGGGCTAGGTGCTTTAAAGTTCCGGTTGAGAGCTAAAATGGCCGGCGGAGCTCAAATGTTCCAGTTTACGTCAGGAAGAGATTTGATGAGAGTCGGACCTAGGAATATCGAAGCTGTGAAACAGAAACTCTTTGAACTTGGCATTCCAGTCACGGCGGAAGATACGGGCGGAAGCAGCGGCCGGACCATCGTGTTTGACACGGATACTTCACAATTGCAGGTGAAAAAGGTCGGACAAAAAGAGGAGATGATGTGAATGGAAGGATCGATCAAATGGAATCTTTGGATGGGAATCTTCGGCTTTTGTCTCACCTTTCTCTTTTCCTTAACGGCAAACATATGGCAGACGTCCGCCATAAGAGGGGCGTTCGGATTTTTTCTCTTTTTCCTGATTGCCTTCCTTTTAAGGTACGGATGGGGATGGGTCAGGAAAGACCGGGACAGTATGCCTGATGCTTCATCTTCTGAGCAGCATCCGTAAGTAAGTTAGCTATCTGTGGAACTTGGAATAAAAACGAAAAGAAGGAGCGGGGAGGAATATTATGGCCAGCTGTTTATCTCCTCAAGAACAGAATTTATGGGAACTATGGACAAATGAACAGGATGCAAAAGCTGCCAATGAGCTCGTTCAACAATATGATTATTTAGTCAGCTATCATGTACAGAGGATTTCAGCCCACTTACCGAAAAGTGTCAGCAAAGACGATGTCAGAAGTTTAGGAATGCTCGGTTTGTATGATGCTCTCAAGAAGTTCGATCGAAAGAGAGATTTAAAGTTCGATACGTATGCATCGTTCCGGATCAGAGGATCGATCATAGACGGTCTTCGGAAAGAAGATTGGCTGCCGCGCTCTGTCAGGGACAAGTCAAAAAAAATCGAGCAGGCTTCAGAGCGCCTCGAGCAGACCAATCATCGTCCCGCCACGGCAGCTGAAATTGCATCTGAGCTGAATTTAAGCGTTCGTGAAGTGGAAGAAACGGTGAAAGATTCTTTGTACGCCAATATTTTGTCTATGGAAGAGAAACCGAAGGACGGTGGAGATGATCACAAAGAGGGAATCGGGTACACGATTCCCGATAATCAGACGATGACACCGTCGCAGTCCATCATTCAAACGGAAAATTACAAAGAGCTCGCCGAACAAATAAGCCAGTTGAATGAAAAAGAACAAATGGTTGTCAGTTTGTTTTATCAACAGGAATTGACCCTGACGGAAATCGGTCAGATTATGGACTTGACCACCTCTAGGATTTCTCAAATCCATGCCAAAGCCATTTTCAAGTTGAAGCAGGCTTTGCAGGATGTAGTGGGGTCTTAACCGTCCGGAAAGGAGACGGAAGTCATGGAACAAACGAAGGAAATCGATATATCCGTTACCGACGATCAGATGGAAGCATACATGAGAACGGAGCACTTGGAAGACTGGACGAAAGAAGAGCTTTTATTCGTGCTGCAAGAAAACCGAATTGTCTTCGGAATTCTGGAAGATGCACTAGAACGTTTTCTTGAGGCCCCTTCTTCTGAAAAGCACTTGATCGCAGTCGGCAAGGACGTCGTCCATGGTGAGGACGGGACCGTTACGTTTTTAAAACAAATGGAATCCGAAGTGAAACAAAAGGATAAGTTGAACTTTCGTGATATCACGACGATTCCGTGTGTAGAAGAAGATGAAAAAATCGCCGAACTGATTCCGCCTGTAAATGGAATACCTGGTAAAACGGTACACGGTAAAGTCCTTCCGGCTAAGCCGGGGAAACCATCCCGTCTTAAAGCAGGGAAAAACACGACATTCAAGCGAGCAGACCAAAGCTTTTATTCCGAAATCAGTGGTCAAATCAGCTTTGATCACCGTTCGATCAGTGTACAACCCTTATATGAAGTGAGAGGGGATCTCGACCTTAGGACGGGGAATCTCGACTTTATCGGGTCGATCGTCATCCATGGGAACGTTCCGACTGGCTTCACAGTCAAAGCAGGAGCAGATATTACCGTCATCGGACTGGTAGAAGGAGCGAGGATCATAGCTGGTGGATCGATTCGGATTTCGGAAGGAGTATCAGGGATCGGGAAAGCTTTCATCCACGCGGACCAGGACGTGCACGCAGGCTACATCAATAAGGCGATGGTCGAAGCGGGGCACGATCTGTTCGTGGAACAATCGATTTTACACAGCGATTGTGTAGCCCAGCGAAGTGTGTATTGTCAACGAGGCCATATCATCGGAGGAACTACATCAGCAGGATTACATATTGAAGCAAAAGATATCGGCAATAGAATGCAAACGATCACCGGTCTATACATAGGGGTTAATAAAAAAGTAGAAGAGCAGGAAATGAAGCTGAGGCAACTCCTAGAGGATAAGCAGGAAGAACAACGCAAGCTTACGTTAATAGGGAAGAAACTTGAAGCGAAACGGAACCAATCCGGAAGCCTGTCGCCGAAAGAAAGGATTACACTGCTTAGACAGAGGAACTCTTCGGAGCTCGCAGAAAAAGATATCGTCGATTACAAAGAGCAGCTGGGAACACTCACCTCCACTATCGGTGATCTAGAGAACGCAGAAGTCCGTATCAATGAGAATTTGTATCCAAACGTACATTTCGGCTTCGGCAAGTATCAATATCATGTGCAGCATGAGCATCAGAACGTCCGGGCAATCATAAGAGGTGGAGAAATCATTGTAAGAAAAGATTTGAATGAGGACTAGCGTGCGGAACGATACCGAGAGAAGTTCAAGGAGTTGACGGAATGAGTTGGAAAGCGGTTGAAATGCAAGTGGCTTTACCTAGAATTCAAGATGCCGGAAAGCTTCAGGAACAGATTGCCCAGCGAAATCCAACCCTCCAACATTTTGTCAGCCAAAAACAACTACAGGCAGATCGAAAAAAACGGCAGTCCGTTCAGAAACATAAGAAAACAGAAGACGCAGGGATCGGGCACAGCTACCAGTCATCCTCTTCGCAACATCAGAAGAAAGATGTCCCGGCTCATCCCCACTTAGGAAAAAAGATTGATTACAGCGGGTGAAAAACATGACGATTTTTTTGTTAGTGATCAGCTTTATCATCGATGGAGTCTTGCTGATCGGATTATTTATCATGAATACTAGAATTCGCAAAACGGAAGAATTGGAGCTCCGTCAAAAGGAAATTGCTCACGATATCGAAGGATTGTTCCAATCATACTTACTGGAGATCAAAGAAGAGAACGCTAAACTGGCCAATATGGCAAACGAACCTCGTACTGATTCTTTAGAAGCCGCACCACTTAAAGAGACGAAGAAAGAATCTTATGTTCCTCCCGTTCCTGAAGAAGAAGCTCCTCTTTATGAGCCTTCTTTGACCTCTCGCATTTTAGAATTGAAGCGAAAAGGGTATACAATAGAAGAGATTGCAAGGCAATTAAACCGGGGAAAGACAGAAATCGAGCTTCTTCTAAAGTTTCAACAAAAAAGTTGAGGGATTTCCTTGATTGAAGGGCAGGCTTATGGTATATTTACTGTCGGTGTCAATACACACGCTTTTGGATTTCTTTACTGGTTGCTCTCAAAGAGTTCGTAAAGAGAAATGAAAAAGGCGGAGGATACTAATCAAACCAAACAGGAGGAAACAAAAAATGTCTGTAATTTCTATGAAACAGCTATTAGAAGCTGGTGTTCACTTTGGACACCAAACACGTCGCTGGAACCCGAAGATGAAGAAATACATCTTCACAGAGCGTAACGGTATTTACATCATCGACCTTCAGAAAACTGTTAAAAAGGTGGATGAAGCGTTCAACTACGTTAAAGATGTAGCCGCTGACGGTGGAAACATCCTATTCGTTGGAACGAAGAAACAAGCACAGGACACAGTGCGTGAAGAAGCAACTCGCTGTGGCATGTACTACATCAACCAACGTTGGTTGGGTGGAACACTAACAAACTTTGAAACGATCCGTAAGCGTATCAATCGTCTAAAAGACATCGAGCGCATGGAAGAAGACGGTACATTCGACGTACTTCCGAAGAAAGAAGTCGTTGACATGATGAAAGAAAAAGATCGTCTTGTTAAATTCCTAGGCGGAATTAAAGAAATGAAGAGCCTGCCAGACGCAATGTTTGTCATTGACCCTCGTAAAGAGCGTATTGCGATCGCAGAAGCTCATAAACTAAATATCCCGGTTGTCGGAATCGTTGATACAAACTGCGATCCGGATGAAATCGACTATGTAATCCCTGCCAACGACGACGCGATCCGCGCCGTTAAGCTTCTTACTTCCAAGATGGCAGACGCTGTCCTTGAAGCGAAGCAAGGGGAAGAAACAGAAACAACTGAAGAAGCTGAAGTAGAAGTAGAAACAGCTGAGTAAGATGGTTTAAAGGTGATAAGGGGGCTACCTTTATCACCTTTTTTAAAGAAATTTCCCGTCACGCATCAGGTGTGGCTCTAAAGTAGAGCGGAACAAACTTAAATGTCCACTTAAATAAGGAGGCTTTTCAAATGGCTATTAACGCTAAGATGGTTAAAGAACTTCGTGAAAAAACAGGTGCTGGAATGATGGACTGTAAAAAAGCACTGACAGAAACAGATGGAGATATGGAAAAAGCGATGGAGTGGCTTCGCGAAAAAGGAATCTCCAAAGCGCAGAAGAAAGCTGACCGTATCGCGGCAGAAGGATCTGCAGCTATCGAAATCGACGGAAACACAGCGGTCCTTTTCGAAGTGAACTGTGAAACAGACTTCGTAACGAAGAATGACACGTTCAAAAATCTTCTTGAAGACCTTGGAAAACACCTTGTTTCCCAAAAGCCTGCAAACGTTGAAGAAGCACTTGAGCAGCCATTGCACGGTGATGGCCAGAAGCTTGGTGATTATATCACAGATATGATCGCTAAAATCGGTGAGAAAATCTCTCTTCGTCGCTTCTTCATCCAAGAAAAAACAGATAACGATGCCTTCGGTGCATACCTTCACATGGGTGGAAACATCGGTGTGCTGACGGTTCTTGAAGGTTCTACTGATGAAGCAGCTGCAAAAGACGTAGCGATGCACGTAGCGGCGGTTAACCCTCGCTATGTTTCCCGTGACGAAATTCCTGAAGAGGAAGCAGCAAAAGAGCGTGAAATGCTTAAGACACAAGCACTTAACGAAGGCAAGCCTGAAAACATCGTAGAGAAGATGGTTGAAGGACGCTTGAACAAGTTCTTCCAGGAAATCTGCCTGCTTGACCAAAACTTCGTAAAAGATCCAGACCAGAAAGTGAAGCAGTACGTGGAGTCCAAAGGTGGACAAGTCACTGGTTTCACTCGCTTCGAAGTTGGAGAAGGCATGGAGAAACGTGAAGAAAACTTCGCGGACGAAGTGATGAGCCAAGTTAAAAAATAATGAAGTTTTGACCATAGGGGACACTTACAATGTGTTCCCTATTTTCAAACAAAGCTACTTAGAATATAGACAGAGGAAAAGCACTAACACGGGAGGTAACTATGACTACTGCTCGCTATCGTCGTATTGTACTGAAACTAAGTGGGGAGGCCCTTAGTGGTGAAGCTGGTTTCGGTTTAGAACCAAGTATTATTAAGTCTGTATCTCAGCAAGTGAAAGAAATCGCAGAGCTGGGGGTTGAGATCGCCGTTGTTGTCGGAGGTGGCAACATTTGGCGAGGAAAAGTCGGCAGTGAAATGGGAATGGATCGCGCCAATGCTGATTACATGGGCATGCTCGCGACCGTTATGAATTCTCTTGCCCTTCAGGACAGCCTGGAAAACCTGGGAATTCCAACCCGTGTGCAAACATCCATCGAAATGAGACAGGTGGCGGAGCCGTATATTCGTAGAAAAGCGATTCGTCATCTTGAAAAGAAACGCGTCGTCATTTTTGCAGCTGGTACCGGTAACCCATATTTCTCGACAGACACGACTGCGGCGCTAAGAGCGGCCGAAATCGAAGCAGATGTCATCCTGATGGCTAAAAATAACGTCGATGGCGTTTACACGGATGATCCGAAGCTGAATGAAGATGCGAAGAAATACGATGAACTTTCCTACATGGACGTATTGAATGAGGGGCTTGGCGTTATGGATTCGACTGCATCCTCATTATGTATGGACAACGACATCGATTTATTGGTATTCTCTATTACAGAAGAAGGAAATATCAAAAAAGCCGTAATGGGCGAAAATATTGGAACCATTGTTAGGGGGAAATAATCATGTCAGAAGCCGTGATTAATGAGACAAAGCAACAAATGGAGCAGGCTGTCCAAGCCTTCTCACGTCAATTGGCAACTGTCCGTGCAGGACGTGCCAACCCATCAATTCTGGACAGTGTGTACGTCGATTATTATGGTGCCGCTACTCCGCTGAACCAGCTGGCACAAGTTTCTGCACCAGAACCTCGTCTGCTTGTCATTACGCCATATGACAAAACAGCGATTGCTGAAATCGAGAAGGCGATTATGAAAGCGGATCTTGGTCTTTCACCATCCAGTGATGGAAACGTAGTACGGATCAACATTCCGGCCTTGACAGAAGAACGCCGTAAAGATTTGGCGAAAGTCGTCGGCAAGTATTCAGAGGAAGCGAAAGTTCAGGTTCGTAACATTCGCCGCGATTCCAACGATCGTTTGAAGAAGCTTGAGAAAGACGGAGAGCTGACAGAAGACGATCTTCGTTCCTATCAAGAAGATGTTCAAAAAGTGACAGATGAACACGTCACGAAAATCGATGAGCTCTCGAAAACTAAAGAACAGGAAATTATGGAAGTATAAGATTCCTGACGGTATGCCATGAAGTGTATAAAGCCGCGCTGTAGATGTTTGGCAGCGCGGCTTTTCCTTTGAAAACGGCACTCATATTTGGTCAAAATGGAACAGAAAATCATGGACGACGGTTTGTTTTATGACTCAAGCATAGTGTAGGATAATAGTATATAATAGTTAGTAGAACCGGACTGGAGGATTAAAGAATGCCTATCAAGTTTCCATTTGCAAAAGGACAAAAAGAAAAGGAGCTGCAGCCTTTAGGTCTTGATCATACACAAATCCCTAAACATGTAGCCATCATCATGGATGGGAATGGACGCTGGGCGAAAAATAGAGGAATGCCACGAATCGCTGGCCATAAGGAAGGGATGGGCGTCGTCAAAAAAGTCGTCCGCTACGCTTCTGACCTTGGCATCGAAGTGCTCACTCTCTATGCATTCTCAACCGAAAATTGGAAACGTCCGAAGACGGAAGTCGAATTTCTGATGAAGCTGCCGGTCGATTTTCTGACTACATATTTGCCTGAACTGATCGAAAAAAACGTGCGCGTGCAAACGATCGGGGACTTTGACGTCCTTCCTGCCCACACAAAAAAGGCTGTGGAAGAAGCGATCGAACGAACGAAAGATAACGATGGACTTATTTTAAATTTTGCTCTTAACTACGGGAGTCGCTTCGAAATGGTTGATGCAGTAAGGCAAATAGCATCGAAAGTGGAGAGTGGGGAACTTGCGAAAGAAGACATAACAGAAGACGTGTTTTCCTCCGAACTCTATACTTCCGATTTACCTGAACCGGATTTATTGATCCGGACAAGTGGAGAGCAGCGTTTAAGTAACTTTTTATTGTGGCAGCTGGCTTATGCTGAATTCTGGTTTACAGAAGTCTATTGGCCGGATTTTACCGAAAACCATTTTGAAAAAGCTCTCTATGACTATCAAAATCGTAAACGTCGTTACGGCGGGGTATAAGGTGTGAAAGTAAACAATGAAGCAACGAACGATCACGGCCGTAGTTGCGGCCTTAATCTTTTTACCAATTGTCATCTTTGGCGGATTGCTGTTTAAACTGTTCATTTATTTGATTGCCAGCATCGCCTTTTTAGAACTCGTAAGAATGAAGAAAATCTCACGGTACTCTGTCGCATCCGGACTGGGGCTTTTACTCGTATGGGCGCTCATGTTCCCGGTTGCCGATTTGGAACAGTATTTTGATGTGAGCGAACTGATTACGAAGTCCGAAATTACACTGCTCGCGGTATTAGTGTTGTTAAGCTATACCGTACTCGTTAAGAACCGTTTTACGTTCGACGATGCAGGTTTCCTGCTCATTTCAGCCATTTACATCGGAATGGGCTTCCATTATTTGATCGAGACGAGAGTCCAGGGCGGTCTTGAGTACCTGTTTTTCGCTCTCTTCATTGTATGGGCGACGGATACGGGCGCGTATTTATTCGGTCGAGCATTCGGAAAACATAAGCTTTGGCCGCAGATCAGTCCGAAGAAAACGATCGAAGGTTCGATCGGGGGCATTGTGCTTGCGTGTGTCGTTGCCTTTATTTTTCAGTGGGTCGCACCTCTCGATCATTCGCTGATCATCGTTCTTCTCGTGACGGTCTTAATCTCGATTGCGGGTCAAATTGGTGACCTGGTCGAATCGGCGTTCAAACGGCACTATGCCGTGAAGGATTCTGGGAAAATCTTGCCTGGACACGGCGGAGTTCTAGACCGCTTTGACAGTTTGATTTTCATTTTACCGATTCTTCACCTCATCAATTTCATCGCATAGAGAGAGGAGTATTCATATGAAAAAAATCGCATTACTCGGAGCTACAGGCTCCATCGGAATACAGACGCTTGATGTCATCCGGTTGCACCCAGAGGAGTTCTCTTTGGAAACGATGGCTTTCGGCAGAAACGTTGAAAAAGCATTGCCGCTGATCAAAGAGTTTAACCCGGCGCTCATCGTCGTACAGGATGAACAGACGAAATCGCAATTGGAACGTGAAATCGATCAGCCTGTCCTCGCCGGTGCCGAAGGTCTGATTGAGGCAAGCGTTCAGGACCGTGTCGATGTCGTCGTCAATGCCGTCATGGGAAGCATCGGTTTGCCTGCTACATTAAAAGCGATCGAAGCGAAAAAGACGATTGCGATTGCCAACAAGGAAACGCTCGTTACAGCTGGTCATCTCGTGATGGAGGCAGCGCGCCGACATCAGGTCGAGCTGTTACCTGTGGACAGTGAACATTCCGCGATCTATCAATCCTTGAACGGCGAGAAAAAAGAAGACATCCATAAGCTGATCATTACAGCCTCCGGAGGAAGCTTCCGGGATAAAACTCGAAAAGAATTGGTCGGAGTGACGGTTGAAGATGCTCTAAATCATCCAAACTGGAGTATGGGGGCTAAAATTACGATCGACTCCGCATCGATGATGAACAAAGGTCTTGAGGTCATTGAAGCCCACTGGCTTTTTGATATCCCTTATGACCAGATTCATGTTATCCTTCATAGAGAAAGTGTCATCCATTCGATGGTCGAATATGTCGACCGCAGCGTCATCGCCCAGCTTGGGACACCGGATATGAAAGTACCGATCCAGTACGCGTTAACGTATCCAGATCGTCTCGATCTTCCTATGACCAAGCAGCTTGATCTGGAGGAGATCGCAACGCTTCATTTTGAAAAAATGGACTTTGAACGTTTTCCTTGTCTGCGGATGGCTTATGAAGCTGGCCGTGCAGGAGGGTCGATGACGACTGTTCTGAACGCGGCGAATGAAGAGGCGGTTCAGCTGTTCCTGGAGGGGAAGATCTCGTTCCTTGAAATCGAGCAAAAAATCGAAAAGGCGCTTGAGACCCATGAACGCATTCATAACCCGGACCTCTTGACCATACTTTCTATTGATGAGGAAACGAGGCAGCGCGTTCGTTTTCAGTTAAATTAACGGCTCTAAATCTAGAGGATTTAGAACCTATTAAAGGAAGGTGCTTCATGTGACTACTGTGATTGCATTTATACTCATGTTCGGCCTCTTAGTGTTTGTGCATGAGTGGGGGCATCTCATTTTTGCTAAGCGGGCTGGGATGCTGGCTCGTGAATTTGCGATCGGCTTTGGTCCGAAGATTTTTGCATTCACGAGAAATGAAACCTTGTACACGATTCGACTTCTGCCGATCGGCGGCTATGTGCGCGTCGCTGGCGAAGACCCGGAAATCGTTGAATTGAAAGCAGGCCATCATATTGGCCTTGAATTCAATGAAGCGGGCAAGGTGAACCGGATTATTGTTAACAATAAATCGAAACACCCTCACGCCCGAGTGATCGAGGTGGAAAGAGCCGACCTTGATCACCGGCTCGTCATCGAAGGCTACGAAATCGATGAAGAAGAAAAGCTGTTTTTCGAAGTCGATCCGAAGGCGATGTTCGTCATGGACGAAAAAGAAACGCAAATTGCGCCATATGACCGCCAGTTTGCTTCCAAATCGGTTCCCCAACGAGCGATGCAGCTTTTTGCAGGACCAATGATGAACTTTGTTTTGGCGATTGTGTTGTTCGCAATCCTCGGTTTTGTACAAGGGGTTCCGTCCGACCGTGCTTTGCTTGGAGAGATCCAGGAGAACTCTCCGGCGGACCAGTCCGGTTTGATGGCCGGGGATGAGATTGTCGCGATTGACGGAGAGACCGTCGGCACGTGGGAAGAATTTACGGCGATCGTACAGGACAGCCCTGAAGAAGCGTTGACTTTCACGATTGAGCGCGAAGGAAGCACAGAACAAATCGGTGTCACACCGGCTGCGATCGAAAGTCAGGACACAGAAATTGGACAAGTCGGGGTCATGCGCGCCTTCGAAGATTCGTTCGTCAAGAAGCTGACGTTCGGCTTTACGCAAACGTATGAGTGGGGTACGCTGATTTTGACAAACCTCGGAATGCTCGTAACCGGCCAGTTCTCCCTTGATATGCTATCAGGGCCTGTCGGGATCTACGATGCAACAGACCAGGTCGTTCAAACAGGGTTGACGAACTTCGTGATGTGGACAGCGATTCTTAGTGTCAACCTGGGAATCGTCAATCTGCTTCCGCTTCCGGCGCTCGACGGCGGACGTTTGATTTTCGTCGGCCTTGAAGGCATCCGTGGCAAACCGATTGATCCTCAAAAAGAAGGCATTGTGCACTTTATCGGTTTTGCACTGCTAATGCTATTGATGCTAGTCGTCACGTGGAACGATATTCAACGACTGTTCCTGTAAATGAATGAGCTGGAAGCCAACTGAGAACATACAGCTCTCCTCGGCTTCCAGCTATTTTTGATTAAATTTATGAATTGAGGTGCTACTGATGAGACAAAGCCAAATGCTCATTCCAACATTAAAAGAAAACCCTGCAGATGCAGAAATCAAGAGTCACCAGCTATTAGTCCGTGCCGGTTACATACGCCAGATTGCATCCGGTATATACAGCTTCTTGCCGATCGGACGTCGCGTATTAAGCAACGTGGAAAACATCGTGCGTGAAGAAATGGAGAAGATCGGGGCACACGAAATGATGATGCCGGCTCTTGAACCATCTGAACTGTGGAAGGAAACGGGCCGCTGGACGACATTCGGTTCAGAATTGATGCGAATCAATGACCGCCATAATCGTGAGTTTGCGCTAGGAGCTACACACGAAGAGGTCATCACAAGTCTTGTCCGTAACGAAGTGAAAAGCTACAAACAGCTTCCATTGACCGTCTTCCAAATTCAGAATAAGTTCCGTGATGAAGCACGTCCCCGTTTTGGACTGCTGCGCGGACGCGAGTTTCTGATGAAGGATGCGTACTCCTTTAATGAGTCTTATGAAAGTCTCGACGAAACATACGATAAAATGTTCCAGGCGTATACGAATATCTTCAATCGCTGTGGTCTGAACTTCCGGGCGGTCATTGCCGATTCCGGAGCGATGGGTGGTAAAGATACACACGAATTTATGGTTCTATCTGAGGTAGGAGAAGATGTGATCGCCTATTCTGACAGCTCCTCGTATGCTGCGAACATCGAAATGGCACCCGTCGTCGCCACCTATGAAAAATCTGATGAAGCGCCGAAGGAAATGGAAAAAGTTTCGACTCCAAATCAGAAAACGATGCAGGAAGTCGCGGATTTCCTTGGGCATGGCCTTGAGCAAGGCTTGAAGTCGATCATGTTCCAGGTGGATGAAGAGTACGTCATGGTTGTAACGAGAGGTGACCATGAAGTCAATGACGTCAAATTGAAGAATCTGTTTGATGCGGGACTGGTTGAACTTGCATCAGAGGAAGATACGCGCAGGTTGATGGGTACAGGCTTCGGTTCTCTCGGCCCAGTAGACGTTCCCGAAGAAGTGAAGGTCGTCGCCGATCATGCCGTGGAAGCTCTTGTCAATGTATCCAGCGGGGCGAATGAAGAAGGATACCACTATACGAACGTAACACCAGGGAAGGATTTCGAAGTCAGCGCGTATGCAGACCTACGCTTCATCGAAGAAGGGGACCCTTCGCCAGATGGTGAGGGGACGATTCAATTCGCGCGTGGTATCGAAGTCGGTCATGTGTTCAAGCTGGGCGAATTCTACTCAGAGCGCATGAATGCGACGTTCCTGAATGATCAAGGGAAAGCGACCACGATGATCATGGGATCTTATGGCATCGGTGTTTCCCGTACGTTGGCGGCGATTGTCGAGCAGTACCACGATGATCGAGGAATTACATGGCCAGCGAACATTGCACCGTACCATGTTCATCTTTTATCATTGAATCCGAAGAAAGAAGAACAAAAGGAATTAGCGGATCAGCTTTATGAAGAGTTGAAACAGGCTGGCATTGAAGTTCTTTACGATGACCGGAAAGAACGTGCCGGCGTGAAATTCGCAGACAGTGATCTATTCGGGGTTCCTGTCCGTGTCACAGTCGGCAAGCGCGCCGGAGAAGGCGTCGTAGAAGTGAAAGAACGTGCGACAGGAGACCAACAGGATCTCGAACAGCACGAAGTCGTGTCTTACGTGAAAAACTGGTACAAGCTATAATAAAAAAACGGCTCCGGCGGGCATTGATCCGCCAGGGCCTGTTTATTTAGCTGCAAAGAAAGGGGAAGCTCCTATGAGTGTCAACAGCAAGGAGAAGATGCATTATTTATTGGAGCAAATCCAATTTCCGCATGAACTGATTGAACCCCATTTCAGCGATAGTGCATTGAAGAAACTGCTGGTTTTACAAGAAAAGAAGCAGTGGCATTTTTATTTTGAATTTCCTAGACCGCTTCCACCATCGGTTTATGAATTGTTTACGACGAAGCTGCTCTCGACTTTCCGTCCAATTGCAGACGTTCATTGGACGATCGAAACGAAAGAAAAAGAAGTAGCTGCTAGCGATGTTGTCGAATATTGGCAAGGGTTTATCCGGACGATGACCGATCTTTCTCCTGGTTATAAAGACCTTTTGATGGAGCAAGCGCCTGAAGTTAACGGAAATAAGGTTATGTTAACTTGCAGGAACTTAGCGGAAAGCCATGCCGTCAAAAAGAAGCTGGAAGCACCTTTTCAGCAGTTTTGCTCACGCTGTGGTCTGCCGGCACTCATGTTCTCGACGCAAGTGAAAGAAGAACATGAAGAAATTAAAAAGTTCCAGGAAGAGCGTCAAAAGGAAGATAAAATCCTCGTCCAACAGGCTGTGAAAGAGCAGGAAGAGCGGGCGAAAGAAAAAGATGATACGAAACCGAAAGGCCCAATTGAAATCGGATATAAAATCCAGGATGATGCCGATCCGATGGAGACGATCCTTGAGGAAGAACGAAGGAAAACCGTCCAAGGGTTTGTATTCCATACTGAAGTGAAGGAGCTCCGTTCCGGACGTCACCTGCTTCTTCTAAAAGTGACCGACTACACGGACTCCTTTTCGATCAAGATGTTCTCCCGTGGCGATGACCATGCGGAAATGTTCCAGCACATCACAAAAGGAATGTGGATCAAGGCACGAGGAAGCATCCAGACGGACAACTTTACGAATGAACTGACGATGATGGCCAACGATATCAATGAGTTCAAGCCGAACCTGCGCCGTGATGACGCACCTGAAGGTGAAAAACGGATCGAACTTCATGCACACACAACAATGAGCATGATGGATGCGCCCGTATCTGCGGGACGTCTGATCGGTAAAGCGGCAGAGTGGGGACACGAAGCGATCGCGATCACAGACCACGCGGTTGCCCAAGCGTATCCGGAAGCCCATGCTGCCGGTGAAAAAAATGGCATCAAAATCATTTATGGAATGGAAGCCAATCTCGTCGATGATGGCGTCCCGATTGCTTATGGGGAACAGGACCGAGTGCTTGAGGATGACACGTACGTGGTATTTGACGTGGAGACGACCGGATTATCCGCTGTTTACGACAGAATCATCGAACTTGCCGCCGTCAAAATAAAGGGCGGAGAAATCGTCGACCGGTTTGAATCCTTCGCCAATCCCCATCACCCGTTATCGCAGACGACAATCGATCTGACAGGGATTACGGATGATATGGTGAGAGATGCACCTGAAATTGAAGACGTCCTTCGCGACTTCCACACATGGATGGGAGACGACATCCTCGTTGCCCACAATGCGAGCTTCGACATGGGATTCTTGAACACGGGCTTCCAGAAAATCGATCTCGGCAAAGCCAAAAACCCTGTGATCGATACGCTCGAGCTTGCGAGATTCTTAGTTCCCGAGTTGAAAAATCACCGGTTGAACACGCTTTGTAAAAAGTTCGACATCGAGCTTACCCAGCACCACCGTGCCATTTATGATGCCGAGGCGACAGGCTACCTTTTATGGAAGCTTGTGAAAAAGGCGATCGAACGCGGCATCACCAATCATAAAAACTTGAACGACTACATGGGAGAGGGTAAGGCGTATCAGCGCTCAAGACCGATGCACTGTACACTGCTTGCTACGGATGCCACAGGCTTGAAGAACATGTACAGACTGGTCTCAGAATCTCATATCAATTATTACTACCGAGTTCCGCGTATCCCTCGTTCAAGACTAGCAAAGCTAAGAGAAGGGATCTTGATCGGTTCTGGTTGTGATAAAGGGGAAGTATTTGAAACGATGATGCAAAAGTCTGAAGAAGAAGCGGAAAAAGTCGCTGAATTCTATGACTATATCGAAATCCAGCCGCCTGGAAACTACGCCCATCTGGTCGAGAAGGACTTGGTCCAAAACGAAGCGCAAATCTATGACATTTTGAAAAAGATTGTCGCAATGAGCGAACGGATGGGGAAAACGGTCGTTGCGACGGGAAACACCCATTACGTGGAACCGCATGAAAAGCAGTATCGCCAAATTCTCGTCTCATCTCAGAGCGGGAATCCTCTGAACCGCCAGACGCTGCCAGAAGTTCATTTCAAAACGACGAATGAAATGATCGAGGAGCTGTCCTTTTTAGGAAAAGAGAAGGCGAAAGAAGTGGTCGTAACGAACACCCATAAGGTAGCAGAGCGTATCGGTGAGGTCACACCGGTCAAAGAGGACCTGTACACGCCGAATATCGAAGGCGCCGATCAAGAAATCCGTGAAATGTCTTACAATAAAGCGAAAAGCATTTACGGGGATCCTTTGCCAGAACTTGTGGAGAAGCGTCTCGAGAAAGAGCTGAAAAGTATCATCGGCCACGGGTTCGCCGTCATCTATCTAATCTCACAAAAGCTTGTTACGAAGTCGTTGGAAGATGGATACCTTGTAGGGTCCCGTGGTTCTGTCGGGTCTTCCTTTGTCGCGACGATGACAGACATTACAGAAGTGAATCCACTCCCGCCTCATTACGTCTGTCCAGAATGTCAGTACCACGAATTTTTCACAGACGGCTCTGTCGGTAGTGGATTTGACCTGGACGAAAAAGACTGTCCGAAATGCGGGACCGCGTTCAAAAAAGACGGACAGGACATTCCGTTTGAGACGTTCCTCGGCTTTAAAGGGGACAAGGTACCCGATATCGACTTGAACTTCTCCGGTGAATATCAACCGAAGGCGCACAATTACACGAAAGTGCTGTTCGGAGAAGAAAATGTCTATCGTGCCGGTACAATCGGTACAATCGCTGAGAAAACCGCTTACGGGTATGTGAAAGGCTATGCGGGTGACCATGAGCTGCAGTTCAAAAATGCTGAGGTCGATCGTCTTGTACAAGGATGTACAGGGGTTAAACGGACCACCGGCCAGCACCCAGGGGGAATTATCGTTGTGCCGGATGACATGGAGATTTATGACTTTTCTCCGATTCAGTTTCCAGCAGATGATACGAAATCAGAGTGGCGGACGACACACTTCGACTTCCACTCGATACACGATAATCTGCTGAAGCTCGATATCCTCGGCCACGATGATCCGACCGTGATCCGCATGCTCCAGGATTTGAGCGGTATCGACCAGAAGGAGATTCCTGTCGATGACCCTGAAGTGATGAAAATCTTCAGTGGCCCGGAAGCTCTTGGCGTCACCGCTGACCAGATCATGTGTAAAACAGGGACGCTCGGCGTTCCTGAATTCGGAACACGGTTCGTCAGGCAAATGCTCGAAGATACGAAGCCGAAAACCTTCGCTGAGCTCGTCATCATTTCCGGCCTCTCACACGGAACGGATGTATGGCTCGGCAATGCAGAACAGCTCATCAGTGATGGGATCTGTACGTTGCCGGAGGTTATCGGTTGTCGTGACGATATCATGGTGTATTTGATGCACAAAGGACTTGATCCATCGCTCGCCTTTAAAATTATGGAGTTCGTCCGTAAAGGTCGCGGACTTCAGGACGAGTGGATCGAAGAAATGAAGAAGCATGGGGTGCCGGATTGGTATATCGATTCGTGTAAAAAGATCAAATACATGTTCCCGAAAGCCCATGCCGCCGCGTATGTTTTAATGGCTGTAAGGATTGCTTATTTTAAAGTCCATTACCCTATTTACTTTTATGCTGCCTACTTCACCGTCAGGGCAAGTGATTTTGAACTGGATACGATGATTAAAGGATCTGCTGCGATTCGTTCAAGGATCGAAGAAATCCAGTCGAAAGGACTCGATGCTACGCCGAAGGAGAAGAACGTCATGACCGTTCTAGAACTGGCCCTTGAAATGTGCGAGCGCGGCTATCACTTCAAGAGTGTCGACTTGTACCGTTCGAGCGCCACGGACTTCCTCGTCGAAGGGGACGGACTAATCCCACCGTTTAACGCGGTAGATGGACTCGGTACAAACGCAGCGATCAACATTGTCAACGCACGAGAAGAAGGAGAATTCCTTTCCAAACAGGACCTGCGCGAACGAAGTCGTATTTCGAAGACGGTCCTCGAGTACTTGGATAATTTCGGATGTCTTGAAGGAATGCCGGATGAAAACCAGCTGTCACTGTTTTAAGCACGTGACGGACGAATTTGCATATTTTAAGCATCTATGATATATTTTTTATGGTGAGAAGAGCGATAGAAACAGGCGAAAGAGTGGGGCAACCCACTCTTTCGTTATATTTTCGCGCTAATGGACGATTTGCGTATGCTTTTCTTTTGATCGATGAAAGGCTCTTGGTAGCCGACGTGACGAAACCGCTATGATTCTTTCATAGCGGTTTCTCATGGCACTGAAAAGATTTCGTTGCCCTCTCATGAAGCACACATTGAAAAAATGAAATCTCGAACAATATGCCATACTACAATCAATCATCAATCAAATTGGGTAACAAAAGGAGGGAAGCACATGAGCAATCATGTCGTGTCCACAACAGAAAGACTTGTCCAGCCGATTTTGGACGAGATGAATTTGGAATTAGTTGATATTGAATACAAACAGGAAGGTCAAAACTGGTATTTACGCGTCTTTATCGACAAGCCGAACGGTGTCGATATTGAAGAATGCGGCCAGGTTTCTGAACAGCTGAGTGAGAAGCTCGACGAAGAAGATCCGATTGAGATTCCTTATTTTCTCGAAGTATCTTCACCAGGGGCGGAACGTCCGTTGAAGACACCTAAAGACTTCGATAAATACGTAGGAGAATACGTCTATATGAAACTGTACGAACCGATCGACGGGGAAAAAGAATTCGAAGGAACGCTTGTATCCTTTGAAGACCAGACCGCTGTCGTAGAGATCCGTATAAAGACGCGTACGAAGCAGCTTGAAGTACCGTTTGATAAAATTGCTAAAGCGAATTTGGCAATCAAGTTTAACTAAGGGGGAGGAAGACTGTTGAGTAGTGAACTATTTGATGCCATGAATTATTTAGAAAAGGAAAAGGGCATCGACAAGAACCTTTTGCTAGAGGCGCTTGAAGCGGCGCTTATCTCTGCTTATAAGAAAAACTTTAATTCTGCCACAAACGTTCGTGTGGATATTAATGAAGAAGAAGGAACGATGAAAGTTTTCGCCCGTAAAGAAATCGTTGAGGAAGTATTCGACCCTCAACAGGAAGTTTCTCTTGAAGAGGCGAACCAAATTGATCCGAACTACGATATCGAAGACGTCATCGAAGTGGAAGTGACTCCGATGGACTTCGGTCGCATTGCTGCCCAGGCCGCAAAGCAAGTCGTCACACAGCGTGTCCGTGAGGCAGAGCGAGGCATCATTTATGGGGAGTATGTCGATCGTGAAGAAGATGTCATGACGGGCATCATCCAGCGCAAAGACCCACGCTTCGTCTATGTCAATCTTGGCAAAATCGAAGCCCGTCTTCCTGAAGGCGAGCAGATGCCTACGGAGACGTACGAAGTCCACGACCGTCTGAAAGTCTTCGTAACCAAAGTGGAAAACAGCAATAAAGGACCTCATATTTACGTGTCCCGCACTCATCCAGGATTGCTGAAGCGTCTATTTGAAATGGAAGTGCCAGAGATTTACGATGGGACTGTTGAAGTCATTTCCGTAGCACGTGAAGCGGGAGACCGTTCGAAAATCTCTGTTTATGCAGATAATCCGGAAATTGATCCGGTCGGTTCCTGTGTCGGACAGCGTGGTCAGCGTGTCCAGGCGATCGTCAATGAGCTGAAAGGTGAAAAGATCGACATCGTCCAATGGTCTGAGGACCCAGTCGAGTACGTATCTAATGCCCTCAGTCCATCCAAAGTCGTAGAAGTTCTTGTCAATGAGGAAGATAAAGCGACGACAGTGATCGTCCCTGATTATCAGCTTTCTCTTGCTATCGGGAAGCGCGGGCAAAATGCGCGCCTCGCTGCAAAATTGACAGGTTGGAAGATTGATATCAAGAGTGAAAGCGAAGCCCGTGAAGAGGGATTGCTCTCAGGTGATCATCAGTCGGAAGACTTCGATAACGACGATGAATGGGATGAAGAAGAATAAGGAGGGGGAAACATGGCCCGTTCCAAAAAAACACCACTCAGAAAATGCGTGGTTACACAAGACATGTATCCGAAACAACAGTTAATCCGTGTCGTACGAAACAAAGAGGGAGAGGTGTTTGTTGATGAAAGCGGCAAGAAGAACGGCCGTGGCGCTTATCTTTCACGTAGCCTTGACGTGATTGAACGCGCGGAAAGTCAACAAATTCTCAATCGACATTTAAATGCAAAAGTCGATCCGGACGTCTATGAACAATTAAAAACGATTGTGAAGGCAGATCACGAATGAGCGGCGGGCATTTAAATCTGTTAGGACTCGCTGTCCGAGCTGGAAAATGCACGTTCGGAGAAGAAGCGATCGTCCGTGATATACAGAAGCAGAAAGCGAAAGTCGTCCTCATTGCCAGTGATACCGGAAAACAAACGAAGAAGAAGCTGACAGATAAATGCAGCTTTTATAATATACCCTGCTACGTGGTGGAAGATCGTGATACACTATCTCAAGCCATCGGAAAGTCAGGGAGAGTCGCGATCGCAGTTCTCGATCAAGGATTTGCGAAAAAGTTGCAATCGCTGCTCGATGAATCTATTCGGGGGTGAAGATCGATATGAGTAAAATTCGCGTATATGAATATGCCAAGAAAAATGATCTATCAAGTAAACAAGTCATCGAAAAATTGAAGGCTATGGATGTTATGGTAACGAACCATATGTCTGCCTTGAACGATGATACCGTCAATAAGCTGAACGAAACATTCGGTAAAGGCGGAGAGAAAGAAGACAAGAAAGCGGCTCCGAAAAACAGCAAGCCGAACAACAAAGGGAATCAAAAGCCTGCTCCGAAACAGAATCAGCAGCCGAAGAAAAAGCAAAAGCAAGCGGACAAAGTGACGTATTCCGGTTCCTTAACCGTTGGAGAGCTTGCTGAGAAGTTGAACAAAGATTCTTCTGAAATCATCAAAAAGCTGATGTTCCTTGGGGTTATGGCGACGAAAAACCAGGACCTTGATCCAGATACGATCGAACTGATCGCAGAGGAATATGGAGTAGAGGTGGAAGAGGAAGTCGTCGTTGATGAGACGGACATTGAAAACATGACGTTTGATGACGATCCGGCTGATTTATCTGAGCGTCCAGCCGTCGTAACGATCATGGGTCACGTCGACCACGGAAAAACAACGCTTCTTGACCAGATCCGTAATACAAAGGTAACCGAAGGTGAAGCGGGTGGAATCACCCAGCACATCGGGGCCTATCAAATCGAAGCTAATAATAAGAAAATTACCTTCCTGGACACACCAGGTCACGCTGCTTTCACAAGCATGCGTTCACGTGGTGCTCAGGTAACAGACGTCGCGATTTTAGTTGTGGCGGCAGACGATGGTGTCATGCCTCAGACGAAAGAAGCGATCAGTCACGCAAAAGCTGCGGGCGTGCCAATCATCGTAGCGGTCAACAAAATGGACAAAGAAGGCGCTAATCCAGAGCGCGTTATGCAAGAACTCATGGAATATGAGCTAATTGCAGAAGATTTCGGTGGAGAAACGATCTTCGTTAAAATGTCTGCCGTTCAAGGAGAAGGAATCGACGAGCTTCTTGAAATGATCGTTCTAGTCTCCGAAATGGAAGAGCTAAAAGCCAACGCAGACCGTCCAGCTTATGGTACAGTCATCGAAGCGGAGCTAGATAAAGGACGTGGGCCGGTTGCGACCCTTCTTGTACAAAACGGTACGTTAAACGTAGGGGATTCTCTCGTTGTCGGAAATACGTTCGGTCGCGTTCGTGCCATGGTCAACGACCTTGGACGCCGCGTGAAAGTTGCTGGACCGTCTACACCGGTTGAAATCACCGGTTTGAATAACGTTCCACAGGCAGGGGACCGTTTCCTAGTCTTTGAAGACGAGAAGAAAGCCCGCGTCATCGGGGAATCACGTGCTCAGAGACAGCTTGAAGAGAATCGTAGTGCGACAGCAAGAGTAAGCCTTGATGATCTTTTCGATCAAATCAAGCAAGGTGACATTAAGGAAATCAACTTAATTGTCAAAGGTGACGTACAAGGTTCTGTTGAAGCATTAGCCGGATCTCTTGAGAAGATCGATGTAGAAGGCGTGAAAGTGAAAATTATTCACACAGGTGTCGGTGCGATTACCGAATCCGATATTACGCTTGCTTCTGCTTCGAATGCCATCGTGATCGGTTTCAACGTACGTCCAGACGGGAATGCTAGAAAAGCAGCGGAATCTGAGAACGTTGAGATCCGTCTTCACAACATTATCTATAAAGTAATGGAAGAAATCGAAGCCGCGATGAAAGGGATGCTTGACCCGGTATTTGAAGAGAAGATCATCGGACAAGTTGAAGTCCGCGAAATCTTCAAAGTATCCAAAGTCGGTACTATTGCCGGTTCCTATGTAACGGATGGTAAAGTGACGCGTCACTCCGGCATCCGCGTGATCCGTGACGGAGTCGTCATCTACGAGGGTGAAATTGACGCTCTGAAACGTTACAAGGATGATGCAAAAGAAGTCGCACAAGGGTATGAGTGCGGAATTACAATTAAGAACTTCAACGATCTTAAAGTCGGTGACATCATCGAACCATACGAAATGCAGGAAATTGAGCGTACGTGATTTTAAGCGCTGAGATCGAATGTTTCATTTATGAAGCACAATCGCTCAAAGAAAAAAGGTCCGTGCTCAAACGCGTGATCACCAGGATTCAAAACGAATTCAACGTATCCGTAAGCGAGCTCGACTACCAAAACTTATGGCAACGATCGAAGCTTGGCATCGTCACGATCTCAAGCGACAAGGTCGTTGCCGAAAAAACGATTCAGCGAACGCTTGCGTTCATCGATTCGTTTCCGGAACTTGAGAGGACAGAGACGATTGTAGAATGGCTGTAAATCCAGCCTTCTCTTTGTCCAAAGTGTTCGTTTTTTTGTCAAAAGAGGTGAAAAGTATGAATGAAATGCGTGCCAACCGAGTGGGGGAACAGATGAAGAAAGAGATGAGTGACATCATCAGCAAAAAAATCAAAGACCCCCGCGTCGGGTTTGTGACGGTCACAGAGGTTAAAGTGACGGGAGACCTTCAGCAGGCTAAAGTGTACATTTCTGTTTTAGGCGATGAAAAGCAGAGACACGATACGCTTGTCGGCCTCGCCAAAGCGAAGGGCTTTATCCGTTCAGAAATCGGACAGCGCATCCGTCTTCGTAAAACTCCTGAAATTATGTTCGAGTTTGATGAAGCGATTGAACGCGGAAACCGTATTGAGACGATTCTGCGTGATCTGAACGACACAGACAGTTAACCCAAATCCGTGCTCTCCTGAGCACGGATTTGCTCATTTTATCTATCCATATCAGAGGTTAAATGGGGAAGAAGCCATGTCTACTTGTCTTACATTTTTTTAATCACAAAATGTCTAAACTGCACCTTGTTTTTAAGCTATTTCCCCACTCACACTGATGTATATCAACGAATAAGGCAGCTATAACATAGTAGAGGAGTAAAGGTTTACTTAATGGTACTTAAGAGAATCATGAATACAAAGCTTTGTTAAGCTTGAACGTAGAGTTCATGACTAGGTGTTTAATACGAATCAAAAGAAATCCCCAAGCTTAAGGAAAGAGGTGGAAGAGATGGATGGTATTCTTCCTTTGTGGAAACCAAAAGGATTCACTTCCCACGACTGCGTGAGCAAAGCACGCGGCATCATGCGAACGAAAAAAATCGGTCACACCGGAACACTCGACCCTGAAGTCGAAGGCGTTCTGCCTCTATGTGTAGGAAAAGCGACAAAAATTGTGCCGTTTCTGACAGATACAGAAAAAGTGTACGAAGCAGAAGTAACGCTCGGTTATTCAACAGACACAGAAGATGCTACGGGCTCGCTTTTAGAAAAATCATCTGTCCATACATTAGATCAAGAAGAAGTGGAACATACCCTCAGGCAGTTCGAAGGTGACATCACCCAAATTCCCCCGATGTACTCCGCTGTAAAGGTGAAAGGAAAGAAGCTTTACGAATATGCAAGGGAAGGGATCGAAGTCGAACGGCCCTCAAGAAGAGTGACGATCCGGTCCATCGAGCTGACGAAGGACGTTGAGACCCACCCGGACGAAACGGCCACTTTTTCGATCCGAGTCGTCTGTTCAAAAGGCACGTATATCCGTACGCTTTGTGTCGACATTGGCCAGGCGATCGGGTATCCTGCTCACATGTCTCATCTCGTGCGGACAAGAACAGGGGATATCGGCGAAAATGACTGTCTGACGTTTGAAGAAATTCAACATCACGTGGATGAAGGCCAGGCACGTGAAGACCTTTTGCTCCCCATTTCGAGTGGACTTTCACATCTTGAGGTGTGGGATGTCAATGAACAGGTGAAAAATATGGTGGATAATGGTAGAGTATTGGAAGAGCCTACCGCCATCCATGCTTCTCCGTTCGTCGTTTCATATGAGGGGGAAGCCCTCGCCATTTATGAAAAGCATCCTCGTAAACCGGGACTTGTAAAGCCGGTGCGTGTGTTTAAATAAATGGGGAGGCAGGGAGAGCTGACTAAGGGAAAAGCTATGTAAAGCAGGTGAAAGCAGTGAAGACATTCCACTTAACGCAATCTTCTATGACAGAGAATCTAGGCGTCGAACCAAGCGCGGTGGCGGTCGGATTTTTTGATGGCGTTCACAAAGGCCATCAACGCGTCATTGAAACGGCACAGAGAGAAGCGAAAGAAAAAGGCTTGAAGTCTGCCGTCATGTCCTTTGACCCCCACCCGTCCGTGGTTTTGAAAAAAGGAAAAGTCCACGCCAGATACATTACGCCTTTGCCAGAAAAAGAAAAGATTCTAAAAAAGATGGGCATCGACTACTTCTTTGTGATTACGTTCAATCAAGAGCTGGCACAGCTTGCTCCCCAAACGTTTGTCGACCATTTTTTTGTGAATTTGCAAATTAGACATGTTGTAGCCGGCTTTGATTTCAGCTACGGCCATAAAGGCAGGGGCTCGATGGAAACACTGCCTGATCATGCCCGCGGTCGTTTGACACATACCATCATTTCAAAAGTGGAGGAAGACGAAGAGAAAATCAGCTCGACGAGAATCCGTCAGCTCCTCGATCATGGGTATGTGGAAGAAGCTGAATCCCTGCTTGGACGTCCCTTTTCTGTGGTCGGAGACGTAAAGGGAACGAATGAGGTACAGGACTATTCCCTCGTCAATCTGGACATCGATTCTGACTTCTATCCGTTGAAAATGGGTGTGTATGCAGTCAAGATTTCGTGTGATGATCAATGGTTCTCCGGAATCGCATCTGTTTTACGAGAACAAGAGAATCCTAGTCTCAACGTCTATCTGTTCGATGGCAAGCGCGAATTATACGGGACAACTGTCAGGGTTGATTTCCACCGGTTTATCCGTGAGGAACAGACATTTGAGCGCACGGAAGACTTAAAAGCTCAAATCGAGAAAGATGCATCACATACAAGAGAATTTTTCCGCATAGATTAAAGGTTACCCTTGCATTTTATCCTCAAAAATTGTACGCTTTAATATGGAACCTTCGCTTGGCGGAACGAGTCTCCGACGTCCGCTAGGGGAAAGGGAATTTTTAAAATCTTTCAGGAGGTGTAGCTAACATGGCTATCACACAAGAACGTAAACAAGAACTAATCAATGAGTACAAAACTCATGACAATGACACAGGGTCCCCTGAAGTACAGATCGCTGTACTTACAGAACAAATCACGACTCTAAACGATCACTTGCGCACGCACAAGCAAGACCACCACTCTCGTCGTGGATTGCTTAAAATGGTAGGTAAGCGTCGTAATCTTTTGAACTACCTACGTAAAAAAGATATTACACGTTACCGTGAGTTAATCAAGAGCCTAGGCTTGCGTCGTTAATGTATGGGAAAAAGCGGGAGGGATCCCGCTTTTTCTGTATGTTTACATACATAAGGGTGTAAACTGACATTAGACCCTTAGTAAATTTTATAAATACCCCGTTCTGCTGATCTTTCATAGATGGAGGAAAGGCGGAAAGTATGCGAGAGGAGCAAGTTCTTTATGGCAGAAGAAAAACAAGTGTTTTCGATTGATGTCGCTGGCCGTACATTCTCAGTAGAAGTTGGCGAACTAGCCAAGCAGGCGAACGGCGCGGCATTGATTCATTACGGAGATACGACGGTACTATCGACAGCTACCGGTTCAAAGGAACCGAAAGATTTGCCGTTTTTCCCTTTAACAGTAAACTACGAAGAGCGTTTATATGCAGTTGGTAAAATCCCAGGAGGCTTCATCAAGCGTGAAGGTCGCCCAAGTGATAAAGCGGTGCTCGCTTCCCGTCTGATTGACCGTCCGATCCGCCCATTGTTCCCGGAAGGATTCCGTAACGATGTTCAGGTGATCAGCTCGGTGATGAGTGTGGATCAGGACTGTTCATCCGAGATGGCAGCGATGCTCGGTTCATCTATTTCCCTAGGAATTTCGAACATTCCGTTCGGTGGCCCGATTGCCGGTGTCATCGTCGGTCGTGTCGATGGTGAATTTGTCATTAACCCGACAATCGAACAGCAGGAAAAGAGCGATATCGACTTGACGGTTGCCGGCACCAAGCATGCGATCAACATGGTAGAAGCCGGTGCGCAGGAAGTATCAGAAGAAGATATGCTAGAAGCGATCATGTTCGGTCACGAAGAGATCAAACGTCTCGTTGAATTCCAGGAAGAAATCATTGCTGCAGTCGGCCGTGAAAAAATGGAGGTTCAGCTTTTCGACCTTGACCAGGAATTGAAAGAGCAGGTCAGTGCAGAAGCGACAGACGCTCTCGTCCGTGCGATCAAGACCGAAGAGAAGAAAGCCCGCGAAGAAGCGATCGATCAGGTGAAACAAGAGACTGTTGCCTCTTATGAAGAAAAAGAAGCGGATGAAGAAACATTGAAACAAGTTTCTTCTATTCTAGATGATATTGTGAAATCAGAAGTACGTAAGCTGATTACGAAAGAAAAAATTCGTCCGGATGGTCGTGGAGTAGATGAAATCCGTTCTCTAACTTCCCGTATCGGACTGCTTCCACGTACGCACGGCTCCGGCTTGTTCACACGTGGACAAACTCAAGCGCTGAGCGTATGTACGTTAGGAGCACTTGGCGACGTTCAAATCCTGGACGGGCTTGACCTTGAAGAATCCAAGCGGTTCATGCACCATTACAACTTTCCTAAATTCTCCGTTGGTGAAACAGGACCAATCCGTGGACCTGGCCGTCGTGAAATTGGGCACGGAGCGTTAGGTGAGCGTGCACTGGAAGTTGTCATCCCATCTGAAACGGAATTCCCTTACACGATCCGTCTCGTTTCCGAAGTGCTCGAGTCCAACGGTTCCACTTCACAAGCAAGTATTTGTGCAAGTACGCTTGCTATGATGGATGCCGGTGTCCCGATTAAAGCGCCAGTAGCTGGAATTGCAATGGGGCTTGTGAAGTCAGGGGAAGATTACACCATCTTGACCGACATCCAGGGCATGGAAGATGCACTAGGAGACATGGACTTTAAAGTAGCCGGAACGGAAAAAGGTGTGACGGCTCTGCAGATGGACATCAAGATTGATGGTCTATCCCGTGAAATTCTTCAGGAAGCCTTGGAACAGGCGAAAAAAGGTCGTATGGAAATCCTTGGCCATATGCTTGAGACGATCCCTGAATCACGTCAGGAGCTTTCCCAATATGCACCGAAGATCATGACGATGAAGATCAATCCAGATAAGATTCGTGATGTCATTGGACCAAGCGGAAAGCAAATCAATCAAATTATTGATGATACAGGCGTGAAAATTGATATCGAGCAGGATGGAACAGTCTTCATTTCTTCTACCGATGCAGAAATGAACGCTGCCGCCCGTAAGATTATCGAAGATATCGTTCGTGAAGTAGAAGTAGGCGAAGTATATGACGGTAAGGTGAAGCGCATCGAGAAATTCGGAGCTTTTGTTGAATTGTTCAAAGGCAAAGAAGGTCTTGTTCACATTTCCGAAATGGCTGAAGAGCGAATCGGTAAAGTAGAAGATATCGTTTCCCTTGGTGACACTATCAAAGTTAAAGTAAAAGAAATTGATAACCAAGGAAGAATCAACCTTTCCCGCAAAGCGATTTTGATCGAAGAGAAGAAAAAGCAGGAAGCGGCTAAGGAATAATAGGTTGGGCACATGCTTGTTGTGCATGTGTTCCCACTTTATATTTTGCAAAGAAAAGAAACTGGATACCCAGTCTCTTTTTTTTTGACTTTTTTTAAAGGGTTTACATGAGATCTCTCGAATTTGACGGCTACTATTGACGCTTTTTCCTAACAGCTAAACTGAGAGAATGTTTTCTTTTTGGCTATTTTAAACTTAAGTGTGGCTTTAAAGGAATTGAACGATTGTGTACCGTCGTCAGTCAAAACGTACCGTGATGTTTCCGTTTACTCATTCCCCCTCTCCGAAGCTGTGGTATGAAAAACGGAAACCTTCTAGTCTCAACATTAAGGTTTATCGGAGCCTTTCGTTTAGTTAGCACAGCGTTTCATACGTACATAAAGGGGTCACTGTTCAACTAAAAATGCTCGATCAGTGGTCTAGTCCTCGTGCTTGTCTCATAAACTTGAGATAGGGGGGAATCACATGTCAGTGAAAAAAGTAGAAATTGCCGTCGTCTCCTTCTTTTTCTTGATCGGACTCGGACTAGCATCCTACATGAATACATACGAAACCGCTCCCGTTATAAAATCAGACGATCTCTATAAGACCATTGAAGAGAATAAGTCGGAATATGAGCGGCCAGCGGAGGATGCCTGGATTGATTCCG
Source organism: Halobacillus fulvus (assembly GCA_004078665.1). Taxonomy (GTDB): domain Bacteria; phylum Bacillota; class Bacilli; order Bacillales; family Halobacillaceae; genus Halobacillus; species Halobacillus fulvus. Next base: position 740,700 of record SCFO01000001.1, on the reverse strand, counting down.
TCTGGAAAAAGACGCCGGGAATCAATGGAAGGATCGTCGATGTTCAAGCTTCCTACGAAAAGATGAAAAAAGAGGGGAAGTTTAATGAAAAATTGTTAGTTTATAAAATCATCAAGCCCGAAGTTATGCTTAAGGACCTGCCAGCTTCCCCCATTTATCGTGGTCATCCCGACAAAGAAATGGTCTCTTTTCTGATCAATGTTTCTTGGGGAGAAGCGTACATTCCAGACATGGTTGAAACGTTGTCTGAATATCAGGTGAAAGCGAATTTTTTCATAGACGGTGTATTTGCCAAAGAGTTCACCCCTTTGATCCGGATGATCGAGGAGGAGGGACATACGATCGGGAGCCACGGCTATGCTCATAAAGATATGGCGAAAATGTCCAAACAGCAGGCGAAGGACAACATGGAGCTTGCGGACGAGTTTTTATTTGCGCTTACCAATCAAAAGGTGCACTATTTTGCTCCTCCATCTGGAAGCTTTACGAATCATACCGTCGAAGCTGCTGCTGACTTGGAGATGGAAACCATTCTCTGGACGGTCGATACAATCGATTGGAAAAAACCGACGGAAGATGTACTCGTTGAAAGGGTGAGGACGAAGCTGCACAACGGCGCCACCATATTGATGCATCCGACAGAAGTGACAGCCAAAAGTCTCCCCGCCTTAATCGAAATGATCAGAAAAGAAGGATATCGAATAGGTTCGATTGATCAACTGCTTAGTCCTGCCAGGTAAAAAGGAGAGATATCTTTGCGATTAACATCCCTATCGAATAAAGAGGTCATTGACATCGATCGTGGACAAAAGTTAGGTATTTTAGGACGTGCGGATCTTACGTTTGACCCGCAAACAGGTGACATCTTGACCTTGATCGTACTGAATCATCGCTTCGGTTCAACAAAAGAGATGATGATCGACTGGGGGCAGATCTCTACAATCGGTAAAGAAACGATTTTAATCAAAAGTCCGGAATGAAATCTCTGCTCCTGCAGGGATTTTTTATTTTGCTTGTAAAAGCATTCTATAGTAGGCGGTTTTTTAGTCATTACATATCACTAACTTTTTTGTATGGCATAGGATACAAGGAGATAAGATCATAGAAAAAAAGGAGACACCGGCATGCTTACAGGATACCATGTAGCGATTTTAGGGGGCGATGCCCGCCAGATTGAAATCATTCGTAAGTTAAATGAGTGGAATGCCACGGTGTATAAAGCCGGGTTCGATCAGCTGAATGAGAGCTTCACGGAAGCGATGGACCTTGATCTTGACAGTGATCATGTTTCGAAGCTCGACGCGATCATCCTTCCTGTTCCGGGAACAGATGAGTCCGGGAACATTGACGGTATATTTACGAATCGCCTTATTCACTTGTCAGAAGAATGGTTAAAAAAAACACCGGCACACTGCCGTATATTCACAGGGATCACCAATGATTATTTAACAGGCCTTGCGAAAAAAGTAAATCGTTCCTTACACCCCTTAATGGATCGGGATGATGTCGCGATTTACAACTCAATTCCGACTGTTGAAGGAACGCTTATGCTGGCCATTCAGCATACTGATTTTACGATTCACAGTTCGAAACTGGTCATCTTAGGTCTCGGTCGTGTCGGAATGACCTTAGCGAGAGTGTTTAACCATATGGGAGCGGATGTTTCTGTAGGGGTGCGTTCTTCCAAAAACAAAGCGCGCGTACATGAAATGGGGTTGAAGGCGCTGGATATGAACCAGCTGAAGACGGAAGACCTTCATTGCGACTTGCTTATCAATACAGTGCCGAAGCTTGTCGTTGATCAGGACGTGATCAAACAGCTTCCCTCTCACGCGCTGATCATTGATCTTGCTTCAAAACCTGGTGGCACAGACTTTTCGTTTGCGGAAAAACGAGGAATCAGAGCGATGCTTGCACCTGGACTTCCGGGGATCGTGGCGCCAAAAACAGCAGGACGGATTATCGCAGATGTTTTGGCTGGCATTTTGCTTGAAGAAGGGAGAAAGGAGAAATCTGATGACTAATTTAAAAGGAAAGACGATCGGATTCGGTTTGACCGGCTCTCACTGTACCTACGATGAAGTGTTTCCCGTCATGAAAAAGCTTGTGGCAATGGGGGCGACAGTTGTCCCTGTATTGTCCTACACAGTCCAGAAGACAGATACCCGATTTGGCGATGCTGCTGATCATCTCAAGACGATTGAGTCGATTACAGGAGAAAAGCCGATAATGACGATTCCTGACGCTGAGCCGTTAGGTCCGAAACGCCCGCTTGACTGCATGGTGATCGCTCCTATGACGGGAAACTCGACGAGCAAGTTCGCCAATGCTTTGACAGACTCACCTGTGCTCATGGCTGCAAAAGCGACGCTCCGAAACCACAGGCCGGTCGTTGTCGCTGTGTCAACGAACGATGCCTTAGGATTGAACGGTGTTAATATTATGCGCCTGATGGCGACGAAAGACATTTATTTTGTTCCACTTGGGCAAGATCATCCTTATAAAAAGCCGAATTCGCTCGTTGCCGATATGGATCTTATTCCTGAAACGATTGAGGCTGCTCTTGAAGGGAAACAAAAGCAACCGGTCCTGATCGAGCGATATTCCGGATAATTTCTGTTTTCCATACCAGTGAACATAAAAAATGTGATAGAATAACAAAAATAGTGACATCTCTAAACTTTCAAAACAGTCACAATAGAAAGGGGAAAGCGAATATGAGTCAATCCAGAACATTTCACGTAGCAGTGGTCGGAGCAACAGGTGCCGTCGGACAAAAAATGCTCGAAACCCTAGAAGACCGCGATTTTCCAATTGGTCAGCTTTCATTACTATCTTCGAGCCGATCAGCAGGAAAGAAAATGACGTTCAAAGGAGAGGAGATCACTCTTCAAGAAGCAAAACCAGAGAGCTTTGAGAACGTCGATATCGCCCTGTTTTCAGCTGGAGGTTCCGTATCCAAAAAATTAGCACCGGAAGCCGTCAAACGAGGTGCTCTGGTGATTGATAATACAAGTGCTTATCGAATGGCTGAAGATGTTCCACTCGTCGTTCCAGAAGTGAACGAAGCCGATATCGAGAAGCACAAAGGGATTATCGCCAACCCTAATTGTTCTACCATTCAAATGGTCGCAGCACTAGAGCCAATCCGCAAGACTTTAGGAATGGAACGCGTGATCGTGTCAACGTATCAAGCGGTGTCTGGCGCCGGAAATGAAGCGGCAGAAGAGTTGAGAGAGCAATCTCAGGCGTTCTTGAACGGCGAAGATTTAGAAGCGAACATTCTTCCTGTCGGAGGAGATAAGCGTCATTTCCCAATCGCTTTCAATGCGCTCCCGCAAATCGATATGTTCCAAGACAACGGCTACACATTTGAAGAGATGAAAATGATCAATGAAACGAAAAAAATTATGCACATGCCTGAATTATCCGTAGCGGCGACGTGTGTCCGCCTGCCATTTTTCACGTCCCACGCGGAGAGTGTATATATTGAAGTAGAGAAAGCAGGAGTTTCTGTTGAAGAAGTGAAACAGCTGCTGGCCGACGCGCCTGGAATCGTTCTCGAAGATGATCCATCCACGCAAACGTATCCGACGCCACTAAGTGCAGCGGAGAAACGGGATGTATTTGTAGGACGTATTCGTAAGGATCTCGACAATGATAAAGGATTCCACTTGTGGGTCGTTTCAGATAACTTGCTGAAGGGAGCCGCCTGGAATTCCGTTCAAATCGCAGAACGAGTCGTGGCGAATGATTGGCTGTAACTCATTATCCTGAATCGAGGTGGCCGAATGAAGCTGCTTGTTCAGAAGTTTGGTGGAACATCTGTCCGGGACCAGGATGCAAGGTCCCGGGCGATCCGCCATGTCAAGCTTGCTCTAGACGATGGGTATAAAGTGGTAGTAACCGTGTCTGCTATGGGTAGAAAAGGAAGCCCTTACGCGACCGACACGTTACTTAGCATGGTCGATTTTCCGAATACGACCATAACAAAAAGAGAGCAGGATTTACTGATGTCCTGCGGTGAAACAATTTCTTCCATTGTATTTTCCCATGAGCTCTCACAGCTCGGGATTTGCTCCACATCTTTATCTGGTCCTCAAGCTGGTTTAATCACAACCGATGATTTCACAAAAGCCAAAATCCTTCAAATCAACCCCGCACGTATTTTTACTGAACTAAAATCACATGATGTAGTGGTCGTGGCTGGCTTCCAAGGTCAATCCGGGCAAGGGGACGTCACAACTGTCGGCCGTGGAGGCAGTGACACGACGGCATCTGCTCTGGCTGCGGCTCTTGGCGCTGAATATCTCGATATTTTTACAGATGTCGAAGGGATTATGACGGCAGATCCGCGAGTGGTGAACCAGGCAAGAGCCTTGCAGAACGTCACGTACAACGAAATCTGCAACTTAGCCCATCAAGGAGCCAAAGTCATACACCCTAGGGCTGTAGAGATTGCGATGTACTCAAAAATTCCGATCCGGGTCCGCTCCACGTATTCGGATAACCCTGGTACACTGGTGACCGGAATAAAGTCGGATAGCGGCCGGGAGATCCCCGACTTGACGGTAACCGGTATCGCCCATATGGTAGGCCTCACACAGATTAGGGTCCAGTCCAAAGAAGATCCTTCAAAGCTTCAGAGCGATGTGTTCAAATCGATGGCTTCTGCTGATATTTCCGTGGACTTCATCAATATTTCTCCGAGCGGCGTTTTATATACCATCGATCAAATGTATACCTCTAAAGCAAAAAAGATTTTGGAAGACCTCGGGTATGAACCTGAATTTAAAATGGACTGTGCCAAAGTTTCCGCTGTCGGAGCTGGAATCACGGGCATTCCTGGTGTAACAGCGACGATTGTCAAAGCTTTGACGGAAAAAGGTATCCGAATTTTGCAATCCGCTGACTCTCATACGACTATTTGGGTCCTGATTAAAGAAAAAGACCTCGTGCCAGCCGTCAATGCCCTCCATGAAACCTTTCAGCTGAGCAGAGAACCTGTGGAAGGGAACGTGAAGTCATGAATTTCGGAAAAATATTGACCGCGATGGTCACACCATTTAATCGTCACGGCGATATCGATTATCCAGTGACGACAAAACTGGTGAATTATCTTCTTGAGAATGGATCCGAAGGTTTAGTCGTAGCAGGGACAACAGGTGAGTCGCCTACCCTTTTAGATGAGGAGAAAGTCGCCTTGTGGAAACATGTCGTAAAAACGGTCGACGGGCGCGTCCCTGTGATTGCCGGTTCCGGAAGCAATGGAACAAAAAGCTCGATTGATCTATCCTTGAAAGCGGAGGAGACCGGGGTCGATGCTGTCATGCTTGTCGCTCCTTACTATAACAAGCCTGACCAGAACGGCCTTTACGCACATTTTAAGAAAATTGCAGAGAATCTTCACCTGCCCGTCATGATTTACAATGTGCCAGGCAGGTCTGTTGTCCGGATTGATCCGGAGACGATCATCAAATTATCTGCCATCGAGAATATCGTCTCTGTAAAAGAAGCGACGGGTGATCTTGACGGGATGGCAGAGATCATAGCCGGAACAGATGAGAACTTCAGTATCTATAGTGGGGATGATCATTTGACACTGCCCGCCTATACAATCGGCGCACATGGCATCGTGTCAGTTTCCTCCCACGTCATCGGAAATGACATGAAGAAAATGCTTGACCTATACGATCAAGGGAAGCCAAAAGAGGCGGCTGCGTTGCACCGTAAACTGCTGCCGATCTTTCATGCGATGTTCTCCGCCCCGTCACCAGCTCCAGTAAAAGCAGCGCTCGAATATGCAGGATTCGATACAGGCGGCTTGAGATTACCGCTCTTGCCCTTATCGGAGAAACAAAAGTCATCGATCCATCACCTGCTGCAACAGCTTGATTAAAACCGGCACCCGCCGGTTTTTTTATATGATCCATACAGCAATATTCTTTAAATATATGATGACGGTTATGTCATGTATGACAACGCCTTCTGCAAACCATACTACACATAAAGCAGGAAAGGAGTCGTCATCATGAAAGAACCTGAAGAAAAGGAACAATCGCAATCCCAATCATCCATAGTCGATAAAATTCAACAGTTAGGTCAGAGCAGCGTTCCTCAGCCGTCTGATTCAAATATTCACGTCCTGCCGATCATCGGACAGGTCGAGGGTCATGTGCAACTGCCCGCTCAAAATAAAACAACGAAATACGAGCATCTCATCCCACAGCTGATTGCCATTGAGCAAAACCCGAAAATAGAAGGGCTTGTCGTCCTGCTTAATACCGTCGGCGGAGATGTAGAAGCTGGATTGGCGATTTCCGAAATGATCGCCTCATTGTCTAAACCTACCGTATCGATCGTTCTTGGAGGAGGCCATTCGATTGGTGTTCCGATCGCGGTTTCGGCAGACTACTCCTTCATCGCGGAGACGGCCACGATGACCATCCATCCTATACGGATGACAGGTCTAGTCATCGGCGTTCCCCAGACGTTTGAGTACATGGATAAAATGCAGGACCGTGTCGTCAATTTTGTGACGCGTCACTCAAAAGTAGAGGAAGAAACCTTTAAAGAGCTGATGTTTGAAAAAGGGAACCTCACGAGAGATATCGGAACGAATGTAGTCGGCCAACAAGCGGTCGAGCACGGCTTGATCGATGCTGTCGGTGGCGTCAAGGAAGCGATGCAAAAGCTGAACGAAATGATTGAGGAACATAAAAACGCTGAAGGGAACGTCGTCCAATGACACTCTACACCCCTTTAAGTGAGTATGATCTTTTTCCGAAAGACGACCAGTCGTCGATTACCTTCCATCAAATGAACAGCTGTACACTGAAATGCCGTCAGATGGATAACGGGAAGAAGCAAATCATTCAGATCCTCTCAACAGACCCTAAACATTACATGGATCCTTCGCTTCAACCGGGACAATGGTTGGACTCGTAACCCCCTTGACCATGTGATATAATAGGAAAAGATGTACGGATGTCGACTCTGTTTCTTCAAAAGAGACAATCGGCATCTTTCTCTTTTCTACCCAGTGAAAAAGAAAGAGATGGGGGTGTTAGCATTGGCGAAGAAAAGAAAGAGTAAGAAGAAATCTTCTCAAATGAAATCACAGGTTAAGTTTGAGCTGATCGGACTCTTTTTCCTGTTTGTGGCCGTGTTCGGCAGCGGGGCATCCGCCATCAGCGACGGAGCGATTCCTGGAGGTTTGGAACGGATTTTTCAGTTTTTCTTAGGCGTTTGGTATTTTTTAGCCTCCTTGTTTTTCCTTAGTCTCGGATTATTCCTGATGATCAAACGGAAGTGGCCGGCCTTTTTACATAAACGATTAATCGGCGTGTACATTATTATGATTTCGTTACTATTGTTCACCCACTTGGAGACGTTATCCGATGAATTGGCTGCAGGAAGCGGCTCGATTCTGGGGATGACTTGGGACAGGCTGACAGATATGATGAGAGGCGAAGCGAGCTTCTACAGTATCGGCGGGGGACTTGTCGGGGCCCTGTTATTGACGGTGACCTATTATCTTTTCTCCGGAGTAGGAGCGGCGATTGTCGCTTTCTTTCTATTCGTGATCGGCGTCATTTTCCTCAGCGAATGGTCGATTGGTGACTTCTTATCAAAACTGGCTGTGAAAATGAGAGATCTCAGCCGCGAACAGGTAGCGAGAAGAAAAGAGAAAAAGGTGAAGCAAAAAGAAACGAAAACTCTGCCGTCTGACGATGAAGAGACGACGGTGCTGACGATTCACGATTCTTCAAGTCAAGAGGAAGAAACGGAGGCGGCGCCTGAACCGATCATCCAGGATTTCACCGATACCGCTTATCCAAAGGATGTCGGTGAAAAGCAGGAGAAGAAAACGACGGAAGAAGCTGCGGAAGAGACAGATGTAAGTCTAGAGAATTCGATGCCGACAGCAGAACTCGAAAATATGGACTACCAGCTTCCGAAGCTTGAATTGCTAAATGAACCGACTTCAAGTCCTCAGACGCAGGGAAGGTCCCATATTCAAGCGACGGTGCGGAAGCTCGAAAAAACGTTTCAAAGCTTCGGTGTCAAAGCCAAAGTCACGAAAGTCCATGTCGGACCATCTGTTACCAAATATGAAGTGTACCCGGATGTCGGGGTTAAAGTGAGTAAAATCGTCAACCTGAACGATGATTTAGCTTTGGCTTTAGCTGCAAAAGATATCCGGATCGAGGCTCCGATCCCAGGTAAATCGGCGGTCGGAATTGAGGTGCCGAACCAGGAGGTATCAATGGTTTCCTTAAGAGAAGTGCTTGAAACGGGGAAATCCACACCGGAAGCGAAGCTCAGCTTTGCATTAGGTCGGGATATCTCGGGTGAAGCCGTGATGTCGGAATTAAATAAAATGCCTCACCTTTTGATTGCGGGTGCGACCGGAAGCGGAAAGAGTGTTTGTGTCAACGGCATCATTACGAGTATTTTAATGCGGGCCAAGCCTCATGAAGTCAAGATGATGATGATTGACCCGAAAAAGGTTGAACTGAATGTGTATAATGGCATTCCGCATCTGCTTGCTCCGGTCGTGACGGATCCTAAAAAGGCTTCAAGAGCGTTGAAAAAGGTCGTCTCCGAGATGGAGCGTCGCTATGACCTTTTCTCGGATACCGGAACGCGCAACATCGAAGGCTACAATGAATACATTAAGAAGTACAACAAAGAGAATGAGGATACACAACCACAGCTTCCTTATATCGTCGTCCTCGTCGATGAGCTGGCGGATCTCATGATGGTCGCGTCCAATGATGTCGAGGATGCGATCACAAGACTCGCTCAAATGGCACGTGCCGCGGGTATCCATTTGATCATCGCGACGCAGCGCCCTTCAGTGGATGTCATCACAGGGGTCATTAAGGCGAACATTCCGTCAAGAATCGCGTTCAGTGTTTCCTCTCAAACGGATTCGCGGACGATTCTCGATTCCGGTGGGGCAGAGAAGCTGCTTGGGCGAGGGGACATGCTGTTTACCCCTGTCGGTTCAAACAAACCGACACGTGTCCAGGGAGCCTTCTTGTCCGACGAGGAAGTCGAGCGCGTCGTCAATTTCTGCGTCGAGCAGCAACGTGCTCAATATCAAGAAGAAATGATTCCGGAAGAGGAAAGCGAAGTGAAGCAGGAAGTAGATGATGACCTCTATCCTGAAGCTGTCCAGATGATCGTCGAGATGCAAAGCGCCAGCGTTTCCATGCTGCAGCGCCGCTTCCGTATCGGATATACAAGAGCTGCCCGCCTGATCGACGCCATGGAAGACAACGGCATCGTCGGCCCTTATGAAGGTAGCAAACCTCGTACGGTCCTCGTTTCTCAAGCAGCAGAGGAAGAAGAGAGCATGAACCAGAACTGATGGATCAGTAAACAAGAAGAGTTATAAACGAGAACATGCATGTATCATCATGCCGTTCTCGTTGCAATGAAGTACCCTTTCGGATTGAAGGGTACTTTTTTTATTTGCCAACGATGCGAATGTCACGCAAGAGCGGTCCATTTTCCTATACTCCAAGCTAGTACTACAGAATTGAGATTCACCGGCTATTTCTTATGAATATGGCCCCAGTCATGCTACAACTTACGAGATGAAACTTGTACGAGATCATGTGTAATTAGGATACACTGGTAAAATTCACACAAATAGACATTAATGCTCATATTTTCACAAATAAGTGAAACATTTTGGGGAGCCGAGTAACAAAATCGAGAAAAATGTCCTAATTCTATTTATTTATCGAGGGAAAAGTGTTATATTAATTTCGAAATGTGATGTGTCGAACGTCAGATGTCAGATCTCTTATTAAGATAGACATAGATTTGGAGTGAAGGGTATGTCCATAAGGCAGGATACGCGTCACCTCTATTTACAGGTGATCGAACAAATCAAGAGGGATATTGAGAATGGAGTTTATGAAGAAAAAGAGAAGCTACCTTCTGAATTTCAACTTTCAAAATCATTAGGCGTTTCCAGGGCGACGTTACGAGAAGCTCTGAGGATTTTGGAAGAGGATGGGGTTGTGACCCGGAGACATGGGGTCGGCACGTTTGTCAATCCGAGACCGCTGTTTACATCGGGGATTGAAGAGTTAAAAAGTGTCACATCCATGATTGCCGCGTCTGGCATGGAGCCAGGTTCACAGTACTTGTCAGCAGAGCTGATCGAGGCGACCGAGGAAGACCGTAAACGTTTTTCACCTGTTGATATACATAATTTAGCCAAGGTGGAAAGGGTCAGGACGGCGGACGACGAACCGGTCGTTTATTGTGTCGACAAAATTCCAGAAGGCCTCCTGCCGATCGATTCCGTCAGGGAAGCCGATTCTTTATTCCGAATTCTCGAAGAAAATACCGGCAAGTCCATCGCTTATGCGGTCACGTTTATTGAGCCGATTGGATACCATGAACGGATTTCGCCCATATTAAAGTGCGAACCGGACCAAGCGCTTCTTTTATTGAAACAAATGCATTACAGCTCTGATGATTTACCGATGCTGCTGTCAGCCAACTATTTCCGTGCGGACAAGTTCAGTTTCCACGTTTTAAGAAAAAGAGTGTAAGGGCTTACAATTATTTGAATAATTTGAGGAGGTGAGGCCACGGCAAGAATGAGGATCGGGTACTGCCGCTTTTCTTATACTTAACAAATTAGGGGGTAATTGTTTTGTTGAAAAATCGTCGTTTTCTAGTTTTAATCGCTCTATTATTGTCTGTGGGTCTATTCCTGGCTGCTTGTGGTTCTTCCGATGATGGCGGAGAAGAAACAGGTGGAGATACTGGGGAAGATACAGGAAGCAGTGAAGAAGCTGGCAGTGAAGGCGGAGACTTCTCTGTAGCCATGGTTACCGACGTCGGTGGGGTTGATGACAAGTCATTCAACCAATCGGCTTGGGAAGGTCTTCAAGCTTTCGGTGAAGAAAATGGTCTAACTGAAGGAGAAGGGTTTGATTATGCACAGTCTGAAAGTGATGCAGACTATACGACAAACCTGAACCGTCTTGTTCGTCAAGACTACAACTTGATTTACGGAATTGGCTACCTTTTAGAGCCAGCTGTATCTGAAGTTGCACAACAGTATCCGGATACAAACTTCGGTATCGTTGACGCCGTTGCAGAAGGCGATAACATTGCAAGCATTACGTTCAAAGAGCACCAAGGTTCCTTCCTTGTAGGTGTAGCAGCAGCTCTTAAAACAGAGTCCAACCAAGTTGGCTTTGTCGGTGGTGTTGATGGCGACTTGATCAACAAGTTCGAAGCTGGATTCGTAGCAGGTGTTAAATCTGTGAACCCTGATATCGAAGTGGATGTACAGTATGCAGGTAGCTTCGACTCTGTCGATGATGGAAACTTGATCGCTTCTAACATGTACTCCAAAGGAATTGACGTCATTTATCATGCTGCCGGTGGAACGGGTAACGGTGTATTCGCTCAGGCGAAAGACATTAAAAACAGTAACCCGGATGAAAACGTATGGGTGATCGGTGTAGACCGTGACCAATATGAAGAAGGCGCGATCAATGATACAAACGTTACGCTTACTTCCATGGTTAAACGTGTAGACATCGCGGTTGCAGACGTTGCCGAGCAGGCGATGAACGGTGAATTCCCTGGCGGTGAAGTTCTTGAATACGGTCTTGAAGATGATGCGGTCAGCGTCGCTCGTACAAACGAAGAGGCTTTGACTGAAGAAATCATTACAGCTATTGAAGACTGGAAAGAGCAAATCGTTAACGGTGAAGTAGAAGTTCCAAGTACACGTGATGAGCTACAAACATACGTTGATTCTCTATAAGTTTACACACTGGAAAAGGCCGGTGGAAGCCGGTCTTTTTCCTTCCAAATAAGAAAAATCATCAAATGAAGAGATCAACATCCGGCCCTCTTCATTTGATGATTTTTTCGAGGGGAATAGAGAAATAAAAGAGAGTGGGGGAAGCGAATTGGATTACGTTATTGAGATGCTGAATATTCGTAAAGAATTTCCAGGAATCGTGGCCAATGATAACATTACATTGCAAGTGGAAAAAGGTGAAATCCATGCGTTGCTCGGTGAAAACGGAGCAGGGAAATCTACGCTTATGAACGTGCTTTTTGGCCTCTACCAGCCGGAAAGAGGCGAAATACGTGTTCGTGGTGAAAAAGTAAACATCAATAATCCCAATGTGGCAAACGAATTAGGGATCGGAATGGTCCACCAGCACTTTATGCTTGTCGACACATTTACGGTCACCGAAAATATCATCCTTGGAAGCGAACCAAAAAAAGCAGGCAAGGTCGATATTAAAAAAGCGGAAAAAGAAGTCCAGGAACTTTCCGAACGCTACGGATTGAATGTCGATCCGAGAGCGAAGATCCGTGATATTTCCGTAGGAATGGAACAAAGGGTGGAAATTTTAAAAACCCTTTACCGCGGAGCCGAAATTCTAATTTTTGACGAGCCGACCGCTGTACTTACACCACAGGAAATTAAAGAATTGATTGAGATCATGAAGAGTCTTGTCAAAGAAGGGAAATCCATCATTCTCATCACCCACAAATTGAAAGAGATCATGGAAGTATGCGACCGATGCACAGTCATTCGTAAAGGAGAAGGGATCGGAACGGTCGACGTCTCCGAAACGAACCCGACAGAGCTTGCCTCGCTAATGGTTGGTCGGGAAGTCAATTTTTCCACTGAAAAAACACCAGCTACTCCTAAAGAAACGTATTTGTCCGTTCAAGACTTACGTGTGAAAGACTGGCGTGGAGTGGAGATGGTCAAAGGGTTGAACCTCGACGTGCGGGCAGGAGAGATTGTTGGACTTGCCGGTGTCGATGGAAACGGCCAGACTGAATTGATCGAAGCGATTACAGGTCTCAAGAAGAGTGAGTCTGGATCGATTAAGCTTCACGATAAAGTCATTACCAACCTGACACCTAGAAAAGTGACGGAATCAGGCGTCTCCCACATTCCACAGGACCGTCATAAATACGGACTTGTCCTAGATTTCCCAATCGGTGAAAACATGGTGCTACAAAGCTATTATCAGGAGCCTTTTGCTAAAAAAGGTGTCATGAACTTTAAAAATATTTATAAAAAAGCGCAGGAACTGATTGAAGAGTATGATGTCCGTACACCGGATGCGTACACGAAAGCCCGAGCGTTATCAGGTGGGAACCAGCAGAAAGCGATCATCGGACGCGAAGTCGACAGGTCGCCGGATTTGATCATTGCTGCACAGCCTACGCGCGGCCTCGATGTCGGAGCGATTGAATTCATTCATAAAAAGTTGATCGAGGAGCGCGATAAAGGTCGTGCTGTCCTGCTTTTATCTTTTGAATTAGATGAAATTATGAATTTGAGCGACCGAATTGCGGTCATGTTCGACGGGCAGATTATTGCAGAAGTGAAGCCGGAAGAAACGAATGAACAAGATCTTGGATTGCTCATGGCTGGAAACAAGTCTCAAAAGGCAGGTGAGCAATAGATGTTATTCTCAAACAAAGTCGTCAACATTTTAATTCCGATCATTTCCGTTCTGCTCGGCTTGCTCGCGGGAGCCATCATTATGCTGTTCTTCGGGTACAACCCTGTCGCAGGTTATGCAGCTCTATGGAATGGGGCTTTCAGTGACATTTATTTCTTCGGAGAAACGATCAGGCAAGTAACACCTTATATATTATCGGGTCTTGCTGTAGCCTTTGCCCTTCGTACAGGGCTGTTGAATATCGGGGTCGAGGGACAGGTGTTCGTCGGATGGCTAGCCTCCGTATGGGTCGGGGTCGCTTTTGATCTTCCGATGATCATTCACCTGCCGATGGCTGTAATAGCTGCTGCCTTAGCGGGAGCATTCTGGGGATTCATTCCCGGTATTTTAAAAGCGAAACTAGGTGTACACGAAGTTATCGTTACGATTATGATGAACTACATTGCGCTTTACATTTCCAACGCGATTGTTCGAAATGTGATCACAGATGGAGAGGATCGGACGGAAAACATCGCTGACTCAGCGTCGCTTGGAGCGGACTGGATCGCGCAGCTCACCTTCTTCTCCCGTCTTCACTACGGAATTTTAATTGCTTTATTTATGGCCGTTGTCATGTGGTTCATTTTGAATAAAACGACGACAGGTTTTGAACTGCGTTCTGTCGGATTTAACCCGCACGCTTCAAATTATTCAGGTATGAATGTGAAGAAGAATATCGTACTTGCGATGGTCATCTCCGGAGCCTTTGCAGGTCTTGCAGGAGCGATGGAAGGTCTTGGGACTTTCGGCTATATGAACGTCAAGTCCGGCTTTACAAACATCGGATTTGACGGAATCGCGGTTGCTCTCCTCGGTGCAAACACAGCCCTCGGTGTCGTCTTGGCGGCATTCCTGTTTGGTACGCTAAAAATCGGTGCATTGAACATGCCGACAGAAGCTGGCGTGCCGACCGAGCTTGTTGAAATTGTCATTGCACTGATTATTTTCTTCGTTGCGTCCAGTTACATTATCCGCTGGGTGTTCTTACGAATGAAAAAGGAGGGGAAATAAATGGGTATTCTTGATATACTAGCTTCCATTATTCCGGCCGCTATGGTGTACGCTGCCCCTCTTATTTTCACAGCACTCGGGGGTGTGTTCAGTGAACGATCCGGTGTCATCAACATCGGTCTAGAAGGTTTAATGGTCATGGGTGCATTTGTAGGAATTGTGTTCAACTTAACGTTTGTCGATACATTCGGTTCGGCTACTCCTTGGGTCTCGATTGCAGTGGCTATGATTGTTTCAGCGCTCTTTGCACTTGTACACGCGGTCGCATCGATAACCTTCCGTGCGGACCAGGTTGTCAGTGGGGTCGCGATCAACTTCCTAGCGCTTGGGATTGGGTTGTTCCTGACTAAACAATGGTATGACAAGGGACAAACCGATATTGTAAGTCGTCCTTTTTACACGTCCGATGTATGGTTGTTAAGTGATATTCCAGTGATCGGGCGTATGTTCTTCTCAGGCTGGCACCCAACGACATATCTAGCGATCATTTTAGCCGTATTGACGTATTTCGTCATTTACAAGACACCATTTGGTCTTCGCCTTCGCTCTGTCGGGGAACACCCGATGGCCGCGGACACGAACGGGATCAATGTCTATAAAATGCGTTATATTGCCGTGATGCTCTCCGGTGCATTGGGTGGCCTTGGAGGATCTGTATTTGCGTTGACGGTTGCGCTCAACTTTTCCCACTCCACGATTGTCGGACAAGGATTTATCTCGCTTGCTGCTGTCATTTTCGGAAAATGGCATCCGCTAGGTGCGCTTGGCGCCGCGATTTTCTTTGGATTTGCCCAAAGTCTGAGTATTTTCGGCTCCAGTCTGCCGCTGTTATCTGATGTGCCGCAGGTGTTCTTGCTGATTGCTCCTTACGTATTAACGATTCTGGCGCTTGCTGGTTTCATCGGAAGGGCAGAAGCACCGAAAGCTCTCGGAGAAGCCTATGTAAAAGGAAATCGTTAAAGCAAAAGCCCGGTACAGGCGTACCGGGCTTAATTTTTTACTTTTCTCATCATATACCTTAGCATAGGACTTAGACTTATATGGATGAAGGTCTCAGTCATTGACTATACTAAAAGATAGACTAGAAGGAGGACGAAAGCTATGAAATTGACGAAAGAAACATTATTGAATAAACAAGGCTACCGTCTACATATTTTACCGAGTGATAAATATAAAACCATTTCCATCGTGGCGAAATTCAAAACGCCATTGACAAGAGAGGGCATCACGGAACGCGCCCTGCTTCCACACGTGTTACAAAAAGCAACGAGCCGTCATCCAAATGTAAGGTCCTTGCAGGCAGCACTCGAAAACTTGTACGGAACCGCTCTATCCAGTGACGGAACGAAAAAAGGGGAAAACCATGTGATCAGCTTCCGGATGGAAGTGGTCAACGAGGCGTACTTGAACGATCAGGAGCCGATTTTGGAAGAAGCACTGGAATTGTTCAACGAAGTGCTGTTTGAGCCGAAGAAAGTGGGGGAAGGCTTCGATCCACAAATCGTCGAGCGCGAAAAGCAGACGCTTGAACAGAGAATCTCTTCTATTAAAGACGATCGCATGAGCTATGCCAATCTTCGCCTGATGGATCATATGTGTGAAGGCGAACCGTATGCCCTTCATGTCCACGGTTATCTTGATGATTTAAAGGACATCACACCGGAAAGCTTGTATAAGTATTATGAGCAAATGGTTCAGAATGATATGCTCGACGTCTATGTGATCGGCGATCTCGATCAAGCATTTATCGAAAAAATGACAGACCGCTTCTTCATAAGAGAAGGAAGTCAGAATAAAGATAATGATCAGGTGTCTGTTTCCAAGAAGATCGATAAAGTGGAGGAAATCGTCGAGCGCGAAGAAGTGAACCAGGGGAAACTTCATATCGGCTACCGGACATATACGAAGTTCGGCGATGATGATTATTATGCCCTGCAGATTTTTAATGGTATTTTCGGCGGCTTTCCGAGCTCCAAATTATTTATGAACGTAAGGGAAAAGCACAGTTTAGCTTATTACGCTGCTTCCCGTTTTGAAAGCCATAAAGGACTGCTCCTTGTTTTCAGCGGAATCGATCCGAATGACTACGATCAGGCAAAATCGATCATTCTTGAGCAAATGGAAGCGATGAAAAAAGGCGATTTCACAGAAGAACAGGTGGAGGAAACGAAAGAGCAGGTCATTCACCAGCTCCAGGAAACGATGGATAATGCAAACGGATTAATCGAGGTGCTGTACCACCAAATGATCTCCGGAGCAGAAATGCCAGCCGATCAGCTGATCGAAAGAATTCGAAACGTCACGAAACAGGACGTCATCGACATGGCGAATAAGATTGAACTGGATACCATCTATTTCTTAACGAGCCAAGAGGGAGGAGAATAACCGTGGAAGAATTAGTTTATCAGCAATTGAAGGAAACCGTTTATCAGGAAACGATGGATAACGGTTTAAAAGTATTTCTATTATCCAAACCCGAAATGGCGAAGACGTTCGGGATTTTCACAACGAATTACGGGTCGATTGACCAAACCTTCACACCGATCGGCAAAGATGAAAAAGTGACGGTTCCAGAAGGCATCGCCCACTTTTTAGAGCATAAACTTTTTGAAAAAGAAGATCGTGATGTTTTTCAGGACTTTACGAAATTAGGAGCTTCCGCTAACGCGTTTACATCGTTCACGAAGACGGCCTACTTATTCTCGGCTACGAGTCATATCGAAGAGAATGTAGAGACGCTGCTGAATTTCGTTCAAGATCCTTATTTTTCGGAAGAGTCGGTGGAGAAAGAAAAGGGAATCATCTCGCAGGAGATCCGCATGTATGACGACCAGCCCGACTGGCGGGCATTCTTCGGCACGATTCAGAGCCTATATCATGAGCATCCAGTCAAAGTCGATATAGCCGGAACGGTCGATTCGATTCAGGAGATTACGAAAGATGATCTTTATACATGTTATGAGACGTTTTATCATCCTTCGAACATGGTGCTGTTCGTCGCTGGGAACTTTGAGCCCAAGGCGATGATGAACCAAATCCGCGACAATCAGAATCAAAAAGAATTTCCTGACGCACCAGCCATCAACCGTTCGTATCCAGATGAACCGGCTACCGTAGCGAAAAAAGAAAACTCGATTACGATGCCCGTTACGACAGCGAAAGCGCTTGTCGGCGTGAAAGAGGATGTTACAGAGCTTGAGGGAGACGAACTACTGAGAGCAGAGCTTTTATCTGATATGATTCTCGACTATTATTTTTCCAAGAGCGGTCCGTTTTATGAAGAGCTTTATGAAAATGACCTGATTGATGACAGCTTTTCCTATGAGACAGAACTTGATCGTCAGTTCGGCTTCACGATTCTCGGTGGAGATACGAGACACCCTGAACAAATGACGAAGCGGATCAAGGAGATGCTTCATGAGCTGAAAAAAGAAAGCATTTCAAAAGAGGACTTTACACGTATGAAGCGGAAGAAAATCGGTCAATTTATGCGTGCATTGAATTCACTTGAGTTCATCGCCAATCAGTTCACGCACTATCACACGCTAGGAGTCGACCTATTCGACGTCCTTCCGGTCATCGAATCCCTGACGACAGAAGATGCGGACGAATATTTGAAGCATTGGATCAAAGACGAAGCGATCACTGTTTTTCAGGTGAAGCCTCAGTGACCAAGCGTTGTTTAGTGATCGGAGCGAGCGGAGACATCGGGGCAGCTGTTGCCAGTAAACTGGTGGAACAAGGTTACCAGGTGGGGCTGCACTATTTTTCAAATGAGTCTTCCATCGCTTCCATCCAGAACGGAATTCCGGCATCCAATCGTCTGAATCCTGTTCAAGGTGACTTGTCTAGTCGCGATGGACTCGACCGGTTTCTCAAGTCGCTGGACAATGACTGGGATGCTCTCGTCTTCAGCGGAGGGCACGCATGGAACGGGCTATTTCAAGAGATGTCTCTCGAAGAAATGGACCAGCTCTACCACGTTCACGTGAAAGCTCTATGGGCCATTACCCGTCATATCCTTCCATCCATGATTCAAAAGAAAAAGGGGAACATCGTGGTCGTTTCATCGATCTTCGGTGAGGAAGGAGCCAGTACAGAGGTGGCCTACAGCTCTGTCAAAGGGGCTCAGAACAGTTTTGTTAAAGGGCTTGCAAAAGAAGTGGGGCCAAGTGGCATACGCGTCAATGCTGTCGCCCCGGGTCTGATCCGAACTAAGATGAACCAAAGTCTTACAGGAGAGGATTGGCAGGTACTCGAAGATGACATTCCAGTCGGCCGTGCCGGGACATCTGAAGAAGTCGCGGAGGCTGTATCCTTCCTGCTCAGTCCGAAATCTTCCTATATAACAGGTCACATTCTGAAGGTGAACGGCGGCTGGGCCTAAAGTCTTTTGAAAAAGTCATGAATAAAATGGTCTGGAACACTCATACTAAATGTGAAAAAACTATGAGGAGGTAACAGACATGTCTGTTCTTGAAAACTTCGATTCGTGGAAAGACTTTTTGGGTGATCGTCTTCACCAGGCACAAGGACAAGGAATGGAGCAGAAAGCCGTTTCTGAACTCGCTTATGAAATCGGAACCTATCTGGCGAATTCTGTCGATGCGAAAAATGACCAGGAAGCCGTATTGCGTGACCTTTGGAACGTTGCAGATGAGAAAGAGCAGCGGGCGATCGCCAACATGATGGTGAAGCTCGTTCAGAATGAAGGAACACAAGCATAAAATGAACCCAGACCGCACAGAGCTTCTGTGCGGTCCTTTGATGAATAAAAGATGAAGATTTTTCAGTCTTTACCTTTCCTATTCCATTAAAATCATTTATGATGGTTAAAGAACAATCTTTCCATTTGCTTAGACAAATTATGACACATTATTCCAGAGGAGTTGTGGTATGGAAAAGAAAGAATGGTACTTAGAATATGAAATCCAATACAACCGCCCTGGACTTCTTGGAGATATATCCTCGCTGCTTGGTATGATGGCTATTAATATTGTGACGATCAACGGTGTGGAAAATTCTCACCGGGGTATGCTGCTTTTGTGCAAAGACGAAGAGCAGATCACACGCCTGAAATCTATTTTAAATACGATGGATACCATCAAGGTAACGAAGTTAAGAAAGCCGAAGCTAAGAGACCGCTTAGCCGTTCGACATGGGCGGTACATACATAGTGATGTGGACGATCGTAAGACGTTCCGCTTCAACAGAGAAGACCTCGGGCTGCTTGTAGATTTTATGGCAGAGCTGTTCATGAAAGATGGGCATAAGCTGATCGGAATCCGTGGTATGCCGCGTGTTGGGAAGACGGAATCCGTCGTGGCTGCGAGTGTCTGTGCCAATAAGCGCTGGTTGTTCGTCTCCAGCACGCTTTTGAAACAGACGGTGAGAAACCAGTTAATCGACGAAGAATATAGTGAAGACAACCTATATATCATCGATGGCATTGTTTCAGCACGTAGAGCGAACGAAAAACATTGGCAACTCGTCAGAGAGATCATGCGACTCCCTGCGACGAAAGTCATTGAACATCCCGATATTTTTGTGCAGGAAACAGAGTATACGATGGATGACTTCGATTATATTATTGAACTGAGAAATAATGAAGACGAAGAAATTACGTATGAAACCGTAGAAAAGCCACGCATGTCTACAAATGAAGGGTTTTCTATGTTTGATTTTTAAAAACGATGGATGGTGTTAGACATGGATATCGGATCGAGACTGAAAGAGGCGCGAGAATCCCGTGGCCTCTCTTTAGAGGAAGTACAGTCGACTACAAAAATTCAGAAACGGTACCTTCAGGCGATTGAGGGAAATGATTTCAACACGCTTCCTGGGAAGTTTTACACCCGAGCGTTTATCCGTGAATACGCATCAGCGGTCGGACTTGACCCTGAAGTGATCATGGAGGAACACAAAAGTGAGCTTCCTACTTATGAGGATGAGGAAATCATTCAATACAGCCGTGTCCAAAAGGCGAAGCAGCAAACGACGAGAAGTACATCGAGCTCGGGCAAAGGCTTCAATCTATTTCCTAGTATACTGACCCTCATTGTCATCGTCGGGGTGATCTTTATCTTTTGGATGGTATGGCAAGGAGGAAATGATGGAGAGACGGATTCAGCCGGTCAGGCGGAGTCGACGAACGAAATCAGCTTGCCAGAAGGGTCTAGTGAGGACGCCGAGGATGCTTCTGCTGATGAGAACACAGAGGATGATCAGGCAGAGGAGGCTCCTGTAG
This sequence comes from Halobacillus fulvus, assembly GCA_004078665.1. Lineage (GTDB taxonomy): Bacteria > Bacillota > Bacilli > Bacillales > Halobacillaceae > Halobacillus > Halobacillus fulvus. The sequence goes on along the minus strand of SCFO01000001.1, from coordinate 719,916 downwards.
AAGAGGAGCCTGAAGAAGAGCCGACTGAGCCAGAGGTTTCCGCTGAGCTGACAGAGGAAGGGAGCGGCTCGTTCCCTGAGCATACGTATACGGTAACAGGGGCAGAGAACAAAGAAGTAACAATTGAGCTCTCTGGAACCGCTTATCTTGAAGCCCAAGCACCAAAAGGTGGAGAGAACTTGATTTCACCGATTGAATACTCAGAAGAAACCTCCCCAATCGAACTAGATTTTGAAGGAGATCAGCTCCTGATCAAAACGGGCAGTGCACCGAATACGACTGTCAAAATCAATGGTCAGGCGTTAGAGTATCCAAATCCTGAACTTTCAACACAAAAACTTCTCATTAATTTTGAGGAATAAGCAACAGATGAGGCTGCTTGAGAAACCACCAATAGACTGGAAAGATCCGATCTATTCGAGTTTCAAAGCAGCCTTTTAACCATTTTAGGAGAGTGAACGTATGAATTTGCCAAATAAGATTACTTTATCGCGTATTTTTTTAATTCCTGTATTTATTATTTTAATGAGCGTCCCGTTTGACTGGGGGTCTCTAGCGATCGGCGAACGAGAGCTTCCGATTGCTCATCTTCTAGGTGCCATTCTGTTTATCATTGCCTCTACGACGGACTGGATTGATGGATATATTGCACGTAAATACAATCTTGTTACAAATCTTGGGAAGTTTCTCGATCCGCTTGCAGATAAGCTGCTCGTCAGTGCTGCGCTTATTCTGCTTGTCGAAATCGGTCTTGCTCCCGCGTGGATTGTCATTTTGATTATTAGCCGTGAATTCGCTGTAACGGGTCTTCGTCTAGTCGCAGCCGGAGAAGGTCTTGTTCTTGCAGCAAGTCAAATGGGGAAACTGAAGACATGGATTCAGATTATTGCGATCTCCCTTTTGCTCCTTCATAATTGGCCGTTTGCTTATATCGGCCTTCCGATGGGAACGATCGCCTTGTACCTAGCTTTGATCATCACGGTTTACTCTGGATATGATTACTTTAAGAAAAATTGGCACGTAATGAGGGATTCGAAATGAAGTCTGAAATCATTGCCGTTGGTACTGAACTTTTATTAGGTCAAATCACGAATACGAATGCCCAGTGGATATCCAAAAGGTTAGCCACTTTAGGCGTTCCTACCTTTCACCAGACGGTCGTGGGAGATAATCTCGATCGTGTGTATGAAACGTTCCGCATGGCCCACGAGCGTTCTGACATCATCATCGTCACCGGCGGACTCGGCCCGACAGAGGACGACCTGACGCTTGCGGGGGCAGCGAAGATTTTTCAAAGAGATTTACACGAGGACCCTGTTTCAATGGAAAAGATTAAGAAATGGTATGAAAAGAACAATCGTACGATGACTGACAACAACCGGAAACAGGCGCTCGTTTTTGAAGAGGCCAAAGTACTGCATAATCAGATTGGTATGGCGCCCGGTCAAATCGTAGAGAAAGATGATCGTGTATGGATCTTCCTTCCCGGAGTTCCTTCAGAGATGAAGTCGCTCGTGGAGGAAGGTGCGGAGCCCTATCTGAAAGAAAAGTTTCAACTGAAGTCAGAAATCGTATCTGAAATGCTACGGTTTATTGGAATTGGAGAGTCCACGCTCGAGACTGAACTGCACGATTTAATTGAACAGCAGTCGAATCCTACGGTAGCACCGCTTGCGGGTGAAGGAGAAGTGGGGCTGCGCCTGACCGCCACAGGCGAAACGACTGAAGAAGCTTATCAAAAGATTGAAGCGTTAAAGCAAACTATTTTAGGTCGTGTTGGCTCCTATTATTATGGGAGTGATGACGTCACGATAGAAGAAACAGTACGGGACCTTTTGAAGAAAAAAAGCTGGACGCTTGGTTCCGCAGAAAGTCTGACAGGTGGTCTTTTTGTGGAACGGATGATTTCGCTGCCTGGAGCATCAGAAGTATGTGCGGGAGGTCTAGTAGCGTATACACCTGTGACAAAACAGCTGGTGATGGAAGTCCCTTCTTTTATCATCAAAGAATATGGGACGATTAGCGAAGAATGCGCAGAAGTAATGGCGTTGAATGCCCAAAACCTGCTTCATGTGGATGTTTCGGTTAGCTTCACAGGTGTCGCAGGACCTGACCCGAGCGAAGGGCAAGAACCGGGAACGGTTTTTGTTGGAGTTCAAATCGGAGAACGCAAGCCGTATGTTGAGAAAGTACACTTGTTCGGAGACCGGAACGAGATCCGTAGACGCGCTGTAAAAAAAGGCTACGAACTTCTTTATCATTTTATGAAAAATGCATAATCGGTCTTGTTAAACATGCGATATTTCGATTTTCCCGAGAGAAATTCGAAATATCGCATGTATTTTCTCAATAAAAAAGGGAACATTTATTCGCTTTTTTGGTTGGCAAACCGTTCAAAACAAGTTATGATAGGAGTAGAAATTTTGAAAGGCGGTATAGTATGAGTGATCGTAAGCAAGCATTAGATATGGCACTACGTCAAATAGAGAAACAGTTCGGAAAAGGTTCCATCATGAAGCTCGGAGAAAGCGCCGAGCAAAAAATAAATACAGTTCCAAGCGGTTCCCTTGCTCTGGATGTAGCATTAGGAGTTGGCGGCTATCCTCGAGGAAGAATCGTAGAAATCTATGGTCCAGAATCCTCTGGTAAAACAACCGTCGCTCTCCATGCGATTGCAGAAGCACAGCGTCAGGGAGGACAAGCAGCATTCATTGACGCGGAGCACGCGCTCGATCCCGTCTATGCCCGCAACTTAGGAGTAGATATTGAAGAATTGCTTCTATCTCAGCCGGATACAGGAGAGCAGGCGCTTGAAATTGCTGAGGCTCTTGTACGAAGCGGAGCTGTCGATATGATTGTCATCGACTCTGTTGCAGCATTAGTACCGAAAGCGGAAATCGAAGGCGAGATGGGAGATGCTCACGTCGGTCTTCAAGCCCGTCTGATGTCCCAGGCTCTTCGTAAGCTTTCCGGAGCGATTAACAAATCGAAAACAACAGCGATCTTCATTAACCAAATTCGTGAAAAAGTGGGGGTTATGTTCGGGAACCCTGAAACAACTCCTGGAGGACGCGCACTTAAATTCTATTCGTCCGTACGTCTGGAAGTACGTCGTGCCGAAACCTTGAAGCAGGGGAACGAAATGGTCGGAAACAAAACCCGATTGAAAGTCGTCAAAAACAAAGTAGCCCCTCCATTTAAACAGGCAGAAGTGGATATCATGTACGGGGAAGGAATCTCCAGAGAAGGAGAGCTTCTCGATATCGGCTCCGATCTTGACTTGATTCAAAAGAGCGGTTCCTGGTATTCCTATAACGATGAGCGTTTAGGTCAGGGACGTGAAAATGCGAAGCAGTTCCTGAAAGAAAACGTTGAAATCTATGAGGAAGTCAAACGTTTGATCCGTGATCATTATGGAATGGAACCGGGAGAAAAGGAAGAGGCTTCCAAAGAGAGCCAAGAGTCTCTGGATGTGTAAGGCTTGAGTCAAAGAGCAGTGTCCCAACCGCGGACACTGCTCTTTTTTAGATTCGGCTATGATATACGTCAGTGTGGACACGGTAGAGAGATTTTGATTAATACTTAGTAGTAACTCCGAAATAAAAAATAAAAAATAATCCAAAATAATAATGTGAATCGATCATTATAGATTTAATTTAAAATTACTTTTTACGTTTAATAGAGCAAAAAAAATGAAAGATAGTAGTGAAGCGTTTGCATGAGAAATCGCGACAAAACAACGGAGAAATGTCCATTTTTGCCGGTTTATGGCTCCCCGTTATATGAACCGGTAATAAATAGAGTATTTAAAATATTTGAATTAAATGACATATCCATTGGATGGTTCCTTGACATTACGCTATCGCAGGCATAAAATGAATGTGTATCATTTTCATCTATATGCCTTTATATTACTGAAATGAAACTGAAAATGAAACGTTTGTAATTACCGACAAACGGACCAAGTTCATAGCAAGAGGAGGTGAAATTATGGATTTAATATCCTCGCTCATCTTCATTTTGCTTGCCCTTATCGTCGGTTCTGTTGTTGGTTATCTTATTCGGAAAAAGATAGCGGAGGCGAAAATTTCAAGTGCTGAAGAGCTAGCGAAGCAGATCGTAGAAGAAGGTCGCCGCAATGCTGAATCAGCAAAGAAGGAAGCTCTTCTTGAAGCGAAAGAAGAGAATCAGAAATTTCGTCAAGAAGCGGAAAGCGAAATCCGTGAACGCCGCTTAGAGCTGCAAAAAACCGAAAATCGTTTAACACAAAAAGAAGAGAATCTTGATCGTAAGAGTGAGACGCTTGATAAGCGTGATCTTTCACTCGAAAAGAAAGAGGGCACTCTTTCCGAGAGACAACAACAAATTGAAGAAATGGAAAGCAAAGTGGAAGCTATGCTTCAAGAACAGCAAACAGAGCTTGAACGCATTTCAGGCTTGACATCAGACCAGGCGAAGCAAATCATCCTAGAGCGCGTGGAACAGGAAGTATCCCACGAAACCGCTCTAATGGTTAAAGAAGCAGAGAACCGTGCTAAAGAAGAAGCAGATAAGAAAGCGAAAAGCATTCTTTCACTTGCCTTACAGCGCTTGGCTGCAGATCACGTAGCCGAAACGACAGTCTCCGTCGTCAATTTGCCTAACGATGAAATGAAGGGTCGGATTATCGGTCGTGAAGGTCGAAACATCCGCACACTTGAAACATTAACAGGTATTGACTTGATTATCGATGATACTCCGGAAGCTGTTATTCTGTCAGGCTTTGATCCAATCCGAAGAGAAACAGCACGCTTAGCTTTGGAGAAATTAGTCCAAGATGGACGCATTCACCCGGCAAGAATCGAAGAAATGGTAGATAAAGCTCGTCGGGAAGTCGATGACTATATACGGGAAGTTGGAGAACAGACCACTTTCGAAGTTGGTGTTCATAGTCTTCACCCTGACCTTGTCAAAATTCTAGGTCGTTTGAAGTATCGTACAAGCTATGGACAGAACGTCTTGAAACACTCGACGGAAGTCGCTTATTTATCAGGATTACTTGCTGCAGAGCTTGGGGAAGACGAAACGCTTGCCCGCCGTGCAGGTTTGCTTCATGATATCGGAAAAGCGATTGACCATGAAGTGGAAGGTAGCCACGTTGAAATCGGGAAAGAACTGGCTATGAAGTATAAAGAGAATGAAACCGTCATCAATGCGATTGCCTCGCACCACGGTGATGAAGAACCGACTTCTATCATCTCTGTACTAGTAGCCGCTGCAGATGCTTTATCTGCTGCTCGACCAGGAGCACGAAGCGAGACGCTCGAGAACTATATTAAACGTCTTGAGAAGCTCGAAGAAATCTCTGAATCCTATGATGGTGTAGAGAAGTCCTTCGCCATTCAGGCAGGACGTGAAGTGCGCATCATGGTTCGCCCTGATGAAATCGATGATCTTGAAGCAACGCGATTAGCCCGAGATATTCGGAACCGGATCGAGGGAGAACTCGATTATCCAGGTCATATTAAAGTGACAGTTATTCGTGAAACACGTTCAGTGGAGTATGCGAAATAGGTAAAATAAAGCGGCCCGCTGGCCGCTTTATTTTGTTTTATATAGCAGAAATCAAAATGAAAGAAATAGAAAGGGTTATTTTATGAGAATTTTATTTATAGGAGATGTCGTCGGCTCACCAGGAAGAGATATGGTGGACGATTATTTACCAAAATTGAAGCAGAAATACCAGCCTGCGGTCACCATTGTAAACGGTGAAAACGCCGCGTCTGGAAAAGGGATCACAGAAAAGATCTATCGCCGCTTTCTTGAAAAAGGAGCGCAGGCCGTCACGCTCGGCAACCACGCGTGGGATAAAAAAGAAATTTTCGAATTCATCGACGATGCAGAATACCTTGTCCGCCCGGCCAACTTCCCTGAAGGTACGCCTGGAAAAGGGCTTACGTTTGTGAAGACGCCAAAAGCGGAAGTGGCCGTCATTAATTTACAAGGGAGAACGTTTCTATCTCCTAATGATGACCCGTTTCGCAAAGTGGACGAACTGATTGAACAAGCGAAGAAACGGACATCTATTATTTTCCTCGATTTTCACGCGGAAGCTACAAGTGAAAAACAGGCGATGGGTTATTATGTAGACGGTCGAGTCAGCGTCAACGTCGGGACCCACACTCATATTCAAACCGCAGACGAACGCATCCTTCCTGGTGGTACAGGTTACATTACAGACGTCGGGATGACAGGCCCTTACGACGGTGTCTTAGGAATGGAACGCGAAGCTGTGTTAAAACGCTTTCTTACAAACCTCCCTGTACGTTTTGAAGTTCCAAAAAAGGGAAGAGCACAATTAAGCGGGTTTTTGGTAGATGTAGATGAGAAGACGGGCAAATCGACGAAAGTGCAGCGGATTTTAATCAACGATGACCACCCCTTCTTCGAATGATTATTTGAATTTTGTGACAAATTGATTCATAATGAACGTAATGGATCGGTTATAATCTACATCTCCAAGAATATAGTAATTATGGAACAACTATAGGAATTGAAGGAGGAGCTAGTAATGGAAGTATTAAAAGTATCAGCCAAATCCGTACCCAATTCAGTAGCAGGAGCTCTGGCAAACGTCGTACGAGAACGTGGGACCGCTGAAATTCAAGCCATCGGGGCAGGGGCGTTGAACCAGGCCGTGAAAGCTGTTGCGATTGCTAGGGGATTCGTCGCCCCAAGCGGCATGGATTTGATATGTATTCCAGCTTTCACTGATATTATGATTGATGAAGAGGAGCGCACAGCTATCAAGCTGATCGTTGAACCTCGATAGTCCATAATCGACCTACCTTCAAAGTAAGAAGTCGCACTCTCACCGGGTGCGGCTTTTCTTATGCGCAGAAAGCGGATGCGCAAATGTGTTTTTCCAGTGGACATAAACATTTGTGATTTTTATGAAATGTGTTAGAATGTTAATATAACAAGGTTTTAACCATATTTTAATGTGTGGGAGTGTTCGCTGTGAATGGAACGATGAAAGCAATCGTTAAGCACCATAGAGGTCCTGGAGCAGAGCTTCAAGAAGTTTCGATTCCACAGGTGCGTGAAGACGAAGTATTAATTAAAGTGAAAGCCACTTCGATATGCGGGACGGATGTCCATATTTATAACTGGGATGAGTGGTCGGAGAGCCGGGTCAAACCTCCGTATGTTTTCGGTCACGAGTTTGCAGGAGAAATTGTTGAGCTTGGTGAAAAAGTAGATAAGTTCTCTATTGGCGATTATGTCAGCGCAGAGACTCACCTTGTCTGCGGTCATTGTCCGCAATGTTTAACTGGGAAGTTCCATATTTGTGAACATACCCAAATCATTGGAGTCGATACGCAAGGGTGTTTTGCAGAATATGTAGCCGTGCCAGCAAGCAACCTTTGGAAAAATCCTGCCGACCTTCCGACAGATATCGCCTCGATTCAAGAGCCGATGGGAAATGCCGTACATACCGTTCTGAATGGTGATGTAGCTGGAAAAAGCGTCGCCATTATCGGCTGTGGACCAATCGGACTGATGGCAGTTGGTGTCGCTAAAGCAGCAGGAGCGTCCCAAGTCCTCGCTTTTGACTTGAATGAATATCGTTTGGAGCTCGCTGAGAAAATGGGAGCTACTTCTGTCATCCATTCTGGTCAGATCGATCCGGTCCAGGAAGCGAAGTCCCTTACAAATGGACATGGCGTCGATGTGGTTTGTGAGATGAGCGGTCACCCTGTGGCGATGGACCAAGGGTTCAAGATGATTACAAACGGTGGACGCGTTTCGATCTTAAGTCTACCGACGAAACGAGTCAGCCTCGATGTCACGAACGATATCGTATTTAAAGGTGTGGAAGTCCAGGGGATTACAGGAAGAAAAATGTACGAAACATGGCAGCAAGTGTCTCGTCTTTTGCAGTCTGGTCAGGTCGATGTCCGGCCGATGATCACCCACCACTTGAAGCTTGAAGAATTTGAAAAAGGATTCGAGCTTATGAATCAGGGCAAGTGCGGAAAAGTCGTATTGCATCCATAATTGGAGGAGGAGTAAAAATGAAAGGTTTCGAATATTTGCAGGAGCAATTAGATGATATGAAGCAGGAGGGGACGTTCAGAAAACTGATCCCCCTCGAGTCAGCACAAGGATCGAAAGTGAGAATCAAAGGAAAAGAAGTGATCCAGCTTTCATCCAACAACTACTTAGGGCTGACAAGTCACCCGAAAATGAAAGAAGCGGCAGATCTTGCCAATAAAGAGTACGGAGTTGGAACAGGCTCTGTCCGCACCATTGCTGGTACGTTGAAAATGCACGAGGATTTTGAAGAAAAGCTTGCGAAATTCAAGCACACAGAAGCGGCGCTTGTGTTTCAATCCGGGTTTACGACCAACCAAGGCATCTTGTCTTCCATCCTTGGCAAGGAAGATGTCGTCATCTCAGATGAGTTGAACCACGCGTCAATCATTGATGGTATTCGCTTAACAAAAGCCGACCGTAAAATTTACAAGCATGTCGATATGTCATCTCTTGAGGAAGCTCTTAAGGAAAGTGGAGAATATCGCACACGTCTCATCGTAACGGATGGTGTCTTCTCCATGGACGGGAACATCGCCCCGCTTCCTGAAATCGTAGAGCTTGCAGAGAAATACGATGCGCTTGTCATGGTGGATGATGCCCATGCAAGTGGTGTGCTCGGGGATAACGGAAGAGGTACGGTCAATCACTTCAACTTAGATGGCCGTGTCCACATCCAGGTTGGAACGTTGAGTAAGGCGATCGGAGTCCTCGGAGGGTATGTTGCAAGTACGCAAACACTGCGCGACTACCTAATCCATAAAGGGCGCCCGTTCCTGTTCAGTACGTCTCATCCACCAGCTGTAACGGCAGCGAATGATGCAGCGATTGACGTGCTTTTGAACGAACCGGAATTGATCGATAAGCTTTGGGATAATACGAAGTTCTTCAAAAAAGGACTGGAGGAGCTTGGGTTTGATACAGGCATCAGTGAAACGCCTGTAACACCTGTCATGGTAGGGGATGACGCCCTCACGCACAAATTCTCTGATGAGCTGTTTGAAGAAGGGGTCTTTGCGCAAGGAATCGTCTTTCCGACTGTACAAAGAGGAAAAGGAAGAATTCGTACGATCGTGACAGCCGAGCACTCCAAAGAAGAGCTGCAAACGGCGCTTGATGCTTTTGAAACCGTAGGGAAAAAGCTCGGAATTCTATAATAGCAGAAGCCACTGTGATATTCTCATAGTGGCTTTTTTGTGAATTTACGGATAACTACTTAAAATCGCTTTCGAAAATTGATATAATAATACAGTTAGAAGGCTCGGTTTGAAAGGAGATCGAAATGAACGAACAACAGCGAAAAGAAATGTCGCAAATCAAGCAAGGTTCTCCTGAACAATCACAACCCGATCAGGACAACCTGAACCGAATCAAGCAAAAATCAAGCGAAGACTTTATGAAATATTTCGAAACGACGTACCAGCCTCCAAATATGAGAGATGCTCAGCGTCGGAAGAGAAAAGAAACCGATATCTTATACGATTTCAGCATTCCTGAGGACATGGATCAGTCCGGAAAAGGGAAGAAATACTTAATTCGAACATATGGCTGTCAGATGAACGAGCACGACACAGAAGTCATGGCAGGTATTTTTGAAGAGATGGGATATGAGCCTGTGTCCAAAGCGGAAGAGGCGGACGTCATTCTTCTGAACACGTGTGCGATTCGTGAAAATGCCGAAAATAAGGTGTTCGGTGAGATCGGCCACTTAAAACCCCTGAAAATGGAAAATCCGAACTTGATTATCGGAGTATGTGGTTGCATGTCGCAAGAAGAATCTGTCGTCAATCGCATCTTGAAAAAGCACCCGTTCATCGATTTAATTTTCGGTACGCACAATATTCATAGGTTGCCACAGCTATTGAAAGAAGCCGCTTTCGGCAAAGAGATGGTCATCGATGTCTGGTCGAAAGAAGGAGACATCATCGAGAACCTTCCGCGTTCCCGAAAAGGAAAGATCAAAGGCTGGGTCAACATTATGTACGGCTGTGACAAATTCTGTACGTATTGCATCGTCCCGTACACACGCGGGAAGGAACGGAGCCGACTTCCGAAAGACATCATCCAGGAAGTGCGTCATTTGGCAGCGCAAGGGTATAAAGAAATTACGCTGCTTGGACAAAACGTGAACGCGTACGGAAAGGACCTCGACATTGATTACGGTCTTGGAGATTTGATGGACGAGCTGCGTCATATTGACATTCCGCGAGTGCGCTTCACAACGTCCCACCCGCGTGACTTTGATGATCGTCTCATCGAAGTGCTGGCCAAAGGCGGGAACATGCTCGATCACATCCACTTGCCTGTCCAGTCCGGAAACACGGATATCTTGAAGATTATGGGACGAAAATATTCGCGCGAAGAGTATTTAGAGCTCGTTCGCAAAATCCGCACAGCGATGCCGGACGCTACGCTCACGACCGATATCATCGTCGGTTTCCCTAATGAAACAGAAGAACAGTTCCAGGATACCTTATCCCTAGTCGAAGAAGTAGGGTTTGAAGCAGCATACACGTTCATCTACTCTCCAAGAGAGAATACGCCGGCTGCGAAAATGAAAGATAACGTTTCGATGGAAGAGAAGAAAGATCGTCTTCAGCGCTTGAATAAACTTGTCAATCAGCAATCAGCTGATGCGATGAGCCATTATGAGGGTGAAGTTGTCGAGGTGCTTGTCGAAGGGGAAAGTAAGAACAACCCTGACGTTCTGGCTGGTTATACGAAACGAAATAAGCTTGTGAACTTCCGCGCACCAAATTCTGCGATCGGTCAGATTATTCCGGTGAAAATAACAAAAGCAAAGACCTGGTCTCTTGACGGAGAAATGGTCGAAACCAATGTTGAGGTGAAATAAATGGCACAATATACACGTAAACAAGTCGTAGATGCTGCTCATGAATTAGGGAAAATGATGGCGGACATCGAGGAAATCGATCGTTTTAAACAGCTTGAAGCGAAATTGAACGAAAACCTTAAAGTCCAAGCCCATATCAAGAAAATCAAAGCTCTACAAAAACAAGCGGTCAACCTGCAGGCTTATGGCAAAGGAACAGCGCTTGAGAAGGTAGAACAGGAGCTGGATCGTCTTCAAAGTGAGCTCGATGAAATTCCTGTTGTCGCCGAATTCAAAGAGACTCAAGTCGTCATCAACGACATTCTACAGATGGTGTCTAGCACGATATCACGTGAAGTAACCAATGAAGTGATCCGTTCAACCGGTGGAGATGTACTAAAAGGAGAAACCGGTTCTAAAGAAAACACAGGCTGCAGCCATTAATTTTTCAAAAAAATAACGCGTGTATACGCCTGTATCACTCATCCGTCGGGAGATTCCGTTCTCTTGGCGGATTTTTTTCGTACAATTTCATGGGCTCCTGCATAGAATGAAGTAAACACGTCCTTTCGTCCATGTTGTTTCAGTCACCATTCGCCCAGCCCTGCATAGGATGGGTGGTAGAATAAGGAGGAGTGTACTTATGTCATTTCTTGAACGTGATTACAGGGAAATCATTACGAAAGCTGTCATTGGAAAAGGAAAAAAATTCACTGAATCAACCCACACCATCAGTCCTACTCACCGCCCGACAAGCATTCTTGGGTGCTGGGTCATCAATCACATCTACAACGCCAAGAAAAAAGGAGACCACGTCGAGATCACAGGAAGCTACGATGCGAACGTTTGGTATTCTTATAATGACAACACGAAAACCGAGGTTGTCACCGAGCGCGTCAATTATTGCGATACGGTGAAGCTCGCCATTAAAGACGACAATTGCATCCATGATGATGTCGAAGTCATTGCAAAAGTCGTTCAGCATCCGAACTGTCTCGAAGCGAAAATTGCAGGCAATGGTCATAAAATTGTCGTCGAAGTGGAAAGAGAATTTATCGTCGACGTCATTGGTGAGACGAAGCTTTGTGTGAAAGTCGATCCTCATGGCTGTGACAAAGAGGAAGACTATGAATATGATTTATCTTCTGATGATTTTTCCACTATCGAAACGGACTTTTTGCCATCATCCAGTAGTCGTAACGATTCGCACGATTGACCTAATATCCAAACGGCTGAAAGGGCGTTTCATGATAAAGGATAAGAAGCATCTCCCGGAAATGGGAGGGCTTCTTTTTTTAGGTCTTGATTTCTGTGCTATAATTGAGCTATTGAATACAGTACGTTTTGGAGGATTGACCTTATGGCAAAATATACACCCATGATGCAGCAATATTTGAAAATTAAAGCCGAACAGAAAGACGCTTTTCTCTTTTTCCGGCTCGGAGATTTTTATGAAATGTTCTTTGAGGATGCTTTGAAGGCGTCCAAGGAACTCGAAATTACGTTGACAAGCCGTGATGGGGGAGCGGAAGAACGGATTCCGATGTGCGGTGTTCCTTACCATTCGGCGGAAAACTACATAAAGCAGCTCGTGGAAAAAGGATACAAGGTTGCGATTTGTGAACAGGTGGAAGATCCGAAGGCGACAAAAGGTGTCGTCAAACGGGAAGTTGTGCAGCTGATCACCCCGGGGACGGTCATGGAAGGCAGCATGCTCGATGATAAAGAGAACAATTTCCTTGCTTCTCTCAGTGAATTTGAAGATGGGACGTTCACGGTCAGCTACAACGATCTGACGACAGGGGAAAACAGTGTCGCGCTCGTTACCGGCGGGTTCGATGCTGCGGTGAGCGAACTTTATAGTCGCCCGGTCAAAGAAGTGGTCGTCTCCAGTGATTTCCGTGAAGAATACAAAGAGAGACTGAGAGAGAGGATGAACTACACCGTATCTTATCAGGATGACACTACGATTGCGGACGAATTCGAGCCTCTTGTGGATGACGTTCATCAAGAGAAACTGTTAACGGGGTTCGGCCGGTTGCTACAATATATTCAGCATACGCAAAGACGTTCACTCGACCATTTGCAGCCGGTGAAGGTGATCGAGTTGAAGCAGTACATGTCGCTGGATATGTATTCGAAGCGTAACCTGGAACTTGTCGAGACGATTATGAAAAAGGGGAAAGCGGGAAGTCTCCTCTCGATAGTGGATCAGACGATCACCTCCATGGGGGCCAGAATGCTGAAAAAATGGATGGAGCGTCCGCTTTTATCTAAAGAAGCGATCGAACAGCGCCACGAACAGGTAGAAGGATTCCTTAATCAGTTTTTCGAACGGGAATCGTTGAGAGATCAGCTGAAATCGGTCTACGATTTAGAACGTCTTGCTGGCCGCGTCGCCTACGGGAACGTCAATGCCCGCGATTTAATTCAATTAAAAAATTCACTATCACAAATCCCGAGTATTTTATCGACGCTCGGGCAGTTTGACAACCCTTCAATTCAATCACTCTATGAAACCATTGACCCGCTTGAGGAGCTGAGAGCGTTACTAGAGGAAAGCATTGCTGAGAATCCGCCGATTACGATCAAAGAAGGCGGATTGATCCGTGATGATTTCCACCCACAGCTCGATGAGTACCGGGATGCATCCAGAAACGGTAAACAGTGGATCGCTGAACTCGAACAAAAGGAACGACAAAAGACAGGGATCAAATCGCTGAAGATCGGGTATAACCGTGTATTCGGTTATTACATCGAAGTGACGAAAGCAAACCTTCGCCACCTGCCGGAAGGGAATTATGATCGCAAACAAACGCTAACAAATGCAGAGCGCTTCATCACTCCGGAGCTGAAAGAAAAAGAAACGATTATTCTAGAAGCGCAGGAGAAGAGTGTTGATCTTGAATACGAGCTGTTTCTTGAGATACGCGAGCGTGTGAAGGCGTTCGTACCAAACTTGCAGCATTTGGCGGATCAAATCAGCCGCATCGATGTGCTTCAGAGCTTTGCTCAAGTAGCGGAAACCAATGATTATGCAAGACCTGCCTACGTAATGGAACGAACGGTCGATATTCAAGGGGGGCGTCACCCAGTCGTGGAGAAAATGCTGAAAGACGAAACATTTGTTCCGAATGATATTTATATGAATGAGGAAACAGATGTCCTCTTAATCACGGGACCGAACATGTCCGGTAAAAGTACGTATATGAGACAGCTCGCGTTGACGGCGATCCTCGGTCAAATGGGCAGCTTTGTTCCAGCGGAATCGGCGTCTCTTCCGATCTTTGATCAGATCTTTACAAGAATCGGAGCCGCGGATGATCTTGTCGCTGGTCAAAGTACCTTCATGGTCGAAATGCTAGAAGCGAATCATGCACTTACAAACGCGACGGAAAACAGTATGATTTTGCTTGATGAAATAGGCCGTGGGACGAGTACGTATGACGGAATGGCGCTCGCCCAGGCGATTGTCGAATATATTCATGAAAACATCCAGGCGAAAACACTGTTCTCGACGCACTATCATGAATTGACAGCCCTTGAAGATCAGCTGAAACGCCTGAAGAATGTCCACGTACGCGCAGAGGAATACGAAGGAAATGTCGTATTTCTACACCAAATTAAAGACGGTCCGGCTGATGAAAGCTACGGCATTCACGTTGCGAAACTGGCAGAGCTCCCGGACTCTTTAATCGAGCGGGCGACGGCTTTGCTTGATCATTTAGAGAACGCGTCATCGGATAAAGAAGCCGCTGCAGCTGCAGCCGAAGAGCAACTTAGCCTGTTTGTTGAAGAAAAGAAACCTGTACAGGGAAAGAAGAAGCGTTCATCGATTGAATCGTATGTGGAGAACTTGAACCTGCTCGAAATGACGCCGATGGATGCGATGAATGAACTGTATCAACTGCAAAAGCGATTGAAATCATAAAAAGGAGGTATACCTATGGCGCGAATCCGCCTGATGCCCGATCACTTATCAAACAAAATAGCAGCTGGCGAAGTGGTGGAGCGCCCGGCCTCTGTCGTCAAAGAGCTTGTTGAAAACAGTTTAGATGCCGGCTCGACATGGATTTCCGTAGACCTTATGGAAGCAGGCCTCCAGCGGATCCGGATTACAGATAACGGATCTGGCATGGATGAAGAAGACTGCGAACGAGCGTTCTATCGCCATGCGACCAGCAAGATCAGGGATGAAAATGATTTGTTCCACGTCCGAACATTAGGATTTCGCGGGGAAGCGCTCGCGAGTATTGCCGCGGTCAGCCGGATGAGTATGCAAACCTCTACAGGCGATAAAGCCGGCACGAAAATCGAACTCGAGGGCGGTAAACTGCTCCAAAAGACGAAAAGTGATGCTCGGCAAGGAACAGACATCATTGTGGATGAATTGTTTTTCAACACGCCGGCGCGCTTGAAATATATGAAAACGATCCATACCGAACTCGGTCACATTACGGACGTTTTGAACCGGATGGCGCTCGCTCATCCTGAAGTGAAGTTCACGTGTACCCATAACGAAAAGAACATTTTCCAAACCAATGGTCGTGGAGATCTGCTTCAGGTAGTGGCGAAAATTTACGGCACGAATGTGGCACGTAAAATGGTGCCCGTGGAGGCGGAAAATCCTGATTTCAAAATCAAGGGATACATCGCGAAGCCAGAAGTGTACAGAGCTTCCCGGAATTATATGTCGACGATGATCAACGGAAGGTACATTCGAAACCTTCCGTTGAATAAAGCGATTTTGGAAGGCTATCATACGTTGCTTCCGATCGGGAAAAGTCCGATCGTCGTCCTCGACATCGAGATGGATCCGATTCTCGTCGATGTCAACGTGCATCCATCAAAACTGGAGGTCCGCTTCAGTAAAGAAAAGGAACTGTATGATCTCGTAGTGGACACGATCAAAGGGGTATTCAGGAAGCAGACGTTGATTCCGAATGTCGAACAGTCCAAACCGAAACCGAAAAGGAAGGACGAGTCCGTTCAGGAAAGCTTCGATTTATATCAGTCCCATAAAGAAGAAGCCCATCAGAAAAGGGCGGAAACTCTCGATCATCTCGTTCAACATGAAAAACGCGACGTTGAAGAAGGGAATGCCCTTTTTGAAAATGAACAAGATGACGTACTGAAAGACATGGAGCATTCTGTAAAAGTAGAGGAAAAACAACTAGACAGCACCGATGAAAAAGTAGATGCCTCTCCGAAAGCAGTCACACGTGTACCGACGATGTACCCGATTGGGCAGCTCCACGGCACGTATATTCTTGCTCAAAATGAAGAAGGGATGTATATTGTCGATCAACATGCGGCTCAGGAGCGAATCAAGTATGAATTTTTCCGTGATCAGCTAGCGGAGGTTGATCATGAGGTTCAAGAGCTGCTTGTTCCGATGACGTTTGATTTTTCGAGACAGGAAGCGTTGAAGGTGGAAGAATACCAAGAAGACCTTGAAAAGGTGGGGTTATTTTTCGAACCGTTCGGTGATAACACATTTATTATCCGGAGCCATCCGCAGTGGTTCCCTAAGGGGTTCGAGGAAGAGGTCATTCAGGAGATGGTCGAACAGCTGAATGAAGCGGAACGAATCGATATTTTGAAACTCAGGGAAGAAGCTGCGATTCTTATGTCCTGTAAGCGGTCGATCAAAGCGAATCATTATTTGAATCAATCGGATATGTTTCAGCTACTCGAAGACCTTCGTAAATCTACAGATCCTTTCACGTGTCCGCATGGTCGTCCGATTATTGTCTTTTTTTCCGAGTATGAAATGGAAAAGATGTTTAAGCGCGTCATGTAATAGAATGATCACACATGACAAAACCGCCTGGTCTACTGTCCAGGCGGTTTTACTTTTCCCATTGATTTTTTAGCTTGTGTAGCGCTTCTGAATGTTCGAGATAAATGGATGACTGGCAGTGAGGGCAGGTGATCGCCTCCTCTTTTTTTAAAAGGTCATAAGCCGTCACTTCGACGGGCTTGCTGCAGTGGGGGCATGAAAAAACGGCCTTTTGTCCAGTCCGTCGTTCTTTAGCATCCAATTCGTCCACTCCCTCCTCAATGTATACCGTTTCGACAAGAAGCGTAAAATTCCTTTTTCTAACGTACTCCTTCTATTCCTTGTTGATGATGTACCCTTAAATGTTTCGTTTCAATCTAGAAGCCAAGTATCCCTGGGTTGTTCTATGTAGACAAAGAAAAGCTGAATCAAGTTGACATAATGTGATGTCCGTTAACTTGATTCAGCTTTTCTTTTTTCTCCGGATAGGGGAGGGTGCTACGATATATGTTTCTGCTGGAGCAGGAATTTAAAGTAGTTATCAATTTGTTTGATCTCTTCCGCCTGAATTCCAAACCACGCTTTTTTATCAAAGAAAATGGGTTTGTCGTATCCTTTCGTTTCAAGCAGCTGTTTGATTTCTCGCATTTCATCTTCCATCTGATCGCTCAACCCGAGCAAATAGTCAGCTGTTGTATGAAGGGCGTTGGCAATCTTCGTTAAATCATGTAAATCAGGAGAGGTGTAATTTCTTTCCCAATTCGAAACCACCTGTGCAGACACACCGACCTTTTCAGCGAGCATCGTTTGAGTAAGATGCCGTTCTTTTCTCAACGAACGAATTCTTTCGTGGATCACTTTCAAGGACCTCCTTTTCATTTGCCAGGTATCTTTGTCTCAAAATCGTATCAAATGTATGCGTTTCAACCATTATAGCATAGACTAACGAAACTCGATAGTATAACTAACGGATATTTTGAATTTAACTAACGTAAACCGTTAGTAGCGATAACGGATTTCGTTAGTTTAGGCTCTCGGGTATGATTACAGCGGGATTCATGTATAATAGAGAGCGTGAAGGAGGGATGATGATGAAGCCATTCGTCGTATCTGTTGTAGGTCCGACTGCGGTAGGTAAATCCAAGCTTGGTGTCGAAATCGCAAGGCGGTTTAATGGAGAGGTCATTAGTGGGGATTCGATGCAAATTTACCGGACGATGGATATCGGAACAGCGAAAGTGACGCCGGAAGAAACTTGTGGGATTCCTCACCATATGATTGACATTAAAAATCCGGAAGAAGAATTTTCAGTAGCGGAATTTCAGCGAAAAGTCCAAGCGTTAATCTATGACATTTCAGCGAGGGGAAAGCTTCCTGTTCTCGTCGGGGGAACCGGATTGTACATACAAGCTACGCTTTACGATTTTAATTTTTCAAAAGAGAAGAAAGATGAACGGGTGATCCGTCGTTTAGAAGCGGAGCTTGAGAAATACGGGAATGAAGAGATGTATAGAAAACTCCTAGAAGCGGATCCGAAACAAGCTGAAAAGATTCATCCGAATAATGTTCGGAGGGTGCTGAGGGCTCTTGAGGTTTATGAGACGACCGGAAAAGGCTTGAGTAACTACAAAGAGGAGCAGCATCCTTCTTCTCCGTTTCAACCGATATTGATCGGGCTTGAAATGGACCGGGAAGAATTGTATGAAAGAATCAATCGACGAGTCGATCAAATGATTGTGGAAGGCTTGTTGGAAGAAGTCCGCCAGCTTTATGAGCGTGGGCTTGAAGATGCGCAGTCCATGAAAGCGATTGGCTACAAAGAGTTTGTCCCGTATTTTAAAGGGCAGTATGATCTGGAGCGGGCGATTGAATTGTTGAAGCGTAACTCCAGAAGGTATGCAAAGCGCCAGTACACGTATTTCAGGAATAAATTGGAGGTCAGCTGGTATCCCGTCCGGGAAAACGATTATGAAGAGAAATTTGCAACAATTTTGTCAGATTTAGCAGGAATGATGGACGACCAGCTAGAAAGATACTAAATACAGATAGAAAGAAGGAGGAAAATCCATGGCTCAATCGGTAAACATTCAAGACAATTATTTAAATCAACTAAGGAAAGAACGCATGCAGGTGACGGTTTTTCTGCTGAACGGTTTCCAATTGCGTGGGGTTGTGAAAGCTTTTGATAACTTCACGGTGCTGTTTGAAACGGAAGGAAAGCAGCAGTTGATTTTCAAGCATGCGATTTCTACATTTTCGCCAGCGAAAAATGTATCATTGGATAAAGAATAATTCTTCTATCCTTTACATAGGGAACGAGCCTGTCTTTTCAGGGCTCGTTTTTTAATGCAAATCTTTCCGGTGGATTAGGCGTTTGTCACAGTTTTTTTCCTCTCTGCGTATGATGTGGAAACGGGGAGGGAGTTGCTGTGCATCCAGAAGTGAAGCTGGCTAGACAAAGTACGATCAATATTGTGTTGAATGAGGAGAAAAATAAATCGGTCATCGGTAGAGAAAAGAGGGTGGAAAGTCATTCGGCTGCGCCTTTTCAACGAATCGATCAATACTTTTCCAAAGTGATCGGACTGGAAGATTTAAAGAAGCAAATCAAAGAAATTTATGCCCAGGTGCTTGTGTCTGAAAAGCGGCAGGAACTGGGATTGAAGTCGAATCTGCAAGTGTTGCATATGATTTTCAAAGGAAATCCTGGGACGGGAAAGACGACGATCGCCCGGATGGTCTCTGAGCTGTTCAAAGAAGTCGGAGTGCTTGAAAAAGGTCATTTTACAGAGGTGGACCGCAGTGATCTCGTTGGAGAATACATCGGGCACACGGCGAAGAAGACGAAAGATGTCATACGAAAAGCGCTTGGTGGCGTTCTGTTTATAGATGAAGCCTATTCACTGGCAAGAGGTGGAGAGAAGGATTTCGGAAAAGAAGCGATTGATACCATTGTGAAATGTATGGAGGACCATCATGATGAGCTGATCATTATTTTAGCTGGGTATCCAGAGGAAATGGATCACTTTTTGACGATCAATCCGGGCCTTGCTTCGCGGTTTCCGATCCAACTGGATTTTTCCAACTACGAAGCCGTGGAATTGTTGAAGATCGCAAAGGTGATGCTCGAGGACCGTGAATATTGTATGACAAAAGAGACGGAGCGACGCCTTTATTTGCATCTTTACCGGATGAGTATGCGCCCTGGCGCAAATTTTTCCAATGCGCGGTATGTCCGCAATCTCTTAGAGGAAGCGATCCGAAAACACGCCTGGCGAATCATTTGCGGATCTAATCTGAAGAAAGCCGCTCTGATGACGCTTGAACCCGATGATTTTTCCGAATGCCTTCATCAAGATAATTCGTAAGCCGTCCCGTATATTAATAGGATACTTTCTGGTATGATAATAGTGGATATAGTCGCAGAAAAGTAGGTGGGAACATGAGTGAAAAAGAATTGGTCATTCTCGTAGCAAGAATAGATCCAAATGAAGATGAGGAACGTTTTCAGTCTTCGATGGAAGAGTTGAAGTCACTGACGGAAACAGCGGAGGGAGACGTATGCCGTGTCATCACCCAAAAACGCGACCGGGTTCACCCGGCTACATATTTAGGAGAAGGTAAGCTTGAGGAAATCAAGATCGCAGCGGACGAAGCAGGAGCCGATCTTGTTGTTTTCAATGATGAATTATCACCTGGTCAGCTTCGTAACTTGACGGATAAGCTGGAACGAAGGGTGATCGACCGTAGTCAGCTGATTTTGGATATTTTCGCAGGAAGAGCGAGGACGAAGGAAGGGAAATTGCAGGTGGAGCTCGCGCAGCTGCAATACCTTTTGCCAAGACTATCTGGTCAGGGAATCGCGCTCTCACGCCTCGGAGGAGGAATTGGAACCCGAGGACCCGGAGAGACGAAGCTCGAGACAGACCGCCGCCATATCCAGAGAAGGATTGACGATATCAAGCGCCGGTTGGAAACCGTTGTGAAACAGCGTGAGCAATACAGGAATCGCAGGAAAGAAAATCGAGCCTTCCAAATGGCGATCGTCGGGTACACCAATGCGGGAAAATCGACGTTCTTCAATCGCGTGACGGACAGCGATTCGTTCGAAGAGGACTTGCTCTTCGCTACGCTCGATCCTTTAACGAGGCAAGTAACACTGCCGTCTGGGTTCCGCGCGCTTTTATCGGATACGGTTGGGTTCATTCAAGATTTGCCGACGACGCTGATCGCCGCTTTCCGTTCAACGCTTGAGGAGGTCACAGAGGCGGATTTCATCATTCATATGGTCGACGCATCTCACCCGGACCATCTCCAACAAGAAAAGACGGTGCTAAGACTTCTTGAAGAGTTAGGAGCCGGTCATTTACCCGTTTTAACTGTCTATAATAAGAAAGATTTGATACAAGGAGATTTCATACCGGATGCCTATCCTTCTGTGACGGTCAGTGTGCACGATCCGATCGACCGTAAAAGAGTGCTCGATAAAATTGAGTCGATTTTAAAACAAGATTGGTATGAATATGATGTGTTCCTTCCAGCGAATGAAGGAAAGCTGATTCAACAATTTAAGTCCTATAGTATGGTGACCTCGATGACGTTCCTAGAAGAAAAAGAAGGATACGCCCTTCACGGATTCATCGATCCGGTTCACCCATTAAAACAAAAGATTCTACAAAAGTAAGGAAGACGATCATGGAAATACAAGCTATTATCAACAAGACAGAAGAGGCGATTGCCTCCAAACATCAAGAGGTCAATCAAATGGTGGAGCACAACCAGCAAAAAGTGCTTAACGCTTTTCAAAAACATCGCGTCAGTGATTCCCATTTCAATCCGACGACAGGATATGGGTATGATGACTTTGGACGCGATACACTCGAAGCGGTATATGCCGAGATTTTTCGCGCAGAGGATGCGCTCGTACGCCCGCAGTTGATCTCAGGGACACATGCGATCACTACGGCATTGTTCGGTGTGTTGAGGCCGGGCGACGAACTGCTCTATATAACCGGACAGCCTTACGACACGCTGAAAGAAGTGATTGGAAAAGAAGGCGGGAAAGATACAGGTTCGTTAGCTGATTTCGGCATCTCTTATCAGTCCGTCCCGCTTAAACAGGGTGATTTTGACCGCGAAGCGATTGGGCAAGCCATTACGGAGCGGACGAAGGTCGTCGCTATTCAAAGGTCGAAAGGATATGAAGACCGCCCTTCGTTTACGATTTCAAAGATTGAGGAAATCATTCGGTTTGTTAGGCAAATACGAGAAGATGTCATCGTATTCGTCGATAATTGCTACGGGGAGTTCGTGGAAGAACATGAACCCCTACAAGTCGGTGCCGATTTGATCGCAGGTTCCCTCATCAAAAATCCTGGTGGCGGGATTGCGCGAATCGGTGGCTACATTGCTGGCAGAGAAGATCTGATCGAGCAGTGCAGCTATCGATTGACCGCCCCGGGTCTCGGTAAGGAAACGGGTGCGAGCTTAAATTCCTTGCAGGAAATGTACCAAGGGATCTTCCTCGCGCCACACGTCGTGGGTGAGGCTTTAAAAGGAGCGATTTTCACAGCGAAGTTTCTCGCCTTGTTAGATTTTCGTACAAACCCATCATTTGATGCCAAACGCACGGATCTCATCCAGTCGGTCAGCTTTGATACAGCCGATCAAATGGTCCGGTTTTGCCAGGCGATCCAGCAAGGGTCTCCAGTCAATTCGCACGTCATGCCGCATCCAAGCCCAATGCCTGGGTATGAAGATGACGTCATTATGGCCGCTGGCACATTCATTCAAGGAGCGAGCCTTGAATTGACGGCAGACGGTCCGATACGCCCGCCGTACACAGCTTTTGTGCAGGGTGGCCTGACATATGCCCATGTGAAAATCGCCGTCACAGGTGCCGTCAAGCGTTTAATTGAAGAAGGGGCATTGCAAAACATATAAAAAGGGAGGAGCACCTCCCTTTTTTCTATTAGAGATATTTTTTGTATTCGTTTACAACATTCGTGTGAACATTTCTCACACGTATTGACATATCTCTTCAATGTTCTATAATTAAAGTAATCATTCTTATGGGGAGGTGGCACGTCGATGAGTGATGAAATTCGTCGTTCCATGCCGTTGTTCCCGATGGGGATTGTTCAATCTCTAACTGATCTTTCTGCTCGGCAAATCCGTTATTATGAACAGCACAAGCTTGTTCAGCCTGCCCGATCAGATGGGAATCGCCGCCTGTTTTCCTTTAACGATGTCGATCGATTGCTCGAAGTCAAAGACCTCGTTGAAAAAGGTGTAAACATGGCTGGTATTAAACAGGTTCTGAAATTATCGGATCAGCCGGAGAATGAAGCCTACGACCAGAAGCAAGTGGAGGAAGTTCATAACGAACTATCCGAAAAAGAGCTTCGCCGTATGTTACAGCAAGAACTATTCACCGCGGGAAGTCGCAAGTTAGGTATCAGACAGGGAGAACTATCGAGGTTCTTCCACTAATTTTGCTTAGGAGGAAATGTTTGTATGGGGTTAACCAGAGAAGAAATTTACAAAAAAATTGAAGAGGAAAACGTCAAATTCATTCGCCTTCAGTTCACAGATATGCTGGGCACAATCAAAAACGTCGAAATTCCAGTAAGCCAGTTGGATAAAGCGCTGGACGGAATGATGATGTTTGACGGTTCTTCCATCGAAGGTTTCGTTCGAATTGAAGAGTCGGATATGTATCTAGTTCCTGATTTAAATACGTTCGTCGTCTTTCCTTGGACGTCTGAAAAAGGAAAAGTCGCTCGTTTTATCTGTGATATTTACAACCCAGATAAAACACCATTTGAAGGGTGCCCTCGCTACAACTTGAAGCGCAACCTGAAGAAGATGCAAGATCTAGGCTACTCCGCGTTCAATATCGGGACAGAGCCTGAATTTTTCCTTTTCAAATTAGATGAAAAAGGCGAACCGACGATGGAATTGAATGACAAAGGCGGATATTTCGACCTTGCTCCGACAGACCTTGGGGAAAACTGCCGTCGCGATATCGTGCTTGAGCTTGAAGAAATGGGCTTTGAAATCGAAGCGTCCCACCACGAAGTGGCACCTGGACAGCACGAAATCGATTTTAAATACTCGGATGCTGTGAAGCACTGTGATGATATCCAGACGTTCAAACTAGTTGTTAAAACGATCGCCCGTCAGCACGGTTTGCATGCAACCTTTATGCCGAAGCCACTATTTGGTGTGAACGGCTCTGGTATGCACGCAAACATGTCTCTGTTCACAGAAGACGGGAACGCGTTCTTCGACGAGAACGGTAAGGATCAACTATCTGAAGTCGCTTATCAGTTCACAGCGGGAATCATCAAGCACGCGACGAACTTTACAGCGGTGACAAACCCAACGGTCAACTCATTCAAACGTCTCGTCCCTGGTTATGAAGCCCCGTGCTATGTTGCGTGGTCCGGCCAAAACCGAAGCCCGCTCGTTCGTGTTCCGACTTCACGTGGTTTGAGCACACGTATTGAAGTGCGCAGTGTCGATCCTGCAGCGAACCCGTACATGGCGATGGCTGTTCTTTTGGCAGCAGGTCTTGACGGTGTCGAAAACAAATTGGATGCCCCGGCTCCTGTCGATCGCAACATTTACGTCATGGACAAGAAAGAGCGCGAAGCTCACGGCGTAAAAGATCTTCCGGCAACGTTATATGATGCCTTAGTAGAATTGCAGCAGGACCCAATTATGGTAGAGGCGCTTGGTGAGCACCTGTTCGAACACTTCATTGAAGCGAAGGAAATCGAGTGGGATATGTTCCGTACACAAGTGCACCCATGGGAGCGCGAGCAGTATTTACAGAACTATTAATCTTTTGAACCCTCTGACGCGAACTGCGTCAGAGGGTTTTTTAAAACACTCATTTTCATAGAATAAAAATGGTTGCTCTGGTTATGAAAAGCCTATCAGGTGCCTCTTCGCATGGTATAATTAAGTCATCAGAGGGGGAATGGTAATGAGGAAAACTGTAGCAGCTCTTTTCCTTTTGAGCATCCTTTTTTTAAGCGGATGTTCGTTATTAGAAGGAGCCAACAATACATTGAATTATGTGAATGAGTCCATGGAATATGCGAATGAAGCCAGTCGATTCGCAGACGAAGTGCCGCAGCTGGCCGAACAGGCTGTAAATAATCCTCAAGTTCTTAACGACTTTAAAAGCCGTCTCCTTCAAATGCAAGAAGATATAGAAGAGTTCAACGCTCTGGATCCGCCCGGAATCGGTGAAAATCTTCATCAGCAGGTAGTCGGTTACAATGAGCAGGCGCTTGAAGGAATACAGCTATACTTGGATAATATTGAAAACGGAACCCTAGACCCGGATTTGATCGAAAATACAGAGGTGTTCAGAACGTTTGCCGAAATTCAAAGCCTTCTGAATCAAATTGAACAATTAGGGAATTGACAAAAGCCTTCCTTCGGGAAAGGCTTTTTTTCGTATATAAACATCATCCAGAGATGGTAAATCTTAATCGTATACTTTATTCTTGTTCGCCTGTATAATAAAAATAAGAACAAACGTTCGTTAAGGGGTGAACACATGGAAAAATGGCTGAACCAGTCCAGAGATCAGAAAATCACACTGGAAATGATTTATCTAACGAATGAAGGGACCGCAACCCAAAGAATCATCCGCGTTATGAAGGTTAAAGAATCCCATATCATTGCCTACTGCTTCTTGAAAAAAGAAGTGAGGACGTTCAAGAAAGAAAATATCCTCTCCATTTACCCTTCATACCTACAGAAAAAGAGAAAACAAGCATGAAAAAAGTTCGCCCGGTGAGGGGGCGAACTTTTTTAGTGGACCGTCCGATAAAGGCCGACGACCTTCCCTAGAATCGATACATCTCCGAGTATGATCGGTTCCATCGTTGCATTTTCAGGCTGAAGTCGAATGTGATTTTTTTCTTTGAAAAAGCGTTTGACCGTCGCTTCCTCATCTTCTGTCATCGCTACCACGATGTCTCCGTTTTGAGCCGTCTGCTGTTGGCGGACAATGACCATATCCCCGTCGAGAATGCCAGCTTCGATCATACTTTCCCCTTGAACGATCAAGACGAACGTATTGTCTTCACCCGCTGCGATCGAGCCGGGAAGCGGGACATACTCTTCAATATTCTCTACCGCTGTGATCGGGGAACCTGCCGTAACTTTACCGATCACAGGTGCATAAGCCGCTTCGCTTCGCGGAATGCTGTCTTCCTCTTCTAATTCGATCACTTCAATCGCTCTCGGCTTTGTAGGGTCTCTGCGGATATACCCTTTTTTCTCAAGTCTTGAAAGGTGTCCGTGTACCGTGGAACTTGAAGCGAGGCCGACGGATTGACCGATTTCCCTTACGGAAGGCGGATAGCCTTTTAACATGACCTGTTCTTTAATAAAATCTAGTATTTCCTGCTGCCGCTTTGAAAGTTTACTCATAGATTTACACCTCGTACATAGGTTTATAGTAACCACATTGTATCATGCATAGTTTACAAATACAAACAAGCGTTCGAAAAAACGTGTTGACAAGAACCTGTGTTCGTATATAATGGAGATACAAACACGAACAGAAGTTCTTAAGAACGTTCGTTCTCAAAAAATGGAGGGTCTATGATGTTCACAAAACTATCTAAAGTAGATGTTACGTTTTTAGTACTGTTTATTGCGAGCCTAGCTTTTCTATACTTTTCTATGGTCATGAGCGCCTGATCTGTTACTCTAATAGAGAAAGATAAGAAGAGGAGACCATGCATCATGAGAGTGATTTTATATTGTCGAGTAAGTACGGAGAAAGAAACCCAAGTCTCTTCCTTGAGAAGACAAAAAGCAGAGCTTGAGAAGATGGCAAGCCATCATCAGATGGATGTCGTCGATTGCATCGAAGAACAGGCCAGCGGTTATGAAATCGAACGGGAAGGGATTTTTCGTCTGCTGGACTACTTTTCGAATGAAGAAGCGGATGCTCTACTGATCCAAGATGAAACAAGACTTGGGAGAGGAAATACCAAGATCGCGCTCTTTCATCAACTAAACAAACTGGGCGTTGCCGTTTATTCTCTCTCTCACGAAGGGCAGCTGGAACTATCGGAGTCAGACTCTATGGTGTTGCAGATTGTCGGAATCGTCGAGGAGTATCAGCGTAAAATACATAATATGAAGATTCGAAGAGGGATGAAAAAAGCGGTGGAGAACGGATATAACCCGGCTGAGAACCTCTCCAATCAACATATGGCACCAGGACGCGAGAGAATTGAATTCCCTATTGATGAAGTGATTCGACTGAGGAAGAATAAACTGACCTTCAATGAAATTGCGGCCACGTTAAGAGGCCTCGGGTTTGATGTATCGAAAGCGACCGTCCATCGTCGCTATCAGGAGTATGTATCGCTTGAAAAAGACGAACAGGAAAGTTACCATAAATAAGACAAGAGTCCTGAGATTCTTGTCTTTTCCTTTTGATCCGTTTTATTCAAGGATATCAATACCAAACAAAGGGGTAGAGCCAATGTTATCGAAAGACAAAATCAATCGTATAAACGAATTAGCGAATAAATCAAAGCAGGAAGAATTGACGCATGCTGAAAAAAAAGAACAGCAGGACCTTAGACAAGAATATTTGAAAAACGCACGTAAATCGTTTAAAAACCAATTGAAGGGTGTCAAAGTCGTCGATCCAAAAGGGAACGATGTGACACCGGATAAATTGAAGCAAATGCAGCGTAACGAACGCAAGCATTAAGTACGATCCGCACTTTCTAAAAGTGCGGATTTTTTTATCACTTTTTACAAAAATAAGAAAAAACCGCTATTTTTACAGTTCATTTTTGCAAAAGACTGAGGAATACTTGTCTCAGAACGATTTTCATTATAGGATAATACTTGGTACATACACCTGTAGAAAGGGGAATAATAAACAATGGCAAACAGCCTTGAACAAACTTCAATTAATACAATTCGTACATTATCAATTGACGCAGTCGAAAAAGCAAACTCCGGTCACCCTGGAATGCCGATGGGGGCAGCTCCAATGGCCTATACGCTTTGGACAAAATTTATGAATCACAATCCGAACAACTCAGACTGGTTTAACCGCGACCGTTTTGTTTTATCGGCAGGACACGGATCAATGCTTCTTTATAGCTTGCTTCATCTTTCCGGTTACAACGTGACGATGGAAGACATCAAGAACTTCCGTCAGTGGGATTCCAAAACTCCAGGTCACCCGGAGTTCGGTCACACAGATGGAGTAGAGGCAACAACAGGCCCACTTGGCCAAGGAATCTCTATGGCGACAGGTATGGCTATGGCTGAAGCGCACCTTGCGGCTAAATATAACCGTGAGGGGTACAATGTAGTCGATCACTACACGTTCTCAATCTGTGGAGATGGGGACTTGATGGAAGGCGTATCTCAGGAATCTGCTTCCCTTGCTGGGCACCTTGGACTTGGAAAGCTGATCGTCCTTTACGATTCTAACGACATTTCACTTGACGGAGATTTGGATCGTTCATTCAGTGAAAGTGTTGAGAAACGCTATGAAGCTTATGGATGGCAAGTCATCCGTGTCGAAGACGGCACGAACACAGAGGAGATCGCCAAAGCGATCGAACAGGCGAAAGCGAATACAGATCAGCCGACGATGATCGAAGTGAAGACCGTAATCGGTTACGGTGCTCCGACGAAATCCGGTAAATCTGCATCTCACGGTGCTCCGCTTGGTGACGATGAAGCAAAAGCGACAAAAGAATACTACAAGTGGGAACATGAGCCTTTCCACGTACCCGATGAAGTTTATCAAGACTTCAAAGAACAGGTGCAAAAGAACGGGGAAGAGCAGGAATCATCCTGGAATCAGCTGGTCGAACAGTATAAAGAAGCGCACCCTGAACTTGCTGCTGAATTTGTTGCGGCTATCAACGGTGAGCTTCCTGAAGGATGGGATCAGGATCTTCCAAGCTATAAAGTTGGAGAAGACAGCCCGGCAAGCCGTGCTGCCTCTGGTGAAGCGATCAACGCTTTGTCTAAGAAGGTTCCTTACTTCTTCGGTGGAAGTGCTGACTTAGCTGGTTCAAACAAAACAGCTGTAAGTGGAGAAGAAGATTTCTCCCGTGAAAACTATGCTGGACGCAACATCTGGTTCGGTGTTCGTGAATTTGCTATGGCTGCAGCGATGAACGGTATGGCCCTTCATGGCGGTTTGAAAGTTTACGGCGGTACATTCTTCGTATTCAGTGACTATTTACGTCCTGCTCTGCGTTTGTCTGCTCTTATGAACCTTCCAGTCAACTATGTGTTTACACACGATTCCGTTGCGGTTGGGGAAGATGGACCGACACACGAACCTGTTGAGCAGTTAGCTTCCTTGAGAGCGATGCCGAATCTATCTGTCATCCGTCCGGCTGATGGAAATGAAACAACAGCAGCATGGCGACTGGCGCTTGAGTCTGAAAAAACTCCGACAGCACTTGTTCTTACTCGTCAGGGACTTCCGACGATAGAAGGTACAGAAGAACGTGCTTACGAAGGTGTGAAACGCGGAGCTTACATTGTGAGCGATTCTGATAAGGAGCAGCCTGATGGTATTCTGCTTGCTTCCGGATCTGAAGTGAACCTCGTCGTTCAGGCGAAAGAAGAGCTTAAGACGCAAGGATATGATGTCCGAGTAGTCAGCGTACCTTCCTTCGACCGCTTCCAAAAGCAAAGCAAGGAGTACCAGGAGCAGATTCTTCCTTCAAGTGTACGTCAACGTCTGGCTGTTGAAATGGGAGCTTCCTTCGGATGGGAGCGCTATGTTGGACTTGATGGTTCCGTCATCGGAATTGACACATTCGGTGCTTCCGCTCCAGGAAACACTGTCATTGAGAACTACGGTTTTACCGTTGAAAATGTTGTCAAACACGCAGTCAACGTTATGCAATAAAAACAACAAACAAGCTGCTTAGGCAGCTTGTTTTTTTTCTGTTCTTCAACGTACGCATAGCAGACCCCGAGAATGTTCACTCCAGCGGATGACAATATTCGAAGGATAAAGGCTGCACCGTACGACAAATGCTAGGCTTGTCTCCCTGTATAATAAAATTGAGGAGGCAAGCCTATGCAGCTATTGATTATTTCTATGAAACGAGAAATTGCACAGATTTATTATCATAAAATCGACCTATTAAAGCGTTTTTTTCTAGAATGGATGAAAACCCCTACGGCGACCCACGATCAGCAAATGGAATATATTTGTGAATCCTTCCCATTTTATAAGTGGAAGTCGCGTCATCTGATTGATGGGAGAAGCAGTGGATCGTTTGATGCAACGTCTTACGATTCACTGGTAGGATATGATATAATAAGTAGTAAGAACTACTGTTGTCTTGTCCACTGTGACACACTTTGGCAAGCGGAAGAGCAGGTGCTGGATCCGTTACGGGAATCAGGTCATGCGTTTTTCATTTTGGAAGCGGAAGGCCGGCATTATGGATGGATCTCTCGCTGGTGACAGAACGCCTTCTTTCGTAAAACGACTATTGTATTTCTAATAGCGTTTTACTATACTGTTATGGGAGACAACACGAAGGAGGAAGACGAAGACATGACTTTGGGGATTGTATGGGTAATCATCATAGCATTATTGACCCTTCTCGGTGGAGTAGCGTTAGGCTTTTTCATTGCTAGAAGATATATGATGAACTATTTGAAAAAGAACCCGCCTATTAATGAACAGATGCTACGCACGTTAATGATGCAGATGGGACAGAAGCCATCTCAGAAGAAAATCAATCAAATGATGCGTTCAATGAACAACCAGATGAAATAAATGAACGATTGATTTTTCAGGAAACCGTCTTTTCCCTTCGTTGGGAAAGGCGGTTTTTTTATAAGATAAGCTCTGTTAAAACTTAATGTTGATCTTAGAAAGTTTCCGTTTTTCATACAAGAGCTTGGAGGAGCGGGAGTATAACAGAGCCATAAGATAAGATGGGGGCTTTCCCTTGCATAAGCATATACATAAGGATTCAATGACTTTGCTCTGTCCAGAAAAAAGAAATTGTTTAGCATGTTCACAGATGGTTCATCGTATTTTTAAAAAGCATCTGATAGAATAGGAACCTAGAAAGGAATGTGGATGAATCATGGAAGAAGTAAATCTGTTTTTAGCGTTTGGGGCCGGATTGTTATCGTTTATCTCCCCTTGTGTATTTCCTCTTTATCCAGCGTTCTTGTCCTACATAACCGGGATGAGTGTCAATGAGCTCAGAGAAGATAATGCCATGTTAAAAAGAAAGAGCCTTATTCATACAGCGCTGTTTCTTGGCGGCTTCACCGTCATCTTTTTGATTATCGGGTTTTCTGGATCGTTATTTGCGCAGTTCTTCATTCAGAACGAAACGATCATTCGGAGACTCGGGGCAATCTTAATTATTTTCTTTGGTTTTGTGATTGCTGGAGTTTTCAATTTTGAGTTTTTAATGAAAGATCGTAAAGTCCGGTTCAAAAACCGGCCAACAGGCTATGCTGGGTCTTTCTTGATCGGCTTGACGTTTTCCCTAGGATGGACGCCGTGTATCGGTCCGATTCTATCGTCTGTTTTACTATTGGCTGCTGATCAGCCGAATCAGTTTTTAGTGATGATGCTTTCCTATTCATTGGGTTTTTCTATCCCGTTCTTTATTCTATCCTTTTTTGTCGGGAAGCTGGACTGGATCAAGCGCTACAGCGGAACGGTTATGAAAATCGGGGGATACTTCATGATTTTGATGGGGATTGCCCTCTATTTTGACTGGATGACTCAATTGACCTCATACCTTGCGGGGCTATTTGGCTTTCAAGGCTTCTAGACATGGATTTTTATCAACTTTTGTACTATGATAAGAGTATTGAAACTAAATCATAAAGGAGAATACGTATGACCCGTCCGAACGATATCATTCTACGAACAGCTACGACACTTATCGCATTCATCATACTCGGGTTCTCCGTTTACCTGTTTTTCGCAGGTCACAACGCCCCTGGCGGAGGTTTCATCGGTGGGCTGATGACAGCCGCAGCGATCATTCTCATGTACATGACCTATGGAATCAAGTCCTTACAAAAAATTCTTCCCGTGAATTTCCGTTTCGTCATTCCAGTAGGACTGGCTATTGCGGTTGCTACAGGTATAGGATCTTTTGTATTCGGAGAAGAATTTCTAAGCCATTCGTTTGCGTACTTCCAGCTTCCGATTCTTGGGCGCACAGAGCTCGCAACAGCCTTGCTTTTTGACTTAGGCGTATACCTGACGGTTATTGGTGTGACGATGACAATCATCTTGTCTATTGCGAATGATGGTGGGGATACGAACTAAGGAGGAGCCTGAATGGCCAAAGTTTTAGTCGTAGATGATGCCAAGTTTATGCGCATGACATTGACGAACATTTTAGAAAAAGGGAATCACGTAGTTGTCGGAGAAGCAGACAATGGCAAACAGGCTGTAGAACTTTGCCAGTCCCTGCAGCCTGACCTTATTACGATGGATATTACCATGCCAGATATGAACGGGATTGAAGCATTAAAAGCGATCAAATCGTTCAATGAGCAAGTCCGTGTCGTGATGTGTTCCGCTATGGGCCAGCAAAAGATGGTCATGGAAGCCATCGAAAATGGGGCAAAAGACTTCATTGTAAAACCGTTTGATGAATCGCGTGTTTTGGAGTCTGTGAACCGCGTGTTAAGTTAGGGGATATGGAATACAGAAAGTGTGAATAATATGTTTTGGTTCATTGCTAGTACTGTTGCAGCAGCATGTATGGCTGTGGGAATGATCTTTGTCCGCATGCGCGCAGCGAAAAAACCGGCAAGTGTAAAAAAAATCATCCTCCCTCCAATGTTCATGAGCACAGGAGCTCTTATGTTTGTGTTCCCTGTATTTCGTGTCGGCTGGAGTCAGGTCGCAGAAGCGCTGCTCGTTGGAATCATCTTTTCCATCTTTCTCATTCGCACCTCGAAGTTTGAAGTGCGTGAAGGAGATATTTATTTAAAGCCTTCGAAGGCCTTTGTTGGAATTTTATTCGGTCTGCTTGCGCTGCGGATCGTGCTGAAGCTGATCATAGGTCAGTCGATTTCATTCGGAGAGACAAGCGGAATGTTTTTCCTTCTTGCTTTCGGAATGATTGTGACTTGGCGATTAGCGATGCTGAAGGAATATTTGAAATTAGAGAAGTCGATGAATGTAAAAAGTAGTGTCGTACATAGAGCTTGATTCCTGAGGGGATCAAGCTCTTTTTTACTGCCATGCTTTTCTTGAAAAGGTTTATCTTCACACACAAAGGGTAATCTTTTATATCATTTTCGTACGGCTTTCTGTCGTGCGAAAAAATAGGAGATCAATCACGATAGCAGGAGAGGATACAGTTGGAACGCAATCATACGATGATTCAATTTTTTGAGTGGCATACAAGTCCTGATGATCAGTTGTGGAGAAAATTAAAAGAAACGGCTGAGGAGTTGAAGGAGAGTGGAATCGATGCCGTCTGGATTCCCCCCGTCACGAAAGGCCAATCCATTTTTGATAATGGATATGGGGTGTACGACTTGTATGACCTTGGAGAATTCGATCAAAAAGGAACCGTAAGAACTAAATATGGCACGAAAGAAGAACTGCACGAAGCGATTGAGGCATGCCATGAACATGATATACGAGTCTTTGTCGATGTCGTCATGAACCATAAGGCAGGGGCTGATGAAACGGAAAGGTTTGAGGTCGTGGAGGTAGACGGTGATGATCGGCTCAACGAAATCTCCGAGCCTTTTGAAATCGAAGGATGGACAAAATTCACGTTCCCTGGGCGAGGAGAGCAATACTCGGATTTCAAGTGGGACTTCAATCACTTCAATGGTACCGACTATGATGATTCGGAAGGACGAGAAGGATACTTTAAAATTCTCGGCGAGAATAAAGGCTGGAGTGAGCCTGTAGACGATGAATTCGGCAATTTTGATTACTTAATGTTCTCGAATATCGATTATAATCACCCTGATGTCCGCGCTGAGATGATTGAATGGGGGAAATGGCTCTCAGATACGCTCGGTGCCGATGGATACCGGCTTGATGCAACGAAGCATATCCATCAGGGATTTCTTCAAGAATTCAGCCAAGAGATGAAAAAGCATAATAAACCTTTTTATATGGTCGGTGAATATTGGAATCAGGATTTAGACGCTTGTGCGGAGTTTCTTGACAATACAGAGTATGAAATTGATTTGTTTGACGTACAGCTCCACTTTAATCTTCATAGGATTTCCGAAGGGGGGGAGGAAGCGGATCTATCTTCTGTTTTTGAAGGGACGCTTGTCGAAGAGTACCCGTTCAATGCCGTCACATTCGTTGATAACCATGATTCACAGCCTGGGGAGTCGCTCGAATCGTGGGTGCAAGACTGGTTCAAGCAAAATGCCTATGCGTTGATTCTGTTAAGAAAAGACGGCTTTCCTTGCCTGTTTTATGGCGATTATTATGGTATCGGTGGTGAAGATCCGATTCCGGGTCAACGGGAGGCGATCGATCCGCTGCTTTATGTAAGGTATCACAGGGCTTATGGTGACCAGGAGGACTATTTCGATCATCCTTCGACGATCGGATGGGTCAGGTATGGCATAGACGATCTAGAAGGGTCCGGATGTGCGGTTGTAGTGACTGTTGGGGAAGCTGGATCGAAGCGGATGTACGTCGGGGAAGAGCGTGCAGGAGAAGAGTGGACAGATTATACAAATGCTATTGAAGATCCTGTTGTCATTGACGAAGAAGGGTATGGAGATTTTCCGGTAGAAGGCGGTGGCGTCTCCGTCTGGGCCCTTCCGGTTGAATGATTCAGAAGGGCACCAATGGAAAAGCCACATGAGGTATCATGTGGCTTTTGACGTTCTTTTTGGTTTGTAATTCCGCTCAAGCAGGGGTTCATATGGTGCAAGGTCTATTTCTTTTTCTTCAAGCTTTTTGATAAGGAATCTATGGTCACGTTTCGGAGTCGCTAGGATATACCCCTCAATAATCAAAGCCTGGCTCATTTTCCTCTTTTTCCTTTCGAGGGCAAGTTGACCGATCTGACCGGCAATTTTTTGACGGGCGACGTCACGGAACAGCTCTGGTACGGGAGAGACAAGCTCTTCTAATAAGTCTTTCTGATTTTGTGCCCACATATGCCTCGTCTGATCTACGTAATATTCTTCCCAGTCTATAATGGATTTGCCGTCTTCTTTAGGTAAACGCTTCAAAAATTTTCGGAACATAAAAAATCCGCCGATCGCCATCAGTGTCACCATAATCACGATCCAACCGAGGATGAACAGGGCGAAGCCACCTGACATAAGTATCACCTATTTCATAATTTTTACAATAAAAGTATGTTTGATCATTACTTTTATTATAAAAGGACATCCATCCAAAAACAAGGAGATCTCCTGTATGATGGGCGTTTGAATAGTGGGAAAATAGTGAAATCCTAAAAATTTGGCACATTTATTTTACTTATAAATCGTTTTCATTTACAATAAAGGGTGCAGATTTGTGAACTTGTTGATGAATAAGCGCACAAATGGACAAATTTTGGGGAATGGAGAAGTCGATGAGTCGGCCTCGCCATTGAATATTGATGAGGGGGTAAAAGGAATTATGGCTAGCAATGCATTTAATGCTCGCAAACAATTTGACCTTAACGGTAAAACGTACAACTATTACGATTTAAAAGCCTTAGAAGATGCGGGACACGGTAAGATTTCCCGTCTACCTTTCTCCATCCGTATCCTTCTGGAATCTCTGCTTCGTCAACACGACGGACGTGTGATTAGTGATGATCACGTAGAGAGTCTAGCTAACTGGGGAACTAGCAAATCCAAAGGGGAAGACGTTCCATTTAAACCTTCCCGCGTTATTTTGCAGGACTTTACGGGTGTACCTGCTGTTGTTGACCTTGCTTCATTGAGAAAAGCAATGGTGGACATGGGAGGAAGCCCGGATGAAATCAATCCGGAAGTACCAGTCGATCTTGTCATTGACCACTCTGTCCAGGTTGATAAATATGGAACGCCAGATGCACTAAACGTGAACATGGAGCTTGAGTTCGAACGTAATGAAGAGCGTTACGAATTCCTGCACTGGGCACAAAAAGCATTTGACAACTATCGTGCCGTTCCACCGGCAACAGGTATTGTTCACCAGGTGAACCTTGAGTACATTGCCAACGTTGTCCATGCAAACGAAAATGAAAATGGAGAAATTGATACTTATCCAGATACACTTGTCGGAACTGATTCCCATACAACGATGATCAACGGACTTGGTGTCCTTGGCTGGGGTGTTGGTGGTATTGAAGCAGAAGCAGGAATGCTTGGGCAACCATCTTACTTCCCTGCGCCG
Source organism: Halobacillus fulvus (assembly GCA_004078665.1). Lineage (GTDB taxonomy): Bacteria > Bacillota > Bacilli > Bacillales > Halobacillaceae > Halobacillus > Halobacillus fulvus. The sequence continues at coordinate 683,826 of SCFO01000001.1, read as the reverse complement.
GATGTCATCGGTGTGAAGTTGAACGGAAGCTTCCCGCAAGGAACGACCGCAACAGATTTAGCTTTAAAAGTGACGCAAAAGCTTCGTGAGCAAAATGTTGTCGGGAAGTTCGTTGAATTCTTCGGTCCTGGTCTTCAGGAGATGCCGCTTGCTGATCGTGCTACGATCTCCAACATGGCGCCTGAATACGGTGCGACATGCGGATTCTTCCCAGTTGATGGCGAATCATTGGCATACTTACGCTTAACAGGGCGCAGCGAGGAGCAAATCGCTCTTGTTGAGGAATATTGCAAGAAGAACAGTCTATGGTACGATCCTTCTTTTGAGGACCCTGAGTTCACTGAATTGGTTGAAATCGATCTCGGAGAGCTTGAACCGAACTTGTCCGGACCAAAACGTCCACAAGATTTGATTCCACTTTCTGAAATGAAGCAATCGTTCGAAAAAGCGATCACAGGTCCATCCGGAAACCATGGCTTCGGCTTAGATAAGTCAGAGTTCGATAAAGAAGTGGAAGTCCAGTTCAACAACGGCGATAAGTCCGTTATGAAAACAGGTGCGCTTGCCATTGCTGCGATCACATCCTGTACGAACACTTCCAACCCTCACGTTATGTTAGGGGCAGGTCTTGTCGCGAAAAAAGCTGTAGAAAAAGGACTCGATGTTCCAGACTACGTGAAGACATCATTAGCTCCTGGTTCTAAAGTCGTAACGCGTTACCTCGAAGATTCTGGCCTAATGGATTATCTGAACCAGCTTGGGTTCAACCTTGTCGGGTACGGTTGTACGACGTGTATCGGAAACTCCGGGCCGTTGCTGCCTGAGATTGAAAAGGCGATTGCTGACAGTGACTTGACGGTTTCATCCGTCCTTTCCGGTAACCGTAACTTTGAGGGTCGAATCCACCCACTAGTCAAAGCAAACTACTTGGCTTCTCCGCCACTTGTCGTCGCTTATGCACTAGCGGGTACGGTTGATATCGATCTGAAAAATGATGCAATCGGAAAAGATAAAGAAGGCAATGACGTCTTCTTCCAGGATATCTGGCCTTCCCAGGAAGAAATCAAAGGAGAAATCGCACGCGTCGTAACGCCTGAGATTTTCCGCAAAGAATATGAGAGCGTATTTAACTCCAACGAGAAATGGAATGAAATCGACACGACGGATGAGCCGCTGTATGACTGGAACGATGAGTCCACATACATTCAGAACCCTCCATTCTTTGAAGGGCTGGCAAGCGATCCGGAAACAGTGAAACCGTTGAAAGGCATGCGTGTTGTCGGTAAATTCGGAGATTCCGTCACAACGGACCACATTTCTCCAGCCGGTGCGATTCCGAAAGATATGCCAGCAGGAGAATACTTGCAAGAAAAAGGCGTCAGCCCTCGTAACTTCAACTCCTACGGATCCCGTCGTGGTAACCACGAAGTGATGATGCGCGGAACGTTCGCAAACATCCGTATCCGTAACGAGTTAGCTCCAGGCACAGAAGGTGGTTTTACAACGTACTGGCCTACTGAAGAAGTTATGCCAATCTATACGGCTGCTATGAAGTACCAGCAGGACGATACACCACTTATGGTCATTGCAGGTAACGACTACGGAATGGGAAGCTCGCGTGACTGGGCTGCCAAAGGAACAAATCTTCTAGGCATCAAGACGGTTATTGCGGAGAGCTTTGAGCGTATCCACCGTTCGAACCTTGTCATGATGGGTGTCCTTCCGCTTCAGTTCAAGCCGGAAGATTCTATTGAGAGTCTTGGCTTAACAGGACGCGAAACATTCGACGTTGAAGTTGGCGAAGACGTGAAGCCTCGCGATCATGTTAAAGTAACGGCGACAACAGAAGAAGGCGAGAAGAAAGAATTTGAAGTCATCGCTCGTTTTGATAGTGAAGTCGAAGTCGACTACTACCGTCACGGCGGAATCCTTCAAATGGTTCTTCGTAACAAATTGACAAAATAATGACTGAAAGCCGTCCGTTTACCGGGCGGCTTTTCTTTGCATGACAGTACCTTTACAGAACTCAGGCATTTTGTATATGCTAACACATAGAATAGACGGACGAGTATTCTTGAAGGAGTTGAAACATTCACTATGGTAAAAAGGGTTTTCGCTGCTCTTTTTCTTCTCGCCTTGCTTGCGTTTGGTATATATAGCGGAGTCACAGACGGAGATAAAAAACAGGTGGCTAATCAGTCGGCAGAGAATGATGGAACCACGATGTATGCCCCGAATTCACCAGCGGGCTTACAAGCGGGGGAAATGGCGCCCGACTTCACATTAAAGACACTGGACGGGGAGAATGTTCAGCTTTCTGATTTAAAAGGAAAAAAAGTGTTTGTCAACTTCTGGGCAACGTGGTGTCCGCCGTGTCGTGAAGAAATGCCGGAGATGCAGCGTTTCCATGAGGAGTTCGGAGACGAAGTCGTCGTCCTCGCTGTGAACGGGACAGGATCAGAGAAAGGGGCAAACTTTGAGAACAAGATGCAGGTCGTAAAGGATTACGTGGAAGAAGGGAGTTATACGTTCCCTGTCTTGTTAGATGAACAACTTGACATAACGACCGAATATCAGGCGATTTCGATTCCGACGACATACTTTATCGGAACAGACGGGACCATCCAAAAACCGCGGAGGGTTGGTCCAATGAATTATGAATTCATGATCGAAATGAAAAATGACCTGAAATAGGGATAATTTTTATGGAATATGGGAACTCTTCTTCTAAAGGAGAGATTTCTATGAGAAAACGTCAATCGAAATCGCTGGATGATCGGATTAAGGAAAATATCCGCTCCATCAAATCTGACCAAAAGCTTTTGGATCAAATTGATGATCGGATCGACAAACGTCACCAAAGCCGCCTGAAGCAAATCCCTTCTTAAACGAAGAGGGGATCGCTTTTACATAACGGTTCCTTCTTAGGGAATAGTAAAAGAGACTTTGTTAGGAAGTCAAAGAAAACCCTGAGGAGGAATTTGATGTCTCACAAACAACAACATATGTCCAACCAACCGCCGAACCCTGACAACCGCGCTGACAACGTGGACCGGTTACAGGAAAAAGTCGTAGATACGATTGAAAATATCGAAGCCTCTCATGAATCTCTAGCTTTTGCAACGGAAGAAGAGAAACGTAACATCGAAAAGAAAAACAAGCACCGGAACGAATCGATCCGGGCGATGAGAGAAGAAATCAAAGACGAAGCTCGTCACCAGGATTATTAAAGAGAAAAGTCTCCGTATTTGCGGAGGCTTTTTTTGTGTACAACAAGCTGATTCTTGTTCATCTACATCCTAGCTGCTGTATGGTAAAATATATAGCGTGATCGGAAAGGAAGTGAGAACGATGATGGAAGAATTGAAAAATTGGAACAGTCTGGATGACCAGCCGCCTGTTTCAGAAATCGAAGCGTTAAGATATTTAAACGACCATACCATTGAAGATAAAGAATTATTAGCCGTCCTATACGTCGCACTCGCCTATCATCGGATTAAGCGTCACCCAGAAGAAGACTCCCTCGCCGATCAGTTCATTGATGAAGCAAGAGTACTGGATCGCAATCATTCGTTAGTGAATGATTTATATGAGTCTCAACAAATGATGCAAGCCTACACGTTACTTAAACAAACACCGCTTGAACAGTGGGTCCTGCATGAGACGGACCATGATTCGGCGAAGGGGAAAAAGGCCCGTGCGATTTATGCAGATTTGAAAGAGTTGAAAGAGCACTGGGACGAGGACCTTGCAAAAAAGACGATTTTGGATGCGAACAGCCGGTTGAAATTATACCAGGAAGTGTATGAAAAAATCGTCGCCCTCGAAGAAGTAGTGGTAGAAGCAATTACGTCCATAGAAAATAGAAGGATCCGGATCCCCGTCAAAGAAGTGAATGAACGGGCACGGGAACTGTCGGATGATCAGGATGAATTATACAAACGGCTTCCGGAGTTTTTGACAAATCGCTCGAATCAAAATCCATTGGAGTCGTTCGACCAAATGGTCGGCCTTCATGATGTCAAAGGGTATATCAAACGGTATTACCATTTCTTGAAGTATCAGCAGCGCCGTAAGAGTTTCGGATTTTCGATGGTCGATGAGCCTGGATTGCATATGATCATTACCGGGAATCCTGGAACAGGGAAGACGACGATTGCTCGTCTGCTCGCTAACATTTACCATGAACTCGGGATCTTAGACACGAAAGAAGTCGTCGAAGTGAACCGTTCACACCTTGTCGGTTCTTATGTCGGCCAAAGCGAAGAAAATACGATGAATTACGTTAAACAGGCGATTGGAGGCGTTTTATTCATCGATGAAGCTTACAGTTTAAAACGGGAAGGACAAACAGGGAACGACTACGGGCAGGCCGTCATCGACACGCTCGTGTCCGCCATGACAAGTAAAGAATTTGGCGGGAAGTTTGCCGTCATTATGGCAGGCTATCCTGAAGAAATGAGGCAGTTCCTCTGGTCCAATCCCGGACTCAGAAGCCGCTTCCCTGAACAAAACCACATCGAGCTCCCGGACTATACGATGGATGAGCTTATGACGATTGCGGAACGCACCGCTCTCGATAATGACTTCTTCTTCACAGAACAGGCATTGAAGCAGTTTACGAGTTTGATTGACAAGGAAAGAGTGGACGATTCGTTCGGAAATGCCCGTACGGTCAAAAACCTTGTGATGAAAACAGTGTTCCAAAAAGGCGCTTCAGAAGCTGAAAAGGATAAGCACCATTGGCTCGATCATATGAGGATTGAGGAACAGGATCTGTCATGGGAGGATGGAAATGATCAAGAGGAAACATCTCCGCTCGATCAACTCGATGAGCTCATCGGTCTGCAAAATGTAAAAAATGAAGTGAGGAAGCTGTCTTCATTTGTCCAGGCACAGCAGAAGAGAAAAGAAAAAGGGTACCCTGTCGTTCCGATTCAGCTTCATTCCGTTTTCTCTGGAAATCCCGGAACAGGAAAGACGACGGTCGCTGAGATTTATGCCGGCATATTAAAACAATGTGGCCTCTTGAAGCGCGGGCATATGGTCGTCGTTTCGCGGAGTGATTTAGTGGCTGGTTACGTCGGACAAACGGCAATGAAAACGAAGCGGAAAATAAGGGAAGCTCTCGGTGGTGTACTTTTCATCGACGAAGCCTACGCTCTTTATAATGGGGGGCGTGATGATTTTGGCAAAGAAGCGATCGAAACACTCGTGGATGAAATGACGAAGCATAACGAAAACCTTGTCGTCATTTTAGCCGGCTATCAGCACGAAATGGAGCAGCTTGTCGAAAGTAATCCCGGACTGTCTTCCCGCTTTAAGAAATATTTCGAGTTTCCGGATTATAAGGAAGAGGAACTGCTTGAAATGACGCATTTGCACGCGGAAAAGTTTGGCTACCATTTCAACGAGTGGGCGGATGAATTTTTACTTGAAAAATATAAAGATCATCGGATTCGCGGGAACGGCCGTTTTGTCAGCAATATCGTGAACGAAGCGATTCAGTTCCAAGCGATTCGTGTGATGGAAGAAGAGACCATCGATATGAATGAACTCGCACAAAAAGATTTGGAGCAAGCATGGAATGCGGTAAGAAGGGAGTCCTGACCAATGAAAGTGATCGAAACACCAATACAAGTAAGATATCAGGAAACAGACATGATGGGCGTTGTGTATCACGCCAATTACCTCGTCTGGTTCGAACTCGGAAGAACCGCCTTCATTGAAGGACTTGGTTTTAAATATGCTGAAATTGAGAACCGCGGAGTCGTCTCACCTGTGATTGACGCAACGATCAGCTTCAAAAATCCAGTTCGATACGGAGAAGATGCCCGTGTACGCACTTGGGTAGAGGAGTATGACGGTCTTCGCGTCACATATGGATACGAAGTCGTTCATAAAGATAACGAGGTCGCTGTCTCAGGGCAGACGAAGCACGTCATCGTCAAAAAAGATAATTTCAGACCCGTTTCAATCAGGCGAAGCTTTCCTGAGTGGCATGAAGCCTATGTCCAGGCTATGGAGCCACAATAATGGCGTTTGGAATCAATCGGAAAGAACTGAAAGAATGGAAGTCTAAGGTCCATGCTGGAGAAGTGGCGTTTTTAACCCATTACTGGATCGATGAGCGCTTTCCAGGCTGTGACACGGTCACGAAAGCTGGGTGTGCAGATATTGAAAAATTGATCGAATGGGGCAAGAAGCACGGTCTAAAGAAGGAATGGATCCATCAGGACCCTCGTTTTCCTCACTTCGATTTATTTGGAGATATCCAGTACCGCATTTTAAGAGAAGAAGGCGAGTGGGAACAAATCGAGCGTTTCCAATTAAAAAAGCAGCCGTAATTTTACGGCTGCTTTTCCTTTACATATGTCCAAAGAACTTTTCGGCTTTTTCCAAAAACGGTTCTTGTTCAGGGGTCAATTCGTATTCTTCTACGATCGCATCGACCGGGCATACGGAAACACATGCTCCGCAGTCAATACATACCTCCGGATCGATGTAGTATTGATCGTCGCCTTTTTGGATACAATCGACAGGACATACGTCTACGCACTCACCTGCCTGTTCGTTTTGGCACGGACTCGTGATGACAAACGCCATGAACACTTCACCTCCTATATCGCTGGTGGGCCAAACTTTCCGTCATGAAAGTCACGGTAAGCCTGTTTGATTTCTTCCATTGAGTTCATAACAAACGGTCCATATGGGACGATGTTTTCCCGGATCGGCTCACCGGAATACACCAGTACTTTCGTCCGTCTCCGGTTCGATTTCAAGTAGAGCTCACTCCGCTTTTCGCGGGATCCTTCCTCTACATAGTGTAAAGTTGCGACATCATGTTTTTTCATTGAGGTCGCATCTGTTCCGACTTCCAGTTCTCCGCTAAGCACATAAAGAAAAGCGTTATGATTTTCTGGAAGGTCCAGATGAAAATCAGCACCTTCTGACAGCTGAACCTCAGAAAGTGTAATTGGCACGATGGAATCCATCGGACCTTTCACTCCCGCAACGTTGCCGGAGAAGACTTTGATTTGCCCACCTTCAAAGGTGACAGTAGGAGCTTCTTCGCCATAAATGTTCTGATAGATGGTATCTGTATCTTTTTTATCCTTCGGGAGGTTCAGCCAGAGCTGAAGCGTATGGGCGATATCGTTTTCGACTCCGTCTTCAGCGTGTCTCGCCGCCCACCCGGCGTTCATATATTGGACGTCTCCTGGCTCAAGAATTTCACGGCCACCTGCGTTATCAATGTGTTCGAGACGTCCATCAATGACATAGGTGACCGTCTGGAAACCGCGGTGAGGGTGATCAGGGAATGTTCCGCGTTTGAACCAGTCTTCTGCCATAAGAATGAATGGGTCAAAGTCTTGCCAACGATCGACAGGAAGGACCCAGCCTTTTTGAATCGCTGGGAAATTCATTTCTTCGTATTGGACGGTCCACTTTTCTTTCACTTGCCTCTGGAATGGCGTTTCAGACATACGGTTCATCCTTTCAGAGATAGTAGAAGTCGGCGTTTTATTTTTCGTATTGAAAATCCGGTTCCTGCCACTTTTCGTTGAGTTCGACGCTTAAGGAGTGGCCATCGAAATACCATTCATCCTCTGCTTCAATAAAATAGCGGATGTTTCCGACTTTCGCTTCGACTAAAGGTTCAGCAGGCTCATCCAGTTTAATGGCAAGGGAAAAGCCAGGCTGAAGGCCACCTACACCCCCATAACGAACATAGAATCGTAGGTTGGCAGATTCATTGATTTCTAATTCTTCTTCATACCACTGGGCTGCTTTTTCTGTAACGGTTAGTTCCATGCTTTCACTCCTGTTCGTAGTTGGTCTTGTGTAATGCTGTATCCGTTAATGCGTGAACATAAACCTATACAAAGGCAACATCCTGAGCAGTTCTCGCTCAGGATGTTGCCTCTAGTTATTCTTTTTATCCGGTACAGGGTCGAAACCGCCGGGATGGAAAGGGTGGCATTTCAAAATCCTTTTCACTGTTAAATAAAAGCCTTTGAAAAAACCGAATCGTTGAAAAGCTTCGAGCCCATATTCCGAGCATGTCGGCTGGAACCGGCAAGTCGGAGGGAAGAACGGGCTGATGCCTTTTCTGTAAAAACGGATGATGCCAATCATTACGTGTTTCATTCAATCCCTACTCAAGCTCTTGCTTTTTGTCATAACTTAGCGATGCAACGGCATCGTGGAGGTGGATCGATTCTTCATTACGGCATCCGACTGTGAAAGATTCCACGAAGGAGTATTCGTATAAATCTGCTGCAACAAGACGTACGATATCTTCGACAAAGCGAGGGTTTTCATAGGCTTGTTCCGTGACCATTTTTTCATCCGGTCGTTTAAGAACAGGGTGGATGCGGGCGCTGGCATTGCTCTCGGCTGCTTCAAGAAGTGCCGCTTTCCAGTCTGTTTCCTGCTCATCAAAATCATCGGTCAATTTCACCGTCATCGTTACATTTCCGCGCTGGTTATGCGCACTGTATTCACTAATTTCCTTTGAACAAGGACAAAGCGTCGTGATTTTACCAGTTAGCGACACGGTGACATCATGTCCAGTCTTTTCGTCATATTCGACACGGATGGTAGCATCCGCATGGTTCATACCGGCTAAGTCGGAAGCTGGACCTCTACGCTCGAAGAACCACGGGAAATTCACTTCGACTTCCGCATCGGTTTCTTTCAGGCGGCCGGCAAGCTCTTCTGTAAACTGTTTTAACGTTTCAATGTCTACAGCAAACCCTTCATTGTGATACTTGTCCAGTTGCTCTGTGAAGCGGGACATGTTCGTCCCTTTGCTCCCTTTGGCAATCGATGATCCAAAAGAGAACGTCCCAATCGTCGTCTGAATTTCAGGTGTCAGCTGACTCGGAATGCGAATCGGGTGCTTGACATTAGAGATGCCGACGACATCAATATCAAATAAAAAGTCTTTTTTGGAATTTTGTAAATCAGCCATCTTATCTTTTTCGACTGGTTTCGTTCGAGGACCTGGTTTGACAGATCCGAATAATTTATGGCGTTCTTCTTTTGAAGGTAATTGCTTTTGTTGTTGTAGTTCAGTTTTGTTCATAACAAGGACTCCTTTCAGGCCTTCTTTCTACGTCAAAGTATACAATATGTAATTCGATATATACAATTGATTGGTTTTGTCAATGTGCCGTTTTCTTATCCTGCCTTTAAAAAAGGGATCTATCCAAAAAAGTCTGCGAGCCGCAGACTTTAAACCACCATTTACATCCAGGTTATTTTAGGTTCTGTTTTATTGATGATCCGCTTGATGTTTGAACGATGACGATAGATCACAAAGACCGTAAACAGAGAAATAACGACGGTGAGCAAGTAGTCCTGAACGATAAGGGTTGCGATGATCCCGACAATCCCGCACATCATCGAGGATAGGGAAACGTACTTGCTTAGGTATAGGACAACGAAAAACGTGATGAGTAGGACGAGAAAAATGACCGGGTTAACACCGAGAATGACGCCTCCAGATGTGGCGACCGCTTTTCCTCCTTTAAAGCCTGCAAAAACGGGATACATGTGTCCGATCACAGCAAAGATCCCGATGACAAGGGTGACGACATCCGCCCCCATCAAGAAAGGGAGGGCAGCGGCTAGTGTCCCTTTTAAGATGTCTGCAATAGTGACCACTAATCCGGCTTTAATGCCAAGAACGCGGAAGGTATTCGTTCCGCCAAGGTTCCCGCTTCCATGTTCTCTGATGTCTGTGTTATAAAATGTTTTACCTATGATTAAGCCGGAAGGAATCGATCCGAGCAAATAGGCGATGAGACTATATATTACATATTCCATGGTCTTTCATCTCCTTCAATTACTTACTGTTAGTTTATCATGATATCTGGTCTTAAAGAACCTTTTTTGAAAACTCATCCTTCTAGGAGAGTTCATCATTTTCACCGCCGCATCTTTTCGATATGATGAGAAAACAAAGGAGGAACGCTCATCCATGAAAAGAAAAAAGAGGTGGGGGATCTTAACCATTGCATCCATCATCTTCCTAGGGATTGGATTGTATTTTTTTCCTTTCCCTTCAAATGAACAAGTCGATTATTTTCCATTTGATCGATCAATCGTCTATCAAAATGAAGTGTATAACGAACACCCTGTTCAATTGGTGAATGAACATCACTACATTCCTTTGAACTTTTTGCAAGAACAAATAGATGAGCACGTGATGTATGATGAAAGTTCACAATCACTCATCATGACAAGGCCTCAGGATATGTACCGCCTCATCGTCGAAAAAGAGAGTTATTTCCGCAATTATAAGGAAGAGACCCTTTCAATTCCGCCCCTAATAGAGAGGGATAATGCTCTCTGGATAGCTGTCAAATGGATAGAGCAGGTCTATCCTTTATATGTAGAGACAATCCCGGAGACAAAAACACTTCTCCTTGCCGACGACGGTACTAAGTGGCGAGAAGGTATTGTTCAATCAGATATAGGAAAAGACGAGGCAAGAATTCGTCAAAAACCAACAGTAGCGTCCCCTTATTATACCAATTTAGTACCTGGTGACAAGTTGTATGTGACAGGGGAAGAGAGACGCTTTTATCAAGTCCGGACAGAATCCGGGATTGGGGGTTATCTTCCGAAGTCTTCGATTGAGGTAGGAGATTTGAAGACCTTGGAATCCAGGACCAAAGAAAAGCCATCGTCGTTCATCCGTCCTCTTGAAAAACCATTCCATATGACGTGGGATGCGATTTACACTCCGACTGCGACTCCGGATGAAGCAGGAAACTTCCCTGGAGTCCGCGTCTTGTCTCCGACGTGGTTTACGCTGAGCGACCCGTCGGGAGAGATCGACAGCTTCGCATCTGAAGATTATGTAACATCAGCTCACCAAAATGGCGATCAAGTCTGGGCCTTATTTTCGAACGATTTTGATCCAGAGCTGACAAATCAGGTACTCCCTTTTTATGAAAAGAGGAAGCGGATGATTCAACAGCTGCTTGATTTTGCAAAGGATTATCAGCTGGACGGGATCAATGTCGACTTTGAGAACGTGTACTTGGATGATGGCCCCTATTTTACACAGTTTATTAGAGAATTCACGACGCTTGCGCATAAGCAAGATCTTGTGATCAGTGTGGACATTACGTTCCCCTCAGGAAGCGATCAATGGTCAGAGTTTTATGATCGCGAAAGTCTGGCTGAACTCGCCGATTACTTAATAGTGATGGCTTATGATGAACACTGGGCCACGTCACCAGTGGCTGGTAGCGTGGCAAGCCTGCCGTGGGTAGAACAAAATGTGCAACGCCTGCTTGAAGAAGTGCCGTCTGATCATCTGCTGCTCGGCATCCCTTTTTATACAAGGTTATGGGAGGAACAGGTGAACGGTGGAGAACTGACATCGAGAGCCTTGTCGATGGAGGAAGCCGAACGTTGGATCGAAGAAAACGGAGCACAGACAGAGTTTGACGACAGTACAGGACAAACCTTCGTATCTGTCGAAAAAGCGAATACCCTATACAAAATGTGGCTGGAAAATCCGATTTCCATTGGAGCCCGTCTCGATATTATGGAGACGTATGATCTGGCTGGTGTAGCCAGCTGGAGTCAATCTTTCGCAAACGATCAGGCTTTTCGGACGATTGAAGAGAGATTAAATGAGTAGAGAGAGGCACTTCCTTACTAGGAGTGCCTTTTTCATAGGCGCGTCCACCGCTTTGTCATTTCGTAGGACGAAAGGTTTGAATCTGTCGTTTCCTGGATATATAGTGTATGAAGTCTGTTTAAAGTATAGGGGGAATTTTATGATTACGTTTGAGAATGTATCAAAAGTCTATCCGGACGGCACAGAAGCTTTGAAGGATATCGACTTACACGTCAAAGAAGGTGAGCTTCTCACACTTATTGGACCGAGTGGGTGTGGAAAGACGACAACGATGAAGATGATCAACCGTCTGATTGAGCCTACAAACGGAACGATCACGATACATAACAAGAATATTCGAGAATACAATATTCATGAATTGCGCTGGAACATCGGCTATGTTCTTCAGGAAATAGCGCTGTTTCCTCATATGACAATTGAAGAAAATATAGCGATTGTACCTGAAATGAAGAAGTGGAAGAAGAAGGAACTGACGAAGCGGATCGATGAACTGATGGACATGGTCGGACTTGATTCGAAAAAACACCGGAAAAGGAAGCCGAGTGAACTTTCCGGAGGACAACAGCAGAGGGTCGGAGTCATTCGGGCGCTCGCAGCGGATCCCGATATTATTTTGATGGATGAGCCGTTCAGCGCGCTCGATCCGATCAGTCGTGAACAGTTGCAAAAAGACATTCGGAATCTCCAGCAGGAAATCCAAAAGACGATCGTGTTCGTGACCCATGATATGGACGAGGCGATGGCGCTAGGAGATCGTGTCTGTCTAATGAAAGACGGGGAAATCGTCCAGCTTGATACCCCGCAAAATTTAATTTTGCATCCTGCCAACGACTTCGTAAGAGATTTCATTGGAAGTCGTAAATCCCCTTGGTTAACCGCTGTTGACGTCATTATGAATGATTCCATGAACCATGTCGTTTCAGAGGTCGACTGGAAATCAGGAACAATGCCATCTGCAGGAACATTTGTGATCCAGGGTGGGGACGGCAGCTTTGCCGGAGCCGTTCATCACGGCGATAAGTTGAACATGCCTGTGCTTCAAAACGATTGGACGTTGAAAGCTGCGATGCCTTATTTTGAAAAGCACGATTACCCATTACTCCCTGTCGTAAAAGGTAATCAGCTGATTGGGACCCTTTCTTATCGAGATATCACCCAGTTCCTGAAAGAGAATCAACAGGATCAGGCAGGAGGGATGGCCCAATGAATGCATTCCAAGAAGCCTTTGTGCAACGCCAAGACATTTTACTCGAAAAAATATGGGAGCACCTACAAATATCAATCATTGCGCTTGTGATTGCAACGTTGATTTCTGTTCCCCTCGGGCTGTTATTGACGAGAAAACAGAAAATTGCAGAGCCGATCATCGGAGTTACTGCAATCCTCCAGACGATCCCCAGCCTTGCTGTGTTAGCCTTTTTAATTCCTTTTTTCGGAATCGGTCAAACACCTGCTATTATTGCCTTAACGGCGTACGGACTTCTACCTGTTCTCCGTAATACGTACACAGGGATTAAAGAGGTCGATCCTGCTTTGAAGGAAGCGGCAACGGGGATGGGGATGAACTCATTTAAAAGACTGTCCAAGGTGGAACTGCCACTTGCGATGCCAGTTATTATGGCTGGGATCCGTACCTCGATGGTACTGATTGTCGGTACGACGACGATCGCTGCCTTGATTGGGGCGGGTGGTCTTGGCGACTTGATTCTTCTTGGCCTTGACCGCGGAGGAGATATCAATTTGATCCTTCTAGGTGCAATACCTGCTGCGCTCCTCGCCATTATTCTGGATGCGATACTTCGTCTGTTTGAGCGGACATCTGCGAAATCAGGCTTTCGATCCCTCGTCAGTCTGCTCGTCATTGCTGCTTTAATCGCGGTAGGCCCGCTTGCTTTCGGAGGAAAAGTAAAAGACGATTTAGTGCTCGGAGCGAAGCTTGGATCAGAACCAGCCATTCTAATCAATATGTACAAACTATTGATTGAAGAAGAAACAGATCTTCAAGTCGGCCTGCAGCCGAATCTCGGAAAAACAGATCTCGTGTTTAGTGCTTTGCAAGAAGGAAGCATTGATATTTATCCGGAATTCACCGGAACAGCGATTGTCTCATTACTAGGAGAAGAAGCGGAAAGCAACGATTCGCAGGAAGTGTACGAACAAGCGAAAGAAGGCATGGCGAATACGTTCAACATGGCGTTCCTTGAGCCGATGCAATTTAATAATACCTACGCTGTAGCAACGACTCAGGAGCTAGCCGAACAGTATGATTTGGAGTCAATCGGGGATTTAAGACCCGTACAAGACCAGATCACTGCCGGTTTTACACTGGAGTTTAATGATCGTCAGGATGGATACCAAGGAATGAAGGAAGTGTACAACCTCGACCTTGGAGAAGTTGTTACGATGGACCCAGGCTTACGACAAGGAGCGATTTCCAGTGGAGAAGTGGATGTCATCGATGCCTACGCTACCGATAGCTACATGGTGGAACTTAATCTTACAGTTCTCGAGGACCCTGAAAACCTGTTCCCTCCTTATCAAGGAGCACCGTTAATGCTCCAGGAAACATTGGATCAGTATCCTGAGCTTGAGGAGATTTTGAACCAGCTTGGCGGGATGATCACCGGTGACCAAATGAGGGAAATGAACTATCAGGTTGATTATGAAGATCGTGACCCTGCGGACGTAGCGCGCGAATTTCTTGTCAGTGAAGGACTAATCGAAGAATAGGAGTGATCATGTGACATTTCAAAATCCTTCGAAAGAAGAAATCAAACGAATCTTGGATGAATCGAAGACGATTGCGGTCGTCGGGCTTTCAGATAAGCCACACAGAACATCGTATCAAGTGAGTGAAGCGATGCAAAAGGCCGGGTATCGCATCATTCCGGTCAACCCGACGATAAGTGAATCGCTTGGTGAACGATCCTATGCATCGTTGAAGGATGTCGATGAACCGATCGATATCATTAATGTGTTCAGGAGATCAGAATATCTTCCAGACGTTGCAAGAGAAGCGGCCAATATTCGGGCGAAGTCTTTTTGGGCACAGCAAGGAGTCTTCCATGAGGAAGCCTATGATGAGCTCAAAGATACCGATCAAGTGGTGATCATGGACACGTGCATAAAAGTGGCCCATGCCATTTATAAATAACGTGAACAGAGCTGTCGTTATATACGGCAGCTTTTTCTATGGTAAGAAAATGAAAAGGCTTTACTCATTTTTATGTTAAAATAGAGAAAGATGTTGTCTGACTTCTGTTGAAATCCCTTTTGTAAAGGGATTTTTCACGTTTTTTACCAGAAATATGTTTGCGAAACGTTATAAAATCGCTACAATATAACAAGCGATCAATTTTTCAGGACGTTTACATGTACGAACATTTGTTCTAATATAGAAGTAGACGATGTGAAAGGAGCCGATGGTAAATTGTCGAATCAAACACAAACTTATTCTGATGATTCTATACAAGTACTGGAAGGACTGGAGGCTGTCCGGAAAAGACCGGGGATGTATATCGGATCCACCGATCACCGGGGCCTGCACCATCTTGTCCACGAAATTGTAGATAACGCTGTCGACGAAGCTTTAGCCGGATTCGGTCAAGAAATGACGGTTACCCTTCACAAAGACGGAAGTGTCTCTGTACAGGACGAAGCGAGGGGAATGCCTACCGGGATGCACCAGACAGGCAAACCGACACCCGAAGTCATTCTGACAGTCCTTCATGCAGGAGGTAAATTTGGCCAAGGAGGATATAAATCCAGTGGCGGTCTCCACGGCGTGGGGGCTTCTGTCGTGAATGCCCTGTCCGAATGGCTCGAAGTCAGAATTTGCAGAGACGGTGAAAAGTATTATCAGCGATTTGAAAATGGTGGTACACCTGTCACTTCTCTCGAACACCAGGGAGCGACGCGGAAATCAGGGACTACGATCCGGTTCAAACCGGATTCCACGATTTTTTCGGTCACCAAATTCAACTTTGAGACGCTCTCGGAACGATTAAGAGAAGCGGCTTTCCTATTAAAAGGATTCCGAATCATTCTCGTGGATGAACGACAGTCTGAGAAGGTGAAGGAAGTCTATCAGTATGATGATGGAATTGAATCATTTGTCTCCTATTTGAACGAAGAAAAAGATACGCTTCATCCGGTCGTTTCTTTTGAAGGAGAACACGCTGAGATCGAAGTCGATTTCGCTTTTCAATTCAATGATGGGTTTGCTGAGAGCATTTTATCTTTCGTCAATAATGTCCGTACAAAAGACGGAGGAACCCATGAGTCAGGAGCTAAAACGGCTGTGACTCGCGTATTCAACGATTATGCAAGGAGAGCCACTCTCCTGAAAGATAAAGACAAGAACTTGGAAGGGAACGATATCAGGGAAGGATTTACGGCGATCATTTCGGTACGTATACCAGAAGAGCTGCTCCAATTCGAGGGCCAGACGAAAAGTAAGCTTGGTACGTCAGAAGCAAGATCAGCCGTCGATGCTGTCGTAGCGGAACAGCTCAACTACTTCTTAGAAGAGAATCCCGACGTTGCCTCAATGCTGATCAAAAAAGCGATCAAGGCGAAAGAAGCAAGAGAAGCTGCGCGAAAAGCTAGGGAAGACGCCCGCTCAGGCAAAAAGAAAAAGCGAAGAGATACGCTGCTTAGTGGTAAATTGACGCCTGCTCAATCAAAGAATGCGCAAAAAAATGAGTTGTATCTCGTCGAGGGGGATTCCGCCGGCGGATCGGCTAAGCAGGGGCGTGATCGTAAATTCCAAGCGGTCCTTCCGCTGCGCGGAAAAGTGATCAATACCGAAAAAGCTAAAATTGCGGACATTTTTAAAAATGAAGAAATCTCCACGATCATTCATACAATCGGTGCCGGAGTAGGCGGCGATTTTTCTCTTGAAGACTGCAATTATGACAAAATCGTCATCATGACAGACGCCGATACGGACGGAGCGCATATCCAGGTTCTTTTGTTAACGTTCTTTTATCGTTATATGAGACCACTGGTGGACGCAGGGAAAGTCTATATAGCTCTTCCTCCTTTGTACAAAGTGTCCAAAGGAAAAGGAAAAAAAGAAAAAACGGAATATGCATGGGATGAAGAAGGCATGCAGAAGATCCTGAAACAGTTCAAAAACGGTTATTCCATCCAACGTTACAAAGGTCTTGGTGAAATGAATGCCGATCAGCTATGGGAAACGACGATGAATCCGGAGTCGAGGACATTGATCCGTGTCACGATCGATGACCTGGCCCGTGCAGAGCGTCGCGTGACGACGCTGATGGGCGATAAAGTGGAACCTCGTCGGAAGTGGATTGAATCAAACGTCGCCTTTGGACTGGAAGACGAAGCAAATATTTTAGAAAACGATAAAATACAAGCGTAGAAGGAGGATATTCTGTTGGCTGAGGCAGAAAAGTTTTTAGATTTACCCTTGGAAGAGGTGCTAGGGGACCGTTTTGGTCGTTATAGTAAATATATTATCCAGGAACGTGCCCTTCCAGATGCAAGGGACGGACTGAAACCTGTGCAGCGCCGTATTTTATACGCGATGCATGAGGAAAGAAATACGCACGATAAAGCATATCGTAAATCGGCAAAAACTGTCGGTACCGTCATCGGTAATTATCATCCACACGGTGATACATCGGTGTATGATGCAATGGTTCGTTTGAGCCAGACATGGAAGGTGAGAAATCCACTCGTAGAAATGCACGGAAACAACGGAAGTGTCGACGGGGATCCGCCGGCTGCGATGCGTTATACAGAGGCAAGACTATCGGCGATTTCCTCCGAGCTATTACGAGATATCGAAAAAGAAACAGTCGAATTCATCCCGAACTTTGATGATACGATTCAAGAACCGACTGTACTACCTGCCAAATTCCCGAATCTGCTCGTCAACGGCTCGACAGGGATTTCTGCTGGTTATGCGACAGAGATCCCTCCTCATAACCTTGGGGAAGTCATTGATGCGGTGATTATGAAAATCGATAAACCGTCTGTCACAGTGCCTGAGCTGATGACGAAACTGAAGGGGCCGGATTTCCCTACAGGCGGTATCATTCAAGGTGTCGACGGCATTCGAAAAGCTTACGAAACAGGAAAAGGGAAAATTGTTTTACGTGGCCGTGCCGAAATTAAAGAGGTCCGCGGCGGTCGTGAACAAATCGTCATCGACGAAATTCCTTTTGAAGTGAACAAAGCCAATCTCGTCAAACGGATGGATGAGCTTAGACTTGATCGTAAAGTGGAGGGCATAGCAGAAGTTCGTGATGAGACGGACCGTACAGGTCTAAGAGTCGTCATTGAGCTTAAAAAAGATGCAAACAGTGAAGGCGTGCTGAACTATTTGTACAAGCATACCGATCTTCAAATTTCCTACAACTTCAATATGGTAGCGATTCACGAAAAGACACCTAAATTGTTAAGTCTACCTACGATGCTCGATGCTTATATTCACCACCAGAAGGAAGTCGTCACGAGACAGACAGTTTTTGATTTGAATAAAGCGAAGAAGCGGGCCCATATTGTCGAGGGACTCATTAAAGCGATCAGTATACTAGATGAAGTGATCGCAACCATTCGTCAATCCAACGATAAACAGGATGCGAAGCGTCGTCTGATCGAAGCTTATCAGTTCACCGATGAACAAGCAGAAGCGATCGTGAACTTACAGCTTTACCGTCTGACAAACACGGATATTACGGCGCTTCAAGAAGAAGCCGCCCAGTTGCAAAAGCAAATTGAAAAGCTTGAGAATATTCTATCGAGCGACAATGAAATGTTCAAAGTCATCAAAGCGGACCTTCGCAAGATGAAAAAGCAGTATGAAGGTCGTCGTCTAACAGATATTGAAGAAGAAGTGGAAGAGCTGAAGGTAGACCTTGAAGTGACCGTTGCGAGTGAAGACGTCCTCGTATCTGTGACGAAGGATGGATATATCAAGCGGACAAGCCTCCGCTCCTATGCGGCTTCAAACGGAGAGGACTTTGCTCTGAAAGATGGAGATCACCTCTTGAGGCTGATTGAAATGAATACAACGGATACGATCCTTCTGTTTACGAACTTAGGGAAATACCTGTTCCTGCCGGTTCACAAATTACCGGATATTCGCTGGAAGGATCTTGGTCAGTATATCGCCAACATCGTTCAAGTTGAAAAAGAAGAGTTTATCGTCGATGCGATCCCGATTCGCGACTTCAATCAAGATCAGTATCTATTATTCTTTACGAAAAACGGCATGGTGAAGAAAAGTGAGCTGAAGCTCTATCAAGCCCAGCGTCATTCGAAGGCGCTCGTCGCTGTCAACTTGAAAGGCGATGATGAAGTGGTCGATGTCTATTTGACAGATGGTCACTCTGAGATTTTCCTAGCTTCCAACAAAGCATATGGGCTTTGGTATAAAGAAGAGGAAGTCAATGCTGTCGGCCAGCGTGCGGCAGGAGTAAAAGCGATTCAGTTGAAAGATGGAGAGCACGTCGTCTCCGGTCAGGTGTTCGAAGCGGATGAAGATCCATCCATCGTCCTGACGACGCATCGTGGCGCAGTCAAACGGATGAGGCTTAAAGAGTTTGAACCAACGTCTAGAGCGAAACGAGGCGTCTTAATGCTGAGGGAACTGAAGAAAGATCCACACCGTCTGATTGATGTGCACCTCGTTGGCAAGGGAGAACACATTGTCATCAAAACGGAACGGGATGAGACGAAAGTTGTCCAGGCGATGGATTTCAAAGCCAATGACCGATATAGCAATGGCTCTTACGTCATGGATACAGACGAACAAGGACTCGTTGACGAAGCATGGATCCGTCCAGATTATGAAGCACCTTTTCAAGAGAAGTCTGATGAAGACAAATAAGCAAAAGCAGTCCCGGTAAGGGGCTGCTTTTTTGATTCAGTCCTTCCATAAAAGCGTCGAGGCCGAACGCTTCCGTCTTTGGCACTATTTGTATTTTCAGAAAACTGTGCTAAAATGAACGTATATTCAGCGGATAGGGGTTGATGTATGAGGGACTTGCGGGAAAATATTATTGAAACGTCGTTGGAGTTGTTCGATCGTCACGGATTTCACGGGGTAAGTGTCAATGAAATTGTTAAAGCATCCCAGACGTCTAAGGGAGGCTTTTATCACCACTTCACTTCAAAAGATGAGCTTCTCTATGTCATCCACGACACGTTCATTACATATGTATTGAAAGAAGCTCAAGCTGCAAACATCGTCCATACGTCCCCCGTTGAAAAAATTCAAGCGATTATCCGTTCGTTTGTGCACGTTTTCGACCTTTATAAGTCTCATATTTCCGTATTCTATCAGGAAAGTAATTACTTGAAGCCTGAATACGAAATAAATATGAAAGGAAAACGTGATCAGTTTAAACACCTGGTGTTTGATGTGATCCGAGAAGGACAGGCGACGGGAGAGTTCAGAAAAGAATTACCAGCAGAGATTACAGGAATGGCCATTTTAGGAATGGTCAACTGGATTTATAAGTGGTACCGAAAAGACGGGACGTACACGATTGATGAAATTGCCGATGTGTTTACAGATTTGGTCCTTCATTTTCTTTTACCCGTAGAGGAACATGTTCATGTAAAAAATCATATGCTCCACATCCCTTTTTTTTACGAAATGAAGTAAACGCTTACATTTTATTTTTTTGGCTGTAGACAGACCAACCAGTCGGTCTTCATTCCTTGAGGAGGAATTGGATGAATTTCGAATTGACAAAAGAACAAGAGATGACGAGAAAGATGGTTCGTGATTTTGCTGAAGATGTTATAAAGCCCCGGGCCATTGAGATTGATACGGACGCTCATTTTCCGGAAGATATTTTTAAAGAAATGGGACAGCTCGGCTTACTGGGCATCCCCTTTCCTGAAGAATACGGAGGTTCAGACGGTGACACGATCACCTATGCTCTAGCGGTGGAAGAAATCGGCCGGGTATGCGGTTCAACTGGGCTTAGCTATGCAGCGGCTGTCTCGTTAGGCTCGAGTCCTATTTATTACTTCGGGACAGAACAGCAGAAGCAGGAATTTCTCATTCCTTTAGCCAAAGGAGAAGGTCTTGCCTCGTTTGGCTTAACCGAGCCGAATGCGGGATCAGACGCAGGAGGGACGAGAACGAAAGCGGAACTGAAAGGTGATCATTACGTCATCAATGGAGAGAAATGCTGGATTACCAATGCTGAATATGCCCGCTCCATAACGGTCACCGCTGTTTCAGGAAAGCGTGAAGACGGAAAAAACATTATTTCAGCTTTCATTATCCCGAAAGATACACCAGGAATGAAAATTACAAGCCCTTACGAAAAGATGGGGGTCCGTGGATCGAATACATCGGAAATCATTTTAGAAGATGTCAAAGTCCCGAAGGAAAACATTCTAGGAGATCCGGATAAAGGATTCAAGCAGTTTTTATACACGCTTGACGGAGGCAGAATATCGATTGCTGCTCTCGCTGTCGGTATTGCACAGGCGTCCCTAGACCGTGCGCTTGCTTATGCAAAAGAGCGTCAGCAATTTGGACAGCCGATTTCAAAATTCCAGGCGATCCAGTTCAAACTCGCGGATATGGCGATGGAAGTAGAGCTTGCCCGTAACATGGTATTGAAAGCGGCGTGGTTAAAAGACCAAGGCAAAAACTTCACGAAGGAATCTGCTTATGCGAAGCTGTTCGCCTCTGAGACGGCCTTCAGATCGGCCAATCAGGCGATACAAATCCACGGTGGTTACGGATATATGCGTGAGTATGAAGTCGAACGCTTCTTAAGAGATGCGAAACTGCTTGAGATTGGTGAAGGCACATCAGAGATCCAGCGAATGGTCATTGCCCGCCAGCTCGGATGCTAATTATAAAGGAGGAATACGATGTCACTATTATCGTTGACTGTAGGGGAATTGTTAGAAAAGCAGGCGGCCGCCTATCCGGATCATGAAGCATTCGTCTACCCGGAAAAAGCGCTTCGTAAAACGTATGCAGAGTTTAACGAAATGGCAGACGAAGCCGCGAAAGGGATGATGGCCCTTGGCATTGAAAAAGGAGATCATGTTGCCATTTGGTCAGATAACAAACCCGAATGGCTCGTTTCCCAATTTGCATCCGGGAAAATGGGAGGCGTCCTTGTGACCGTCAATACGAATTACCGGGCACAGGAGCTTGAATATTTGCTGAAGCAATCGGACGCTTCTACTCTTATACTCGCAGAGGATTTCCGTGGAACTTCTTATTTGGATATTTTGAAGGAAATCTGTCCGGAGCTTGAAACATCCGAAAAAGGTGATTTGCAAAGTGACCGACTTCCGTTTTTGAAAAACATCGTCGTTCTGAGCGATAAATCTTATCCCGGCTGCTACTCCTGGCAGGACGTGCTTGATATGGGAATGACGATCAAGGACGTAGAGCTAGAAGAACGGAAGCAATCCCTTTCACACACGGACGTCATTAATATGCAGTACACATCAGGTACTACCGGTTTTCCGAAAGGCGTGATGCTCACTCATGACAACATCGTCAACAACGGCAACCAAGTCGCTGATTGCATGCGTCTCACAGAAGAGGATCGCTTATGCATCCCCGTCCCGTTCTTCCACTGCTTCGGTTGTGTCCTCGGAACATTAGCTGCCGTCTCTAAAGGAACGACGATGGTCATTTTGGAACAATTTGATGCTGAAAAAGTACTGACAGCGGTAAAAGAGGAACATTGCACGGCCTTACATGGTGTCCCTACGATGTTTATCGCCGAGTTGAACCATCCTCAGTTTGAAACGTTGAAGCCGACGACGCTTCGGACCGGCATCATGGCTGGGTCTACTTGTCCAATGGAAGTGATGAAAAGCGTCATCGAGGACATGGGAGCGGAAGAGATTACGATCGCTTACGGACAAACGGAGAGCTCTCCGGTCATCACTCAGACAAAAGCGGATGATCCAATCGAACTTCGGGTAAAGAGTGTCGGCCGTGCCCATCCGAATGTAGAAGTCAAAGTTATCGATCCTGCTACGGGAGAAGAAGCGGAACCGGGAATGCCAGGCGAACTTTGTACGCGCGGTTATCTGGTGATGAAAGGGTATTACAAAAATGAGGAAGCGACAAGTACTGCCATCGACCCTGAGGGTTGGCTTCATACAGGTGATATCGCCGTCATGGATGAGGAGGGCTACGTGGAGATCACCGGACGGATGAAGGATATGATCATTCGTGGCGGCGAAAATGTGTATCCACGCGAAATCGAAGAATTTTTATATGAGCATCCGGATATTCTCGATGTCCAGATCGTCGGCATACCGGATCAAAAATACGGCGAAGAAATCATGGCGTGGATCATACCGAAAGATGGACGCTCCCTCTCAGAACAAGACGTACGTGAGTTTTGTGAAGGACGGATTTCCAAACATAAAATCCCTCGCTACATTGAATTCACGGACGAATATCCGATGACGGCCAGTGGGAAAATCCAAAAGTTCCGGTTGAGAGAGAGCGCACTAGAGCTGTTAAAAACGCAGAGATAAGAAAGGGGTCGAAGGCGATGTTCGAAAAAATCCTAATCGCGAACCGCGGTGAAATCGCAGCGCGTGTAATCCGCACTTGCAAACGATTGAATATCAAGACGGTTGCTGTCTATTCGGAAGCGGACCAGGAGGCACCCTATGTTGAAATGGCCGATGAGAGCTATTTGATTGGAAAACCAAGGGTCAATGAATCTTATTTAAATATCGAAAAGATTTTGAAGGTGGCAAAGGAATCGAAAGCAGAGGCGATTCATCCTGGATACGGACTCTTAAGCGAAAACCCAGAGTTTGCGAAGCGTGCGAAAGAGGAAGGGTTGGTTTTTATCGGTCCGGATGCCGATGTGATTGCAAAAATGGGAGATAAAATTGCAGCGAGAAACGAAATGAAAGCGGCAGGCGTACCGATTATTCCGGGAACGGAAACCGCTGTCGAATCTGCAGAAGACGCAAAACAAATCGCTGAATCGTTCGGTTACCCTGTCATGCTTAAGGCGGCAGCGGGTGGCGGTGGAATCGGCATGCAGGCCGTTCATAACGATGCGGAGCTTGAAAAAGCGTTTGAAGGGAATTCCAAACGGGCGAAAGCCTTTTTTGGAAATGGCAGCATGTTTATTGAAAAATGCATTTTACATCCCCGGCATATCGAAATTCAAGTGCTCGCCGACAACCACGGTTCTGCTGTTTACCTCTTTGAGCGAGAATGCTCTATCCAGCGCCGCCATCAGAAAGTTGTAGAAGAAGCACCATCGCCTGTTTTAAGTGAAGAAACGAGAAAACAGATGGGGGAAAGTGCGCTCAAAGCTGTCGAGGCACTTGGCTACAGCAACGCAGGTACCATCGAGTTTTTAGTAGATGATGAAGAAAACTATTATTTTCTTGAAATGAATACGAGACTTCAAGTCGAACATCCGGTCACTGAAGAAATTACCGGTGTCGATCTCGTCGAGCAACAGCTGCTTGTGGCCTCAGGTGAGAAGCTATCGCTCAAGCAGGAGGACCTTTTCATTCAGGGACATGCCATTGAAGTGCGTATCTACGCAGAAGACCCGAATACGTTTTACCCTTCTCCAGGGAAGCTGACGAAGCTAGAGTTGCCGGAAGGAGAAGGGATTCGACACGAAGTCGCTGTCCGTAGTGACTCGAACGTTACCCCATTCTATGATCCGATGATCGCTAAATTGATTGCCTACGGGGAAACACGAGAAGAAGCGATCGACAAACTGACAAAAGCCATCCATCACTACGAAATCGAAGGAATCAAATCGAATTTGACGATGCTAAAACGCATTGTGACTCATGAACAATTCAAACAAGGAAACACAAAAACAAGTTTTATCGAAAAATACTATTTACCAACCGTAACGAATCACTAAGGAGGCGGAGCAAATGAACGAAGTAAAAGCGTCGATGGCAGGAAGTGTCTGGAAAATCGTTGTAGCAGAAGGCAATGAGGTGAACGAGGGGGAAGATGTGGCGATTCTTGAATCTATGAAAATGGAAATCCCGATCCCTGCAGAAACAACAGGGACTGTGAAAGAGTGGAAGGTAAGCGAGGGTGATTTCGTCAACGAAGGCGATGTCATCGCCATTATCGAATAGGAGCGGATTAGATGCTCAGTTTACCAAGTGAGGTCACGATTAAAGAAGTAGGACCGAGGGATGGCCTGCAAAATGAACCGGCCGAAATTTTGACAGAAGATAAAATTGCCTGGATCGATCTGCTGTCTGAAGCGGGATATTCTTATCTCGAGTTCAGCTCTTTTGTCCATCCTAAATGGATTCCACAGCTGAAAGACGCAAAAGAAGTAGCACAAAGGATCAAACGGAACAAGGACGTGACGTATGCCGCGCTTGTGCCAAACATGAAAGGTTTGGAAGCGGCTCTTGCAACCGATGTGGATGAGGTGTCGATCTTTATGTCGGCAAGTGACGCCCACAACCGGAAAAATATCAATAAATCGATTGAAGAAACGTACCCGGTGTTAGAAGAAGTCGTCCGGGAAGCTAAATCGGCAGGAAAGTCGGTCAGAGGATACGTGTCGACTGTGTTCGGATGTCCTTATGAAGGAGACGTGCCCATTCAGCAGGTGATTGATGTGAGCAAGCGCTTGCTTGACATGGGAATCGATGAACTGTCTCTCGGAGATACGATCGGAGTTGCGAACCCAAAACAAGTATGGGAAACCCTAGGTAGGCTAGAAGCAGAACTGTCGTTTCAGCATTTAGCGATGCATTTTCACAATACAAGAGGCATGGCGCTTGCGAATATTTTGGCATCGTTACAAAGAGGAATCACTACGTTTGATGCAAGCCTCGGAGGACTCGGAGGGTGTCCGTATGCCAAGGGGGCTTCCGGAAACGTGGCGACAGATGATTTGGTTCACATGCTGCATCAGATGGGCATTTCTACCGGCATTGACGAAAAAAAGTTGGAGCAAGCGGGAACTTTTATACAGGAGAAGCTGGATAAGCCATTACCGAGTCACCATATGCAGTTGACGCGCAACGAAAGGAGGTAAGCCATGCTAGTATCGATCAAAGAAGTCGAAGACCACGTTTTTCTGCTCACGCTCAACCGTCCAGACGCGGCCAATGCCTTATCGCTCGCCCTTTTGGATGAATTGCAGGAAAAGGTAAAGGAAATTAATGAAAATCCTCAGGTTCGCGCGGTTTTAATTACCGGTAGCGGAAATAAGGCGTTCTCGGCAGGAGCGGATTTGAAAGAAAGAAAAGGAATGTCCGATGAAGAAGTGATCCAGACCGTCACCAAGATCGGGGATACGATTCAAGCTATCGAAGAAATCGAGGTACCGACGATCGCCGTGATCAACGGAGTCGCCTTTGGCGGCGGGCTTGAGCTTGCTCTTGCCTGTGATTTACGCATGATGAGTACATCGACGCGCGTGGGACTGACCGAAACGTCTCTCGCCATTATCCCTGGAGCAGGCGGTACGCAGAGGCTTCCGAGGCTGATAGGACTTGGAAAAGCGAAATCGATGATCTATACAGCAAAGCCTGTGGAAGCAAAGCAGGCGTATGAATTCGGCTTAGTCGAATATCTATTTGAACCACAGTTTCTCATGGATGAAGCGAAAGATCTTGCCTGTACGATCGCAAGAAACGGACCGATTGCCATCAAACAAGCGAAGAAGGCAATAGATAAAGGGAATGGTACAGATCTATCCGAGGGGTTACAAATTGAACGGCAAAGCTATAAAGAGACGATTCCAACAAAGGATCGTGCCGAAGGGTTACTAGCCTTCCAAGAAAAAAGAAAAGCGGATTATAAAGGAGAATAGAGGTGGAGCAAACGATGACATTAAACCAGACGTTAGAAGAAAAAGCGAAACGCATCGCCTCTGGTGGTGCTGAGAAATATCATGAGAAAAATAGTGAAAAAGGCAAAATGTTCGTTCGCGACAGATTGAAACAGTTGTTTGACGAAGACATGAATATTGAGGATGCCTTTTTCGCCAATTGCCTTGATGACACGCTCCCTGCAGATGGTGTTGTCACAGGGATCGGCAAAGTGAACGGAGAGCAAGTGTGTGTTATGGCCAATGACTCGACGGTAAAAGCTGGCTCATGGGGAGCGCGTACGGTCGAGAAGATCATCCGTATTCAGGAAACGGCCATGAAACTGAACTTGCCGATGCTCTATCTTGTGGACTCAGCAGGTGCTAGAATTACCGATCAAGTCGAAATGTTTCCAAATCGTCGGGGTGCCGGCCGAATCTTCCATAACCAAATCAAAATGTCCGGGCGTGTCCCTCAAGTCTGCCTGTTATTCGGCCCATCAGCAGCCGGTGGTGCATACATACCCGCCTTCTGTGACATCGTCGTGATGGTCGATGGCAATGCCTCGATGTATTTAGGCTCTCCGAGAATGGCAGAGAAGGTCATTGGTGAGAAGGTTACGCTTGAAGAAATGGGCGGCGCTAGCATGCACTGTTCTGTATCGGGGTGCGGAGACGTACTGGCAAACGATGAACAAGAAGCGATTGTTTTTGCGAGGCGTTATTTAAGCTACTTCCCGCAAAACTTCAGACAAAAGCCGAAAAGAACGGAACCGCTCGATGCCAAGAGCTTTGAGAAAACCATAGAAGAATTGATTCCAAAAAATCAAAATGCCCCATTTGATATGTACCAGTTGATTGAACGGTTGATCGATGAAGGTTCATTTTGTGAAATTAAGAAAAAATTCGCACCGGAACTGATCACCGGGTTATCCCGGATTGACGGACGTACCATCGGAATCATCGCTAATCAGCCTCGAGCAAAAGGCGGCGTCCTTTTTCCTGATTCGGCTGACAAAGCAGCGAAGTTCATTCAGCTTTGTGACGCGTTTAATATCCCGCTTTTATTCCTTGCCGATATCCCTGGTTTTATGATTGGGACAAAGGTGGAGCGCGCAGGCATCATCAGGCACGGAGCAAAAATGCTTTCGGCGATGAGTGAAGCGACCGTTCCGAAAATATCGGTCGTCGTGCGAAAAGCATATGGGGCGGGGCTATATGCGATGGCTGGGCCTGCTTTCGAACCGGATGCGTGTCTCGCCCTTCCGACAGCCCAGATTGCTGTCATGGGCCCAGAAGCGGCTGTCAACGCGGTCTATGCGAACAAAATTGCAGCATTACCAGAGGAAGAGCGTCCAGCCTTTATTCAAGAAAAGCACGAGGAGTATAAGGAAAACATCGATCTATACCGACTGGCTTCTGAAATGGTTATTGATGATATCGTGCAGCCAGATAAGCTTCGTCAGGAACTAGCGACAAGGTTCGAAGCGTATGATCATAAAGATACGGTATTCACAGAACGTAAACACGGCGTTTACCCTGTATAAAGAAAATCCCCTGAACATAATAGGTTCAGGGGATTGTTTTATTTTACAAAAGCACCAAGTGCACGGATCTGCTCCACTGCCTCTGGATTTTCAAGCGCACTTAAATCACCGGAAGGCTTGTTTAAATAAGCGGATCGGATGGCCCTGCGCATCACCTTGGCATTTCTCGTTTTCGGTAAGTCATCCACTACAAAAACTTTTTTCGGGGCTAATGCTTTGCCGAGCTTTTCTACAAGGTGGTTTTGCAAGCTTTCGATCAAATCTTCTGACTGCTGTCCGCGTATCACAACAAAAGCGACGGCTTCTTCACCTTTTACATCGTGCGGAATGCCGATCACTCCTGCTTCGACCACTTCTTGTCGCTCTACTAATACAGATTCCACTTCTGCAGGTCCTAAACGTTTGCCGGCTACGTTCAATACGTCATCCGAGCGACCGGTAATCGTAAAATAACCATCCTCATCGACGATCGCCCAGTCTCCATGGACCCAAGTGTCTTTAAAGCGGCTCCAGTATGTCTGTTCATACCTTTCGTTTTCCTTATAAAAACCTCTTGTCATCCCGACCCATGGCTTTCTCAATACGAGTTCACCGACTTGATTCGTGACAGGTTTTCCATTTTCATCATACACACAAGCATCCATTCCAGGCAAAGCGGCATTAAACGTCACCGGCTGAATCGGTTTGATCAGGATATTGCCAAGGATGCCACCGGAGATTTCCGTTCCGCCTGAATAGTTGAAAATCGGGACTTGAGAATTCCCGGCATGGTCGAACAACCATTTCCATGGGTCAGGGTTCCACGGCTCTCCCGTTGATCCAATCAGCTTTAACGAACTCAAGTTATGTTTTAAAAGCCAGTCGGTCCCGTGCTTCATCATCGCGCGCACAAGGGTGGGGGAGATGCCGAGATGTGTCACCTGATAGCGTTCGACCAACTCCCATAAACGGTCAGGCTCAGGAAAATCAGGGGTGCCTTCAAACATGACAATCGATGCTCCGTTGATCAAGCCTCCGTACACAAGAAAGGGACCCATCATCCATCCCATATCGGTGTACCAGAAAAGCGTATCCTTTTGTTTCACATCCATGCAGATCCCAGCATCAAAAGCTGACTTAAATGGAAACCCGCTATGCGTATGAACGGCTCCTTTTGGCTTACCCGTTGTACCTGACGTATAGATGAGCATATATGGATCGGAAGCGTTCATTTCTTTCGTTTTGTAATCGTTTACATTTTTCTTTAAATGAGACCAAGGCACATCCCGATATTCATTCCAGTCGATTTCACAGTCTGCCCGCTCCACGACAATGACATGCTCGAGGCTAGGACATTGATCAGCAGCGAGGTCAGCTTCGTCTTTCATAGGGATTACATGGCCTCGGCGATAAAAGCCATCAGCGGTAATCATCGCTTTCGCTTTGGAGGCTTGAATTCTTGTAGCGACTGCGTCTGCTTTATACCCTGAGAAAGCAGGGGAGAAAACCGCTCCAATTTTGGATAGTGCAAGCATCGCAATCAGCGTCTCCGGAATCATCGGCATATAAATCGTGACAATATCGCCTTCCTCAATTCCGAGTTCACTTAATCCGTTCGCGATCGTATTGACTTCTTTATATAAGTCGGCATACGTATAGGCTATACGCTCCCCATCGTCTCCTTCCCAGTGAACAGCTGTTTTCGAATGTTGCTGTTCATTCAAAGCCCATTTATCGAGAGCGTTGTGAACGACGTTCGTTTTTCCGTTGATAAACCAGTCAGGATGGGCGATTCCACGAGAAAGGTCGAGCGTCTCTTTATAAGGGGAGTACCATTCAATCTCTAATTCCTTTAGTGCCTCATCCCAGAACCAGCTGACATCTGTGATCGATGCCTTGTGAAAAGCTTCGTAGTCCTCATAGCCAACCGTCTTCATAAATTGAAACAAACGTGTATCTTTCACTTGCTCATCTGATGGTGTCCATGCTGTTTCATATGTAGTCATGCCACTCACTCCTTTAGAAAGTTCAGAACTTTTCTACTTTTATTATAACGGAATTTCCAGTCGGTTTGAATAATAGTAATAAATAGATAGAAAAGGAAATTATACAAAATAAGATAAAAAATTGAAAAAAATCCGAAACTTCTTTACCATGTAAATCGTTATGACATATACATTCATTTTTATATGAGTGAAAATAATAGGGGGGAGTGTTAGAAAAATATGTTAGAAAATGCTTTAGTTCTCGTTATTTTAGGGGTGATCGGTGCCGTCTTAGTCGTAGGGGGTATTGTCACATTCATTATCTTTAGGATGCGTTACAAAACAGCCAGCTCAAACGAAGCGCTAATCGTTACAGGGCCGAACCTCGGCGACCCAGAAAAGGAAACGAACGTCTTCCAAGACGAAAATGGACGTTCTGTTAAAATCATTCGAGGCGGCGGTTATCGTCTGCGCATGTTCCAGACAGCCACACCGATTGACCTGACCTCATTTCAACTACAGGTGAATTCCGATAAAGCTTACACGAAAGAAGGAATTCCCGTCAGTGTGGAAAGTACAGCCGTCATCAGTATCGGAAGCGAACTTGCGATCATGGCTAATTTTGCTGAGAAATTTCTAGGGAAGAAACAAAAGGAAAGAGAATCCGAATTGAAGGACGTCTTGAACGGTCACCTTCGTTCGATTATTGCTTCTTTGCCTATTGAAAAAATTTACAACGATTTTAAAGAGGTCAATACACAGGTGAAAAAAATCGCGGAATCCGATTTAAAAGGTATGGGCTTTGAAATCACCTCGTTTGCTTTAAACGATGTCGAGGATGTGGACGTTGAGAATGGTTACATAGACGCTCTAGGCCGTCCTCACATTGCAGAAGTGCAGAAAAAAGCCAATATGGCAGAATCCGATGCTACGAAAGAAACGAGGATTTACCAGGCTAAAAACGACCAGGAAGCGCAAGATGAAGAAAACCGTCGTCTGACATCGATTGCTGCGTCGAAGAAAGATAAAGACATTAAAGAAGCCGAATTCAAGAAAGAAACCAACCGTGCGAAAGCTAATGCCGAGCAGTCGTATGAACTCGAGCGGCAGCGTCTGGCACAGCAGGTGAAAGAAGAAGAGCTTAAAGTTCAATACATTGAAAAACAAAGAGCGGTTGAGCTTGAAGAGGAAGAAAACAAACGTCGTCGTTCGATTGCAGATGCAGAAGCATACGAAGTCACGAAACGTGCACAGGCGGAAGCGGACAATAAGCGGATCCAAGGTGAATCGGAAGCGGAAGTCATTCGCCAACGAGGAATCGCCGAAGCGGAATCGAAAGAACGAATGGCGCAAGCGATGGAGCAGTATGGTGAAGCGGCCATCATGGAAATGCTAATCAGCGTGTTGCCTGAATACGCGGAAAAAGTATCCGCACCACTTTCCCAAATTAAAGATATGAAAGTCATTGATATGGGAGGAGCAAACTCTGAAGGTGGAACCAACAAAATCACCAACAGTGTGACCTCTACGATGCTTGGCATTCAGGAATCATTAAAAGAGACAACAGGAATGGATTTGAAGGCGATGCTTGAAAGCTATGTATCAAGGGGAGCTATCAACCGTTTTGATGAGGAAGAATCAAAAACCTATGAGCAAGTCTCGGCTACGAATGAAGATCAAGGTCAGACAGATGAGGAAGATGATCAAGATTTAGAAAAGTAAACAGCAAAAAAGCATGCACACCACCGCGCGTGCATGCTTTTTTACTTGTTAAGAACTTCAACACATAGCTTAACAATGTATGAATTGTTTCAAAATTGATTTAATGGTAAAGTCAAAAACGAGGAGATTCGATATAAAATACGAA
The DNA here is from genome assembly GCA_004078665.1 of Halobacillus fulvus. Classification (GTDB taxonomy): domain Bacteria; phylum Bacillota; class Bacilli; order Bacillales; family Halobacillaceae; genus Halobacillus; species Halobacillus fulvus. Next base: position 651,970 of record SCFO01000001.1, on the reverse strand, counting down.
TCTTTGACACAGTTTGCATGGGTTTTCATTACCACGCCTTGAGCAAACAATGTTATTCTAAAGTGGAAATACGATTATGTAAGATGTAACTAGGAGGTAGATTATGAGAATTATCGTAGCAGGAGGAGATGGTTTCTGCGGTTGGCCGACAGCCCTTTACCTATCCAAGCAAGGACACGACGTTACAATTGTAGACAATTTAGCAAGAAGAAAAATTGATGATGAACTTCATTCTAACTCCGTTACACCGATTGCTTCCCTAGAGGATCGTGTAGCCAAGTGGAAAGAAGTAACAGGAAAAGAAATCAAAACATTCATTGGAGACTTGAACCATTACGACTTCCTTAGTGAAGTGTTTCGTCAAGTGGAACCTGAAGCATTTGTCCACTTCGCAGAGCAGCGTTCAGCTCCATATTCCATGATTGATCGTGAGCATGCCGTTTACACTCAATCCAATAACGTAATTGGTAACTTAAACGTTCTGTACGCTATTAAGGAATATGCACCTGACTGTCACTTGATCAAGTTGGGTACAATGGGTGAGTACGGAACACCGAATATCGATATTGAAGAAGGTTATATTGAAATTGAACATAAAGGACGCAAAGACGTTCTTCCATATCCTAAACAACCAGGCTCTTTCTATCATTTGTCCAAAGTCCATGATAGCCACAACATTATGTTTGCCTGCAAGATCTGGGGAATTCGCGCAACAGACTTAAACCAGGGGATTGTGTATGGTCTACATACCGAAGAGACGAAGCTTGATCCAATGCTCGTAAACCGTGTAGATTATGATGGAGTCTTCGGTACTGCTTTAAACCGTTTCGTCAACCAGGCAGCGATCGGTCATGATCTAACGGTCTATGGTACAGGTGGACAGACGCGTGCGTTCTTAAACATTGAAGATACCGTACGCTGTGTCGAAATTGCTGCTGAGAACCCTGCAGATCGTGGTGAATTCCGCGTATTCAACCAGTTTACAGAATGGTTCTCTGTACAGGAAATTGCGGAGAGAGTTTACAAAATCGCTCAAGAAGAAGGGCTTCAAACAAAAGTAACGAAAATTGAAAACCCTCGAATCGAGAACGAAGATCATTATTACAATGCTGTAAATACGAAGCTTCGCGATCTTGGTCTTGAACCTCACTTGTTAACAGACGATGTCATCCGTGACATTTTGAAAACAGTTGTAGAGCATAAAGACCGGATCATCGAGAAGAACGTATTGCCATCTATCACTTGGAAGTAAGGAGTTTTCCACTTTGAAAATCGCCATAATCACAGAAACATTCCTGCCATCCACTGATGGAGTCGTCACAAGATTAAAGGAAGCAATTAAATATCTACGAGACCAAGAACATGATGTCGTTGTCATTGCTCCTGACCTTGGGGTGAAGGAGTATGAAGGGGCGATTGTCGAAGGGGTAAAACCGACCAGACTGCCATTTTACCGGTATAAAGAGTTCTCAATGCCTCAGCGCAGGGTCAAGGAGTTGCTGAAGAAGCATAATCCTGACCTTGTCCATGTAGTTAACCCTGCGCTAGTCGGGGCTTCTGGTGTTTATTATGCGAGCAAAATGAATTATCCATTGATTGCTTCGTACCATACACATGTACCGAAATATTTAGATTATTATCGCCTATATATGTTCAAACCATTGTTATGGTGGTATTTCCGTAAGCTTCACAACTATGCGGATCTGAATTTATGTACATCCAAAGCAATCAAGGGAGAGCTTGATGAAAAGAACTTCCATAATGTGAGCGTTTGGGATCGTGGGGTTGCTGTCGATCATTACCATCCTCGCCACAAAAATACGGAAATGAGGGAGCGCTTAACCGGTAACAAGCCGGAGAATAAGCTTCTCGTTTTTGTAGGACGTTTAGCAGCAGAAAAAGAGATTCATAAAATAAGACCTTTATTAGATCAACGTCCGGATGTTTCACTTGCCATCGTCGGAGACGGTCCAGTGAAAGAAGAGGTTGAGAAGACCTTTGAAGGGACGAACACGATCTTTACGGGCCTTTTACATGGGGAAGAGCTTGCACAAGCGTTTGCCTCGTCAGACGCGCTTATATTCCCATCCGTAACCGAAACGTTAGGCCTTGTGATTCTTGAAGCGATGGCTTCTGGATTACCTGTCGTTGCTGCCAAAAGCGGTCCGACGATGGAACAGGTCGAAGATGGGCGAACAGGCTTGCTGTTTGAAAATGAGAACACTGATAGTATGATCGAAGCGATGAATCGATTAGAGGATGAAGACCTTTACCAGCATATGTGCGAAAATGCCCGCCAAGAGGCAGAGAAGCACAGCTGGCAAAAGCCGTCTGAGCAAATTCTCGACTATTATTATCAAACGTTGGAAATATTTCAAACAAGTGAGAACCGATCATCTAAAAAGTCAAAAATAAAAGTCACAGAGTAATGAGCTCTGTGACTTTTATTTGGCTACCATTCACATTAAAACTTAGTAGCAACTCATAATCAAAATGAAGAACAAAAACATTGAAATAACAAGGACTATATTTTGATTGATACTTAGTAGCAACTCCGAAATGAAAAATAAAAATATACAATAAAATAAGAAAAGACCTATAAATTACAGTATACAAATTGATCGAAGTCAATGGAAACAAGATGTTAAGCAAAGTGGATCCTTAAGAGTTACAGAGCTACTGTAAAAATCTGCAGGGTGTATATAGTAAAGCGCTGAAGATCTGAAGAATTTAAAAGCTGACAAAACCAGGTGCAATTTTCGATGAAATAAAACTGGCTAGATTAAAGAATTTCAATATGGATTTAAAAATTAGTTTCGTCTCAGTATCATAAGTATACTTACTTATTGAGACTAAATTAATGATTCTTACACAACTTCCTATAATATATATTATGTCGACTAGAAAAATTAATGAATTATAGAATACCTTTACCGTCTCCATCTTTAAAATTACTAGTGAAGATTTTATATTTCCTTTCCAAGTAAAGATCTTTATCTTTATACATCCATCTAAATAGTTTTTCCGTATCTAACCCACTAACATATAATCTATAATAATTATTACAGCTCTTGATTCGTGAGTTAATCTCATGAGAACTTAAAAGTAAATTCAGGTCCTCGATGAATGACTGAGATCCACATGTTATATTAACGAATCTTTTATTTTTGTAAATACAGCCATCTCCATCAAAATAGCCACGAAAAAAATGTGATTGGTATTGCTTGGGTACCAAAGGCATTTTTAAATTAAATGACTTATTTGGGCTTAAAAAATGCAATGTCATTAAATCCTCTTTAATAATTATACTGTTTATATTTAATTGATAAACCCCTGTCTTTTTGTTCTTATATATTTTGTGCTTGGAATTTAGTTCATCTCTTATTCTCAAAAGTATCTCTATTTCGTTTTGAGCGATACTTACCGTTTGTACAGCATTATTTATAACTCCATCGGCCGCAAAAAAACCTAAAATATATGCCATATTGTTTGTCCAGCTTTTAAAATAATCTTCATTTATTTCATATTTTCGTATCCAACTTCCTCTTTTTCTCATTTCAATTTTGTTACCAGATAAGACGTTTCGGATACTTCTATCGGTTACATTTGCTCTACTTGAAATTTCTTTTGTGCTCAAACCTTTATTATACAGATTAATAATCTCTTCGTCTGTTAGAACCCTTTTTCTCGACTTCCGCATATTATCTCACTCCTTTTTGTGAGTATACCCGAACTTATGTTCTTGAAGCCTGAAAAGTGCACAAATTGTTTTCGAAATTGAAAAAAGCGCAGCTATAAGCAGCATACGCTTTATAAAGGTTCATTCAGTTCAATCAAATTTCCGTCTGGATCTCTGAAATGAATGACTTTGATCATCCACTCCGGCTGTGATACCGGCTCAGACAAGAAGGCAATGTCATTTTTCCATTCATTATAGAAATTGTCTACACTCTTCACTCTGAAAATAACGAGACTGTGGTCTTGCTCGGTCCTAGGATAATTCTCATTCCCAAGAGCAGCCTCCATTTGCTTTCGCTCAAATATAGCGAGCTTGGCCCCTCCTAACCCTTTAAAATCGGCATAGTTGGAGTGTCCGTCTCCCCACTCCACTTCAAATCCGAGAACATCACGGTAAAACAGAAAACTTTTCTGATAATCGTCGACGAGCAATCGAATGTGTGTCAGTTCCATTTCATCCCTCCTTCTACATACATACAACAAAAGGAGAGAATTTCCTTTTTATATAGAAGAATTTCTAATTTCGACTAAGCGTTGCTGAACTTGTTCATCATAAGGAGATGAGAATCCGAATGCTTCAGCGACAAGCTCTCCCGCGTTTAAGAAAAGCTTTGCCATGAGAAATAAACTGTCCCAATTGTTCTCGATTTTAGCGTCACTGTAAGTTAGTAAATACTGTTGATATGTTTCAGGGTCTAATAAATCCTTAAAGTATTTTCCCTCTTTTCCAACACTCACTGAAAAGTTCGTTTGTAAGCCGATCGACCAGGAGATCATCGTTTTCAGCATCTCACGGACAGGCCCCTCCATCATGGCTTTGGCATAAGGGACTTCCCCTCGCCATAACCCTTTGGCAACATACAGACTCACCCACCAAAATTCATTGCTCACAGCTTTAAATGAATCTTCTGTCGGTTCACTAACACGGTAATCCGAATCATTGGATGGTGTAAGATCAGGCAGAAGGCTGTCTTTATCAAGTAGTACTTTGCTTAAGCTATCAAACTTTGCAGGCAGCGAGTCGATGATTTGTAGCGTCAAATCTATCCGGTTTCCATCCTTGAATTGCATCAAATAAGCGAATCGATCGGTTCTTCGCTCATCGGGATACAACGGGGATTCATCTGGAAGCTGCATAATCAAACGCTCTCCAAAATGATCCACCCAGGAATGATCGGCTATGAAAGAGTTCAGTTCCTTTACTATGTAAACAATATCGTAGTCCTGAAAGCAATCTTTCCGAACTGTGGGATTGACTCTTGATCCATTCATAATAACGGCTCTTATTCTGTCATCGTGTTTAGCTTGAGTAATGACCAGGTCCAACATCTGTTGCTCGCTTCTCATGATTTACAGCTCCTCTGTTTGTGTTTTTGCATCCATTCTACTACTCTGAATATAAACCACTGGTAAAGGAAGTATCGAGGATGAAAAAAAGAATTCCCTTATTAACAGTTATCGTAAGTATTTCAGCTGTTCTTTTAACGAGAAAAAAGGTGAAAGCTCCCACAGCTGCGGCATCCACTGGAAGAATCCCTGCAGGAAGTCTTCTTTTTTCTCCTATTGGAAAAAGAGAATCAAAATATGTAGGGCATGTAGGCATCGTAACGGAAGATCAGCACGTCATTCATTCAGTGCCTGCAGGAATTATTAAAGATCCTTTAAAGCTTTATGAACAAAAATTCCGTCTGATTGAACGGTATGCCCCACATGACTTGAGTGCTGGAATAAAGGCAGCCGAATTTGCTGATCATTTGCATCAGACATACCCACGGGCGCTCTACAGGATCCGGACACCTTTAGATGCTAAACCGTCGGAGCAATACTGCACGAAGATCGTCTGGCAGGCATACAAAGAAGGAGCAGGACTTAATATTCGAGCATTACCATCAAAAAGCATGGCCGTCCACCCATATTTGTTGAAAAGCAGCCGATTGTTTAAGCGCGTTTCATCCGATTAGTTTGAAAAATTCGGATTCTGTTAAGAGTTCAATCGAATGTCCCTGACTTAGCAGTAGTTCAGCCTGTTCGATCTCGGCTGTTTTAACTCCTTCAAGATATCGTTTGTAGGTTTGATTTCCTATGACAAGGTAATTTGTCGTCGCTTTTACGAATGAATCAATCGTTCCTCCATTTTGCTGCACGACCTCGGCAACTTGCTGGCGGTTCATGGCGGATAACTTACCACTGAAAGAAACAGACGATGCATAAAAGGTTTGAGAAGGGTCGGCGCTAGCTGCTGTCTCCATTAAATTTGAGAACTTGGCGCGCTTTCTTTTGTTCAACCTTGCTGGCTCGTAGGAAGATTCGAACATCATGCCATTCGTTGTCTGCGATTTTTCGACCAATTCCTTTTCTGTACTCGCTTGGAGCGTTTCCCCTGCTTTTATAAAAATTTGTGCAGAAGCCTTGGCATCATCCAATGCCTGGTGGTGGCGGAGCGATATCCCTAAATGATCGGACAACGCTTTTAAGTTATAGCGTGGTAACGACCATGTCTTTTTTGAGATGTTTAATGTGCAGTTATAAGCAATCATAGGATAAGGCAGCCCATACTGGTCCAGAACAGCCCTCAATACGCCCATATCGAATTTAGCATTATGAGCGATAATCAGCTTCCCTTCGATGAACGGTCGAATTTCTTCTTCCCATAATTCGTGAAACTCATAAGCATCACGCACATCCTCGCGTGTAATTCCATGAATGCTTACATTAATAGGAGCAAAATAGTTCTTTTTCGGCTTCACCAATCGGTAATATTCCCGGTGCAAGCTCCCATCTTTATATTCGACCATCCCGATCGAACAGACACTGTCACGCGCGGAGTTTGCGGTTTCAAAGTCTAAAGCTACAAAATTCACGTTCATTCTCCTCTCTTACCCTTCTTCTTTTATCATAAAATAAACTTCTTGATTAGGCGAACGAATCGTATTTACTGAAAAAGGACATGCCCCCATTGAAGGAGGTCATGTCCTCTATAAAAATTGCTTTTGTTCGTCTACTTTTTGTAAACCGTGAATTTTTCATCAATAGGAGTACGCGGCTTATCTTTCGGCTCATGGTCAAAGAAGCCTAGGTGTAAAAAGCCTACAATTTTTTCTCCTTGTTCGACTCCAAGTAGTTCACGTACGCGAGGTTCATGGATTTGCGGATTCGTTTTCCATACACACCCTAATTGTTGTTCCCAAGCTAGCAGCTGAAAGTTTTGAATCAAACAGCTGATCGCACCGAAGTTCTCTTCCCATTGTTTTTGGCGTGGATCTTCTTTCATGACAGGAATGAGAAACGCAGCCGGCTGACTAAAGTAATTGCGTCTGTTCTCCTGCATATCGCGCGGGAATGTCTGCACAAGATCTTCAACAAATGATTCCTTTTCTTCAGATGGAATATAAATAAACCTCCAAGGTTCTCTTAATCCGTGGGTAGGAGCCCATTTAGCTCCTTCTAATAGCTCTTTGACAAGCTCGGTAGGTACATCCCTATTTAAGTAGCCTGTTTTGATTGAGCGGCGTTCTTTTATGATTTTAGCCAATTGAGACATCGTCTGTTCCATTATAATCACCTGCAACTTTTCATTTTATGATAATGATAATCGTTATCATACAAAGTGTCAAACTAGTTTTTATTCAATTCAAACAAAAAAGAGGCAGATTTCTCTGCCCCTACTCGAATAAATCCATATATTCTCCATATCCCTCTGCTTCCATTTCGGACTTTGGAATAAAATCCAAAGCAGCTGAGTTCATACAATAGCGCAATCCTGTTGGTTCAGGTCCATCCTCAAACACATGCCCCAAGTGAGCCTGCCCGGCTTTACTTCTCACTTCAGTTCTCATCCCTAGAATTCCAGGATCATCTTTTGTCACAATATTATCAGCCTCAAGCGGTTTAGTGAAGCTTGGCCACCCTGTTCCTGACTTATATTTATCAGTAGAACTGAACAATGGTTCACGAGATAAGAGGTCAACATAGATTCCTTCTTCTTTATGATCCCAATACTTGTTGTCAAAAGCTTTCTCTGTTCCATCCTCTTGTGTTACTTTATATTGGATAGGAGAAAGCTTCTCTTTCAATTGTTGTTGGGTGTATGTGACTTCTTCACCATTAAAAGTTTGAATCGTTAACGCCTGATCAGCCGTTGTACTTTGGCCGGATAGCCTGTTCATGGCCCATGGCCCTAGAGCTATTATACAGACACCAACGATGACTGTAATCCATAACATAGGCTTTTTCATCCTTCTCTCCCCCCTGGAGGAATGTATTTAGTTTAATTTTAACACTCTCTATTCAGGAGGATAAGTGAAAGGGCTTAAGGGATGTGCTTGTTTAGGACGAATGACATTTTATCATTTTTTTTACTTTAGTTTTCGGAGTTGCTACTAAGTTTGAGTTAAGAATCGTGTTTGATTCTCGTTTCTCCATCTTTTTGCTCGATTTTTTGCTCTTTTAGCAGTTTCCCGATGGCACGTTTGAATGCGGCTTTACTGATTTTAAACGTCTCTCTTATTTCTTCAGGATCGGATTTATCATGAAAAGGCATCACTCCATCGTTTTCGAGCAAATAATCGTAGATCACATCAGCATCTTCTTTTTGGCTCTCTTGCTTTAATGGTCGTAGCGAAATGTTGATCGTCCCATCCTCTTTTACATCAATGACTCTTCCTACGATCGTCTGGCCTAAGCGTGGCTCTTCCTTGCGTTCATGTGGGTGAATGAAGCCTCTATAGCCCTCCCCTGTAAGGACAGCAGAACCTGCTTTTGTCGCTTTATAGACTCGTGCGGTCACCTCTTCATTTAACATGGAGGCCGGAGCTTGTTCGAGGTCGTCCATCACTTCTTGTTCTGAAATCGGTTCTGCGATCAGACGTCCTTTTTTATCTAGTTCGAGGCTTACGAAAAGGTCGTCTCCTTTTTGAGGCCAGACAGACTTCAAATGAGGCAGTTCATCCTCTGACACGAGAATATCCTTATCGTCAAGACCGATATCGACGAAGACCCCCATATTCGGGATGACCTCTTCAACTTCAGCCCAGCCATAGGAGTCTCTCGTTACCTCAGGTAAGTTGATTGTCGCAGCTAGATTTCCTTGTTTATTTATATAAATAAACACCTCGATTGCTTGTCCTATTTCTAGGTCTTCCGTACCTTCTCCATCAGCAAGTACAATTTCCTCACTGTTCTTTTCGATGACGAAGCCTTTTGTTATTCTTTTGACGACGTTACACGTCTGAATCGTTCCTACTTTTGATTGCAATCTATTCGCCTTCCTTTTTAACCGTAATGTTCTCCATTATATCTTATTACATAACCTGTGCAAAATCGACAAAAATAAAAGTGTGGCCGGGTAGCCACACTTTTTCTTGTTTTTAATACCACCAAGATGCTCCTACAATAATCAGGAGAATAAACAATACGACGATTAACGCAAATCCTCCGCCATAACCTCTACTCATTCCAATTCCCCCCTTTCCTTCTTTATATGCTGCAGGAGGGAAGGGTGTATGGGTAAAAGTCGTAGTTATTGCTGAAATAGACGCGAGACCCTAGCATAAGAATCTTTTTTCTTATCGAAATCATAAATATTCGTAATAATCAGCAGTTCATTTATGTCATACTGCATCGCGATCGTTTCTAACTGTTCTTTGACGGTTTGTTCTGAACCGATGACACAGCGTTTTCTGTTTTGTCTTATTTTTCTTTGCTCTTCATCCGTGAATGCGTGTCGTTTCACTTCGTCTACGGACGGGACACGGGTCTCTAACCCTTTTTCCACTTGAAGCAGCCACATATCCTGACTGAGGGCTAATTCTTCTGCTTCTTTATCCGTTTCGGCACATACTACGAACACACACGCATTGACTTCTGGAACACTTCTTACAGCAGACGGTTTGAACCTGTCGCGGTAGGTAGCAATCGCCTCCTCGGCATGCGTCGGGTTAATGAAGTGGCCAAAAGTGAAGCCTGTACCGTTCACAGCTGCGTGTTTAGCCCCTCTTTCGGTTAACCCTAGGATCCAGGTGGGTGGACTGCTTGCAGTCTCCGGCCTTGCGTACACACCAAAATACCGATCCCCTTTAGGAACCTCATCATACAAAAACCTTTGCAGCTCTTTCACTTGTCTTGAAAAAGAACTTAAAGGCTTTTCTATACCGTCGGTCAAAGCAAGCCTTGTCTTCTTTCCTCCTCCTGGAGAGCGCCCAAGACCAAGATCGATGCGCCCTGGATAAAAGGATTCGAGCAGCCGAAAGTTCTCGGCGACTTTCAACGGACTGTATTGTGGGAGAAGCACACCTCCAGATCCGACGCGGATGCGCTCAGTGGCTGCTGCAATTTGTCCAATCAATAGTTCCGGCGAACTTCCGGCAAGACCGTTTGTGCTATGATGTTCGGCAACCCAGTAACGATGATAGCCTAATTGTTCTGTCCATTGTGCCAGTTCAATTGTCTGTTTCAAGGCGTCTTGTGCTGTCTGACCTTTAGATATCGGACTTTGATCTAAAACGCTCAGCTTCATGATGATCCTCCTGAACTTATTTGTAAACGTCTTTCATAATTCTTTGTAAGATTTCAATTTGCTCTTCAAATAGGATTTTATATTTTTTCTTTAATACATCGAATTCTTCTTTTCCTTGATCCGTTAAATAATACCAATATACTTTTTGACGTTTCTTCTCATAAGACTTATAATCTTCTTTCCTATACAAAAGCCCTTCCTCTGTCATATCATGTAATGTATCTAGCAAAGTGGAAGGCGCTGGTATCCAATTGTTGGTTAGTTTTTTGAATTCAGACTTGAAATGCTCACTGATCATAGGCTGGGATACTTGTAGCAGATGCATAATATAGAACTTCGTAAATTGTGCTGCGCTCATATTTAAAGCAAAACGCTTCGGATTATTTTTATGAGACAAAACGATCCCTCCTTATGTAAATAGTTACATCTATTTTACAATAAAGGAAGGACCGTTTGTCCAATGATACGCACATTCGTTCGCACTATGGTTGTTTTTTATTTATTAATTCGGAGTTGCTACTAAGTTTTAAGTCAAAATGTTATTGGTTAAAACGGATACCTATTTTACCGAAATTTTTCGAATCCCGAACGTATTCAAAGGCTTCTTCGTACTGTTCCGGGGTGAAGATTCGGTCAAGTTGGGGTTTGATTTGATGCTCTGCTACGAATGCAAGCATCTCTCTGAACTCTTCAGCGCTCCCCATAGTCGAACCGAGCAAATTATACTGGCCATAGAAAAAGGAACGGATATTCATTTGTATGTTGTCATCCGTCGTCGCCCCGAATGTAACAATCGTACCTCCCTTTCGAATGATATCCAGAGACTTATTAAACGTAGCTTCTCCTATACTTTCAATCAATAGATCGATACGTTCTTCTTTAAGAGCTTCCTTCCAGTCGCTTTCGGTATCAATTGCTACATCCGCTCCCAACTCGAGCGCATCCTTCTGCTTCTGTTTGGACCTAGAGGTGACGATGACCCTTGCTCCTACCGCCTTCGCATATTTCAAAGCAAATGTGAGGACGCCGCTTCCGATACCCGGCAGCATGACAGTTTCTCCTTTGGTCAGCTTTCCACGAGTAAACAGAGCACGATAGGCAGTCAAAGCTGCAAGTGGCAAAACACCCGCTTCTTCAAAGCTCAAATGTTCCGGTTTCTTTTCGACGTGATCTTCCGTACATACATAGTAGTCAGCAAAGGTCCCGTGATCCGGTAACCCGACAATTTCAAAGCCTTCCGGTGGAGCGTCACTGTTTTTTTGCCATCCTAATCCTGGGTTGATGACGACTTCATCACCTATAGAGAATCTCGTAACACCGTCTCCGACCGCCTCGATGATGCCGGATGCGTCAGAACCAGGGATAAGCGCTGGGTCATTGGCTGTATGCCGTTTCGTGACCACGGCAAGATCACGTCTGTTCATGCCAGCAGTAAAAACTTTTATTTTGACTTCACGGTGCCCAACATCTTTAACGGGCATTTCTTGGACCTTAAGTCCAGCAAGTCCATCTTTTCCTTCATGTACAATGGCTTTCATTTGAATGGCTCCTCTCTATGTAAAAGTCCTGCTAATAGTCTATCAATAACGGTACGGAAACGCTAGCTGGGACGTTTCTACCCATCATAAAAACCCCTCCATACACAAAAGTGTAAAGAGGGGCTCAATAGATCTACTTCACGAAGGGGAGAAAGAAGATCCTAGTATTATTGGCTAAGCACTTGAACTTTTACGGATTTTCTACCGAAATCAAGCGCTTCTCCACGGTCTGGAATGAAGACATCGATACGGTTGCCTTTGATCGCACCACCAGTATCGCCAGCGATAGCTGTTCCGTAACCTTCTACATATACTTTAGATCCAAGTGGGATGACGCTAGGATCTACCGCAATGACTTTTTGGTTAGGGTTCGCACGCAGGTCAATTCCTGTAGCTGTTACACCACTGCAACCTGTGCAGTATGCTGTATAAGCCGTAGCTTCCGCAGTGAATTCTTTTACAACATCGTTAGAAGAACTTGTGCTTGTTTGTGTTGTTTGAGAACTAGAGCTATTGGAAGACTGGCTAGTAGCTGGCGCAGCCGCTGCTTGACCTTGAACAGCGAACTGTTGGCCAGGATAAATCAATGTAGAAGAAAGATTGTTCCATGCCATCAACTGATCAACCGTAATTCCAAACTGTTGAGAAATGCTCCATAACGTGTCTCCAGATTTTACTGTATAACTAGATGCGCTAGAGCTAGACTGACTTGGTGCAGAAGAGTTGGACTGACCGGAAACCGTCAGTGTCTGATTCGGATAAATCAAGTTAGAGTTCAATCCGTTCCAGGATTTCAATTGATTTACAGAAACATTATATTTTTGGGAGATGCTCCAAAGTGTATCTCCTTTATCGATTGTATATTCTTCTGCACTTGCCGTTGTAGCAAATGCACCCGTTAACGCGACAGTAGCTGCTAGAGAGAAAACTGTTTTCTTCATTCATTCTGCCTCCTCATAATTGTGTGTTACGATTACGTCCTTTGTAACTTCACAATTAACAGATTATCAGAATTTCATATAAAATGAAGAACAGGACGCTAACAGTTTGATTTCAAACGTAACACCTTTATTGCAGCAGCATTACAAAAGCCTCATTTACCAGCCTTTTTCCTTTTCAAATCCCTATTTTATTACATTTATCTACTTTTTTTGTATTTTCTATGAATAAATTTAGTAATTCTTTTAAAAACAAAAAAAGCCTGCCCTATTAAAGGCAGGCTTTCACTATTACATCGTGGCTAGCTTTTTCTGAACATCAGGATCTTTCAAATATTCATCATACGTCATTTCTTTATTGACGATTTTTCCATTCGGTGTAATTTCAATGATCCGGTTGGCAATCGTTTGAATAAATTCATGGTCGTGGGAAGCGAAAATGATCGAACCTTTGAAATTGATCAACCCTTTGTTTAAGGACGTAATCGATTCTAGATCCAAGTGGTTCGTCGGTTCATCCAATAGCAACACGTTCGAGCCGGAAAGCATCATTTTAGACAGCATACACCGAACTTTTTCTCCCCCTGATAGGACGCTTGCTTTTTTAAGCGCCTCTTCACCAGAGAATAGCATACGGCCTAGGAAACTTCTAAGGAAGGTTTCGGTCTCATCTTCCGGAGAATATTGACGAAGCCACTGGACAAGGTTCTTATCTGATCCCTCGAAGAACTCAGAGTTATCTTTAGGGAAGTAGCTTTGGGAAGTGGTGATTCCCCATTTGTATGTTCCTTCATCTGGTTCCATCTCGCCCATTAAAATTTGGAACAATGCTGTCTTCGCGGTTTCGTTTGCTCCGACTAAAGCTACTTTATCATCTTTATTCAACGTAAAGCTGATATTATCCAGTACCTTCTCGCCATCGATCGTCTTCGAAAGGTTCTCGACGGTCAACAGGTCATTTCCGATTTCGCGATCCGCTTTAAACGCGATGTACGGATATTTTCTTGAAGAAGGTTGAATATCATCGAGCGTAATTTTTTCAAGAAGCTTCTTACGGGAAGTCGCCTGTTTCGACTTAGAGGCATTCGCACTGAAACGAGCAATGAACTCTTTCAAGTCTTTAATCTTTTCTTCTTTTTTCTTGTTTTGGTCTTCTGCCATCTTCATTGCAAGCTGGCTGGATTCATACCAGAAATCATAGTTTCCTACATAAACCTGAATCTTACCGAAATCAAGGTCGGCAATATGAGTACATACGTTGTTCAAGAAGTGACGGTCGTGGGAAACTACAATCACCGTGTTTTCAAAATCGATCAAGAAGTCTTCCAGCCACTGGATCGCTTTAATATCCAGGTGGTTGGTCGGCTCATCGAGAAGAAGCACATCAGGGTTACCAAACAGGGCTTGTGCAAGTAGTACCTTCACCTTTTCAGAACCGCCAAGGTCCCGTACCTGCTTATCGTGCAGTTCTTCTGTAATGCCTAGACCTGTCAATAGTCGGGCCGCATCTGATTCTGCTTCCCAACCGTTCATTTCGGCGAATTCACCTTCTAGCTCTGCTGCACGCATGCCATCTTCTTCCGTGAATTCTCCTTTCATATAAATCGCATCTTTTTCTTTCATCACTTCATAGAGACGAGCGTGACCCATTACGACTGTTTCAAGTACTTGGTACTCGTCATATTCGAAGTGGTTCTGTTTCAACACAGCTAGGCGCTGATCCTTGTTCATCGACACATCGCCAGTCTGTGGTTCGATCTCTCCGCTTAGGATTTTCAGGAAGGTAGACTTCCCTGCTCCGTTTGCTCCGATTAAACCATAACAGTTTCCGGGTGTGAATTTTATATTAACGTCTTCAAACAATTTCTGGTCGCCAAATCGAAGGCTGACATTATGAACGTTTAACATGTATTAATCCTCCAGTATCTAAATGTATAACATGAAAATTATATCATTGATTGAAAGGATACAACAGGTGCTAATACGATTTAAAATAGTCTTCCTCGACTAACCATTCTCGGAAAAGCTGGTAATCCCGCTCCACATTGTGCTGATAATGGCGCGACCATACAATGAGCTGATGATAGAAAAGCCGTTTATCCTTGCCGATCGCTTTTAATATGGCATCCTCACTATGGTAGTCGAGAACACCTTCTTCAAGGTCAGCGTCCGCTCTAGCGTGTATTTTAGCGCTGATTTTGCCCATCGTTTTCACGTTCCTCTTTACCTGTTTATAATCCGTCCAGTGCTTTTCTTTCAGTTCCTTGGAAAAAGGCGACCGCTCCCTCACGTAAAAGTCTCTTCCCCTGAAGGAAAAATACCCTAAAAAAGGATCTGCTTTATGGTGCATCGCCTGTTGAGTGTGAATGACCCGTCTTCCCTGATGCTTATTTTCATCCCAAAACTGTTCATCATAAGGAAAAAAATAGGCTGGAATCGGTGTACGGGCTTCTTTCGCTTCCAGGATAATATCATCGTGATGATGTTCTGACTGTTCCCCTTCAATCAAAATATAATAGCGCTTTAAGCCAGTCGAACCGATGCCAGAGCCTTTCTTTTTAACGATGTCTTTAATCCGGTAAAATTCATCTGCTTGTTTGGTCTCAGGGTTCAAGGAATGGATATACTCTCCCCAAGCTTCTGTTATCTGCTCTCTTTCATTTTTAGAAACGGAGGAAAGCTTGCTTTTTCCGATATCAAACGACCGGATCGATTCATGATTGATAGTCGTCTGTTTGTCGAGTTCGTGAGATTGTTTGCGGTCTTCTAGTTTTTTCAACGTTTTCTTAATCGGACCTTTCGTGTTGTCCGCTGTAAATTGAAGGGATGTCGGATCCACTTCGCGACTGACGAACTTCTTCATCTGCTTCAAATACGCTTTCAAATAATAGTGAACGAATTCATCCTGCTCCTCTTCTGTCCAATCCGTTGCTGCTGTCATTAAGCGAATGCTTACGACCATTCTCATCACATCATATAGATAAGAGCCGAGAAATCCTTCATCAAAATCATCGACATCGAACACAATGTCGTCATCTTCGCTTTGGAAGCCGCTGAAGTTATCGGCATGCATATCCCCCATGATCCACGTCGGATATTCTTTCGGCGTATGAAAGGAGAAAGGAAGGTCTGTCACATCAAAGAAAAACAGATAGGCGCTCCCTCTGAAAAAACTATACGGATTTTCTCTCATTTTCCGGTACTTATTTTTGCGATCCGTTTTGGAAAGATTCATTAAACGCCCATCAAATTCCTCCAATATAGTATGTAGCGTTTGTCTCCTCAAATAGTGCTTGGTCGATACGATTTGTTCAGTCTGGACATCCATCCTTTTCACTCCTCTCATCATTACTATTTCTTTCCCGCGAAAAAGTCTTCATAAACAAAAGAGAGCAGCCGTTTTAAGGCTGCTCTGTTGCTTATTTATCAGATTTATAATAAAGACTATTGTTCTCGACAACCTGTAGTACCTTGTTTTCTTCGACCATTTTACTTCCGCACATCGGGCACTTGTTATCGTCTTCTGTTCTAAAGTTATCTCTCATCCAGCAATTGCAATCTTCAGATTCACAAACCCAGATTTTCGTATCTTCTTCTTTGATCTCAACTTGATTCTTTTTGCCGAAAGCCATTGATGGAACCCCCCCTTAAAATTATACAAAAAAGACTGACTTGCTGGAGCCAGTCTTTTTTATGTTGGATTATAATTTCGTGACGTTTGCAGCTTGTGGTCCGCGGTTTCCTTCAGTGATTTCAAACTCTACAGCTTGACCCTCTTCTAGAGATTTGAAACCTTCTTCCTGAATGGCGCTGAAGTGAACGAATACATCATCTTCACCTTCAACTTCGATAAAACCAAAACCTTTTTCCGCGTTAAACCACTTCACTGTACCTGTTTTCATAGGAATGGATCCTCCAATATTTCTAAATTAATATGCGTTTTGCCATAATGAAAATCACATATTACAAAAAGTACCACACAGAGTGGTCACTCTTTGTAATAGATGATTTTATGTTTGCCTATGTAAAAAATATACTATGCTTCACCGGTGAAGTCAAGTATAGCCTCTTAACAACCTATATAGAGTATATGCCAATTCGGAATGAATTATACCATTATTTACATTTTTTCTATAACTCCGCAAGCTAATCTTTTGCCTGCATTGCCGCTTGGTTGCGACCTGAAATCATCTGGGCTTTGATGGATAATGACGGCTTTACCGATAATATCGCTGACTTTAAATCGATCACTGAAGAAAATCATCCGGGCACGACCTTGATTGGAAAAAAGAACAGGGAAATCGCCAGCATGATTTCCGTGAGGCTGATTATCGGGATTCCAGTGTCCTCTCGCTGATGCAAAAGGATCCTTTCCATCACCGATTTCACACACACCGTTTTCATGAATGTGAAAACCGTGCGGACCCACTTGAGTTCCATCCTTCTTTTTCTCAAAGTCAGGTAGCCCTTCGACCTGAACATAAATTTCCACGCCATAAGGCATCTGATAAAAATACATGAGACCTTTTAAATTTGGAGCAAGTGGACTGCTATAAAACGTCACCTTCGCCGCTTCAGCCGCTTGCCTGTATGGACCGTAATGAATGTGCATATGCATGCCTCCTTTACTCCATCTATATACGGACTGGCAGTTAAATAGAACAAATAATAGCGGAAGGATATCCCTCCGCTATTATTTGTTCTAACGATCAGAAGCACCCGTCAATTTTTCCAATGCTATTTCCAGGCGTTCCGTATCCGGCCTATGCTCTAAACTGAACAGATAACGATCGAGTGATTCAAGTGTCTGTTCTTTCCACATGTTGATGCGGTCATCAAATAGACCTGTCCACTCCTCTTGATAAAACTCACAAATCGTCGTTTTTTCATTGTTCAATTTATGCTTTAGTTCAGGAGATAATTCATTTGAAAGGTTCTCTTTCATCGTTTCCTTCTCATTTTTTTCAAAGAAAGCTCGCGTATTTTTGAAGCCTTTTATAATCTTTGTTTCGGTGGCGGGTTCGATGGTGCACTTCTCGGTAATTGTCGGAGTAGAAAGAGGCTCCCAATCCCCCGCTTGCAAGTGAATCGTGCGACGTATTCTCTTCACCTGTTGTTCAAGGTTTCGCAGCTCCTGATGGATGAGATCCTGAAGGAGGCGCTCGATGCGCAAACTTACCGCGCTCAGTTCCTGTCCCATTTCATAATTGACATCATCGATCAGCCGATCAAAGGCCTGCTTCACTTCTGCTTTTACGTCTCCGCTTTTCCCGTTAATCGTAGCCGGGTTAAACTGCTCTTTGAACAAGTCGTTGAAGTTTAGCATCATGCGTTCATGCACGTAGTGGACCTGTTTTTCCACTTTGTTTTCAATCGCGTTCAGTTCAGGTGTCTCGTTAAAACGTGAGAACAACGCCTCCAACTTTTTACGGTCTTCCCTAAGACGCTCGCGTTTTTGTTTTTTATCATGTTCATCAAGCTTTGCGTCCTCTGCAAATTCACGTACCGTTTCTTTTATCTCTTCCACATCATCAAGGATCGATTCAACAAGGACATGCTGAAGTTCTTCCTTAAGAAACGAATAGAAATGATCTTCAAATGCTTCGATACCTGACTGTAAAGAAACCCCTTTTGTTCTTTCCTCTAACGCATGTTTGCTTGAGAGAGAAAATAGCTTAGGATGACGGATTTGAAAGCTTGCGAGCTGTTCTCTGACGTAATCTTCCACATACACTTCTTCCTGTTTGGAGGCAGCAAGATCGGAGGCATTGATCATAAAGAACATTTTATCCATCGCAAAGCTGTCTTTCACTCGGCCGAGCTGTGTCAGGAAAGATTGATCAGCTTTTGAGAATGGGTGATTGTAATACGTCACAAATAAAACAGCATCAGCATCCTTAATATATTGGAAGGAAACATCTGTGTGTCTCGCATTGACAGAGTCTGCCCCAGGGGTATCCACAAGTGTGACACCGGATTTCGTTAAGTCACAATCATAAAACAGCTCCATTGATTCAACAAAGCATGAAAACTTCTCGTCCGCAACATAGGAGGCAAACTGATCCCACTTAATCTCCATCGTTTCTCCGATATGAGCGTTCATATTAGAGTAGCCTGCCACAAAGGCTTGTAGAAAGGACCGCTTTTTCTGTTCCAGCTTCGTTCGCTCTTCTTTAGATACTTCACGAAGCTTCTCGTGAGCTTCTTTTAGCGTGCTACTTGTGAGACCTAAAGCCTTTAGGATCGACGTTAAATCCTCGAGCATATCCGCTTCACCTTTAATGGAGACTGAAATGCTTCGGTGCGGATGGTCTTCATCAGGTGGTGAAATTTTGTTGATCGCGGCCGTAGTCGGGTTAGGAGAGGCCGGTAATACCTTTTCCCCTAACAAAGCGTTAGCGAAGGAGGATTTTCCTGCACTGAATGCACCAAATAAAGCGACCGTGTACCTTCTATTTTTCAGTCGTTCCTTTTTAGCCTCGACGAGATCAACTAAATCATCCAATCCGCTCAGTCCCTTGATCGCTTGTAGCGTTTCATTCACTTGTTGAAGGGCCGCATCGACAGAACTTTCCGATTTCACAGAAGGCTGTTGTGCTTCCTGGCGATGTTCTTTGTCCTGTTTTCCTCCCACTTTCTTATCTACAACTCTTGTTTCGATAGAAGAGGATCTTTCGTCAAGATCGTGAATGACTTCTTTATCTCGCTCATCGGATATAGATTGATCTTGAAAGGCTTCCCATAAAGCTTTTTGAAAATCGTTCAGCCGCTCATCGAATTGTTTCATGCGTTCTTCAGCTTTTTGCTTTTGTTCCAAAGCTTCATATGCGTCCTGATGTTTTTCTACTTCTTCGTGGTGCCGTTTTGTCAGTTCATCGATAAACTCGATCTTGTATTCCGCGACCACTTTTTTCATGTGCTGCTTGACGTCGCTTGAGACTTGATCTGTGTAGCGAAGGACATACTCTCCTGTTACAGTCGCCCCTGATTCAACGAGCTCATCCAACCGATGCAGCTCATAAGGAAGGGAGAATGTTTCAAGCTTTGTTTTCAACTGGCTATCCTTCATATGATAATCATTCAAAAGCTGGATCATCCGGTCCCGTAACGGCCACACGAGATTTTTCTCAGCAACCTCAAGAAGGTGATCGTAAAACGTCTGTCTCCGGTTCTGCACTTCCTCTTCTGTTTTTTTCTTTGTAAAGAACATCCCAACTTTGAAACCGGGTTGAAGAGATTCAAGAAACGAACGGGCATCTTCTCTTAATACACTTGGCATCAAATACGCATTCGGAATAAACGAAACAACCTGGTCCTGGAAAGCCTCTTCCGCAACCTTTTTTTGATTCTCTGGTGTATCCCATTGTTCCAGACCGCTTTCTTCCAAAACGTCTACAGCTTCCTCAAATTGATCGACGAAATACTGCTTGTACTCACCGACTTCTTCCCGGTACTGTTTTAAAGCTTCGTGAGCGATGTTCTCTGCAGCGCGTTCGATGTTTTGCTGCTTTCGTTCCGTATTAAGGTCAAACAACTGTCTCATATCTGATTTTAACTGCGTCAAATCATTAAAAGGGAGGTTAAAATCCATTAAAGACGTGTAATAGACCATCTCTGGTGCAATGCCCCACTGATCAAAAGATTCCAATACGCTCGCCTTGAATGATTCAAGGCTCAGTTCTTCTTCATTATGCTTATCCACTTGGTTGATGACGACTGAAAATGGTGTTCCTCTTCTTTGCATCTCAAGTAGAAAAGACAAGTTGACCTCTGATTGAACATGATTATAGTCCATCACATAATACATGTAATCCATTAAGTGCAAAGAGGATTCTGTAATCAGACGGTCGGCATCATTCGTCGAATCGACCCCTGGCGTATCCAGAACGGTCACATTGGGAGGCAGATCCGCTTCTTCGCGCTGCAAATCAATTCGTGTGATTTGTTCTCCATCACGGCATAAAGACTCGACTTGATCAAAAGGGAGATTCCCTTTAAATTCAGCCGGTGAACCTTCTTTGAAATAGGTGATCGTTTTCGGTTTCCCTTTCGTCAAATGTACGATATTCGCACTCGTCGGGATCGGACTTGAAGGCAATATTTCATGATTCAGCAATGTATTGACAAGTGTGGACTTCCCTGCAGAAAAGTGCCCGGCAAATCCGATCATCGCTTGATTTTCATTTTTCTTTTCTATCAAATCGAGCAGTTTTTCACTAGCTGCTCGGTCATGTCTTTTCAAAAATAGGTAAAGATGATTCCATTCAGTTGCTGTCTGGCCAGTTGTGACAGTCATAAGCGGGCTCCTTTATGAAAATGTTTTCTCTTATATTGTAAGCGGATTTTCCGATTAATCTCAAGTTTATCTGTTTACTAGAGCGAAAAAAATCGACTAATCCGTCTGGTTTAGTCGATGTAAGGGATCGAAAGGTCTGTATCCAACCGGCCGATCACTTTCTTAAGATTCGTTTGTTGACCTGCCAACCATTTTTTAAAATCGATGACGACTGGATTTGTATCCCCGCCAAGACCGAATAATAGATGGAGGTTCCGGTTTTCGTAACAAGCCGTATGAATGGTTCCCGACCATTGTCTATATCGTTTGGAGAAGATGGAGTGTTCGGTATGGTTCAGAAATTGATAAGCATCGAAAACTGTCCTTATGGAGGGTACCTGTTGTTCGATCTTATCGAATCTTTCTTTAGAATCACCTAAATGGCGTCGGTTTTCGTGTTTGTGGTAGTCAAAGTGATTCGTACAAACATTTCCTTCTCTTACATACACGCCTCTTGGAGTTCCTTCGACAACTCTAGTCATCTGTTGTTGGTCATATATCACATAATTAAAGGCATGCCGATGGGGAAGCTCTTGTAATAATGCGACAGCTTCCTTTGTCGTTCTACAGTTTTCAAGGACGATTCTAGTCAGGTGACAGCAGATTAACCCGTCCTCTGGTTTGATGCGGTTGACAAAGTTGTACCCAATACAAAGTCCATGTTCATTCATCCCATCAGTCCTTCCGATAATCCGCTGACCTGGTCCGATGGTGGCAAATCCGATATCCGGTTGGAATAGGATAAAGCGTCCTTCATAAGTTTTTGGATGATAATCATAGTTTCGAGCGAAAAAGTCAGATGAGGTGAAAATGGAACACCCGCTTTTCACCCAGTCTTGCTGCCAGCCGCTGTATTCGTGAACAACCTCTTCAAATGACCATTCCAAACTGTCAGCAAGTCCACGCAATTCCTCCCAAATGTTTCTCGCGTACCGCAGGTAGAAAGTTTCTACATCTCTCATGTCAACAGCGTATTTGCGGAGCGACTTTCCGCGCCGGGATTTGTGATGATGGTAAAGATTTGTTTCTTTGAAGCGTCGCCCCTGCTCCTGACCAAATTCGTAATGAGATCCTCGAAATTGAATGATTTCACTGTAAATCGGCTTCATCGTTTACACCTTTACCCATTCCTTGAGTGAACGGTGAAGCTCTTCATGGTGGAGGATATGGTTATGATCTGTCCCTTCAATCACCTCTAACTTTTGTCCGCAATAATCGTAAAACCAGTCTTTTAATTTTTCAGGGTCGACAACTTCATCCTGATCTCCTACATACGTTTTAGTTCTTCCTTCGACTTTTTCAAAAACATCTTTCGTTATCTTTTCTAAAAACCTGGACGCCAAAAGGCGAAAGCTCAGTTCAAGCCGTCCTGTGGCATCAAACTCATCCGGAATTTCTGCTACGGTTTTGTGAGAGAAGCGATGGATGTTCATTTTATATAATGTCATGAGCAAGCCGGCTTTTTTCTCGTGGACGGTGTAATCAACATCCGTTTCAGGCTTGAATTGATCCGTTGATTCTTCCCGGTAAACAGGCAAAGCCGGGTGAAAAAATGGCGATAAAAACAAGTAATAGTCAGCCGCTTCCGGATTTAAATCAATGATTCGCAAAAGATTGGCACATCCCATCGAGTGTCCTGCCAGAATGACACGCTCATACCCTTTTCGCTTTACAAAATGAAGGAAGTCAAACAGATCATCATCGTATTGACCGATGTAATCAAGGTCACCCCGTTGATTCAATTGGTCGTACCCTCTTAAAATCGGAAGAAAGACATCCGCTTTAATTTGGAGGGCATGTGCAAGTTTGCGGTGATGCTCGAGCTCTGCGGTAATTCCGTGCAGGAGGATGAGGGCAGTTGTTTGTTGTGGTTCTTTCTGATAATGAGCAAATTGCAGTTGTGAAAAATCCCTTGCTCTATACGTTTTCCATTCTTCTTTGTACATCATGAGCGTCTCCTTTTAACAACATTAATTAGTCTGTATCTCTTTTAATATGATGCAAATAATCAGGAAACCCTTGTACAGGCAGCGTTTCGCTAAAAATTTTTTCAAGTTCTGTCAAATAAGATTTGCTTAGGTAGGTGGATCCACCCCGGTGGATTTCGCGGGCATAGTGAAGTGGGGGCGCGCTGTCCTCCCTTTTATTTAGCACCGTGAACGATAAAGCCTTGATTTGTTTCCCTTGCAAATGCGGAAAGACGATCGTGGGGCGATAATTTCCGGTCGTCACACCTTCTCTTTCATACAAATAATCAACCGCACCTTCCCCGACACGATAGAGGACTCCTTCCACCTTGCTTCCATCCTTTTCTACGATATCAGCTCTTCCTCCGTCTTCCATCATCATACCGAAACCTAACTGATAGTTTTCAAGGACACCTCGCCCCTTAATCTCTGTGAACAGGGGGCCTGCTCCCTGCTTCTGAATTCGTTCGAGGTCCATACAGGAGCCGTAGGCAAAGTAGTAGCACGGAAGGTCTCGGAGGGCTTCGGCTACCTTCCAATTCCCTTCTATGACTTCACCTCGTGTTGTTTGATGAGGATAGTAGTAGACGAAGCTTCTTACTTTTTCATTTCTATAAAAGACGTCGGTTTCCTCTCGTAAGAACAAAGACTTCCCATCTGGGTTATATCCTTCGAGCCTGTCCAGGATTGGAAAATGTTTTTCTTCTATTTCATAAAGCTCTCCATAAGCCATACTTTCTCTATCTTTCACGAGAAGCGGATAATAAGATTCCCCATACATGAGACGACCATGCGTCCACGCCTGTTCAGAAAGACAAGTCGCCTCGTTCAGGACGTGCGCATTACGCTCTCCCTTGCACAAAGATCCGTAAACAAAAAGTTTCATCCCCATTCTCCTTCATTTTATTTCGTTATACGCTAGAAGGCCGTAAGCAGAGGAAGCAGAAACAACGGCATCTTTGACGGCATGCTCGACGACATATGCAGACAGTGATGCCATAACATTAAGATCGACCGCTACCTCATCCGTCGAGAGTGTAAAGATCGTATCTCCATCCACAAACGTATGGGAGGGACGAATACATCTGGCAAGTCCGTCATGAGCAATGGAGGCTATTTTATTTGCCTGGGATTTTTCCCACTTTGCATTCGTAAGAACGGCTCCGATCGTCGTATTCCCTGAAAAGCGGTTCGTTTTCGCTTCGAGCTGATTCAACATTTGATGCTCTGTATCGAGCCATTGCCCTTCCGACTGTAATCCGGCAAGTTTTTCTCCTGTCTTCGAGTCGATGACGTCGCCAAAAGCATTGACCGCAACAATTGCACCGACTTGCAGTTCACCGATTTCAACGGCAAAGGCCCCGATTCCTCCCTTCATTGCATGGGTGTTTCCGAGCAGCTTCCCGACAGATGCCCCTGTCCCTGCCCCAGCATTTCCCGATTGAAAAGGTTCACCTCCCCATGCCTGTTCTGCAGCCTGATACCCCATGTGGGCGCCTGGTCTTTTATCGGCTCGCCCGACCGTAAGATCAAAAAGGATCGCTCCGGGTACGATTGGTACTTTTGCAACACCAACATCAAATCCGACCTGCTTTTCTTCAAGGAATTTCATGATCCCGCCCGCTACATTAAGTCCATAAGCACTTCCGCCTGACAGAAAGACGCTATGTATTTTTTCCACTAAGTTCTCAGATTTCAATAAATCGGTTTCTCTCGTACCTGGAGCCCCGCCTCTCACATCCACACCAGCTACTGCGCCTCCTTCAGACAAAATGACCGTACAGCCTGTTCCTGCTTCTATATCCGTACTCTGTCCAATTTTAAAACCTTTTAATTCTGAAATGTTGATGGTCCTCAAAAGTAACCCTTCTCTCGTTATGTTTTTGATCCCTTGTTTGCAGGGTAGTAATGGGTTAAGGGAGGTGAATTAATGATTAGGCGACATCTCATTGTACAAGGCCGCGTCCAAGGAGTCGGGTTCCGTGTGACAGCGAAGCAAATCGCGATCGAACACGAACTGACAGGCTGGGTTAAAAATAAAAACGATGGATCGGTTGAAATCGAAGCCGAAGGAGAGCAATATCGTGTCGAACGTTTTATTAAAGAGCTTGAGAAAGGGCCGACTCCTTTTGCCAAAGTCGAAACGATCCATACGACCGACCAACCTCCAGAAGGGAGCACATCGTTCCGTGTGATATCTTAAAGAAGACCGCAGACCATTTCTGCGGTCTTTTATTTTTACTTTTTATGCATCGGGCGTACGATGACTTCATTGACATTGACGTAGGATGGCTGGGTAACGGCATAGGCTACAGCTCGTGCGATATCATCGGCTTCGAGCGGTTCCATGCTGCGATCTTTGAACATGTCGATGACGTCGCCATCTGTAATATGGTCGGTCAACTCTGTATCTACAGCTCCCGGTGAAACGTTGGTTACTCTCACTCCCGAGCGGGACAATTCTTTTTCCATTCCCATAGACAAGGCTTTGACGGCATATTTCGTCGCGCTGTAAACGGTACTAGAAGGAAAAACTTCGTGACCCGCTACAGAGGAAACATTCACGATGTGTCCCTGTTCCCGTTCAAGCATGTGAGGAAGTGAAGCGTGGATTCCGTATAGGACACCCTTTATATTGACATCGACCATCTGCTCCCATTCATCTACATGATCATTCTTCAAAAAGGAAAGCAGCATGACCCCGGCGTTATTGACGAATATATCGACATGACCGAATTGATCGACCGCTTCTTTCACAAGATTTTCGACGTCTTCTTTTTTTGTCACGTCTGTTTCGACTACAGACACTTCTGTGTTATGTGCGCTTTTAATTTCGTCAGCGAGTTCCTTTAGCTTTTCAGAACGTCTTGCGGCAAGAACGACATTGGCTCCTTCTTCTGCCAGATGGTGAGCAATCGCTTTACCTATTCCGCTGCTCGCTCCTGTAATGATGGCTGTTTGCTTTGCTAGTGTTGCCATTCTTATCCCTCCTATATACGGTTCCTTTTTTATCTACCCGCTTTCTGTTCCAACTATTCATAAAGCCATATAAAAAACCGCTCCGAGTGATTCGGAGCGGTGATCATTATGTCTGACTTACTGTTCTTCAAAGAACTTACGGTTAATTTCGATGTATTGCTTTTCCTCTTCCGGTACTTCGTCTTCGATATAAATCGCCTCAACCGGACAAACAGCTTCGCATGCGCCACAGTCAATGCAAATGGCAGGATCAATATAAAACATATCTTTTCCTTCTTCTATGCAATCGACAGGACATACGTCTACGCATTCACCTGCTTTTTCATCTTTACAAGGGGATGTAATAACAAATGCCATTTAATTTCTCCTCCTTTTCGTTCAAATCGTGTGCTTATATTTCTATATTCACCTGAAACGGCTAAGATAAACACCACAATATATCATAACGATTATAATGGAAATTCGCAATTCTTCTACGAAATTTGACAAAGCTCATTCACAATTGTCTTATTCGTAATGATCGATCAGTGATCCCAAATCCGCTCCACCGTGTATTCGCCACCTTGTTTCTGGACGAGAAATACATCAGGGCGCGTCAAGCGCTTCCAGTGATAAAAGCCGATTTCACGGTTATATTTTTGCAATAAAAGGGCGAGAAGGTTTCCGTGTGTCACGAGGACCACATTGCCATTGTCTTCACGCTCCAATTCGTCGATTAGAGAAAGGACACGTTCTTTAGCTTCCTTTGATGATTCTCCACCCGTCAGTTTCAGATCCTGATCCTCAAAGGTGTCGTGGAGAACTTCCTCCCAATCATCGACAGGTTCATGGCTTAAGATACGCTCTTCAAGCCGTTCATCTGTTTCAATTCGGACACCGCATTTTTGAGAGTAGGGCTTGATCGTTTCGATCGCTCTTAAAAAAGGGCTGGAAATAATCCGGTCCACTTTATAACCTGTCTGCTCTAAAAAGTGAGCAAGTGTATGAGCTTGTCGCACTCCCAACTTTGTTAAGGGCGAGTCTTCATGTTGACCCTCTGTTTCACTGTGCCGGACTAGAATAAGCTTATCCATACCATTCTCCCCTTTCCTCGACTTAGTTTTATTATCGCTCATGGTAAGATGGTTGACAAGGAATGCAAGGGAAATTTGTCACCTTTTATATACTTGTTTACCTCTAAACCACGTTTCTTCCACTTGAATCTTATGAACGTTTGAAGCGTCCACTTCATTCGGATATTCGCTTAAAAGGACAAAATCCGCCTGATAACCAGCTTCTATTCTTCCCTTTTTCTTTTCCTGATATTCAAGTTCTGCAGGAACCATTGTAAATCCTTTATAAGATTCTTCCATAGATAATTTTTCTTGAGGCATCCAGCCACCTTCCGGATTTCCTTTCATATCCGTACGGTTTATCGCCGTGAATATCGATACGAAAGGGTTCAATGCTCCAATCGGAAGGTCTGAACTTAACGTCACGGGGACGTGCGCATGGACGAGGCTATGGAAGGCGTCACAGTACGGGAGGAGATCTGCTGGTGTCCACTTACCCTTTTGACTCCATTCCCCGAGCAAGAAAGATGGCTGAGATTCAATATATGGTTTTAACTTTCTGAGGCGATCGATTAAATCCGGACCTAATGTCTGGGCATGAATGATCCGGTGTCTCAATCGATCTGTTTCAGCTACTTTTTGTTCCAATGCATTAATTGCCTGTTCCACCGCTTTATCTCCAATCGCATGCATCGCAACCTGCATGTCGTTTTGAGCAGCGAGACGTACCATTTCATTCAACTGCTCCTGATCATAAATCAGCGTTCCTTGTTTAGACGGCTGATCAGGATACGGATTTCTCATTGCAGCTGTATGAAGGCGCTGTGTGCCGTCAAGAAATATTTTAATCGCACCGACTTTGACCTGATCCGTTCCGTCTCCGGTTCGGTTACGGTTATTTTTCAAATATTGTTGGAGATCATAGATATTGAAAATGTAATGATGCAAATGCACATCGATTGGAAGCCTGCCTTCACGTTCAAGTTCCGTATAAGCCTTCCAAAGTTTATCGTAGGCCCCTATAAAATTTATATCGTCCGTGTGAACAGACGTAATGCCGTGTTTACTCAAATACGGAAGCCCGGCAAGTAGCGCTTCTTTAGCATCCTCCACAGACCTCCCCCAAAAGTGATGCTTAATATAATGCACAGCTGTATCCTTAAAACGTCCTGTCCACTCACCATGTTCATCCGTCTCTTTGAATTCATCCGGCTCCTTCTTAAAATCTTCCTCCTGCTCGAGCAGTTCAAAAGCCTTTTGGCTGATGACACACTCATGCCCGTCCTCATGCATGAAATAAATATAAGCATTGACCTGGATTTCATGTAAATCTTCAGCTGTTAGCGGGTGATCCAAATCCTCGAATTTTGAATCATCAAATCCTTTTCCAAAGATCCAGTCGCCTTCCTCCATTCGATCATAATGATTTTCTACAAGTTCTTTCATCTCACTCCAAGACGTAGCCTCAGTCAAATCCAGCTCTTTTTTTAATAGACCGAAACGAAGTAAATGCATATGGCTGTCATTAAAGGAAGGGGCCAATACTTTTCCTTGTACATCAATCGTTTGATTGGTACCGTGGTACGGACCTTTATGAATCGATTCTATATATTGCCCTTCCAAATAAACCGTATAAAGTTCATTGTCCTGTTCTGGTATATACGGACGGTATAATCGTACGTTTTCCATAATCATGAGATCATCTCCTTAAGCTTTTCTTGTATAGGCTCTACCCTCCCTACTAATGACAAAACAATCATCATCTACTTTTCCATGGTAATTTTGAAATAAAAAAAGCGGAGAGTCTCCTCTCCGCTTCTATCAATCAAACTTCTTTGAAATAATCTTTGTAAAAGCCACCCATTCGTCCCGTATTATCGATGACGAAATAAAACTCTTCGCTTTCATTTTTCACATCATATACTTTTCCAGGGGTCAGCACCCGGTCGACAACAAATTTCTCAGCATCGTTATGCACACACTCGATTTGTTTGACGGTCGGATTCTTTTCCCAAGTTTTATGAATCATCCTGAATCCCTCCTTCATCTCTGTCTACTTATCATACAATGAAGTGAAAAAGGACTCAATCATGATTTAAAGTTTCTCTTTATACCAAGCGGCGCCCGCCTTCACTTCTGATTCTGTCAAGCGGTGGCCCATCTTCTCCCAATGGTCCTGGACGTCTGCTCCAGCGCCTTCGAGCAGTTCTTTTAAATCGACCGTTTCCTGCGCTGGACAGATTGGATCATTCTCACCTGCGCCGATGAAGACAGGTACACCTGACTGATCAGGCAACTCAATGCCTCGTCTTGGAACCATCGGATGGAAAAGCAGGGCTCCTTTCAGGCTGTCTTTATAGTGAAACAAGAGACTGCCAGCAATATTTGCCCCGTTAGAGTAACCGACGGCTATGACCTTACTCCGGTCGAATCCGTATTCTTCTGACGCTGTTTGAAGAAACTCATGCAATTCTTCGGTTCTTGAGATTAAATCTTCTTCGTCAAAAACACCTTCTCGTATTCTTCTGAAAAAACGCGGCATTCCGTTTTCTGATACGTTCCCTCTTACGGATAGCACCGCAGCATCCTGATCGATCCATTCTGCAAGCGGAAGCAGGTCCTGTTCAGTCCCACCTGTTCCATGGAGTAACAAAAGGACATTGGAATTTTTTGATGCCCCTTCTTTGAATACATGCTTCATGTTCATAATGACGGCCTCCTCTATTCCGTTTTTCATTTTATTCTTTCAATCTAAAGACATTTTATCTTTAATTCGAGATAATGTCAAAAGAATAGGAATCTATACCTTTGGTAAAAGCCATTTAAACAGTAAAGGCAATACTAGGACAATTGTCAGTAGACGGATCGTCTGCAGGGAACTGACCACCGCTGGTTGTCCTCCTGCATCCTGTGCTGTAATTGCCATCTCGACTAAACCACCTGGCGCGAGCGCGAGAACCGCTGTTACAACATCCATGCCGGTCCAATTGGCTAGTAAAAATCCCAGGCCTATGGATACGATAATAACAGCGATGGATAATCCTAAGTAATACAAACAATACTTTCCAGCCTTTTTAAGATCATCTACGTTGATCGCCTGTCCGAGATGAACCCCGATTAGGATTTGAGCCAAAATGAACACCTCACTCGGAAGCTCATATAAAGGAAATCCTAAAGCTTTCATCATACCTACAGCAAGCATTGGAACGATAACAAGTGATGCAGGAAGAACGCGTTGTAAAGCGTATCCCCAAATAAAAACAATCCCGTATAAAAAAATGGTCCACATTGGCCCGTTGTCTGTGGAAGGTGTTGTGCTCATACCCTCGTGAGGAGCATATAGCCAACGGGTGGCGAGAAAAGGAATGATAAATAAAACCGCCAAAAGCCGAATGGTATGAAAAATCGTCACTAACACTGTGTTCCCTTTAAAAGATTCACTGACGGCAATCATTGCCGATAATCCTCCAGGGGCACTGCCGATCAGGCTTGTTTTGGTATCGATTTTTGTCCTTCTTGAGATGAGGTAAGCGATCCCTAAACTTAAGATAATAATCACAAAGGACAAAATCGTATAAGGTACAAAATAAGGAACAACAAGTGTAAAGGTTTGTTTAGAAAAGGTCAGACCGATTTGAATACCTAGTAACCCGAACGCTATGTTTCTAGCTGATGCCAGCTGATATGTATGGTGAGAAGACGACCACTTATAAAGAAAAAGTCCAACCACCGGTCCCAAAATCCACGGCAAGGGAATGTGCAATAAAGCGAATACCCATCCTGATAAAGCGGCAATTGCATATGTAAACATCATTCGAAAAAAAGGCATGCCATCCCTCCTCATTTCACCATAAAAAAACCGCCGGATACAGACGGTTACGAATCAAGAGATACACCTTTTTCTATCAAGCGGAACAATTGGTCCGCTAACGCCTCAACACCCATACGCTTCCGGTTCGGAAACATAATGGCATGAAAAATCAGATCACCGATTAACGCTGAATCCACTTGTTCCGACCAGATCCCGGTTTCTTTCGATTCTTCAATCCAGTCCATCATATTCTCATAGGTCTTCATAAGATCAACATCCAGTTCGTTTTTATAAAACATGGCAGCATGTTTATTGCTGGACTGAAGCTCTTTGATCATGTGATCGATCTGATGGATTTCTGCGTGATGCAGGATGATGACCAAAAGTTCGTATAATTTTTTATTGGGAGGAAGATTCGGATCGATTCTGTCCACCTGCTCATTCATATCGTCCATCAAGCTTTTCATATAAGCAAGAAGGAGGTCGTCTCGATTCCGGAAATACTCGTAAAGGGTACTCCGGCCGACTTCTAGTTTCTGGGCAAGTTTTTTGAAATGAACACCTTTTAAGCCTTCTTCGCGAAGAAGATGGCCGGTCACATTATAAATTTCCTTTTTCGTTAATACTTTTTTTCTTCCCACTGATGTCACCTCACATTTTCAGTATATCACTTTCCTTTCTATTGAGTACGCCTACTGCTTATCCTGACACATCCGGTGGCTAATGCATAAGAAGAACCAGACAATCATGTCTGGTTCTTTTGAAATACTTTAGTTAAAAAGGTAGGTCAGGTAACCGTACCCTCGTTCTTCCATTTGATCCTTAGGGATAAATTCAAGTGCAGCTGAATTGATGCAGTATCTAAGGCCACCTTGATCAACAGGCCCATCCTCGAACATGTGACCGAGGTGAGAATCCGCTTGACTGCTTCTTATTTCAGTACGGATCATGCCATGAGTTGTATCCATCTCTTCTTGAACTTGTTGTTTTTCGATTGGTTTCGTAAAGCTTGGCCATCCGCAGCCGGCATCATACTTATCTGTTGAGCTGAACAGTGGTTCTTTTGATACGATATCGACATAGATTCCATCTTCCTCGTGGTCGTGATATTCGTTGTAGAAAGGTCGTTCCGTTGCATTTTCTTGTGTCACTTTGTACTGAATATCGGTTAGCTGCTTTTTCAATTCTTCCTGATTCTTTTTGTAACTCCAATGGTTCTTAATAAAATCAGCCCTTCCAGATCCTTTTTTGTAACGCTTGTAATGAAAGGCATTCTTCTTATAATAATCTTGATGCTTGTCCTCCGCAGGGTAGAAAGTTTGAGCCGGGAGAATTTCTGTAACAATCGGATCCTTAAAGACACCCGATTGTTCGACCCGCTTCTTACTTTCTTCTGCTAGGCGTTTTTGTTCTTCTGTATGATAGTAAATGGCTGTCGTGTAGGACTTTCCTCGATCAGCAAATTGACCGCCCGCATCTGTCGGATCAATTTGCTGCCAAAAAAGCTCCAAGAGCCGTTCATAAGGGAAAATGGCTGGATCGAACGTAATTTGTACAGCTTCTCTATGTCCTGTCGTTTCGGTAATTACCTGCATATACGTCGGGTTTTCTGTGTGGCCTCCTGTATAGCCCGAAACGATCGATTCGATTCCCGGACATTCATCAAACGGCTCGACCATACACCAGAAGCACCCACCTGCAAATGTAGCGGTTTGTAGTGAACTCATAATCTAAAACCCTCCTAAGGTTCGTAAGTAAAATCTCTTTTAACTGATCAAGGATCGACGAAAGTTTCTTTTAGTGTATATTTTCTGTCAATCTTTACCCTATTTTTTCGAATTCGAGAAAAAAAATCAAGCCACATGCACAGCCTAAATGTAAAGCCTTGGCTGTGATGTGCCTTGATGTCTCGATGAACTAGACGAACTGGATACACTCTCCTTAGTCCTTCTTGATGATTCCTTCAAAAAAGAGGAGGATTCATCAAGAAACTGTGGAGATCCTTCTTCATCATCCGGTTCATTCATGATTTTCATCATGTTAATCATCGCGGGTATATTCTTCATCATAGGGCCATACTGCTGGATCATCGGCGCAGCGCTTTGCATTGCTTTCAAGGCTGTCTGAACATGACCTATCCAGCCTGCTCCGCCCGTTTTGGCTACGGCACCAGCTGCTTGTGAACCAAAATTACTCCCTCCAATAAAAGGAAGGCCTCCTCTTTGTAAACCGGCGCCTACACTATTGCGTAAAGCTCCTGGACCGTTTCGTAGCATGGGTGAGAAAGACCGCATCATTCCTTGAGGTGCACCATAGGGCTGAAATCCTGTATATCCCCCCATGGGAGGAAATGGTGGTTGACCGCCTGGGAACATAAAATCCCCTCCGATATATATTGAGATATTACAGGGTATTCCAATCATGCTATTTGGTATGGGCACCCGGAGGATCTTCAGGGAGGGACCAGTCGATCGGTTCTTCCCCTATGCTTTTTAAAAACTCGTTCGTCCTAGAAAAAGGCCGGCTTCCAAAAAACCCCCTATGCGCAGCTAATGGACTCGGATGAGGAGACGCAATCACTTTGTGTTTTTCGTCATCGATCGTTTTTCCTTTTTGCTGAGCCTGCTTCCCCCATAAAATAAAAACCAGCGGACGTTCTCTCTCATTTAATTCCTCAATGACGGCATCTGTGAACTTCTCCCATCCCAACCCTTTATGGGAGTGGGCTTGATGGGCTCTTACCGTCAGCACGTTGTTAAGCAGCAAGACACCGTTTTCCGCCCAAGCCTTCAAATAACCGTGGGAAGGGGGCTTGATGTTGAGATCCATCTCCAATTCTTTATAGATGTTCCGAAGGGAAGGCGGTATAGCGACATGTGGTTTAACACTGAAGCTGAATCCATGCGCCTGCTCTGGACCATGGTAAGGATCCTGGCCAATTATAACGACTCTTGTTTCGCGATAGGACGTGTGATGGAAAGCCGAAAAGATGTCATACATATCCGGATAAATGATATGGTTCTGATACTCTTTTTTTAAGGATTCTCTGAGATCTTGATAATATGGTTTTTCAAATTCTTTAGACAAATACTCCTGCCAGTCATTCTGTAAAATCTGCATATATGTCACCCTTTTCTAATCCGTCATTCCCCTGACCAGGACAGACTATTTCCCGGGGAAGCGCATAATATGACAGTCTGCTTCATTTGGGCTGCCATATTTGAGATATTATTGAAAAATGAACTCGACTTTTGATCCTTGTGGTCCTGCGTGCACCTGAAGTTTAGCAGGTATTTCTTCCTTCAATTGCGGGACGTGGGAAATGATGCCCAACATACGATTCCCATCCTGCAGGCCTCGCAAGCAGTCAATAGCCTGTTCGAGAGAAATTTCATCAAGTGTTCCAAAGCCTTCATCGATAAACAGTGTATCGAGCTGCACGCCACCTGCATGGGACTGGACAACGTCTGCCATCCCGAGCGCCAGGCTCAAGGAAGCTTTGAACCCTTCTCCTCCCGATAGCGTCCGAACAGACCTTTGCTGCCCTGTATGATGATCCAGCACCTCAAGATCCAGTCCGCTCTGGGCCCCTCTTTTTGCAATTTCATCGCTACGGATCAGCTGGTACCTGTGATCCGTCATTTGATCGAAGCGCAGATTCGCCTGAACAAGGATTTCATCTAGGAAAGAAGCTAGGACATACCTCTCAAGAGATAACCTTAAGGCGTTATCCCCTTTTGCAAGCTGGGCGAGCTCCGCAATATCGAAATATTGTTTAGCCAAATCCCCTTGTTCAGTCAAAAGTTTCTCCATCCTTTGAAAGATCTCCCTGTTCTGTTTCATAGAAAGAGAAATCTCATTGACGAATTGCTGTTGTTCCGCATAAATTGCTTTATTTTTTTCAAGATCTTCCCTCAATGCGTCAAGGTCTGGTCTTTCCTTCCCTTTGATCCGTTCCATCAATTCCTCTTTTCTTGTCTCAACGACAGTACGCCTTTGAGAATAACGATTGATTTGATCCCGGATACTTTCCATCTTTTCTCTTGGAATCAGATAGGATTTGTAGTTTTCATAGCTGGAAAACGAAAATTGAACAAACGTTTGATTAAATTGTTTCTCCCTTGATATGACGGCATTTTTCGTTTGTTCAACATAAGTTTCCCCTTCAGATTCCGCTACTTTTATTTTCTGCAATTGCTCTTTCTTTTTCTGATAATTTTCTTGGATCTCTTCCCATTTCTTCTGTGCTTTCTTAAAGTTTTCTTCCGCACTTTGAATCTCTCGTTCGATATTGTTTTGATCGATTTCATTTAAAGAAGTGGATTCTTTCAAATGGTCAAGCTGTGTCTGATAGCGAATTTGTTCCTGCTCTTTAGACACAAGTTGCTGCTGTATATCACGAATGGTGGTTTGCAACGCTTCTTCCTGCTGTTCAAGGGCCTCTACTTTCTGAATCGCCTGCTTCACTTGATCCAATTGTTTATTCAACACAGTCTGGCGGCTTTTGTTATCCGTGATGGAAGCTTCTAGTTGTTTTAAAGCTTCCACGAGAGATTCTTCTTCTAATTGAACTTCAAATTCACCCAAGTTTTTTTGCAACGCTTCTACGAGTTGTTTTTTTGATTCTCCTTCTGATTTAATCAAAAAAAGCTGATCATATGCACGCTGAAGAGACTGTTCTGCTTCGTCCCATTTTTCTTTAAGCTGCTGAACTTCTTCTTCACCCGGAAGACGTTCAGGCTTTTCGGCTAAGTTAGGGTGATGGATCGATCCACAAACCTTGCATGGCTCGTCATCCCTAAGGTTCATCGCTAGTGTATATGCATGATGACTCCGAATCTCCTCGAGAACCGTCTCGTACTGCCGTTTTCGTTTATCGCGTTCTTTTTTAGCGTTTTGGTGTGTCCTTTGTTGTTCTTGATAAGACGCTCTAAGCTTCAACAGACGTTTCCACTCCTCAAACAGCTGCTTCAGTTCACGTTGCTGTTTGAGGAGATTCTGATCAGACGTTTTTAATTCATACAATGAATTCGAGATCTCTCTCTCTTTCACTGCTTGCTGTTTAAAGTGTTTGATATCCTCTTTACATTGCGCTAGCTGTTTCTCGTGGGTTTCTTTTTTGACCTTGATTTGAGAGGCTGATTTTTCTGCTTCTTCCATTTTCCCTTTGACAGACATGTATTTCTCAAGAATTTCTTTTTCTTTGATCAAATGCTCCCATCGCTCTTTTAAGCCCTGTCTGACATTTTCCTTGGCAAGCTCCTCTTCATAAGCTTGTTCAGCTATGGAGAAATCTTGTTCTAATTCAACTCTCGCTTCGGTTCTTTGCTTTTGTTTTTCTTCAAGTTCACGCAGTTCATTTTGCTTTTCAATCCACTGTCTTTCGTAGGGATACACTTCATATGCATCCTCTGCCATGGACAGCGTATTTGACAACTCGTCGATTTCCTTTTTCTTCTCTTCTAGTGTGGAGGATTCTTTAAGTAAATCTTCTAATGCTGAAAAGTCCTCATGTAAACGTTTTGCGTTTTGGAAGTTTTCCTGCACTTGGTCTACTTTGTCTGCTTGTTCCTTTAGGAGACGATCCTCTTCCTGATGCCGATTCATCTGCTGTTCGAGACGATCCTCTAAACGTTTCCACGTGTCGGAAGGTTCAAGCTCTTGTACTTCGTCATACTGATCAGATCCCCACTCGATTTTGCTGATCTCCTGCTCGATTTTCCATTGAAACTGTTCGATTTCTTCATACAATTCCTTAGACTGATTCTTTAAGTAATCGGTCATCTGCGAATAAAATTGAGTTTTGAAAATCCGCTGAAGTATTTCTTCCCTTTCTTTACTGTTTTCTGATATCAGCTTCCGGAATTCTCCCTGAGGGATCATGATCATCTTTCTGAACTGTTCATAATCGAGACCTAAAATGTCTTCGATATAATCATTGACCTCTTTTATCTTTGAGGCGATTAACTTTTCGCCATCATCGTTTAGGATAAATAATTCAGCGCGCGCCGGGTCCTCTTTATACCCATCTCCACGCTCCTTTTTCCTCCACTGCTTCGGCATCCGCACCATTCTGTACTGTTTGCCTCTTAATTCAAAATGAAATTCCACATAGGTTGTATCATCTTCCTTAGAAAAATGGCTGCGCATACTATCCTGATCGCGGTCGCTTCCACTCGCTCGTCCGTATAAAGCAAAACACATCGCATCAAACACTGTCGTTTTCCCCGCTCCGGTAGGGCCTGTAATCAGAAAGATCGATTCATCACCAAGTAAGGAGAAGTCAATCGTTTGCTTATCCCGGTATGGTCCAAATGCATGGACGGTTAACGTAAGAGCTCTCATTTTACTGCCCCCTCTCCTTATCTTTCAACGCTTGAATCACTTGATCTACTAATGCCTTTCGGTGGTCAGGCATAGGATCCCCTTTTATATCCTCATAAAAGGAGGCAAAAAGTTCATCATGTGACCTTTTTTGCCTTTCTTTTACTTTTTCTAAGTCTTGATAGGCATTCGCCCCGCCGGTTCTCTTCCGTTCTAAATGTAAGATATTCGGGTAGACTTTTCTCAGTTTCCCCATCGGATCGACGAGCTGTCCGTCGTCTAAAAGTCGGATGTGCAAGTAATTTTCCGGATGCTTAGGAGCGTCTCCCTGGAGCAGTTCATCAAAGTACCCTTCTACAATTTCAAAGTCACGAGCAGCTAGGATCGGCTTCTTTTCAATCGTACAGTTTCCATCCTCGTCCATATCCACGATCGTGACAGACTTTTTATGACCCGCTTCAGAGAAAGAATACTTTAAGAGCGAGCCGCTATATCGAATATAATCTTTAGTAATTCGTTGCGGTTGATGAAGGTGGCCGAGAGCTACATAGGAGAAATCGTGGAAAAGATGGGCGTCTACATAAGGGCTGCCCCCAATCATCGATAACCTTTCCTCGGATTCCGATTCCATGCCGCCAGCCAAAAAGGCATGTCCGATCCAGACATGACGCTCCTCCATCGAAAACCTTTCGTTAATATCCTCAATCAGCTTAACAGCTGCTTCCTGATGACTCTTAATCGATGAATCTTCGAAAACATATGCGACCTCCACTGGTTCTACATAGGGAATTAAGTGAAAGTGGACCGGACCATATTCATCCTTTAAGGTAACCGGTTGACGATCCGCTTTTAATTTAGTATCAAGATAAAGCCCCTGCCTTCTGAAAAGCTCCTGGCCGAACTGAAGGCGATCAGGACTGTCATGGTTGCCTGATATCGCGAGAACCGGAACATTAAAATCTTTGATCAACGTCGTCAGTGTATCATTCAAAAGTTCAACCGCCTGCTTAGGCGGGATGGAACGATCGTATAAATCCCCAGCAATGATAATGGCATCGGGCTGGACCTCGTTCACAATTTTGATGAACTCATTCAATGCGTGGCGCTGGTCATCTGTCATGTGAACATAATGGACAATCTTCCCCAAGTGCCAATCCGCCGTATGTAAAATTCGCACAGCTACTCCTCCTCTACCCTTCTTCTACTTGATAAGCTTCATAAAGTTGATCGAACACAGACAAAGCAGACGGAAACGGGGCATTCCATTCCAAGTAACGGCTAATCTCATCGTAAGACTTCGCCTGCTTTGGGAAACTGTGATCTTCAAACATCCATTCCGCCAGTTGTTTTTCCTCATTATTTTCTTTATTTCCTCGGTAACGCATCATATAGTGATAAAAAGACCGCATCTTCCGACTCTCCTTTTTCGAGCATAATCTACTCTATTTTTACCATGGATAGATAGGAACAGCAAAGATTTTAAAAGATTGAAAGAAAAAAGAATCCCTCGGGCGTGAGGGATTCCATTACAAATCTTTTTCCATAAACTCTTTGTGGTTTTTCAATTTTTTCCTGTAAACCATTCTCGACAACACAATACTTACTTCATAAAGAAGAATTAAAGGTACCGCGACCACCAGCTGTAGGATAAAGTCCGGTGGTGAAATGATCGTTCCGATAATGACAAGTATAAAATAAGCGTACTTTCGAACCTTCACTAAAAACTCAGGATTGACGATGCCAAGGCTCGTCAAAAACATGATGATAATCGGGATTTCAAACAGGACCGCAAACGGAATAGTCACTCGGAATAGAAAACGGAAATACCGTTCAACTGTGAAAATTTCGTTGAACAAACCGTTGTTTAAATTGAGCAGAAACGGCAGTATAAATTGAACGAATACAATATATCCGAACGTTAAACCTCCGGCAAACAGAAGAAAAACAGCAGGGATATAGGCGAGAGAGACTCTTCTCTCTTTCGGGGTAAGCGCTGGTTTCACAAACAGCCATACTTGCAGACATAAAACAGGCAGTGTGCCTGTAATCGCAATGACACTCGCCACCGTAAAGACGATCCAAATGATTTCTCCAGGACTTGTCATATTCAATTCAAACGGTAAGTTCTCAATAAAGTATAAGAGCAGCGGCTTATGATAAAGGAAGCCGACAATAAAAAATGCAATAAAAAAGAGCAGTGTCCATATGACACGACGTCTCAATTCACTGATATGGTCCGTAACGTTCATTTCTATATCTTGACTCGTTATATTTTCTTCTGACACACTTCTTCACCTCCAGGCACTTCTGACGCCTGACAAAAAGAAGATGTAAGGGAACGGTCCCTTACACCTTCCTATTTATTTTATTCGTCTTTTGTCTTATTTTCGGCCTTTTTCTGATCGTCCGACATAATGTCACCGGTCGCTTTCTTAAACTCTTTTAAAGAACTTCCGAATGCTTTGCCGATTTCGGGCAGTTTTGAAGGTCCGAATATGACAAGCGCTATGATCAAAATTAAAATCAGGCCTGGTACACCGATGCTAGATAACATGGCTTATCCCTCCACAATTTAAGGCATGCCTTATTTTTTCTTCGTCTCTCCTTGATCTTCCGTCAAATCACGGGCCGAATTTTTAAATTCCTTTAACGTCTGCCCGGCTGCTTTCCCAATTTCGGGAAGCTTTTTAGGTCCGAAAATGACAAGGGCGATCGTCAAAATTAAGATTAACCCTGGAACTCCGATACTTGCCATAGAAACAATCACCGCCTTTTTATATAACCATCGTTCACTCGTCTATTCTTCTTAAGTAAGCGCTATCTGAAAAATATTGTCTAAGTATCCTTTATCATCATATCACGTTCCATTACAAATGTCTTGGGGATTCTTGACTTTTCAGCAATTGTTGAGCCTTCTTGAAATCAGCCTTGGTATTCATATTAAAAAAGTGCCGGGACAATTTGTCTTCCTCTATTCCTTCGAAGTCGGAAACTTCCGCAACCTTTATTCGATCAAACAGACTGCGAACTCTCCGTTCACCCACCTCAATCACCTGTTCGATTTTATGTACAATCTTCGTGCGATAAATCCCAGACAATGGATGAAACCGTCCCTCATAGACTGGCACAACCGCTTCGTGATTTTCATCACAGTAACGAAGTAAATACCGATAGACGTCTTCGTTTATGAAAGGGGTATCACATGCAGAAAAGATGACCCAGTCTGCATCTATTTGAGAAAGTACAGCGTGAATGCCTCCTAAAGGGCCGACATCATGAAAAATATCTTCGTAAATGGGAAGAGAGCACTCCCGGTGTCTGTGATTTTTATTCATCACTACATCAGGAGTAACTTTTTCAAGCTCAGAGGTCACCCGATCTAGGACCGTATGCCCCCCCAAGATCAGCTCTGACTTATCTGTCCCCATCCTCATAGAATGTCCGCCTGCGAGGACAGCTGCTTTCATCCTCACGAAGCTTGTTTCCTGTCATAGACGCGGAAGTAATAGTCGTAGGGATTTTTCTCATCCTTCTCTCCCTTTGTTTCACCTGCTAGCGTCCATTCTTTCAAATCGAATTCTGGGAAATAGGTATCCCCTTCAAACTCATCGTCTATAAAAGTCAAATACATACGATTTGCGTATGGCATCATTTTCTCGAATAAAACGGCTCCACCGATGACGAACCACTCTTTATCCGGGGCGTTTTTCTCCATCTCCAGTATTTGATCGATCGAGTGAATCACTGTACACCCTTCACGGTCATATTGATCATTGCTCGTAATGACAATATGCTCCCTTTCAGGTAACGGCTTTTCAAACGATTCGAAGGTCTTTCTTCCCATAATGATCGTCTTGCCCCAAGTCGTGTCTTTGAAGAATTTAAAATCGTTCGGAATATGCCAGGGAAGATCATTATCCTTTCCAATCAGTCGATTACGGTCCATAGCAAAAATAAATGATATCATACGTAGACACCTCCAATTATTTTAAACGGCAACGGGTGCTTTAATCCCTGGATGAGGTTCATAGCCTTCGAGCTCGATATCTTCCATTTCAAAATCAAACACGCTCATCTTCTCTTCATTGATCTTCAATTGTGGCAGCTGTTTCGGTTCACGAGCGAGCTGCTTTTGCACCTGTTCGATATGATTACTATAAATGTGAGCATCTCCGAGCGTATGGATGAAGTCACCTGGTTCAAGATCGCACTCATGGGCGATTAAGTGTGTAAGCAAGGCATAGCTTGCAATATTGAATGGTACACCGAGAAAGATATCAGCACTTCGCTGATAAAGCTGACAGGAAAGCTTCCCGTCCGCTACATAAAACTGAAACATTGTGTGACAAGGTGGCAGCGCCATGTTGGAAGGAACATCTTCCGGGTTCCACGCCGTCACAATGTGTCTTCTTGAATTAGGGTTATTTCGAATCGATTCGATCACCGATTTCAACTGATCGATCGTATCTCCCTGAGACGTTTTCCATTCGCGCCACTGCTTCCCATAGACGTTGCCGAGATCACCGTACTGCTGAGCAAATTGGTCATCCTTCAAGATCATCTTTTTGAACGTTTCCATCTGCTCCACGTACACTTTATGGAACGCTTCGTCTTCGAGGCTTCTCCGGCCGAAATCTGTCATGTCCGGGCCTTTATAGTCTTCACTATTCACCCAATTTTGAAACGCCCATTCATTCCAGATGTTGTTATTATGTTCAAGTAAGAAACGGATGTTTGTATCTCCCTTTATAAACCAAAGGAGCTCACTCGCAATCAGGCGAAACGGAATTCGCTTTGTCGTAAGAAGAGGGAAGCCTTCCTGAAGGTTGAACCTCATCTGATGTCCAAAAACTGAATATGTACCTGTTCCCGTCCGATCACCTTTTTGAAACCCATGATCCAGTACATGTTGGCAAAGATCTAAATAAACTTGTTCATTTTTACTCATGATGTGCAAACCTCCTAATTTTTTGCTGTATTCTGCTCACGTTCATATTGGTTTAAAAATTCTTCCATAAACAGATGGCGACGGTGGGCTTCTTCTCTCCCCGAATCTGTGTTCATTTTGCCTTTAATTTTCAGCATTTTATCGTAGAAATGCTGGATGGAAGTGCGGTCCCCCTTTTCGCCATCGATCATCTGCTGATTCGCTCCCCCGTAGGCAAATGTTCTGGCAATGCCGATTGCGCCAACCGCATCCAGACGATCCGCATCCTGAACGACTTTGCCTAATAAACAATTAGGAATCATGCCTTTTCGAAAAGAAACGGAAGCGATAGCGTCCTCGACCTCATGAATGGCAGATGCCGTCAACCCAATGTCTAGAAGAAGCTTTCGGAGCTGTCGTTCTGCATCTTCAGGGTGGTCGAAAAGCTTTTCATCCCCTACATCGTGAAGCCAGCCTGTGACTTCCGCAAGAAAAGGGTCCGCTCCTTCCTTACACGCGATCTTTTTCGACCATAGGGCGACCCTTTTCATGTGATCATATCCATGACCGCTTACATCTTTATCAAAAGTACTCTGAATAAAATGCTGCACATCTTTTAGCGCTTTGTTTTTGTCCATAAGTCTCTCCTACAAATTAAATAAATCCATTTGCCGAGGATTCAAGTCTGAATAGTTGATGCCGAGAATGGATTGCATCTGTTTCGCGTTGGCCGCTGCATCGCCACCTGAATTGTTATTAAATAAAAGCGTGATGTCCGGAGTCTTTGCTTTCAGCTCATCAATCCGATCGGCCCATTCTTGTAATTCTTCTTCGTTATATCGATAGAGAAACCGCACTTTTCTCCAGTCTTTGTTGCCATTTTTGTTCCACCCGTGGACATTCCTGCCGTGGAAACGTACTAAGGTCTTCTCAGGATGGGTGGGGACCAGAACTCTAGGTACAGACCCCTCTCCTGCCTGTGGTTCATCGCAAATGGTATGAATCCATTGCCCCTCCTTCATGAAATCGAGTGTCTGCTCCCTGTATGGACCTTCGAACCATGTCCGGTTCCGAAATTCCAAAGCAAGCGGGTAATCGTGGAGCCATTCCCTTATCAGCCTTAGCTTTTGAATATGCTGCTTTCGGACATCAAACCAGGGAGGAAACTGAAAGAGCAAGGCTTTTAATCTTTCTCCCTCCACAACGGGTTGGATGGATTCTTCATAGCGTTTCATTAATTCCTTAGCTTCTTGAATGGAACGCGTCTCCCGGTCATGACCCGTCAGTCCACTGAAAGCTTTAATTACGAACGAAAAAGAGTCAGGCGTCTGCCTCATCCATTTTTCGTAATGGGACGGAGGCTGGACGGCGTAAAAAGCTGTATCGACTTCCACTACTGGAAAATGAGAAGCATACTCTTCAAGCTTTTCAGAAGATTTGGATTGTCCAGCGTATAATGAGGGATGGTCTCCCCATCCGGTTAAGCCAATATCAATCCCCACACCGATTCCTCCCTTCAAATATGTACGTACTGTCATTCTACCAAAAGCGGCTTTCGGATTCACTCCATACAATAAAAAACTAGAAGACAATATGTCTTCTAGTTTTAAACATAAACAAAGTTCCCTTTACCTCTTAAAACAGTCCCTTCACGACGCCTTCCTTTGTCACATCCATGTTCAATGCTGCAGGTTTTTTAGGAAGTCCCGGCATCGTCATGACATCACCCGTCAAAGCAACGATAAACCCGGCTCCTATTGAGGCTCTGAATTCTTTGACCGTGATCGTAAAAGAA
This sequence comes from Halobacillus fulvus, assembly GCA_004078665.1. Lineage (GTDB taxonomy): Bacteria > Bacillota > Bacilli > Bacillales > Halobacillaceae > Halobacillus > Halobacillus fulvus. The sequence goes on along the minus strand of SCFO01000001.1, from coordinate 608,052 downwards.
GTCGGACGCCCTAATTTGGATGGGTCATCTGACAGGGAATACTGCGTTTTGGCCATACAAATCGGCAGGTTGTCATATCCTAGTTCCTTGAATTGCTTCAGTTGTTTCTTCGCTTTCGAAGAAAACTCGACACCGTCTGCTCCATAAATACGGGAGGCAATCTTATCGATTTTCTCTTCAATGGAATCGTTCAAATCATAAGTATAGGCTAGTTGAGACTGTTTGTTTTCACAAATCTCCATCACCTTTTCGGCAAGGTCAAGTCCGCCCTCTCCTCCCTGAGCGAAGACGTCGACGAGTGAAACGGGGGCATCGTTCTCTTCACACCATGTCGTCAAAGCTTGTACTTCATTTTCCGTATCAGCAGGAAATTTATTGATCGCCACAACAAAAGGCAATTGGAACTGCTCGATGGTTTCAATATGTTTTTTCAAATTCGCTAGCCCTTTTTTCAATGCTTCGATATTTTCTGTCTCTAACTGATCTTTCGCTACCCCGCCATGCATTTTTAATGCTCGGATCGTTGCGACGATGACGATGGCGTCTGGTTCAAAATCGCCGGCCCTCGTTTTGATGTTGAGAAATTTCTCAGCACCTAGATCCGCACCAAAGCCGGATTCCGTGACAACGTAATCTCCGAGTTTTGAAGCGACGCTTGTGGCAATCACACTGTTACAGCCGTGCGCAATGTTGGCAAACGGTCCGCCATGTATGATTGCAGGTGTGTTTTCCAGTGTCTGGACAAGATTCGGCTTCATGGCATCTTTTAATAACAACGTAAGAGCACCTTCAAAACCGAGCGCTGCTACTGTCACTGGTTCTTTCTCATACGTATAGCCGATGACGATCTTCGCCAGTCTCTCTTTCAAATCCTCCAGGTCATTCGCCAAGCATAGAACAGCCATGATCTCAGAGGCGACGGTAATCGTAAACTGATCCTCACGCGGGACACCTTTTACAGCTCCTCCTAAACCGACCACAACTTGTCTCAATGCCCGATCATTGATATCGAGTACACGCTTCCACTCAATTCTACGCGGATCAATATTTAATTCGTTTCCTTGATGGATGTGGTTGTCGATAAAAGCAGATAACGCATTATTCGCCGTCGTAATCGCATGAAGGTCTCCGGTAAAGTGAAGATTGATCTCTTCCATCGGGACAACTTGGGAGTAGCCGCCACCAGCAGCCCCTCCCTTGATCCCCATCGTCGGGCCTAATGAAGGTTCCCGAAGAGCGATGATCGCTTTCTTTCCGATACGGTTGAGCGCTTGTCCCAAACCGACCGTAACCGTCGACTTCCCTTCTCCCGCGGGGGTCGGGTTGATCGATGTTGTGAGAATGATTTTCCCATTGGGACGTCCTGAGAGCTTCTGTAATAAGTGATCAGACAGTTTCGCTTTGTAATGTCCGTATGGTTCGTAGTCCTCGCTTGCAAGGTTTAATTGACTGGCAATTTCTCCAATTGGTTTCATCTCTGCTTCCAAGGCGATTTCAATATCTGATTTCATGTGCATGACTCCCTTTCCACATTTTTCTTTACATTTATTGTACATGATGGAGCGCTTTAATTCTCCTTTAGTCTGCAGATCGGATAGAAGATTAACTTTTCTGATAATGAATAATCGGAAAGTATAACTGATTGTTGACGATGTTTTTTTCATACGATATATTAGGGATAAGCAAATATTTAGTTCGGAATCATAAATGACAAGTAACTCCCATAGCAGTGCTCGGTATTTATCATTCCGCAGCCCTATGGGAGTTTTTTTATGGTTTGTACTTTTTATTTGTAAAACCCACGTTTTACGTGAAAGTTTTTAGGAGGAATTAAATCATGGAAAACGGTACTGTAAAATGGTTTAACGCAGAAAAAGGTTATGGTTTCATTCAAGTCGAAGGTGGAAATGATGTATTCGTTCACTTTTCTGCGATTCAAGAAGAAGGTTTCAAATCCCTTGAAGAAGGTCAAGCCGTAACTTTTGAAATTGTAGAAGGCGACCGTGGCCCGCAAGCGGCTAACGTTGTGAAAGCATAAATAACCAACGATTGTACGGCAACCTAATCGGTTGCCGTTTTTTTATGATTTTTTTCTTCATTGAAAACTTGGTGGCCGCATCGTATAATTAGAGGCTGTTGGTTAAATTGTGATGCAGCGCGGTTCGCGAACTCCCGCGTTACCAAAACTAAGGAGGATACATCATTGAGTAACGAATGGTTATGGATTATATTTGCACTTGTCAACTTCAGTCTTTTATTAGGAATGTACCGGCTTTTCGGAAAGCCAGGGCTGTTCGTCTGGATCGGCATGTCTACGGTAATTGCCAATATCCAGGTCGTCAAAACAATCGAATTGTTTGGACTCACTGCTACCTTGGGGAATATTATATATGGGACCGCTTTTCTAGCGACGGATATTCTGAATGAGAATTACGGAAAGAAAGACGCCAAAAAGGCTGTCTGGATGGGCTTTGCTTCCCTCATTCTCATGACCGTCATCATGCAGATGGCTCTCCGCTTCACTCCTGGAGAGCAGGATATCGCCCAGCCGGCAATGGAAACATTGTTTGGTATTGTCCCATCTATCGCAATAGGAAGTTTAACCGCCTATATTGTCAGTCAATATTTTGATGTGTGGTTATATTCGAAATTGAAGATGGTGTTCAAAAGCGATCGCACTCTTTGGATCAGAAATAACGGAAGTACGATGGTCAGTCAATTATTAGATAGCGCCATTTTCTGCGGAATTGCATTTTACGGGGTATACCCGGTGGATATATGGCTCGAGATTTTCATCACAACGTATTTTATTAAATTTATCGTAGCCGCCCTCGATACTCCGTTTTTATATGTAGCAAAGCGATTCCGAAAACTTGAATCCTAAAGGAGTGGGAACGATGATTACGGTCTACACAGATGCTGCTGCCTTAGGTAATCCGGGCATATGCACAGCTGGAATTGTCATTAAAAATGGAAATGTTTTTTCCGAGTACAGCTTTTTTCTTGGAGAACTCTCCAACCATGAAGCTGAATTCACTGCTGTCATTCATGCACTTGAATTATGCAAAGAGCAGTATGCAGGCCAAGTGATATCCATCCGATCTGATTCTAAAGTTACAGTGGATACGCTCGATAGCCGATATACTAAAAATAGACTCTTTATGCCCTATCTTGAGAAGGTGAAAGAGCTTGAACAATACTTCCCCTTCGTTTTTTATAAATGGATACCGGAAAAAAGCAATAAACAGGCCGATCAAATTGCCAGAAATAGACTGATAAAAGAAACCAGGTCCCCGTAACCATACGGTGCCTGGTTTTTATTTTATCAATCTGTTTGCCGACAGACCTTTTGCTTCCAAAGAAGCGTAGGCTTGGCGCTTGGATCGTATTTCTTTCTTGGTGATATGCTCGAGGACACTGATGAAAAAGCTGGGATCGAATTGCTGCTGGAATTTTAAAGTCGTCTTGACGGCTATAATCGTTTTCCATTCGGATGCGTTCGTTGAGTTCTTGCCAAAGTAAATGAACCGGATATGTTCATCACTTAACTTAAAGCCTTTGGCCCAAAGATCTTCAAGAAAATAACCCAAACCATAATTTTTTCTCATACAAAACTCCTTATTTTCAGTAAACGGTCTCCTCTACTCATTTCGACATATTTCTCAGTTATTCATTATAACAAAAATAAATGCCAGGTGGGGTTCACCTGGCAGAAATAGTCCGTTCATAGGACTCTCTTCTATGACTTTCAGAGGAGGTTAGATTTTTTTGTTTTACAACGTGTATGACCGATCGGGCTGATTCAGATCCACATTTAGCCAAAATATAAATCATCAGCCAACTGTACATGAACACAACGAATGTAATAAGAAGAAACATGGCCTCCACCCTTTTAATTGATAATGATTTTCATTCCTACTTATAGTATATCAAAAGAGATGGATGAAGAAAAGCTCCGTTATGATTTCAGAAGAGCTTTTTCTTCTACAGGTATTCGCACTCGGAGCACTAACAAGTGGAGAGCTGGAAAAACCAGGGCCGTCACATAAGCCTGGAACATCACCGGTATGACAATCAATTCAAAAAATACGATCACGTAGTTCGGATGTGATATATACTTATAAAGCCCTTTTTGGACAGGCTTCTCATCAGGAAGAACGAGGATGCGCGTATTCCATCTTCTCCCTAATGTTGTCATGCACCAGATCCGCAAAACCTGTAATCCGGCAAAAACGATGAAGGCTGGCCAGAATAATGGGACATAAGGATAGGTAATCGAGAAACTTTCTAAAAGAATCGAAACAAAAAAACTGACATGTAACACAATGAATAATGCATAATGTCCTTCTCCGTATTCAATCGCTCCCCGCTGTAACATCCATTTACGATTGGATCTCGCCACAACTAATTCCATGAGACGTTGGATAACAATAAACAAGAAGAGTATTAATAAAATAAGCTCCATCATGCCCACTCCAAGCTTATGATCTCTGAGCTGAACCCCGGCCCAAGCGAAGTCATCATTGATTTTGTCCCTTTATCCTGGCGTTGCTTCATTGCTTCATGAAGAACGAAATGTACGGTCGGGGATGACATGTTCCCGTGACTTCTCAATACTTTCTCTGAGTAAGCAAGAAGCGGCTTGTCTGAACCCAATGTATTATCGTAGGCTTCCAATACTTTTCTACCTCCAGGGTGCGCGACAATGAAGGAAAGGTCACTTGCTTCCCATTGTTTTTGTTCAAGGCTTTCCCTCATATGCTCACCCCAGAAGCTTTTCACAAGTCTCGGGATGCTTTTATTAAAAATAACTTCAAAGCCCGAATCTACGACTTTCCATCCCATGACATCGATGCTTTCCTTTTTCATTTTTGAACTTGATTGGTCTAGTCTAACAGCAGCTGAAGTCCGTTCCAATAAAGAGGAGTGTTCACCGGCTAGGAGCACAGCAGAAGCTCCATCCCCGAATAATGCACTTCCAACAAAATTGCTTACCCGTGAATCTTTCATCTGAAATGTCAAACTGCACAGTTCGACACAGACGACTAGTGCCGTTTGATCAGGGTTACCTTTAAGCCACTCGTATGCTCTTGCGATGCCGCTCGTTCCTCCTGCGCACCCAAGACCAAATAAAGGCGTCCTTCGGATCGAATCATTGAATCCAAGATCGTTGATGATAAAAGTGTCCACTGTCGGCGTTGCGATGCCTGTTGAAGAAACAAAGAAAATGTGATCGACCTCATTTGGACGGACGGTAAACGATGGATGATGTAAGCAGGACGAAACCGCTTCTTTAGCATAAGCTACGGCTTTCTCCATATAAGTACGATTCCGTTCTTCAAGACCATGATCAAGCGTAAACCAATTCAATTTCTCGGCGAACTGTCTTCTCTCAATCTGAGAGTTTTCAAATATAGGCATGAGACGGTTGATTTCACTTTGTTTCATAGTGAATAGTTCAGGTACAAGTCGGCTCACTTCTTCTTGGGTATAGGAATACTCTGCTTCTTTTACTCCAGTAGATATGATATACGCCATGGTTTCTCTCCTTTTACCGGCTGCTGATTAAATAACGCCTTTTTTATAGGTTCTCCGAAAAAAATCAAAATATGCTGAGTGGAAACGAATCATGTTTTGTAAATAGGTTTTAAAGTTTATGTTGATACTATAAAGTTTCCGTTTTTCATATCAGAGCTTGGGGGGAGCGGGAACATTCCTACGTGTTTTGACTAACAAGAGGAAAGCAATCTTTCCATTTCCTTTTTGTTACATCAATACTGGAGTCAAGCAGAGCCTTTCCAAAAAAAAGAAGAATGAGTATTTGATTAACTCATTCTTCCATCAGGGCATCTAAAACCCGTAAATTGTCATACCTCCATCTACAAATAATGTTTGTCCCGTCATATAATTGCCAGCATCAGAAGCAAGGAAAACAGCAGTGCCTGCTAATTCTTCTAATTTACCAATTCTTTTGAGTGGTGTTCTTTCGAGGATATCCTGAACATAGTCTTGATCCTGTAACAACCGTTCGGTTAATGAAGTCGGGAAATACCAAGGACCGATCGCATTTACGTTGATGTTGTATTTCCCCCACTCCAACGCCAAGTTTTTCGTCATCTGGATCAATGCGCTCTTCGTCATGGCATAGACGACCCCTGTCCGTAAAGCCATATGGCCGCCGACAGAAGAAATGTTAATGATTTTTCCGCTCTTTTGCCCCTTCATGATCGATCCGGCATATTGAGACAGGAAAAAGGCACTCTTCATATTGATAGCTACGATTTCATTCCATTCGTCTTCTGTCACATCTTCTGCTTTACTCCGAATGTTGATGCCCGCATTGTTCACCCAAATATGGATGTTCCGTCCATCTCTAATGTTTTCCACTTCTTCTTTGATCTCTTCATATTCTTTAATGTCTTTTCTAATGATATAAGCGCTTTGACCTAACGACTCCACTTCTTGTTTTGTCGATAAAAGCTCTTTCTCATTTCGGGCGATGATGATCACATCTGCTCCGGATTCGGCAAAAGCAAGTGTGATCGCTCTCCCGATTCCTTTTGTCCCTCCGGTTACGACCGCTAATTTCCCTTCAAGTCTGAAATCTGGTAAATACAAGACAACTCCTCCTTAAAGCGGATGATAAAGAAGACCAACTGTCCGTAAACAGTTGGTAGGTCTCCTTAAAATTGATAAATCTTTTTATATTTTTCAGTTAAGTACTCGATGATTTTGTCTGGATTCAAGCCTTCACCGGTGACATCCATTAATAATTGGAGCGGCTTCTTCATTTTTCCGTACTGATGGATATTTTCGGTTAACCACTCCTTGATTTGGTGGAAGTCACCTTTTCTGATGATCGCTTCAACATCGAGGTCCTGTTCCATACGACTTGATAGTTGAGCCGCATACATATATCCGAGAGCATAGGAGGGGAAATAGCCAAAGTCTCCGCCCGACCAGTGAATATCTTGAAGCACACCTTCCGCATCATTCCGTGGTTCAATGCCCAGATAATCTTTCATTTTTTCGTTCCAAAGACGAGGGAGATCTTTGACTTCAATTTCTCCGCCGATTAGAGCTTTTTCAAGTTCATAACGAACCATAATGTGCAAACAATACGTCAACTCATCCGCTTCAATACGGATAAAGGATGGTTTGACTTCATTGATGGCCCGGTAAAAATCGTCAAGCGGGAGCTCTTGGAAACTATCAGGAGCATACGCTTTGAACAATTGATAGTGGTTCTCCCAAAAGGCTTCATTTCGAGCGATGAAGTTTTCCCAAAACAAGGACTGTGATTCATGGATCCCCATCGAAGTCCCTGTGGCAAGCGGTGTGAACGATAGCTCTTCGCTAATGTTTTGTTCGTACAGGGCATGGCCACCTTCGTGGATCGTACCGAAAACTGCCGTCCGAAAATCCTGTTCATCGTATTTCGTTGTCACCCGGACATCATTGCGGTTCAAACCGATGGCAAACGGATGAATCGTTTCATCCAGTCGTCCCGCTTCAAAGTCATAGCCCATCCGTTTAAGAATTTCTTCACTGAACTGAGCTTGTTTTTCTTTAGGGAAATGGCCTTCCAAAACCGAAGGATCTGGTTGGATTGGGGCTTGCTGTATGTTTGAAAGCAGTTCTGTCAAAGCTTTTCTCACTTTAGGGAAAACTTGGTCGAGCACTTCCACCGTAACCCCTGGCTCATAATTATTTAACAAGGCATCGTACCTGTGATTTTCGTATCCCCAATACTCTGCAAAGCGGCGATTATACTCGACCAGCTTTTCAAGATACGGCTGGAAGCTTTCAAAATCGTTCTCAGCTTTTGCTTTTGCCCAAACGGATTCTGCTTTGGATTGTAGCGTCACGTATTCTCTATACTCATGAGTCGGAATTTTAGCGGTCTTTTCATACGTTTCTTCCGCTTCCTCCACCGCTCTTTTGAGAATGGGATCTTGAACGTTCCCTTTTAATGTATCGATACACGACCTCATCTCATCAGAAGTTTGCAACTCATGGACTTTTTGGGAAAGGACTCCGATCACTTCTGAACGGTTGTCCATCCCTTTGACAGGCGCCTTTGTCCTCATATCCCATGCCATCAGTCCAATGGCCTCCGAATACGACGATTGCTCTCTTAACAATTCTTTAAACTTGTGTTCGATTTCCTGTGTCATAATCGTCCTCCCTATTTCACATGCTTCCCGAAATATTGGTAATAATCGGTTTTGATAAAGCCATTGAAAAGCTTCCGTTTCTTCGTAGCTTTTTGGCCATACAGCTTCTCAAAACTTTCGTGTGAGGTCAGAATGTAAACACTCCAAGAAGGATGATCCTTCATGATCGTCCCTAAATCGCGGTACATATCTTCGACTTCTTGTCGCTCGCCCATTCGTTCCCCATAAGGAGGATTAGACACAAGGTACCCATTCTCCTGCTTCGGCATGAAATCCTGCATCTGCATCTGTTTCCAGGTGACTAAATCGCCAAGTCCTGCTTCCATCGCGTTCTGCTTGGCTATTTCGATCAGTTTAGGATTGATATCTGATCCTGTAATATTCAGAGGCTGATCATAATTCGCCATATCTTCTGCCTCTTGAAAGGCTTGATCCCAAACTTCTTGTGGGATAAAGCCCCAATCTTCAGAAGCGAATTCCCGGTTAAATCCTGGAGCGATGTTTTGGCCGATTAGTGCAGCTTCAATCGCAATCGTACCGGAACCGCAAAATGGGTCGACAAACGGAAGGTCCGGATGCCAGTTGGTAACTTGAACGAGCGCAGCTGCCAATGTTTCCTTCAAAGGCGCCTCCCCTTGTCCGACACGATACCCACGCTTATGAAGGCCGCTTCCGGAAGTATCGATCGTCAGTAGGGCTTCGTCTTTATGAAGGGCAATTTCCACCCGATAGAAAGCACCTGATTCTTTCAGCCAGGAAGCAATTCCGTATTTTTGCTTTAACCTTTCGACAATCGCTTTTTTTACAATCGACTGACAGTCCGGCACACTGTAAAGTTTTGATTTAACAGATTTCCCCACGACCGGAAATTCTCCGTCCTCCGTAATAAACTGCTCCCACGGCAAAGCCTTGGTGCTTTCGAATAGCTCATCAAAACTGGTAGCTTTAAACCTTCCGACCAAAAGTTTGACCCTGTCCGCTGTACGGAGCCATAAATTCGCCCGCGGTATGGCAGATACATCTGCTGTGAACAGGACGCGCCCATTTTCAACGGTAACGTCTTCGTACCCTAAGGCTTTTACTTCTTTCGCTACAATGGCTTCAAGGCCCATTGCAGCCGTTGCTATTAATGTCACTGAATTTTCCATTCTCGTAACCTCCTTCAGCTTATGTGATCAATAAAAAACCCCTCTAAAAAGCAAACCGGCTTTTCAGAAGGGAAATGTGTACATATGAAAACGACCTTTGAATACTCTGTAAGCCATGTTCTGTACCAGTGTACTGCAAGCGGTGGTCAACCTCGTACTCCGGTGGTAATCATCTATCTGCCGTTAAACGGCCTCTTCCTCTGTTCAAATTCCATCGGAAAAGTGCCCCTACCTAATTTTGGGTTGCTCGCTCGTGGGGTTTACCTCGTTCCACCCGCTGCATTTCTGCACCGGCTCCGTCACTGTGGCACTTTCAAGGTATTCATTCCATATCTGTCGACTTAGGAATTTTCCCTGCCGTTAGTGAAATTCACTACCCTGACTTATGGTTTCGTCAGGCACGAACACTACAGGCATCTCAGCCTGTGCGAGCATGGACTTTCCTCTGCATGATCGAGTCATACAGCGATTACCCGAGTATTCAAATTAATCGATTCAACGCTCTTTTGGCGTACTTACCTATTGTACCAGACAGAGCATGTCTTGTCACTTGGAAATCTCAGGATGCTTAATCCGCGTATTTTTTTCCAAATACAGCTTTCTCTAGGTTCGACACCCTTTTTAAAATATCATAATTGACTTGATGATTGCCTGTGTTCGACTTTGGACGCGTTGGTACTTCCCTCGATGACATTCGTTTCAAACGGTCATTTTCCTGCTGCAAGCGCTCAATCTCTTGAGTGAATCTGTCATAATCCTGAATAATTAAATCTAAATACTCATCTACTTCTTCCTGATTGTAACCCCTCATAGACGTCTTGAAATCCTTCTCAAGAATTTCTTTTCCTGATAAATGATACTGTTCTTCGCTCATCTAATCACCTCTGTTTACCACATTATCTATATTTTTTCAAAAGCTTGTGGAAATGTCAATTTGATTTTCGGCGATGTTTCTATTGTTGCCAGTAATCAGGGTCATTCATTCTCATCTCTTCTACAATTTCATCCAAATCAAAAGGGGTTATGTACAAAATGTCATAGCTCCCAGCCTCTTTATACTTGCGGGCGACATTTAAAAAGAATTTTGGACTTCCATCTGTATCCTCATCAAATAAAACAAGGCATCCGTCCGAGTGCTCAACTAAGAACTGATCTTTCGCACGAAACTGATAAGGCCCATCATATCCTTTGTTAAAAACAGGCTTGAAGAAATCCGCAAGCATCGTCACCTCTTCATAAACCGCTTGAAAAGCTTCCGGCCACCGCTCGTGTTGATTTTCAAATGGTGGAATGATGCCTAACTCAATTGGATATTCATCTTCTTTTAAATCTAAAACCACTTCAGCTGTCCAAAGCTCGACGCCCATTTGTCCTGAAGTGAGCACCCACTCTAGTCCTTCTTCCATTAAGCCAATCAGTCGTTTTTTGATCGCTTCTTTAACAAAGTATATTTTAGGATCATCCGGTTTAAAGATCCCCATTTCAATTGGTTTATATCCGGTTACGACGAGTGTTTTCATTTCTTCACCTCATTTTTTGGTTCTATTCGTTTAAAAATCAATGAGTATCCATTCCTTAAAATAACAGGTACCCTAACCCAAAAGAAAATAAGCCACAAGCTGTGGCTTATTCCTTGTTAATCATTCATCATGTCGTTACCCATCATCATCGGCATCTGACCTGGGCCCATCATCGGCATTTGTCCTGCACCCATCATGGGAGCCTGGGCCCCTGGAGCCATCCCCATCTGCATAGGACTCATTCCTTGAGGCATCATGCCTTGAGGACCCATTCCTTGTGGATTCATTTGTGGTTCCATATAATTCATCCAATCGTAATCAGGTGAAGATCCTTGCGGGAAAGCGTAATCCTGCGTCTGGAAGTCATTAGCCTGTGATACGAGATACGGGAAGTAATGATAATTGTTTAATAAATGATGATTTTGCACAAGAATGTGAGTAGGGTGAATGTAATCTTGATTCTCTACAAAATACTGATCCATTACACACTCTTGCATCGGGCAAACTATCGGACGACGTTGACAGCCCGAATGACAGTGTCCCTTCATATGGTGATGCATATGAACTTCACTCCTTCAGTCATGTATTCTATATCAGCGTATGTCATCAAGGGCGATGGCGTACTAGGCGATATCATTAAATTCATGACTGAATCAGGGAGTGGCTATTTCTTCTGCTCCGGAAGATCTGAAGATGCGAATGAAAATGGTAACAATTCTTCCATCGACAATGATTTCGTATCGCCTTGGAGGTTCGCAGTATGTATCTTTACATGAGCATCAAAAAATTCGCTCATGACCTGTCGACAGGAACCACAAGGTGGGACTGGGCGCTTCGTATCCGCTACAACGGCAAGTTCCTTAAAACGATGCTGCCCTTCTGAAATCGCCTTGAAAATGGCTACCCTCTCCGCACAGCATGTGACAGGGTATGCGGCATTTTCAATGTTGCATCCTGTATAAACTGTACCATCTTCCGCGAGCAGAGCGGCACCTACTGGGAATTTTGAATAAGGAACATAAGCCTGTTCCCGCATGTCTTTAGCTTTATTAATTAATTGTTCTCGATTCATATTTTAACCTCCCTCTAATTGGGAAGATAATTATATAAGATAGACATAAAAATGTAAAGGGTTACAAACACAAAGGTCCAGCACATTGAAGCGAACAAAATAAATGACACATGTGTCAAAAAAATTTATACTTAAGAAGAATTTCATCTTGATTAATGTTAAGGAGGAAGGATATGTCCAAAATACTTCATTTCAAAAAAATTGTATGGGTGTTTATCGTACTGCTCATATTCACCGGAATATTTACTTATTTACAATTACCCAAAAGGGAAATTCCAGAAATTAACGTTAACGTAGCTTCGATTTCAACTGTTTATCCAGGTGCTACACCGGAAGAGGTCGAAAGGACCGTGACCAATCCGTTGGAAGATGAATTATCTGACGTAAACGGAATTGATGAAATCACTTCTTCATCGACAACCGGTTTTGGTACCATAACGGCGACGCTTACCGGTGATGCTGATCGCAATACGGTCAATTCCCAAATCCGTCAAATTGTATCCGATACATCCAGAGGGTTTCCAGACGGAGTGCAGGATCCAAGTGTGAATACAAACATCTCCACATCAGCTGTTGCTTCCTATCATCTATTGGCTGATTCAAGAGAAGATCTTTATGCTCTTCGTAATGACCTCGATACATGGCGAGAAGAGTTGACAAATATAACAGGTGTAGACTCGATTTTGATCAAGGGATTGCCAGAGCAGAAAGTTTCGATCTCGCTTGATAATGAATTATTACAGGATAATCAGATCGCACCTTTTACTATCCTATCGACCATTCAGACGGAACTCTCTCCTGCTGCCATCGGTACCGAACAAGAGGATGGTCAAATCTATCAGTTGATTTTCGATAAATATTCGGAACTTGAAGAACTTGAAACTCTTGCTGTCGGTTCTGATGAAAACGGAAATGTCTTGACTCTTGGTGATGTAGGAAGTATCGATACCGTTGATGAGAGTCCTGAAGACCTTATTGCTTATGATAATCAGTCCGCTCTTTCTCTTACAGTTTTAGCAGAGAGAGGCGTTAATATTTCCGCTTTACAAGAGCAGATCACTTCGACAGTAAATGAATTGGAAAGCACGCTGCCCGAAAACATCACGGTCGATCAATTCTATACTCAAAGTACAATTATCGATGAAGTTTTTAACAATCTGATCACGTCGTTCGCCATTTCCTTTTTTGCGGTCATCGTGATTATGGTGCTTGGATTGCCGCTTTCCTCGGCTATTCTAGTTGGTCTTGCTATTCCGATATCGATTATCATCGGCCTCATCCCACTACCTTATGTCGGTGTAGACTTGAACCAAATCTCAATCATCGGAATGATCATTGCGATCGGTATTCTTGTCGATGACGCGATCGTCGTCAACGATAATATCCAAAGGCGTTTTCAATTGGGTGACGGTCCACTCGAGGGAACCATTAAAGGTGTCAGAGAAGTTGGAAAATCAATCGTCACCTCTACACTTATGATTATATTCAGCTTTTTCCCTTTGACCTTTTTATCCGGTTCAAATGGAGATTTTATAAGAGCCTTACCTTCGGTGCTGATTTTTACAATTGTCGCCTCCACCATCATTGCATTGACGTTCATTCCGACCGTTCAATATGCGAGAAAATTAAGAAGGAAAAAGGAAGCGAAGAAGAAAGCGGGGTTACTTGGCGGATTGTTTAACTGGCTTGAAAAGCTTTACGCCGATCGTGTCCTGCCAAAAACGACTAAAAAACCGTGGATCACTTCCATTACAGGTTTAGTCATTTGTGCTCTGCTGGCGACTCTTGCGATAAGAATTCCGTTCGAATTCTTTCCAGCAGCTGATCGTCCTGAAGTTACGATCTCAGTTGAGTACCCTAAAGGTACCCCGATCGAAAATGCTGAAGGACAATTAGAGGATATGGAGCAATTTTTATTAGATGGAGAAGACGAAATTGTTGAAACAGCAATTTACGCAGGATCCGGTCTGCCGAATATTTTCAATTCCGGTCTGATGGGATCTGGCGAGAATACCGGACAGCTTTTAGTCCGGATCGACCGAGAGAACACAAGTGCTACCGAATTTATTAGCGAATGGGAAGAACCTCTGAGAGAGGAATTCCCAAATGCTGAGATCTTCCTGGAGACGATTGTATCCGGTCCTCCTCCATCACCGCCAATACAGGTTCAACTTCAAGGACCTGAGCTTGAAACCCTTTTCGAAGAAGCTCAAAACTTAAGAAGTCAGTTGGAAGACATTGAAGAAGCTGAAATTGCGACCCTCAATGCAGACAGAGAGCAACCTTTCATTCGTTATATTCCAGACCGGGATGTACTAGCGGAAAACAACATCCCTGTCGATCAAGTCACTTCCCAGCTTCAGCTCGCCAACACCGGTATCCCGCTCGGTACATTCGATAATGGTGTAGAACGATTACCGATTGAACTCATTGTCAATGACGGCGAAGCGGAAGGCGTGAATCTAAGTGATTTGAGCGTCATTTCGGGTGGTAACCAGACACAAGGCCCTCCTACTGTTATCTCGTTGGACGAAATTATAACGGAAGAAGAGACAGAACAAGTCGGAACGATTCCTCACTTGAATGGGGAAAGAACCATTACCATAGAGGCCTATCCTAAAGAAGGAGAAGAACAAACATTCACGAGTCAAGCGAATGATGTCATCGACCGCATAACCAGTGAACTCCCGGATGGATATACGATCGTAGAAAGTGGTCAGACAGATGCAGAGACAGAATTCTTCATCGAAGTTTCGAAACTGTTTGTCATCGTCCTGTTCCTGATTTACCTAACGATCGCCATCCAGTTTAATTCCCTGCTAATGCCGCTTGTCATTACAGGCACTGTATTCCTGGCAATTACAGGTGCGATCATCGGCCTGTTCATTTCAGGCGAACCACTCAGCTTCCTTGCTGTTTTGGGCATCGTTTCGCTCTCCGGAATTGTTGTACGGAACTCCGTTATTTTGATCGAGTTTATCGAACAGAACCGTGAGACTTACCAATCCCTTACGAAAGCAGCCATTGAAGCTGGTCGGGCAAGAATTCGACCGATCGTTTTAACATCACTGACATCGATCGCTGCCTTGACCCCGATCATATTCACAGGCGATGTACTATTCAAACCGCTTGCGATTTCCATCGTGTCAGGTCTATTGTTTTCAACAGTGCTGACATTGCTACTTGTTCCATCCTTTTATTTAATTATTAAAAGAGGTGGCCGTAAGTCTAAAGCTTAATCAAAAAAACCGCCTGGAATCATTTTAAGATTCCAGGCGGTTTACTTATTCATGTATGCTTTTGTGCTTTCTTTTCGATATCTGAGAGAACCATATCCATGACGTAATGAGCCGACTGATAAAGCTCTTTGAACCGTTTTCTGTGAATGTCCAAATAATAACTGTGCAAAATGATCATCTCGATGTTTTCATGGGTCGATTTGACCTGATTGGGATGAACACTTGTTTCACGGTCTTTCACAAAAATTTCTGCTTCATCTCTCCACTTGTTATTCAACTCAAACATATCAGACGTCTCGCTTTTCACTTTTTGAAAAAAATCCCGATCGGATTTATTTACAGGACCCTCATGGCTGATAAAATGTTCGTGCCTCTCTTCTATTATTTTCTTCAGCTGTTCGGTGTATAACTGTAAAGACAACATCCTTCACCCTTTCTCCCTTCACCTTACCACGAGGCCCCCCACCCTTCAACGGTTATACGACTCTTCGTTGTTTCGCTTGTCGGGCCATACGTTCTAAATAACGAGCCTTTTTCTCTTTTTTGATGTTTTTAATTTCACTTCTTAACTTGAATACTTCCTCCTTTAAGGCGTCCACTTCTTTTTTGTGGGATACGGATATTGAAAACACTTGCTCATCCACTTTTGAAGACAACCTTCGTTCAAGTTGCCTAGACTTTTCTTTCATATGAAAAATCTGTTCTTCAAATTCTTCGTTCGTCATCACTTTTTGTTTTGTCAAAAGGATCCCCTCCCTTTTTGGTTACTTTTAAAATTCTTCTTGGAATGTATAACTCCTTTGAACATGACAAGACTAGAAGTAATGATACAAAACAAGCCACAATGGCTTCTGATCTTCGACAGTAAAGGAGAAATATTATGGCTAAGAAAAAACCAAAACAAAAGAAACAACCCACTCCGGCTAGAACAGACAACCCTAAACTTTCCGGAGAAAATTATCCATCAACGTAAATGTCCTAGCTGTTGCTATCCTTTTTAGCAACAGCTTTTTTTCAATTTCCTCCCCCAAAATAGGAGAACCCTATTCGAATGACATAAAGGCACAATGGATATCTGTCGTATTCTGTCAGCCGAGGTAAAGTTTTTGAAACCTTTTTGTCATCAAAACGTCTAATTTAAAGATAGGTTTTATATGGGATTGGTCTCTTTTTTTTGATATGATACTCTCATGGAACCAAGGAGGGATGAAGTTTGAATTATCCCAATGGCAGACGGAAGGCTGCAAAGGGTACGGCTTCTAAAACTAGAAGTACAAAGCCTGACTTCAGTAACCGTGGGATGTCCTTAGAAGAAGATATAAATGTGACCAACGACTTTTATTTACAATCTGGACAAGCGGTGATCCATAAGAAACCGACTCCTGTACAAATTGTAAATGTTGATTATCCTAAACGCAGCGCAGCTGTTATTAAAGAGGCCTATTTCAAGCAGGCATCAACGACTGATTATAATGGAGTGTACGAGGGGAAACATATAGATTTTGAAGCGAAGGAGACGAAGAATAAGACGTCTTTTCCTTTAAACAATGTTCATCAGCATCAGATTGATCATATGAAAGCTGTTGATCAACATGGAGGGATCTCATTTTTAATCATCCGATTCACTCCGCTCGATGAAACGTTTCTACTCCCTTCTTCTTCCTTGTTCAAGTTTTGGGATGAACAATGGAACGGTGGACGAAAATCGATCCCCTATTCAGCTGTAAAAGAAGAAGGCGTGCCGATCGCCTTTCACTTTCAAGCCCGGGTCGATTATTTAAAAGCCATCGACAAGCTCTATTTTTGAATTGGAGGAAATGAAAATGGCCAACGAAAGCCAATCAAGAACAGCAAGAAGAAAACAAATGAAAACTTCTAAAAAAGGGAAAAAGAAACCCTTGTTTAAGAAAGTGATTTTAACGCTTTTTATACTCGGAATTTTATTACTAATCGGTGGCGGAGGGTTGTTTGCCTATTACGTCTCCAGCGCACCCAATTTAGATGAAGAGCAATTATCTGTCCCTTACTCTTCGAAAGTTTATGATATGAACGATAACTTGATTGCAGATTTATCCGGAGATGAACGCCGGACTAAAGTGACCTATGATGAAATACCGCAGCTCGTCAAAGATGCTGTCATCGCTACGGAAGATTCTAGATTCTATGATCACATCGGAATCGACTTCCGAAGAATTGCGGCTGCTGTTGGTGCCAACATTACCCAAGGTTTTGGTGCGGAAGGTGCCAGTACAATTACCCAGCAGGTGATTAAACAATCCTTGCTGACAAGTGATAAAACGTTAGAGCGTAAAGTTCAGGAACAATATTTAGCGATCAAGTTGGACCAGGAATATTCTAAAGAGAAAATTCTTGAAATGTATTTGAATAAAATCTATTACGGCGCGAAATCTTATGGAATCGCAGAAGCAGCGGAAACCTACTTTGGGAAAACAGATCTAAATGAACTGACTTTGCCGGAAGCCGCCCTACTAGCCGGCCTCCCTCAGCGTCCTTCAGGCTACATGCCGTTCGAGAACCCTGATGCAGCTCAAAGTCGTATGAATACGGTATTGAGCCTTATGGTTCAACACGGTAAGATTACAGAAGCCGAAGCTGAAGAAGCTCGTCAGACAAACGTAGAAGATCTTCTGGCTGAACGAGAATCTACAAAAGACACACCATATGATGCTTTTATTGACCTAGTGAGAAAAGAAGTAGAAGAAAAAATGGATGGAGCCGACATATACAAAGACGGCCTCAAGATTTATACGACACTCGACCCGAATGCCCAAGAATCTGTTCAGCAGCTTTTGAGCGAGGACGGTCCAATCGGATTCCCGGATGAGGAATTGCAAACGGGTGTTGCCGTTACGGATACGAAGACGGGCGCCATTCGTGCCGTTGGTGGAGGTCGTAATTACCAGGCAGGTAATTATAATTATGCTTACCGTATTAACCGACAACCAGGGTCAACGTTCAAACCAATTATGGCCTATGGACCGGCTATTCAATACGATAAAATGTCAACCTATCACCAAATTAATGACGAACCATATGAAATCAATGGCGCAGAAATTAATAACTTTGACAACCGTTTCAGAGGCTGGGTTTCTGCAAGATATGCCTTAAGCCGTTCTCTAAACATTCCGGCTATGAAAACGATGCAGGAAGTCGGAGAAGATAACGCTCGAGAATTCGCAGAAGGCCTAGGCTTCGACTTATCCGAAGGAATCGTTCCTGTAGATGCGATCGGAGGCGGTCGAACAAGCGTAAATCCGGTTCAAATGGCCGGTGCTTATGCAGCCTTTGGTAATGAAGGGGTTTATAATGAACCACATACAATCAGGAAAGTCGAAGTTCCAGGTGAAGGATCAACCGATTTGACACCTGAACCAGTTACGGCTATGAATAGCTATACAGCTTATATGATTTCAAATATGCTCCAAACGACGATGTCAGAAGGTTCGGGTACTGCAGCTAACGTCCCTGGTCTTCCGGAAGCAGGAAAAACCGGTACAACCAACCGTGTATTGGAAAGCGGTGAAGATATTGCACCCGATTCGTGGTTTAATGGATACACTACGAATTATTCCATTTCCATATGGGCCGGATACGGTGATGTGAATAAAGGACTGTCACAAGCTGCAAAAGATGTACCAAAACAAATTTTCAAACCATTAATGACGCAACTTTCAGAAGGCGTGGATACTTCTGATTTCACGAAGCCTGATTCCGTCAAATGGGTAGACGTCGAGGAAGGTTCCCGTCCAGCTAAGCTTCCGAGCGATTATACGCCGGACAGCAGAATTGTGACAGAGCTCTTCCATGTCGATAATCAACCTTCCACTGTTTCTGAAACTTATCAGAAACTCGATGCAGTGCAGTCTCTGGAAGCTGTGTACAATGAAGAATCAGAGTCTATTGATTTGAATTGGTCCTATGGAGATACGGATGAGGTAACCTTCCGTGTCAATGTATCTGTAGATGGTGAACAGGCACAAGAATTAACAACTACGAAGCAAACTAGCTTAAACATTTCGAATGTAGAGGCTGGAGCTGCTTATGAATTTACCGTTACAGCAATAAGTGATAATGATCTTGCTGAAAGCAGTGACCCTAGCAGCGTACAGGTCCAAGTTCCTGGCGGTGAAGATGAATCAGAAGAAGAGCAGCCTGAGGAAAATCCTGAAGAGGAAAACCAGGATGAGAATACTTCAGAAGGCGAAAACCAGGATGAGAACAACAATGATTCGGAAGACAACAATAACAACAACGGCAACAATCCAGATGCAAATGAAGGCTCCGGTAACGGAGAAGAAGGTAATGGTAACGAAGGCAACACAGATGATGGAGAAAATACGGGAGATGAATCTAATCCAGAAGATGGAACAGAACAAACTCCCCCGCCTTCAGACGATACTAATTCTGGAGACAGCGGCACAGAAGATGAAGCAGCTTAATGAATAAGTAGAAACACAAAAGCCTGAGCGATATCGCTCAGGCTTTTGTTTGTTTTTCTTTTTTCTTCATTCTTTTTTGTCCCTCTCTGCATAACGAAAGCAACGGACATTCTACACAATTGGGATTCTGAGCCTTACAATGGTATCTACCGAAAAAGATCATTCGATGATGCGTGACACTCCATTCTTCTTTCGGAATTTTCCGCATCAGCGTACGCTCCACTTCAAGGACACTATCTTTCCACCTGCAGAACGCAAGCCTTTTAGATACTCTTTCTACATGAGTATCGACAGCAATAGCAGGCTCCCCAAAGGCAACAGACGCTACGACGTTCGCCGTTTTTCTACCGACACCAGCCAAGCTTTCCAACTGCTTTTGAGTAGGTGGAACTTCTCCATTAAACTCATCAAGAAGTGTCTGCGACAGTTTTTGAATATTTTTAGCTTTATTTCGAAATAAGCCAATACGTCGAATATCCTGCTGCAACTCTTCAAGAGGAACAGCAAGGTAGTCCTCTGGTGATTTATATTTCGCGAATAAATCAGGGGTTACTTTGTTGACCAATGCATCTGTGGCCTGGGCAGATAGTACGACAGCCACGAGGAGTTCGAATGCATTACTATGATTCAATTCGCACTCCGCCTCTGGAAACATGTCTTCAAACGTGTCTAAACAATAGCGAATCTGTGTTTTATTTAGCATGATCAGTTCTTTTTAAGAATCCTCCTCTAACCAGTTATAGTACAAGGATACATCTCTCTTTTCCGGTTGCGTTTTCTTTTGATTGGTCCCTTGTCTGAATTGTTTCCCTTGTTTTCTAGCTTGTTCGACTGTACGGATCCCCTTTCGCTTCCATTCCCTCAAAATCCGGTCGATATACTTAAAATTTAGCTTGTTCATTAAAACGGCTTCCCTTAAAGCTGCTTTAATGAGTGCAGGTGACTGCTTTTCCTGGTCGAGCCATATGCTGATCGTCTCAATTTCAAACGGAGATAAAGGACGTCCGAACTCCTGCTCGAACAAAGGGAAAATGTTTTCATCGTATTGGATCTCGTCTTTCTCTTGTTCTTTTTCGGAAAATAATTGTTGCCATAACGGTTCTAAGGAGTAGCTCTCATTTAGTATATGGTGTTCATTTTTTTTCTGCTCAATCGTTATCAACTTCTTTTGGACGAGCGTTCTTAACAATAGGGCACATTCCTGGCCGGACATCGACACGTTTTCTGCGATATCTTCCGGTGTCGGAAAGTAATTGCCTTCTGCACGAAAGCGGTGGATTTGTAAAAGGATAACGAGCTCGTGCTCTTTGATCCCTAATGCCAAATAGTTGGTCAAAAGTTTTTGGGGAATGACCATTTGGCGATCTATTACATCTTGGAATTCCTCAAATTTGCCCATCGTTTCCCCCCTATTCATGATGATATAACAGGAAAAAACACCGATAATGCCAAACGGGCTCTCATCGGTGCTTTCCTTTGATTGCTTACGGGTATAAACGATTCAGGAGACGCGGGAATGGGATCGTTTCACGGACGTGTTCTACGCCGGACAACCAGGCAACCGTACGTTCTAACCCGAGGCCGAAGCCGGAGTGAGGAACGCTGCCATATTCACGCAGCTGCAAATACCATTTGTAAGCATCGCCCGTTAAATCGTGCTCTTCATACCTTTGTTTCATTAGCTCTAAATCATCAATTCGCTGTGAGCCGCCGATGATTTCACCGTATCCTTCAGGTGCAATTAAATCGGCGCATAAAACAACTTCCGGACGATTAGGGTCTGGCTTCATATAGAAAGCTTTGATTTCGGCTGGATAATTCGTTATGAAAACAGGTTTGTCATAACTTTCGGCAATCGCTGTTTCGTGTGGGGCACCGAAATCTTCTCCCCACTCAATATCGTCAAACCCTTTTTCCTTGAGAAGCTGTACCGCTTCATCGTAGCTGATTCTCGGGAACGGAGCTTGGATGTTTTCAAGCTTCGCTGTGTCTCTTCCAAGCGTGTCGAGCTCAATTTTACAATTTTTCAATACGGATTGCACAACATGACTCACGTATTGTTCTTGTACTTCTAGGCTGTCTTCATGGTCCATAAACGCCATCTCTGGCTCGATCATCCAAAATTCAATCAGGTGACGACGTGTCTTAGACTTCTCTGCACGGAAAGTTGGTCCAAAGCTGAACACTTTTCCGAACGCCATCGCAGCTGCTTCCATATAGAGCTGTCCACTCTGGGAAAGGTAAGCATCTTCTTCAAAATATTTTGTATGGAATAATTCCGTTGTTCCTTCAGCAGAAGACCCGGTTAAGATTGGAGGATCCACTTTTACATAGCCATTGTCGTTAAAGAATTCATACGTAGCGCGGATAATTTCGTTACGGACCTTCATCACCGCGTGCTGCTTTTTAGAACGCAACCATAGATGACGGTGATCCATCAGGAATTCTGTCCCGTGCTCTTTTGGTGTGATCGGATAATCGACGGCTTCGTGGATCACTTCAAAGTCCTTCACTTGCATCTCAAAGCCAAGCGGGGATCTTGTATCTTCTACGATGACACCTGTGACATAAAGAGAGGTTTCCTGCGTCAAAGATTTAGCTTCCTGAAATTTTTCTTCTCCGATTTCTGCTTTAACGGTCACCCCTTGCATGAATCCTGTTCCATCACGCAACTGCAGAAATGCGATTTTACCGCTTGAGCGCTTATTGGCAAGCCATGCACCGATTGTGACTTCCTGGCCCACATATTTTGATACTTGAGAAATCGTCGTTTTCACAATAAAACCTCCAACGTTACTATTAAGATTGATGAGTGTGAACGAAGTTTTTGATTCGTTCTGCCGCTTTTTCAAGCTGATCGAGTGATGTTGCATAGGACAACCTGACATTGTCCGGTGAGCCGAAACCGGATCCCGGAACGAGCGCCACTTTTTCTTCATCAAGCAATGCTTTTACAAAGGCGTCCACATCCTCAAATCCGCAGGACTCGGCCGCTTCCTTCACATTTGGGAACAGATAAAAAGCTCCGGACGGTTTGACGCACTTTACTCCCGGAATGGCGATCAAGAGCTCATACAGGGCATCTAGTCGCTTTCCGAAAGCCTCTCGCATCTCATCAACCGCTGATTCATCCGCTGTATATGCAGCAAGAGCCCCGTACTGTGCAATCGAAGTCGGATTCGATGTTGAGTGGGAGGCCATATTAGACATCGCTTTGATGATCTCTTTAGGACCGGCAGCGAAACCGATTCTCCACCCTGTCATGGAGTGGGATTTAGAAACACCATTTATAATAATGGTACGTTCATAGAGCTCATCAGATAATTCAGCGATCGACACATGCGCTTCATCTGTATAGATCAGTTTTTCATAAATTTCATCGGAAATGACAAAGATATCATGCTCAACACACACTTTTCCGAGTGCTTCAAGCTCCTCTTGTGAGTACATCATTCCTGTTGGATTACTAGGGGAATTGATGATGACCGCTTTCGTTTGCTCTGTAATGGCCTGTTCAAGCTGCTCAGGAGTTAATTTGAAGTCATTGGTTTCATCTGCTCCTACAATGACCGGCTTCCCTTCAGCAAGCTTGATTTGTTCAGGGTAGCTCACCCAATAAGGGGCAGGAACAATCACTTCATCTCCTGGATTTAACATCACTTGGAACAACGTGTAAAGAGCATGTTTTGCACCTGTGGTGACAATCACCTGCTCATTGGTATAGGTTAAGTTCTGATCGCGCTTTAACTTTGTTGTAATAGCATTTTTAAGCTCAGGAATACCACCGGCTGGCGTGTACTTCGTCAGTCCCTCATCCATTGCTCTTTTGGCTGCCTCAATAATATAGGAAGGGGTATTGAAATCCGGCTCACCTGCTCCGAGCCCGATCACATCATGGCCTTCTGCTTTTAATGCTTTTGCTTTTGCTGTAATTGCCAACGTGCTTGATGGGGTTAAAGATTGTACGCGATTTGCTAATTGCATGTCATGACTCCTCCTATTCATCCTGTCTAAAAGCGAATCTTTGATCAAAGGATTCGCCATTTAATTGAAAGTAATCAAATACATAGCGATTTTGATCATCTACGTAAGTAACTTCAAATACAGGCTGCTGCTCTTCATATCCGTATTGGACATGTTCAAAAGAACAATTCCCGCAAGCCTGCTGCCAGGCTGTTGTAAACTCTTCCAGCGTTAAAGCGTCTTCTGTTATCATTTCCAAGACAGATTCCGCCTCCACATCCACATAGATTACCGCAGGGTCCCCTTCTTCAAGTTGTCCTTGAACGATGTGAACCGTTTGATCGCCGTAATAGGCTGTGACTTCATCTACAGAAGCAAGGGGCGTTTCGTCCATGGCTATTTGTGCAGCCGGGTCATAACCGGCTATCCGATCCTGACTAATTTCGGCATACATCCAGATGGCAAAGACTAATCCTAAGAGTAAGAGTACCCCTACACTTAAGAAGAGCCACTTTAGCCATCTAGGTACGGTAGATTGTGAAGACTGCAGTTTCATCGTCCTCATCATCCAACGCCAATCCAAACATTAAGTTTTGATCTTTTAATGTACGATTCAGTGTATCGACAACTTTATAAAAGTCATCGGACTTCTTTATACGTACGGTTGATAAAGTTTCAATTTTATTATCCATTTCAAGCCCTCCATTAGACAAAGGTAACAGGGATTCGCTCTACATTATAACAGGTTCTCGGCAATAAGTTGATAAAAACCCTAAATGTATTAGAGCCATTGTTCAATTTTATCGATCAGTACCCGAGTGGATTGATGGGTAACTGGTACATCCGGAATGGATGATAAAAAGTATTTTCCATAGCGCGCTTCCATGATCCGTTGATCACATATAAACACAATGCCTCGGTCCTTGTCAGAACGGATCAATCTTCCAAAGCCCTGTTTGAACCGAAGAATCGCATGAGGAAGAGAGTGTTCCATGAAAGGATTTTTCCCTTCTGCTTTCATTTGCGTGTCTCGTCTGACATGGGTCGGCTGATCTGGTGGTTGAAAAGGGAGACGGACCATCATCAGACAGGATAGATCATCACCGGGAATATCGACTCCTTCCCAGAAGGAACTCGTCCCTAATAAAATGGATTGGTCAAAAGCCTGGAAGTTTTTCTTCAAACGGTCTCTGCTTCCACTGGAAACACCTTGTGCGAAAATCATGAATTCTTCCGGATCAATGAATTCTTTCAATAATAGATAGGATTTTTTCAGCATGTCATAAGATGTGAACAGCACGAGCATTCGCCCTTTCGTGACATGGGCAATGGAATGAATGGCCTCACAAACCGCCTCGATATATTCATCCTGATTCGCTTTTACATTAGGAAAATCATTCGGGACCATCAGCTGGACTTGATTTTGGAATGCATAGGGAGAATCGATTGATTTTTCGGTTACGGTTATGTCGTCGATCCCCCACGTTTTTTTCACATAATCAAACGTGCCGTTGGTCGATAATGTAGCGCTCGTCAATACGACGCTCTCTTTGATATCAAAAAGAAGCTTGCGAAGACGTTCGGAGACGTTCAAAGGTTCACTGAACAAGTAAACGGAATGGGACGCCGCTCCCCCTTCAACTTCTATCCATCTCACGTGTGACTCTTCCTTGAAGGCAAAAAAATGATTCAGTTGATTCCGTACTTTCATACAGAACTCTATTTGCCCTTCTAATCTGGTCCTGAGCACGTCAGCTTTCATATCATCCACGACATGGGATAACCCTGCTATCTCTGTTCGCATCTTTTCCATCTCTTTATACAATTGGCCAAGGGAGGACAGAAAACGGTCACACATCTCACGTGCTGGTTCAAGAAAGCTTGCTGGCTCATCCTCTTCCACTAAGAACTGGATACGTCCGATATCGCTCTTACTTCTACTCTTCTGGCGTCTTCTGAGCGCCTGGAAAATATATTTCGAAAACTGGCTTAACTCGTCTTTCGACTCGTTCACTTTGTCTTGGCATTCTGATACCGATGTATGGAAAGTATCAGATAAAGATAAACCGGTATAAACAGAACGTTGAAACAGATCAGTAAGCTGACTCAGTCTTCTTTGGATTTCCTTATAATTGAACTGAATTCCGAAATACCGGTTAGCTACAGGTTCAAGGTGATGAGCTTCATCGATAATGACACGCTCGTAAGAGGGCAGCTTTTGTTCATCGCTAATTAAATCCACGCTGAATAACGCATGGTTTGTAATCACTACGTGAGCCGACTCCGCCTTCTTTTTTGCCCTTTGATAGAAAGAAGTATCATCAGCATCAAGCGTCACGGTTTTGGATGCCTGTTCAGAGGAAATCTTATGCCAGAATTGTCTCCCGTTAGACGGCAATTGTAATTCATCCAAGTCTCCTGTCTCCGTCTCTGTAAGCCAGACAAGGGTCATCGCCTTTGCTAATGCTAAATCATAATTGTCTTGATGAGTATTTTCTAATTCGTATTTGAAATGGACTAAACTGATATAATGGCTTCTGCCTTTGTAGAGCACCACTTGAAAAGGGTCCTTAAACAATCGTTCCAGACGTGGAACTTCATGTTCCAACAGCTGTTTTTGAAGGTTCGTCGTGTGTGTGGTTACTAACACTCGTTCTTCGTATTTATTGGCATAATAGAGAGCTGCTACTAAATAAGCTAGAGATTTTCCAGTCCCAGCACCTACTTCAAGAATCGCGTGTCTCTTTTGTTTCAGGGACCGATAAACCTCCAAGCTCATCTCTTTTTGACCCGTCCGATATTCATACCCGTCCATCCACTTTTTCAGCCCTGATTTGGATTCGAACACCCACGCCATCCATTCTTCCACTGAAGAAAGGTCCTGTTCATATGTAAGTCGCTTCACATTCGACTTCTTGACTGGAATTCCGTGCCACAGCTCAAACTCTTCCGTACCGGCAGATCCATAGCGGTTCTGTTCAATACTCTTTTTAATAAAAGGCCTGAGGTCACTCTTTAGCCTGGCTTCTATTTTCATTAAATATTCAAGCGTTCTTTCAGGGAGCGATTCTAACTTCTTCAACAAGTAGTTTAATAAATCACTCGTCGCCTTAGCATCCGATAATGCACGGTGAGGATTGTCGTGTCCCATGTCAAGCTGTTCAGAAAGCTGTCCAAGCTTGAAAGAAGGAGACATCGGCAAAAGAACCCTTGATAATTCAACGGTATCGATGATCGGGTTTTGTAAAGGGGGATAGCCGCATCGGGCGAATTCTTCGTTCAAGAACCCTAGATCAAATTCGATATTATGAGCTACGATATAGCTCTCTTCCACCAAAGGGTAAATCGTCTCCACGATTTCTGAAAAAAGCGGTGCATCGAGCACATCTTCGTCCTTGATACCTGTCAGAGAGGATATAAACGCCGGTATATCGCGTTCTGGATAGACGAGGGAAGAAAACTCCTGAACGAACTGGCCATTCTGATTCAAAAGGACAATACCGATTTCGATGATACGATCCCCTTTTGCTGCTGCATTCCCTGTTGTTTCTAAATCTACGATTGCAAAAGTTTTCATTATTTCACCTCTTCCCTAACCGTTCAAGAAAAATCAACGGTCCTATACCTATCGAATCAAAAAGGAAGGACCTTGCCTGTCCATCAAGGCGAAGATCCTTTGTGATCCTGGTTATTGTATAATTCCTATTTCTTAAAGGGGCAGAGCTGTCAGTGGCGGTTCTTCTTCAACCAATTCTTCCACTTTATTTCCTTCTCCCATAATCGCGATCTTCGGCTTAAAGTCTGCCAGTTCTTCTTCACTTAGCATGGCATAAGAGACAATGATCACAATATCCTCAGGCTGTACGAGTCTAGCTGCAGCTCCATTTAAGCAGACAACACCGCTCCCGCGTTCGCCTGCAATAACATACGTCTCAAGACGTGCTCCATTGTTATTATTGACGACCTGGACCTTTTCGTGAGGCAGGATCCCCACTTTATCCATTAAGTCCTGATCGATCGTTATGCTTCCCACATAATTCAAATTCGCCTCTGTAACACGAGCGCGATGAATTTTTGACTTCATCATGGTGCGGAACATATTCAAATCCTCCTTGCTTCTTACCCTTTGATTAACTCTCCTTGCTTACCGAACACAACGTTATCGATAAGTCTAGCTTTATCATAAAATACAGCGACGGCCAAAATGGCTTGCTGGTCAATCGTCGTCAATGGCTCTAATGACGGGTAAGACAGTAGTTCAATATAGTCTATTTTACCACGAGTTTTATTTTCTAGAAACTTGCGAGTGGTTTTTATCAGCTGATCCGGGTTTTTCTCGCCTTCTTCTACAAGCTTCCTGCCATATTGCAACGCTTCCTGAAGGGCAGGAGCTTCCATCCGTTCCTCATCTGACAAGTTGACGTTCCTCGAACTTTTCGCTAGACCATCCGCTTCTCTTACCGTTTCTACAGGAACAAGCGTCATAGGGAAATTAAAATCATTGATCAAGGCGTCGACTACGGCCGCTTGCTGAGCGTCCTTCATTCCAAAGTAGGCTCTTGTAGGTCGGCATAGGTTAAAGAGCTTAGTCAGGACGGTCACAACTCCTTCAAAATGTCCTGGCCGACTTCTCCCGCACAAAACATCCGCTCTTCTGACAACCGATATCTGCATCGACATAGGCTCTGGATACATGACATCTTCGCTCGGGAAAAATACAAGGTCCACGCCGTTTTGTTCAGCTGTTTTACGATCGTGTTCCTCGTCTCTAGGATAATGGTCGAGATCCTCATTTTCACCAAATTGAAGGGGATTGACAAATATACTGAGGATGACGATATCATTCTCTTCTCGTGCTGCCTCCATTAATCGAACGTGTCCTTCATGGAGGTAGCCCATTGTTGGAACAAAACCGATCGATTTCCCTTCCTGTATCCATTGGGAAACTTTACTTTGTAGTGATTGTATATCTGTTACAACATCCATTTAAAATCTCCTTACTCTTCTGGCAGTGCATCCAGGTCCATCGTGAACGTATGCTTCTCTTCTGGGAACGCCCGTGACTTCACTTCTTCTACATAGGAAGCCATGGCCTCTCCTAACTTTTGATTGCCATCAAAATATGGCTTTACAAACTTCGGAAGCCTCTCCACGCCATATTTCAGAATATCGTGGTAAACAAGAACCTGTCCATCGCAATCTGCGCCTGCTCCTATCCCTATCGTCGGAATGGACAACTTCCTTGATATGAGTTCTGCTAATTGTCTCGGGACACACTCGAGGACAATAGCAATGGCTCCGGCCTCTTCAATGGCCAATGCTTCATCCACCAGTTTTTTGGCTTCTTCTTGGTTTTTACCTTGCACTTTATATCCACCGAGGACGTTTACAGACTGTGGTGTTAAACCGATATGGCCCACTACCGGAATGCCAGCTTGACCAAGGCGTTGAATGATATCTAACACTTCGCCGCTCCCCTCAAGCTTCAAGGCCTGGGCCGCTGTTTCTTGGAATAAGCGCCGAGCGTTTTTCAATGAATCTTCAACAGAAATGTGATAACTCATAAATGGCATATCGACTACCTTGAATGTATCTGGTGCTCCGCGTGTCACAGCTTTCCCATGATGGATCATATCTTCGATCGTGACGGGAATCGTAGAATCGTATCCTAGCACCGTCATCCCAAGGCTGTCGCCTACAAGGATCATATCCGCTCCCGATGCTTCGACCATTTTGGCCGATGGATAATCATAAGCTGTAATCATCGCGATCTTTTGTTGCTCCTGTTTCATTTTGAAAAAATGGTTCTTGCTAAGCATGATAACCCCCCTCTCCCCAATGTATTTCTGCTGAATATAATTTTTCTTCTTTTCCAGAACGATCACGGGCAAGCAACGCCCCATCTTCTTCTATTCCAATGAGCGTTGCCGGCCACTCCCGTTTCATCGTAGAAATTGTGACTTCCTCACCGATTCTATAGCCATACTGTTCCCATACCTCTTTTACAAAAGCGAACCCATTCTCCATATATTGATCATAGCTCGACTCGAACTGTCTAAGTATCGCTTGAATAGTAGAATGGATATTCTGCACTTCCCCACTTTCGACTTTCAAAGAAGTGGCTTTATGGAGGAGGTGTTCTGGGATCTGTTCACGCTCTTGATTGACATTCACACCGATCCCGAGGATGACGTATTGAATCTTATCCTGTTCAGCCTGCATTTCCGTCAAAATTCCTGATAGTTTTTTATGATGAACGAGTAAATCGTTGGGCCATTTTATACTCGGCCGCAGCCCTGTACACTGTTCTACAACTTTTGCTAGTACTGTTGCTGCAAGCAATGTCAGCTGTGGAGCCTGGACAGGAGGTAATTCCGGGCGAAGAAGAATACTCATCCATATCCCTTGTCCTTTAGGCGAATGCCACTCTCTGGACATCCTCCCCTTGCCCTTTACCTGCTCGTCCGCGATGATGACCGTGCCATGAGGCTTGCCCTGTTTGGCGAGTTGATGGGCGATCTCTTGCGTCGATTCGACCTGGCCAAAATGATGAAGGTTTCGCCCGATCCATTTGGTATCAAGACCCCATTGCAATGTGTTCACACTCACTTTATCAGGGGAAGCTATGATTTTATACCCTTTTCTTTGAACAGCCTCGATTTCATAGCCGTCTTTTTTTAATTCATTCATATGTTTCCAAATAGCTGTCCTTGAAATATCAAGACTTTTTGAAAGCTCTTGCCCTGATATATAACCATCTTGTTTTTGCAACAATTCAATTAGCTGTTTGCGGGTGGATTCCATTTCACCCACTCCTTTATTTTTTCATAATCATTCGGGACCCGCTGCTCTACCACTGCTTGTTCAATACGTCGGAGTGTAGAGGCAATCCAAGGTCCTCTCTCTTTTCCTTCATAAAGCCTAAGTAGATCTTGCGCCTGAAAAGTGATGTCGTTTTTATCTTGTACCGGAAGTTGACGTTTACGATTCTGAATGTCTTCAACGCCCGGTACATCTAAGTATTTTAAAGCCTTCATTACCCTCACAAAAGGTGCTATGAATGAGTCAGGAAGATTATATAATAGCCACGGGCTAACTTCTTGATTTATATACATTCTCATACATAATATCAAAGTCTCTGACTCTCTTTTGATTGCGTTGGAAAGTTTCCACTGCTTGACCCAGTCTTTCAGCTCTATCCCATTGTCTAGAATCAAATAAAACGCGAGCATTTCAGACCATGAATGCAAACGGACTTCTGGTACTGGTAAACGTTCAGCAGTATAATCACGAAAAACAGGCAGCTGCTTCATCAAATTCGTCTC
Source organism: Halobacillus fulvus (assembly GCA_004078665.1). Lineage (GTDB taxonomy): Bacteria > Bacillota > Bacilli > Bacillales > Halobacillaceae > Halobacillus > Halobacillus fulvus. Next base: position 577,148 of record SCFO01000001.1, on the reverse strand, counting down.
GATCATAAATCGGATGCCTGCTTTATAGCCGATTCCCTTGTACAGTTTTTCGGTTTCGACTGCAACCCTCTCGACGGCGATATGCTTAAGCAAATGGGCCTTCTGCTGAATGGCTTCAAAAGTATTGGCTTCGATATCGAATTGCAACTGACTGGCAAAGCGTACCGCTCTCAACATCCGAAGAGGATCCTCTTCAAACCGTTCGCGAGGATCTCCGACGGCTCTGATTTTGCCGGCTATTAAATCATCACGTCCACCATAAGGATCCGTAACTTCTCCATGACGATCCATCGCCATCGCGTTCATCGTAAAATCTCTTCTCGCCAGATCATCTTCAATTTTTGATACAAACCGGACGTGATCAGGGTGGCGATAATCCTCGTATCCTTCTTCTTTTCGAAAAGTGGTCACTTCGTAAGATTCTGATCGGTGACGTACCATCACAGTGCCGTGTTCTATTCCAATCGGAATCACTTTGTCGAATATCTGCTGGACTTGCTCAGGCAAGAGAGATGTTGCGATGTCAATATCTCCGATAGGACGCTCTGATAAGTAGTCCCTTACAGAGCCTCCGACAATATAAGCTTGTCCACCATGTCCTTCAATGGTTTCAATGATCTCAAAGGCTCGTGAAAATGCGTCCTTAAGACTCATCTTGTAACACCTTTTCGTACAGTCTTTCATATTGGTTTAATATAGTTGTGGAAGCAAACTTGTCATGCACAACTTGAGTCGCCTTATAGGAAAATTGTCCCATCCAAGCATCGTCCTCTAGCATTTTCAAAGCGTAATGCGCGATTTGTTCTATATTTCCTAATTCCGCAATAAACCCGGTTTCTCCATGATCAATGACTTCCGGTATGCCGCCAATGTTCGTTCCTATACAAGGTACACCGCACGCCATAGCTTCCAGAAGTACAAGACCGAAGCTTTCTTTTTCAGAAAGAAGCAACTTCAGATCTGAAATGGAGAGAAGATCGCTGACATTTTCCTGTTTTCCGAGAAAAAGAACCTTGTCCTGTAAGCCGAGATCACTTGTGAGCTGGTAGCAGTCGGAATATTCTGGACCGTCACCGACAAGCAACAGCTTGGCAGGGATTTTTTCCTGAATCATTGCGAACGAACGGATTACATCAGGTACACGCTTCACTTTCCTAAAGTTAGAGATATGAATGAGAACTTTTTCATCCTCCTGTATTCCATAATCCCTTTTCAGTGATTCGGTATCCTTACGATAGTATTCACGCTCATCGACAAAGTTATAAATGACCTCAATGTCTTTATCTGTCCCGAGCATTTCTTGTGTCTGGTCGACCAGACTGCCCGAAACGGCTGTAACACGATCAGATTGTTCGATTCCGAATTTAATCATTTCTTTCAAACTAGAATCTATACCCAGTACGGTAATATCCGTTCCATGCAGTGTTGTTATGATTTTCACATCACGTTTACTCATCTGTTTAGCTAAAATAGCACAAATGGCATGAGGCATGGCGTAGTGGACATGAAGAATATCCAGCTCTTCCCTGTTGATGACTTCTGCCATTTTGCTGGCCAGAGCAAGATCATAAGGTGGGTGCTGAAAAACGGGATAATTGTTGACCTCGACCTCATGATAGTAAATGTTTGGATAGACTTTGTTCAACCGAAAAGGAACTTTAGAAGCGACAAAATGAATTTCATGCCCCTTTTCCGCTAACAATTTTCCAAGCTCTGTTGCAATGACACCTGATCCTCCCACGGTAGGATAGCAGGTAATACCTATTTTAGCCATTCGACATTTCACTCCTGTTTCTTTGTCTCTTTATAATTTTTCCGCCAGTCCAAATCGCCGCGTTCAAGAGCGTGCATCAAAATTTCTGCTCCCGCTATATTCGTGGCGAGCGGAGTCAAATGAACATCACACAGTCTAAGCAAAGCGCTGATATCCGGTTCATGTGGCTGCGCTGTAAGTGGATCCCTGAAGAAGATGACCATATCCATCTCGTTTTCGGCTATTTTTGCTCCGATTTGCTGATCTCCCCCGAGAGGGCCCGATAAAAACCTTGTCACAGGAAGTCCCGTTGCTTCAGAAATACGTGATCCGGTCGTTCCTGTAGCGAAAAGTTGGTGCTTTTCAAAAATCCCCTGATACGCCTGTACGAACTGGATGAGATCATTCTTTTTTTCATCATGAGCAATTAATGCGATGTTCATACTTCATCCTCCCTTTAGTCAAGCAAGTGCTCTAAACCATACACAAGAACATCAAGATCCATCACTCTTTCGGATGCTAGCTTTACTCCGCTCATGAAGGACTCCCTGTTGATCGAGTCATGTTTAATCGTCAATGTCTGTCCGAGCCCGCCGAAAATCACTTCTTGATGGGCGACAAGGCCAGGCAAACGCATGCTGTGTATTCTCATACCATCGAATTCCGCTCCACGAGCACCTTCGATCGTTTCATCCTCATCCTGGTGACCCTGTTTGTGAGCTTCGCGTTCTTCTTTAATAAGTTGTGCCGTTTTAATAGCCGTACCCGAAGGAGCATCCAACTTCTGATCATGATGCTTCTCAATAATTTCGACATCAGGAAAGTGCTTGGCAGCCCATTTCGAAAATTGCATCATCAATACGGCCCCTACGGCAAAATTCGGTGCAATGACGCACCCGATTTCTCTCTCTTTGCAAAGCGCAGAAAGTTCGTCTAATTGCTCCTCCGTAAAACCTGTCGTGCCGACGACTGGTCTTATTTTGTTCTCAATCGCTAACTTTGTATGTTTATACCCATTCTCAGGCGTCGTCAAATCCACGAGTACGTCCGCTTCTACTGAAGCTAAACAGTTCTCTGCATCTGTATAAATCCGAGCATCCAAGGAAGGAAGCCCTTCGATGTCTTTCACTTTCACCCCATCGTTTTTTCGGTCGATACATGCTACAAGCTCAAACGACTGGTCCTTTTCGATCATGCGAAGAGCTTCTGATCCCATCTTTCCTCTAGGTCCTGCCACAATTACTTTAATCGGATTCATGGTCACTTCCTCCTTCTTTCCTTGTCCAGCGATCTTTGTCTCTTGTTTCTATTTTACTCATCGACAGCTCAAATGCCTCAGAAAGATCAATATTTAATGAGTTAGCAAAACAGGTCAATACAAACAATACATCACCCATTTCTTCTTCCAATGCCTTCTCTTTTTCGGTATCTTTTTTTGGTTTCTCTCCGTAGCGGTGATTGATCTCTCTGGCCATCTCTCCGACTTCTTCCGTCAATCTAGCCTGAAGAGCTAATGGAGAGAAATAGCCTTCTTTAAATTGAGATATGTATCTGTCGACTCGTTTCTGTATTTCCTCCGTTGAATAATTCAACGTCATCCCTCCTCCATTTTTCAGGTCTTTATTTATTTCCATTTTTATAAACTAAAGTATCTCTCTAAATGTTAGCCAAAAGGTGTTGATTTGACAAATCTTTTAGTTCGAAACGATGATTGTCGGCTCTTGCTCATTTCCTTATAATAAGAGGCGTGCACAAATTTAATGGGGGTGATGGTTTGAAAATCTTTGGTCTACGTTTAAAAAATGTCTTATTTATACTGATCGGATCAGCTATTTTTTCGTTCGGTCTAGTCCACTTTAACATTCAGAATGAATTGGGGGAAGGCGGATTCACCGGAATTACGCTCTTGCTTTTATACTTATTTGATTGGGATCCAGCCGTTATGAATATCGTCTTAAACATCCCAGTCTTAATTATTGGGTGGAGGATACTAGGTAAAAACACATTTTTCTATTCTCTAATCGGAATAGTAGGTGTTTCGGTGTTTATTTGGGTCTTTCAGCAAAATATGATTGAGATAGACCTCGCTAACGATTTAACATTGGCCTCACTGTTTGCCGGAGTGTTTATCGGCGTCGGGCTTGGCATTATTTTTAGGTATGGGGGAACGACAGGAGGCGTTGATATCATCGCACGGCTCGTCCACAAATATGTAGGATGGAGTATGGGAAGAGCGATGTTTATTTTTGATGCCATCGTTATTTTCGTTTCCATTGTGACCTACTTGAACGAAATTAAAGGAATGTACACCCTCGTTGCGGTCTTCGTCGGCGCAAGGGTCATAGACTTTATTCAGGAAGGTGCCTACGCTGCAAGAGGGACAACGATCATTTCAGAGAAAAGCGATGAAATAGCAAAGAAAGTATTGGAAGAAATGGATCGAGGAGTAACGGTGCTGGAAGGAAGAGGTTCTTACTCTGGTGCAAAGCGCGATGTCCTTTACTGTGTAATTGGTAAGAATGAGATCGTCCGAATGAAAACCTTAATCGATCGAATCGATCCTCATGCGTTTGTAGCCGTTGGTCATGTCCATGATGTGATGGGAGAAGGCTTTACACTGGATGAAAACAAAAAACCGCTCGAAAACTAACCCATACGATGTTTTTGATCATCAAAAAACGCCTCCGTTCAAATAGAACGGAGGCGTTTCTCTATTGCTTTTATTCTTCATTCATTCCGACAAACATAAAGATGAAACGCAGCAGTTCAGCAAGAGCAACTAAAGCAGCCGCTACATAAGTCATCGCTGCAGCATTCAGAACTTTTTTCGTCTTACGCTCTTCATCATTACGAATGACTCCTGTTGAGACAAGCTGAGACATGGCCCTGTTGGAGGCATCGAACTCAACTGGTAGCGTCACAAGCTGGAATAATACAGCCGCTGCAAAGAATAAAATACCCAACAGCGCAAGGTTTGTCATCCCTAGAAGAAAACCGCCGATAATGAGGAAAATCGAAATGTTAGATCCGAAGCTGGCTACAGGAACTAGGGCACTTCTGAAACGCAAGAATGCATACTCCTGCTGGTCTTGAATCGCGTGTCCGACCTCGTGAGCCGCAACCGCTGTACCAGCCGTTGAACGACCGTGATAGATATCTGTTGATAAACGGATAACTTTCGAGCGGGGATCGTAATGATCCGTCAATTGTCCGCGAACTTCTTCTACTTGAACATTATATAAGCCATTATCATCAAGGATTTTTCTAGCTACTTCAGCACCTGTCATTGATGATGAGACTGGTACTTTTGAATATTTCTTGTAAGTGCTTTTAACTTTCGATTGGGCCCATAACGGGATGATCAGAAGTAAAGCAAAATAAATAATGAAACTTCCTAAACCCATTTTCGCATTCCTCCGTCTTGAATGTTCTTCTTGTTAGGTCAATTTTAGTCAAATTTTCCGAAAAAATCAACTGTTTTCACTTCTGCTGTTTGCTTTTTTGCGACTCGCTGCATATTTTCGACAAGACACATAAATAAGTGTCACTATAATTGTACCGCCAATAAGGACAGCGGTCCAAAATAATGCCTCTTCCATGTTTTTCTTCGTGTATAGCAAATCAATTTGTTCTGAGACATCCTCTCGCATTTCAATCGTATGATCAACAGAAAGAGAATCAACTAGAAGGTTAAGCTTCCGGAATGTTTCCTCCTGTCCAAAGTGAGCCTGTACTACAGGAGAAATTCGTTGCCAGTCCTCTTGGAGCACTCCTTCAGAAACCGTCACATCCACAACTTTCATCTGAAACTCTTTTAACTGACTTTTAGTGAATGTAACTGGATCATCATTCACTAAAGAATCGATAAAAACGAAAAACCGCTCTTTATGAAGAGGAGAGTTTGGCTCGGCCTCTAGCTCCGCTTTCATGTCTGACCATGCCAACCGCACTAATTCTGGCTGAGTCTCTATATATTTTCCCATTTCATTCAGACGATTATGCAATAACTGATCGGCTAACGATTGTTTTTGATCTTGGATTAGATATTTATATTGATCGGAAAATGCTTTCCACTCTTTCTGTTCACTCTGCATACCTGTGGCCTGAACGCTTAACAACAATGCTAAAACGAGGGAAATTCCGATGATCACAAGAGCACGTCCCATTTCTCTAGTCCCCTCTCCTTACAGATCTTACAGAGAGTTTATGAGGATGAATTACTGATTAGAACGTGACTTTTGTGTAACGACATATGTGAGCAATATACAAGCCATACTAAGCCAGAATGTAAAGTAACCGATCTCATTCATATAGCTCATGATTGACGGGTACACAGGCATTTGTCCGAAAACATAGTCAATGACATCGTTATGAAGTGTCCACACTGCAGCAAATAAAATGTGCCTCACCTTAATCTTATAATAAGGCGCATAAAGCAACCCCTGAACGGCCATGGCACCATGTGAAGCTACTAGCATATAACCTGTCCATGGTAAGCTTCCTGTCTCGAGCAACGTGATCATATTCATGACGACCGCCCATATCCCGTACTTCAACAACGTAATGACAGCCAGAGCCTCGATGTATGGCACATTTTTACCAAAAATAAAAAAACCGAGGAAAATTGTAAAAAACAAGCTTGCTGTCGGGCTGTCTGGTACGAATAGTAAAAAGATCGGTTCCGTTACCGATAACTGCGGTTCGTACCAAATATACCCGTAAATTGTACCAAGTAAATTCACGATAAATAGCATAACGAGAAACAAGCGTTGTTTCAATATGTAGGAGAATATATTCATTCTTTTCTTCCTTCCGTAACAGGGAAGCCGCACCCTGTAATCGGGCACGGCTTCGAAGCTTACGTATTTTATTCTTGTGATTCAGATCCTTCTTCAGAACCGGATTCCCCTTCAGTAGATCCCGATTCTTCACTGGAACCTTCCTCACTTCCGGATTCACCAGAACCTTCTTCAGAACCTGAACCCTCTGCAGATCCACCTTCTCCGGTCGGATCCTTGATAAATTCAGCTAATTGTTGAAGCTCCTCGTCCGATCCATTAAAAATACCGGCTGGCATCGACCCGACACCATTTACAGCGATATCCTTAATTTCTTCAATCGAGCGTTCTGTATCAATAAGTGCTGGATAACTGCCCTGGCCTTGAAGGGCATCTCCGTGACAGCTCAAGCAATTGGCCTCATATGCTGCGTAACCAGGATGATCTGTATTGACCTCTGATTCGACAGCTTCTATGTCGACGCCATACTCCTCTGAACGTGTTTCGTAATCGGCTTCACTTACAGACTCATACGTTAACCAAAATGTGGCAATAACTCCGAGCATCATAAGTGAAACGGCAATCGGTCGCTTATGAGGGCGACGTTCTGGTCCAGGATCTAAGAACGGAGCAAGAAGAAGCGCACCAAACGCAAGACCTGGCATGACGATGGCCCCTAAGACAATATAATCTCCACCGGCATATTGATACTTCAGAAATTCATATAAAAACAGGAAATACCAGTCAGGTAGCGGAATGTATGCGGCATTCGTAGGATCTGCCTGTTGCTCAAGCGGTGAAGCGTGGGCAGCAGTCAGAATTAAAAATCCGATCAGGAATACAGATCCAACCAGCCATTCTTTCAATAGAAAGTTCGGCCAGAATGCTTCCGTACGTCCCGGATACTCTGAGTAGTCTTTTGGTAAATTGGCTTTTTGTTGCGCTGGAACCCTTGAGTCACCAACGAACTTCATCCCTTTTCCCCTATGCACAGCTTTCCCTCCTTTGTTACCTTACATTTTATAGTGGTCCAGAAATACCTTGTTTACGGATTAAAACAAAGTGGAATGCCATCAAACCGAACAATGCTGCCGGAAGGAAGAAGACGTGAATCGCAAAGAAGCGAGTAAGCGTTTGCGCTCCGACGATAGACGGGTCTCCCGCAAGCAACGTTCTAATCTGGTCACCGATGATCGGTGTTGCCGCTGCAATTTCAAGACCAACCTGAGTTGCAAAATACGCTTTGTTATCCCATGGTAATAGGTATCCTGTAAATCCAAGTCCAAGCATTACGAAGAATAAAAGAACTCCAATAACCCAGTTCAGTTCACGTGGCTTTTTATAGGCTCCTTGGAAGAATACCCGCAATGTATGTAAGAATAACATTACGATAACAAGGCTCGCTCCCCAGTGGTGCATACCACGGACGATCTGACCGTAAGCGACCTCTCTCTGCAAGTAATAAACAGAATTCCAGGCATTTTCAATGTCTGGGACATAATACATGGTCAAAAACATTCCGGATAGAATTTGAATGACCGTTACGAAAAATGTTAGACCACCAAAACAGTAAACAAACGCTGAAAAGTGATGGGCCGGGTTGACATGCTCAGGTACCTCGTGATCGGCAATATCTCGCCATAACGGGGTAATGTCAACACGCTCGTCCACCCAATCGTAAATTTTTTGAAGCATGTTTATACCCCCCCTTCTGATTGTGCTTCACCAAGATACAGCATGCCTTCTCTGACTTCATATTCAATGGGTGGAAGGGGTGCTGTTGGTGGTGTCCCTGGTACGTTTACTCCATCCTTAGTGTAACGACCAGCGTGACACGGACAGTAGAATTGATCCGGATACTCCTCATTGGATCCGTAGTCTACTGTACAGCCCAGGTGTGTACAAATTGGTGATAATGCAACAATCTCATCATTATCATTTCGATACACCCATGCCGTTCGTTGAACTTCTGATTCATACCAGCCATCCACCTGGTCGACCGTCCATTCAAAACGCTGAGGTTCATTCGTAAGTTCTTCAACGGAAGCTACCGATACCAGTCCCCCTGCGCCAGAAGGCTTCAATACTGGGTCGATTGCGAAGCGAACCATCGGTGCAAGCATTCCAGCTGCCATGAAACCGCCTACACCAGTAAGCGTGTAGTTCAAAAATTGGCGACGGGATACTCGTTTTTTATCGCTCATCTTTTTCCCCCCTCTATAACGGTAATCCATATATTTCATGGATTTTACACGGTTTACTAGGACATTACCATGATAGCGCAATCTTTTGACCGGGTCAATATAATCTCAAACCTTGTCGAAAGTTTTGTCATGACCAGTGTGATTGGATAAACTCGCTGATTTCTCGCGCCTGTTCTTTTATAAAAGACTGCGTTTCTGTTGATTGTAAATCCCCAGTGCCTAGTCCAGGCACCCAAATCACCTCTGCATCCACTTTAGATTCATATTTTCTCCATTTTGCATCGAATGTAAACAGAAAAATATGTTGAAAAGGCTGCTGTTTGATTCTTGCTATCCATTCGTTGAGGCGTTCAATTTCCTTTTCGTGATGACCATTCAGATAGTAATAATCAGGCGATAGAAAAATGCGGCCCCGGTATTCTTTTTCAATAATAGCAGTAAAGACCTGATTCAGTTCACGGAGGAAAGCCTGCTTGGGCAACTCCTGATCGTTGGCCGGATCGATGGGGATCAGGGGAATGAGCATCGTATCAATATACTTTTTCTCGGGTATGTACTGTTTCGAATCCTTCTTTATGTAACGCATCTGCATCCTCCTCTTCTTATTCCCTTTATTGTACTAAATTTAAACAAAAACAAAAAGGCAGAAAAGCAACAAGTTGCCTTCTGCCCGCCTTATGTTAAACCCACTCCCTCTCAGGAAAAGGTTTTAATTTTAAGTTTAATTTCTGAAAGCTTCCCACACAATTCCTTAAATTCAGCCCGGTCATTTAGAATGAGCGCCTGATCGATTTTGTGTTCAAGCTCCGACTGACTGTATTTTAACAAGCTGTAGGATAAAAGTCGGTCCGCTTCGGATTTGTCTCTTTCATTAAGATAATAGTCATTTGGAAGGTAGGGGTTTTCTTCTAACACCAATGCATATTTAGAGCATTGCTGGGAATTCTCAAAATTCATCTGAATATAAACAGGCTCATCCTGGTTCATACGCAAGTCATGAAATGATTTCTCTGCATCATTCGTCATGACCTGACCTTTATAGAACCTGAAAGGTGGATCTGATACTCCCTGAGCTGTAATTTCCATGCCTCTTGGACAAAACTTGACTTCATTCACGAAATGAACACTTGATAGCAGGGATTCATGATTCATTAAGTAATTCAGAATCCAGACACTTTCCCTCTTCTTCAACTGAAAATGATTCAAAAACCAACGGACAAAATCTTTTTTTTCATCTACAGATATTGGTGTTTGCATAAGGCGCCCCTCCTGCGCTTTTTTATCGTCCAGGAATGATAAGATATCTGTTAAGTGATGACGTACACCATATTTTCACCATCGAATAAATCCTGCATTTACATATTGGATAAGATCAAGTTGCAAATTCCCTCAGGCGAGAAACATCCTTTCTTTATCTTATCCTTCTTCTTCGTTCAGTCGCGCTGTGAAATCTTCAATCTCTGTATCCGTAGGGTTTATAGCCAAATATTCTTTGAACACACGCCCTGCTTCCTGAACTTTTCCTTCCTCAACAAGGAAGTAACCGTAGGCTTTAAGGAAATCCGTATCTTCCTTCAGTGAAGGATAGGCTTGTAGATATTGTTCATAAGCCTCTTTATACTGTTCCTCTTCTTCGTAGGCTAGAGCAAGTTCCCATAAATAGTTCGGATCTTCTTCGCCGAGCGAAATCAACTGATTGATTAATTCAATGATCGCTTCATAATCAGCGTCAGATTTATAATTTTCGATCAGGAATAAAACAGCTTCTTTATATCCCGGATCAAGAGCTACTGCTTCTCTCATATAACGATACCCTTCTTCTTTTTCACCCTGCTTGTGGGAAAGGGTTCCGGCCAGATGGAACAGTTCTTTATTAAATTCATCCTTAATAAGCCCCTTCTTAGCCATCGCCAATGCTTCCTGAGCCATTCCTTCCGATTCATAGGCTTGAGCTAAGTGAGGATAAACAGACTGGAAGTAAGGATCTTTGTCGATTAGGTTTTCCCATACTTTGATGGCTATGTCTGTACGGTTCGCTTGATACGCGACAAAGCCGTATCGGAACATAACATCAGGGTTTTCCTCTTCCACCTTCTGAAAGTATTCCAACGCCTGTTCAAACTCTCCATTCGCAGCATAAGCTTCAGCAAGTCTTGTCGCCACTTCGATATCACCTATGACAGGTTCATGGTGCATCGCATTTTCATAATAGGGGATACTTTTTGCATATTCACCATTGGAGAATGCCAGCTCCCCTAATGCGAAATCGATAATCGATGAGTTCGGCTCGATCTCTTTCGCTTGCAGTAACTTTTGTTCAGAGACTTCAAATAGACCTTGGGCCTGATAGAGGTCAGCCAACTGTACAAGCGCCTGAAGGTAATCTTCATCCTCAGGGCCGAATTGGTTCAAGATTTCTATCGCTTCATCATCTTCCTCAAGATCGATATGAATTTCCGCCATCATGACTTTCAGCTCTTGTTCTTTTGGATAGCGCTGAATCAGCTCTTGAAGAATCATCTTCGCTTCCTCAAGCATTCCCCATTGAATATAGAGTTCTACAATGGTGAACCTCTCTTCTTCGTCCGCCTCTGGTAAATAAGCTGTTAGTGTATTGATTGCTTCTTCCGTCTTATGTTCTTCCATCAGACGGATGGCTTTTTGTATTTCCTCCATGATGACATCCTTTCCATCTAGACAAAGTGTTTATGAAAACTTACCTTTCGATGCGTTCCTTTAACGTCTTTGGACACTATTTGATTAACTTGCAATATCCGACCTTTACTAATCGTTACATCCGGAACAGAATCATGATATAAGAAATGTGGTTCATCATCAACTCCTCTGCCTCTTCCTGTATAGAACAGATTATAATCTGCAGATCCGCCTGATATGATCCCTCCCTGCTTAGGAAAAATACCACTATCCTTCAAGTTTTGAAACGAGAGGATTTCATCGTCCTGTAAGTCTGTTAATTTAATGATACCATATTGATCACAAACCTTTGACCATAATTCTGCATAGTTATTTGACGTATTTTCTAAATCTTTGACGATCATTGTAAACGGAATCCGTTTGTAACCTTGAGCCTGGACAATCCACTCCCATTTGACTGCAAACAAATCGTCAGCATTGCTTACCTTCACACATAAAAAGGGGCACCCTTTCCTCGAAAAGAAGCGAACCACTTCCGGCTTCAAAAGGTGTACCGGCACAACAGGAATGATCATATATTCAAGACCTGGTGATTGGATGCGTTCCAAGAACTGTTCATATTGTTCTCGGTACCAGCATAAGCTAGTCACTAGGTGTTGAACCAGCAACAACGTACACCCTCTTTTTATGTAAGCTTCTACTGAAGTAATAATACAGGAAGAGGTTTCGATCCGTTCGTGAACATCCATCATGACATACCCCGGTTCTACAACAAAATCATCCACATTCATCTCCATCATCTTAAATGGATCCGCAACCTTTGTGGCAAAAGAAGAGTCACGGACGGTTATTTCTTGAGGTGCACCTCCAGTGTTTGTTCTAAACCAATAAACTCCCATACGATAAAACCTCCAGTAGGCTTTTTATATCGTATGAGAGCATCATTTAATCTATGAAGTTTTTCTTTTTTTGCAAGGCATTTAGATCATCAAAGAAAGTCGGGTACGAAATGTTGATGCAGTCTTTGTCTTGAATAGTGACCGATTCTTCAGCAATAAGGGAAGCTATCGCGCCCATCATGCCGATCCGGTGATCACCAAAAGAATTCACAGTCCCACCTTGAAGTGTGCTGCCTCCACGAATGATCATCCCGTCTTCTCGAGCTTCTACATCTGCTCCGAGCTGCTTCAAGTTTTCGGTCACAGCTGCAATCCGATCGGTTTCCTTCACTCTTAACTCTTCAGCATCTTTAATATGGGTCGCCCCGTCTGCCTGTGTTGCCGCGAGAGCAAGGATCGGAATTTCGTCGATGATATTAGGGATCAGTTCACCTTCAAGCGTGATCCCTTTGAGCTTGCTCGTCTTAACATGAACATCTCCGACAGGCTCGTCGCCTACGTATTTGCGAACTTTTGAATGAATTTCAGCTCCCATCATCTCCATAGCTGTAACAATTCCATTCCGAGTCTCATTCAGGCCGACACCTTTGATCGTCACGTCGCTATTTGGGGTAAGAGCTGCAGCTACAATGAAAAAGGCTGCCGATGATATATCACCAGGAACGTCCAAATCCGCCGCAGTCAGCTGCTGGCCACCCTCTATGGATATGGAAGAGCCGTCCACTGAAATGTCGACACCGAACTGAGGTAGTAATTTCTCTGTATGATCTCTCGTTTTACCAAGTTCAATCACCGTAGTTTGCCCATCAGCCAACATTCCGGCAAGTAACAGAGCCGACTTAACCTGCGCGCTTCGTACCGATAACTTGTGCGTACGACCTTTTAATGGCTGTCCACTGAAAGCAAGCGGAAGCAACCTCGCGCTATCCCGTCCTTCGATCTTCGCTCCCATTTCACGAAGTGGCAAAACGACACGGTCCATCGGCCTCTTCGACAATGACGCGTCGCCGTATGCGGTGGTAAACAAAGGAAGTCCTGCAAGAATCCCGCTCATAAGCCGAGCTGTAGTGCCTGAATTACCGAAATTGATCGGGGCAACAGGCTCTACTAGCTGATCGATTCCCTTGCCATGAACTGTGAGCTGATCTCCGTGCTGTTCGATTCTCACACCCATTTGCTTAAAAGCTTCGACCGTCCTCATGCAGTCTTCTCCAGTCAAGAAGTTTGTAATGTTTGAAATTCCTTGCGCAAGAGATGAAAAAATTACGGCCCTATGGGAAATAGACTTATCTCCAGGTACTTTGATTTCTCCTTTCAAACCGTTCGCTGATGGTTTTAATTCAATAACAGACATATTCGCTCCTCCTTTCATTGTTGAAGCATAACTTCAAAACTATGTCTTTCCAAAAGGTCTTTACTTCCAACCTGGTCTTCATTTGAAGCGAAACTGATCCGTAACACTCCGGTGATTCCTTCTCTAATTTCGAGAATTTCAATGTTTTTAATACTGATTTTCTCCTCGGCAAGAAGGCCGATCACTTGATGGATTGCCCCCGGCTGGTCATGTATATCCACATAGATGTCATAAAACGCAGGGATGGCACCTTTTTCCTTCACAGGTAAACCGTCACGATAATTTTTCGCACTCAATAAGTATTGGTAAGTGAGCTCACTCTTTTCTTTCTGCAGATAATCACGGACCCTTTCCATTTCTTTAATCCAATCGTCAAGCATTGGTAGGAGCAGATTTCGATTTTGAAAAAATATATCCTGCCAGAGCTTTGGATTACTTGAGGCGATACGCGTAATGTCCTTGAATCCCCCTGCTGCAAGATGTTCGATATATGGATGAGTTTCCTGCCACTCTCTTGCCTGGTGTACAAGAGAAGAGGCGATTAAATGTGGAAAATGTGAAATGACGGCTGTCATTTCATCATGTTCCTGAGTAGAAAATGTCAAAAAACGTGCTCCCGTTTCCGATAGTAGTTCCTTCAGACGATTCGCCTGTCTACCGTTCGCATGAACAGAAGGTGTCAAAACATAGATGGCATTTTCGAACAAATGAGGCTTTGCTGCCGTGTACCCTTGTTTATGAGACCCAGCCATCGGGTGTCCACCGACAAAAGAAACTTTAGGATGGTGGAGTTGATCGGCCGCTTTCAGGACATTGGTTTTTACTGAAGAGACATCTGTAACGAGCAATGGCTTTTTGAAGTCAATTTCTTTGATCTGATTCAAATAATGGATCGTGACCGTAATCGGTGTTGCCAATATACAAATATCCGCCTCTTGGACAGCCTTTTCGAAATTCGATGAAGCCTGATGGATGACGCCTTGCTTTAACGCCATGTTTAGCGTTTCTTCGCTTCGATCCATTCCAATGACAAAAACATCAGATTTTTTAGCCACGTTCATGGCGATTGAACCACCGATCAACCCTAATCCGACAATCAATACTTTTTCCTTCATCATTGAGCACCTTCTGAGATCTTTTGCTTCATTTCCTCCTGAATTCTTTCCATATCTTCCGTTCTGCCAATGGTCAAGCGGATCGTGTTAGGCAATCCGAGAGCTTCTCCTGAGCGGACAATAAAGCCTTTCGTTAGTAAATGTTGAAACATTTCATCCCCGCTCATCGGCAGATGGATTAAGACAAAGTTGGCCTGAGAATCAAAATAGGAAATCCCATGTTCATCACAGAATTGAAAAAGTCTCTCTTTGTTCTTCTTGTTTTGTTCGACCGAATGATCAATGAAAGGCTGATCGTCCAAAGCAATAATAGCTGCGGCTTGAGCGACAGTTGAAGTATTAAACGGCTCCCTTGCAGGCTCAAGAACCCGAATGACGTCAGGGTGCGCCACGCCATAACCGATTCGTAGTCCGGCTAAGCCATAGGCTTTGGAAAATGTACGCAACACGATCAAATTCTGATATTCTTTTAGGGCTGCAATAGAATCGAACGCATCCGCTGCATCCATATATTCGTAGTAAGCTTCATCAATGACGACAAGAACATGGTCCGGTACCTTTCCGAGGACATCGGCTAACGCTTTATCGTTAATGTGCACGCCGGTCGGGTTGTTTGGAGTACACAGCCAAAGGACACGAGTTTGTTCATCAATCTGATCAAGCATGCCCTCCAGATCGTGATGACCATCCATTAGAGGGACTTCTCTTATTTCTGCACCCTCAATTAAAGCGTTGTGCTTATACTGCGGGAAAGTCGGAGTAGCCATCACTGTATTGGCTCCCGGCTCTAAGAAAGTCCTGCAAATAATCTGCACGACTTCGTCCGAACCGTTACCGAAAATCAACTGGTTTTCATCAGCTTGAATGAAAGATGCGACCTTTTTTCGGACCATTGCCGCATAGCCATCAGGATAAATTTCCAATTGTGAAATAAGAGCGGGCAGCTCTTTCTTAACCTGTTCTGAAAAACCGAATGGGTTTTCGTTCGATGCTAATTTCACAATTCGATCCAATCCATATTCTTTTTTTACTTCTTCAATCCCTTTACCGGGCTGGTAAGGTTTCATATTTTTCAAGATTTCTTTGGCTTTCATTCAAAAAAACTCCTCTCAACTCTTTAAATCTGGTCTAAGTTGTTTTGCCTCATAATGATAAATATGGCTAACCTCATGTTGAGACTGGTCGGTCTCAACGGTTACCATGACCCGAACGCACCGTTCAAGACTTCCTGGCACAGGAATTTCCTGCATGCACATCACAGGTACATAGGTCCACCCTTCCAGACTTCGAAGCGCCTTGGCGGGAAATGCATCATTCAAATCCTCTGTCACCGTAAAAAGAACGGAAACAACTTGTTCAGGCTCGACATCGTTCTTATCAATTAAATCCTGCATCATTTCGATAGAATGTTCAATGATTTCATCTGCCTGATTATTCTCTACTGTTGTAGCTCCTCGTATCCCTCGAATCATCTTTACTCCACCTCACTTAAAAACCTTTTGAGTTCCTCCAGTAAAAATTCATCAGCTACCGGGTTCACTTCAGGCTCCCCGATCTCTTTCAATAGAACATAATGAATATGCTTGTGAATCGTTTTTTTATCTAATTTCATACGCGCCATTAGCGATTCGGCTTTTAATTTACGAATCTGGTCTAATGGGTATTGATTTTGACGCATCCAGTTTACATAAGATTCTACAGGTAAACTTACGTTGTTAGTTTTTTCACTTAATTGAAGAGCAAACCAAATGCCAACAGCGACCGCTTCTCCATGTGTAATCTTTCCATAACCGAGTTCAGCCTCAATCGCATGGGTGAGCGTATGGCCGAGATTTAGATATTTGCGGACACCTGTTTCTCGCTCGTCCTCCTCGACGATCTGAGCCTTCACTTGAATTCCCTTTTTCAGATCTTCTTCCAGTTCGTGGCTTGAAATGTCCGTCAAATCTCGATTACAAACCTGCTCATACCACTTCTGATCACTTAAAAGAGCATGTTTGACGACTTCTCCATATCCAGACCTGATTTCATGAAAAGGCAGAGATTGAAGAGTTTCCGTATCATAGAGGACTTTTACAGGATTGTAGAAGCTACCAATCAGGTTTTTTCCTTTTGGGTGGTTAATCGCTACCTTCCCTCCAACACTACTGTCATGGGCAAGGATTGTCGTAGGCATTTGTATGAAATCGATCCCCCGCAAATATGTCGAAGCAACAAAACCGGCCAAATCGCCGACCATCCCCCCTCCAAGGGCGATGATCAGAGATTTTCTGTCCAATTGACATTCGACACACATATCGAGAAGGCGTTCATATTGAGCCATACTTTTAGAAGCTTCACCTTCAGGAACGGTTATGCTATGAACTTCTGTCTGTCCTTCCAGACCTTTCTCTATATCTTTCAGGTAGTAGCTTGCTACTTGATCATCTGTAATGATCAAGATGGATGGATAGCCGGATGGAATGTAAGACTTCAACTGGTGACGAAGTCCTGCCTCAATTACGACCTCATAGTCATGCGTACTTGCCTGAATCATCAAAGTAGTCATTAGAATTCCTTCACTTCTTTACGGTAATCATCGACTGCTTTCTTTAATCTCGGGAAGTAGTCAGAAGGAAACTCTTCCGTAATCGCTTTTGCAAGCTCAAACGCCACAACGTGTTCCATCACAACGGAAGCAGCAGGTACTGCACAGCTGTCCGAGCGTTCAATACTAGCCTGAAACGGCTCCTTCGTTTCAATGTCGACACTTTGCAGAGGCTTATACAATGTCGGAATCGGCTTCATGACTCCTTTTACGACAATCGGCATACCCGTTGTCATCCCGCCTTCAAAACCTCCAAGACGGTTCGTTCTCCGTGTATAACCTTCTTCTTCGCTCCAAAGGATTTCATCGTGAACTTCACTTCCAGGCTTCCTTGCCGATTCAAAACCGATTCCGAATTCGACCCCTTTAAATGCGTTGATGCTCATAACGCTTCCGGCAATTTTAGCGTCTAGCTTCCGGTCATATTGAACGTATGAACCTAGTCCCGCTGGCATTCCTTCCACGTAAACTTCACAAACGCCGCCAATCGAATCTCCGTCTGCTTTCGCCTCATCGATGGCTTTCATCATTTTTTCTGCAGCCTTTTCATCAAAAGTACGGACCGGTGAAGCTTCAGATATTTCTCTCCGTTCAGCAAGGTTCAGATTTTCATCAACATCACTGACGATTCCGGCAATCTCTCTAACGTAGCCGGCGACTTCTATCCCCAGCTCCTTAAGAAGCACTTTGGCTACAGCCCCTGCTCCTACTCTGGCAGCTGTTTCACGCGCTGAGGAACGCTCGAGTACGTTTCTCATATCACGATGACCATACTTCATCCCACCGTTTAAATCAGCATGTCCAGGTCTAGGTTTTGTTACGACGCGACGAAGTTTCGTCTCCTCCGGGATAGGATCCTCGCCCATAATATCTGTCCAATGTTTAAAGTCGTCATTATGTACGACGAGTGTAATAGGAGAACCTAACGTATAGCCGTGTCGTACACCACTTGTGATCTCGACTAAATCCTTCTCAATCTGCATCCGTTTTCCTCGACCGTAGCCTCCCTGGCGACGAAGTAAGGATTCATTAATTTGTTCGCGAAGGAGTGGTAGATGTGATGGTATTCCCTCGATGATGGTTGTTAGTTGTTTTCCGTGAGATTCACCTGCTGTTAAATAGCGCATGAATGACGTCCCTCCTGTAAGCTGTACTGATTGTTGTATTCAGCCATAATTTTTACGTACTACTATATCATATGGCTGTTCATTTGTGTTCTTTAAATATTCGAATTTTTCAAAACGTAAAAAGAAAACGTTACCACTTACCTTTTTTGATAGAAAAAGGTGTCAAAAACATCCAAATCATACTTCCCTGGCGAGAAAATTTGTTCTGTACTGCCAACAAATAAGATCCCTTTCGAATTCAAGGCTCGACTGAAATTGGTATAAATCGTCGCCTTCGCTTCTTCGGTAAAATAAATCATGACGTTGCGACAAACGATGAGATCACAATGACTTTCATAACGATCCGCTAGTAGATTATGTTGTTTGAATGTCACACATTTTTTAATGCCTTCATCTAAATGATAGAAGGCCCCGTTTTTCGAAAAGAACTTCTCCTTCACCTTCGGGGGCATCTCCTTAAGGGAGCGTTCCGCATAGACCCCTTTTTTCGCCTGGTCGATGGCATTGGAATCAATGTCCGTCGCGATGATTTCGATTTGGTCTAGTGGATAAAAACGGCTGAGAATCATCGCCAAGGTATAGGGTTCTTCTCCAGTCGAACAGGCTGCACTCCAAATCTTCAATTTCTGCTTTCCTTTCATTAGAGCTGGAATCACCCGCGTTTCGAGAACATCGAAACGTTGTTTATTCCGATAAAATTCCGAAACATTGATCGTCATTCTGTCCAGGAACTCATCATATAAATGCGGTTGTTCAATCAGATGAGCGAAGTAGGTTTTAAAATCAGAAAAACCGCGGCGGTCCCTTAAAGAAGTTAATCGTCTCTTCATTTGTGTTTCTTTATAAAGAGACAAATCGATTCCTGTTTTCGTATGTATGTGCTGAACAAAATCCAAATAATCCTGAGTCATGATGGGGACCTCCATTGCTAGTACTATATAGGTTACTTCATCGCTTTTATGTTGTAAAGCGAAAAAATAATATTTCTAACTCATCCCGTTCATCATAATACAAAAAGCCGCCTTATACCAAGGCGGCTTCTTTAGGAATATAAATTAGTAGACCCATGCTAGGCTTTCTTTTTGATAATCCACTAATTCTTCCTTGTTAAAAAACAGATTAATTTCTCTTTGTGCGCTTTCAGGTGAATCTGAACCATGGATCACATTTTTACCGACTATGACACCAAAGTCGCCACGAATCGTTCCTGGAGATGCATCTGAAGGCTTTGTAGCCCCCATCATCTGTCTGGCTGTTGTAATCACTTCTTCGCCTTCCCATACCATAGCAAAAACAGGCCCTGAAGTGATAAACCCAACAAGTTCTCCGAAAAACGGTTTTTCTTTGTGTTCGCCATAATGCTGCTCCGCTAATGAAGACGGGATGTTCATCAACTTCGCTCCCGCAAGTTTAAAGCCTTTCTTCTCAAACCGTGATACAATCTCTCCGACCAAATTACGCTGTACACCATCAGGTTTTACCATTAAAAAAGTCTTTTCCATGCTCAACACCTCAATTTATGTATTGTGAAAGCGCTTTTAATAAGTGCCATAGAGAATTTTACCAAAGATTGAGAGGGAAGGCAACTAGGCTACGCCTTTCTCTTCCCTATATATTTGGCAATACCTTTCAACGTCTGCTTGGCACGGTTTGCAGGCAGTTTATTTAACGATTCATACGCTTTATTCAAATAGCGGTCGCTCATCTCCAGTGAACGCTCAATCGATCCATTGGATTTTATGGTGTCGATCAGCGGTTCGATATCAGCTGTTGTCAGTTCCTCTTTCCTCTTGAACAAGTGGTCAAGCTCCTGTTTAAATACGGGATCTTCCATGGAATATAAAACAGGAAGGGTGATGTTCCCTTGTAATAGGTCGCTCCCTGCAGGCTTTCCTAGTTCTTTTTCAGAAGCAGTAAAGTCTAGGACATCATCGATGATCTGATAGGACATCCCTACATAATACCCATACTGCCACAAAGCTCGTTCGACAGATGAACGGCTGTTAGAAGCAATCGCTCCTAGCTGACAGCTAGCCGCGATCAGAAGAGCTGTTTTGCGTTTGATCCGACGCAAGTAGGAACGAAGGTTCTGATCGGTATTGTACTTATCGCGAATTTGTTCGATTTCACCAAGACAAAGTTCTACCATCGTTTTGGCAAGAATCCTATGGGCATGTGGATTGTTCAATGTCGCCATATTTTCGAGAGAACGGGCGAAGATGTAGTCCCCCGTGTACATCGCAATCCGATTATCCCATCGTGATTTTATAGTCGGTTCACCACGTCTGAGTTCGGCTTCATCAATCACATCATCATGGACTAACGAAGCAGTATGTATAAGCTCTAATGAAACAGCTACAGCTTTCATTCGCTCTAGATCATAGTCTCCGAATTTCCCGCCAAGTAAAACAAAAACAGGACGGATCCTTTTTCCGCCCGCTTGCAATAATTGACTGGATGCTTCTCTCAGCACAGGGTTATCCGACTGAATGGTTTCATTGACCGCATCTTCTATAATCGATAAATCATTTTTCAAAAAGGAATAAATCATTGCTAGTTTCATTAGTTCTTCATCCTCAATTAATGCTTTTCCCCCATGTGCATAGCTGCTACTCCGCCCGTATAAGATTTCACTTGGACATTTTGAAAGCCAACGTCTTCAAACATGCTTTTTAGTTCAGACTGATCTGGAAAATCCTTTGCGGATTCATGAAGCCAGCTGTACTCTTGATAGCTCTTGGCAAATATCTTTCCAAAAAGAGGCATAATGTTGCCGAAGTAGAAGTAATAGGCGGATTTAAAAATAGGATTCGTCGGCTGGGAGGTTTCCAAACAAACGACCTTCCCACCTGGTTTCACTACACGGAACATTTCACTTAACACCTGTCGGTAATCTGGTACGTTACGCAACCCGAAACCGATGGTTACATAATCAAAGGTATCGTTTTCATATGGAAGTTCCATAGCGTTCCCGTGCTCGAATTCAACCTGCTTCATGCGCCCGGCCATCTTCTTTTTAATTCCGACCGACAACATATTCATACTGAAATCAAGTCCAACCACTTTCCCTGACGGACCGACAGCATCGGCTAAGGTCATTGTCCAATCGCCTGTTCCACAGCAAACATCTAAAACGCAGTCTCCTTTGGAAACGTTCATCCGCTTCATGACGTCCTTGCGCCATAAGCGATGTTGCTGGAAAGATATGATCGAATTCATCCGATCGTAACGGCCATATATTTTTTCAAAGACGTAATGTACTCGTTTTTCCTTAAGTTGTGGTTCCATAATTACCCTCTTCCAAGATCTGTGTCTGGTTAAAATGATAATGAATAGCTGAATGCATATAATTTTTTAGAGATGTAAAATGCATCGGCAGCTGTGATACCGTTGTTTCAAGTCTGTGTACATGATGTTGCAACATTCTTTCTATAGCCACGATCACCTGTCCACTTTCCTGACTACCAGGCTGTTTAACTAAAACATCTATGAGAGGCGTCATTTTACCTTCCTGATAGCTTCTCTTCTCTTTGATCAGCTTTTTCGCTAACAGCCATTCACCAGCCATGTCGTTAATAGAAGTTTTCTGAACATAAGAGGCGACACGCTGAATCAGTAACGACTCTACTTTCTTCAAGCCTTCTAGAAATTCCTGAAAAGACTCGACATCCTTATAATAAATTTCCATTTTTAATTCATTGATTTCTTTAATGGCACCAGCCAAGGTTTGAATCATCGGAATATCATCAAGTTGAGACAACAAGTAATAATAAAGACCGCTATAATAATCGCCGGCAAGAACAGTCAGTTGCCGGTGACGGACCGTGTCCTGGTCATCATCCTCTTCTGTTAAAGTGACTAAGTCGTGAGTATCCAGAGCTATCTGGACAAGCATGGTCGTGATGATATACTGTTCTCTTTTTGTTGGAGAAAGAGTTGTGTGATCCATGACGGAAGACAGCAGGACTAACTTGTCTTCATCAATCGCTGGTTCTTGTATATAGCGAACCAAAAAAGGATGGCGAACTTTAGATGCTATTTTATCTTTTAGTTGCTTAATATAAGTATCTGATGAATTCAACTTGATCACCTGGTCCCTTCGTTAACGCTTTAAACCACACATAGTATAGCATATTTACCGCTCGCTATGTATTTATTCCGCTTCGTTCGTCATTTCTCCATGACTCGTCTGGATCACTGCTTTCCCACGAACTTTTACAGCGGATGTGTGCTCGGTAAACTGTGCAATCATGACTTCCCCGCGATCCAGTTTTTCTGAATGGTGAAACCGTGTGTCCGTTCCACGAGTCAATCCAATAACATTGACCCCATCCTCTAAGGCTTTGATTACAAAAAAGTCATTGTTTGACGTACTCATGTTGAGTCCTCCTTTTAATACTACTATCTCTTACAACCCTTATGATGTCAAAACATCTACTTTCTTATCAGCATATTGAATATGAAAAAAAGGGTGCTTCATGCACCCTTTTTCTCCAAGCCCTATGTAGCAATTATTTAACTGCATCTTTAAGGGCTTTACCCGGTTTGAAAGCTGGCACTTTGCTTGCAGAGATTTCAATCTCTTCACCAGTTTGTGGGTTACGACCTTTACGTGCCGCACGCTCACGAACTTCAAAGTTACCAAATCCAATAAGTTGGACTTTCTCACCATCTTTTAGTGAATCCATGATAGATTCGAATACAGAATCAACTGCTTGTGTAGCATCTTTCTTAGAAAGATCTGCTTTTTCAGAAACCGCATTGATTAGATCTGTTTTGTTCATGACATTCACCTCCTCCCAAGAAGGTTAAGATCATTCATGTGAATGATTGATCCATTCACTATAAATGTACATTTACAAGCCATCAAAAGATGACAAGCCTTATATTAAACGAGTTTCCTGCGAAATTCAATAGACAACCCTTGAAAAATCGCTTAACCAAGCGATTCATCAGGTGAATTCCGCTTCATTTCAAGAGTAGCTTAACACACTAAAAAAAGATAAGCAACCCTCCTCAACCCCTGATATGATAAGGTTTTACCAAGATTTGATGACTCTAAACGGATAATACGACAAAACTTTATGCAATTCCTCTTTTTTCGAAGAATTTTTTTCTTAAAAAATTAAAAAACGGCTCTAAAAGAGCCGTTACAAAATAATTGCAATCATCCCGCCAGAGCCCTCGTTTATAATTCTTTCCAAGGTCTCCTTCAATTTATACCTCGCATTTTCGGGCATTAAAGCAAGTTTCGCCTGAATCCCTTCTCTCACGATTGAACTTAAGGACCGGCCGAATATATCTGAATTCCAAATCGATAAAGGATCTTCCTCAAAATCTTGCATCAAATAACGGACTAACTCTTCGCTTTGTTTCTCTGTTCCAATAATCGGTGAAAATTCGGATTGAACATCGACTTTTACCATGTGGATCGAAGGCGCGACTGCTTTCAAACGGACACCGAATCTCGAGCCTTGACGGATGATTTCCGGTTCATCCAGCGTCATGTCTTCTAAAGTAGGAGCAGCAATACCATATCCCGTCTGTTTCACCATTTGCAAAGCATCTGCTACTTGATCATATTCCCGTTTCGCATAAGAAAAATCTTGCATGATTTCGAGGAGGTGGTCTTTTCCTCGGATCTCTTCTCCCACTATCTCTTTCAGAACATCATCATATAAATGCTCCGGTGCCTGCAGATCGATTTCCGCAATTCCTTCTCCAAGGTCCATTCCAGAAATGTGGGCATCCGTAATGTGCTCATACTGATCGAACTGGCCGACAACGGAATCCACATCGCGTAAACGCTTAATATCTTTTACTGTTTCCTCAATCGCATTCTGAAGGTCATTTCTTAACCAGTGCCGTGAATCCAACACCATGACCCAGCTCGGGAGATTGACGTTCACTTCAAGGACCGGAAACTCGAACAAAGCTTCTCTTAACACGTTTTGAACGTCCTGCTCTCTCATGCTCTCCACAGACAAAGCCAGAACAGGTATGTCGTATTTGTCTGCTAATTTGGCCCGCAGCTTTTCTGTTCGATCGAGATGAGGCTGAGCAGAGTTGATGACCATGATAAACGGTTTACCGACTTCGCGTAGCTCCGCGACAATTTTCTCTTCCGCTTCCACATAGTCTTCCCGTGCGATTTCCCCAATCGTACCATCCGTCGTAACGACAATTCCTATGGTTGAATGTTCCTGAATGACCTTTTGTGTTCCGATTTCAGCCGCTTCATGAAAAGGTATCGCTTCCTCATACCAAGGAGTATGGATCATCCTCGGACCGTTCTCATCTTCATAACCTACCGCTCCCTTGACGGCGTAGCCTACACAATCGACCATTCGGACCCGGATGTCCAAATGTTCATCAATCACAATATTCGCAGCCTGATTGGGAACAAACTTAGGCTCTGTCGTCATGATCGTCTTGCCTGCTGCGCTTTGAGGGAGTTCGTCCAGTGCGCGCTCACGTTCCGATTCTTCTTCCATATTTGGTAACACCACGAGTTCCATGAATTTCTTTATAAACGTCGATTTCCCTGTGCGTACAGCCCCGACGACACCTAAATAAATATCACCATTTGTCCGTTTGGAAATATCGCTGAAGATATCCACTTTTTCCAAAGGATCCCCTCCCAAAATAAAATTCACCCTCATACAAGCTTTGACACTTTAAGTCTATGATGCTCTCCTAGCTAAATATTCCACGAACTTTTTACGGAAGCTTCTCATTCGCCTTCAAAACGGTCTTATCCTCACGAATCTATCCCTTCTTCCGCAATAGTCTTCATAGGTTGTTAGCTATGGATGCAGTTACCACCAGCCTCATAGATGTATATGGCTTTCTAAATAAAATGAGAATCCCTCTTGCTCACACAAAGATTGGGGAGGCCTATAAAATTTAATAAGCGAAAGAAGAAGGATGGGCACTTGAGAGCCTTTTTTACAGGAAGCTTACCAACGACTAGCATAAGAGAGAATATATTCTATATGGCATAACAAAACCGCCCTCAACATTGAGAGCGGCTTTGTTTATGACGCTTCGTATTCACTCATAAAAACAGGTTCTCCATCTTGAACCGTGTAAGGATCGGAATAAGCCGGCACAAATGGCGCATGATCTGTCAGCAGATAACGGATATCATCGCCGGGCTCGTAAAAATGGTCCTGTTCCCTTAAGTAAGAATATAAATCTTTCCGATAATCGATCAACACTTTCCCCTCTGCATTCAAATAAACAGGCAGCAATTGCTCAGAATACGGACTGTCGATGACAGGCGGTTGATTCAAGCCGATTTTTTCATAGTCAAGCTCGTACACTCCTCGGGCAATTTGGTCGCCAAAAGGTGGGTATCGGTGATCGTCCATATGAAATTGAACCTTAATCTGCAACGAACGCAAATCTTCTGTTGTCCGTAAGTCCAACAACTTGACTGTCGGGTTTTGCTCGACATCAAGGAGGACATATTGATAGTACCCGCCATTTTCAAATGAAGTTGCGGGCAGTTCATTAATTAAATTACGTTCTTTCAGCTTACTGAAATCGATTTGATACTTCTGAAAAATCGGTGTATCTTCAGGCTTCGTTTTAATAGGCAGCAGACCACCTGAACTTGTTTGATACTGGTTGACTGCGTTCTGTATCATTTCCAATTGCTGTTGGTTAGGCACTTTATTTTTTTGCAGCTCAGCTTGTGGATAAAGACAACCTGTCAAAAACAATAGAAGCAGAGGAAATGTCAACAACTTCATATACTTCATGATGCTTCCCCCTTTTATGTAGGTGTCGGACCACTGAATACAATATAAAAGATGATAAGGCCACCTAAAACCATAAAGGTATAAGCAAAGAATGCGGTGATTCCCGATAATATACCCGATGATAACTTATGTCTGCTTAAATAAATCAATCCTACTGCGAGAAATAAAAAGATGATTCCCGCAAAAGAAATGTACATTCTGAGCATGGCTACAGACATCAGCTTTCCCCCTTCATGCATAATTTGCTGATCGTATTATACCATAGGTTATACAGGTAGAGGAAGTAGCTCAGGAAAGGCTTCCTGCTGTCATAAGATGAATCGTTCAATGATTCCTGATTTCATTCCAACTCTATGTAAAAGAATATAAATAAAGCCCCATCTTCAATGAGGCAGCTCTAAACAGAAAATAAAACAACATAAAAATGCCGGAGCTCACGGAAAGCTCCGGGTGACTAAATAATTCTCTCGCGCTCATCTGTAATGATTGCTGCGTATTATTGTATGCACCTTATTGAAGGGCTGCCTCATCAGCAGCCCATACGGTGATGATTACTTCAAATATTTGCCTAGGGTATTCATATCCAAAGGCATATTTTGTTTCGTAATGGCTTCGACAATTTTATCTTCCTTTTGTTTCGAAACCGGTTTGTTCGCAACTTTGGCAAGCTGCCTGATGAGACGCCGCACCGTCTTTTCATCTGTAAAATCTGCGTGCTGGACTGAATTTGCAATCTTGAATACTTCTTCCGCGTCGATATTCGCTTTCTTCTTCAGATGATCAAAAATATTCTTTTGAAAATCACTCATTAATGATTGACCTCCTCGTGCATAGCTTCCCGATAGTATATGCACAAGGAGAAAAATGTGTCAGTCACTCATTTTTTCATCCAAAATATTTGTAAGGTCTTCCATCTCATGCCTTCGAATCCGCGTCATCAGTTGGTCAACGACATCTCTTGGGTGCTGTGATTCAAACAAAATTTTATAAATGCCGGCGGTTATAGGCATTTCCACACCCTGTTCAAGGGATAGCTGATAGGCTGCTTTTGCTGTACGCACCCCTTCGACAACCATGCCCATTTGTTCGAGAACTTCATCAAGGTCATTCCCTTGGCCTAATTTATATCCAGCTCTCCAGTTACGGCTGTGGGAACTCGTACATGTCACAATAAGATCGCCTACGCCTGTTAAACCAGAGAACGTCAAAGGGTTCGCCCCCATTGAGGTGCCGAGTCTGGCGATTTCTGCAAGGCCCCTCGTAATCAGAGCCGCTTTGGCATTGTCACCATATCCGAGACCGTCAGATATTCCTGCACCGAGTGCAATAATATTTTTTAGGGCCCCGCCTAATTCCACCCCAACGATATCGGGTGACGTATAGACTCTGAACTGACGATTCATGAACAGTTCCTGCACTTTTTCGGCTACTTCAATCTGATCAGCTGAAACGGTCACCGTTGTCGGTTGTCTTGTGCTGACTTCCTCTGCATGACTTGGTCCGGAAAGAACGACAATATCGTCATAATATTCGGAAGGAATCTCCTCGCGGATGATTTCAGACACTCGCTTATAAGTTCCGGGCTCAATTCCTTTTGAAGCATGTGTAATGGTAACTTTATGGTCAAGAAGGCCGATCAGATCTTGACACACTTCCCGAATGGCTTTTGTTGGTACAACGAAAACAAGGTGATCCGTATTTTGGATCACTTCTTCTAAACGGTGGTCCGCTTTGATATTATCAGGGATTGTGACGCCCTTCAAATACTTTTCATTTGTCCTAGACGTATTTATTTCGTTGGCTAATTCTTCTCTGTGTGCCCATAAGCCAACCTGATGACCGTTATCGGCTAACACGATTGCGAGGGCTGTCCCCCAGCTCCCCGCTCCTAATACCGCAACCTTTTCCATTCCATCCTGCTCCCTTCATTATCTTTATGTTCGCTTTCTAGCGAAGATCTTGATTGGAGTCCCTTCGAACCCGAATGCCTCGCGTATTCTGTTCTCGAGGAAGCGTTCGTAGGTAAAGTGCATCAGTTCTGGTTCATTTACAAATACAACAAATGTCGGAGGCTTGACGGCCACCTGAGCCGCATAGAAAATCTTTAGCTTCTGTCCTTTGATAGACGGTGAAGGGTTCATCGCAAGTGCATCCATAATGACATCGTTTAGGACATTCGTTTGAACTCGTTTCGCGTGGTTCTCACTGGCTTCAATGACTTTCGGCAACAGTGTATGAATCCTTTTTTTAGTCAAAGCAGACAGATAGACGATCGGAGCATAATCAAGGAATCGGAATTCTGTACGTACTTTGTCTTCAAATTCTTTCATCGTTTTTTCCTCAACGTCTACCGTATCCCATTTATTTACGACGATGATGACCGCTTTTCCGGCATCATGCGCGTAACCAGCAATCCTCTTATCCTGCTCTTGAATACCTGTATCGGCATCGATGAGCGTTAACACCACATCGGAGCGTTCGATCGCCTTAAGGGCACGGAGAATACTGTACTTTTCGGTCGATTCGTACACTTTCCCGCGTTTCCTCATCCCCGCTGTATCAATAATGACAAAGTCTCTTTCGTCTTTTGAAAAAGGGGTATCGACAGCATCGCGCGTTGTACCTGCAATATCGCTGACAATCACTCGCTCCTGACCTAACAGGCTATTGACAAGAGAAGATTTCCCGACATTCGGACGGCCGATTAAACTAAAGCGAATCGTTTCATCGTCGAAGTCCTCCTGATCGAGTTCCGGGAAGTGCTTCACGACGTCGTCTAATAGATCGCCTAAACCAAGTCCGTGCGTTCCTGAAATCGGGAACGGTTCACCGAATCCAAGAGAATAAAATTCATAGATATTCTCACGCATTTCCGGGTTGTCTACTTTATTTACAGCCAAAACAACCGGTTTGTTCGATTTAAACAAAATTTTCGCGACCTCTTCATCCGCGCCGGTGATGCCATCCCGACCGTTTACCATGAAGATGATGACGTCTGATTCATCGATGGCTACCTGAGCCTGTTCTCTCATTTGAACTAGAAGCGGTTCGTCTCCTAACTCAATTCCACCTGTATCAATTAAATTGAATTTAGTCGTCAGCCACTCTGCTTCTGAATAAATTCGATCACGTGTTACTCCTGGTGTATCTTCTACTATTGATATTCTTTCCCCAACAAGCCGATTAAAGATCGTCGATTTCCCAACATTCGGCCTGCCTACAATGGCAACTACTGATTTTCTCATGAAAGGATCATCCTTTCCTCGTTCTTTTTTTATTATTTCATGTAATTTCCTGAATGAAAAGTTCCCTTTTTCTACAGGCAAAAAAATACTGCTCTCCCATGGACTATCTGTTAAACAGCCAGTACCCATAGAACAGCAGAAAGGCATTAACTCAATCATTTTAGCAAATTTCCTACTAATAAACAATCTATTGTTCAATGCTTGACTATAATGTAAAGCTCTTTACTCAGTGCATGAGCAATTCCATCGAGAATCGCCTCGAGATTGGCTGCGACGGCCTCCATCTCTTCCGTTGTATCACAGACAAATACGGAGGTACTACCCGATACTTTTTCTTTACGTGTTGTAATAATAGCCAAGACGACTTTCTCAAGCATCATACATTTCGACCTCCATATCTTTTGGCAGGTTTTTTTATAGCATTTTCTAAAACAGGGACGTTTGCAATCACCTGTTTGGCACGGTCTGGATCCTGAAGCTGGGGCAGAATGAATACGCCGATCCGGCCGTCATTCAAATCTCTTTTAATAAGAGGTACAAGAGCTGGTGTACCTGAATCTCTGAAAACGCCCAGCGAAACAGACACATCATGAAGAATGGCCTGCCTTTGTCCTAAATTGGCGATCGTGGACCGGACCTTAAAATGCTTCGGCGTTAAAATGAACCCCATTCCGTACTTCAATATTTCCTCCTGTCGTTCCGGCAAACCGATGTTCATAATATAAATATTGTCCACATATAGGCCGGCTCCCTCAAAATGAAGGGGCGACTTATCAATTTCCACAATATCTTCAAGCTTGAAACCGCTCATATATTTGGCACAAAGAAGGAAACAAGCAATCGCTACGCCTACTCCCGCCCATATATTAAACGCGAGATAGGCAAGCGTTACGGAAAAAGAAGTGAAAATCACTAGATAGTTTCGACTCTCAAAAGCAATCGCAATTCCCTCGATATATGTATTACCTCGCGGGACAAGCTCAAATGCATCCATTTCTGAAAGTGTATTCCTTTCCATGTTACGGACTTCTCTGAATTGTGAAGCAGCCAACGCCAAAAATGTAACAGCGGTAAATTCTTTTTCCATGATGGAAGGAACGGCAATCGTTCCTAAGGCTGCCGCAATAAACCCTAAGGACACATGAATGATTTTCCCGTGAAGGTAGGTAGGATATTGCCGATCGTCTGTTCTAAGCATGAACATTCTGACGGAAGTTCCAACCAAAATCCCCAACAATATCGGATACGTATACTCGTTCAAATGTAAGCCGCTCCTTTCCTTCTGACTACTTGACTTAACCGATGGGCTCCGTGAATAAGGACAGAGACCAACACACCTTGGATGACGACGATCAGGATTTGCTGATCATCGATGTAGAAGTGAAACGTATAAACTTTAGCGACCATGCTTGTAATAACAGACCCTAGTCCATTCATGAGCACCCAAAGACCAATAAAGGTCGACCAGTCGTGACAAAACTTATATAAAAAAAATATACCCCATGCAAAAACGAACACTCTCCCGGGAAACTGGATCCAGACAGGATTTACAATTAAAAATAATTGTACAGTGCTATATGGGAGACTGAACAAAAAGGGCCACAATTGCTCCATCATCTGTTTTTGATTACTCAGCCAAAAGAAATAGCCAAAAATCACAAGGAATATGCAAACATACACTATATGTTCTAAATTTATACCATATATAATCAAGCATGCTCCGGTAAACCAAAGCAATCCCGTTCGAAACTTTGAAGACGGTAAAAAGAAAGACACGATAATAAACAAGACCCAGCCATACCAGTAAAAAAGAGCCGCCATAAACATTCCCCTTTTTTAAATCATTATGGCTAACCATTTACATATTTAAACAGAGAGCTTATGATTTTCTGTCTTCAACAGTAAAGAAAATCATCACAAAAAAAAGAGCCTATGATTCGTCATAGACTCTCTGGTTCATCCATTCTTTCGTTCTCCCGTGTAGAACATATGGACTTTCATGGAAGTTTTCAACGTTTGAAATGTTAAGCAACATCATCGCCATCTTAATTTCCCGATGGATATGATCGATTTCTTTTACGAGTGTCGTTCGGTCAAAGTCGACCAATACTCTAAGCAGAGGCCCAGCCATACCGAATGCTTTTGCACCTAAGGTGAGAGCTTTAACTCCATCCAGTCCGTGACGGATGCCTCCTGAACCAATCAAGTGTACGTCTGGGTGATGATGACGGTTTTCTAGTAAAGCCATAGGAGTAGGAATCCCCCAATTATTGTACGCGGAAAGGGGTTTGTCACGTCTTAAATTTTCCACCTTGGAAAAATTGGTTCCTCCTCTACCGCCTACATCAAAATAAACAACACCAAGGTTCTTGAGGAGCTGGATGGTTTCATGAGAAATCCCATACCCTACTTCTTTAATAATGACGGGGACAGATACGCCATTAACGATTTCTTCAATATTTTTCATCCGGCTTGAAAAGTCACGGTCTCCTTCCGGCATAATTAACTCCTGAAGAGTATTCAAGTGGATTTGCAAGCCGTCTGCATCAATCATTTCAACAGCGGCTTTTGCCTGGTCGAGTGTCGCCTCACTGCCCACATTTGCAAAGATGATCCCTTCAGGATTTTCCTTGCGAACGACTTCGTACGTTCTTTTTTCTTCGCTGTTTTTTATTGCGGCCATCTGTGAACCTACAGCCATTCCAATCCCCGTTTCCCTGGCAGCTATAGCCAAGTCACGATTGATAGCTTCCGTTTTTGTTCCACCACCACCGGTCATTGCATTGACAAAAAGAGGGGAACTTAATGAAAGTTCCCCTACATGTGTGCGTATGCTTAATTGACTAAAGTCCAACTGAGCTAAACTTTGATGCACGATATCGATGTCATCAAAGTGACTGTAATCTTCTCTGTCATGACCTAACGCGTGGCGGATATGATCAATCTTCCTTTCAGATCTTGTCATATCCATCACCAACTCAATTATTTTTTATACTTGTCCAGTTGATCTCCAATCATATCGCTCAGAGAAAAACCGGAGTTATCGTCTTCTTTTTCATACTGCTGAATCTCTTGACGGGCTTCATCCTTCTCAAGTTCCTTCATGCTTAGAGAAAGGCGCTTCGCATCTTCATCGACATCCAACACCTTCACCTCTACCTGTTGTCCTTCATCCAGAACTTCTCCAGGTGTTCCAATGTGACGGTTGGAAATTTGAGAAATATGAACAAGTCCTTCGACACCAGGCAATACTTCGACAAACGCACCGAAGCTTACAAGGCGACGAACTGTCCCTTCAAGAACATCACCAGATTTCACTTTACTCTGAATATCATGCCATGGCCCTGGCTGAGTCGCTTTTAAGGAAAGAGAAATTCTTTCATTGTCGCGATCCACAGAAAGCACTTTCACTTTCACTTTCTGTCCCTCTTCGACAACGTCAGAGGCCTTCTCTACATGCTGGTGCGACAACTGGGAGATATGTACGAGTCCGTCAATACCCCCAAGGTTTACAAAAGCACCAAAGTCAGTCAATCTCTGGACCGTACCTTCAATCTCCTGACCTTCCTCAAGGGACTGGAGAACCTCATATTTCTTAGCTGATTCTTCTTGTTCGACAACGGCACGATGAGATAAGATGACACGGTTTTGTTCGCGATCAAGCTCAACTACTTTCAAGGATAACGTCTTACCTTTGTAATCCTCGAAATCTTCTACATAATAGGTCTCAACTAAAGAGGCTGGAATGAATCCACGAAGCCCGATGTCAACGACTAAACCGCCTTTGACGACATCTTTTACTTCAGCTTCAAAAATTTCTCCACTCTCAAACTTGTCTTCCAGGTCCTGCCATGCTTTATCAGCATCAACGGCACGCTTAGAAAGAACGATTTCATCATCTTCAACTTTTTTCACCAGTAAAGTCAGCTCTTCCCCTTCACTGACAGCATCAGATGCTTTTTCGACATGAAGGCTGGATAATTCACTTATCGGGACGATACCCTCTACTTTATATCCAACATCTACAAGGACCTGTTTTTCTTCAATCTTGACGACTTTCCCCGTCACGATGTCCCCTGTAGAAAATTCTTTCATTCCTGATACTTCTTGATTCATTTCATCCATACCAAGCTACCTCCTTCAATTTCCGACACAACCTAAATACAGAAATGCCCTTTTGTCTAACTTCTAATATTTAGACTCTTTTGTCAAGTGATTACGCTCTGTTATTGATGAATTTTATGCAATTGTCTGATTTCTTCCATGATCCGATCGGTCACCACTTGGGCGGAGGCTTTTTCCTCCCTGTATGACTGCATGTCGATCGGCTTCCCGTACACTACTTTTAACGGCTTGAACTTTTGATACGGCCCAATTATGGCACATGGGACGATATAGGCCTCAGAACGTAAAGCAAAAAAACCAGCTCCTGCAAGCCCTTGACCTACTTCACCGCTTTTTTGACGGGTTCCTTCAGGGAATAAACCGAGAGCATGTTGTTCTTTCAAGACCTCTAAGCCTTTTCTAAGAGCGTTTCGGTCACGCATTCCACGTTTAATAGGAAAAGCGTGTACTCTTTTCAATATTCCCCCAATTACTCGATTCTTAAACAATTCTTCTTTCGCCATGAAGTATATGTTCCTGTTGCTCGTAATGCCAACGATAGGAGGATCAAAATTCGATATATGGTTAGAGCAAATAATGACGGGGCCTTCTTTTGGAATGTTCTCTCTTCCAATCACTTTAATGCGAAACAATGGATAAAAAATGATGCTGCAAATCAACTTACCAAATCGGTATAGATTCATGTTTTACTCCCCTTTTGTTTCTTCTACAATGGATATAATTTTATCGACTACTTGATCAATTGTAAGTGAGGTCGTATCAACTTCCACTGCATCTTCTGCTTTGATTAATGGAGCTGTTTCGCGGTTGGAATCAATCTCGTCCCGTCTCTTAATTTCTTCTTTGAGCTTGTCAAGATCTGAGTCATACCCTTTCTCTAAGTTTTCTTTATGTCTTCTCTCTGCTCTTTCTTCTACTGAGGCGATCATAAAGATTTTCACTTCCGCATCAGGTAGTACGTGTGTGCCGATATCACGGCCATCCATGACGATACCTTGATCCTTCACTAACTCTTTCTGTCTACGCACCATTTCCTCTCGGACGGATTTGTGCTTAGCGACGGCAGAGACGTTGTTCGTAACCTCGTGCGTTCGTATGCCTTCTGACACGTCCTCCCCGTCCATCATGACTCTTTGACCTTCATCCGTGTATACAAGTTTTAAATCTGTATGTTTTAAAAGATCTGCAAGTGCCAATTCATCTTCTAGTGATTGATTATTTTTCAAGGCCTTCCATGTTAATGCACGATACATGGCTCCGGTATCCACATAAATATAGGATAATTTCTTTGCTACTAATTTAGCTACGGTACTTTTCCCAGCTGCTGCTGGACCATCAATGGCGATTGTCATTCTTTCCATCATCATTTTCCTCCACCTTTACCTTACTGCAAAAAGCGCACTTGATTGAATGAGTGCGCTCCTCTTGTTGCACTGTATTGGATCCTTCTTAGAATCTCAATAAAGAATAACATAACTGCACAATTGAAATCCATCCAATTATTTTGCAGTCAACCCTCGTTTCCTCCTATGCATTTGCTGTTCAAAACAATATTGGATAATTTTTTGTCGGTGTTTTTCTAAGAGATCCTTGAACTCTATAGATACCCTTGCCGGATGATATTGCGTCTTCCCGATCACTCTGATGACTTTTCCTTTTGTGGTTATGTAAGAAACGCCTCCTGCATTCATCGGGAGGACAATGACCATATCTATGATTTCATTTTCTTTTACATGACTCTTATCCGGAAGTATAAGCGCGACTCCACCACCGCTAATATCACTTGTGACTGTAGTAAAGGAAGAGTTTTCTCCTTCTACTGCTGCATCGACTGCGGCTTCCACCCTAACGTAACGACGCCTTTGGATACGGACAAGCTTCTCTTCTCCGGGGAATGTTAACACAATAACCGGAATATTCATTTTTTTGCGTTTGACAACTTCTGTTTCAAACCAGTAAACAGATTGGTCCTGTGCCACAAAACTGACCTGGAATTGTGTTCCATCCATAAAGAATCCTGTTTTTCCTGTTTTCGAATGAACGGGATAATCGATATAAAAATAGCCATCTTTATAATCGACTAATTTGCATTTATATTTTTCAGGCTCGTCCTCGGCTTGTGTATATAATTCAATCATTAACGGCATCCCAACATTTATTACGCTCATTTTCACTCTCCCGGAATGTGACTTTTGTATGATAACAGCATCTCACTTTTTTGTATAAAAAGGAAGCGAATAGGAGCAAAGTCATCATTTTTCTTTTATATGTACTAGAAAAGGTGCCCCGTAAACGAGCACCTTTTCACCCTCTATACGTTTTTATCGAACATAATTTCCGTTTGTTTAAGAGTTTCCACTTTTTCCTCATCGCCAGTTTCTGCATTGATAAAGATTCTGTAGGTGGTATTGTCCAAAGTCGTTAAAAATTCATAACAAAGGACTTGTTCCTGTAGATCGTTTTCAATTACTGAAAGGTGAGATTCCTGAATTTCCAATTGAGGATTCACTTTATCCCTTGCTTCTTCTTCTGATAATGAAGGAGCGTCTATTTGTCGTTCTGTGTGAGAATTGTAATATTCACGTGCTGACAATCCCAATATTTCTCCATTATCCAAAGCTACTTTGACGATAATCGCATCAGGGTAAAAGCGAATATCGTCTTTAGTATATACAAACCGGAATACACCCACTTGATCATATTGAGTACTCTCCACCATCTCTAAAGAATCGATTCCCAATTGTTCGACGTACTCTACCGCTTTATTGGAAGCTTCATGGAGACTAATGTTCGCTTTCTTTACCGGCCGGCTAATCATGATCGTAAGAGGATGACCGCCTTTTACCGTCATATCCATATAGCCATTCCGCTCCCCATTTTGAAAGGCTGCCGTATAAACCGGTACATCAGATCCTTTTCCAGACTGTGTGATGGTTATTTTCTCGGGTTTCACTTTTTCGAGCCATTTTCCGGCTATTTGTTCTGCTTCCTGTTTTGAAATATCATTCCCTTTTAAATAACGGAACTTCTGATTCGTACCTGGCGTACTGATTCCTGTTTCTGCTGTTGCTTTTTCGTAGCCATCGACTGTCTTTTCAACAGTTTGAAACCCGTTCACTATCGTGTTATCTCCAGTCTCGTCTGTCGTCGCTAAGGCAAGCTGCACATCCATCCACCGTAAATTATCCTTTAATACGACATTTTGAACTTTCCTTAACTCATGATTGATTTCGCCAGATTGCTCATGAAGCTGTTTTAATTTTTGTACCTCTTCTTCAGACAACGGTTTCTTCTCGAGGTCCCTTACAGCGGTCCGGTAAGCAAAGTCACCGATTTCATACAAAAACTCTTCTGTCTTATTGAAAGGGAGCAACGTGAGTGGAAGCTGACCTACGTCCCCGTTCGCTTCTGATGTGATCTTCCAAATCTCAGCCAGCTGCGGAGACAATTGTTGTCGCGAGTTCATCGCAAGGGTCGCACCGATTTTATCGTTCAAAAGATCGATGTTATACGTCAGTTCATGGAACGCTCTTTGGTAACTGTTTTCCGCCTGTATCAGCACGGCGTTCTTATCCTGATTTTCTTTATACCCCCAAACCCCTAGTCCTACAGTAGAAATTGCCAGTACGATGATTGTCAACCATCTGATCATTGTGTCACCTCCTATTTACAGAAAATATGCTTTCCGATCTGCTTGATTTGTGGTCTTGACCATATCCATGAAGATGTCGCCGTGTTCGGGTTGAAATAATACATCGCTTCGCCCGATGGATCCCATCCGTTGATGGCATCTAACACGGCCTCTCTAGCCGTATCATTAGGCGTTAGCCAAATCTGCCCGTCGCTTACAGCCGTGAATGCTCTAGGTTCAAAAATCACACCTGCGACATTGTTTGGAAAGGAAGGACTGGAAACACGGTTCAAAATTACAGCTGCAACAGCCACTTGGCCGACGTAAGGTTCCCCTCTTGCTTCTCCATAAACGGCATTGGCCATTAATTGAATATCATTCTGCGAATACCCGCTCGGTACGTTTACAGCGGCAGATGGCTGGTTCGCTTGTTGGGTTTGCTGTTGATTCCTCTCCGTCCCTCCATAATGCGTGAACTGATTCCCTTGACGAATTTGTTCTTTTACATAACCTTCGTCATAGTTACTTGCCTGAACCAATTTATCCTTAACTTGAGGTCCTACGAGCCCATCGATTTCCAGCCCGAATTCGTATTGGAAATTCCGGACAGCCCAGTATGTTCCCCAGCCAAAAACGCCGTCGATTGCGCCATTATAAAACCCTAAATATTGCAGCCTTGACTGAAGTTCTATCACATCTTCACCTGTTGCCCCCTGCTGAATCACCTGATTTGAAAAAGCCTGTACAGGTTCCACATAAGTGGTTTCAGTTAGAGGAAGGAGAAGCAAAGCTGCACTGACAACTAAAATGATCTTAACTTTTCGACTCATCCGCCTACACCTCTGTCCCTTGTTAATTTATAGGATTAGTGTCCGACAGAATACGAAGTTTATACATTCATCAAGGTTTATTCTCTCATTTAACCTTTCCTTAAGCATCGCCCTATTTCTTTGCACAAAAAAACCACTGCCGCTGCAGTGGTTATGGCTTTAATAGTTTTTCGTGGTGTTTGTTGGCAATCCGTATTTTCCTAACTCCTAGTACCCAAAGCAAAATCATAAAAGGGGTAATCCAATACATCCATGTATGCTCCTGCACTTGCAGGATATAATCATATAAACTGTGTAAAGTCACAGGGATCAGTAAACCTAATAATAAGCACAAACGAGTGTGACTTTCCGTAAATTTGGCTTTTCCTAAATAATACCCCATAATGATTCCGAATAACGCATGGGAAGAAACAGGGAAAATGGCACGTAAGACCGCAATTTCTATTCCATTTGCAAACAAGTAGATAATATTTTCAATCGTGGCGAACCCAAGGCTGATCGATACTCCATAGATGATGCCATCGTAATGATGGTCGAAAGCCGAATGGCGATAGGCAACGAACAATAAAAAGAACCATTTGAAGAATTCTTCGATCAATCCTGCGAGAAGGACAGACTTCAGTAAGGGAGACTGAAAAATGACTTCCGTTTCAAAAGCGTATTGGATAAACATGATCGGAAACACCATAATGACACCGATCACAAACATACGTATAATTAAAGGAAGAGGTTCTAACTCAATTTTTTTGCTTAGATAAATGAACGTCATAATGGCAACAGCCGGAGAGATGGCCGCTGTTAATATGGCCATGATTCATCAACCCTCCCTTTCTTTCACCTGTATTTCATCGTATCATGAAGGGGATAGAAAAGGAATAAATGATTGGAAGTTGGTGTAAACATGAAACGGATTTTGATTTTGCATACCGGTGGAACGATCTCGATGAGTGAAAATAAAGAAACTAGTGAAGTAAATACATCGGAGAAGCATCCTTTAGAGGAAATTTCTAAACAGTTGCAGGGCAACACTCAAATTGAAGATGAAATCCTTTTTTATTTGCCATCCCCTCATATCCGACCAGATCATATGCTCCAGCTTGGCCGGACGATTCATGAGAAAATGGCTTACAAAGATTATGATGGTGTCGTTATTACACATGGGACAGATACACTGGAAGAAACGGCCTACTTTTTGGACCTTTTCCTACAGACTCGAAAACCCGTCGTCGTGACAGGCGCGATGAGATCAAGTAATGAAATCGGCTCAGATGGGCTTTATAATATGCTGAGTGCGATTCGTGTCGCCAGTTGTGATGAGGCTCAAGATAAAGGTGTTCTGGTTGTGATGAATGACGAAATTCATACCGCCCGGAATGTGACGAAAACTTCGACAAGCAATGTCGCGACCTTTCAAAGTCCCCAATACGGTCCGATTGGGATTACAACGAAACGCGATGTATTTTTCCATCATAAAATGACCAGGCATGAGTCGTACCCCATCCAGCGTATCGGAAAGAACGTTGCATTGATTAAGGCATACGCCGGAATGGACGGTTCGATAATCGATGCCATCAGAAGCAGTGGTATCGATGGTCTTGTCATTGAAGCGCTCGGACAAGGAAACTTGCCTCCTGAAACGATAAAAGCCGTTCAAACAACCATCGAGCAAAACATCCCGATCATCCTTGTTTCCAGATGCTATCAAGGCGTTGTGCAGGATACCTATGGATATGATGGTGGCGGAAAGCAATTGAGAGAATTGGGCGTGGTGTTTTCAAATGGACTGACCGGACCGAAGGCTAGAATCAAACTGCTGGTCGCCTTGGAAATGACAAGCAACCCTACAGAACTATCTCACATGTTCACGTAAAAAAGCCTGAGGGAATTCTCCTTCAGGCTTTTTGATTAGCAAATTTATGACGGATGGACTCGGCGATTTTGCCTCCATGATGACGACCATTCTCAATAAAGATTTCATTATTGTTGTATCCGGCTGCAATGACACCGGCAATATAAATACCGGAAACATTCGTCTCCATTGTATCTTCATCAAAGGTCGGTCGGCCTGTTTCCTCGTCCATATCGACGCCCATTTTTGTTAGAAAGCTATGGTCTGGACGATAGCCTGTCATGGCGAACACAAAGTCATTTTCCAACCTTTTCTCTTGTCCGTTGCATTCGTAAATGACTTCCGTTTCAGTAATTTCTTTAATGGTTGCACAGAAGTCCATTTGAACAAGCCCCTTGTTTACTAGCGCTTCGAATTGAGGCAGAATCCAAGGCTTGATGCTTTTCGAATACTCCTCTCCACGATATAGAACAGTCACATTAGCACCGGCTTTTTCTAGTTCTAACGTTGCGTCAGCTGCAGAATTCTTTCCGCCGATCACGACTACATTTTTCTTGTAATAGGGATGAGCTTCTTTGAAGTAATGTTTCACCTTATCAAGGCTTTCCCCTTTCACTCCCATGTAGTTCGGCTGGTCATAATAGCCTGTGGCCACAACGACCTGGTCTGTCAAATAAACTTCACGGTCACCTGTATTCTTGACCGTATGAATAGAAAAGCCTTGTTTATTCTTCTCTACTTTTTCTACCTTCTCAAAAGCATGGATTCTCAATTTTTCTCTTTCTGCTACACTCCGATAATAGGCGAGCGCTTCATTACGAACCGGTTTTTGCCTTTCCGTAATAAAAGGGATCTCACCGATTTCCAATTTGTCACTCGAGCTGAAAAAGGTCTGATGAGTAGGATAATGGTAAATCGAGTTCACGATATTCCCTTTTTCTATAATTAAGGGTTCTAAGCCCTTTTTCTTCAATTCGATAGCTGTACTCATTCCACATGGGCCGCCACCTATAATAATGACTTTTTCCTGTTGCACAATTGTCACTCCTCTTTACATACGAAAACCTTTATCATCATCCGCTGTTGAAAGCAGTCTCAAACAAGTAAAAATCTCCTACCATATAATGATAGGAGATTCCTTTAACCAAATCAACCTATATCCATCCACGGAAACGGGAGGCCTCTGCCATTTTACGTACACCCACCATGTAAGAGGCGAGTCTCATATCGACGCGTCTTGTTTCTGCTGTGCGATATACGTTATCAAAGCCTTTGACAATCACTTTTTGAAGTTTTTCTTCGACTTCTTCCTCTGTCCAGTAGTAGCCCTGATTATTTTGCACCCATTCGAAATAGGATACAGTCACTCCTCCTGCTGATGCAAGGACATCAGGAACTAACAGAATATCGCGTTCGGAAAGGATTCTCGTTGCGTCAAGAGTTGTAGGTCCGTTAGCAGCTTC
Organism: Halobacillus fulvus; assembly: GCA_004078665.1. Lineage (GTDB taxonomy): Bacteria > Bacillota > Bacilli > Bacillales > Halobacillaceae > Halobacillus > Halobacillus fulvus. Next base: position 535,767 of record SCFO01000001.1, on the reverse strand, counting down.
CACTACGATGGAAGCTTTTATGTTATGTGCATTATCTTCAGTAATTTGGTTTTCAATCGCCGCAGGTACTAGGATATCACAATCAAGTTCAAGCAATTCTTTGTTACTGATCGTATTTTTGAAAAGGTTTGTGACGGTTCCGAAACTGTCACGGCGATCAAGTAAGTAATCGATGTCTAAACCGTCTGGGTCGTGCAGTCCGCCATAGGCATCCGAAATTCCAATCACTTTCGCTCCACGATCGTGCATGAACTTCGCCAGAAAGCTTCCGGCATTTCCAAACCCTTGTACGACGACACGGGCACCTTCTACATTGATGCCTTTTTTCTTGGCAGCTTCTTCAATGCAGATTGTAACCCCTTTGGCAGTAGCTGTTTCACGTCCGTGCGATCCGCCAAGCACAAGCGGTTTACCTGTAATAAAGCCGGGATTGTTGAATTCATCAATTCGGCTGTATTCATCCATCATCCATGCCATAATCTGAGAATTCGTAAAAACGTCAGGTGCTGGGATGTCTTTTGTAGGACCGACAATTTGACTGATGGCTCTGACATACCCTCTACTGACGCCCTCAAGTTCTCTAAAGGACATTTCTCGTGGATCACAGACGATTCCACCTTTTCCTCCTCCGTATGGAAGATCTACAATTCCTGCTTTTAAGCTCATCCAGATTGATAAAGCCTTAACCTCTTTTTCAGAGACGTTTGGGTGAAAGCGCACGCCACCCTTCGTCGGACCGACGGCATCGTTATGCTGGGCCCGATAGCCTGTAAACACTTTAATTTGGTCGTTGTCCATACGAACCGGTATTCGCACCGTCATCATTCGTACGGGTTCTTTCATCAACTCATATACTTCATTAGGATACCCTAATTTATCAAGTGCCTTTTTAATTACGGTTTGTGTAGACTTCAACACATCGAGTTTATCATTGTTTTCATTTGCAGAATCTGTTGGCTTATCGGCTACCATCCGTTTACCTCCTATATCAATCCATTGAATAAAGGGTCATCGTTCAGTCATTAGTATACACTCTACCCTCTATAATGGAAAGCGAGAAATAATTAAATTCATGCTGATTAACTGGCGTTTGAAAGCGTTTGCATTCACACAACCTATTCCACTTCGGTCAGCTCGACGAATTTCTGTATTAAATCATCATAACTCCATCCCATTTCTAGTGCAGAATCAGGAAACAGACTAGTCGGGGTCATTCCCGGAAGTGTATTGACTTCAAGGATGATCGGCTCCTGCTCCTCATTGACTATGAAGTCTACTCTAGAATATACTTCGCATCCCAATAATTGGTGAGCGAGTACAGCTTCACGCTTTAAGCGTTCCGTTAATTCATTGTCCAGTCTTGCCGGAACGATATGTTCACTGCCGCCTGGTTTATATTTTGAATCGAAATCATAGTATTCATTCTTAGGGATAATTTCGATGACAGGCAAAGCTTGTTCTTCTCCCTGTTTTCCGATGACCGGAACGGTTACTTCCAGACCTTTTACATAATCTTCGACAAGGATGACAGAGTCTGATTGGGCTGCCGTCTCGATAGCCTGCTTTATTTGATCTCTTTCTTTTACGATGGTCAACCCGAGCGTGGAGCCCTCTTGATTCGGCTTGATAACAAAAGGAATTGAAAAAGAAGAAGAAACATCCTCTAAAATGTCCTCATACGTCTCCAGTCCTTCTACACGATACGTCCGGCTCTTGGCCGTTTCGATTCCATTGAGAGAGAATATCTGCTTGGATTTCGCTTTATCCATAGCTAAGGCGGAGGCAAGCACTCCAGAACCTACATATGGAATACCAAGCATATCGAGAAGGCCTTGGATTTTACCATCCTCACCGAATTTACCGTGTAACCCTAGAAATACTAAGTCCACTTGGAGATTTAAAACTTCCTGAAGTTTATCAGGTGAAAAATCGATATCAACGACCTCGTGGCCTTTATTTTTCAATGCTTTTATAATTCCCTTACCCGTTGACAGGGAAACCTCACGTTCACCAGAGGTTCCGCCATACAAAACCGCAATCTTCATTAACTTACACTCCATTTCAATTTAAAAAAATGTGGGGCAATCATATTTATCTTAACACGTCCATCCATCCTCTTCTATTCTAAATTGAGCAAGGATAGAACAAATGAATTCGCTCTACTGAACAAATACATTCTTTATTTACAGCCCAGTATTTTGCACATCGTCCCCACGCCAAAGGGTATATTATTATAGATCTTAAGATTGACTATGTTCCAGGAAGTCTTACTAACCCTCCAAAAAATAATACCTTTTACCAATAGCCTTTCTTGTATATAACAACACCACATTAATAAACCAAAAAAAAGAACGTAGCTAATAGTAAGCAACGTTCATTTCATTTAATCAAAATGATTGGCAATGGTTGTACAGGCTAACTCATTCATCACCGTTTTGCCATATTCGATCAGCCTGTGGGAAGTCGCGGTAGAAGCAGAGGCAAACTCGGACAATATGGCTATCACCTGATCAGGATCTAAATGGAGAATGTCTTCATCAGTCAACAGCATATAATAATGATCGTGGTAATAAAATAGACGACCACCCTCTACCCCTAAACGATGAAGGTGCAACCCTGATTGGATCACATCTTCAAAATTGTCGAACGTAAACATGATTTCTTTACTTTCATCCAGTGTGACTTTCATCTCGATGTAGTCTTCTTCCTCTTCAAACTCATCTGATTCTGTTTTGGTTACGACAATGAGCATCCCTTGAGCCTGCAGTAGATACACTTGGACAAGCAATACACCTGTCAGTTCCACCCCAAGCTCAATTCCCGCATCATACATCATATCGCTGAAAATTCTATGAACTCTGGGCAAGTCATTCCATAGTTCATCGCGAGATAGACCTCGATCCGTTAAATCATCGAATGTAAGGAAAATCTTAAACTTTTCATTAGACATTCTTTCTACTCGCATATGATCGCCCCCCTGTACGATGTGTTTATCTATATCATATGAAGGATGTTGCCGATATGGTACCTTTTTTAAAATTATATCTGACTCGTTTCATCAGGGGCAACTCTTTGATTCTTCAAGGCTTAGGCTTTCGCCTGCAGCCACTCTTCCCAATCCTTCTTCGAATTCCCTACAATGAAAGGTTCGATTCTTTTTTTATCAAGCTCAGATAAGCGGTCGTAAGCGTACCCTCCAAGTCCGATTCTTAAGTCCGGGAATTGTTTTTGAAGAGATTCCGCCAAGCGCACTGTAATTGGAATATTCTTTTTCAGTGTACAAGACATGAACATGTACGTAGGTTCAATCTCTTCAATCACAATATCGATGTCCCCACCTGCGATACTTTGCCCTAAATAGACGACATCGTATCCCTTCCGCTTAAGAAAAAGAGCGAATATAAGCAGCCCGAGTTCATGACGCTCATTCGGTCCACAAACGAGTAATGCCTTCGGAAGCATGCCATCTGTAGGGATTGATAGCAGCATCATCCCGATGCGCGAACGTATAAACTGACTGGCAAAATGCTCGTGGGCACTCGTAATTCGATTTTCTTCCCATAGATCCCCGATTTTTACCAAAATTGGACCAATAATATCAATAGCCACAGTTTCAGGTGTAAACAGGCTGAACGCATGGTCAAGTTTTCTCTGTGCCGCATTTTCGTTGAATGACAGCAGGTTGTCGAGCAGTTCGTCCCCAATCTTATCCAACTGATTGTTGTATTCCGACTTCGTGGATTCATTAAGAACGCTTTCGTTACTCTCCAGAAGTGAAACGGCTTGTGAAATAGTAAAACCTTTATTCACTTTTTCCATCAACCATTTCAGAATCTTTATATGCTCGTCTGTGTAAAGACGGTGTCCGGCTTCATTTCGAGATGGGCGAATCATCTTATACCGACGTTCCCATGCACGTAAAGTGCCTGGCTGTATGCCAATCATCTGCGAAACAGCCTTTATATTGTATTTCGGTTTAGTTTTTGCCAATAGCCTTCCCCCCTATGTGGCTGCTACATTTTTTGTAGAGTGCAGTGTATGCTCTTCAAAAAATAGCTAAAAGCACCAGACTATATCATTATTATATCGAAACAATGTTCGGTGTGTAAAATTTGTATATTCTTTATACAACATTTGAAGAATGAATGGTGATTTTGTGGCATTCTGCTTTCGTTCCTAAACGTAGGGGAAGTAAAGACGTTCCGTACCCTTCACTCACTAGTTCAGAGCGATTCCCCTTACGGACCCAGCCACCACGCTGGTAAGGACCGAATCCAAACAAGCGGATTTGACCTCCATGAGTGTGTCCGCTTAGGATTAAATTGAAGTTCTTCTGGTCCTCTTTGTTCATATTCCTGTAAACGAACGGGTCATGGATACAAAGAATTTGATAATCTTTGAAATCATCAACAGCTGAGAGTGTACGTCTTGGTTTCATAAAATAAGGATCAATGCCACTCAGCACAATTGGTGTGTCATGATGAAAAAAAACATAATCCTCATTAGACAGAACACCGATGCCTTCCTGAGAGAGAACGCCGAGCAGATCATGGTCGACGAGTTCATGATCATTGTTTCCGGGAATGAAAAATATATCACCGTTTAGCTGTTTCAAGCTCTTTAAATTAAACTTTATTTTATCGAGCCTAGTCCGTTGATCCACCAAATCTCCGCCGACGATAATCAAATCGACTTCCCCTACCTTTGCAAGGGTTTTCTCATTTATGACCCGATTATGTACATCAGATATAAAAAAGATGCGCAGAGGATGTTCGCTCGTAAACGTTTGATCCTCCCATTCCTTTACGTCAAGATAGTCGTTTTGTGCATTAAAGTACATGTAAAATAACAAACATAAAAGGAGTGCCACAGTCATTACGGCTATCCCCATTCCGACCACCTCTCATTTAAAGTAACTATTATCTTACCATACCCATTCCTTTATAAAAAATAATGAGTTTGTTTATCGTTTAAAAGAAATATAGAGAAAAAAAGAAAGTCGATATGTCTAAACCGACATATCGACCTTATCTTATACCTCTTTAACACTTAGAATTCGAAAACCTGTCTTCTCAAGCTTTTTCGTAAAGGATGGGATGTTATCATTGTCTTCGATCTTTAATACAATTCTTCTTGCCAGTTTATCCGTTTCATCGAATGTGGCAAGCGAAATGACATTTTCATGATAACTCTTGATGATGTCCCCAAGTCTTTCGATCCTTCCTTCCGATTCCTCCGAGGTGAAAGCGATGCGGACCCCTTTCTTTTTCACGCCGAACGCACTCTCGAATTGTTCGATGACATCGTACCTTGTGACAAGCCCTAAAAACTGCTTTTGCTCATCGACAACTGCAAGCACAGGATAGCCTTTGAATGACGGCAATGTGCGCTCGAACACTTCTTCGATATGTATGGATAAGTCTTCGTGCTCTGCAACATCCCCGGCTGTCCAGTCATTCAAAAACTTCTCCTTACTTTCATCGAGTTCGAAATACTTGCGGTAGATCGTCTCCTTGGAAACCATCCCAACAAATGTATGACCTTCTAGGACAGGCACTGAATCGACATCATATTTTTGCAACACATCCAATACGTTGGAAAGGAAATCGTCCTTTTTTACGGTATAAGATTTGTGGGGTTGTTTCATAATTCCTTTGACAAACATAACCATCACCTCTGAAGTTTATTGTGATTCCACTGTTATATATTCTCTACTGCTACCTTCATTTCCTCCCGAAGAATAGGACGAGCTTTCCTGTCATAAGCTGAGTTGATAAGAAAAAGGGAGGGGATTTCTATTTTCACCCCAATAAAATGTTACACACCATTCCACGGGCCATTCGATCCTTGTCCACCAAGAAAAATAGCATGCTACCAAACGCCACCCAACCTCTATGTAGGCTTCCAGCCGCCTAACCTGCCCCAGTTTCCGCTAAAAGAAGCCCTATTCAGCGGCACATTGTGGCCCACATTCTACGATCCATATCCATCCGAAGTAAAGAAAGGCGGCTATAAATGAGTCATTCCACACCATACAATCGTTATGAATTAATGGAAAAAATCCAGATGGTCGATTTTGCTCTCGTTGAACTTACTTTATACCTTGATACTCACCCCAACGATCAGCAGGCCATCCAACAATTCAATCAGCTTGCTGTTGAGAGCAAAGAGTATAAGGCTCTTTATGAAAAACAATTCGGACCGCTGAGACAGTTTGGGGCGAGCTTCTCCGGTTATCCATGGAATTGGATCGACAGCCCCTGGCCATGGCAGCTATAAAGGAGGAATTTCATGTGGTATTACGAGAAGAAATTACAATATCCTGTTAAAGTAACCGAATGCAATCCCCGTCTTGCTAAGTATTTGATTGAACAATACGGCGGCGCAGACGGTGAGTTGTCTGCCGCTTTACGGTATTTGAACCAACGCTACAGCATTCCGGATAAAGTCATCGGATTACTGACAGATATCGGTACAGAGGAATTTGCTCATCTCGAAATGATTGCCACGATGGTGTATAAACTGACGAAAGATGCCACACCAGAACAAATGAAAGAAGCCGGTCTCGGAGCCCATTATGCCACCCACGATAACGCACTGTTTTATCATAATTCTGCAGGAAGCCCTTGGACAGCTACTTATATTCAGGCAAAAGGCGATCCGATCGCCGATTTATACGAGGATATTGCAGCGGAAGAGAAAGCCCGGGCAACGTACCAATGGATCATTAATATGTCCGATGATCCATGTTTGAACGATAGCCTCAAATTTTTACGAGAAAGAGAAATCATACACTCTCAACGGTTCAGGGAAGCTGTTGAAATACTTAAATTTGAAAGAGATCGCAAACAGATATTTTAACGTAGATGCACATGATAAGCAGGCAAAAATGAGAGGTTCCTCGACCTCTCATTTTATTTCATTCTTTATTTCGCGTTTATGGTTCGCCCTTCCCATAATCCGAATCGGATCCACAGCCCAAGCACTGCATCAACAACAAAATGTGAAAGAATAGTGACCGGAAGACTCCCTGTCATTTCAAACATATAGCCAATGAAAAAGCTGACGATTAAAACAGAAATGAGTAAAACCGGTTTGTTCAAGTACCGAATGTGCATGACAGCAAACAAGACGCTCGCTAAAACATATCCGAATTCAGTATGAAGAACTCCTCTGAACAGCATCTCTTCACTAACCGCCACCAGCAAAGTAAGCCAGAGAATGCTTGGAATCGAACGCGTGCGAAATACCTTTTCATTAATCCCGCCATCATCATAATACCTTTTCGGCATCGTCCTCATTAAAATAAAGTCAATGAGCAAAATCGAAAGGCCGGGAATGAGTCCAAACCAGAAAAGTTCTGCTAAACTGACATGGAATAAAACCAACCAATCGGCTAGGTAACTCTCAAATAAAAAGAAGCTGATGATTAATGCAAGTGCTAATAAAATGAGCTGAGTAAAGACGAGTTGAGCTGTAACTTGACGGTCAGACATTTGCTTTATAATCTCAGCTTTCGTTGGACGACTCATGATGTTTCCCCTTTTCCGAATAGATCAGCCAGCCGTTTTTCCCAAGAGTCGCGTTTTCGTTTAATGGAAGTTTCGTTGAATTTCACTTGATCAATCTTAAATCCACACGCATCACAGCAAAGAACATCAGGTTCTCTGACTCCCTTCTGGAACGGCTCGTAAAGGGCCACTCTTCTACACCCATTACAATGAATCCATCCGATCATTTCATTTAACTTATGATGTTTATATGTCCATCTCTCCATAAGCAGCTTCTCGAGAAATCCGCGGACGTCCTCCGCTAGCGGGGAACGTATCAACTGCTTTCCTTTAAGCACATCCATTTGATCCAATTGATACTGGATAAAGTTCCATTGAGATTCGGATAGTTCGAACAAGTCCAACACTTCCGGGTCTTCAGGAAGGCTTTTACCTGTTTTTCTATAACGCTCCAATCCACTCAATACGGAAAGGAACTGATCCTGATCCGGCAACTCACTTTGGATGAGCATTTGGGGAAGGTAATGATCTTTAGGAGAATACAAGACGAGACTGACACAGGGTTCTCCATCTCTTCCCGCTCTTCCGATTTCCTGGATGAACGATTCAAGCTGTGAAGGAATGTGGAAATGGAGAACGAAGCGTATGTTTTTTTTATCGACGCCCATACCGAAGGCACTTGTACAGCAAATTATATCCAACTGATCGTTCATGAACTGTTGCTGGACAAGCATCCGATCTGTCTGCTCCATGCCACCATGATAAAATGCGACTCGCTGCTCAAGAGCATGCTGCAATTCATTTGAGACTCGTTCTGCCCACTGCCGGCTTGAAAAGTAAATCATCGTCGGAGCCTGGTTTTTCTTCAAAAGGTTAATCATTCTATCCACTTTCTGTTCAGGAGAGGCGAAGTGTTCGACGGCTAAGCTGATATTTTGTTTGTCCATCGGATGGATATGTCTGACCATTGTTTCACATTTTAATTTACCCACGATATCTTCTTGAACTTCAGGCGTGGCTGTAGCACTTAATGCCAGAACGACCGGATTTCCCAATTCCCTGATGACTTCGTGTAATTTAAGGTAATCTGTTCGGAATTCATGTCCCCACTGAGATATACAATGAGCCTCATCCACGACGAACAAATCGACAGCAAGGTTTGACAAATAATGGGTCACCCATTCATTTTGAAGCATCTCAGGAGAAACATAAATCAAATCGTAAGAGGCGATATTCTCCATTATTCGGGTGCGGTCTTTCCGATCCATAAAGCTGTTTAAGGCTGCCACAGCTTTGTAGCCGCTCGCTTTCAGTTGCTTAACTTGATCGACCATCAACGATATTAAGGGGGAAACAACAATCGTAAGTCCTGGTAATATCTTTGCGGGAAGCTGATAACAAATCGACTTGCCTGTACCTGTCGGAAGGACTCCGAGCACATCACGGCCTGCAAGGACATCTTCTATAATTTCTTGTTGCCCTTGCCTGAAGTGTTCATATCCGAATGTTTGGTATAATTGCTGAACTAATCGCTGATTATCCATGGGTCATGCCTTCCTTTTTATCATGCTGATATTGTGCAAGGGCCAGCCTGATCTGAAAGTAGCTGTATTTCCCTTGTAACGATTCTTTAATGTGTTTTAAACGCTGAGTATTTAATACTTCGGCTTTTTGTATGATCACACGCTTTTCTGCTTCAGTTAAGAAAGGCTCGGTTGAGAAGTGAGGAAGAACAAGTGCCGCTTCTACAATGTGATCCTGAATCGTACTTTCTTTCAAACGACGCTTTTCCATCACTTCCTTCAAGGATAAACCCTGTTCAATATAACGGAACGTCCGTTTAGCTGAATCCGTGATCATTCCCGAAGAGTCGAGTCCGGCTGCACACACAGCTAACGCCGCGTATGTCTTGGGTTCCCTTTTGGCATTAGTAAACAGAAAGTGCAACACGTGCTGTGTTCGTAAGTAGGCATCCTCCTTCGTTTCCCCAGCTTCTTTAGCCAGTTGTTCCATAGTAAGACCTATGATCCCACTCCCCGTTAATCGATGAACAAAAATATGAGCGTCTTCGGGTGGGAGTTCATTCAAAAGAGACTTCATCTCTTCATAGATCGAATCGATGAAGCCTTCTGCGTTTTTCTGATAAGTCTTATAAATTCCCCGTACCCAATTTTGAATGATCGGTTCATCAACGATCGGAATAAAGTTACGATGACTTGCCTTCATATTTGTAAAAGTTTGAATAAGAAGAAACAATCGCTTTTCAAACGTCATGACTAATTGGTGGTTTTTCAACCCACTAAAATGAATCCAGCTTTTTCTCAACTGCTTTTCTTTATCCTCACCACTAAGCGTAAGTAGTGGGAATCCTTCATCAGATATATTAATATGTCCCGATTGTGTAAGACGCTGAAGTGTTTCATCAAATCTTTTGCGGCTGAGTGATTTGTAAATCCCGAAAAAAGGCTCTAAACGATAGCCCTTAACATCCTGCATCGTCTGGGAAGAACGTTTTCCAGTGAGCATATGAAAAATCCCGGAAGCCGTCCTTTCGCCAGACAACCTTTTTATGCAAGTTAATAGAACAGCCTGAAACATTGTGATCACCACCTGGTGTTTTATTCTACCAATTTTGTTGAAAAGGAACCACATTTAGATTTACACTATTTATGTAAGCAAATCATAACGGTGAACGTGTAACATAAAGGAGGTTCACTTATGCCGAAGTTCACGATCGTGGATAAAGATACATGTATCGCCTGTGGCGCTTGTGGTGCTGCGGCTCCAGATATATTCGATTATGATGATGAAGGGTTAGCAGAAGCGATCCTCGATGATAATCTAGGGAATACGGAAGTACCCGAATTGTATGAAGAAGATATGGAAGACGCGTTTGAAGGCTGTCCGACCGAATCAATTAAAATCGCGGACGAACCTTTTGACGGCGATCCATTAAAGCATGAATAAAAGATAACCCCTTCAAACGAGAAGGGGTTTATTTTTTTTGACTCAAGTGCTCATATTTCTCAACCGCCTCGGCGTAATCCATCCCTGAAAAAAGCCGGTAACGGTCTCTGTCCAAAATCCGGTAATGCTGACTGATGACATTTTGCTCAAGCAAATATCTCTCATTCTCCGAGATTACATTCCACCAAACCTTACTGTCGATCGACGTAACGGGGGATCGGTCCACCGTTTTATGAGCGATTGTTTCCGTAATTTCCAGTGGAGCATCTCCAAGCTGCGCCTTTAAGATTTCACTATCTTGAAACAAGGCACAAACAGCCACCACAGTCGTCCACCCCGCCAGTGTACGTTCCTTTTCTATTTGGACTAACGTTTTCTTGGATAACCCCAGCACATCGGCCATACGGTTCTGAGTGTATCCATACTCGACGCGAATGAGCTTCATTTTCTCTGACACTTGTTTTCTCAACTGCTCTTTGTCCATCAGTATCGTCCCCTTTTCCTGCATTCCGCTCTTACATACAGGGAAAAATCACCTCTATCCAACAAAAGATAGACAGTCCTCACCACAATACTTCCCTATCTTTCTACAGGATTAACATAGTCTGGGACAGAAACTGGACGATCAAGGTCAAAATATCTCTCTAAACCTTCCACACCTTCAAATTCCACTTCGGAATAACCGAATTGCTTAGCTGTCAGCAAAATCGCTTCTATTGCGGTAAGCTTTGACTGATCACTATCCCATTCCTCTCCATCTATCTTGATTTGCACCGTATTATTGTTCCCGGTAGCACTTACGGATAGATTCGCAGGTACAGGGGCAATCGTAGAATCCTGATTCTCCTGAAGCTGCTGGATTGCTTCTTCAAAAGAAGTTGCAGAGGTTTGCACCGGGATCATGTAACGGCTTTGTGTGGACGGAGACTCATAAAGGCGATAGATATAAATTCCTTCGTCAATAACAGGAAGTTCTTCTAGTTCCCCGTAATTCCCTAGTGAGACGGGGGCTCCACTTTCTGTTTGAAGGCGAATCTGGTCGACCCCTTCATAATACAAGCGCCACTGTATCGACTCTACAAGTGCTATCGTTCCAGAACTTCCACTAATGCTGAATTGATCAGGAAACACGACCGTAGCTTGCTGACCTTCTATTGTGTAAGTGTAAGGGGGTTCGATTGGCAAGAGCCCTTCATCGATGTCAGAAGAAACATTGTTCCACTCCTCTTCTGACATACCTACGCCTGTTAACGGAATGATCAACTGAGCATTTTCGTCTATAAATATAGAGGGGTTCGCTTCTCCATCGGACGCTGCTGTGTATCTCTTAAGGGTTGACGCTGTCGTCATTTGTCCTTCAGATGGGGATTCATCCATTGAGGCATCAGCGTCTTCTTGATCCGTTGAGACTTCACCTTCGCCTTGCTGTTCGTCCGTTCCAATCGCCTGATCATTGTTTGGTGTCGGAGCGGCTTCCTCTGTGCTTTCTGCCTCGGAAGATTCTTCACCAGACGAAGCGGTTTGATCGGCTGAGTCATCCGCCATTTGAGACATTGGGCTCTGTATACCGCCTAAAAATGCGGGAACCATTAAGGCAAGAACGATGACTACCGCAAGGGATGCCAAGCCTGGAATAAGCCAGGGAATCTTTTTCTTAGTTGGTTTCCGTTTTTTATGTTGAATCTTTCGATAGACCTCATCTTTTGACTGCTTGTCTTTAATCGACGGAAGTTCCTTTAATAAATGTTCGATCTGCTTGTCATCATAGGATTTACGCTTCACGCTGCACCCCTCCTTCTTCAGCACTCTCTAGACGTTTCCTCAGCGCTTTCATGGCTCTATGCTGGGTGGTTTTCACTTTACTTTCGCTCCACCCAAGTATTGTGGCCGCCTCTTGTATCGACATGCCTTGAATAAAGCGCAAGATGATGACGGATCGTTGGTCTACTGTGCATTCATCTAGCGCTATATATACTTGTTTCAATTCCTCATTTTGAATGGCTACTTCTTCAGGGAGATCCTGGCGATCCTTCAACTCTTCGCCTTTTTCTCCCCAATCAAAAAATTCCATTACCCGGGTTCTCTTCCGCTTCTTTTTTCTGAAGTAATCGATGGCAACATGACGTGCAATCGAAAAAAGCCATGTCTTCCTTGTGCTTTTGCCAGTGAATGAATCATGGGATTTGAGAACCTTGAGATAGACGTCCTGAACTAAGTCCTCTGCCAAATCCCGGTCCTTCACCATATAGATGAGAAATTGAAATAAATCGTGATGGTACTCGTCGTATAATTCATCAAAAAATGGCTTCACCTCATGTACCTCCTGCTTATATGATTTGTCGTTTATGTATAAAAAAAGTTACATTTCTATCTTAATATGTCGGCAAATAAAAAGAAACCGCCGTAACCAGGCGGTTTAAAAAACTACATGTATGAACAACGCAAATTCATGAGCTATGATCTGATGAGAATACTTTGTCTTTGGTAATGATATGATTTCTTTTTTGATAGCGTTCAAACAAAACGCCTAATACAGGAGATAGGACGAGAATAAACACAGCGTTTGAAATCGCATGATTGATGTCCATCGGCAATCCAGCAATATAATAAGCCCAGAATGGCTGTCCAGCTGCCCGCATCGTCAAAGATATAATCAAACCGAACAGCAATCCGCTGAAGATTCCGAACGCCGAAAGAACCCACACGGGCATTTTCGACCATACTTTCCCGAGTAGTCCGGCAAAAATTCCGATTAGTGACCAGGAAATGATTTGCCAAATTGTCCAATACCCCATACCTAACACCATGTTAGACACAAATGTAACCAATAATGACATTATAATTCCCGCTGACGGTCCGAGCCAGAAACCTGTCAAAATAATAATCGCGGTCACAGGCTGTATATTCGGCAGGTGGGCAAAAGCCACCCTACCGGCTACAGCCATAGCGGCTAACATGGCCATAAGTGTAATTTTATACGTATTCATTAAATCATTCCCATGACTCGTAATTGAACGTAATCTCGTCTCCTTGTTCCACTTCATATTCATTAGCCCCTACCATTGCAGGCTCACCGTTAATGTTGAACATCCAGGCCATTTTTTCTTCTTCACTTCCCTGGATTCCTTCAATCGCGTTAATAAATCCTTCGGTTTCCTCGACGTCGAAGTTGTCTTTCATGATTTCCATGAGAGTCGTACCCTGTTCAACTGTGATTTCTTCTGTTGCAAGGTTTTCTCCCTCGTCATTCACTTCTACCGTTACCGAAACTTCCTGACTTTGTTCCTCGGCAGCCGGTGCCTCCTCTACCTCTTGTGAGTCTGTGGATTGTGTTGTTCCACAGCCCGCAAGAATTCCGACAGCCATTAAGAAAGCCACCAATAAAGCATACATTTTGTTCATGTTACATTCCATCCTTTCAGGTCATTTTGGAATTGAATCCAAATCTTTCCAGAAAAGACGTTGGGACAACAGCGACTGGACTATGTAGAAAAAATAAAAAACCCGCCCTTATCGTAAGGACAGGCTTAAGACAAACCACTTGGGTTCTATTTGAACATAGCACACCGATCGGTTGTCTCAAACGCTCAATCCTCGAAGCTTTGAAACATCAGATCAGGCAGGTCTACTGACTTGTGCGTCCACCTACTAAGGTTCCTTCCCATGCGTTCTACACAGTGGATTTACCTTTTCGTCGACACTTACAGTTGCGAGGACAGTTCCGGCATTTCACCGGATTCCCTATTAAGCTTAAAGAAGCACCCGAATCCTTTACTATTCAATTCTATTATTAGAGTACATCAATTCAGAAATTATAGCAATCAAATTTCGTGAGAATCTATTTTGATCGGAATCTTAAACGAGAATGTTGTTCCCTCTTCCCATTTGCTATGGACACTGATGGTCCCTTTATGCGCCTGTACAATATTCTTGGCAATCGAAAGCCCTAGACCCGTCCCTTTCTTATTAACAGCTTCATCACGTTTTCTGGACTTGTCTCCTTTATAAAATCGTTCGAACACAAACGGAAGATCTTCTTCTGGAATACCCTGTCCAGAATCATAAACTGACGCAACCCAGGCATCCTGATCTTTTTCAACGGAGACATGGACCTTTCCACCTGAATCGGTGTGACGGATGGCATTGTCGATTAAATTGGTAAATACCTGCTCAACCCTGTCTGCATCAAAGGTTAATGTATCGAAATCAGGATCAATCGAAAAGGTTAAATGAACTTCCTGCTCTTCCGCTACACCTTGGAATTTTTTAATGATCTTTTGGAGGTAAGGATGCACATCTACAGATTCCATATGAAGGGTTATATGACCGGCTTCCATCCGAGCAAGATCGAGAAGCTCATTCACGAGGCGACCGATACGGAGAGACTCTTCATGAATGATCTGTGCCAGCTCATTTTTCTCTTCCTTGCTCTCGGCTATGTCATCGACGATCGCTTCACTATATCCTTGAAGCATGGAGATAGGGGTTCTGAGCTCGTGAGAAACATTTGCTATAAAGTCCTTTCTCAGTTTGTCGAGTCTTCTTTCCTCTGTCATGTCACGCAAAACAGCGACAGCTCCCCGGACTTTCCGGTTATCGTAAAGAGGTGTCATAATCATCACCCATGTACGTCCCTGTAAAGTTACTTCTGTCATCGCTTCTTCCTCATTGGTAATGACTTGATCAAAAAGCTTTTTCAAAGGTTCAGGAAGGTCTTTGACTTCGTACTTCAGCTTATTATTTCCGTTATGTTCAAATTCATAGGCGTTCAAATACTGTTTGGCTGGGGGATTTGTGATCAAGACCTCGCCTTCGCGATTGATTGTTATGACCCCATCGGCCATAGACCTTAGAATACCAGAAAGCTGTTCCTTTTCCTGATTTAAAGCATGAATATGGAACTTCAGCTGGCGTCCCATTCGGTTAAAGGCCATCGCTAATTCCCCGATTTCATCATAGGTACGAATCGGAATTTTCGTATTGAACTCTCCGCGGGCAAGTTCAAGAGCACTTTCCCTCATTTTAATTAAAGGAGCGGTGATCCTTGTGGATAAGAAAAAGGCGAAGATCGTCGTAAGAATAATCGCAATGCCCGCACCTAAGAAAATGATTTTCGTTGTCTGTTCCGACGTCTCCTCGACTGTATCGAGGGATTGATAGACGAATACTGCCCCATCCTGCGTCGTAAGTGGTGTCCCTACTACCATGAGACCACTCTCTAAATTATTTAGATCAGCAACTTTCCTCACATCTCTTCCCTGCTCTAAAACCGAGGATAAATCAGCATCAGAAATAAACCAATCATATCCTAATCTTGGCAGGTTGTGAGATTCATTTTCGGCTGCAATGACATCATCTGAATCAAAAACAATCACAGCCCTGCTAGAGGGGCTTTTCACCAATGAAGTAGTAGATAAGAGCAAGTCCCTGTCATCTTCATATCTACCAACTACCTCCGTAATTCGCGACGCTGTTTGCAAA
Source organism: Halobacillus fulvus (assembly GCA_004078665.1). Lineage (GTDB taxonomy): Bacteria > Bacillota > Bacilli > Bacillales > Halobacillaceae > Halobacillus > Halobacillus fulvus. The sequence continues at coordinate 519,808 of SCFO01000001.1, read as the reverse complement.
AGATCCCTCTCAGCCTCTATCACATGATAATTCTGGAAAAACTCTAATAGTAATACCGTTAAGATAAACAGTACAAACGATACGAGTAACAAGATGGTAAACCACAGCTTACCAACGACGCTTCTCCAGAACATCAGTCTCCACTGACCTCGAATTTATATCCGATCCCCCAGACCGTTACAATCATACCCGCAGCTTCAGCCGACACTTTACTTAACTTCTCTCTCAGCCTTTTCACATGGGTATCGACCGTTCTTAAATCCCCAAAAAACTCATACTGCCAAACCTCTTTCAATAATTGCTCACGATCAAACACTTTATCCGGAGATTGAGCCATAAAATTAAGGAGCTCATATTCCTTCGGTGTTAAAGCGACTTCTTTTCCATCAGCCGTCACCCTGTGCGCATCGTTGTCTATTGTCATATGGGGAAATACGTGGACATTTCTTGCTGTTGTCTCAGTTTCAAGGAAGCGCGTTGTGGAAGTACGTCTCAATAATGCTTTCACTCTTAAAACGACTTCTCTTGGGCTGAATGGTTTCACAATATAATCGTCTGCTCCTACTTCGAAGCCTTGAACACGGTTTGCCTCTTCACCTTTTGCGGTCAGCATGATGACAGGCGTCGCCTTCTTTTCTCGAAGTTCTTTACACACTTCTGTTCCATCTTTTCCAGGCAGCATAAGGTCAAGTAAGATGACATCATAGTCATTTTGAAGGGCTTTTGTTAAAGCTTCTTCCCCGTCCTCTGCTTCTTCGATTTCATAGTTTTCTCTTTCTAAGTACATACGAATCAGACGTCGAATGCGTTCTTCATCATCGACAACTAGGATTTTAGCTTCATGGTCCATTTTCTCAACCTCCGAACTTTACATACTATATTTAAAGGCAGGGTGGAACAATGTCCGTCCTGCCTTTTTATCCTTTACTTATGCATAAGAATGCAATCCTGAAATGACCAGGTTGACAACAATCAAATTGAACATGATAATTCCAAAACCACCTACAGTGAGCCACGCGGACCTCATCCCTTGCCAGCCACGCGATAAGCGTAAGTGAAGGTAAGCGGCATAGAAGAAGAATGTAATCAATGCCCATACTTCTTTCGGATCCCATCCCCAGAAGCGGTCCCAAGCTTGCTGTGCCCAAATCATGGCAAAGATCAAAGCTCCTAGTGTGAAAACAGGAAACCCTATCGCTACAGCCCGGTAAGAGACCTCATCGACAAGTTCAGGATTCAGTCGTTTAAGCAATGGTTGAATAGCCGCAGCGATCCGCTTTCTAATAATCAGGCGTGTCGCCCAGTAGAGAACAAGTCCACCGAGAATTGCCCAAATAAACGTATTCAGCTTTTTCGCTGCATCTTCTCCACGCATCCATTCAGGTGCACTCAATAACGGGGACATGGCACCTTCTGTTAAAAGTTCCCCATTGGCCGGCCCTACGAGTGGAGGCATTTCGTATGTGATTTCACGTTCTTGCCCTTCCACTGGAGCCTGGAACGTTGTTTCATAATTCATCGCGCTGAATGTTGAAGACAGAATGATAAACGCAACCGTCGCAACGAGTACGTAAATCGTAAATTCAAGCCAGAATGTATGCTTCGACTTTTTCGTCTGATCGACTTGGCGGATCAGGAAAATAAGACCGGCTACAAAACTCACGGCCAAAATCCCCTGACCGAGAGACGCTGTCGTGACATGAATGTATAACCAATGGGACTGCAGTGAAGGTACAAGCGGCGACAACTCTGTTGGGAACATGCTTGCAAATGCGATTAACAATAAGGCGATCGGCAACGCAAACATTCCAAGCAGATCCACCCTGTAAATGAAATATAAAACGATGAATGCAAAGACAAGCATCATTCCGAAAAAGGTTGTGTATTCAAACAAATTACTTACGGGTGCGTGGCCGCTGGCCATCCAGCGTGTCACAAAATACCCTAGCTGAGTTATAAAGCCTATAATCGTCAGCCCGATGCCGATATTCCCGGCTAACCGACTTTTTCCTTTTTCTTTATCCCGTATGGTTCCTGCAAAGAAAAATGTCGCGATCAAATAGATGAAAAACGCGGCATAGAGCAGATTACCACTAATTGTAACCAAGTCTCCCATATTCATCCTCCTTACTTTACGTTGCCTGTGGAACTTTTACCACAAACATATAAACCGTCGGCCTATCCTATCATTTTACAGAGAAAGACCGACGAAAACCACCATAAGTCATTTTTCCATTTCATATTGGTCAACGGGTTCTTGAATATTCGTTCCTTCGATCGCCTTGCCGATTTCTCGTCTGAGCGCGAACCAGTTTTTATTCGTATGACCAGCAATCCACACGCCGTTTTCCTTTGGCTGAAGCCAAATACGACGGTGATTCCAATACATCCCTTGAATGACACCGATCATGAAGATGGCACCACCAATGGCAATGATCGGCAGTGTATAGTCTTTTTTAACCGTCAAGCCTGTTACGTCCCTTACATCAAAGTTAACAAGCCCTAATTTGTATTCGTTCTCGCCGCTTGCGTCAATGTTGGCTCCGATTCCAAGGAAGCTCGTCTCGGGCTCAGATTCTCCTGGAGGATAGAGCTGGAATACAAAGGCAGGGTTTTTAGGGAATCTGGAAACGGAAACTGGTTCTCCGTTACTAAACTCATACTCTGGAAAATAGTTTTGAATTTCGATCCGGTAACCGCTTTCTAGTTCATAGACAGTTTCAGGCTCACTTAAGTCAACGGTGAATTCCCCATAATTGGTGTCTTCGTCGTCTTTATCGTGGACCTTGAACGTCATTTCACTGAACTCATTTAGTTGGTAGCTTGCCTGGTACAGGGCATATTCATCAAACTTGATCGGTTTGTTCATTTTTGCAGATGCTTCTTTTACAATTTCAAGCTCTGGTTCTTGTCCAGGAAGACTGCTTTCAGAGCGCTTATAAATGACCGCATCCGTCTGGAAATTTTTTGGCACTGGGCCACCTTGATTAAGTAAAGCCTGTTGGAACCTTTCATCACTTTCATCATAGGTTTCAAGAATAAAATCTTTATTCTCGATGAAGTATTCTCCGTCCGTTCCTGAAATGACTTTCGTTTCTCCTTCCCTGACCCATACAAAATCATCAATGTAAAAGGCAGGGATAAAACGGAGCAATGAACCTAGTAAAAAGACGATCAGACCAATGTGGTTGACGTAAGGCCCCCAGCGGGCAAACCGATTCTTTTCTGCGAGCAGATGACCATCCTGCTCGTATACTTTAAAGCGCTGCTTTCGCAAATTCTTTTTGAACAGTTCAAGATCGACACTTTCGTCTTCTGTTTTCCCAAAAACTCTTTGCTTTTTCATGAATGTTTCATGACGTTTCGGCTTTTGTTTCTTGAGCACTTTGTATAACGGGAAGAAACGGTCGATACTTGCCACGACGATGGAGATTCCAATCATAGCAATCAGAATCATGTACCACCATGAGCTAAACAGATTGTGAAACCCGAGCTGGTAGTAGATTTGACCGAACAAGCCGTACTGATCTCTATAATGGACAGCAGGATCCTCATTAGGCGGTATGTACATCTCCTGAGGAAGGATTGTTCCTACAGCCGAAGCGATTACGGTGATCACTATCAACCAGACACCGACTTTAACAGATGAAAAGAAGTTCCAAACTTTATCCACGAAAGTACGATTGTAAGTTTTAGAGCGTCTTGCGCTTCCATCATAGCGCATGTTCAACAGTTTCTGATCGTCATTTCCATCAATATGCTGGTTCTCTTCAATCGGTTTACCGCACGCCTCGCAAAGGACCGCTCCTTCCGGATTTTCATGTCCACATTCGCATGTTATTCGTTTCATAGTAAAACCTCACAATTTCAAGTAGACTTACTCAGGTGCAATTTGCTCAAGATAACCTTCCAGCTTACTTAATGTAAGTTCACCTGTCACCTGCTCTACAATTTCTCCTTCAGGACTGATAAACAATGTGGAAGGAATAGGTCCTATTTTATATAAGTCCATAACTTCTCCACGTTTATCCTGCAATACAGGGAATGTAATCCCATATTGCTGCATAAACTTCTCCACGACAATATTAGTAGAGTCGAGGTTCACTGCAAGAATCTCCACGCCTCTTTCTTTATATTCCGGATAAAGTTGCTCCATATAAGGCATCTCGTCCTTACATGGTTCACAATAAGTTGCCCAGAAGTTCAGCATGACCCCTTTTCCTTCCAAGTCACTCAATGTAATCGATTCGTCTGTTCCGAATTTCTTCAGAACGAAATCAGGCGCTTTTTCACCTTCTGCAATGACAGCATCATCATTGTTCAAGCTTGAAAAAACTGCGAAAATCACCAAACCGATCATCACTGCGAGCATGGCTGTCCTAAAAATTAAGCGTTTACGTTTTTTGTTTAGCGTTTTTTCTTTCATCGCTTTCACTCCCACGCCATTGTACCATTGATTCATTGTCGAAAATTTGAACGTTATTCAACATTTTTTTCTGCCAATTGACGTAACTGCTTTACCTCATGAGGTTTAAGCGCTCGGTAGTCTCCTGCATTCATGCCGTGAAGATCAAGCATACCGTAGCGTTCACGCTTCAATTTATCGACAGGAAACCCAAGTGAATCGAACATTCTTCTTACTTGGCGGTTCTTCCCTTCATGTAAAATGACTTGTACAATCGCACTGTTTTTCTTTCCATCTGTTGATAAAATCTTTGCATGAACTGCTTTTAAATATTCCCCATCAGCTTTTACGCCTTTTCTCAACTGCTGCATTTGCTCTTTCGAAGGAATACCTTTCGTCTTGACGACATACACTTTATCCACTTCATGCCTTGGATGCATAAGTAAATTGGCAAATTCGCCGTCATTCGTGAGGAGTAGGATGCCAGACGTATCATAATCGAGACGACCGATCGGGAAAATTCTCTCATCTACTTCCGGTAGATAGTCCGTAACAACTTTTCTTCCTTTGTCGTCACTGACGCTTGAGATGACTCCTCTCGGTTTATAAAGAAGATAATAGACCGGTTCTTCTTTATCAATCGGGACTCCGTTCACCTCTACTTCATCATTTGGGCCTACCTTGGTCCCTAACTCGGTCACTGTTTCGCCATTCACTCTTACTTTTCCGTCCTGAATTAGTTTTTCAGCTTTTCTTCTCGATGCTACACCCGCGTGAGCGATCACCTTTTGTAGTCGTTCCTCGTTTGCCACTGGACCGTCACCAACCTTCTATTTAAAATTTTGAGTATGTCTGTTTACTTATATAAAGATTACCTTTTCGATAATTGAAATAGGACGACATAACAGGAAACCACGCTGTGCAAGAAGCGTGGCTTACAATCTCACCTACATTATACACATTCCGGCATGTTTTGAGAACAATCGCACCGTATCTCTTTGAAATCGGAGCTATTAATTTGAATTGTTGATAACGAACACTATCCTTTGATCGGGAATGATTCATCGCCACTACCTTTGATGCATACAGACTTCTCGCCTAAAACAAATAAAAAAATCACCCTATTATTGAAATAGGATGATGACTACTATAATCGCTGCTACAATCCCAACAAAATCGGCTAACAATCCAACCTTTAGAGCATCTCCCATTCTCTTAATCCCGACTGCACCGAAATATACAGTAATAATATACAACGTAGTATCCGTACTGCCTTGCATAGTCGAGACGAGCTGTCCGATGAAGGAGTCCGGTCCGTGTGTACGGATCAGCTCCGTAGCCATTCCTAACGATGCCGTACCGGATATTGGACGAATGAATGCGAGCGGGAGAATTTCTTCAGGAATGGAGAGCATTGTGAACAGCGGTTCAAAAACTTTCAGTACAGCTCCCATCGCACCAGACGCCTGAAAAATGGCTATAGAAACCATCATTCCCAGTAAAAAAGGCAATAAAGAAATCGCGATTTGTATGCCTTCTTTACTTCCTTCAACGAAGACTTCATATGCCGGGACCCTTTTCCATACCGCCGTAATGAGAACTGTGGCGATCAACCCTGGAATAAGCCATACACTAATCATACTTCAAATTTCTCCTTCTGCGGTAATGGAAATATCGGTCAATACAAAGAGCTGCTGCCGTCGAGATCAATGTCGCGATAATCGTAGACCCTACAATGCTTGTAGGGTCATGAGAATCATATTTCATTCGTATCGCTATGATCGTCGTAGGAATAAGCGTCAAGGAAGATGTGTTAAGAGCTAAAAATGTAATCATCGATCGACTTGCCTGATCAGAACCGGAAAGGCGCTTTAATTCCTTCATCGCTTTCAACCCCATCGGTGTTGCCGCATTCCCGAGACCGAATACATTGGCCGTCATATTAGACAAGATATAACCAATCGCAGGGTCGTCTTTAGGGATATCAGGAAACAGCCGCTGTACAACAGGACGGAATAGCCTTGATAAACCGCTTAACAACCCCGCCTCTTCAGCAATTTTCATTAGCCCTAACCAAAAAATCAAGACACCTGCAAGACTGAGCGTAATCATCACCGCTTCATCCAATGTCGAAAAGATCGCTTGATTGACTTCCTGCATTGTTCCATTGAATGCGGCAAACACGATTCCGAAGACAGCTAAGGCCACCCATATGATATTTACCATGAGAATCCCCCGGCGAGTCGTCCGAAAAAACCTTTCCATTCTTTCAACAAAGTACCGTTTGGAGGCTGTTTCAAAACCGTAGTTTTAATGAGGGAACCGTCCCCAATATTGTATTCCGTGACCCCAGCTAAAGGCGTGTTGACCGTTTCAGGATAACGATAAAAAACGGCTTCAAGATTTTCCTGTTCGCTTAAGGATAAAGGCAGCTCCACATCCCTCGGAATATAATAGTTCTGTCCATTTGCCTTCCAAATGCCTTTTTTCTGTAGCTCCACCGTTTCAAAATTATCGAAGCCCCATTCATACATCCGTTGATGATCGTTCCAGTCATCCGGTGCGTTTAAGGTGACAGCGATTAATTCCATTCCGTCTCGCTCCGCACTACTCACAAGTGTCCGTCCCGCTTTTTTCGTGAACCCTGTCTTCCCTCCGTTTGTCGGCTCATAATATTTCGTTAGAAGTTTATTTTTATTCATCCAGGCATACTCTCGATGATCGGAACGAAACATTTCACTGCCGGTCACTTCTCTGAACGTTTTATTCTTCATTGCATATGCCATGAGGAGTCCCAAATCATAGGCACTTGAATAATGGCGTTCTCCATCTAAACCATGCGGATTCTCAAAATGACTGTGATTCATACCTAGCCAATTGGCCTTCTCGTTCATTAAATACACAAAACCATCTAAGCTACCGCCTACGTGTTCAGCAATGGCGACAGCTGAATCATTCCCTGAACGGAGCATCAGTCCATAGACTAAATCCTCAAGCGGCATTTTTTCATCTTCAGTCAGATAAATGGATGAACCTTCTGTATGTACCGCCTGTGAACTGACTTTCACTTTATCTTTTAACATACCGGATTCGATCGCAATGATCGCTGTCATAATTTTAGTTGTACTTGCGATTAAAGACGATTCATAGGCCTCTTTTTCATAAAGGACTCGTCCGGATTTACTATCCATTAATACCGCATGCTCTGCAGAAACTGAAAAGTCAGCGTTCGCTTTCCCTGTCGAAGGTACACAAAAAAATAAAATCATGAGGATCATAAGCAGCCTCGAAAACTTTCGCAACAAGAGTTCCTCCCCGCCATCATCGTTTGCTACATTTTATGTGGATAGAGACAAGCTTATGATTAAAAAAAGACAAGAGCCTCTTAGAGGCTCTTGTCATTCGTCCATATCTGGTTCATCCGTAAACTTCTCGAAAAACAGGTCGGCCTCGTCTTCCACATCAGCCTGCTCTGCAAATTCTGATAGCGGTGGTAATTCTTCTATGGAAGTTAAACCAAAGTAAATCAGGAATTCTTTTGTAGTTCCATACAGAATCGGGCGACCAATTGCATCTTTTCTCCCTTTTTCTTCTATAAGTCCACGATTGACCAGTGTGTATACCGCCCTATCACTCTTAACCCCTCGTAGGTCATCCACTTCAATTCTCGTAATCGGCTGCTGATAAGCAATGATCGCAAGCGTCTCAAGTGCTGCCTGAGATAGTCTTGTAGTGCCAGGAGAATCCAGTAATTGTTTATAGTAATGGGCGTGTTCCGGTTTTGTCGTCAAATGTAAGGTGTCCTGTGAATTCATAATGGTGATCCCACGGGAAGTATGTTTGTATCCGTCCACCATATCTTCAACGATTTGACTGACCTCCCATTGTTCCATGTCGAGCAGGCGGCTCAGTTTCTGAAGTGTTACCCCTTCTTCCCCTGAAGCAAACAGCACCCCTTCAATAATGGCTTGATATTCTTCAAGATTCATGATGTATCCCTCTTCCAAAACTTTCTTTTTCTTTGTCATCTCTTTTTTACTTTCATGAACACGCCACTCTGATTTATTCGGTTTCTAATGGAAAGACAATTAATTCATCAAAGTGTTCCTTCTGTACACAACGAATATCATTGCTTTTCATCAGTTCGAGCAAAGCCATGAAGGTCACAACGATATGAGAGCGTGTTTTTTGAACAAATAACTGGTTGAACGGCACGCCTTCTTTTTTTACCTTGATGTGGTCAAGGATCTCCTCCATTCTCAATTGGATCGGAATCTCATCCCGCTCCACTTTGGCTTCCTGAGGAGCCTGGTGTTTAGCCCGCTTCAGTAAGTTACTCATCGCCTGGATCATATCGTAAATGGAGGCTTCTCCGGGTTTGTTCTGTATCTCCTCTTCACCGGAATCCTCCACGTTCATCGGCGGACGTGTGTAAATACGATTCGCATCTAATTCTTTGTCTTTCAATTCCTGTGCAGCCTGCTTATATTTACGATACTCGATCAGACGGCGCATTAAATCTTCTCTTGGATCTTCTTCCGGCTCCTCTTCTACATCTTCCATGCTCGTATTAGGTAAGAGCATTTGGCTTTTCATAGCAAGAAGAGTTGCGGCCATGACAAGGTATTCACTTGCCACATCCAATTCAAGTTCCTTCATCGTTTGTATAAAATGCATGTATTGATCTGTTATCTGAGCGACCGGAATGTCATAAATATCGATTTCGTAACGATTGATCAAGTGTAACAGCAAATCCAGCGGTCCTTCAAAGCCTTCCACTTTCACTTGATAGCTTTTTGTCATCAAAAACTTCCTTTTCTCTATTTCCCGTTTCCAAATGTCTTTTGCCCTGATTGTATCTTAAATGATCTTTACTTAAAATGAACGTACAAAGACTATTTGGAGGCATTTTATGTATCCTTCTCATTATATCGAATTTCTAGCTTATTTTCATGGGTCCCGTGATTATTTCGAGTGCCATGAGGTTCTCGAGGATTACTGGAAACAATCTGATCCAAAAAACAGGGACTCTGTTTGGGTATTTCTCATTCAGCTGTCCGTAGGTCTTTATCATTATAGACGGAAAAACTTTAAAGGAGCAGATAAATTATTCAAGCGATGTACATCCAGAATTCAAATGTGTCGGAGTGAACTTATTAAAATCGGTTTGGATGCGGATGAACTTACCGCTCAACTGGAAGATTTGAATCGGTCTGTACAGCTAGAAAAAGCCTATAGAAGCGTTAATTTACCGATTATTGACCCTTCCCTTAAAGCTCAAGTCATTAAAAGATGTCAAGAAATGGAGCATTCATTCGGAAACCGTGACGATTCAAGAAATGAGCGGATTGTGCACAAACATAAAACACGAAAAAGAACGGATCATTAGATACAGACAACAAATCGTTTCAAACAAAAACGCATGAAGTCTAATAGCCAGACTTCATGCGTTTACGCTCTTGCATATACTAAATACACCGATTGGCTTTCTTGTCCTTTTTTAGCCCACGCCTCTTTATACTTGTGAAGACGGGCGTTCCAATTCACACTTTGATACAAAGGATTCAGTCGCCTCACTTGCACAAATATGAAAATTCGCTTGATATTGTTCTTGGACAGAAAGAATCATCCGTTTTCCAATTCCAAGATTGCGGTGTGACGGATTGACCGATACATGCTGAATGACAGCTTCATGATCTTCAATTCGCACCCCGATTGCTCCAAGGATATCCTCTTCTTTCCACAGCAAAAGGTGCCAGTCCGCATTTTCCTCATACTCCCGAATAATATCCTGGAGCATTTTCACATCGGAAACCTCTGGCATGAAAGATAGCAATCCCATAGCAATTTTTTCAAATGACTTTTTGTAACGAATTAACATAATAACCCCTCAATTATGAAAATAATGGATGTTGACCCCTTTACTTTCAATCCTTGTTCACCTTGTGATGTTCATCATTACATAGCAATGCCAAACCAATAAAACAAGCCCCAAGCAATGCTGAAGATCACTAGTATGATTAATAAAGTCCAATTTTTCTTTCTCATGTTCCCAATCCTCCGAGTATCCAACTTATAATAGAATAGCGGATGCTCTTGTGAAAATCAACCCGTCAGGAACAAAGAGCTTTCCAAACGGTATATCCATCTGATTTTTTTCCTTTCAACGAAAAAGGAATTAGGTTGATGACCGTCAGATACACATTGAACCATCCCAGTATCACAAATTGGCGTGATAAATCATGAAGAGGCGTCAACATGATGAGAGCTGCACATCCACTATTAATCAAAGGTCCTCCGACACTTATCATAGCTTTTTCAAAGCGGTTGAATTCCTGTTTCCTTGTATTAACCGAATGTGCACCATGAAAGAAGATCCAGCCAACCTGCACGCGCATACGCCCAGTGACTAAAGCAAAAAGTTCCCTTCCTGTTCCAATCCGTATTTCAGACTGCTCAGCGCGGCAGAGGCGGGCCATCATGACATGGCCAAGCTCGTGTGCAAACAAACTAAGGGGAGCCATCCAAATGATCAGGTTAAGGAAAGTTACACCCATGGATCACCTTGTTTACTTATCTTCCACTCTCACTTGTTGCATCACATCTCCGACACGGACACGATCGACTGTATCTACGCCTTCCACAACTTTTCCAAATACCGTATGACGGCCGTCTAGGTGTGGCTGAGCAGAGTGACAAACGAAGAATTGGCTTCCGCCTGTATCTTTTCCAGCGTGCGCCATGGAAAGAGATCCGCGTTCGTGTTTGTGAGGATTTCCTTCTGTTTCACATTTGATCGTATATCCCGGACCGCCTGCGCCTGTTCCATCAGGGCAGCCTCCTTGGATCACAAAGTCTGGAATTACACGATGAAACGTTAAACCATCGTAAAATTCGGAATTCGCGAGCTTCTCGAAGTTTGCGACCGTATTCGGTGCTGCCTCCTCGTATAGCTCAATCAACATCTTCTCGCCGTTCTCAAATTGAATCGTTGCTTGTTTCATTTTTTATTACTCCTCCCTGTGTTCGTAAGATAAATCAAGTCGTGTCATTTCCTGATAGCTTTCTCTACGCACGACTAATTGGTGATGACCGTTTTCGACAAAGACCACAGCAGGTTTTTGAAAGCGGTTGTAATTACTTGCCATAGCATAACCATACGCTCCCGTACTGAAAACTGCAAGCAAATCTTTATGTTCGACTTTCGGTAACGCCACATCCCATATTAGCATATCTCCGGACTCACAGCACTTCCCTGCAATCGAGTATGTTTTTTCTGATTTTTCATTCATTTTCTCTGCAAGGGCCGCTTCATATTTCGCCTGATAAAGGGCTGGGCGAATGTTATCCGTCATCCCACCGTCAACGGAGATATACGTTCTTACATCGGGGATTTCTTTAATCGAACCGATCGTATATAATGTCGTTCCAGCTTCTCCGACGATCGAACGGCCTGGCTCGATCCATATTTCTGGCATTGGGTAATCATTGGATTCGGACAACGCCTGCACTTGTTCGATCAGAGCATGCGCATAATCATTCAGCTCGAGCGGATCATCCTCTTTCGTGTACTGGATTCCGAATCCACCCCCCAAGTTGAGAACTGTGGCTGTATAGTCAAATCGTTCTTTCCAGTCCTGCAATGTCGAGAAAAGTTTCTGAGTAGCCATTTCAAAGCCTTGTGTTTCAAAGATTTGAGAGCCGATATGACAATGAAGTCCAAGCACATTTATACGTGCATCCTCATTCATTTTCAGAAAAGCTTCTTCGGCTTGTCCGCTCGACAAATCGAAACCGAACTTTGAATCTTCTTGTCCGGTCAGAATATAGTCATGGGTATGGGCTTCTATACCCGGCGTAACCCTCATGAGCACGTTCATCGTTTCATCTTTTTCCGCAAGGATCGATTGCAATAGTTCGATTTCATAAAAATTATCGACGACAATACAGCCGATTTGATTCTGGACAGCCATCTCGAGCTCGGGGATGCTTTTGTTGTTGCCATGCATATGAATGCGATCGACAGGGAATCCCGCTTCAAGCGCGGTATGTAGTTCCCCTTCTGACACAACGTCTAAACTGAGACCTTCTTCCTTCGCGACCTGGAGTATGGCTACAGAAGAAAAGGCTTTGCTTGCATAAGCCACCTGGGCGCTTACTCCTTTGTCTTCAAACGTTTGAACGAAGGCTCTTGCTCTTTTTCTAATTTCCGAGACATCATATACAAATAAAGGAGTGCCGTATCGTTCGGCCAATTTTTTGGCGGAAACACCTCCAATAATTAGTTGTCCCTGATCGTTCACATCGATGCTTCTCATGTTTCCCCCATCCTTTCCTATATAAAAAACCTTTACAATGCTGTTGGTACAGGAAAAGAAAATGCCCCTTACAAGGAACATTTTCTTATTTGTTTTAATTTATCACATCGTTAAAGGAGGGGCAATACGATCAACGCTGTCTATGATTGTTTTGAGGATGGACGATACTAGGACGCACTTTTAATGTCGGCATCGCCATCCGTAAGATAATCTGTGAAGCCGCTTTCGCATTAAACGGCAGGAAAGGCCATAAATACGGGGTGTTTAACGATTTTGTGTTCGCAAGGATTAATACGTAAGCCGTCACCCCAATGATGAAGCCTTTGATTCCAAATAAAGCTACGAATAGAACAAGAAGAATCCGGGATATTTTATTTGCTACAGCCAGTTCATAGCTCGGCGTCGCATACGTCCCAATCGAGCTGACCGCAACATATAAGATGACCTCCGGGACAAACATTCCTACATCGATTGCGATTTGACCGATTAAGACAGCGGCTATCAGACCCATCGCCGTTGATAATGGTGTCGGCGTATGAATGGCAGCAATCCTTAACATCTCAAGGCCGACATCTGCCAATAGAATTTGAAAGACTACCGGGATACTGCTTTCCTCATTAGGGCCGATGAACGAAAGTGGTTGCGGCAATAAATCCGGCTGAAGGACAAACAACATCCATAAAGGAAGAAGAAATACAGAAGCAAAAATCCCAAAGAACCGTACCCATCTCACAAACGTTCCCACCACAGGGGACTGTCTGAACTCTTCTGCATGCTGAACATGGTGAAAATACGTGGTCGGAGTAATGATCATACTTGGAGATGTATCGACCATCACGATGACATGCCCTTCAAATAAATGGGCCGATACAACATCCGGCCTCTCCGTATAACGAACGAGCGGGAAAGGGTTGGCGCCCTGTTTTACAAGGTATTCCTCAAGTGTTTTGTCTGCCATCGATAAACCATCCACATCGATATTTTGAATTTCTTCTTTAAGTAATTTAACTAAGCCAGGGTCCGCCACGTCCTGGATATAAGACAAACAAATATCCGTTTTCGACCGTTCCCCGACCTGCATGATTTCATTCCGTAATCGCTCATCACGAATTCTTCTTCTAGTAAGAGCTGTATTTTCTATGATGTTTTCGGTGTAGCCATCTCTTGAACCGCGAATGACTTTTTCTGTATCAGGTTCTTCCGGGGTACGTCCCGGGTACGTTCTTACATCCACAATCAAGGCCTCTGTCTCTCCATCGATAAATATAACGATCAAGCCAGACAGAAGCTGAGTAATGCATTTTTCGATTGTAGGTGTAGCTTCTACCTGCTGATGAGGTATATCATCCTGAATCCTTTTGAAGACCGTTTTGCTGTCATCCTCTCCGTCCAGCTCGAACAACTGACGCATAAGTTCAACGATGATCGGCGTTTCGCACAGCCCCGTGAGATAATAGAGATTGACCTCCCGATCAAGAATCGATAATGTCCTGAATCCAATATCAAAGGACTGGTCCACTCCAACCCGCTCGTCCATCACCCGCCTATTTTGTTCGAGATTCATTACAATCGGTGTTTCTTTATTCACTGGCACGTGCTTCCCCCTCCTTTCATCTACCCTTTCGGTTTAAATATGACAGCTACGATAAATCCAAATAGTATCGCCGAGGCGATACCTGCAGAAGTCAGTTCAAATATGCCGATCGCCACACCCATAAATCCATGTTCATCGGCTTGTTCCATCGCCCCGTGAAGGAGAGAATGGCCAAAACTTGTAATCGGAACCGTTGCCCCGGCACCTGCAAAATCGATCAGGTTGTCATATAAATCAAAAGCATCTAAAACGGCACCAGCCACTACAAAAGAAGACATCACATGTGCAGGAGTCAATTTCGCAACGTCCAGCAACAGCTGACCTATAACACAAATCGCTCCTCCTACTAAGAAAGCCCAAAGAAAGGTCACTGTTCTTCCCCCTTTGTTAGCACAACCGCATGTGCGATTCCAGGAATCGTTTCTTTTTGCTGAAGCATCGTCGGACTCATCAGAGCTCCCGTGGCTACAACTAGAATACGGTTATACGTCCCTTTTTTCATCTCTTCAATAAGCTTCCCATAGGTGACAACAGCTGAGCATGCACAGCCACTTCCCCCACTGAAAACCGGCTGATCACTATGATAAATTAACATGCCGCAATCTTGGTGAACCTCAGAGATATCGTACCCATCCTGTTTCATTAGATCTCTTAAAATAGGCGTTCCAACAGCAGATAAATCCCCGGTTACAATCAGGTCATAATCGGATGGAATCCTTCCCATATCTTCCAAATGCGCTTTAATCGTGTCCCATGCCGCAGGGGCCATCGCGGACCCCAAATCGAACGGATCCTTCACTTTATAATCCACCACTTTGCCGATCGTCGCCGCTTCTACCTTAATACTTGAAGGCTTGGTCGAAACAAATGCGGCACCGCTTCCTGTTACGGTGTATGTTGCCGTTTGAGGCTTCTGTCCCCCATATTCCGTCGGGTATCTGAATTGACGCTCTGCTGTCGCATTATGCGAGCTTACGGATACAAGGGCGTTTCCTGCATAGCCGGCTCCAACTAACGCGGCACCGGTAGCCAAAGTTTCCATACTTGTTGAACAGGCTCCGAACATCCCGAGTAATGGTATCTGAAGCTGTCGCGCTACATAGTTACCTGTCACATTCTGGTTCAACAAATCCCCAGCAAGAAATAAATCTACAGCTGAAGCATCCACCCCCGCCTTTTGCAAGCACGTATGCACCGCTTCCATCATCAGTCGACGCTCAGCAAGTTCCCAGTTCTTCTCTTCACAGTGAAGGGTGTCGTGTACCTTATCAAATGTATCTTTCAAAGGTCCTTTCCCTTCCAAAGGTCCAACAGATGTACCTGTAGATTGAATATATACAGGCTTTGTAAATGTCCAGGACTGTTTTCCTGTCTTTGTCATGATGATGACCTCCTAAAAAAATAACGACCATGTGTAGCGAATTATGCCTAATACATAGGCAGAAACGACACCGAATACAATGACTGAGCCGGCCAGTTTGAACAAATTGGTTGCCACACCAAGTACGATCCCTTCACTCTTATGCTCTAATGCCGCTGATGTCACGGAGTTTGCAAACCCTGTAACAGGTACAGCTGATCCCGCTCCTGCAAATTGTCCGATACGATCATAAATGCCGAATCCGGTCAAAAGGGCCGACAATAAGATCAACGTCGTGACTGTAGGGTCTCCTGCCTTTTCCTCACTAAACCCAAACCAGTGAATATACATCTGCGAAAGGGCTTCACCAAACACGCATATCAGTCCCCCGACGATAAACGCCTTCATACAATTGAGGACGTAGGGAGGTTTAGGCTGATAGGATTTGCTCTGTTTTTCGAAATTGTTTTCGTTTAGTTTTTCCTTTGCCATCTTCATAACTCCTTATTATCAATCAGAATAAGCAGGTGGGATCAGCGAACAAAGATCAGCCACTGAAAGAGCGAACCTGCAATTTTTCCTAATACCAATGCCATCAAAAGAGTAAATAAGAATCCGTCCACTCCGATTCTTTTGAATAAGAGCGGAAATACATTTAAGACTTCAGTCAAAGCCGCGGCCAACATGCCGATGAAAATTCCGTGAAACAGTCCCCATATGACTAATACGATGGCGGGAACCGTTATGGGCCAATCACCGAATGATAAATAAATACCACAGAACACCCCAAGAATGATTGCCGTCTCATAATGCCTCAATTTGGATTCAGACCTACTCAATTGCATTAACCTCGGGACAATACCGAGGACCGTCAGAAAGGCCACAAAACCTGTGCCTACTGCAATACCTGAAGCCAGTCCAATAAGCGTTTCAATGATCCACATCTCGCTTTTCCACCTTATTTTCTTTTACCGCTACATAGTGATCCAAATTTTCCTGATAGTTAAAAATCTCTATTTCCATAGGGCTCGGTTCTTCATTGAACTTCTTTTTAAACCAATGATTAAAAAATAAAATCATCCCAAGGCCCAAACCTATAGAATATGGCACCTGAATCCAAAGAGGATGATCCGTCTCATTTCCGGTCAGCATAAAATGAAGTTTTTGTTGTACAGCTTCCATACTGACATCGTAGTGAAAGTTCATAATAGCAGTCGCTGCACCTATGAAAAGAAGGAGCCATATGGCGGACACTAAAAGAGGAGAAGGCCCTTTCTTCGGTTTCTCTAAATGAACGACACATTGATTCGGTCCTAGAAGTTCTGTTTCCACAGTCGGATACCGTTCTAAAATTTTATGAATGACAGATAAACCATCAATCACTACGATGTTCCCATCCTCTTCTTTTACATCACAGAGGATAAGCTGTTGCAGTTCTTCCATATAACCTTTTGGGCCGGCGAGCTTGGCAACCTGATCCAGTCTAATGGTTGCTTGAGAAGGGAGTGTCAGAGACTGCTTCATCCGAATATAAATCGTTGACATGTTTCTAAACCTCCTCCTCTAATTCATAAGCTTATTATGTGTGAGGTTAACGAATTCATTCATAGAGGCCATAATAAAAACTGTGCTCAGGTGAGCACAGTTTCTAATTAGGTTCATTCATCGTTTCTTTCATACCTGCTAATATTTTTTTCTCGAGCCTAGAGACTTGAACTTGTGAAATTCCGAGACGTTCAGCTACCTCTGTCTGGGTCTGATCTTTGTAATACCTTAAATAGATAATCAACCGTTCTCGTTTATCCAGCTTGTCCATTAAATCTCTTAACGTGATCTGTTCGAACCATCCGTTATCTTTTTCCGCGATTTGGTCCCCTAAAGTAATAGGGTCCCCTTCATTTTCAAACACTGTTTCGTGAATCGATTGGGGCGGTCGCCCTACCTCTTCAGCTTGCACGACTTCTTCAAAAGACAAGTCAAGAGCATCGGCAAGCTCACTAACGGTGGGCGATCTGCCAAGTTCTTTCAGCAACTCTTCTTTTTTGCTTCGAATCTTATGATTCAATTCCTTCAAGCTCCGGCTGACTTTCACACTGCCATCATCGCGGATGAATCGTTGAATTTCTCCAATAATCATCGGTACGGCATACGTAGAAAAACGAACATCATAACTTAAATCGAATTTATCGATGGACTTAATTAGCCCAATGCAGCCTATTTGGTAGAGGTCATCCTGGTCATATCCGCGCCTTAAATAGCGCTGGACAACAGACCAGACGAGCCTTGTATTCTTCTCGACCAGAAACTCTCTGGCGCTTTGATCACCCTGCTGGCTTTTTCGAATCAGTTCCTTGACATCACGGTCACTCAGCTTTTCTTTCGTCGCATCTCCCATCGTCATGCCCTCAATTACACAAAGCTTTGACAGAAGATAAGGATTTCTTCATACGGACCGTCGTTCCCTCACCAGGTACAGATAAAACCTCAACATGATCCATGAAATTTTCCATAATAGTAAAGCCCATGCCAGACCTTTCCCATTCAGGTTTAGAGGTGTAGAGCGGCTCTCTTGCAATGTCAATGTTTTCGATCCCTTTGCCATGATCTTGAATCACAATTTCGATTTCTTCTCCGTTAATGGCACAATACAGACTTACTTTCTCATCGGATTTTTCTTCATACCCATGGATGATCGCATTCGTAACCGCTTCAGAAACTACCGTTTTAATATCGGTCAATTCTTCCATTGTCGGATTGATTTGACTGATGAACGCGGCAACCGACACTCGGGCAAGGGACTCATTTTGGCTAATACTGACAAACTCCATTTTCATTTCATTCTTCATGAAGCCACCCCCAGCATTTCCAGAGCAAACTCTTCATTGTCCACAATTTTGACGATTTTGAACATACCAGACAGATCAAAAAGTCTGCGAACTTCTGGTGATAATGCGCAAATCACCATTTCCCCGCCGGAAGATTGAATTTCTTTATAACGACCTAGCATGACTCCAAGACCTGAACTGTCCATAAACGAAAGCTTTTCTAAGTTGACAATGACATGACCGACATTATTATGAGCAAGCTCATTCTGCCACGCTTCCCTTAGACGATTTGCTTCATGATGATCTAATTCTCCATTTAGACGAACAAGCAGGACATTTTCTCTTACAACAAAATTTACGTGAAGACTCATGTGATTAACCTCCTCATACAATAAGAGTCACTAGAGTCTTTCGTATTTTCTCCCTGCTTTTCCTGCTTCAAAACAAGACTAGTGCCGAAAACCTAAAACCTTTGAAAGCTCGTCAAATTTCTCCAAGAGCGTTCCCACAACTTCCAGAAGTCTGCACGCTCCGCCTTAACATTCGTCACTAGGCGAACTCTTGCCACTTCTTCCCCGTCGCTGGTCACTTTCACCCATCCTACATGCTGACCTTTCTCAAGCGGCAGGTCATTCATATTTCTCACTTCGATTTTCGTTTGATATGCTGATGTTTTTTCGCCTTTTTTCTTCAGAATCATGACATCTTTTTCTGGAGATAATTCAACAACTCCAGGTTCACCTCTCGGCAACTTCACCTGGCCTAGAGTTTCCGTTTTGGAGTGAAGTTTGACTCCCTCATATTGGCTGAATCCATAATCGAGAAGACTTGTTACGTCAGCATTTCTCTCTTTAGGCGTCTCGGCTCCCATTACGACGGCAATCATATGCATCCCGTCACGAGTAGCTGATGCGGTCAAACAATATTTTGCCTCTGACGTATAGCCGGTTTTCAAACCATCCATGCCTGGATAAGATTTGATCAATTTATTCGTATTGACGAGCCAAAATTCATTCTTTTCGCCTTTTCTTAAGTAGTCATCATAGATTTTAGTGAATTTCGTGATTTCATCATGAAGAAGCAGTTCACGAGCCATCACCGCCATATCATGCGCTGTGCTGTAATGGCCATCAGCGGGCAGACCTGTCGGATTTTCGAAGTGGGTGTTCTTTAAACCGAGATCTTTCACTTTTGCATTCATTTGCTCAACAAAAGCTTTTTCAGACCCTGCAATTCTTTCAGCTAAGGCCACGCTGGCATCATTTCCCGAAGCGACAGCTACCCCTTTCAATAAATCTTCGACCGTCATCTCCTCCCCTGCTTCAAGGAAGATTTGCGATCCTCCCATAGAGGCGGCATATTCACTAATCCTAACGGTCTCATCCATTTTTAATTTTCCGTTTTCAAGGGATTCCATTATGAGAAGCAGGGTCATGATTTTCGTCATACTGGCTGGCGGAAGTTCTTGATCCGACTGATGATCGAAAAGTACTTTCCCGCTGTTTTTTTCAAGTAAGATCGCAGACTTGGATGAGTTAATCAGCTCTGATTTTTCCTCAGCAAGTGAATGTGGCACCATAAATGTAAGAACTAAAAGAAGGGTGATGAGTGTAGCGATACTTTTCTGCATAGTAACGACCTCCGTTTTACTTTAAGTGCCCCTATTTTCCCCAACGTTAGTCATTCTATACAAATTCTCTTTCCGTATTTAATCGCTTTCTTTCATAAACCTTTAAAAAAACAAAAACCCCCTTGAAAGCACAGAGGCTTTCAAGGGGGGTCTTCGTTCTTATTTGATAATATTGTGAATCAAGGTTGGTTTTTCTACCTTTTCAGTTGAGATTGTATATGCATCGAGGACTTTTTGAACAGAATCTAACGCTTCAGCGTCATCACTGTGAAGCACAACTAGTGCTTCACCAGCCTTCACTTCATCGCCGATTTTCTTATTCAATGTAATGCCTACACCATGATTGATTTCATCATCCTTAGTTGCACGACCGGCGCCCAGGTACATCGCTGCAATCCCGATCGATTCTGCATCAATGGCCGAAACGAAGCCGTCTTTCTCGGCTTTTACTTCAATATCATATTGGGCTTGAGGAAGCTTTGTAAGGTCGTCGATGACAGACACATCTCCACCCTGAGCCTGAACGAAATTACGGAAGTACTCGAACGCTTTTCCATTTTCGATATTCGCTTCCAATGCTTCGTATGCTTCTTCATAAGAATCGAATACTTCCGCAAGCAAAGCCATGTGAGAGGCAATTTCCAATGAAAGGGTTCTTAAGTCCTCTACATTTTTGCCTTGAAGAATTTCAGCCGCTTCTTTTATTTCATTCGCATTTCCTACTTCGAAACCGAGTGGCTGGTTCATATCACTAATGACAGCTACCGTATTCCGTCCAAGGTTCTGGCCGATGTTCACCATCTCTCGAGCTAAGTTCTCGGAATCTTCAAGCGTCTTCATGAAAGCACCAGAACCTGTTTTGACATCGAGCACGATGCTATCAGCGCCTGATGCAAGCTTTTTACTCATAATAGAGCCGGCGATCAATGGAAGAGAATCGACCGTTCCTGTTACATCTCTTAGCGCATATAGTTTTTTATCAGCAGGAGCGAGGTTGCCCGTCTGGCCAGCTACAGCAAGTTTATGGGTGTTTACATTCTCAATAAACTCTTTTTTCGACATCTCAATACGGAGATCGCGAATGGCCTCCAATTTATCAAGCGTGCCTCCTGTATGGCCAAGTCCTCGACCGGACATTTTAGCGACAGGTATCCCTACAGACGCTACAAGCGGACCGACGATAAACGTAACCTTATCTCCTACCCCACCTGTAGAGTGTTTATCGACAATGTGACCATGAATGCCGGATAGATCAATCGTTTCTCCAGAATCGACCATTGCCTGTGTCAAAATCGCTGTTTCCTCAGGAGTCATACCTTGGAAATAGATCGCCATCGTCAAGGCTGATGCTTGATAATCCGGAATATCTCCTTTTGTGTACCCCTCGACGAAAAATTCGATTTCTGCTTTCGTAAGCTCTTTCCCGTCTCTCTTTTTTACGATAATGTCATACATTCTCATATCGATCATCCTTTACTAATTAGGCTGGTAACGTTTTTAGCATATCTTTCACAAAGCCGAGAAAATCTTCTCGAACTTGAGCAGTCGTTTCAATAACTTCATCATGAGTCAGCGGCTGATCGAGAATACCTGCCGCCATATTGGAAATACAGGAGATTCCAAGGACACGGATTCCAGCGTGGTTGGCTACCATCACCTCTGGAACGGTAGACATCCCGACTGCGTCTCCTCCCATTGTCCGAAGCATGCGCACTTCTGCACCTGTTTCATAAGCAGGTCCGGTATTTCCGACGTAAACTCCCTGCTGAACCTGTAAGTTCAGGCGTTCAGCACTTTGATGGGCGTGCTTAATTAAATCACGGTCATAGGCTTCAGACATATCAGGGAAGCGAGGACCGAGCTCCTCATCGTTTGGTCCGATTAACGGGCTATCTCCCATGTTGTTAATGTGGTCACTGATGATCATTAAGTTACCCGGCTTGAACGTTTCATTGATTCCACCGGCTGCATTGGTCACGAAAAGGGTCTCGACACCCAATTCTTTCATGACTCGAACAGGGAACGTGACTTGCTTCATATCATAGCCTTCATAATAATGAAAACGTCCCTGCATCGCGATGACTTGACGCCCCTCCAATTCACCGATGACAAGCTGACCTTTATGCCCTGATACTGTCGATTCAGGGAAGTGAGGAATGTCCGTATAAGGAATTGTCGTTTCCTGCTCAATTTCATCCGCAAGAACTCCAAGTCCTGAACCTAAAATAAGACCGACAGATGGCTGTTGCTTTATTTTGCTTGTAATAAAATCTGATGCTTCTTTAATGTTTAGTTGATACATGTTTTCACCTCTATTTAATGTCATTTAGAAAGCTTTTTCCGTGCTCAGGCATTTTAATACCGAAGTTATCGGAGAGTGTAGCCCCAATATCTGCGAACGTTTCGCGCTGACTTATTTCAGATCCTTGTCCGATTTGATTGTGGTAGACGACTAACGGGACAAGCTCCCTAGTGTGATCCGTTCCGTGATGGACAGGATCGTTTCCGTGATCAGCTGTGATGATCAGAAGATCGTCATCTTGAAGATTCTCGAGAACTTCAGGGAGTCGTTGATCGTAAGCCTCAAGCGCTTCTCCATAACCTTGCGGATCGCGGCGGTGACCGAATTTGGCATCAAAATCAACCAGATTCAGGAAGCTGAGCCCAGTGAACTCTTTTTGCATCGATTCCACAAGCTTGTCCATCCCATCCATGTTGTCCGTTGTACGGATGGCTTCTGTCACACCTTCTCCATCATAAATGTCGGAGATTTTTCCGAGAGCGATCACATCCAGGTTCGAATCCGCCATTTCGTTCATCACCGTCCGTCCAAACGGCTTGAGAGCATAGTCGTGTCGGTTGGAAGTCCGCTCAAACGCTCCCGGTTCTCCGACAAACGGTCGTGCAATGATTCGGCCGACCATATACTTTTCATCTCTCGTAATTTCGCGACAGAACTCACAAATGTCATATAGCTCATCTGGTGGGATCACGTCTTCGTGGGCTGCGATTTGTAAGACAGAGTCAGCAGATGTATAGATGATCAGATCACCTGTCTTCACATGGTGCTCCCCAAGCTCTTTAATAATTTCGGTACCTGAAGCCGGTTTGTTTCCTACAATCCCTCGACCTGTCTTTTCCTTAATTTGATCAAGTAATTCATCAGGGAAGCCGTCTGGAAACGTGCGGAATGGCTGATCGATGTAAAGGCCCATGATCTCCCAGTGACCTGTCATCGTATCTTTGCCGTTCGAAGCTTCCTTCATTGTCGTATAATGAGCTTTCGGCTGTTCTGCTGGATCGATCCCCTTAATATTCCGAATGTTGCTTAAGCCAAGCGCTCCCATGTTCGGCATGTTCAGTCCGTTCATATGTTCTGCAATATGACCGAGCGTGTCGGCTCCTTTATCTCCAAACTTATCAGCGTCTGGAGCTTCTCCAATCCCTACAGAGTCCATTACGATTAAAAATACTCGTTTGAATGAATTCATTGAAAATCCCTCCTAAAAATTACTTTCCCAATTCATGATAAAAATACGCCTTTTTACATAGTTGTAGGATGTCAGACAACTAGAAAGCGAAGAAGAGTTTATGCTCGTGGATGGTACGAGCGATAAACGTCTTTTAAACGTGTTTTAGATACTTGAGTGTAGATTTGCGTCGTGGAAATATCTGAGTGTCCAAGCATCTCCTGAACAGCTCTCAAATCCGCACCATTCTCAAGCAAGTGTGTAGCAAAGGAATGTCGCAACGTATGAGGCGTCAACTCTTTCGTGACACCGACTTCCCGCGCAACCGCTTTCAGTATCTTCCAAAAACCTTGTCTGGACAAGCGATTGCCATGATGATTGACAAAAAGCTCTTCGGTCGATTTCTTTTTCACTAGAGCATTTCTTCCTTTAGCAAGGTACTGCTCGATAGCATCCTTGGCCATATCGCCAAGAGGAATGATCCGCTCTTTCGATCCTTTCCCTAAACAACGAACGAACCCCATAGTCAAATGAAGATCCCCCACTTTTAAAGAAACAAGTTCAGAAACACGCAATCCGGTAGCATATAGCATTTCAAGCATCGCGCGATTCCTAGTATCCAGGGGGTCCGTTCCACTGACACTTAAAAGCTTTTCCACATCCTCTGAGGACAAAACCTTCGGAAGCTTTCGTTCTTTTTTTGGAGTCTCTATATGTAGACTTGGATCTTGATTCGTCACTTTTTCACGGACTAAGAACTGATGAAATAGGCGAATGCTTGATAAGATTCTGGCCACGGTGGCAGGCGATCTTCCTTTATCATTTAAAGCATACATAAACTTCATGACGTTTGCACGCGTCACGTGATCCCAGTTGTCCAAATTCTCTTCTTGAATCATGAACATATGATACTGATTCAAATCCCTTTTGTACGATTGAATCGTATTCGGTGAAAGACCACGTTCGACCGTAAGATAGTGAAAAAAGTCATCGAGGGCAAATTGCATATTCGATCTACTCTCCTAACAGGAAAAATATCGACAATCGATCCGCCCAATCTCGTTCTACCGGCTGGTAAACCTTAATAGCGGTTCCTCCCGGAGGATCGTAACGGTGTTGCCTTTCGTACTCTTCATGAACCATCCTGAGCGCAAAGTAAAAGGCACACGTAAACAGAACGAATACGATAAGGACTTTGACTAAATCTTTTATGTGGGAACGTAAATGACTCATAAACGGGCTCTCCTTTTTTTGGCTTTTTAAAAGGATATGCCCAACAGGTCTATGAATATACACGCCCCGTCTAGGTTTAACGTACACGATTTCATATCGTTTGTAAATATATTTGAAATGTTTTCTACTTTTCGCAATGTTCGATGAGTAAGGAGAGATTCCGGACAAAAATAAAAGCCACTATGTAAAATAGCGGCAGTTTTATTCTTTCCCGGATTCATTTGTGGAAGCGGCGGACACAGCCTGCTTTTGACAGACTCTGCAGATTCCATGAAAAGTCAAACGGTGATCTTTCACTTCGAATCCCCACTGCCCTTCCACGATTTTTTCAACATCAGTTAAAAGATCTTCTTCGATTTCCTCCACGGACCCACACTCGATGCAGACAAGATGATGGTGAAAATGTTCTGCACCTTCTTTACGCAGATCGTAACGAGAAACGCCATCCCCGAAATTGATTTTATCGACAACTTTTAGTTCAGATAATAATTCCAATGTACGGTACACGGTAGCCAGACCGATCTCAGGTGCTTTCTCTTTTACGAGGAGGTAAACATCTTCAGCACTTAAGTGATCTTCTTCATTTTCCAATAATACTCGGACAGTCGCTTCCCTTTGCGGTGTCAGCTTGTAGCTCTGAGAATGCAACTGTTTCTTAATTCTATCGATACGATGCTCCATTGGATCGATCCCTCCCTCGTAATTCCACTTTCATTATAAGCAGACATATATCAAGTGTCAAATTGTAATTATTATAATTTATCACCTGATAATCAATACAATCTGATAATGATTATCACTGGATGGTTATTTGTATATCCATTCTAACACATATTCCAAAGCCGTATTGGAAAAAAATACTTCGATCATCGAAGCAGGAAGCAAAACTGCAAATAAACAGGCAAACCATAAACTATAGCGGAGAAACACTTGCAATAGAGGCTGGTGAACCCTCCTTATAAAAAGCTGTTTGCAGAGTGTCAACGAAAAAATCAATGCTAGGGACCCTGCCAGCAAGTAGACCGGTATGATCAAAATATTTTGAGGCGCAATCGACACAGATGAAATCAGTAAACCGTACCATCCCATCTGGTTCACTAGAAACCCTACGGAAAACCCGATGACAAGGCCTTTTATAAACAGCAACACCGTAATGACGGGCATTCCTATAACAGAAATTCCGAGCAAAAATAAAAGAATCATATACTTAAGATGGTAAAGTATACTATCTTTCCATAAAGCAGCACCGCGTGATCCGCCTCCGGGTGTAAGCGACTGCTCAAAGAATTGAGATAAGTAAAAAAACAGGTCCTGTTTTTGTACGAAGTTCATACTGTTTACAATGATCGCACCGAAAACCATTCCCATGATGAATAAAACAAAGATAAATACCAATAGATTCGTATGGGCTTTCAGGTCATTCTTTATCATTCTCGCCCCGTAAAACATACTTTTTCCATCCTTTCTCTTTACCGGTCTATCACCAATCTATGAGAAAGGAAGGAAAAGTAGACCTATTCTTGCACTCTGATTTTTCCGTATATACCTCCGCCACCAGAATCAATGTTCAACTTACCTTGCCGCATTTGAAGCAAGTAAGCCCGAACCTTTTCCGGCAGCGCTTTTTGCAAGTCTTCTTCCGCTACTCTATGAATAATCGCCATCTCAGAACCGAAACGATCAATAAGCTTTTCATATGTTTTCGGACCGAGACCAGGGATCGTGTGCAATGGAACTTGATCATAGTATGGAGGCCGCTCCTTCATTTGACGCTGTCCGTTTGTCAATTCCTTAATTCTGTCGAAAACTCCTTTGACGACTTTGTTTGATCCGCAGCTTATACACCTGGCTGCGTCTGGATCGTTTTTTGTCAGACACTTACTGCAGACCGTTTCATGGTACTTCCCCATCAAAGGGTTCATCCCGTAATTCGCCAAGATTTTTCTGTCTCCAACTTGATGGAGCGCCTTTTTCAATTCTACAAAGGTTCTCTTTTCCAAGATGATTTCTTGATACTCCCTTGCCATATTGCCAAGAGAGTGGGCATCCGAATTTGTGAGATACGTATACGGCTCAAGTTCTTGAATCTGATTCGCCATGGACGTATCCGCGCTTAATCCTAGTTCAACGGCATCGATTTTATCAGGGTCTAGTACCTCTCTCAAGGTTTTATGAACGCCTTTTCCATACAAGCTTTTAAAAGGAGTGAACATATGAGCCGGTATAAACAAACCTCCATGGTCTTGCACATACTGCTGGAGCTCACGCGCTGTCCCGTAAAACCTTTGAGAACTTAAATGAATATTTTTCATTTTCATAGAAAGCCATGTTCCGAATTCCTTCATGTTTTCTATTGACGGGAAATAGCACAATAGATGAATCGGACCTTGGCATGAAGCATCATATACCTCTATTTCAGATCCTAGGATTAAGACTGTCTCTTCGTATTGGATGCCTCCCCCATCGAGTTCGACTGCTCTTCCGCTTTGAATGAGCGCTTCAAGCTCACCCAAGACAGCAGGAGACTGGGCATCAATGACTCCAATCATGTCTAGCCCTTTACGCCGGCTTGCTTCTTTCACTACATTTGTCAATGTCAAATTCTTCGATCCCGTTATTTTAACGGGGTTCCCATACCAGTCACGGCCGATATGGATATGTAAATCTACGAAATAAGAGGCAAGACTCATCGCCCATCTCTCAGCTTCCAGTAAAGCAGAGCATACGCCGTTTTCGCATCATGGATACGTTCTTCTTTTTCTAGCTGCTCCGCTTCTTCCAAAGTCAGCTCCATCAATTCGACGAATTCATCCACATCCCCTTCAGGAGTTTCAGCCAATGTCTTCAACTGATCCGTATAGTAAAGGTGGACAATCTCATCCGCAAATCCTGGAGAAGTATAAAAGGATGTGATCCATTGCAGGTGATCTGTTGTGTAGCCTGTTTCTTCCTCCAGTTCCCTCAGTGCACAGGTCTCTGGCTTTTCATTAGGCTCTAGTTTCCCGGCTGGAATTTCCACCATGCTTTTTTCCATAGGTTTACGATACTGTTCCACACACACGAGCTTATTGTCATCTGTAATGGCCACAACGGCAACAGCACCTGGGTGCTTAATCAATTCCCGTTTAGATGTATTCCCATCGGGTAAAGTAACACTGTCAATATTCAGCTCTAAAATCTTCCCTTTAAAAATATGTTCGGTATGGTATGTTTTTTCTTCAAATTTCTTCATTTCGTCAGCACCTCTTTTTACAGCTTTTAACGCTATTTTATCATACCACTGGAAGACAGACCGGATCATTCGATAAGCTTATATGGAGAAAGGTGGTTATATTTTTGAAGAAACGTCAATTAGGAACATCAGATTTACACGTATCCGAAATCAGTTTAGGGTGCATGTCACTCGGGACAGATCCGCATAAAGCCCGGACGATCATAGACCAGGCCATTGATGAAGGAGTCAATTATTTAGACACGGCCGACCTTTATGACTTCGGTGAAAATGAAAAAATCGTCGGCGAAGCGCTCAAAGGTCGCAGACAGGATATTATTTTAGGAACAAAAGCAGGCAATCGATTTACGCCTGGTCAGGAAGGCTGGACATGGGATCCTTCTAAAACGCATATTAAACAAGCCGTGAAGGACAGCCTTAAGCGTCTTGGTACTGACTATATTGATTTATACCAATTACACGGTGGGACGATCGATGATCCGATAGACGAAACGATCGAAGCATTTGAAGAGCTGAAGCAGGATGGACTTATTCGTGAATACGGAATTTCATCGATCCGACCGAATGTGATCAGAGAATATGTCAAGCGCTCCAATATTGTAAGTGTCATGATGCAATACAATGCGCTTGACCGGCGACCGGAAGAAGAGGTGCTTCAGCTTCTTCAGGAAAACAACATCAGCGTTCTCGCTCGCGGGCCATTAGCTAAAGGAATGTTAACGAAACAGGGGCATGAAAAGGCGAAGAAAAAAGCGGGAGAAGGGTTTTTATCCTACAGTTTTGACGAAGTTGCAACCATTACAAACAAATGGTCTGACATGGGATCCGAAAAACAGACACCTACTGCACTCGCTTTACAATACGTACTGCATCACCCCGCCGTCGCGTCTGCCGTATTTGGTGCAAGCTCCATTGAGCAGCTTGAAAATAACATGACGTATAGAGATGCTGAAGCGATGACCGACGAAACATACGAAGACATTAGGAAGCTGACAAAGCCTATCACCTATGATAAACACCGATAAAAATTTCGAGTGCCCGCATTGAATGCGGGCACTCCTTTATTTCCAAGTTTGTTGTAGGATCCTGAACCAATTTCTATAACTTAACTTTTCAACATCTTTCTTTGAAAAGCCATTTTCCTTTAAGCTCCTCAATAGGGATGGTACACCATCGACCCCATCCATTTCAGCAGGTATCGACGTCCCATCAAAATCAGACCCTAAAGCTACATGGTCGATTCCGATTCGATCTGCTATATATAATATATGATCTACGACTTGTCTGACCGGAGTCTGTTCGGGATCAATTATTCCATCTTTTCTCAACATATTCAGACTAAACGTTACACCTACCACTCCATTGGTTTGTTGAATCGCATCGAGCTGCTCATCCGTCAGATTGCGTGAAATCGGACAGAGAGAATGTGCATTTGAATGGGTCGCCACAACAGGGTCCTTTGTATGTTTCACCACATCCCAAAAGCCTTTTTCATTCAGATGGGAGACATCGATCATAATGCCGAGGCGATTGCATTCTTTGACAAGGCTGATTCCTTTATCTGTCAAACCAGGACCGATATCTGGAGACGCAGGAAAATGATACGGAACACCGGTCGCAAATTCGTTGGGTCGACTCCACGCAAGTCCAAGGGAACGTAAACCGGCCTCATAATAAACATGTAAGGCATGAAGATCAGCATCGATGGAATCAGCCCCTTCCATATGTAAAACCGCTCCCATCTGCTGCGCTTTCAAAAGGCTCTTAAGCTCTTCTTTGTTTCGAATAATTTTAAATCGTCCCTGTGAATTCCTTTCATATCTTAGCAGTCTTGAGAATAACTGGTTCGTTATTTGCTGACTTTCATGTAATGGAATGGATGAAGCCAGCGGAAAACGATAGCCTTTGTCTGTCTTAAACTGTTCAAAGCTTGGCAATCCCTCTTTACCGGGGGAAAACATAGCAAAGAAACCTCCGATCATACCGGCACTTTGCCCCCGTGGCAAATCCAGATGACTCTGTTCATTCCCTTGAATAAACTCATTAGGATGTGTACATTTTAGGACAGTATCATTATGCCCGTCGAAGAAATACATGTTCATCCGAATATTCTCCTTTCGATGACAACACTATTCACAAATCCCTAAAAAAATCGCTCGACCGCATACGACATTGTTTTACCTGTTTTTATCTTCTTTTCACACCGAAATGGTTCCTTTCGACATATTCAGTGCCAATCCCTTCCATAATGGAAGGAAAGCTCGAAAGTTGCAGATAAATTTTGGTTTATCTTTTATGAAATGACGGTATATGATATATAGTAACAAGCGAACCGTTCGTTTCGTCATGGCCTGTACTTTAAACCATTCTTAGGAGGAGAGAAGAATGAAAATCCAAGCAGGTATTTGGTGTAAACTGACAAACCGGGATAAAATGATTTTGTTACAGGTGATCAGCCAGCAAAAAGATGTCGGAAAGAGTGCATAGCCATGTCGCGGACGTTCCCCCACCTTTATTCCATTCTCAATATAAAGAGTATCTAAAGCGTAAGTATCGCTATTATGAACTTACGCTTTTTTGCACGACCTTTTAGTTTACATAATATTATTATGGTTCATTTAAGAACATTGATTGATGTAGAAATTGAGAGTATAATAGAAAAATTGATTGATTTACATAAAGAATGGAGAGTCTTGACATATGGCAACAACGGGTTATAACAAAATTCTGATGGCCGCCCTCCTGCTTGCTGGATCATTTATTACCATTTTAAATCAAACGCTCATGATTACCGCCATCCCCCCTATCATGGAGGAAATGAATATATCCGCGAATACGGGACAATGGTTAACGACCGTTTTTATGCTCGTAAACGGCATCATGATTCCTGTCAGTGCGTTTTTAATTGAAAAATATACGACGAGACAGCTGTTCATGACCGCTATGGGGATATTCACCATCGGAACGCTCGTCGGGGGCGTGGCCACAACTTTCCCAGTGCTTCTCTTAGGAAGAGTTATTCAGTCAATGGGAGCCGGTGTGATGCTGCCTTTGATGCAAACCGTTTTTCTATTAATCTTTCCCGTTCATAAACGGGGGCAGGCGATGGGTTACATTGGCTTGGTCATTTCATTTGCTCCAGCGATCGGCCCTGCCCTTTCAGGATGGATTACAGCGAACTATTCCTGGAGAATGTTATTCTGGATCATTCTCCCATTGACTATTTTAATCGTTATTCTGGCCTTCTTCATATTGAAGAACGTGACCGAGCTCTCCTATCCTAAGGTAGATCCGCTCTCCATCATATTGTCCTCCATTGGGTTTGGAGGCTTGCTTTACGGTTTTACAGTCGCTGGAAATGAAGGCTGGAGTCACCCATTAACCCTTACCATGCTTATTCTAGGGTCTGTTGCGTTATTCCTTTTCATTTGGAGACAGTTGAAAATGGAGCATCCGATGCTGGAGTTCAGAGTATTTAAATATCCGATCTTTGCCATCACCACTGTCATTGCGATGATCAGCTTTCTAGGACTGATCGGATCTGAAACACTGATTCCTCTCTACATGCAAAATATGAGGGAATTTTCTGCGTTTGAATCCGGGCTGGCGCTTTTACCGGGAGCAATTATTACAGGCTTTCTTTCTCCTATTACGGGAAGGATATTTGACAGGATCGGCGCTAAGTGGCTGGCATTGACAGGGTTGACCATCATGACAGGTGCCTCCCTCGCCTTCTCATTTCTATCGATTGAAACAACTTTTTGGACCATTACGATTTTGTATGCGATCCGTATGTTCGGTTTAGCGATGGTCATGATGCCGGTGACAACAGCCGGTCTTAATCAGTTGCCGAAAAAGCTGATTCCCCACGGTGCCGCGATGAGCAATACGATGCGTATGGTCGCTGCTTCAGTCGGAACAGCTATTCTAGTC
Source organism: Halobacillus fulvus (assembly GCA_004078665.1). GTDB lineage: Bacteria > Bacillota > Bacilli > Bacillales > Halobacillaceae > Halobacillus > Halobacillus fulvus. The sequence continues at coordinate 487,808 of SCFO01000001.1, read as the reverse complement.
ACGGTGATGACGTCTACAGCAGAATCCGCCGAACGTTCACCAGTGATTGATTTCCCTGAGATTTACGGTGTAAATGCTGCTTTCATCGTCATTACTGTATTATCGTTTGCAGGATTCATTCTCGCTTTCTTTGTAAAAAAGACGTCTCCTCCAGATGAAGAGGAGCAAGTATTTGCAGAAGAAGAGAAAAAGGTCGCGCAATCATAAGAAAAAGGTATTCCATTCATTTGGAATACCTTTTTTGTAATTCAACAAAGTCAAAGATTGAATGGATGCCAAAGAAATGGCAAAACCCTTTCCCTGCGAAACCACACTTAATTGAAAGACCTCCGAGGATCGTAATCTTTCATATTTATTTCCGACGACTCCCCGAGTATCACGCGTGCCAATTCCTTTCCGACATATGGTCCACTCGTCAACCCGGATGCTCCTAACCCATTCGCGATCCATAGCTCACCACGCACTGGCAATTTCCCAAGCGTAGGAATCGATCCAGGGGTGAACGGACGAAATCCTACCTTTGTGCCTAGATAAGTTGCTTCACTAAGCCCTGGCGAAACTTTGAGCGCCTTATCGATAAGCTCGTGAACGCCTCCAATTGTTACTCTCGAGTCAAAGGTTTCTGTTTTTTCTTTCGTCGCGCCAATCACGAACCTTCCCGTTTCAAACCCTAGTTGATAATGGCTGTATGGTGGTAATAACACCGGCCATTCTTCTGGTTTGGAATGGGGTAATTCGAGATGAACGATTTGTGCTTTCTCAAAGGAAATAACAGGACTTAATCCAATCGGACTGAACAACCCGTTTCCCCAGGCGCCGTTTGCCGCAATGACGGTATCGGAGTAAAGTGTCTGCTGCTCGAGTTTTATGCCAACCACTCGATCCCCTTCCATACATAAAGAGGCATCGCCTTCCACATATTCCGCTCCCATTTTTACGGACGCATTCAAAAGGGCCTGATTCAATGCAGCCCCGTTCACTCTAGCTCCTCCGCTTATGTGAACCGCGCGGTATTGTTCGGCTAATATAGGAAACAGTTCTTTCGTGTCTTTGGGTGATAGTCTTGAGATTTCTCCCATTTCAGGAGCCTCAAGTTTTCTCTTTTGTGCCACGTTCATTTTTTTATCTAGTTTTTCCTCTGTATCAAATATGTTGATGGCGCCGACTTGCGAATAGCCCGTATTCTTCTCCCCCATCGATTCAAGTTCTTCTATAAGCTGAGGATAGTACCGCGCCCCCCCTAGTACGAGCTGATACCACGATTGATTGCTTCGATTCGTCAACCATGGGCAAATGATACCTGCTCCTGCCTGCGTAGCCTGTCCAGGTTCCTTTCTATCGACCAGAACCACTCGCTCTCCCTTTTTCACTAAATGATAAGCGATGGATGAACCTAGTATTCCTGATCCAATAATGATGTGTTTCATAAGATCTCGTCCTTCCTCTGTTAGCTGCGTTTATCCTTGGTTCCACAAGACATCTACTAAAGTATAGAAGAGCATCAGCCCTCCGATTACGAATAAAATGACACTATACGTTTTCCTTTCGCGCTTCTCATACTCATAAGCACCATGAAAAAGTATGTGCCCGGAGAGAAACAGGAACATCACGTGAAATAATTCTATATCTGTTAGAAGCTGAATAATCGCTAAAATGAGGGCAACGATTAATAAACCATCAGCGATTTTCTTTATGACGTGATTCATTTCATCCCCTCGCTTTTTTCAATGTCTTTTCCTTAGATTTTCCACTTACTCTTTATACATCCAATTTATAAGTTTACAGAACTTTTCGTTATGAGAAAAGTTTTCAGGAAAAAGCGAAACGTTTCACATAGATGAACGTATAACTAAGACGGATCTTTTTTACATAGACGATCCGATCAGCTGAATGATAGAAAGGGGTCAAAATGATGAATAAACGAGTTGCGGCAAGTATTATAGCAGCAGTCATCCTCGTGATTGGCATCGCATTTAATGCGGTAGGATTTTTTCTGAATCAAAACTTTGAGGATACCGCCGGGATGTTCAGTGAGACCAGGACACCTGAAGAAAGAGTATTGGAAGACGGCTCCGCAACAAACCGAATCGCAAAGGTTTCGGTGGAAGGTGCCATTATGAGTTCACCCAACTCCGGATCCAATCCATTTAACAGCGGGGGCTATCAACACGAAAAGATGATGGAGAAGCTTGAAGCAATCAAGAATGATTCTTCCATCAAGGGAGTGCTTTTATATGTGAATTCTCCTGGTGGCGGTGTATATGAGAGTGCTCAAATCCATGATAAACTCGTCGAAATCAAGGAAGAAGGAAAGACCATTTACGTTGCCATGGGTGGAACCGCTGCATCCGGAGGTTACTATATCTCTGCTCCAGCAGATCAAATTTTCGCATCAAATGAGACATTGACAGGTTCTCTTGGCGTCATCATCCAGAATATCAATTATCAGGAGCTTGCCAATGAATATGGTGTCAAATTCAATACGTTCACAAGTGGTGAGTTTAAAGATATCTTGAGTCCGACGAAAGAAATGACAGAAGAAGAAAGGCAAATCATCCAAAGACTCGTGGATGAATCTTACGAACAATTTGTCGATGTGATTGCGTCCGGTCGCGACATGTCGGAATCTGAGGTAAAAGAGATTGCGGATGGCCGGATTTATTCCGGAAATCAAGCACTTCAGAACGGCCTGATTGATGAGATTGGCTTTGAAGAAGATGCATTGAATGCGTTGAAGGAACAAATGGGTGGCGACCCGCAAGTAGTGGAATACAAGAACAGTGTCGGTGAATTTTTCTTTGACTTCCCGTTGGCAGAGAGCCTACTACCTAACAATGAAGTTCGCATGATTCAGGACCTGATCGACAATCGTCAAGGACCGACACTTATGTATATGTACAGTGATTAAGGAGGGATGCAAATGGAATCCATAGAGAAAGATACCCGTTCTGTTTTTCTAGACCAAAAACATCAATTACAAAGGCTGTTGTATGCCGGGTTCTGGCTCCGGTTTGTCGCATATATCATCGATTTGATCGTGCTTTGGGCTTTTCATTCGATTGTGACCAGGCCCCTCCTTTCTATCGTGAATTTGGAGAACGCGAAGCTTTGGCTTGAGATGTTCAGCGCTACGAATATCATGACAACCATCATCTTTTTCCTATACTTCATTTTGATGACGAAGTATTTCCAGGCCACTTTAGGAAAAATGATCCTCGGATTAACTGTCGAGTCTTTGGATAAGTCCCCTTTGACGACAGGTCAAGTGATTTTCAGAGAATGCATCGGACGATATATCAGCATGGCTCTCGGAGGTCTGCCATACATCGTAGTAGCCTTCACGAAGCGTCACCAGGGTATCCATGATTATTTTGCAGATACATCTGTCATTAAGAACAAGTTCAAGCAGGTAAATGATTCTTTATAACAAGGCTTTGTTAAACTCCGGTGTTGATGGAACATAAGAAAATCGAATCACGTCTTCGCATTGTCGACCAAAAGTTGCCGTGATGTTTCCGTTTACTCCTCCAAGCTCTAATATGAATAACGGAAACTCTCTAGTATCAACACTAAGTTTTAACAGAGCCTATAACAAAAGCAGACCTCAATGGTCTGCTTTTTTACGTATCCAATAGTTGCTTTTCCAACACCCACTCATCAAGTATGGGTATACCGTTTGATGCTATTTTGGGTATCTCAGGCTTTCTTCTCCTTGCCTTTTGCACCGCATCAGCAAGTATAGAGACGATCCGGTAGCCCCGCTTTTGATAAAAAGAGACAGCTTTTAAGTTATCATTCGTTGTGACCAGTTGAACCTTTGAATACCCTTGACGATTGGCCGTTTCTTCTACTTTTTCTAAAAGCATTGATCCAATACCCTGCCCTTCGATCGTACTGTCTAAGGAAATCACTTCAAAGCGTTCCGCCGCTTCAAATGTGATGCAACCTACGATGTTTCCTGTCGGATTAACCCAGGCATATCCCTCCAGCTGATCGCAATTATAAACACCGCTTGAAACCACCATGACAGGTGAATGCCATTGTTGAATAAAAAATTGTTTTAATAACTCCCGGTCTAGTTGGGAGTGAGCGACCATCTTCATTCTGTGTCCTCACATACCATGGCATAGACGCACGTGTCTGTTAGCCTTGTGCCATCTACGGAAAGGTCTTCTTTTTTGAGAATCCCCTCCAGTTCATACCCTAAACTTTCAGGAACGGCACGGCTCTTTAAGTTTTCTGACTCGCAGCGAATTTCCACTCGGACAAATCCGAGTTCTTCCATTGCGAAATCCGTCAATTTCTGAACGGCTTCTCTCACATACCCTTTTCCAGAATAAGCGGTGTCTATCCAATACCCGATTTCGAGTTTGCGAACATCCCAGTCCAGATTATGAAACCCTGTACTTCCGACAAATTCTCCGTCTTTCGTGAAGATCAGATACCTCAGACTCTCTCTAGTCATGAATTTAGCCAAGGCTTCCCGCGTGTTTTGTTCTGTATCTTCTATAGTAGGGGTAGTCTGGACAAAAGGAAGCCATGGCTTAAGCTCAGGTATGGAACGGACGATCGCCTCATTTACGACTTTCCCGTCCCCTTCCTGCGGAGACCTCAACCTACACCTTTCTGTCTCTAATACTTGAGAAACCTCGCGTAGTATTGGATTCATTTCCAACAACCCTTTCTTCTCTTAATCTCTCAGTTTATAGATTTTCGCTTCATGTGGTCGAAGAACATCCCCATGATCGTCTCTGTAATTGCTTAAAAGCAGCGTTCGTGACTCAGAGGGGATTTCAAAGCGGTAAGAGTCATCGCAGTGATTCAACACAACCAACCATTTCTCACCCTCTAGGCTTCTCGTGTAGGCATATACATAAGGGTCATCTCCGGAAATGTCTTGATAGTCCCCGTACACCATGACTGGGTGTTCTTTTCTAAGCTGAATCAATTCTTTGTAGTAATAGTAGACAGAATTCTCATCGGATAAGGCCTGCTTCACATTGATCTCTTTATAATTCGGGTTGACCTTGATCCAAGGAGTCCCTGTCGTGAATCCAGCCTGGTCGTCGTCAGACCAATGCATAGGGGTTCTCGAATTGTCGCGGCTCAAAGGTAAAAGCTCTTCGAAAACAACCTCCGGATCCCTGCCTTTTTCCACTTCCTCTTCATATTTGTTTCGCATTGCAATATCCTGATAATCTTCAATCGAATCAAATCGGACCCCTGTCATTCCAATCTCTTCTCCTTGATAAACATAAGGAATGCCAGGAAGTGTGTGAATCATCGTAGCCAAAAGTTTGGCTGATTCTTCGCGGTATCGGCCATCGTTTCCGTATCTCGTGACTTGTCTTGTATGGTCATGGTTATTTAGAAATTGGGAATTCGTTCCTTGGTTTTTCAACCCTTCATACCAGCGGGACTGAATTTCCTTGTATCTCACCATGTCCCATGACGGCATATCATCAGCCACCTCAAAATGGAACAATGTGTGTAGCTCTTGACGACCTTCCCCTACATATAATAGACCGTCCTCAGGTGTCACAAATGGGATTTCTCCAACGGTCATAATGTCATAATCGCGAAGAACTTCCCGGTTCATTTCCTGCAAATAATCGTGGATACCAGGGTTGTTTCCTAAATAATGAAGACCTTCTGGATCGTCCGTATTAGGAAACCCTTCCTGTTTGGCGAGAAGATTAATCACGTCCAGCCTGAATCCATCAATGCCTTTATCGAGCCAAAAGCGCATCATTTTATAGATTTCTTGCCTTACTTCTTTGTTTTCCCAATTCAAATCAGGCTGTTCGACAGCAAAAGAATGCATATAATATTGACCTGTGCGCTCGTCATATGTCCACGCCGAAGGCTCAAAATAAGATCTCCAATTGTTTGGAGGCTGTCCATTCACAGGATCTTTCCATATGTAATAATCTCTTTTCGGATGGTCACGTGAAGAAGAGGATTCTATAAACCACGGATGCTGATTGGATGTATGATTGACAACAAGATCCATGATCAATTTCATTCCTCTTGCATGGACTTCCTCGAGTAACATCTCCCACGTTTCCATATCCCCCGCCTTATTCATAATGGAATAATAATTAGATATGTCATACCCGTTATCGAGATCTGGAGACTCGTAGCACGGATTCAACCAAATAACATCAACGCCAAGCTCTTTTAAGTAGTCCAGTTTTTCGATGACACCCTGAAGATCTCCATAGCCATCCCCATCGGTATCGTTGAAACTTCTCCAGTAAACTTGATAGACGACCGCTTCTTTCCACCACGTTTTATTCATCACTTAACTCCTCCCATCCGTTCGTATCCTTCATTATACACGAATCGTTAGAAAAATCTGATCATTTTAGGCAGAAGTTGAAGGGGCGATGATCCTAATAAAACCTGCCTTAAGCGACAGGTTATATTAGGAGATATTCGTGATCAAATATAAACGAATAGTCAATATCGATGAATAAAAAGTACTGGTCTGTCAAAGGGTAGCTGAACGTGCGGACTAATTCTTTTGTTTCGATGTCCGAATACACGTCAGATAACGTCCCTTTCTTTAAGGTTTTCATATGGATGACATTTTCAAGGAAATACGGCCGGAACGCCCAATTCGACCCTTTCTTATCCGGTTCCCTTTCCCACTTCTCAAATTTTCTGAAGTTAGACGACACTTGCTGCCCATCGCTGTTACAGATGAACATCCGAAAGCTTTCCGTATGAAACTCCTCGGTTACGTGTTCAATGAAACGATCCACCTTTTTTATCCCTTCCCAGCGCGACAAAAGGGCTTTCAGTTTTTGCTCCCACGATAGCACGAGCCCGATGCGGTGCTCTACAAGCGTTTTTTCACGTTTGATATACTCGAATATTTTTCCAGAAATATCAGTGGGAAGGCTTTCCTTTGAGGATAATTCAAATTCAGGTTTTCCTAAATAAAAGCCCTGATAATAACGTCCACCATGTTTCCAAGCAAAATGAAGTTGAAAATCGTCTTCGATGTTCTCAAAGAGAAGAGCTGCCCCAATCCGATTTGCAAGCATCGCCAAAGAATACATTACATCTTGAAACCCCTGTGTGTCATGGTTACGGGTTAACATCGTATCCACTTTGAGAATTTGAGGCTCCAGTTGACGGATCCGGTCTATATTAGAGCTTTTCGCTCCGACATGATCAACAGCTATCTGGATGCCATAAGTTTTGTAATAAAGTAATAAATGATTAAGAGCCTCAAAATCTTCATCGAAGTCGTGCTCTCTTACTTCAATGACAATTCGGTCCATATCAAAGCCTTTTTCCTGAAAAGAGAGCAACATTTCGAGGAGGTCTTCCCCATTATTGACCATTAATTGCTTCGCGCTTCTATTAATGAACAGCATGCCCTCATGACCGAGCATCTCTGTAATCGCTAAGTTCAACACATATTGATCGACCTCGACTTTAAACTCTTCCGGTACGTCAGGGTCGTGAAAAAATGATCCAAGACTTTTCCATTCCCCGTCTGAATAATACCTACCTAACACCTCGTAGCCTTTGACATCATGCCTAATGGCACTAATAATCGGCTGAAAGACAGGCCTTACATTATGTAAATTACTGATGATATCTAAGGGATCCATTTTATTCACTCCTTTACTTCATTATATTGTATCACGGCTTTTGCATTTTGCAGGGGGAAAAATACATGGGATAGGCCCTCATCCTCTAAGTCATGTTCGTCTTACTTCGCTCGTCCATAGCCTATCCAGCTGTTTAATCAGTTGAATGGGCGGTAATAGGTATAGGTATGATCAAATCTCTTGAATATGAGATGAATCATTTGTATGTTTAAAATCGAAAGGTAAAGAAAGGATGTTCAACATGCTATTTCAAGATTTTCTTTTAGATCAACATAAACTGGATAATCGTTATATTGTAGCACCTATGACAAGAATTAGTGCAGGAGAAGATGGACGAGCGAATGAAACGATGAAAGACTATTACGAACGATTTGCAAAAGGCGGATTTTCCGTGGTGATTTCAGAAGGTATCTATCCAGATGAACAATATAGCCAAGGGTATTTAAACCAGCCCGGCTTGGCCAATCAGCAGCAATTGAATTCCTGGAAGCCTGTTGTCAATGCCGTTCATGATGAAGGATCAATCATGATTGCTCAGTTGATGCATGCAGGCGGGCAAAGCCAGGGGAACATTTATACAGACGAAACGATCGCCCCTTCCGCTGTGGCGCCAAAAGGAGAACAGCTTGGATTTTACGGTGGATCTGGACCTTTCCAACAACCTAGAGCTATGGATGAGAAAGATTTAGAAGATGTCAAAAAGGCCTTTGCAGACAGCGCTTTGAGAGCTAAAGAAGCGGGCTTTGATGGCGTTGAACTCCATGGTGCCAACGGCTACTTGCTCGACCAATTCCTAACCGATTATCTGAATGTCAGAGACGATCAATACGGCGGTACCGTTGAAAACCGTTTGCGATTCCTTCTAGAAGTGATCTCTGAAGTCCGTTCAGCAGTCGGTGAAGACTTTACGGTCGGCATCCGGATCTCACAAGCAAAAGTTGCTGATGGAGAACATAAATGGGCAGATGGTGAAAAAGAAGCGAAACAGATCTTTACGGCGCTTGGAAACTCCCCACTTGACTATGTACACGTAACAGATGCTGACGGTACAGCTTCATCATTCGGAGAAGGTACGAGAAGTTTGGCTGAGGCTGCCAAAGAATTCAGCCGACTTCCTGTCATCGCTAACGGACAATTACAAGATCCGGCAAAGGCTGAGCGTTTGATTGCTGAAGAGCAAGCAGATCTCATCTCCATAGGTACAGGTGCATTAGCAAACCCAGACCTGCCGAACCGAATTTCAGCCGGCCTGGACCTTCAACCGTTTGATTTTGAGAAAACCTTACTCCCTAAAGGGTATATTAAAGACCATGAACTGAACCAAACGATCAAAAAATAATTCTAAGTAGACCTCAGCTATATAGTTGGGGTCTTTTTTCTTTCTACTATGCCCTTCCGCCAGCTTTTGTATAGGTCGAAAACGGTTATTCACATCTTCAAAGGATAGACATTCACCTTATGTCTTGTCTTTACTTAGTGTATCGAGTATGATGGAAATAGTGATTTTTTTTAAAAGAGGAGCGTTTATTATATGAAACCATCCATTTACGGGTTGACATTCGATCAATTAACGGATTGGTTAGTTGAACATGGGGAAAAGAAATTCCGCTCAAAACAAGTGTGGGATTGGCTTTACCAAAAGCGTGTGACTGACTTTTCACAAATGAAAAATGTCAATCAATCCTGCGTGGATCTGCTGAGCGACCACTTTACGATGGGAACGTTGACAGAAGAGATCAAGCAGGAATCAAAAGATGGAACGATTAAATTCTTATTTAAATTGGCCGATGGCAATGTTATTGAAACCGTGCTGATGCGCTTTAACTATGGGTTGTCCGTTTGTGTGACGACACAAGTTGGCTGTAATATCGGATGTTCGTTCTGTGCAAGTGGAATTCTCCGTAAAAGCCGCGATCTTACATCCGGCGAAATCGTTGAACAAATCATGCAGGTTCAGCAACACCTTGATACCCGAGGCGACGACGAAAGAGTCAGCCATATCGTCGTGATGGGAATCGGAGAACCATTCGACAACTACGACAACTTGATCGATTTTCTCAATGTCGTGAATGACCAAAAAGGTCTCTCCATCGGTGCCCGTCATATTACAGTATCTACGAGCGGAATTGTTCCGAAGATGTATGAATTCGCGGACGAAGGGATTCAAATCAACCTAGCCTTGTCCATTCATGCACCGAATAACGAGCTACGCTCACGGATTATGAAAATTAACAAAGCCTACCCACTAGAGAAGCTTATGCCGGCGATCGATTACTATTTAGAAAAGACGAACCGCCGCATAACGTTCGAATATATTCTCTTGAAAGATGTCAACGACCATGTCAAGGAAGCCCATCAGTTGGCTGACTTATTGATGGATAAACGTCATTTATCCTACGTCAACTTGATTCCTTACAATCCAGTCGCCGATCACCCTTATGAGCGAAGCGAGAAAGAAGCGATCCTTTCGTTCTATCAAACGTTGATGGACAGAGGGATCAAGTGTGGTGTCCGGACAGAGCATGGAACAGACATTGATGCTGCCTGCGGACAATTGCGCAGTAAGCAAATTCAAAAAGAAAAAGCACTTAAAAAGAAAAAGATGCAAACGAATTAATGAAAAGCCCGTTCTCCTTCGAGAGCGGGCTTTTGTTAATCCCCATTAGATCTCCAGTCTCCTCCCCCGTCATAATCTTTCATATATTTGTGATCATACAAGCTGTATCTGGCATCTGGATTTCCTAATACCTTTTTCGTTTTGCGGCGATGATACGTCCTTATAAAATGGATGATTGCAGAGACGATCATAGAGACTGCTGCGAGGTTCGCCCATCGATTCGAATCATAAAGATAAAACAGGATGAACAGGACAACTGTTGTCGTCCACCCTAAGAACTCTAGTAGTCTCAAACGGATTCTCCTCCCCTACCACTCGTTTTGTGTTCGTACATCGTCATGAATTCCACCTTCCCCTTCTTAAACAGATCCCCTCTTCGGAATCCGAGCTTCTCATACACTCGAATCGCCCTAGTGTTAAATGTAGCAACGGTTAACCGCAATGGAAGATCCTGTTCGACCTTCTTAATTTCACTTAGGATAAAAGCACAAAATTCAACTCCATGTCCTCTTCCTGTATAAAGCGGATTCATTCCAAGCCCCTTGTCGATAAAACCGTTTGGATAAAGCATATCCTCAGATTCTGTTGGAACCTTTGCCGAATTCCCCGTACAATAATAACCGAAAAGAGTATTGTGCTCGGTTAATACCGGTGTATAACTGCCGTTCAAAAGTTCCATTTTGCTGTCATAATCTACTGTTTGATTATACATATCATAAGGGGGTTCATAGCTCCACCTCAAAATTTCATCAGCATGACTTACGTTCATTCGTTCTGTTCGAAACATCATTCCCTCCCCCTTCTTTTCTTTTTTTCTAACCTCCTAGTCTGATCTTTGATAAATCCATTCATAATAATTGCAACATTAAGCTCTGAATATCGTTTAGAGCAAACTGAAGAGTGCCTGCGGTAAATAAAAAGCTGACCAGACCGGAACCTATTTTCACTTTTTCAAAGGGCCCCTGTTCTAACGCATTCTTCACATAAAAGAAGGCCACTCCCAAAAAAACTAAGTATGTAAAAAAGTAATTCATTTTAAGAGACATAATATCTGTAAGCAAACGGGAAACTTGATAGCTATTCAATTCTGTCACTTGAATGACCATTTCATCTTTCTTCAGACCTGTCCATTCGTTGGATTGAATATGTACCTGGCGCTCTGTTTCTTCTAACACCTCATATCCTGAAGGGAAAAATGACCACTCGAATACGAGCAGAAGACTCAAATAAAGTGCCAAAAGCAATGCCAATATCGTCGTTAGCCATTTTCTTACGTCGGTTATTTTCAAATTTTCATGATCGGACATGATAAAAAACCCTTTCTAACATTTTCTATATTCATTTCTACGAACGGCAAAGGAATAAGTTTCAACATGATGTTTATATGATGAGAGATTTATGCCTCTAGAATTTTCCGAACTTAATGTTATTCATTACTCATATAATCCTGTATAATGAAAAAAAGCTTACAAAAGGAGCTCGATGCTTGAATGACGGCTAACAAAAGGTCGAATGCTTTACAAAAACACGGACAACTGACTCTCGTCTTTTCTGCTTTATCTATCCTGATGTTTTTTATAACGATCAGAACATTTTTATTAGTGGGATATGTGGAAAACATGATGCTGATCATCGTAACGGGTTTAACGCTTTTCACAGCCGTTTATCACTTTTTGCAAATGCGTAAAAAACGCCAGGCATTTGCAACCAATCCTAGGTGACAGCGTATATAGATATCAAAATTTAATGTAGACTCTGGTTCATTCACATCGTCTACCTCAAGGGTAAAGGAAAAGTCATGAACACTCACTCATGACTTTTTTATTTGGCTTAAATCACTCACTCCATCCGAAATACGCCTGCATAAAATGCCCTCTAAAAGACATGGTAATAAAAAAAGGAGGCCATCGGATGATTTATGACTGTTGCATCATTGGTGGAGGGATTGCCGGTCTTCAGGCAGCGATACAGCTTGGACGGTATCACCGTTCCGTACTTATACTAGATGCAAATGATGGACGTTCGACGATCTGCCGAAAGTATAATAATATTCTTGGTCATGAGGCAGGAATTAGCGGTGCAGAGCTCAGAATTATAGGATACAAACAGGTACAGAACTATTCCGTTACCGTCAGAAACGAGTTAGCAACGGACATTTCGAAATCGGATTTCTTCTCTGTCCACACGTCAAATGGAGAAAAACATTTGAGCAGAACCGTCCTTTTAGCAACCGGGGTAAAAGATAATATTCCCTCGATTGAAGGAGTTTACGAATGTCTCGGACTGTCTATATATGTTTGTCCCGATTGTGACGGATATGAGGTTTCTGAACGCCAAACTGCTGTGATCGGTCGAGGAGCACCAGGCGCCCACATGGCCCTCACTCTATCGTACTGGACGGATCAAATCACACTTATTCACCATAAGGACACACCTATTCCCAATGATCTTAGAGAGGAATTAAATCATAAAAATATCAAAGTGATTGAAGACTCTGTTAAAAAAGTTTCGCACGAACACGGTCAATTGACTAGTCTAACCTTGTCAAATGACGTAGAATATTACGTATCAAAAGCGTTTCTTGCTATGGGAGATAACTTGGTCCGTACGGATCTTGCCGCTTCACTCGGTGCAAAATTAACGACGAACCATCATACATGGGTCAATCCGAAAACAAAGGAAACCTCCATCAAAGGGTTATGGGCGGCAGGGGATGCTGCTCCCCACTCTGAACTTGTGACAGCAGCAATGGGTGAAGCTTCGATCGCAGCTATTTGGATTCAAAAATACTTATTACAAGGGTAAGAAATCAGACTGTTCACGATTTATCTATTTCCATTCTTATCAATTGTTGTTATGCTAGAAATCGCAACGTGCAAGACCGCAGGGAGAGGAACGTTCAACCATGAATTTTGAAGAAAAATTTGACTGGCAGCTCTTTTTTATTCTATGCTGCTTCATTGGGGTAAGCATCATTGCGTTGTTAAGCGCCCAGCAGAGCCCACAATATAATGAAAATTTCGCGCTTAAGCAACTTGTATTTTACGGGCTCGGATTCGCCGCAATCGGCGCGATGCTGTTCATTGATCCGGATGATTTTAAAAAGATCAGCTGGTATTTGTACGGCTTTGGAATTGTTTTACTATTAGGCTTAGTCGTGGCTCCTGATTCCGTCGCACCCGTTATCAAAGGCCAAAAAAGCTGGTATATTGTACCGGGTTTAGGATCATTACAGCCTTCTGAATTTATGAAGCTGTTTACGATTCTAGTATTAGCCAGAATTACTTCGCACCATCATCAGAAAAATCACAAATCCATAAAAGCGGACACGGTACTTCTATTGAAACTGACAGCTGCTACAGCCTTACCGCTCTTACTTATTATGCAACAGCCTGACTTAGGAACAAGTCTAGTTTTCATCGCTATTCTTGTCGGGATGGTGTTCGTCGCCGGAATCTCTTGGAAGATTCTCACTCCGATATTTCTCGGCGTTTCAGCTCTTGGGGTCAGTATCATTATGCTGGCTTTGCGTGCACCACAAATTCTCGATCAATATTTAGGTGTAAAAGAGTATCAACTTGGCCGAATTTATTCGTGGTTACAGCCTACGAAATTCGAAGACTCCTCCGGTTATCAGCTCGTAAAAGCGATGCGCGCCATTGGATCTGGTCAATTGTACGGGAAAGGCTATGGCGACAGGGAAGTTTACCTACCTGAAAGCCAGACAGACTTTATTTTCAGTATCATCGCTGAAGAATACGGTTTTGCCGGGTCATGCCTTGTCGTTGTATTATTCTTTTTCTTGATCTACCGTTTAACTTCAATCGCTTTCAAAGCGAATCACAACTTTAGCTCCTATGCATTGGTAGGAATCATTAGTATGATTGCTTTCCACGTTTTCCAAAACATTGGAATGTCGATTCAACTGCTGCCGATTACAGGTATTCCGCTTCCATTCATCAGCTACGGGGGAAGCGCCTTACTCGGGAGTTTGCTTGCGCTAGGCTTTGCCTTTTCGGCTTCCTATCATCAGAAAACGTACATGTTCGGCGAATAAGAGACAAAAGCTTCTGGATGCAAGCATCCAGAAGCTTTTTTATGATTAGCCGCCTTTTTCATTTTGAAAATACACACGGAATCCTTGTACTTGAATAGAACGACCCTGTCTGTAATAATGTGAGAAACAACGCGCAATGGAGGGATCAGCTTGGATCCATTTATTCGATCAGACCAGTATCATTTTATCCAACACCAGACAGAAGCCGTACTGAACAGTTATTTGACTACAAACGATCACGCCGTGACATCCGCTATTCAATCCATTGTTCAGGAGAAGGTTGTCGATGCTTTTCATCACTTAAATGAAGAACAGTTACAAATGGTGCAACAGGTCAATCAGGTCAAAGATGAAGAAGATGCCATTTTCTTTCTATCCCGCATAAAGCAATATGTGTTTGGCTTCCCTGAATTAACAGAGAGCGAAGTAAAAGCTCTTTTTCCGAAAGTGAAGAAAATGAGGGTTCCTAACTTAAAGAATATGGATTGGACAAACTTATCCTATTTAGGATGGAACGAACCTGGTGCGCAGAAAAAATACTTGGTCGTTAAAGACAGTGATCAACTTATAGGGCTATTCGGCGAGTTCATCCCGAGCCGCCGTCCGGGAATGTGTACCATTTGCAGAGAGTATGAAGATGTTGGGACGTTTACAACGACTAAAAAAAGCCAAGAGGGTAACGAAGTCATCAGCCGTGGCAATTATATTTGCCAGAACAGTGAAACGTGTAATCAGAACATAAAGTCTTTAAAACACCTGAATCATTTCATCTCCAGACAACGGCACGCAAATCGTTAACAAAAAGAAGCATGACCCTTAAAAAGGGTTCATGCTTCTTTCTTTACGGTCGATTTTTCTCTCCAGCACTTTCCTTAACTGATCTTTATATTTCGCTTCCACGAGAATATACAAAAAGTCCCCGGCCTTTATTTCAGTCTCTCCATAAGGTGTCACGACTTGATTATCACGAATGATCGCACTGATGTTAGCACGGTTCGGAAAAGAGACTTCATGTAATTTCTTTCCGACGATATAGGATTCTGGATTCGTTTGATACTGAATCATTTCCGCTTTGGCTTTCCCCATCGATATCAATTCGATGGAATGGTGCGGGACATCCTTTTTCGGCCCCATCAGCTTCAACCATTTCGCCACAAGTGTAATCGAAGACCCTTGGACAAGCGCAGACGTCAGCACAATGAAAAATACCAAATTGAAAATAAGCTGACTGTTCTCTAAACCGTTGACAATCGGGAACGTAGCCAAAACGATCGGTACTGCACCTCGTAGACCGGCCCATGATAAAAACATTTTTTCTTTAACAGAATATTTCATTTTGATCAACGACAAGAAAACAGCGACTGGTCTGGCAACAAGAATGAGAACCAATGCCAACAGGAATCCATTGAACATGATCGTCGGAGTAAACACTTCTCCTGGAAAAACAAGAAGGCCGAGAATGACGAACATAAGAATTTGTGACATCCAGGCAAAACCTTCATTGAATTGAAAAATCGAATAGCGGTACGTCAGCTCGGAGTTACCGACCACCAAGGCCGCTACATATACGGCCAGAAAACCGCTTCCCCCTACAAACGCAGTCACACTGTAAGTGATTAAGGCAAAGGCTACTGATAATATCGGATAAAGACCACTTGAATCGAGTTTGATGCGATTGATTGTGAACGAAGCCAATTTTCCGATGAGGACACCAAAGATGATTCCCAGTCCCATCTGAAGGAAGAATGTTGGAATTAATAACCAGAAGGAACGATCTGGCATCATGATCAATTCGATCAAGGACAATGTGAGAAAGACTGCCATCGGATCGTTGGTGCCCGATTCAGCTTCAAGCGTTGCTCCCATTTTGGCCTTAATATTTCTTTCTTTCAGAGCAGCAAAAACAGCCGCTGCGTCCGTTGAGCCTACAATCGCTCCGAACAACATCCCTTCAAGAAAAGATAGATCAAATAAGAAGTAGGCGCACAGCCCGACGATAAAGGAAGTAATCATAACCCCGAACGTCGCTAAACTTAGGGAAGGTATAGCCACTGACCTTACCGTTGCCCATTTTGTATGCAAGCCACCTTCAAACAGGATGATGATGAGAGCTAATATCCCCACGATTTGTGCGGTTCCTACATCACTAAAGTAAACGATGTCTAATCCGTCACTTCCAATAATCATTCCGATCATAATAAATAAAATAAGGGAAGGGATTCCCCATCTGCTTGAAAACTTAGCCACCATTACTCCACTTAGGAGCAAAAGGGCTACAAGCAACAAAAACGAATCTGTACCAAAAGATTCAAAAAACATGTAAAAACGGATTCTCCTTCTACTGTAGTATGTAAAATAAATCACAAAGGTCTTTTTTTATTGTACCACTTTTTCGTGTATTCTTGCTGACAGATGCCTGACTAACTAGAAGATTGATCAATATGTTTGGGTCACAGAAACGTTCGCAAAGAAGGATGTAAGTATAATATAGAAGCACATGTTGAAATGATTCCACCGATTATAATGGTGATGCCTGTACCGCTCCACTCCCCTATCATTCCTGAAACGAGTGCGGCCACCGGCATTAAAATCCAGGTCATCCATCTGCTGGTCGCCTGTACTCTTCCTAACCATTTTTCTGGTGTCAGCTTCTGTCTGATCGTCACAATACACGGACTCATCAATCCGGCTGTAAAGGTCCCAATGGCATTCATCAAAGCCAAAAACCAAAAAGAATGACCAAAGCCGAACATAACGATCGACAATCCACCGACAATGCCACCTATCGTCAACAGCCACCCAGATGGGATGCGCTGTTTCACTATATTTAAAAAGAGTGACCCTAAAATCGCACCAGCTCCGCCAATCCCTAGCAACATACCGATTTCACTTGGCGAAAACATCAGAGCTGTTTTCAAATGTACAATCAGCATCGTTAAAAACAATGTCGTCCCAAATACAGAGAACAGCATGGCAATGTTTGTGTAAAAAATGGGTTTGATGCGATATACGACTTTGAAACCATCTACTATTTCGCCCATAACATTCGGCTTACTTTTAGAAGCGGATGACCGAGCGTGAAAAGGTACAGACCAAATAAGCAAAAGACCGATTAAAAAAGTAAAGCTGTTGATTACTAGTGCAATGCCAGGGTGATATAAACTAACAATCACTCCCCCAATAGCCGGTGCAACAAAAACGGAAAGCTGGAAAATACTCGTGTTAAATGAATTAATGGAAGGTAAATCCCCCTTGCTCACCAAGCCTGGAATGGTTGCGAACTGGGCGGTTTGATAAAACTGGGTGAACAATCCGATTAGAAAAGCACCAGCGTACATGTATCCAATCGTTTCTCCACTGGCAATAACATACACCCCCATTGCACCCATAACGAGAAATCTCCCACCATCACACCATAGGAGAATATGTTTACGGTTATAACGGTCTGCGGCTACGCCTGCAAGCGGCTGTAAAAATACTGCCCCTCTCTCTAGGGCTGCGACAATTCCCATTTGAAGTGGAGACCCGGTCATTGCCAGTACAATTAGCGGCAAAGCGATGATATAAATTTGATCACCAAAAAAGGAAACAAAGTTACTTGCCATCAACCGAAAGGCTGAAAGGTTTCGTCTCCAATAGGACGGTACCTTTTCTTCCGCTTCAAATGCTTCCATGAGCATCCCCTTCCTGATCAATTTCTAGCCATATGCTTACTTCACCCGGTAACCTCTCCACAACTTGCTTGTTCAGTTCGTAGATGTTTCCTTCCTGCCTGACTAAACGAGAAGACTTCAAAAGCTTCACATGATGGTGAACCGTCGTTTTTCCCATCTTCAATTCCTCTGTAAGTTGCTTCAACGTGTAAGGATTGATCGTTAACTTCTTCAGAATGGTCAGCCTTGTCTCATCCCCCAGTGCTTTCAAGCGCCTGACTAACATTTCATCTGGTGCTGATTGCTTTTTCGGATTAATACTTTCATTAGAGACAGGATAATACATCACTTTTGTCCCTTCTAAATCTGCTTCCACATTCCATGGCCGGTAAACATAGTGTGGAATGAGCAGCACTTTAAACACACCTGGCTCCGGGAGATAGGTTATTCCATTCGTCGCCCATTCCACGAAAGACTCCGCATCTAATCTTTCTCTTTTCTCCCGTTTGCTTTCAGCGTCTCTTTCAAGAATTTCTCGATATTCCTTCTGATTCGGTTCCAGCACATACCTCCACCACTCTTCCATCACTTCAATGAGGTGGCTTTTCAATTCTTTCTCATCCGAGTGCACGATGTGTTGGATGTAGTCTGGATAAAAAGGGTTCCATTGAGCGGCCTCCATTAAAAAATGAACGCTTTCCCGATCTCCTTCTGACGCTTTCTTTCGGACTTCCTCATACTCTCCACCCAAATAGGGTAGGGCTATTCTTTTCAGCTCTTCGCCTCTTAGTGAATGTACATACTTTCTCCATTCCTTTATTGCCACACAATTAGAATGGTGCAAAAGTTGTAGGATCGCTTTCCATGTATTATGTTTCTGAACATATCTCAGTTGATTTTCCAGAGATTCAGAGAATGTTGAACGCTTACCTCCCCACACATGATCCGACTCCTCCAGTGTATCCACCAGCTTCTCATTTGTAATCGCTGCAATTCCGAGAGCCGCTTCCCAGAGCAGACCACATTGAACATCTACTTCATACGTTTTCCTTTGACGCCCTTCAATTCTATATAATTCCATTTTATCACCTCTATTATATTCTAATATTATAAAACATTTTATTCAATATATTTTGAATTATAGTTTTTTTAAAAATGAATACGCTACCATCGGATATTATATGTTGACTTTTTGTAGGATCATGTAGAAAATATAATTAACAAGGGGAGTAGCGACCGTTATATCGGCTGATGAATCGTCATTACGGTAATGGATTACCTGGTTCATCAGGCTAGATCTTTAGTACGCAAGACCTTGGCACTTTTTCGGGTGCCTTGGTCTTTTTTGTTTGCCAAAATTTAGAAAAAGGCACACAACTATGAGAGGAGACTTTATATGGTTTATTTGATCTTTTTACTTGCTGCAGTAGTTGTGGTCTTTGCAGCTGTCTATTTGAATCGATTTGGAGATGTGATTAGTAAGAAATCCACGTTGAGTGGTGCTATGGTCGGGACGTTTTTAATTGCGGGGGCCACATCCTTGCCCGAACTGACAACGAGCTTAACAGCCGTTGTCATTGACAACCCTGATATTGCAGTTGGAAATATGCTGGGGAGTAACGTCTTCAACCTGTTGATTTTGGCTTCTGTTGATATCATTTATCGGAATAGACGACTTTTCCAAAGGGTCAGCCATCAAGAAAACATTCCATCCGCCGTTGTAGGTCTTGTTTTTCTTGGAATTCTGATTGGCGCCATGCTTCTGCCGAGTACGATTAATGTGCTGGGCGTCGGGATTGAAATGCTTCTGATTGTAGGCCTATACTTCGTGGTTGTAAAATTCCTTTCGATTGGAGAAGAGGAGGAAGACGAGGAAGAAGTCATCACGAAGGATTACACATTGAGAACAGCTGTCATTGGTTTCATCATCTCCGCATTGGTTGTTTTTATATCCGGTAGTGCGCTATCTGTATCCGGCGATCAGCTCGCCCAGATGACGGGGATGAATTCAAGCTTCGTCGGAAGCTTCCTGATTGCTGCGTCTACTTCACTTCCTGAGCTTGTGACCGTCCTTGCCGCGTTCAAGCTCGCCAATTACAACATGGCGATCGGATCCATTCTCGGAAGCAACCTTTTCAACGTGCAGCTACTCGTGCTGACAGATTTGCTTTACCGTGAAGGACCGATTTTAGCGGCTGTCGGAACGTCCCACATGTATATTGCACTACTCGGGGTGTTGATGACCCTTGTCATCATCTATTTATTGAAGCGTCCTCAAACAAACTTAAGCCAGTGGCGCTATGCCGCCCCATCATTAGTCATCACCGTCCTATACTTTGTGGTGACGATTGCGTTATTCTAACAAAAAGGCGTTCAGATTAAATTCTGAACGCTTTTTTTCTTTGTCAAAACAATCACTCGGGCTCATCTTTAGTATAAAGAGTGTTCCGTTTACTTACACTATAATAAGCACCGTAAAAAGAGGTGAACTTATGTGGTGGAAAAGCAAACATCAATCGCTCAAAAAACAGTTAAAGAAGGCGCTTAAGGCAGATTCGCCCCCCGCCCTCTCAGGAAAAGATAAACAAATCATTCGGCAAATCGAGATCCGTACGCAAGAAATGAACCGTAACAATGTGACGAGGACCAAAGCGTATCTAGACTTTTATTTAAGACGCCCTGAGATACACTGGTCTCTACTCGCCCATCTGGTTTCAAGAAATGCGGGCTGGAATATGACCGATTTAAAAGGCGAACACTTACCGGAGCTTTTGAATGAAAAAGAACAGGTTGATTTCTTCCGGTTTATAGAGAGAGGCAATTGGCTGATCTTTCAGGATGCCTATCCTCAACTACTACTTTATGAAGCTAGTCAAACTCTTCAACGTTCGCTTACCCACCTGCTTCCTCATTTTGGTGTGTCCAAGTTTATGGTTCCGTGCTGGGATGCTTTTTTAAAGACAAATGATTCTTTCTTTATAACCAAAGCGTTAATTATCAACGAACAGAATTACATAGAGTCTCGTGTGATTCAACAACCTTTGTATAAAGAAACCGTGTTAGATAGCATTCTTTTTTCGCTGCAGGACTTGATGAATTTAAATCATATATTATTTCCATATCTAACGAGCGTTCAGAAGCAAAAAAGGCTGATTGGGCACACCGTCCACCACTTTTCCTCCCTTAAAGAGCGGATTCAATTCGGGAAGGAAATTTATTCACTGCTTTACGGAATCAAAACCCGTCATGAGCAAATCGTTCAATGGGCAAAAGAGGTTCCACACAGCGGTTCACGGGTTGATTATTGGCCGGATGCTTTCCAGACTCTCAAAGAACGCCCTCCCGGTGAAGATCGGCATCCTCGCCCGAATCCTTGTGGAATCAGTCCGAATGAGCCTAGAATTTTCAGTCCTAAACTAGAACAATGCTGGGGCGATCAACACCACCCCTCTGCTGAGCCTGGTGATTGGTTTCAGCACATGAACGATGCGAACGAACTTTACACACCATTTGAAGATGTGGAAGGCGATATCGTCCCTTCTTATTGCGACACCTTGGAAAAATTGGAGTTTTTCACCTTTTCTAAAAAGGCGCTGATAAGAAAAGAGGAAAATCAAAACACCTGAACTTCCCGATGTGTGCATTTTCGCATCAAAAAAAGAAGCCTGTCTGTCCAGTTTTCTATAATAGGACAGACAAGCTTCATTTAGTGTTTCTTCTATTCCCTTTCCAATTCAAAGCATCTTTTTCAATGGTCTGAACGAGAGGGGCTTTCCCTTCAATATACGCCTCGATATCATATGGGTAGCGTTTCGCTAATGATTGTTTCAGTTCCCCGTACTGAATAAGCGCACAGGAGTGACTGCGTAGATAATCACGAAAAGCGAGGTGGCGGTCTATCTCCGGATTGTTTTGCTCGTACACATGGACGTGGAACGTTCTGTTCTCTCCACCTTTTTGATAAAAGCGGCGTCCTGCTATCCCATTTTCCCCCTTCGGTTCGTACCCTATTGACTTCATTTGTTCATCATAGCCATCCACAGCTGAAAGAGTCTTCACGACAGGCATGATATCGATGATCGGCTTCGCTTTCATCCCTTCAATCGCTGTGCTTCCAATATGATAAAGATCAAGCAGTTCCCCTCGGAATACGTTCCGGAGCCGATCTGCTTCCTCTTCAAATTTCGCTTTCCAGACAGGCTGATAATCCAGCACTTCTACCTTTCTCATTAAATCCATCCTTCTTCCTTATTGAAATTCGGGCTCAGTTCGCTCCACACATCAAATAAATTCCCATCCGGATCGGCAAATACAAAATTCACTCCAGGATGTCCCCGATCCTCAATTGCGCCTACTTTCACTTTCGAGTCTAAAAGGGTTTGACGCAGACGTTCAAGAGCGTCTCGCCCATCCACTTCAAATGTGATGGAAAACCTCAGCTCGTTTTGATGATCCCGAAAATTCGCACTTTGGTTCTCCGCTGCTTTTACAAGAAAAAAGCTCTGACCGGCCAGATCGATAATCGCTTTTTCATCATCTGTAAACTTAAGTTCAGCGTCTAAATATTTTGTGAACCATTCAACAGAACGGGACACACAGGAAACAGGTATATAAGTCGTTCCTACTCTACGCAACGTCGTCATCTTCTTCTCACCGTTTCGCACTGTCTTTCGATGAAATCGGGTACCTTGCCTTTAAAAAATCGACAGATGATCGGATGAGGCTTCTCAGAACATCTTCGTCAATGTCCGCCACTTTATTAATATAGACACACGCCTTTCCGGACTTATGCTTCCCAAAAGATGCAAGCAGTTCTTCGCGGGTCTCGTCTCCTGTCGCAAAATACAAGCTGAAATTAGCTTTTCTCGGTGAAAAACCGACAAGTGCAGCATCTCCTTCATGGCCTGTCGCATACTTATAATGGTATGAACCAAACCCTATAATACTCGTTCCCCACATTTTAGCCGGATAACCCGTGGTTTCTGCAAACACATCAAGAAGTCGATACGCATCTGCTTTTCTTCGCTCATTTTCAACGGATTCAATAAATTCGATTACATCCCCATCATTTTCCTTCGTTTTTAACTCGTACATGTCACCACTCCTTTTCTATTCTTCTATAAAAGAAGTTCTATATTAGGTCTATAAACCCTTCCTACAGAAAAAGAAAAGAGTGGAAGGCAAATCCCTCCACTCTCTCACGTTAAGCACGAAGCCACTTCCAAATTTCCTGCGGCGTCGCGTTTTTACCATACATTAATATTCCTACTTGAAAGACCTTGCCCGCAAGCTTCATGAAAAGCCACACACTGATGAGCAAAATCACGATAGCTAAGCTGATATCCACCCACGGCCATGCTTCTAAAACGGACAACCGAACGAGCAATAAAGCAGGGGCCGTTATCGGAATGTAGGACCCTATGGTTGCAATAATCCCCTCGGGATCCGATAAAACCGGACCAATGAAAAAGAAAGGCAGAAAAGGTAATAGCATAATGATTCCTTGAAAATTACTGGATGCATTCACATCTTCAATGGTAGCTCCGATCCCTACAAAGATGGCTGCAAACAATAAATAGCCAAGAATCGCTATGAACACGAGGAGGGCCAATTCCGGAACAAAAAGGTATTCGATGATCGGGACGTCATCCAACAGCCAAACCATAAGG
Organism: Halobacillus fulvus; assembly: GCA_004078665.1. GTDB lineage: Bacteria > Bacillota > Bacilli > Bacillales > Halobacillaceae > Halobacillus > Halobacillus fulvus. The sequence continues at coordinate 464,184 of SCFO01000001.1, read as the reverse complement.
GGCAGCGCAAATCCTGACCATACAAATACCTGGGTCAATCCCAATCCAAAATATCCAATAATTTTACCTTGCATTAAATCATTCGGTGTTATGGAGGAAAGAATACTTTCCGCCACTTTATCTTTTTTCTCTTGAGAAGCACTTTGGAAAATCATCATGCCCGTGATAAGAATAGAAAATAAGATAATACCTGCAAAAATCCCTGGGACCAACCTTTCAAGAGGGTCCGCACTCGACGTTTCTGTCCCCCCTTCACTTGTTGATTCCCTAGGATCGGATTGAGCAGGAATGAAATTGATCCCTTTATTTATAGCGTTTATTTGTTCTTCGGATAAATCGAGCCGGGATAATTGGTAGGTACGGATCGGTCCTTGGATCATCGACAGTTCCTGTAAAAGGTCGTCACTCTCATCGCTCGTATATACTTCTACTGAACCTTCCCGCACCGCTTCTTCGGTGATATGTAAATAAGCCGTATTTTCTTCGTCCTCTACCCTCTCCATCATCGCTTGCTGATTAACCGGAGCACTCTGAACATTCCAGCCTAAGGGTTCCGCTTCATCTTGAAGCTCTCCTAATACATTCACTTCGTCATGAACATAAATCGTCGCTGCATCATCGTTCCCTGTATTAGACAATAACGTGGGTAACGTAGCGAACAGAATAAAAAGGATAGGAGTCAATGCTAATGATATAAGAAAAGATTTATTTTTTATATTTCTTTTATATTCCCATTTTGCTACCTTCAAGCTGTTACGCATGGAGTTTCCCTCCTTTTCGTTCCCCTTTATGACCTGTGGCTACGTCCACGAATATTTCATGAAGCGAAATACGATCGATGGATAACTCCTGAATCATTAGGTTTGAAGGGAGTTCCTTTAACCAAAGAGGAATCTGTACATCCTGATTAAGATGAATAACTGTAACAATCCCTTTTTGCTCTATTCTCTGTACCATCGGCAGCTGCTCGAAAAGTTGTTCGTCATTTTCTCCCACAATTGTGCATTTGAAATTGGCATATTCTTCTTTAACATTCTCCATCAAGCCTGTAATCACTTTACGGCCTTTATGAATCATAAATAATCGATCACATAATTCTTCGACCAGGTTCATCTGATGAGAAGATAATAAAATGGCTGTTCCATTGTCCGCTAAGCTTCTGATTTCTTCTTTAAATACTTCCTGACTTACAGGGTCAAGCCCGGAAAAAGGTTCATCCAGTATAAGCAGTTCAGGCTCGTGAATGATGGCACCAATGAACTGAATCTTTTGCGCCATCCCTTTCGACAACTCTTCCACCGATACTTTTTCTTTTCCTTTCAAATCAAACTTCTCCAAGTATTCTTCCACGCGCTTCTTTGCCTTCTTAAGGGGATAATTTTTCAATTCCGCTAAATATAGAAGGATGTCCATGACTTTTACATTCTTATACAAACCTCTTTCCTCCGGGAGGTAACCGATTTTGTGCCTTGGAATTTCTTTACCATGGTTATGAAAAATAATTTCTCCTTCATCCGGATACATAATTCCCATAATGTTGCGAATGGTTGTGGACTTCCCTGCTCCGTTAGGGCCCAAGATCGCCATGATTTCCCCTTTATAAACATCGAACGAAATACCTTCAACAATCCGTGTTTTTTTAAATGACTTTCCTAATTGATTCACTGTTAATACTTTCTCTGACATTCAATCATCCCCCAAGTTTTGCGTAAACTCTTATCATACATTTATTGGAATCCCTTAAGCGTGCGGAGGCAATTCCCCTTTTGCTAATCCACTGACTGAAACATTTATTCTTCCTTCCAGTTCCGTAATAAACCGAAGGCGATCCTCATCGACTAGACGGCTCATATAAATGTCTTCACCATCCCCGTCCCTTGTGCGGATCGCTAACACATCGTGGACACACGACACCTCGCTCACCTGGTCAAAACGGATTTTCTTTCGCGAATCAAGGATTCCCCGGTGAATCATCAAGGCCTGCTCATCCATGCGTATATAATCCCTGCGTACCATATTCGCAAAATAAATGACCTGGAATATCGCTAGCAGGAAAAGAGCTATCCCTATGTATACCTGAAACGGTTCCACTCGCCCATTTAAAGCCAATGGAATCGCCAACACTAAAACGGACGAGCATATGCTCAACCATGCCTGACTCCCCTTTTTTCTCCATTCACCGGAAGGAGCATACTTAAAACTCATCATTTCCCCTCCTTTACTATACCGAATACACCGTCCTAGAATGCTCATCAAGAAAGATTCATACCTGAATATTTATAAAAAACTGGTCTCCCATTATGATAAGCTTCTCTTATTTCATACGGGGAAAACGGAAGATTGGTTTCATATTTTTCCATTGAAGGCAAAAAAATAAACACCTGGTTAAACCAAGTGTTTATTTCTTAAAGGATTTCCAGTCCATATCACTTTCATTAAGCAGCTCTTCAAAACTTTTATTCGCTTCCCGCTTCCGCCGTTCTTCTATCCTTCGTTGTTTTTCCTCTTCTTCCCGTTTTGCTTCTAGATTCTTCAGCTCTGTCTTCTTAGAGCGTAGACGGGAAAGGACATCTTCATTCAGCTGCGCCCCAAGCGTCCCTTCCTGGTGCTTCTTTTTGCTCATACCGTTGCTCCTTCTTTAATATCCTTCGTCGAAATCACAGGATTCAACACTCCGTTTGGACTCGAAAGTCTAAACGTACCTTTCCTAAAATCGAGCTTCATATCCTGGCGGAAAAATATAGCCTGTTGATGATCGATGATAACTTGATACTCGTCATTATCTACGACCTCATCCGTCTCCCGCTGCTCGCTTTCCAAACGGACTGTCGGTAGACCATTCACTCCACACCCACAATCATCCGTATCGTAAAACAGGCGGATGAACGGACGTTCGGCCTCTTCAATATGCTGTAACTGTTCCTTTGCAGTTTCTGTAATCGTCAATTTCATGAGGAACCCCTCCTATATCTCCATGATAAGAAATCACCGGAAACGTGGCAATCCTTTTGCTTATTCTGCATAATGTCCTCCGACAAGTTTACTTCGATGCCTTGCTGTACCGGCCTCTGTCCATGATACTGCACGTAGAAGCATGTCCTGTCCATAACGATCGCGGATTTCATCCATCACATATCCAAGGTCCCTCTGCTTATCTCTACCTGAAGCAAACAAATCCAGCTGGATCGACGCATCCTCCGTAATGTTCCCTAGCGTAATCGAAATTTTCCTGACGGTCGCTCCTTTATAGAAGCGTTCAAACAATGTAAGACAAGCATGATAAAGATCCATCGTAATACTCGTCGGATGTTCAAGCGTGATCGAACGATGAAAACCTCCACCCCCTTCACTCTTACTGTAACCGACCCCAAGCGAAACCGTTCGGCCGGCATGCCCTTTTCTTCTGGTCCTTCTTGCGACCTCCTCACACATTTCCAGGATGACATATCTCACTTCTTCCGGTTTATGATAATCCCGCATAAGAATTTGGCTTTTTCCGTAGCTGACCTGTCCATGGATAATGGGAGCGCCAGGATCAGAAAGGTCGACTCCATTCGCATGGTAATACAGCTGGTTCCCGATCACACCGAACGCTTTCTCAAGCTGATCCAGCGGGTAATTCGCCAATTGCCCGACAGACCAGATTCCCATCCTGTTTAACCGATGCTCAAGACGCGGACCAATCCCCCACATTTTCGAGAGCGGGGCGACAGGCCAGAGCTTCTCTTCTATACTTTCATACCCCCAAGTCGCAATTCCTTTCTTCTTGGCTTCCAAATCAAGGCAGAGCTTAGATAAAAGCATATTGGGACCAATCCCAATCGCTGCATCCAAATGGAATGTTTCCTTCAGCTCATCAATGATCATTTGAGCTGTTTCCTCCGGATGGCCAAACTTTCCGCTATGGTGACCAACTTCCAGAAAGCTCTCATCGACACTGTACGTATGGATCGATTCTTTCGGAACGAATTTATGAAAAAGGTTTGTGATTTGGGTAGAGACTTCTAAGTATTTTCTCATTTGCGCCGACACAATCATGACATCCGGAGCAGATGGAATTTCAAATAGCCGGCTCCCTGTTTTTATTCCATATTTCTTTTTCATCGCAGGTGTGGCTGCTAGCACAACACTTCCTTTCCGGTTCGTATCGGCAACGACAGCCAGAGGGATTTTCAGTGGATCCAGTCCGTGGGCAACGGCCGCACAGCTTGCGTAGAAGCTCTTCATGTCGACACAGAGTACTCCTCTGTCAGGAAGTTTGTCGTAATTAATGTTCACGATACCCTGCCCCCTCGTGCTATAAGTATACCCTCTATTATGAGAATATATGTTCGCTTTTTCAAGAGGGAATCTTTTCTTCTAGGCTCTGTTAAAACTTCGTCTTGATACTAGAGAGTTTCCGTTATTTATATCAGAGCCTGGCGGAGCGGGAAATAATTTGCTTTCTATGGGCTCCTGCGGGATCACAGCCTCATCATTTCCCACTGCTCCTGCAAGTATGAGTAAACGGAAACATCACGGCAAATTTTGGCTGAAAATTGGACGACGTGCATTCGATATTCTTTTGTCCCATCATCACCGGAGATTAACAGAGCCTTCTTCTAAAAAAGAGTCCCCTTATCGGAGACTCTTCTACTTTTTATTGAATTGGGACTGCATCGCTTTTTCCATCAGGACAGGAGCCAATTGATACACTTTGCTTCCTGAATCCATCCATCCCGGAAGATTGATTTCACGTTGTTTCTTGAATAAATGATCGACAACGGTCATCGCGACTTTGTTCGGCTCCAGCATAATCCGGTTGACCGCACGCTCATAATTCCCACTTGGATCCGCTTGCTGAAAGAAATTCGTTCTGACCGGACCTAGATTCACAGATGTCACATATACACCTGACCCCTCCACTTCCATTCGCAAGGCGTTTGTAAACCCGATCACAGCATGCTTAGTCGCTGCGTACACCGCGGATTTAGGAGTGGCGATTTTACCGGCTTGAGAAGCGATGTTGACAATATGCCCGCTTCCCCGCTGGATAAAATGCGGCAATAATTGATGGGTCGACCGGAACAAAGATTTCACATTGAGGGAAAGCATTCGGTCAATGTCCTGCCACTTCGCTTCAGAAACATAATCAAACACTGCCATCCCTGCATTATTAATTAACGCGTCGAGAGTTCCGTGAGTATAACAGATCTGGTCGATGACGTCCTTCCAATCCGCATCATTCGTCAAATCGGCTTCATACCAAAAAGCCTCGATTCCGAAGGCTGATTCTATTTTTTCGGCTATGATCTTTAAACGATCCCGAGATCGTGCGACCATGATTGGCGTCCCACCACAACGAGCAACATGAATCGCCAAATACTGGCCGATCCCACTAGAAGCTCCAGTTATCAGTACTTTCTTTCCTTTAACACGTTCATTCATTCTATCACCTGACTGCATCGTAAAATTTTTGTTTTCCATCAAAGTAAGAGGAGATTTTTTTGGCTTCCTCTAAATAATCAAGCTGCCCAATCGTTTCGGACATCGTCAACCCCAATTGAGTTTTGATGTGTTTTGGAAATAACCGCTCACAAACTTGATAGGCTGTTAACGGACCATCCTTAAACATTTTGAACACTCGCTCTGCCCGTACCTCTTGTTTGGCCAACCGCTCCTCGATCAGCACAGATACGTCTTCAAAGCTTTCACCATGACCTGGGAGGACACGCTTAACACCTTTTTGATGGAGCTTTTTCAATGATTCCCTGTATTGAAGAAGGGGTCTCGGACGTGGGTCCCCTTCCTTAAAAGGTGGTTCAAGTAAAGGATTGGATGAGATGTGAGCAAGCAGCTGGTCCCCTCCGATCAACGTTCCGTCACAGCTTCTCCAGAACGAAAGGTGGCTCTGGGCATGACCGGGTGTCTCTATGACGGTCCATTCCTCATGACCCGGAAGGCGGTCCCCTTCAGATATCTCGAGCGAAAGAGAGCCCTTGGATATCCATTCGAGCGGCTTTTTCAGCTTGTTTAACTGCTGATAAAAGGATTGTGGTACTCCTGACTCGAGATACATATCATGAAAAAACTGTTCGTATCGCTTGAAATAATTTTCGTCCTTTTCCATCCATGGCTTCAACTTTGGATGGGCTGCGACGGTATGGACACGGGGGAAATGATTCACTAATCCCATATGGTCAGGATGATGATGAGTCAATACGATCTGCTCAATATCTTCCGGTCCGTAACCGATTTCCCGCAACTGTTTTTGAAGCAACAACCAGGCTTCTTCCGTTTTCACACCCGCATCTACAAGTGTAAGGACATCCCCCTCTAGTAAATAAAGGTGGACATCACCGACTGGATAAGGGGTGGGGACGGTCATCTTATAAATCGTATCTTTTAACGTTTTCAAGCTTCCCCCTCCAAACTGAACAATGATTCACTTTTTTTATTGTAGCATGATTCTTGAAATTTTTCCTGTCATTTGTCACAATCCTCAATGAAGTCAACCAATTCTTAACTATTTTTCTAGTTGGACTTTTTTTAAAAGACTTCAAATTTCAGACAACATTTATTATACTTTAACGCGTTATTGTAAATTTGAAGTATGAAGCAAGAAGATAAGGAGGAACATCATGGAACACCAACAAAAGAAAGGGCTGACAATGCGTGTTCTCGACTGGATTGAAAAAGTCGGAAACAAATTGCCACACCCGGTCACGCTTTTTGCTATTTTTGCCCTTATGGTCATTGTAGCATCCTGGATCTTCTCCTCGGCAGGAGTGGAAGTAGAAGATCCGGCCACAGGTGAGACCCTTCAAGTCGTCAACTTGTTATCAAGTGACGGTATTCAATATATTTTTGAAAGCATGGTCGACAACTTCGTAGGGTTTGCACCTTTAGGGACTGTTCTGGTCACGATGTTAGGTATCGGACTGGCTGAACGATCCGGCCTGATCAGTGCTATGCTGCGTGGACTTGTCACTTCCGTTCCGCGCTTCCTAATGACGGCCGCCCTTGTCTTCGGTGGTATTATGTCAAGTATGGCGGCAGACGCAGGGTATGTCGTGTTAACTCCACTTGGTGCTGTTTTGTTTGCCGGACTCGGTCGTCACCCGTTAGCCGGTTTGGCCGCTGCCTTTGCCGGTGTGTCCGCAGGCTTCAGCGCAAACTTGCTGTTAACATCTCTCGATCCGCTATTAGGAGACTTGACGATTCAAGCAGCTGAAACCATTGATCCTGCTTATGCAGAGACGATCAGCTATACGATGAACTATTACTTTATGATTGTATCTGTCTTCGTCCTGACGATTATCGGAACACTCGTAACGGATAAAATTGTCGAACCTCGACTCGGATCCTACAAAGGAGATGTCGACGAAGAGGTCAACTATTTGAAGCCAGTTGAGAAGAAAGGGCTATGGGGAGCGTTGATCGCTTTCATCGTTACGATCGGGATTCTGTCCCTATTGATCGTACCGACATGGGGCCCATTACGTAATCCGGATGATTTCCTAGCGTCTCCATTCTTCTCCAGTCTCGTTCCTGTCATTTTAATCATGTTCTTCATACCAGGGTATGTATATGGAAAAATAACGAATGAGATCAAGAGTGATAAAGATGTCGCGAATCAAATGTCTGATACGATGGCCTCGATGGGAATCTACATCGTCCTGGCGTTCACAGCCGGTCAATTCGTTGCGTACTTTAACCACACGAATCTCGGAAAAGTAGTCGCTGTCAGTGGTGCTGAGTTCCTTGATTCCATCGGATTCACAGGAATTGGATTGATCCTCGCCTTCATTTTTGTTGCGGGTATCATTAACCTGTTCATCGGAAGTTCTTCCGCTAAGTGGGCGATCATGGCTCCTGTTTTCGTGCCGTTGATGATGCAGTTAGGCTACTCACCTGAACTGACAACGCTTGCCTACCGGATTGCCGATTCAACGACGAATATCATTTCTCCGTTGATGCCATACTTCGCGATTGTCATCGCCTTTGCACAGAAGTATGACCGAAAAGTAGGAATAGGAACATTGATTTCCACAATGCTCCCTTATTCCATCGCTTTTACAATCATCTGGGTCATCATGCTATTAATTTGGATGGCTACCGGTGCTCCAATCGGTCCAGGTGCAGACTTCTTCTATAATCGATAAAAAAATGTCCGTGGGTTCTCCCCTCGGACATTTTTTGTTTTCTTCAATCCATCAAAAAATGGTGAATCGTTTTTTCTAGAATCTCAGGTAGTTTCTCAAAACTGTACGTCAGTTCGAGTCTTTCGGTCCACTGGTGAGGATCTCTGCCTAATGGTCCAATATTGATCACAGGCATTGTGATCTTTTCCATAGATTCTGCCGGCAGTTCGTACCCATTCCCCTGGATCGGCATCTGCCTCAACAAGTCCTCAATCGATGACTGCACCGAAGCAGGACCGATAAAGCTGAGGTCCGAAAGGCCAGGAAAATATTCTACTTCATTCAAATCAATGTGAAACGTTTCCTTCGCATAATCCATCGCAAGCTTTGCCCCACGCTGAACCATCTTGTCGTGATGGGAAGATACTGAAGGATAAAACGGCGGACTGTAAAAGAGAACGATCATCGGGCTGATGTCTTTACATAGAGAGGCTAAACTGTGAACGAGAGTTGTTGAAAAATCACGATCCCCCTGATCCCTTTTATTAATCAGACGGTTTTGTCGGCGATCCACTTCCCGCTTCCCGTAACGCTTGACTGCTTCGTCGTATAATTGCTCATAGGTCATAATTTGAATATCAGGAGAAAAGGCGGACGATTGTGAACCTTTTAAGTAAAAGGATGCTTGATGATGATAGTGGTTAATGATTTTTGCTTTCGCCCTTTGAGCAGCCTGAAGTAATTTTTCATTCAAATCGGCAATCGATTGTTTCATGTACATCACGTTATACATCGCAACGGCTGTACGCGGAGTCTGAACAGAATATTCGTGTTTCAGATCACGCTGCATCAGACTGATCGGCGGTGGTGTCCGCTCCTTTCCGACCTCCTCAATGAACGCTTCATTAAGCTCCATTTCCTGGGCCAAATAACTGACCATCAAATTCGCATTCAACCCGGCAAAAGGCTCTCCGGCATGCGTTTCTTTTCCGTAGCATAGAAAGCCCGGCAACGTCTTTCCGATCGACCCGGTATAAAGATAATGCGAGGGATCGCCTGGGTATTGGCTGAACATCGGCTCACCATTAAAGGCGATTTTGTAATCCAGTCCTTCTTTTTCTTTTAATTCTGCTAAGACAGGAACAGCTGTCAGCATCCCTTCCGAGTTCACTTCTTCATCCGGCACGATCACAAGTAGGAGATTTCCATCAAATTCTCCTTCCATTGCTTTTTCTAATAAAGACAGATGGACGGCCATCCCAGCCTTCATATCCATTGTCCCTCTTCCGAACAACCAGTTTCCTGTCTGTAAATCTTTCGCTGCCCCTGAAGGTAGATCATCGATGTTCTTATGTAGCTCCTGCGTCAATTCTTTCGGATAAAAAGCGAGATTCTGATAGGAACCGTAGTCATTAATTTCCACTACATCAGCGTGCGCAAGCAGGACAATTGTTTTGTCTGAGCTCCCACTTTTCACGAGGGCGGTCAATAATTGACGCCCATCCTTTAATGGGTGAAGTGCGAGATGTCCAGGGTGGTTTTGATAATATTTTCGATCTTCTAAAATATAATATAAGTGTTCCACGATTGCGATTTCTGCGTTGCTGCCCGTTATACTTGGGTACTCAACGAGCGAGCAAAGCAAATCCGTCAATTCTTCCTTCGTTTGCCATTGTTTCATAGACGATTTCTCCTTTTCTTGTATAATGAAACCGAAAGATTTTTACTGGCCAGTCTGGCCAAAGCCCGTAGAAGTGGTTTAGTTGAGTTTTTCACCAATCAAACCGGGGTACATTTAACTATCAACAACGAGGTGATTCTAAGATGGCTAAAACAATGATTTTCGCTCATAGAGGCGCAAGCAAACTAGCTCCAGAGAATACAATGCCTGCTTTTGAACTGGCACAAGCATCCGGTGCGGATGGAATTGAAACAGATGTCCAATTAACGAAAGATCAGATCCCTGTCTTGATTCATGACGAAAACCTCCGCCGAACAACTAACGGCACAGGATTCGTTCAAGACTATACATATGCAGAACTGGAATCGCTTGATGCAGGAAGCTGGTTCTCTTCTGAATTTTCAGATGTGTCCATTGTATCACTGGATGCATTTTTGCGCTGGTTTAAACATCAATCCATGTTTTTGAATATCGAATTGAAGACTAATGTCATTGAATACAAAGATATCGAATCCATCGTCTATGAATTATTAAAACAGCACCACGTCCTGGACCGGACCGTGATTTCAAGCTTCAATCCAAGAAGTTTGATTCGGATGAAGAAGATCAACCCTTCTGTTCCGACTGCCTTTTTAACTTCGACGAAAATGATCAACCTCGTCGATTATGCCAAATCTTTAAACGCGAATGCTTTGCACGTTAAACATCGCCTTCTTGATAAACGGCTTGTGAAGCAGTGTAAAGAAAAAAAGATCAAGCTCCGCATCTATACCGTTAACAGACCTTCAATGATGAAAAAATGCTATAAACTTGGAGTAGACGCGATCTTCACTGACGTACCGCACGAAGCCATTGAGCAGCGAATGTTAGCTGAAAAACATAGGAAGGACTAATCACATGTTTTGGTTACTTGTTGTATTAGCCGTTTTTTGGACGATTGTTCTGATTGATTTTAGTATTGGGTTTCGTAAAATATCAAGTATTGATGGAATTTCACCTCAATCGTATCAAGACAAACTCTCTGTCATAATAGCTGCGAAGGATGAGGAAACTTCGATTGAGTCGACGATCCGCTCTTTAGCCAATCAAAAAAATATCCGCTTGGAAATCATAGTTGTTAATGATAGATCGATTGACCGAACCGGAGAAATCGCTCGCGGTCTGGCAAAGGAATTCGCAAATGTAAATGCAATCACAATTGATGAGTTGCCGGATGGTTGGCTCGGCAAAAACCATGCACTGGCCTGTGGGGTGCTGGAATCGACGTCGGACTATTTAATTTTCACAGACGCAGACATCCAGTTTAAAGAAAAAGCGATTGCGAAAGCCTTTCATGAATTCAAGGAAATGGATCTTGATCACTTGACGGCCGCGCCAGATTTGCAAGGTCGCTCGTTTTGGCTTAAAGGACTCATTTCTTTCTTTCTCTTCGGCTTTGGTTATTTAAAGCGTCCATGGACAGCCAACCAAAGTGGCTCTAAAGGCGGAATGGGAATCGGGGCCTTTCAATTGATCACCCGCCCTTGTTATGAAGCGATTGGCGGTCATCAGGCGATTAAATTTCGGCCGGATGACGATCTCGTGCTTGGTCAGCGTGTGAAAAAGTTCGGCTTCAAGCAGCGGCTCGTTACATCGCTCGACAGCATGTCCGTCGAATGGTATCCGTCGCTTAGGGCAGCCTTCCGTGGCTTTGAGAAAAACGCGTTCGCCGGGTTGAATTATTCTGTTGGACTGGCTGTATTTGCGGTGGCAGGCGTTCTCATATCCCATGTCTTTCCGTTTATTTTTCTGTTTACTTCCTCTTTTGAAGTTCAAATGATTAGCGCTCTGAACATTGTTTTGTTATTTTGTTTATATGCCTTGACTCTGACATATCTCACGAACTATTCCAGGTGGTTTGTCTTTGGTTTACCATTGTTTGCGCTGTTATTTGTGTATATGCTCACAAGAGCGCTTTGTCTCACCTGGATCCGTGGAGGTATCGAATGGCGAGGCAGTCGTTATTCATTAAAACAACTGAAGCGTGAGTTTAAACGCTCAGAGGAGGACGAACCACGTTGAAACATCAATTATTTTCACCCTATACGATTAAAAATGTGACGCTGAAAAACCGAATCGTCATGTCCCCGATGTGTATGTACTCATCTCATAATCAGGATGGGCATGTCCAGCCTTTTCACCTGGCGCACTATGAAAGTCGCGCAGCAGGACAAGTCGGTCTCGTCATGATTGAAGCCACTTCTGTTCTACCGGAAGGAAGGATTTCCCACGAAGATCTCGGGATTTGGAGTGATGACCACGTTGAGGGGTTAACACAAATTACAGAAGGCATTCATCGCCACGGCGCAAAAGCAGCGATTCAGCTTGCTCACGCCGGACGAAAAGCCAATTTACGCGATGAAATTTTTGCTCCCAGCGCAAAAGCGTTCAACAGCTCTTTCAAAGTACCCACTGAAATGACACAAGAAGATATTCAAAACACAATCACGGCTTTTCGTGAAGGAGCTATTCGGGCACAAAAAGCCGGATTCGATATTATTGAGTTGCACGGAGCACACGGATACTTAATCAACCAATTCCTTTCTCCATTGACGAACAGCCGAACTGATGAATATGGAGGGTCCAAGGAAAACCGTTATCGTTTCTTAAGAGAAGTCATATCCTCAGTGCGTGACGTATGGAAAGGTCCGTTATTCGTACGCATTTCTGGTGAGGAGTATGATGAGGACGGAAATACAATGGAAGACTTCATTTATTTTTCGAAAGAAATGAAAAATCAGGATGTCGATCTTATCGATGTTAGTTCTGGTGGAGTTGTGCCAGCTGCTATTGAGCCTTATCCGGGCTATCAGATCAAATACGCTGAGCAGGTAAAAGAAGGCGCAGATATTGATACAGGGGCTGTCGGACTGATTACTTCCGGAATACAAGCAGAAGAAATTCTGCAAAATGAACGCGCTGATTTAATTTTCCTTGCGCGGGCTCTCTTACGTAACCCTTATTGGCCAAAACAGGCAGCTGACGAATTAGGATATGAACTGGAAGGTCCACGACAGTATACGAGGGCCTGGTAATGACTAAGTATGCGCTCAGGGAAACCTGGGCGTTTTTTTATGAATAACCCTGCCATAACCTAAATTCTTGCCTTCAGATTTAGTCCGCTTCTACAACCTTATATCGTGTGTGAAAACCCTTAAAATGGTATGATAAAACAGTAGGAGGGTGTAAGATGGAACTATTTTTTCTCGGTACCGGTTCCGGGGTCCCATCAAAAGAAAGAAATGTCTCCTCTCTCGTTCTCCGTATGCTGGAAGAGCGTGGGACGACATGGGTATTTGATTGCGGAGAAGGAACCCAACAACAAATTTTAAATACGAATATTCGACCAAGACGAATTGAAGCAATTTTCATAACCCACTTACATGGCGATCATATCTACGGTCTTCCGGGGTTATTGAGCAGCCGGTCCTTTCAAGGGGGAGAAACTCCTGTACACGTCTATGGACCGCCCGGCTTGAAAGAGTACATTGATGTCAGCCTGCGAATCAGCGGGACGCACCTTCGCTATCCTCTTCATGTAGAGGAAGTGCAGGAAGGACTGTTGTTTGAAGATGAGCAATTCTTCGTGGAGGCCGTTAAGCTTCAGCACGGACTCGAAAGCTTTGGATATATTTTAAAGGAAAAGGATAAGCTTGGGGAACTCCAGCCCTCTAAGCTGAAGGAACTCGGCATTGAGCCGGGTCCCATCTATCAATCGATTAAGAATCAGCCCTATACTCAATTGGAAGACGGTAGCATCATCGATCGGAATGACGTCATCGGTCCACCTAAAAAAGGGAGAAAGATTTCTATTTTAGGTGACACCCGCTATCTTCCTGAGTTGGTCGAACATGTAAAGGGATCCGACATTCTCGTTCATGAAGGGACGTTCGCCAGTGACGCTGAAGAGATGGCTCATGATTATTATCATTCGACCGTCACACAAGCCGCTTCCCTTGCGAAACAAGCCAATGTGAAACAACTGATCCTTTCGCATATCTCCTCTCGTTATCAAGGGGAATCGGTCAATCAGTTGAAGGTTGAAGCCCAGTCTGTTTTTCCTAATACGACGATTGCTTATGATTTTTACAGGCATTATATTGCCCGAGAAAATTAAGGGAGGTTGATTCATGGATCCGAAGACGATTGTTACGAATCAAAAAGCTTGGTATCTGGAAGGACATACGAAGTCCTACGATTTTCGAAAAGATCAGCTTAAACGATTGAAAAAGATGTTAAACATTTATGAAGAACCGATTTTGAAGGCTTTGAAGTTCGATTTGAACAAATCGGAATACGAAGCCTACGCTGCGGAAATTGCCTTTTTAAAGAGTGAAATTGACCATCAACTTAAAAGTTTGAAAGCATGGATGGCTCCCAAAAAGGTGAAAGCGCCGTTGACTCACACCGGTTCGAAAAATTTTGTACAAAAAGAACCTTACGGGACCGTTCTTGTCATTGCCCCGTGGAATTATCCGATCCAGCTTGCTATTGCCCCTGTGATCGGGGCTGTTGCAGCAGGAAACACGGTCATCATCAAACCTTCTGAATTGACACCGACCGTATCTTGGGTGATCAAGAAAATGATCGAGCAATTCTTTGATCCAAAGTTTATTGCCGTAATCGAAGGAGATAAAGAAGTCACACAAGAGCTGCTAGACCAGCCGCTCGACTACATTTTCTTCACAGGAAGCGTCCCTGTTGGCAAAATCATTATGGAGAAAGCGAGTAAACGGCTGATCCCCGTGACGCTTGAACTAGGTGGTAAAAGTCCGACTATCGTGAATAGAGATGCCCCTATCGATTTAGCTGCTAAACGTATCGTCTGGGGGAAGTTCACAAATGCGGGGCAGACTTGCATAGCCCCCGACTATCTACTTGTTCATCATGAGGTAAAATCTAAGCTCATCCATGCCATGAAAAAATACATGACCGAGTTTTATGGGCCTCGCCCTCTTGAAAATCCGGATTATGTCAAAATCGTGAATGACTCACACTTTGAGCGCGTTTCGTCCTACTTAGAAAATGGAACAGTCGTTGCCGGAGGAGGTTTAGATCAGAAGAAAAGAATGATTGAACCGACGATCCTTGATCAGGTAACATGGTCAGATCAAGTGATGCAAGATGAAATATTCGGACCGATCCTCCCAATCCTGACGTTCGATCAACTGGACGAAGTCATTGATCAAGTCAATAGTAGGCCTAAGCCACTTGCTCTATATTACTTTGGAGACGATGAGCATGACCAGCAGCAAATTATTGATCGGATCTCGTTCGGTGGTGGCTGCATTAACGATACGCTGTACCATATTTTGAATCCTCATCTTCCGTTCGGTGGCGTTGGGGAAAGCGGAATCGGAAGTTACCACGGCCAGTCCAGCTTTGATACGTTCACACACGAGAAAAGTATGACGAAACAAACCACCAAATTCGATCAGAACTTCCGCTATCCAGGCTCTGCTTTAAGCTTAAAAATTATTAAAAAAGTGTTAGGCTGATCTTATATCTACCAATTAAAAAAGGAAAACGCATGGCGCGATGCCATCGTTTTCCTTTTTCTATTCTTCCCTTAATCCTGCTGTTTTTTCAAGGCTTCCTGTAATGAAACATGCTTCAGTTTTCTCTTAGAAAGCATCAGCGACATCCAATAGGTGAACACAATCGTTAAGAATCCTACTACGACCATCCACCAGACTACATCTGTCGGGAATAAAAAGCCGGTCTCCTCGACTAGCGTATTCATCGTCTGTTCTAAGCTCATCTGTGCAATCGGTACAGACAAAAAATAAGAGAGGATCACAAGCGGTGTATAGACGTTCAAGACGAGCTTGGATACTTCATTTTCGTGATAACCCATCACTTTAAACAAGGAAATGGATGGAGAATTCTCCTCGACAATTAGGTTTGTCAATAACGTCAGTACGATCATTCCGATCACAACGGCAACCACTGCCATCCCAGCCACTGTATTTCGTGTCGCCCCTGATGTTGACTCGAAGCTATCGATTACCTCCTGCTTATCTTCCACTAAAAAGACACGATCCGACATCTGCGGCTCTCCATCCTGCCAGACGGCTGTATAGGCCTCTTGCGGATATCCGAGAAATTCGTTGACCTGATCTTTCGGCAGATAAAGTGCATTTCCAATGAATAAATCAGCGACCCCAGCTATCTCTACTGTTAATTCGTTTTCACTAATTCCGTTGGTAATCGTCAGTTCATCCCCTGCTGTTGCTCCGGTGATGATAGCTAGAGGTCTGCTGATGACAGCCCCTTCTGATAATTCGGGATTCAAAGTCTCCTCATCTGACTTCAACTGAATGTATGACGTATCCGGCTGTATTCCATAGAGATTCGCTTTCGTATCCTCTCCAACCGTTATTTCCGCCATGGAAAAAGGACTGGCACCTTCTTCTGTCTGTTCGGTCTGAAGTGTTGAATAATATACGGCATAATCATACGTCTGGATGTCTTCATATGTCGTGGTAACAAGACGTTCCATTGAATGAAAAGCGATAAACCCAAACAATAAAAGCACCGTAGAAAACATGACGCCTATAAAAATATACAAACTTCTTGCTTTATTCCTCGCTAAGAGCCGAAGACGAAACTTTGTAGTAAAACTTCCACGATTCATAAACGGAAGCTTTTCAAGCCATGACTTCTTACCACTTGCCATCTCCTTCGGTCTGAGTAGCGTCAAGGGTTCCGTTCTGAGCGTTCTGCTTATAACGAAAGCGGTGAGAGCAAGCAAAAGCGCAAGCGGAATGAGCAGACCTATGACAAGAATCATCGGATCCCAGTCAAACATGGACAGCGGTGGCAAATTGAAGAAATCTGCATAGATGTTTGACAGTGGTACAGAAAATCCTGCCCCTGCCAGGAGCCCGAGTCCCGTCCCCGTTAATCCGATGAACCAGGCATAACCTAAATAATGGTTTCTCAACTCTTTTTTCCGGTATCCGAGAGCCATTAACGTCCCGATTTCCTTACGCTGCAGTTCCAAACGGCGCTTCATCAGCATCAGCACCATCGCAATAGAAAGCGCCAAAATAAATAGCGGAAGCGTCGTAATCAGAGTTTGCGATCCTTCGATTTCACTTTCGACAAACTGAATCCTCGCATTTTCTCCACTTGACACGAATTGAAGCACAGGAACCTCTTGGCTGATCTCGGTTTGGATACCGTCTGGAATTTTACCGTTCTCCGTCCAACCTAAAAGTTGGACTTGCTTCGCACCCCCGAGGTTATCGAGGGTCCTTTCATTCGTAATTCCAATCCCGAATTGTTCAGGATTATTCAGTAGGTCTGTCTGCCTTTTGATCATATAAATATAGTCAGGGAGGTAAACGAAACCAGATACTTTAAGGGGTTCGCCCCCGATGTCTACTGAATCGCCAAGTTCGATCTCGTTTTCAGTTGCAAAAACTTCTGCAACCGCAATCTCGCCTGTTTTAGGCATCGAGCCCTCTCCTATATATGGACGATTCACGTCCTCTGTTATCGTGAACAAGCGAAGCGTCGATTCTTCACCTAGTTCAACATCTTTAGAAAACCTTTTCTCCAACGTGACGTCATACGCTCTTTCCCATTCTTCCATCTGCTGGGTTTCAAGGTCCTGTCCTGCCACTAAGTGAAAGGATTCCTGTTTATATTCGTCTGTAAACGCGTTATTTCTCTCTTCCAAAGTCGAGATTGCCATCGATAATGAGACGTAAAGCATGACGGCTAATACTAGCAGTACGATGACTCCTGCGTATTGAAACTTTTTCTCTTTAATCGTTCGAAAAATCGTTTTTCTTAGGATCATGACCAAGTCACCTTCTCTGGATCGATCGGATGTTCATGATCGATCGATTCGACAATTTCTCCAGAACTCATTTTAATGACTTTATGTGCCATCTCTCCAATCCCCTGATTGTGCGTGATGATAAGAACGGTCGTACCGTACGTCTCATTGACGTATTTCAATAGCGCAAGAATTTTCTTTCCGGTCTCCTCATCCAGAGCACCCGTAGGTTCATCACAAAGAAGAAACTCAGGATTCTTAATTAAGGCTCTTGCAATCGCCACGCGCTGCTGTTCGCCTCCACTCAGTTGAAAAGGGAACTTTTCTCTCTTATCCCACATTCCGACCTTTGTCAGAATATCCTCCATATCGAGAGGACGTTCACTTAATTCTTTCCCTACCTCTACGTTTTCCTGAACGGTGAGGGCAGGAATTAAGTTGTATTGTTGAAAAATAAATCCTGCGTACTTTCTTCTGAAATCGGTCAACTGATGATCCTTTAAGGTCTCAAGCTGTTGACCGGCAATTAAAATCGACCCTGAATCATAACGGTCAATACCTCCAATCACATTGAGCAACGTAGATTTCCCTGAACCTGATGGTCCTAAAATCGCAACAATTTTATGATCAGGAATTTCCAATGTGGCGTCCCTAAGGGCATGAATCTGGACTTCCCCGCTTTGGTATTTTTTGTGAACTTCTTTTACATGGATTGCCATCCCCATCATCTCCAATGAAAATTTTGAAATATTTATAATCATTTATTTCATTTTTAGTTTACTACATTCTCTAGAAACTCACAATATATTTTGAAATATTTATATGTATTCATTTCATTTTATATGTAAATAAGAAGAAGCGACATGATGTCGCTTCTTCTTATTAGAAGGTTGGAAGCTGGTCCAAGTTGTTAGATGGGTCACCATCCGGAATGCTTCGTAAATGATCTTTGCCATCTTTTCCTCGGATTAATTGAACACGCTCAATCAATCCGTTCCTCGCCATATTATGGGCCTCTTTATAATCAACAACGCTACCAGAGGAGAGCTGCATTTCTACAATTCGCCCTTGTTCATCTTTTCTGACAGCTACGATATGATCGGCCATGCCTACGCCTCCTTTAATCAAGTATCATTCTCCCACTACATATCATGGGAGGATTTTTGGTTTTGCCTGGAATGATTTTTCTGCTTTACTTTATGTGAACCTTTAAGTGGTACGCCGTATTCCTGGTCAGGTGATGCAGGAAGGTTTGGTTCAGGATTTTGTTTCGGTCCCATTCGTCTTGGTGTCATGAAGATCACTCCTTTTCTCTGGCATTTCTCCGGGTCTCTTCCGGAGATTCAAGTGCTGTAGCACCAGCATAATCGATCGACTGGTCCCGGTCAGACTGTACGGTTTTCGAGTTTTTCAATTTCTTTTCCTGACGATCTTTTCCCATAAAAAAATCGCCTCCCTTCCCCATTAGTATGAGAAAGATCGAGGCGAGCATGCATGACTAATCCTTTTTAAAATCATCTAAGAAATCTTTTTGAAAGCTTGTCGTCACGTTCGGCTGTGAAGGGTTCTGCAGTTTAATAAACGGATTGGTCCCGTATTTATCGGTTAATTGACTGACAACGTCGTACAGTTTTTCTTTTTCGGCATGTTCCTCGTAATGGAACAGGTCGAGCTGCTGGGTGACTTCGGATTTTTCTGCCAAATCCTGAGCCGTAACACCTAACAGCCGGATCGGAACTTGATTCCAATGTTCATCAAACAGAATGATCGCGTAATTGAACAATTCATCAGCGGTATGAATAAATTCCGGAAGCTGTCGGCTCCTAGTGACGGTTTTCCTGTCGTGATATCGGATCATGAGCTGTACATTTTTAGCAAGGACACGTTTGTTTTTCATGCGAGCTTCCACTTTTTTGGACAGGCGCCTGAGGACGCTCCTGATTTCCGTTTCGTCTGTCGTATCATGAGGGAGTGTTGTGGACGTCCCGATGCTTTTAAATTCGTGAACCGCTTCCGGATCGACAGGACGCTGATCGATTCCATTGGCACGATTTTGCAGGCGCTCCCCGTTGATTCCGAGAATCCGCTTCAAATCGGAAGCGGCATATTCAGCTAAGTCTCCGATCGTCTCGATGTTAAGCTTCCTTAATTTCTCCGCCGTTTTCGCTCCGACTCCATACATGTCTTCAATCGGAAGCGGCCATAATTTTTGAGGGAGTTCTCTTTTCCTTAAGATGGTAATCCCCATCGGCTTCTTCATATCTGAGGCCATCTTAGCAAGGAACTTATTTGGAGCAATTCCGATACTGCAAGGAAGGTCCAGCTCCTCATAAATCCTTTTCTGGATGGTTTCCGCAATTTCCGGAGGCGACCCTTGCTCTGCGCAGCCTGTAATATCCATATACCCTTCATCGATCGAAACGGGCTGCACTAAATCCGTCACATCAGAAAGGATTTTAAACATCTCTTTAGAAGCTGTACGGTATCGCTCAAAATTTGGGCGCATGACGAGCAAATCAGGACAAAGCCGTTTCGCTTCGCCGACAGGCATTGTCGTTTTCACTCCGTACTTTCTCGCTTCGTAGCTGCTTGTCACCACAATTCCGCGGCGCTCTTCAGGGTTCCCGGCAATCGCAAGAGGCTTTCCTTTTAATGAAGGATCAAACGCCATTTCGACTGAAGCATAAAAGCTGTTCATATCTACATGAAATATCACTCGGCCGTTTTTCGGATACCATTTCGACACGATCATCCGTCCTTTTCTCGAACTCTTGTTCTTCTATTATAACATGGAGTGCCCGCCGACCAAATCGATTGAAAAAGCTTTTAGAAGCAAAGAAACTCTGCGATTATATAGTCGCAGAGTTTCTTTAGATTATTTGGCTACTTCCTCAACGATGGCTGTCACTAGTTCTGCTACTTTCTCAAGCTCAGCAACAGGCATTCTTTCGTTTGTTGTATGAATTTCTTCGTAACCTACAGCAAGGTTGACAGTAGGAATGCCGAAACCGGCGATGATGTTCGCATCACTTCCACCACCACTCGTTAACAGTTCACTCGTTCTGCCGATCGATAAAGCGGCAGCTCGGGCGACTTCAACGACTTGATCTCCTGCTTTCTGTTTGAAGCCAGGATACATGACATCAATGTCCAGTTCGACCTCTCCGCCCATTTCCTTGGCCGTTTCTTCAAACGCCTTCTTCATTTTTTCCACTTGTGCTTCCATTTTTTCAGGGACGAGCGAGCGCGCTTCAGCCAAAATTTCTACATGATCGCACACAATATTCGTTTTTTGTCCGCCTTCGAAACGTCCGATATTAGCCGTCGTCTCATCATCAATTCGTCCAAGAGGCATTTTTGCGACCGCTTTGGACGCAAGTGTAATGGCAGAAACACCTTTTTCCGGTGCTACTCCGGCATGGGCGGTCTTTCCTTTTACGATGGCATTGATTTTCGCTTGAGTAGGAGCCGAGATAATAATGTTTCCGACTTGCCCATCACTGTCGAGCGCATACCCATACTTTGCTTTCAGTAGAGAGCTGTCTAGAGCTTTTGCTCCAACCAGTCCACTCTCTTCCCCAACCGTAATGACAAACTGCAAATCCCCATGCTCAACCTCTTGCTCACTGAGAGAACGGATCGCTTCCAAAATCGCGGCGACACCGGCTTTATCATCTGCTCCTAGGATCGTCGTTCCATCCGTGATCACGTAACCATCTTCAATCGAAGGCTTGATTCCTTTTCCAGGGACGACCGTATCCATATGCGATGTGAAATAAATCGGATCAGCGTCTGATTTGCTACCCTTCAGGTTACAAATCAAATTGTTCGCACCATGCCCAGTCTTCTCCATCGCCTGATCTTCAAGCACTTCAAGTCCAAGAGTTTCAAATTTTTCTTTTAATACGCGTGCGATTGCGGCTTCTTCTTTCGTTTCAGAATCAATCTGAACCAGTTCTAAAAATTCGTCCAAGAGACGTTGTTTGTTGATTGCTACCATAATGATGATCCTCCTTCATATGTAACCCGTTCCTCTTAGTACGTTATCGGAACGGGGCTGACCTGTCAATTAGAGAGGAATGTTCCCATGTTTCTTCGCTGGACGGTCTTCTTGTTTATGTTCGAGCATGTCGAGCGAGCGAATGAGAGCTTGCCTCGTTTCTCTCGGATCAATGACGTCATCCACCATTCCCAATCCGGCCGCGACATAGGGATTGGCAAACCGCTCTCGGTACTCTTCGATTTTCTGCTGGCGCGTTTCTTCCGGTTGCTCACTTTCTTTAATTTCTTTCGCAAAAATAATGTTCGCCGCGCCTTCCGGTCCCATAACGGCGATTTCAGCGTTCGGCCACGCATACACTAAATCGGCACCGATTGATTTACTATTCAAGGCGACATAAGCCCCTCCGTATGCTTTCCTCGTGATGACGGTCAATTTAGGTACGGTCGCTTCGGAATAAGCATAAAGGATTTTCGCCCCGTGTCTAATGATCCCCCCATGTTCCTGCTTAATTCCAGGGAAAAAGCCGGTGACATCTTCGAAAGTAATCAGCGGGATATTGAAAGAATCACAGAAGCGGATGAAACGAGCCGCTTTGTCGCTAGAGTCAATATCCAAACCACCCGCCATGTATTTCGGCTGGTTACAGATGAGTCCGACCGTCTTCCCTTTCAAGCGGGCAAAACCTACGACAATATTTTTGGCAAAGTCTTCGTGGATCTCGAAGAACGATTGAGAGTCAACCACTTCATCGATGATGACGCGGACATCATACGGGCGAACCGGATTGAATGGAATTTTATCTGTAATATTCGGGCGGTAATCGTCATCTTCCGTATATTCAGCAACCGGCGGTTTTTCTTTGTTATTAGCAGGTAGATAACTGACGAGATTTTTTACAGCATCCAAAGCTTCCTCTTCATTCTTCGTTTTAAGGTGAGCATTTCCACTTAGTCGGTTATGGACGGCTGCTCCTCCCAGGTCTTCTGCAGAAATCTGTTCTCCCGTTACGGTTTCAATCACTTTAGGGCCCGTGATGAACATTTGGGACGTCTTCTCTACCATGATGACAAAATCGGTAATCGCCGGAGAGTAAACGGCTCCCCCTGCACAAGGACCCATGATGACGGAAATTTGCGGAATGACACCAGAGTAGATCGAATTTCTGTAAAACACATGACCATACCCATCTAGTGAAGATACCCCTTCCTGGATTCTCGCGCCCCCTGAGTCATTCAACCCGATGAAGGGCGTACCGCTTTTCACAGCTAAATCCATGACGGCAGCAATTTTCTTCCCGTGCATTTCCCCGAGAGCTCCGCCGTACACCGTAAAGTCCTGAGCAAACAAATAAACTGGACGCCCATCTATTTTGCCGTACCCCGTGACAACCCCTTCGCCCGGTGCCTGTTTACCATCCATACCGTAGGCGTCGTGTCGATGCTCAATAAAGGGATTCAACTCGACGAACGTTCCTTCATCCAACAGATATTCAATCCGTTCCCGCGCTGTCCATTTCCCCTTATCGTGCTGCTTATCGATTCGTTCATCACCACCGCCTAACTGGACCTGCCGGCGTTTATCATACAACTCATTGATTTTATCAAAAATATCCACTCATCCTCACTCCTTAGGCTGACATAACTCCACTAATACACCATTCGCGGCTTTCGGATGCAAAAATGCGATTTGACTGTCGTGGGCACCCGTTTTCGGCTCTTCATGAATTAAGCGAATTCCCTGGCTCTTATATTGCGCGAGACGTTCTTCAATATCCTCCACTTCAAAAGCGATGTGGTGAATGCCTTCTCCTCTTTTTTCGAGGAATGTATGAATCGGAGAGGTATCCTGTAATGGCTCTAGCAACTCCAGCATCGTTTCCCCGATTTTCAAAAAAGCAACGCGGACCTGTTCGGTTTCGACTTCTTCCACACCTTTTAATGGGAGTCCAAGACTGTTCTGATAGAAAGGAAGGGCGTCCTCGATACTTTTAACTGCAATTCCGATATGAGCGATTTTCTTAGGGGGTTCCAACGTTTCTTTACGAACAAGTTTCTCAATGAACACAGCAATATCCTTAGTTGGGGAGCCACTTGTGAAAATTTTTGCTACTCCCGCTTCTTCCAAAAACGGAATATCTTCAGCGGGTATGACGCCTCCTCCGATGACTGGGATATCGTCCGCTCCCTGCTCTTTTAGGGCCGTCATGACTTTAGGGAATAGGGATTTATGGGCTCCTGATAAAGAGGAAAGGCCGATGACATCGACATCCTCCTGAACGGCTGCCCTGGCGATTTGGATAGCGGATTGCCTTAATCCGGTATAAATGACTTCCATCCCATGGTCTCTCAGGGCCTGGGCAATGATCAACGCCCCGCGGTCATGACCATCTAGTCCAGGCTTCGCGATTAATACTCGTATTGGCTTCATCATCAACATCCTTTCCTACATCCCTGTGTACTCACCGAATTCTTCACGGAGTACGTTGGCAATTTCTCCTACGGTGGCGTATGCTTTCACAGCTTCTACGATATGCGGCATGACGTTGTCAGATCCTTTTGCCGCCTGTCTAAGTCCACGGAGACACCGTTCCACTGCTTCCTGATCACGTTCATCCCGCACTTGTACGGTTTTCTCTATTTGGGATTTTTCCAAGGCTTCATCGACTCGCAATAGGTCCTGATGAATGTCCTCTTCAATCTGATATTCATTCAGTCCGACGACAACCTCTTCTTTAGACTCCAATTTCTTCTGAGCGTCATAGGCTGATTTATGAATCTCCCGCTGCATGAACCCTTCTTCGACTGCTTGTACAGCGCCTCCAATTTCCTGAATTCTCTCCATGTAGGCTTTGGCTTCTTTCTCAATTTGATCGGTCAGGGACTCGACATAATATGAGCCTCCAAGCGGATCAATCGTATCAGCTACCCCACTTTCATTCGCTATAATCTGTTGGGTCCTTAGTGCGATTCTAGCGGATTCCTCTGTAGGCAAGGCCAACGCTTCGTCCCTCGAATTCGTGTGGAGACTTTGGGTGCCTCCCATAACTGCTGCAAGCGCTTGCAAGGTTACTCGCACAATATTGTTATCAGGCTGTTGTGCAGTCAATGTACTTCCTCCGGTTTGCGTATGGAATCTAAGTTTACAGCTCTTCGGATTTGTCGCTCCGTAATGCTCTTTCATTATCTTCGCCCACATCCGGCGTGCTGCCCTGAACTTGGCTGCTTCTTCAAAGAACTGATTGTGCGCATTAAAGAAAAAGGCCAGTCTTGGCGCAAATTGATCCACTTCAAGACCTGCTTCAATTGCTGCATCTACATACGCCATACCATTTGCGAGGGTGAAGGCCACTTCCTGAACGGCTGTCGAGCCTGCCTCCCGGATATGATAGCCGGAGATACTAATGGTATTGAATTTAGGCGCATGCTCCTGACAATAAGCAAAAATATCGGTAATTAGCCGCATCGAAGGCTTCGGCGGATAAATATAGGTTCCTCTCGCAATGTATTCTTTCAAAATATCATTTTGAATCGTACCCGTTAGTTTATCTGCCGCCACTCCTTGTTTTTCGCCAACTGCGATATACATCGCAAGTAATATAGAAGCAGGGGCATTGATCGTCATCGATGTACTGACACGATCTAATGGAATCTGATCAAACAGCTGTTCCATATCTTTTAACGAATCGATGGCGACTCCGACTTTCCCAACCTCGCCATCTGCCATCGGATCGTCCGAATCGTAGCCAATTTGAGTCGGGAGGTCGAAAGCAACAGACAACCCGGTCTGTCCTTGCTCAAGTAAATACCGGAACCTCTCATTCGTTTCTTCTGCCGACCCGAACCCCGCATACTGACGCATCGTCCAGTACCGGCTCCTATACATCGTAGGCTGAATCCCTCTTGTATAGGGGTATTGGCCAGGAAAACCCAGCTCATTTATGTAACGTTCATCTGCTACTTCGGGAGTGTAGAGACGATCGATTTCGAGTTCAGAGCTTGTCTGAAATTGGTCTTTTCTTTCTGGGAAGCGATCAGTAGTTTTTTCGACATCAGATTCCCATGCTTTTTTAGCTGTGTTATATTCAGGATGTTCCGTCATTATCTTAGCCCCCTCCATGAATCGTTCCTCTTCTATTTTACCAGAAATGAAGCGCTTACTTTGTATGAATTTTTTTAGGATCAATTCTATTGTAATTCATTTCCTTCACTTGTCCAAATTCAGTTTTTTCGGTAAAATGTTCGTAGGATTGACTGAGAAGGAGGTTATCGACCTTGGCAACACAAAGAAAACGATCAAAACGTGAAAAACGCATGAAAGTGATCATTTATATCATGATTTTTTCTATGCTACTCTCTTCGTTATTAATGGGAGCGACGTATTTTCTATAAAGACAAGAAAACCAGGTATCAGCTAAGAAGCTGTACCTGGTTTTTTCATGAGCCAGTGCTGTAATTTTTGTTGATGCCACTTTTCATATAACTCCTGCATCGTCTTTGGACTGCTGACAATCACGACTTCTGTTCCTTCTGAAACAAGATCATATAACTTTTCTACCTCTTGATTTGCAAGACGGATACACCCGGCAGAAACGGACTTCCCGATAGATGACGGCTGATTGGTTCCGTGAATCCCGTATATTCGGCCATCTGTTCCTTTGGCATCAAATCCGATCCAACGGCTGCCTAGGGGGTTTCTAGGGTCTCCACCAGGAATGTTTTTCTTTCGATAATAAGGGTTAACAGCCTTCACCTTCACCCGAAACTGACCTTCTGGCGTCAATTTCTCCGTTTTACCAACAGCGGCAGGGGCTTGAAAGACTTTTTTTCCATCCGAAAAGAGAGCGACTTCATGACTTGATTTATTAACAATGATCACAGCACTGTCTTGAATCGATGGAGGTAAGAGAGAGCTGACGATCAATAGGACCAATGTGAACATTCGCATTTGTTGTCATCCTCATTTTCCTCTAACTTCCCCTAGTCCTCGCATCGTTATACATCACTCTTTTTAAAGGAGCGTTTAATGATCAGGTATTCTTCGATCTCATTCATCAAATGAAACAGGCTGGCACGCGCTTCAAACTCTTCTCGTGTCAAAGGAAGCTCATCTTCTCGGAACTCTTGCTTCAGTTGTTTCAATTTTTGCAAGTAGATCACAGCGGTATTCCCGGGATGGACGGCTTCTGAGAGATCGTCAAAGAAATCTCCTATCTTGAAGGCATGATCATAAGACGTCGAAATTCGACTGACAAGCGGCAGCATACGTTCTAGCAGCTCGAATTGTTTGGTTCGCATATGGAAGTAATGATAATACTGGTTATGAGTGCGTAACAAGTGGTTTTCTACATCCCTGAATGCTAAAGACTTCGCTTTTTCGAGAATTTCTGCCGTATGTGTAAGTTCGCGCCCAGTCCACACTTCCGAGCCTTCCCTTAAAAACGTCGCAATTTCTTTAAGAATCAGCGAGAAATTATGTTCGATATCCTGCTGATACTCTTCCAATTTCTTCTCAAGACTCGGCATATATAGATTTAATAAAAGGGCTGTCCCGATTCCGACTGTTATTAAGACAATCTCATTCCAGACGATTCCCCATCCAATCGATCCTGATCCATATAAATGAAGAATGATGACAGAACTCGTGACAATCCCAGGCGTAAGCTTTAACCAGACGGTTACAGGAATAAAAGCGAATAACATCAGCCCAATTGCAAGAGGATGATAACCAATCAACTCAAAGAATATATAGGAAAACAGCATCGCAATCAAACACGCTGCGAACCTGTGCCAGGCAGATAAAAAGGATTTTTTTCGTGTGATCTGAATACACAATATCGTCAAAATCCCGGCTGAAGCAAAATTCTCAAGCTGCAACAGTTGAGCAATCCAAATGGCAATCGGGGTCCCCAGCGCTGTTTTAATCGTTCGATATCCAATTTTCATAACGAAACACACCTCAACTTCGACGAAAAAAGGGACCTTTGTAAGGAACAAAGATCCCGATTATTCTTATACTTCTTCACAATATTCTTCAAAGCTTCGCTGTAATTTACCGATGACCTCCATCGGATCAAAGCCTTCGATATCATGACGCTCCACCATCGTTTGAATCTTTCCGTCCTTCAATAAAGCGAAGGAAGGAGAAGATGGAGGATACCCTTCGAAATATTCACGTGCTCTGTTCGTCGCTTCACGGTCCTGACCGGCAAAAACGGTCACAAGGTGGTCCGGGCGTTTATCGTAATGAATGGCGTGAGATGCCGCTGGGCGGGCAATGCCTCCTGCACAACCACACACAGAATTGATCATTACAAGTGTCGTACCTTCTTGGTTTAAAGCCTCGTCCACCTCTTCAGGTGTCGTTAATTCTGCATATCCGGCTTTCGTGATTTCATCACGCGCCTGAGTGACAACGTCATTCATAAAAATATTGAAATCCATCAACATGGCTCCTTTATAGTAAGTATTATTGAACATTTTACCAAGTAATCGCCGCGCTTTCAATGTTCATGTTCCAATGAGCAAAGCCGCTCCCCTTAAAGGAACGGCTTTTTCTTATTAATAGATCGATGTATTTTCCTCTGACATCTTTTCAAGGATCTCTTTTACTCGCGCAAGGAAGTTCCCTGCCACAAGCCCATCGAGTACACGATGGTCAAGCGAGAGACATAAGTTCACCATATCCCGGGCTCCGAACATTCCGTCCTGGAAGACCGGCTTCTTCACAATGGACTCCACCTGCAGGATAGCGGCCTGCGGATGATTGATGACACCCATAGACTGGACAGATCCGAATGAGCCTGTATTGTTGACGGTGAATGTTCCGCCTTCCATATCTTTGGAGGTCAGTTTGCCATCACGCGCTTTTGTGGCAAGCGTTGTAATATCCTTGGCAATCCCTTTAATGCTCTTTTCATCAGCATCACGAATGACAGGAACAAACAGCTCGTCCTCTTTTGCGACTGCAATGTTAAGGTTGATCGCTTTTCGCTGAATGATCTTATCCCCAGCCCATGTGCTGTTTAGCTGCGGGTATTCCTTCAGCGCCTGTGCTACCGCTTTAACGAAGAAAGCGAAATACGTAAGGCTGTAACCTTCTTGTTTCTTGAATTGATTTTTTTTGGCATTTCTCAAATTGACAAGATTCGTTACGTCAACTTCGACCATCATCCACGCGTGCGGGATTTCCGTCTTGGATTTCACCATATTCGCTGCGATCGCTTTTCGAACACCCGTGACAGGAATTTCGATATCGCCTTCTCCTGTTTGAACGTTTGCTTCTGCTGCTTGTGGCGTGGACGGCTGTGTAGGTTCTGTCTTTTGTGCAGGTTGTTCCTTCGACTCAGCTGGTTTAGGAACCTCTCCACTCTCAATGATTTTCTCAAGATCCTTACGAGTGATTCTTCCACCTCTACCTGATCCTTCTACGAGGTTCAAATCAATGTCATGCTCTTGAGCAAGCGTCATAACCGCAGGAGAATAGCGTTTCTTTCCGCTCTTTTCTTGTTTCGGCTTTTCCTGTTTTGGCGCCTCCGATGAAGAAGATTCCTGTTTTCCAGGCTCAGATTTCTCTACAGGTGGTTCTGGTTTTTCTTCGGCAGAACCCGCCCCTTCTACTTCTACATAACACATTAGATCGCCTACTTCGATCGTATCTCCCTCATTTGCCACCAGCTCTTTGATAACGCCTGTAAAAGAAGAAGGAACTTCAGCATTCACTTTATCTGTCATGACTTCGGCAATTGGATCATATTTATTTACCTGATCCCCGGGCTGGACGAGCCATGTGCTGATCGTACCTTCTGTGACACTCTCACCAAGCTGGGGCATGTTAATTTTTTCTAAACCCACAGGAATTCCTCCTTTTTAAAATTCTGCGAGATCACGCATCGCTTTTTCAACTTTGTCAGGATTCATCATGAAGTATTTTTCCATTGTTGGTGCGTAAGGCATGGATGGGACGTCCGGTCCGGCCAAGCGTTTGACAGGCGCATCGAGGTCAAACAGGCAGTTTTCACTAATAATAGCGGATACTTCTGAAATGATTCCGCCTTCTTTATTATCTTCTGTTACGAGCAGCACTTTGCCTGTCTTAGAAGCCGCCTCAATGATAGCCTCTTGGTCAAGCGGATAAACCGTGCGTAAGTCTAAAATATGCGCATCGATTCCTTCTTCCGCCAGCTTCTCTGCAGCTTGTAGAGCGAAATGGACGCATAGACCATACGTGATCACTGTAATGTCCGATCCTTCCCGTTTCACATCAGCTTTCCCGATAGGTAAGGTGTAATCCTCCGAAGGAACTTCCCCTTTGATTAGACGGTAGGCCCGTTTATGTTCGAAGAAAAGCACAGGATCATTGTCGCGAATCGAAGCCTTCAATAAACCTTTTACGTCGTATGGAGTGGACGGCATGACGATTTTAAGGCCCGGCTGGTTCGCAAACAGAGCTTCCACGGACTGGGAGTGATAAAGTGCACCGTGAACGCCCCCACCATATGGAGCACGAATAGTAATCGGAGCACTCCAGTCATTGTTGGAACGGTAACGGATTTTGGCTGCTTCTGAAATAATCTGGTTGACTGCCGGCATGATGAAATCAGCAAATTGCATTTCCGCTACGGGCCGCATTCCGTACATAGCCGCTCCGATTCCTACCCCTGCAATGGCAGACTCCGCAAGCGGTGTATCGAGCACGCGATCTTCCCCAAATTCATCATAAAGACCATCCGTCGCACGGAACACCCCTCCACGTTTACCAACGTCTTCTCCTAAGATAAACACTTTTTCATCACGTTGCATTTCTTCTTTTAATGCCTGTGTGACGGCTTGGATATAAGATAATACTGGCATGTGGACTTCCCCTCCTTACTCTTCTTCGTACACATATTTCATTGCAGACTCCGCTTCTGCATAAGCGGCCTTTTCTGCATAATCGGTGGCTTCGTTGACGATGTCATTGATTTCGTCATTCAGCTCTTGTTCTTTTTCTTCGGTTAAAATATTTTGTTCCCTTAAGTAATTTGCGAATGTAACGATCGAATCTTTCTTCTTCGCTTCTTCGACTTCTTCTTTTTCACGATACGTACGATCGTCATCATCGCTGGAGTGAGGAGTCAGACGGTAAGAAACGGTCTCGATCAGTGTCGGCCCTTCTCCTTTTCTTCCTCGATCCGCTGCCGCTTTGACAGCTTCATATACGGCCAGAGGGTCATTCCCATCGACGGTAAACCCAGGCATGCCGTATCCGATGGCCCGGTCTGACACTTTCTCGCATGCCAACTGTTTGGACACTGGTACAGAGATCGCGTATTTGTTGTTTTCTACCATGAAAATTACAGGCAGCTTATGGACACCGGCGAAGTTTGCGCCTTCGTGGAAGTCTCCCTGGTTCGAGGATCCTTCTCCGAACGTTACAATGGAAACAAAATCCTTCTTCTCCATTTTTCCTGCCAATGCGATTCCGACAGCATGTGGCACTTGTGTCGTAACTGGTGAAGATCCTGTGACAATCCGGTTTTTCTTTTGCCCGAAGTGACCGGGCATTTGACGTCCACCTGAGTTAGGGTCCTCTGCTTTGGCAAAACCGGAGAGCATCAAATCTTTTGCGGTCATTCCAAAAGATAGGACGACTCCCATATCGCGGTAGTAAGGAAGAGCATAGTCTTTCTCACGGTCCAAAGCAAACGATGCTCCGACTTGCGCCGCTTCCTGTCCCTGACAGGAAATGACGAAAGGAATTTTACCTGCACGGTTTAATAACCACATGCGTTCATCAATTTTTCTTGCTAAAAGCATGGTACGAAACATATCCAGTACTTGTTCATCCGTTAATCCTAGTGATTTATGTCGATTTTCAGCCATATGGCTCCCTCCTTTTGTCTATCCGTGTATTTGGTTCCCGTCAACTGCCATCGCCGCTTCTCCAATCGCTTCTGAAAGCGTTGGATGAGGGTGGATACTCTCAGCGATTTCCCACGGTGTTGCATCAAGGACTTTGGCGAGACCCGCTTCTGAAATCATGTCCGTCACATGAGGGCCAATCATATGAACCCCTAAAAGGTCATCGGATTGTTTATCGGCAATGATTTTGACAAACCCGTCTGTTTCACCGAAAACCAAGGCTTTGCCGATCGCTTGGAATGGAAACTTGCCTACCTTAATTTCATAGCCATGTTCCTTGGCCTGTTCTTCTGTGAGTCCTACACTTGCTACTTCAGGATTTGAGTAAATGCATGTAGGAACCTGCTCATGATTCATTGGATGTGGGGCCTGATCTGCCATATGCTCTACCGCAATAATTCCTTCGTGGGAGGCTACGTGGGCAAGCTGCATCCCACCGATCACATCTCCGATTGCATAGATATGACTTTCTTTCGTCTGGTACATAGAATTCGTCTGAATGAATCCTTTGTCAACGACGATATCTGTGTTTTCAAGGCCAATGTTGGTTACGTTGGCGGACCTAC
Organism: Halobacillus fulvus; assembly: GCA_004078665.1. Classification (GTDB taxonomy): domain Bacteria; phylum Bacillota; class Bacilli; order Bacillales; family Halobacillaceae; genus Halobacillus; species Halobacillus fulvus. Next base: position 432,084 of record SCFO01000001.1, on the reverse strand, counting down.
CGACAGATACAAGCATCCGATCCGCTTCAAAGGTCTCTTCTTTTCCATCGACCTTCGCTTTGATCTGAATACCTCCCGCCTTCTCAAGCGTATCCGGGATCACTTCTGCACCGATTATGATGCGAACACCTTTTTTCTTCAGTTGTTTCAACATTTCGTTCGAGATATCCTTATCCTCCGTTGGTAAAATAGTTGGAAGATATTCAAGGACGGTAACCTCGACTCCGAAATCTGCAAGCATTGAGGCCCATTCGATCCCGATGACGCCTCCGCCGACGATGATAATGGACGAAGGAAGTTCCTCCATACTTAAAGCTTCATCTGATGTCATGACATATTCGCCGTCAACATCGAGCCCAGGCAAAGTTTTTGGGCTGGATCCTGTCGCAACCAACACATTTTTGGGAATCAGCATTTCATTTTCTTCTCCGTTATTCATCTCAACAGAAATCGTACCTGCTGTCGGTGAAAAAATAGACGGGCCTAATATTCTGCCAAAACCTTCATAAACGTCGATTTTCCCTTTTTTCATCAATCCTTGAACACCCTTATGAAGAGTATCAATAATCCCTTGCTTTCGTTCTTGAACTTTAGTGAAATTCAGGGTTGGCGCTTCGGTTTCAATTCCGAACGTGTCCGCCTCTTTTGTCTGGCGGAACACCTCCGCACTTCTAAGTAACGCTTTGGAAGGAATACAACCTCGATGTAAACATGTTCCTCCGAGTTCGCGCTTTTCTACAATGGCTGTCTTTAAGCCGAGTTTTGAGGCACGGATGGCCGCCACATAACCACCCGTTCCTCCACCTAGGATGACCAGATCATATTCTGTTGCCATCAGAGTCTCTCCTTTCTATTCCGTAAAATTAGGATATTGTTTAGGGAGTTCTTCTTTATTCAAAATTCTTAACGTTCCTTCATTGAGAGCCTCTAACTCATTCTCTCCCGGATAGACGAGAACATCCGCGATCCAATGAACCCGACGGGATATCTCTTCAATGAATGATTTCCCGTAGGCGAGCCCTCCTGTAAGCGCGATTGCGTCGACTTTCCCCTCCAAAACAGAGCTCATGCTTCCGATTTCTTTGGCAATTTGATAAGCCATCGCATCAAATACAAGTTTCGCTTTCCGGTCTCCATGTTCGACCATCGTTTCAACTTCACGCGCATCGTTCGTATCGAGGTATGCCATCAAGCCACCTTGTCCGACTAGCTTTTTCATAATTTCATCGCGGTAATACTGCCCTGAGAAACATAAGGACACGAGGTCCCCGGCAGGTACAGTACCCGCCCGTTCAGGAGAAAAAGGACCGTCTCCATGCAAACCGTTGTTCACATCAATGACGCGCCCATTGGCGTGGGCTCCGACCGTAATGCCCCCACCCATATGGGCTACGATTAAACGGGCTTCACGGTAAGGCATGTGAAGATCTTCAGCTGCTCTTCTCGCTACAGCTTTTTGATTTAATGCATGAAAAATACTTTTTCTTGGAATCTCAGGGACACCAGACACTCTTGCCAAATCATGAAGTTCATCTACTACAACTGGATCTACTATATACGCTTCTATATTCAAACCTTTTGCGATCTCATTGGCAATGATGCCTCCGAGGTTTGAAGCGTGCTCTCCATTGTATCCGTTCTTCAAATCTTCAAGCATCGCGTCATTCACCTGATAGGTCCCGCCTTCAATCGGACGTAACAATCCGCCACGGCCGCACACAGCGCTCAGCTTACTAATATTGATCCCTTCACGGTCCAACTCGTCCAAAATGACGTTTTTCCTGAATTCATATTGGTCTATGATTCGTTTAAATTGATTGATTTCATCAACTGTATGACGAATAGATTTTTCAAAAACTACTTCCTTATCGTCAAAGACGCCGATCTTTGTTGAAGTCGACCCCGGATTTATGACGAGAATTCGATGGGTTTGCACTGCCTTTGACCTCCGTTACTTTATTTTCTACTCAAGATGTGATGGCCGTTTTGCAGAAATTGACTGCGTGATCTGCGCATGCGCTCGATCCGCTCTTCTGCCATCCGGTCGGCTGCAAGATACGTCGGAATTCCGTCACGTCTTGAAATTTCAAACACGCGGGAAACATTCTCGTAAATCGTCTCGACACGCTTCATCGCTCGATCTTTGTTATAACCGTGGAGCTCGTCTGCTACGTTAATCACACCGCCGGCATTGATCACGTAGTCCGGTGTATACACAATTCCTTTTTCGTGAAGGATGTCTCCGTGCTTCGTTTCTTTCAATTGGTTGTTCGCAGCACCTGCAACCACTTTGGCTTTTAGCTGAGGGATTGTGTCATCATTAATTGTCGCTCCTAGCGCACATGGTGCATAAATATCACAATCTACGCTGTAAATGTCGTCGGGATCCACAGCACGAGCTCCGAACTCTTCGACGGCACGGTTTACCGCTTCTTTATTAATATCTGTGACGATCAATTGAGCGCCTTCTTCATGTAAATGACGGCAAAGGTTATACGCAACGTTTCCTACACCCTGTACAGCGATTGTCTTCCCTTCGAGAGAATCCGAGCCGAAGCCTTCTTTTGCGGCTGCCTTCATTCCCCGGTACACTCCATAAGCGGTCACTGGAGACGGATTACCCGAAGATCCAAAGGCAGGAGAAATTCCTGTGACATAATCCGTTTCTTCATGAATCAAGTCCATATCCTGAACGGTTGTCCCTACATCCTCAGCTGTAATGTAACGTCCATTAAGCCCTTGAATATAGCGACCGAAAGCACGGAACATTTCTTCGTTCTTATCTTGTTTCGGATCCCCGATAATAACGGTTTTTCCTCCACCAAGATTCAAACCTGCCGCTGCATTCTTATACGTCATCCCTTTCGCCAAGCGAAGGGCATCTTCAATCGCATCTTCTTCGGAACTATACGTCCACATCCTCGTTCCACCAAGAGCGGGTCCTAAAGTCGTATCATGAATGGCAATGATGGCTTTCAATCCGGATTGCTGATCCTGACAGAATACCAGTTGTTCGTAGTCGTATTTCTCCATATAAGTAAACATTTCCATTGTAAATTCCTCCTATTATGAACTTTGTAGAGCCAATGCTAATGAATAAACTTTGCTTTCTGCCGTATCTGCTCGAGACGTCAGAACAATTGGAGCTTTTGCTCCACTTATAACAGCGGCAACTTTAGCTTTGGCAAAATACATGAATGATTTGTAGAGAGCGTTGGCCGTCTCTATCGTCGGTACCACGAGTACATCTGCATCGCCAGCAACCTCTGACCGAATGTTTTTCTGTTCCGCCGCTCGTTTATCGACCGCATTATCAAACGCAAGAGGGCCGTCAACAAGGCAGTTCCTAATTTGACCTCTTCGGTTCATTTGGGTCAATATCGCTGCGTCTTCCGTAGCTGGCATCGAAGAATTCACGACTTCCACGGCTGCTAGCACGGCCACTTTCGGCTGCTCCCAGCCGGAACGATTCGCAATCGAGACAGCATTATTTATAATATGAACTTTTTCTTCTAGGGTCGGCGCGATATTCATCCCAGCATCTGTTAAAAAGATCAGTTTATCCTGACCGGGCACTTCGAACAGTGCTACATGTGAGAGAACTCCTCTTCCTCTTAAACCAAACTGTTTATCGAGTACAGCTTTCAGCAACGTTTTTGTATCAACATTCCCTTTCATAACAACCTGTGCTTTTTCTTGATGGACCGCTTTGACAGCCTCTATCGCTGCGTCCTGTTCCCCCGTATCCGCTATTTCGATGCGGCTGTCTGATAGGTTCAGTCCAGCTTCTTCCGCTTTCTGTTCAATCTTCTTTCGGTTTCCCGTAAGAAGAAAGCGGCACATCCCTTTTTCATAAGAGATCTTTACAGCCTTTAACACTTCTACATCTGCCGCCTGGGCGACGGCTACTGTTTTAAGCTCTTGTTGATCGACTCTTGTGATTAACTCATCTAAAGTCTTCATTTTGTCACCTCTTCGCTTCTTTACAGCAATCGTTCCTTGTTGACTCATGATGCTATTATGATTTATGAAAAATTTTGCATACTGTCTTTATCAAGGTTATATTTCTCGAGTTTATAGTATAAGTTCCTGATCGAGATCCCGAGCGCCTTGGCTGTTTGTGTTTTATTGAATTGATGGGCCATATAAGCATCGGCTAACAGCTGTTTTTCATAAAGATCCACGGCTTCCTGCAGCTTTTCACCGGTCCATTTCGTTAGGGAAGAATCATCTGTTGGATGAAGATCTCTTTTTTTCAACAATGGAATATGTTTGGCAAGAATCGTCTCCTCCTGATGATCCATATAGATCATTGCTCTACCCATCACATTTTCAAGTTCACGAACATTTCCTGGCCATTCATAATCTTCGAGTTTGTCCAATGCTTCTTGTGAGACTGCTTTGATATTCCTGCCGTAGTCTTCATTTAATTTTTGTACTAAATATTCGACGAGCGGCTTCATGTCTTCATTCCTCTCTCTTAAAGGCGGAATGTAAATCGGCAATCGATTCAACCGGTAGTAAAGATCTTCACGGAACGTTTTGGTCATAATCGCTTTTTCAAGATTAATATTCGTGGCGGCAATGACACGCACATCTACAGGAACCGACTTTCTTCCCCCTACACGAACGATTTCATTCTCCTGAAGCACCCTTAGAAGCTTGGCCTGCATCGAAAGCGTCAGTTCTCCGATTTCGTCTAAGAAGATGCTGCCGTGATTCGCTTCTTCGAACAGACCCTTCTTACCACCACGCTTGGCACCTGAGAATGCTCCATCTTCATAGCCGAACAGCTCACTTTCAAGGATCGACTCGTCAATGGCCGCACAGTTCACACGAATAAATTTATTATGTCGTCGCTTACTTTCATTATGGATCGCATGGGCGAACAATTCTTTCCCCGTGCCAGATTCGCCTCTTAAAAGGACGGTAGCTGGTGTTTTGGCCCCTACCTTCGCTTGCTCTAAGGCCAGCGTCATCTCGGGTGAGCGTCCAATGATATCATCAAACGTATACTTGGCTTCTAAACTGCGAATAATTTGTCTCGCCCGTTTCAACTCTGATGTCAACGATTGAATTTCTGTCACATCATGAAGAACTCCAACGCTTCCTTTTAACTTTCCGTCTACTATTACAGGGGCAACATTTACGAGCACGTCTTTCTTTGCAGGACCGACCTTCAAACGGACTCCCCTAACAGGTCTTCGCGTTTTCAGGACCTTCATATGCATACTTTCCCCTTCCGAGATATCGACCGTGGCAGGTTTTCCGACGATGTCTCCCTCCGTCAAACCAGTGATTCTCGTATAAGCAGGATTGATCATTAAACCGTTCCCATTTTCATCTACAACAGAAATCGCTTCATCAGAAGATTGGATGATCGCTTCAAGCATCGTCTGGACTTCTTTAAGATTCGTTATTTCTTCCGCTAGATCGACAACCTCGGTAATATCTTGGAAAACAGCGTAGGCACCGAGCACATTCTGATCTGAACCGATGAGTGGTATGCGTGTTGTGATGATCCGCTTCCCATTATCAAGTTCCAGCTTCTGATTAACTTCTTTTCTCTTAGATTTTAAGATTTGAGGCAGTCGTGAGCTTGGAATAATCTGATGAATAGGATGACCCACAACTTCATCTTTTTCCATGCCCAGGATTCGCTCTGCACTTTGGTTGATGAATGAAACCTTCTCATCCGCCTGAATGACAATCATTCCATCGTGAATACTGTTTAAAATCAAGTGCTGATTTTCTGTCTGCTGCTTCAGCTCTTGTACAAGAGATTCCTTTTCTTCTAACAATTCTGATGTGATATAAGCCACAGATCCTGGAATAATCACTGTCGTCTGTTGACGTGCCGAGCGGATCTCCTTAAAAACCTGATCGTCGCCTGTCGCCTCGATGACAATATCAATCTCTTTATGTATCCAGGCTCGCCAATCATGCCCTACCGAAACTTGCAGGGATCTTGCCAACGCAAGCCCTGGTGCTTCAGGGTCAACATCTATGACAGCAACGATCTCCATACGCTCCGTTTCCATCAATAGTTTTAACAGGGCCGTACCACCTTTACCTGCACCAACAATTAACACTCGTTTCAATTTCATCACACCCTGCAATATTTTGCGCAATTATATCTTACCTTAACCATGCACGTTTTGACAAGCTTTCTATAGTTCCCACATAGGTAGGGATTTGATATACTAGTCATGGATTTAAGAAAAGGAGTTACTTCTATGCGTTTAATTGCCCTGCTTATTTTAGTAACACCCGGCATTATTGCCGTGTACGGTATAAAGTTAATCCGTGATGCATTATTCGGTGAGTTCCACCCCATTTTCTTTCATATAGCCATTCAAGGTTTTGTTGGCCTGCTTTTCGTCGCAGGCGGAATTGCCTTTATCGGCGGATTCATTTTGCATCGTGATCGTAAACGCAACCTAACAAAAGGACGATTTAAAAAGAGTGAACATTAAATGAAGATCGTCCGAAAATATTACGCAGTTTTTGCACAAGAAGGAGTTTTGCTCTGTGGCGGAGTTTGAATTATTCAGAAATCAGTATCCTTTTGATTTGCTGACAGATGATGAGTTTGAAGAAGTGTTCGGAAAAGCTGTCGTCAAAGAGTATGGAAAAAATGAATTTCTGATCCATGAAGACCAGGCTGATGAGACGATCGACATCCACTTTTTAGTTTCCGGTTTAGCGAAAAATATTATGCATCGGTCAAATGGAAAGCAGCTTTCCGTTCGATTTTATTATCCGGGGGACTTGATTGGCGTCATGATCCTTCTCACAAGCGGGGAGATGAGATTTTCTGTACAGGCATTGGAGCCGATCAAAACCCTTTGCTTTGAAAGAGAATCTTTCTTAAAGATGATGTCCAACAACACGAAGTTCTCAAAGGTGGTCATGGATGGCATCAGTCACCTCATGAAAAGCCTTTATGATGAAGTCAAGTACAAGAGCTCTTCGACTGATGAACAGGATGACAGGGAGCTCTACAAAAAGCGTGCAGATGCTTATATGGAACCCCCCACCTTCATTCACCCTGAATCAACGATTGAAAAAGCGGCTCGAATGCTTCAACAGCAGAAAATCGAAGCTCTTATCGTCAGTGATGATCAGAAGACAATGCTCGGAATGATCGGATATGGTGAGATCCTGCGCGCTTATTTTGAAAACGATCATAAAAATCCTGTAAAAGCCTATATGTCAGAAGAGGCATACGAAATTAATGAACAGGAATTCATTTATGATGCGCTCAGTTATTTGAAGCACCATCCGACAGAGATCATTCCCGTTCTTCACAAAGATAAAGTGGTGGGAATCTTAAGACAGTCCTCATTTTTCACAATCAAAAATTCCGTATACTTTGATTTGACTTATCGAATCTCTAATGCAACTACGATCGGCGAGATTAAGGACTTGTCCCCTATTTACAATAAACGGTTCCAAGAATTTGTTTCCAGCCTAATTCGAGACAACATGTTTGCTTACGATATCGCGGAACTAATGACCAATTACAATGACCGAATTCATAAACAGGTTGTGCAGATTGCCGAAGATGAGATGATTGCAGAAGGTTACGGGGCTCCTCCCATCAATTATTGCTTTTTAGTGATGGGAAGTGAAGGAAGAAAAGAACAAGCTTTCTCTACTGACCAAGATAACGGCATGATTCTCGCTGATTATGAGCATTCAAAAAACAAGAAGCAGATTGAGCAGTACTTTCTTACATTTTCCGAAAAGATCAACAGCATGCTCAATGAATGTGGCTTCCCTTATTGTAAAGGTGGCATCATGGCCAAAGAGCGGAAATGGCGCCAGCAAATGAGCGAATGGCATACGAGTATCAACAAATGGATTGAACAAATGGATGCCGAAGAAATCCGTGATTTCACCATCTTTATGGATTTCAGGCCAATTTTTGGGGATTACAGTCTCGCCTATGATCTGAAGAAGTTCGTGACAGGACAAGTGAAGAAATCGCTGAACCTTCACCAGCTGCTGATGAAGGACACGCTCCGGTTCCGCGTACCTGTTCAACCGTTCGGGAGAATATCAGGTGTCGGGAAAAAACGAACCCTTAATCTGAAAAAATCAGCCATTATGCAAATTGTAAATGCCATACGGATCTACAGCATGAAATATGGTATCGAGGAAATTAATACGGTCAATCGTCTGGATGCGTTAGCTGAACAGGAGAGGTTTCACCCAAGGGATGTCGAGAACGCCAAAACGTCCATGCACCGTTTGATGCTGTTCCGTTTGAAGGAGAACCTACAGCAATTAGAACATGGGGAACCTTTATCCAACGACTTGAGGCTCGGACAACTGAAAAAGGATGAAAGGCGCTCCCTTAGAGAAGCACTTATTATTGCGAAGCGTCTTCAGCAAGTGCTCGAACTGAGCTATAACCGAAATCGGGTGGTTTAATGTTACCAATCGACTTACAAATTTTGAAATATATATTTTTTGAAAAACCGATCTACTACTTTAAAATCAAACCTTATTTTAAATGGAACAGTTATCATGCCCTTGAAGAGACATTGCTGGCTTATGAAAAGTACCCTAAGCAGGATTCTGTTCCACTTCAGGAACTGGACTATACAATTTTTGATTTGGAGACCACAGGATTCCTTCCTGAAATCGGACACGAAATCATTTCGATAGGAGCTGTCCGCCTCAAAGGAGTCGATGTGTGGCAACGGAAAACGTTCCACCAGGTAATCCGCCCGATACGCCCTGTCAATAAACAAACGCTCAGGTTAACAGGTCTGACTCAGGAACGGATTAAAAATTCTAGTCCATTCATAGACGGTTTCAACAATTTCTTGGAATTCAGTGAGGGGTCTGTACTTGTTGCACATCCCGCTAAATTTGATATGCGATTTGTACAAACCATGTTAAAGAGATGGAAATTACCCGCTTATCAACCAGAAGTCATCGATTCACAACTGATGGCTCAGTGGCTTCTTCCATCTGTTAAATATCAATTAGACCCCTTATTAAAATATTTTGGTATAGAAAAGCTGGATCGTCATCACGCTTTAAATGACGCGATTATGACGGCTGAGCTTTTCAGTTACCTTCTGTCGATGATGATCGAACAGAAGGTCCATACATTAGAGGAACTCAACGAAGTTCTGAATCAACAAAAAAAAGCGAAAAAGTCGCGATGACTTTTTCGCTTTTTATTTTGAATCCAACAGATTTCACTTACTCAAAGACTGTGTTAGATTCCAGTGTTGATGTAATAAAAGGAAATGGAATGATTGTCTTGCCGTTCTCAGTCAAAACGTGCCGTGATGTTTCCGTTCACTTATTCTAGGAAGGAGGGGCGGGAAATGGCTTGACTCCTATGGAAAGGAACGGGCAGGCTGAGATCCATCAGGAGTCTTGCTCCGAGGAAGCTCAGCGCCCGCCCGTGGCAGTTATTTCCCGCTCCTCCTAGCTTTAGTATGAACAACGGAAATTTTCAAGTATGAACATTAAACTTTAACAGAGCTTAATCAAAAAAAGCATGATACAAAGACTGAACGGCGGACTCCAAACCGTCGGATTTCACTCCGAACATCATGGAAACCTCAGAGGAACCTTGGTTGATCATTTCGATATTGACGCCTGCTTCGCGGAAGGCAGAAGCGGCTCGACTCGCTATACCGACCGTCTGGTTCATTCCTTCCCCTACAATCATAATCATCGCCATATCTCTTTCAATCATTACGGTGTCTACTTTTAACTCGTCTTTGATCCTTCTGATCACGATTTCTTCTTTTTCTTTTGGAAGCTGATGCTCACGAATAACCACCGACATATCATCAATGCCTGAAGGTGCATGCTCGAAGGATACTTCTTCATCTTCGAGAATTTGCAACAGCTTGCGACCAAAACCGATTTCCCGGTTCATCAAGTATTTGCTGACGTACAAGTTCAAGAATCCATGGTCACTGGCTATCCCAACAACATGTTGCTCTCTTTCAGGCAAATCCGCAACAATCATCGTCCCTTTAGCTTTCGGGTTATTCGTGTTTTTTATACAGACTGGAATTTTTTCTTTAAAGGCCGGGATCAACGCCTCATCATGGAAAACTGAAAAGCCGGCATAGGATAATTCGCGCATTTCCCTATAAGTCAAAGAGGTCAGTTGTTTTGGTTCTTTGACAAACATCGGATTCACACAGTAGACAGAATCGACATCTGTGAAATTCTCATAGAGATCCGCTTTTAGACCAGCTGCTACAATTGAACCGGTAATGTCCGATCCTCCACGTGAGAACGTTACCAGTGTGCCTTCCGGTGTAAAGCCAAAGAAACCAGGAATCACTAAAATCTCTTCCCTTTCTCTCAGCTGATACAGGCGTTCAAAGCTTTCATCCAATACAATAGCGCCTCCAGGCTGATCACTTACAAGGATCCCAGCTTCTTTAGGATTGACATAGGAGGCTTTCGTATCGATATGGTTTAAATAGGCACTGACAAGTAATGCTGAACCATCTTCTCCGCATGATTTTAACGCATCTATTCCTTTAGGATCCACCTTCACTTGATCAATAGCATCATCAATCTTCTTTTTAATATCCCAAAGAACAGACTCAGACAGACCTAACTCCGCAATGATGCTCCGGAAACGATCGATGATCTGATCATAAGCCTCTTTATGAGATACACCCAGCTGGATGGATTCTCCTAATTGGATCAATAGGTCCGTCACTTTTACATCATCAGAAAAACGCTTCCCTGGTGCAGATACGACGATCACCCGTCGCCCATCATCTGAATTTATAATATCCGTTACTTTTTTAATCTGCCCTGCATCAGCAACAGAGCTTCCTCCAAACTTAACCACTTTCATTTATACAACACCTCATTAACATCCTAAAGTATTTAATAATTTTAAATTGTATCACAAATGCAAATGCAAGTTGAGGGAAAAATACAAAAAACTCGGTCATCTTACATATTCCCTTATAAAATTGACAATTCATTACAAAAACTCTTATTATTCATGTATAATAAATACAGATTATCCATAAGGAGGTGTCCCTTTGCTTGTTCTTAGACAAGATGGTTTTGGAGGGTACGCTTACTTCCCTGAAAATGGTGAAATCCACCTTGTATGTACTTGCCTATTGAATGGACACCGCTTCATCATCCTGCATTATATTGATTTACCGTTCCGTTACCGTCGAGTAAACAGCAACGGGATTTGCCTTTTAGAAAAGCAATTATATTATGAATTATTACCCTACATGGATGATGTAGACCTTGGTCGTTATGATGATCAGGATTTAGCGTGTCATATTCATACACTTATGAAAGATTAATGAAAAATCCCAGCTTATCGGCTGGGATTTTTCATATTTAGCTTACTTTATGCTCTAAAGCGTAACGATTGTAAAACCATCGCTAGCCATCACAGTCTGCAGCAGTAGTAAAAATAATTACTATAATCCAATTTGATCGACTGCATATGTTGCTTGCTCTGGTGTGTACCCTTCAAATTCGAGCTGCTCAATCAATCCACTTCTGGAGAACGACATCGTATCTAGATATTGCTCTGCACTAATTACAGCTTGCTCATTCCAATCCACTTGAATGTTATCAACGGCAAAAGTAGCATCCTCTGTACTGAAACCTTCAAATTCAAGCTGTTCGATCAATCCTGTTCTAGAAAACCCCGAAAAGCTAATGTAGTCTTCTGCCGCACCTATTGCATTCTGTTGTGCTAGTGTCATTTCTGGTTCTGAGGGTTCTTCTTCTACCGGCTCTTCTTCCGTTTCTATTTCAGTTCCTTCTATATCTGAGGACTCATCAGCAACATCCTCTGATTGCTCCGTCTCTGTTTGATTAGCATCAGCACCTTCGTTTATTGGGGGGGTCGTGTCTTCTTCGTCACCAAAGATGAACCCTAAGACAATCAACCCTAGTACAATTACCCCCGCCCATTTTAATACTTTCTTCATAATAACTTCACCCCTTTGTAGTTATTTTGATTCAGTTTACCATAGAGTATCGAATAAAAGGCATATTTAAAATTGTTATTTTCATCCATCAACTAGTGTATTGTCAGCACTAGGTAACTGTTTTTCCTCTATCCAGGTAAGTCTTTTATTTTCTTCCAACAAAGTCATTATTAGCTTTCTTATCGGTACCAAGTTCCTACCTTTAGATAAAGTGTTTTCTTTATTTTGTACTTGATATGTGAAAGTTATTTACACGGGTTAAGTAAGTTTGAGGTCACGAAAAAAACCTTCCATTCATTTCAAAATGAATGGAAGGTTTAAAATAGGTTCGTGGAAAACGCCTTATTAGCTATTTATATTGATTGATCAATAAGTCATTTTATAATGGCTATTCAAAGGTTAGCTTGCTTTATGCTCCAAACGAAGGCGGTCCGCCACCATCGCGATGAACTCACTGTTCGTAGGCTTTGCCTTTGTATTGGAGATCGTATATCCGAACAGGGAAGAAATCGCATCGATGTTTCCTCTGTTCCAGGCGACCTCAATGGCGTGGCGAATAGCTCGCTCTACTCTCGAAGCTGTCGTATTATACTTTGTCGCAATGTCAGGATAAAGGACTTTCGTAATGGATCCGAGTAATTCTAAGTCGCGATAGACCATTGTGATCGCTTCGCGCAAATATTGATACCCTTTAATATGAGCAGGTACACCGACTTCATGAATGATGTGAGTGATGCTTGTGTCCAAATCCGGCTTTTTGGATTTAGGAGACGTATAAGTGCTTCCAAGCGCCCGATTGATTGGATCACCAGCGTGTTTGATCTGACGCACCTGTTCTGCAAGATGGTCCATATCAAACGGTTTCATCATAAAGTAAGCGGCACCAAGTTCGACGGCTTTTTTCGTCACTTCCTCCTGTCCGAATGCCGTTAGCATGATCACTTCTGGACGCTTGTCCATCTCTCTCAGTTTCGTCAAAACAGCCAGTCCATCCAAATGAGGCATGATGATATCGAGTATCAGGACATCTGGCTGTTTCTTCTCCACCAGCTGTAAACAGTCTTTTCCATTGTATGCAGCACCTGTCACTTCAATATCCTGCGCTTCATCGAAATATTCCTCAAGAAGCTTCACAAGCTCACGGTTATCATCGGCTAAACACACTTGAATTTTATCCATTATATTTCCTCCTTAAAGAAATAGTCCTTGTTCCCTTTATTGAAACATTCGACATAAGGTAATTTAATCCTTTTTTATTATAACAAATAATTTTTAAAATTTAAGCATATCTTCAAAATGCTTAAAAATGCTTTAATATTCGTGCGTATTCGACATTAGTTCATTGTGTTTGTCGAATTTTGTCGATTAAAAAAAGACCCCGTGATACGGGATCTTAACCAGTTTTTTTCAGTTGATTTGTAATACCTGCTTCTTCAAGCATCCATTCAATATGAACGCCATACCCACTTGTCGGGTCATTTACAAACACGTGTGTCACAGCGCCGATGATTTTATCATCCTGTATAATCGGACTGCCACTCATACCTTGGACAATGCCACCAGTCTTCTCCAGCAGCTCAGGGTCTGTCACCTTGACGATCATCCCTTTGGTAACCGCTGACTTCCTCGGCATATTACTTAGTATTTCCACGTCATAAGCTTTCATTTCATCGCCGTCTAAAACCGTAAGAATTTTAGCCGGACCTTCTTTCACTTGATCTGAATAAGCGATAGGAAGTCCTTCAGGGTATTGATTATTCTCCAAATCATAATCAAGCTCACCGAAAATGCCAAATGGCGTATTTTTAGTTATATCACCTAAACGGTTCTCTCGCATCGAAAACTGCGCTTTCTTCTCCCCTGGTACACCCTGACTTCCTTTTTGAATGGAAGTCACATGAGATTCCACGATGGTTCCTTCATGGATTTCAATCGGTTTTTTTGTATCCATATCAGAAATCACATGACCGAGCGCTCCGTATTTTTTGCTGCCCGGATGATAAAACGTCATCGTTCCGATCCCAGCGGCTGAGTCGCGGATATACAGACCGATTTGATATTCATCTTCCTGTTCATTATAAGAAGGCTGCAGCGTCGTATTCAACATTTTATTGTCTCGTTTGACCGTAAATTCAATCGCCTTATTGTCCTGTCCGGATTTCTTAACTAAAGCGGATAGTTGCTCCACACTATTGAGTTCTTCACCATTCCCTTTTAACAAAATGTCCCCGATTTGCACGTCTGCTTCTTCTCCAGGAGAATTTTTATCATCACCCTGTTGTTTGACGAGGTGATGGCCGACTACCAGTACACCTTTTGTATGAAGCTCAACGCCAACAGATTGTCCACCTGGAACTAAGCGAATATCTTCCATGGCCTGAATGTTCGTTTTCTTTAACGGAACACCAGCGAATTCATAAAATATTTGATGGTCACTATTTGATGAAAAAGCAGTAAGCGCCTGCCCGAAGTCTTCCGTTTCCGAGCTTGCATTGGCACTGACCTTTACTTCATCAGGGATGGACAAATATTTTTGAACCGGAGTTAAGCATGGCAAGACAAGCATCAACAGTAGGAGAACCGAACCGCAAATATATTTAAAAGCATGTTGCCTCACAGGTTCACTCTCCTTGTTCCATCCTTGCCATCTAAGTGGCTTACTTATAATGTGGTCCTCCTTGCTTCTTTTTAAACGAGCATAATCACAGTAAATTTAGAACCCACTCCCTGCTCATGAAACATAAGGAAAGGATAAACCAACATGTATTTAAACCATAAAAAAATAAACACAGAAAAACTCTGTGTTTATTTTAACCATACCCATTATTTATATTGCTTTTGTTTATGATTTTCAGCCATAATCAGCAGTTCTTTTGCATGGTCGAGAGTTGTATCCGTAATTTCTGCCCCTGTGATCATCCTGGACAGTTCATCCGCTTTTTCGCTATGTCCTAGTTCTTTCACTACTGTATGAGTCCGATCATTCTCTACATGCTTTTCAATTCTCACATGGGTATCCGCCATGGCCGCAACTTGCGGAAGATGGGATATACACAAAACTTGCGATCCAACGGATATACCATGGATTTTTTCGGCGATCGCCTGAGCTACTCTACCGCTTACTCCAGTATCTACTTCATCAAAAATCACACTCGTTACCCCTTGATGCCTGGAAAAAATCCGCTTCAATGCCAGCATAATTCTGGACATCTCGCCGCCGGATGCTACCTTATGTATTTCTTTTAACGGTTCACCCGGATTCGTGGTGATGAGGAATTTAACAAGATCTATTCCGTTCGGGAGCAGTTGGACAGGTTGTCCATCCAACATCGGGTCTCCTTCTTTCCCATCTTTAAACCTAATATCCACCGCGAAGGAGGCTTTTTCCAAATAAAGGTCCTTAAGTTCTTCATGAATTTGGGCAGACAAACTCTCAGACGTCCGCAAGCGCAAATCATGGATGTCCTTCGCTTCCACTACTGCATCCTGACCGAGTTCATAAATCTGATTTTCCATTTTGCTTAAATGGGAATCTTTATTTTGAATTTCATCGATTTCTTCCTCGATTTTCGAAGCATATTCAAGCATCTCTTCAACTGTTGCGCCGTATTTTTTCTTTAAACGGTTCAGTTCGTTCAATCTCGATTCAATCAAGTTCAACCGTTCAGGATCAAATTCGAGATCCGTCATCTGGCTGCTTAATTGGAATGTCATTTCCTCGATAATGTAATAAGCATTCGAAAGTTCTTCTGACATTTTCCCTAGCTGATCGTCGAAGTCGGAAATGCTTTCAAGTGATGTCATGGCATGACTGAGCCAGTCCATCCCTTTTTGCTCACCGTACAAAGAATTATAGGCATCGTGGATCCCTTGATAAATCTTCTCGTAATTGAGCAGTTTGGTCCGTTCCTCATTGAGTTCATCGTCTTCATTCGGCTGCAATTCAGCTTCCTGGAGCTCCCTGAACTGAAACTCGAGCAGATCGAGCCTCTGAGCCATTTCCTGTTCATTTTCACTCAGTTCTTTGTATCGTTTCATCAAATTCTTGTATCTTACAAATACTTCACGGTACTCTTCCTGTGATTGTCTCAGCTCTTGATCCGAAAACAGATCAAGTAGTTCTATATGATGATCCGGATCCATAAGGGACTGGGTTTCGTGTTGACTGTGGATATCAATCAAAGTCTGTCCGAATTCACGAAGAATGGCGAGCGTGACAAGTTTACCGTTGACCCGGCATATGCTCTTTCCTTGGTGGGTGATCGTGCGATTCAAGACGACCATCCCGTCTTCCTCAATCTCCACTCCGAATTCTTCGCCTTTTTTAAAAATCGGATGCGTAGAATCAACCGTAAACAACCCTTCAATTTCCGCCTTTTTGGTGCCGTGCCGAACAAACTCCACTGAACCTCGACTACCTGAAAGTAATTGAATAGCATCAATGATAATGGATTTACCCGCTCCGGTTTCACCAGTCAAGACTGTCAAGCCTTCTTTGAATGTGATCGATACATGATCGATAATCGCAAAATCACGAATTGATAATTCAGTAAGCATGAAACAATCCACCTCAGCTTATAGCATATTTAACAATTGTTCACTTATCGTTTCTGTCTGATCTTCACTCCGGCAGATAATCAAACAGGTGTCGTCTCCGCAGATTGTTCCCATAATTTCTTCCCACTCAAGATTATCGATTAGGGCTCCTACTGCGTTTGCATTCCCTGGAAGTGTCTTCAAAATAATGAAGTGCCCTGCACGATCGATGCTCACAAAAGCATCCATCATTAACCGTTTCAACTTTTCAAATGGGTTGAACCTTTGATCGGCCGGCAGACTGTATTTATATCTCCCGTCCATCATCGGTACTTTTACTAGGTGAAGCTCTTTAATATCCCTTGACACCGTTGCTTGGGTTACGTTGTACCCTAGACCTTTCAGACGATCCACTAGTTCGTCCTGTGTCTCAATATCATCGTTGGTAATCAACTCTCGAATTTTAATATGTCGTTGTCCTTTATTCATGACGATCCTCCATTTCAAACGAAAGGATAAACGTGTAATGCCGTATCGCAAACACTTCATATCATAAGAAAAGGGCTTGATAAGCCCTTCTCGACATGTATGATTATTTTTTATCTTACCCGTTCTTCTTATGCGCTTGATGTGCTGTTTCAACAACACTTTCTATTTCGACATCAGGGGAGATTTTTCCTTCTTTTTCGCCTGTCAGACGCAAGTGAACCAAGAACTCTATATTTCCGTCTCCTCCTGTGATGGGCGAATATGTGAGGCCACAGACATCATAACCGTTTTGAACAGCAAAGCTGAGAATGTGATGTAAAACTTCCTCATGGATCGTTGGGTCTTTTACAATGCCCTTTTTTCCGACCTGGTCTCTGCCAGCTTCGAACTGTGGCTTGATCAAGGCCGCAACATCCCCACCCTCTTTCAAAAGGGTAGCCAAGACGGGAAGAATTAAACGCAGCGAAATGAACGAGACATCAATCGATGCAAATTCAGGTTGTCCATTTTTCAAGTCATCAGGCGTTACATAGCGGAAATTCGTCCGCTCCATCACCGTGACTTGAGGATGGTTTCTCAACTTCCAGTCCAATTGATTATACCCTACATCAATCGCATAGCTCTGCTTCACACCATTTTGTAGACCGCAGTCTGTAAAACCACCTGTGGAAGACCCGATATCAACCATAATTTTATCTTTGATTTCCAAATCAAATACCTTCAGGGCTTTCTCAAGTTTAAGTCCTCCCCGGCTCACATAAGGAATAGCTTTACCCTTTACAGTGATCGGTGTGTCCTCATCCACTTTTTGGCCAGGCTTATCTAGCCTTGTCTGATCAGAAAAAACTAAACCGGCCATAATCGTACGCTTCGCTTTTTCTCTCGTTTCTAAATAACCTTTTTCAACTAATAAAACATCTAATCGAACTTTTCTTCCCATACGTCATGCCCTTTGCTGTTTACTAGGTACCATTTCCGTCACATGACGGACAATATTTTCTTCTGTCAAACCGATTTCCTTCAGTAGATCCTTCACGCTTCCATGTTCGATGAAACGGTCAGGAACTCCCATACGCTTCACCCATTGAGAGGTATAGTTATGCTCTTCTGCAAATTCAAGGATGCTGGAACCGAATCCACCTTGAAGCACAGCTTCTTCCACGGTTAAGATCGGCAAACCTTCTCTCATAATGTCATGCAGCATCGCTTCATCAAGAGGCTTGATAAAACGAGCATTGACAACACGGACAGAACGCCCCTCTTTTTCAAGCTGTTGGCT
This sequence comes from Halobacillus fulvus, assembly GCA_004078665.1. Lineage (GTDB taxonomy): Bacteria > Bacillota > Bacilli > Bacillales > Halobacillaceae > Halobacillus > Halobacillus fulvus. The sequence goes on along the minus strand of SCFO01000001.1, from coordinate 413,811 downwards.
TGCTTTCATAGCCATATCAATGGTTGTTCCGAAGGTTAGAATGACAGCGTCCTTTCCTTCCTTCAAAACATCCCAGCTGCCAATCGGAATCGTTTGGAGTTCTTTGTCAGTATCCACGCCTTTCGCATTCCCTCTTGGGTAGCGAATCGCAATGGGACCGTCCTCGTACGCGACTGCCGTATGGACAAGGTGCTGGGCTTCGTTTTCATCTTTTGGCATTGTAATGACCATATTCGGTACAGATCGCATAAACGCCACATCGAAAACGCCTTGGTGAGTCTCACCGTCAGCTCCGACTAATCCAGATCGGTCAATACCAAAAATCACGTTCAAATTCTGCCTTGCTACGTCATGGATGACCTGGTCATAGCCACGCTGCAAAAACGTGGAATAAATCGCAAGGAACGGTTTCATACCTTGTGTAGCCAGTCCAGCAGAGAGCGTAGTCGCATGCTGCTCAGCAATTCCTACATCGTATAAGCGATCAGGGAATTCTTCCCCAAACTTATCAAGCTTCGATCCCAAAATCATCGCTGGCGTAATCGCGACAATACGATCATCTTTCCGAGCTTCTACCCGAAGTGCCTCGCTAATCACCGAACTCCAGGCAGGTGGAGCATCGACAGGCTTGATTTTTTCGCCGGATTCGATCTTGTAAGGGCCTACGCCATGCCATTTATCTTTCACATCTGATTCCGCAGGATGATACCCTTTCCCTTTTTGCGTCATGACATGGATGATGACCGGACCGTCTGTTTTCTTGGCATAATGCAGATTCTCAAGCAAATCGTCAAAGTCATGCCCGTCCACCGGTCCGTAATAAGTGAACCCAAGTTCCTCAAAAAACATACCCGGGACGACGAAATATTTCATGCTGTCCTTCAATCGCTCAGCTGTTTGAGCAAGCTTTCCGCCTACAGCCGGTATCTTTTTCAGGATCCATTCTAAATCGTCTTTCGCCCGGTTGTATTTTCCAGCGCTTCTCATACGTCCGAGCGCGCCGTGAAGGGCTCCTACGTTTTTGGCGATCGACATTTCGTTATCATTGAGGATAACGGTTACATTTTTTTTCTCATGTCCAATGTGGTTCAACGCTTCAAGAGCCATACCACCTGTCAAAGCCCCGTCGCCGATTATCGGTAAGATGGAATGAGATTGCCCTTTCAAATCCCGCGCAATCGCCATACCCATTGCTCCGGATAAAGAAGTGGAACTATGTCCTGTTTCCCAAATATCATGCTCACTTTCGTTGCGTTTCGGGAAACCACACAGCCCTTGATATTGACGTAACGTATCGAACTGATCAGCACGACCCGTTAAAATCTTATGAATGTAGGACTGATGTCCGACATCCCATAGAAAACGATCTTCAGGGCTTTCGTAGACTTTGTGGAGAGCTAGTGTCAATTCGACGACTCCAAGGTTTGCACCTAAGTGTCCGCCGGTCGTTGCAAGATTTTCGATCAGGAACTGACGGATCTCTTCCGCCAAACCTTCTAATTGTGTTGTGTTCAATTCCTTCAAAAACGAAGGGTCTTTAATTTTACTCAGATCCATTGAAGGACCCCCTTGTATTAACTTGATTTTTTCTTAGAGGATGTAGCTTTTGATAGTATGTTCAATTTCAGCTTCGTATCTAAAATGGAAATAATGCGTGCGGCGAAAAAGATGATTTTTGTAGAAGAATGTATGGCGAAAAATTTCCCCAGTGCTTTTCCTCCAACCGTCAAAGCGGCCACGATACTCGTCAAGACAACGGAGATTGTAATCTGTACCGTTGAACCTTCATTATATCCTAAAACATTCGTAACTTGAAGAACGACGATAGCAGAAGCTGTTCCACTGACTATACCAGATATATCCCCTATAACATCATTACAGAAACTTGCGAAACGGTCGGCGTTTCTAACGATGACAACTGCTTCCTTTGCGCCTTTGACCTTTTCTGCTGCCATGGCATGGAAGGGTGTTTCATCGGCCGCCGTCGCTGCAATTCCCAACATATCGAACACGACACCGGTCAAGACGATCAAGAAGACGATGAGAAGACCAATGATCCAAATCACTCCGCTTAATACGGATGAAGAGATTACTGAAAAAATAGCCGCTAACACAAATGTGATAACGGCAATACTTAAACTGAATTTTAAAGATTTTTTTAATTTATTGTCCATTTTAAACCTCTATTTGAATAGTATCACGATGTTATGTAGCTAAAGGAATGGTCACAGATCAAGTAAAAATTGCGGCTTAGGTCTAGTAGGTTTTCCCAATCAAGTACCGAGTGTCACCACTCTGGCGGTTCCCCATTAAACTTGATTCAGCATCGTCTCCGAATACTGGACTAGATTACCACTTAGTCCACACTATAATTCCTGATCTATGTCCTGAACGAGAACAGTCTAGGGGATTTCCCCGACAGCCTTTAGCCGTTCCTTAGCCTCTTTTGCAGTTCAGATTTCATATAGTTAACACAACAATAAGTCAGTGGCCATTCTGATCCCGATCGTTGCTCACATGACTATAATCCCCTCTAAACCACTCAAGGCAGGCTACGCTGCGCATATAGATTTGACTCCATATACTGCAGGTTCATACCCCATTTCATAAGAATATCTGGCTCAGATCTTCTCACAAGAATGGGCCTCCGCGGAAGCAGGGTCAACGCCCACATGCCTTTGTGGATCGCCCTGCGACCTTAACTCCCAGCATCGACCCAAGGCTGGGCGCCTCAAGCCAACACAAGGAACTTCATCGATGTGCCCTTTGGCGGATTTTTAGGCCCGCCTTCAGGAACGGAGGGCCGACTAGAATACTGCACCATTCCTTTTGTAACCCTAATATACCACAAAGGTCATACGTCCTCAATCTAAAACCATTTTAATGGTCACGATGGCTAAGATATTGGATCAATTCAGAAAGGAGCGACTGATCGATCCCTGCGTTTTCAAGAGCTTCCTCGGCAATCGCCACATATTTTTCTTTTTGTTTTTTTGCGCCCTCTAAGCCTAACAGCTGTGGGTACGTGCTTTTCTTATTGCCTTCGTCACTTCCGACAGGCTTTCCGATTACATCAGCATCTCCCGTGACGTCGAGGATATCATCTTGAATTTGGAATATAAGACCTAGCGCTTCACCCATTCTCGTCATTTCATGCATTTCTTTCTCGTTTGCCCCGCCTAAATAGGCGCCGGCAACGATTGAAAATTTCAGAAGCTGACCGGTTTTGTTTTTATGGATATTCTCCAACTGTTCAAGGCTGACTTCTTTGTCTTCGCTCAACATATCCTGCATTTGACCTTCCACCATTCCTCTAGCTCCACTTGCCTTCGAAAGTTCACGGATGAGGAAAACGCGCTGCTCATTGTTTAAATGATCATCTTCAGCGATGAGTTGCGAACTGAGGGTCAACAAAGCATCTCCAGCCAAAATCGCCGTCGCTTCATCAAATTGTTTGTGGTTTGTTGGTCTACCGCGGCGTAAGTCATCGTTATCCATCGCGGGTAAATCATCATGAATGAGGGAATAAGTGTGAATCATTTCTAATGCGGATGCGACAGCGAGAGACTTGTCCTCGTTCAGTCCAAAAGCCCGTCCGGTTGCGAAAAGCAAAATGGGGCGGAGTCTTTTTCCACCCGCTTCAATCGAGTAAAGCATAGCGTTTTGAAGTCTTCCTGGAAGAGAATAATCCCTCACATACTGCTGCAATTGATCATTGATCCATTGTCTATTTTCTTTTAAATAGTTAGACAGCGTCACGATTTGCCTTCCTCCTGAACTGAAAAAGGCTCAAGCTCCCCATGTTCATTCATGATCTGCTGCATTTGCTTTTCAACATGCCCAAGCTTTTCGTTACAGACTTTAGATAGTTCCATTCCTTTTTGATAATACTGAATGGCTTGCTCTAACGGCACGTCTCCTGTCTCTAGCTTTTCCACAAGCTCCTCCAATTGCTTCATCGCTTCTTCAAAACTTATTTCAGCTTTCTTCTCTGACATGTTCATCCTCCTTCACATCCAAAACTTCTACATCCAGTGAGCCATCCTGTACTTGAACCGAAAGCCTGTCACCTTTTTGTACCTGATGAACTCTTTTAACGACTTTTCCCTTTGTGTCAAAAGGAATCGCATAGCCACGCTTCATAATGTCAAGCGGGTTTAATAAGGTCAGTTTATCCAAACTTTTCTCAAACTGGTTCTGCTTCTGAGTCAAAAGGTTCTGAAACCTTAACGTAAATTGCTTTTTATATGCTTCGAGTTTTTCCTTACCATCTTTGATTTGTGACTCGGGCCCTTGTTGACTAAGGCGTTTATTGATGTAACGAAAGCGCTCACTAGCTTGGGAATGAGACCGTTTGATTTGGCTAGTTAACTGTTCAAGCAGTCGATCTAAATCCTGCTCTTTCTGTTTCATCAATTGTTCCGGATATTTAAAGGCGTAGGATTTTTGAAGCCTGTCTAGCTTTTGCTTGCTTTGATCATGCTGGGTGACCATGACCCTGTTCAATCGCGCTTGTAAAACTCTTGCCTGATCACGCAGCTCGTCAATAGAAGGAACGGCTAGCTCGGCTGCTCCTGTAGGTGTAGCCGCCCTCACATCGGCTACAAAATCGCTGATGGTCGTATCTGTTTCGTGCCCTACAGCTGAAATAACCGGGATATGGGACGCCGCTATCGTCCTTGCGACAAGCTCTTCATTGAATCCCCAAAGATCCTCAATCGAACCACCACCGCGGCCTACAATCAATACATCACAATCCATATGCTTGTTCGCATATTCGATCGCTTTCGATACAGAAGCAGCGGTACGCTCTCCTTGTACCATGACCGGAAGAACCGTGACAGGCACAATAGGGTACCTGCGTTCAAGAGTCGTTAGGATATCCCGGACAGCTGCGCCTGTAGGAGAAGTGATGACCCCGATATGTTTAGGATGTACTGGAATCGATTTCTTCCGTTCAGGGGAAAAGAGCCCTTCGGTTTCAAGCTTCTCCTTGAGCTGCTCAAATGCCATATATAAGGCGCCAATACCATCTGGCTGCATTTCTTTAATGTACAGCTGGTATTGTCCCATCGGTTCATAAATGTTGATCTCACCTTTGACAAGAACGTTCATGCCATTCTCTGGTGAAAACTTGAGCCTATTGTTATAACCGGCAAACATGACCGACTGGATTCTCGCCCCTTTGTCTTTCAGAGAAAGATACATATGGCCCCTGCTATGATGTTTAAAGTTTGAAATCTCTCCCCTTAGCCATACCTCTTTGAGATGGGGATCGGTTGTCAATTTCCGTTTCAAGTATTTCGTTAATGCGGTGACCGTCAAATATTGATCATTCACAAAACATTCTCCTTATTTTACGCTGTGAATTCTCTTGGCAGCTTCCATCGTATTATGAAGCAGCATCGTGATCGTCATCGGACCAACACCTTTAGGTACAGGTGTAATATGAGATGCGATTTCTTTTGCTGATTCAAATTCTACATCTCCGGTCAATTTTCCATCGACCCGGTTTACACCGACATCAATGACAACTGCCCCTTCGCGAATATCTTCACCTGTAATCAAATCCGCTTTACCAGCTGCTACAATCAGAATATCCGCCTGTTTTGTATGGGCACGCAAATCTTTCGTTCTAGAATGACAATGCGTAACGGTCGCATTTTCGTTAAGTAAAAGCTGACCGACTGGCTTTCCTACTAAGTTACTACGGCCAACGATCACGACATGTTTTCCTTCTATGTCAATCTTTGCTCGTTTAAGCATGACTAAAATGCCATAAGGAGTACAAGGATAGAATGTTTCTTGTCCTGTCATCATACGTCCCACATTGATCGGATGAAAGCCGTCCACATCTTTCTTAGGATCGATCGTCTCAATAACTTTCTGATCATCAATGTGATCAGGAAGCGGGAGTTGAACAAGAATTCCATGTACGGATGAATCATTATTTAAGCGTTCAATAAGTGTAAGCAATTCTTTCTCAGACGTTTTTTCCGGAAGCTCGATTAGATCAGAGTCCAGACCAATTTTTTCTGAAGCTTTTTTCTTACCTTTAACATAAGACATGGAGGCCGGGTCCTCCCCGATAATGACGACCACTAATTTCGGGTGGACACCTTTTTCGTGAAGCGTAGATACTTCCTGCTTCATTTCCTGTCTAAGTTCTTCCGCCAAATCTTTTCCGTAAATTACATTCGCTGCCATTCTTCCGAGTCCCCCTTTAGATTTAATCCATCATTTTAGATAAAACGCCGTTTACAAATTTCCCTGAATCCTGCTCACCAAAAATTTTAGCTAATTCAACAGCTTCGTTAATGGCTACTTGGTTAGGAACATCCTCTGTATGCTTCATTTCGTATGCCGCCATTCTTAAAGCCGTTTTTTCCACTTTAGGTAGGCGATCAAATGACCAGTTGTCTAAATGGTCGGCAATCCACGGATCCAATTCCTGCTGATTCGAAATCACTCCGTGAACGAGATCATGGAGAAAAGGGTCGACTTCCGCCCCCTCTAAAACATGCTGGATCGCTTCGTTTGCTTCAATCTCACTGTTACCGATTTGGAAGAGCGCCTGAAATGCTTTCTCCCTTGCTGTACGTCGTTTCATGTTCATTCTCCTTTAAGGTAATATCCGATAGAATCATAACATTTTAGCGTAATAAAAGCTATTCAACACGGCAATGTCAAAATAATTCAAAAAAACTGCTATTGTTGATGTGATCAAAAAAGAAGCCGAAAAAGGAAGGCCCCTTTCCGGCTTCTATCGGATTATGCTTCTTCAAATTCAGGCTCATCTTCTTTGGAATCCATCTGAATCCCGACAATATGAACGTTAATTTCTTTGATCTCGAGAGCCGTCATATTCTTCAGTGCCTGGCGTGTATTATCTTGGATTTTTTGTGCCGTATCAGGGATTGAGATCCCGTAATCCATGACAACGAATGCGTCAATGATGATTCCGTTCTCCGTTAGCTCAACCTTAACGCCTTTTCCGTGATTTTTCTTCCCTAACCGCTCGACAACACCCGAGGCAAAATTCCCACGCATGGAAGCGACACCAGAGACTTCGGAAACAGCAATTCCCGCAATCACTTCAATAACTTCTGGAGCAATCTCAATATTTCCAAGGGTCGACCCGTCTGTTACATTCAACAGCTGCTTTTCACTCATACTGACCACTCCTCCTAAGATTCATCTTTCATTATAGTATATTTCTCTAAAAACTTTGTATTAAAGTCTCCTCCAACAAAAACTTCATGTTCCATCATACGCTGATGAAACGGAATTGTCGTATGGACACCTTCAATGACAAATTCATCTAACGCACGCTTCATTCGACGAATCGCCTCATCCCGATCACGTCCGTACGTAATCAGTTTAGCAACCATCGAATCGTAGTAAGGCGGGATCATGTAACCAGGATAAGCGGCAGAGTCGATTCGGACACCTAGTCCTCCTGGAGGCAAGTACATGTCAATTTTCCCTGCTGAAGGCATGAAGTTTTTAAACGGATCTTCAGCATTGATGCGACACTCGATCGCCCATCCTTCAAACGTGATCTCTTCTTGTGTGAAGGATAACTTTTCGTCAGACGCAATGAGAAGCATCTCTTTTATCAAATCGACGCCTGTAACCATTTCTGTTACAGGATGCTCCACCTGAATCCGTGTATTCATTTCCATAAAGTAAAAAGTCTCTTCTTCTTTGTCAAAAATGAATTCAACGGTTCCTGCTCCTGAATAATTAACCGCTAGGGCCGCTTTGACAGCAGCATCCCCCATTGTTTCACGCATTTTAGGACTGATGGCCGGAGATGGCGTCTCTTCAATCAGCTTTTGAAGACGTCTTTGGATCGTACAGTCCCTTTCACCTAAATGCACAGCATTTCCGTGGTTATCCGCTAGCACTTGGATTTCCACGTGGCGGAAGTTCTCAATGAACTTTTCAATGTAAACACCCGGATTTCCGAAAGCCGTTTCTGCTTCCTGTTGTGTCATCCGAATGCCTGTTTTCAAGTCTTCTTCGTCGCGAGCAACGCGGATCCCTTTTCCCCCGCCGCCTGCAGTGGCTTTAATAATGACAGGATATCCTATTTCTTCCGCAATTTTTAAACCTTCTGCTTCATCTTGAATGATTCCAGTTGAGCCTGGTACAACAGGGACACCTGCTTCACGCATCGTTTCGCGGGCGACATCTTTAGTTCCCATCTTTTGAATCGCGTAAGCTGAAGGGCCGATGAACGTAATGTTGCACTCTTCACACATCTCTGCAAACTCCGCGTTTTCGGAGAGGAACCCATAACCAGGATGAATCGCATCTGTTCCTGTTAAAGTGGCGACACTTAAAATGTTTGTATAGTTTAAATAACTGTCTTTACTCAATTTAGGGCCTACACAGTATGCTTCGTCAGCGATTTGAACATGCAAGGCCTCTTTATCAGCCTCGGAGTATATAGCGACGGTTTCAATGCCCATCTCTTTACACGCTCGAATGACACGTACAGCAATTTCTCCACGGTTTGCAATCAGTACTTTTTTAATCAATATGGACACCTCCCGTTATTTAGTTTTCACGCGGAATAACGGTTGACCATATTCTACTAACTCTCCGTCTTTCGCCAGGATCTCAACGATCTCTCCTGAAACTTCCGCCTCAATTTCATTAAATAATTTCATCGCCTCAACGATACAGACCACGCTATCTTCCTTCACCTGATCGCCTACTTGTACGTAAGCCCCCTGGTCAGGTGATGGGGATTGATAAAACGTACCGACCATAGGTGATGTGATTTCTTTATCATAATTAGAGCTTGAAGCCGGTTGAGCCGTTTCTTCTTGGACGGTCTCCTCTTTTGGCTCCGCCGGTTGGGTAACAGGTGCTTTTGGTTGATCTGCTTGAGGCTGGGCTTGTACCGGCTGTTGAACGGTTACCGGTTCTGCAGCGACCTTCTCCTGATTTTTCTTCATGGTTACTTTCGTTCCATTGGACTCATAACAAAATTCATCAATGTTGGATTGATCAATCAGTTTAATGATTTCACGAATTTCCTGCACTTTTAACATATATGGCACTCCTTTATGTAACTTGTCTTTTTTTAGCTGGTACTAATAACTCCTTTCAATATTTTACGATAGATCAATCAGTCCTGCAACTTGGTAAATGATAACGCTTTTATGGGGATTCCTTGAATTGGACAGTTACATGTATAATTCTTTATAAAAAACAAATAGTGAGACACAAAAAACCCCTGACATATTGTCAGGGGGCGATCATTAGCCGGCCGGCTGAAATTGAACCTGGACTGTCCGTTCGCCAAATTCATCGGAGACCATTTGAATGATTTGATTTGTTTCTGTTTTAGAAAGTTCCTCTGCTTGGACCGTTACATAGACGACATCTTCTTCTGCTCTAACCAGCACATCATCATATGGCACACTGGCTTGAATAGTATTTTCCAGTATCGCTTCCTTCGATTGGGTTTCTTTCAAAGTTTCCATTTTTTCGAGCGCTTCATTTTTCTCTTCGGTCGAAAAACTGCTGGAAGCTACGATTTCTGAAAGCTGTTCCTGTAGCTGATCGCGTTTGTTCTGTTGTTCTAAACGAATGGCGGCGAACAGTTCATCTGTTGAGAGTTGAGAGATGACCGTCCCGTCTTCTGCTGCTTCCATAGTTCCCGCTTCTTCCGTCATTTCAGCCCATTCCTCTTCCTGGATAAAAGCCATCTCACCGTTATCTGGTGATGTCATATAATAGACACTCAATACAATCAAAAGACTTAACATTGTAAGCAGCCATACAGTTTGTTTTTTCACCATTGGAAACCCTCCTCATTGTTTAGGCAAAACGGATATGCGATGACTCGGGACATCGAGCACTCTAGAGATGGCTTCTACCACCCAGCCCTTCACTTCTAATTGTCCCACCCCTTTAGCGGTTACCAGTACACCACTGACCTCAGGTTTAGAGGTTTTGATCAGCAAAGGAACTTCACGATCCCCCTGACGGACTAGAACTAACTGCTGTTCACGGGAATAATCCTCAATTTCTCTTTCCCCTCCATTCTTATCGGTCTCCTTTGTTGTTTGTTTGCTTATAATAATATTTTTGTCATAGACCTTTTCATGTGTAGCTGCCAAATTAATCATAAGTTCGACTCCGCTAACACCATCGATATTTTCAAGGAGCGGCTTGAGCTGTTTTTCATACTCCTCTTCCAATTGTGTAATCGAAGATGTCTTATCCGACTCCTGAGCGTCATCAGGTGAGTTCCGAGAGGTTTGTATCTCCTGTACAGGAGGCATCGACCCGTCATCACCCTGGAACAAACTCCCCGTCAAAATGATGAGCACACCGATAAGACCGAGAATAATAAAATACTTTTGTTTATTTACTTTTCTTCCTTCCTTAGAAGCAAAAGGCTGCAGTAACTTATTCCACCATTTATTCATCCTCTTCCTCCCAGCGGATTACAATTTGTTCTTCCTCAAGTTCGAGGTACTCCGCGATCAGTTGGCGAATGGGGTGATCGTCCGGTTTTGTTTCAGGCTTTGTCTCTTCCATAATCGAGATATCTTCCACCACATCGACTTCTCCCCCATCCTCTTCCGGAGAAATCGTGACAAAAAGCTTGTCCAATGATTCAAGTTCATAAGGTTCCTTCAAAAACTGCAGTTCAACCTCGGTCACCAGAACTTGGAACTCTTCTAACAGGGGTCCTTTCAGCTTTTCTTCAATCGCCTTCGTCACCTGTTCTAATTTATATGCATCTTGTCCTTGCAGTATTTCATTTTTCTTGGTTTCAATATCTTCATTTGTAAATGGAGCCGGCACTTCGTTCTCCATCGTGCGGTTCGCGGCCCTCATAATTTGCTCCGGATTAATCTGTAGAACCTGCAGGAGAGGTCCGAGAAAAACAAGTAAAAGCAAGATCGACAATACGAGCTTTGCATACTTCCGCATCATCCCGGACGGCAGTACCATATCGGCAACTACCGCAAGTATGAGAAACAACACAATTTTCGTTATCCATTCCACGAATAATTCCACGTTTTACACCTACCTCACCATCATCGTAATATTGCTGGCCGCTACCATGATGACAATGGCCAAAAAGAACATCATAGAGACCATCAATAATGAGGCAAAAACGTACATGATATGGCGGCTGATCACAGACATGGCCTGAATAATCGGGCCGTCGCCAAGAGGTTGTAACAGAGCGGCAGCTATTTTGTAAATGACCGCGATAGCGAAAACTTTTAATGCAGGAAATACAGCGATTCCTAAGAGAATCACGACGCCTGCGATGCCCAGCGTGTTTTTCAATACAAGAGAAGCTCCTAAGATCGTATCTGTAGCATCTGTAAACAATCGCCCGACGACCGGCACGAAATTCCCGGTCACAAACCTTGCCGTTTTCATTGTGACTCCATCCTGTACAGCCGTTACCGTCCCCTGAACGGAAATCACTCCGAGAAAAACCGTGAGAAAAACGCCCATGATGGCAAGTCCCGTATTTCGGAGAAGCTCTGCCAGTTGATCCACCTTATACGTTTCGTTTAATGAACCGACGATCATCAATAAAGCTGACGCTGTAAACAAAGGAATCAACGTGTACTTCACTAATAGCCCGCTTGATTGGACGAGCGCCACGATAATCGGGTGGAAGAAGGAAATTGACATCAAATGACTAAAGGAAGCCATAATCCCTAAGAGCAAGGGAAGAAGCCCGATCATGAAACTACTCATTCGATCAATGGCTCCGATCGTGTAATCAATCACCTGACGGAAGCTTTCGAGAGCAAGTGTGATTAATACTAGATAAATGACGAGATAGGCGATGCGACTGACTGCGGAATTCTCAAAAGACGACTTTACAGCCTGCAACAATGTACTGAATAACGTCAAAAACAAAAGTGAAGCAAGGAGCTTTCCGTTCAGCATCAGTTCATGAAAGAAAAACTTCAGAATGCCTGAAAACCATCCTGATGAATCAATCCGTCCTTCTTTTTCAATAAAATCTCTAAAATCGTTCATATGGAACGCTGGCATGAATTCTCCATATTCCTGGTTCAACTGCTTCCAGCTTTCTTCAAGTTCCAATGTAGAAACATGATCAGCCATAGACGGCACCGTCTCAGCATCTGTTGATGGTTGGGCATTGGATACGAACGGGTGATTAAGGAAGAAGACGAATAGAAAGCCTATGAAAAAGAGATGTTTCATATCATACCTCGCGATCTTACCCCAATTGTCCAGGTATAAAATGGAGTATGGTTTCAATAACAGCTGTAACGATCGGAATAGCCAACATTAAAATAAAGAGCTTACCAGCCAGTTCGACCTTAGATGCCAGGGCATTCAGCCCGGCATCCCTGATCAATTGGCCCCCTAATTCTGCGATATAGGCGATTCCGATAATCTTTAAAATCGTCTTAAAATAAACCGAATCCACCTGGGCCTGTTCTGCCATGTACGACAGTAAGGAAAAAATATGACGGATTTGATCCAGGACAGATAGAAAGATGATAATCACGACTAAAAGGAGCAGAAGAAAAGCGATCGATGAATGTTGTTCTTTTAATAAAACAATCAACAAAGCAGCAACAAGTCCTAGAGATACGATTTGAACAATATCCATTGTTTACCCCTGATACAAAAAGACGGATTTAATTTGCTGAAACAAATCAGCTAACCGGTGGAGAACGATGAAAAGAACAATGATAAAGCCGGTTAAGGTGACGGCTTGTGCGATTTCTTCTTTTCCCATTTGTTTTAAAATGCTATGAATCATTGCAACTATAATCCCTACACCCGCGATTTGAAATAAAATCGTTGCATCCTGCAGCACAATGTCTCTTCCTCCTTCAAATAATCAAAATGATCACCAGCACTCCACTTAGCACACCCATTCCACGTGCCATCTTCTGATATTTGACACCAGACTCTAACGCTTCATGTAATTCGCGATCCAAATGATGTAGCGCCAACTGGATTTGCTTTTGCTGTTGAGTCAAATCATGCTGTCCAAGAGAACGCCCGAATTGAACGAGGATTTCCCATTCACTTTTGCTGAGTGCATTCCATGGCCAATGCTTCTTCAGTGAGCTTGTCCATAGTTCAGCAAAATCTCGGCAAGGACCTTCAACATCACCAATCGATTTAAAAAACTGATTTGTCGGGGATGGTAAATGATGAGATAAATTGGCACATACCTCCCACAATGATGACTGGCCATAAACCATTTCCGCTTCAATCATTTGCAGCGCGTTTTTCCACTGTCTAATATGACCGGGTCTTTTTTGAAACCTTGAAGCCAAATCAAATCCCGCCCATGTTGTAACGGTCAAAACGATGAGTGCTCCGAACCATTCCATTCTTATCCCCTCCTCTTACCCGTTCGATGAGGTCTCCTTTTTCATTGAACAGCTGGATATCATGGGCATGGCTTTCCTTTAATCGATCGAGGACAAAAAAACGGGAAAAGACCCCTTCCTGCAACAGTCGCTTAGCTGTCGGCCGCTTTTCTAACGTTTCTAAATTCTCTCCGTGAATAGTACAAATAACTTCAACTCCCGTAAAAATGGCTTCTTCAACGGCTTCCGCATCCTTCTGTCCTCCAATTTCATCTACGATGAGAACTTCTGGCGACATCGAACGGATCATCATCATCATGCCCTCTGCTTTAGGACAGGCATCCATTACATCCGTTCTCTCTCCTACTTGGAGCTGAGGAATTCCACGGAGGCAGGCGGCGATTTCCGATCTTTCGTCAATGATTGCCACTTTCGCAGCTGTAAAGTTCCGCCTGTCAGAACCAATCCACTTGGCAAGACTTCTTAGAAGCGTTGTTTTTCCAGAGTGTGGCGGTCCGATAATTAACGTACTCAACCATTTTCCGTTTTGAAATAAATGAGGAATAAACGGTTCAACGTATCCCTCTGCTTGTCTTGCGATCCTTATATTCATAAAACAAATATGCTTTAGGGTCTCGATGTGATTTTCCTGTTTGTTCACTTTTCCTGCCAGTCCAATTCGGTGTCCCCCCTCAATCGTAATGAACCCCTCTCTCAATTCGTGATTATAACGATAAAGGGAAAACTGACTGACCTGATTTACCAGGTAACTCAGCTCCTTTGGGGTCATCACGGCCCCCGGTATGGAATAACTTCGATTCGCCTCGATTGCTTCAAGTTCCCGGTTGACCCGCACCCTGATTTCCTGAAGGGCTTTCCACTCTACATGCATATTCACTAAATGTTGTAGAGGCTCTGGAAATAACGCCAAAATCTCCTTCATGCGCTTTGACTCCTTTTACTTGATTTACTTCATATGTATGAATGAAATGTGAGGTTATGACCTCAAGGAAGAAGATTGATAGAGTAATCTAGTAAAAGAGCATTTCAAGCCGAAACGGTTTGATTCAAGAAAAAAAGCCCGCCCCTATCGGGACGAGCTTTACTGGTGTTTATATGATTTAAGCACGGGAAACATATTTTCCATCCGTCGTACTGATGGTCAATACTTCTCCTTCGTTGATAAAGAATGGCACTTGTACGATAAGGCCTGTCTCAAGCGTCGCAGGTTTTGTACCACCGCTTGCTGTGTCGCCTTTAATCCCTGGTTCAGTTTCAACAACTTTCAGGTCCACGTTCTTCGGAAGTTCTACTCCGATTGTTTCCCCTTGATAGCTCTGAATTTGGGCTTCCATGTTCTCTTTCAAGTAATTGAGCTGCTCCTGAAGCAAATCTCCAGGGATCTCTACTTGTTCAAAAGTTTCCATATCCATAAAAGCATGCATATTTCCATTGGCATAAAGGTATTGCATCTTACGGTTCTCAATATGCGCACGCTCTACTTTTTCTCCGCCGCGGAACGTTTTCTCCTGAATATTCCCATTACGGAGATTACGCAATTTAGAGCGGACAAAAGCTGCTCCTTTACCAGGCTTCACGTGTTGGAATTCCATAACCTGCCAAATGCTACCATCTACCTCGATGGTTAAACCTGTACGAAAATCGTTTACTGAAATCATATTAGTTCCTCCTTCTCAAATTACAATGTAATCAATTCTTTTGGAGACTGGCTGAGACAAAGATTCCCTTCTTTCGTGACAACCGCGTCATCTTCAATTCGGCAGCCGCCAACGCCAGGAACATAAATACCAGGTTCCACCGTCACTACCATTCCTTCTTCAAGCACTTGCTCTGTTCTGAACGATAAGCCGGGACCTTCATGGACATCCAATCCTATACCATGTCCCGTCGAATGGCCAAAATACTCACCATATCCTTTTTCTGTAATATAGTCTCGTGTTAGAGCATCCGCTTCCTTACCTGTAATTCCTGCTTTTAATCCTTCCATACCCTTTAATTGGGCTTGGAGAACCGTATCATAAATTTCTTTCAGCTCATCGCTAATATCCCCGACCGCAACGGTTCTCGTGATATCAGAGCAGTACCCTTTATATAAGGCCCCAAAATCTAGTGTGACAAGCTCACCAGACTGGATTTCCTTTTCAGAAGCCACGCCATGTGGAAGCGCAGAACGATAACCGGAAGCTACAATAATATCAAAAGAAGAAGAGACTGCTCCCTGTTTTCTCATGAAGAATTCAAGCTCGTTAGAGACATCAATCTCTTTTACACCTGGTTTTATGTACCCTAGGATATGTTCAAATGCTTTATCAGCAATCTCGACAGCATCCTTTAATATACTAATCTCCTCATCCGTCTTTATCAAGCGTAACTTTTCGACGAGCCCGGAAGTTGGTACCAATTCAGCCCCTAGAGCTTTTTTAAATGTTTCGTAAATACCGTATGTAACGTGATCACGTTCGAAACCGATTTTTTTCAAACCAAGCTGTTCGGCCTGCTTAGCTACTTCTTCGTGCATGGGGACTTTATGTTCCACCACCTTGAAGTCACCGGCCTGTTCATTCGCCTGTTCCGTATAGCGGAAATCGGTAATTAATAAAGCTTCCTCATTTGTAATAAGCAAAGCACCTGAGCTGCCAGTAAATCCTGAAATATATTTTCTGTTTTTTGGACTCATGATCAAAAGACCATCTAATTCTTTTGTCATGATTGCGGTACGTAAATTTTGTAGTTTCATTTCTCTTCTCCCTTCCTTATCTTTTCTATCAACCCTAAAGTAGCCAATCGATACCCATCAACGCCAAATCCAACAATTTGCCCCGAACTTACAGGAGAGATGTATGAATGATGGCGAAATGACTCACGACGATGCACATTCGATATGTGCACCTCGATGACAGGGACTGAAATCGCACTGATTGCATCTCTGATGGCTACACTCGTATGAGTATAGGCTGCGGGGTTCAAGATGACTCCATCCGCCTCTTTACCAGCGGACTGAATATAATCTACGAGATCCCCTTCATGATTCGACTGGTGATGAACGATTTTAAATCCTTCAGCCGTATTTTTCACCAGTTGGACAACATCATCAAGCGTATCGCTGCCATAGGTATTAGGCTCTCTTGTTCCTAAAAGATTCAAATTCGGACCATTGATCAAAAACAGCACCTGTTTCCCCATCATCTATCCCCACCATTTACTAAATAGTCATACTCTTTTATCTTAGCATACTTCTTTCTCGTTTGAATATTAATTAGCTGAAGCATTGAACTCTCTAAACTCATAGGAGATAGAGTATCCAATGAAAACTCCATATAAGATAAATAAACATCCGGTCGTCACCCATGTGTCACTGGACAATTCCATAAATGAAGGGATCGCTGGGAACAAAGGATTCAATAGCCAAAAAACGAGAACCCACAAAAGCGTACCGAAAAGCAGCCCTGGCCATATTCCGTTCATACGTTTGAATGTCATATAGTAAATCAAAGCGGTACCCAATGAGACAATTCCCACCACTACGATAGCGAGCAGTTCTGCTAACCACGTTCCGGTCCAGGAAGTTTGCCAATAAGAGCGGAATAAGAACGAAGCGGCAGATACTTCAGCAAAATGAAAATAATAGGCGATCGCTCCAAAAAAACTCCAAATAATTCCGCTGGCAAATCCGATTCCTAGAGATTTGGTCAGTACACTTTGTCTCGGTTCTACCTGATTCTGTTGCTTCGGTTTATCCATCATCTTCACCTCATCTTCTAGCTTCTCCAATCCCATTGTATTCATGCTTTTTATCCTCATTTTTGTACTAAATACACTAGTGGAAGCCAGAAAAATAATGTAAAATATAAGGAAGAAGAAGTGTACAAAAAACATATTACCGGGTTTACATGTACTAGAATCAGGTAAAAGAAATAGTAAGAAACAATTCTTTCCACATAGAAGGGCCATGCTCCACAAAAATATAAAAATGGATCCATGCCCCGCATAAATTCACAACAAAAAGGAAAGTATTTATAATGGACCCATTTTCCGGAATGAAGCAGCGTAATACGCGGAAAATGTCAAAAAATATCGACGAATAGGATAGGAAAGAGCTTAATAGTGGTATACATTAGTAGGTATTAATTTTTGCAACTTTTTTAGAAAGGGGGAAATACTTATGCGCAATTGGATGACTCCTGTGATATACATTCTAATGGCCCTCGCAGCATTCTTTGTCGGACTACAACTCATCAGCAATACGACCGGTTTCTTGTCTTCCATCATCATGATGATCGGAATCGCGGTCCTTGTATACGGCGCAATCTACTTTATATTCCTCAGGAACAGGGGCTATGGTGGTGGAGGCAAGTCAAGCAACGAAATGAAGAAGTACAAGCAGGCAGTGAAGCAATCGAAGCAAAAATACAAACAAACGACACCAGTTATCAAAAAATCACCAGTGGCTAAAGCAGCTTCCAAGCCATCCGGCGGTTTCAGCAAGAAACCAAAACGCCGTAACAGTGCACCTCACTTGCGTGTCATTGAAGGAAGTAAAAACAAAGATAAAAATCGAGCCTCATTTTAAAAAGGCTCGATTTTTTTATGGAATCGGAGTCATCCTTATTTGGACCACCTCTTTAAAAAGCTGGCGGCATGGTGACGACCGAATTCCATGATCTCTTCTTTTTCCTTTTCACTCATATAAAAATCCGTCGTATCGATGCCTTGCACAGGTATAAAAATGACATCTTTACTTGTAGTCGGTGAAATATATCTAGCATCATGAGCCTGTTGCATCGTTTTGAAAAGCGCATGAAACATTTGAACTGCATTTTTTATTTTCTTCTCAGGAAGCTTGTCGGGAGGATCGCTCAACTTCATCCCTATAATTGGCCTTCTGCGGCACCCTCCCTCCTTTTCCCACACCCAAATAGGAAAGTTACTTAGAACCCCACCATCGACTACTACACATTTTCCTTTTTTGCCGTGAATCTTGACAGGTATAAAGAAATAAGGCAATCCAGCACTCATACGGACTGCTTTGGCAACAGAGAATGTAGCTGGGTCTATCCCATAGACAGGCTTTAAATCATCAGGTAGGATGATCATCCGCCCATGTGTCAAGTCTGAACAAATAATTTTCAAAGAATTTGGCGGAAGATCGGAAAAGGTCCGCACCCCTTTTTCTTCCAGCCAGATCTCCAACGTTTTTTCAAGTTTATTCCCCTTGTAAAGCCCCAATCTGAAATAAAGTAGCAGCCATTTCATAAATGGCATCAACTGATCAGTCACAGGAACATCGACCAACTTTTCAAAAGAAAGCTGTTTAATCTTCTCCTTCAGCTCTTTACCTGAATACCCGGCAATAGTCAGACTTGCCAATATAGCTCCGGCAGATGTACCCGCAATTCGTTGAAATCGATACCCATGGTCTTCGAGCTCCTCTAAAGCGCCAATGAAAGCCAAGGCTTTGACGCCACCTCCGGAAAAAACGCCGTCAACTTTCACACGATCACCCCGCTTTTACATGTATAAACAGACTTTCCTCTATTTAGAACGGGCGATGATCCGAAAAGTTCCACGGAAGATATAGTGTCCAATTAAAGGTTTCTATAATGATTAAAGGATTTGCGCTTCACGGGTCTGGATCTTCATTCATTCGCATAAGGTAGCTTGAGGCCGCTCTTTTTTGTACAAAAAAATTCTTTCAAGCTATTTCCTAATTACACGAGCATAAATAACGGGTAATAATAGACAAACAAAAAAGACGCTTAAAAGCGTCTTTATTTTTCGTCGTTCTGAGCTTCATTGCTTTTTTGAACTTCTCTCAAAGCTTGGACTCGCTCAGGCTCTTCTTCAAAGAATTGAACAAGATCTCCAATCCTGTCGATGGAGTCCCAGCTCAGATGATGTTCGATTCCCTCTACATCATCATAAATCTTATCAGGCTCAACCCCGATGATTTCCAGAAACTGCTCAAGCAGTTCATGCCGGTACACAAGTCTTTTCCCGATTTTCTTTCCTTTAGGAGTCAGAATCAGGCCCCTATATTTTTCATAATTTAAATATTGGTCCCGATCGAGCTTTTGGACCATTTTTGTAACAGAAGATGGGTGCACTTGAAGATTTTCAGCGATGTCAGACACGCGTGCATAGCCTTTATCTTCTATGAGTATATAAATTTGCTCAATATAATCTTCCATGCTTGGTGTTGGCATGATAAACCCCCAATACAGCCTTATGTAGGTGTTTCAAGAAAATGATACACCAGTTTACCTCTCGTGACAAGAAAGCGAGTCCTGTAAAAGCGGAAGTCGTTATTTTCTAAATATAGAAAAAACATCAAACGCGATTCGTTTGATGTTTTTTCATACTGTTTACAATCCACATTTCAGCTGGGCGTTACAGTTTGTACACGTATTGCACCCGCCGATATCTTCAACCGTTCCTTTTCGGCAAACAGGGCATGTATCTCCCACTTCTGAGCCGATTGTAACTTTCGTCTTATCCAATTCATGGACGGTGTCCATCAGTACCACCCTAGGTTTCTTGTCCTCATCAAATTCGAGTTCAGTCTGTTCCCCGTCAAATCCGTTTTCTTCGGCCTTCAGGGAGAGAACCTGACTGTCACGGCTTCCATCCACGTAGACGGTACCACCTTTGGCGCCTCCGCGATACAAGCGCTGGTAAACTTTTTCAACCTGTTCGACTGTGTATCCCCGAGGTGCATTCACCGTTTTGGAAATAGAGCTGTCTACCCAGCGCTGAATGACGCACTGCGTATCCGCGTGTGCTTCAGGTGCCATCGTCATTGCCGTAACAAACCACTCCGGCAGCTGGTCGGGATCTTGATCAGGGTTACGATCCAAGTATTCCTTGACGATGTCTGCTTTGACCTCGATAAATTTACCTAGTCGGCCACTCCGGTAGTAGGAGAAGGAGAAATATGGTTCAAGACCTGTACTTACGCCAACCATCGTTCCTGTACTTCCGGTTGGAGCGACTGTCAGCAAGTGTGAATTTCTAATACCATGCTCCAAAATGCCTTCACGGATATCTTCAGGCATCTCTTTCATATAACCGGTTTGGATGAAGCGTTCACGAAGTTCTTTAGTTTCCTCCTCCGTTTTTCCTACTAGGAATGGGAAACTTCCTTTTTCTTTAGCGAGATCGATTGAAGCACGGTAAGCTGTTGTCGCAATCGTTTCAAATATTTCATCGACAAGCTTGTTCCCCTGTTCGGAACCGTACTCTGTTTCACAGTAGATCAACAAATCATGAAGGCCCATAACTCCGAGTCCAACACGTCGCTCGCCGAGAGCCTGAACTTTGTTGTCTTCAAGGAAATAAGGGGTCGCATCGATTACATTATCCTGCATTCTTACACCTGTGCGAACGATTTCTTCGAGCTTTTCATAGTCGACGACCTTATTGTCTTTGTCAGCTACAGACGCCAGGTTCACCGCTGCTAAATTACAAACGGAATACGGCGCAAGCGGCTGTTCCCCACAAGGGTTCGTCGCCACGACTTTTTGATTGTATGCTGTGGCATTCGTCTTCTCATTCGCATTGTCGATAAAGAAGATCCCGGGTTCAGCGGAATACGTTGCACAAATGTTGATCAGATTCCATAATTCCTTCGCCTTCACTGTGCGATAGGTACGAATTCCAAAACCGCGTTTTTCCCATTCTCGGACGTCTCCACTTTCATGCCATTCTTCATTGTAAGTTTCCATTTCATCAGCTGTATAGTTCTCAACATCTGGAAAACGGAGCTGATACTCCTGGTCGTTTTCTACGGCTTCCATGAATTCATTCGTAATACAGACCGAGATATTCGCGCCTGTCAAGAATTCAGAATTATGGACGGTGTACGTACCACCTGTATGAAGCTTCTCTTCTGCCTCCTGGATACCTTGCTCTGTGAAGCCACCTAGACCTGGCATGTGCTTATAGTTAATGACACTTTGGTACAGGTCTTTTTCTGTTTCTGTAAGCGGGGTGAACTTAAGTTTATCTTTCGCCAGCTGTTTGATTTGTTCATCCTCTGTATTTTCAATAAGGAAACGTAGAATACGTGGATTCTGCATTTTAGAAATAATGAACTCGATGATGTCTGGGTGCCAATCTGAAAGCATGATCATTTGGGCACCACGTCTTGAGCCTCCCTGTTCTACAAGGTGCGTCAACTTTGCGATATCATCAAGCCAGGATACTGATCCGGAAGACTTCCCGTTCACACCACGTGCAAGAGTGTTTCGCGGTCTTAACGTCGATCCATTGGTTCCAACTCCTCCACCGCGAGACATGATTTCCATAACCTGCTTCCGGTGATCAGAAATCCCTTCGCGAGAATCCTGAATATAAGGCATGACATAACAGTTGAAATACGTAACGTCTGTTTGAGAGCCCGCCCCATAAAGCACACGTCCAGCCGGGATGAAGTTTAAGTTTGAAAGCTGTTTATAAAATTCCTCGAAACTCTGTTGTTTCCTTTCGGGATCTGTTTCAACCTCTGAAAGACCCGTAGCGTTCCGAAGTGCAATTTGCTCGTAATAAACCTCAAGCGGCTTATCAATCGTATCAAGATTACGAGTGATTAATCCGGTTTCTCTTTCCTTTTCATGATCCAGTACGTTGACAAACTCATCTTCAACCTTGACAATCGCTTCATGTTTTTCCCAATCGATCGACTGGATAAAACCGAACCCTCTTGCCGGGAATTTTGGATCGTCTTTGACCGTAAGTACAACAAAATCGCCTTTAGACAATGTCAATTTTTCGGTATCTTTAAATGCATATCGATCGAGCATCACCAGTCTAGAAACTCCTTTGTGTGTAAGCTTCATATCTGGTGTGATTTCATGAACTTGGGAAAACTGTCGAATGTCCGCATTTAAACGTTCCACATTAATTTTTGCGTGTGTTTCACTAGATGTAGTAGTCTGCATAGTAGATCTCTCCCTTACTACTTCGATTCTTTTTTTAATCTGTATAAGTAACATACCACACTGACAAAAAACTAATCAATATATTGTGTTGATTTCAGAATTTTTTTCTATATATTGTGTTATTGAACGAATATGTAGAGATTTGTCAATCAGATAATTTTACGTAAGAGGAAGAGCGAGGAAGAAAAGCTTAGATAAAGCCTTCTAAATTTAAAATGAATGCCTTTTTTATCAGTTGCATAAATGAAGAAAAGGAAGACCTTTGAAGATACAGGCTTTTATTATTCGTAACAAAAAGTTTTTTTTGAAAACAGAGGAAAAGCACCCTATAATAGATAGAGGAAAAGAGAAATGGGGGGAAAACGATGGAATTGTGGATTTTAATCGGAGCTATTGTCGTTTTAATCGGACTGGGTATATATAGATACTTCAAAGCGAAAAAAATTATGACGACATTGACAGAAGATGAATTCAGGCAAGGGTACAGAAAAGCACAATTGATTGATGTAAGAGAACCAAAGGAGTTCGAAGGCGGACATATTCTCGGAGCTCGTAACATCCCGATGTCTCAATTGCGCAATCGCCTTGTTGAAATCCGTAAAGATAAACCGGTCTATCTTTACTGCCAAAGCGGCGCCCGCTCCACTCGTGCTGCTATGCAACTGCATAAAAAAGGGTACAATCAGCTTTATATGCTTCAAGGCGGCTTTAAAAAATGGACAGGTAAAATTAAAACGAAGAAATAATTAAAACACCGAAACCGCTTATGGTTTCGGTGTTTTTCGTTTTATGACTTCTGGTAGCTAAGCACAGGCTTACGTGCCGCCAGCGTCTCGTCCATTCGACTGACAACCGTCGTATGAGGAGCGTCTTGAACCTTTTCAGGGTCATTCTCAGCTTCTTCTGAAATTTGGATCATAGCCTCAATAAAGTCGTCCAGTGTCTCCTTGGACTCCGTTTCCGTCGGTTCGATCATCAAAGCTTCTTCTACATTAATCGGGAAGTAGATCGTCGGCGGATGGTAGCCGAAGTCCAATAACCTTTTCGCAATATCTAATGTTCGAACGCCAAGTTTTTTCTGACGTTTACCAGAAAGAATGAATTCATGCTTACAATGACGATCAAATGGCAGATCGTACACTTCCTGAAGTCTACGCATCATATAGTTCGCATTGATCACAGCGTACTCACTGACTTTTTTAAGTCCTTCAGGTCCCATTGTACGGATATACGTATAGGCGCGTACATTGATGCCGAAGTTACCATAGTAAGGCTTCACGCGACCAATGGATTGAGGACGATCGTAGTCAAACACATATCCCTCTTCTTTCTTCGTCAAAATCGGTTTTGGTAGAAACGGTTCAAGCTCAGCTGTCACGCCGACAGGACCCGAACCAGGACCACCGCCACCGTGAGGGCCGGTGAACGTCTTATGCAAATTCAGGTGAACGACGTCAAATCCCATGTCACCAGGGCGAGCATATCCGAGAATCGCATTCAAGTTAGCCCCATCATAATAAAGCTTTCCTCCCGCTTCGTGAACAATCGCAGCCATTTCCTCGATATCTTCCTCAAACAATCCGAGCGTATTCGGATTTGTCAGCATTAAAGCGGCAGTCTGATCATCTACGACCCGCTTCAAATCTTCTAAATCCACTAAACCACGATCATCCGATTTTACTGTCACCGCTTCAAAGCCTGCGACCGTCGCAGAGGCAGGGTTTGTTCCGTGAGCAGAGTCAGGAACAATCACTTTCGTTCTATGATCGTCCCCATTTGCTTCATGGAATGCCCGAATCATCATCAAGCCTGTCCATTCTCCGTGAGCACCTGCAGCGGGCTGAAGTGTCACCGTATCCATACCAGTGATTTCTGTCAACGATTCTTGAAGATCGTACATTAATTCAAGGGCTCCCTGAACTGTTTCTTCAGGTTGATACGGATGAATATGGCTAAAACCTGTCAAACGAGCGATGTCCTCGTTCATTTTAGGGTTATATTTCATCGTACATGAACCAAGCGGATAAAACCCTGAGTCAACGCCATGATTCCGTTTCGAAAGACCTGTGTAATGACGCATGATTTGCAGTTCACTAACTTCAGGTAAATTCGGCTCTGCTTTTCGGATATAAGCATCGTCGATCAAATCTTCTACATCTGTCTCCGGTACATCAAACGTAGGCAGACTGAAACCTGTACGACTTTCTTGACTCAATTCAAATATTAATGGAAAGTCCTGATTAGCCATGAAGATCCCCCAATTCTTTAGCAAATTGATCAATTTCATCTTTGGTACGTATTTCTGTAACGGCAATCAACATATGATTTTCCAGGCGCTCGTCAATCTGACCCAAATCAAAGCCACCAATAAATCCTTTGTTCAAGAGAACACGGTTTACTTCTTCCATAGGTTTCGGAAGTGCTACAACCAATTCATTAAAGAAAGGACCGTCGAATGTGACATCTACTCCATTGGCTTCTAGTCTAGATTTCATATAGGCAGCTTTTTGAATATTCATCCATGACATTTTCTTCAAGCCTTGCTTTCCAAGCGATGACATGGCAACAGAAGATGCAAGTGCATTCAACGCCTGGTTGGAGCAAATGTTCGATGTGGCTTTGTCCCGACGGATGTGCTGTTCACGAGCCTGGAGTGTTAAAACGAACCCTCTTTGTCCGTTTTCATCTACCGTCTGACCAACGAGTCGACCTGGAACTTTTCTCATCAATTTCTTTGTCGTCGCAAAATAGCCGCAATGTGGTCCACCGAACTGTGCTGGAATTCCGAACACCTGGGCATCCCCTACGACAATGTCCGCGCCAAATTCACCAGGTGGTGTCAAATAGCCTAATGCAAGCGGATTGCTGGACGTGATCAGCATCGCTTTCTTTTGTGTATCGACAATTTCGCGGACCTTTGCAAGTGGCTCAATCTGACCAAAGAAGTTTGGATATTGGACGACGACACCCGCCGTTTCTTCATCGATCTCTTTTGCTAACTGATCAAGGTCTGTGAGTCCATCCTTATGATCGATTTCGACGATTTCAACACCTGGTCCTTTCGCATAAGAACGAATGACCGCAAGAGATTCGGGATGAATCGCTTTTGAAACAAGCACCTTCTTTTTACGTGTTTGCCCAGCTGATAAATTCACAGCTTCGGCTAAAGCTGTCCCACCATCGTACATCGAGGAATTCGCTACATCCATGCTTGTAAGCTCGCAAATCATCGTCTGAAATTCAAAGATCGCCTGCAGCTCACCTTGTGAAATTTCCGGCTGATAAGGGGTGTAGGCCGTATAAAATTCAGAGCGGGAGATAACATGATCCACAATCGAAGGGATATAGTGATCATACACCCCTGCCCCTAGAAAAGAAGTGTGCGACTTGAGGTTTACGTTCCTTTCAGCCATCTGCGTTAATTCTTTCGTTAACTCGAATTCATTCTTAGGTTCCTTAATGTTCAAATCGCCTTTGAATCTTATCGTTTCTGGAATATCAGAAAAAAGTTCATCAGACGAGTGAACACCGATCCGCACAAGCATTTCTTTTTTATCCTGAACGGTCATTGGTAAATAACGAAATTCCATCTCAGCTTCCTCCTCAGTTCTTTAACGTTTGTAAAATGGTGTTGAAACGACTTTCGCTTTCAGACGACGCTTCCGGACTTGAACAGAAACTTCCGTCCCCTCTTCCGTATAAGCAGTCTCAAGCAGGGCGAGACCTACGTTTTTACCTAAAGTCGGTGATTGAGTACCCGTGGTCACAAAACCGATCGGCTCTTCCCCATCAAAAACCTCGTAGTGTGTTCGTGGAATCCCTTTATCGATCATTTCAATTCCGACAAGCTTGCGGGAAGGACCTTCTTCCTTTTGTTTCTTCAACACTTTTTTCCCTATGAAATCGATCTCTTTATTGACCCTTACAGCAAAGGATAAGCCGGCTTCAATGGGTGTAATATCTGGACTTAACTCTTGACCATATAGAGCGAGGTTTGCTTCAAATCTTAAGGTGTCACGTGCGCCTAGACCAATCGGCTGAATTCCGAAAGGCTCTCCAGCGGTCAATAATGCCTGCCAAAGTTCCGGTCCGGATGAAGCATCAAGATAAATTTCAAACCCATCTTCTCCCGTATATCCTGTTCTGGATACTAAAGCTTTCGCTGTGACACCTTTTATTTGGACATCGGCTTTAAACTTGAAAAAGCGGATCGCTGAAAGGTCTTCATCCGTTAACGTCTGTAACGTTTCTTCTGCTTTAGGGCCCTGCAGTGCAAGCTGAACATAATCATCCGAAACATCCGTGATCTCGACATCGCCTTGCTTATGACTCTTCAGCCAATCCACATCTTTCTCTCTGTTGGCAGCATTGACGACTAATAAATACTTCGAGGCTTCTAACTGATACACGATTAAATCATCCACTGTACCTCCATCTTCATAACACATGATGGTGTATTGGGCTTTGGCCGGCTCAAGCTTCGACACGTCGTTCGTCAATAACTTCTGCAGATAATCAAGACTGTCGTTTCCTTCTACCAGAACCTCTCCCATATGGGAAACATCAAAAAGCCCGACATTTGTTCGTGTTGCCTCGTGTTCCTCTTTAATGCTTGAAAATTGGACAGGCAAATCCCAGCCCCCAAAGTCAATCGTTTTAGCCCCTGCTTTTTTGTACTCTTCAAATAAAGGGGTTCGTTTTAGTTCGGACACTCAACACCACTCCTCAATAGTTTCTTTCCATGAAAAAAGAGACTCCCCCGTATATAAGGGAAGTCTCTGTCCGTTTCACCAGAAAGTTTCACGATTTTCCTGCCTTCAAACCGCTTGCTTCTTGGGTGGTCTGCTTATACAGCAAACACTCTCCAGAGTTGCGTCATACAGAGGTCTTTTTGCCTGAGAGATTCACAACTGTCTGCTTGCTCCTTCGGCGCTACGCATGTAGTCTCTCCCCCTGTACTCACTCGCTGTTGTATTCATATTGGTTATTAAGGGCATACTATTTTAAAAGATTCAATCTCATTATAGCACAGGCTTTTCTTTTATGGACATTGATTTTTACAAACCATTCACAATTTTTCATCATTGACTTTTCATATAGTTGGAGGCTGTATTTATGTTTGACATCCACCCGGATTCTACTTTTATCCATACGTTTTCTGATCGATTAGAGAAATCCGAAAACCTTTGTACGTGGGAGCAATTCAAGCTTGCTTACAGGGCATCGCAATTCCAATCGATTTCCGACTTTGACGGGCTTCTTGCGCTTGAACATCTGCCTCATGTCACCTTTATGCCCCATCAAGTGGAAGCGGCTAAAACAGCGATTCACGAAATGAACGGAAGGGCAATTTTGGCTGATGAGGTCGGTCTAGGAAAAACATTGGAGGCCGGTCTGATTTTAAAAGAATATATGATTCGGGGCATGGCGAAGAAAATATTAATTCTGACCCCAGCCTCGCTTGTCAATCAATGGGTTCAGGAGCTTGATCAAAAATTTCATATTCAAGCCGCATCCCCAAGAAAAAAACATGCCGCATGGAAAGATTGGGACATCACCGTTACGTCTATTGATATGGCGAAAAGAGAAAATCATAGGGAAACAATCCTATCGATCCCATACGATCTCATCATCATTGATGAAGCTCATAAACTGAAGAATCACCAGACGAGGAACTATCAATTTGTACAATCTTTAAAAAAGACATACTGCCTGTTATTGACAGCCACCCCGATTCAAAATAAATTGAGTGACCTGTTTAATTTGGTTTCGATATTAAAGCCAGGGTATTTAGGTCACTTAACAGATTTCAAGAAAAAGTATCGCGGTTCCCAAAACACGGAGCACATCCATTCCCTTGTAGGAAGAGTGATGATACGAAACCGGCGCCAGGATACCGGACTCAATCACTCGAGCCGTGTTGTCGCGCATGAACGATTGAACTTTACAGACGAAGAACAACAGTGGTACGAGAAACTCCAAACCTTCAAAGAGAATTCTCACGCCTTTACATGGCTGACACTTGCGAAAGAATTTTGTTCCTCAAGAGAGGCTTGCTTTATGTCACTGAAAGAGATAGCCAAAAAGACCACTGAAGAAAACAAGGCGATCATTACGGAAATGATCAAACAGCTCGAACAACTCCCGCATCATGCCAAAGCGATGCGGATGGTCGAACTCATCAAGGAAAAACCTGAAAAGTTCATTGTGTTTACTGAATATAGAGCAACTCAATTTTATTTGCAGTGGTTTTTGCAACAACATGGAATTTCATCTGTTCCGTTCAGCGGAAAATTCAACAAAAGTAAACGGGATTGGATGAAACAGCTTTTTAAAAATCAAGCGCAAGTCATGATTGCGACGGAAGCTGGAGCCGAAGGGATCAACCTGCAATTTTGCCACAACATGATCAATTATGATCTACCTTGGAATCCGATGCGCTTAGAGCAGCGAATTGGTAGAATTCACCGCTTTGGTCAGGAACGGGATGTCCACATTTATAATTTTGCAATTAACAACACAATCGAAGAACATATTATGAGCATGCTGTATGAAAAGATAGATGTATTCCGACATGCCGTCGGAGATCTAGATCACATCCTTGAAAAAATCCCGGGAGGCTCATTTGAGAACCAAGTTCAATCCATTTTAGAGGAAGCGGAAAGTGCAGGAGAAGTGAACATTAAGATGAAGAACCTTGTCAGTTATGTCGAGCATACCGTCAATGAAAGGAAGGAATCGAGTTGAATCCTACTCTGTATCGTGATTTCGCCCAAGACTTTTTCACCCTCCATCAGTGCAAAATAATAGAAGAAAGCAGCCATCATTTTAAAGTGAAGCTGACGAGTGACATAGATGAAGAAATTATGAACCGTCCATTCTACTGGCATTATATGAAAAAGATGAATCGCTCTGGTGATCCTGCGACCCTATCGTTTCACCTTTCCCAATCGGAAAACCATGAGGGGATCTATCTTCATGCAGGGACACCGAAACTGCATACTTTATACCGTACCGCGATGAAAAAAGGAAAAATGACACGTCTCTATGAGGCAACTGATGTACCCAATCATCATGAGGCACTGACTCCTTGGTTCGCCATCAATGTTCTTCTACACTACCGCGGGAAGCAGACAAGAAATGAACATCTGGCTCTCGGTCTGAATTTAATTAACGGCAGCATCATTCCGAGTTTTACAGAAAGTATATGGTCCGAGAGCTTCAAAGCAACCGTAACGGATTATACCTTCCCTATGACTCCGATCATCAATTTGAGGAGTGCTTACAAACGAATCGAAGGCTATATAGAGTCTTACGTAAGCAGAAAAACGCATGAGTGGGCACAG
This sequence comes from Halobacillus fulvus, assembly GCA_004078665.1. Taxonomy (GTDB): domain Bacteria; phylum Bacillota; class Bacilli; order Bacillales; family Halobacillaceae; genus Halobacillus; species Halobacillus fulvus. The sequence goes on along the minus strand of SCFO01000001.1, from coordinate 384,150 downwards.
CAATCAATCGAACAGCTCAAAGAAGAAGTCACCTTACTTAAGTCTTTTTACGAATCCGGTGATATGGAAGAAGAACAATATCAGAAGGAATACGATCAATTGAAAGAACGTTATGAGCCAAGAATCATTATGGAAGTGATCAATGGTGGGTTGTTTTACCTTTCGGGCCAGACGAATGCTAAGCTTTTTAAACAACTTGGCTGAACCCTTTTCTTAAATGAAGCCTACCGGAGTAAAATGCCCATTAAAAATAGCCGCTATATCAGCGGCTATTTAACCTTCGTTTGAGCATCCGAATGGCAAGAGGTAGCACTCCAAACCAGTAAAACGAAGACTTTTTGGACGGCTTATCAGCTTTTCGTTCCTGCTTTTCCTGTTTGGATAAGTGCATGTACTTGACCATTTCCTCTGTCAGGTACTTCACATAGTCATTTCGATTCATAGGATCCCCTCTTTAAAGATGTGCTATCTATAGTATATCCAGGAGATCAATGATTTAGACAACGGAAGATTTCCTCTACAATTTCTTTTGGATGCTTTTCGTCCACTTCGACGATATGATCGGCCAGGCTTTCATACACAGGCAGCCTTTCAACGAATCGGGATTTTTTATCCTCAAGCTCTCCCTGCCAAAGTGGCCGTTCCGTATCACCCTGCAACCTTTCAACAATCGTCTCCCAAGATGCCTTTAAATAAACGACGGTCCCCTCATTTAACAAACGGTGATTTTCAGGGGTAACAATGACACCTCCACCAGTTGAAACAATGGATTCATCTTCTAATGTTCGAAGAAAAGATGTCTCTTGTGCACGAAAATAAGCTTCCCCATGCTTGGCAAATATATCAGAGATCTTCATATTCTGTTGTTTTTCAATTTCTGCATCCATTTCAATAAAAGGAAGCCCCAGCCTTTCGCTAAGCTGCTCAGCTACTGTAGATTTGCCACTTCCCATAAACCCGATTAAATAGATCACGTCAAAAACTCCTTTTATTTTTTTAGAAAAAGAAGGAAAATCACCAATTGTGTCGAAATATACTTTTATGTAAATTTAAAGAAAAATGAGGTGATTCATTCCTTGAACTCGATCGCTAAGCTCTCCCAGAACGTCCTTATTGCAGCCATTCAACAAACCGCTTCAGACATCCACTTCTCTCCTTACAAAGAACATACAGACGTCTTCTTCAGAATCCACGGGGAACGTATTTATCATACTTCGATCCCCATACCACTCTACCAAAAGCTCCTCTCCTATTATAAGTTCACTTCCGGTATGGATATTGGAGAAATGAAACGCCCCCAAAACGGAACGCTGCAGCATCGTACCCATCATACCATTTTCGACTTAAGGCTTTCGACTCTTCCCCTTACAACAACAGAAAGTTTAGCCATTCGAATCCTCACCCCTATGGACCACACCCCTCTTGATCAGCTTTTCCTTTTCCCGAATCAGTTGAATCGAATTGAAAAATGGTTGCGGTACCCGAGTGGCATGATTCTGCTGACCGGCCCCACCGGGAGCGGAAAGACCACTACGCTCTATGCTCTTCTCCAGTCCATGATGGACAAAAAATCCTTCCAAGCCATCACATTAGAAGACCCCATTGAAAAAGATCTCCATAACATCATTCAGGTCCAGGTTAATGAGAGAGCTGGTGTCACTTACGATACAGGGTTAAAAGCTGCTCTCAGACATGATCCAGACTTGTTAATGGTAGGAGAAATAAGAGACAAAGCCACGGCTCAATTCGCTTTCAGAGCGGCTTTGAGTGGGCATTTGGTTATCAGTACGATCCATGCCAAAAATGCCTTCGGAACGATAAGAAGACTGAAGGAAATGGAAATTGAACAAGCAGACCTAGAACAAACATTGATTGCAATCGCCTCGCAGCAGCTCCTTCCTCTTCATTGTCATGATACACTCCCTAAACGCGCAGCCATTCTCGAGCTTTTGGACGCCACTCTTCTGAATCATTCCTTGCAAAGCATCTCACCAGACTCTCATCCTTCTTTCCAATCCTTTCAAAAATTGAGGAGGAAAGCTTATGCTCTCGGATTCATTGAAAAAGCACACGTTCATTGGATGGAATCATAAAAAGGTGAAGTCCCCTACACAAGTGCTATTTTTCCAGAGGTTGAGCTATATTCTATCGAAGGGCTATCCCCTTGTCGATGCTTTAAAAATGACCGGGTGGGACGTACGACTAAAACCACTCGGTGATGAAATCATACTCCGTTTAAAGAAAGGAGATCCTCTCGATCAAGCTTTTCAAAAAGCAGGTTTTTCCCCAATGGTCATTAATTTTCTTTACTTCGGAAATGTCCATCATGACCTCCCCCTTCTTTTCGAGCAATGTGCAAAGTTGCTACGGATGAAATCTGAATATATCCAAAAAATCGCCAATGTTTTAAGATATCCGCTTCTTTTATTCCTATTTATTATGGCAGCCTTTATCGTTATGAAAAAGACAATTTTGCCGAACTTTTTATTAATGTTTGACAGTGACACAACAGGGACTCTATGGCTCCTTCATACTCTGAACCTGCTTCTCAATTCCTTTTTTATATTGTGTGTCATGATCATACTCAGCGCCATCATTCTGAAGCTTTACCTTTCCCGAATCGATAACATTGAGAAGAAAATCACGTTGTATGAGAAAATCCCATGGCTAAAAGCCTATCATACCTTCAGCTCCTCCTACCTCTTTACCACCCATTTGCATTCCCTTCTTCAAACAGGAATGCCACTCAAGCAAAGCCTCGATATTATGAGTGGCCATCAAAACTATGAAATCATGTCCCATTACAGTCGCTTGATTACGAAACAACTCGCGTCTGGTAGGACTCTCGGCCAGTCGATTCACCATTGCACTTTATTAAAAAGTGAATTAACCGATCTTTTCCACCAGACAAATGATAGGGATGCTTTAAGAGATGAGCTCGGAATGCTTGCTTTCTTTTTAATGGAGGACCTTCAGCAAAAGCTCACGAAATGGCTACAGCTCATCCAGCCCACCTTCTTTTTGATCATAGCGGTCATTATCATCTGTATTTATGCGTCCATTATGCTTCCTCTTTACCAATGGATGCAGCAAATTTAACAATAAAAGGAGATGTTCCCATGCGAAATGAGAAAGGATTTACCTTAATTGAAATGCTGATCGTTCTTTTAGTGATTTCTGTATTATTGATCATTACAATCCCTAACCTGTCGGAAAATAGTACGACGATTAAAGACAAGGGGTGTGAAGCGCTAATTTCTACAGCGGAAGCACAGGTTGAAGCCTATTATATCCGCAACGATAACCAGTATCCAGCATCCCTTGAAGTTCTTGTAGACGACGGGTATTTGAAGCAGACAACATGTCCTAATGGAGACGCTCTTTACTTAAACACAGCCAATCAGATTACAGACACGCCACCTAGTGGAACGTAAGAACGGGTTCACGCTGTCGGAAGTCCTCATCGTCCTCTCAGCTTGGCTGCTACTTTTGCTCATCCTAACACCCCTCCACCATTCCACTTATACAGCACTTGAAGATTCCTATTTTTTAAAACAATTCGAATCAGATGTTTTATTGACTCAACACTATACAATGAATGATCATCCTCAATATCAACTGTTGTTTTTTAAAGCGGCGAATGAATATGTACTGTACAACGCCAAAAATCAGGAAGCGGTTTTCAGAAGACCGCTCCCCTCTCATTGGAGGTATCAAATGGACACAATGCAATCAAAAATTCAATTTAATGCCAATGGAACGATTCGAAATCCCGGAACGATGAGATGGATTACGCCAGAAGCAACCTATCGAGTGGTTTTTCCGTTCGGTACGAGCAGGTTTACGATTGAAAAGCAATAGAGGGTTCAGCATGGTAGAAACCGTTACTTCGATGTCTGTTTTAATCATGGTTTGCTTAACGATACTTCCCTTATTTATAGAGGCAAAGTCTATGCAAAACCAACTAGCCTTCAAGCGAGAAGTCACCTCGCGACTCCACAACCATATTCATACGGTGAACATGGGTTCAACGAGTTATACAAGGATTGTACAAGATTCTGTCTACCCTTCTATTTCCTATACATTTGAAAGGAGAGAGAGTGGAGTGATTGAGGGATGTGTAGAGGGGATGACTATTGACTCGGAAAGGTACTGTCTTTATGGATATCAAAAACAATAGCGGATTTACTTTATCTGAAACGATGATCAGTCTTCTCGTCCTGTTGCTAATCATAAGCCTCTCTTTTCCTTTATTTCACCAATTACGTTCCGTACACTACGAGGATGAACTTGCCATTAGACAACTCTTTTCTTATCTTCAGTCGGAAATAAACGAATCTTATAACATTACAACAACTTCTGACTCTATATCCTTCATGGATGCATCTGGGAGAATGATTTTGATAGAACAATACCAAAACCTTATTAGGAGGAGAGTCGACCGAGTCGGACATGAACCTCTTTTACAGGATGTAGAACATATGAGCATTACCGGAAATGACCAGGGATTAACAATTGGTATACAGGCGGGAGAGGATGTGTATCTGGAGAAACAAATTATATTTCCAAAATGAAAAAGGCGTCGTTTTTCCTAGTGTACTGATCATCAGTATGCTATTGGTTTTAGCAACGCTCCACACCATACAGTTATATAGAAATGAACTCCATTATACAGAATTAGCTTTGGTCTCCCTACAGAACGAAAATTTACTAGAGGTTGGGAGGAAAAAACTTTTCTATACATGGATGAATCAAGGTTACTTCTCACCTCATTTCTCGTATATAGGAGAGAATGGAACGTTAAATGCCGTCTGTATCGAAGAAGAGCATTACACGAGATGCGAGTGGGAATTGGAAGATGCGGACGGTAATGACACGTTCTCTACAACTTTGGAGCCAAAAATGGATAGCTTTTAGGACAATAAAAAATCACCGCTTCATTTAGAAAGCGATGATTAAGTATATTAGGAGATTTGAGCAGTGTATTCAATACGGTTATCTGTAATCCCTCTCAATCCTTCTAAATCATAACCAATGACAATTTTTTCTCCATTCGTTAAAATCGGGCGACGTAGTAATTTTGGCTTCTCGATCACCAAGTTAAGAAATTCGCTTAGTGAAAGATCTTCTATGTCTACATCTAAGTCTTTATATTCTTTACTTCTTTTAGCTAAAATTTCGTCAATTCCATGAGTAGTAAGGGATAAGATCTTTCTCAATTCTTCAGCCGAGGGAGTTTCACGAAATAAGTGTTGTTCGTTAAATTCTACCCCCTGGCTCTTGAGCCACGACTTTGTCCGACGGCATGATGTACAACTCGGGTAACTATAGAATTTTAACTTATCCATTTTAACGCTCCTCGTTTTTGGTATATTTGTATTGTACACTTTATGTATAACCTTTGTACAATAATTTAAACTCTTTTTTACAACTTTTTTTAAAGTTTCTTCAATCAACTACATGGGTAATGTATAAAAAAGGACGATCAAGCTAAAAATGATACGTGAATGATGCGTTTACATTTAGATGGCAGTCGTTTATAATATGTATGATAGTCTAACCGATATAAAGGAGGGGAAAAAGCATGGATCGTATGTTTCGTGTGCTGGCCTTTTGGACAGGTATATTTACCATAATGTTTTATGCGGGCGATATGATGGAAGCGGCATTATTATCTTTAGTTCAAACGGCCTTTTTCCTTACTGTTGGCTACCTTAAACTGTCTGAACGTATGTATGTGTACATATTTTTCTCATACTTGACAGTGTTTATGATTGGATTTACTTACTATTCATCCTTCATTCTTGTACCTACTTTTGGTGGTCACTAAGAAAAAACCTGTTATCCGCATCGGATAACAGGTTTTTTCTTATCTATTTGCCCGTCCATTCAGAAAAGGGTTTTCTTCCCGTTCTTCTCCTACAGTCGTCGGAAGCCCGTGACCAGGGAAAATTCTCATATCGTCTCTTAAGCTGAACAGCTGCTGTTCTATACTCTGTTCAAGTGTCTTTCGATCTCCTCCGGGAAGGTCTGTACGACCAATCCCTCTTTGAAACAAAGTATCACCAGCAACTGTAAAGCGCTGGTTTCTGAACACAAACGAGACGCTTCCAGGAGAATGGCCAGGCGTATGACGGACTTCAAAAGAAAACGCACCGATCTCCATTTGACCCGGTTCTAACATAAAATCTGCAGGTCGAGCCGTTATTTTCCCCATCTGAAAGAATCCGGACCCGTTCTGATCAGGGTCTGTCAGCCAGTCTTTTTCCGCTTCATGTAAGTAAACAGGAGCCCCGTAAGCATCTCTTACTTCATCCACAGCTCCGATATGATCAAAGTGAGCATGTGTAAGAAGGATCGCTTTTACACTCAGCTCTCTTTCTTCCAAATAATGGTTCAACTTATCAAAATCTCCCCCTGGATCAATGATTAACGCTTCTTTATTCCTGTGAATGACATATGCATTTGTCGCTATTGGTCCTAATGGTAATCTTGAAATTTTCAACAAAACAAAAACACCCCTCTAGCTTTCAGTAAATTACTGTTATAACTCGACATTTCCTGAGATATACTATAAAATATATAAGTATCGAACGAAGCTACATATAGTATAACATCCACCCATACGGGATGATAAAGAAAAGGATATAGGGGGTGCTGCACTTGGTTACAGGAATAATTCTTCTTCTCGTTACAATCCTTTGTGTAATCGCTGTCTTCCGTGAAATTAAAACAAAAAACTTCTTCGCCGTATTTTTTGCTGCAATCTCAGCCTTAATGTTCGGTTGGTTTTCCATCATGACAATCATTGCCAATCTATTCGGATGACACCATTCAAAAGCGAGCTCCCAAATAGGGATGCTCGCTTTTTTAGTGTTCACTTTGCTTTTTAATGTCTTCCATACTTTCGAGAAGTTGCTTATGCTCGTTAAAAAAGTAACGATACATCGCCAACGTCACGATCATGGCACTGATCGACACCGAAGAAAATATACTTAAAGATATGACGAGCTGATACTTGATGGCCATGACCGGTTCTACACCACCTAAAATAAGACCTGTCATCATACCAGGTAATTGAACGAGACCGATCGTTTTTATCCTGTCCACGTTAGGGATCAATGCTGCATTTAAAGTTCTCTTCACAATTAAATGGGAGGCCTGTTTAGGTTCGGCTCCGAGCGAAAGGGCAGCAAGCAACCGGCCGTTATTCTCCTGAAACTCACTTTTCATTCGTTCTAGCGCAAGTCCCATGGCCACCATACTATTCCCGATCACCATTCCGCTCATTGGAATGACTTCTGAGGGCGTGAACTGAACCATATCAAAAACTAGCCACATTGTAAGAACGCTTGCTTCCACAGTCAGAAGCCCCAAAAATATGACCGGAAGAATATAAGGTAATTCTTTCCCTTTTTGGCGAGCGTGAAAGGTAGCAATAATCAACATGATTCCGACCATCAAAGGAATCCCAACTTGAGCCGGTAAATCAAATAAATACGTTAAAATATATCCGATAGCAAACAGTTGGACTGTTCCTCGTATCGAAGACCAGAGGATGCTTTTGTTCATCCCCAACTGATAGAAGTACGATAAAGTTAACGGTACAATGACGAATACGATCAGAAATAACAACGATTGATTCGATATTTCTGGAGACATTCCAAAAGCACCTCCTATTTTTCCAAGAATTTAGATAGAGCTTCCGTTTCAGGGTGATCAAGCATATCAGGAATTTTCCCATCCTCTTGTATAGCGCCGTCCATAAGAAAGATTCCCCGATCGCCTAACCGCTTCGCCTGCTTCATGTTGTGAGTGACCATCAGCATCGTCAGCTGGTGTTCATGGATCAAGTATTCCAATACTTCTTCAATTTCTTCCGCCGTTCTGTTATCAAGGGCACTTGTAGGCTCGTCCAGTAGTAGCACCTCCGGGGAATTCGCCAATGTTCTTGCCAATGAAACACGCTGCTGTTCTCCACCTGAAAGTTGATCCACTTCTCTGTCAACATAAGAAGAAGGCAACTGAACATATTCGAGCAGCTGCTTCGCCTGTTTATCTTCCCATTCCCCAAAGAGCGATGGTCCATATTTCAAGTTATCTAACACCGTCCCCGGGAACAAGTTTGGAGATTGAAGCAGTAATCCCACTTTTTTCCTAAGCTCTGTAATCGGATATTCCCCAATCGGTTTATCTTTAAAATAGATTTGACCTTCCTCAGGATCGCTTAGACGATTGAACAAAAACAACAGTGTGCTCTTGCCGGCACCAGATGGACCAAAAAGAATAACCTTTTCATTCTTTCCAATTTTAAAATTCAACTCTTTCAACGGATGTTGACTGACATTTTCAAATCGAAACATTCGTTCCTTCTCTCCTTTCGGCCAACCTGAATATGTATATACCCACCATTCCCTATGGTGTACAAATATAAAGCCACTATGACATTCTTGTCATAGTGGCTTTCTTTAGTCAAGGAAACTGCAATTAGTTATGCTCTGAACTAAAATCATAGAATCTGAATAAATCACCGTATATGATGTTATCCGAATATTGAAGCTCCTTGTCTACTTTATCTCTGATCGGCTGACAGGCTTCAGCCTGATCTCCGATTTCTTCTCCCGTTGACCGGTCATAACAAATCCCTTTACTGAACACATATTGTTCGCTGACAAAACTGCCATCTCGCATCGCTGTAAATTCGTTTTTCGTTTCTGAGAACATATTTGTTCCAAACGTCAGGTCATTTTCAGCTTCGATGCCTAATAAGTGAAGGAGTGTCGGCTTGACATCAATTTGTCCAACTACCTCTTCTTTCACTTCGCCCCCTTCATAACCCGGAATATGGATCATGAACGGTACCCGCTGAAGTTGAGTATGAACATATGGTGTCACTTCTTTACCTAAGAATTGACTCATAGCTTCATTGTGGAATTCACTGATTCCGTAATGGTCTCCCATTAAGACGATAATCGAGTCCTCATATAAACCGGAATCTTTCAGTTTCTTAAAGAATCCCTCTAGCGCTTCATCTGTATATCTCGCTGTTTGGAAATATTGGTTGAGTGTATTAGATCCTGAGTCGTAGCGATCAATATTCGCTTTTTCCTCTGGTAACTCAAACGGGAAATGATGCGTCAAAGTAATAAACTTACTGTAAAACGGCTGTTCTTGAGCCTTCATATATTCGATGGACTGGTCAAAGAAGGCTTTATCTTCAAGCCCCCACCCAAATGAGTTTTCAGGTGTCAGTTCAAACGATTGTTCCCCGTAAAATTCATCATATCCGATGTTCTCGTACATGACATCCCGGTTCCAAAAGCTTTTATTATTCGCATGAAAAACAGACGTTTCATATCCATTTTGACCTAGGAGTTCAGGGAGCGCATTGTATTCGTTTTGAGCATGGGTGAAATAAACGGCCCCACGATCCAGCGGATACAAAGAATTCTCAACTATAAACTCTGAATCAGAAGTTTTCCCCTGAGCCGTCTGATGGTAGAAGTTTTCAAACGAAATCGTATCCTCGCTCTCTTTCAGATCACTTAAGAACGGGGCAACCTCGGTACCGTTAATTTCAGAATCAAGTAAAAAATTCTGGAACGATTCAATACTGACAAAAATCACGTTCTTGTTCTCCGCAATTCCGTATAATTCAGAGTCTTTCTCCACCTGATCCGGTGACTTATCTTTGATATAAGATTCGATTTCACTGATTTCGCTCTCATCAGCCAGTACTCTTTGAGCTCTCGTTTTCGTCTGCATCGTCATATCATAAAGATGGTAATTGTACACGCCGATGTTTTTCACTAAGTACTCTCTGTCAAACGAACGGACAAACAACATCGGACGTTCAATTTCTGCCAGCACTACATTGCCTGCCAACAAAAGAAAAGTGACCGCCGTTGCCGCTATTTTCCCCTGCTTTGGAAGAGAAACGCTTAAATCGAAATTCTTCTTGCTTAAATACCAGATCACGACCACATCAAAGAATACTAAAACGTCTGCAGGATGAAGCAGCGTCAGAAAGCTCCCCGTCAGATCCGCTGCATTATTGCCTTGAAATAAGACTGGGATCGTAATAAAGTCTGTAAAATTCCGATAAAATATCAAATTAAAAAATAAAATTAGCGATCCAATTAGGGATGTCCATCGCAGATATTTCATTTGTCTTCCTGGATTCATCCAGACACTTATCGCAAAAATCAAATAGGCGCTAGCTAATGGATTCACCAAGAGGATGAATTCTTGCAACGGGTTTTCAATCGATAAATCGAACATAAATCGATAGACCACATATGTTTTAATTCCAAACAAAATGGTCGCGATTAAAAATAATGGCATGCGCATTTTGTTGAACGACATAATTGCTCCTCCTCTAACGCATGTAAACTAGATGTTTCACACATGCTTACCTCACATACAAAATACTTTATATATATTCCACTGCTTTCTACGTTAAAACGCATTCCTATTATATGACGATGATTGTACCACAAAAGTTTCAAAAAAATAGCAGAAGAACTAAATTGTAAATTTTTTTTAAACAGAATTACATATAAACGACTACCTCCATCCATTTATTTCCCCTTTATAAAAAATCTATGCTTCGATAGACAAAAGAGTCGGAAAAAAATTATGAAACGAGAGGTTTTAAACAGCAAAAAAGCGCCTAGGATATGAGAGTTTCCTCAATCTCCAGGCACTTCCTTTAATTGGTTCGCATTTTACTGGTGACTTTTCACGAGATAAGCTCCACCAATGACACCCGCATCGTTGCCGAGCTTGGCGACCCCAAAACTGGAAGCGGCAGCCGTCCTTGAAAGAGCATATTTACGGTATGCTTTTTCAAGTGGTACTAACAATTGTTCTCCGGCTTTAGAGACGCCGCCTCCAATCACAATCTTCTCAGGATTAATAGCGATGGCCAAATTGGCAATGGCGAGGCCGAGGGTATCCATGACATCATCCAATACTTCGAGTGCAGCCTGATCGTTTTTTGCGGCTGCTTCAAACACATCTTTAGCTGTCAGCGTTCCTTCTTCAGCTAAAGGGGCGAGCACAGAGGAAGCGTGTTGCTTCAAAGCCACTTTCGCCTTGCGAACGATTCCAGTCGCGGAAGTTTCTGTCTCAAGACATCCTGTTTTTCCGCAGTTACAAGGCGCTCCTCCTTCTTTTACAACGGTGACGTGCCCAATTTCAGCAGCTGTACCATTTGCTCCGTTGATAATGTCTCCATTGGTGATAATTCCGCCACCAACACCTGTTCCGAGTGTAATAGCGATTAGATTTTCAGAACCTTCTCCTTCGCCTAGCCAGTTTTCCCCTAGCGCAGCAAGGTTTGCGTCGTTATCGACCCAGACCGGAAAGCCTGTAAGTTCAGCTAGAATTTCGCCGAAGTTGTAATCTTTCCAGCCAATATTAACCGCTTCGTGGATATAGCCTGTTTCCGTGTCTACAAAACCAGGAGCCCCCGCCCCTATTCCTGCTACCTGCTGAGCATCTATATGTAGTTCTTCCATTGCCTCTGAAAAAGCTTTGTTTATATCCTCAGGAATGGACGCTCCTTTATTCTCCAGGTTCGTCTTGATTTCCCACTTTTTCACTATGCTTCCATCATCCTTGATAATCGCCAATTTGACCGTTGTGCCTCCAATATCAGCACTTAAATATAACGTCTCCATAACTTACCTCTCCTTTTCACGATCTCTCATTCGAGCGATCTCACTTCGCAACAGCAACAGCGCCATTTGAAAATCTTCCTGGCTCATGCACTGTGATTGATAAAGCTCCCGAATTTCCTCTTCCATTAACTCAAGCTCCGCTAATCGATCGCCTATATAAATGAAGGTACCGAATTTTTTGAGGAACTGCTGGATATCATAAATCGTTTTCATGTTAGCATCACCTTATTTATTATACCAATTTGTAGTCAACAGCAAAAGACCCTGATCCGTTAACGATCGGGGTCTTTTGGATGCAAGAATGCCGGTCTTCTGTTTTTCAAAGGAATCGGTGAACGTATGAGAACATCTCGTAACGGTTTCCACGAAAAAGGTAGCAATGGCCATAAGTAAGGCGTTTTAAAAGTTTGCATCCGGACAAGATAAAGAAGCCACAATGTGCACCCTAATACAAACCCTTTTACTCCAAATAGACCGGTTACAAGTAAGAGGACTAGCCTCGAGATCCTATCAGCTAAACCCATTTCATAACTTGGAGTGGCAAACGTTCCGACAGCCGCTAAAGCCAGATACAATACGACTTCACTCGAGAACAACCCTACATCCACGGCCACCTGACCGATCAATATCGCAGCAACCAAACCTAGCGCTGTGCCTAATGAGTTGGGCGTATGAATCGCAGCCATTCTCAACATATCAATGCCAATCTCAGCAATTAAAAATTGGATCAACAGTGGAATAACCCCTTCGTCTGTAGGTCCGATAAAAGAAAGAGCTTCCGGAAGAAGATCAGGATACATGGAAAACAGGAAGTATAGAGGCAAAATAAAAACCGAAGCAATAAAAGCAATAAACCGTACCCACCTCAAATACGCACCGACCAAAGGCTTCTGTCGATATTCCTCGGCATGCTGAAGATGATGCCAGAACGTTGCGGGGGTTATCATCACACTAGGTGATCCATCAATGATGATAAGTATATGTCCTTCATATAAGTGGGCGGCGGCGGTATCCGGTCTTTCTGTATAACGGATCACAGGATAAGGGTTCCAGTGTCTCCCGCTAATGAACTCTTCTATCGTTTTTTCGGCCATCGGAAGGGCATCTGTATCAATTTCACTAAGCACTCTTTGCAAATGGCTGACTCTTTCCGGATCCGCAATATCTTTCAAATAACATAAACAGATATCCGTTTTTGAACGTCGTCCGATTTGACTGTACTCCATCCGCAATGATCTGTCCCTTATTCTCCTCCTTGTAAGGGCTGTGTTGAACACAATTGTCTCAACAAAACCATCTCTCGCCCCTCTTACCACCCGTTCAAGATCAGGTTCTTGTGGGCCGCGGACAGGATAGGTCCTTGCATCAATCATGATCACTTCATCGCAGCCTTCAATTAACAATGCCGTCGGACCAGCTAAAACGGTGTCAGCCGCTTTGTTTAAATCCTTTTCCTTATCCAGCTCAATATAAGGAAGATGCGTTTGAAGCAGCTCTTTTAATGGATTAGGATCCAATTGATCAGGGCTTAGCTCTGATAACTGCTTCATTAAGAAATGCAGGATGTCATCTTTTACAAAGCCGTCTACTAAAAATAGAGACATACCTCTTCCCGCATATACGAGGTCGAGATGAATCATATCAAAGCTTTCCTCGACCCCAAGTCGATCCCGCATATAAGCCACATTTTTTTCATACTGTTCAAAAAGCAGTTGTTTTTCTTCCACGTAACCCCCTCCTTTTGATCTCTTTTATTCTCAGCCTAAAAGGAAGAAATCATACATTTGTTAAAAGGCATGTCCGTCATCTTTGGTACATACACATTGTACAAACGGGTCAACCTGAACAAACTGAAGGAGATGTGGATATGAAAAAAGCTTTGGTGTATGGACTACTCAGTTCAATCATCACTTTAGGAGTTTTTTTATTTTTTTTAAATCAAACGAAAGAATCCGAAGTCATTCAATACTTCCCAATCGATGACCACAGCCGTTTTCTTTCCTATTCCACTCATCTTGATTTCGCTTCCCAGGAAGACGAAGATGAATACGAAGTGACCTGGCGTATAGCTTCTAAGAGTGACCAACCTATGTATCTTAGACAAGATGTCTCGTTACTCTACGTCAACGGAAGGTTGAAGGGGATCATGAATAAATGGCAGGAAAATGCCCAGGCAATAAAAAAACAGACATCCATTCATGGAGAAGACACGAAGAGATATGACGCGATCTCTTTCCACCACGGAGAAATACATGAAGATGAGCAGGACATTAAAAGTATACAAGCTTCTTCTGCCGATCAGCTTTATGTAATCGACTCCCCACTGACCGCCAGAACAGCTTTTCACAACCCGTCTACCGTGGAGGAGCGCGAATGGAAGGGGAGGCTCGACCATAGCATCCGGCAGCAAATCGAAGCACAGTGGCAAGAATTACTGAGTTATTATAAAATTCCCAAAGAAAAATATCATTTGATTCCGCTAACAAGTTTATATGAATACGAAAAAAAGCCCCTCCCTGGAACGACTGCAAGAGAATCCCAACGAATACTCGGACAGCTGTGGGAAGGACTTTATAAAAACTACGTAGTCGGCATTACAGATACAAAAACAAAGCATCCAATCCAAAGCTATATCCCGCTTCTATTGTTTGATAAACAAGGGACACACCTGATGGTTTTGTTCGAAGATGACACCGGTCAAAAACACCAGTTGATTCAATATTACGGCTCTGATACTTCCTCAACTAGTTCTTGAAAGTTCGGCTCATCTGGGCTTAAATCGGCAGCTTCCATTGCATGTTTTCTAGCATTGGCCTGATCACCCTGCTGTTGGTATAACAAAGCCAAATTATAATGAGCTTCAGCCAAATCAGGTGTGAGTTCCAGTACACGTTTCAAGTCCTCCGTTGCTTGATCGATCTCTCCCTGTTGAATCAAGGCATACGACCTGTTGAAGCGCAGTTCCGCTTCATAATCACCAGGCTGTTCCAAAGCCTCTGTCGTCAGCTTAATCACTTGTTCAAACTCTTCCTGCTGGTTCAGCTCCTGCGTTTCCTGAACTTGGCTCAGCGCCTGTTGACCATTGAAGACACTCTGATAACCAAGGACTCCCATTCCCGCAATGGAAACTAAATAGATGAAAAGAGCAGCAGTTTGTTGTTTCCCGTTTCTTTTATCAGGAAGACTGAACAGGGCGGATGCTATAAAGCCACCAATCAATCCACCCATGTGTGCTCCATTATCAATTTGAGGAACCATGAGACCAAATGCGACATTGATACCTATGACAAAAATCAGGTTCCATCCCATTGTTCTGAAAAACAGCTGGCTGTGATGGACACCAAAATATAACAAGGCACCGAAGAGACCAAAAATCGCCCCCGATGCCCCGGCAGCTACATGAGGGTTCAGCATAAAGCTGGCCAGACCACCAAAAATTCCGGCGAGAAAATAGATACCTGTAAAGCGGATGCTCCCATATATTCGCTCGACAGCGGTTCCTAAATAGAATAAAGCAAGCATATTCATGAAAAGGTGCAGCATGCCGATATGGAGAAACATTGAAGAAACGATTCTCCACCATTCCCCGTCTATTATTCCCGGGTTATACTTCGCACCGTATTCAATTAATGTCGTAATTGATGTACTGCTTCCAACGGTTTCGATATAAAAAAACATCAGGATATTCAGGATCAATAGCCAATACGTGACCTTTGGTTTTCCGAACTCAAAGACTTTTTGATCCTGCTGCTGTCTTCTTTTTTGATAGGACACAATCTG
This sequence comes from Halobacillus fulvus, assembly GCA_004078665.1. GTDB lineage: Bacteria > Bacillota > Bacilli > Bacillales > Halobacillaceae > Halobacillus > Halobacillus fulvus. Next base: position 368,686 of record SCFO01000001.1, on the reverse strand, counting down.
ATGTTTCAAATGGGGGGTCATTTCCTCCATTTCTTCAGCAGAGGCCCCCTGTTCATACGTATCCATCGATTCTATATCAAAAACACGTAACAAGCGCTGTTTCTCTTTCGATTTGTTTTCATCTGAAAAATAATAGAGATCGAGGTCCATTTTTTGTTCCGGCCATTCGTGGACAACACTTTCCCATTCGTCTACAGGGGGGTATTCTGAAACATATATCATATGAAGGTTTGTGCGCCCAGTGGGAAAAAGCTGCCTGTTTTGTTTCATACGCTCAGCCATCACAAGCAAATCTCTTTTCATTTCATTCCGCCAATTCAATTGTCCATGTTTCAGCCTGACCACATGATTCCTTCGTTTATGTGTTTTCTCTAGCCATACTTCGGACTCCGTGGATTGAATGTGAAGCACCTGAAAATCATGAACAACGACAAGCTCATGAACCAGCTTCCAAAAATAAAACTCTTGTTCAACGTACACTTTACTCCCCCCTTCCCTACTTTTATCATAGCACGCTGAAAATCCTGTCTTCCATTTTAAAGTCCTCACTCATGCAAAAAGCCGCCTATTGGAAGGCAGCTTTTATTTTGGTGCTTGAAATAGATGAGACAATAACTTTTTTCGAATAAAAGGAACGTTCATCATGACTTGGACGATCCCTTTACGTAAACGGGGGACACTTGATACTCCATTCAACAGTTTATATCTGTAAGAATAGACGCTAGCGATGGCCGCCATACTTATCACAATACCCGTTGCTACATTCCTCATGTTTACCCACCTCTGTTTCATTAGGTAAACATAGCTTTTGTAAAGTTCTGCTTCTTATACACCTACATATTTATGAAGGACCGGCTTCATTGTGTCTTTCAACAAGGAAGCAGATTTGTGGAACTGATCTTTTTCTTCAGCTGTTAAGTTCAACTGTATAATTTCCTTTACACCTCTGCGGTTTATGATCGCAGGTACGCCGATATATAGATCATCTTGATCGTAATGACCTTCCAAGTATCCAGAAACGGTCAACACTGCGTTCTCATTGTGGAGGATCGCTTTTGTCAGGCGAACAAGCCCCATCGCGATTCCATAGTGTGTGGCCCCTTTTCGCTCAATGATGTGATAAGCGGCATCTCTGACCTGTTCAAAAATGTTATCGAGATCACTTGTGTGATATCTGTCTGGGTGATCCTGTATCCTGTCAAAAATGGACCTTCCGGCCACGTTTGCGTGACTCCATACAGGGAGTTCAGAGTCTCCATGCTCACCCATAATATAAGCATGGACATTTTTAGTCGCTACTTCGAAATATTCACTAAGTTGGAAACGTAAGCGAGCTGTATCTAAGATCGTTCCAGAACCAATGACCCGATGAGAAGGAAGGCCGGAAAACTTCCAAGTCATATAAGTCAAAATATCGACCGGGTTTGTTGCGACAAGGAATATCCCATCAAAACCGCTTCCCATGACAGATTCCACAATTGTCTTAAAGATCGATGTGTTTTTCTCAAGAAGATCCAATCTGGTCTCACCGGGCTTCTGATTGGCGCCGGCCGTAATGACGACGATATCAGCACTACGACAGTCGCTATAATCTCCATACCATATTTTCGTAGTAGATGGAGCAAAAGCAAGGCCATGGTTCAAGTCCATTGCGTCCCCTTCCGCTTTATCTTTATTTAGATCAATGAGGACCAATTCATCCGCTACCCCTTGATTCAATAAAGCGAAGGCATAGCTTGAACCAACAGCTCCTGTTCCAATCAGTGCGACTCGATTTACTCTTTCCATCCAGATCCACTCCTTTGTTTGTTAACCTACCTTTAGTTTACCTTTTTTTGATCTTGTTGTGGACACTCAATGGTGACTATTATGTGAAATATTTCACGTACTTTTAATACCTGTTTCTGTTAATAAAAAGTCAACTTTTTGGTCAAAAGATTCAACCGGGAGCGGCTCATGTTGTTGCATGACAGAGGCTACTAACATTGATGTCCCTTCATAGTCTGTCAAAAAGCGGTCGTAAAAACCTCCACCGAAGCCGATCCGAAACCCTTCCAGGTTATATAAAAGGCCCGGAACGAGTAAAAGATCTATTGTATGTTTTCCCACAGGTAAAGTAAGCTCGGGATCAGGTTCCTGCAAGCCGAAATAAACGGACTCTAACTGGTCAAATGAGGTCAAGATATAAAACTGCATCCCCTTTGTTTCCGGCATACATTTCGGCACGACGATCGTTTTATTTTCCTGCCACCCTTTTTCTATGATCGGTCGTGTTTCCCATTCAAATCCTCTTGAGACTGTAACTCCTATGGTTTTGGCGTTCTTCCAATAAGCACTATTGAATAAATGATTGTAAATCCCCTGTTCAATGGACAGTCTCTCATCTGACGTCAAAGCTTTTAAAGTATTCATCGCTTTTTTTCTTAAATCAGATTTATTCATCCTTACCCTCCTCCTGGCCATTTAATCCTGAAGTTAAAAGAGTATAAAAAAAACAGTAGGATTGGCTCCTACTGTTTACTTCGTTTCGCGGTGAAGCGTGTGCTTACCTAGGCGTGGGCTATATTTTTTAAGCTCGATACGCTCAGGGTTCGTACGCTTGTTTTTAGTAGTAATATAATTGCGGTCACCAGTTTCGGTGCAAGCAAGTGTAATGTTTACGCGCATGGTTATCCCTCCAACTCATTCATTTGTTTCACTGTCTTAACCACATTATCAGACTTAGTTATCATAACAAAACATCCGAACCATTTCAAGTTTCTTTCTATACAAATCGTCTTATTTCTCCATAGTCATGCCTTTCATTATATGGTATAACTAAACATGGAACAGATAGGAGTGAAAAAAATGAGTTACATAATTATGACATTATTAGGCGTTTCTGTCGTGCTTTTTATCTTATCTTTCTTTATGCATGATCGCTTAAAGGAAATGGATGAGCAAATTGAGCATGTATCGATGACGATGATGCAACATAACTATCAGACGAAGCAGAAGTTAAAAATTTTAGAAGAAGAACTGCTGGCGGACGATATTGCGGGAGAAATCCTCAAAAACGCATCGCAAGATCCATACTCTAAGAAATCTACACAAAAAAGAACAATCGAGGAAATGCACGAGCGAGGATATAAAATAAATTATATCGCGAAGCAAATGGATTTGAGTGAAGCAGATGTGCGAGCGCTCCTCTATGACCAAAAGGCAGAAGGTGTCCGTTCATGAAACAGACCATCCGTTCATTTGCAGTCGGGTTATTCACCTCCAGTCTCATCCTTGGAGTTGCCTTCTATTTGGAAGAGCCAGAAGAAACAACATCACAGGAACTGACTCCAGAAGAAATGAAAGAAACCATCGAAGGCCAAGGCTACTATGTTTTAGAACAAGACCAGTACGATTCTTTATTGAATTTGAAGGATCAGGATCAAGAACCGGAAAAAGAAGAAGGGAAAGCTCAAGAGACGTTCATCTACACGCTTGATATCGTCTCAGGAACCACTACACCGGACATCGCCGATCGACTCGAATCAGCAGGCATCATCGAAAATGGCCAGGAATTCGAGGAGGTAATGGAAGATGGCGACTATAGCCGGTTCATACAGCTTGGAGAAGCTACCGTAAGTTCTAAAATGAACTTAACAGAGATTGCTGAAGCGATCACATCAAAATAAGAGGATGTCTCTCAAAGACATCCTCTTTTTTATGGCTTATTTATTTAAATCGTACGTTTTTCCTTTTACGAGATAGAATATATTTTCACCTATATTCGTAATATGGTCCGCAAACCTTTCGATATACCGAGCGACGTAAGCCATTTGCATAATGTGCTGAATCTGCTCCGGATTAATCGCCGTAAGCTCCAACATTTCTTTTACGATTTGACCATACTTTTTGTCGATGACATCATCCATGTCTGCGAGTTTCTTAGCTAAAGATATGTCTTCATATTCAAAAGCCTTGACCGCAAGATCCACCATATCCATCGCAGTGATCGCCATCTCTCTTAGTTCAGGGGTGATTTTAATACCATGACCTTCACCGAGATGAAGGGTGGCTTTGGCGATGTTGGTCGAATGATCCGCCATTCTTTCAAGATCGGATGAAATTTTAATCGCACTGACCAAACGCCTTAAGTCACTTGCCACTGGCTGCTGTTTGGCGATCATCAATACAGCCTCGTCATTGATTTTTTCTTCTTTTGCATCTAGTATAGCGTCTGCTTCAATGATATCCCGAGCCTGCTCAAGGTTCGCGTCGTAAAGAGCGTGAATCGCTGAATCTAATGAATATTTAGTATCTACCGCAAGGTCTTTAATTTGTTCTTTTAAATCCTCTAACTCTTCAACAAAATGCGCTCGAATCATCAATGAACTTCCCCCCTCTTTTTAGCCGAAACGGCCAGTAATATAGTCTTCTGTACGTTTATCCTGAGGGTTCTGGAACAAGTTGTTCGTATCCGCAAACTCAACTAATTCTCCGTTCAAGAAGAAAGCCGTTTTGTCAGAAATACGCGCAGCCTGTTGCATGTTGTGTGTCACGATGATGATGCTGTATTTTTTCTTAAGCTCTTGAACCAGCTCTTCCACTTTCGCTGTGGAAATTGGATCGAGTGCTGATGTCGGCTCGTCCATCAGGATGACATCTGGTTCGACGGCCAGTGCACGAGCAATACACACACGCTGTTGCTGTCCACCGGATAAACCGTAAGCATTCTCATGCAGGCGATCTTTTACCTCGTCCCAGATGGCGGCATCTTTCAAGCTTTTTTCAACGATTTGATCAAGCACTTCTTTCTTTTTAATGCCGTGAATACGAGGTCCATAAGCAACGTTATCGTAAACGGACTTTGGAAACGGGTTAGGCTTTTGGAAGACCATTCCGACCTTTGTACGAAGGTATTCCTTTTGAAATTTATTATTAAAGATATTTTCATTACGGTATTTGATTTCACCAGATGTTTTGACAATTGGGACCATTTCAACCATACGGTTCAATGTCTTCAGAAATGTGGATTTCCCGCATCCGGATGGTCCGATAATGGCCGTGACCTTCTTCTCCGGTACTTCCATACTTACTTCATAAAGAGCCTGGTCAGCACCATACCATAAGTTCAGGTTTTCCACCATGAAAACAGAGCTATCTCCAGCTTTCTTAGAAGTGTTGGCAGACACCTTATTATTTTCTACTGATGTTTCTACATTTTTCTTTTCCATAACTTTACTCATTATGAAACCCTCCTCATCCAATTTTAAAGGCGACGTTGATATTTATTTCTGATTAAAACGGCAATCGAATTCATTAAAAGCAATACGGCCAATAAAATGATAATGCCGGCTCCAGCTACAAATTGCCACTCTTCTTGAGGTCTTCCCGTCCATTTGTAAATCTGAATGGGCATCACTGTATATCTTGCTAGTAAAGAATCTGGCAGTGTATAAATGGCCGTAGCAGCACCTACAATGATCAATGGAGCAGTTTCTCCAATGGCACGGGAAAGAGCGATAATGGCACCTGTTAAAATACCAGGGATCGCCGCCGGTAAGATGACACGACGAATGGTTTGCCACTTTGTTGCGCCCATACCGTAGGATGCTTCTTTAATTTCTGCTGGTACCGCACGAATGGATTCTTGTGAGGCTACCACGATGACCGGTAGTATAAGCAACGCCATCGTTAATCCACCAGCAATAAGCGTATAACCAAATTGGAACATATACACGAAGAATGTCAGTCCCAAAAGACCGAAAACAATGGATGGGACACCTGCAAGGTTTTGAATATTCACGCGAACGAAATCGGTGAATTTATTTTTACCTGCATATTCCTCCAAGTAAATAGCCGTTGAAACACCGATAATGACAGAGAAGGTAGCGACAATGACCATTAAAAATACAGATCCTACAATCCCAGCCCATATACCGGCTTCTTGAGGAAACGGAGCAGGGAAACTAGTAATGTAATCCCAGCTCAAATAACCAATTCCTTGAGTCAAAACACGGTAGAAAAGAAGAACAAGAAAAACTAAACCTACTGTCGTCGCAAGTAAGAAGAGTACCATTAAAATCTTGTTTAATAGAACTCGCCCTTGCATTCTTGATTGAATACTTTGATCATTTTGTCCGAGCATCAATATTCCTCCCTGAACTTACGTGAGATATATTGGGCAAATAAATTCATAATCAACGTAAAGACGAATAGTGTCATCCCTACCGCATACAGGCTGTAGTAGATCGTTGAACCGAACGATGTATCACCCGTTGCAGCTTGTACTATGAATGCCGTCATCGTTTGAATAGATTCTGTTGGATTAAAGGTTAAATTAGGAGTTGCACCGGCAGCGACTGTGACAATCATGGTTTCTCCGATAGCACGTGAGATTGCCAAAACAATCGAGGCCACAATGCCTGAAAATGCTGCAGGAAGAACGACTTTGAATACAACCTCCAATTTAGTGGCACCTAATCCATATGCCCCTTCACGTAAAGCATTAGGTACAGAGTTCATGGCATCCTCTGATAAAGAGGCGACCATAGGAATAATCATAATACCGACTACAAAACCACCACTTAGAGCGTTAAAGATCCCTAAATCAGGGATGATCCCCTGAAACATCGGTGTGATGAAAGTCAAAGCAAAATACCCATAAACAACAGTTGGAATTCCTGCTAATACTTCTAGAACAGGTTTTATAATTCTTCTTACTTTATCTGACGCATACTCACTCAAGAAAATAGCAGACATTAGTCCTAATGGAACAGCGACTATGGTCGCAATCAATGTGATTAGCAGTGTTCCCCCGATAAGTGGAGCGACACCATAACTGCCTGACCACGGAGACCACTCTGTTCCTGTATAGAAGTCCCAAATTGATACATCAGAAAAGAAACCTATAGATTCACGTAAAAGAGTGAATAAAATACCTAATGTCGTTAATACACTAACAATGGCACATAATAACAAAAACCATGGGATGACTCTCTCTATTTTAGCCCCTATGCTGGTTTTTCGTTTGTTATTTTCAATTAACTCTTGGACATTTAATTGATTACGATCGGATTGTAAACCTTTGTCCATCATTGAAAACTCCTTTCATCCATAAGGCAAGGTGAGACCTCTTCGGTCTCACCTTGAATTTTTAATTTTGAAAAACTCTACTTACTCAGCCCAGGTTTGAGCTTCTTCAAGCTGCTCCTGGTAAGCTTCTTCAGATAGAGCTACATAACCTGCTTGTTCTGCTGCAGCTCCTGCATTGTTTAAAGCGAACTCTACAAAGTCACGAACTTGTGGCTTTTCTTGGTAAGAGTTAACATTTACATACGTAAAGATTGGGCGTGAAAGTGGTGTGTATTCACCGCTCTCGATTGTTTCAGCGTTAGGCTTAACCGCTTCGCCATCACCTTCAGAAATTCCTAGAACTTTAAGCGTGTCTTCGTTAGCTTGGTAATAAGCATATCCGAAGAATCCAATCGCGTTTGGATCACTTTCGATACCACGTACAAGGACGTTATCATCTTCAGAAAGAGTTGTGTTTTCTCCTTCTTTCATTGGCTCTTCTTCAAGAATTACTTCGTTAAAGTAGTCAAACGTACCAGAATCGTGTCCTGGGCTGAAAATCTTAATTTCTTCTTCCGGCCACTCAGGGTTGATGTCTGACCACATCGTTGCGTCAGAGGACTCAAGGAAAATTTGTTGCAGCTGTTCAACAGAAAGTTCATCAACGAAATCGTTTTGGTTACTTACTACTACAGATAGACCATCGTAAGCTACTTCTAGAGGCTCAAGCTGAATTCCATTCTCTTCAGCAATTGCCTGCTCTTCTTCAGAGATTGGGCGAGATGCATTACTCAAGTCAATTTCTCCAACAGTAGATTTTTTGAAACCTCCGCCGGAACCAGAGCTATTCAACGTTGTGTTAACATTCGGCTGCTCCTGGTTGTATTGATAAGTAAGGTATTCCATTACTGGATAGACAGTTGAGGAACCATCAATAGAAAGATCACCTGATAGTTCTTCTGAAGCTTCTTCTGATCCAGAATCACCGCTTGCTGTTTCTTCTCCTTCACTCGCAGCACCTTCATCTGATGAACCGCAAGCTGCAAGTACACCTAGCACTAGAATGAATGCAAACATTAAGGCTAAATTTTTGAATTTTTTCATTTTCTTTCTCCCCCTATTGTTCTGGTAGTTTGTTTTGTTGGCTTGACCAACTCACAATTCATATAATAACGAGAGAGTTTTAATCACATATGAATGAAAGGTAAAGGTTTTGTAAATTGACGGATTTTGTTGAATAAATAAAAAAAGAGTGACGCGCTAAGCGCATCACTCTTCCGTTGCCGTTTCTTCATTAGCTTCTTCATTTTCTTCTTCGTTCAATCCTTCTTCCGCTCGTTGCTCTTTCAGTTCAAAATATGCTTCCCCAATCCGCGCTCCAATTTTGTTACTGATGCTATGAGTAGATGTTGCATCTACTCCAACATATGGAGTCATGATGGAGAACGCAATTTCAGGATCATTATAAGGCGCGTAACCGATCAGTGTCTTATTCAACGTTTCAACAGGATAATACCCATCACCATCCGGATTCGGTAGGTATTTAAAGGACTGTGCCGTTCCGGTTTTTCCTGCCATTTGGTACTGTTCATATGGTTCTCTACCAAAGACACTGCTCGCTGTACCTTGAGACGTATGGAAAACTTGATAAAACCCACGCTGAACTCGCTCAATATAAGACGGGTCCATTTCAACCTGATTCAGGACATTCGGAGAATAACCTTTATATAGTGACCCAAGACCGTCCCCTTGCTTCGGTGGATTGTGTATTTCTTTTACGAGCCTCGGCTGAATCCTGGATCCACCGTTTGCAATGGTTGACACGTATTGGTTCAATTGCATCGCTGTATAGGTATTGTACTGGCCGATTGAAAAGTCTAGTACTTGACCTGGTCCTGGATTATCCCCTTTAAATCCAGTTGCTTCATATGGGAAATCAATTCCCGTCTCCACTCCTAACCCGAACTGGTTAAAATTGTAGAGGAATTTTTCGAAGGTACCGCTAGCTAATGAAATTTTACTTCCATAGTTATAATTATATTCCTGCCCCAAATACATGGCTAGAAAATACATATAAACGTTGGAGGACTGCTCTAGTGCCGCAATATCATTCACTACGCCTATATTTGAGGTATAAGAACCTTTTTCAGGGTCTCCAGCAATTTTGATTGGACGGTCATTAATATAAGTACCTGGCGTAACCGCACCTTCATGAAGCCCTGTCAAAACCGTCGCTCCCTTTACGGTAGAACCCGGCGTATACGCATTATAAACCGCCTGATGGGAAGTATCACTGAAACGATCTTCCCCTGGTTCAGGGTTACGATTATACGTCTGACCCGAAATGGCTAAGATCTCTCCCGTCTCTGGATCGGAAACAACGGCTACTGAGTTCTCAAGGTACCGGTTATCGTAGGGAGCTTTCTGAATAGCTGCCGCCAGTTCCTCTTGAATGATTTGATCTACTTGTTGCTGGAATTCCATGTCGATGCTTAATACAAGGTCCTTGCCGCGCTCTCCTTCACGCACCACTTTGGAATCAATAACATTGTTATTCTTGTCTGTAATGTGTTGCACCTTTTCTTTTGTGCCTCTTAAAATGTCTTCATATTGTTCTTCAAGGCCGCTTTTCCCAACCCTGTCGTTCCGGCTGTAGTCGAGCGACATGTAATAATCCATATTCTCACGCGGAATGCCTTCGTTTCTAGATGTAATACTTCCAATATAATTTCTAAACGCATTTTCGTATGGATAACTGCGTTCCCAGTCTTCCGTTACATTGATTCCCGGCAGCTCCGCCAAGTTTTCCGCTACGACGGAATATTCCTCTAACGAAATATTTGCGTTTTTCACAATATGTGGAGCAAGAGCATAGGCTTTGTCCAGCTCTTTTTTAATCGCGATGACCTCTTTCGTCTGATCATCGTAACTTTGTACTTCTTCCTCTGATATGCTATCTAATTGAAGCTGGTACACGTCACCATTGTCTAAATCCTCCGTGTCCACATCCGCAATTCGCTCTTGAATTTCATCCTGATTCTGCAGGAAGAAATATTCTTTCAAATCCCTGGTCGTCAGCGTATCTTCAAAAGGCATGTCGATATATTGCGCCAGTTTTTGAGCTAACCGGAGCCGATCATCCGGCTGGACACCTTTAGGTGGTGTATAAGTAATCGAATACAGTGGTTCATTATCTACAATCACATTTCCATAGCGATCATACATTTCCCCTCTTGGAACGGGAATGTTTGTTGTCGTATTCTCTGTACGATTGATTTCTTCTTGGGCTTCTTCCCCATTTAAAATCTGCACTACACCAAGTTGCAGAATTAACCCGGCAAATAGTAGAAACACTACAAAAAACACGATATTCAGTCGCGAAGGAAGATGTGATTTCTTTACTCTATTTTTTTTCTTCCCCATAAAGTCCTCTCCCTTGCTTAAATCCTTTCTATATTATAGCATCTTTTGCGCTGATGAAAACAGACGAGAACCTGCTCAAAAAGTATCAATTATGTGAAGTCCTAACCATCGCTTTAGGATCAATTCTACGGATGAAAAAGTAGACGATAAAATGCCCGCTCCCCACAATCAGCAAAATATATGGGATTCCGGACTCAGGCTCAATCATTGTAATCGCTAAAAGGAAAATCAAAATGGATAAAACGCGTCCTCCATTCAGAAAAATTTCCCTTACCACAATATATTCAATTCTCATCTCTCCTGCATTCCACGATTTACCGATTACATCATAAGTCAGTGAAATGTAAGGAACGTAAAACAATGGGAAAAACACGCCTGCAATTGCAGCATATAAAAGTAAAAAAGCCATCGACTCACCGACCAGCAGTAGCAGTACGCTTAAATAAAGCGACAAACCCGCTAATAAAATGGCCTTCTTCCTCCTCCGTGGCTTCACTATACGACTGACAAAAAAATAAAACAGGAAAGAGAAACCGGAGTAAACCAAATTGAAAATTCCGATCGACAGCTCATTTTGCGTCATTAAATAAATCCAGATCGAGACGGCAAATAAAAACGTCCCTTCTCTGAATCCTTGAGATACATGGGCATTTAGAATCCTTTTCCAATTCAAGTTATGATGTCGCTCGTCAATGATTCTACGGAAAGAAAAGTTCCCCTTCGCCTTTCTCCCGGATAAACCGAAGCTTACGATGACGGCAATAATGAACATGCCGAAAGAGATCGCAAAAATAACGGTGTACCCTGTAAAGTTGTTAAGGCGCGAAATAATGAAGCCCGCAAGCAACGGTCCGCTCATCCCTCCAAGCGATTGAAGCACACCTAAAAATCCGTTAAAAAAATCCCTTGTATCAGGTTCCGTAATCTCGAAAGTCAACACATTAAAAGCGAGCCAATAAAATCCATAACCGATGCCGAGCAATGCACCAAGCATCATATTATAAGTCGCTGCATTCTCTCCGACAATCAGTACCGTCAAAAAGAACAAAGAAAGAACCGTGACCCCCGTTCTGAGCACGATCACACGGTCCATTCTTTTCGCAAATTTACCTGCCACGATAAACGTTAACGGCTGCAAAATATATATGCTTAAGTTATATAAAGCAATATCCGAGTAACTATTCGACTGTTTCCATAAGTAAATGTTCACAAATGTACTCGACAAGAAAATCCCTAGGGAGTAAAGTCCTCCGATGAGGAGTAACAACAGTAAATCTTTAGATACATTTTCGCGGTCCAGCCACGCACGCAGTTTACTCACCATATCCATGTCTCCTTTGTGTTCTTTTTTAGTGTAGTCAGAACAATAGGAGATATACGGATAAAAGGAAATCAGAGGTTATTGCACATAAAAAAGAGGCATGGTCGCCCATGCCTCTTTCGTTCTACAATTATTTAGCAGCGTCAAAACGCTTGGATACCTCGTCCCAGTTTACAACGTTCCAAAATGCGGAAACGTAGTCTGGACGACGGTTTTGGTAGTTCAGGTAGTATGCGTGCTCCCAAACGTCTAAGCCAAGGACTGGAGTTTTACCTTCCATCAATGGGGAGTCCTGGTTTAGTGTGTCGGTCACTTCAAGCTCTCCGTTGTTCACAACGAGCCAAGCCCATCCAGAACCGAATCGGCCAGTCGCTGCCGTTTCGAACTTCTCTTTGAACTGGTCAAAGCTTCCGAACGTATCATTGATTTTTGTTGCTAGATCGCCAGAAGGCTCTCCACCGCCGTTTGGAGACATGATTGTCCAGAAAAGGCTATGGTTTGCATGACCGCCACCATTGCGGCGCACAGCTGTACGGATATCCTCTGGTACTACAGAAAGGTTATCTGCTAAAAGCTCCTCAAGTGACTTATCTTGAAGATCTGCATGTCCTTCTAGTGCATTGTTCAGCTTCGTTACATAGCCGTTATGGTGCTTCGTATGGTGGATGTTCATTGTTTCCTTATCGATTGTTGGTTCTAATGCGTCATAAGCATAAGGTAGTTCTGGTAGTTCAAATTTTGCCATTGTATAACTCCTCCTTTAATGTAATATGTAAAATAAGAAGTGCTTTCACACAGCTTCCTATTTTACATTATCAAACCGAAATATGAGTTGCAAATATTTTGCCGTTTAAAAGGAAGGATATACATCCTCCGATAATATGCATTCCCTTATGAACAAAAATAAAACGTGAGATTTTATCTTTTCAGAAAATTTGGGTATAAAAAAAACAAGCTTCACGCTTGTTGAAAATGGTGGCTCGGGACGGAATCGAACCGCCGACACACGGATTTTCAGTCCGTTGCTCTACCGACTGAGCTACCGAGCCACATGCTTATTCAGTTACTGGCCATTATGTATCATGGCGGAGGAGGAGGGATTCGAACCCCCGCGAGGCGTAAACCTCCTGGCGGTTTTCAAGACCGCTCCCTTCAGCCAGACTTGGGTACTCCTCCGTATGACGTTATGGTGGACCCTGCAGGACTCGAACCTGCGACCGATCGGTTATGAGCCGATAGCTCTAACCAGCTGAGCTAAGGGTCCACATGGGGCGGCTGATGGGAATCGAACCCACGAATGCCGGAACCACAATCCGGTGCGTTAACCACTTCGCCACAACCGCCATGTGTAAGGATATGTATAAAGATTTAAATGGTGGCGGCGGAGGGGATCGAACCCCCGACCTCACGGGTATGAACCGTACGCTCTAGCCAGCTGAGCTACACCGCCAAATCAATTATTCCGCTTGAAGCGACATTTATAAATATATCACTTATACGCTAATATGTCAACGTTTTTTTCTATTGTATTTCGCGCTGTTTTAGCGACAAAAATAATATAGCACGCATAGATCACTCATTCAAGACCTTTCTTTGATTTTTTGATTCATTTTCTTAAGATCTTGTAAGAAGATTTCTTTATCTTTATCTTAATCAAAAAAAGAGAGCTGCTCGAAGCAGCTCTCTTCTAACATTACAGGCTCTCTTTTTCGCCTAGTACTTCTTCGGCAATGTTCACTGCGTGGTCTCCTATACGCTCAAGGTTGCTAAGCATATCTACAAAGACGATTCCAGCTTGTCCTGTGCATACTCCTTCGTTCAGACGGATAATATGCTTCTTACGGTAACTACGTTCCATGCGATCGAGTTCATTTTCTTTTTGTACAACAGATAATGCTTCTTCTCGATCCTCGTTTTGAAGAGCTTTCGTCGCCTGTTTTACAGTCATTAACGTCAAATCAAACATTGTGTTCAGGTCTTTGACGGCCTGCTCTGTCAAGTTGACTTTATTTGAATTCTTATAATCAATAAGCTCGATAATGTTTTCGAAATGGTCCCCGATACGTTCTAGGTCACGAACGGAATCCATAAGGGCAGAGTGCTTCTGGCTTTCTTCATCTGATAATGGAGCTTGAGACAGATCGACCAGATAGTCCGTGATTTTACGATCAAGGTTGTTCAAGGCATCCTCAATTTGCATAGCAATTTCAGAGTGCTTCTGCTGTTTGTTGTTTAAATATAGGCTTGTCTCTTCTAATCCTTTATAAGCGTATTCACCCATACGAATCACTTCTTCTTTCGCTTGATCCAATGCGAGAGAAGGAGACTGTTCGATGAAAATAGGGTCCAAATGCTTCGGTTTATGCTCAATTAGAGAATCTTCACCAGGCACTAACTTAATGACGATCCATGCCAACACTGCAATAAACGGAAATTGAACAATTGTGTTTGCAATGTTAAAGGAACCGTGTGCGAAAGCAATCGTCATTTCTGGTCCTAAATTCAAACTATCTTGAAGCCACTGCACGTAGGCGGTAAATGGCTTTATTAAGAGTATAAATACAACAGCTCCTAGAACGTTAAATATAACGTGTACAAAAGCGGCACGTCGCGCTCCAATACTTGCACCAATAGCGGCAAGAACAGCTGTGATCGTTGTACCAATGTTGTCTCCAAACAATACAGGAAGAGCAGCCTGTAAATCTACCAATCCTTCACCAAACAACCCTTGCAAAATTCCGATGGTCGCAGAGGAACTTTGCACAATAACTGTAAACAGTGTCCCAATTACGACTCCGAGAATCGGGTTGTTACTCATACTTACCGTCAATTCCTGAAAAGCTTCCAATGAACGTAGAGGTTTCATTCCCCCACTCATCGTTTCAAGCCCAAAGAATAACGCTCCTAAGCCAAATACTGTCTGTCCAATATGCGTAACTTTTTTATTTTTAAAGAAGAAAATAAGAAAGGCACCTACGGCTAAAATAGGAAGCCCGTATGCTTTAATGTCAATTCCGATTATAAAGGCTGTAAATGTAGTACCAATGTTGGCACCCATGATTACACCGATTGCTTGTCGGAAGGTCATAAATCCAGCATTGACCAACCCGACGGTTAAAACCGTTGTAGTCGAACTACTTTGTACCAAAATGGTTACGACAGCACCAGCAATAACTCCCATTAAAGGGTTGCTCGTAAACCGGTCTAATAATTCGCGTAAACGTTCGCCTGCAATTTTCTGCAAGCCATCCCCCATGTACTTAATACCAAATAGGAAAATACCCAGTCCACCGATGAATTCAAAGATCATCTGTTGCACATTGATTTCCAACAGTCCTCCACCCTTTCTTTTTCATCCAAGTTTCTACATGTTTTTCTCTTTTTTTTAAAAACACCTTCCTCATTATTAACGATAAGGTTTTTGTTTGTAAAGCAAATCTCCGAATCTTAACATTAAATTTACATTCGATTTATACTCAAGCAATAATCATTTGATAAAGCGCTTTATTTTTATACATCAAAAAGGTCACCCCTGCAGGAGTGACCTTTTTGATTTTGTTTTATGATTATATAGAACGAAAAACAACTTCGTAACAAATCGCCCATTATTCTTTCATTACTTTTTTCACTAATATTCTCGTTCCATCAACGGAAATCACTTTTACATGGTCTCCTTTTGTAATCCATTGACCGTTCGAAATCGCACTGTATTCTTCCCCATTTACTTTAATAGTGCCCACTGGCCTCATATCCGTAGCCGCTTCTCCTTGAAGGTCGACTAGGGATTGGTACGATTCTTTCATCGAATTGTACCCCATTTCAGAAGACAATTGGTCAACGAGCGTGACCTTCGTCCACATTTTCCGCCGCTTGAATACTTTAAGGAACAATAAAGATGCGGCTCCGCCAAGAATGACACCAATGACACTGTAAAGACCAGCCACCCAGTTGGGAGCACTCAGCCCTACCGCTATAATAGTTGTGGCCGCACCGATCACGGCAAGCGTTCCATCATTGACGATTTTACCATCTATAACCATTAACACGATCCCTAAGAAATAGACGAGCATCATGACAATGAACATATCTGTACTTAGATAGGAAGAAAAATACACGGTGATGAACCCGAACCCGATCAGCCCGAACAGGCCACGCATATTTACAAGCAACTCTCCGATCAGAAACATTGTTCCTAGCAGAGTGATAATTAAAGCGACCCAGTCGTACGAAAGCATGAGCAAACACCCCTTCACTTACATTCGTTACTATCTTATACGGAGTTCCCTATGGTTGCGTTTCATTTTTTTAATTATTTTTAATAATGTATGGTCTCATGATATAATTTGTATGGCTCAAAAGCTAAGCAAAAGCCTTTTACATAAACTTTACATGTAATCGGCTTAATTCAAGCTTATTCACTTCTCATTTTGGGAAGAAGTCATTATAATGAAGGTTGGAATATTATCTTTAGCAACCCTTTCTTAAGAGATAAAGGAGCGATTTTACATGGCAATTACGCATAGAAAAGATACCCGTCCGGTCAAAGTCGGCGACATCACGATCGGAGGTTCAGACGAGGTTGTCATTCAGTCTATGACAACAACGAAAACGCATGATGTTGAAGCGACTGTAGCTGAAATCAAGCGTTTGGAAGAAGCAGGCTGTCAAGTTGTGCGCGTAGCATGCCCTGATGACCGCGCAGCAGATGCTATTCCTGAAATAAAAAAACGGATCAACATTCCGTTGGTAGTGGATATCCACTTTGATTACAAAAAAGCGTTAAAAGCTATTGAAGGCGGCGCTGATAAAATCAGAATCAACCCTGGTAACATCGGAAAACGCGAAAAGGTTGAGGCTGTAGTGAAGGCAGCGAAAGCGAAAGGAATCCCTATTCGTATCGGAGTCAATGCCGGTTCTTTGGAGCGACACATTCTTGAGAAATATGGCTATCCTACGGCTGATGGAATGGTTGAAAGTGCACTGCATCACATTAAAATTTTGGAAGACCTCGATTTCCATGACATTATTGTTTCTTTGAAAGCATCTGATGTAAAGCTTGCCATTGAAGCCTACGAAAAAGCAGCGGAAGCTTTCGATTACCCGATCCACCTTGGAATTACAGAATCCGGAACGTTGTTTGCCGGAACCGTTAAAAGTGCAGCTGGATTAGGTGCCATCCTAAGTAAAGGAATCGGGAGCACCGTTCGAATCAGCCTAAGTGCTGACCCGGTAGAAGAAGTCAAGGTAGCGAAAGAACTGTTGAAGTCATTCGGTTTAGCATCGAACGCAGCGACTTTAATTTCCTGCCCTACTTGCGGACGAATCGAAATCGACTTGATTTCCATCGCCAATGAAGTAGAAGAGTATATCCAGACCATTAAAGTTCCGATTAAAGTGGCCGTGCTTGGATGTGCCGTTAACGGTCCAGGTGAAGCACGCGAAGCGGATATCGGAATCGCTGGTGCCCGCGGCGAAGGACTATTGTTCCGCCACGGTGAAATCATCCGTAAAGTACCGGAAGACATTATGGTAGAAGAATTGAAAAAAGAAGTCGATAAGCTCGCAGAAGAGCATTATGAAAAGCAAAGAAAAGAAAAAGAAAAGCAAGAACAGCAAAACGCATAAAAAAGGGTGGACCTTTAAGGTCCACCTTTTTTATATCAAATTATAGATCGGTGCAAAAAATAGAGAAAAGGCAATCGATACGATACTGATGATGATCGCCATATTACCGATGGTATCTGCTCCTCGTCTCTTCCCCATTACTCCTAAAATGATCCCGGCAGCACCCAGAATCAACGGAGCAAAGAAAAAGGATAAGATGGCGGCAGACAACCCAACCCATGCCATGCCGACTTTGACATCTTCACGCTCTTGCATCGTAGTTTCCTTCTCTTCCCTCTTCACAGGCTCATAAATCGGAGTTGTGGCTGTTTCTTCAGCCATTTCCTCTTCATAGCTTTCCCCGTAAACGGGCTGATAAGGGCCACGACCATGATCATCGACCTTTTCTGCTACTTGTTCGATCTCATCTCCGTGTTCCGGAGCTTTTTGAATCTCCTGATTCTCAACAGGTTCTTTTGGATCATACATACAAACCCCTCACTTTCTGTTTAGAGAATCGTTTTTAGTATATGTACGTCCGCTGTTCCAAAACGAAGAAAAATAAACCAAAAACCTTCTGCCCATCAATGTGGACAGAAGGCTTTTTCAGTTAGCGAGGGCGATCGTTGTATGATTATCTGCTTTGTTTTGAATTTCTTTTGCATACCAGCTTTCGGCGTGTCCATTTTCCTCTTTATATTGCTGCATTCCACCCATACCGCGGTGATAAGCGGTCAAAGCTTCATCCCAGTTCCCGTATTTATTGTGTAAAAAATCCAAATAAACTAAAGATAATTGCATCGAGTAATAAGGATCATATAAAAGCTCATCTTCATAGGGTAAACCAGCCATATCGGCAATCCATGGCGCCGTGTTCTTCATAAACTGGGCCATTCCGTAGGCTCTCCCATATTTCGTTTCGGGACCGACAAGCTCTGGGTCGAACGTTGCCCCCGTCTCGACTTTAAGCAGTTCGTATGCAATATATGGGTCGACATCATAACGTTTGGATTCCCTCACTAAGTAAAGGGCCCATGACTTCTTGAACTCTCCATCACTTTCTTTTACAAGCTGATCAGCTACCTTCTCCATTTCTGGCCAAATATGATACCCGTTCTTTTGGCCAATGTTCTCAGCCGACTGGTTTTGCATATAATCGTTGACCGATGCTAATAATGCTTTTTCTGACTGCAGTTTTTCGTTTTTATTTTCGAGCCTCTGGTTTTTTTCAGCCAAGGCTTTTTGTTCTTTTTCCTTAAAATGGTCCACAGTCAAGAATGTTACGGTTACGAGAAGGATCGCTACTCCCGCTTGTATAAACGGTTTAATTCTCTTCACATCTTTCACTCCTTTAGCTATTCCCAACAAATAGTACTTTAGACCAACATCTTTCTGGACACATTGGCTTATATTATACGATGTTGAACAGGAAAGCAATTGTTTTACTCATAGACGTAATTTTGAAAAAACACGCCTGCTCCTCCTGCTACATATTGTGAAATAAATGGAGGAAGAAGGAGACGAAGTCTATGAAAAATATGGCACAACAGTTCCTTACCCAAAAGCTGAAGGAGTTAACCGTAAAAGACGTTCTGGAATATAGTCACAAATACCGTATTTCGATCACGAAGCAGGAAGCGGAAAGCATTGTGAAGGCTTTAAGAAAAAATAAAGAAAATCCTTTCGATCGGAACGGAAGGAAACGAATGTTAAAGCAACTTGCACAAATCACCTCGGAAGATACGGCGCGTGCCGTCAACCGATTACTTAAAAAAGTCGCTGAAGAGTATGGAGTTTCTCACTGGCTGAATTGATACACAATCAAATTAAAGCCAAAAAAAAACGCTCAGAAATAAAATTCTGAGCGTTTTTTCTTACTGATTCATAATTTTTTCTTTTAAATCTTCATCAAACGTACCTTCTTTGACCATGTCAATTTCAAAACGGTACGGTGGCTTCTTGTTTTTCTTATCTTCCCCTACATAAGGCGTCTCTAAAATCTTCGGCAAGTCTTTGAGTGACGGATGGTGAATCACTTTATGCAACGCGTTGAAGCCGATATGACCAAAGCCGATATTTTCGTGACGGTCTTTCTGGGCTCCTCGCTCATTTTTACTGTCATTGACATGAATGACCTTCAAGCGGTCCAAACCGACGATCCGATCGAATTCATCGAGCACCCCATCAAAATCTTCCACGACGTTATAACCTGCATCATGAATGTGACACGTATCCATACAGACAGAGAGCTTCTCATTCAACGTTACACCTTCAATAATCTGTGCAAGCTCTTCAAAGCTTCTCCCGATTTCAGAACCTTTGCCTGCCATCGTTTCCAATGCAATTTGTACATTTTGATCTTTATGAAGTACTTCATTCAGGCCTTCGATGATTTTCGGAAGCCCTTTATCCACCCCTTGCCCAACATGAGACCCAGGATGCAGGACAATTTGACGTGCACCAAGAGCTTCGGTCCGTTCAATTTCATTTCGGAGAAAATCGACGCCTAACCGGAACGTTTCAGGCTTCGTCGTATTTCCGACATTGATAATATACGGGGCATGAACCACGATATCTGTCATGCCGTGTTCCTTCATATGCTCTTGACCCGCCTCGATATTCAATTCCTCGATCGGACGGCGGCGCGTATTTTGCGGTGCCCCTGTATAAATCATAAACGTGCTTGCCCCATAAGAAGCAGCTTCTTCACTGGCCCCAAGCAACATTTTTTTACCTTTCATCGATACATGCGAACCAATCTTTAACATGGAATCCCCTTCCTACTTTTTCTTTTTCCGAAATTGCTCACGCTTTAAGCCTCTGAGGTTCTTTTCCGTTTCGCGCTTCATTTTCTTCTTATAGCCCGGTTTTACTTTTTTAGGCTTTCTGACCATCTTACGGGCCTGCTTTTGTAAATCCGTTTCTTTATTTTCGCGCGTCTGACGTTCATTGTACGCCTTTACTTCTTTCCACTCTCCATTTTTCACTTCGTAAAAGTTGAAGGAGAGACCCTTCTTCTCTAGCTTCTGGATCAGAGGCAAGTCTGCTTCTGTGTACAGGTTGATGGCTGTACCTTCCAATCCGGCACGGGCTGTCCTACCGACACGGTGAACATAGAACTCTTCTTCTTTCGGAAGCTGGGCATTAATGACGTGACTGACGCCTTGAATATCAATTCCTCTAGAGGCTAAATCGGTCGCGACGATATATTGATAACGAAGGCTTTGCAGTTCCTTGAGCATCCGTTTCCGTTCACGAGGGGATAGGCCACCATGAAGAAGACCAACTTTCAATCCTCTACTCAGCAGCTCGTCAGCTAATTTGTCCGCTTTGTCCTTACCGTTTGTAAAAATGATCGCTAGGTAAGGCTGAATCGCTTCTGTAATATTCATAATCACATCTGCAGGCTCTTTATGCCTCAGTGGAATGAGACGGTGCTCCATCGTTTCTGGAGACGGCTTATCATCCTCGATCTCAATATACGTCGGATTGGCTAAATACTTTTTAAGAAACGGTTGCAAACGTTCTGGAATCGTAGCAGAAAAAACAAGGATTTGGATCTCCTCGTCGCACCTGACAAGAATTTGATCGACTTCCTCAATGAAGCCTAAGTCGAGCATAAGATCCGCTTCATCAAGCACAAATGCTTTGGCATGGTATAAATCAATGGCCTCTTCTTTCACCATGTCGAGTATACGCCCTGGTGTTCCGACTATAATATGAGGCGGAAGTGAAGCAAGTTTATCGACCATTTTTTGTTTATCTGTCCCACCGATCAAAAGCTTAGAGCGCCAAATTTGTTCTTTTCCTGCATGTTGGATTGCCTTTTTTACTTCTTCATGAATTTGAATCGCCAGCTCTCTCGTAGGCGCTGTTATGACAAATTGCACCTGATTTTGCTGTTCTTCTATTTTAGATAAAAGCGATAATAGGTACGCGTGCGTTTTTCCTGATCCGGTGTGAGACTTGCCAATCAAGCTCTCCCCTCTTAAGGCAGGGGGTAAAACCTGTTGCTGGATTGGGGTCGGCTGATTAAACCCAAGCCCCTGTACGATCTGACTCACGGATGGACTGATCGCGTATTGCTCAAATGTATGCTTACTCATAAACGTTCTCCTTTAATGTAAAATGTCCCTATCTTATTATAATAGACTAAAGCCGTAAATGCACGGCAACGAGTGAAATCGGCATGAATCTTTGTCATCTTTCTATTTTCCCTTTATAATGTAAGTGTACGTTATTCAAATGGAATGGATATAGAGGAGGACGCTAAAGAATGGAAGTCATTAAAATCGCCCCTCGCGGTTATTGCTACGGTGTGGTAGATGCAATGGTCATTGCTCAAAATGCTGCAAAAGACCCGAACCTCCCGCGCCCAATATATATACTAGGCATGATTGTACACAACGCGCACGTAACGAAAGCTTTTGAAGAAGAAGGAATCATCACAGTAGACGGAAAAAACCGCATGGACCTTCTCGAAGGAATCAACGACGGTACGGTCATCTTTACAGCTCACGGAGTTTCGCCGGAAGTGAAAGAACGAGCGAAAGCGAAAGGTCTCGTAACACTTGATGCGACATGCCCAGACGTAACGAATACTCATAATCTGATTCGCGAAAAAGTCGCGGAAGGTTACGAAATAATCTACGTTGGAAAATATGGTCATCCAGAGCCTGAAGGAGCTATAGGTGTCGCGCCTGGTAAGGTCCACCTTGTCCAGACGGAAGAAGATGTGGAAAACCTTGATCTGAAGCACGAGAAGCTTATGATCACGAACCAGACGACAATGAGCCAGTGGGATGTTTATGATGTAATGGAAAAAGCAAAAGAGAAATATCCTCAGCTTGAGAAGCATCAGGAAATCTGCATGGCCACTCAAGTCCGTCAGGAAGCCGTATCTGAGCAGGCTGGAGAAGCAGACTTAACTTTAGTTGTCGGGGATCCAAAGAGTAATAACTCCAACCGCCTTGCTCAAGTATCCAAAGAGAAGGCAGGAACACAAGCCTACCGAATTGCGGATGTTACGGAAATTGAGCTCGATTGGCTACAAGACGTGAAAAAGGTCGCCGTCACAGCTGGAGCCTCCACACCGACCCCGATCACAAAAGAAGTCATTAAATTCATCGAACAATACGATCCGGATGACGCGGATACATGGGTTCGTGAATCCAAGGTGGAACAGAAGAAAATCCTTCCTCCAGTTCGCGCACGTAAAAAAGTAAAAAGATAACAAAAGAGACGGGCCTTCCCCGTCTCTTTTCATGTAACAGCCTTATTATTTAAACGAAAACGGCTCCGTATTCGCCTCCGAGATGATGACGTTCAGATTGTCGTTGTCCCAGTATTCCTCCAGAAACTCTTTCACACGTGGCAACACGACTTTTTCAACGTGATGACCGGGATCGATGACCGCTAGCCCCATCTCCTCAGCATCCTGTGCAATATGGAACGTCATATCCCCTGTAATATAGACATCCGCTCCACTCTGTTTAGCAGCATGAATATAATCTTCCCCACTGCCTCCAAGCAAAGCCACCCGCTTCACTGTTTTAGACGCGTCACCTGTATAACGTACCATCGGAACATCGTACTTTTCCTTTACAGTTTCACACAGATCCTCTAAGCTTTCAGGCTCGATTAAATCTCCGACTCGACCAACACCTAAAACTTTTCCGTCATTTAACAGCGGGTAAAGATCATAGGCGACTTCTTCATATGGATGATGGTCTTTCATCGCTTTCAACACTTGATCGAGCTTGGACTTCGGCACAATGGTTTCGACCCGCTTTTCATCTACAAACTCCAGCTTGCCTTTTTCGCCAAGATAAGGATCTGTGCCTTCTTCTGGTTTGAACGTTCCTTGGCCTGATACCTGGTACGTACAGTGACTGTAATTTCCGATATAACCGGCTCCAGCCTGACTGATGGCGTCACGCAGGGAATCCGCATGTGTTTCAGGGACGAACACCGCTAATTTTATCAAATCGTCCGTCCTTTGCGGAATTAATGGACGGGTGTTCTGTAAGTTCAGCAAATCCGCCATTGCATCATTGACGCCGCCTTTAGCAACGTCTAGGTTGGTATGGGCTGCGTACACGGTTATATCATGCTTGATCAGCTTTTGAATCACTCTTCCTTTTGGCGTATCCAAATTGATCTCTTTCAGCTTAATGAATAAAACCGGGTGATGGGCAATAATCAAATCTACATCCTTTTGAATGGCCTCATCTACTGTTCTCTCCAGCACATCAAGCGTAACCATCACCTTGTGTACCGGCTTGTTTAAAGAACCTACTTGCAGTCCTACATTATCCCAATCGTAGGCAAAAGCTTTCGGGGACCACCCTTCAAATTTCTTGATGATCTCTTGACCTGTCACATGAGCAGACATTAGTTCAATACCTCCTCCAACCACTGAATTTCTTGCTCGAATTCTTTGATTTTTTCTTGTTGATCTTTTGTTGATTGTTTAATCTGTTCGAGGATTTTTTGCTTTTTGTTCAATTCCTCTTCCCATTTCTTTTGAAACACTTCATTCTTCTGTCTCATAAGAAATGGTCCCAGCCACAGTTCTTTCTCTAACTCCACCTCTGAGTATGGAGCGTGAGCGTCACCTTTCTCAGCCACTAAAATTTCATAGATGTGGCCATTTTCCTCGAGAATCTCCTCAGCTACAAGCTGAAATCCGCGCTCATAAAACCATCTTCTCAGCGAACGGGCATCTATATTAGGCTGTACAACAATTCGATTCACCCGTGACAGCTTGTCTTCTCCATTGTTAAGTATGTCACGAATTAAGGGGCCACCCATACCCGCGACAACAACTTGTTGGATTTCCCCCGGTTCTACTACTTGAAGACCATCCCCTAGCCGGACATCTATTCGATTCTCCAGGCCATGAGACCTTACCTCATTCCATGCACTCTCATATGGTCCCTGATTGACCTCACCGGCAACGGCTTTCGCATCCCCGTCATGAAGGCAAACATAACAAGGTAAATACGCATGATCGGACCCAATATCCGCGAAATATGCCCCTCTCGGCAAATAGTCCGCCACTTTTCGCAAACGCTCTGATAATTGATTTACATTCATATTTATTCCCTCTCATAAAAAGAAAAGCTTCCTGAATCAAATCCAGAAAGCTTCGCTTATAATGTCATCATTATTGCATTTCTGCTAACCATTCCGCTACAGCTGTAGCTTCTTCACCTGTATAAAGTCCTGCAGGCATGTTTCCTTTACCATTTACAATAATATCCTGGATTTCTTCAGCAGAATATCGACTACCTACGTCCTGCAAGTTTGGTCCAACGCCACCGCTCAAATCTCCGCCATGGCAGCTGGCACACTGATTTTGATAAAGCTGTTCTGGATCTGCACTTGCTGTTTCTTCCTGTTGTTCTCCGCCATTCTCTTCTTCATTCTGAATAGCTTCACGCTGGTTTATTCCTGCTGCTGATACGATGATCATAGCAACAATACCCAGGACTGCGATGATTGCAAATGGAATCACAGGGTTTCTTCTCATTTGATGCATCCTCCTTATGTATTCCTTTGACAGAATTCGTATGTCTGTTCGACTATATTTATTTTACTTGAAATCGCCTCCTTATTAAAGAGATAACGTGTGAAAATTTATAAAACAATGTAAACGCTAACGGATAGAAGGCCGATTATGCCGGAGATCAGTAGATATGGAAGACGCCAATACCATCCAACTGTCAGCCAACAGACGAGATGAAACAAAAGCACTGCAAATACATATGTATCATTTTCGCCCCACTGCTGACTAAACCAGACGCTCAACAATAAGAAAATTAATAAGCTAACAATCAAGGGATAATGATACAAGTTCGAACCTTTATATTTTAGCCAATAAAAGTGAATCCATGCAATCGCAACAAAACTCGACAAAAGCCCTGTTTGCATTATCCAGTTCCATTCAGTAAAATAAATGACAAGAAATGAAAGCGGTAATAAAAACAGTGTCGGAATCAAGGCTACATAGGAAGTTTGTAGGCGCTTTCTATTCTGTTCAGATGACTGTCGTTCAGTAGAATCGTCGTCCTCCCCTGCATAGAGCGCCAGCAAAAAGTCACAATATTCCTTTGGTAGCAACCGGTTTTCTTTCCAGAAGTGAATTTCTTTCACAATCGTTTGTTTCCGGTGATCACTCATACAATTCTCCGCCTCTACATTGGATTTCGAATGGGTAAAAGAAAGCCCAGGCATCCATCGAAGTGATGACGGACCCTGAGCTGTTGATCTTTATTCCATGAAGTCTTTAAGGCGTTTGCTTCGGCTTGGGTGTCTAAGTTTACGCAAAGCTTTCGCTTCAATCTGACGAATTCTTTCACGAGTTACACCGAACACCTTCCCGACTTCCTCCAATGTCCTCGTTCGACCATCGTCTAAACCAAAACGCAATCGAAGAACATTTTCTTCACGGTCTGTTAGTGTATCAAGAACATCTTCGAGCTGCTCTTTCAGAAGTTCGTAAGCCGCATGGTCGGATGGAGAAGTCGCTTCTTGATCTTCAATGAAATCTCCAAGATGCGAATCGTCTTCTTCCCCGATTGGAGTTTCCAAGGAAACAGGCTCCTGAGCGATTTTAAGAATTTCACGAACCTTATCTGGTGTCAAATCCATATCCTGAGCAATTTCTTCAGGAGTCGGTTCACGACCTAGATCCTGCAATAGCTGACGTTGAACACGAATCAACTTGTTGATTGTCTCAACCATGTGTACAGGGATACGGATCGTACGGGCCTGGTCGGCAATTGCGCGAGTGATCGCCTGACGAATCCACCAAGTGGCATACGTACTGAACTTATATCCTTTTCTGTAATCGAACTTTTCAACCGCTTTGATAAGACCCATGTTCCCTTCCTGAATCAAATCGAGGAAAAGCATCCCACGGCCAACATACCGCTTCGCAATACTTACGACGAGACGCAGGTTGGCTTCTGCCAAATCCCTTTTCGCCGCTTCGTCTCCACTTTCAATCCGCTGAGCGAGACTGATTTCATCTTTAGCCGATAATAGATTAACACGGCCAATCTCTTTCAGGTACATCCGCACAGGATCGTTAATTTTAACCCCTGGTGGAACACTCAAATCGTTAAGGTCAAACTCCTCTTCCTTATCCAGCTGCTTCATGCTAGGGTCAGAGTCAGAATCACCGATGACCTCAACACCCTGTTCATTCAAATGCTCATAAAATTCATCCATTTGATCAGAGTCGAGTTCAAAGTTCGAGAGTTTCTCCGCTACTTCCTCATACGCGAGGACCCCTCGCTTTTTACCAATCTCCAGTACCTGCTCTTTCGCCTGTTCAAGAGTCAGTTCATTCGTGTTTTCCGTTTCTTTAGAACGTGATGGCTGTTGTTGCTTATCCGCCATAAGTCCCCCTCCTTCCAACTATCTATGCAAACCAATACCTAGGTGTTTTTTAATTCTTTCTTCCTTTGGATGATTTTCATCGCAATCTCAGCCGCCTTAATATGCTCTTTCTGCTGCTCAGCTTTCTTCAAATCATCTTCCAGGGCTTTTATATCTGTACGGTCGCTGTTCTCAGCTTTAATCCGGGATATACAATCATGAATTTCCTGATCTGATACTTCTTCATTTAAGGGGGCCATTGCAAGCTCTATAATCGTATTTTTTATTGATGAGTCCTCAATATTTTCTATAAAATCACTTACATTAGCTTCATTACCCTCTTCATAATAAGCATATAAATGCGTGACAATGACCTGATGCTCAGAAATGTTGAATCCCCCACCTAATTCTTCCTGAACTTTATCAGCAATGATAGGATCTTTCAACATATATGCAATCAGCATTCTCTCCGCATTATGAAAAGCTGGTAGCAGCTTTTTCTTTATCGGAGCCTGGGCCGGTTTCGCTGGTCTATTCGCTTGTTCTTTCCGTTGACCTCTGCCCGTTTGTCTTTGGATTTGTTGTACTTCTTCTTTTAAAGTATCTGCAGATAACTCGAATTCATTAGCGATCTGGTTAATATGATGTTCTCTCTCAACAGCACGATCCAGTGTTGCGATCTCCTGTAATACCTTTTCGATATAAGTGATTCGATCTCCTTCAAGCTGAAGGTTATAATCCCTTTTGAGGTAACTCATAAGGAATGCAATGTACGTTTCACTCGTATCTAACACTTCGCGTTGAAATCGATCTCCACCGTTTTTTTGGATGAATTCGTCCGGATCCATTCCATCTGGTACTCTGGCGATGGATGTCTGGCAGCCTGTCTCTTTCAGAAGTTTAGCTGCTTTTAATGCCGCTGCAAGGCCCGGCTGATCGCCATCATAACAAATGATGACATCATCGACATACCTTTTTAAAAGATTCGCCTGAGTGGAAGACATGGATGTTCCCATCGTGCCTACCCCATTGTGGATGCCAGCCTGATCGGCTGAGATGACATCTACGAACCCCTCGAACAAAATGACTTTTTTCTGCTTGCGGATCGTAGCTCTGGCATAATCGAAGTTATACAAAAGCTTTCCCTTTTGAAAAAGGTCTGTTTCGGGACTGTTTAAATACTTAGGCTGCTGATCGCCCATGGAACGCCCGGCAAAGGCAACCGTCTTCCCAAGGTGGTTACGTAACGGAAATATCACTCTCCCTCTAAAGCGATCCGTATATTCCCCTCGATCATTAGAACTGAGTAACCCCGCTTTTACCATTGTCTGCGGATGGAAGCCTTTTTTCTCTAGAAAAGTGACAACAAAATCCTTAGAGGTAGGCGAGAACCCGATTTGGTATTTTTGAATGGTCTCTTCGGAGAACCCACGCTCTATCAAATATTGAAAAGCGTTTTGACCTTCTTTCGAATTCTTCAACAAATGATGATAAAGTTTCGCCAGCCATTGATGAGCCTCTAAAATATCTTGACTCTCTTTATTACTTTCCGTTGGCTCTTCATCCATCACCTGTTCCGGCAGTTCAATGTTCAGTTGATCGGCCAAGTGCTTAACCGACTGCAGAAAACCGTAACCTTCGATCTCCATTAGGAAGGTATATACATTCCCACCCTTTCCACATCCAAAGCAATGAAAAATTTGCTTATCTGCAGAAACGGAAAAAGAAGGAGTGCTTTCGCCGTGAAACGGGCATAATCCGAAATAGTTCCTTCCCTGCTTTTTCAGATCAACATACTCGCCTATAACGTCTACAATGTCAGCAGATCTTCGAATTTCATCTACTTTCTCTTCAGGAATGTGTCCAGCCATTTTTCATCACCATACTAATCCATTATTCGTGATATCTACTCAAATCCCTTCATGCATTGACATTAAATCTTCAAAAACATGAGTGAAATGTTCTCTATCTGCTTTACTAAAAGCAGAAGGACCTTTCCATTTCTTCTTTTGCCTTAAACTCTTTTGCCGGATATGTTTATCATTCAGAATCGTTGCAGCATCCGTCTCTTCTATTAGTTTACCTCTTGGGGTTATCACATAAACCCCTTTGGACGTCAGCAATACAGCCAGAGAAAGATCCTGTGTTACCACGATATCTCCTCTGGTAGAATGATTGATAATGTACAGGTCTACCGACTGTGAACCATCATCCAGATACGTCCATTTTTCCCCTTCATCGCTCTTTCGAAAATGATGAAAAGTCGCGATAAAGTTCGGAACGATATTAAATTTGCGACATACATGAATAATTTCCGTCCGGACCGGACAGCTGTCCGCATCGATCCAGACATGCACTTTTTGATCACACATACTATCACTACTTCTACAGCGAATTAAAGAATCCTTCTCAAACTATGATGTTTAACTTTTCTGAAAAGTGCTTCGTTTCTTTGATGGTTTTTACACAAAACAATATTATAATACATTCTTTCCTTTTACGCCATGTCTAAAATTACCTAATGGAAGTATTCCCAACAAAAGTCGCGCTTAACCACAGCGCGACTTTTGTCATTTGTACTATTCTTGAGCATCTTTTCTTAATTTATTCAAAATTACGTTAGCTGTCTCTTCAACGGCTTTGTTGGAAACGTCAATGACGTGACACCCGATCCGGTCGACGACTTTGTTGAAATGTTCTAGTTCATGATTAATTCTGTTCATATTGGCATAGCTCGCCTGATCACCAAGACCAAGTGATTTCAACCGCTCTTTGCGAATCCCGTTCAACTTGTCAGCTGAAATCTTCAAGCCGATGCATTTGTCAGGATCCACACGATAGAGTTCAGAAGGCGGCTGGACTTCCGGAACGATCGGAACGTTCGCCACCTTCAGTCTTTTATGTGCTAAGTATTGAGACAAAGGAGTTTTGGATGTTCTGGAAACTCCAATCAGCACAATATCCGCTTTAGCGATTCCGCGTGGATCTCGGCCATCATCATAACGGACAGCGAACTCAATCGCCTCTACTCTTTTGAAATAATCCTCATCCAACTTATGAACGAGTCCTGGCTCGCGTCTCGGTTCAACTTTTAAATGCCGCTCCATCGCTTCCATCATCGGGCCCATAATATCTACACATTCGATTTGGTGCTCCTCCGCTTTTTTCAGAAGATGCTTCCGGAACTCGGGGACGACGAATGTAAAGCCAATCATCGCTTCGTGTTCTTTAGCCTGCAATACGGCTTCATTTATCGTTCCTTTATCTTCAACATAAGGAATCCTCTGAATGTCAAAAGGACCATCATCGAATTGGCTGAGCGCGGCTTTCACTACAAGTTCAGCCGTTTCCCCAACTGAATCAGACAATACATAAATCAATGGTTTTTCCATCTTCCGCCTCCTCACACCTGCCTTATAAATGCTCATCCCGAGCGAGCTCGACGAGAGCTTTTGTCGTATTAGTTTTCGTAAGGCGACCTACGACTTCCAAGCCCTCACTCGTTTTGTTGACGACAGGCAGCCCATCTATTTGTTTCTCGATGAGTTTCTGTGCTGCATCCAACAACAAATCTTCCGGCTCACATATCGTAATATTCGGCATTCTCGTCATAATAATATGAACCGGTATAGAGGCCAGATCCTGATTTCCAATGCTTGCCCTCAGTAAATCTTTTCTCGATAGGACACCTACCAGATGAGTTTTTTCATTGGTGACAAATAGTGTGCCTACATCTTCAAGGAACATTGTACAAATCGCGTCATAGGCCGACACGTCTTCTTCTACGACGATTGGAACGGATTGAAACTCTTTGACTTTAAATTTCTTCAACTTTTCCGTTAGCAGCTCTGTGCCAGTTTTCCCTGTGAAAAAGTATCCAACACGAGGTCTAGCGTCTAAGTATCCTGCCATTGTCAATATGGCAAGATCCGGGCGGAGAGTCGCTCTCGTTAAACTCAATCGCTCGGCTATATTTTCACCGGTAATCGGACCGTTATCTTTGACTATTTGAATAATCTGCTCTTGCCGGTTGGAAAGTTCCACTCTTTCA
The DNA here is from genome assembly GCA_004078665.1 of Halobacillus fulvus. GTDB lineage: Bacteria > Bacillota > Bacilli > Bacillales > Halobacillaceae > Halobacillus > Halobacillus fulvus. The sequence continues at coordinate 337,850 of SCFO01000001.1, read as the reverse complement.
CCACCCTAATCACTAACTGTGACATACTATTCATTATTATATCTCATTTTATTTAACGGGTAAAAGAAGGAGACTTAAAACTGCTGTTTCCATTGGATCGCATTTAGATCGGCAAAGGATTTCACATCGCCTGCTATTTGATTCAACAATCCCAAACGGTTGCTTCTCACTTTTTCGTCTTCTGCCATCACCATTGTATGATCGAAGAAATGGTGGATTGGGGCAGCAAGCTCAGAAAGAAGCGCCAACGCTCTTTCCGGATCCTCTTTTTCAAGAGCTGCTTCATAATCCGGCTTCAATCTGCTATATACCTCGTATAATTCTTTTTCAGATTCATTTTCAAATAAAGCGGGGTCGACTTCTGATATCTCTGCCTTCTCAGCTAAATTCAACACACGTCCCAATGCTTCATGAACTGTTTTAAAATCCGCGTCGGACCTTTTAGCGACAAGTAGTTTTGCCTTCTCACGAGCAATGGCAAAGTTATGAATTCCCTGATTTAAGACAGCTTCTACAACGTCAGGATCGATACCTTCTTCACGGAGCAGATAAGCGGCCCGGACTTTAAAGAACTCATGCAAGTCCGCAGTAATTTCTTTTTCACTGCGTGTGGGGAGATCAAGCTCTACATAGAAACGGTGCACAAGATCGATCAGATGTTCAACCGGAATTGTCCATCCTTTAGCATTTAAGGTCTGCAAAATACCCATCGCCTGTCTTCTTAATCCATAAGGATCCTGAGAGCCTGTCGGAATAATACCGATCGAGATACTTCCAACGATCGTATCGAGTTTATCCGCTATGCTTACAATCGCACCAATCGTCGATTGCGGCAGCTCTCCATTTGCTTGACGAGGAAGGTAATGCTCACTGATGGCAACAGCCACCTCTTCCTCTTCACCGAATAGACGGGCATATTTCTCACCCATGACGCCTTGAAGCTCAGTGAACTCATCAACCATTTGGGTCACAAGGTCAAACTTACTAATTTCCGCTGCGCGTTTCGCTTTCTTCTGACTTTCTTCATTTAAATCAAGCCATTCACTGATTTTGCCTGTAATCGCTACAATCCGCTTCACTTTATCAGCAAGCGTTCCTAGCTCTTCTTGATAGACCATTCTTTCTAGCTTTTTGAGCTTCTCGTCGATCGATCCTTTTTGGTCTTCCTCATAAAAGAATTGCGCATCTTTCAGTCGAGCCTTCAACACTTTTTCATTTCCTCGAGCTACGACATCAATGTGTTCGGCATTCCCGTTCCGGACCCCAACGAAGTGTGGCAGCAATTCTCCTTCAGATGAACGCACAGGGAAATATCTCTGATGCTCTTTCATTGATGTAATCAAGGCTTCTTCAGGGACATCAAGGAATTCACGGTGGAAAGAACCACTGAAAGCTGTCGGGAATTCTACCAGATGCGTCACTTCATTTAGCAAGTCTTCATCAATGACGAGTTTCCATTGTTGATCTTTTTCGAGATCCTCAAGCTGCTTTTGGATCATCTGTTTTCTTTCTTTAACTGAGACAATGACGTTTTGGCTCTTGAGCGCCGTTTCATAGTCCTCCGCTTTTTCTAGAGAAACTTGCTCTCCTAGGAAACGATGCCCCTCTGTCGTGCGATTTGTTGAGACATTTTCGATGGAAAACGGAATGACACGATCTCCGAATAAAGCAACCATCCAGCGAATCGGGCGAATGTAACGCAGATCATAGCTTCCCCATCTCATATTTTTAGGGAAATTCAAACTAAGAAACACTGCTTTGAACTCTTCTAACAGCTTCTCTGTAGGTTCCCCCTCAATGAACTTTTTGACATGCACGTACTCTGTTCCCTTTATTTCTTTAAAGTAGATATCCTCTACACTTTTCCCTTGGCCTTTAGAAAAGCCAATCGCCGCTTTGGTCCAATTTCCTTCATTATCCTGAGCGATTTTCTTAGCAGGACCTTTTGCTTCTTCTTCGATGTCCGGCTGTTTCTCAGCAACGTCTTCAATTTTGACGGCGAGTCTTCTCGGAGTTGCATATCCCGTGATGTTTCCGTATGGAATTCTTTTGTAACTCAGCCATTCTTCTGTCTTATTCCTCAACTGCTCCAAAGCATCATCAATGAAGCGGGCGGGCAGTTCCTCGACGCCCAGCTCGAATAATACCGTTTTACTCATGACGATCTCCCTCCTTCAGCATCGGAAATCCTAATCGTTCACGCTCAGCCACATAGGCTTTTGCGATTCCACGGGCAAGATTTCTCACCCTTCCAATATATCCTGTACGCTCTGTCACACTTATGACCCCTTTTGCATCCAGAAGGTTGAACGTGTGAGAACATTTTAAGACGTAATCATAGGCAGGGAAGACGAGCCCTTTTTCCATAATTCTTCTTGCTTCTTTTTCATATGTGGAAAACAATTCAAACAACATGTCTTCATCAGACTCTTCGAACGTATAAGTCGAATGTTCGAACTCTGGCTGTTTGAAAATATCCCCTACCGTTACGCCATCTGTCCATTCGAGGTCAAATACGTTTTCTTTATCTTGAATGTAAGAAGCCAAACGCTCAAGCCCGTATGTGATTTCAGCCGAAACCGGGCGGGCTTCAAGGCCGCCGATCTGTTGGAAATAGGTGAACTGTGTAATTTCCATCCCATCAAGCCATACTTCCCAGCCGAGGCCAGCAGCACCGAGCGTAGGGTTCTCCCAGTTATCCTCAACGAAACGGATATCATGCTTATTCGGATCAATCCCAAGCGCTCGTAGTGAATTTAAGTACAGCTCCTGAATATTGTCTGGAGATGGTTTCATAATGACCTGGAATTGATGGTGCTGATAAAGTCTGTTCGGGTTTTCCCCGTAACGGCCATCAGCTGGACGTCTTGACGGCTCGACGTAAGCCACGTTCCATGGTTCTGGCCCAAGGCTCCTTAAGAGAGTCATTGGCGACATCGTCCCTGCCCCTTTTTCCGTATCATAGGCCTGCATCAACAAGCACCCCTGATCAGACCAATGTTTTTGCAATGTTAAGATCATATCTTGAATATTCATACGTTCCCTCCTCTAAAGAATCGTCACTTGAGCAAATAAAAATCCCGCCCTATGTCCGGTCAGACATAGGGACGGGATTTCCGCGGTTCCACCCTAATTGCCTTCTACACATGTAGAAAGCCACTTTCAAAAAATTGCTCCAGAACGCCTTCACCACTCCGTAAATACCTGACTCCCACCACCACAGGTTCGCTCCAATTTCGGCTTGCGGTTACTACTTTCCTTCTTAGCAACGACATATTTAAGTACTATGAATCATACTGAATTCACAAATGATTGTCAAACTAAATCATGTGAACAAATCAAGCTGATTCAAGAATTTCTTCGATTTAATAAAATATCCACCATAACGATCATAATATTCATCCATGATGTGGCGCAACAATTTTTTGTTTTCTTCTTTCATTGAAATCTGACCGAGCCGCTTAGCATCCATATGTAAAAATATACGCAGCAGCTTTGGTAAAGGGTCTGGGAGCCCATAAGCCTCCGGATCCCTCTGTTTACATCGAAAACAAAGAAGCCCTCCTTCGCTCATGGAAAAGGAGAACGGACCATCTGCCCGGCCACAATGAACACACTGATCCACCACTGGTGCGAACCCGGCTTTTTTAAAGAGCTTCAGTTCGTACATCATCGTCAAGATGTTCGGGTCTTTTCCTTCATTCATCCATTGCATCGTTTGCAGAAATTGTTCATAAATAAACGGGTCCGGCTGTTTTTCGTCTATAAGCTTGTCCGATAATTCGGCTAAGTACGATGCATAAGCCGTCTTCACAATATCTTCCCTTATCGAACGGAGCGAAGAAATCATTTCGCCCTGGCTCAAAGACCCTAATCCGGACCCTGTTTGAATTAAATACATGCCGTGAATGAACGGTTGCGTAACCGAGGCTGTGCGGCTCTTCGGTTTTTTGGCTCCGCGAGCCATCACCCCGATTTTCCCTTTTTCCCTTGTGAGTAAGGTGACAATCTTATGAGTTTCCCCATAATCCCTCGTTCGAATGACTATACCTTCAATTTTTTCTAACAAAGATCTCACCTGCGCTCATTCGGTTGGTTTCACTTCAGATGAGGAGGACTTCGCTACATGAGACTGTTGATCTTGAGACTCTAATTCTTTCATTAGCAAATACGTTTCGACACTTCCAGTTTGTCTAAAAACATTCCATGAAAGGTGATCGAGCACAAGAAACACCGCCTTTCGTATAATCAATACTTCGGTACATCTTTAGCTTGCATCCTACATCTGAAATTCATGTGACTTAAAATTTTCCAACCTTAGTATTCGTCTTTACGATAACCGAAATCACTCAGCTGAATTTGTTTATTCCGCCAATCCTTCTGTACTTTGACCCAGAGTTCCAGGAAGACTTTACTTCCAAGCAAGGCTTCAATATCTTTCCTCGCCCGTTTTCCAACTTCCTTCAACATGCTTCCTTGCTTGCCGATAATAATCCCTTTTTGGGACTTGCGTTCGACGATGATGGCGGCCTGGATATATACCGCATTCGAATTCTCCCGCGGCTCGATCCCCTCGATCACTACAGCGATGGAGTGCGGGATCTCTTCTCTTGTTAAATGAAGAACTTTTTCCCTAATAAATTCACTGATGACAAATCGCTCCGGGTGATCCGTAATTTGATCTTCCGGATAAAATTGAGGACCTTCCGGTAGTTTTTCCTTCAAAACCTGAACGAGGTGCTGAACATTGTTCCCTTCGAGAGCAGAAATCGGGATAACCTCTTCAAAATCGAGCTTTTCACGATACTGTTCAATCAAAGGCAGAAGCTGATCGGGGTGTACTTTATCAATTTTATTAATAATCAGGTAGACAGGTTGCTCGACACGCTGTAATCGATCCAAAATGAATTGATCTCCACGACCGTACCCTTCTTCTGCATTAATCATAAATAGAACCGCATCCACTTCGTTCAACGTGTTCTCAGCTACATTCACCATGTAGTCTCCAAGCTTGTGCTTCGGTTTATGGATGCCTGGCGTATCAATGAAGATAATTTGAGCTTCTTTATCTGTCATGACGCCTTGGATTTTGTTTCTAGTTGTCTGTGGCTTGTCACTCATGATCGCAATCTTTTCTCCGATCACCCGGTTCATGAAGGTTGATTTCCCTACATTCGGACGGCCGACTATCGCGACGAATCCAGACTTGTATTGTTCTGTCATTGTTGTTCCTCCAGTGCTTCATCTAATACTTCTCTATTTTACTATATAAGTGCCTGTAAATCATTCACCTAGAAAAAAAGAAATGATTCTTGGTAAAAAGATAAAACAAGCAACACCTACCGCTCCGAAACTTGCAACCAAGACAGCACCGGCCGCTATATCCTTCACTAAACCGACCAGCGGATGACGTTCCGATGCCAAGTGGTCCATCACCCTCTCAATACTGGAGTTCACCATCTCAAGAGATAAGACGAGAGCAATCGTCAATATTAAGATCGCCCATTCCACAAAGGATACCTGAAGAACCGCTGCAAGCAGGATGACAAGGAAGGCTGCCACCAGATGAATGGTGAAATTCCTCTCGGTCCGCACCACTTCCTTTATTCCATTCCAGGCAAACCGGAAACCGATAGAGCGCTTCTTACGACCTTTGAAGTCCGAACTCATGGAGAATTTCCTCTTGGCGGCCGAACATTTTTTTCTCATCTTCTTCATTCAGGTGATCATACCCTAGCAAGTGCAAAAATCCGTGAAGGGCAAGAAAGCCGAACTCCCTCTCGAGAGAGTGGTTATAGTCCTCTGCCTGCTCTTTCGCCTTATCTACAGAAATCACAATATCTCCAAGCATCAGTGGTAAATCTTCATTTAAAATTTGCATTTCTCCTTCTCCCTCTTCCTGCATGGCAAAGGAAATGACGTCGGTCGGTGTATCTTTCTGCCTGTAATTCCGGTTAATTTCTTGAATCTCATTATTATCGACAAAGCTGATGGACACCTCAGAATCTGCTTGTATACCTTCCTTTTCACCTGCAAATTGGATGATTCTCTGAATTAAGTCTACAAAAGCTTCATCAACTGAATTTGTTTCATCTTGAAAATCGATATGAATCATTATTTTGCCTCCTTTATGAGATCGGGATATTGAATTCTTGAATGAAAAATGCCGTTTAAGGTCTCGCATATAGCATATTCCATTTTATTAATTTCCTTAAACGTCAGGTCGCAATCATCAAACTGACCATCTAATAAGCGATCTTCAATGATCGAATGAACGATTTTTTTGATCTTTTCTTCTGTGGGCCGGTCGATGGAACGAACCGCAGCTTCGACAGAATCACAGACACATACAACAGCGGCTTCCTTAGACTGTGGTTTAGGCCCAGGATAACGATACATGCTTTCTTCTATATCCCCATCATTCTCTTTTGCCTGATAGTAGAAGTACTTCAGCAATGTCGTTCCGTGATGTTGCCTTGCAATGTCCACGATTTCTTTCGGGAGATGATTCTTTTCTAGTAAACCTGCCCCGTCATAAGGGTGACGCAAAATAATTTCTGCGCTCTCTTCCGGGGGAATAAAATCATGCGGGTTCTTCATCCCCATTTGATTTTCTATAAAATAATGAGGCCTTACCGTTTTGCCGAGATCATGATAATACGCTCCTACTCTTGCTAATAGTCCGTTCGCGTCTATCGCTTCACACGCTGCCTCACTCAGATTAGCGACCATAATGCTGTGATGATAGCTCCCTGGTGCTTCCATAAGGATTTTTCTTAACAACGGCTGATTCGGATTCGCTAATTGGACGAGCTTATGATCCGACAAAAGGCCAAACCATGTCTCGATGAAAGGCAGTAAGCCTAGCGTCAACACTGCGGCAGCAAAAGCACTTCCTGCTGCGTATGCTCCGAACAGAAACAACTCACTCCAGGCAAATGGCTCAAAGGAAAGGAATAAAAAGAAAAGGATCGTGCATATATTGATGAAAGCAACCCCTACACTCGCTTTCAGAATGGCCATCCTGTCCCTTGTTTGAAACAACAGATAGACAGCAGCAAGTTGGGAGAGTGCCATGTAAATGCCCGCTTCCGCATTGACCACCCCTGTCATTTCACCGTTAAAAAGGAGGGCAGCCATTAAAGAATAGACGACAGACATTACGATCGCAAGCCTTTCTTTCAACAGGAACTTTATAAGGAAGACCCCTGTGGCAGCAGGCATCAAATAGTATACAGGGTTTTCAATGGTAACAAAAAGGCTGAAACCTTTCATTAGAAAAATCATCAGTACCGTAATGAGAGTAAGTACATAAATATGCTGGAGGTTCATCCGCCCCCTCTTTACTTCCCGGTAAATTTCATTAAAGATTATAGAAGCGAGGAGTAAGGCAAATAAGGCGAGACCGATCAATGGAAGATGGTTTCGATTATTGTCGAGTAAACCCGTCATGACAAGCTCTTCATAAACATCATTTGTAATCGTCGCTCCGCGGTCGACAATGATTTCACCCGCTCGAATCATCACTGGATCCACATTTGAAACCGCTTCCTTAATTGCTTCTTCCGTTGCCCTTGGATCAAATAATGCATTCTCCGTTAAAACAAAGGTACCGAGTCGTGAAATTACATCCTGAAGAGAGGCGGGAATGGTTGAATATTCAACTCTTAACTCGAGTGACCGTTGTTCCTGATCAAGAGTTTGGGCCCTGATTCCCTTTTCAAAGGCAGTCTCCAGGGTCGTCACCAATATGCGTTCTGACTCTTCGATGTCCTCTCCATCATTTGTTAAGAGCGGTCGAAAAAACTCGACAGGAAATGCGGTTGTAATATCTTCAGACAAGAGAGCCTCAAGCTGGTCTAATTGCTCCGTAACCGGCAATTCTCCGATAGATGTTTGCTTCACTTCCTCGACCACTTCATAAATTTCTTCGACGATTTGAAGCCTTTCGTCGGTAATCGTATTCGAGATGGTGTAACGATCCTCGACAGACTGCATCACTTCTCTAATCCTTTGTTCCGTTTCCTGTTCATTTTCTATTGTAATAGGGGCCACAATTGTTTCAGGTGCTGTCCCATATTTCTCAAGCTGATATGTCTGGGTATGTACATTTGAAATGGAGGACATGAAAAATAAGAGCGCGATCAAAAGAGGAGGGATAAAGATGGCGGCCGCTTTTCTGATTTTTTTATTTGGAGGAGATTTCCGATTATTTGTCATCCCTACACCTTCTTAAATAAATTTACATCAAATAAGAAAGAAGGCCCAAATTTATGGGCCTTGCTCTTTGCTGCCTTCATAGGCATCGATAATGCGCTGGACCAACGGGTGTCTGACGACGTCCGTCTGATCTAAATGGATAAATTCTGAACCTTTTACGTGTGATAACTTCTCTTCAGCTACCTTAAGGCCAGACTTCACACCTTTAGGTAAATCGACTTGTGTAATATCTCCTGTAATGATCATTTTTGATCCAAAGCCTAGTCGTGTCAAAAACATCTTCATCTGCTCTGGAGTCGTATTTTGGGCTTCATCCAAAATCGCGAAGGCGTCATCAAGCGTACGTCCTCTCATGTAGGCGAGCGGTGCAATTTCAATTGTTCCACGATCGATCAGCCTCGCTGTATGCTCAGCACCGAACACATCATGCAAGGAATCGTAAAGAGGTCGTAAGTAAGGGTCCACTTTTTCCTTTAAATCTCCTGGGAGGAATCCTAAGCTTTCTCCGGCTTCCACAGCTGGACGGGTCAGTATAATTCGTTTTACATCACCATTTTTGAGGGCATTTACAGCCATGATGACCGCAAGATACGTCTTCCCTGTACCTGCGGGGCCGATGCCGAAGACAAGGTCATTGTTTTTAATAGCTGAAATGTATTTTCTCTGACCGAGAGTTTTAACACGGATCGATTTACCTTTCGCATTCTTAGTAATTTCATCTTCGAATAACGCCTCGAATTGATTGATCTTTCCTTTTTTCGCTAACTCTACGGCGTAAACAATGTCACGTTCAGATATCGTCAAGCCTTTACGAATAATGGCTAACACAGACATCAACACATCTTCAACAAGCTTGACTTGCTCCGTCTGACCGGAGACGCGCACATGCTCGCCTCTTGTAATGATGTTCACTTGCAGCTTCTCTTCAATCTGCTTTAAATTTCTATCTTCAGTCCCGAATAAGGATAAGGCTTCTGTTGTGTTGTCTAATTGAATATCAATCGTTTTTAAGTCCTCTGACATACTCAATCTCCTTGACTAATATACTTGGTCATTGCAATATCTTCATGTACCTTGAACAATAGGATTAATTTTACTTTACCATTCTCCACACCGTGGTGCAAAACTTTTTCATCCTTTATAATAGAATCCTTTTTCAATTGCTGTTTGAGACTTTCCATTGCAAATTGCACTCCTTTTTCCATCAGCTGCTTCTCCGAAAATCGAACGCTCGCATCGTCAATTTCATATAAATCAATTCTCTTAACATGTACAGGAGGCTTCCACCGAAGAACCTCCAGCGAATAGACTTTCTGCTCTTCTCTGAAGTTCCCCTCCTTCCACCATCCCCAAATCGGAAATGCAAAGCTACCTATAGAAACTTCATACTTCTTATGATGCGTCCCCTCTGTTAATTGAAAAACTTGTTTCACAGGTAACGTTTGCTCCACTTTATACCACGTTTCAGCAATGACTTCCCCTTCCGCGTGAACAAAAGCTTTCTCCTCATCTACAAGTTGTCCTGTAGCCAGTCTTTGGCCTTTTTTTACAACGTCATAGACGGAGACAAGAGGCCTCCCTTTTTTTATAAAGGGTTTAATGATCATCCCTTTTTTGCTGGCTACTAAATCAGCCGGCTGGTTTTGATCGTCTTTATCATGTCTCGTCTTCTCCACCCCGTATAAATGATAGCTCGTCCCTTGTTTCTTGACTCCGATCCATAACAGGTCAGGGAGATCATCCAGCAGCTTTTTTTGAATGGCCCCGGGCTCATGCATCGTTAACAAGAGTTTCCCCGGAGAGACGCCGTAACTATCAAGCTTTTCTTCCACAGCCGCCTCCAGTTCAGGATTGATCCCTTTTATTTCGACCGACCATAATGTGTTTGCCAGTAAAAAGACGAGTACAATAGCCAGACAAAACGCGATGAGAAGTGCATTTTTTCGGAACAGCCCTTGAAGAAGAAACGGAACTCCCTGCCCTTTCTCCAAAAATACTTTGCATTTATATTTTCTTCTGAGCTGTTTCCATATTTTGAAATCTTTCCAGAGGATGGTTAAGACGATCTCCTCGTGGCTGATGCGTTTCATATCATAAATTTTGCAACCTCTTTTCGTGCAAGCCTGTACGAATGCTTCCAGCAGTTTTCCCTTGATCCGTATGGTCATCAATCCTTGGAAAAAGTCCTGCTGATTTTTCATTCTATCCCCCCTGACCTCAATCCGGTAAAAACTCAACTGATTTCAATGTTCCTTCTAATAGCAGCTCTTCCTTAAGCATCATCTTCACTCCAAGGTCTTTTCCTAAAATTCTCACCTGTCCTTGCTTGTATTGAATGCGTATTTCTTGATCTGAGAAATGGAGTAGTCCTGTATGGTTCTCTATGTATAAGTGAATCGATCCAATCGTCGTAATCCTTGGGAGATCAAGCATTACATCAGAAGGTAAATCGAAGTAACGACTGACCCATGCGCGGATTTGCTTTTGCCATTTAGACATTCGACTTCCCCCCTCCTTTTATTTATACGAAAAACGCACGAATTGTATCACTACAATTCGTGCGTTTTGATTATCTTTTTCTAGGATTGGAAGTATGCGGTTTATATGCCCGCGGGCGGCCGAGGATTTCAGACATAACAATTCCTTCAGCCAGCCGTTTTCTGTCCCATTTTTCCGGACGGCTCAGGTTTGAAACCTTATCATAATCACTAATTTTCCTTGACTCCTTACCAGGTCGAGCCTCTTTCTCTTGCATGACCGTATGAATGTCCTGGTTCGGCGTTTCGTAGGAAAAGTCTGATATAGGCTCTAATGGTTTTGAACCCCTGCTAAGATCTTCTTTGACTTCCTTAAGCTTCTCTTGCTTGGATTCATAGTAATCCTTTAGACGTTCTTCCCCTGTTTTCTGAGTCTGCTCAGGAAAAGAGGAGGATTCTGTTGGACGTTCCCTCTGCTGTTCAGGCATAAAAGGACCCGTTGAACGGCGGGGTTTGTTCGCTTCATCCTCTTTCCGGGACTGTCCACCAATCCAGCTGAGAATTCCACCTATTATAGCAGCGATGATGATAAAGTTACTAAAAATTAAATCCAAAAGTTCTTGCATCGGAATTCTCCTTTTCGCTTAGTTCTGGATTAACTTTCATCACTGTCCTTTTTATTTCCATCGGACATCTTGCCTAATGTATTCCTCATATCTGTGTCGGCATTGATGTTCTGGTAATTCATATAATCCATGACGCCCATCTTACCTGTGCTAAGGGCTTCAGCAAGTGCCTCAGGTACTTTGGCTTCCGCTTCCACAACCTTCGCATTCATTTCCTGAACACGTGCACGCATTTCCTGTTCAAGGGCAATAGCCATCGCACGACGTTCTTCCGCTTTCGCCTGCGCAATGTTCTTATCTGCTTCTGCCTGATCTGTTTGCAAGATAGCTCCGATGTTTTTGCCGATGTCGATGTCCGCGATATCAATCGATAGGATTTCGAACGCTGTACCGGCATCGAGACCCTTGCCTAATACATTTTGGGAGATCAAATCAGGGTTTTCTAGAACTTTATTATGGTTCTTGCTGGAACCGATGGTTGAAACGATTCCTTCCCCGACACGGGCGATTACCGTATCTTCACCGGCTCCCCCTACTAAACGGTCGATATTGGCACGCACTGTAATTCTTGCTTTCGCTTTCACTTCAATTCCGTCCATTGCAACACCCGCAATGAAAGGTGTTTCAATTACTTTCGGATTGACACTCATCTGAACAGCTTCCAGAACGTCACGACCGGCCAGATCAATGGCGGCAGCACGTTCAAAGCTTAATTCGATATTTGCACGCTGAGCGGCAATCAATGCATTGACTACTCTGTCAACGTTACCACCAGCTAGGTAGTGACTCTCGAGCTGGTTGGTATCGACGTTCACACCCGCTTTATGTGCTTTAATGAGCGGGTTGATGACTCTCGATGGAATAACCCTTCTAAGGCGCATTCCGACAAGTGTGAAGATGTTGATCTTAACCCCGGCAGCCAAGGCACTGATCCAAAGCATAACGGGAATAAACGTAAATAAAACGGCTAATACGATAATGATGATACCGATAATGATAATCGGCATGAGTTCATTCAATGTCATTTATTTTCCTCCTCTAATCGATCCGTTGTTGATTCTCTTACTACAATTCTTGAGCCTTCTGTTTTAACAACTTTCACATTGTGCTGAGCCGGAATAAAACCGCCTTCTGTAACGACATCTAGTCTTTCTCCGTCAAAAACCGCTGTTCCTGATGGTCTGAGAGGTGTCAGTGTCACACCTTGGAGTCCAATCAACTCAAGACGGTTCGAGGAAGAAACATATCCTCTTTCAGTGGACGTCGAATCATTAAGGATGACATGGCGGAAAAATCCTCTTTCAAGACCTACAAATTTGAAAAGGATGATCGACACGACAATGGTCAGCAACAACGCAATGCCGATACTCATTGCCATATGTCCCATATCGGCTGATGAAAGCATAAGAGCTGCTACTACAGCGACTACACCAGCGATCCCGGCAATTCCTCCCGGCAAGAAAAACTCGGCTACAATTAATCCGATTCCCAATACGAGAAGAATGATCGACTCATACCCCGCAAGACCAGCGACGATATGTCCATAGAAGAATAAAACTAAACTCAGCGCTCCCATAATTCCGGGTATTCCAAAGCCAGGTGAATAAAGTTCCACCACCAGCCCAATACTCGCAATGGAAAGCAGAATTGGGATCACGACAGGGTTTGTCAAAAATCGCGCCAAATTTTCTGCGGCCGTCGGCGTTTCTACGACAATGGTAGCATCAGATAAGCTCAGTTCACTAAGTAATTCGACACGGTCGTCGACAACTCCTTCTGCATACCCGACTTCTACCGCTTCCGTTGGGCCAAGCGTCAAAAATTCCCCTTCTGGAGCCCCGTATTCAGGAAGATCCACACTGCTATCTGCCATCGCTCTGGCATAAAGAGGATCTCTCCCGTTCGCTTCGGCAGCAGCAACCATGGCCGAAATCCAAGCGGACTGTGCCTTTTTATCGGCTGCGGTTCCATCAGAGTTGATGACACCGGATGCCCCCATCGTCGCCTGAGGCTTCATATAGATCTGATCTGCGTTCAGCGCAATGTATGAACCCGCCGAATAAGCACGGCTAGTAACAAACACTGTATTCGGAACATCTAAATCCTGAAGAATTTCACCGATTTCGTTCGCCGCATCGACGCGCCCTCCAGGCGTATCGACTTCGAAGATAATGTGGTCCGCACCATTTTCTATCGCGTCACCCGTCGTCCGGTTCAGAAAAGCGGCCATCCCTCTCTCTACAGTTTCTTCAATAGGGATGACGTAAACCTGTTGCCCTTCACCATCCGCTTCAACATGATGAGACTGAAAAACAAAAAGCACAGCAGCCATCATTATGAGCGCAACGTACACGGTGACCCTTACAGAACGTTTCATAAACGTTCACCCCCTCACAAATAGCATACCCACGGAGTACTACATATACGTTTATGTATGGTTGAAAGTTTCAAAAATTAATGCTTTTTTATTTATTGCCTCATTCCATGGTTTTTATGATAAACCGCCCTAGTGATTTAAGTGTCGATATAGATTTGCGAAAGGTTTCTGTAGTTCAAAATAAAGCGTAAAGAGGCAGGCAATAATTGCACAGCCAACCCGTTTTTTCACAGGGATGCTCCCTCTAGATCGCTCCCTCACGCCTCGTCATCTTCCGCCCCTCTCCAGAAGCAACTTCAAATAGCCCACCATATAAAAAGGCCTCCCTTTCCGAGAAAGAGAGACCTTCGATATTACGATAATTGCTGAAGCACGAGCTTATTGACTTGGGATCCATCGGCTTTACCTTTTACTTTAGGCATAACGGCCGTCATTACTTTCCGCATGTCCGCTTTCGTAGTCGCTCCTACTTCTTGAATAGTTTCCTGAACGATTTGTTCAAGCTCTTCATTCGTCAGCTGTTTCGGCATATAGGCTTGTAAAACCTCAAGTTCAAATTCGAGTCCTTCTACAAGATCTTCGCGTCCAGCTTCTTTGAATTCTTGGAGGGAATCTTTTCTCTGTTTTACCTCACGAGATAAAACAGTCAATTCTTCTTCTTCAGATAATGAGTCTTTCCCCAGCTTGATCGCTTCATTCTGCATAGAAGCACGAACCATGCGAATCGTGGAAAGCTTTTGCTTATCCCGCGCCTTCATGGCTGTTTTCATATCCTGGGTCAGACGCTCTGTAATGGTCATCTTTTCAACACCCTCTTAAAAACTACTTACGCTTTCTAGCCGCCTCAGACTTTTTCTTACGGCGTACGCTAGGCTTATCGTAATATTCACGCTTACGATATTCTGCTAATGTACCACTTTTTGATACATTACGCTTAAAGCGACGAAGAGCATCTTCAAGAGACTCGTTTTTACGAACGCGAGTTGTATTTGACATGCAATTTCCCTCCCTCCGAAGCAAAAAAACTGTTTCTCTCGTATGGGAACGTCCCATACCTTTGACAATTATATTATATGGATGTAGTGCGGTCAACTTTTTTTATTATTTAAAGAGGTAAGAATTTGTTCATTCTTTACTTCTTGATCCAACTTTAAATAGGTGGATCGCCCCAAATAAAGGGGAATATGGAGTTTTTCAAAATTAGGAAGACCATTTGGTAAGAAATAGTCCTCTTCAAAAAAACCTTTTTCGATGTGTCCAATCACCCAGTCGTGATCTCCCGTGGCTACCACCTGATCTACTGTACACTCATAGCCAAGGTATGCACTAGATAGTAAAGGAGCACCTGATTGTGTACGTTCCCACGCCATACCTTCCGCCTTATTCTCTTTCAACCCTGTAGCTGTTCCGCTATATTGAATAAAATCGGCCGATTCAAACGGCAGAAAATTGATGGAGAACGCTCCATTCTCTTTTATAAAAGAATGTGTAAAACGGTCTCTTCCAACAGCAACCCCATACATAGGCGGATCCATCGACAAATAGGCATGCCAACCCGCCGCCATAAAGTTAGCTCCTTCACTCGTTTCTACACCAACAACAGCTACCATTCCTGGATAACTGTGCATCTTAATCGTATGGACGCGCCCCATTTTCCCCACTCCTATTCTTTTAAAAAACCTCCCAGATCACTCTGAGAGGTTCGATAACATATCATTAATAATCAGAAGTTCCTTGCTCACCTTTAATGATGGCAATACCGGAGCTTGCACCGATTCTAGTAGCACCGGCTTCGATCATCGCTTTGGCACCGTCGTAATCACGAACACCGCCTGATGCTTTGACTCCAAGTTCCGGGCCTACCGTTTTACGCATAAGGCTGATATCCTCAACTGTCGCTCCTCCGCCAGAGAAACCTGTTGACGTCTTAACGAAATCAGCTCCCGCTTGCTTGGATAGTTGAGAAGCCTTCACTTTTTCTTCTTCCGTAAGTAGAGACGTTTCAATGATCACTTTAACGATTGCTTTTCCTTGCGCTTCGCGCACAACCGCTTCAATGTCTGCCTGAACGACGTCATCGTTGCCGGATTTCAATTCTCCGATATTGATGACCATGTCTACTTCTGTCGCACCGTTTTCAATCGCTTGGCGAGTTTCAAAAGCCTTCACTTCTTTCGTTGTCGCACCAAGAGGAAAACCGATGACTGTGCAAACTTTCACATCTGTATCCTTCAACCATTCATAGCATTCTTGGACCCAGTGAGGGTTTACACAAACGGAAGCAAAGTCATATTCTTTCGCTTCCTTACAAATTTGTACGATTTTATCTTTATCTGTATCTGGCTTTAGTTGTGTATGATCAATCATTTTAGCAAGATTTTGTTCCATTACGATCCTTCCCTTCTTATACCTGTAAGTTGTACGTACATCATCATAGCATGAAAGCGGATAAAATGCGAGAAGCTTTATCCTATGTCGCTCTCTTCTAATCGAAAGGAAAGGGCAGACATAAAGTACAGAGGCGCGGTTTCCATTCTTAAAATCCTCGGCCCAAGCCTTACCGACTGGAACTGGTGCTCTTTCAACCGCTCGACTTCCTGCTCAGAAAAGCCACCCTCCGGTCCAAACATTATTAAGACCTTATCCCCAGGCTGTATTTGAGAAATTTGTTCAGAAAGCGCAGCGCTATCATTCTGCCTCGCTTCCTCAGCGTAACCGAAGAAACACCACGTGTAAGAGTCTTTTAACTCGAGGATATCATTTAAGGTGTAAAGGGTGGTCACTTCTGGTATGTGGGTCCTTTCTGACTGTTCGCTCGCCTCTTTGGCGATTTTACACAGCCGTTGAACCTTTTTACTCACTTTCTTCTCATCCCACTTCGCAACTGAACGATCCGCCTGAAATGGAATGAATGAATAGGCGCCGAGCTCTGTTCCTTTTTGGACGACCTGTTCGAGCTTATCGCCTTTGCCCAAGCTTTGAACAATCGTGACATGAACCGGAAGCTCGCGGTCTTCTGACAACCACTCGCGGATTTCGCATATTACATCGTCATCTGTTAGCTCTTTGATCTCACATAGAGCGGCACCTTCATCAGGATGAATACAAATGATTTTATCGTGAGCATCCATGCGCATCACCCTGGAGATATGATGGACATCATGCCCTGTGATGTGAAGGTCACCATCTCCCCAATTTTCTCGACTGACAAAATATCGTTGCATACCGATCCCCTCTTACTCTGGTTTTTTCGCTATGATGCTAATCCAATCTTCCATCTTATTGGTTTCAACGATTTCAAAACCAGATTGTACTAAGCGATCCCGCACGAGGTCTTTTTTGCCTGAAATGATACCAGACGTAATGAAATAACCGCCCGGCTTCAACACTTTATAGGCATCATCCGTGAACAAAACAATGATTTCAGCAAGGATATTCGAAACAATCAAGTCTGTTTCTTCCTCTATGCCATCCAGTAAATTGTTTTGTTTTGAGGTGACGCGGTCTTCCACGTTGTTTAATTCAGCATTTAATTTCGTACTTTTGACCGCTACATCATCCAAGTCAAAAGCTTGTACACCTTTAGCCCCTAAGAGAACGGCTGCTACGCTTAAGATACCGGACCCTGCGCCTACATCAAGCACAGCATCCTCTTTCTTTAAGTATTGTTCCAATGCCTGGATGCTAAGAACAGTCGTCGGGTGCGTTCCTGTTCCAAAGGCCATTCCAGGATCCATTTCGATAATGATTTCATCACTCGAAACAGGGGTGTAGTCTTCCCAAGTCGGAATAATCGTAATTTTTTCAGATATTTTCACAGGCTTATAATACTTTTTCCAAGCCGTCGCCCAGTCTTCTTCATTGATTTCGCTCATCGTAATGTTGTTATGGCCTAGGTCAATATCAAAAACCAGTAGATTATTGATGGATTGTTTAATTTCATCCACTGTTTCCGACAGGAAGCTGTTTACTGGCAGATAAGCTTTCACATATACACCTTCTTCAGGATAATCATCAGGATTCAGCTCATAGATTTCTCCAAGAGGTGCCGACTCCCTCAGTAAATCCTGAGGATCTTCAATAACTACACCGCTCGCACCTGCTTCATGAAGGATGTTCGATACAGGTTCGATCGCTTCATTTGTCGTATGGATACAAATTTCGGACCATTTCACTTTGAATCAGCTCACTTTTTTTAAATTGTGTATGATAAAAAATAAAGAAGTGTCTGTACGATGGTACGGGATATGTTCAAAACCCTTGCAACCTGATCGTAGCAGACACTCTCCTCTACACTTTATTACTCACCCTTGAAAGCACGTTTCATTCGTTCAAAGAAATTGCCATGCTGTTCATCTGTGGCTTCATTTCCACCAATGTCATTAAATTCGCGGAGTATTTCTCTCTGCCGCTCTGTTAAGTTTTTCGGGGTGATGACTTTTGTCTTCACGTGCTGGTCTCCCTGCCCACGACCGTGAACGTTAGGAGCTCCTTTTTCTTTTAAGCGGAACGTTTTTCCGGTTTGTGTTCCTGCTGGAATTTTAAGCTTCACTTTTCCATGAACGGTCGGCACTTCGATTTCATCCCCAAGGGCTGCCTGAGCAAATGTCAACGGCACTTCACAGAAAATGTGGTCGCCTTCACGCTGGAAGAACTCATGTGGCTGCACGCGGATGACGACAAATAAATCACCTGCAGGACCTCCGTTCACTCCGGATTCCCCTTTACCTTGAACACGGATCTGTTGCCCGTCATCAATACCTGCTGGTATATCAAGGTGAATTTTCTTGCGTTTTTCAACACGTCCGTCTCCGCCACACGTATTACATTTGTCTTTCACAATCTTACCGCTTCCCTGACAGTGGTGACAAACGCGGCGATTCACGACACGTCCAAACGGTGTATTTTGCTCCTGGTTCAACTGACCGCTTCCTTGACAGTGCGGGCATGTTTCAGGAGATGTGCCAGGCTTAGCCCCTGACCCATCACATGTTTCACATTCTTCTTCGGTAGGAATTTCGATATCTGTGCTTTTACCAAAAATCGCTTCCTCAAACTGAAGAGTCATCGTGTACTGAAGATCCGCGCCTTTTCTCGGTGCATTTGGATCGCGTCGACGACCTCCACCACCAAAGAACATATCAAAGATATCTCCGAAACCACCAAAGTCTTCGGCTCCTCCACCGAAGCCTCCGAAACCGCCTTGGTTCGGACCGGCATGGCCAAACTGGTCGTATTGAGCGCGTTTTTGTTGGTCACTCAATGTTTCGTATGCTTCTTTTGCTTCTTTGAATTTCTCGGTAGCATTTTCTTCTTCACTGACGTCTGGGTGATATTTACGCGCCAGTTTTCGGTAGGCTTTCTTAATTTCATCTTTAGAAGCGTCCTTGGACACCCCAAGCACTTCATAATAATCGCGTTTACTCACTTATGCATCACTCTCCCGGGCGCTATTACATAACGTTTATATTAACATTGACCTTTTGGACAGGCAAATGAATTTCTATACCCTTACGTGAAAAAAGTCAAAGCCAAGAAATAACCTGACTTTGACTTTTACATTTTCAATCCTTACTTCTTGTCGTCTTCGTTTACTTCTTCGTAATCGGCATCTACGACATCATCTTCCGCACCGCCAGCTTCGCCTTGCTGAGCTTCAGCTTGCTGCTGTGCTTGCTCATAAAGCTTAACAGAAAGGGCTTGAACTTGTTCTTGAAGAGCCTCTTTTTTCTCTTTGATGACTTCTAGGTCTTCGCCTTCAAGAGCTGTTTTCAATTCGTCTTTTGCTGCTTCAGCTTTTTGTTTTTCATCTTCACTTACTTGCTCGCCAAGATCTTTGATCGTCTTGTCTGTTGTGAAAATAAGCTGATCTGCTTCGTTACGAAGCTCAATCGCTTCACGTTTCTTCTTATCTTCTTCAGCGTTCTCTTCCGCCTGACGAACCATTTCTTCGACTTCCTCATCAGAAAGGCCGGAAGAAGATTTGATTGTGATGGATTGTTCCTTATTTGTACCCATGTCTTTGGCACGTACGTTTACAATACCATTCGCATCAATTTCGAAGCTAACTTCGATTTGAGGCACACCACGTGGCGCCGGTGGAATGTCTGTCAACTGGAAGCGGCCAAGCGTCTTGTTATCCTGAGCCATTTCACGCTCCCCTTGCAGGACGTGAATATCCACAGCTGTCTGGTTATCAGCAGCAGTAGAGAATACTTGAGAGTGGCTTGTTGGAATCGTCGTATTACGCTCGATCAGTTTCGTTGTCACGCCACCCATTGTTTCGATACCAAGTGAAAGTGGTGTAACGTCAAGAAGAACAACGTCTTTGACGTCTCCTTGAAGGACCCCACCTTGAATAGAAGCACCAAGTGCAACAACTTCGTCAGGGTTTACACCTTTAGAAGGGTCTTTTCCGATTTCTTTCTTGATGGCTTCTTGAACAGCTGGAATACGTGTAGATCCACCTACAAGAAGAACTTTATCAATTTCACTTGCGTTTAGACCCGCATCTTTCAATGCTTGACGGGTAGGCTTCATGGAACGCTCGACAAGGTCTGATGCAAGCTCTTCGAATTTCGCACGAGTCAGATTCATTTCAAGGTGAAGTGGACCCGCTTCTCCTGCTGTGATAAATGGAAGAGAAATTTGTGTCTGTGCTACACCAGAAAGATCTTTTTTCGCTTTCTCAGCGGCATCTTTCAAACGCTGTTTCGCCATTTTGTCTTGGGAAAGATCAATGCCGTTTTCTTTCTTGAATTCTGCTACCATGTGATCGATGATGACCTGGTCGAAGTCATCCCCACCAAGGCGGTTATCCCCTGCTGTTGATACAACTTCAAACGTGCCATCTCCAATGTCAAGGATTGATACGTCGAACGTACCTCCACCAAGGTCATATACAAGAATCGTTTGATCTTGATCTTCTTTGTCAATTCCGTATGCCAATGCAGCGGCAGTCGGCTCGTTAATGATACGCTCAACTTCTAAACCAGCGATTTTACCGGCGTCTTTTGTTGCCTGACGCTCAGAATCATTGAAGTAAGCTGGTACTGTAATGACTGCTTTATCTACAGTATCTCCTAGGTAGTCTTCCGCATAGCTCTTGATGTACTGAAGGATGGCTGCTGAGATTTCCTGCGGTGTATATTCTTTACCTTCCGCTTCTACTTTGTAATCCGTACCCATATGACGCTTAACGGAAAGGATTGTGTTCGGGTTTGTAATGGCCTGACGCTTCGCCACTTCCCCTACTTGACGCTCTCCATTTTTGAATGCGACAGCAGATGGAGTTGTACGGTTCCCTTCAGGGTTTGGGATAACTTTCGCTTCTCCACCTTCCATTACTGCAACACAAGAGTTTGTTGTACCTAAATCAATACCGATGATTTTACCCATGGTTTATATCCTCCTTTACAATATCAAAACTTCTTTAAATTATTGGTTTACTTTTACCATTGAAGGGCGAATTACCCGATCCTTAAGACGGTACCCTTTTTGCAATTCTTCAACCACGACATTCGAATCGTAGTTTTCATCTTCCACCTGCATGACCGCCTGGTGAAGGTTCGGATCGAACTCCTGGCCTTCTGCCGGAATTTCCTCGACCCCTTCTTTATCTAAGGCGGCCTGGAATTGCTGGTGTACCATATTCATTCCTTCTATGAACTTTTCAACAGATTCACTGCCTACATCAACCTGCAGGGCTCTGTTGAAGTTATCAAGTACCGGAATTAATTCTTCTACTAAGCTTTGAGAACGATACTTACGGTCCGCCTCTTTCTCTTTCTGTGTGCGACGGCGGAAGTTATCGTAATCAGCCTGTAAACGAAGCAGACGATTGTTTACCTCCTCTTTTTCCTGACGGAGCTGCTCCACTTCGTTCTGATCATTTTCTTCGATTACTTCTGTTTCGACTTGCTGCTCTTCGTTTTCTTCTACGATTTCATCCTGTTTTTTATCTTCCACGACTTACACCTCCTACTTTCCCTTTCGCCGTACTGACTATAACACGAATATCTCTCATGAAAAAGCAATGGACAAAAAGAAGCGATGGGAAGTCATCCCCATCCCCTATTTGCCAATTTAGTTAATACCAGCCTTGAAACGTATTGGACATGTGTTTGGAAAGGACGTTCATTAAAGAGTACATCCGGTTATATTCCATCCGTGTCGGACCTAATAACGCAATGGTTCCGACCTGATCGTTTCCAAGTTTGTAGCTGGCTGTAATCAGACTGCAATTCTGCATCGAATCAAAAGGGTTTTCATGCCCGATTCTTACATGTATACCTTCTTCGTCTGAACGTAATAGATCAGCCATTTCATTTTCTTGTTCTATAGTGGCATAGAGAGACCTTACTTTATCCAAATCCTTGAATTCAGGCTGCATAAGGATGTTTGTCTTACCGCCAATATAGAGCTTAGTAGGCTGCTCCTCGAGTAATGCCGCCTGCAAATAATGATACGCATGATCGTAATGATCGGTATGCATCTTCAGCATTTCCCTGATTTCTGTATGAAGTTTTTCATTCAGCTTCACTAGCGGTACACCTCGAAGACGGTCATTCAAGATATTGACCATCTTTTCAAGGTCTGCTGCATCCATTTCTACAGGGACATTGAATGCGCGATGCTCTACATGTCCTGTGTTCGTGACGAGAATGGCGATCGCAGACTGATCGTTCAGAGGAACGATCTGAAGCTGCTTCAACTTCGTTTCGAAAACTTCAGGACCCAATACAATGGAGGTGTAGTTCGTCAAATCTGATAAAATACCGGCAGATTTTTGAACAACCCTTTCGAATTCCATCATATGTTCGTTGAAGGCATCTCGTATTGTGCTCACTTCCTGATTCGTCAAACGGAGCGGTGAAAGCAAATGATCGACATAGAAACGATACCCCTTTTCAGAAGGGACACGTCCAGAGGAAGAATGGGTTTTCTCGATGAAGCCCAACTCTTCTAAATCTGCCATTTCATTCCGAACCGTTGCTGGACTGAAAGTGATCGCATCTTTCTTCGCAATTGACCGTGAACCTACAGGCTGCGCGGTCAAGATGAAATCATCAATAATGACTTGCAATATGAGCAGTTGTCTTTCTGTTAACATCGATGATCACCTCTGTTAGCACTCGAATAGGGTGAGTGCTAAATCTAATAATAAATTATCAAATGGGTGTTCCCTTGTCAACGGTTAACCAGTCACTTTTTA
Source organism: Halobacillus fulvus (assembly GCA_004078665.1). Classification (GTDB taxonomy): domain Bacteria; phylum Bacillota; class Bacilli; order Bacillales; family Halobacillaceae; genus Halobacillus; species Halobacillus fulvus. The sequence goes on along the minus strand of SCFO01000001.1, from coordinate 314,936 downwards.
ATCATCCAGTAAAAACTTCTGGAACACTTCATTCCCTAAGAGTCGCCCTCTGTCGGTAAGATAGATTTGCCCGTTATTTTCAACCAAAAGATTCCGTTGTTTCAAACTCGGGATCGCTTCCCCAAAAACGTCGCTTGCCTCTTTATGATACTTTTCGAAGAACTTCTCAAGCGAGACCCCTTCAGCCTTGCGTAACCCGAGGAACATTTCCTCTTCCATCTGTTCCTTCAGGCCGACAGGTTCTTCGTGAAGGATTGGCATTCCGTCTGCTGTCGCTTTTTTCGTATAAGCAGGTAGAGGTCTGAGGTTAATCGTGCGCTTACCAGGCAGATAGCCGTGAGCACCCGCCCCAATACCGTAATAGTATTCATTATTCCAATATGTCAGGTTATGCTTACTTTCAAACCCCGGCTTCGAAAAATTACTGATTTCATACTGCTGAACTCCATTTGCCGCCAATTTTCTCTGAAGCAGCTCGTACATCTCCGCCTCATCTTCTTCAGGCGGCTTCACCAAAGTTCCTTTTTTATAACGCTGATAAAAAATCGTCTTCGGCTCTATTTGCAACGAATAGGAAGAATAATGCGGCAAATCGAAGGTTAACGCTTCATCGATTGTCTTTTCAAAATGGTCTACTGTCTGGCCTGGGAGAGCATACATTAAATCAATGCTTATATTCGTCAGCCCGGCCTGGATCAGTCGGTCTACATTTGTATAAACATCTTTTACACGATGGACCCTGCCGATCTTCTCAAGCATCTCATCATCAAACACCTGCACACCAAGTGAAATTCGGTTGACGCCATATTCTTTCAGAAGTCTTACTTTTTCAACGTCCAAGTCCCCCGGATTCGCTTCAAACGTGTACTCCTCTGTTGCAGCTATATCAAAGTGATCGTCAATCATCTTCAACAATCTTTCAAGCTGTGAGTGATTGACGGCTGTAGGAGTACCTCCCCCGACAAAGATGGTCTTCAATTTTTCCTTTTCACCTGGTATATAAGTGTGAATTTCGTTTTCCAGTGCTTCCAAGTATTCATCTGCCAGCCGCTCATTGTAAAAGAATTTCGTAAAATCACAGTAATGACAAATTTGCTGACAAAAAGGGATATGGATATAAGCTGATGAAATTGTCATAGTTGTCCACCTCTCATAAGGAAAACCGCAAGAGATAGACTCCTGCGGCTTCAGTATTTTCTAGTCCGGGTTTAATCGTCATTTAAATCAAGCACAGACATGAAGGCTTCCTGCGGGACTTCGACAGATCCAACCATCTTCATCCGCTTTTTCCCTTCTTTCTGCTTTTCCAAAAGCTTACGCTTACGCGAAATATCTCCGCCATAACATTTAGATAGTACGTTTTTGCGCATCGCTTTAATCGTTGTACGCGCTACGATTTTATTTCCGATCGCCGCTTGTACAGGCACCTCAAACTGCTGTCTCGGAATCAGTTCTTTCAATTTATCAGCAATCAATTTACCGCGTTCATATGCAAAATCTCTATGAACGATAAAGGACAATGCATCGATGGTATCTCCATTCAGAAGAATATCCATTTTGACGAGATTGGATGCTTTGTATCCGATTAACTCATAATCAAAAGAAGCGTATCCTTTTGTTTGAGACTTCAGGGAATCAAAGAAATCATAAACGATTTCAGAGAGCGGAATCTCGTAAACAATATTGACACGATTGTCGTCGAGGTACTGCATATCCATGAAGTTGCCGCGTTTGCGCTGGCAGATTTCCATGACAGGACCGACGTAATCATTCGGCACCATGACCGTCGCTTTGACATATGGTTCCTGTACTTCTTCAAGCTTCTGATTATCCGGCATCAAGGACGGGTTATCGACATCAATTTCAGAGCCGTCCGTCATTTTCACTTTGTAAATAACGCTTGGCGCTGTTGTAATCAAATCGATTTTATACTCCCTTTCAATCCGTTCCTGAATGATTTCCATATGAAGCATACCTAGAAATCCGCAACGGAAGCCGAAGCCAAGAGCCTGGGAAGTCTCTGGTTCGAATTGAAGGGAAGAATCGTTAAGCTCAAGGCGCTCGAGAGCGTCTCTCAAATCATTATAATTATTGGCATCTACAGGATACATTCCGCAGAATACCATCGGATTCATTTTCTTATACCCCGGAAGCGGCTCTTTAGCTGGGTTATTCGCAAGTGTAATCGTATCTCCGACGCGGGAATCTCCGATATTTTTGATGGAGGCTGTCAAATAACCTACATCTCCAACGTTTAGTTCTTTCAGTGAAGTAGGCGTCGGCCTAAATACACCAACTTCGTTCACTTCGAATTCTTTCCCTGTCGCCATCATACGAATTTTATCTCCTACCTTGATGGAGCCTTCTCGCACACACGTATAAGCGACAACCCCACGGTAAGAATCGTACAGGGAGTCGAAAATTAGCGCTTTTGTCGGGTCATCGGGATTTCCTTCAGGAGCTGGGATATCTGAAACGATCCGTTCAAGGATTTCATCGATCCCTACACCTTCTTTTGCAGAGGCAAGTATGGCATCTGAGGCATCAATACCGATAACATCTTCTATTTCCTGTTTGATTCGTTCAGGGTCCGCACCCGGAAGGTCAATTTTATTGATGACCGGAATGATCTCCAAGTCGTTTTCCAGTGCTAGGTACACATTGGCAAGTGTCTGTGCTTCGATCCCCTGCGCTGCATCCACTACGAGAATAGCACCTTCACACGCCGCAAGACTCCGGGACACCTCATATGTAAAATCGACGTGTCCAGGTGTATCAATTAAATGAAACGTATAATCGTTTCCATCATTGGCTTCATAATTTAGTTGAACGGCATTCAGCTTGATCGTAATTCCACGCTCACGCTCTAAGTCCATCGCGTCCAAAAATTGTTCTTTCATTTCTCTCTGAGTGAGAGCTTTTGTTTTTTCCAGAATTCGGTCTGCTAGCGTCGATTTACCATGGTCAATATGGGCAATAATCGAGAAATTCCGAACTCTCTGCTGTTTAGGTTCATTCTTCAACTTACATCACTCCTACATAATTAGGCACAAATAGCTAGCCTAATTATAGCAATACAACCCTAAACATTCAATTGAAAGTGCGGAAAGTTATCCGGTCACAATATGAACCACTCCAGCAATTATGAGAGCAATTCCATTAAAACACATGGCTACTGCGCCACCTATGAAGAGGGCGAGACGAGTGATCCATGGAACTTCACCCGTCTCCTCAAACGTCACACATTTGTTGCTGTCACCTGAAGGAACGTTTGTTATGACCTGTTCTACTTTACTGCTGTCCTGCTCTATCCCGTACAAAGCTCCTCCAATAAACAAACTAGAGCCGATCAGAAAAACGAATACCCACTTCATTCGGCATCCTCCTCTGAAGTGACTTTTTCAGCATCAAAATAATAATCCGCAAAAACATCTGCCATCACTTCTGCCGAGCGGTATAGTTCATCTAAATGGTTATACACTCCACCAAATTCTATTAATGCGGCATTAGAACTCAAGTCTTGATTATACACTCCATCCACACCGGATCCTTTTTTCGTAATGACACCCCGACTTATTCCAGGGTACCTTTCTTCTAATAACTCGTGCATTTTTGTGGCAAATGCTAAGTTCTCTTCATATCGGCTATGTTCAGCTCCAACTACAAATACAAACCTTGCGTATTTTTTCCCGTTAATCGTAGTCGTCGTATGTTCTTTCGCAATACTATCTCTGTGAAGGTCGAAATAATAAGAAATGGATTCATTTTGTTCCATTGCTTCTTCTACAACCGGCCTTGATACATCATAGGACTGGTAGTGCTTCCACCCGTTTTCCCGGAGAATATCAGCAAAGTTTGTAGTCTCTACTTGCGATCCGATGCCTCGCTGCTCCAGAAGTTCTCCTAACCTTTCTCCTACTAGTGAAATGTTGACTTTCCGGTCATAGGCTGTTGATGTGTCTGGCAAATGAGGGTAGAAGGACTCTTCGTTATGTGTGTGATAAATATAAACTTGATCTTCTGAAACAGGAGTCTGCTGTTCAGGTGCTTTTTCTTCTACAGGTCCTTCTTCCCCCCTCTCCTCTACATCCAGAGGAGGTTCTGATTCGACAGGCAGCGTTGTATAATCTGTTCCTTTACCCGCAATGATAATCTGACTGTTATAAGTAGCTAAACCAGGGATTTCCCTCCCAAGAAGGCTTCTTGGATCATTTGGCTTTAGACTTGTGAGCAACTGAAAAGATAGAGAGGATAAGGTCGGCAGCCTTTCCCCTTCCGGCAGGGCTTTAGAATAAAGTCTGTTCTCCATCTCAAATAAATAAATAAACGAACTTCCTTCAAGCTTCGACGTCCAGTCCTGAATCGTTTCCGAGTAAATTCGATATGTCGTCTTCGCCCCTGTCAAAATACCAATTCCTATAAAAAGTAAAAGTAGAACCGTCATCCCGATCCCTAATCGCTTTGACCATTCCTTCAAAAGGTTCGGTTTATTCTTTTTCCATTTTGGTCGGACCATAAAAAATCCCCCTCATACACTCTATCTAGTAAATGGTATGAGAGAGGATTTTTTAATAGAACGTTTTTCTATTACATTTATCTCGTATAGGATGGTGCTTCTTTTTCATCAATGCCCGGATGGAGAGCCCCGTTGATGCCCGTGGCAATCACAGAGGACATATCTTTAATAAAGCTGTCTACTTCCTTCGGTGTAACCATCAAATTGTGACCGAGCGGTGTCAAAACTTCTTTGATCAGTTGCTTCTTATCCTGCGATGATAATTCACCAAGCAAACCTAACACAGCTTTTCTCTGTTCTTCATTTGGCAGGTCGGCTTCCGTTAAAGTCTTTCTTTCAAAAGGATTCAATGCTGGAGAAAGGGCATTTGATGGTCTATCTTTCTCCTTCCATTCCCTTCCGAAATGCTTTAATACATAATCGATCGTATCATTCGTGATCGTGACAGCATCAACAACAGTGGGTACACCAATGGATACTACTGGAATACCATACGTTTCCTTGCTAATTTCTTTCCGTTTATTCCCGACACCAGAGCCAGGGTGAATCCCGGTATCCGATAATTGGATCGTCGCATTGATTCTATGAATCGAACGACTTGCTAAAGCGTCAATCACGATGACGAAATCAGGTTTGACTTCTTCAATAATTCCGTGAATCATATCACTTGTTTCAATTCCTGTTACCCCCATCACGCCAGGAGTGAATGCAGACACAGATCGGTAACCCTCTGCGACGGTTTCAGGATGAAGGGCAAATAAATGACTTGTCACCAAAATATCATCCACGACCCAGGGGCCCAGCGCATCGGGGGTAATGTGATGATTTCCTAGGCCCACGACGAGTCCCCTGTGCTCGGGCCCTACTCCCGTGTCTTGAAGTATCTTTTTAAGCTGGGTGGATAATGCCTCCGAAAGTTTCGCCTGTAGCTCTGTATCCTGTTTCCGGATCGCCTGAGATTCCAATGTAATATAGTGACCTGCTTTCTTTCCGATCCGTTCTGCTCCATCATCGTCAACCGTCACATAAGTCACCTTAATTTCGTCGTTCTGTTCCTCGAGCACTTGCACTCCATCCGAATCAGAGGAGGATGGATCATCCTTGACGTTCATTTCCTGCGCTTCAAGGGCCAAGTCTGTTCTTGGTGTATATTTTTCATCTTCCATACATTTTCCCTCCTTATGCCCATCTTCTCCTTTCTTAAGAAAAACTATGCAAACAAGAGGGATGCTTCAGATAACTATTGAAAACACGTCCACGCTCTGGTAAAATGTCTCTTGTTCGATATGAATGAGTCTTTTGTTTTTACCTAGGAGGTGAAACTATGCCTAACATTAAATCAGCGAAAAAGCGTGTACGTACTAACAGTGATGCTCGTGCCCTTAACGCAGCATTCAAATCTGATATGCGTACAGCCGTGAAACGTGTAGAAAAGCTTGTATCCAGCAATGATACAGATAATGCACAATCTGCTCTACGTACAGCTGTCAAGAAAATTGACAAAGCGGTTCAACGAGGTGCCCTTCACAAAAACACTGGTAACCGCCAAAAATCTCGCCTTTCTAAGAAAGTAAACGCATTATAAGTTTTCGTAATTATGACCAACATGCGATCCGTCTTATTGATTGGATCGTTTTTCATGTCAAAGAGCCCTCCGATGAATCGGAGGGCTCTTTCTCATAGGGTGCCGGTCTGATTTTGTTTTACATGGATGAGTTGATACAAAAGCATTTCAAAAGCAAGTGTTTTATCCATTTTCCCCTGCTTTAATTTATGATCCGTTTCGGCCAATGCTTCCATAATTTGATTCAGTTCCATTTGAGTAAAGAAACGTTCCCGTTTCAAAGCCATTTTGATGACGTAAGGGTGTGCCTTAATGTACCCCTTCATCTGTTGCTGACCATATCCCTTTTGTTTAAGGATTTTAGCCTGACTGATGATCCGGAACTGTGATGCCAGTAATGCTATCAGTGCAATCGGCTCTTCATTCAATTTTTCCAAATCCTTATAAATTTGAATGGCCCGTCCTAGATTCTTCTCCATGACGGCATCCACCAGCTTTAAACCAGAAGCTTCTGCACTATGAGAAAGGAGCTGCTCGGCTAATTCCTTCGTTACCGTTCCCCCTTCTCCAACATTCAAAGCAAGCTTCTCCATTTCTTTTCTGAGCGCCATCAAATTGGTTCCTACCTCTTGTGAGAATAGTTCATAGACGCTTTCAGGAATTGTAATATGTAGTTCATCGGCTAGCGATTTGATCCACTTATCGATATCCCATTCTTTGACTGGCTGACAGGAAATCACTTCGCCTTGCTTTTTCAATTGCTTAAAAACCTTTTTTCGTTCATCTAGCTTTTCATAAGGAGCAATCAAAACGAAAACCGTGTATTCCGCAGGGTTTTCTAGATAGGAAAGCAGTGCCTCCACGTCATGTTCAAAAGCAAGCTTGTCCGGCTTTGCTTTCAAAAAAACAGGATGATGGGCAATTACGATTTTTTTCTCCCCAAGAAAAGGAAACGTTTCTGCGTCTGTGACAGCATCTTCGATTGGGGTTTCTTCGAGATCATACTGGGAAATGTTAAATTCCTGATCTTCCTTTTTAAGTGTCTGGTTAATGATTTTATTTTTATGTTCTTGTATGAGATATGATTCTTCCCCATACAATAAATATATATGTGGCTTCATTTTTATAACCCTTTCTTTTCCATTCCAACGATAAAATAATGCAACGACCCACCAAACGGGTTCAGTGACCTTATTTTATGGTGCATTTGGATTTCTGTCAAAATCCAGATGACAGGCCGTTGCATAAATCATCTATATTAAACGCCGTATCAGAGTCTCCGGATGACTCTGAAGAGGACGATGTTTTTCCTCTCTCCGTTATAGTTTGACCGCTAAGGGAAGAATTATCTGTGACAAGTCTTGCTAGCTGTGGCAATCGACAGACAGGAGAGGAAATTTCAATTCCTTCTAGATGATTGTAGATTTTTACCTTATTATCACTTATACTTAGAAATGGATATAGGAGGGGTAACGATGAACGAATTTAAAAAGGATATTCAGTCCAAGACGAATGACGTAATCGACTCTGGATTGGGGTTTGTATTCTCATTTGTTTTCTTCTTCGTCATTTTCTTTATCGGGGTAGTTTTCTCCGTCATTGGACAATAACCACCCTGCAGACTGCCTAGGCAGTCTTTTTTATTGCCTTCTGATAGCATTATACGGCAGGAAAGTTGTAAACGTTCCCGTTTGCCCGGAAAAATTATATTGCACAGCTCCATGTAGCGGTGTCTGATACACATGAACACCTCTTTTCTCTAGTTTCTCGACCACTTCAGGGTGTGGGTGACCATATCGGTTATTTCTCCCGGCGGATATGAGGGCATATTCAGGCGACACCTTTTCTAAAAACGTCACGTCTGTCGAAGTAGAACTGCCATGGTGCCCTACTTTTAAAACATCTGCGTTGATGTCTGTCGATTTTCTCCACACCTTTTCCTCCACTTGTGTTGAAGCATCGCCTGTGAACAGCCATTTCTTTCCTCCTATCTCGCCAAAAATCATGAGAGAATTGTCATTTGTCTCCCCTTCATCTGAATAAGGATGGAGCACTTCAAAAACATGCCCACTTAAAGATAACTTACTCCCACCTTGTACCCGGACCACCTGTGTCCCTTCCTCTGTGATGTCATAATAAGGACTTACGATGAGGAGCGGAACGTCGAACTCCTTTAACATGACAGGTACGCTGCCACTATGATCGGAATCTTTATGAGACACTAAGATTCCATCAACATTTGAGATGCCTCTTGATTTCAAATAAGGAATCAGTACCTGCTCCGCTGTTTTCGTTTTATCTCCCACAAACGCCGGAGGACCTGCCGCATCAATCATAAAAACACCTTTGCGATAAGGAAGCTCAATGATAAAAGAATCCCCTTGACCCACATCCAACATTGTCACTGTCCCTTGAGAAGAAAAATACGGGTAACTCGCGTGGCCAATCATTACAAATACAAAAGAAACACCATAAATAAAGGCTGTTTTCAGCTTACCCTTTGTCCAAAACACCATCATCATACAAAAAAGGATCATACAAACCAAAACAAGAGAAGACGGCAGCTCACCCACAACCCACATCACTTCTAATGGTTTAAACAGCGTCTCAGCTTGATCCAGGACCCAAGAATGAATACCCATCAAAATACGGGAAAAGAATAATGAGACTCCTGCGTAACTTAAAATGACGAGCAAAAACATAGACGGAATCACAAATAGGGAAAAATACGGAACAAGCAAAAGGTTCACAAATAAGGATAATGGATTAAATTCATAAAAATAATGAAGTTGCAAAGGCAGGATGGCTAATTGACTTACAAACCCGATAATGAAGGCCTGAATCCATAAGGATTGCTGCTGCTTCAAAAGAGAAGAAGAAAGAATAATACTGAACGTCACAATGAAGGAAAACTGAAAGGCGATCGAAGTTAAATAAGCTGGAGAAATAATGAGAAGGGAAAATGCTGTGAGGGATAATACATCCGTCACTGGCAGGGCTTTTTTTATAAGAGGAAGAAACAAGAGGATCATCGCCATACAAACCGCACGAATGACCGAAGGAGCCGCCCCTGCAATTAAAATATAGACAGGCATAAATAAGAAAAGGAGAGCTCTCGCTTGTTGCTTCGTACCGATGCCGAGCCTGACAATCGCTGTATAAATCAGGCTGATCAATAAACCAACGTGCAGACCCGAGATCGCCAAGATATGGGAAAGGTTAAAATCGCGGAACCACTGGATGATATCCTTATCTAAATGGTCGATATCTCCAAAAACAAGAGCGGCCACCCATCCGTAAGCTTCTGCTGTGACTGATCGCTTTACTTTGTCCATTAAACCCGCACGCATTTCATATATAAAGGCAATGGTGGACTGCCCGCTGCAACTCATATCTTCCACGCTCTTCATTTCAATTTGCGAAAAGACCCCTTGCTTCAACATGAATTTCTGATAATCGAACTGTCCAGGGTTTGTCGCTCCGTCGATTTTCTTTTTAATGCCATGAACTGAACAAACTGCGCCGTGTTTCCACGAGGATGGATATGAATTGGACTCCTCTATATAAAAAAGGATGACCGAGAGGTGTTTGTCTTTTACATCTTTTACTTTCAGTTGGATCGTTTGAGGATGTATTTCTGGAGGGGAAACAATCTTGACAGTGTAAGAGGTGCTTGTATCCATTGTCATGTGAGGTGGAGAAGATGGGGCTAAATAAAAATAACCAGCGCATATGCATAAAAGAATGAAGCTCGCAATAAGCTTGTTTACCAGCAGAAACTTCATCCACAAAACAATGATCGCCATGACGATAAAAAAAGATAAATTGTTTAGATAGGCTAACACCCCGCCTAGAACAAAGCCTAAAACGGGGAAGTGAAGAAGCCCTCTCATATTCGTGTACGATCAGGTAGCTTAAATAGTTCTGCCGCTTTTTGTTTAAAATCTTCTATGTCTGCGTCACTCTCGCCTTCCAGTTTACCAAGCAACTCCTGGACAAACTGCTGTTGCTCAAAGTGAAGCGGATCGGTTTCAAGCGGAACTTTTTTTGTCCGAACTCCTGCTTGTTGAAGCAATTCAATAGCATACGGATCATTTTTATAATCTTCACCGAAATAAACGGCTTTCACACCAGCCTGAATGATCGCTTTTGTACAGTGAAGACAAGGAAAATGTGTGACATATATTTCTGATCCTTCTGTTGCGACACCGAACTTGGAACATTGCAGGAGGGCGTTCATTTCAGCATGGATCGTCCGCACGCAATGCCCATCAACGACATAGCACCCTTCATCGATACAATGGACGCCGCCTGAAACACTCCCATTATAACCACCGGCAATCATTCGCTTATCTCTTACGATGATGGCCCCGACAGCTAGTCGCTGACAGGTGCTTCTTGATTTTAGTAAATAACTTTGTGCCATGAAATATTGATTCCAAGAAATTCGTTCCATCGTGATCCCCCTGTGTGTAATTTCATTCAGTGTACCCTCAACTCGTTCATCTCGTCAATCTTCGTTCATGGAACACGAATTGCCTCCTCTAACTTATTTAAAGTCGCTTCTCCAATCCCGGATACATTCAACAAATCTTCTGCTGAACGATAAGGTCCATTTTCTTCTCTGTACTGAATAATCGCCTCCGCTTTAGAGGGACCGATGCCCGGCAAGGTTTGTATTTCTTCCACTGTTGCCTGATTGATCGCTACTTTTGAATCGCTAGACCCTCCAGCAGAGTCGGTAATGACCGACTCAAAGGAAAGTACCGTAATGACCATCTCATCCTGAACGACCTGTGCTAAATTGATGCTCGATGGATCCGCTCGATCCGTAAGTCCTCCTGCTTGGTCGATCACGTCATTAACCCTCATCCCGCTTCGCACTTCATAGACGCCAGGATGGCTTACCTCCCCCTTGACATCTACCTTCATATCAAGAGACGATTCTTGTTCTATCTTTTCTGCTACGGAAGCATCGCTTTGCTCAATGGACACTGGCAGAGCGTCCTCCCCCATTTGACCACGGACAAACAAAAAAATCCCAAGTACTACTACGACGATGATCCAACTGTAGCGCTTTATTATATCCATGAATGCAGACCTTCCTTCATAAATGATCAAACCAGGCATATCCATAGGAAGATGAAAAAAAGGAGGGATTCCATTTGAAGTGGGGAATCATTGGAACAGGAAATATGGGAAGTATGCTGACCGTTTCCTTCCTGAATAGCGGGGTCATTAAGGAAAAAGATTTATTTTTATACAACCGATCGTCTGAAAAACCTAAGGACATCCAAAAGCAGTTTCCCGACATACAAATTGCTTCTAATTTACCCATGCTTGCCGTACAATGTGAGCGACTATTCATCTGTGTTAAACCACACCAATACAAAGAGGTATTAGATAATCTGAAGGGTAAACTTACGGCAGACCACACCCTCGTTTCTATTACGAGTCCAGTAGCTGTCGAACGGTTGGAAGCCGCTGTTCCGTGTCAAGTTGCAAGGGTCGTCCCTTCCATTACGAGTCACGCGGAGGCTGGAGTCAGTTTATTTACGTACGGCACGCGAATAAATTCAAGTCGGAAACAGGAATTGGAACATCTGTTTTCGCATTTTTCAACACCTGTACTGATTGAGGAGGAGTATATTCGGGTTGCTTCCGATATTGTTTCGTGCGGACCTGCGTTTGTTAGTTTTTTGTTAAAGGAATGGGTATCAGCAGCCCATCAGGAAACGGGGATATCTGAAGAGCAGGCTACTTTGCTGACAGAAAACATGATGGTTGGGCTTGGAGAACTTTTCTCAAGGAAAATCTTCACTTTAGAAGAACTGATGGAAAGGGTGACTGTAAAGGGAGGCGTAACGGGAGAAGGATTAAAAGCTTTGGAAAAACACACGGGAAGCTTGTTCCATGAAATGTTTAAGGCTACACAGAAGAAGCACAGGGAGGATCAACGAGAAGTGGAATTATAATAATATTCGACATGCACATCAAAAATCCTTCAAAAAAGGAACTCATTTTTTGAGTTCCTTTATCTTCGTATCAGGATTCTTTTTTGCAGACGAAAAACAAACGATCCCCGTCTTCAGAAGGTTCGGTTGAGAAATCAGAGTAAACTTGTACACGATCAAAACCTGTCTGTAAAATCCACTGTTTCAATTTTTCAATCGGATATACCTGTTGGACATGTTTTTCATCAAAACGCTCATATGCACCCACAGATGATTCAAGAAAAAACGTTAAATCGTGGACGACCTGCCCTTCTCTCTCTCCGGGATCACAAAACCATATATATGAAAGATCATCGTACACTTCAGCGAATGTTTGTCCATACATATGATTGTAAATATGGTCAATAGAATGCACATCAAACAAGAACAGACCGGATGGCTCCAGCGCCTCATAAGCAGATCGAAATGCTTTTTGCACATGCTCTTCACTCGTCAGATAATTAAAAACATCGCAATAGCTGATGACGCAGTCGAAACCGCGCAATCCTTTCAGGTCTGTCATGTCCTGGCAGAGCCATGAGATCCCTACAGGCGCTTTCTGCTGAGCCATAGCGAGCATTTCTTCCGAAAGGTCGACTCCGGTCATCTTGTAGCCTTTGTCTTTCAGCTTTAGGGTGATTTCTCCTGTCCCGCATCCTAAGTCGAGCACCTGTGTGACACCCGGGTGATGAAGTTCCACCATTCTTTGTGTAAACTCACTCCAATGATCGTACGGAGCGCTTTCCATCAGGCGATCATAAACCTGGGCCATGCGGTTGTAACTCATCTTAACTTTGCAACCCTTCGATTTGAACGGTTGAAGCGTCCCCCCATAGGCGTTCCAAATTATAGTAATTGCGCTCATCTTTATGGAAAATGTGGCACACTACATCATTGAGATCCACCAGAATCCAGCGGGCCTGTTCAAAGCCTTCCATACGCTTAACTTCGATATCATTCTCTTCTGCCTGTTTTTTCAATTCCCTGGCGATGGCTTGAACTTGGCGTTCATTGGAGCCTTCACAAATTAAAAAATAATCCGCAATTAGGGATACGTCTGACATATCAAGGACCACGATATCATTCGCTCTTTTTTCATCACAGGCCATTGCGGCCAGATTCACTAATTCTTTACTTTCCATAGTCTTCCTCCCATTTCCTTACCATTTTTTCTCTATGCCATCTTTATATTATATGAATGCATTATAAGCATGAAACGTGTCCGGATAAACCGTTCGTCCTTTTTCAACAAGAAAAACGATTGTATTTTTTAGCGCCATGCGACATGCTTCGTCTAAATCAGATTCAGCTTTTTGTCTTACCTCGTCAACACCAGGGAAATCACGCCCAGGTTCAATATAATCGGCTAAAAAAATAATTTTATCAAGCTTACTCATATGCTTCTTCCCCGTTGTGTGGGAAGAGATGGCAGAAATGATGTCCACATCATCAAGGCCGATTTCTTTTTCCAGCATGAACGCCCCGACAGGACCATGCCATAATTCATGGTGATAATCGAGCAGATCTTTAGGAAGGCGACGGTCCTGAACGATCCAACGCTTCATTTCGTCAACATCTTTGTATTTAGCGTAATCGTGCAAAGCCGCAGCCACTTCTGCTTTGTCAATGTCTACTTTATATTGTTTCGCAAGTTCCACTGCCTGATCCACAACTCGAACGGTGTGGTCAAAACGTGACGCTTTCAAATGCGGTTTCACATATTGAAGTGCTTGTTCACGACTTATTTCCATACAGTTGACGCTCCTTTATATAATGATAAACCGGTTCTGGAACAAGATATCGAATGGTTTCACCACGTGATCGCCGTTTGCGAATCACGGTAGAAGAGATGTCCACTTTCGGAATTTCGACAAAATGAACAGGTAAATCTGGACGCCATTCAAACCCGGGACGATGCACGCCAATAAATTCAACGAGAGTGGCCAGTTCATCAATGCGATGCCACTTCGGCAAATGTTCTACCATATCTCCGCCGATGATGAAAAAGAATTCGTGATCCGGATAAGCTCTTTTTAAAGCTTGAATGGTATCAACTGTATATGACTTGCCCTTCCTCTTCAATTCGATATCGCATACTGTGAAATTCAAATTTGAAGCGACAGCTCGCTCGACCATTTCTAAACGGTCTTTAGATGGCAAAGCCGCCTCTTTTTTATGAGGCGGTATATAAGAAGGCAGAAACCAAATCTCCTCCAAATCCATTGCTTGCCGCGTAAACTCCGCCATAATCATATGACCTTGATGAGGAGGGTCAAACGTACCTCCTAATATCCCTACACGTTTCATATAATTCCCCTTTAAGGAAGCTCGATCTGTTTATTTTCCTCAGACTCTTTATACAGAATGATCGTATTGCCAATCACCTGTACGACATGAGCACCCGTAGCCTCTACAATCTCATTCGCAACCTGCTGGTTGTCATCAAAATTGTTTTGCAAGATGCTTACTTTAATCAATTCCCTTTTTTCCAATGCTTCATTAATCTGTGTCGTCATATTTTCATTTACGCCGCCTTTACCTACTTGAAAAATCGGCTGAACATCGTGAGACATTTTACGTAAATGCTTTTTTTGTTTACTTGTTAACATTCTATACCCCTTTCAGTTTTGCTTCGAACTCATCTAAGATTTCTAATGCGCTCGGATTTGTACCTGTCCAAATTTGAAAAGCATAAACGGCCTGTTGGAGCAACATTTCGTGACCATAATGCACGTTCGCTCCTTGTCGCTTCGCTTTTTTCAAAAACAACGTTTCCATTGGACGATAAACAATATCACTAACAATGGTGTCTTTTGTCAAGTTTTCGAGCGGAATGATCACCTCTTCATCCTCGGGCGACATCCCCACTGTTGTAGTCTGAACAATCACATCATACTCGCCAAGTGATGATTGTACATCATCAAGAGAAAGAGCTTTAGATTGCACCTTAGGATTACCTGTTTCCACAATTGCCTGTGCCCGACTGACAGTGCGGTTGGACACATCTATGGTGGCTACCCCTTCAGTCAAAAAGGCATGAAAAATGCCTCGTGCTGCTCCACCTGCACCGAGCAGAAGAACGCGAGTGGCGGTGTTGATTTTTTTTGGATACCGGTTCTTCATCGAATGGACAAACCCTGTACCATCTGTGTTGTAGCCGATCCAACCTTTATCTGTTCGTTTGACTGTATTTACAGCACCAAGGGCTTCAGCACTTTCATCAAGCCCATCAAGAAAGGGAAGAATTCTCTCTTTATGAGGAACGGTTAAGTTAAAGCCGTCCAGCCCTTCCTCTTTAAGCTTTGGAATAAACGCCTCAAACTCTTCGGGTTTCACATCATATAACTGGTAAGTTCCATTCAGTCCCTGCTGTTCGAATAACTTGCCGTGAATCCAAGGAGACATGGAATGGCCTACGGGATGACCTATTAATCCGAGTTTCATCAATACGATTCCCTCCTATATTAATGACTCTCTTAAAGAAACTTTTACACCATCTGGAACATAAGCTGTAACCGTCAACCCACCTGTAGGGAAGGTTACCCATCCAAGACCCGAAAACACGAGGTCTGTTTTATCATCCTTTATCTTAAATGTCTTACGTTTCAAAGGAGGAAGGTGTTCAATGGTTTCTGGTCCTGGCGGATTTAGCAATTCACCTAGGTGATTTTCATATAAGTCATCTGCTTTTTCCAACTTCGTTCTATGAATATTTAATTCGTTGGAAAAATGGCAGATGAAAGAGCTGCGTTCACCCGTTTCAAAATCAAGCCTTGCCAGACCTCCAAAGAATAAAGTTTGCTGTTCATTTAACTGGTACACTTTCGGTTTGATTTCTTTGCGTGGCGTAATCACTTTCAAGTCGTCATCCGATACATAGTGTGCCATCTGATGCCTCTGGATCACACCCGGTGTATCAAACAGGGAACTCTTATCATCCAGCGGTATATCAATAAATCCGAGCGTGGTGCCAGGGAAATAGGAAGTTGTGATAGCGTCCTTCACGCCGGAAGTATTGGCGATTAACGTATTGATGAAAGTAGACTTGCCTACATTTGTTGTACCTACGACATAGACATTTTTTCCATTGCGCAATTCCTCTATGTTTTGGGAGAGCTTCTCTATTCCATCATTCTTTTCGGCCGAAATGAGATGGACCCCCTCAACATCGAGCCCCTGTTCTTTCGCTGCCCTTCTCAACCATAATTTCACCTTTTCTGGATTCACAGATTTAGGGAGGACATCTACTTTGTTCCCCACCAAAAGAACCGGATTATTTCCTGTTAATCGTTTCAATCCAGAAATGAAGCTTCCATTAAAGTCAAAAATATCAACGAGCTGAACGATCAGCCCCTCATTGTCACTAATTTGATTCAGCATTTCAAGGAAGTCATCGTCCTGAAACGGAACGTCCTGTACCTCATTATAATGTTTTAACCTGAAGCATCGTTTACATATAACATCTTCGCGCTCTAACGCTGAAGACGGGGCATAACCCGGTTGTGACGGATCGGTCGTTTGGATCTCGATCCCGCATCCCTGACATTGTATAACACTCATGAATCATTTCTCCTCTCCCACGAAATTTTACCTTTTTTTCTCATCCAATTTAAAATTCTTCGTTCAATTTTCCTGTTGAACCTTGTAATAAAACCATCTGTCTCTACAATAGGGACGACGAGAATCGTGTGGAATCCAGCCATATTCCCACCTAGAACATCGGTGAGCAGCTGGTCACCGATGACAACCACTTCGTCTTTATCGAGTTTCATTTGCTTTTGCGCCTTTTTAAACGCTTTGGATAGGGGCTTTCTCGCACTATAGATAAAAGAAGCTTCTAACGGTTCGGAAAATAGTTTCACTCGCGTTTCTTTATTGTTGGAAGCGATCGTTACTTGAATACCATGATCGTTCATGATTTTGAACCATTCTTTAATATCTTCCGTTGCATCTTTCACATCCCAGGCAACTAAAGTATTATCAAGGTCTGTAATCACACCTTTTACTCCCTTTTGTTTCAATTCGCCCGGGTCAATATCGAAAACACTAGGTACGTGTTCATTTGGCAAAAAATTATTTAACATTTTACTCACTCCATCTCCTGTAAACCGTCCAAATCTCCTTATCCATCATATACAAAAATAGTCGAGGTTTCAAAAGGTGTTTCATATATGTACGATTCTGATGAAAAATTCATCGTTTTCAGCTCATTTATCTGAAAAATCGTTCGACAATTACCGACAACGTCAAACCTGTGGATAAGTTTATACACATAGTCCACACTAAAAACATGCCATATTTTCCGATCTTTTTGAATTTTGGGGATGTTTATCAACATTTAGCTGTAGATAACTGGGTGATTGCCGGTGTCCGCCGGTCATGATAGAGTTAATTTAGCATTTTAGAGAGAGTCATTTTTGGTCCTTATAAAAATGGGAGGTGGCTGTCACATGCGTGACAGAGGAATAAAACAATTGTCGGATCAACTGTTACTACAATCTTACCACAAAGCTAGAGAACTCAACCTTTCCAAAGAGTTCATCCATCAGATTGAAGAAGAAATCAAACACCGTTCACTCCAGCCCATCGGTTTCAATCAACGTTCCCAGGTGGGGTGAAAGACTACACACAGCGAAATAATACCATTAATATACAGATAGAGAAGCTCGCTATAAAAATTTTTAGCGAGTTTTTTTCTGTGCATTTTGAGGTGTCTCTTCTTATTTAATAGGGAATACTAAATCTAATACCGTCCGACTATCTGGTTATGTATCCTAGTTGAATAATCGACAGATTTTTGATTACAATTAAGAAGGTGAAGCAGTTTGACAGCATTTAAATATAGATTAAACAGATTAGTCAAGGGAGGAGCAAACTAGATGTTACTGGCTGTACTATTGCCTTTTATTATCGCAATAATTATTCCGTTTGTTAGCAAATGGAAAGATAAGATTCACACAGGTTACTTTGTCACGATCGTCCCTGTGATTATTTTTATTTATTTTGTAAGATTTATAGGTTCGGGATTTGAACCTGTCATGAGGGAATATTCCTGGATACCTTCACTGAATATGAATTTTGCTTTTCATTTGGATGGCTTAAGCCTTCTATTTGTATTGCTCATCAGTGGGATCGGTGCCCTGGTTGCATTTTATTCGATTTTTTATCTACATAAATCGGAGCAACTGGGACATTTTTATGTGTACTTCCTTATCTTTATGGGATCCATGCTAGGGGTTGTATTATCTGACAATGTCTTTGTACTCTATAGCTTTTGGGAGTTCACTTCTCTTTCTTCTTTCCTGCTCATCGGCTTTTGGAATTTTAAGAAAGAGTCCCGGTACGGCGCCTTAAAATCGATGCTGATTACCGTGTTTGGTGGGTTAAGTCTACTTGGCGCTCTCGTATTTATGAGTGTGCTGACCAATACCACAAGCATTCGGGAAATGATCAGTCAACAACAGTTGATTTTAAACAGTGAATTTTTCCCGTTGATTTTAGTGTTACTTCTTTTAGGAGCATTCACAAAATCTGCCCAATTTCCATTCCATATTTGGCTACCAGATGCCATGGAAGCACCGACACCTGTCAGTGCATATCTGCACTCGGCTACGATGGTTAAAGCCGGTATTTATTTAGTCGCACGCTATTCCCCAATGATGTCAGCCAATGAATGGTTCTTCATCATTGTTTCGACGTTTGGTATTGTGACGTTATGCTGGGGTTCATACATGGCTGTAAGGCAGACCGACCTAAAAGGTATATTAGCGTTCTCGACAATCAGTCAGCTTGGTATGATCATGGCAATGCTAGGGTTCGGAACAGATATCGCACTATTTGCAGCTGTATTCCATATCCTTAACCACGCAACGTTCAAGGGAAGCCTATTTATGGTTGCAGGGATTGTCGATCACGAGACAGGGACAAGGGATATACGCAAGCTTGGTGGTCTGATGACTTACCTTCCAATTACAGCGACCCTTGCCGTCTTTGCCTCGTTCTCAATGGCTGGTGTGCCGCTTCCATTCCTGAACGGTTTTTACAGTAAGGAATTCTTCTTTGATTCTGCACTGCACCTTGAAGCCGCGAATACAGGAATTTCCGGTGTACTTCAAGCAGCCGTTCCTTATCTGGCTGTATTGGGAAGTATTTTCACATTCGTTTATTCCATGTATTTCTTCTTCGGTACATTTAGAGGGAAAGCGAAGTTAGACCAACTTCCTAAAAAACCGCATGAAGCACCTATTGGTATGTTAGTTTCCCCTATTGTTCTTGTTTTAGGGGTCATCATTATCGGTTTGTTCCCTTCTTTAATCAACAAACCATTTATCGAACACGCAGCTTCTGCAGTAGCAGGAACTACCGTTGAGAAGAGTATTTATTTCTGGCACGGATTCTTATATCCACCATTAATCTTGTCCATCACTGTCCTAGTATTCGGGGTTATTTTATACCTATCACGCAGAGTTTGGATGCCGGTTTACAACGTTGTTCCAGGTATTCTAAGTATGAACAAGTTTTATGACGGAGCCGTTGATCGATTGGAGAATTACTCCTTCACTATTACAAAAGGCTATATGAATGGTTCCATCGGAAGGTATGTACGGTTGATTCTAGCTGCGATCTTAATCGTCACGTTCGCGTTTATGGCGATGACCGGCGGATTCTCGATCAACACCGATAATTTAGCTGATTTTACTATAGCCGAACTACTTGTTGCCATTACAATGGTGGTGGCTGCAATCGGTACAATCTTAACGAACAACCGGATTACGGCTATTCTGATCCTAGGGGTTGTCGGGTATGGATTAGCGATGTTATTCGTCTTCTACCGTGCTCCTGACCTTGCCCTTACTCAGCTGATCATTGAGACCGTTACTGTAGCTTTATTCCTGCTTGTTTTCTATCACTTGCCTAAGCTTGGCAAGAAAGAAGAATCTGCAAGTACGCGAGTATTAAATTTGATTATCTCTATTGGATTCGGAGCCATGATGACAATGGTGGCGATTTCGTCCCATAGCACGAAGTTGTTCGAATCTATTTCTAGCTATTTTGTTGACAACACCTACGAACTCGGTGGCGGAGATAACATGGTTAACGTCATCCTCGTTGACTTCCGTGGACTAGATACATTTTTTGAAATTGTAGTTCTCGGGATCGCAGCTATGGCGATTTACGCCATGATTCGCCTTCGTCAAGATAAGAAGGAGGAGGAGTAAATTATGGAATTGATAATGGCTGTTTTAGCTGGAATTCTCTTCACTACAGGAATTTATAACCTCCTTCAAAAGCAATTGTTAAGGATCATTATAGGTACAGCCCTAATTTCTCATGGGGCTCACCTATTCATCCTTACAATGGGAGAATTGAAGAGAGGAGCTCCACCAATTCTTACAGAAGGAATAGAAAATTACACGGATCCATTACCACAAGCATTGATTTTAACTTCGATTGTCATTAGCTTTGGAGTAACAAGTTTGCTGCTTGTGCTGGCTTATCGAGCTTCACAAGTTAATGGAACAGACAATATGGAGCAATTGCGAGGTAACGACTATGAGTAATTTAGCTGTACTACCTATTATCCTGCCTGTGATAGCAGGTATAATAGTGGCATTCATTCATAAAAAGAAAAAAATCGTTCGAATCGTCTCACAAATTATCGCAATCTTAAACCTTCTGGTAGTAGGATCAATTTTCCTCTACGTTCAACAGAACGGAACCGTTGTTCTTGAGACTGGAGGATGGGCCGCCCCATACGGCATTATACTTGTCGGCGATCTTTTAGCTATGACCCTTGTGCTTACGACAAACATCATTGCCGTAGCCTGCGTTTTCTTTGCACCTAAATCACTTTCAGAGAAGCAGGAAGAATTTTATTTCTACGCATTCTTCTTCATGCTAATCTCTGGTGTAAGTGGTGCTTTTCTTACAGGAGACCTGTTCAACTTGTTCGTATTCTTCGAGGTTTTACTTATGGCCTCTTATGGTTTGATTGTATTAGGGAATGGTAAAGTACAGTTAAGAGAATCTATCAAATATGTATTGATTAATTTATTCTCTTCCATGCTGTTTGTAACGACTATCTCTTTCCTATATTCTGTTGTCGGAACCGTTAATATGGCTCAAATTGGTCAGCGAGTCCAAGAAGTAGAGCAACAGGGCATCCTTACAACGATAGGGATCCTACTATTCTTTGTATTCGCAACAAAAGCAGCGGTATTCCCTCTCTACTATTGGTTACCGCGTCCGTATATCTCTCCTAACCCTGTAGTTAGCGCTCTATTCGGTGCTTTACTGACTAAGGTAGGGATATATTCAATTCTACGTACGTTTACGGTAATGTTTAACCAGGAAGTTCAGCTCACTCACACATTATTTATTTATCTAGCTGCCTTTACAATGATCTTCGGAGTAATTGGGGCTCTTTCTACAAATAATGTGAAGCTGATTATTGCATATAATATAATTCCGGCTGTAGGGTTTATGCTCATGGGTATCGGACTTTACAATCAAGTGGCGATAAGCGGCACACTCTATTACCTTGTTCATGATATGATTATCAAAGGAGCACTGTTCTTATTAATCGGTGCCATTGTATATGTTGCCGGAACTTCGGATTTAAGAAAAATGGGTGGTCTGATCCATCACTATCCGGTGCTTGGCTGGATGTTTTTCATTGCCACACTAGTGTTGGCAGGTATTCCTCCATTTAGTGGATTTATCGGAAAACTGTTGCTTCTTCAAGGCGGACTGGCTCAAGAGGAGATTATGATTGTCATCGTCGCTTTAATTACAAGTCTGCTGATTTTATTCTCCATGATCCGTATTTTCATTAGAGGATTCTGGGGCGAGAAAACAGAATTAAAGCATCCCGAACGCAAGCGTAAAGGAGTATGGATGGCATGGCCGGCAGGCGCCCTACTCTCTGTTTCTATACTTCTTGGTCTTGGAGCTGAATGGTTTTATCCAACCATCGATTCTATCGCCGAGTATGTAATGAACCCGGAAATCTATATTGATTCTGTGCTAAAGGAGTAGAAGCCGATGCCATTACAAATCATTATCAATATCATCATAGCCTTCATGTGGATGTTCCTTAGTGAGAGCTACTCATTTACAACTTTTTTCGTAGGATATCTTCTAGGAATCGGATTGCTTTATGTTTTAAGAAGGTTCATCCCGGATGCTTTTTATTTAAAACGTGTTGGGAAAGTCATGAAGCTCGTTTTACTATTTCTAAGAGAATTGCTTCTTTCAAATATTGATATCGTCAAACTTGTCTATAAACCGAAATTTGACGTAAAACCGGGCATTTTCGCTTTACCAACAGAGCTGAAAAGTAATTTTGAAATTACTCTTCTGGCAAACCTTATTTCCCTAACACCTGGGACTCTGTCTATTGTCGTGAGTGAGGATCACGAAAAAATCTATATCCACGCGATGGACATTCCAG
Organism: Halobacillus fulvus; assembly: GCA_004078665.1. Taxonomy (GTDB): domain Bacteria; phylum Bacillota; class Bacilli; order Bacillales; family Halobacillaceae; genus Halobacillus; species Halobacillus fulvus. The sequence goes on along the minus strand of SCFO01000001.1, from coordinate 292,410 downwards.
ATGTTGAGAAGTCTATAAACGACATCAAAGAGACATTTGAAAAAGCGATTATGGAGGTGACGCGATAATGGAAGCTGCTCTAGACTTCACCCAATCGCTAATTGAAATCACGACCATAATTTGTATTACAGGGGTCACCATCTCCTTCATTATGCTGCTTTACAGGGCAATAAAAGGACCAACCAACCCTGACCGGGCAGTTGCTCTTGATATCATTGGGATCAATCTAATGGGGCTTGCAGGATTACTCGCCGTCATGATTGTTACCCCTAGATTCAATGATGTTGTACTACTGATCGGCATCCTATTATTCATAGGAACCATAGGATTGGCGAAATTCTTAGAAAAGGGTGTTATTATTGAGCGGGACATGGATTAACTTAATTTTAGATATACTCATTTGCCTATCCCTTTTAATTGGAACCTTTTTCATTATTTCAGGATCCATTGGCATATTAAGATTTCCGGATGTTTATACAAGGCTCCATGCTGCAACAAAGAGTGCTACGCTAGGCGTCTCAGGGATTATGATCGGGGCTTTCCTGTTCCTTTATGTAGAACATGACATTGTTAGCGGTAAACTGTTATTAGGAATTTTGTTCGTCCTATTAACTGCACCTGTTTCTGGTCATATGATTGGAAGAGCTGCCTACAGAAGCGGCGTACCTCTGTGGGAAGATAGTATAAAAGACGAATACGCTAAAGAAGTCGAAGCCGAAAAAAAACAATCTTAAATAGCGTTCAGGAGCTTGGTTTGTTACCAAGCTCCTGTTTTTTTATACGTTCATCTACACGCACACATCTCCTCTCTTATTGTTAAAAACAGTGACAGGCTTATTTGTATGGATACAAGCACAATTCGTTTATTCGGTACATATGTATGGGGTAGGCAACTGCCTAATCCAAGAGGAGGTGCGTCCTATGAGCAGTTTGATCGCTTCCATCCTTTACTTTTTTAAAGAGTCTTTGTTCTTCATGTCTTATGTGAAAAACCAGGCTTTCCCCAATCCCCTCTCTCCAGAAGAAGAAGCCAAGCAATTAAAATTAATGCAGGAAGGAAATCAAGAGGCAAGAAACACGCTAATTGAACATAACTTAAGATTGGTCGCCCATATTGTCAAAAAGTTTGAGAACACGAAAGAGGACTTTGAGGATTTGATCTCAATCGGTACCATAGGTCTCATTAAGGGAATTGAAAGTTATTCCCCTAACAAAGGAACAAAACTCGCCACATACGCTGCCAGATGCATTGAAAATGAAATCCTTATGCACTTACGTTCCACAAAGAAAACGAATAAAGATATCTCTCTTCAAGATCCGATTGGTCATGACAAAGAAGGGAATGAATTAAATCTCTTAGATATCCTTCACGCTGATTTAGAGGATATTGCGGATGAAATCCAGCTTCATATGGAACTCGAACAAATCAAAGAATTCATTACAGTTCTAGATGAACGAGAAAAAGAAGTTATTATTTACCGTTACGGCTTAGACCATAATGACGAAAAGACGCAGAGGGAAATCGCAAAAGAGCTGGGTATTTCAAGAAGTTATGTTTCGAGGATTGAAAAGCGAGCCTTAATGAAGATTTTTCATGAATTTTATAAACAGCAGCAAAAAACATAAAAAACCGCTCCGATAAAAAGAGCGGTTCATTTATTCTCTACTTTTGAATGCTGCCACTGACGGATCTTCAGGATCATCCGATAAGCGATCAATAAGAAGAGACTGCTCAGGGGCAGCATATAAAGATAGGCATTTGTTTGGTATTCAAAGAGGCTAATCAGACTGCCAACGTATAAGTATGTCGATACGATAATAAGAGTCAAAACAAACCGTTTATAGTCGGTGATTTTCCGTTCTCTATCCTCGGCTTCTCTCAAAAGTATCCACCTCCTGATAACGCTACTATTGTAACATGAATGAACGTCATCACACGGTGGCAATTTAACCCTTAAATGGCACGTACCATCGTCATAATCATTGTGGCAGCATTCTCAGCTGCCTTCGGAAGGAACTGATCAAATGAGATAGAAGATTCCTTTCCAGCAATATCAGACAACGCACGAATGACAACAAAAGGCGTGCCATATTTATGACAAACTTGAGCAATCGCAGCGGCTTCCATTTCGGCTGCAATCATCTCAGGAAACTTCCCTCTCACAAAATCGACACGCGTCTGATCCTGCATGAAGGAATCGCCAGTAGCGATAATGCCGCGAGCCGCTTTTGCGTTGGTTTCTTTGACGGCTTGCATCGCTTGATCGATCAGCTTATCATCGGCAGCATACATAGCAGGCATTCCCGGGACTTGGCCATATTCATACTGAAAGGCTGTCACGTCCACATCATGATGGGCAACGAGACTGGAAATGACGACATCTCCCACTTCCAAATCCTTTGCAAAGCCACCAGCAGAGCCTGTATTAATCACAGCCTCGATGTCATAGCGCTCATGAAGGATCGTGGTCGACATGGCTGCATTCACTTTCCCGATTCCCGATTTAAGTAAAACGACATCTTTGCCGTGTAATTGGCCCTCGATAAACAGGCTTCCGGCTACTTCCTGTTTATTTGTCACCTTCATATTCTGTTCGAGTAGTTCAATTTCTTCGTCCATCGCTCCAATAATTCCGATCGTCATCTTCTACTTCCTTTCGTATCACCCGTTTGATTGTGGCAGACTTTTCAGTTCTTCTATTTGTTGTACCTGATAGCCTGTTTGGTCGATCCACTCTATATAAACTCGGTAAATTTCATTTTGGTTTTCTTTGTTGTACACCGTAGCGACGGCTTTGTTTGGTCCGCCGTTATTTCCAATCCATTGTGTAATCATATTGCCTGGTGTAAGACCTGTTGCATTATAGATAGCCTGTAGCATCTCTTGCCAGTCTTGACTGCCTTTATCGTAGGTAATGGAGTGGTTTCCGTTTGTATCCTGCTCGGTTTGAACAGGTTCCCAATCTTTCTTCAGGACACGCACGACATTTTCATCGTCACTGCTTTCTACAACAAGGGTATCGCTTTTTTCTGATTCATCATCTTCACTTTGCTTTTGTTCTTCGTTCTCTTTTACAACCAACTCTTTCGATTCCTCTTCTTCCTCAGGCTGTTCCTGGTCGGAAGTGTTCTCTTCCTGCTGAACGTCTTCTGTTTCCTGTTCAGACTGTTTGGCCGTACTTTCCTGATCATCTCCACCAAAAATAAACAGAGCAATTAAAGCAACAAACAATAGACTGACTCCCCCTACAAGCCATGTGAGCAGCTTTGTTCCTTTTCGTTTCTTTTCAAAACGATCTGACCTTGAGAAGGGTTTGTTCGAATTGGACATCTTTGTTTCCTCCCTCTTAACTCGATGTTCATTATACCTCATTTCTTTTTGCAGACCAATACCCACAGCTTTATATATCGACTAAGACTTATAAGCACAATGATCCCACAACTCCTATTTTACTCTGTCAAACTTCAGAGTAGATTTAAAGTAGAGAAACTCTTGTACTCTCCTATACGATTCGATATTTATCGTATCTTGTTAGTCCGTTTTTGTCATGTATTCCTGGATAAATGTCTTACCAAAGAATATAAAAAAGACAGGGGCACTCCCCCTGTCTAAATGGTTTATTCTACTGTAAGGATTTTCACATCGATTTCTCCACCTGGAGTAGCGACCGTTACTTTTTCACCTACGCTGTGCCCGATGAGGCTTTGTGCCATAGGAGAATCGTTGGAGATTTTCCCTTCAAATGGATCCGCTTCTGCACTTCCCACAATGATATATGTCTCTTCTTCTCCATCAGGAAGCTCTTGGAACGTAACGGATTTCCCCATGGAAACCAAGTCCGGATTTTCATCATCACTTTCAATGATGACCGCATTACGGATCATGTTTTCCACCTGGGTAATTCTCGCTTCTACAAAAGCCTGTTCATCTTTAGCGGCATCATACTCGGAATTCTCAGATAGGTCTCCGAATCCACGGGCGATCTTAATACGCTCTACCACTTCTTTGCGTCGCACTGTAATAAGATGATTAAGTTCTTCTTCGAGCTTTTGTTTACCTTCTGTTGTCATATAATAGCTTTTTTCTTCTGCCATAGTCATCCTACACTCCTTTTCCAAACAAATAATGGTCCAATATACAGGAAATGAGCGCGCCTATTCACTCATTTAATGCGGACTATTTTCTTATATATACATAGTTACTAGTGAAAACTATGCCAGATTTCTGGCAGTATTTCAACTATTTTATTCGCTGAATATTTGTCCTTTTTCCTGCAAGATGGTTTGAATTTTTGTAGCCATCAGGTCAATCGCTACATGGTTTTGTCCACCTTCCGGAATGATGATATCTGCATAGCGCTTCGTCGGCTCTACAAATTGAAGGTGCATCGGACGTACGACGTTGATATATTGATCGATAACAGAGTCCAACGTACGTCCCCGCTCATTAATGTCACGCATCATCCTACGAATAATCCGAACATCAGCATCTGTGTCCACAAACACTTTAATATCCATTAAATCCCTCAAACGCTCGTCCTCAAGCACGAGGATTCCTTCAACAATAATAACCTCTTTCGGTTCTACGTGGATGGTATCTTCTGAGCGTGTGTGGATTTTATAATCATATACTGGTTTTTCAACCGATTTTTGATCAATTAACTGCTTTAAATGTTCAATTAATAGATCATTGTCAAAAGCAAGCGGGTGGTCGTAGTTCGTTTTCAGCCTCTCTTCAAATGGGAGATGGCTTTGATCTTTATAATAATAATCCTGTTCCACCATTAAAATCGACTTATCTGCAAAGCGTTGAATAATTGAACGGGTTACACTTGTTTTGCCGGATCCTGTACCTCCTGCAACTCCAATAACAACAGGTTTTTCCTTCATCCTCGGGGTTCTCCTTTCATCCCTTTTGATTTGGTTTCTTTTTCTGGACTATTTCTTTGTCGTAATCGCAATACCATCACCAATCGGTACAATGACAGTATGAAAGTCCGGGTGACTCACGAGCCAGTCATTATATCCTCTGATTTTTTTTGCGATTTTCGCCATCCGTTTCGTAGCCTGGCTGTCATCTGCGACATAGCCTTTAAATAAAACATTATCGGAAATAATGACTCCATTCTCAGAGAGTAAAGGAGAGTAAATTTGAAAAAATTCCTCGTACTTCCCTTTGGCGGCATCGATAAAGAGAAGGTCGTATGGTGCCTGCTCTTCCACCTCATGCTTCAGGTCTAAAGCATCACCATAAAGCAGTTGAATCCGATCATCTGCTTCAAAAGCTTCTATATTTTGTACAGCTTGTCGATATCGTTCCTCATCTCGCTCAATGGTTACAATCTCACTGTCAGGTGAAGCCTCAAGCATTCTCAGTGCGGAGTAGCCGATCGCTGTACCGATCTCCAGTATGGCTGATGGGCGCTGCATGCGAATCAATTGCATCAGGAATTGAATTCCCTCAGGCTCCATGATCGGCACATGATGCTCCGATGCATAAGCCTCAAGCTGCTTTATTTGATCCGTTGACTCCGGCAACAATGACTGTAAATATGCTTTATGCTCCATAGTCTTTCATCCCTTCAAACAATAGTCCATCACGTTTACAACTTTATTATTTTAACATATATAAAAGAAGGAAGGCGAGTCATAATCGCGCTTCCTTCTAAAAAATTAACTGCCGGTAATGTGCTCTTGTTTTAACGCATTATGTTCGTCAAGCGTTTCTGCATAATAGATGTTTCCTTCGCTGTCTGCTAGGAAATAAATATTATCGGATTCTTCTGGTTTTGCGACTGCTTCGAGAGAATTAGCGTTGAAATTGGAAATCGGTCCTACCGGAAGTCCTTCAACATAATACGTATTATAAGGAGATTCAATTTCCAAGTCTTCGTACAAGACCCTGTCTTTATGTTCACCATGCGCATAAAGAACCGTCGGATCAGTCTGCAGCATCATGTCTACTTCAAGACGGTTATAGAACACTCCTGCAATCTTCTTCCGGTCTTCCACGGTCCGAGCTTCGTTTTCGACTAGCGAAGCCATTGTAACACCCTCGTGAATTGAAAGATCCCGCTCTGCTAGTGCCTGTTCATAAGGCATGACTACAGATTGAGTTTGTTGGATCAAGTCTTCAATAATCGTATCGATCTCCGGATTATCGACGTATATCGGATACGTAGCCGCGAATAAGTACCCCTCTAGCGGATAACGAATGTCTTCTTTTAATATATCTTCTGTCAAAACAGGGTATCTCTCAATTAAATCTTTAAGATATTCTTCATCATTCGCTCTTTCCATAAACTCTTCAGCAGTAAAATCAAACTTCTCCGCAAATGCGTCTGCAATCTGCTCCATATTTCGCCCTTCAGGAATCGTTACTTCCTCGACGGGTTCTTTCACCAATCGTCCTGTTTTCAACGTTTCAATAATTTCATCAAGACTCATGGATTGAGTAAACTGGTAATTTCCTGCCTGAAAGCCCGTTTCATTATTGAACTTTGTGTAGAAACGGAAAATCAAATCGTTTTTAATAATATTATTTTCTTCTAAAATTGAAGCGATACTTGAGGTCGAAGAACCTAGTGGAATCTCGACGTTCTGCGCCGTATTATCGTCTGCATCAACAGGTTCCAGGGCCCCTTTCACATAAAAGAATCCGGATAACCCACCGACGACTAGAACAACGACTAAAATCGTCAATACACTGGCTACAATTTTTCGCACAGTGGATGCTTCCTCCGTTCGTTTTTGTAATCGCTCTCTATATTTATCTTTAAAGTTAGACAACAGACTTCCCCCTTCCATCCGGTACATTATACTATAACACTTGTACACGTTTCTACATTTGTCATGAAATCTCAACAAAATCATGATTCTTATCTATAGTTATAACAAATTTAATCAAAATAAAAAACCTGCCAGAAAGCACTGGCAGGTTCTATCTATATCTTTACGCTAGATCTTCATCCGTCAGAGTGTTTAACATTTCTTCAACCATTTCCCATTCTTCGTCTGATTCGATTTGGAATAGGGCTAAATCATCTTCTTCATTGCCTTTTTCCTCGTAACGGAAAGCGAATACTTCCACTTCATCGCCTTCTTTTTGTTCAGCTGGAACGACCGCAATGTAAGATTGCTCTGTCTGCTCGACATCGAATGTGAAAAGAACCTCAAATAAATGTTCTTCTCCGTTCTCATCAGGAATGATGATTCTCTCTTCTTTTTCAAGTGCCATAAGTGATGGCCTCCTTTATTGTTTTGCATCCATGTAGCTTTGTAAAATCATAACCGCTGCCATCTTGTCGATGACTTTCTTTCTTTTCTTACGGCTCACATCCGCATCGATCAACACACGTTCTGCAGCCATTGTGGTGAGTCGCTCATCCCAAAGATGGGAGGTCACCTTATATTCTTTTTCCATCCATGCGGCGAATTTCTGACTGGCTTCACCTCTCGGCCCGACTGTTCCGTTCATGTTTTTCGGAAACCCGACAACCGCTTCGGTTACATCGTGTTCTTGGATGATTTCACGAAGCGGCTCACGAATCGTTCCGTAATCATTTTCGTCCCAGCGGAGGGTCGTCAGCCCTTGGGCTGTCCAGCCAAGGGCATCTGAAATCGCGATGCCCACTGTTTTTTCGCCGACGTCTAAACCTATTTTTTTCATTCAACGCCCTCTTTATTCTTTTCTAAATAAAACTTCACGAGTTCTTCAATTAATTCATCCCGCTCGATTTTGCGGATCAGATTTCTGGCATCATGATGACGGGGGATGTAGGCCGGGTCACCCGACAATAAATACCCGACGATCTGATTGATCGGGTTGTACCCTTTTTCTTGAAGGGATCCGTGTACAGACAATAGTACAGATCGGACATCCTGGTCAAACGGTTCTTCAGAGAAATTAAATCTCATCGTTTTATCCATTGAACTCATCACTGTCACCTCGCACAAAATTTGTCTTTACTTCATTATATACCTGTTTTGGACTTATGAAAAACTAGGCGTTTTGACTGACATACTCTCTGGCAAAACTTAAAGCGTCCGGAATCTTAGAAGCATCTTTGCCTCCTGCCTGTGCCATGTCAGGGCGTCCGCCTCCGCCTCCGCCGCAGCGTGAAGCAGCTTCCTTAATCAATTGTCCTGCATGATATCCTTTTTCTACTAAATCCTTCGAGACTCCTGCAATCAATTGAACTTTATTTCCATTTGGAGCAGCAAGCAGAATGATTCCGGAATCCAGCTTTTGTTTGAGGTCGTCGACCATCGCACGTAAAGCATTCATATCCTTCACATCCACCTGTTTAGCAAGAACTTGGACACCTTCAATATTTTCTACTTCATCAAGGATATTGGAAGCTTCCATGTTCGACAGCTTCGAGCTCAGAGATTCATTCTCTTTCTGTAGATCCTTCATCTCTTTATGAAGAACTTCGATTCGATCAGGTACCTGCTCCGGCTTCGTTTTGAGAAGGCTTCCTGCCTGTTTTAATAGGTTTTCTTTACCGTTCATATACAGGTAAGCGTCTTTTGCCGTGACAGCTTCGATTCGACGCGTTCCTGCACCGATTCCGGATTCCGTTACAATTTTGAACAATCCGATTTCAGCCGTATTCTGTACGTGACAGCCACCGCAAAGCTCTAAGCTATAGTCTCCGACTTGGACGACACGGACCGTCTCTCCATATTTCTCACCGAACAGAGCCATTGCTCCTCTTTCTTTAGCCTCTTCAATTGAATTGATTTCAATTGAAACAGGAATCGACTGCCACACTTTTTCATTGACAATCGACTCGATTTGTTCAATTTCTTCATTGGATACAGAACCAAAATGAGAGAAATCGAAACGAAGACGATCAGGTGCAACGAGAGACCCCGCTTGATTGACGTGATCACCGAGAACATGTTTCAATGCCTGGTGAAGCAAATGGGTAGCGGTATGGTTCTTTACGATAAATGAACGTGTACCAGCATCTACATTAGCCTGGACTTTATCTCCCTTTTCAATTCGGCCGCTTTTGACGACAGCTTCGTGCATATGCTGTCCGTTCGGCGCTTTTTGTACGTTTTGCACTTCAAGTTTGGCCTGGTCAGAGCTTAGTATTCCTTTATCGGCAATCTGACCTCCACTTTCAGCGTAGAAAGGGGTGCGATCAAGGAATAGATAGACCGTATCGCCTTCTTCTGCTGTTTCACTTAGGTTCTTACCTTTAATCAGCTCTACAATTTCAGAGTCTGTTTGCAGCTGGTCATATCCTACGAACTCACTAGCAACATAGACATCGCCAAGGACGCTGTCTTGAATTTGCATGGAGTCTGTTTTTTGACGGGCGCTTCTTGCACGTTCCCTCTGCTTCTCCATTTCATGACGGAAGCCTTCTTCATCGATGGTGAATCCTGCTTCTGCTACATACTCTTCGGTCAGTTCTTTAGGGAAGCCATACGTATCATAAAGACGGAAAACTTCCACACCTGGAAACACATTGCTGCCCTTTTCCGTTTCCTGCTTCATGATTTTAGATAAAATGGCAAGACCTTCGTTCAATGTTTCATGGAAACGCTCTTCTTCTGTCTTAATGACGTTTTGAATGAACGCTTCTTTCTCTTTTACTTCCGGGTAAAAGTCATGCATGATGCCGGACACTTCCGGTACCAGCTTGTACATGAACGGTTCGTCGATCCCGATCTGTTTAGCGAAGCGGACCGCACGACGAAGGAGACGGCGCAATACATACCCTCGTCCCTCATTGGAAGGAAGCGCTCCGTCACTGACAGCGAAAGTGACCGTTCTCATGTGATCAGCAATCACTTTAAAGGAGGAATCCCATGCTTCATTCTCCCCGTACGCATGTCCGGAAATTTTTTCAGTCGCTTCGATGATCGGCATGAACAGATCGGTTTCAAAGTTTGTTTGGGTCCCCTGAATCACGCAGACCATCCGCTCGAGCCCCATGCCTGTATCAATGTTCTTCTTCGGAAGTGGTGTATATGTGTCATCTGGGTTGTGATTGAACTGAGAAAATACGAGGTTCCAAATTTCAAGGTAACGCTCATTCTCTCCACCAGGATAAAGCTCAGAATCCGTCGGATCGTTTCCGAACTCTTCTCCACGATCATAGAAAATTTCTGTATTCGGACCACTTGGGCCTTCTCCGATATCCCAGAAGTTCTCTTCGATGCGAATGATGCGCTCCTCATCAAGACCTACTTTATCTCTCCAAAGCTCATACGCCTCATCGTCTTCTGGATGAACGGTGACCGCTAATTTTTCGGGATCAAAGCCGATCCAGTCCGGGCTTGTCAGGAATTCCCATGCCCATACGATGGCTTCTTCTTTAAAATAATCTCCGATCGAAAAGTTCCCCAGCATTTCAAAGAATGTATGGTGACGAGCTGTAAATCCAACATTTTCGATATCATTTGTACGAATAGATTTTTGAGCATTCACGATTCTCGGATTATCTGGTACAACCCGGCCATCAAAGTATTTTTTCAAGGTAGCTACGCCACTGTTGATCCATAAAAGGGTTGGATCTTCATGAGGAACAAGTGAAGCACTCGGTTCCACACTGTGCTGTTTTTCTTTGAAAAAGTCTAAAAACATTTGACGGACGTCAGCTGAAGTTAATTTTTTCATATATGAATACCCTCCTTAAAGTTAGACAGACGTGTAAACTGTCCTGAATCTATACAAACGAAAAACTCCCGTTCCTGCACTACGGCAGGGACGGGAGTTCAATCCGCGGTACCACCCTGATTATAGACTTCTGTCTATCAACTCGAGCACGCCTGTAACGGGGCGAACGCCGGCGGTTATTAACCGCACTCCAGAATAGCTTCAGCAATCCTTATTCATAGCGTCTCTTCCAGCCACGGAAACGCCTCTCTGTCATGAAGTCATTGCCTACTCATTTCCTTCAACATTTTGATTCGTTCATATAGTGTCGATATGCGCTATTATAGATAACTATCCCTTATCTGTCAACGCTCAGACGCCCCGCCCTCACTTCTTCCACAATCACTTTGAGGCATGTCAGGACAGGAACTGCCAGAATAAGCCCCGGAATCCCCGCCAGTTCTCCTCCTGCTAATAACGCAAGAATAATGAAAAGAGGATGGATATGAATACTTCTTCCCATGATGTAGGGAGATAGCAAGTTTCCTTCTGCCACTTGAATGATGACGATGACAAGACCAGTAAAAAGAAAGCTTTGCAAGGATAAAGTAAGGGCGATAATTAAAGCCGGGATCGCCCCTAGTAGCGGGCCGAAGTAGGGAATGATATTGGTTATCCCTGCCACAAGTCCAAGAATTAAGGGATATGGAAGGTCAATCAACCAAAAGCCTACTGTAGCCAAAACGCCTACAAATAAACTGATCAAAAGCTGACCGCGAATGTATCCCCCTAATGAATGATTCAATTCCTTCGTCAGTCGAATCGCCTCATCATGCCAGGACTCGGGCAGAAGCTGGATCAACCACTTTCCGATTCGGTTATAATCCTTCAGAAAATAAAACGTCATCACAGGCACGACTGCAAAAAGAACGACCATATTCAAAAGACCACGCAAGCTTGCAAAAATCCCCATCACTCTTGTGCTCAACCATTCCTCAAATTCAGAAAAACGATGGTCTAGCTTTTCATGTATTCCATCAGGAAAGCGCTCGGTTTGTGCGTATAACTCCGTTGTCCATTGCTGATAAATTTGCGTTAAATGCGGGATTTGCTCTCCCATCAGCTTCAACTGATTTAGAAATAAGGGGTAGCCTCGATAAATCCCGTATCCCGCCAGCGAAAAGAACGCGAGAAACACAAGTAAAATAGCCAACGTTCTCGGCGCACCGATTTCTTCAATCAAACCGATCAAAGGATGTAAAAGAAGCGATAGAATAAGGGCAAGCAGAAAAGGTAAAGCGATTCTTCCCACCATGGCAAGAACATGATCATAATAAGGAAACAGCCAAGCAAGTACAAGAAGGGAAACTAACACAATAAAGAGGACTAAAAGACGTCTTACCCATTTGGGAAGTTGAGTACTCATAAATGTTTAGGATCCCTGCTGATAAAAAAGGTCGTTTAACGAACTTAACGTTCCGTCTTCTTCTACCTGATGAATATTCATTTTTCCGTTCTCGATCGTCAGCTCTAGACAGCAGTTCCAGCAAAAATATTGTTGTGTTCCTATTTTCCCGAGGTTTTTACTTTCACAGTTCGGACACTTCATTGGTATGGTGCTCCTTTTTTACCAAACAGTATGTCCAAACCGCTTTTATTCATACATTATGTAATCAATTGGCTCACCCAATGGACCCCTTCTGAAATCTGCCTTGCGCTCGGATTTGTATGAGGGGTGTGCTCTAATACGAAGTATTTTCTTCCACCAGATGACAAGAGCTCGATCATCGGCTTCATATCGTAATGATCGAAATCCGGGTGTATAGGACTCCAGTAATAATACTCTTCCCCCAATACTACATTATGTAAGTGGATGACTTTCGTAAAAGGCAGCAACGGTTCTACGTAAGTCTTCCACTCTTCCTTTGTGGCCATCCGGTAATCCCCGATATCTATGCATATGGAAACATCATATTTTTTCAACAGATTGTTCGGAAATGCGTGAAGACGCTCTATCCCATAGGAAGATCTGTTTTTTCCAAGCTTCGGTTCACAGACGATAGGAAGCTGGTATTGATCCTGCAATTCCTTTAGAAAATGCAGTCCCTCTTCGATTTGAGAGCGCGAAGAATCCGTGGCTTCATTCAAGAAAAAAGGAAAATGGACAAGCAGGTACTCCGCTCCACGTTCTGAGAGGATCGCGGCCTCTCTTACTAGCTGCCTTCTCGCTTCCTCCACTGGATATTGTACTTCTTCCAGTAGATCATACTTGCTTTCCCCTCGAATCAGAGGAGAATGGACGCCGTACGTCACTTGATGCTTTTCCCGTTGTTCCAAAAATTCTTCAAATGATTTCATATCTTCAAATTCTCCAATTTCCACATGAGAGCACTCTTTGTTAAAGAGTTTATGGAACTGAGAGGCATCAGACATAATGGTACTGCCCGACATGGCGAGACGATGTGGCAACTCGATCCCCACTTTCTATATTATATGGTCATTTTATTTAAAACATCCGATGGGTTCTGAGGATCACCTACATGAAGTCATAAGGCGAGATCTCCTCCTCCTCTTCCTCTGATACTTGCTCCGTATGCTGTTCGTTCTGGAGCTTTTCGGTCAGGTACGTGTAGCGAAGGTTCGTATCTGTTGTACGGATACCGTCGAGGAAGGCGTGTCGATCACCGCAAATGATAAGGGACTGTTTGGAACGTGTAATCGCTGTGTACAGAAGGTTTTTTCTGAGCATTCGCCGGTAGCTCCGCACAACAGGCAGGATGACAATCGAAAATTCACTCCCCTGTGATTTATGAATCGAAGTACAGTAAGCATGCATGATGTTGCTCAACTCTTTTTTCGGATACACGACTTCTTTCCCGTCAAAATCCACGACCACCTGCTCGACTCCGTCTACGTTTTCCTCCTCGCGGAAAATCGCGACAATTTCTCCGATGTCCCCATTATAGACACCGTCTTCCGGTTGATTGACGAGTTGAATCACTTTATCCCCTTTACGATAGACCAAGTCCTTATAAACCAAGTCCCGTTTTTGCTTGCTTTTCGGATTCACCATCCGCTGGATTTCTGCATTCAATTTGTGAATCCCCACATCGGTCCGGTACATAGGGGCGAGGACTTGAAGATCTCTCATATCAATCCCCTTATCGACGGCCTTTTTTACGATATTCGTCACGAGATCAGTCAATTGTGATTCTCCAGCCTGGATGAAATTAAAATCATGCTCTTTCGTCAAAGAAGCAGGTGAACACTGGTCATTTTTAATTTCATGAGCAAGCTGAATGATTTTTGATCCTTCTTTTTGCCGGTAAACTTCTGTCAGCTTAACGGATGGCACTTCCCCTGAAGCCAGGAGATCGGCTAGCACTTGACCGGGGCCGACAGACGGGAGCTGATCTTCGTCTCCGACAATCAGTACTTGCATATCTGAGGGGATGGCCCGAAACAACTGATTGGCAAGCCATATATCAACCATGGAAAACTCATCAATAATCAAGACTTTTCCCTCTAAAGGATTGTTCTGATTTCTTTCGAACTGATCATGCCCATCCCAGCCTAAGAGACGATGAATCGTACTCGCAGGTAAACCTGTCGATTCTGTCATTCGCTTTGCCGCTCTTCCAGTTGGTGCAGCCAGGATAAAGGGAAATGGCTGATCGGAATCGTAAGCATCCGGATCGATCGACACGTCGTTCAGCTTAGAAAACGAATGGATGATTCCCTTAATCACCGTTGTTTTTCCCGTGCCGGGACCGCCGGTTAAGATCATCAGTTTCGAATGAAGAGCCTTTTCAATCGCTTGGAACTGGTCGTCTCCATAGCTCAGAGACTCTTCCTCTTCGATCTCACCTATGATCTTGAGTAAATCAGCCTGGGTATGCTCATATTCCACCTTGTCTTCCATAAGCCGTCCAATGTGGCGGCAAAATCCGTTTTCGGCAAAATAAAGGGAAGGAAGATACAACCGATCGTCCTCAATAAAGACGTGTTTCTCATCACCAAGATGAATGATCTGCTCTGATAACTGTTCAAAAGAAATTTCGGGATCAAGCCCCTGATTGAGGAGCTGTTCCACCTGGACGAGACATTCTTTTGTCGGAAGAAACACGTGACCGTCTGACATATTTTTTTGCATGATATATAAGCATGCTGCCCGAATCCTTGTCGGATGATCGTGCGAAAGAGATTGGGCCCGGGCCATTTCATCTGCCCGGTGAAAGCCGAATCCTTCGACGTTAAAAACAAGTTGATAAGGGTCTTCTTCGATCACGGCTAAGGTTTGATCTTTGAACACCTCATAAATTTTCTGAGACAACTTCAGGCCGAATCCATACTGGGAAAGCTGAATCATGACGTGTTCAAACCCCTGATGCTCCTGAAGGGACTGATAAAGTTGGTCCGCTTTCTCTTTTGGAAGCTTGGGGATATCATCTAAAATGGATCGGTCTTGCAATATTCTCGAAATCGCCTGCTCCCCTAAATGATCGATGATCCGTTCCGCTGTTTTTTTCCCAATCCCTTTAAAGAGATCACTGGACAAATACATGACGAGTCCATCGCGCGTTTCTGGAAGCACCCGATTATACATTTTCACTTCATATTGCAGCCCGAACTTTTTATGGTTCTGGAACTCTCCATAAAAAATGTAGAGTTCCCCTTCCTCAAGCGGGGAAAAGTGCCCTTTGATGACGAGACTTTTTTCCTTGAGGTCCTCGTTCGTCTCTTTTACATTAATAGAAGCAATCGAAAAGTGCTCAGACTCATTGTGGAAAATCATCCGGTTCAATTCGCCTTTGATAAACGGACGATCTTCATTCGTTTCATTAAACAGCGTTTGTTGGGTCATCATCATCTTACTCCTTAAGGCTTACTCGTTCAGCGCCGCTTCTACCTGCCCCTTGGCGTGTGCAGCAAGCATGTGCTCCGGATTGATTTCTAAGGCCTGTTCAAAGTGATGGAGCGCAGTTTGGGCATCTTCCTTGTGCAGACCGATCACACCGAGGTTATAGTGGGCATCACTATGTTCTTCTTCCAATTGTAGCACATGGTTCATCACTCGTTCAGCTTCATCAATCTGACCGTTTTGAGCGAGACAGAGGCCATATTGGAACTGAATATCGACATCTTCCGGAGACAGTTCTGCCGCTCGAAGCAGGTATGGTAATGCAAGTTTTGTATATTCTTGATGAATGAAGGTCATTCCAAGCATGAAATGAGCATCCGCCTCATCCAGCCCTTTTTGAACAGCCTGTAAAAAATGCTCCTGAGCCTTCGTGTATTTTTCTTGGTCATAATAGACATTTCCTAGTCCGAAGTAAGCGGTCGCTGCCTCCGGATCTTTTTCGATCGCCCGGTTAAAAAACCGCTCGGCCCGGTCATATTCGTTCATATGAGCCAACAGGTTACCGAAGTTGATATATCCGAGCGGATCATCTGGATTTTCTTCAATCGCCTCCGTAAACAAACGGACGGCTTCCTCATAATTTTGTTTCTGCATTTCTTCTATACCCAGCTTCAATTTATCCATTTTGAATCTCCTCTCTATTGTCCAATGAAAGAAAAAGCCATGCCCTCCCTTTCCGGACATGACTTTGCCTTTTAACCGACATACGTGACGGCCGTATCTTCTTTCAACACTTCATCGATTGTAGCTCCGCCAAGGCAAACCTCACCATCATAGAAAACGACGGCCTGACCTGGAGTAATCGCACGCTCACGGTCGTCAAAAACGACTTTAAGTGTACCATCTTCAAGCGGTTGAACGGTCACTCCACTGTCTTCCTGACGATAGCGGAATTTCGCCGTACAATGGAACGCCTCTTCTTTAGCCTGTCCATTTGTCCAGCTCACTTGAGTGGCGATCAATCCGTCTGAGTATAGTGCTTCGTGATGGAAGCCTTGCCCGACGTACAAAATATTTTCTTCGACATTTTTTCCGACAACAAACCATGGATCGCCTGCTCCACCGATGCCAAGACCCTGCCTCTGACCGAGGGTGTAATACATTAGCCCGTCATGTCGACCCTTCACTTCTCCATCTAGCGTCTCCATGTTTCCTGGCTGAGCTGGTAAATACTCACTCAGGAATTCCTTGAAATTCCGCTCACCAATGAAGCAGATCCCCGTCGAGTCTTTTTTCTTGGCTGTCGCAAGGCCATGTTCTTCCGCAATCTCCCGGACTTGTTTTTTCTCTAAATGGCCAAGCGGGAACATGACCTTTTGTAAAACGTCCTGGGAAAGCTGATTAAGAAAGTAAGTTTGATCCTTGTTATGATCCACTCCGCGTAGCATTTCATATACGCCATCTTTCTCTTTCACCTGCGCGTAGTGTCCTGTTGCCAAATAATCGGCACCTAAGGACATCGCATGATCGAGAAAGGCCTTGAATTTAATTTCTTTATTGCACATGACATCGGGATTCGGTGTGCGACCTGCTTTATATTCATCAAGGAAATAAGTGAAGACTTTATCCCAGTACTGTTTTTCGAAATTCACAGCATAGTAAGGGATATCGAGCTGGTTGCAGACGCGAATGACATCTTCATAATCTTCTGTTGCTGTACACACTCCGTTTTCATCGGTATCGTCCCAGTTTTTCATGAAAATACCGACTACGTCATAACCCTGTTGTTTAAGCAGAAGCGCCGCGACAGATGAATCGACCCCTCCACTCATTCCTACTACAACACGTGTATCTTTTGGTTCTTTCATTTTATTCACCTTCCTATTCGCTCAGTCTATGAACGATTTGACTGACCTTCCTTGCCGCTTCCTGAACATTTTCTTCATTGTTGGCAAGGCCAAAGCTGAAACGAATCGAATTCGTCGTTCTAGGGTCTTCTTTTCCATACATGGAAGACAATACGTGAGATGGATCAACGGAACCTGCTGTACAGGCGCTCCCGCTTGAGGCTGCAACACCTGCCAGATCAAAATTCGTCAATAGCGTTTCGACATTCATCCCCGGAAAGCTGAGATTGATGATGCCTTCCACCTGTAGATCCTCCCGGCCATTGACGCTGAAATCAACAGCCTCCGCTTTTAATGTTTCCAAAAACAGTTGTTTGTACCGATGATAGCTGTCCTTGTTCGCTGCTTTGGATTCCATCATCACTTCCACTGCTTTTTGAAAACCTTTGACGGCTGGAACATTTTCCGTACCCGCCCTGCGTTTTCGTTCTTGTTCTCCTCCGTGCTGGAGAGAAACGAGGTTTGTCCCTTCACGGACATAAAGAAATCCAATCCCTTTTGGTCCGTTGATTTTATGAGCGGATACAGCGAGCAAATCAACTTGAAGTTCTCTCACATCCAGGTCCATAACACCATATGCCTGAACAATATCAGAATGAAAATACGCTTGGTGATCTGCTATTTCCTCGGAAATAGCCTCGACCGGCTGTATGACTCCTGTCTCATTATTGACCATCATGATCGTCACGAGAATCGTATCGTCACGTAGAGCATTCTTAACATCTTCCACTTTCACAGCCCCTGTTTCATCTACAGGTAAATACGTGACCTCAAAGCCCTCTTTTTCTAAACGCTCAACTGCATGCAATGTAGCATGATGTTCGATGGAAGTGGTAATGATATGCTTTCCTTTGTGCTGATTCGCATAGGCCGTTCCGATAATCGCCAAATTGTCTGCTTCTGTTCCGCCACTTGTGAACACCACTTCTTTTTCACCGGCATGAATACTGTTGGCCATTGTCTTACGGGCTTCATCCAATATCCGTCGTGCCTTTCTTCCAAACTGATGGACACTTGACGGATTGCCATAGACTTCTTCATAAATAGGAATCATGGCTTCTATTACACTTGGGTGCACGGGCGTTGTCGCCGCATGGTCTAAATAGATAGACTCCATCTAATCACCTCTATCCTTTAAATGTAGAACATATATTCATCTTGTGTCTGATCATCGACATGATCTTTCAAGTCTTCAAGTGTCGTCGTATCAAGCACGTCCTTTACGGCATCACGCACTCTTTTCCATAAAGCTTGTTTAGCTGGTTCTTCGTTTTCAATCCCCTCAACAGGCGTAATCGGACCTTCCAGCACCCTAATCACATCTCCTGCCGTAATTTCGTGGGGAGCTTTTGTCAACATGTATCCACCGTAGGCACCGCGGACACTTTTCACAAGGCTGGCATTCCGAAGTGGCGCAATCAGCTGCTCGAGATAATGTTCCGATAAATCGTTGTCACGCGCAATCTGTTTTAACGAAATCGGGCCATCTCCATATTTTCTTGCCAGTTCAATCATAATGGTTAGACCGTAACGGCCTTTCGTAGATATTTTCATACATTTCACCTTTCCTTATTAGAAGATCGAGGCTTTTTCGTGCCATTGGAAGGGTGTACCCGACAAGTGTTCCAAGGAATAACGCGATGAACACAGTGCCGAGTCCAACAGGTCCTCCTAAAAGGAACCCGAGTACAGCAACAGTAATTTCAATGCCGTTCCTTACGGTCGATACCTTCCAACCGGTCGCATCGGTAATCATCAGCATGAGACTGTCTCTAGGACCTGCCCCCATTTCTGGTGCGACATAAATTCCAATCCCCAGCGCGATGACAGTTGTACCGAGTCCGAACATAAGAACCTGCATAAGGAATAGCTCCGGCTCGGGTAAAAGCCAATTAAAGAAATCAATAAATACGCCGATCAACACCATATTTAGAATCGTACCTATTTGAGGTACTCGTTTTTCAATGAAAGCATGAACGACGACAATCGCCAGTCCAGCAAGGATCGACCAAGTTCCGACTGTCAGTCCCATCTTTAAAAACAGACCATAATGGAAAACATCCCACGGACCAATGCCAAAGGCTTTCACCTGCATGGTCATGGAAATCCCAAGGCCAAGAATGATGAGCCCGATTGAGAAAAAGCTCCACCTTAACGGCTTTTCAAAACGGTTTCCGTTCATTGAAAGCCTCCTCTCTCTATTATACCAAACGCTATTATAGCATGAATGGCAAGCCTCTTGCATTTCATTGAGAATGAGACTACGCTTGAATTTAGTGAAACAAAATCGTGCCAGACATTTTTTCAGGCAGAAGGAGATGTTTCTATGAATCAACAGCCGCTCGCATTTAGAATGCGTCCGTCAAATATAGATGAAATTATCGGACAGTCCCACCTCGTCGGGGAAGGAAAAACGATCCGAAGAATGGTCACAGCAAACCGCCTGGCCTCTATGATTTTATTCGGCCCCCCCGGAACAGGGAAAACTTCGATGGCGACAGCGTTAGCGAAAAGTTTAAAGCTACCTCATAAAACGTTGAATGCTGTCACCGATAAGAAAAAAGATATGGAGATCGCTGTGGAAGAGGCGAAAATGCATGGTCAAATGGTATTGATCCTCGATGAAGTGCATCGGCTCGATAAGGCGAAGCAGGATTTCCTTCTCCCGCATTTGGAAAGCAACCGACTCACATTGATTGGCTGCACGACGAGCAATCCCTACCATTCAATTAATCCAGCGATCAGAAGTCGCTGTCACCTTTTCGAACTGTACCGCCTTTCTTCAGAGGAAGTGAAAACGGCATTGCATAGAGCGATCAGCGATGAAGAAAAAGGCCTCGGCAACTATCATTTAGATGTGACGGAAGAGGCGTTTGACCACTTTTCCCAGTCCGCAAATGGTGACTTACGTGCATCACTGAACGGCCTTGAACTGGCAGCCTTTTCGACTCCGGCAGATGAAAAGGGGAGCGTTTCTATTACGCTGGAGGTAGCAGAGGAATGTATGCAAAAGAAAAGCTTTTCCCACGATAAAGATGGCGATGCCCATTATGACGTCTTATCCGCTTTCCAAAAATCGATTCGCGGAAGTGACGTGGACGCATCGCTCCATTATTTAGGAAGGTTGATCGAAGCCGGTGATTTAGACAGTATCGCACGGAGGATGGTGGTCATCGCATATGAGGATATCGGACTTGCGAATCCTCAAGCTGGGCCAAGAGCCTTGGCCGCCGTCGAAGCGGCAGAAAGGATCGGGTTTCCAGAAGCAAGAATACCTCTTTCTGTTGCGGTAACCGAACTCGCCTTATCACCAAAGTCCAACAGTGCTTACAAGGCACTCGATGCTGCATTATCAGATATCCGAAACGGAAAAAGCGGTGAAGTACCCGCTCATTTGAAAGACTCTCATTATAAAGGAGCAAAAAAATTAGGACGAGGACTCGATTACAAGTATCCTCATAATTATGAGAATAGCTGGGTCGATCAACAATACCTGCCGGACACCATCAAAAATCGAAACTACTATGAACCGAAACTTACAGGCAAGTTTGAACAGGCATTGAACCAAGTACTTCAAAAGATCAAAAAACAAAAGAACACCTGAGTATATTTTACTCTCCTGTTGGCTAAGCTATAGGTAAATCTGAAAAACTACCTTTCTATATCAGAGATTCTGATTATAGAAAGTCACAGGAGTGAAGGATATATGCCGAAAGTAAGACAAGATGCCTGGTCTCATGAAGATGATCTATTATTAGCAGAAACCGTTTTGCGACATATACGGGAAGGAAGTACGCAGCTTAGGGCATTCGACGAAGTCGGTGATGTTCTGAACCGTACCTCTGCCGCCTGTGGATTCCGGTGGAATGCAGAAGTCCGCCAGAAGTATGAACAGGCCGTGGAACTTGCGAAGAAGCAGCGCAAAGAAAGAAAACGTGAGGAAGCAAAAAAGAGCACGACTTTCTCAGCCTCACCAGTCTATTATAATCATACGCTCGATCATGTCGAGGAACCGCAGCCGAAAACAGAGGAACCAGCACCTGTTTCCTCTCATAAAGAAATGGAGCTTGCAGATGTAATTGACTTTTTGAAGCAGTTGCAGCAGAAGACCTCTTCTGACCAGCAGCTGCAAAAGTTGGAGAAGGAGAACGAGCGAATAATGGAACAAAATCGCCGCCTAAACCAACAGCTCGATGCCGTAACAGAAGATTATCAGTCTTTGATCGAGATTATGGACCGAGCACGGAAAATGGTGATGTTCGATGATTCAGGCGATAGTTATAAGCCACAATTCCGGATGGAGAAAAACGGAAACCTTGAAAATATCGCGAGGTAACATTTTTCAATAAACATGTAGAAGCTGAGATCGGCTATAAAAAAACATCCGCATGAAATAGAATTTCATGCGGATGTTTTTCGTTATGTAATAGCCAAATCAAAAAGACCAATCCCAATCGTGCCGTTGTGTTTAATGAGTTTTGAACCCGCTCCAGGCAGGTGGGTGCCCTGTTCCACATTTCTTGCGTCCTCCCATCAGTGATGGTTAAGAGGCGTGCATTCCATGTGGAAACACCAGGCTCCCTTCTCATAAATGTTCGGTCAAAACGTACATTCAAACAACGTACACATCAGGATTGATCTATTTGATTTGTAAGGTCATCATAGCACATATATATAGCCTTATCAAGAATTAGACCACGTTTTAAAGCAGGATTTTATTCGCCTTTTTTCGACTTTAGTTTTAAGTGGAGTTCATCCAGTTGGTCTTCGCTGACGAATCCCGGAGCCTCTGTCATCGGGTCAGCAGCCGATGCCGTTTTCGGAAACAGAATCGTATCTCTCAGGTTTGTACGGCCAGCAAGGAGCATGATGAACCGGTCAAATCCGAGTGCGATTCCGCCGTGCGGTGGTGTACCATACTCAAGAGCTTCAAGAAGGAATCCGAATTGTTCCTGCGCTTCTTCTTTCGTAAAGCCAAGCACTTCGAACATCTGATCCTGAAGTTCTTTTTGATAAATACGAAGAGATCCGCCGCCTAGCTCATAGCCATTCAGAACGATATCGTACGCTTCGGCACGAACGTCTTTTGGATTCGTCGAGAGTTGATCTTTATCTTCTTCTGCAGGCATTGTGAATGGATGGTGAGCGGCAAAATAGCGGCCCTCCTCCTCGTCGTATTCAAATAACGGCCAATCGGTTACCCACAGGAAGTTAAACTTGCTGTCATCAATCAAACCAAGCTTCCGTCCTAGTTTCTGACGAAGAGCACCTAGGCTGTCCTGGACAACGGACGTATGGTCAGCGACAAACAATAACAAGTCTCCGTCTTTTGCCTCAAGCTTCGTTAACAGTGTGGACGCCTCTTCTTCAGAGAAGAACTTCGCAATCGGACCGTTCAATCCGCCTTCCTTCACCTTCAACCAGGCTAACCCTTTTGCACCGTATACTTTCACATCTTCTGTCAGCTGATCAATGTCTTTACGAGAAAACTCATCCGCTTGTCCTTCCACATTGATGGCACTGACTTGGCCACCTGAAGAAACCGCTCCGCTGAATACTTTGAAGCCAGAATCTTTGACTTCCTCAGAAATATTTACAAGTTCAAGGCCGAAGCGGGTATCCGGTTTATCTGAACCGAAACGCTCCATTGCTTCATGATACGGCATACGAAGAAACGGCGTCTTGACATCGATTCCTTTCACTTCTTTCATCACGCGGACCATCATGCGTTCGGTCATCGCCATGATTTCATCTTTAGAAAGGAAAGAAGTTTCGATATCTATTTGTGTGAATTCAGGCTGACGATCAGCTCGAAGATCTTCATCCCGGAAACAACGGGCAAACTGATAGTATTTTTCGAAGCCGGATACCATCAGCAACTGTTTAAACAGCTGCGGGGACTGTGGAAGTGCGTAAAACGCTCCTTCATGAACCCGACTTGGGACGAGATAATCACGCGCTCCTTCCGGGGTGCTTTTCGTAAGCATCGGAGTTTCCATCTCAAGAAACTCTTCATCATTCAAGAAGTTACGGATCACTTGTGTTGCTTGATGACGAAGTTTAAAAGTTTCCTGCATTTCTTTTCTACGAAGGTCTAAGTAACGGTATTTGAGACGAATGTCTTCAGACACCTCGCTCTGATTCTCAATCATGAATGGTGGTGTTTTGGACTTGCTCAAAATGGTTACTTCGTGTGCTGCGACTTCCACCTCCCCAGTTCCGAGGTTTGGATTGATCGTTTGCTCGTCACGAGCGACCACTTCCCCGTGGATTTCAAGGACATACTCACTACGGACTTCCTCCGCCGCTTTTAATGCTTCTTCAGACGTCTCTGGGTTGAAGACGACTTGTACTATACCAGAACGGTCTCTTAAGTCGATGAAAATCAAACCGCCGAGGTCACGTCGCTTCTGAACCCATCCTTTCAAGGTTACCTGCTGTTGCAAATGGTCTTTACGTAACGATCCACATTTTGTTCGTTCCATATTATTCCCCTCCTGTTAACCTTTCCTTCATATACTCTACAACGTCGTCTAATGAAATCTCTTTTTGTTCCCCAGTACTCATATCTTTCACATTTATTCGGTTATTCTCTAACTCCTGATCACCTAAGACAAGTACATATTTAGCTCCTTGGCGATCCGCTGCTTTAAACTGGGCTTTCATCTTCTTCCCAAGGTAATCTTTGTCGACTTGGACGCCAGCCTTACGAAGGTTGTAAGTAAGGCGGACAGCAGCTTTCTCAGCTTCATCTCCTAAAGCAACTACGTACGTATCAAGCTCTTCATCAATCGGAAGTTCGATACCTTCTGCTTCAAGTGCCATTAGAAGACGTTCAATGCTCATAGCAAATCCGATACCGGACGTTTCCGGCCCACCTACTTCTTGAACAAGACCTGTATAACGTCCACCACCACTTAAGGTAGTAATCGCTCCGAACCCTTCTGCTTCACTCATAATTTCAAACGCCGTGTGATTGTAATAATCAAGTCCGCGTACAAGATTTGGATCGATCACATACTCGATGCCCATTTCATCTAAATAGACTTTAACTTGCTCGAAATAATTTTTGGAGTAGTCATTTAAGTAATCCAAAATGGAAGGTGCTGTCGACATGGCCGGGTGATTTCGATCCTTTTTGCAATCGAGCACGCGTAAAGGGTTTTGATCGAGACGGACTTGGCAATCTGAACACAATTCCCCACGATGAGGTTCAAAGTGACGGACCAACGCTGCCCGATGCGCTTCCCGACTTTCCTGGTCGCCAAGGCTGTTCAGAACGAGCTTTAAGGATCGAAGTCCGAGCTCCTGATAAGAACCGAGAGCAAGTGCCAATACTTCTGCATCAATTGCAGGATCGTCACTCCCTAGCGCTTCAATGCCGAATTGTACGAACTGACGCTGACGTCCTTGTTGAGGACGTTCGTAACGGAACATCGGCCCAATGTAATAATATTTCGTCGGCTGATTTGGTAGGCCATACACTTTGTTTTGAACAAAAGAACGAACGACGGAAGCTGTACCTTCCGGTCGAAGTGTGATGCTTCTTCCACCTCTGTCCTCAAACGTGTACATTTCCTTTTGAACGATATCCGTGCTATCTCCTACACCTCTTTGAAAAAGCTCCGTATGTTCAAAAATCGGTGTGCGAATTTCTTTATAATTATAGCGACGGCATAAGTCCGTCAATTGCTGTTCTACAAATTGCCATTTTTCTGAACTGCCAGGAAGGATATCCTGCGTACCACGTGGCGCATTCATACTCATTTTCATTTCCTCCTTCAACCATCCGAATCCATTTCTTACCACAAAAAAATTCCCGTCCCTTTTCTAATCATTTAGAAAAGGGACGGGAATACCGCGTTGCCACCCTAATTGGAATCAAATTGACTCCCACTTAAACAGTTAACGCCTGTGTACGTCTGTACCTACTCATTTCGATACAGAACCTAAGAAATGTCTTTCACTCAGCCATCATACAGAAATGCTTGCAGCCTTGGCATTTCCTCTCTGACTATGTGGGTCTGAGCTACTCTTTTCCTCAATGGTTTTTGTCGAATCATTATAGAATTGATTATTATCATATAGCCTTTGTAACGGAAATGTCAAGACTACCTCTCTATTTTTTTATTGAAACCTGCCTAATAAAAAAAAGGACATTGTGTTAAATGTGTCGAATATTGAACGATAGATGTTTGGAGGTGTGTATGTGCAAAAAACTTGTATCTTGTTACTTTTTGTTTTATTATCATCTGCCGCATGGCTATTTGCGCCTCAAATTGCGAAAGCAGATGAAGCAATCATCGAGGTGGATCACCTTAATGTCCGAACAGGGCCTGGAACGAACTACGAACGAGTCGGTCAAGTCCATACCAATCAGTCTTACCCAATCTTAGCCGAACAAAACAATTGGTTAAAGATTAAGTGGAAAAACAAAGAAGTATGGGTAGCTAAATGGCTGACGAAAGTGAAACAAAGTTCTCAAGTTTCGACTGGCCATTCCTATTCGAAGGTGGACTATTTAAGGATACGATCTGCCCCTGGAATGCAAGGAACGGTCCAAGGCTACCTGATGAAGAATGACACAGTAAACCCGGAAAAACAACAGGGAAGCTGGGTTCTCATCCAAAAAGGAGCTGTGAAAGGCTGGGTCCATAAAGGATACCTTGCCCAAAAGGCTTCCACTCCTTCACAGGAACCAGAGAAGAAAGAGCCTGAATCATCCACCGGAAAAGCTATGGGTAAAGTTAAAGTCGGAACAGCTGTCCTAAATGTTCGAAGCCAGAATTCAACAAACGGTAAAATTCTTTCTAAGGTGTATAACGGCCAAGTTTATGACTACATAGAAGAAAAAAACCGCTGGTATCTCATCAGACTTAACGGAGGCCAAACCGGCTGGGTAGCTGGTTGGCTTGTAAACAAGGTAAATCAGACGAGTACGACACCTGCCGCTCAGAATCCTTCAAAGGTCACTTTAGAGTATAACGGTACGAACCTCAGAAGCGGTCCTTCCACAACTTACAGAGTGATCGGAAGTGCAAACAAAGGCCAATCATTTGAAGTGATCGAGAAGCAGGGCCAATGGTACAAAATTAAATACAACAACGGGACAGCTTTTGTTGCGGCCTGGATCGTCACGGAGACTAAGGGACAAAACGCCCCTTCATCTCCAGCCCTTTCAGGAAACCTTAGCGGAAAGACCATTGTTGTTGATGCCGGCCACGGCGGAAGAGACCCGGGCGCAGTAGGCAGAGCAGGATCTTACGAAAAGACATTGACGTTAAGTACAGCGCAAACATTGAAAAGTCATTTGGAGAGTAAAGGGGCCAAGGTTCTGATGACCCGCAGTTCTGATCAGTATATTTCCTTAACGTACAGGAGCTACTATTCGAACCAGTCCAAGGCTGACGCGTTCATAAGTGTTCATTATAATAGTGCCCCACGGAACATAGCGGCTAGAGGGATCAGCAGCTATTACTATCATGATCAGTCTAAGACGCTGGCCTCATCGATTCAAAACGCAATGATCAAGTCTACAGGATTAAGAGACCGCGGGATAAAACATGGAAGCTTTTATGTCATTCGGAATAATAACAAACCCGCTGTTCTGCTTGAATTAGGATTTGTTTCTGATGCACGAGAAGAACAGGAAATCCGTACTTCTTCTTATCAGAATAGAGTCAGCACAGGGATTACAAATGGTTTAATCCAATATTTCTCCCGTTAAAACTAAAAAGGTTGCCCCTGATGAATCAGGAGCAACCTTTTTTAGCGATCTTGACTGTCTATAACAAGAGTGACGGGACCCGAATTCGTAAGCTGAACGTTCATCATGGCGCCGAATTCGCCTGTTTCTACTTGCACACCTTCGCTTTCGACGAAAGAATTAAACGCTTCATATAACTTCTCTGCGTGGTCCGGTTTAGCTGCTCCCATAAAATTCGGGCGCCTCCCTTTCCGACAGTCTCCGTATAACGTAAATTGGGAGATGCTGAGCATTTTGCCCTGCACATCTACCAACGATCGATTCATCTTCTCATTCTCATCTTCGAAAATGCGAAGAAATGGAATTTTCTTAGCCAGATAACGCGCATCCTCTTCTGTATCTTCATGAGTGACACCGATCAGGACGACAAGTCCATGATTGATGGCACCCACCTCGTTCTCGTTCACTTCGACAGATGCCCCTGCGGCTCTTTGCACGACAGCTCTCATTTTTTAAAAACCCCTTTTTCCTTACTGCATCACACGTCTTACTGTATAGACTTCCTGTATCTGCTTAATCCGCTCAACAATTCGTCTGAGATGATTCGTATTCTGAATCAGAATCGTAATATGAATCGTCGCCATCTTATTCCGATCGGATTTACCAGAGACGGCTGTAATATTCGTTTTCGTTTCATTTACAGCCTGCAGCACCTCGTTCAACAGCCCTCTTCGGTCATATCCCCAAATTTCAAGATCTACGTGATATTGCTTGGAATCCGTGACAGATGTCTCCCATTTGACCGGAAGTAGACGATTTTCGGCTTCTTCGGTATGGACATTCGGGCAGTCTGTACGGTGAACAGAAACGCCTCTCCCTTTCGTAATGTAGCCAACGATTTCATCTCCAGGGACAGGATTACAGCACTTAGATAACCGGACGAGAAGGTTGTCTACACCTTCTACGCGTACCCCTGAATCCTTTTTCCCTTTCCTAGATGGAGTCTTGATCTCCGTTGTACTGACGTCTGCGAGAGTTTGTTCCAAGTCTTGCTGCTGTTGTCTCTGTTTCCGCAGCTTCTCGGTTAATCGGGTAGCGATTTGTGCGGCTGTAATTCCTTGATAACCGACCGCTGCAAACATATCTTCTTCATTAGAGAAATTAAATTTCTCCGACACACGTTTTAAATTATCCGTTGTAAAAACATCTTTTGGCTGGATCCCAAAATTACGGATTTCATTTTCCACCAGCTCTTTTCCTTTAGCGATGTTCTCATCTTTTCGCTGCTTCTTGAAAAATTGCCTGATTTTATTCTTTGCCTGGGACGTTTGAGCCAGCTTGATCCAGTCTTTAGAAGGTCCGTAAGAATGCTTCGACGTCATGATTTCTAAGATATCACCCGTCTGAAGTTTGTAATCAAGCGGCTCCATTTTTCCGTTCACTTTCGAACCGATGGTCTTGTTCCCTACTTCCGTATGGATCCGGTATGCAAAATCGATCGGAACCGATCCTGAAGGGAGTTCGATGACGTCCCCTTTTGGCGTAAACACATAGACCATATCAGAAAATAAATCGACCTTAAGAGATTCCATAAACTCTTCAGCATCATGTGTTTCACTTTGCCAATCTAAAATCTCTCTGAACCACGTTAACTTTTCCTCGAAGGACTGGCCGCTTGAAAGCTGTTTTCCTTCTTTATAAGCCCAGTGTGCGGCAATTCCGTATTCTGCGATTTCATGCATTTCGTGTGTACGGATTTGCACTTCCAATGGGTCACCTTTAGGACCGATCACCGTCGTATGGAGTGATTGATATAAATTCGGTTTCGGCATCGCAATGTAATCTTTAAAGCGACCTGGCATCGGTTTCCAGCAAGTATGAATAATTCCAAGAACAGCGTAACAATCCTTTATACTTTCGACAGTAATTCTAACGGCTAACAAGTCATAGATTTCATTGAACTGCTTATTTTGCAGCACCATTTTACGATAAATACTATATAAATGCTTCGGTCGTCCATTCAAATCAGCTTTAATATTCACATCATGGAGTTGCTCGCGAATTTCATCGATGACCTCTTCGATATAAGACTCCCGTTCATTACGTTTTTGCTTCATTAAATGAACAATTCGATAATATTGTTGTGGGTTTAAATATCGAAGAGCCGTATCTTCAAGCTCCCACTTAATCGTTGAAATCCCGAGACGATGGGCAAGCGGGGCGAAAATCTCAATCGTCTCATTAGAGATCCGTCGCTGTTTTTCTGCCGGGAGGTGCTTCAACGTTCTCATATTGTGCAGACGATCCGCCAGTTTGATCAGGATAACGCGAATATCTTTCGCCATAGCCACGAACATTTTGCGGTGATTCTCTGCTTGCTGCGCTTCTTTCGATTTATATTTAATTTTCCCGAGTTTGGTTACCCCGTCTACAAGAAGGGCCACCTCTTTATTGAAAGCTTCTTCAATCTCTTCTAACGTAACCTCTGTATCTTCTACTACATCATGAAGAAACCCTCCAGCAATCGTCTCCGGATCCATTTCTAAATTCACAAGGATCCCAGCAACCTGAATGGGATGGATAATGTAAGGTTCGCCTGATTTACGAAACTGCTGACTATGGGCTTTTTCAGCAAACTCATAGGCTTTACGTATAAAAGCGACGTCCGATTCATTTAAGTACTGACCAGCCTGCTCTATGACCTCTTCAGCAGTTAGAACTGTATCTTTAGCCATTCAATCACCCTGTTTTCTTTGACTTACTAAAATTTATATTTGTTTATCATTATCAAAAAAAGTATAAAAAATGTAAAGAAAAAATCATTACCACTCTGGTGTAAAACAAAGAGCGCCCTGTATGAGGGCACTCTCTTTCCTGGATTAATATTGCATTAAAGTTAATACGTCATAGCCATCAAGTTTGTCACGGCCATTTAAGTATGTCAATTCAATAAGAAATGCGCAGCCGGCAACTTCTCCACCTAGCTGTTCCACCAATTCGATCGTCGCTTCAATCGTACCTCCGGTTGCGAGGAGATCATCGATAATCAACACGCGCTGTCCAGGCTTGATCGCATCTTTATGAATCGTTAAAACATCACTACCGTATTCTAAACCATAGTCGACCTTGATTGTTTCTCTCGGAAGTTTGCCTTCTTTGCGAACAGGGGCAAACCCGATTTCCAACGCATAAGAAACGGGGCAGCCAACGATAAAGCCACGCGCTTCCGGTCCTACTACGATATCAATATCCTGTTTCTTAGCATATTCAACAATTTCGTCAACTGCTGATTTAAATGCTGGACCATTATCCATCAGTGGAGTGATATCCTTGAATTGCACTCCTTCTTTCGGCCAATCTTCTACGATGGCAATATGCTCTTTATAGTCCATGATATATTTCCTCCTTGACGGTCTTTGACTGTTGCTTCAAAAATTGATTGAACCAGTCCTTCAACTCTTTATAAGTAGAGTAATACAGCGTCCGTTCGATTCGCAGCTGTTCTTCTCTTTGTCGGTATAGTTCTGATTCTGTCAAATCTTTTTTTGATGGCTGTGAATTTGGAGTCACAAGTCCATTCTCTATTGTAACAAAATCAAGTTCAAAAAACACCTTCGAAATAAAATCAACCATTGAATGATCCCAACCACGCTTTTTAGCAAGAAGTTCCGTATCTTTTTTCAGGTCGAATTGCTTTCGCTTCAACAGCATACCATAAAACCATTTGAAATGGTCTCTCGATGGCCATGTTTTTAGAAACGTGCTCTCCTCCACCCGGTAACAGACAAAGATTTTCCCTGCGGAGATGCGATTCATCAATTGCTCAAGTGATTCTAATGTTTCCGGCAGATCAACAAGCACAAGACCATCCAGCTGTTCACCATCATTCAATTGTTCCGGAGACTTAATCGGAAGCTGGTGAGGGGCTTGGTTCGTTCCTTGAAACGTCAACGCCTCATACTTTTCTCCTTCAGGAACGACCAATTGCTTTTCAATGTGTCTTGAACCGCGCATATCAAATAGCTGCCATTCGTTTACACAGAGATCTTTAATCATGATCTGAAGGTTTTTACGACCGTTCCATTCATTAATCCCCAGTTCTCCCACAAGCTCTAATGTATCTGAAGGGGCTAAGTGAGGATAGAGATCTCCCATACCAAAAGCAATTCCGTCAAGCTTGGCCCCTTCTTTTTGAAATTGAAACTTCAAGTGGTTTTTCCTACTGCCAATTAACCGGATCTCTTTCGGGGTGTGCTTAATATGAAATAACGGTTTAGGATTCCCCATTCCGAATGGACGTAGCTGATTCACTTCTTCAATTTGGCGCATGGAAATCTTCTCCAGTTCAACCGTGGATTCAATTTCAAGCACCTGTTGATAGTCCTCTTCTGACAGTTTTTCATCCGCCAGTCTATTCAAGTCTTTCCGTAAATGGTCGATTTCTTCTATTTTAAGTGTCATCCCTGCGGCCTGTGCGTGTCCTCCAAAATGGAGGAAGCGATGCCTGACTTCCATGCAATTGGTGAATAAATCGAACGCATCAATGCTACGGGCTGATCCTTTTGCTTCACCTTTTTCCGAATCAAGGCCAAGCACAATCGCTGGACGGTCAAACTGGCGGACTAGTTTGGAGGCTACAATGCCGAGAACGCCAGGATTCCAGCCTTCTTTCGCGACTATGATGACATTATCCGTATCTTCTCGTTCTGCCATCATCTGTTCAGCCTCTTTCGCGATATCGGCTACAATTTTTTGTCTCTCCTGATTGAGCTGATCGATGAAGGAGGCGATATGAGCGGCTTCCTCCAAATCTTCAGATAAAAGAAGATCGACAGCAGGGGCTGCATCCTGAAGCCTGCCCACCGCATTCATTCTTGGACCAATCGTAAACCCAATGGTCTCTTCATCTATATCTCCTTCAATTCCACAAACTTTTCTTAACGCTAAAATCCCTGGCCGTTTGGAACGGGAGATGGCCTCAAGTCCAATCGCCGCCAGTACTCTATTTTCACCATGAAGTGGTACAAGGTCTGCGATCGTACCGATTACCGCCAAGTCCAGATATTCTTTCGGGAATCTCCCCAGCAAAGCCTCCGCAAACTTAAAGGCCACCCCTACGCCTGCCAGCTCCTGAAAAGGATAATGACTGGATGTTTTCGGATGAATAATAGCAAAAGCATCGGGAAGCTGCTCCTGAACTTCGTGGTGGTCGGTAATGATCAAATCGATCCCTAGATTTTTTGCTACCTCTGCTTCATGGATAGCTGCAATACCTGTGTCAACCGTAATGATCACTGAATACCCAGAGTCCGCTGCGAACTGGAAGGCTGCTTCATTTGGACCATATCCTTCCGTAAAACGGTTCGGAATATAAAAGTCACAGACAGCCCCTGCTTCTCTCAGCGCTTCAACCATTAAGGTAGTAGAGCTTACTCCGTCGGCATCATAATCTCCAAAAACAAGCACGGGTTCCTGTTCATTAATCGCCGTTTTCACGCGTTCGACGGCTTTAGACATATCTTCCATAAGGAACGGATCGTGCAGGTCTTCAACAGAAGGATTCAAAAACTGTTGCACCGCTTCTGGTGAGACAATATCCCGCTTGCTCAGCATTTGTTGAGTAAGAGGAGTAAGTCCTTGAGTTCCAAGATTCTGGTCTGATTCTCCGCTATATGTAAAATTCCATTTCATCTTACTTTGTAACATAAGTTCACCCCTGACCTGTCTATTATACAAGAGCCGGTCAGGGGTCGCAAACACAATTATGTGGTTTTATAGGTTGATGATTCTTCCTCTTCTGGAACAGAAACTTCATCCGTTTGACCGTCCTCAGAGGTAAGCTGTTGCTTCAGCGATTTATTTTCCCGCTTTAGTTTAAAGTATCGAATAGCCCCGACTGATGCCGTCGCAAGACCACCGAGTAAAACTGAAAAAAGAATAACTAAAATCAAAGGCGCCTCTCCGGTACCAAACAAATAATTCACTTGAACAGCATCTACGTTGATCACCGCAAAGATAGCAATCAAGACAGCGAATAGTAGAGCTAGGAGGATATAGGTTTGCCCCTTCATAACATCCCCTCCTTTCTTCCTTCTTTAGTATTGATATACCCAAAACAATGGAAGTCGAACCAAAAAGAGCGCTGCCCTTATCAATGGGCAGCGCTCCGGTCTATTATACCTGTGGTCCTGTCGGCTTTTTCTTTTTCACATATTGAATCGGTTTATCTTTGATGGAGCGACCTCTCCATACTAGCCAAAGCTGTGAGGCGATAAACAGAGAAGAATACGTACCGGCAATGAGACCAATCACAAGAGCGAATGCAAAGTTTGTAATCGACGACGCTCCGAAAATCAGAAGCATAAGCGCCGCAAAAACAACCGTGATCACCGTATTGAAACTACGGGCCAATGTTTGCATTAGGCTCTGGTTAACCACTTGTGCAAGTTCTTTGAAAGTCTTGACTTTCTTCTTCAGCCTTAAGTTTTCTCTTATCCTGTCAAACGTCACGATTGTATCGTTGACCGAGTAACCGACGATCGTCAAGATGGCTGCGATAATTGTGATATCAAACTCGAGCCTCGTGATACTGAACAGGGCGAGAATAAAGAATGCATCATGTAACAGCGCAATGATCGCTGTCAAAGCGAAAAAGATTTCAAAACGGATCGTCACGTAAATGATGATTCCGATAGATGCATATAAAACAGCCAGTGCTGCGTTTTTGGCAAGCTCTTGTCCCACTGTTGGGGAAACGGTGCTAATATTCGGTGTGTTGCCATACTCTTCTTCATAATAAGACTGGATCTCACCAATCGTCCCTTGATCGAGTTCACGATCAAAACGAGCAACAGCAATTTCATTGTCATCTCCAGCTGCAACAACTTGGGTCGGCGTTACTCCGAACTCGTCTTCAAGCGTTTGCTCGACCTGCTCTACATTCACATTGCCATCCGTCAAAATCGATAGACGGGAGCCGCTTGTAAAGTCAATTCCCAAGTTCAGACGGAAGATGGAAAGCGCTATGATCCCTGCTCCTACTAAAATGATCGATAGAGCAAAGAAACGCTTCCGGAAGGCTACAAAGTCAAATTTACGACCAGCAACTGTAGCTTCGACTTCTTTGCCATCTTCAATGTCGTGAATGTCCTCCGGCTTAATTCCGAACCATTTCGGACGCTTGTTAAGAAAACGACTCTTCACCCAAAGCCCCATAAACAGGCGGGTACCATACACAGCCGTCACAAAGCTGACCAATATACTGACAATCAGCATTGTAGCAAACCCTTTAACAGAACTTGTTCCGAAGATAAACAGAACAGTCGCCGCAATCAATGTCGTGATGTTCGCATCAAGTATGGTAGCAAGAGATCGTTTATTCCCTGCTTTAAAGGCAGACAAGACCGTTTTACCGGATTTAATCTCTTCCTTAATTCTTTCATAGGTGATGATGTTCGCATCAACCGCCATACCGACCCCTAATATGAGGGCGGCGATTCCAGGTAACGTCAGGACTCCATTCATCAATTCGAATACCAAAAGGATGAGGTAAATATAAACGGTAAGCGTCACGCTGGCGATAACGCCAGGGAATCGGTAATACGCGATCATATAGATGAAAATGAGCGCAATCCCGATCAGTCCCGCCACAATAGTTTTGTTCATGGCCTGCTCACCGAATTGGGCACCTACTGAAGTAGAATAGGTTTCTTCTAAATTAGCAGGCAGTGATCCTGCATTCAAAATATCAGCAAGATTTTGCGCGGATTCCACAGTGAAATCCCCATTGATTTGAACCGTGTTGCTTCGAATCGGCTCGCTTACGGCAGGCGCCGATACAAAGGTAGGGTCTTCTTTCGTTCTTTCTTCAGCAAAAGAGAGATCCTCTTCATAATCAAGCCAGATGACGAGCAAATTCTCGCCAGGTGGTCGGTTAGAAATTTCCTGTGTAACGTCATAAAACTCAGAGGCACTCTCAAGCTCTAACGTTACAATCGGCTCGTTCGTGTTCGGGTCGAAGGACTGTTGGGCACTTCCTTCTACTAAATCCGATCCATCGAGATAAAGCTGATCATCGACTCCTCTAAATGTCAGTTCAGCAGTCGTAGACAAAAGTTCACGTGCCTGCTGCTGATCTTCGACACCCGCTAACTGCACCCGGATTCTGCCACCATCCTCAATATCAATGTTCGTTTCACTGATACCGAGAGTGTTGACACGTCTGTCAAGTGCAGCCGCTGTCGCTTGAAGGACTTGATCGTTGACCTCTTGTCCTTCATCTGTCGGCTCCACATCGTATAGAATTTCAAATCCACCCTGCAAATCAAGACCTAGATTAATGTCTTTCGTGATGTTTGTAATCGTCGAACCAATCGTCCCGGCAAGGACCAGTACGATAA
The DNA here is from genome assembly GCA_004078665.1 of Halobacillus fulvus. Classification (GTDB taxonomy): domain Bacteria; phylum Bacillota; class Bacilli; order Bacillales; family Halobacillaceae; genus Halobacillus; species Halobacillus fulvus. The sequence goes on along the minus strand of SCFO01000001.1, from coordinate 256,919 downwards.
TAAAAAAGGCGACGATCCGCCCTCGTTTCACCATAATTCTCGCTTCCTCCTTTGAATATCGGCACAAAAATCGTATAGAATCTCTATTTGACTGTTCTTAAGTATTTCCTTTTGTTACCGTACCAATTTTACTACTTTTTACGAATTTGACAACCTTCCGATTCTTCAATTCCCCATTTAGCGATTCTCATTTTCATAAGAGGTGATCGCTTCAATAGAATCGGTCAACCCTAATTCGTCATAGGATTCATTGGTTATAAAACTTAAATATGTATGACTGCGCATATGTAATATATCCTGCACCACTTCGTAAAGGCGCTTCTCAGGCTCACCCTTCCAAACTTTCTTCACAAGACAGTTCCATAACTCCTCTGGTGTAGCATTTGCATACCCTAGCCATTTTAATTCTTCGACCTTACTCGTTAATGCAGGGTCCACTTTTTCTTTCCACAGGCTTACGACTTTCGTATTTTCCATCCAGGCACCCCTCGCCACTTATATTTTGCTTATGTTAGTCATGCCTTGTCCACGTATGCGCATATACTTCATTGTATCTGAATTTTAAAACTTTGAGAAGGCGGAATAGGAATATGTCAAAACAAACCTTTCTGCAAGGGGCTCTCATCTTGGTGATGGCCGGACTTGTTACAAGACTATTAGGATTTATCAACCGGATTGTCGTCGCGAGAGTCATGGGAGCTGAAGGGGTAGGTCTCTATATGATGGCCCTTCCTACTTTAATTCTTGCGATGACGATCACTCAATTCGGCCTTCCGGTGGCCATCTCGAAGCGCGTTTCAGAAGCTGAGGCAAGTGGAGACGAAAAAAAAATCAAAAGAATTCTCATGGTATCGCTTTTGATTACCGGCAGTTTGAGTATCGTGTTTACCATCGGATTATTTTTTCTGTCTCCAGTCGCTGCCCACTATTTCTTGACTGATGAACGGGCGGTTTATCCCCTGCTTGCTGTGACGCCTATTATTCCGATCATCGCGATTTCTTCTGTGATTCGGGGCTATTTCCAGGGTAGACAAAATATGAAACCACAAGCCATCTCACAAGTGATCGAACAGGTCGTCCGCATTTCAACGGTGATTTTTTTAACCAAGTGGCTGATGCCCTATGGTGTAGAGTACGCTGCAGCAGGAGCTATGGCGGCGGTCGTTTTGGGAGAGTTCATTTCTTTGATATATATGATGAGGCATTTTAATTTACAAAAAGGCTTTCGACTGAGGAAATCTTGGAAGAATCAAATTAGTAAAGGAAAACAGACATTCAACGAATTGATGTCGATTGCACTGCCGACAACAGGCAGCCGGTTTATAGGATCCCTCACGTACTTTTTTGAACCGATTCTCGTCGCTCAAAGTCTGGCGATTGCTGGCTTAGCTGTAGCGGAATCGACCAAGCAATACGGGGAATTAACGGGATACGTCCTTCCCCTCTTGTTTTTGCCTACGTTCTTGACGCATGCACTGGCCGTTTCTCTCGTCCCAGCAATTAGCGAGGCAGGAGCAAAGGGACATAAATCTACCATCCAGTACCGTATTCTCCAGGCGATCCGGCTTTCTTTGGCGTCTGGAGGAGTCATGACTATCATCTTTATGATTTTCCCTGCCGCGGTCCTCCTAACGATTTATGGAACAAGTAGCGGAGCCTTTATGCTTCAATTCATGGCTCCCATCTTTTTACTGCACTATATTCAGACGCCTCTGCAAGCAAGCCTCCAGGCACTTGATATGGCACGACCTGCGATGTGGAATACATTGATTGGTGCTGTCATCAAATTCCTCGTGCTGGTCAGTCTCAGTTCACAACCTGAGTTCGGGATTCATGGTGTCGCGATTGCTATTTCAACAGGTGTTGTGGTTGTCACATTACTCCATATGGCCGTGTTGATTCGTCATCGAGTATTCAAACTACCTGTTCAGCTGATGGTTAAATTTATCGTCGTGACAGGATTAACCGGAGCTCTTGGATATGCGTTGAAACTCTTCTTCATAAGCGGTTCCCATTCGGTTGTGGCTTTAATGAGTATCGCGGTCATTTTAACCGTTTTTTATTTGACGCTTCTGTTTATCAGCCGCTTATTAACAAAAGAAGAATGGAACATGATCCCTTGGAACCGGTTCTCATTCAAAAGATAGGCTTAAGACGTAAATGGTGGCCTCTATCTTGGTGAAAAACCACTGTCACCGAAGCCAAAGCAAAAGAGGCTGAAGCGCTTATATTGGCTTCAGCCTCTTTTTCCTTCCGGCAATCCCTTGCTCCCTCAAGACGTATATTCATCAGCCTCATCAAAATCGATCTCCCCTTGTTCGTTCATCGTGCACAACGAAACTTCCGTTACAGACTCATACCCCGCCTTTTTCAATTCATTCAGCAGCCAATTCTTATTTTTACGGACCGTCTGAAGTCCGCTGTACTGAATCTTACCGTCCGCTATAAGAACGACAGCATAGTCGGAAGTTCCATCCTTATTCTTTTCGAAGACGGACAGTTTTCCGGATGGTTCTAAGATTGCATAATCCACATCCGCCACCTGCTGTATTCCTTGCTCACGGAGCTGCATCAGCAAGTCATTAAAATTGTAGCGTTGCTTTCTCATCTCATACTCGTCCACTTTTCCATGCTTGATGATGATCGTCGGTTTCCCATCAAACCAGTTTCTGAACTTTTGATTTTTAAGAGAAAGATAAGCACTGACGATTTGGATGACCAGCAGTGCGGCCATCGGAGCAATGGCATGCCATAAGGGGGCATCTGGATTCTCAATCAAAAAGACAGCAATTTCGGCAAGCATGACAAAAACGACTAAGTCCATCACACTAAGTTCACCGATTTCTCGTTTTCCCATGAGCCTGAATACTAATAATATAATGATGTACGTGATGATTGTCCGGAAAATAATGGTTGCAAGCAGCAACTGCCCCACTACCTTTCCTAAAGAGTTAACTCTTCTTAACATGACCTAAGATCCGTTTTTTATCCTTCTATCCAAAATGTTGTGGGTTTTAAGGAGAGACTACAGCAAAAAACCCTTCCTAGGACAGGAAGGGTAATAGGTACCGAAAGAAAATGTAGACAGACGACACAAGTAGAGACAGGAGAAGGACCGGGATCCCGTAAAGTGAGAACCGGATAAACGGAATCGGCTGACGATAACTTGCTGCAAGACCGGCTACAACGACGTTAGCTGAAGCACCGATCAGTGTTCCATTCCCGCCGAGACAAGCTCCAAGTGCCAGCGACCACCAGACAGGGTCCACGTCCATCATCCCGTACCCTTGAAGCTCCTGAACAACTGGAATCATAGCCGCCACAAACGGGATATTATCGACAATTCCGGATAACAGGCCGGAGCTCCAAAGCATGACCATGGAGGTGATCGGCATATCACCGCCTGATATCCAGACCATTCCTCTAGCCAGCTCATCGATGATTCCGACTGTTTCAAGCCCTCCTACCAGCATAAACAGCCCCATAAAGAAAAATAGCGTGACCCATTCCACTTCTTGAAAAACGTGTTCCACATCGAGCTCTTTGTCAGATAGCAGCAAAAGGAGAAGGGCCCCGCAAACCGCAATGGTTGTAATATCCATGTGAACAATGGGATGCATCATAAAACCAGCGATCGTCAAAAGAAGAACGGACACCGATTGAACGAGCAGCTTTGATACTTTCAGATGTTCTTTCGCATCTCTCTTCATCAGTTCTTCAGCCAAAGCCTCGTTATACGTCAATTTATTGCGGAATAAAAGAATGATGATGGAAAGGACAATCAAAAAGATGATCAGCACAACAGGACCAAGATGATAAAGGAAGGATAAAAAGGTGAAATGCTCCACCGCTTGTCCGATCATGATATTTGGAGGATCTCCTATTAAAGTAGCTGTTCCTCCAATATTGGAACAAAAAATCGTCGTAAGTAAATAAGGAAATGCAGGCAGTTTCAGACGCTCGACCAAGGAGAGAAGAACCGGCACAAATAGAAGGACGGTTGTCACATTATCAAGAAAAGCCGAGCCAACTGCTGTGAAGACGGCGGTCACAACAAGCAGCGGGACTGGACGACCTTTCACCAACTGGGCGAGCCGAATGGCGACGTATGTGAAGATTCCGGTTTTCTTTGTAATCGAGACAAGCACCATCATAGAGAACAGCAACGCCACGGTTTCCCAATCGATAAATCCGAGGGCATCATCCCATTCATAAATGTTCGTTACGAGAAGAAGAACTCCGCCTGCAAGAGCGACGAGTGCACGGTTCCACTTTTCGGTCATAATCAAGATATAGCTGACAACAAAAATGAGTAATGCAAGAATGGTTGACATTGACCTTCCCCTTTTTAGCCGACTTTTTATTATGTCTATTCAAGAGAAGGACAAAATATCTGCTTCTATCCGAATCCTTCTTTCGCATATAAATATACGGAATAAAGAGAGGGGTGAAATGGCTTATGAAAAAATTAATTCAAGGTGTGCTTGGGTATGGGATTGGATCCATCTTTTTATTAATGCTGATTGCTTCCGGATTGTTTGCTTTACTTTTACGTTTTACTACGCTTGATTATGGAGTACTTAATCAGGCGTCCTTACTCACAGGAATCAGCATTTTAGCTTTCGGGGGAATGTTGGCAGCCTATAAAGGTGAACAGAAAGGGTGGTTATCCGGCGCTTTTACCGGAATCCTTTTTGTACTGGCTATGATTCTTTTTCAAATCATATTTGAAAATCGCTGGGTTTCATTAGCTCAGGCCAGCTATTTCGGCGGATTGATTGTGGCGTCTTGGCTCGGAGGAATGATCGGAGTGAACCTGCCTAAAAGAACGGTGAAGCGATGAACCACAAAAAGCCAGAAAAAATCCCGCTACACCAAATGTGTAACGGGATTTTTTGTGTAACACAGGATATTGACAGTATCCTGTCCAGTCGTTATGTGTATAGTTTGTCACATTAGTCCTGGTTCAACTTTTCTCGAACGGATGAACGGTCAAATTTCATCTGAGTGCCGTCTTGGACCGTAACGATTAGAGTACCTTCATCAATGGCGTGGATCGTGCCGTGCAGGCCTCCAATTGTGATGATTCTATCACCCTTTTGTAGATCCGACTGCATTTGTTGAACTTGCTTCTGTTTCTTTTGCTGCGGACGAATCAACAGGAAATAGAAAATGACAAACATTAGAATAATAGGCAATAATCCTACTAATGTTTCCATTTAACTTCCCCCTTTCTAAAAGTTCTTTGCGTTTGGTTTGTTGAAACCATACTGTTCAAAGAATTGATCTCTAAAGTCACCTAGTCGATCTTCTCTAATGGCTTCACGCACTTGCCCCATTAAGTTTAACAGAAAATATAGATTATGATAAGTCGTAAGTCTGAATCCGAATGTTTCATTCGCTTTCACGAGGTGACGGATGTAGGCACGACTGTAATTCCGGCACGTATAACAGTCACAATTCTCATCAATTGGACGGAAATCACGGGCAAATTTGGCGTTTCTAATGACAAGCCGCCCTGTTGATGTCATACAGGTTCCGTTTCGTGCAATTCTTGTCGGAAGGACACAGTCAAACATATCGATCCCGCGGATGCTTCCATCAATAAGGGAATCCGGCGAACCTACTCCCATGAGATAACGAGGTTTCTCAGATGGAAGAAGAGGTGTTGTAAATTCTAGGACCCGGTTCATGACATCCTTAGGCTCTCCAACTGACAAACCTCCGACTGCATACCCTGGGAAATCCATCGACGTCAGATCCATTGCGCTTTGACGACGGAGATCTTCATACTCCCCACCTTGTACAATTCCGAATAACCCCTGATCGTTCGGTCGCTTATGCCCTTCAAGGCAACGCTCCGCCCAGCGGCTTGTCCGCTCGACGGACTTCTTCATATACTCATGTTCTGCTGGGTACGGCGGACATTCATCAAAGGCCATCATGATATCCGCACCTAAATCGTTTTGAATCTGCATCGCCTTTTCAGGAGATAGAAAAAGTTTCTCCCCGCTTATATGGTTGCGGAAATGGACGCCTTCCTCTTCGATCTTACGAAGGTCGCTGAGACTGAACACCTGAAATCCTCCTGAATCAGTAAGGATCGATCCGTTCCAGTTCATGAACTTGTGCAATCCTCCCGCTTCTTTGACGATATCCTCTCCTGGTCTTAGCCATAGATGATAGGTGTTCGAAAGAATGATTGGAGCTCCCATTCGTTCTAATTCTTCAGGGCTCATCGTTTTAACGGTGGCTAGTGTCCCTACCGGCATAAACATTGGAGTGTCGAAAGATCCGTGTGGTGTATGAACCTTTCCTAAGCGTGCCCCTGTCTGTTTACATGTTTTAATTAATTCATATGTGATTGCCATTTTGTAAATCCTTTCTATACCTGTAAGTCGCTTATAAAATAAGCATGGCATCGCCGAAGCTGAAGAAGCGATAACGCTCCTGAACGGCTTCACGGTACGCGTCTAAAATAAATTCACGACTAGCAAATGCACTGACAAGCATGATCAGCGTTGACTTTGGCAGATGGAAGTTTGTAATCAGTCCATCGATCGCCTGAAGCTTTTGAGGCGGATAGATGAAAATGTCTGTCCAGCCACTTGCCTCTTTGAACGTCCCGTGATCACGGATGATCGTTTCCAGTGTCCGTGTCGATGTCGTACCGACGGATATGATCCGTCCTCCATTCGCGCGAACTCGATTGAGCTGATCCGCTGTTTCTTTTGAAAGACGATAAAACTCAGCATGCATATCATGCTCTTCGATTTGATCCACGCTCACGGGTCTGAACGTCCCTAGCCCTACATGCAAAGTCAAGTATGCAATTTCCACGCCGGATGCTTCCAGTTCTTCCAGGAGCTCATGGGTGAAGTGCAGACCGGCTGTCGGTGCGGCAGCGGATCCTTCTTCTTTTGCATAAACCGTCTGGTATCGCTCCTTGTCAGACAATTGTTCTTTAATATAAGGAGGGAGCGGCATTTCTCCAAGCGATTCCAGCACTTCAAGGAAAATCCCTTCATAAAGGAAGCGCACTTTCCGCCCTCCATGCTCTTGAACCTCTGTACACTCTGCAATAAGCTGACCGTCTCCAAACACAATTCTTGTGCCGAGCTTCACTTTTTTCGCTGGCTTCACCAGCACTTCCCATTCGTCTCCCTCTTGCTGATGGAGAAGCAACACTTCCACTTTCCCGCCTGTCTCTTCTTTCGCTCCATATAAGCGGGCAGGAAGGACTCGCGTATCATTCAGAACTAGGCAATCGCCAGGCTGAATATATGATTTGATATCTGCAAAATGCTGATGCTCGATTTTTTCTTCTTGACGATTGAGCACCATCAGCCGAGAAGAAGAACGATCTTTCAATGGCACTTGAGCAATGAGCTCTTCAGGTAATTCGAAGTCATATTGCTTTATATCCATAATACTCTCCTAATTCCTAACGTATTTTTCCGATGAAATAAAAAATAAGTGACAGGATGATACTGACCACAATCGAGGTCACAATTGGAAAGTAAAACGTTACGTTCCCTTTTTTGAAAACGAAATCACCGGGAAGCTTTCCGATAAAGTTCCATATCAGTCCGATCACAATAAATACAATCCCTATTACAATAAAGATTTTACCAAACCCCGTCAAGAGTGAGGCACCTCCCGATTGAAATGAGCGTAGGCTTTCGGCGTAACGACACGTCCTCGAGGCGTCCGCTGAATGAATCCGATCTGCAGGAGAAACGGTTCATACACATCTTCAATCGTCTGGGATTCCTCTCCGATCGTGGCTGCAATCGTATCGAGTCCAACTGGTCCTCCACGAAAACCGTCCATGATACCCGTCAGCAGCTTGTGATCGATAAAGTCCAGCCCCTCCGCATCGACTTGAAGCATATTCAATGCCTCTTGAGTCGTTTCTTTCGAGATGACATCCTCACGCTTCACCTGAGCGATATCTCGGACCCTTTTAAATAAACGGTTGGCAATTCTCGGCGTCCCTCTTGACCTTCTAGCAACTTCACTTGCCGCCTGCCCGTCAATGTCAACATGAAAGATTTCAGCTGTACGCTTCACGATTTCGCATAAAGCTTTTGTATCGTAATATTCTAAGCGGCTGTGAACGCCAAAACGATCGCGTAAGGGCGCTGACAAAAGGCCGGCTCTTGTCGTCGCTCCCACGAGTGTGAAAGGTGGCAGATCGAGCCGGACAGAACGGGCACTTGGCCCAGTTCCGACGACAATATCCAGACAGAAATCCTCCATTGCAGGGTAAAGCACTTCTTCTACAGAACGGGGAAGGCGATGAATTTCGTCAATAAATAGAACATCCCCAGGTTCAAGAGAAGATAGGATCGCGGCTAAATCACCGGCCCGTTCAATAGCCGGTCCTGATGTCGTGCGGAATTGAACGCCCATCTCATTGGCAATAATCGAAGCCAATGTCGTTTTCCCGAGGCCTGGTGGCCCATATAGAAGGGCGTGATCAAGAGGTTCTTCACGCATTTTAGCGGCTTCAATAAAGATACGGAGATTATTTTTCACCTGGTTCTGGCCGATATATTGATTCAATGTTTCCGGCCGTAAACTCAGCTCTATTTCCTGTTCTTCCATCTGTTGCTCTCCTGAAATCATCCGTTCCTCCACTTCAGCTCCCCCTTTCTGTTAATTCTTCATTAATAATTGCAAGCCTTGACGGACAAAGTCGTCGACGCTGCCTTCCTTCGCCTTCTCTAGTTCCGTACGAACAAGCTTCACTTCTTTATCTGTATAACCTAACGCCTTCAGCGCTTCGATCGCATCGTCCATTCTTGCTTGTTTTTCCTTCGAAGTCAGGTCCTCCTGATAGAATATCGTATCTTCATTTTCTTCATCAGGCAACCATACGATCAGTTTTCCTTTTAAGTCAAGAATCATCTGACGGGCGGTTTTCTTTCCCACACCAGGAAACTTGGTCAAATACTTTTCGTCTTCCTGCTCGATCGCTGAGACGAACTGCGGCACACTGACCGTCCCGAGAATTGCAAGAGCACCCTTAGGTCCAATTCCAGATACATTCAGAAGCTGGGCAAACAATTGTTTATCTTCTTTTTTCTGAAAACCGAATAAGGTTTGCTGGTCCTCCCTTACATAATGGTATGTATGGATTTTTACTTCTTTGTTCATTTTATCCTGAAAATAAAAAGGATTTGGACATAAAACTTCGTATCCAACTCCGGAAACTTCCACGGCAACGGATGTGTCATCGATCGCCGTCAATTGTCCTTTTACGTACGCAATCATGTATGAATTCCCCTCTGTATTATTGCTTTTGACCTTCCTATTGTAACACACAAGCACATGTTCGTATAAGCCGAATCGCATAAAGGTCAGCGTACATTTTCGTTTAAGCACCGTTAAACTCAGCCCTTATGACAGAAGATGAAGTGTCGGGAAATAGATGAACGAACCAATCATTTTTAGGAGCATGGGCTAAAGTGGCAAAGCTCTCACTTGAGCCACTCTTTATTAGAAGCATCCGCATACTAACTCGTAATAGAGACAAATAAAAAAAGCTGCCTGGATAGACAGCTATGCGGAAGTCGAGTAGCGATTCAGTACTTGCTGGAAATGTTCCCTGTCTTTGATTTTGATTCCATCTTCTAGGATCGACTTACGACGCGATTCCATCGGTTTCAACGGAACCGGTTTAAAAGATTCGATGATCTTCCCGTGAACAGGTAACCCTTGAAACACAGCGATCTCTCCATTTGGAGTCAGACCAAAATAACCCGCTTTTTTCGTTAATGGTGAAAGGTCATCATGCTGACGCTGGAATACAATTTGATCCTTTGTTTGCTCTTCCACTGTCCAGCCATCGTAGGCCGCCCAAAAGTCCATCATCGACCAAATCGTTTCCTTCTGGTTCGTGATTTCCACCACACCATCGATATAATATTCCTTCAAAACGACCTTCAATTCGAGTGGAGAAGCTTGAACAAGCGTGGGAACGGAGGATGACATTTTTTCCTCTAATTCAACCTTCCTTTGTCCCGGAAGATCCTTGGGGTTCGTTACTTGCTGACACCCGGACACGATCATGAGGATCAATAAAAAACAGATGGCACGCCTCATCCTTTTTCCTCCTCAAATAAAATAACTTCTGTTTCTAGTTTGAACAGAAACAGAAGTTATTATGATAAAAAAAGGAAATTATGATAATTTTTCTAAGACGGACTCATCTGCATCAAGGTTATGATACACTTCTTGAACATCGTCGTTATCTTCCAGCATATCAATCAGCTTGAGCATTTTCTCTACTCCACCCTCATCAAGAGGAGTATAAGTTTCCGGAATCATCGTCACCTCACTAGAAATGAACGTATGCCCCTGCTCTTCCAAGGCGGATTTAACCTCTTGAAAGTCTTCAGGCTCTGTATAAATCTCAAAGTGAGAATCGGTGGTTTCCATTTCCTCAGCCCCCGCTTCAATCACTTCAAGCAACATCTCCTCTTCATCCGCTTCCGTCTCAGAGCGGTCAATAGCAAGATAGCCTTTCCGGTTAAACATGAAGGAAACACAGCCATTCTCCCCGAGGTTTCCATCATTTTTGTTGAAGGCGTGACGGACATCTGCAGCCGTCCGATTCTTATTATCGGTTAATACTTTGACCATGACCGCTACACCGCCCGGGCCATAGCCTTCATACGTGTATTCTTCGTAATTGACGCCTTCCAAATCACCCGTCGCCTTCTTAATCGCACGGTCGACATTATCATTCGGCATATTGTTCGATCTTGCTTTATCGATCGCTAAACGCAAAGTAGGATTCGTTTCAGGATCGCCTCCGCCTTCTTTCGCTGCCATGAAGATCTCACGTGCGAGCTTCATGAAAAGCTTTCCGCGCTTGGCATCCTGCGCACCCTTTCGATGTTTAATATTACTCCATTTTGAATGACCAGCCATGGACATTCTCCTCTCCAAAGCAAATCTTTTCCTTTACCAATATATCATAACATCTGAGCAAGGTTAAAGAATGCTACTGGCCATCTGTATCACGGTTGAAAAAGTTCCGGATTTTTTCTTTCAGCTTCTCCGGGGCCTGTGTTGCGTTTAAGCGGGCGTTCAAATCCTTGGCATTGTCCCATCGATTATTATTCGTGTAGATCGTAATCGGTTTATCAGTCAACGGCTCTACTTTCGCTCGGATTTTCTCAGGAATCGAGTGATCGCGGCGGTTATACGGGTTGATCATCACGGCAATATAAACATGATCATCATTGGCAAAAGCCTGAGTCAGTGTCACCTCATCCAATTCATTGACTTTTTCCATAATGGTCATCGATTCTTCGTTGTTAAAATCATTATCATGCGCCTTGTTTGTTTCGTCATATCGCGAATGGCGGAATTCGTCTTCAGCCGAGCGTTTAAAGTAACTGTCTTCTCCTGTAGGGATTTGTCCCCTTCTTTTTATCCCTTCATCCGCCTTGTATTGCACAGGTTCATAAAAATCTTCCGAATCGTCCTGTAAGCTGCCATTTTCGCTCTGACACCCTATTAAGCCTATTCCTAAACATAAGACAAGAGCCGTTTCTTTCCACATAAAAAACATTCTCCTTTTTACCTTTACTATGGGTTAAGGAGAATGTTTTAGTCTGTTAATATTCGCCAGTTTTACTGTGGAGGTGCAGGAGGAAGCTGACGTTTATGCGCGGAACGACGGTGCATCGCTTCGATGATTTCACGATCCTTTTCAGGAATTTCTTCACCCTTCAAGTGGCGATCGATCATCTCATAGCTTGTGCCCATTTCATTTTCATCCGTTTGGCCTTCCCATAAACCAGCGCTAGGCTGCTTGTTGACGATTTCATCCGGTACACCTAAATACTCCGCCATTTCTCGGACTTCGCCTTTCGTCAAGTTCGCAAGCGGGACAAGGTCGACGCCGCCGTCCCCAAACTTTGTGAAGTAGCCAGTATACCACTCCGCTGCGTTATCGGTACCGACGACTAAATATTTATGGTTGGTCGCAATCGTATAAAGCGTGCTCATGCGAAGTCTTGCACGCAAGTTGGCATCTGCCAATTTTTCCTGATTCTCATCAAAGACGGTCGCCTGTTTCAGCTGGTCTTTAATCGTTCCAAACATGACGTTATGCGTCTCTGTTAAATCCACAACAACAGATGATATGCCGCATCCTTCAATCACTTTTTGTGCATGAGCCTGGTCACTTGACTGACTTTTACATGGCATGATCACTCCGAGAGATTGTTCGGGAAAAGCGCGTTTAATTAAATTCGCTACAACGGCCGAGTCAATCCCACCGCTGACCCCGACTAATAAACCATTCACATTGGCTTCTTCCGCTTTTTCACGTAGCCATTCTACGATTTGTTCAACTTTTTTCTCCACCGGATTGTTCATCCTTTCACACATATGATAATTAATCATAGCATATGTTCGGTGTATCGGACAAACACTTTACGGCTCTCCCATGCGCGATTCAGCTTGTTGATCTGTCTAGAATACCGATCCTCTTCATATCTGCAACGTCGATATCCATACAACCATTCTCTGAGCAAATCAGCCGGTACTCTCACTCCCTGAAGCCAGATTTCCTTTTCCTTCACATGGGAAAAATGATGGAATAAAGCAGATCTGTTCTTTTCTAAATAGGGAAGAAACCGTTGTCCAAGCTGAATGTGATCATACAAGTGCGGACCTGTGTGGAGAAGATCGAAATCGATCAGTTTAGCTTCCCCTTCATGATTGATCATGAAATTGTGATGGGCGACATCTCCATGGAGCCACTCATGATTGACCCATGCCTTTTCTTCGATTTCACCCCAGTTGTACTGCCGGAATTTCTCCAACTGCTGGCTCATGCATGTATGAAGTTCATCGTAAAGCCTTTTACTTCGATACTCTTGAAAAACATCCTTCGTATCCTCGAAACGATCCAGCCTCTTTTCCCATTTTACATAAAGAGGATCTTTCGGAATCGAAAACATGTCTACGTCCATAGCAGTCCGGTGGAACTGCTCTAACACTTTGACAGCCGCTTGCCGATCTTTCGCGTCTGCAAAATCAGCATGCCTGCCGGTCATCCATGAAAATAATCCCCATTCGCACCCGAGCTTGCTTAGAGTCGGGATTCCATCTTTAAAAGGAAGAGGGACAGCTCCTATACGAGTAGCTTTTGGAAAGTTTGAGAAAAAATCAATTTGCTGCTGGAGCACATAGGAGCGTCTGTACCCTTTCAAAATCATGGGCTTTCGGTTATACGTAACATGATAAACTTTCGGCTTAATGATGTTCACGAGTTCAATGGGGAGATTTTTTTCGTACTTGAGCCATTGAAAAAGGCGATCCGTATATGAATCGCCTTTTCTGTGCTCAGCTTTCATCTAAATCATCTTCTCTCCACGGCCCTCCTGTCCACGGACCATAAGATGGTGGCATTCCCCAAGGTTGCTGAGGCATATTCCAGCCCGGCTGATTTCCTCCAGGACCTTGACCATATGGCGACCAGGCTTGAGGACTCCACTGTCCATGCCCTTGCATCCACGGATGTGAATGACCGTAGTGCGGGTGGCCCGCGTGCCCCATCATAGGTTGATAAGCCTGCGGTGCCTGTGCTCCACAACCACATCCAGCACCCTGCCACTGATGATCCATGTGTGACGAAGATTCGTCTCCAGCCGGCATCATCGGCATTGGCTGCTGCCCCATTGGCATTTGATGGTGGCATGCGTGAGGATGCATCGGCATATGATGAACCGGCATCATCACCTGGTGTGGCGGACAGCAATAAAAGTCTGTGTGAACAAGTTGCGGTTGCATTGGAGGACAGGGCTGTTGCATAATTGGCTGCTGCATGATAGGTTGCTGCATTTCCATTGATGATTCCTCTGAAGGCATTTCTTCTTTCGGCTGTTCCGGCATCGGCATTTGAGGCAGATGGAATGTCGTATAATAATTTTGCATCTGCTGGTCAATGCTCGGCATGTTCATGTGGATCGGCTGCATAGGCATCATCGGCTTTTCCATCTTTCCTTTTGGAACAGGCTTTTTCTCATCTTCTTTGATGACGGGAATCGGCTTTGGCGACGTGTCCTTATAAGGAGGCATGGACGGCATTTCTTTTTTAGGTGCAGCTGGCATTTCTTTCTTTACCGGTTTGGTGCCCTGTGGAACTTTAATTTTCATTCCTGGCATGATCATATCAGGATTAGACAGTTGAGTGTTCATCGCTTTGAGCTCTTCAAAATTGACCCCGTACTTTTGAGCGATCTTCCAGAGTGTATCTCCTTTTTGTACAATGTGAATTCTCACGATTGCAACTCCCTTCCTGTAAATCTAAAAAAGACAATAATAGCTTCATAACACTCTATGCATCTTAGGCTCAAAGATTGATGAAAATGCCTGATATTCTTTTTTGGTGAACATAAAAAAACCCGGAAACCCATGGGCATGACGGGTTTTCCGGGTCATATATTTTATCTCTTACTAACAGGAGTGGGGACATCTACTTGATAAGATGGATAAGTTCCGAGGACCTTCAACTGACATCCTAAAGCCTCCAGTTCAGCCTGTACTCCTGGAAACAGAACCTGATCATAGGGCTGATCGACATCAATCAGGAAGAAATAGTTGCCAAGTCCTGTCTTCATAGGGCGTGACTCTATTTTAGATAAGTTCATTTTTCTCCACGCAAAAGCTGCCAATACCTGATGAAGTGCCCCGACATAGTCCTTTGGGAGCGTCACCATCACGGTCGTCTTCTGTCTCGAAACCGGATGATCTTTAATTTTCAACGTCTTCGGCTCTTTCTGGACGACAGCAAAGCGTGTGTGGTTGTTATCATAATCATGAATGTTTGTATCTAAAATTTTCAACCCATTCTCTTCCGCGGCCAGATGGTTGCCGATCGCTGCGACTCCAGCTCCAGATTCCGCCACTACTTCAGCGGCTCTTCCCGTCGAAGCCGTGTACTCGAGCTCCGCTTTCGGAAAATGCTTATGCAAATACTGATGACACTGGGCGATCGCATGACTGTGAGAATAGATATGAGTGATTTCCTGATCCTGGTGACTTGGGTGGACAAGCAAGTGCTGCTTGATCGGAACAGTCAACTCTGCAATAATCGCCTGATCGACCTGATGGACTAAGTAATCGATTGTAAGGTGAACAGAACCCTCGATGGCATTCTCCAAAGGAACGACGCCCGTTTCTATCTCCCCATTCTCTACTGCATCCAGACAGGCCGGAATGCTTTCATAACTGACAAACGTCCCTCCATCAAATAGGGCATCGACTGCCATTTTTGTAAATGTGCCTTTAGGGCCTAAATACCCAATCCGTTGCTCCGCCATAACTTTCCCTCCACTTTATGCTCCAGTGCTTAAGATTTCTACACGATCAACAAAGTCAAGCTTGTGTAGTTGTTGTAAAAGGTGTTCAATCGTTCCAACCATACCTGTAGTATTTAAAGACAGCGTCACATTCGCTTTTCCCTGTAGAGGGATCGTCTGGTGAATCGTCAGGATGTTACAGCCTGATTCAGCAACCGTCTGCAAAAGATTCGACAGCGTCCCGGTTCGGTCCTCTAAATGGAAAAACAGTGTAATCATTTGCTCTTTGACCATCGCCTGAAACGGAAAAACCGCATCCCGGTATTTGTAAAAGGCGCTTCGCGACAGTCCGACTTGCTGCACTGCTTCAAAGATCGATTCTACTTTCCCCCGCTCGAGCAGAGCCTTCGCATCAATCGTTTTTTTCATGGCTTCCGGGAGAATGTCACTACGGACTAAATAAAACTTTTCATTATAATCCGCCATTTCAACATCTCCTCCTCTTAATCGACAAACTCAAATTCATAATCAAGGAGTCTGACGGTATCGCCATCTTTCGCTCCCCGTTCTCTTAACGCATCGTCCACTCCCATACCTCGCATTTGGCGGGCAAAGCGGTTAATGGATTGATCTCTTGAGAAATCAGTTTTTCTAAACAGTGATTCAATCTTCTCACCATATAAGACGTAAGCTCCGTCATCCGCTCTCGTAATCTTGAACGGCGCTTCTTCTTTTTCAAACTTGTAAACGACACGCTCTTCGACTTCCTCTACATCCTCTTCATGTTTAGGAATTCGATCTAACTGGTCGGCTACTTCATAAAGCAATTCATCCAGCCCTTCACGTGTCACGGTCGAAATAGGGAAGATTGCAACATCCGGTCCGACCTGTTCTCTAAACATTTCAAGGTGATCCTTTGAATCCGGCATATCCATTTTATTCGCTACAACAATCTGCGGACGCTTCTCAAGACGCTGGTCATAAGATGATAGCTCTTTATTGATCGTTATATAGTCTTCATAAGGGTCGCGCCCCTCCATTCCGGACATATCAATGACATGCAGAAGCAGACGTGTGCGCTCAACGTGTCTAAGGAACTGGTGGCCAAGGCCTACCCCTTCATGTGCCCCTTCAATCAGTCCCGGAAGGTCAGCCATGACGAAGCTTCGATGGTCCTGACTTTCCACGACCCCGAGGTTCGGTGATAATGTCGTGAAATGGTAATCTGCAACCTTCGGCTTAGCCGCTGTCACGACGGATAATAGCGTGGACTTTCCGACACTAGGAAATCCGACAAGCCCGACATCTGCGAGCAGCTTCAGTTCAACGACCACCTCGAACTCTTCACCCGGTTCCCCGTTCTCAGCGATTTCCGGTGCAGGATTCCTTGCAGTGGCAAACCTTGCATTCCCACGACCGCCGCGGCCACCTTTAGCAATAACAGCTCGCTGCTTATGCTCGGTTAAATCCGCTACAACTTTCCCTGTTTCTGCATGACGGACCGTTGTTCCAGGTGGCACGCTGATCACGAGTGGATCCGCGTTTTTTCCGTGCTGTTTCTGGTTCATTCCGTTTTCACCGCGTTTCGCCTTGAAGTGGTGCTGATAACGGAAATCCATCAACGTATTCAATCCTTCATCTACTTCGAATACGATATTACCACCATTACCACCGTCACCTCCGGCAGGACCACCCATCGGAACATACTTTTCCCTTCGATAGGCGACGAGACCATTACCTCCGTCGCCACCTTTTACTAATACTTTTACCTGATCTACAAACATACTCATACTCTTTCACCTCTTTAATCTAGCGTCATCTCAATAGATAACTCGCGATCATCAAATACTGTCGCAATCCAGCCTTCTTTTTCTAATTGTGCCTTCAAATCGTCTGATTTATGAAAAAGGCCTTCCCATTCCCAGCTCAGGCCGATAGCAGAAGGATCAAATCCTTTGTATAAATGGACTTTCCCTTCGTACAATTCACCCTCAGCGCCATGGTCCTCGAGAATTTCGATCAAGCGCTTCCCATAAGCTGTTACGATTCGATCATGACGGGATAAATCAATTTCTTCTTTAAAATAGTACTGTATCCTGAGTTGATCGTGCTTCCAGTTGAACGTTTCCAGCCAGACAATGAAGGAACCGGCCCCGCAGTTCAGCAGCTTCCGTTCTTCTTCTGCTTCTTCTTTCAAATTCTCCAGCTGTTCCAGGACACGATCCTGTTTATTCAAAGAAGCGTAGCCTTGTATCAACTGAATTTGATTCATCCAGTCATGACGCTTATGTCTAAGCAGTAAAACCAGTTCCTGATCATCCAACCCTCTCAGCTCCTCGTTCAGTCATAATAATAAAAAGTATAGCAGAGATAAGGGGTAAACAAAAACATCTGTGCCGTTTTCACTTTATAATGGGAGCGGAATTCTCACCACACAAACAATGAAGCTACGTTCCGATGTCGTGGACATTTACAGATTCGGCTTATCAACATACACTCTTGAACAAAATCAACAAAAAAAGCCACGCTTATGCTTGATGCACAGCGTGGCTTCTTTCTACGTAGGAAACCATACTTTATACGTTTACGCTTCCTGTTTAACAGGATAAACGCTAACTTTTTTACGGTTACGTCCGTAACGCTCGAACTTAACAACACCGTCCACTTTCGCGAACAATGTGTCGTCGCCACCACGGCCAACGTTAGCTCCAGGGTATACCTTTGTACCGCGCTGGCGGTAAAGGATAGAACCTCCTGTTACTTGCTGTCCGTCTGCACGCTTAGCTCCAAGACGCTTAGACTCAGAGTCACGGCCGTTTTTTGTACTACCTACACCCTTCTTCTGGGCGAAAAACTGCAAATCAAGACGTAGCATGAGTCTCCACCTCCTTATCGGTGAGATATTTGTATATATTGCTGATACTCATGTTCGATTGTTTCTAAAGATACCTGCATGCCTTCAAGCAAGATTTCGGCTTTTGATCGAATTTCTTCGCTCAAATCATCGGGTAGGGTCATTTTCAAATAACCGCCCTCGCCTCCCTGCTCTATATCTGGCTCGATATCACAAAGGCTCATCACAGCATTCACTGCTCCAAAAGAAACAGCGGAGACAGCGGCACATACTAAATCGTGTCCATACGGGCCACTTTCAGCATGTCCAGAAATCTCAAATCCTGTTAGATTTCCCTTTGCGCGAAACATAGTAACCTTAATCATCCCGTGCGAACCTTACGCGTTGATGTCTTCAACGATAAGCTTCGTGTACGGTTGACGGTGACCTTGTTTACGCTTGTAGTTCTTCTTAGGCTTGTATTTGAAGACAGTCAATTTCTTTTGACGACCTTGTTTTTCAACTTTAGCCGTTACAGAAGCACCGTCAACATATGGAGCACCGACTTTAGTGTCATCTCCACCTACGAAAAGAACTTTGTCAAATGTAACTGTTTCACCAGCTTCTGCGTTCACTTTCTCAACGTAGATCTCCTGGCCTTTTTCAACTTTGACTTGTTTACCACCAGTTTCAATAATTGCGTACATACCTGCACCTCCTCAATTTACTCAGACTCGCCATTCAGGTACCGGTTCATCGGTTTAAAACCTGTTCTGTGCGGTTGTAGCATCGGAGTGCTACTAGAATAACAAAACAATACTACCACAGATTAAAACCTGTTGTCAACATGATATCCACGGCGTTCAATCGCCTCTTTCACCATGTTTTCGGACCCTTCAAGCTCAATTTGATAGTCAGGAATGGATACATCCTTTCTAACAAACAGCTCCTGTGGAATTTTACTAGATAATTCGCTCGAAAGCAATCGTTTTTTCAAATCGAATAAGGACGGATGGATTCGAATTAACACAGCTTCTGAAGACGTAAGCGCTAAAAGCTCCCTCTCCAGGCGATACAGCATTGTTTCAGACGTAAAAATCGGCGCTTGTCTCTCGGACAGAATCGAAGAAGCGCTCGGCCATTCCCTCTTTCTTGTCAGTTCCATCAGCCCAAGCCCCGTCATCCCGATTACATTGGATCCGACTGGGTCATTCTGCATCAGCTTTTTCATAAAAGCTGTCAGCTCCTGCTCCATTTTTTTATTCCGCATCGAAATAAAATCAATGATGATGATCCCAGAGAGATTTCTAAGACGGATCTGATGCTGAATGGCTTTGGCTGCCTGTTTGTTCACGTCCAACGCATGCGAATTGGACATTGCTTTTCCTTTGTACTGGTGACTATTCACATCGATGACCATCATCGCTTCTGTCGTTTCGATGACAAGCTGAACACCTTGATCAATATCGACTTGCTGTTCTAAGAGCTGGTCTTGAATATCAAGAGAGTAATCAGGCTTCTGATCCCACTTGACTTTATCAGACAGGGCAGGGAACCTTGATTTGATCTGACGGATTAGTGACACATCGTCCACTACGATTTCATCGATGGTATGGACCGGAAACTTACGGATCATCTGGTCTGGAATTAAGGGATCTTCCAACACTTTATGCACATAAGAATTGTCTTTTGTTTTTTCAGACCACAGTTGCTTCAATCCGTGAATTTCGTCTAACACAGGTCCTTCACCGGAGCCTCCTGCCGCTGTTCGGAGGATAGCCCCTTCATGGTCCTCGAGTAACTCGCCCACCTTTTGTTTCAACGTCTGGGCCTGATTGTGGTCCAATTTCCTAGAAACAGAGATATGCTGGCCGAATGGACGATAGATCGCATATATCCCGGGAATCGTTATATCCGCACTGACTTGAGGTCCTTTATCCCCTATTTGATCTTTGATGACTTGGACGAATAAATGATCCCCTTCTTTTATAGTGCTTTTAGGATTCTCCTTTGCCCACGGAACAGTTTCTAACCGGAGGAAGGCTGCCTTCTCTTCCCCGATATCCACAAAAGCGGCCTGCATCCCTTTATGAACATTGGTGACTTTACCTAAATAGACAGACCCTGTTCGGGAAACCGATCCAGGTCTGTCCAAAATGTATTCACAGACAAGATCACCTTCCGTGACAACGCCTGTCTTTTCTGATGTTTTCGCTTGAATCATTAATTTTCTCATAATACTCCTCTAAGCTGTTGGAATGAGATCTTTTACAAGTAAATCTGCATCCCCCTCATTGAAGTAGGCGTGCAGACACGTTTGTTCATTTACTATATAAGAACCCGCACCGTCTTTCAACACATAGAAATGGCTTCGACGGGAATGTATGTTTTTAAGAAGCTCACGGACTTTTGTTTCGGGCCTCACATGAATCAATTTCTCCCTGACCGGTTCCTCCCCAGCTTTCATACGATAAAGACAATATCTTAATAGCGTGTAGGTTCTCCGCTTCCATTCTATCCTATTTTCAATAAGCAAAAAAGCGGTCAGCCAGATTCCCGGAAGCGTCCACCTTGCCTCCACCGTCATCCAGAGTGAAGCAACGCCGATCACACCGATTGAAAAGATCAGCGTATACGCTTGAGCATTTTTAAAGGTCATCGAGCGATTGAGGCAGTAAAACAAAAGCTTCCCCCCATCCAAAGGCCAGACAGGGAGCAGGTTAAAAAGCAGGACGAGCCCGTTATAATAAAAGGCTGCTGTTAAAAGAGAATGGGGACCGAAAATCTGGTCGGATAAGATAAGGAGCCCAAACATCCATACATGTTGAAAGGGGCCAGCCAAAATGACATAAAGCTGTTCACGGAAAGGTCTCGTATTATGCTCTTCACTGACCACCGCCCCTCCAAACAGCCAAATTTCCACTCTCTCTACTCGCCAGCCGAAGCGTTTAGCCATTCTGTAATGTCCCAGTTCGTGAATCACTACAATGCTGAATAAAATAATAAAGTCATAGATCGCCCCAGTCAAAATAGCAGACGCAGCCAATAAAAAGAATAAAGGATGAATATGAAAATCTTCCGTAAGCTTAAGACGACGGTTCATCGACTTTAATAACCTCTACAGGATCCAAATACTGTTGATTCTTTTCGATGGCAAAAAAGAATTCAGCTGTTTCTCCGTTCTCAGATTCAACAGACCCAACAGTCGTTTTGGCGTCAATGTAATCATACAAATGCACCTCAATGGATGAAAGCATTCCATACATCGTTTTACTTCCATCTTCATGCTGGAGAATGACAGTTTTGTCTGTTTCCTTATCATTTCCTGCAAAAATAACGGTCCCTTCTCTTACAGAACGGACCTCTGATCCGTCATCTGTCGTCATGACCACACCTTTTCCATTACTTTGAAAAGAAGTCGTCACCGTACCATTTACCGGTAACGCAAGCCCTTGGTCCGAATTTGGGACCCTCGGATTACTTGATAACACTTGTAATGGGTCTCCAAACCGATCTTCATACCAGGAAGTAGCTTTGGCAAAAGGGAAGTCCTCCTGAAGCTGTGCTGAAACCCATTGTTCGGATTGCTCGAGGACCCCGATCTCTGTTCGATTTCCAATAGCGATCACCCCGAACAATAACAGGGAGATGACAACACGGGTCCCAAGTGACGAGGAACTACTTGAGGGTTTTTGAGGCATTTTACGAGAGTTCCCTTCCGTCACAAGCGGCGGGAAGCCGTGTACTTCTTCATCCTGAGGGGGCAGAAACGGAGGACGGTCCTTCGTCAACGGTTTCCCATGGAACTTTCTTCTTTTACGCTCTGAAATGCTTTTTCTGACACGCTGGATATTGTTTTTCACACAAATCCCCTCTCTCCATACGACCTTTTTTATAAGTCTATGGACAAGCGGATTCCGTTATGAAAAAAACTCCCGGAACATTCGTCCGGGAGTTTATCATTCAGGAAGAAATCCCAAAGAATCGTTTAACTTTGGCGACGATCCCCTGCTCTTCTTCTAGATTCAACAGCGGGACAGCTTCCCCTAATAAACGTCGGGCAATGTTCCGATACGCTAACGAAACCTTGGAGTTCGGTTTCATCGCTACCGGTTCACCGCTGTTCGCCGCTTTAATAACAGCATCATCGTCAATGATGATGCCAAGTAAATCAATGGATAGAACATTTACGATCTCATCCACATCCAGCATTTCCCCGCTCTTCATCATATGAGCTCGGATCCTGTTGATCACAAGCTTAGGGGGTTCAATATCTTCCTGCTCAAGCAAACCGATAATACGATCCGCATCACGGACACTAGCCTTCTCAGGCGTTGTGACAACGATGGCTTTATCCGCTCCAGATACGGCATTTTTATAGCCTTGCTCAATGCCTGCTGGACAGTCGATGATGATAAAATCGTAATCTTCCTTCAACTCATCTACAATCGCTTTAATCGCCTCAGGCGAAACTTCCGACTTGTCAGAAGTCTGTGCAGCCGGAAGCAGGTGAAGACAGTCAAAGCGTTTGTCAGTGATCAATGCCTGCTTTGTTTTGCAACGCCCATTTACGACATCGACAATGTCATATATGATCCGATTTTCAAGACCCATGACGACATCCAAATTCCGGAGTCCGATGTCTGTGTCAATGAGGCAGACTTTTTTATCTTGAAGGGCCAAAGCGGTCCCAAGGTTGGCTGTTGTCGTTGTCTTTCCAACCCCTCCTTTACCGGAGGTTACAACAATCGCTTCACCCATTATCCATTCTCCTTTCAAAATTGGCCAAATCCGGTCGTTTTTTCACCACTTCTTGGATTCGGTCGACTCTGATTTTCTCTTCCTCGTCGTCAATGAAACCACACTCCATATAAACACCCTCGGACTCGTAGTCTGGGGAGCGGCTGAACTGATCCGCTATCCGGAGTTGTGTCGGCTGCATATAAGAGGCAGCTATGACGGCCGTACTGTCTCCTTCTGTACCAGCATGAGCGATCCCCTTCAGACGTCCGAGCACAAATATATTTCCCGTCGCTTGAATTTGTCCTCCTGGATTGACATCTCCGATTAGGAGAAGGTCGCCACGAACGTTCGTCACTTGTCCAGAGCGTACTGTTTTCACAACCGGCGTAATATCTGTATTCTCTTTCCAAGATAAGGCTTCCGTCCGCTTTATGACATCCGACTCTATACTTTCAACCACAAGTTTCTGTTTTTCACGAATAAGAGTAGTCAGTACTCTTTTTTGATCCTCCGTCAAATAACGTGCTCCTAATTGAATCGACACCTTGATCATTGGTTCTTGTTCTGATGCTGCATTTACAGATAGCTCTTCTTCAAGCTCAGCTAGAAGATCAGAAAAAGAACATTGGTCGTCAAGCTGAAGGGTCAGCCCTCCGTGTCTACCTTTCATGATCACTCTTTGATTATTTGCCGCCATAAGCATTCACCTCAAACTTATCAGTCCATCGTTAGCTTTATCGTTCAGAAGACCATTTTTCTAACTTTCCTTTGACCAGTGGATATAGAACAACAAAGAAGATCATATTAGCTGCAAGAGTCGGCAGCAATCTGAACAGAGCATACTCGCCCCATGTCATTTCCGTCACTTGTACAAAAGAATAAACCATGTATAACATCGTATCCGCTAAAACTATACCGATTACCACGAGCAGGAAGGTCCCAAGGAAATTGGAAACCAGCCATTTGTTCATCCGAAAAATCGTATAGGCTATAAGGGTGTATGTAATCATGTAAACCCCTAATATACCTGTATACACGACATCAATTAAGAGCCCAAAAATGATGGCGTACACAACGGCCACGTACGTATCTTCCCGATCATAAAAAATGGCGGTAAGCAAAAGCAGAACCAACACCCAATGGGGCGTGATCAATAAGTCAGAATACACAAGGTTCGCCGGTAAAAGACTCATAGCCATCCCTTGAAATACGAGCAGGAACAAAGAAAGGAGAGCGATGTAATATCTTCTCATGATCCATCGCCCTCATTCATTGTGCTATTATCGACCGTTTCCATTGTACGCTCCACGACCATGACATGGTTAATATCAAACAAATCAGCAAATGGCTCGACATATGCCGTTTTCGTAAGTCCGAACTGGTCATTCTCTACTTCTTCAACCGTCCCGATTCTTAAATTACTCGGGAAGACACCCCCGAGGCCGGAAGAAACCACGGTATCGCCTTCTTCGATTGTTTCATCCAACTTGATCCCCTCAAGTAAGAGCCTGCCAGATTTCGTATCGTACCCTTCGATCAATCCGAAAGCTTCATCATCGTCTTCACGGACAACCCAGGAGGAAATCTTACTGGATTGGTCAAAACCACTCAACAATTGAACGGTTGAATGGAAAGCACCGGCGGATTTGATTTTGCCGATCAGTCCGTCACTCGTCATCACGGCCATATCTTTTTCCACCCCGTGCTCTTCTCCTCTGTTGATCGTCATTTGTTCAAACCATCGATCAGAACTTCTTGCAATGACCGTTGCCTGAATAGGAGAATAGTCGCTCAGAGCCTCGGTTTTGCCAATTGTTTCTCTTAACTCCTGATTCTCGCCCTCTAGGCGCTGATTGTCCTCAATGACCCCTTTGTATTCAGAGAGCCTTTCTCTAAGCACCTGATTTTGTTCATATACTTGAAACATGTTTTGGACATTATTAGACGTATTTTCCACAAAACTTAACGGCTGCTGAATAATCGTCTGCATCCAGCCGACCGTATCCTGTAAAAATTTTTCCGGCGTGCTTAAATTATCACGGTCACGGATAGAAAATCCGATCAGCACCACTAAAATAATAAACCCCATCAATACAATCATTAGTCTTTTTCTGCGAAATAAAGAAGGCATACCCTAAACCGCCTACTCCATCTTGGTTCGGTGAGCCACATTAGGCTGGGATTTAAAGTGTTCCATATACTCCAATGACTTCCCTGTACCAATGGCAACACAATCTAGAGGCTCATCGGCAATAAAAACCGGCATGTTTGTTTCTTCACTAATGACTGTATCAAGGTTTTTAAGAAGGGCTCCTCCACCTGTTAAGACGATTCCACGCTCCATAATATCTGCAGAGAGCTCCGGAGGGGTCTTTTCTAATGTGTTTTTGACGGTTTGAACAATGGAATCGACGGTATCTTTCAAGGCATTCATAATTTCACCGGATTGAATCGTAATCGTCTTAGGCAATCCTGTCAAAAGGTCGCGCCCTCTGATATCCATTTCATCCTCCGAATTTTGTACACCAGCAGCGCCGAGCTCCATTTTAATTTCCTCAGCTGTACGGTCCCCGATCATCAGATTGTACCGCTTACGGACGTGCTGAATGATTGCGTCGTCCATCTCATCGCCGGCAATACGAATCGATTCGCTCGTCACGATTCCTCCAAGGGAAATGATGGCGACTTCAGTTGTACCACCACCGATGTCTACGACCATGCTTCCTGTAGGCTCCCATACAGGCATCCCAGCACCGATAGCAGCTGCAAAAGGCTCTGCGATCGTATAGGCTTCTTTAGCTCCAGCCTGTTTTGTGGCATCAATCACCGCACGCTCTTCGACCATCGTAATCCCGGATGGGACACAAACCATGACGTTCGGCTTGCTGGCGAAAGAAGACCGTGTCTTCAACGCTTTCTTGATGTAATATTTCATCATTTGTGCAGTCGTATCGTAATCCGCAATCACTCCGTCTTTCATCGGTCTGATGACAGATATGTATC
Organism: Halobacillus fulvus; assembly: GCA_004078665.1. GTDB lineage: Bacteria > Bacillota > Bacilli > Bacillales > Halobacillaceae > Halobacillus > Halobacillus fulvus. The sequence goes on along the minus strand of SCFO01000001.1, from coordinate 231,011 downwards.
CCGGTGTACGTCCAATCATGTTTCTGGCATCATTTCCGACGGCTTCAATGTTTCCTGTTTGCGTATTTTTTGACACGACAGAGGGTTCTCTTACAATAACCCCTTTATTCTTTAAGAATACAAGTGTATTCGCAGTTCCAAGATCAATCCCTAAATCTTGGGAGAATCCAAATAAACCCAATGATATCTTCCTTTCTAATTCCCTTCGCTTCCTGAAGGGGTCAAACCTTGCTTATATTTGGACTAGAAGAAGCGCCTATTTATAAGAGATTCCCTATAAATGGCGCTTTTAAATTCCATTTATTCAATTATACGAAAAAAAATAAAAAATAGATAGTGTTACAAATACCCTTTTTCCTTAAGGGAGACAAATTTACGGTCGCCTATGACCAGATGGTCCAATAGTTCGATGCCAATCATCTTACCGCATTCCTGAAGGCGACGGGTCACTTGAATATCTTCCTGGGACGGGGCAGGATCACCACTCGGGTGATTGTGGGCACAAATAATAGAGGCAGCCGAACGTCTGACGGCTTCTTTGAAAACTTCACGCGGATGTACGAGTGAGGCATTCAGGCTCCCGATGAACACCGTTTGCCTGTGGATGACCTGATTTTTGGTATTTAAAAATAAGCAGACAAAATGCTCCTGTTTTAATTCTCTCATCTCTTCCATGACAAAATCTGCGCCGTCTTCAGGACTTCTGATGATGTAGCGATCGGCTGATTTCAATAACTGGATCCGCTTCCCCATTTCGATCGCAGACAGCAGTTGAACCGCTTTGGCCGTTCCAATCCCTCTTATCGATGTCAGTTCTTCAATCGTGGCACCCTTTAACAGGGTTAAACCTTCAAAATGGACAAGAAGACGATGAGCCAAATTCATCACCGACTCCTTTTTCGTCCCACTTCCAAGCAAAATGGCAAGCAATTCCTGGTTCGAAAGATGGGTAGGACCGATCTCCATCAGGCGCTCTCTCGGGCGATCTCCTTTGGGGACATCTTTAATCATGATACTCGTTTCAGACAATCCTTTCGCTCCCTTGCTACTTTTTCCTCATGCGGAGCTGGATCCATTCACGAAAATGTCATAATTCTTTAGTTCGCGTACTACTCTGGATATCGGCAGGCCGACCACACTGAAATAGTCACCCTCGATTCGTTCCACAAACAAAGCGCCTTTCCCTTGAATCCCGTAGGCCCCCGCTTTATCCCAAACTTCACCCGTTGCAATGTACGCTTCGATCTCTTCATCTGTCAATTCAAAGAACGTCACGGATGTTCTGACGACAAAACTCGTCTCTTCTTTCCTACTTCTAATGGTGACTCCAGTGTACACGTCGTGTTGAACACCGCTTAGGGATCGTAAAAAGTGGCAAGCTTCCTGATGATCCACCGGTTTCCCTAAAATCTCTCCCTGAAGAGCGACAACAGTGTCGGCAGTCAGCAGCACTTCACCAGCTTCTAGCTGAATCGTTTCGCTCTTCCTTCCCGATAATTCCCGGACAGCCTCCTCAGGATCGATACCCTCCTGCAAGGATTCATCTGCTCCTGAAGCCCGGACTTCAAAAGAAAACCCGGCACTTTCAAGCAGCTCTTTCCTTCGGGGGGATTGTGAACCAAGTATCAGTGTAACCATGATGACGTCTTCCTTTCCGCATGAGGTTCTTTTATTTTACTAAAGATTTTAAAAATAGAAGATTACCTATTTTGTCTTTTTCATGTGCTCCCAACCCGTAAAACCTTATCTTTCATATAGGGAAATTTCTATTTTACCTATATTCCCATCTCCCATTTTAGAAGTTTTCATATTTCCCTAATTTTTATTGGAAGCCTCCATAGCCTTAGCGGTTTCAAGCCAGTTTACATTTGAATCATCAGAGGTATTCCATGATTTTAATGCATCAAGTAAAGGTGATTCTGTCCTGCTTACGTCTCCTATTAACTGCTGCCTGTCCACTTCCGTCAACTGATTCAGTGTCCCATTTTCTAAATGAGCTAATATTGTTTCTCGAACCTGGCTCTCACCTTCCGACTTGTTCTCTATTTTTACCTGCCATAACTTTACATAGGTCTCAACATTCTGGTCGGCAAGATTTGCTGCTATTTGATCCGCCTCTGCTTTCGTAAGCGCACTTCCGGCAAATAAAAAGTAGCGATCGTCCCTGTACCAGGAAACAGAAGGTATGGACAAGGCGGTCAACTTCAATTTCCATTCCTCTACTTTTTCTTTCGTTGAAAAAACCCCTGCCTGGATGACATAGGCTTCGAGCGCAGTCGACTGGGAATCCTGGCCGTAGACGGGTTGTCCGGTCGATGCAGCCGGGGCGCTAGTAGCCAAGCTGCCATTTGAGGCATCATCAGTCAGCCCCACGAACATACGTAAAAGAATGAAGCCTAGCCCGAAGCTGATCACTAAAGCTGTCAGAAGGGTCATCAAGACAGGTTTCCAAACTGGTTCTGAACGCTCTTTTTTATACACCATTTTTAGGGGATGCTTTTTTGCTTTGTGTTCTATGACTTGTCCAAGTTTAGATTCTGTTGCTGCCGCTTGTTCCTGCTTCGATTTTGCTGATTCTTCTTTGCGAAAAGAAATTGAGATCTTATTTTTAGGTTCCATGCTCTCACCACTCCTGCCAGGTTTGTCCCAACCCTATCACAGGACTTGTGAGAATAACGTTGAAACCTGTCTCCATCTCTCCGACAAATTTCTCTAATCAGAAAATACGTCTAAATCTGTATCCCCATCCCCATATGGAAACGGACTTTGTTTGTCTGAGCGCTCTTCAAAATGGACGCCCTGTCTTTCATCGTCCAAGGCTTCCAAACCAGGAAAGTAGTAAGCTGTCAGCGTAACAAGGTAGAAGAAATACCCATTTTCCCCTTCTATGATCCGTTCATCATTGAAGCTTACAGAATCAATATTGACGATTCTTTGGGAGTGATCGATTTCTTTTAAAAACTGGAGCAGCTCTGTAAAGCTCGGAGATAGAACAGACATTTCCAACGTAACGGTCGACACACCCGAAAAAGCTTCATTATCCACTGATTCAATCGTTTCCTCATTTTCGATCACATTCGGAATTTCCTCGATCCTCTCAATAAGACTGCCAGTGAGCCCCTCTGCTTTTTCTAATGTTAAAAGCAACTGATCTAACTGCTTCGAGACAGGAAGTTGCTTTTGAATGTCGTTTGAACTTTGCATCAGAGACGCGGCTTCTTCTGTTTCTCGCCGCTGTTCTAGCGTCGTGATTTGAGCCTTTGCCGATTCCACTTTACTCTTAAGCACATTCACTTCCTGATGTTCAGGTGTAAGTAAGAGATAATACGCGGTGCAGGCAAGCGCGATCACGGCCGCTGTCGTAAAAAGAAGAAGGTAAACAAGATTGCGATTCCATTCAACTTTCATCGACGCTCACCTCCTGGCGAAAACGATTCGGTTCAATCTGTATTGTGAAGTTCGCTATGTAACGCGGCCGGTACTCTACCCGGTCTAACCCAGCTTCTACAGGCAACGTGTACACTTCATCCACCGTGACATTACGGACAAAAGATTCGGCGGTTAAGGCACTCGTATAAGCGGCCACCCCTTGAAGAGAATCGAAGCGTGCCTCCACCTCAACAAGCCCTAGTTCATAATAATCATAAGCTTCAAAATATCCTCTTTCCGGTAGGAGGGCTACCATGCGCTCAACCAACTCAATCGTCGGAAAAATTGTAGTCTTTATGTTCTGAGCAGCTTCGGATAAGGTTTGTCTCTGTTCGATTTCCGGGTCCAGTTGCACCCTTTGATACGACTCCAAATCACTTTGAAGGATGCGATACTGCTTATCTAATTCTTCTCTTTCCTGCGTGAGAGAAAGATGCTGCCAGTAAAAAACTACTCCGACCAAAACCATCACGAATAGGCCTGCCCCTACTATAAGGACAGGCAAACGATTCGGTTGATCTTTTTCTTCTAGCAAATTGATATCAATCCTCACAACGACCACTCCTGCTACGGCTTATACACCAGTCCTACTACGTCCGCATAATAGTCGGGAAGATTCATTCCCAACTCGTGTAGAGATAACCGATCAACTGTAACGTTCATCTCCTCAGACATTTTGTCATACATTTCATTAAAATATGGCCAATCACCAGCCAGCACGATGCGCGTAATGGCCGCTTCCCCCTTTGTTACGGAAAATTGGTAAAAATTCATGATGCGAATCAGCTCCCCGATCTGGTCATTGACATACGCATTAAGCTGCGGAATCTCTCCTGTCCAATGTAAATGCGTCCGCTCCTGATCGCGAAATGGTTTCCATAGGTCGGGGGATAGCGGGCTGTTGATCTGCCGGGAAAACTGTGGAATCCCCTTATGGAACGCTGTCACTGAAATGGCATTGACACTCCACTCGACGACTAACAGGTGTTCATTTTCATCAATTAGATCGACCTGTTCATACACTCTGTAAACCGAAAGCGAGGATAAGTCCGCCGCCTTCGGTTTCAGCTGAGATTCTGTAAAGCTCTCTTCATATTGTTGAATTACTTTTTGAGGATAAGCGACGAGTAACACCCTTTTACCATTTTCCGTATCATCCAGCACCGCATAATCGAATACTGGCCATTCGTATGGGAGGTGAATCGTCTCTCCCAACTCCTTATAGAAATACCCTTTGACCTCATCATCCTTGATGTGCATCGGAATCGTCATATGCCTCAAAATGACAGAAGAATCCGGCACGGTAAAGTATAAATCGGTTTTCTTCAAACGGTATTTCTCTACAATCTCATTTATAAACATTTCAAAATGGCTCAAATTTTGCACAAATCCATCTTTCATGAAATCCGCTGTCAAGAACTCTTCTCCAAAGGCTTCCATACGAGCAGGTTCAGATGGTGGTGAAATAAAATAACGGACCGTATGATCCTTAATCACCATATGTAATCGTCGGTCTTTTTTCCAACCCAGCACATTGAAACCTCCATCCTAAAAAAAAGTGTGCACATACCAACCTATGATCATTTTACCAGAAAAAAAAGAAATACAGGACGCGATGACGATAAAAGGACCAAATGGAATCGGTTCTTTCCTCTTCCATACTTTTAATAAAAGAAGCAAACCGCTAATGACCGCTCCTATTAAAGTGGAAAGGAAAAAGGTTAAGAGGAACAACTCCCATCCGAGCACGAACCCAATCATGCCGAAAAGTTTCATATCACCACCGCCCATTCCACCCCTGCTCGCGATAATCACCGCAGCCGTCAAGAACAGACCGATCGCCCCTCCAGCGAGAGACGACCACCATGGATCGAGCGGATCGAGAAAGCGATAGATCAAGAATAAAACGAAAAACAGTAGAAGGAGCCGGTCGGGAATAATCATATAGACAAGATCTGTCACCACGATGATATGAAACATTGAAAGCAATAAAAGCGCTAAAATCAACTGACTGGTAAAGCCGAAAACCAGAAAACTATATGCGAACATGACCCCAGATAAGAGCTCCATTGCTGGGTAGAGAAACGAAATATTCGCCTTACATGTGCGGCAGCGGCCTTTTTGAATGACAAACGACAGAATCGGGATGAGTTCATACGCTTTCAATGTGCGCTTGCATGTTGGGCAAAAGGAACGGGATTCTTTAAACAGGCCGCCCTTTGGCAGGCGAAGCCCGACGACGTTGTAGAATGAACCGAGGATGGTTCCGAGTAAGAAGAAATAAATGGTGAGGAATAGTTGCATGAATAGTGTCTCCTTAGGATTTTTTCAAGGAAACCCCTCAAGGTGAAAGGTTTCCTCATGGTATAAAATATAAGGATCAAGATGAAGGTGAAGCTGTAACAGTCGATGATTCCTTTACTTTCTCCCTATCTAATCCTATTTCAGATGCTGGAGTAGCGTTCGTCCCAATTGTGTAGTCTGCCCCAGATAGGAACACACTGAAGGATAAGGAGCCTTCCTCATTATCAACGACAACCTTACTTGCGCCATCGTATGCAGCACCCGTTGTATCCTCTAACTGGTTTAAGTATCCACTTCCGATTAAAGAAAAAGTATTTTCAGCATTCGAATCAAGCGGAATTGTAAGGGAACCATTTGTGTACTCTACATCTTCAGCGGTCACTAATAACCTTGCAGAATTGATCATCTGTTCAGCATTTGCAAGCGTCGCATCTTTTTTACTGTTTTCAATCACATTCCCGATACTCGGTACCGCAATCGCTGCGATGATCCCTAAAATCACAATGACTGCGAGCAGTTCCACAAGCGTGAATCCATTTGAATTCTTCAACCTTTTCTTCAATAGTTGCTTCATTTGTTTCTCCCCTTTTCTATGTTTATATATAAAAAAGCCAGAAAACCCCTATCGATTTTCCGGCCGGTTGCACTACTAGCTCCCAGTTACCCAAGTGCCCACATACAGGTAACTGTTCAACGCTTCCCTATCTAAGTCTTATGAACCGTTAACAATCATACTACAAATTCCCTATGTTTACTATAATAAACACATTAATATTCCTAATTATTGAATATTTTCAAATATAGAAAACAAAGGTACGGCTATTCCTGTGACAATCGCACCTACGACGAGCGCAAGAAAGACGATCATAATCGGTTCCAGCAGCGTTTTGATACGATCTGTCGCATGATCGATGTCTTTTTCGTAAAAATCCGCCGCTTTGTTGAGCATTTGATCGAGCGATCCACTTTTCTCCCCGACATGGATCATTTGCGTGACCATAGCCGGAAAGGCCCAGTGGTCTTGAAGCGGCTTCGCCATCGACTCCCCTGCTTCGAGAGCCTGTCTGGCCTGACTCAATTCTTTTTCGACGACTTTATTGCCAACGATCTTCTCTGTAATACGGACAGATTCCAAAACCGGAACCGAACTGTTGAAGAGAGAGCTTAATGTTCTCGTCATCCTTGCCAGTGCCGCTTTTTGCACAAGCTTTCCAAAAAAGGGAACTTTCATCTTCGCATAATCGGCATAATAAGCGATGCGAGGATCTCGCAAACTATATTTAAATGCTGTATACGCAAGAAGAGGGATAAGGATAAACAGCCACCAGGATTGTTCAAGAAAATCTCCTAATCCAAGTATGAATTGTGTAAAGGGAGGGATGTCACTTCCAAAGCTTTGGAACATACTCGCAAACTGCGGAACGACAAAGCTGAGCATAAATAGGACGATTCCAATCGCGATCACTCCGACAACGAATGGATAGGATAATGCAGAATACACTTTTTGCTTCAGCTCATACTGCTTCTCATAGTATTGCGCCATACGTTCGAGGATTTCATCAAGACTTCCGCCAGCTTCCCCGGCCTTCATCATGTTGACGAATAAAACAGGGAAGACTTTCCGATGCTGAGCAGCCGCTTCCGAAAATGCATGCCCCGCTTCAAGCTCGATCGCAACTTCACTGAGTGCCTGCTTCAATCCACGGCTTGTCGTCTGATCCTTCAATATGTACGTTGCATCAATTAGTGATATACCAGCATGGATCAACGTAGCAAACTGCCTTAAATACAAGACGAAATCTCTGCTTCTCACAGGAGATCCGAACTGAATATCTTTAAAAAGAAACCCTTCCATCTGTGTCACCCGAAATGGAACGATTCCATTTTCCCTTAAATTGTCCAATGCATCCTTCTCGTTGACTGCTCTCAGACGCCCCTCCTTGATACGCCCCCGATGATCCCGGCCTTTATACGTAAAATAAGCCATTTAAGATCCTCTCTCCTGAAGAAAGTGTCTAGCCGATTCTGCTGTGATCGTTTCTTGATCTAGCAGCTCTTTCACAGACATTTCCATCGTATGCATTCCCTCTGTACGTGCTGTTTGAATCACATTTTGAATCTGATGGATTTTTTCATTCCGGATCAGGTTTTTGACGGCAGGCGTATTGCGGAGAACTTCAGTTGCAGCCCTTCTTGATGTTCGATCCTTCGTTTGGAAAAGCCGCTGGGAGACGATCGATTCGAGAACGCTCGCTAATTGAATTCTGACCTGGGACTGCTGAGCAGGAGGGAACACATCGATGATTCGGTCGATGGTTTCTGCTGCACCTGTTGTGTGAAGGGTCCCTAACACAAGATGCCCTGTTTCAGCTGCGGTAATCGCGGTGGAGATCGTCTCAAGATCTCTCATTTCTCCTACGAGGATCACATCCGGATCTTGACGCAGACAGGCCCTCAGCCCATTTGCGAAGTTCCGGGTATCGAAGCCGACTTCACGCTGGTCAATAATACAGTACTGATGCTTATGCAAATATTCAATTGGATCTTCAAGCGTAATGATGTGGCGCCTCATTGTGTGGTTCATATAATCAATCATCGCAGCTAACGTCGTACTTTTGCCACTACCGGTCGGACCCGTAACGAGAACAAGCCCCTGAGGAACTTCCGCTACCTCCTTGAGCACATCAGGCATAAAGAGCTCATCAAGCGACGGAATTTCTGTCGGTACCACCCGGACTGCCATGGCCATACAATTCCTTTGATGATAAGCATTCACGCGAAACCGTGATACACCCGGAATTCCGTAGGAGAAATCGAGTTCTCCAGCAGACTTCAATTTCTCCCAAAGCTCTTCGGTTAAAATTTCTTGCACCATCGTTTCCGTATCTTCTGGTTTGAGAACTTCCTTCCCGTATTGTTTAAGCTCCCCGTTTATACGGAAGATTGGAGGTACTCCGACCGTCATATGTATGTCCGAAGCCTCCAGCTTGAAGGCCGCTGTCAAAAGGTGGTCTAAACGTTCCTTCACTTTTACTCCCTCCTTAATCATCTAATGCTACTCGCATGACTTCCTCTACAGTCGTCCAGCCTTTTTTCACTTTCAGCAACCCATCGTCAATAAGGAAAATCATTCCCTGCCGCCACACATGCTCCCGGATTTGAGAGATGGACTGGTGGTTCATCATCATTTTCCGGATTTCATCATCGATGACGAGCACCTCCTGAATCGCCAGCCGGCCACGATACCCCGTCTGTTGACAGCTGCGGCAGCCTTTTCCGTAGTACACTTCTTCAATGCTCAGGCCACGTTTCTCAAACTGTTCCGTTTCCATCTCTGTAGGTTCTTTCACCGTCATGCAGTCGCGACAAATCCGGCGGACCAGTCGCTGCGCTACAATCCCTGACAACGAGGATACCACTAGATAGGGTTCGATCTCCATATCGATCAAACGCGGAATCGTTGCGATCGCGCTGTTGGTGTGGAGCGTGGAAAATACAAGATGACCAGTCAAAGAGGCGCGGACAGCAATTTCAGCTGTTTCGGAATCCCGAATTTCACCGACCATGACGATATCCGGGTCCTGTCGCAAGATCGACCTCAACCCTTTAGTAAATGTCAGCCCTGTCTGGTGATTGAACTGCACCTGGTTGATGCCTTCAATCTGGTATTCGACAGGGTCTTCAATCGTTATAATATTTTTGTCATCTGTATTCAAATGGTTCAGAGACGCATAGAGCGTCGAGGATTTACCTGACCCCGTCGGCCCCGTCAATAACACCATGCCTGAAGGCTGCTCAATCATTTTCATATATCGCTGAAAGTTCACTTTGTTGAAGCCAAGTTCAGACAACCGATTCAGGACACTTCCAAGATCCAAAATTCGGATGACGATTTTTTCACCGAAAACAGTCGGCAACGTCGAGATTCTCAAATCGACCGGAACAGAATTCACATTTGACTTAATTCGGCCATCCTGTGGCAAGCGTGTTTCAGTAATATTTAAGTTGGCCATAATTTTAATCCGCGCAATCAATGAGCTTTGCATCGCTTTGCCGACAGATCGCTCCGTATGTAACAGCCCATCGACCCTGTAGCGGATTTGGAGCTTCGTCTCCTGAGGATCGATATGAATATCGCTAGCCTTCAATTGAACACCTGTCTGAAGGATTTGGTTCATCAATTTAATGGCAGGTGCCTGATCAGAATCTTCATCCTCTAGCTGCCGTTCGTCATTCTGGCTGGTGTTGTAATATTTATTGATGGTAAGAGAAATCTCTTCTTTTGCTGCAATAACGGGCAGAATTTGTAGTCCTGTCGCCATTTCTAAGTCATCGATCGTATAGTAATCCATCGGATCATTCATCGCAAGCGTCAGTTCATTGTCCTCTTTTTTCAGCGGCATGACCATGTTCCTTGTAGCAAACTCTTTGGAAACGATATTCAACAGAGACGTATCGACGGGATAACGATAAAGGGAAACATGTGGAAATCCTAGCTGAAATTCAAGCACTTCTATCAGCTGCTGTTCGGTGATCAACCCACGCTCAAGCAGTGCATCTCCTAATTTTTGGCCATCTTTTTTCATTTCAAGGGTTTCTTCTATTTGGTGTTCTGACACAAGGTTGGCTTCTTTTAAAATGTCTCCTAATCTTTTTCTTTCTGCCATAATCGCTCTCCTTATTTCTTCACCTTTTCCTGCTCCCAAAATTCTTCTTCTTTTATTAAAGAGGGAGGTTGATCACCGCTTTCAACGGGTTCTTTATCTAAAGTTGTCCCAGAACCATCGTTCTCCACTGACGGATTCTCTTCGGTTGGCTGTTCTGAATCAGGCGTTTCTTCATCTGAAGAAACATCTCCCTCCACTTCTAAACTTTCACCGTTCTCATCATCTTGACTCGTATTGGTCTCTTCCCCCTCCACTCCGAACCTTAATTCGATCCGATTTACAGGAGGGTAATAATCCTGGCTGATCAAGTCGCTGCCTCCATTTTCCGATACACGATACACCTCAACGGTTTGTCCGGGTCTGCCTTCCCGTTCAACAACGACTTGGCCCGGATCAACATAGGACGTATATTGTATGATCGTCCTTTCTTCTACAGCTTCTTTTTCTCCCACATTTACAGAGATCGTCTCCTGAAGAGGATATCCTTCAATGACGGCTTTCAGACTCTTCCCCTCCACACTGATAGTGACTTGGTAAGAAGATGGATTCGGATTAAAAATCTTCAAATCGTCGCCTGAACTTCCTCTGATACTGGCTTCCTTACCGAGCTCAGCATACGCAGGTAAGCGCTGACTCGTATGTCTCTCTTCAATAGCAAAGTTGGTCTTAAGAAATGCTCCATATAAAACTGTGGCTATAGAATCTAACGCTTGCGAGTCTACCATTTCATAGGTGGAAGGTAAGGATTCCAGTAGTGAAAAATCACTCTTCCCTTCAACTACGATCGTTTCGAAAGACGAGGAAACTCGGCTCAATCCTTCTATATCCATAGCAGGAATTTCATACTTCGCTACAGTCTCATACAGAGTGATGACGTCGGCAGAAAGAAAAGAATATAGAGAATAGTCGAGAGGATCCTCCGTTAACATCGCAGCGTCGCGTTCAAGTTGCTCGGACCAAGCATCCCATTGGAAGTTTGAAGACGCTTCGTTTGTTAACACGTCGGACAACCCTTCTTCATAGCGATCCTGCACCTCTATGGAGAAGGCGTTATCGACTCCTTGCGTTAACGTCTCCAGCGTTGTTGTCGCATCAGGAGTGAGAATGGCAGAGGGAAAAGTCAATTGTTCTTCTGAAGTAAGTAGCATAATATCCTTTTCATTGATCCACTTTTCAAAAGAGGCATTCAGCTGCCGCTCTGCTTCTTCAGGTGTCATTCCTTCAAGGGAGATGCCCGCTACTGCTGTGCCCTGTTCATAGAAGGACTCTTCTCCAGCAACCCATTCCCATACGTGGGAGCCTCCAAATGTTGAAAGGAGCAGAAAAGATAGCATGCCAATAAATATACCTAATCCCTTCAACGCATCCACGACTTCACCCCCCATTCTATTTTTCTGATTTCTTTTCTAAATGAAGCTCCGGAATTTCAAACTCATCCATATCAATTGCGGGTCTTTCTTTGCGTGGCCGCTCTGCTACCTGATTCTCTTCGAATTCAATATCTAGAATTTCCTCAAGATTTCGGTCTGAAACCCCTGATGAATCCTCTCGCCGTTTTTCTACTTCAGGCTGCTGTTTTACGAGATGTTCTCTGGCTGCAAGCAGCTCATCTTCATAATCAATATCATGAAGCATCTGGATTTGGTGTTCTTCCTTCTTTATTTCCTGTTCATTTTCTTCTATCCCAGCAGCAAGAGGAAGATCTTCTGTCTGATCTTGTTGATCCTCCAAGACGGCGACCTGTTCTTCCATTTTATAATCGACGATGGATGGGTTTTCGTTTATTTTTTCAGCAGGATGCCGGCTCTCTTCTTCTAAAGAAAGACGAGGAAGGATCAGAACAGCTGCTAAACAAACGGCTGAAAGACTCAGCAGAATCGCTCCTAAAGGATGGAACGTATAAAACGCAACTACGATTAGAAGGGCTGTTCCGATGGATCCTCCTACTAAAAGGTTTGCCGATCGGTCATCAAATCGGCCCTGATATTTTTTGAACCCCCATGCAAGTACGAGAGCGGCTATGAACAAAATCAGCAGTTGAATCATCATCGTCCATTCCCCTCCAAACGGCATTCCTGTTCACCTAAACTTTGAATATTTGATTGCCCAACGACACAAAAAGCATCTAGCCACAAATTTTGGTTTTCGGACGGAACGAAATAGGCATTACCTGTCACTATAACGGTTTGGTCTCCTCCTCTGAAGTCAACGTCCGAAAAGTCAAAATAAGCATCGCCATTCACCAAGAGGTATGGAGAACCATTCATGAACAAACGACTGTTTTCAAAATAAGTAAAACCATTAATGGTAATTGAACTGTTTCCACCAAGCTCAATCGATCCGTCCACCCAGAGATCGCCGTCAATCGTAATCTCATGATTCGAATTCCCGCGCCCTGTTATGTTATACGAACCCGTCAAATAAACATTTCCTGATTCGTCTACATCACATTTTGCTCGATTTGGACCCGGGCGAGTTTCGCAATGGATTTCCGTAAAATCCTCTAAATCCGGAGGAATTTCTTTGTTTATCAAGTCGATCCACGTTTCAGAGACCGAGATTGTGACCTGTCCCGTTAACACTTCTTCCGTATCACCAGAAATCCCCGTGCTTTCATAAGTCACCACTGTTTGTTCGCTTTCCTCTATTTCGAGGACACGAATGCTATAGGAATGGTCATCATCAATCGTTCGGGTCTTCAAGTAATTAACAAAGCGACTCTTTTGATTTTGCCATTCTTCAAGATGCGAAATTTCTTGGATGAAGAACTCTTTTCCCATCTTCGCTAAATTCTCAGCTTTATTAAGGTTTTGCGATTTGGTTGCCTGTGTGCCTGCCGTCAAAATTTGGGAAGCAAGCACAGTCCCGAGAATGCCTGCTACCATTACAGCCAGCAAAACAAGCACAAGTGCAGCCCCACGTTCATTATGTATAAGCTTCATGAAGTTCCCCCCGGTAAATCGAGGTACCTAAAAGTGTTCGTCACCATATTGCGCGAGCCATCTTCAAGCTCCCTGTAGATTTGCACTTCGACAGGAGCAAGACCGAGCGCCCTTTCCTCAGCTTCCTGACAGAGAGCTCTGGCTTCAATGAAATACGTTTGATTCTGCTCCGTTGTGTAATATACTTGATTAGACATCGGATCGATATGAAAAGAACCCTGTTCAGCTAAAAAATCCACCGAAAACGAAGCAGGCGGCGAGTTACAATCAGTTGCGCTGTCGATATCAGCCGCCTCCATATAAAAGGCGACTTCCTCTGCCAGATTTCCCCCGTCCACTTCGTTTTCCACTCGGTTTGTCATAACTATGTAATCCGTAAATAAGGAAAGACAAACGGTGATGATCACACCCGAGAGCGCAAGCGCCGCCAGTATTTCCACAAGAGTCATCCCATTTTCATCATTCCACATTACAACCATCCCATCTTCTTGAAGGAGCATTTCGCTATGAAAAAATTTTGGAATCAATCCGGCATCACGTTAGTCGAACTGTTAGCTGCGCTTGCCTTGATCGGCGTAGTTGTGGCAATAGCCGGAAGTCTTCTCGGTCAGCTTTTTCAGTCTAATGATCACGTTCAAAGAGATTTAGACTTAAAACAGCAGGCGAATACGATCCTCATGTCGATCAAAGAACAATCTGAGGACCATCCTGTGAATATATGCCTAGAAAACCCTTCAACATTAACTGTAAATAACGGTTCAAATATCATAACAAAGGAAAATTTGACTATAAGTGAATTATACATCGAAAAGAAAGAAAATACACCCCAGCCGATTTCGAAAGATTTATTGACCGATTCATGTGAAACTGTCGGAGATTTCGATAAACAGATTTTTCTTACGGTCGAAATCGATGAGGTGAAGTATAAAACATCTGCACTTTTGCTTGCGCAAGACCCAACCGATGTCATGATCGAGATTGGAGGAGATGACGTTCAAACAGATCCTCAAGATCCAGGAGATCCGGACCTAGAGCCTTCTGAGGAATGTAAACCACTCGAATCAAAACAACAGTCTACGATGGAAGGAGATCGTAATTGTCCGGAACATGTGTCGATTCCAACCAACGCCACCCATACTATAGTGGGAAGCGCCACATTCGAAAACGGGTTAACAATCGGAACAAATGCTTCACTGCAAATCAAAGGTGCTGGAACATTCTACGGTTCTACTGAACTACGAAATGGTGCGAAGTTGTACGTTTCAGGTCCAACCGTTTTCACAGGAGACCTTACATTGAAAAACGGAGCATCTCTATGGTCAAAGGACACCAATGTAAGCGGACTCGACGACATGAAGTTCCACAATAAGAGTGAATTCACCGTAAACGGATCGCTAACATTCGGAGAACATACAAATATAAAAGCAGTTGGGAATAAAATCACGATTTGTGTAACAGGAGAAGTGATCAATCCCCCCACTACTTTAACGATCCAATCCGGAAACTGCCAATCCCCTCCCGAAAGCTAATATGTGTAGAGTCAAAAAAAGCTGTGGAAAAATTTATTCCACAGCTTTTTTCAGTCGTTCATAACTTGCCACTCTATTTCTTCCCTTTTGCTTGGCGCCGACGTACATCGCCCGGTCTGCGTGACGAATGAGTTCCAGAGGCTCTTCACAGTCATCAGGGTACGTAGCGACGCCAATACTAGCTGTTACCTCCACCTCCATATACCCTTCTTCATCTGTCATATGCTGATAGGAACGGAAAGGACGTTTCATAATTTCAACTCGAATCTGTTCAGCCAAATAAAAAGCTTGTTCACTACCGAAGTCAGGAAGCACGATGACAAATTCCTCTCCTCCATACCGCGCTACAATCCCATCGTCTTCAACCACCGTGCAAAGGAGATCCGCCAACAGACAGAGAATTTCATTTCCGCTTTCATGCCCGTATGTATCATTCACACGCTTAAATCTGTCCAGGTCCAGCAGGATGAGTGAAATCGGCTGCTCCTTAGGAGACGAAACGAATAGTTCGTGTAGCTTGTCCTCCAAGTATCTAAAATTATATAACCCTGTCAAAGGACATCGGACGCTTTCCTCTTTCGTCTTCTCATAATGACGGGCATTCTCGATGGCGACAGCCAAATAGCTTCCAAGGATGTTTAAAATCATAAATTGAAACTGCATGAAGGCTCTTTTTTGCCTAGAGTAGATTGTAATGACCCCCACGATCTCCCCATTACGCTCCACCGGAATCGATAAACAGCTTTCCGCCTGATCCGGTGTGAATTCGTTCATTAAGTGTTCCCATTCTTTTTTCTTACGATAGTTGTAGCTCGTCCCTTTCTTCCAAGTGTACCCACTCACACTTTCGCCCTTATCCAACTGTAATTCAGGAAAATCAGTCTCACCCGAGCGGTCAAAGAAACGAATCAATTTCATGTTTTTTTCAGTATGCACATCGAAAATATAAATGTAATCCAATGGGAGTAAATGGCTGATCCGCTCGACAAATAAATCAAGAACATCCTTCACGCCTAGATTCCCTGTCAATTCGTGTCCAATTTTACTCGTTCTTTTCAAATATTCATTGATTTCCCGGCTATTATGATAGAGCATAAGCATTCCGGAAATGAAAATGAACGGAATGCCCACTAGGAAGATCGCACTGAGTCCGATTTCAGCATATACCATGTAAAGCAAAAAACCGACCGGCAAGACTAACGCTGCTGTGAGAATGTCCCAGATCAACCCTTTATCGATCCATTTTACTTTTGTGTTATAAATAAACCTCGCAATCATTTTAATCGCAAATTGATTGAAAATGATCTGCGAAAAAGCATAGGCAACCAGCGGCAAAACATTTCCCGCTGAAATGACCTCACCCTCCCCGTGTTCTCCACCTAAAGCGTAATAGACAAGTGCAGACGACACTGAGATTACAAGGAACATCATAAAATTGAGCGGGACTCTGTGAAGGTTCGCTCGATTCACTCTCAACGTGATCATCAGAAAGATCAGCGCGGTCTGTGAAACGAGGACTTCTATAAAAAGTCCATAGTATAAAAAGACGGCAAACGCAATCCCGTGCGTGAAGAACACAGGATGTTCGCCTACTTTCAATGGAAAAAAAGCTACAATCGAAGCCAAGACCATAAAGGCAAAAATATCTACCCCTTGCCCTGTCAATGGAGGATTGAGTGTAACAAAAAGGGCGTAGAGCCCACTAGGCCAGAAAAGAAGCCATATGAGCCAAATGGCGATTTTTTTTGACTTATTCACGCCTCCACCCCTTCTCTTCCCATTTTATTTGGTCAAAATTTACGTAAAAATCAGATGATTAACATATTATCATAAGTTTTCATTGTTTTCAAAATATTTCCTAATATCTGAAATGAAGTAAAGAGAACCTGTAATAAGCAATACATCATCCTCTCCCATTGAACGTTGAACCTCTTCTATCGCTTCTTTATAGCTCTCAAAACTGTTGATAGGGGTAACAGGAGACATAACCTTCAACTGTTCCGCCCGAAGAGCTCTAGGAAACGGAAACGTAGTGACTGTGACACTTGTTACGACTTCACCCAACAACTCTAACATTCGCTCAACAGGTTTATCGGCTAATGCAGCATAGATGAGGTGGATCTTTTTATGGCTGTACCTTTGCTTGAGCGTCTCGACTAAAGCTTCCGTCCCTTCTTCATTGTGAGCGCCGTCCACAATCGTCAAAGGGGATTGTTGCAGCGTTTCGAATCTTGCCGGCCATGATGTACCTTCTAAGGCTAGATCATATAGAGCCGGGTCTAAATCAAATCCCTCTTCCCTCAAATATTCGATCGCTTCAATAGCCAGCGCTGCATTCTCCACCTGATGATTCCCCTTTAAACCTGATGTGAATGGACCCATTCTTTTCTGATCCTTTGTGTAGATAAATACTTCACCAGTATCAGAACTTTCTAGGTGTTCTACTTTAAAATCTCTGCCGAGCAAAGAAACGTCGGCTTTCATTTCCAGTCCTTTTTGTTCGATGACTTCAATCGCTTCCTTTTGTTTGGCCCCACAAATGGTCGGCGTTCCATATTTAATGATTCCAGCTTTCTCCTCTGCGATAAGTTCATACGTATTTCCCAGGATCGACATATGATCTTTTCCTATATTTGTGATAATCGCAAGAATCGGTTCGATGATATTGGTAGAATCATACCTTCCTCCTAATCCGGCTTCATAGAGAGCAAAGTCGGGTTGTTGTTTGGAAAAATAAAGCATCGACATCGCGGTAATGACTTCGAACTCAGTCGGCTCCCCTAGAGGTGTAGTCCCAAGTTCCTCGGCCAGTGGCCTGATCGCATTGACGAGTTCAATTAAGTCCTCATCTGAAATCGGTTCTCCGTTTAAACTGATTCTTTCATTGAAACGAACAATGTAGGGTGAAGTGAATGTTCCCACTTTGAAGCCCTGATGCTGAAGGAGTGACCTGATAAAAGATAAGGTGGATCCCTTTCCGTTTGTACCGGCAATATGGATCGAACGGAACGTTTTCTCCGGATGATTCAACCGCTCCATCATCCACTCCATTCTTTTCAATCCCGGTTTGACTTTGAACTTTTCTCTTGAGTGTATCCAGTGTAATGCTTCTTGATAATTGTTCACAGCTTTTCCCTTCCTTTTAAAAAGGGAGAGTATTCCTAAGAATACCCTCCCTATCCTGCTACGCTTTTAATTCTTTGATTCGAGCTTCGACTTTCGCCCGTTTCTCCAAATAATCTGTTTCTTTCTTTCGCTCTTCCTCTACGACATGTTCAGGTGCTTTGCTGACGAATTTCTCATTCGAGAGCTTCTTCTGTACACGTTCCACTTCTTTTTCCCACTTCTGCCATTCCTGCTCCAGACGTTTGATTTCATCCTCAATGTTAATCAAGCCTGCTAGCGGCAGATATAGCTCTGCACCTGTCACGACAGCGGACATCGCTTTTTCAGGTGCCTGAAGGTCTGTTGCGATCGTCAGTTCACTCGGGTTACAGAAACGCTCTAAATAGCTTCTGTTCTTCTCCAGTTCCTGAACAACTTGATCATCCTTCGCCTGGATCATCAGCTGAATTTCTTTAGACATTGGAGTATCCACTTCAGCACGGATATTCCTTACAGAACGGATGATCGAAACGAGACGCTCCATTTCCTGAACGGCTTGTTCGTTGTGGAAATCATCACGTACTTCCGGCCAGGATGCTTGCGTAATGGACTCACCTTCATGCGGAAGGTGCTGCCAGATTTCCTCTGTTATAAATGGCATGAACGGGTGAAGCATGCGCATTGTTTGATCCAGTGTATAAGCAAGGATCGAACGGGTCGTATGAATTCTCGCCTCATCTTCCCCGTAAAGCGGAAGTTTCGCCATTTCAATATACCAGTCACAGAAATCATCCCAAATGAAGTTATAAAGATGACGGCCGGCTTCTCCAAACTCATATTTATCAATGTTCGTAGTCACCTGCTCGATCGTCTGATTCAAGCGTGTTAAGATCCACTGATCCGCCACGGACTTTTCACCACTAAGATCGATGTCTTCATACTTCAAGTCGCCCATATTCATAAGCGCAAAGCGGGAAGCGTTCCAAATCTTGTTGGCGAAGTTCCATGTCGACTCTACCTTTTCCCAGTGGAAACGCAAATCTTGACCTGGAGATGAGCCCGTCGATAGGAAATAACGCAGGGAATCTGCGCCGTATTGATCGATGACATCCATGGGGTCGACACCGTTTCCGAGCGATTTACTCATCTTTCTTCCGTCTGCATCACGGACTAAGCCGTGAATCAGTACATCATCGAATGGGCGGCGACCCGTAAACTCGAGCGATTGGAAAATCATACGACTTACCCAGAACCCGATGATGTCGTAGCCTGTTACGAGAACATTTGTCGGGAAGTAACGCTTGAAGTCTTCACTCTCTTCATCCGGCCAGCCCATTGTAGAAAATGGCCACAACGCTGAGGAGAACCATGTATCCAAGACATCTTCTTCCTGTGTCCAGTTCTCTGAGTCTTCTGGCGCCTCTTTTCCGACATATACTTCTCCTGTTTCGTTGTGATACCAGGCCGGAATACGGTGTCCCCACCATAGCTGACGGGAAATACACCAATCGCGTGTGTTTTCCATCCAGTGCAAGTATGGCTTCTCGAAGCGGTCAGGTACAAACTGAACCTTTTCTTCTCCTTTTTGAAGATCGATCGAAGCATCCGCCAATGGTTTCATATCGACAAACCATTGTGTAGAGAGATATGGTTCTACAACGGCTCCACTCCGCTCAGAGTGACCAACCGAATGCATATGATCTTCAATTTCAAATAGAATGCCTTCTTCTTGAAGATCCTTAACGATTTGCTTACGGCATTCGAATCGATCCATCCCTTTATATTTGCCAGCATTTTCATTCATGCTGCCGTCTTCATTCATGATGAGGACGCGTTCAAGGTTGTGACGATTTCCGATTTCGAAGTCGTTCGGATCGTGGGCAGGCGTGATTTTCACAGCGCCAGAACCGAATTCCATATCGACGTAATCATCCGCCACAATTTCGATTTCACGGCCGACGATTGGAAGAATCGCTTTCTTCCCGATCAAGTGCTTATAGCGCTCATCTTCAGGGTGAACAGCAATCGCCGTATCCCCGAGCATCGTCTCTGGTCGTGTCGTGGCGATTTCGATCGATCCTTCCTCATCTTTCAGAGGATAACGCATATGGTAGAAAGCTCCTTGGACATCTTTATATTCTACTTCGATGTCTGATAGGGCTGTTTTCGTATCCGGGTCCCAGTTGATGATATACTCACCGCGGTAAATCAATCCTTTTTCATAAAGGTTGACGAACACTTCTTTTACAGCTTCAGATAAACCTTCATCCAGTGTGAAACGTTCACGGGAATAGTCTAAACCTAGGCCAAGCTTCTCCCATTGGGTACGGATGAATTTCGCATACTCATGCTTCCATTCCCATGACTTTTCCAAAAACTTCTCGCGACCTAGATCGTGACGACTGATTCCGGATTCACGTAACTTAGCATCTACTTTTGCTTGTGTTGCAATCCCTGCATGGTCCATACCAGGAAGCCACAGTACATCATAGCCCTGCATTCGCTTCACGCGTGATAAGATATCCTGGAGCGTCGTGTCCCATGCATGTCCAAGGTGCAGTTTTCCTGTTACGTTTGGAGGCGGAATAACAATGGTATATGGTTCTTTGTTTTCATCACCTGTCGCCTCAAAAAATTTCCCATCTACCCAGTACTGATAACGATCTTGTTCGACTGCGGCCGGATCGTATTTCGTAGGCATTGAAAGATCTTGTTCCTTCATCATGATCTTCCTCCTTCATTTCTCTTTATTTATACATTCTGTTCTGCACTTTCTAAACAGAAATAAAAAAATCCTCTTCATCCAAAAAAGGACGAAAAGGATCTGTTTCCGTGGTACCACCTTCATTTGCAGAAAAAATATCTGCACACTTCATTCCTTGTAACGGCTTCTAACCGGCTTCTCCTACTCATGTTCAAAGAAGCTGCATCCGGGGCGACCTTCCACTTACAGGGTTCCTGGAAAACTCTCACCACTTGTTTTCCTCTCTGAAGGAATTGTTCGCGTACTCTTCCCCATCACTGCATTTCACGTATAGATGATGTATTACATATTGTATATAGAAAGACAGAGTTTAGTCAACTCTTTTTATAAAAACCCATTCTTTCTTAAAATACACAGCGTTTATTTAAAAAAAGGAGGGTGAACCTTTTGAGTCGATTTTACCGATACCGGCTTCCGGCATGGTGCCGTACTTGGCTGTACTGGATTGAAAAGTGGCTGCTACCGATTTTAGTATTTCAGGCGATCCGGACGATTTTTTGGCCGACTACATTCGATATATTCTTACTGGGTATTGTCATCGGATTTTTCCTCGCCTTTAAATATAAATGGATCTAACGAGGAATATAGACAATCTGTCCAGGCGATACTTCGCTTTCATATTCGTTGATCCGCTCCAGTTGCTTTACGGATATACCATAACGGTCCGCGATCGACTCGAGTGTCTCCTCTTCCTGAACGATATACATCTTCATCTGGGTATAAGATTCATCCCTGTTCGGGAACAGATGCTTGAACACCTGCTTGATCCCGTCCATTCCGGTAGGAGCCGGTTTCGCTTCATGTTTATCTGATGAAGAAACGGATGAAGAAACAGAAGGCGCTGATGATGAAGACTCTGCGTAAGATATAGAAGAATCCTCCACCTGGACAGAGCTTTCACTTGAAATGCTCTCCGTCTCTTCCTCTTCTTTTTGCTCATGACCAAAAAATTCAGAGAAGCTTTGACTTTTCTTGTAATGCCACCTTCCTTCTTCCCCTGATTCAGCCGTTTCTACATTTTCACTCTTATCTTGCGCTTCATACTCATTCAGCTGAATGACTGGAGCATCCTGTTCCGGTACAACCGTCCGCTCCTCTACTTCCTTTTGATTAAAATCGACCGGTTCAAAGGTCGTTGATTCATCAAAGGATTCCGCATGTTGAGCACTGCTTTTCGATTCAATCCCATTGATATTTAACTGTGCGTGAAGACGGAGCTGATTTTGTTCAGGGAGCTCGTAATCAAAGCTCGAAATATCGACGTGAACATCATCTAAACTCGAGACACGATTGAGTGGAACCGATATTTCTACAGGGAAAGCATGTGAAAAATGAAAAGCTCCTTCCTCCCCTTCTTCCACAGTATCAACGAATCGTGATGAGGAAGCTCCACTTTCCCATTGCTCCTCCTCTGCCAGCATATACTCTCCCGCTAAAGCCACTGTTCCTGTGAGGCGCACTTCCTGACCGAATTCCTCAATCGAGATCTCTGGTTCCAATGATATTCCAATCAGCTCACGAACGCCCTGTCCTTCCTTGAACCACAGCGATTCATCTAAATAAAACGTGAAAACATTCGATTGATTTTGCAAATTAAAGTCCCTCCCCATCAAAATAAAGCAATCATCCTCTATTAAAAAGCTATGTTGAGATGAAGAGTTTATACATGAAATGTTTCTTATTTATTCCTAAATGACCCACCTGGTTAGTTGATCTTCGTGGGAAGTTTCCGTTTGTCATGCCAGTGCTGGAGGGGCGGGAAATAACTCGCTTTCCATGGGCGGGCGCTGAGCTTCCTCGGAGCAAGGCTCCTGCGGGATCTCAGCCTGCCCTTTCCTCCCCATAGGAATCTCGCCATTTCCCGCCCCTCCTCACCAGAATCAATGAACGGAAACACGACTTGAAGATTCTGTTGACATTAAATCAAACGCACATGAGACTTTTTCTAATAACCCATTAAGTGTAACAAATCCTACCCAAACTAAGTTTTCATCATGACTTTCGTTAAATTAAGAGGGTTTTTTTCAACGAAAACGCACGAAACCTTGGTTTTCATTACAAGGTTTCGTGCGTCTAGGAATGTTATAGAGTGGAGAATACTTTTTCTGCCGCCTGAATTGTTTTTTCGATGTCCTCATCTGTATGTTTGACAGATAAGAACAGACCTTCGAATTGTGAAGGTGGGAGATAAACACCTTCTTGGATCATTCCTTGGTAATAGCGAGTGAACAAGTCAAGATCCGATTGATTGGCTGTCTCGAAATTCGTGACCGGTTCATTCGTAAAGAAAAAGCCGACCATAGATCCCGCACGGTTGACCGTTAAAGGAACATTGTACTTCTTCGCCGCTTGTTTATAGCCCTCAATCAGTCGGTCCACTTTTTCATTGATGGAGGCATAAGCCTCTTTTGTCATAGCCGAAATGGTTTCGAATCCTGCCGTCATTGCGAGAGGGTTTCCAGATAACGTACCCGCTTGGTAAATGTCTCCGACCGGAGCTACACGTTCCATGATTTCACGCTTGCCTCCGTATGCACCCACAGGAAGGCCTCCACCGATTACTTTGCCAAGACACGTCATATCCGGAGTCACTCCAAAGTGGCCCTGTGCACTATGAAAACCGACGCGAAAACCTGTCATGACTTCATCGAAAATTAGAATCGTTCCGTTATCCTCTGTCAGTTGGCGGAGTTCCTGAAGAAATCCTTCGTTCGGAGGGACAACTCCCATGTTCCCTGATACGGGCTCGATGATTACCGCTGCCAAATCGTCTCCATACTCCTCAAAGACGTAACGTACACTTTCCAAATCATTGTAAGGGACAGTGATCGTGTTTTGAGCAATCGACTCTGGAACACCAGGAGAATCTGGCAGTCCGAGTGTGGCCACTCCAGAACCGGCTTTGATTAGCAGCGAATCTCCATGACCATGGTAATTCCCTTCAAATTTCAGGATCTTGTCACGACCTGTATAACCTCTGGCTACCCTAAGCGCACTCATCGTGGCTTCTGTACCAGAGTTGACCATCCGTACCATCTCAATGGATGGGACACGGTCAATGACGAGTTCAGCAAGTTCATTTTCTTTTATCGTCGGCGTTCCAAAGCTTGTCCCATGCTCTGTCGCCGTTTTCAAAGCTTCCGTCACTCTTTCGTCAGCATGACCTAAAATCAATGGGCCGAAACTCAGTACGTAGTCAATGTATTCATTTCCATCGATGTCATAAAGCTTAGATCCCTTCGCTCTTTCCATAAAAATAGGATCCATGTTGACTGACTTGAATGCTCGTACCGGGGAGTTCACTCCGCCTGGCATCAAATTCACTGCTTTCTCATAAGCAGTCTGCGATTGATCAAATTTTCTCATCTTCAGACACACCCTTTCGAATAAAAAAACGGTTTATTGCTTCAGCCATCTTGCTGCATCTTTTGCGAAATAAGTGATGATCAAATCGGCTCCCGCACGCTTCATGGCAGTCAATTTCTCCAGAACGATTTCCTGCTCATTGACCCATCCATTTTGAGCAGCAGCTTTAATCATCGAATATTCCCCACTGACGTTGTAAGCAACGAGAGGAAGGTTGAAACGGTCTTTCACCTCACGCATGATATCCAGATAGGCAAGCGCTGGCTTTACGATGAGAAAGTCCGCTCCCTCTTCCACATCCGATTCCGCTTCTCTCAGTGCCTCTAGCCGGTTGGACGGATCCATTTGGTAAGCACGGCGATCTCCGAATTGTGGGGAACTGTGAGCTGCGTCACGGAATGGACCGTAGAAGGAAGATGCGTATTTCACAGCATAGGACATGACCGGAATATGGCTGTATCCAGCTTCGTCCAGTCCTCGCCGAATTGCAGCTACGAAACCGTCCATCATATTAGAAGGAGCAATGATATCAGCTCCTGCCTCAGCTTGTGATACAGCCGTCTTTGTTAAATATTCAAGGGATTCATCGTTCGCGATATCCCCTTCACGAATGACACCACAATGGCCATGATCCGTATATTGACACAGGCACGTATCAGCAATGACCGTCAGGGAAGGTGTTTCTTCTTTGATCTGACGAATCGCACGCTGTACAATTCCTTCTTCATGATAGGCTTGACTGCCAACTTCATCCTTTTCCTGCGGCACACCGAACACGATTACAGAACGAATGCCAAGATCGACAAGTTCATTCATTTCTTCTGTAAGATAATCAAGCGAAACCTGGTGAACGCCAGGCATGGAAGCCACTTCATTTTTGATACGGCTGCCTTCCACTACAAATATAGGGTAGATCAAATCATCTGTTTGCAGATGTGTCTCTCGTACTAACGCCCTCATAGATTCTGTTCGACGCAACCTACGATGCCGTTTGAAGTTCAAATCGTTCATCAAAATCGATCCCTTTCTTTCCTAAAGTAGTCGATCATCTGTGTGACCAAATCCTCGACCGTGTATTGTCCTGGATGAAATACGTAATGAAACCCTTCCAGTTTAGCCTGATCAGCCGTTGTCGGTCCGATGCAAAAGCACGGAATACGAAAAACCTCCCGGTGATCTCCAGAGAGTGCTACTAGTGCCTGGACAGTTGACGGACTTGTGAAGGTGATTGCATCCAACTGATGATCCGTCACTTTTTTTACAATCTTTGATTTATGTTCTTCCATTAGTAGAGTATCATAAGCGGTCATGGAATGAAAAAACACGTGCTTATCCTGAAATAGCTTAGGGAGCACATCCCTGGACCTGTTTCCCCTTATGTAAAGAATGTTTCCTGGTTCGGGGTATGTCTCTAAAAATTCTTTCCCCATTGTATCTGCATTAAAACGGGTCGGGATGAAGGATGCTCCATATCCAAAGCCCTCTAAAGCGGCTTTTGTTTTCGTTCCTACAATCGCAAATTTTATATGATCTGGAATCGACTGTTTCTCTCTACGCAAAAGCTCGAAAAAAAACTTCACGCCATTAGAGCTCGTTAAAAACACCCAGGAATAGTCGTGAAGCTGCTTGATTAATCTCTGATTTTCAGCTGATTCATGTAATTGAAAAGAGATCAGTGGAGTGTGCAATGCCACTCCACCTTGATCTTTTATTAGGTTAATCATAGAAGATGCCTGGGAATTGGCACGAGTCACAAGAACCGTTTTCCCGCCTAGTGAGGTCATTACTGTCCATACTCCTCTTTTGCATCATCTACAATTTCCTGTGCACCACGTGCTTTTAATAAGTCAGCGGCCTCTTTTCCGACTTGTATCGGATCTTTTCCACTAACCGTCTCCTGAAGGATCGTCTTCCCATCAGGAGTCCCGACAAGTGCCGTAAGGACAATCTCATCATCTTTCCTGTAAGCATAGCCTCCAATCGGAACCTGACAGCCGCCGTTTAAGTCATGAAGGAATTTACGCTCAGCGGCCACCGTTGTAGCCGTATATTCATGATTCAGCTTTTGCAAGTAATCGCGCAGTTCGGAGTCATTTTCGCGACACTGGATCGCAAGCGCTCCTTGACCGACTGCCGGTACACATACCTCTGGCTCAAGATATTCAGTTACGAGGTCATCATCCCAACCCATCCGTTTTAAACCAGCTGCGGCCAGGATAATGGCATCGTAATCTTCTTCTTTCAGCTTTCTTAATCGTGTATCGATATTCCCGCGAATCCATTTGATTTCAAGATCAGGACGAACCGCTTTAATCTGGGCCCCACGTCTCAAGCTGCTCGTGCCGACAATCGCACCTTCCGGGAGGTCCTTGAGAGCGACGTGATTGTTTGAGACGAACGCGTCCCTGTGATCTTCACGGATGGGTACAGAGGCAACAGTTAAGCCTTCTGCTACAACAGCAGGCATATCTTTCATGCTGTGAACAGCCATATCGATTTCCCCATCGTACATTGCCTGCTCAATTTCTTTGATAAATAACCCTTTGCCGCCAACTTTAGAAAGTGTGACATCAAGAATCCGGTCACCTTTCGTTGAAATTCTTTTGATTTCAAATTCATACGAAGGATCGATTTTCTTCAATTGTTCAATGACCCATTCTGTCTGGGTAATAGCCAGATTACTCTTTCTAGAACCGATAACAATTTTTCTCATAGCAATTCCTCCTAGGACTAAAAATGGAAGTTCGATAAGGATCCGAATAAAAAGAAGTTGATAAGCAGAAATAAGAAGGCAGCCGAATTAAATAGGGAAATCGTACGGCCTTGATATCCTTTCACAACCCTTAAGAAGAGGTAGATCATATAAACGATCAATACAAGGAAAGACCCGAGCGTTTTCGAATCGTACCAATAGAATTCATCAGGGGAAACATAGCCCCACGTGATCCCTAAAATGATCGCAATCAGCAGAAGCGGAACACCAAGCACAACCGCGATATACGAAAAATGATCGAGCTTCGTTAAATCGCCAAGCCGGAATAACCGGGCATCCCACTTCTTCTGCTTAAGCAATCGATATTGAAGTAAATACAATAATGAAAAAATAAACGATAAGGTGAAAAAACCATACGATAAAATCGCCAGACTGATGTGCACGACAAGCATCTCATTGACCAGCTCGATGCCACGGTCTTTCAAATCGTTCTGAGCCCTTGTCGATATATGGATCAACATCACGAGAAAGCCTACGATATTCGTAAAGAACACAAGGAAGTCCACCCGGAAGAGGCGGTTTATGATCAAGGAAAAGGTGACAAGAATCCACGTATAAAAATAAAGCCCGTCGTAAACGGTCATAATCGGAAAATTTTCCACCATGTAAAATTGAGTCAATAAAAAAATGGTTTGAAGAATCCAAACCATACTAAGTAACCAGAAGGCGATGCGATTCACCTTCCGGTTGTTTTGGATAAAATCGATAAAGTATCCAACTATACTTAGTCCATATAATAACAATATGAGTTCATATACCCACTTAAAATCAAACATTCAGCATTCCCCTCAGGAGTTCGCCATTGGGGTGATAACAGAAAAGGCAGGTGTTTTTTCGTTTTCATGACTCTTCATCGCAGTGTTTTTTTTCTCCTGCTCTGTAATCTCTTCCTGAACCTGCTCCTCGATTCCGAATATTTGTGTGAATAAACGGAGGGTTTCCTCTGCATCCGGCTGAGCGGCAAATTCTTTCGCCTGCAAAATTGGATCTTTAAGCATTTGATTGATGATGCTTTTCGTGTGCTTGTTCAATACTTTCCGTTCTCGTTCCGTAAGTTCAGGCATTTTTCGTTCGATGCTTTTCATTGTTTCCGCCTGAATGCTAAGTGCTTTCGTGCGAAGAGCAGAGATAACCGGAACGACACCGATCGTTTGGAGCCATTCTTTGAACTCGACGATTTCAGCTTCGATCATCAGTTCAATCTCTTCTGCAGCTTGCTTTCGCATTTCAAGGTTTGCATCGACAATTCCTTGCAGGTCGTCGATATCATAGAGGAAAACGCTCTCTAAACTTTCCATCGCAGGGTCCAAATCCCTCGGAACCGCAATATCTACAAAGAAAAGAGGTTTCCCTTTCCGTTTCTTATGAATAGGTTCAAGCAGATCTTTCGTCACTACATACTGACTGGACCCAGTCGAACTAATGACGATATCAGCATCCGCTAACACTTCATCAAGGTCCTGCATTGTTTTCGCTTGTCCATTGAATTGATCGGCGACCACTTGTGCCTTAGATAACGTCCGGTTGACGACAGAAACTTTTCTCACTCCTGAACCTTGAAGGTTTTTAGCAGCAAGTTCCCCCATCTTCCCTGCACCAAGTATGACGATATGCTTATGAACGAGGTCACCGAAAATCTTTCTAGCTAGTTCTACTGCTGCGTAGCTCACGGAAACAGCATTTTCGCCGATCTCTGTATCTTTGTGAGCTTTCTTGGCCATCGTCACTGCCTGCTTAAACAGTTGGTTGAAGATGGTCCCGGTGGATCCTGTTTCTTGCGCTCTCAAAAAAGCCTGTTTCATTTGACCGAGTATTTGAGTTTCTCCCAGCACCATGGAATCGAGACCGGATGTTACTCTCAATAAATGTTCAATCGCTCCGTCCGCTTCATAGATAGAAAGGAAAGGTGAGAACTCTTCCTTTTCTATTTGAAACCAGTCCGCCAAAAACTGTTTGATATAATAGCGGCCTGTATGCAGCTGATCGACAACTGCGTATATCTCCGTACGATTGCATGTAGAAATAATCACATTCTCTAAAATACTTTTACGTGCATTCAGCTCCTGCATGGCTTCTTGCAAACGCGCTTCAGAAAATGTAAGCTTTTCCCGAATTTCCACAGGGGCTGTTTTATAGTTAAGACCGACAGCTAAAATATGCATTCCATCTACCCCCATTAAACGTTCCATTCTAATCACATATATTCATTATAACATGGATCTATCAAAGTTTTTTTGATAAAGTATGAACAGATTTTGAAATTGATATGATAGGATAAAACTACCGCAATTCGTAATCTTTACAACTTATTTAGAATTAATTTAAATTATAACCCGTTTGTAATATATCAAAACATCCGCATAAGCGCAAGAATCCGACACATTTATCCATTAGAAAAACAGGAAGTGATCATTCATGAACAAACACTATTCATTATTAGGCTTTTTACTCCTTGGCTTCGGCCTTTACTTTTCATTGAACCTATGGAGCATTCCGTTTCTTTCCGCCTACAATTCCTGGCCATCCCTGCTCGTCATCATCGGGGCTGTCCTTCTTATCTACAGTTATATGACGAGAGAATATACCGGACTGTTTATAGGCGTTCTCCTTTTAGGATTCGGAATTCATTTTCACGCGTTACGTCTGTTTGCCTTTTGGCCGGATCAGTGGGGGATGTATGTACTCATTGTCGGCATCGCTTTTTTATTGAAGTACTCGAAAACGAAAGCAGGACTCATACCAGCGATTATTTTAACAGGGGTCGGTCTTTTTGCCCTTCTTTCACCGACACGTCCAGGTTGGTTTATGTGGATTCAACAGTCGGTGACTTGGATCGAAAGATTTTGGCCACTTGTACTCATCGGTTTAGGCATTTACATGATTCGAAAAAAGTGATCTTTTGTATAGTTTGCCTATTCAACACTAAATCAAACATATATCCACAAAAAAGGTGTCGGAGACGATCCGACACCTTTTTTGTATGGTTTATTTATAAAATGGATCCCAGGAATGCTTGCGTCCGTTCTTCCTTCGCATTCGAGAAGATATCCTTAGGCGAACCACTTTCAACAATCTTGCCGTCGTGCATATAGATGACGCGGTCTGCCACTTCACGCGCAAACCCCATCTCATGAGTAACAACCACCATCGTCATCCCTTCACGGGCCAATTGCTTCATCGTCTGCAGCACCTCACCGACTAACTCTGGATCGAGAGCTGAGGTCGGCTCATCAAACAGCATGATTTCCGGTTCCATAGCTAAAGCCCTAGCAATCGCCACACGCTGCTTTTGACCGCCCGA
This sequence comes from Halobacillus fulvus, assembly GCA_004078665.1. Classification (GTDB taxonomy): domain Bacteria; phylum Bacillota; class Bacilli; order Bacillales; family Halobacillaceae; genus Halobacillus; species Halobacillus fulvus. The sequence goes on along the minus strand of SCFO01000001.1, from coordinate 200,831 downwards.
CAGGCGTGAAGGATAATCATCTGCTCTATCTGCCAGTCCAACCTTTTGAAGCAGCTCTATGGCTTTCTGCTTGGCTTCATTTTTCGAGAGTTTTTTAACCTGCACAGGTGCTTCCATCACATTTTCAATAACCGTCTTATGAGGAAATAGGTGAAAATGCTGGAAAACCATTCCGATCTGCTGTCGTACTTTATTGATATCATCTTTTTTAGGATCGACTTTTTTCTCGTTGATGACAAGATCTCCGCTACTCTTCATCTCAAGAAAGTTGAAGCATCTTAAAAGTGTACTCTTACCGGATCCACTGGCACCGATTAAGACGACAACTTCTCCTTCCTCCACTTCAAAGTCGATATCTTTTAGTACATGGTGATCACCGAAGTACTTATTTAAATGTCTTGCTTCTATCATTTTCTTCTTCAAAGCCTTCTCTCCTCCGATTTCATTATAGGCTCTTGTTGATCCCCTTTTAAACTATGAAAAAACCGCTCCTTTTTGTTAAGAAGCGGCTTTGGCATTTATAAGTTCAAATGACGGAGCATCGTTCTCCACGCCACGTCTTTTCCTTCTCCTGTTTCAGAGGAAAAAGGAATTAAATCGTCTTCATCTTCAATTTCGAGTACTTCCCTGATCATTTTCAGCTGTTTACTCCGCTGACCTTTTTTAATTTTATCAAGCTTCGTAGCAATGACCATGACCGGTAATCCGAAATGCTTCAAGAAGTCATACATGAGCACATCATCTTCTGTCGGCTTATGGCGGACATCGATGATCAGAGCAGTTGCACGCAACTGCTCTCTTTCTGTGAAATACTCCTCCATCATCCGCCCCCATTTTGCGCGCTCCTTTTTGGATACCTTTGCATAACCATATCCAGGTACATCGACAAAATGAAAGCGATCATTGATGATATAAAAATTCAACGTCTGCGTCTTTCCGGGTTTTGATGATGTACGGGCCAAGTTCTTTCGTTGGATCATCCGGTTGATGAACGAGGATTTCCCGACATTTGAGCGTCCGGCCAGAGCGATTTCAGGAATCGGCTCTTTAGGGTATTGCTTTTTACTTGCAGCACTAATGACAATGTCTGCTGAATTAACCTTCATAAGTTTCCTCCACTAACGCTTTCTCTAATACTTCATCCAAGTGTTTAACAGGAATAAAGGTCAAGCCCTTACGAACACTCTCTGGAATATCTTCTAAATCTTTCTCATTATCTGCAGGGATAATGATCGTCGTCAATCCCGCTCTGTGTGCACTCAGTGATTTTTCTTTCAAACCGCCGATTGGCAACACCCGACCCCGAAGCGTGATTTCCCCTGTCATCCCTACTTCTTTTCTGACCGGTCGGCCCGTAAGAGATGAAACTAAAGCGGTCGCCATCGTAATTCCTGCAGACGGCCCATCTTTAGGGGTGGCTCCTTCCGGGACGTGGATGTGAATGTCATTCTTCTCTACAAAGTCAGGATCGATATTCAACTCCTGAGCGCGAGAACGGATATAGCTGAAGGCTGCCTGAGCAGACTCCTTCATGACATCTCCCAGTTTACCAGTAAGCGTGAGGTTGCCTTTACCAGAATAAATGGACACTTCGATCGACAACGTATCTCCGCCTGCTGTCGTATACGCAAGCCCTGTAGCTGCTCCTACCTGATCTTCCAATTCGGCTTGACCGTAACGGAATTTCGGACGTCCGAGTAGAGCTTCCAGCTGCTTTTCTGTTACAACGACGCGTTGCTTCTCGCCGGATACGATGATTTTGGCAGCTTTACGACAAATGCTTGCAATTTCACGTTCCAGGCTCCTGACGCCCGCTTCTCTCGTGTACATCCGAATCAGCTTTAATAGCGCATCTTCACGAAGTTGAATTTGATTCTTATTCAATCCGTTCGTTTTAATCTGTTTAGGGATTAAGTGCTCTTTCGCAATCTCTACTTTTTCCACTTCGGTATAACCTGCGATGGTGATAACTTCCATCCGGTCTCTCAGCGGGCCAGGAATGGATGCGATATTGTTAGCTGTCGCCACGAACATCACTTTGGACAGATCATAATGCTCCTCAATGAAATGGTCACTGAACGTACTGTTCTGCTCAGGATCTAACACTTCAAGCATCGCAGAAGATGGGTCTCCTCTGAAATCGCTGGCCATTTTATCAATCTCATCCAGAAGGAAGACGGGGTTCACCGTTTCCGCACGTTTCATCCCTTGAATGATACGTCCAGGCATAGCCCCGATGTACGTTCTTCTGTGACCGCGGATTTCTGCTTCATCGCGGACACCACCAAGTGAAATACGCACAAACTTGCGGTTAATGGCACGAGCGATGGATTTCGCCAAAGAAGTCTTTCCGACGCCCGGTGGCCCCACGAGACACAAAATAGGACCGTTGATGGATTCGGTCAGTTTTTGGACAGCAATGTATTCCAACACACGTTCTTTCACTTTTTCCAAGCCGTAGTGGTCCTCATCAAGTATCTTTTCGGCGTGTTTTACATCAAGGTTATCTTCTGTTTCAGAAGACCATGGCAAGGAGACCAGCCACTCGATATAGTTTCGGATGACAGAGCTTTCAGCCGAACTTTGTGGAACTTTTTCATAACGACCAAGTTCCTTATATGCAATCGTCTCGACGCGCTCTGGCATGCTGGCTTCTTCGATTTTTTCTCTTAACTGGGCGACTTCACCGGATTTCCCATCCTTGTCCCCAAGTTCATTCTGGATCGCCTTCATTTGTTCGCGTAAGTAATATTCTTTTTGAGTTTTCTCCATCGACTTTTTCACACGCTGGCCGATTTTTTGCTCAATTTGAAGAACCTCTCGTTCGTTGCCGATCAGTTCGATCAATTTCTGAAGACGTTGCTTCACATTGTCTGTCTCCAGAATATCCTGTTTTTCTTTAAGCTTAATCGGCAGATGGGACGTCACCATATCCGCAAGATGACTCGGTTCATCAATATCCGCAACGGTATTGTACGTTTCCTGACTGACTTTCTTTGAAACGTTAACATATTTTTCAAATTGATTGATCAGCGTGCGCATTAATGCTTCTTCTTCATTCTTATCTTCATGCTGATCTGCAAGCTTTTTAATGTCCGCCTGATAAAACTCTTCTTCATCGTTCAGCTTTTCAATCGCTGCGCGGTAGAGTCCTTCTACGAGCACCCGATTCGTCCCATTCGGCAGTTTCACCATTTGTTTGACACGTGCCACTGTACCTACTGTATACATGTCATCTGACGAAGGTTCATCAATATTCACTTCTTTTTGAGATACAAGGAAAATTTCATTATCATCCATCATGGCCTGTTCCAGCGCCTGGACAGACTTTTCACGACCCACATCCAGATGGAGCACCATGGAAGGATAGACTAAAAGTCCTCTTAATGGAAGGAGGGGGATTTGAGTTCGTCGTTTTTCTGTCATTATTAACACCTCCGGATAATGCCGATACGTAATCTAATCATATATAAAACCTTTTGGAAAGTAAACGCAAGGATACCGATGTATTCCAACACCGAAACCCCTTTGGACCATAACGTCAAGGGGTTACAGAATGATATGCCTATTATGAGCGGGAACCATCGATTTCATCCTTGTGATTGCTATTGTTTCTCTCCTTAAACATGAAGCCGCGCTACAGTTAGCGTAGCGCGGCTTCGATGTTCAAGGCATCTAAAAGTGTATTATGCACTTTCCTTAGGAGATTCTTTGCTTTGATCTTCCACTGTGCCGTCAGTCAAAATAAGTTTCGGGCGACCATTTTCCGCTATGACTGTTTCTTTCGTAATAATGCACTTCTCGATATCATCACGAGACGGTAGCTCATACATAACATCAAGCATAATGCCTTCGATGATCGATCTAAGTCCACGTGCACCGGTCTTACGCTCGATGGCAAGTCGTGAAATCTCACGAAGCGCATCTTCTTCGATTTCCAATTCGACATGGTCGATTTGGAAGAGCTTTTGATACTGCTTCACTAGCGCATTCTTCGGTTTTGTCAAAATCTCGACAAGCGCATCTTCATCCAGCTGTTCCAAGCTTCCGATGACTGGAAGACGACCGATGAATTCTGGGATCAGACCGTAGCTCAACAGATCTTCCGGAAGAACTTTTGTAAGAAGTTCTTTCTTCTCAGACTCATTGGATGCCTGTTCAGAACCGAACCCGATTACTTTTTTACCTAGGCGGCGTTTGATGATCTGGTCGATTCCATCAAATGCACCCCCAACGATAAACAGGACATTTGTCGTATCGATTTGGATGAATTCTTGATGAGGATGCTTACGTCCACCTTGTGGAGGAACACTAGCTTGTGTGCCTTCAAGGATCTTAAGCAATGCCTGTTGAACACCTTCACCTGATACGTCACGCGTAATCGATGGGTTCTCGGATTTACGAGCCACTTTATCGATTTCGTCAATGTAGATGATTCCTTTTTCAGCTTTTTCTACATCATAATCCGCTGCCTGGATCAGTTTCAGAAGAATGTTTTCAACATCTTCCCCGACGTAACCAGCTTCTGTAAGTGACGTGGCATCTGCGATTGCAAATGGAACGTTCAGGATACGAGCAAGCGTCTGTGCTAGAAGCGTCTTACCGCTACCAGTAGGTCCAAGCATGAGGATGTTACTTTTCGCAAGTTCCACATCATCATTCTTAACACCTGCATTAATACGCTTGTAGTGGTTGTAAACGGCTACAGAAAGGTTTTTCTTCGCCTGATCCTGTCCGATCACGTAATCATTTAGAATTTCGCGGATTTCCTGTGGTTTCGGAACCTCCTTGAATTCTACCTCTTCTTCGTTACCAAGCTCTTCTTCTACAATTTCCGTACACAATTCAATACATTCATCACAAATATATACGCCAGGTCCTGCGACAAGCTTACGAACTTGTTCCTGACTCTTTCCGCAGAAGGAACATTTCAACTGCCCTTTTTCATCGTTAAATTTAAACATTCATTTCACCCCTTAATAAAATGACGCAATCATTGCGACTGAAGTTTTAAGATACGACTTAAACGATTCAGTGTCTTTTGCTCATCATATCAAAATAACTCCAAACAAAAAAGCAATACCTATTCAGAGGTGTGCGAGCTCTTTTGCACCACCCTCATTATGTAGATAACTCTTGAATAAGTCAAACAAAAGGATATCAGTGTTAGTGTATGTAAGACGGTGGAAGTATAATCATGTTAACCAGTGATTCCACTTCTTATACGTGACAAGAATGAAAATATAGGAGAAGACAAGGTGAAAAGTTCACCTTGTCTTCTTTGATCATTATTTAGATTCGCTGTTTTCGACTAGAACGTCGATTGCTTTACGAACTTTAAGATCTTCTTTAATCATGTCTGTGTTGCCACCAAGCATTTGTGTCAGTTGTGCCACATCTGTTTGGTACATAGAAGCCATGTTCTCAAGTTCAGCATTCACGTCTTCATCAGAAACTTCGACATTTTCTGCCTGAGAGATTGCTTCAAGCGTCAAGTTCGTTTTCACGCGCTTGCCAGCATCTTCTTTCATCTGCTCGCGAAGTGCATCTTCGTCTTGTCCAGTAAACTGGAAGTACATATCTTTCGTCATACCTTGCATTTGCAGACGCTGTTCGAATTCCTGAACCATACGGTCAAGCTCAGTGTTCACCATTGCTTCTGGAATTTCTACTTCAGCATTTTCAGAAGCTTGCTTCACTAGGGAATCACGCTTTTGATTGTCTGCTTCTGTTTTCTTCTGCTCTTCTAGGCGTTCGCGAGTTTTCGTCTTAAGCTCTTCAAGAGATTCGACATCTTCATCGACATCTTTCGCGAATTCGTCATCAAGTTCAGGAAGCTCTTTTCCTTTTACTTCATGAAGTTTCACTTTGAACGTTGCTTCTTTACCCGCAAGATCTTCCGCGTGATATTCTTCTGGGAACGTCACGACTACATCTGCTTCTTCTCCTGCTTTCTTACCTTCAAGCTGCTCTTCGAAACCAGGGATGAAGGAACCAGAACCTACTTCTAGAGAGTAGTTGTCTGCTTGTCCGCCTTCGAAGGCTTCTCCGTCAACGAATCCTTCAAAGTCCATCACGACTGTATCGCCGTTTTCAACTTCGCCTTCTTCTTTGACGACTAGCTCTGCTTGTTTCTCTTGAAGCTGCTTCAATTCATTCTCAACGTCTTCATCTGTTACTTCTGTGCTTAGCTCTTCAACTTCAAGACCTTTGTATTCGCCAAGCTTCACTTCTGGTTTCACTGTAACTTCTGCAGTGAAAACAACGCCTTCGCCTTTTTCGATTTTCTGTACATCGACTTCAGGCTGATCAACCGGCTCGATTCCAGTTTCTTCGACAGCTTCCGTGTATGCTTTCGGAAGAACGATATCAAGAGCATCTTGATAAAGAGATTCTACACCGAAACGCTGTTCGAAAAGTTTACGAGGTACTTTTCCTTTACGGAATCCAGGTACTTGAACCTGCTTCACTACTTTTTTAAAAGCTTGATCAAGGGCCTGGTCAAATTCACTTGCCGATACTTCTACAGTTAACGTACCCTGATTGCCTTCTTGTTTTTCCCATTTTGCTGACATAAAAAATTCCCTCCAACATCTATTCTTTCATTTCGCCCTAAAGACGATTTTTTCGTTGATCCTATGAACCTATCTACATACGAATCTTTTTTGCAACCACTATATTATAACATAAACGATTAGCCTTTCAAGAAATGTCTTAAGATGCATTGCGAATAAACGGTTAAGAATCTCCGACTAATAATGAATAATGCTGTTCACACAACTCAATTTCTTCCTTATACTTTTGAACTTCTTCTGACGTTTCCCCTTCATATGGGAGTTGGAAATATTGATGACCTATTTGTTTAAGCGATTCTACAATGGGGGCCACTTCCTCCTCATCTGGTAAGAGCGGGTAGCGTACGTAACAATACCTGAACAACAAACGGGTGATCATTTCATACATCGTCGGGTTACTTTGTTCGATATGACTAAGTCTAAACTGTATTTGCTTCAGCATATAGTCAGTCTCGAACTGGTTCAATTCATTCGGATTGATTTCGAACGACTTCCCAAACTTCTCGACACGAATCGACTCATTCACACCGAAATCTCTCAACCACTCGATGATGGCCGTCTTCAAAATGGGATGTACCCCTGGAGTAGTTAACAAAACGATAAATTCCGACTTGTACGGAGTAGGATCCTGTTTTTTCAACTGGGTGATGCATCTCCATTGATTTTGAATGTCATCTGACTCTAAGGCTTTAAAAAAGTCCTCTTTGCCTTTAGCACCCTGCTCTCTTTGATGATCCTCAAGCAATTTCCTGCTCACTTCATACATCTGCCACAGCTGTGTCCGGCTTTGATGAGGGATGTTCTCGGATTCAAATACTTCATCTAAAAGATCGACAATTTCCTGATACCTGTTTCTCTGGAACAAAATTGTTATGTACATATGTAAGTAGTGATAATAAGCCGGCTCTAAACTTTCTTTCATCTTATAGCGGCACAGCTCCTCCGCTTCATCAAATTGTCCGAGCTCTGTCCAAGACATGACTAAACCTGTCACCACATTTTCAGAGGCGACCTTATGTTCAACTAACGGTTCTAAAAGCTCTACAGCCTCCTGGAACCTTTTCTCTTTGAAAGCTTCCAAACCTTTTTTCTCAAGGTTTGCTTTCCATTTAGGGAAAAATACGATATTCCCATTTTGATTTTCCATAAAGCACCCTTCCCATTAAACGTAGTTCTGTCACCTTTCCATATCCTATCCTAAAAAGAAGGTGTTCAAACCTCATTTTCCGATTCTCAGGTATTTATTTTGGTCTAACGATATACTATAGGAGTTCCACCATAAAAACAATCGGAAAGAATGATGAAAATAACCGGCCTCCTAAGAGACCGGCTATTATAATGGAAGGAAATCCGTTACTGGTTCAAAAACGAGCTTTGCTGATTACGTCCGGAAGACATATTCGCAAGGTTCGGCAGAATGCTCTGTAATTGGCCGCCTTGACCCGTCATCATGCTATAGGTTGCAGCACCTACACCGACTGACGCGATGATCGGAAGCCATTGGATATTGTTTTTCTTCATTGTGAATTCACTCCCATAATGAATTGGCTGTTAGCCTGGCTTATTATGTGTCAGAGCCAAAAAGCTATGAGAGTGAATTTCCTCCTCGATTTCCGTTATTTTCGGCAGATCTTGAGCTTCCAAACCAATCTCCGTCTGATGGCGTTCTAATCACCGGGGTCCAACTTTGGAAAGAGCCGGATCATCAAGCCATTCGATGATCGTTGCCATCAATTCAGGATGTATATCCTCTGGAAAAGTTTTCCGGTACTCTTTATGCAGCTTCAGCAAGGAATGATCACCATCGAATCTTCTCAACACATGGTTCATGTCCTTCAGCACTTTGGCTACAGCAGGTCCATGTACAAGCTCCTTCACACGTGCAGCCGCCTCTTCCTCTACTTGCACATCTTTTCCGCCACTGATGGCGAGCACAGGAACATTGAGACGTTTCAACTCATCCTTCACATCGTACTGCGATTGTTCTCTGATCCATTTTGCATTTATTTTAGCCCCTCTAAATCTGAAGGAACTTTCATCCGTATGATTGATTTTATTGGTTAAAGTAGAAGACTGCTTTTCAATTTTTTGATCGACTTTCAACATTTTGAAGAAAAGACCTTTAAACCCGGACACCTCTCGTATTTCTTTCCGAACTAAACGGTTTTGATATTTCAGTAAGTCCTTCCCATTTTGTGTCGATCCACATAAGAAAATCAACCCGTCCGCCGGCTCTTGATTCAAAACGGCTGGTCCCTGCAAGGCTCCTTCACTGTGACCAAGGATGAATACTTTATTTTGTGGAGTATGGCTCTTTAAAAAACGGAGCCACTCTCTTGCATCGTTGATAAAATCGTAAAACCCTGTATCTATATAGCTCCCTTCACTTTCACCGACTCCTCTTTTGTGAAACCGGAGCGTCGTAAAACCATAATGATTCAGCTTATCCGATAAATCTTTATACAAATTGGAAGGAAACTTTTTATGATTCCCGTCTTGATCAACCCCACCAGATCCTGGGAGAATCAATACAGATTTCCCATTAGGATTCTCAGGAACGCTTAATGTCCCTGCAAGTTTGTATCCATTCGTAACAATTTGTACCGATCCCATGTTTTTCTCCTCTTTCCATTTAGATTAATCCACCGACTTTTAACTTTTAATTAAAGAGCGGGATCCACAAAAGCTGCATCGCTATATGTGTCACCATATGAGCAATGACACTGAAGAACAGTCCATACTTCCAGAAAAGATACCCGTAAAATATTCCTCCGATTGCATTAAGAAATAAAGCTCTAAAAAGGACAACGACAGAGAGTTCCCCGAAAATGGCAATGTTCGCAGGCAAGTGTCCCACTGCAAAAATAAAACTCGTAACGATAATAGCGATCCAGTAATACGTTCCTGAAAGGGATTCGCGCTTCTTGATTTTTAAGAAAAGGAATATAGTGAAGGTCATCAGAAACAAGCGCATCATCACTTCTTCGACGACACCGCCGTAGAACACCCCCAGTAAAAGAGCATTTAAAGAAGTCTCTCCACCAAGGGACGCCAATTCCGGCAACCAGTTGATAAACAGCAGAGCGTCGGATCCCTGTATAACAAACCCTACACCGATTCCCATGATAAGAGCAGGTATAATACTATTTCGCTTATAGAGTGATAAAGGTGTTCGCTGCATCAGCCATAGACCAGCCCAGCTGAGAAGAAAAGTCAAAACACCAGTCTGTATAATGGTAATGATTCTAAATAAAGAAGGATCAGGGATGTCAATAAATCCGGAATTCAATGTGCTCTCAGCGGTGAAATATCCCCCGATCAGGCCAAATACGCCGAGCACTAAAGCGATCTTCCAATGCTTATTCATCTCATCCCTCTATTCTTTCCGATCCGGAATAAAAATTTGCGTCATCGATACTTTACGTGTGTGATCAGTAGGTTTATTCTTCAAATACGGTTTCATCATTTCAGTCATATCCTTCTTGAAGGAGTCCCACTCCTCCTCAGTCAAATGCAAATCAAATTGACTGTAACCGAACGTATCCTTCTGAAAATCGACCTTTCCCTCAAAATAACTCTCCATATCTTGAACCAATGTGGCAAAGAACGTCATAAACATTTGCAAATGTTCTTCCATGTCAATGTCCTCGGCTTCATCCGCTGTGATTCTTGCTCCGTTCTGTTTCAGGGTGTACGTTTTTTCTATCGCACCCCTTATTTTCTTCTCCTCTGTTACCATAATGATTTCGTTTTTCTTTAACTCGTTTAGATGGCGATACAAAGTAGCTTGTGGGACATCTCCGATCCATTCCAATAATTCATATACGGTTGCAGGTCCACGCGATAAGCATTGAATGATTTTCATGCGAACCGGATGCATGATGAGCTGAGCTTTTGAATTCAATGATTTCACCTCATTATTATCATTATTAATAATGATAATAATATAGTCTACCCATTTTGTCAATCGCGCAATTTTTCCAGAGATTAGCTCATACTAATACAATCCAACTGAAAGCAGGGATTTTATGGACGGCATTTTTATATCTATTTTCCGTACATTAGCAAGTTTCGGATTGTTGATCATCATCACGCTATTAGTCGGGAAGCATATCAATGCACACAAAACGCACTACAGTTTTGCACTATCGATTACAATTGGCTCCATAATCGCCAACATGGCATTCGATACCGCGATTCCTTTCGTTGAGATCCTCGCTTCCTTTCTTACTATTTTTGCGGCCTTTTATATTTTTTTAACGTTGTCTTCCCGAAGCAGATCGATTCGAAAATGGTTTTCAGGCACACCTACCGTCCTTGTTGAAAACGGAAAAATACTTGAGGGAAATATGAAAAAAATCAAACTATCCTTAGACGATTTAGATCAACGACTTAGAGAGGCTGGAGTTTTTGACTTAGGGGAACTGGAGTATGTATTGCTGGAAGTGAGCGGTCAACTGTCCATCCAAAAGAAAAATATTAACCTGACTGTGACTAAGAAGGATTTAAACATACCGTATGACCCGTCAAGCTTGCCACGCGAACTCATCATGGACGGAAAATTAGTGGATAAAAACTTGAATCAGGAGTTCAATTCGTGGTGGATTCAACAGGAGTGCGAAAAGCGGAACGTGAAAATAAGCGATGTGTATTATGCCGTCGTGAATAGTAATGGAACTTTATTTATGGATTTCTTCAAAGATAACTTACAATCCCCATCTGATGTTGAATAAGGAACATAGAAAAAGCTGAAACCAAATTGGTTTCAGCTTTTTGTTAGCGTCCCAGGAGAGATTCGAACTCCCGACCCACAGCTTAGAAGGCTGTTGGATGGAGCATGAAATAATACTAAAGCATTTGATTAAAGCCTATTACATTAACTTTTCTTAGTATTCAGTGTTATGCTTTCTGATGCAATTGGGGCAATAATAATGAAATTCTGCCCCATTTCTGCCCCAGAACCCGGTTAAGTTTCTTCTATTATATACATACACCATATACACTTCTCACGAACGCCACCCTGCAAAGTAGGAAACGCATTTAAACTTACCGAGATATTGCTTTTCTCCTCTAAAGATCAAAATATTCTTCAACAGCATCAATAACCAGTTGATCATCCGTGTCAAAGAAGCCTGCTGAGATTGCAGCCTCTAAACCGTAAAGGAATTCTCTTTCGTCAGCTTCAAATGAGGATATTTCGGATTGGAGAGTTGCTTGGAAGAGATTTAAAGGTAGGTATTCAAAAACGATGAGTCTGTCAAAATCCATATCGATCGTACAGTAAATACTTAAACCAATTACATTAGCGGGCAATGATGAGTAACTATCTTCTACAGGATTAAAGTCCCTTTTTTCCATTTTTTATCACCTCCTCATTTACTAGAATATACCATTTGTATGTTTATGTAAATGTGTTTGAATAATTTCAGACGCGTTGTCGAATTTTAGATACAATACAATATGATATGATACAATATGATTAACAAAGCTTTTTTTTATTCATATACTGTGTAATAAAGCTATTACAATTAGGGTATGGATAAGTAGGAGGGAGGAATAATTTATGGCTAATGCACTTAATGTGGCACGATTCCTTTTGTACCTCGCACAGAGAGATGATCAGATTAGTGATTTGTCAAACTTGAAACTTCAAAAGTTGCTGTACTATGCTCAACTGACTAATTTTCAAAGAAAAAATTCAGCTCTTTTTGAAGATTCCTTAGAAGCATGGCAATTTGGTCCTGTAGTTAGATCGGTTTATGAACACTTTAAATCCCATGGTTCAAGACCTATAAAGCATGAGTTTAATCCTGACGATGTTCAGCACTTGATAAAAAACATTTCCCGTGAAGAAGCTGAGGTTATTTTAGAAACTTGGAATAACTATAAAAATAAGTCTGCTTGGGAATTAGTGGAGGCATCACACAACGAAAAACCATGGCGAGAATCTTGGTTCAATAATCAAAAAATTATCGATGAAGATTTACTAACTTCTCGGACGTGATATGTTTATGAAAATATTAAAAGAGTACCTTCGGTACTTCACACTAACAGTTTTCAAATCAGGATCCTCTATAAAAAAGGGGGTTCTGATTTATTGTTTTCTTTTCCTAATGGTTTCTTTTTTACTATGGATTCCAAACAACGAAACAGCACAATACAATGAGAGCATACTAGTATATATAATCAGATCAATGATTGTAATAATTCCAGCCTCTGTTGCTATATTCACCTTTGCTTATAAAGAGAATAAAGAAAATGCATATGCACGAATTAAAACTTCAAACATACATCTCTATTTTTCTTTACTTAACACTGCTGCACTTTTAACTATTTTCTTTTCTATTATATTGTTGGTTAATTCAGATGTTGACAAAACATTACTTTTACCTTTTATAGCAATTATCACGCATAGCTTAATAACTGTGTATCTTGCAATTCTTTACATAAGAAAATTAATATTAAGCATGGATTTGACGAACACCATAAATGGTGCGTTAAACGTAGCAGAAAAAGCTATACAATTTTTAGAAAAGAACTACAACAACAAGTTTTTTTCCAATAGTCAGCTTAACGAAGCCATCAAAATTTTTGAGTCGCACAATGAAGTAGCTTTTCATTCTTATAATAGTCTTATTAATAAAGGTCATTATTCTGGGTTAAGCAGTCACCACGTGCGAATTAGAGATTTAAATAAAAGGTATCTATCTATATTTATAAATTCTGATTATCCAAAGGATTTAGAGAGTTACCTCAAAAGAAAAGATGTATACATACTTAAAGGGGAGTATGTATCTAAATTAGATGGAACGAATACAAAGGACATTATTGAAAATTACACAAACATCCTATTAAATTTCAGGTTAGTCATAAGAAATGCGACTAAACACAAACTTACATCAATACAAAATGAATTAATCAACAGTTACTTTTTCATATCCCCTCTTGAAATTTTTGAGAAAAAAGAGATAGGGGAGTATGAAAGTGAAGAGTTAGAAGAACTATACAATAAAATACTAGATAGTTACTTTTCATTAACTTTTGAATTAATTACAGAACTTTGCGATGAAGATACAGTGGAATACTCATACTTATTAGATAAAGTATCTGATGCAAAAATACCTTTAACTCTTCTCAAGCTTTATAAAGGTAAAAAGAAACCAAGTTTGTTAAAAAAATACTACGAGAAACTAATGGTTTTCATGGAGTCTTTGCTGGTTTGGTCTTTAGAATCTAAAAACCTCTACTATTTAACAGAGTCGTCAAACTTATTATTGGAACTAAAAGAACATGTTTACGGGAAACATGATGAGGAAAATGATATCGAGGAAAGCGAAAGCAAAATAAACCTTGAGCAAATTAATTCAGAAAAAAACGATGACCAAAACGAAGAAATATTAAACATGTTTGATAATAAAGGTATAACCACAAAAGTTATGGAGGATCATATAGATAAACAACATCTTATTGAATTTGATCCTGATCTTAAAAAGAGTTTACTTGACATATATTTTGTATCACTTTTAAAAAGCATTGAAATTGGAGCATATGGTTGTACTGGTTTTATCATAAAAATAATTATAAGTAATTTTAATACATCAAGCATTGAATCCTCGATCTCTCATTTTTATGATGAACGCCTTAAAGTTGGTAAGGCGACTATTGATCATAGCTATTTTCATTACTCAATTAGTAAGCAATCCGAGAATTATTGCTTGGATAAACTCCTTATAATGGTTTGTACACATACCTTGTATCGGAAGCAAAAATACATTTTACTTTGGTTTATTTCACAAAATATCAACCAAAGTAAAATCAATCACTATATTAATAAAATCCAGAATGCTAAAAATAAGTACGGACTATTATCTGTCAATAAAAGTATCTATGGTAAATTTATAATGGAGTATAACAAAACACAAAGGAACTCGAGCTAGAATCCTTAAATAATGATACAAAGCAAAGAGCTCATGCAAAATCAATTGAGCTCTTTGCTTATACACTTAATATCAAATTATAACTTTAAAGCCCTTGAAATTACTATAGCCACGTCAGCCCTAGTTATATTGTCCTCTGGCTCAAAGTTCCCTTTTCCGTTTCCCTTCATTATGCCTGCTTCCTTAACCTTTCTAACCGAATCAGCATAATACTCTTTGGGATTAACGTCTTTAAAACCCGTCTCTTTTACATTAATCTCCTCCTGAGTAAGTTGGTGAACCATGGTATAATTATTTAGTGCTTCTTGTGAATTAGGACCATACAGCCCGTCTATTTTTAAGCCAGCATCTTCTTGGAACTTTCGAATAATCTTTTCAGTCGTCGGACCAAAAAACCCGTCATCTTCCAACTCATAACCTGCATCTTTAAGAGCCAGCTGCAGCTGGTACGTCTTATATCCGGAGTGTCCTCTGCGTGTGACTCCTTTATTCAACAGAACACCGAATGGACACCGGCCAGCTTTTAGGTCGCGCCAAGTTAGTCCTCCCGTAAGTTGCAAATGCGGGTAGTCCTTGAAGCTCCGCCAATCGCCCCCCCACTCGAATCCAAGTGCTTTACCAAGCTCCGCAACCTTTCGCCAATCATCGTTGACTGTCCAAGTCGCCTTGGATCCATCCCATGTTGTGAGGAAGTAATCAACAGCTAATCCATAGTTATGAACAGATTGACCGGCTTTAGCGTTGGTTACGACATTACCAGAGACAGTTCGGCCTTGATTGTATAGTCGCTGTTGGTCGGAATTGGAACGATAACCAGAGCTGATTTGAACATTGATGCCGTCTTCGTAACATTTGATCAACAGTAGATGCACCTTGTCTTTTACACCTTCGTGAACAGCTCCCATGTTCCGGAATGATCGATCAATTAATGTTTGTAGTTTTACCCTAGACATTATTTTTCCTCCTTATCTTTAAAGCCCTTGCCATGGGACGGATTGCTAATTACACCTGCAGCGCTCAAAATCGTAAGTCCGAGGTCCACATAAGGCTCCGTTACGGCTGGAGCTATACTCCAAATATCATTTCCAAGCATGACAGCCAACGCACCTAGTGCTACCCAAAGCCCTTTATTTTTCCATTTCATTCGATCTCCTCCTTATTGAGTTAAGATAGGCACAACCCACGCAAGCAAAGCGATGAGTGCTGCCACCCATGCAGGCAAGTTGCGCTGCCAGTTGTCCTTTTCCTTGATGATTCGTTCGACTTCATCCTTATCTGCCTTGTCCCTCATTTCTTCTTCGAATTTCTTGATGTCTTTGACATTCTGTTGAGATACGCGATCAGCTTCTGCAGCAATCTTACTGGTCTCTTCCACTTTCTTCTTTACATCCAGAACGTTATCCAGCTTTTGATTTTGTTCGGCAAGCGACACTTTTACATCCATGAGAATCGTCATGAACTTCTCCATGTCCTCCACTTCCTTTTCCTTATCAATCTGTGGCATACTTGACCCCCTAGAATCTATCGTGTTTTTCGAAAGGGTTAATGACCCCTTAGTTATGGAAGATAAAAAGAGGCTGGCTCACGATTGAGTCGGCCTCTTTTTGTCCATAAAAAATGCACCTCGTTAGGTGCATTACTTTTCTTTCTTCTTCAGTTGTTGCATTTCTTCCCGTGCCTCTTTCAGCTGAGCTTTCAGGATGATGTTATCAGATGTTAGTCTGTTGACTTCCCCCTGATACATTTCAATGACTGTATTCGCATTGACTTTATCCTGCGATTGATTGGGTACTGCCGTCAATATGTCCACCTCCTTTACCATTGAATGTGTTCCAGTTCTTCTTTCGTCGCATTCATTACCATAGGCTCCAATTCATTCCGCAGCCGTTTGATCTTTGAATCTTTATGACGATACCCATCTTTGGCAACCGCGATCAACTTGGCTTTATCCAATTTGATACGAGCGACTTCCCCGTTTAAAGTGTAGGCCGTCCATTCAGCCTCCTGTTCCATCCCCTGCGTCAGAATCAAAAGCGCGCTATCAAAGTTTGCCTGCGCTTCCGTATCAAAGGAAAACTCGTACACCTTCCCATCAACTTCAGAGGTGAACTTTCCTAAGATGGCCTTGGTGCACTCGGCACTCAGCTCTCTGAATTTGGATTTCCGTAATTGGGACAGGACGACCTCTTCTGATTCTCCTTCCTCCCAGTCCTCCAGGTCGAAGTTCCATTTTGGTCTGAATAGACGTTTCTGATTAGGAGGTACGTAGTTTTCTGGAATAACCTGTAGCATCCCATCTTTCGATTCTGTTTCCAACATTGCCGTATCTATTTCATAACCTTGATCATTCACGATAGAAAATAAACGTTCCACTTTATCCACCTGCCTGAAATTTTACATAGTTTAAATTGACCCAACTGCTGTAGGATCCATCAGACTCACAGGTCACAGCTCCACTTGAATGAACATCCACACGGATTCTCGTTCCCCCATATCCTCCGCAATAAAAATGGGTGCGGTATGCGGGTCTGTATCCAGAAGGTAGCACAAACATCGTGGTCCCTTCTGCCCCGCCATTCGGCATCCCCCTCAATATAACGGTGCCATCTGGAAGCTTCTTGAATCGCGTCACATACTTATCAACCCAGCCATTTAGGAAACTTGGCGTAATCCACCCTTCCGCTAATAAGTGTCCAGGTTGAATGGAAACATCTGATGTTACGAAGTCTACATGACCAGCTGACAGGGAAAGTTCCGGAGCTCCTCCGTAACTATCCTTATACCCTGTAATCAGAGCACCATCTGCAATCACGATCTGGTTCCCATCCGTTCCACCATATCCGAGGTAAAGCTTACGACCGATATACAAATCCGTTTCGACTTCAATCTTAGTATCTGCCGTAATGCTCCCGGCTGTCACAGTCCCTAAGTTTGCGGTGATGGCAGACAATGATTGAGCGTAAATATTCCCTCCATCAATCAACGTTGTATTCCCATATTGCCAAGCTCGAATTTTGTTATAGGTATCCTCTGGTGCCGGGCTCCAGGGGGTTGCTTTGTCGCCTTCTTCTAACTTCAAACGGTTTAAATAAATGTAATTATTACCGTTGGTTCCGGCGCGGCCGCCAATCAGAATGCGGGCAGCAGAATCGTTATAATTTGGCGTAAAGGTTAATTCTACTCGGTAGTAGGTGTAACCGCCGAATATGGCTTGTTCACCATTTCGGTAATCGACTGTTGGAAGTAAGTCATTGCTTGCCCCGTTGCTCCGTAGTACATACATGTAATCTAATTCATAAATTCCGACTCCACGCACCCAGAAACTAAGCGTGTATTTTTTCCCGGCATGCAGTACAAAATCACTTCCGGTGACTTGCCGGAAACCAACTGGAGTGCCTGTAGTAGTATTTGAAGCCTGACACAATAAATGTTTGTACTTATCGTCATTTACCGTTTGAGACGAAACGTTCGTGGAAGGATCATCCCAAGGAAACCATACAGACATATCCTCGAAGAATGTTTCGGAGAGCAGATTCGTCCCACCCACCAATTTCGGATTATATCCCGTATCAAATGAAGTACCGGATCCAATCTTAATTCGTTCCGCATCCAAGAGACCCGTCTTGATGACTTCTGCATCAAATCCGACAGTCGCGACATGAAACGTATGAATGGACCCACTCCTGATATGATTCGTCCGGATGACATCAGCTTCAATTTGCGTGTCGCTATCCACGATGTTCGGACCTTGGGGGCCTTGAGGACCCTGTGGTCCCTGGGCACCCGTGTCTCCTTTGTTCCCTTGAGGCCCCTGATCACCGGTATCTCCCTTCGGTCCTTTATACAAAGACCAGGTGTAAACGGATGGATTGGAACCTTCAATCGGAGAGGTCTGGTTTGGTGCAATTCCGATATACGCTTTACCATTCGAATAGTTGCTCATCCCGTTCCCGCTAGCATCGTCTGCATAGCGCACCCAAGTGTAACGGGGCTCCCCGTCAGAACCTGGTGGCCCTTGAATACCCTGTGGTCCCTGATCCCCTTTTATGCGTGACCATGTGTAGTCTGCATAATTCGTGGATTCGGTTGCGGTCGTCTTGTTATAAGCCAGACCAATGTATTCTTTATTCGTCGGGGAATCCGACATACCTGAAGTAGGTGTGTCCGCGTATTTCAACCAAGTATAACGGGGTTGACCATCTTCCCCCGGCAGCCCCTGAATGCCTTGCGGGCCTTGGGAACCAGTATCCCCTTTCGGTCCTTGTATCAGAGACCATGTGTAAACGGATGGATTCGATGATTCGAGCGGTGTCGTTTGGTTGTACACGATTCCGATGTACTTTTTACCGGAAGGACTATCAGACATTCCCGACCCCGAGGCACTATCCGCGTACTTGATCCATGTGTAAAGGGAAGAACCGTCTTCCCCGGAAGGACCTTGAACCCCACGTTCGCCTTGCGGTCCCTGCAACCCTTGATCCCCTTTTTCCCCTTTGATCAGGGACCAGGCGAAATCAACTGGATTGTCACTTTCCGTAGGAGAAAGCTTGTTATAGGCGAGACCGATATAGTCTTTACCATCCGGAAAATCCGTCATGCCACTTCCAGAAGCGTCATCCGCATACTTCACCCACGTGTACGTAGTTTGTCCATCCTGTCCTGGAGGACCTTGAATTCCTTCTGGTCCTTGCGGGCCGGTTTCTCCTTGATCCCCTTTATCGCCTTTGGGTCCTTCATATAAAGCCCACGTATAATCCGCCGGATTAGTCCCTTCGGTTTGGGTTGACTTATTTGTAGCAATTCCGATGTATTTCTTTCCATCTGGGAAATTGCTCATGCCTGCCCCGGCATCTGTATCCGCGTATCGAATCCATGTAAAGGTAGGTTGTCCATCTTCCCCCTGTGGCCCTTGAATCCCTTGAGGGCCTTGTGCTCCTGTGTCGCCTTTCTCTCCTTCAAGACCGGTCGGACCCTGCTCCCCTTGAGCTCCTTTGATCAATGACCAGGTGTAATCTGAAGCAGAACCCGATTCGACGGGGGAGGTTTTGTTATACGCAAATCCGATATATTTTTTCCCGCTTGGATACTGCGAAAGACCCGTCCCGTTCTCATCGTCTGCATAACGGATCCATGTGTAAGTGGTGACACCATCTTCACCAGCCGGACCCGGGATACCTTGCGGACCCTGTGGACCTTGAGGACCTTCCGGCCCCACTTCCCCCTGGTCTCCTTTTTCTCCTTCTGGCCCCTGTGGTCCACCCGGCCCTTCAATCCAGGATTGCTCAACATAGTCCCACACTTTCCAAGTAGGATTTTGTGAATCAGAGATATCAATCCATACCTTCGCTTTATTATCCGGAGGTGTTGCACTCGTAAAATAAACGGATTTAGTGTTCATTAATTTGATAAGGTCACGCTTGATGGAATTGAATTCTCTCTTCTCATATTCAATGAACTCTCCCAGTGTGAAAATCTTTTGCGAGGAATTCGTAATCGGATTTTCCACCTTGATGACTCGCGCTTCAAGAAACAAGGCAGGCTCATATTCCGTAGCTTTGATCCATACACGGTCCCCAATTCTGATCTTCTCATGAGATCTCCCAAGAATATATTCCAGGTCAGCAGCTTTCACCCTATATTGAACTTTTGCTGCAATCCGTTTATTTAGTTCCTGCCTGGTATAACGGATTACCTCTTCTTCCGTCATATCCAAGTTGTCCGTATCGATAAAATGAACACCCCAAAGGTGTTCACCGCGCTCTCCCCAAACCTGGCGTGCTGATTCATCGACCACTTCTACAATTATTCTCGTACCGTCTTCCCGTTCAGGACCGACGCCGTATAAAGCGGTAACTACATCCGCCGTCGTCTCACTCCACTCTGCATCTAATAGGTCTTTTCCTGAGACGATTTCGCGACCTCTCCACTCTTCCTTTTTCTCGACGGCATCTACTTTTCTTTTTTTAATTTCATTCCCATCATCTTCTTCAATATAAAAATCGAGCTCACGATCGAACTCTGATGCAATCTTTTTTAACAGTTCATAAGGGGTCAGCACATCTTTAATAACAAACTCTCTAGTACCGGCAAATTCCGTATATCCTCTTTCCCATCCAGTTCCCTCAAGGGCTACATCCATCATGGTGTTAAGAGTTGCACCAGTATAAGTGCCAGGCATGATCGGCTTAGCCTTTTTCAAATTAATAAAGGACGCCACACTATAGACTTGTCTTTCTTTCCTGTTTTGCTTTATGTCCCGTATAATGAACTCTCTCAACCGTTTATCTTCTGTGGGGATGACAATTCGGTTTCTTTTATGAAGATGTTTATTTGCCCTTGAATGGACCATGGTTGAAAAACGGAAAATTTCAGCATTGTCTTTCAACGAACGCTCATAAAGATCATTGAAAAACATATTGACTTTTTTATTGGAAAGAACATCAAGATTTGCTTCAGAATGTCGGTCTCTAACATGGATTTGAGGGTGTATTCTTGCCATTTCATTCACTTCCTTCAAACAAAAAGACAGCCTTCACAGCTGTCCTCTCCATTCTATTTAAATGCTGGTGCATACCTTACTTTGGTCTGCATGGCGCCTTGAGGGAATTGGTGGAGAATGTTGCCCCCAGGTGTAATATCGAAATACTCAGACCAAAAGGATCGCTCACTCCTGATGGACTCACCGTTTAGTAAGATATCTTCTCTTCCTGTATCAATGATGATTTTATCTCCCGCCCTCGCAACATACTGAACTCCTGCTGCAGGAGGAGTATTCAATTCAAATACTTTAATGTCATCGATAAACATGTCCGCCTTGTTATAAGTAGGAGCCCAAATCCGAAAGGCTGTTTGAACCTGTGTTATTGGAGAATCATATAGTCCACCTGGACCTATATACAGAAATTGTGATCGTACCCAGGCATGGCTCCCATCAGGACGGATGATAGCAAAGTAAGGTCGAATTCGGCGCTTACCATCTGAATCATGATTGTGACTGTAAATTCTAAGCAAGCCTTTATAGTTATTCCATCCCCAAGGATAGTCTGCCTCTATATGATGTTCGAACCGGTCAGGACTGACTGGACCTAATTGAAACTTGGCTTGGATATTATCATTGGTTCTCCAGATGTCCTCCACACCGATTTTGGCCACCACATTGTTATCTGCATCCAAGAGATAGATTTCAATCATCCCAGTGCCTTTCCCGACATTTCTTATTTCAACATGAATATCAATTTTGTAGCTACTTAACGATTTTCCAATGGAACGCTTAATGCTTGGACCTTGCCAAGAATATGGTTGGATAGCTCCTCCAAAGAGTTCCGGCTTGAATCGTCCGCCTTCAGAAATGATGTTTCCAGCGACATGCCCATTGTCCAACGCATTAGCATCCGTCCAACCGTTCAAGGTTGTGCAGGTGTCATGCATAATCAAAGTTTCTCTCTCATAGGTCGTTTCAGAAATCAACGGTGGCTTTCCGATTCGAATGAACTTTAGCTCTTCCTCTAAAGATTTCACTAAATCGATGTGAGTGATATCTTCCAGGACGTCAATTTCAAAAATAGGATGTGCGTTTGCACTCCCTTGATTAGCCAGGAACAATTGATCCCCTTGGAAATCAGCCTCTACTTCTTGGCCATACTTCAGTGGGTTTGAACAGGTAAACGTAATGGTTCCAATCAAGGTATTACTATCTTCTTCAGGTAAGATGTTGGATGATAGGGACGCGAAAAAGTAACCGTCATCATCTGTAAAGGCTAGTCGTTCTCCTGATCCATCCAGGTATGCATTTAGACGATCGCAACGTTTACGAAACCCCGCATTGCTCTGATCGGATATCTGATATTTCACGGTGATGACGCGTTCTTTCATCGTATTTCCTTCTACCTCTAACAAACCGTCCTTGCCAGGTATTTCAATAGTGTCAATTCGATTCGTCCGATCACTACGCCCGGACACCGTCAGAGTCCGAAAGCTACCCGATGCATCAGACAGAGCTTCATCTAAATTGATGTGATTAAATACGGTTTGAATTGATGATGAGGTACTTCGAGTACCTACTTCATTTAAATCAACGAAACTGTACATAAAGTACCTCCCTATGCAAATTCATCTTTCAAATCGAGTTCTCTTTGTTGTTCGTCGGTTATGTCATTAACAAAGCCTCTATACTCTCTGGATCCTAAATTGAACTGAAAGTTGGCCGGCTGTCGCTCATAGAACTCCACCTTTGTATTAATAGCGCTCTGAACTTGAGCACTGCTATTTTTCTTCAGTTGATTCAAACTCGAACGGATTTTGGAAGATCTGAAGTCGAGCGCAGGATTGATGGACATATCCTTCTTGCTTGGTGTGATTCGATCCGCCATTTCCCGAGCCTTTTTAGCCAGCTTAGGGAGCGTCTTATCCACTCCACGGACCATCCCTTCTCCCGTCCATTCTCCTAATTGAGTGGTCACTTTAGAAGGGGACGCTATGCCTAGCTTCTTCTTGAGCCAATCTGGTACTAGGCTTGCTGCTTTCGACACCATGGTTCGAATCGCTCCGAACATGGAACCAATACCATTTAGCAACCCTTGGATGATATCCCGCCCCATTTGAGTCAGGTCGATGTTGGCGAAAAACGATTCGATATTGGTCCAGATGTTACGACCAATTCGCTCAATCGCCTGCCAAGCGCCTTCCCAGTCACCACGGAGAATTGCAAGACCACCTTCGATAAATCCGAGTATAATATCCATTCCGATAGAGATGATAGTTTCGATCAAGTTCCAGGTCACTTTGACCGTATTCGCTAAGATCGGCCAAGCTATCTGGAAAATACCTTTGATTACATTCATGACTACGTTGATATATTGTTGGATCATCGAGAAGTTAGCTTTTACTATCTGAGTGATTTGGTTCCCGTTCCGATCCCAGAATGCACGGAATTTTTCTAACTGAGATCCCGCAAAAGAAACGACAGCTGAAATCACGGTCGAAACAACATTCTGAATAAATGATAGCGATGCTGAGAACGCTGTACGGATGGACGCCCAGGTCGTATCGACCATCTGTCGGAACCAATCTACACGGTTATACATCACCACGAATGTGGCGACTAAACCGACAACTGCAGCAACGGCGATGCCAACAGGTCCTGTGATTGCAAGGAAAGCAACCTTGAGCTTAGCGAAAATTGCTAAGCCTCCGCCCATCTTTGTGAAAAGATTGAGCAGGGATGTCCCTAATCCACCGAATGCAGCACGAGTTGCTGCGAGAATTGGAATCATGGCAATCATCGCTCCTACAATGACCGTAAGAGCTGATATGATCTGACTAATAACTGGATGAGTTTGCATCATGGAATTGGTCCAGCTTAGAAAGCTATTCACGACACTCAATACTTTCGATCCTAGCGGTGCTAGAGCCACTCCAAGATTGATCAAGAACGATATGATATTGCCGATTAAGGCTGTTACTCTCGGACTGTTCTCTTGAACGTAGTTAATAAAGTTCTGAAAGGCTTGATTCTGCGAAAGAGTGGAAGCCCATTCTCGGAAACTTTCCGTCATCCCCTGGAATCGCGTCATCATTTTGGTCGCCATCGGAGCGAATGCTGCGAACATCTCGACCAAACCGACAGTAATGTTTCCGATCACCGAGAGTAAAGTCGGTCCATTGGCTTTCACATATTCAATGAATTTGTTGAATCGCTCTGATTCGCTCAGCCCGTCCGTCCACTTCCGGAAACTTTCCGTCATTTTCAACAGACCGTGTTCCATGGAAATCGCTAAGGGGTTGAACGCTCGCATCAAGTTCCCGATCGAAACGACCAGGTTTCCAATAATTTTGCCCCAGTTCTGAAACGCACCAGGCGCACCGTGAATCAACCAGTCTAGATTCTTTTGAACATCGTCTGCGTTCAAGTTCTCTAGTAAAGAAGCTCCTAACTCATCAAACGACTTGGCGACCGCCATAGCCATCGGGCTCAGACGTTCTAGAATCCGCGTCCCAGCCTCTAAGTATTTCGAAAAGGCACTATACACCGGATCACGCAGCTGCACGGTCAACTTTCCATACGCTAACTGGAACCCATCAAGTGCATTCAAGGCGTCTTTGGTAGATTGCGATAACTCTTTGAATTGCTGAGTTTGCCTTCCGATTTGATCAAGTTTACCCAAGTCCTGGCCGAGTGTTACTAAGAAAGGAGCTAGCACACCGGCTCCGGCACCTGCAGCCCCCATCGAGCTTGCAAGTCCTAAAGCTCCACCAGAAAGAACACCAAGTTGAACTCCGATTCCTCCGATTAGCCCGGTTAAGCTTGCTAAAATCGGCACAATGCCAGACGAAACCATTAAACCTATGCCTCTAAATGTATTAGACGATACCGTACCTAGTGCCTGGATTGAGTTCGCGATTCTGCTGATCGTATTCTGAAAACGATTGACCCTTGCTTCGATAGGTATAACGATCTTATCCCGAGCTAGTGAGCGAGCTTTTTGTGAGACGAGCGCAGCCTTACGGAAGAATTCAGATACATCAGCATCCACCTTCTTATCCGATTTCCTACGTGTGAAATCATCCATCAACTTCTTCGCCTTTTTCAAGTTCCTTTGAAGAGGTTTCGAATCAGCTCTCAGCACCGTGTCTTTGATCGTTTCAGACTCTTGTTTGAACTTCTTCGTGACACGTTTTGCTGTATTAATGGCATTTTTAAACTTCCTCACATTCGCTTTCAATTCCGCCTCAATCGAATATTCCACCATGGTCTCACCCCTTTCTTGAATTGTGTTGTAGTGCCAGTTGAGCTGGTGATAGCTTGGCCGTGGCCACTTCTTCCTTCTTCTCTTCAAAAGGTTCTTCAATTAGTTTCTTGGCTTGCTCATAATCAAAGAAATCCTTAAATTCTTTGAATACATATTCTTCTTTAGGCTTCTTGTCCGTGCCGACATTCTTTGTTATTGCAGCGTTACGGATGAGAAATGCCAACTCATGAATCCGATATTCTTCATCGATTTCTTTATATTGCTGGGCATAACGCTTATACAGAAACTCCGATAAGGTCATCTGTTCGATGTCTTGTAGACGATCCATACCAAGATGACTCATGGCATAGATGACCACCTCGTTATAGGTTAAACCGTCTTGAGTGCCGTCTTTTCGCTTTCCTCTTCCTCGTTTTCTTTCGGGAGAAGGTTTCGGGTCATAGGTCGCTTTCCCAATTCCTCAATGATTGCTTCCCCGAAGGATTTGAAATCCGTGTCTTCTGCCACATCGTTTAGCACTTCTTCCAGGTCTTCGTATGTCTTAGGAGCTTTCTTGTGATGTGACGTTGAAGCTTTGATGATTTTGGATAGCGCGACGATATTGCCGGATTTAAGCTTAGGAATAAGCATTTCCAGACCCTCCCCAAGGTTGGCCCCCTCAATTTCAAACCCGAGTTCTCTATCGATTTCTGTGAGTGTTCGAAGTCCAAATACCAAATCGATTTCTTTTCCGTTAAATGTGATATGCATGTTTTCATTCCACCTTTTCAATTTTAGTCATGAAAAAAGAGAGAGGATTTCCCTCTCTCGTTATACAGCAGGCTCATCTGGTGCCAAGCCATCATCAGCTGGATCAGTTGAAAGCAGATCATGAAACACGTAAGAAAGTGTCTCGATATCGCCATCCGGTAGAGTGACTCGCCCCTTTTTACGTTTACCTTCCGTTACAAATGTTCCAGAAACCTCCGGGTCCCCCTCTGCCGGATTTGTCGGTTCCCATTCGGTAATGTAGCCTTGTCGGTACTCAGCACCGAACGTGTATGTGATATCAGGGTCTACCCCTTGTTCTTCCTTATCCGCCAGATCCACTTCCCACATTTCCACTGGATAATCATCTACGATACTGTCTTCGAGCATCGTGAACGTGGGATCCTTAACAGATTGCAAGGCAGAAATACTTACCTCATCTTCAAACGTTGAAGAGCCGGATACTGATCCGTCTTTCGTTTCCGTCTTCTCGCGTTCCCTTGAGTAAGACTTAGAGTGTTCTGTCTGAAATACTAGCTTTGCACCTTCAGCAGCTTCTCCCAGCTTTCGAAAGTACAAGACCTTATGAACGCCTTTTGCAATTCCGTCCATTCTTTTTCCTCCTTACATCAATTTATACTCTACGTCGATGATGCCGTGGAGCAGGTTGTCCGTTGTTGTATTGTCATACATCGAGTTCGAATTCATATTCTCGAGTTTCAAACGATAATTTGGTAATCGGGATAATCGCCTCATCTGTTGTTTTAACTGATGGACCATATCAGAGAATGCCGCTCTGTCTGTCGCATACCCCCAGACATGAACGATTTGAGTAATGTTTCCAATAATGACATCCTTGTTGTTGATCGAGTCCTCATTGTCCGTCTCAGCCACGAAAACGAAAGGATAATCCAAGCTGTCATCGTTCACAGGCGAATAATCGATGGTTGTATATCCTAAGTCCATAGAAGCTTTATAAATGGCATTGAACAGCTGAATATCCGGCGATTGCATCTATTCACCTACTTTACGAGCCTTTCCAGATCGGCTAAGAATTGTTTGCGCTGCGTCATGAAGGCGTCGCGCAAGAACCAGGTCGGGTCCATGTAGCGCGTGCCGAAATTCAAATACCCGGCATACTCCGAATCGACGAATGTTCGCCAGTGAAGGTCTGTGACCTTCTGCGTTTTCGTGTTCCGTGCTGTGTGACCTGTCCAGTACCCTTTATCGAACCGCCTGACTTCGTTTTTCAGAGTCTTCTTTGTCATCTCAATAGCATTGTTTTTTACGATGATATCGACATCTTCTTCGATTTCTTCTTCCATCCGTTCAAGCTTTGCCAGCAACTCATCCAAACCATCTACGTCCATTCGCTCACGCCCTCCAAATAAAAAACGCTCTCCGATCTGTGGGGTAGATGACGGAGAACGTTATATTTTTCACCGTTCAACACGGCTTTGTCGGCTTTACCTTTAAATGGACGTTGGAGCCTTACTGTCGTGATTCTTTGCTCCTTAATACCAAACATTGCATTGGCTCTTTCCATGCTTACAGGAGAGGCATTGCAGGGCAAAGTGATGCCTTCATCCACTTGAACCCCGTGTTTACCCGTTTGTGGATCATACCCACTGGATAGCGTCGTGTGCAAGGTGACTCGATCAGAATAGTTCATCAGAAGAACATCACCTTTCCATCCCCGTCCTGTTTCGGAATGTAAGTCTCCAGGATATCCCGGTACGGTCGAAAGTCATCTTCACGATACGTGACGGCCCTTCCTTCCACCGATTCTGATTCCATCCCTTCACTTCCAAGCTTCTGAAACCGACTGATGGCCAGTTCCTCGACAATGAATGTGAGCTCCTCCGGAATATCTTCTAATTCAGCGTGCTTTTTCAGCCAAATTTTCAGATGGGATTGCGTATTCTTGATAATCACACTGAGCGTCTGATCCTGGAGAGTGTCCTGGATGCCTAAAACGGCTTTAACGTTTTGCTCGATTTCAATCATTGGATCACGTCAATTCTTTTTCGGCTTGTTCTGCTGCTTCTTTCCCTTTGACCTTTTCTCCATTGGAAAGTTCATAATACGGACCACCGGAGTGCTTTGGAAATTCACTATCCAGAGCATCACCAGTCGTCTGTTCCGTGGATCCCTCTTCCTGTTTCGGGTTCCCCACTTCTACCTTCTCGATAACAGGTTGTTTAACCGCATTATTGCTTGAAAGGAGTTCTTCCAATCGAGCCTCGGAAACGCTCGCGCCAGGATATTCCGAGCCTTTGCGGTATTGAAACTGAGTATTCTTGTCTCTAAACCCTCTAATCACCTTGTACGGCATGGTTTATTCCTCCTTTATTAGACTTCAGGAACTGGCATCAACTTAGCAAATGCCTCGTCTTTTACAATCATCATCGCTACATCCATCGTGGCGCGAAGAGCGACCATTTCACGTTCGAACAGATTGATAGGTTCACCATCTTGGTCAACAATTGTTGAAATGGTTCCTTCTTCGGCAATCTTATAAGAGATGTCAAAAGGGATACCGTAATGCAGATGATCAAAGTCTCCAGCGTACAGTGTTCCTTTTGGAAGGTTTGCAGACTTGAAGTTTACGGCCGGCAAACCGTCAATTCTGTTATTGGCTCGATCGTAAATCGGTTGCTGCAGGTTCCCTTCACCGATAGTCGCTTGACGAAGTGCCGTAGCATTCTGAGCCTTAGAAATGAACGCATTTGCCTCAAAGTCGTCTTCTAGCAACTGGTCTTCCAACAACAGAATGTTATCTCCTGTGATGGCACCTTCTACTACATGGCTTGCTGCCGTCACTGATTCATCAATAGATTGAGTAAATGGGTTCGCTACATTCAAAATGCCTGCCTCATCGAATTTCTTGTAAAAAGCCTCGCTGATCTTTGGACGCATTTGTTCGAAGAAATCCGTTACGCTGTATTGCAAGAATTCACGTGAAACCGGAAGAATGACACCAAGTTTCTTCGCTTCCATCGTCACTTTCAGCCATGTTGCTTTGGATGTCTGAATTCGCTCCCCTTCATTGACCCAGTATGCGCCAGGTCCTTCTGCGAAGTAGTCAAATTCTTTCTTCTGGCTGTTCATCTGTTCGAAAACACCTAGCTGCATGATTTTAGAGTTTTCCATCATGTCTTGCATAATAAGCGTTCCGTATTCCTTCGGGACCGTACCGTCTTTGGAATCGCTCATCATTACGTTATCCGGGTTAAAAGTTTGTTCAGCAAAGTGCTGCAGGTTTAATTTCAAAAGTGGTTTCTTTAACGTCATTCGTATTTCCTCCTCTTAAATAATTCGGGATTTCTTCGCCATCTCAGCAAGAGACTTATTCGACTCAGAACGTTGTTTAAAGGACTGGCCACCCTCCGGCGGATCCTGGCGAAGCTTCTCTTTCACTGCGTCATTAACAGCTGTATCGAATGCCTCTTTAAAAGCATTGATATTTTCAAAGGTCTTATCGCCATTCTCCGCAATCAGGAACTCTGCAAAAGCGGACGGCAGCTGTTTATCTTGAAGTTCTGTAACAGCTTGAGCTTTCAACTCTTTCTGGGCTAACTCTTGCTCACGCTTCTCAAGAGCATCCTGACGCTTTTTAAATTCAGCCTCTTCACGCTCTTTCGCGCTGAGTTTGGCTAAACGCTCAGCTTCCGCCTTCTGCTCTTTCAACTCTTTTTCTAGCTCGGCCCGCATTTCTTTCTTCTGCTTCTCGAGTGCCTTCGCCATCTTCCGATCTGACTCGCTTTCGATCTTCTTCTGAAGCTCTTCCTCCGTCAGTTCAAATTTTGTTTCTTCACCGTCTCCTTGACCTTCCCCATCCCCCTCACCTTCTCCGCCTTCCGCAAAGTGTTGGAGGTTTAATTTCAATAGTTTCTCTGGGTATGTCACTTTTTTAAACATTGTCATTCTCCTTTCGCCCTTGAACACGATTGGATACACCTCACAGCCCATCGTCCTCGTCCACAAACACGTTTTTGGCATAATAAAAAAGCCTGTTTAACGTCTAGTGCTTAAAGACGAGTGTATTAAATTCATTTCGTACCATCCGGAGGCATGCCTTTATATTTCTTTCTACCTTTTCTAGATTCTGATGGTTGGCTCTTAGACTTTCTCAACTCGTTCAGTATGGCCTTCAGCGTGTCATTAATCGCGTATATAGCTTTAACTAGTTCTTTCATGCGCCCCCCCTTATAGGACATATTTTGTAGTTCGATCTTTAAAGAACTTCTTACGCCAATCTCCGAGGTCCAATGCAGTAGCACTCCTACAGAACGCATGCATGGGAGGAGCATTGACCCCAGGCAACATGTCTTTTACTTTGAATTTCTTCCCATCCAAACTCCGGCACACTTTGGAAGTTTTAGAATCTACCTTCGCAATGAATTCATACTCCTGATCATCTTCATCATCACCAGCAATTGCTTCATAGGAAAGCTTTTGTGATTCAGTCTGAACTCTCGCTGTCTCGGTGATCAGAAGTCGTCTGGCTTCAAACGTCGTCACATCGAAGCGCTCTTTGATCTTTGGGACAGACCGGACCGGGTTAATACCTCTTACAATAGAGTTATTGATGATCACTTCAAGCTCATTCCTTAGACCTTTCATGTCGTCCCAGATGCGCTCTGACCAGGTCGCATCATAAAAAGACGCCCCTACAATGGATAGGAGCGTTTCTTGAGATATTAAAATGTTTGCACCGAGAATCCCTGCCTGCCGGGCAACTTCACTAATGCCAGCTTGCTCGAGATATTCCTGGCTGGTTTGAATCTGATCATGAGCCATGACCACCAAGTGAATATTCAAGTACATCATCAGAAGTTCTTGGCGACTCACACGCATTTTCGTGTTGTAGGTCATGAGTTCTCGGTTCGCTCGTTCACTGAAATTCTTTTCCCTTACATACTTGGCTGCCGTTTCTTCAAATGCTTGCACGTCGAATTCAGAAACGCGCTTCTTAGCCTCAGCTTGGGTGATTTCGTTCTTATCTGCGTATTTAGCATAGAACGAATAAATCTCTTTCTCAGCTTCACGGAGAGCCTGATTGATGATGTGTTTCAGCTTTTGGGCGACTTCCTCATCCTTCATCTGCTCACGGGTGATGTTGTCCTTTTCGCGTCGCCTCCAATAACTTTCTTCTTCCGACATCTAATCACCTCAGTTCTCCATGTACTCACTTCTAGGTTGCCGTTGTTCGCTTCTTTCCTGTTCAATTACCTTCATCTCTTCCTCTGGATTTTCTACAACCATAGGAATGATATTAAGCTTCGTCTTCTGGGAAAGCTCTCCTCCAAGAGAGTTAAACATTTCTACGGCATCCTTTGTGGACTTCGGAAGGTTTGGTGTGAATTTATAGGTGATCCCTTTGAAGTCTTCTTTTGTCGCTTCGCTTGCCAGGCTCATCACATTACCTATCAGCTCATACCTACGATTCAATGACCGTTTAAACAGACGCTCTTTATTGATCCGTATCTGTTCCAATCCAAAGAGCTTATATTTCATCGCCTCACCGGTCTGTTGGCCACTGAAGTTTTCATCTGTGAGATCAGGCGTGTTGGTGAATTTATGGACATCCGTCTGCAATCTTGTTTTATATGCTTCCGATCCGGCCACATCATATTGTTTATAAATGTAATCCGCATCGGTTTTCCCTTCCTGACCATTTAACTGGTGACCCGGCTTTAATATGAGAAGGTTTGCTTTCTTTTGCTTGGCAGCTTCTTCTTCTGTCATGTCCACATTTCCTATAATCTTAAGCATGGCATCGTTTAGATCCGTCATATAGTTTGCGGTGTCCGACTGTGCCGCGTCATATAAATCAATCTGATCCAGAACATTTTCAAAGTCACCTTGTCTGAATCGATTATTTGCATGTTCGGTGATTGGAATATCACCGAAAGGATGATCCTCCGATTTATCGTACTTTAGATTGTAGTCACCAAAATTTGATGTGAAATAAGTGTGTATTTTAGAAGGTGTATAAAGCATGACCTTGATTTTCTTATCATGGCCATAACCCACAATGAAGTACCGGACACCGGCAATAATGTTCTTTTCGATCGTATTGTCATAAATCAAGAACGTCTCCAGTGGGGATGATAAATAGACTCTTGTTTGATCACTTCGATTCCGATGCACCAGCTCATAGGCGCGCCCGTAAATCGATAAATCTAGAATAAGATCAGCATTAAGAGCGTTACTCTCAATCGCTTCATTTACATCTTCGATTTTTTGTTGAGAGGTTTCACTTGTATGGGTCATAGAGATCGGGACCCCGACTAGAAAACCCTGCATGAAGTTCGAAACATACTTCGCATAGTTATGCCTGGAACGATGATCGGCTTTGTCTTCATCTTTTCGCCTATTCATCACGGAGATAGCTCGGTTCTCACCCTCATAATAATCATCTAATTCATTCAGGCGTGGCCTTTGATGTTCAATGTGGTGTTTAATCATAGCTGAGAGGTCTTTCAAATTATTCATCAGTTCATCCAATGATTCATACGTGTATTGGATATTTGCTTCTCTACTAAATCGCCTCTTGGTGTTCTCTTCTCCATTAAGAGCCCTCTCAAAAATTTTTGCTTCTGACATCTTTCCACCTCCTCTATAATCCAAGAGATTGAATCGCTTTATATGTCTCTTTCTGATCTTTAAGATCAACTAGCTCATAATCATCTAGCCCATACCACATAGCGGAAAATGTGTGGGGATCGATGTTGAACTCATCATAAATGGTATTGCCCTGGCGATCTTTCTTGTACGTGAGGTTCTTACATTCTCGCACCGTATTCGGGCATTGATCGGAGCAAATAATCTTATAAAACCGTTTCATTTTTTTGATATTTTCCAATCGGGAAGGCTTATAAGCACCGGTCATATTGATGCCTCGTTTACTGAAGTAAGTTATTGTCTTAGGTTCAGCAGAGTCCCCTTTAATTCGTTCTTTTGTTTGTTTGAATTCACTGATGTCATCAAAGATTTCAGGGTCCGTTTTATTCCTCGAGTAATACTCCCAATAGATGTAGAGTGTTTTCGCTTTATCATCGACGACCATTCTTAAAAGCGCGTTGTAGGATTCCTCAAACCCAAAGTCCATACCATTGCGATATAATGGATTCTTAATTTGGTCAATGGCTCCCATAACCTCTTCATGAGGTTTACTTTCAAATTGAGGCAGCACTTTCGTCCCGGACACGCCAAAACGACCTTTCCGGGCTACTCGGTAAAGGTCTAAGTCATAGATTTTCGTTTTTTCTAATTCCTCCACATAACTCTGTGGTAGGAAAAGATTATCGTCTGCAAGTGAATGGTGATAGTAAGTATCGCCTTTAACCACAACGCGCTCTCTATATAAATCTTCGTCATCCAGAATAACCAATTGATCCTCTTGGCCTTTGTTCTTAATGAAAAAGTGAGAGTATGTCCAGTTTCCCTCATCCACCGGATTTGTCGATAATACCATGTGTAAATCGAGACTAGGATGCCGTAACCGTCCAATCAGCTCTTTAAAACCTTCATATTTCACTTCAGAGCACTCTTCAATCCAAATTAAAGAAACATTATTTATGGATTTCAGCTTTTGCGGCTTGTCCATCCCTTTAAAGATGATTTTAGATCCATTCGGAAACCTTACCTGTAATGGGTGAGTTGGGCATTTAACCCTCTCACTTAACCCTAAATCCTCTACTATTTCTTCAAATAAAGAGTGAGTAGACTCCCTGTGCGTATCATACACTTCCCGGACGACTAATGCGGTTCGTTTCTCCTGTAACAGTTTCAATATGATCTTAAGAGCCACATGATAGCTTTTCGATGATCCATATCCCCCGACTAAAAACTGGAACTTATGATTCCAATCAAACAGAAAATCTTCAAAGTGCGGGTTAACCTCTTTTTGGATCATGATCCTTCACCTTTCCTCTTGATCATGATCTCTATCGGCTTGTCTACCTCTTCTTGCGACTTGGCCTTCTGCATAGCTATCTTTTCTTCATCGAGTGCTTTCTTATGTTCGAATTGATCAATGACTTCATGTTTTAACTTTAAGGCTTTAACTTTTTGGGACTGGATCCGGGTTAAGGCTTCTTCAATCTTGATAATGTCGTCAATCTTACGATATTCAGTCTCTTCGACCTCAGTGGTTACAAGCTCCTTTTTATTTCGAGTAACAATCTTCATCTTCCCTGTTTTTTCATCATGTACCTCAATAGGATCTTTAACCAGCTGCAGCTCCTGCAGAATTCGTTTTTCTTTTTGGCCGAGGTTTCTCTTTGCCTCTTCTATTCGAATGAGCATCCTTCTTTCGCGAATACTTAACACACGGATGTTTTCTTCAATCTGAATAACCAAGGAGGTATCCATCCCATAAAAAAGAGAACGTTCTTCATCTGATAGAACGTCCTCATAAATCGATTCATATTCTCCTGTGGTTACAGCATTCTTATTTAAAGGCGGCGCTCCGCCCCCTGCATTCCCGACTGCATTTTGGTTACCTGGTGGAGCCCCACGTTGTTTAGGAGCGCTCTTATTCGATTTAGGAGCGCTCCCTTTCAATTCAACAGCCCACTTGTCAGTAGCCTTCCATTTACGTATGGTGCTGCTAGATACTTCATACTTCTCAGCTAAATCGACAAGTTTAATTTTTCCTTGGTGTTTCAACCAATCCTTCTTAGCTTTATCTCTTCTCGGATCACGCGGCCTAGGCATTACATCAACCCCCACCTCCAACAGTTCCTATGGTTTTGTGTTTGTTTCAATATTCATCATCTTTTTGTAATGCGAGATCGAGCTCTATGAGTTTCTTTAAATCCTCAACAGAATCTATCTTGATATGCCCACCTTGAAAATCACGTACCCAACGAGTAATACCAGCATTAACAATTTTCCTGTACTTCTCACGTGATTCTTCTATGTTTTCAATTTGGTCTAATTCATACTGAATACGTAATTGATCTTTCTCTTCTTCTTTATACGAACATTTGTTTGTGTTTTTCATTGCCAAGCACCTGACCTTCACCTAAAATGGAAGTGAGAACGTGAGATCCCATAACTGTGGCCACAGCTTTTTTCACGTTCTCTGCCAGGGTTCAACCTTGGTTGGGTTGAGGGGGTGTTCGTAGCACCCTCTCTATTAATTTATAAACGATCAATCAATTCCGGTTCAACACCAGTATGTTCTTTGAATCTATCCATAATCGCATCACAAAAATAGGGATCCAGTTCGAGCAAGCCGCAAGATCTTCCGAGTTGTTCGGCAGCGAGAAGAGTTGAACCACTTCCTCCAAAGAAATCCACAATAAAATCTCCCTTTTTACTGCTATTTTTAATTGGAATTGCAATTAATTCAAGAGGCTTCTGCGTTGGGTGAACATATTTTGATACATCCCCTCTTGATACCTCCCAAACCGTTTCCGGCTGTGGTTCCTCTAAAGGTAAACCAGCTTTCCAGACCGTTGTTTGTTTTCGGTCCCCGTACCAACTTGGCGATTTTCCCTTTTTGAAGGCATAAAAAATAGGCTCATGCTTATAGCGATACTGAGCCCATCCAAAGCTCGGTGCGTTTTTGACCCAAATACATTGAGATCGCACCTCGATATGGTGTTTATTCATAGCATCTTCAAATTGACGTTGATACGAAGATGGGTGAAAAACATATATGGCAGCTTTGTCATCCATAATGTTTTCATACTCTTTGAAAATGGAGTCTAGAAACCCATCGAATAATTGATCATCCATATTATCATTCATAATCGTTCCGTGACCACTTTCCGTTAATCTCTTCGATTCACTGGTCACTGCAACATTATATGGAGGATCGGTTACAACTAGATCCGCCTTTTGACCACGAATCATCTTCATTACATCTTCTCTCTTAGTAGCATCACCACACACAAGAATGTGTTTTCCGAGCTTCCAAACGTCTCCGTATTGCGTTTCTGGTTCATTTTCTTTGAGCTCTTCTACTCTACCATTAAAGTCGAAATGATCCTCTTCCACATTCTCGTAAGTAGAATCACTCGGGACAGAGTCTAAAATGTCCTGCAGCTCTTCTTCATCGAAACCGGTAATTTCAATATCTTCCCCGTTGTCTTGAAGCTCTGTTAAGAGAAGTTGAAGCTTTTCATCGTCCCATCCACCCTCAACTTTATTTAAAGCGATATTGAGTATCTTCTCTTTTTCTAATGTAAGATTGACGACTGAGACTTGGATCGTTTCAGGATTATTTTCCATTAGAACTTTAAACCGTTGATGGCCACCAACTAAATGACCTGTTTTCTCATTCCAAATTAACGGATCTACATAACCGAATTCCTCAATAGATCTTTTTAATTTTTTGTACTCGGCATCTCCTGGTTTCAAATCAATCCTCGGGTTATAAGCAGCTGGATTAATGTTTGTTGTTTTAACCACTCTAATTTCCATACATCAACCTCAATTCACATAAAATAAAAAAGCATCCTCTTTGGATGCTTTAATCTAACCAACATAGTATTTAAACATTTGAAATACACCAATTAAGAAGACAACTGAAGCTAACGGACCCACCGCCCTGATCGGGACATTTAACATTTTAAGCACATACCCCAAAATAATCGCAAGCACAAATGGCAGCCCCAACACCACAACTATATCTAAAGCTAGCTTATTTACTTCTTCCCTGGCAAAACTAAAATCAAGATCCATTTATCCCCCTCCTGAACTCTATATCGGTAAGCTTAATAACAAAGTTAAAAGGCAATCAGAGGGGATATAGATTGCTTCTTGTGCCTTTTGATTGGCACTAACTAAGAAAGGATTTGACCTCGCCTTTTCTGCCTTCCAGTTTACACAAAGCCGTTTCCCATTGTCATCATGTGTTCTATGTGTGTAATATGAGAAATACTGATCTTATGCCCCTTTTTCAAAAATGAGCATGGGATTTCTCACCTTTAAATCAAAAGGCCCTACATAATATTCAGATTGTTTAAACGTGTTGAAATGTATCCGAACAAACTTTATGTCAATTCCCTTTAACTCTTGAACTAATGATCCGTGAATTTGTCTGTCTAGCATTACAATTAGAGACTTGTCTACCCTCTCCCCATACTCCCCAGCAATATTTAAGACTTTCTCGTTAATTGAAAGAGATTGAAATTCGTTCATCCTTTCACCTCCCGAATACATCATTTTAATCGAAGTGCTTTTTTCACACAAGTTAATATAAGGTAATTTTACACATCCATAAACTTACGAATGATATTCTCTTTCAAGTTATAAATATGGCGCCTAGAAAGCCCCATGTGCACTCCAATGGCCACCATGCTCATACCATCTAAGAGGCATTCTAAAACTGCTCGTTCTCTCTCGCTCTCAATTACATGAATACGTTGTTGAATATATAATACCTTTTCTTCTAAGCGATGAACCCAACGAGTCTTCTTATCGCGCCTAATCACTTCTTGAGCAACTGGATCCCCTGTTTCTCCAACAGCTTTTGGAAGAGTCGATTCAATTCCTGACTGAGCGACTAAGTTTGGACTTGGTTCTTTCATCAGATCCCGTTGACGCTTAATTTCATTTATCATCCAGTTATAATCTCTTAATGCATCTTCAATCTGTTTTCTGTTCATCTTTAAATCGGGCCCCTTTCCATAGTTGTTCAAGATATGGACTTTTCTTTATTGAGGCAATTACACCCGTTCGTTTATCCCGTCGGTGGATGCTTATTTTCCATTGCATTTTATATCTTTTGTCTATCATAGTTTCCTCCTTAAGAAATAAAAAAAAGACACAAACCAAGCGTTTTCACGCTCGATTTGTGTCCTCCAGTTGGCTGGTAGAACAATATCAGTCTTCATAGAATCTAATAAACATAAATACTATTGCCAAGGACAAGAGTGTAAACCCATCAGTTAATCTAACCATTAGCTCTTCTTTTACATCTGAGGCAAACAAAACAAATATTATTGTAATCATGATTGACCAAGCTATGATATATTCCCCAAAAACAGTAAATACCTTTCTAAATTTCTCATCCCTTGAATTCTCTACTCTAAATTCAGAGACTTTATAAAGGAACTGCCCCACTGTAAGGAAAAACGCATATACAGATACACCTAATCCAATTATAGGATTTAAGTATAAACCGTAAAATCTCAATACTGATAGGAATATTAGAGCAATAACTATAGAAGTAATTATTTCTTTACTCAGAACTCTCCCCCCCACTTAAACCTTAGATCTCTCCTAATACAGATTTCTATCATTTAATTTTATATTATTTACCAAAAGCGTCTCGACTAAAGTCTTCAACCTTGTTATTTCTTCTTGAGATCTTCTTTCCTATTTGAATGAAGAGAGAACGAAGTAAAATTAATAATTCCAAGCTGTCTACTACATCCCTATGAATATTCGATCTTATAGTATCATGAACTTTTTGGATTTTTAACTTTTTCTCATCATCACTTACTTCGTCAAAATCAAATAATATATGATGAAATGCTTTCTTTGAAAAGTATGGTTGATGAAAGTAGTGTTCATTTATTCTCAACTTATTCCAACCATCCTGATCTGCATCAAAGAATCGATTCTCTAACTCAATAATGTCTCTAAGGTTCATTTTTAATAAGTGAAATGGAGAATCGTGAGAATTATTTACTGGCAGCATTTCTTTTTTTATTTTTTGATATTTTTTTCGTACATCATCCGCACCTTCAATCCGAGAAATTATTGGGAGGTCTATTGAATACTCAAACCACTCTTCTTTTTCTATCTCGTGTACATGATGAACGCACTCAATAATTGCATCCTTCAATAGTATATTGGTAATTCTTTTTTCGTGTCTAAGAACTGTATCAATATTATTTGAAGCGCTATCGATAATATAATGTAATTGTTTGTATATAGAGGTGTAAAAAATCATGTTTTTTTTACTTACGTCAAAATAAATATCCCGTTTCAAACGTGCTGTCTGAGGTTTACTACTTATAAAATAGATAGAATAGATTAAGACACCTAAAGTGAAAAGTCCAGGGAGGTATATGGTGAAATCTAAAAAATCCATCAAAAGTTTAGAGGGTTCTTCTGTAAATTTTTTGTACAATAACCCAAAAACATCAGCGAAATATAACTGAATCGTCAATACAATGATCAATATGTTTAAAATGTTGATTGACAATAAAAATTTAGATAATAATAGGATAAATAGTAGCAAACTAATTATCATGGGGCGTTTGTAAAGTTTTCTCTTAATCCCCTCTCTCGGAGTGAGAGCACCGTAATGTTGAAGATTCCTGGTTAGCATTCTCAATACAATTTGAAGCTTTAGTAAATATATCAATAGCTGGTGAGATCCTTTCTTAGAAAGACCAGTTTTAAAAGATTTGAACAAATTTATATTTTTAACCATCATGATAAGTAAAGTAAATACAAATTTAAAAACCCAAATAAATAGAACTAATTCAATTCTTAGCATGGCAT
Organism: Halobacillus fulvus; assembly: GCA_004078665.1. Lineage (GTDB taxonomy): Bacteria > Bacillota > Bacilli > Bacillales > Halobacillaceae > Halobacillus > Halobacillus fulvus. Next base: position 161,345 of record SCFO01000001.1, on the reverse strand, counting down.
AAGCAAGTAAGACTTTAAGTAAAAAGATGTCAGTGACACTCATAAACTTTATATTAATATTGTAGACGTTATGGATTAAATCAATTAGTACACTGATGATACCATTTCCTCCTCATTTATATTAATTTGAAACCTAAAAGTAAAATGAGAAGATATCATCTAAATCAACATGCAAACCGAAATTAAAAAGCATGTTTTTTCTGCTTATATATATTGTCTTTAAAATTCTCTTCTTTTCCTGTTTAGTGCCATGATGGATGCACCTATGACAGTTAGGGCATAAAGCTATAATATTACCTGGAACATCTAAGCTATGTTCAAAATTGTCTTGCTTATTAAAAGGGATTAGGTGATGCGCTTCAACAAAATTCTCACCAGTTACAGCAGACTCAAAAGTTTTGTGCTCTTTATTAATTTGACATGTGAATTCAGCATTCTCTAGAGCTTCCTTTGCTACAGCTGGATTTCTAATATATTTAGACTTGGTTACTCCGCCTACCGTTTTTTCTGTTGGTCTTTGTGGCTCATTAGGTGTAGTAGAACTTTTTGAAATTAAAATGTCCTCTTGAAATTTTGTATCTGAAATTTGGTCCTCATAAATTATGTCGTTAAGTACCTTATTAAGAGAACGGTTGCCGATAAACTTCTTTATATCAGCTAATCCCGTTAAAGCCTTACTTATATCATCTATGATCATCTCCTCAGAAAAACCACGCTCTAAGTCATAAAATTTCGCACAAATATTTGCTGCTTCGTAATTCTTAGCATTAGTTGTATGGGAAACTAAATCAATAGTTTCTAATGGAAAATCTGATAGAGGCAAATCTAAATTTTCCCTAAGGAAAGTCGCAACGCTTCTCATTTTATTTTTGGGTTTTCTACCCTTGAATTTTTTGCCTATATAAGTTGTTCCTTGATTTATTGAAAGATAGAACCCGCTCATATCTCCTCGAAATAAAAATACTATGTAAAAACCTTGTTGTGCTGACTCAGTTATATCTTTGTCAAATATAGAAATCCAAGGCGTAATAGTGGTATTCCCCATCCCAACTGAACCATTTGTAGTATATTGATCGTTTGATAAAGACAACTTCCTTGAAATCTCTCTTGGGATTGCCATAGTAATTAACTTTTCGACATCCTTATTTGCTTCTCTAGCCCTATAATATTTTTGGTAGTTTTCTAACACACTAATAAATGACTCTATCATTGTATTTCACCTCTGCATAACATATTGAGGAGTTAGAGCTTCAAAACTCTTCCCCCTCATCAAACTTAACTCTCTTCACCTTTCCTTGGTGGGTAATGACTTTTGTCTCACCATGTTCCGGAAGAGTAGTTATTTTGGCCTTCCCCCCGCAATATACGACACAAATCGGGGTATCTCCTTCTAAAATATCCAATTCAATGTTTATTTTTCCATTTTCTATTTCTATCGGCAGATGATTCAATCGCATAAAGCAATTCCCCCATGTTATAATTGAATTACACACATTCAAGTAGTCGGGGCCCTTGCTCCGGCTTTTCTTTTTGTATATCTGTTCTTAATGATGGACAAAATGGGCGTGTGAGACTTATCTGTCTAGTAACTGAACCAGATAAGTTCTCCTCCTTTCTCTTGCCGAAGCTACTGCAGCTTTGGCTTTTTTAAGCTAACGAAGTGATTTCCACTTCAACTCTAGGCTTTGCGCTATACCACTTGCTGATCGTAAGCTCTACCACCTGACTATCATCTTTCCAAATCACATTATTCAGCGCGTCCTTGATTCCTTTTGCATAATTATCGACATCCGGCTTAGTCACTGGACGATACAAGCCCGCCTCAGCCTCACGGGTCCGTTTTTTTGAGAAGCTTTTGAGTAACGGCTTGTACACCTTTAATCTTACGTTCAAAGGCCCTTCCAACAATTCAGCAGGAGCATATTGTGAAGCGACTAAACCGACGAATTGTTTAAAGTCTTTAGATTTTTGAGGATCATACAAAACGGTCTTTCCCCTTTTGGTTTTACCTACTCTCGGTCGCCCTTGAGCAACCGGATCTCCTAACACCGTGAACTGAATCAATTCCTTTTCCCCCTGGCCTTCTGACACTGAAGGTTGATGTGTATTTGCTCTAACTCCGTTAACGTCATATCTTCCGTCTGCTTCCCTACCCGGTCCTGGGTATAGCCCATCACTCTCAGTTTGAAAATCAGATGCTGCCTTCGCTCCTGAACACCTCTGGATAAGTGTGTCCTCGTCACATTCATCGTTGGCACCTCCTAGTCCCCAACAGCTCTAAGCTTTGTCTTTGATTTCAAGATCTCTAAAGCAGAAACATCGTTCTCTTTGATTGCAGCAAGGTCGTCTGGCGAAAGGTTATACTTGGCAAAATCACCGGATATAATACTCTCAAAAGAGCGATCCATCCGAACAAGCGAGTCTAGAATAATGGCATCATGTTCGATATCCAAAGGCTCATTCTGTCGAGGCTTTTCAAGGCTTTTCTTTTGCTTGTTGAACCAGCTCGGAATGACTTCATCCCGTTTCTCATTACCAAAGCTCTTAGAACCTTTTGTCTTTGATTGATTTTGAAATTGAACCTCTTCTGCCTCCACCTTGTCCAAAGAATCTATTCCTTGTTCAGACCAACGTCTAAGAATAGCTTCAGCGTAGGACCAATTATTTTTATTTTGCTCGAGAGCTTTTTCCATGGCTCGAATGACTAGCTCGTCTCCCATGTCCTCAATCCAGGCAAGGATCTTCTCGGACATACTTGGACGCAGTAGTCCAAAGTTTTGCTGGTAGAATACCAAAGCGTCGTCACCAGCTGCAGGCTCTTTTTCTTGTGCGTGTAGTTCTTTACTCTGCTTTACTTTACTCTCCTTTCCTTTACTTTCTCTTTCCTTTACTTTCCTTTGTGTACTTTTGTCAGCATTTTTTGAGTTATTGTTTACATTAACTTCGTTTCCGTCACCATGAACCAAAATAACAGCCGTTTTTGAGTTACCTAGAACGGAATTGACGTCCTGAATCAAGAAGAAATCAGCCATGAAGCGAACCTCCTTCCTTCGCTTCACAGCCTCTAAATATCGCTTTTGAATACCTGTACTTGTTAACACGCGATGCTCTTCAAAGAGGTTTCTGTCGAACAATCCTTCTTCAATGCAATCAGTAACTATTTCACGAACTAGGTTAATGTTGACATTAACTCTCCTAGAGAAAAGTAATTGTTCACGTTCATTCCACTCATAGAAGTAGCCTTCTTTATAAATCTTCATGAACAACTTCAATAAAACTGCAAATCCTTCAATACCATGCTTCGCTTCAATGATGGCCACTTTATCGTCTTGATCCATGTCCGTATCTAACGGAAAGTAGTCTATTCCTTCTTTAAATGGTCGTACCATTGTGTCACCGCCTCTCTTGATTGTCTCGTTCAATCATCGCCTTCATTTTGTTTATTTTGACCAGATGCCATCCTGGAAAGTTGTGTCGGACGTAAGCTGCTACATAACGTCTAAACAACCTCCCAGGATCACTGGCTCCCTCCGCCATCCCAATAAAATGGTGAGGGATAGGAATTTCACGTTCCATCAATTAAGTTCCATAGCTGCTTGTTCAGGTGTTAGCTCTTCTTTATCTTTCTTACTTTTATCCTCAGTCTGTTCCGACTCTTCCGCGTTTTCATGAGCAGGTATATCAATAAATTCTTGATCATGAATGGATTCCGGTTCCTCTGTAATGTCTTTTCTTACGGTTTCATCCTGAGTGGCTTGATTTTGAATCTCCACGCTGATCGGTAAATACTTGAACATTCTTCGGATTACACTCTTCTTAGCCATTTCTTCATAATCAGTTTGCCAAGGTCCATAGTTTCCGGACTTAGATCTCGACTTGATACTCTCTACATCGGTTTTACTAAAGACTTCAAACTGATAACCGCCGTCTTTAAAGTGAGCGACAGCATAAACAAAGGTGAGCTCTCCTCGTTCGCCTGTGGCCGGCTTATGAACCAGCTTAGGATGAAGGCCTAACTCATATTCGAATTCATCATTCTCTTTCACAGCATGGGCATAGATACTCTCGATATGACCGGATCGTCTGGCAAGGTCAATCATCCCTTTATAGCCGATAATGAACTGTACATCGGTTTGCTTTAGCTTTCCATTGTAGAACGGGACGAGGTAACAGTGTCCAATCAATCCAGGCTCTAAGCCTAACTGGGCAGCTTGCATGACAGCTCCCATAAGAGAAGGAATCGAGCATTCCAGGAGCTTTGGATTCTGCCGGATCGTAGTCATCGCGATACGTCCCAGGCGATCCGCATCCATGTGTTTTGGCAGAGCTCTTTCAAATTCAGGCCCCATCTTCTTCAGATAGGCCTGAATAGTATTTGCTGAGCCATTTCCTTGTGCAGGAGAGTTATTGCCATTCTTTTTATTTGCTAATTGATTTTTCGCTGTATTGTTTGTCGCCATTATTTAGCCTCCTTAAAGCGCAAAGGACGGCTTGTATTCACTTTGGAGTATTCTTCATAGAGTTCTGGTCTCTCAGCTTTTAAACGCTTAGAATCCACCGTCTGACGCTCTTGATTTTTGAATGTAACGATAAATTGATTAGTGAAACCTTTTTCAAAGGTTCCTAGTTTTTCTTTCAACTGATTCACATATTTTTTCTTGCGCTCTTTCAGGTCTTTTTCCTCTTCCTTGATTTGTCCGAGGGCTTCAAGTAATTGATTCGCATTCGCATCCAGTTCGGTTTCTGAATCAGGCTCAGCACTTGGATACATCGCATTGATGAAATCAGAAGATGCATCAGATCCATCCAACTCCGGAGGCACACGTTTGAGAACATGCTCTTCCCAAAACGACTTTTCTATATCCATCAGGTTTTCGATTAAGTCTTCGTCTCGCTCGACCTTCTTGTAGACGAATTTGTTGCCACCAATTAGGACAGCAATCCACCAAGCATCCGCCCCCGTAACGGCCATATAATGCTGGCACTGAAGCAAGTAAGCCATCGGGATTTCATCGCCTTCCCATTCGTCTCGGAGATACTCACTGGCCGTCTTACACTCCAATCCCTCATTCTTACCGACAATGAGCCTGTCAACGTTAGCAAGCATCCATTCATGCTCAGGGTGTTGGAGTATCGCATTTCGTTTTCTAACCTTGAGACCGGTTCGAATCTGAAACTCTTTAGCAACGGTATCTTCCATCACATTGCCCCAATAAGCTGCCTCTTCATTCGAAATTGAAGATTTCACTTCCCCGATCTTTTCCATGTACACTACGATAGGAGATTTCCACTTATTAAATCCGGCAATTGACGCTGCATCGGAACCTCCGATTCCTTTTTTACGAAAGTCTAGCCACTCTGCATGATCCATATCCGTCGTACTTTGCAATACTTGCGCTTTTATACCCATATTGGACCTCCTCCAAATTTCTGATATAATGTTTTCAAAGATCTTTTTTTAAAAACCACGTTGCAGCGTGGTCTTTTTTATGCCGTTTTTTCCTCTGCTCCTAAGATTACGAGAAGTTCGATAGATTCTTGGAGCAGTGTTTCTTTAAGAAAAAATTCATCATTCAATACATAAATCTTGTCTCCTTCGAACACTTCATTGCCCAGTCCATCCAATCCATAATGATTCGGTTCACTCAAGGGATCACCCCAACGTTCAATTTGATCAATGACCGGATGATTCATTCGATCACCTCCTCTCCGATGCCAGCGCATCGTTGAAACCAGGAACACGTCAAACGTGTTCAATTAAGGGAGGGTTTTATGTATTCCTGGTCTCAACGACAGGCTGCACCTGTCGCAAAATGAAATTTGCTTTTCAACTAAAAGCCATGATATGTTTAAGTCACCATCAAACAGTTTCATCTATTTCCCAAAACCATTCGGACCGCCATCCGGATGGTTTTTATTATTTCTCCACATAATCGATAACCTTCTGGATCTTTTCCTTGGACTGAGAGCTCAACTCCTCTTTCAACTCATTCAGCTCTTTAATGACATTTTGTTTTTCCTCATCTTTTCCGTAAGGACGGATTACTAGCGCATCCTCACTCATGTACATTTCAAGAGGCTGTCTTTTCTCCCACCCTTGTGAATCTCTTACTTCTTTCGGCACTACAACGCGACCTAATTCATCTAACTTTCTTACGATTCCTAAGGCTTTCATAACCATTCTCCTTTTATGCATTTATTAGTGTTATATATATGAACCCTAAACTGATGATCCAAAGAACCAACATCGTCCAGTCGATCCTACTGAGCTTCTTCATCCGGCCACCTTACCTTTGCTACCAAGACACCTTTCTTCTGTAGATCAACGATGACTCTGTCCAAATCTCTGCGAAATTCTATATGCTTTACAGAATCGTGATGGCGTTTCTGAATCTGCATGTACTCCAATTGCTTCATGGAGTTCAAAGCATCCATAGCAGAGCGTGTTACCTCGTCATAATTTCCTTGGATAAACTCTTCTTTCATTCGCTCAATCATTCTCCAAAAGCACTGTTCTTCCTCTGCAGCTTGTTTGGCGTGTGTTGATAAATAAATTTGATTGTTCATGTCATGATATATCCTCTCGATTTGATTTTGGTTTGATGCTCTTCCCAGATTTCTTGCCAGCTGATGTCGTAGTTCTCGCAAAGTGTTGCTAAGTAAATTGTGGAAGCATGAATAACATCCGCAAACTCCTGTGCTGACCTCTTTAAATCCTGAAGCTCGAATGATTGAATGTATTGAGGCTGATTAATCATCCTCACCTTTTCCATAGCTTCAATAGCCTCTTCCATTTCCTCCTCCAGCTTGAGCCAGACAGACGATCGATGCGTATCAGCTGCTGGACCATCCAACTTGGTGATCCCCCAGCCGATATACTCATTAGCTGCCTCTAAAGCAATCCAAGGATTGTTGTACTTCTCGATGAATTGCTTGGACATCCCCGGCTGAATACGACGTTCACCTATTTCTTGCTTACTAATTGACTCTCTCGATTGATAGAAATCCATGGATAATTGCTCTTGGGATCTCTTCATTTCCGATCGAGCATTCTTCAAGCTTCTTGCCACTCGGCTTTTCTTCAACTCAATCACTCCTTTGTACCAATTTGTGTACCTAATAAAGGTCGATTTGGTGGTTAAACTATAATTAGATCACTTGGCTTTCTTGTTTTAGCTCCTGGTCATGAATCCAAGCGTCGATGGTTTCTTGTGAAAAGAAGATTCTGCGACGAAGCCTGAAATGCGGTATTTCCTTTGTTCGAACCATTGTGTAGATCGTGTCTTTGCATACCCCTAGATACTCAGCTGCTTCCAGGACGGTCATTGTTCGTCTGTTCATTCGGATCACCTCCATTGATTTTTATTTTCTTCCTTTTCTAGTAATCTATTACTAGGAAAGGTGGTGTTAAGTTTGAGTAAACCAGTAGATGTTAAAGCATTCGCATTGGCAGTCGTATCGGGAAACTCTGTAACAGGAGATTCTTCAGAAGAAAAGTCTGAAAAAGCTTTAGATTTATACTTCAAAGCAATGGCAGTTGCTGAAGCACACAATAAATCTTTAGAACCCGATCCAGCGGAAAAGAAGAAAAGAAATGAAGATACTTATAATTCGATAAAGAATTTAGGACTTTAAAGTATCTTGAAAAAGGGCGAGAGTGAGCTTTGCGAAATAGTATAGTTCCTCTTCGCTCCACCCCTTTTCATTAGCAAACATTCTAAATTCCGCGAACTTTAAAAGTAGATCTTCCGGGTTGAGTTCAGATCCGAATTTAGTTTGAATCATGTAATCACCTTCCCACTGTTTATATAAAGGGCATTCGCATTAAAGATTCCTAAAACCCTGTCTTATGTTTTTTTCCAATAGTTCTAAGTCGTCAAGCTCCACCTTGGCGGCTTCGGAATTATAAAGCATATCCACTTGTTGTTTGAGCTTTGCCCATTCATAAACTTTCATACCTTGAAGCAAATAGAGCAGTTTTGCCAGCTTATCTTCACTGATTTAGATCACCTCCTCAGAATCTAAAGTTTCCATTTTGGTAACTTCATGTGTAAAAAAAAGCTCATTAATTGGGATTTTTAATATTTGCCCTACAATAGCTAACTTTTCTGCAGTGAATTTACTCTTACCTGACTCTAAGTAAAAATATCCATTAGGACTTTCATAGCCGAGCTTAGTAGCCATTTGTTCTAAAGAAATTCCTAATTTCTTTCTTTCTAATTTAATCTTTTTCAAATCCACTTTTGTCTCATTCATATTCGCACCTCCCAATTACCGTTTTGGTAACTATAACCCTATATTAAATTACCTAATTGGAAAAGTAAAGATATTATTACCGATTCGGAAATATTTTTTTACCAATTAGGTAATGATGATAAAATAAAAGTATTCAAGAATACGCATGGAAGGAAGATCTTCCTTGAATAAAATAGGTAAGAGAATTAAGCAGTTAAGAGATAAGCATAACCTCTCTCAGAAAAGGTTTTCTGAAGCAATCGGAGTCTCCAACGTTCAATTATCCAGATATGAATCCGGTACGAGACAACCTGATTACGATACATTGCAGAAAATTGCAGATTATTTCGAGGTATCAATAGATTATTTATTCGGCAGAACTTCTGCTCTTAAAAATGATAGTGGTGAGTTTGATTCCATAAAGGAAATAAATCGACTTCTCGAGAAATATGAGATTGATGATTTGGCTTTCTTCGATATTGAGAAGTGGAAATCTATGAATCCTGAACAGATAAGGGAACTCGAAAGTTACTTTCAATACTTAGTGCAGAAATCAAAAGAAACCGACAAATAGTAAGCACGTCATATGACGTGCCTAATTTAAACTGTGAAATGGATTATTTTGGAACATATGAGAAAAGATTCTTTTTTTTATATTTAATATAGTGTTTTTTACCCGATCAAAAATACTTATAAGAGGTGTTACACATGACAGATTTCAATGAAAAAATTAGAGACCTTGCAAATCGTATTGAACAGATGAAAAACAATATCCACACCGAGGAGGCCACCAAAACTAGTATAATAATGCCTTTTTTTCAAACATTAGGATACGACGTATTTAATCCTTCAGAGTTTACCCCAGAATACATAGCTGACGTAGGTATCAAGAAAGGCGAAAAAGTAGACTATGCAATTATGCACGAGGGTGAACCACTAATCCTCATTGAGGCAAAAGCTCTTACAGAATTATTAACTAAACACGACTCCCAACTGTTTAGGTATTTTGGTACAACAAAAGCAAAGTTCGGTATTTTAACTAACGGGGTTACTTATAAATTTTTTACCGACTTAGAAGAGCAAAACAAAATGGACCCCACCCCCTTCTTCACGTTTGATTTACTAGATATTAAGGATAGCTCTTTAACAGAATTATCCAAGTTCAGAAAAGTAAACTTTGATGTTGATAAGATTTTCAACACTGCTTCCGACCTTAAGTACACTGGAAAGATTAAGCAACTTTTTAGCGAACTACTAGAAAGCCCTACAGAGGATTTCACGCACTTTATTCTAAATAATGTGTACGATGGAAGGAAAACAAAAAATGTGGTAACACAATTTGAGCCACTTATCAAAAAATCATTCAAACAATTTATAAACGAAATGGTAAACGACAAGCTAAATGCTGCATTAAAAACAACTAGTACCGAAGAAGATTCTGACAAGGAATTAGCTGATGAATCAGAGCTAGATAATAAAGAAATCGGTAAACCTGAGATTATTACGACTGAAGAAGAAATACAAGGATTTGCGATTGCCAGATTGATCTTATCTGAAGTCATGGATGAGGATAGAATTTATTATAGAGACAACAAAAGTTATTTCAATATTCTGGTGGATAATAATATTCGTAAATGGGTCTGCAGATTGGGCTTGAATTCAGAGAACAATAAATATATTCAATTGAACGATGAAGAACGTACTACCTATTCAATTTCAAGAGTTTCCGAAATTACTAAATTCAGAGAAAACATTAAAATTATTGCAGAAAGCTTTAAATAAAATCTTTAAAACAAAAAGAAATCAATGAGAAGTATTTAAATGGTGACTATTTGGCTCTTGGTTCGGCAGTCAAAAGTGAAATAATTTTATTGCCACGGTAGGCTTCATGACTCGCCATATTTTAAAATATCGTGGTTGAAAAAGTTAATACTTTGTATTGGTTAACATAAACTATTTATTTTTAAGGGGGTATTTAAGGGATGAGTGTTTATCATGTGCGAATTTCAGTAAAAGGACAAAGAAATGGTGAAGGCAAGTACAATATAAGTGAAGAGGAATTACAAGAAAGATTTGTTAAACCATTTAAATATGGAGATCCGATAATAGTTAATGGAAGAACAATCCCTGAAGCTAGTATAGAAAGATTCCAAGTAAGTACTACAGAGAGCGAACAAGAATTTGAATCACATATGAAGATGATAAAAGAAAGAGATCGAGCAAGTGGTATTAAAAGGTTAGGTGGGCCTCCCTATGAATGGCGTGCTGCTCAAAATGCAAAGGATATAACGGATGAAATAATAAATTTTGTCCCAGGTACTATTAGTAAAAATGAGGCACCTAAACAAACCTTTAAGAATAGCGCGAGTCAAGAAGTTAAAAATAAAGCATTTATAGTTCATGGTCACGATGAAAAACTTAAAAATGAGCTAGAAATATTTCTACATAGATCTAACATTGAGCCGATAGTTCTTCACAGGGAAGTCGACCAAGGACTAACAGTTCTTGAAAAGTTTGAACAACACTCTGATGTTGATTTTGCTTTTGTCCTACTTACACCTGATGATATTGGAATGTTATCATCAGAACTTCAAAAGCCCGATGTTGAACGTGACTACGATTACCGTGCTAGGCAAAACGTAATTTTTGAACTAGGTTATTTTATTGGACGACTTAGCAGACAAAAGGTTTGCGCACTTTATAAGCCAGGAGTAGAACTACCTTCTGATATTAATGGACTAATTTATAAAAAAGTAGAACACTCTGTTGAGGAGATAGGATACCCTCTACTGCGAGAGATGAAGCAAGCAGGTTTAAATCCTTCTTTAAAATAATTTCCTAAAAGCTATCTTAATTTTTAAAATTAATTATGATCTATACTTAACTATGCTGCTGGTTTGCGCCTGCAACTGGATCATAATAAATAAAATTATTTTCAGTGTATCAGAGCTTTTGGAATTGAATTTGAAAAACAAAAAATCAATGATAAAGAGCGCGTACTACCAATTAAAAATTTTTGATGTTGCGAAGTTTAAATAGAACATAAAATGTTTCAGAATGCTACTAGTACGATTGATTTTGTGAAAAATTCTTACTTAATAAATGCATTAATGATTCACCAGTTTTACGATTAGAAAAATAAGATATATGCAATGGGGGATTTCTAGATGTCAATAACTTTATATTTCTCAAAGGTAAATATTAACTCTCATATTTATGATGTTTATGAAGATAAGAAGGTATTCGATGGAATCGTAAAAGATCTTTCTATAAAAATTAAAGATAATATAAGTATTGAAAATGAAGTTACAGGATTTGACTCAGAGGGTAACGAATATCATAGGTCTACTACCTATAAGTTCTACTCAATAGAGAAGTTAAATGAATTACCTTTCACAATTACAGGAAGAGTACTGAAAAAAATGACTATTTTTATTAATGATCTAAACGAAGAGACGGGAGAGATTATAAAAAGGCCTACTGAAAATACTGAAGTAATAGATTTTTTTTATGATATTTCTAAGGAAATTGTTGCCTTCCACACCTCTAACAGATTCGGTTATGCGGATTTTAATGAAGCATTCAAAGGATTAATAAATAAAAGCATGTCTGATGAGAAAGAAGAATACTATTTTGAGGTATCCCTCTGGAGAGAGGGATTAAAATTAGATGAGATAAAAAATCAGCTGAAGAAAATTGGCAAGTTGGTATCTCTTAGAATTGAAGTAATTCCACCAAACCCTGATGACGATCTATTGAATAATATCCAAGATAATGGGGAAGAGTTCATTAATGACTTTAAGGAAGGGAATGTAACGCACAGAAGCATATTATTTGATTCCACTGCCCCAGAAGGATTAAATATAGACTCAAACCTTATTGATAAAGAGTTAAATCAAATTGGTAAGATCCATTCAACCCTTTCATCAGAAGAAGCTACAAGAAAAGGCTATGTTTCAATAGACGCGGTTAATAATAATGGGAGAAGCTATACTACTGACAATAGTAAGCCTGTTAAAGACAGGTTAGAGTCCAAACCTCCTACTCAACAAAAATTCGCAAAAATTTGCAAACGTAAAATAAACGCCCTTATTAATTCATTCTTATAGGAGGGTTTATGAAAAAGAAGATATTTGAGAGATTTAATGAATATAAGAAGTGGAAAGATTATATTAACCCAACTTCATTCGAAGTAAAAATAACCGTTTTAGTTACTGTAATATTTGTTGTTGGTGCCTTAACATTAAAAACTTACGATCATTTCGATTCATATTATGATTTTTTCAAGACTTTAACACTCTCAGTGGCCCAAGCTCTAATTGGAGTTTTAGGAGTCATCATTGCTGGTGTTGCTATAATCATTAGTGTTTTAAAAAAGGAAATAATTGAAACAATCGAAAGTATAAACAAAAATAAATCTGGTAACAAATTAGATATCGGACAACTCCTTGTTAGTTTTGAGTTTTTAGCCTTTAACGTTGGTATCGGCATTTTCTTTTATTTGTCTATGTATTTTATACTGTTTTCCCCTTATCAATTAGTTAATAAATTCATTTTTTACACATTATTGTTTGTTTTAAGTTATTTGTTGTTTTTTATAATATTTTATTCGATTAGCTTGATTAGTAATATAGTAAGGTTTTTCTATATCGCAAATCTGTATGATGAAATTTCTAACTCTAAACGCAACCTTTACAATACAGCTAACGAAATTAGAATAGACTTCATACTCAAGGAAATATTAAAAAATTCTAATCTATCCCAAGAAGAATTTTTAACTATTATTCAAAATTATGTAGATGCAACAAATGTGGATAATAAAGAGGAAATAAAAAATTATTTTAAAGAGTACTATAAATAAAATATTTCACTATTACCTAATGAATACACTTAAGGGAGTAAACTAACTATGGTTCACTTCCTTTTTTTATTTGCAAAAACAGAACGTTTGTTCGTATAATATCTTCTAGGGAGGTGATAGTATGAATTTTCCCCAATATACGACAACCGCACTAGAGGACTGGGTATCCAACTGGTACAAAAAACATCGAATAAATTCTCCAAAAGAAATGAACATCAAAAAAATAGCAATGCGGTATGAAATTTTCATCCACTATAAAGATATGGAGAGCCGTTATGTTCGTTTTGGCAGGTACAGAGAAATCGTCTTGGATACAAAACTGAGTAAACCAATGCAACGCGAACAGTTCTTTCATGAACTGTGTCACGCTATTCGCCATGTAGGCAAACAAACCATGATGCCTGATGCATTCAGAGAGCTTCAGGAGCGTGATGCAAGGCATTTCACTTTATATGCTGCCCTTCCCTATCACATGATCAAAGAATACGATCTGAACGATCCTGAGCTTATTGAACGATGGGCATATGACTTTAATGTGTCTTTTGAGTTATGTGAAGAACGTCTAGAGCAAATAAAAAGGCGGTCAGATTGTACCAATCAATCTCTTATGAGTAATTAAAATATAAGATGGAGGTGGTTTCATGGGAAGCATCGAGAAGCGTGGAAAAGGCTCATTCAGGCTCTCTGTAGTAACTGGTTATGATGCTAGAGGTAAGGCGATTCGTGAAAGGAAAAACGTTAAGGTTAAAAATAAAACCATGGCTCGTCAAGAGCTGGCAAAGTTTGAGGCTGAAGTATTGAGTGGGGATTATTCCAAACCTAGCTACACACGGCTAGAGGATTTTTATCCAGAATGGATTAAAAAATATGCGGAAGACAAACTCTCCCCTCGGACGTTAAGAGAGTACATGAGTATCATTGAAAAAAGAATATTACCAGATTACGGGCATCTGAAGTTGTCAGATATTAAAGCTATGCACATAGTGAACTTCCTAGATGATTTAAAGGACGCTAAGAAGAGGTTAGATGGTAAAGAAGAGCCTTTATCCCCTTCAACTATCAGAAACTGTTACAAGGCTTTTAAAAGCCTGCTTACAGCAGCAGATGATTTTGAACTAATAAAGAATAACCCCGCAAGGAATATAAAGCCTCCAACTGTTAAACAAAAGAAACCTCTCTCCTACTCCAGAGAGAAGATAGACCATCTCATAAAATGTATTAACGAGGAACCTTTTGAGAAACAAGTAATGTTTTGGATTGCATTTGTAACAGGATGTCGAGAGGGTGAACTCGTTGCATTAGAAGAAAAACATATACTTAATGAGAAAAGCGCTATTCTTTTTGAGCAGTCGCTTTCCCAACAACAAAACGGAGAGTTACTTATAAAAGAAATAAAAAACGGCATGGAGGGTACAGCTTCTATACCTAGTGAGTTGTTGGAGATGGTTGCCCAGATTAAGAAAAGACGTAAGAAAGAATTTATCCGGACAAGAGACAAACAGTACGATCCCAACAGGGTGTTCCTTTTTGCTGATGAATTAGGAAAACCAATGAGGCCTGATAGTGTTAGTCAATGGTGGGGCAGATTTAGAAAGCGTCATAATATAGAAGGCTTAAGGTTTCATGATTTAAGACACTATTCTGTTACTTACTTGATACAGCAAAATGTACCTACAAAGTCAATTAGCCAGCGTGTGCGTCATAGAAAAATCGGGACTACGATGGACATTTATGGCCACCACATTGAAGAAGTAGATCAAATTGCTGCAAAACATTTTAGAACATTTTTTCAAAAGGGAAACTAAAAATTTTAACTTAATGCCTAAAATGACCAAGGAACTTAACAATTGAACAAGTTAAGTTCCTTTCTGCTTTAACTTGTTCAGTTGTAATAGGATGCATTCATTTCAGGGTGTTGTTTGAAATTTTCATAAACAATCCTTATGCTGTGAGGGGATATTTTAGTTTCTAAACTTTCACGTAAGCTATTAATTTTTTCACAGTCATCTTCAAGCAAATAAAAAGACAAGCTACTTATATTACTCATAACCTCATTAAACGATTTAAGATTTGTTTCTTCATGTTCATCTAACTTTTCTAATTTATTTATTAATTCATCAATCCACTCCCTAGGAATTCTAGGGTTTAAATGCGGTATTAAGTTTATATGTCCATCTTCTGATATTACAACTATTAAACACTCTCCACCCTGAGTTTCCAAGTACCTTATAGCTGAATTAAATCTAGCACCTCGGGCAGAATCACCTTTGTTTGTAGCCATTCCGTCTAAAATTACACCTAAAGCATGGCACTTTCCATCACTGTCTAAGAGAATTGCTCCATCAATAGCTGTTACTAATTCCACAACTTCATCTGTAAGCGAAATTGGCTCTATTTTTAATGATTGGCTTCTTAACCTTTCTGCTTCTTCCATTGCAATATTAGAAATAACAACCATTGTTCCATGCTTTTGTTTAGTGGCTGAGAGAATAGCATTCCATAAAACAGTAGTGCTCCCTTCGCTTGCATCTGAAAAGATTCTTGTAACATGGTCTACAAACAGAGATTTTTCTATTCTCTCTTTTGGCAAGCTAGGTTGATTATATTCTACAACCATTAACACATCATCATCGTGCTTTAATTCCCAAGTATAGTGTTTTTTAAAATCAACCACAAATACATCTTCCTGAGTTGAATCATAATCACTAATATTACCCATTCCATAAACTTCATTTCCATTAGCTAATAAACTTATATTTTGACCAGTCATTTCAAGAAGTTTTCTAATTGCTTTATAATTTGAAAAACTAATTGGGGAACTAAATCTAATTACATTGTTTATTGAAGGGTTTTCATTCTTGGAGAGGATTATACTACCGCTACTCTCTCCTCCCTCATAATATTGGGAAGAAATAAGATTAAATTTCTCAAACAAATCAAAGTATTCCCCGTGGAATTTCATTGAGAGAGAACTTAAAAAATTATACCCACCACTCCTTATAAATTCACCGTGATTATGGCTTAACACACTAAGCTCTTTACCGACGTCTGGAATTTGCAATGCTTTAGTGCAGGAATTTAAAAATTCTGAAATAGTAGAGTCAAGCAGAGAGCGCTTAATTTTGTATCTCCCTGAAACCTTATGCACATTTAGACTAGGAATAGATGAGGCAGCGTTTTTATTCAGCTGTAATACAACAAAGGTCCATAAATGATTAACTTTTACAGGCATGGATATATGAAATTCCAAGTCAAGGTTTTTGAATTCCTCATGTAACAAATGGTGCATTGCATCAGCTTTTGCCTTTAATTTCAATCTGCTATGATATTCCTCCTCACCTCTCTCACTAGATATCAAGATTTGTTTCTCTGGATCATTTTCGTACAAATGGTCAGTTAATTCGTGGACGTTATTAAATACATCTGGTTGAAACGGTGTGTCAGTTGTAACAGCATTTATTGATATTTTATCTTTTAACTCGCTATCTAAAATACCTATCACCCACGCTCTTGGATTTAAATCATCTCTTAAACCATTAAATACTCTTTCAGCTGAATTATTAACAGATACCTGAAAATGCGGGTGATATCCCCAAATATACATATAATCATCCTTTCTAAAGCTTGAACCCCATCATTTTAGAATTGCTTCTTAATTAATAGCATACAACCATTTGAAATTTATGTATATTACAATGTGGTTATAATACTTGCTAGCGTATTAATTTTTCAGGAAATTCTGCCCCATTTCTGCCCCACATGGAGTTTATCTATGAACTCAAACAATCACCTCTAGCAAAAAAAAACGCTGAAACCTTTTTATACCAAAGGTTTCAGTGTTTTTTAATTAGCGTCCCAGGAGAGATTCGAACTCCCGACCCACAGCTTAGAAGGCTGTTGCTCTATCCAGCTGAGCTACTGGGACAAGTTATAAAAATGTAATGGAACTAAACAATTTAAGTATGAGCAAACCGTCGTCCCGATTTTTGGGCAAAATCAAAGCTGTCTTTAAATCGGTACGTTGAAGTCTAAGCTTCGTAGATTACTCGATCATGCTCTATCCAGCTGAGCTACTGGGACAAGTTATAAAATTGTAAAGTCTGATATGTAATGGAGCGGGTGAAGGGAATCGAACCCTCGTCATCAGCTTGGAAGGCTGAGGTTTTACCATTAAACTACACCCGCATCGGCTTTTAATATTTGGTTTCTGTTGAAGCGGACAAGAATAATAATAGCAAGGTCTGAACAAAATGTCAACAGGTTTTGCAGCAAAAGATGTTACTCTTTCGCTGCAAGATCTGTTGTGAAAGCCAAACCTTCAATCGGATTGCCGTTCACATGGTAATACTGCAATTCTACTTGGTCGAGTGATTCCCACTGCAACAGTGCATAGGTCGGTTCTTTCCTGTCCCTTGGGAGCCTCGA
The DNA here is from genome assembly GCA_004078665.1 of Halobacillus fulvus. Taxonomy (GTDB): domain Bacteria; phylum Bacillota; class Bacilli; order Bacillales; family Halobacillaceae; genus Halobacillus; species Halobacillus fulvus. The sequence continues at coordinate 143,824 of SCFO01000001.1, read as the reverse complement.
GCTGCCTGGATTGATAAACAGGATGTCCTGAACCTTTTCAGCACCTGCAATGTGGGAGTGACCAAAACACGCGACTTGTGCTCCTACCTCTTCCGCGCGATAGGATAGCGGCATAAGCGTAGACTTCACTTGATATAGATGGCCATGCGTCGCCAATATTTTCAAGTCCCCGACTTGTACCAGCTGATCGTCTTCCATCTCAGGTTCAAAGTCACAATTCCCTTTGGCATAATAAAAACCTTTAAGCTCTTCCGCATCATAAGAGAGTTCAGAGTCGCCACAGTGAATCATCGCATCCACTTCATGCTGATGACGCTCTTTAATGGCCTGAACCTCTTCTGTTAATCCATGACTATCACTAATGATCAACACTTTCGGCATACGTTCTCACCCTTTATGCTTGTTCTTTCAGCCAATCTTCTAATTGTACAATCGCATGATGGCGATGACTGATTGCGTTCTTTTCAGCCGCTCCGTGCTCTGCAAGCGTCCTCGTTTCCCCTTTTGGAACAAAAATCGGATCATAGCCGAAGCCGTTTTCCCCTTGCGGTTTTCTTGCAATATGCCCTTCGCAATATCCTTTTTTCACGAAGGTTGTTTCCCCAGGACGAGCTACAGCAATCGCACAAACAAAGCGTGCAGTACGTTCATGATCAGGTACGCCTTCAAGCTTCTCTAATACTTTTTCCAAGTTCTTCGTATCATTTTTTTCGAGTCCAGCATAACGGGCCGAATAGACTCCGGGTTCTCCGTTAAGTGCGTCTACTTCTAGACCGGAATCGTCGGCGATGACGGCAATCTGGAATTTTTCTGAAATAGTCTCCGCCTTAATGGTCGCATTCTCAGAGAAAGTCGTTCCAGTTTCTTCAATATCCTCAATATCTTCTATATCTAATAATGACTTTACCGCAATGCCGTACTTTTCAAACATTTGGCGAAACTCACGAACTTTCCCCTCATTCTTGGTCGCTACGATCAGTTCTTTCATGACTCTTTTCCGGCTCCTGTCGTGATTTTCGCTTCGATAACTTCCGCCCATTTGCCGATCGCATCTTTTTGCTGTTCAACGAGCTGATTAACGCCTTCCTGAGCTAACGAGAGCATTGTATTCAATTGAGGCATTGTGAAGGTAGCTTCTTCTCCAGTACCTTGAAGCTCCACAAATTCACCTTTTCCAGTCATGACGACATTCATATCGACATGTGCTTTGCTGTCTTCTTCATAGCAAAGATCCAAAACCTCTTTTCCATCAGGTAGAACTCCGACAGAAATCGCCGTAAGGAAGTCTTTTACGGGAAGCTCTTTTATCGTTCCTTTATCGACCAGTTTGCCCAGGGCGATGACGACAGCGACAAAAGCTCCTGTAATCGAAGCCGTGCGCGTCCCTCCATCAGCCTGAATGACATCACAGTCGACCCATAGCGTCCGCTCACCGATTTGATCCAAGTCCACTACAGCGCGAAGAGCCCGACCGATCAGGCGCTGAATTTCCATTGTACGTCCGGAGACTTTCCCTTTTGAAGATTCTCGGATATTCCGCTGCTCTGTCGCACGTGGAAGCATGGCGTATTCAGCCGTGATCCATCCTTTTCCTTGTCCACGTAGAAACGGAGGTACACGATCTTCGATGCTGGCGTTACAAATCACCTTTGTATCTCCGAAGCTGATCAAGACTGATCCTTCCGGGTGCTTCACATAATCTGTTTCCATTGTCACTTTTCTCAGTTCATTGACTTCTCTCTGGTCCGTTCTCATCTATATGACCTCCTTGATTGTTGCATATCCTTGCCTATCTTAACACACTTCCATGAAGGCATGTAGTCTTGACCTTCCCCCTTCAGGAACTGAAGCTGACAAAAAAAGAGAACTCTCAAAAGTATTCCCACTTTGAGAGTTCTTCACTCTATAACTCTTCAGCCTGCTGAAGGTCTGATCTGGAAACGGGTTCTGTAATCGGCTGGCCCCATTCATTCACCACTTGATCGGCTCCATCCACTTGAACCTCGACAGCTTCTACCTCTTGAAAATCGGTCAAGCTCATCACAAGGCTCGAAAGGGCATGATCGGAAAGAGACGGTTGATCCTCTCCGGTTAAAAGCGCCTCATTAAAGGACACGGAAAGGACTCCATTATTCAGCTCCGTTTTCAACACTTCTGCCTGATCGTTAAACGGCTGCAGGAGTGCAGACCCAATAGCCGGTCCGTCGAGCAAGGCCTGGACAACAGAGGAGTATAGATCCTCCCCTTTCTTGATTCTTGTTGTCACTGGAACATGATACGTGTTTTCATCGTGCTGGGAAGGGAAATACACCGTAACCGCTTCACTGTCCAGCACATCTATATTGTCACCGACATAATGGTTGATGCCATCTGCTCTGGATACACCTTTATGAATCGGCGTACCATCGACTGGCATCACGGTCTGTTCATGTCCGTTGATCCACAGTTTAATCCGTTCCACTCCTTCAAACTGGGTTAAGGTATACGTCATAGCTTGCAAGATCTTTTCCTCTTCCTGCGGTTCATAATCTCGGAATTCCTCAGACACATCCACTACTAATGTGCCGTCTCCTGTAGAATTCAAGCCGAGAATTTCTGTACCAGCTGGCAAAACAGCCTGGAATCCATCAGGGAGAAGGTTCGTTACAGGTCCATCCTTTACGAGATACTCAAGAGCCTGAGTTGCCACTTCCTTCGACGCAGGAAGCTCAAAACTTTGCGGAACAATCATTCCGTTGGCATCCATCAAATAGAGTTCTCTCTCTACAGTTTGAGAGGATTCTTCCTCCACTTCGGATTCACCATCTTCACCATCCTCGGAATCAGGCATTTCATCTGATTCGGTGACGCCAGTCGTTTCCATGTTTTCTTCCGGCACATCCATTTTCTCCAGCGTCTGCTCTCCTTCAAAGAAACAGCCGGAAAGCATCCCTACACTAATAATAGAAAGGAGCGCGATGATGATGGTTTTAAGCTTTTTCATTCTATTCCCCCCTGAGATCGTTAAAGATTGTACTACTATATATACGAGCTCTCAGTTGATTTAGACCATCATCCACAGAAAAAGCCCTGCTTCAATAAGCAGAGCTTTTCGCACCATCTATTTCTACAACTTCAAGCACTTGGACAGGTTCATCAAACCAATTATTCGCAATTTGTCTGAACTTCTCCAAGTCCCCTGTTGTATAAAATTCATGAACAGGTTTTTCTTTACGATTTTCTAAAGCGTCATGATAGGCAAGAATAAGACTTGCTTCCCGAGCCGTTTCTTCGCCGGAACTGATGACTTGAATCGATTCACCCATCACCTGCTGAATCAGAGGGGTGATGAGAGGGTAGTGTGTACACCCGAGAATCAACGTATCAATATGATTCATATCCTTAAGAGGTTGAAGCGTTCTCTCTACAATTCCGAGTGCCTGGTCACCTGTTAAGATTCCTTCTTCCACCATCGGAACGAAAGGCGGACAAGATAAATCGTTGACACGGATCTCATCGTCAATAGACATCAGCTTGTTTGGATAGGCCTTACTTTCAATGGTCCCTTCTGTTCCAATGACACCGATCCGCTTATTTTTACTCGCTTTGATCGCGGCTCGTGCCCCTGGCTCGATGACACCAATCACAGGAATCGGCAGTTCTCGCTGTAGCTCCCGAAGTGTAAAAGCGGTCGCTGTATTACAGGCAATGACGAGCATTTTGATGTCTTTTGCAAGTAAAAAGCGGACCATCTGCCATGTAAACGCCCTTACTTCCTGCTCAGGTCTCGGACCATACGGACACCGTTTCGTATCTCCTAAATAAATAAACCTTTCTTTCGGCAACTGTCGCATAAGCTCTCGGGCTACGGTCAACCCGCCTACTCCCGAGTCGATGACTCCAATCGGCTGTCCCAAATAGCATCCCTCTTTTATCTGTAATTCTACAAACTACTCCTGGTCGGCATCTTTCATTTTTTCGTGAAGAACTTTAAGAAGTCGGTTCAATGTTTCTACATCATCTATCGGTACATCTTTTAATACTTCGCTTACGTAGTCTTGACGTTTCTCAATGACTTCGCGGATAATTTTTTCACCTTTTTCAAGCACGTGAATTCTGACGACGCGACGGTCTCTTGGATCCCTGACACGTTCAACAAGCTCATTCTTCTCCATTCGGTCCACAAGGTCCGTTGTCGTGCTGCAGGCAAGGTGGATACAATTTGACAATTCTCCGATTGTCAAATCTCCTTTTTCCATCAGCCACTGTAGTGCAACAAATTGAGGAGAAGTGATCGGATAGTGATTCAAAATCACGCGTCCTCTTTGTTTAATGATTCCAGCTATGTATCTCAATTCTTTCTCTACATCTGCCATCATCGTCGATTGTAGTGATTTTGACACGAACATACACCCCTAATCAAAAGATCTATAAACCTCATTGTCACGCTTTCAGCAAGAAAATTCAAGGTGGAAATGAAAGAAAACGACAAAAGATCCTTTCAGGCACCGTTTATTGTCGATCACCATACCTGAAAGGAATTCATTTCTACCGTCACCTGCTGTGATTAAAGTTCCAATTCACCCATACGAAGCAGCTCGACAACCGCCTGCGAACGCCCTTTAACCCCTAGCTTCTGCATCGTATTCGAAATATGGTTCCGGACTGTTTTCTCAGAAATGAAGAGTTCTTTTGCGATCTCTCTAGTCGTTTTGTCCTGCACCAGAAGTTCAAAGACTTCTCGCTCCCGCTTGGTAAGAATTTGTGCTGGCCTGTAACCATCCTCCTTCACAAGCGTACCCCTCCTTGTTTTCGTGAGCATGATGGAGAGGAATTATTTAGTCTTTGTATCCTATGAGAAGCGGATTCTTCCTGTGCGGGGTTTTTACGACTTTGATACGAGACCAAGTTCCTGTGCTTTATAGAGCGCTTCAGTTCTCGATCTGGCACTCAGCTTGTTGAAAATCCCTGTCAACGTGTATTCAACACTCCGCTGGGACATATGGAGGCTTTGGGAAATTTCTCGGTTCGTCAACCCTGCTGCCACTTCTTTTAAAATGGACTGCTCTTTTTCATTCAACGATATTTCCGTACCGGCCGGCGATTCCGTCTTCTGACGGACACTTGCCTCCGAACGTCGCAACTGTTTGAATAGATGAAGCGGTATGACGACCTCATCCCTCAAAGCGCACTGAATCGCGGTCACTAATTGTTCACTTGTCGCCGTCTTACTGACAAACCCGTTCACATTCGCTTCCACGAACATATTGAAGTGGGTGCTTAAATCAAAGCCTGTATAAATTAAAATCGTAAGATCCGGCGCGTCTTTTCTTATCTTTTTTGCTAAATCTACCCCGTTGATCCCTGGCATATATAAATCCAGAAGCAAGACGTCGTAATGCTTTTCCTCAAGCAACGCTTCGACTTTCCTGCTATCTTCTATGACGTCGACCTTCATTTGACCTTCTTGTTCCAACATTGTTCTTGTACCTGCACCAACAGCAGGGTGATCATCAACAATCAATACACTCGTCATGGACTTACCTCCTCTTTCACACGAATCGGGAACGTGATCGTAGCCTGAAATCCTTCCCCAGGGGCTGTATGAATTTCCAAGTTTCCGTTCAAGCCATTCACCCGCTGTTCAATTCCGGACAACCCAATATGGGAGAACAAATCACGTTTAAAGGAAAAATCCATCCCTCTTCCGTTATCGGTGTACAATAACATCACTTCATCGTCATCATTCGATAGCGATAGTTTTACAATTTTAGCTCCGGAGTGCTTCATCGCGTTTGTCAGCAATTCCTGCACAATCCGGAAAATCGCCAACACCCGCTCCTGATCCAGTTCCGTGTTAAATGTTTCGTTTGAAAAATAAACTGTGAAATTTGATCTCAGCTGGTACTGCTGAATTAAATTCTTTAATGATTGAACTAATCCCATCTCCTCGATAAACGCAGGACGAAGTTCATTACACGTTTCTCTGATAAGGTGGATACTGTCTAATAAAGATTCCTTATACATGACTAGCTCTGATTGTAATGAGGTAGGAAGATCCGGACGTTGTCTGATCAGATCATCCATTTTTCTGTACAAGAAAAGCTGTTCTTGTAATACCGTATCATGCAAATCGATCGATAGTTGCTTACGCTGATTTTCGGCGATGGTAAACAGTAGCCTTGATAGCCACGTTGGATATTTTTGTGTCTGGTCATTACGTAGTCGCTGCAGCTCCTTGACCAAGTCTTCGATCAAGTTCATATTTTGAATGGCAATGTTGGCGTTGTGGGAAATCGTCTGCAGGTACGTTTTTTCATCTCTGTTCAGCTTCGTATAATCCCGCTTACCTTTACACCAAAACATCGTCCGCTTTTGCAGGGAGTAACCGACCACAACACCGAAGCCTTCATTTGTTTCGATGATCGATCCTACGTCAAGCTCGCGATCATCCAGCTCCTGTTCTAAATGCTTAACGATGGAATCTGGCATTTGTTGATATACACAGAAAAGGTTTCGCTTGTTGTGCTTTGAAAAAATGTAAATGTCTCGTACATTCATGACATTTTTAATTTCAGCACTCATCACCTTCATCAGGTCTACCGCATTACTCTGGTCCTTCATGTCCTGAGACATGCGGTGCATACTTTCCTGGAACGAATAGCGGGCAGAGAACAGGTAACGCTGCAGCTTGAAATCGACTCCTTCTTTGATTGATAGAAAAACAATAAGGGTTAAATGAATCAGCAGATAAACTTGAATAATCGACGTAATCGTTTCGAAACGCCCCATCCACGCAAAGATCGCGGTCAACAATAGGCTCGGCAGGATTGACAGCATCGCATAATAACGGACCCTGCTGATCAGGAAGCTAATATCGATCAAGCGTTCTCTTGTAATCAAATACATAAACGTAACGGGCAGAGCAATCAAGAAGAAAGCCCCTACTTCAAGCGTGATGATTCGAACTCCCAAAAACAGGGCTGGAATCAAGTAGAAGAAGATATACGGGAAGAACGCAATCGTCATCCCTACACTCATGTACTTGAAAATCGATCCGACAGGCTGTGAACTGTGTAAATACAGCCCCCTGTAAATGATAAAAAACATCGCAATATAAAGGACAAGTAAAAGCCATCCAGGCACCGGATCGAAAAAGTCTGGATAATTTTTAGTGATTAAAAAATAGCTCTCCAGGACCGACACGATGATCGTCAGGCTGTATAAATAGTAAATAATTTTTTTAGAGAACCAGTACACGTTCATTTCCCGAAAGTAATCGTATAGAAAGTGTATAAGAATCACCGGGGCTATCAAAAATAGCGAAGTGTTCAGAAAGAGACTGTACAGGTCATCTTTCAATGCGCCGTTATTACTTAAATACCCCGTTCCAATGGCCAAAAAGAATAAGATCAATTTACCCGTAGAATATCGCTCGGGAACGCGATTGTGTACGAGATAAGATATCCCTAGAACGGTTACAAAATACAATATAGGCAATACGATCAAGAGCGCCCAGTGCCTCGGGCTCGACTGTTCTATATTTTCATAGAGTTGAGTCCTGCCCATATGATCGATTGTGAATTGGTTTGCTCTTTCTAATTCATTAAACATCGAAATTGTGATGTGATCTTCAGGGGATTGTCCGTCAACTGATGTGATGACAGCTCCTACTGGAACACCCTCGTTATCAGCCCAGCTCCCATGATTAATGTCTGTAATCACCCATTCACCGCTTTGTTGTTCAACATCAATGCCGAGAAATGGCTGCGTGACAGCCATGTGAATCAAATAACCGGCAGATAGTATAAAAAATAATAAAATCGTAATGTGGGACTTATTGATCTTTCGCATATGCTCACCCTTAATCAAATTCAATCATGTCTATTATACTATTCATGACAAGTCCTACAACCCTTAGGAGAATATGTAAACCATTACAATATGAATTTGATCGATTCAATGACTCAAGACTGATGATACATTTTTTAAAACATATTAAAATATTAGCATTGTCAAATGTTTTTAAAAGTTTCCGCTTTTAATGGCAGAGCTTGGAGAGACGGGAAATAGCTCGCTTTCCATGGGCTTGCGCTAAGCTTCCTCGTCGTCTTGCTCCTGCCGGGATCTCAGCCTGCCCTCTCCTCTCGATAAAAAGGTGCGCTATGCCCCAAACCATATGATATGACTGCATGAAAAAACCCCCACTGTTTTCGAGTACAGCGGGGGTTTGCTTATTGTACAATTATATACGTTGGTCGCTTCCAAAGAAGCTCTTGAAGGACTCAATGGCTGTGTCGCGGTTAAGCGCAGCAATTGAGGTCGTCAAAGGAATACCTTTCGGGCATGCCTGCACACAGTTTTGTGCATTACCGCAGCCCATAAGTCCTTCCTCGTCCATAATCGTCTGAAGTCGCTCACTCTTGTTTAACGCACCAGTCGGGTGAGCATTGAACAAACGGACTTGAGAGAGTGGAGCCGGACCGATAAAGTCAGATTTGCTGTTCACGTTCGGACACGCTTCCAAACAAACACCGCATGTCATACATTTAGACAGCTCATATGCCCATTGGCGTTTACTTTCCGCCATACGTGGCCCTGGACCGAGATCGTACGTTCCATCGATCGGAACCCATGCTTTCACTTTCTTAAGTGAATCGAACATGCGACTGCGATCGACAGCTAGGTCACGATTCACCGGGAATGTTGTCATCGGTGCAAGGCGAATCGGCTGCTCAAGCTGATCGACAAGCGCCGTACAGGATTGTCTTGGGGTACCGTTGATTACCATCGAGCAGGCACCACATACTTCTTCAAGACATCCCATATCCCAGTACACAGGAGTCGTTTTTTCCCCATTAGCATTTACCGGATTACGACGAATTTCCATCAATCCGGAAATAACGTTCATATTGTTACGATAGGGGATCTCAAACGTCTCTTCATACGCAGGCTCATCCGGGTGGTCTTGACGTGTAATTATAAACGTGACGGTTTTCTGTTCGCTCATCATCAATGACCTCCTTTATTTACTTTTCGAGTAATCACGTTTTCGTGGCTCGATAAGAGATGTGTCGACATCTTCATAAGTCAAAACAGGCTTGTTATTTTCCTTGTCATAAGAAGCAACGGTCGTCTTCAACCATTCCTCATCATTACGATCAGGAAATTCAGGCTTATAGTGGGCACCGCGGCTTTCATTACGGTTGTATGCCCCCTGTACGATGACTCGTCCTAATTGAAGCATATTCCAAAGCTGACGAGTGAACATCGCGCCCTGGTTACTCCATCTGGACGTATCATTGATGTTGATCCGCTTGTAGCGTTCCATCAATTCAACGATTTTTTCATCCGTTTTCTTCAACTTTTCATTATCACGTACAACTGTGCAATTATCTGTCATCCATTCGCCTAGTTCTTTATGAATCTGATAGGCATTCTCGTCGCCATCCATATTCATAATCTCTTCAAACTTGTCCTGCTCTTCTTTCACTTTAGATTCAAACAGTGTAGATGACATATCTTCAGCCAATGTGTCGATTCCGTCGATATATTTAACAGCGTTCGGACCGGCAACCATTCCACCATAGATGGAAGATAATAAGGAATTCGCTCCGAGGCGGTTGGCTCCGTGTTGTGTATAGTCACACTCACCTGCTGCAAATATTCCCGGAATATTTGTCATTTGATCATAATCAACCCACATACCACCCATTGAATAGTGGACGGCAGGGAAGATCTTCATCGGTACTTTACGCGGATCGTCTCCGACAAACTTTTCGTAAATCTCAATGATTCCTCCAAGTTTAACGTCAAGTTCTTTAGGATCCTTATGGGAGAGGTCAAGATATACCATGTTCTCCCCGTTGATTCCAAGCTTCTGATTCACACACACATCAAAGATTTCACGTGTTGCGATATCACGCGGAACAAGGTTTCCGTAAGCTGGATATTTCTCTTCCAAGAAGTACCACGGTTCACCGTCTTTATATGTCCATACACGTCCACCTTCACCACGAGCAGACTCACTCATAAGGCGAAGCTTATCGTCTCCAGGGATGGCTGTCGGGTGGATTTGAATAAATTCACCGTTCGCGTATTTGACTCCCTGCTGATAAAGGGAACCGGCTGCGGACCCCGTATTGATGACAGAGTTCGTCGATTTACCGAAGATAATCCCAGGTCCACCTGTCGCCATAATGACCGCATCCGCTGGGAAGGCTTTGATTTCATGATTACTCAAGTTCTGACCAACGACACCACGGCCGACCCCTTTTTCATCGACAATAGCGGAAAGGAATTCCCAGTTTTCATATTTCGTTACAAGTCCGTTCACTTCATGACGGCGGACTTGTTCATCGAGCGCATACAAAAGCTGCTGCCCTGTTGTTGCACCGGCAAAAGCGGTACGGTGGTGCTGTGTCCCACCGAACCTTCGGAAGTCCAGCAATCCTTCAGGCGTACGGTTGAACATGACACCCATTCGATCGAGCAGGTGGATAATTCCCGGTGCTGCATCGCACATTGCCTTAACTGGAGGCTGGTTAGCCAGGAAGTCTCCTCCGTAGACGGTATCATCAAAGTGTTCCCAAGGAGAATCTCCTTCCCCTTTGGTGTTAACTGCCCCGTTAATACCACCTTGTGCACAAACAGAGTGAGACCGTTTTACAGGTACTATAGAGAGCAGATCGACGTGCACGCCTTTCTCTGCTGCCTTTATAGTTGCCATCAGTCCGGCAAGTCCGCCACCGACAACAACGATATTACGATTCGTCATGATTGAAGCTCACTCCCTTATTTCTATATCTACGTTCGATAATTGAATTCATTATACGCCGTATGCAAATTGAATTAATGTACGTACCCCAACGTAGGATAGCGCAACAAAAACGATGATGCTCGCATACGTCATGATTTTCTGTGAACGAGGGGATACTGTAATTCCCCAGCTGACAAAGAAGGACCATAGTCCATTAGAAAAGTGGAAAGTAGTAGAGACCACCCCTACTATGTAGAACCAGAAAAAGAATGGCTCAGTAAGGATACCTTCCATCAATTGATAGTTCAATTCTGCCCATCCAAACCCAATCGCGATCCGTGTTTCCCACACGTGCCACGCGATGAAAATCAACGTAATGATTCCCGTAATGCGCTGAAACATGAACATCCAGTTTCTGAAGTATCCGAAGTTCTTAAGATTACTCTTAGCTGTGAATGCGATGTAAACCCCATAAATGGAGTGGAACAATAGTGGTAAGAAAATAATAAAAATCTCCAGAACATAACGATACGGCAGACTCTCCATAAAGTGAGCTGCTGCGTTAAATGCTTCTGGACCACGTGTTGCAAAATAGTTCACAGTCAAGTGCTGGATCAAAAAGATCCCGATGGGAATGACCCCCAATAATGAGTGTAGTCTTCGATTAACATAACCGCGTGTTCCCGCCATATTTACCCCCCTCAAGATGATAGCTGTTTAAATTCATACATTTTTCAGACAGTTAAGCGCTTTAATAACCGACAAAAATAGAAGGGAAATCCCCTATTTTCCCATCTGTCTGCAGAATGTACAATTTGTGACATATTTATTGTACTTCTATCCGATAATAGCGTCAAGAAACGCTGTTCGGAAAATGCTCAAAATTACACATTTATTTCCTTTCTCTAAAATGCCACAATTGATATTGCACCAATTTGTATTTCAAGCGATAATAATGGGGAGAAAGGAATGAGCGTTTTGAAAGAATCTACGAAATTGACGACAAGCAACATTTCATCGCTGGTAGGGACCGGGGCAGGCTTCGATCTAATGCGATACTACACCTTACCTGATTTCCTTGGAAAGGACGCTCCCTATATGCTTTATTACATGGGGAAAAATATTGCGCGACAGACAGAGATCCAGGACTTTGACGACTTATATGAGTTCTTTCAATACATGGGATGGGGAGATTTGAATCTCGTTCAGGAAAAAAGGAAAAAAATGATTTTTCACCTTACGGGGCACATTATCGAAAAACGTCTGAACCAGGAAATGTTTCCGGTAGACTTTCGACTTGAATCCGGCTTTTTGGCTGAGATCACTCAAAATCTGACAGGCCATACATACGAATGCTTTGAAGAAGTGAACAAAAAAGGACACTTCGTTGAATTGATGGCTATAAAAGGATAAATAGAAGAGCCGGCATTTACTCCGCCGGCTCTTCTTCTTCATTTAAGTGAATCAGGATCGTTTGAGCGACAGGCTCTGGAATCCCTAGCTTTGTCATTTCCGTCAATTCTGCTTTTTTTATTTCTGTAACAGACTTAAAATGACGAAGCAGAAGTTTCCTCCGTTTCTCTCCTACACCCGGTATTTTGTCTAGTTCGGACTGGATCGCCCCTTTTCCTCGCAGCTGCCTATGGAAGGAAATGGCGAAACGGTGGACTTCGTCTTGAATTCGCTGAACAAGATAAAATTCCTGAGATTTGCGGTCGAGTCCCATCGGAACTGGTGGGTCCCCATAAAGAAGCTCACTCGTTTTGTGTTTATCATCCTTCGCCAATCCACATAGTGGTATATCTAAGCCCAGTTCGTTTTCTAACACGTCGAGAGCCGCTGTCATCTGTCCTTTCCCACCGTCTACGACAATGAGGTCCGGAAGCGGTAGTCCCTCTCTCAGGACACGCGTATACCTTCTTCTGACGACTTCCCTCATCGTTTCATAATCATCCGGCCCTACTACATCCCGGACTTTATATTTACGATATTCTTTCTTGTTAGGTTTTCCATCGATGAATACAACCATCGCCGATACTGGATCGGCACCTTGAATATTCGAATTATCAAACGCTTCAATTCTGTGAGGGGTTTCGATGTTCAGTTTTTCACCTAAGGTTTCGACTGCTTTGATCGTCCGTTCTTCATCCCGTTCGATTAGGGCAAACTTTTCTTCAAGAGCAATCTCGGCATTTTTCATAGCCAGTTCCACAAGCTCTTTCTTACGACCTCGCATCGGAATATGGACTTTCGTATCTAGTACACCTTCTAAGACTTCCACATTGGTCGCCACGGGGACAAGCACTTGTTTAGGGTAGGGATGGTTCTGATGAAGGTAGAAACGTCCGATATAACTTAAGAAAGTATCCTCAGGGTCATCGAAGAAAGGAAACAGCGCGACATCACGCTCAATCAGCTTCCCTCTCCTCACAAAGAAGATTTGGACGCACATCCAGCCTTTATCATAAGAATAGCCGAAAATATCTCGGTCCACTTGATCGTTCATCGTCATCTTTTGCTGCTCCATGACGGATTCAATATGCTCAATTTGATCTCGCAGCTCTTTCGCCCGCTCAAAATCAAGCTCTTCGGATGCTTCATACATTTTTTTCTTCAAGTCCTTCTTAATTTCAGAGTGTCCACCATTTAAGAAGGAAGTGATATTTTGTACGATCTCCTGGTTTTGTTCTTTAGAAACAGGATACACACAGGGTCCAAGGCACTGATGCATATGGTAATAAAGGCAAACGCGGTCAGGCATGGTATTACATTTTCTCAACGGATACAACCGGTCCAGCAGTTTTTTTGTTTCTCTTGCCGCGATCACGTTCGGATAAGGTCCGAAATATTTCCCCTTATCCTTTTTCACTTTTCGTGTGACGATCAGACGAGGGTGACGTTCCGCCGTCACCTTTAAGTATGGATACGTTTTATCGTCTTTCAGGAGGACATTATATTTAGGATCATATTTCTTGATCAAGTTCATTTCTAGAATAAGTGCTTCGATTTCTGATGTTGTGACAATATATTCAAAATCAATGATTTCTCTTACCAAACGTTGCGTCTTTCCATCATGAGCCCCTGTAAAGTAAGAACGAACACGATTTTTCAAGACTTTCGATTTCCCTACATAGATGATCGTGCCGTGTTTATCTTTCATTAGATAACAGCCTGGCTGATCAGGCAATACCGCTAATTTCTCTTTTATATTTTGGTTCATTGTGGCTCACTCCATCACATAAGAGAATATATATTGAAAATACCATAATCAAACAGCTCATTACAGCAGAAGGCATTTTCATCACAAAAAAAAGCCGCGCTGCCTAGCAACGCGGCTTTTCCTTTATACGATGTTTACGCATGTTTTTGAATAAGTTCTGCAAGTGCATCTTTTGGCTGGAAGCCGATGACTTGATCGACCACTTTACCATCTTTGAATAGAAGCAGTGTCGGAATACTCATGACTCCAAATTTACCAGCTGTTTCTTGGTTCTCGTCTACGTCCAGTTTCACGATTTTAACTTGATCGTTCATTTCTTCATCAAGTTCTTCAAGAACTGGAGCGATCATTTTACAAGGTCCGCACCATGGTGCCCAGAAGTCAGCCAGGACAAGACCGTCATTTGTTTCTTCTGTAAAGTTTTGATCAGTAGCTTTTACAATTGCCATTTTAAAATTCCTCCTCGACCTAAAGTCTGTTTAGAGTATATCATTTTCTATTTTTTGTGACTAACATTTTGTTTATACCTTATTTAAACATGGAAGAAAGCTGAAGCCAAATGATTGGCTTCAGCTTTCTTCTTCATTTTTACGCGTTTACTTTCATCTCTTTCACTTCTTCAATCAGCTTCGGAACCACATCAAACAAATCTCCGACGATTCCATAATCCGCCACGTTGAAGATGTTAGCTTCCGGATCTTTGTTGATCGCAACGATCACTTTAGAGTTGGACATTCCAGCCAAGTGCTGGATGGCTCCGGAGATTCCGCAAGCAATGTACAAATCAGGTGTCACCACTTTACCAGTTTGACCGATCTGCAAGGAATAATCGCAATATCCCGCATCACAGGCTCCTCTAGAAGCACCGACCGTCCCGCCAAGTACATCCGCAAGCTCTGTCAAAGGCTCAAACCCTTCAGCGCTTTTCACTCCGCGTCCACCTGCCACAATAACTTTGGCTTCCGAAAGGTCGACACCGTCTGTTGATTTTCTTATGATATCTTTAATAATCGTGCGGATATTCGTGATTTCTACAGTTTTTTCAGTGACCTCTCCCGTAAGTGACTCATCACGCGTAAGAGGAGGAATATTGTTCGGACGAATCGTTGCAAATACAAGGCCGTCCGTAATTTCTTTCTTTTCAAACGCCTTACCGGAATAAATCGGTCTAGTGAAGACGATCGATCCTCCATCGTTAACGACTTCCGTCGCATCAGAAATCAGTCCAGATTCAAGCCTACTCGCAAGCTTAGGCGTCAAATCTTTACCGATGGCTGTGTGCCCCATGATGATACCATCAGGTGACTCATCCTCAATAACTTCGGCGAGGGCCTGACCATATCCATCAGATGTATACGTTTTCAATTCTTCGTTTGAAATTGTAATGACACGCTCAGCGCCATAATAAACCATTTCTTTGCCCATTTCATTCAAGTCACCAGATCCACATAGGACCCCGATCACTTCTCCGCCATCACTTACTATATTTGCTGCGGCAATTGCTTCAAATGATACGTTTCTTAAGGATCCTTCTCTAGCTTCTCCGATTACTAATACTTTTTTACTCATACCGATTCTCCTTTCCCCTCTTTAAATTACAGTACTTTCGATTCCGTTTTAAGCAAGGACACCAGTTCTTTGACTTGGTCGTCTATTTCTCCCTCAAGCACTTTACCGGCCTGCTTTTCTGGTGGCAGGAAAATTTCCATAGTTCTTGTTTTCGGCTCTACATCGTCCTCATCGAGATCAAGATCATCGATTTCCAGTTCATCTAATGGCTTTTTCTTCGCCTTCATGATACCCGGAAGTGATGGATAGCGTGGTTCGTTCAAGCCCTGTTGACAAGTGACAAGTAACGGAAGCGTCGTCTCAACTTTTTCTACGTCTCCTTCAACATCTCTTTCAATATTCACAGTATCTCCGTCTACGTCAATACTTGTGATGGTCGTGACGTAAGGCATGTTCAACCTTTCAGCCAGACGTGGACCAACCTGTCCGCTCGCTTCATCAATGGCTACATTACCAGCCAATATGATGTCGACTTCACGATCTTCAAAGAATGCCTCAAGAATTTTTACAGTCGTAAACTGATCGCCTTCTTCCAAATCATCTTCTGTATTGATCAGTACCGCCTTATCAGCCCCCATGGCTAAAGCTGTACGCAACTGCTTCTCGGACTCTTCTTCACCGACAGTGACGACCGTCACTTCCCCACCATGCTCATCACGAAGGTTGATGGCTTCTTCGACTGCATATTCATCATAAGGGTTGATGATGTATTCTGCCCCGTCGTCTTCAATTCTTCCGCTATTTACGGCAATCTTTTCTTCTGTATCGAATGTTCTCTTCAATAATACATAAATGTTCATAATCGATAACCTCCTATACTATTGATCACTGAATTGTGGTTTTCTTTTTTCGATAAAAGCCTGAATGCCTTCCTTAGCATCTGCGTTTCCAAACACTTGACCAAACGCCTCTGCTTCTTTCTGTACCCCTTCTTGGAATTGAGAAGTATAGGTATATGGAACAAGCTCCATTACATGGTGAATGGTAGGACCGCTCTTGGATGCAATGGTTTGGGCAAGCTTCTCTGCTGCTCCTAAAAGCTCGTCTTCCGAGAAGCTCCTGTTCGCAAGCCCCCATTCCACGGCTTCCTTACCTGTGATCGGAACACCGGTCAGCATCATTTCATAAGCTCTTGCTGCCCCTATATATCTTGGGAGTCTTTGCGTACCGGCGAATCCTGGAATAATTCCTAAGTTCAGCTCAGGAAGCCCTAACTTCGCTTCGTGTGTGACGTAACGAATGTGGCAGGACATCGCAAGTTCAAGCCCTCCACCAAGCGCAGCTCCATGAATCGCTGCGATCACAGGGATATGAAAAGTTTCAATTCGATTGAAAAGCTGCTGTCCTTTTCCTGCTAAGGACTTATAATCCGAAGCACCTTGCAAGGAAGTGAACTCCTTGATATCTGCACCAGCGGAGAAAAACTTCCCTTCTCCTCGCAGAAGGATCGCCTTAATGGAAGAATCCTGTTCGATCTGATCAAGCTGTTCTGAAAGATCCTGCAGGATGGCGCTTGATAAGGCGTTTGCCGGAGGACTTTCAATCGTAATTTCTGCTACGTGATTCTGAACTTCTACTGTTAATGTTGACAACCTTGATCTCTCCTTTTACTGATGAGGTCCGGCCAGTCCATGAACGATTAAGCTATGGACTTCTTTCGCTTGATCTACTATGTTATAACGCTGATCTTTCATCACCCAATTGGTCACCGTCTCATCCATCGTACCGAAAATCATTTGACGGACAAGACGGCGATCTAGGTTTTCACGGAACAGCTTTTCTTCCACACCTTCATCCACGATTTGATCGATAATATCAAGATACCCCTTTAACACATGGTTGATCTTCTGTCTCAAATCTTTATTGGACTGACGTAATTCAAGCTGTGTGACAATAGCCAGATGATGGTCGGCTGCCAGCTGTTCGAAATGCGTCTCAATCAGTGTGAGCAGCTTTTCTTCAGCTGTCTGCCTGGAAGTGGTTTCGTGCTCAATCTTATCTATGAACTGGCCCATCTTTTCCTGAAACAATGAAACAAGAATATCCTCTTTGTTTTTGAAATAAAGATAAATAGTGCCGTCTGCCACTCCTGCTTTTTTAGCAATTTTCGATACTTGGGACGCGTGGTACCCGTTTTCGGCAATGACTTGTACGGCTGCGTCGATAATTTGTTTATATTTAGGTTTATTTTTTTTCAACAGAATCTCCTACCTTAACGAAAAATGAATGAATGGTCATTCATCTATCATATTACATCCCATAGGGTCATCTGTCAACATCGTTTCAGGGATTTATTACACGCTCTCCGATTCTTCGAGCTTTTGCTTTTCTTCCTCGACAAGCTTTCTTCTCAAAATCTTACCGACGGCTGTTTTTGGAAGTTCATCGCGGAACTCATAAATACGCGGCACTTTATAGGCGGCCATGTTTTTACGGCAATATTCGTTCAGTTCGTCCTCCGTAATATCGCTCCCTTGTTTCTTCACGATGAAGGCTTTGACGGTTTCCCCTCGATAAGGGTCAGGGATTCCGACAATCACGGCCTCTTGAACTTCTGAATGTTCGTATAATACTTCTTCGACTTCTCTTGGATAGATGTTATATCCACCAGCAATGATCATATCTTTTTTACGGTCTACGACGAAAAAGTACCCGTCTTCGTTCATGTAGCCCATATCTCCTGTGCGGAACCAACCATCTTCACTAAGGACCTGAGCTGTTTCTTCCGGCCTGTTCCAATAACCTCTCATCACCTGGGGACCTTTTACGACGATTTCACCGATCTCACCGAATGGGGCCTCTTCATCTGACTCCATTCTGAAAATCTTCGCATCTGTGTCCGGCCATGGAATGCCGATACTGCCGCTTTGACGATGTCCCCACACTAAGTTCGAGTGCGTAACAGGGGAAGTCTCAGTCAAACCGTAGCCTTCGACGAGTTTTCCTCCCGTCACTTCTTCAAACCTTTCCTGGACTTCTACAGGCAGAGGAGCTGAACCACTAATGCAAGCTTCGATAGAAGACAGATCATATTTCTTCAAATCAGGGTGATTCAATAAGGCGATATAGATCGTCGGTGCTCCTGGGAATAAAGTAGGTCGCTGTTTTTCAATGACTTTCAGAACATCTTCCGGTTCAAACTTAGGCATCAAAATCATTTTGTTGCCCATCATCACGGACAAGTTCATGACAGAGGTCATGCCATAGACATGGAAGAATGGCAGAATAGCCAATACGACTTCTTTTCCTTCTTCACACTTATACAGCCAGCGTTTGGACATCAGCGTGTTCACAACGAGATTGAAATGAGTCAGCATAACCCCTTTTGGAAAACCGGTTGTTCCTCCAGTGTATTGCAACAGAGCGAGATCCTCTTCCGGATCTACTTCAACAGGTGTGTAGTTTCCATCACTCTTATCAAGGATGTGCTTCCATAGGTGAGTATCCTTCGACTGCTCAGGCTTGACAAGCACCTGGTACTGACGCTTCTGGATAAAAGGATAGATTTTGTTCTTCGGAAACGGCAAATAATCTTTGACACCTGTTACAACAATGTGTTCAAGAGACGTATTCCCTTTAACATTCGCTGCTTTAGGATAAAGAATATCCAAACAGATGATCATTTTCGCACCGGAATCCTTTAACTGGTATTCAAGCTCGCGCTCCATATAAAGAGGATTCGTCTGAACGACTATCCCTCCCGCCATCAAAATGGCATAGTACGCAATGACCGATTGTGGACAGTTCGGGAGCATGATGGATACTCGATCTCCTTTTTCAAGACCAAGGTCCTGAAGGTAGCTGGCCACCATTTTCGCCTGCTCATGAACTTCCTTATAGGTAAGCTCCTTCCCCATAAAATAAAGCGCTTTCTTTTCTCCGTAACGTGTTGCACTTTCTTCCAAATACTCATGCAACGGTCGATGGTCATACTCCATCGTTGCGGGAATCTCAGGTGGATAATGCTTGTGCCAAGGACGTTGAAACGAAGTCATACACATCTACCCCCTTTTTATACTTACACTTTCATTATAACGATAACACAATTTAATTTGAATTATAATTTAAAAAATTGAAAAAATTGTTAGTCCTTTTGAAATAGCCCGTTTTACATGGCTATTTCAAAAGAGTAAGGAGCGTGAAAATGCTGTACTATGCTCGTCACAAAGCATACGCGTTCCTAACCATATGCCTACATAAAAAAAGACCCTTCCCAATGAGAAGAGTCTTTCACTTACATGACAAAATAAAGAATACCGACGATCAAAAACAATGCTGAAACGACCATTAATACTTTCGCCAACGTTTCCATTCATTTACTCCTTACATGATATTCGCACCGATAACATAAGATAGACCGACAGATATGATTAAAGAAATGAAACCGACCGCCCGGTTATCCGATGCAATTTCCTCATCAATTTTGAAGGACGGGGTCAAAAATTCGAAAATAAAATAACCGGTTATGAGCAGGATGAAACCGAATAAGCCCCATCCCATCGTTTGGATCAACGTGTCATTATGTTCGATGGAGTACCGGAAAATATTCGCAATACCAAAAATCTTTCCGCCCGTAGCCATGGCGACCGACAAATTCCCCTCTTTGATTTCTTTCCAGTTGTTATATGAAGTGACAATTTCGAAGACCGCCATAAATACAACGAGACATAAGATCACCACACTGTAACTTGCCGCCGTTTCGATTAACGGATGCTCCCAAAAACCGCTCATACCTGTCCGCTCCCTTTACGTATCTTTTAACCTAATTCCAATACTGTGACACCACTTCCACCTTCATTCATACCGCCTGCCCGGTAGTTTTTGATGCTTCTGTGATTTTTAGCAAAATTCTGGACACCTGTCCGCAAAGCACCTGTGCCCTTTCCGTGGATAATGGACACCCTTGGATATCCGGCAAGCAGGGCATCATCTATATACTTTTCCAACCGGTTAAGGGCATCTTCATACCGTTCCCCACGAAGGTCAAGTTCTGTTTTTACATGGAAGCCTTTGCCTTTGACCGTAGCCATCGGCTTTTCCTGATAAGGCTTTTCAGATTTAATGAATTCTAAATCTTTACGCTTGACTTTTATCTTCATGACTCCGACCTGAACTTGATAGTCATTCTTACCCGTTTGTTCGACGATCGTACCATTTTGATTTAATGTTAAGAGTTTCACTTCATCGCCCGGCTGAAGTTCTTTCGTTTCGCTCTTTGGCTTCGCCTTTTGTTGAGGTGTTTTCTTCGCCAGTTGAGGCTGAGCCTCATCCAGCATTTTTCGCGCCTCAATCCATTCATGCTCCTTCAACTGTGCCTGCGATTTCATATTACGGATTTCTCCGACGATCGTCTCCGCTTCTTCTCTCGCCTGCTGTATCGCTTTTTCTGCTTTTTCTTCCGCTTTCTTATAAAGCTTCTCACGCTTCTGCTCAAACTGACTCCATTGCTCCTCGAGCTGTTTCTTCAGCTCTTCTGCTTCCTGTAAAATCCGCTCGGCTTCTTCGTAGTCCTGCTCTGCTCCACGCTTGGAGTCTTCAAGAGATGCGATCATATTCTCGACACTTTGCGAATCGACACCGACTTTCTGCTTCGAAGCTTCGATGATCGACTCTTCAAGACCTAGACGCCTTGAAATTTCAAACGCGTTACTGCGCCCAGGTACACCGATTAACAAACGATACGTGGGTCTAAGTGTCTTAATATCAAATTCGACAGAAGCATTGATCACACCTTCCCTGTTATACCCATAAGCTTTCAATTCAGGGTAATGGGTTGTGGCAATGACTCTCGCTTTACGGCTGACGACCTCATCGAGAATCGACATCGCAAGAGCCGCTCCTTCCTGTGGATCTGTCCCAGCCCCCAACTCATCGAAAAGGACAAGCGATCGGTCATTGACCTGCTTCAGGATGTCTACAATATTTGTCATATGGGAAGAAAACGTGGACAAGCTTTGTTCAATGGACTGCTCATCTCCAATGTCCGCAAACACTTCATCAAACACAGCCATTTCACAGCCATCGAGAGCAGGAACCTGCAAACCTGATTGCGCCATCAATGTACAAAGTCCCACAAGCTTCAGCGTTACCGTTTTCCCTCCGGTATTCGGTCCTGTAATGACAATGGAAGTGAAATCTTCTCCGATTTCAATGTCATTGGGCACGACTTCATCGTCAGAGATAAGAGGATGACGGGCCTGTTGCATCTTGATGCGACCTTCATCATTCATCGCCGGCATCGATGCTTTCATTCCTTGACCAAGCTTGGCACGGGCAAACATGAAATCAATATGCCCCAGGATTTCTACATTGTGGTACAGAGGTTCATTGGCTTCGGCAATCTCTTCTGTCAGCTGTTTTAAAATCCGGTCGATCTCATGCTTTTCCTGAACGCGTGCTTCCTGCAGCTGATTGTTCACTTCTACAACAGCCTGCGGCTCGATAAACAAAGTCGCGCCTGATGAGGATTGGTCGTGTACGATCCCTCCAATCGAAGCTCTGTACTCCTGCTTAACAGGAAGAACGTAACGATCGTTCCGTATCGTTACGATCGCATCGGATAACATTTTCGCTTTCGATTTTGTCAGGCTGTCGAGTTTTTCACGTACGCGTCCTTCATACGTACGAATACTGGACCTGAGAGAACGGAGTTTATCAGACGCTCCGTCCATCACGCCTCCGTGATCATCGATGCAACTTCTGATCTCCTGTTCTACCTCTTTCAAAGAAGCGACTCCTGTCACAAGCTCTCGTAAAATTGGCATTTCAGGCTCTTCCATATCTTCTATAAATTTACGAAGCTGTCGTCCACCATAAATAGTGCTGGCGATATCCAGGCACTCGAGAGCATTCAAAGTACCACCAATTGTAGACCGCTTCAGACTAGGCTTGATATCGAAAATGCCGCCAAGAGGCACATGGCCTTTCAGTCGTAACACTTGAGCTGCTTCGTCGGTTTCCTTTTGCCAGCCTATGACTTCTTCTAAATCTGAAGAAGGCTTTAAAGCCGCGACTTTTTCCTTGCCTAAAGAGGAAGCGGCTTTTTCACTAAGCTTCTCCATTATTTTTTTATATTCTAAAACATGAAGGATTCGTTGATTCATGTATGTCCGTCTCCTTTATTTCACGATCATTTTTTCAGCCGGTCCATCAACTGCTCTTTCGTCCACGTATTTAGGACCGTTTCTTTTCGGAGCCATCCTTTTCTAGCAGCTCCGACCCCTATCTTCATATGGTCAAGCATCGGATAGCTGTGAGCGTCTGTGTTGATTGCCACTTCAACTCCTTGTTCCTGAGCTTCCATCAGCCATTCCCAGCTCAAGTCGAGACGATTCGGGTTGGCATTCAATTCGAGAATCGTACCCGTTTCTTTCGCGCCTTGGATCAGCTTCTCAAGATCAATAGCATATCCGTCTCTCCGTCCGATCAGCCGTCCTGTCGGGTGGGCAATCATATGGACATATGGATTTTCCAACGCCGTCTGCATCCGCTCCATAATTTGTTCTTCTGATTGGTTAAAGCTTGAGTGGATCGACGCGATAACAAAGTCCATTTCTTTCAAAAACTCATCGTCAAAGTCCAAAGAGCCGTCCGGCAAGATGTCCATTTCCACTCCGCAAAAAATATGAAAATCATCCATTGATTCATTCAATTTTTGAATTTCATCGCGCTGCATTCGCAACCTTTTCTCGTCCAGACCATTCGCCACACGCAAATATTTCGAGTGGTCTGTGATTGCAATATACTCGTACCCTTTTGCTTTCGCTCTTTCCGCCATCTCCTTGATCGACTGAGCTCCGTCACTCCACGTCGAGTGCATATGGAGATCCCCGCGGATATCATTGTGTTCGACCAAATTTACGGATTCCTTGAATTTCTCGACTTCACCATAATTCTCTCTGACTTCCGGCGGAATAAAATGAAGCCCAAAATGATTGAAGAAGTCCTCTTCTGTATCAAACGTAAGAATTTCTCCTGTCTCTGCAAGCTCAATACCGTACTCATTGATTTTTTCATTTTGCTTCTTCGCAAGCTGTCGCATGGCTACGTTATGATCTTTGGATCCGGTGAAATGGTGAAGCGTTGTTGCAAATTCTTCGGGAGCTACGATTCTGAAATCGATGTTGATATCATAGCCTGCGTTCACGACAACGGAAACCTTTGTTTCTCCGGAAGCGATGACATCCTTGATTTCCGGATAAGCTAACAGTTCATCCCTTGTATTTTCAGGATGCTCTGAAGCAATGATGTAATCAAGGTCTTTGATCGTCTCTCGCATTCTGCGCAGACTGCCTGCCCTTGAATACCTTTCGAATGTTTCAGCTTTATCCAGGAAATGCTCAATTTTTTCGGCAAGTGGAAGCATGATCGCAATCGGAAGTCGTTCCGGGCGCTTATCAGCATCTTCTATCGATTTCAACATTTTCTCAGCTGATTTCTTTCCGAATCCTTCAAGTTCCTCGACTTTTCCTGATTCTATCGCTTGCTTCAATTCTTCCGCATTCGTAATGCCTAATTGTTGATAAAGTTTGGCGAGCTTCTTACCGCCAAGTCCTGGTAGATCGAGCAGAGGAACAAGCCCTTCAGGAACTTCTGCTTGAAGCTGCTTCAACGTATCGGATTCTTCTTTATCGATAAACTCATCAATTACGGTAGCTGTTCCTTTTCCAATCCCTTTCATTTTGGTGAAATCGGCTATTTCTGCAAGAGAACGATCGTCTCTTTCCAAGGCCTGAGCTGCTTTTCTATAGGCAGATATTTTAAAAGGGTTTTCTCCTTTTAGTTCTAAATAAACGGCAATTTTCTCCAACAACTTAATGACTTGCTTTTTATCAACCGCCATCAATATCGGCTCCTTTTCATACGTTTTCTGTGTCAATGCGTATAGCTTACTCTGTCCATTCCGATAAAAAAGCCGCCATGACTGAATCATAGCGGCCTTTCTTTTATCATCCTGCCTTAACGGGCAATATGTTCGATCCACAATGCTCGAAGCTGTTCAGATAAAACAGGAGTCTGTTCAATAATAAGCTGTGCGATCAAAGAACCGTCCAACGCATTCTGTATCATTTCTAACGGTACAAGCGCCGCTATGTATAGGATGATGAAAGTAATGACATACGTTTCGATGAATCCGAGAGCTCCTCCAAGAATCGTATTGATCGAATTCAAAATCGGCAATTCAGATACAAAGTCCAGCATGGAGGCAATAATATGAAGAATAATTTTGACTCCAAAAAACAAAATAGCAAATGCCACCGCATTATAAAAGGCCTGTTCAAGTGGTACAGACTCCCCGAACACAGCCCAAGCAGAATCAGCGGGTAATTCTGGATAAGGGACCCATAAGGTCAGGTTAGGTGACAGATCGTCATAATACATGACGGCTACGACGAAAGCGACAATGAACCCTACGAGATGGAACAATTGAAGAATAAAGCCTCTTTTTAATCCTGTAAAAATTCCAATAAGTAAAACGAAGATCAGTAACAAATCAATCATTATTTTTTTCTTCCTCTTCCTCTTTCTTCTGAATATAAGTCATCAATTCCGTACATTCTTCTTTCAGTTTTATATAATCATTCATCGTATTTACAGCGGTCAAAACGGCGAGCTGAGATGTATCAAGGCTCGGGTTGGCTTCATGGATCTCGCGCATCTTCTGGTCCACAAGACTGGATACCATACGGATATGATGGGGCTCTTCATGACCAACTATAGTGTAAGAACGTCGATTGATCTCCACTGTAATTCTTTTTTTCTCTTGGTCTGACTGCGACACGTCCATACCCCCTAGTTTCTCAATCCTAAACCTAATATTAACACGAAGGAGAACAATTAGGAAACCGATAAGGGTGTTTTTCACATATGTTCTAATCTCCCAGCAGGTCTGATATAATTTTTAACGGAATCAGAGCAAAACAAACTTGAAGAGAGAGGATTTCGATATGCCACAAATTGTTCTCAATCTACCGCCTTCCCGATTAAACGAGTTGAAAACCTATTATTATAAACAGCTGAAAACTCCCCCTGCCCACGCGTATTTCGCTGCCAAGACACCGGCTTGTACGATTACCGCTTATAAGTCTGGAAAAGTCCTGTTCCAAGGAAAGAGTCCTGAAAGCGAAGCGAACCGCTGGGGCAGTACGGAAGCCGTGAAAAAAGAAAAAACCAAGTCCTCTGTGCAGCACGCTTATCACCCAAAAGAGTCTTTATTTACAAGCTCTCACATCGGCTCTGATGAAGCAGGGACAGGTGATTATTTCGGTCCCATTACAGTAGCAGCTGCTTACGTCCGCTCCGATCAGATCGCAGAGTTGAAAGCGATCGGAGTCAAAGATTCCAAGCACTTGACTGATCCACAGATCACCATGCTTGCGAAAAAAATAGTGGAGATGAAGATTCCGTACAGTTTATTGAGACTGAACAATGAAAAGTATAACCAATGGCAACGTAAAGGCTGGTCACAAGGTAAAATGAAAGCCCTCCTCCACCACCAGGCTCTTGACCGTTTACTAGAAAAAATGGCCCCGGAAAAGCCAGAGGGAATATTAATCGACCAATTCGCCCAGCCGAACGTGTACCAGAAACATATTCGCAGTGAAGGCTTTTCTCTTCAAGAGAACGTCTATTTTATGACGAAAGCCGAGAGTTACTCGATCGCCGTAGCGGTTGCCTCAATCATTGCCCGTTCAGCCTTTGTCAAAGCGATGAACAACCTGGAAGCAGACATCGGCCTTCCAGTGCCAAAAGGTGCATCCTCCAAGGTCGACCAAGCGGCTGCTTCAATTCTGAGAGCGTACGGAGAAGATAAATTGGAGCAAATCGCGAAGGTTCATTTCGCCAATACTCAAAAAGCCAAAAAGCTCATGTAAAAAAGGTGTACCGTTTGACCGGTACACCTTTTTTAATACTTAGCCGCGTAGTTCGGCTTGATGTTTTTCTTTTACAGCTGTGAGTATGGCTTCATGCGCTTCTTCGACTTCCTGATCCTTAAGTGTTCGTTCAGGATCTAAATATAGAAGATTGAACGCAAGAGATTTCTTACCTTCTTCTAAGTGTTCACCTTGATACAAATCGAATACTTGCACTTCTTTTACTAGAGGTGCCCCAGCTTCCGAAATCGTTGCCGCAATATCTCCTGCCGCTACGGATTCATCTACAACTAGCGCGATGTCTCTAGATACGGAAGGGTAACGAGGGATCTTACGGAATGCCTCTTCTTTGTCATACAGCTTCAGAAGTTCTTCAACGTTCAAATCGAATACGTACGTTTCTTTAAGGTCCATTTCTTTTTGAAGCTTCGGATGGATCTGACCGATAAATCCGATGTCTTTGCCGCCTGCTTTGACAAGTGCTGTACGGCCTGGGTGCATCGAAGAAACTTTCGTCTTCTCATAGGTGAACGGAATGTTCAGCTGTTCGCTTAGCCCTTCGACGATTCCCTTCACTACGAAAAAGTCGATGTCCTTCTTCTCCTGCTGCCAAGGGTGTGTCACCCATGTTCCTGTCAATGCTCCGGATGCACGAAGCATCTCAGACGGCTGTTTTGTCACCTCTTCTTCCTCACTTACGAAAACAGTCCCCACTTCATAGTACGCAAGGTTTTGCTGCTTACGTGCTATGTTATAAGAAAGCGACTGAAGCATTTCTGGAAGAAGGCTTTGACGCAAGTGACTGTAATCTTCGCTCATCGGCATCGCAAGCCCTACTGGAGCAACTGCCTCACGTTCGACCTCAGGACTGACGAGCATTGTCGCCCAGTCTTTCTTCGTTAGAGAATAGGTAATGGCTTCATCTAGGCCTGCCCCTTCAAAGTATGCCTTCATCCTCCGTTTCAGCTGTTGATCCAGCGACAAGCCTCCTGCCTGTGATTCACCGCCAGGAAGTGTGAATGGAAGATTATCATATCCATAAATACGCGCAACCTCTTCAAGCATATCTTCAAAACGCTCAATATCTTGACGACGAGTCGGCGCAGATACGATGAACTCTTCTCCATTTTGCTTATAATCGAACTGCAGGCGGCGCAGAATATCCGCGATTTCCTCATTCGTGATCTCTGTGCCTAGACGATCGTTAATGATCGATGTGTGGATCGCTACTTTTTTCTCTGAACGATCGAGCTGGTCGAAGCTCACAACTCCTGCAAGAACCGTTCCATTCGCATATTTCTGAAGGAGCTCGCAAGCTCTTTTACCCGCACGCTCGACTCTGTTCGGGTCGACACCTTTTTCAAAACGGGTACTGGATTCACTTCTTAGGCCATGGTCCTTAGAGGATTGTCTTACGACGGCTGGATTGAAGTAAGCCGCCTCTAGAATGATCGTCTTCGTATCATCCTGTACTTCAGAAGTAGCTCCCCCCATCACTCCAGCAATCGCGTGAGCTTCTGTTCCATTTGTAATGACAAGGTGATCAGAAGTCAGTGTGCGTTCTTGATCATCCAACGTTTGAATCGTTTCGCCATCCTTTGCACGGCGTGTTACGATCTCATTCGAACCGAAACGATCGTAATCGAAGGCGTGGAGCGGCTGACCATATTCAAGCAGGACGTAGTTTGTAATATCGACAACGTTGTTGATCGGACGAATACCGGCAGCAGTCAGACGGTTTCTCAACCACAATGGAGATGGGCCGACTTCAATGTCCTGAATGACAAAGGCGCCGTAGTAAGGGTTAGCAGCAGGGTCTTCCACCTTCACTGTCACTTTGTCTTCCGCCTTCTCGTTGGACGGCTCAACGTTTTCCTCTGCTAACGTATATTCTCCGTCAATCGCTGCTGCTACTTCATAAGCAACCCCTGCCATGCTTAGCGCATCTGAACGGTTCGGAGTCAAACCCAATTCGATGATCTTGTCATCTAGGTTTAAAAGAGCTGTTGCTTCTGCTCCTACCTCAACATCATCAGGGAAGACGAAAATTCCGTCTGCGTACTCTTTCGGAACATCCTTTTCATCTACACCAAGCTCTTGAAGAGAACAGATCATGCCATTTGATACTTCTCCGCGCAGCTTTGTCTTTTTAATTTTGAAGTTCCCAGGAAGAACCGCTCCAGGGACAGCTACTGGCACCTTTTGTCCCTTTGCGATGTTCGGTGCGCCGCAAACGATTTGCAAGCTTTCTTCCCCAACATTCACCTGACAAAGAGACAATTTGTCCGCATTCGGGTGTTGCTCACATTCCTCGACATACCCGACGACGACTCCTTGGACTTCTTCTGCTACAGGCTCGACGCTTTCGACCTCGATCCCTGTTTTTGTAATGATTTCCGCTAATTCTTCTGGTGTGTACTTACTGACATCTATATAATCCTGCAACCAATTTAATGATACAAGCATCAGTCATTTCCTCCTTATGCCTTATGGTACTGTTTTAAGAATCGAATATCGTTTGTATAGAAGTGACGGATGTCATCGACTCCGTACTTCAACATGGCGATCCGCTCAGGCCCCATGCCGAACGCAAAGCCGGAGTATTCTTCCGGATCATACCCTGCCATTTCAAGTACGTTCGGATGCACCATTCCGGCTCCAAGGATTTCAATCCATCCGGTTCCTTTACATACAGAGCAGCCTTTTCCTCCACATACTTTACAAGAAATATCCATCTCTACGGAAGGCTCTGTGAACGGGAAGAAGCTTGGTCGAAGACGAATGTCACGATCCTCCCCGAACATTTGCTTGGCAAAGGCATTCAACACTCCTTTTAGGTCACTCATTCGGACGTGTTTATCTACAAGCAGTCCTTCGATCTGTGTGAACTGGTGAGAGTGCGTCGCATCATCCGTGTCACGGCGATATACTTTCCCTGGACAAATCATTTTCACAGGCTCTTTCCCGTTTTTATGTCCCATTGTCCGTGCTTGGACAGGGGAGGTATGAGTACGCAGCAACAGCTCTTCAGTAATATAGAAGGAATCTTGCATATCACGCGCCGGATGCCCCTTCGGAAGGTTCAATGCTTCAAAGTTGTAATAATCCGTTTCCACTTCCGGGCCTTCTTTAATTTCAAAGCCCATCCCGATGAACAGGTCTTCGATTTCCTCGACGATACTTGTCAATAGATGAGGGCCGCCGACCTGTACCGGACGGCCTGGTAACGTAACATCCACACTTTCCTCTTCCAACTGTTTTTCTAACGCTTCTTCTTCCATTTTCGTCTGCTTCGATTCAATGGCATCAGCAATCTGTTCACGAACTTCATTCGCAAGCTGGCCGATGACCGGACGCTCTTCTTTGGAAAGCTTGCCCATTCCACGCAGAACTTCTGTAATCGGACCTTTTTTTCCTAAGTATTCAACTCTGACGTCTTTCAGGCTTTGTACTTCTGTTGCCTGATCGACTTTTTGCAACGCTTCCTGCTTCAGTTGCTCCAAACGTTCCTTCATCTTTCCTTCCTCCTTCGAAAAATAAAAAAAGCCCCCTCCCTATAAAAGGGACGAGACTTGTGTAATCGTTTCGCGGTACCACCCTTGTTGACACCCTAAAGATGCCCACTTTGAGTTCAATAACGGCTGTAATCACCGGATCACAAACGTGATCAGCTCCAGAGTGAAATTTCAATCTTTGTCACGATAGAAGCATTCGCAGTCTATGATGCTTCCTCCCTTTACCGATTTACAAAAGATTTACTTTGCTCTTTCTTCGCTTTTGTTATGCAGTTTTAACTTTTTATAATTATAGAGAATGACTTAAGAAATTGCAAGCCTAGCTCTTCAGATGGTACATCAGGATCGCTGAGGCAATCGCAACGTTCAAGGATTCAGCCTGGCCGTAAATCGGAATAAACACGCGTTGATCGGCCAAATTTGTCAGCGATTCGTCTATTCCCTGGCCTTCATTCCCGACAATCAATGCTGCACGCTCAGGGGATTTCAACTGCTGATATGGCGTCGCATCCGTAAGAGTCGAGGCCCAGACCGTCACTCCTTCTTCCTTTAAGGCGTCGATATAGGGCACCAAATCTCCTTGGATAAAAGGAATATGGAATAAGGAGCCCTGTGTTGAGCGGATGACTTTGTCGTTAAACGGATCGACCGTACCCGTCCCGAGAATCACTTGATCGAATCCTGCAGCGTCAGCCGTACGAATGATGGTGCCAAGGTTTCCCGGATCTTGTACCGCGTCTACCATTAACGTCAGGTCACCTGGTTCAAAGTGCTGATCCTTTTGGTGAACGACAGCAGCGATGCCCTGCGGCGTTTCTGTTGAAGCGATGGCGTCAAACACCTGGTCACTCACTTCAGTAACGGGTATATCTAAGGAAACCTCGAAATCAGTGCCTTCCCTCTTGATCAGCTCTTCCACAGAATAATCACTTTTCAGCACCTCTTCGACGAGATGATGGCCTTCTACGAGGAATTTCTTTTCTTTCGTTCGATTTTTTTTCTTTTGAAGCTTTCGCCATTCTTTTACTTTCGGATTTTGGATGGATGTCAGCATACATTTCCCTCATTTTTCATTTCATTTCCTTTTCATCATACATATCATCCTTCAAATTGGTCAAACTAACCGTGACGAATGTTGACTTAAAGGAGGAAATCTAGATGGATTTAAATTTAAGAGCCGCAATTCTTTCAAATGTCACCGGCCATAGCGCACAACAACTGCAAGCGACAATCGACGATGCGCTTCAAAAGGGAGAAGAAAAAACGTTGCCAGGATTGGGCGTGTTTTTTGAAGTTCTTTGGAAAGAGTCGAATGAACAGGACCGGAAAGAGATCCTTTCTGCTTTGGAGCAGGGATTGAAGCAATAATAAGAAAAAGCCAACCCTGACGAATCAAGGTTGGCTTCTATATCTTATTGGAATGTAATTTCTTTTACTTTGTCTGCATCTAATCCTTTAATGACTTCAACAATCAGGTTGACTGCATTTTCGAAATCATCTCGGTGAAGCATCGCGGCATGTGAATGGATATAGCGCGTCGCAATCGTAATTGAAAGCGCTGGAACACCATCATGACTCAAGTGGATGGCTCCGGAATCCGTACCGCCACCAGGCATAGAGTCGAACTGATATGGGATATCGTTCGTATCCGCCGTGTCCGTCACAAAATCGCGCAGTCCTTTATGAGATACCATGGATGCATCATAAAGGATGATTTGCGGGCCTTTACCCATTTTACTTTGAGCATCTTTGTCTGAAATCCCAGGTGTATCTCCTGCAATTCCAACGTCTACACCGAACGCAATATCCGGATTGATCAAGTTGGCAGACGTGCGTGCGCCACGAAGTCCAACTTCCTCCTGCACCGTTCCTACACCATAAACGATATTCGGATGCTTTTCACCTTTAAGGCGTTTCAACACTTCAATCGCAATCGCACAGCCGATTCGGTTATCCCATGCTTTTGCCAAGAGCATCTTTTCATTTTTCATCTGCGTAAATTCAAAGTAAGGAACAACAGAATCGCCCGGCTTCACTCCAAACTCTTCCGCTTCTTCCCTGCTGGAAGCTCCGATATCGATGAACATATCTTTGATTTCAACAGCCTTCTTACGCTTTTCAGGTGGCAGGATATGCGGTGGTGTTGAACCAATCACGCCTGTAAGGTCTCCTTTGCGTGTCATAATCGTCACACGCTGAGCGAGCATGACCTGGCTCCACCAGCCTCCTACAGGCTGAAAGTATAAGTACCCATTGTCATCGATACGCGTAATCATAAAGCCGACTTCGTCAAGGTGACCAGCTACCATGACGCTCGGTCCTTTTTTATTCCCTACCTTCTTCGCAATCAAGCTGCCAAGGTTATCCGTAAACACTTCATCGGCATAAGGGGAAATAAAGTTCTTCATAACCTCTCGGGCTTCTTTTTCATTTCCCGGAACGCCTTTTGCATCTGTTAAATCTTTTAACATCGCTAATGTTTCATCTTTTTTGACCATATGTACATTTCCTCCTTTTCATTTCCATCCATCATTATATACCGTTTGAAGCGATTTCACAAAAAATTACGTCTATTTCCCCTCTAGTACCCTTGGTCCTGTCTTTCAAAGTTGACTTCATTTTTTTCGTGATAAGCATTCATGATGTCCTGGGGCGAAAATCCGAGCTGATGACCAAGATCAAGGAACGCTGTAAAAAGGATTTGATAGGCCTCTTTTGTCTGCCCTTTACGGAAGTCATCAATGGCCGAATAAACTTGGAGGAAGGCATCCATCAAGTGATCCGCGCTATGTTCGATGGTCTCATAATCGTAACGCATATCAAGGTCCAGTCCTAAAGATAATAAAAAGTGAAGCCCGTCTACATATTCTTCTAGTATTACATGCTGCTCACTTGCGCCTTTCGTACTCCAAAACTTAAAGCATCTCGTTTCGTTCGCGAGTTCTCCTAACTCTACTAACAGCGCCAACGTTTTTTCTTCTATTTTACTCCCCTTCGTCACTCCCTGGTGTTCTTCTATATAACGATCCAATTGTCGTTGTTTATGATATAAAGCTTCCCAATTCATCGTCTCATCATCCTTTTTCAAATATTTCTTAAATAAATGTAACATTTTTTGAAACGTAACGACACGGTCATTCGTATGTATGCTAATAACCCATGATTAGGGGGTAAGACAAATGATCGTCCTGTTGTTTCGGTTGTTATTATTGATTGCCATTGCGTTCATCATTTACACGGCCTATAAATATATCAAGAACCCTAGAAGAAAACTGGATCTTGCCCAGGAACACCAAGAATTTTATTTTCATGATAATAAAGAAAATACCAAAGAGAATTTTTTAATGACCTACAAAGGCTTTGTATTTGAAGGAGAAAAGTACCTCGGGACGACGGAGGATTCTTTTGAAGTGGTGACCATCAACGTAAGTGCCCACAACCCAGAGAAATTGCAGGGGCTTGAACGCGAAGACTTATACTTTATGGAACAAGAGATTTTGATGCGCTATCCGTACGCCTCCATCGACTGGAAATATCCGATTAACCGCCTGATTATTAGACCGATAAAAAACGACTAAAAACGCGACCTCTACAAGGCCGCGTTTTTTTATGGACTCGGTTGGAAGAAGTCCCGCCATAGTACGACTTCACATTTCTTCCGGATCATGAAACAAAGTAAGACCAACAGGGATGACAACAGAAGCATGACAGGTACAGAGAACAGCGTCAGCCATTGTCCTATCGATGTGTAGACAACGGCAAGCGGGAAATTCGCGAACAAAGAGGATTTCGCATACTCTTTAAAATCCGCACTTATTTCAAGTAAACAGTACGATAATAAATGAAAATGTATAAATGGAATAAGCCTTAAGATAGCTACTTGCTGGACCGTTAAATCAGAATGCCGCTTCAACCATTTTCCCTTCAACCCTCTCAGCTTTTTTAAAACAGAAGGCAAGAACCGGATCGTCTTGTAAAAAAGCAGGCTCGAAAGCATCGTGCCGATGACAGAATATGCTGTACCTGCTATCGGACCAAACAAAACGCCTCCCGTGATACAGACAAGCATGACAGGTAAAAAGAAGAACGGTCTCAGTAAATGAATCGCGATGAACAAGAGCGGTGCCCAGGCTTCCTGATGTTCCAGCCACTGAAGGACTGTCGTGGATGTCTCGCCCATCTCCTCCCCTCCCTGACTACATTTTATGTAGAGAGAAGTGCAGCTAGAACACGGTGTCAATCAGCAGCAGGATTCCGAGGTACACGATAGCAAGTCCCGGCAGACCGACGGCAAATGCTTTGTTCTGGTTTTTATGGCGTAGCAGACGCATCGCAAGCCAGCCTCCGATGGCTCCTCCAAGTGCGGCGATGATCCATAGGCGTTTTTCTTCGATTCTCCATTTTTGCTTTCGAGCTCTTCGTTTATCTTCCCACATAAGAAAATACATGGACAGGTTCATTCCGATTAAATAGACTAAAAAGATTCCGACCCATGATGGCATCGACATTCCCTCCTCGTTGTCTGAAGTTTATCATCAAAAGCATAGAAAAAAAGACCATTTCCTACCGAACGGAAATGGTCTCATCATCTCTTTATTTAAGAGCAGATTTTGCTTGCTCTGCAAGGCTTGCGAATGCTTTCTCATCGTTGACAGCAAGATCAGCAAGCATCTTACGGTTCACTTCGATTCCTGCAAGCTTAAGACCGTGCATTAGACGGCTGTAAGAAATGTCGTTCAGACGCGCAGCGGCGTTGATACGTGCAATCCAAAGTTTACGGAAGTCACGTTTTTTCTGACGACGGTCACGGTAAGCATACTGACCGGACTTCATTACTTGTTGCTTAGCAGTTCTGAATAGTGCGTGTTTTGAACCATAATAACCTTTTGCTAGTTTAAGGACACGATTACGACGTTTACGTGTCACTGTTCCACCTTTTACTCGTGGCATTGGAATCCCTCCTAAATGTTTCGTTCTTTATATTAGTCTTTTGGAAGCATGTGCTTGATGCGGCGGTAGTCTCCAGCAGAAACTAATGCATCTTTACGCAATTTACGCTTTGCTTTAGTAGATTTGTTAGCGAACAAGTGGCTTGTGAACGCGTGGGAGCGTTTTACCTTACCTGTTCCAGTCTTTTTGAAGCGTTTTTGAGAACCTTTGTGGGTCTTCATTTTTGGCATGTGAATTTCCTCCTTTGACTTGATTCAGGCGCTTACTTCTCGTTATTAAGAGGAGCAAGCATTAAGAACATACTACGACCTTCCATTTTCGGCTTGGTCTCAACCTGGGCAATATCTTTGCACTCTTCCGCAACGCGTTCAAGTACATCTTGACCAAGTTCTTTGTGTGTGATCGCACGACCGCGGAAACGGACAGATGCTTTCACTTTGTCGCCTTTACTTAGGAACTTGCGAGCATTACGCAATTTCGTATTGAAATCATGCTCTTCAATGTTCGGGCTAAGACGAATTTCTTTCACCTTGATGACCGTTTGCTTTTTGCGAGCTTCTTTTTCTTTCTTCTGCTGCTCGAAACGGTATTTTCCGTAATCCATCACTCGACATACTGGAGGCTTCGCATTTGGTGCCACCATAACAAGATCCAGATTCGCTCTAGCAGCGATATCTAAAGCTTCGTTACGGGATTTAATACCAAGCTGCTCCCCATTCACATCGATCAGACGAACTTCACGGGCACGGATTTTTTCATTCACGTTCATGTTATCCTTGCTAATATCGAGCCACCTCCATCGGATTTTAGAAAACTTATAAAAGATCTGTCATCGACAAGATTTTGAAGTCATAAAAAAAGCGTCGGTACACATACTGCACCCACACTTATCCTGTACACATTCAAGGGATAATGACCTGCCAACTGCGATTAGCGTCAGTCAGGTGAGAAGCGGGTGCTTCTACTTGTCTCTAGATCCGTTCATTCAGTTACCTAAACAATAATAGCATGCCTCATATATGTTGTCAACAATAAGATGGACATAAATATGAACGCCTTTATTAGGTTAAGGGAAATCCATATAAAAATCAAGGGGTTTTCTCCTTACATGTAAACAAACCACGAAAATATAATGGGAGAAGATCATTTTAAACAGAAAAAACCGCGAAGGTGAGTTCGCGGTTTTCCCCCATCTTATTTTCGCAAGAGCTTCTGATCGATCTCATTACGAATTTCTTCAATAAACTTCTCAACAGATTTTGTTTCAGAATTCTGTTCTCCGTAAAGACGGACATTCACAGCGTGATCCTCGATTTCTTTGTCACCGACAACAAGCTGGAATGGCACCTTCTGCATTTGCGCTTCTCGAATCTTGTAGCCGATTTTTTCATTCCGTTCGTCTAATTCTACGCGGATCCCCGCTTCTCTCAACTCGTCTTCAAGCTTCTTCGCATAATCGAGGTGAGCGTCTGCTGAAACCGGAATGATTTTCGCCTGAACAGGAGCGAGCCAAGTTGGAAATGCTCCTTTGTATTCTTCGATGAGGAAGGCAACGAAACGTTCCATTGTCGAAACGACTCCACGGTGAATGACGACGGGACGATGGTCTTTTCCATCTTCCCCGACATAAGTCAGGTCAAAACGCTCCGGCAAGTGGAAGTCCAACTGAACAGTCGACAACGTTTCATCCTTCCCAAGCGCTGTCTTCACCTGAACGTCAAGCTTAGGACCGTAGAAAGCGGCTTCGCCTTCTGCTTCCAAATATTCAAGCTCCATTTCTTCCATTGTTTCCTTAAGCATCGCCTGCGCTTTGTCCCACATCTCATCGTTGTCTACATATTTCTTCTTATCTTCTGGATCGCGGTAGGACAAGCGGAAATAGTAATCATTCAAACCGAAATCTCGGTACACTTCTTGAACGAGACGGACAACTCGCTTGAACTCATCCTTCAGCTGGTCTGGGCGTGCGAAAATGTGAGCGTCGTTCAATGTCATCGCTCGGACACGCTGCAAACCTGCTAAGGCACCGGACATTTCGTGGCGGTGCATTGTCCCTAATTCTGCAATACGAACCGGCAAGTTACGGTAGCTGTAGAACTGGTTTTTATAGACCATCATATGGTGCGGACAGTTCATCGGACGAAGGACCAGATCCTCGTTGTCCATTTCCATGACAGGGAACATATCATCCTGATAATGATCCCAGTGTCCACTTGTTTTGTATAAATCTACATTTCCTAAGACAGGTGTGTACACGTGGTCATAACCAAGACGCTCTTCTGTATCGACAATATAGCGTTCAATTGTACGACGGATTGTCGCTCCTTTAGGCAACCATAACGGAAGTCCTTGACCAACCTGTTGATTGACCGCGAAGATTTCAAGTTCTTTCCCGAGCTTCCGGTGATCACGCTCTTTTGCTTCTTCGAGCATGTGCAGATATTCGTCAAGATGAGCTTTTTTCTCAAAAGCTGTTCCGTAAATCCGCTGCAGCATTTTATTGTCGCTGTCACCGCGCCAGTAGGCACCCGAAATGTTCAACAATTTGAAGATCTTGATTTTGCTTGTCTGTGGAACGTGTACACCACGGCAAAGGTCGAAGAATTCACCCTGTTCGTAGAACGTCACCTGTTCACCTTCTGGGATATCCTCAATTAACTCAAGCTTCAAGTCATCTCCGATTTCGCGATACTTTTCTTTCGCCTCTTCACGCGAGACTTCAATGCGTTTTACTTCTAGGTTTTCATCGACAATTCGCTGCATTTCTTTTTCGATTTTCGGTAGATCTTCTGGAGTCAGGGAATGCTCCATATCGATATCGTAGTAAAACCCATTCTCAATGACCGGTCCAATCCCAAGCTTGACATCCTGTCCGTAGAGGCGTTTGATCGCCTGTGCCATAAGGTGGGCTGTAGAGTGTCGAAGTACCTCTATGCCTTCTGGGTTTTTATAAGTCAAAATTTCGATGGTGCCATCCTCTTCAATCGGACGCCGCAAATCGTAAGGTTCTCCATCTAATTTAATCGCCAGCGCTTGCTTCCTCAAGCCTGGAGAGATGGAGTGAGCGATTTCTTCGCCGGTGATGCCTCGGTCAAACTCTTTCGCGTTGCCATCTGGAAATTTGATTTGAATCGCATCTGCCATCTTTAAACACTCCTCTAAATAAAATTAAAAACGCCCGCCCCTTAGTTAAAAACTAAGGGACGAGCGTTGTCACTCGTGGTTCCACCCAAATTCCCACACGTGTCGTGTGGCTTCCTTCATCCTTAACGCGGACCAGACGCTGTCTATTACTATTGTTCACAGACAGGGCTCCAAGGTGGTAAACAGCTAAGTCGTCATGAAGGAGCTTACAGCCGGTGACTCCTCTCTCTGAACATCCGTCTCTCAGTGTTCTCGTCCTTTTCAAAGCCTTTATGCTTAGTATGTAGGTATTATATCCATTTCTACAGATGAAATCAAGACATTTCAAAAGGAAATTCTGAGCGGGCTTTCACGATGGCTTTTTCTTCGAACACATTCCTCAATAACTGAATGATTGAATTCCCCTCCTCCTCTGTGTAAATGAGCAGGGTATCTGGGGCATGAACAATCGCAGGTGTTAAACCCCAATCTAAAGGAAGATCAGAAACGGAGTCATCCGGATACTGATGTAAGTAAAGCGAGGTTTCAGAAAGACGGATCGGATTGCCTTCATCGTAATAATAAGTTAGCTGATTTTCCTGATGGACAAGGTGCAGCCGCTGAATTCCTGTATCTTTATTCTGCACTCTATCCCTCCAGGAATGTAGCAACAGCTGATACGACTCTTCCTGTTTATACTCATCCAAAAGGATTCCCGTATATTCCACGAGAATCTCATGGACAGATTGAAGACATTGAACAGAAAGCTCATCAAACAGGATGACATCTTTTCCCTCGGCGAATTCTTCTACAGCGCTTTTTAAATAGAAGGATATCGGCGGAATGTTGAGAGACTGAGGAGGAGAGGCTTCAAATTCCTGCCCGATCTCGATCACACGCCTGATCTCTTGATCATCCTTATAATAATACCGGTGCTTCAATACTCCGGCGATCCATCCGGGCAACTTCCTTTTCATAATGAAGTGAAAGCATCCATCGACAAGTTCTTTACATACGGTATTGTTCTCCTGTAAAGCGCTCCGGACCTCTTGCCCTTTTTCATCCTTTTTAAAATGAACATGTTTATGTTTTCTTACCAACCATTTATAAAGAAATTCCGCTTCATGGAACACGGAAAAACGGACACAGACCATGGCCATCCTCCTCACCCAGGCTTAGCATGCATTCGATACGAAAGACAACCAATCACTGGTTGTCTATTTCCACTTCATATTTATGCGGCTTACGCCCAATACATGCATAGGATGAGGCACAATTTTATGATCTGCGATTCTCACCATGCACTTCGACCACTTCACTGAGCTGGCGAATGCGTTCCGTAATCCTCTGTGCTTTTACCTGGTCAATCGTCCCTCGATTACTTGTCATCAACACTTTCTCCAGTTCATCAAGACTATAATTGGATGTAAAAAAGACCGGAAGACGCTCCATCATCCGGTAATGGAGGATCGAACCCAACACCTCATCCCTGAACCAAGCGGACTGAGACTCGGCCCCTATGTCATCGAGCATAAGGACAGGCGTTTTTTTAAACGCTTCGACTTTGTCATTCATGGAATCATCCCGAATGGAGGCTTTCATTTCCCTTACAAATTCGGGCATATAAATGATCATGGAAGGAATGTTTTTTTCACTCAGTTTATTGGCAATCGCTCCGAGGAAAAAGGTTTTGCCAACACCGAACGGCCCATGAAAATAAAATCCTTTGCTTGGCAGCTCTTCATCAAGATGCTTGATATAGTACAAAGATTTAGCAACCGCCTGCTTCCGATTCGGATCCTCGATGTCTAGCCTGTCAAGCGTAGCCTCAAGGATTTCACGAGGCATGTGCAAGCTCTTGACTAATGATTTCTGCTGATCCTGCTGCTCCTTATTCCTCTGGCGCCGACACTTATCGTAAGCAAGCTTCACTTCCTGGCCTTCTACTTCCAGGCGAGGAGTGTAACCAGGCAAAATGTTGATGCATTCTTCTCTGGATGGGCATTTTTCACAGTCTTTCGATTGGGACTGGTATTCATATAGCTTGATCAGCTGTTTATCTAGAGCATCTTCTGTCAAAGCGGGGTTGTTCTTCATCAAGTCCTGGATCTCCTGGGACTGAACCACCTCTTGCCTCATCCGATTCATCCGTTGCTGGAACTGCTTATGATCTTTCATCCATTTTTTTAAAGACCTTTGTATGGGCTCCATTTTTTCTCAACCCCCATGTTCAAAATCATTTGTTCGTCAAATCGTTCAATAATTTAGCGAGATCATCCGTCTCCACATCATTTTCACTTTGTTCCTTTTTGGCTGGGCGTTTTTTCTGTTGATTAAACCATGCGGGCAGAACTTCATCTTGATTGTTTTTAGGACGATAACTCTTTTGCTGTCCCCATTGTAAATACTTCTGATGTTCAGCCTTTGCCAGATTCATGGCTTGTTTAACGGTTTTTACATTTTTCCTGGCCCAGTGACTGGCGATCTTTTCAACATATGGTTTCGATAACTTTTTATCTGTTTTTAACATGACATAATGAATCAACACATTCATTACACCAGGAGCCAGCCCCTGCTCGGTCATCACATCGCGGACAACCTTCAGATCCTGTTCCGCTGCGTAGTTTCCGCTCGATAAATCTTCAAGTAGCTCTCTTGGTGAGATTTGTTCAAACCGGGCAGCCAGCTGGTCCATTTTCGTCTGAGGTATGTCTTCTGTCGTCTGCATTTTTTCACGACGATCCAATTCCTTGTTTTGCTTTGGTGAGGGCTTTTCTTTGATAAAGTCGTGACAGGCTGCTTTGAACTCTTCTACGACCAATTCATTTTTTTCATCAATCGCCCATGTAAGAGCCTTTTCAACTTCCAGAGAGGTCAAATTATATAAGGAAGCAAGCTGAATAATCAATTTTTTATTGGAGCCTGTCAACACTTTATCACTCGCATACATTCGCTGTTTCAGTGATTGATGAAGCCAGTTGAAGTCGATCCTGCTTTCCTCCACTGTCGGCCCCCACTGCTCGGTTTGCCTCCCTGCTGGTATTTCTCCGTCCATGACAGGGTGGAATACTTCATCAAACGTTGACGTGACCTCCTGATAAGCATCGAGTGGAATTTCAGGTTTCAGTAACCGGGATTGCAGCTTTTCAAACTTATCTTTTCCAATTTCATGCTGTAATAATAACGAGAGCATATTATCGGTAAAAAACGCTTCCGGTGAAAAAGGCGGATAAAGTTTATACACATATTCCGTGTGCTGCTCGCCATCTGTTACGTAAGTGCGAAGCAGACCGATGGCTTCAAGCTTTTGCCTCGCTTCATAAATGTGGTCCAGAGGAGCTGAGAGATAGGACATCAATGTATGGTGTGTCTGGACGTCATCCGATTGTACAATTTCATATTCAGATACGAGCGTTTGATATAAAGATACAGCCAACCTGCCGATGATCGGCTGATATAAGTGAGTCAGCGAACGGTGAGCGCCTTTCGGAAGTTCTCCTCGCTTTGTTAATCGGAAACCGTCAACAGGTAACAGTTTACCAATAGAATGACTCATAATTTCCCCCCTCAAAAAAAGAAAATGAGCCACGTCAGGCTCATTCTTTATCCTCGTGTTTAATTAGTTCCTTCAATTCATCTATGAACACATTGATATCTTTGAATTGTCGATACACAGAGGCAAAACGGACATACGCCACTTCATCAATTTCAGATAGGCGTTCCATGACCATTTCTCCAATATCTTTACTGAGAACCTCGGACACGCCGCGGTTTCTCAATTCTTTTTCAATATCGATCGTTACATTTTCAAGGTCTTCAACAGCCACCGGGCGCTTTTCACATGCTCGGATCAAGCCTCGCATCAGCTTTTCACGGCTGAATTCTTCACGAGTACCTTCCTTTTTGACCACAATTAAAGGCACTTCCTCAATTCGTTCGAACGTCGTAAAGCGAAAATCGCACTGTTCGCACTCCCGCCGACGGCGAATGGCTTTTCCCTCTTCAATCGGTCTAGAATCCAGAACTTTTGTACTTTTATAGTGGCAATTTGGACATTTCAACTTCAATCAACTCCGAATGATTTTACTAGTCTATTAGGACGGATCGGTTACCGTAAACTTTCCGTCAAGCTCTTTATAGAACTGTGTAATCAGATTCCTGCTGAATCCTAGATCCACCGGTCCTCCTGATTCCGTTGTGACAGAAAAGTCCACCGCTGTACGGTATGGTCGCACCATGATGACCGTAGCCACTATAAAAGCTTTGCGCTTCCCTTTATAATTGACCGTAATTTCACCACGTTCTTTGGATGTAGCCACCACGTTGGACTTCGATCCAAAAAGTCCTTCGACGGCACGGAACACGTCATCGTGCTTCGCTTTATAGTAATGGGTGATCAATGCTTCATCTCTGTGACTTTCGCTTGTTTCTGAATGTTTACTAAGATATTTCGAAATAAATGCCTTCAATTCCCAAACCCCTTCAGTCGTTTCGTCGTATTCTCCCTTTATTTTAACACGATTCTACAAAATAAGAAAAGGCACGGGAGGACAAACAACAAAAAGAGGAAGCTCCACATATTTGCGAAGGCTTCCTCTTTTGGGTCATCAAATTAAAGCGCTTTGGAATTTTGAACCTCAACTGGTCCCATTCCGCGCGGCACTTCTACCGTTTCATTGCGGCCGGCTTCGAGCGCCTCCACAATGAATTGTGCAGCAACGTTCGGATCTATCCGATCGCCACATGTATAAACATCAATGCTGGCATAGCCATGCTCAGGAAAGCTATGAATCGTCAAATGTGACTCCGAAATGATCACGACACCGCTCACTCCATGAGGGGCGAATTTATGAAAAGCGACTTCCCTCACTTCTGCTCCGGCTTTCAGTGCCGCATCAACAAAAACTTGTTCTATATACGACATGTCATTCAATTTTCCTTCATTACAATCCCATAATTCTGCAATTACGTGTCTTCCCATTGTATCCATTGTAAGGATCCCCCTTTGTACATTAACTTCAATTGCTTCTAAATCACAGCCATGCACTACCACGGGGGAAAGTTAGTCCTAAGAGGTCCTAACCCTTTGAGTAGACATGAAAACAATTGAAATTCAGAAGTCAAAGTGAAGTATATATGGTTTGTTCCCATAATGCAAGAAGTAATTTCCGCTATAAAAGTGAAAAGGACAGATTTAGTCTCCGCTAAATCGTCCTTGTTCATCTATTCTTCATTATAGGATACAAAGGGCAGGATTTCCAATCAGGAAACTCGCGCCGTCGTTTCGCGTATCATCAAATCTCCTACATATTTGGCTAGATCGACGACTCTGCAGGAATATCCCCATTCATTATCATACCAGGCAAGCACTTTCACTTTACGATTCTCAATCACTTGAGTCGACAAGGCATCTACAATGGCGGATGAGGATGACGTCGTGTAGTCAATCGAGACGAGAGGTTCTTCGCTATACTCAAGGATCCCCTTCATTTGATGGGAGGCAACTTTGCGGAATGCATTGTTCACGTCTTCCACTGTGACGTCTTCTTTCAGGTCGACGACAAGGTCAACTAGCGAGACGTTAGGAGTCGGAACCCTTAATGCCATACCGTTTAGCTTCCCTTCCATGCCTGGAAGCACTTCCCCTAGTGCTTTGGCTGCGCCTGTAGACGTTGGAATGATGGACTGTGTGCACCCCCGGGCTCTTCTCAAATCTTTATGAGGATTATCCAGGTTCTTCTGATCATTTGTAAAAGCATGCACCGTCGTCATCAGACCGTTTTCAATTCCGAACTCATCATCCAATACTTTGACGACGGGGGCTAGGCAGTTTGTCGTGCAGGATGCGTTCGATAACACATGGTGCTCTTCCGGGTCATACACTTCTTCGTTGACGCCCATTACGACCGTTGCATCCACTTGTTTACCAGGAGCTGTAATGATCACTTTCTTCGCGCCGGCTTCAATATGAAGAGAAGCTTCATCCTTTGTACGGAACTTCCCAGTGGCTTCGATCACAATATCTATACCCAGCTCGTGCCACGGCAGT
This sequence comes from Halobacillus fulvus, assembly GCA_004078665.1. Classification (GTDB taxonomy): domain Bacteria; phylum Bacillota; class Bacilli; order Bacillales; family Halobacillaceae; genus Halobacillus; species Halobacillus fulvus. Next base: position 99,786 of record SCFO01000001.1, on the reverse strand, counting down.
TCCAGAGGATCTCGGGTCGAACACAATGTCACTTTCTTCCCATTGACGAGAATTCCACCATCTACAGCTTCGATTGTACCTTCGAAACGTCCGTGGACACTATCATATTTAAGCATATGCGCAATCGTTTCAGCGGGATAACTGGCGTTGACCGCTACGAGATCAATGGACTCATCTTCCGCAGCTTTTCTAAATACCATCCGTCCGATTCTTCCCAAGCCATTAATGGCGATCTTTGTTCTTCTCATTTTCCAGCCCCCTATATATGATATACTTTTTAGCTGTTTTTTCAGAAACAGTATAACATATTGTAAGCGCTTTTTCAGTGTTATTTACATATTTTCTACAAAAAATTAAAAACACGCCAGGGGCCTAAAAGCCCTGACGTGTTACTATACGATGTTCCACTTATGAAGTATGTCATTTAATTGATGGAAACTCTCCTCCACCGATCCGTTGTTATCGATCACAGCATCCGCCATTTTCGCTTTCTTCGTAATCGGAATCTGCGACTGGATACGCTCGAGAGCCTCCTCTTCCGATGACTGATCCCGCTGCATCAATCTCTCTAACTGCACGTTTTCATCGACGTAGACGACGAGTGTTTTGTCTGCATAACCGGTTAATTCGCTTTCGAACAAAAGCGGGATATCTAAAACGACCGCCCGCTCCCCTTGTTCCTTAAAAGCGTCTCTTCGCTCGACCATTTCCCTTCTTACTTCCGGATGAACAATCGCGTTCAGCTTTTTCCGCTCTTCCTCATCAGAAAAAATAATTTTCCCTAGTTTCTTCCGATTCAGTTCTCCGTTCTCATGCAGAATACCGGAACCGAATGTGGACACAATCTTCTCATATGCGCTGTGCCCAGGTTTAACGACTTCCCGTGATAATTGATCGGCATCAATGACGGGAATCTTAAAATCTGCAAACATTTTCGAGACCGTGCTTTTTCCGGTAGCAATACTTCCTGTTAAGCCAATAACTACAGTCATTCCAATCATTCCTTTTATGTCAGCTTGATCAGTCCAATAATAATAAGTAACACTCCCGGCAGAAGCGATAATCCTTCTGCTTTTTTATTCAGTCTAGCGCCGCTAATGATTCCACCTAACAGCATCATGCACGTCATAAACGCTACAAGGGCTGCTGTGTATAAAGCTGGAACACCGATCAAAGCACCACTGACCCCGGCTCCGACGGTATCAAGAGACAATGCGGTTCCGAGCAGCCACACCTCTTTCCCGCGAATGCCTCCAGAAGCATCCACATCTGCAGAAGCAGGGTCTTTCAGCACTTTCGAAGGGGAGATCCACGCGTTATCCAATTCATCATGAGGATCGGAATTTCGAAACTGCTGGTACAAAAAGTAGCCTCCAATCCCTATAAGCGCCAAAGCTCCTATACGTTCGGCATAATCGGGTGAGAGAAGAGGCATCAATAATCTACCAAACTGTGAAGAGATAAGAAAAATGATACCTGAAAGTAAAGCGATAACGACAACACCCTGCCAGGACAGGCGAATCGACTTCATCCCAAGGACACAGCCGATTCCAAAACTGTCAATACTGACTGCCAAAACAAATAGCATCGTAAACGTCACAACGTCCATACACTCCACCTCTGTTCTTTAGAACACAGTATATGGGCTGTGACTCAAAACGTGTTACCTCTGGCATTCAGGGCAAATATGAGTCCCCCGTCCGCTCACCTTCAGTTTGATAATCGGATTTCCACAGGCGGAGCAGTCCTCATCCTGCTTGCCGTAAACCTTCAGCTTTTGCTGGAACATGCCGATCTCACCCTGACTGTTCAGATAGGAACGGATCGTCGTCCCTCCCTGCTCAATAGCCGTCAAAATGATAGCAATCGACGCTTCACGAAGTTTGGATGCTTCCTGTTCAGATAATGTACTCGCGACCCGTTCAGGATGAATACCGGCTTTGAAGAGTGCTTCATCCACATAAATGTTTCCGAGACCGGCTACTACCGATTGATCGAGCAAAACCGCTTTAATATTTCTAGACGTCTTTCTAAGCTTTTTGTAAAAGTACTCCAGTGTGAATGTTTCATCAAAGGGGTCCGGACCAAGCTGTTTCAACGGCTTTTGATCACTTTCCTCTCCCTTTAGAAAGACATGCATCGTTCCAAATTTCCGCACATCGTTATAACGTAATTCTGTCCCATCGGTAAAATGAAACACGACATGCGTATGCTTCGGTAACGGCGTTTCTTTTTGATACACCCCGAATTTCCCTTCCATTCTTAAATGGGAAACAAGAGAAAGGTGATCCAGTTGGAAGATCATGAATTTGCCTTTGCGGTTGATCCCGTTGATCGTCTGACCGATCAACTGTCGTTTGAACTCTTCCGGATCGTCCGGCCGTTTAATGATGTTTCCCCAATACACAGAGACATCTTCAATCGTTTTATCTTTAACAAGCTGCAATAAAGTTTGTCTTACCGTTTCTACTTCTGGCAGTTCTGGCATGATGTCATTCTCCTTACTTACTTTGCATCGTACCACGTCGGGCCGTATGAATAATCGACCTTAAGAGGTACTTGTAAATCCACTGTATTTTCCATTACGGATGCCACGACTTCTTTCAGTTGATCGACTTCTGCTTCAGGAGCTTCCAAGATCAGTTCGTCATGAACCTGAAGCAGCATCCTCGCTTCAAGCCCTTCCTGATGCAAGCGCTCATCCAAATCAATCATCGCCTTTTTAATAATATCGGCGGCACTTCCTTGGATCGGCGTGTTCATCGCCGTCCGCTCTGCAAAACTGCGTTTATTGAAATTCCGGCTTGTAATGTCTGGAAGATAGCGGCGGCGATTCATAAACGTAGATACATACCCTGTTTGTTTAGCTTCGCGCACCGTTTCATCCATATATTCTTTTACGCCTGGATAACTTTCAAAATATTTATCGATAAATGCCTGCGCTTCTTTTCTCGTAATGCCGAGACTTTGCGAAAGGCCATAATCACTGATCCCGTAAACAATCCCAAAGTTAACGGCTTTCGCCTGACGTCTCATTTCGCTTGTAACCTCATCCTGAGCTACACCAAAAACTTCACTCGCGGTTTGAGTATGAATGTCCTGATCTTCTTTAAAAGCTTTCATCAGCTTTTCGTCTTGTGCAATATGGGCGAGCACACGCAGTTCGATTTGTGAGTAATCACTGGCAAACATCACCCAACCTTCTCTAGACGGAATGAACGCCTGACGAATCTTCCGGCCTTCCTCAAGACGAATCGGGATATTTTGAAGGTTCGGATCGGTCGAGCTTAAGCGCCCTGTCTGGGTTAATGCCTGATTGAAGCGGGTATGAATCTTATTCGTGTCCTCATTGACCACCTTCAGCAGCCCTTCAATATACGTTGACTTCAGCTTTCCGAGCTGACGATGAAGTAGAATCTTCGGAATAATATCGTGTTCTCCCCGGAGCTGTTCCAATACGTCTGCCGATGTCGAATAGCCTGTTTTCGTTTTCTTAATGACAGGCAGTTCCAGCTTTTCGAACAAAATAGGTCCAAGCTGCTTCGGTGAATTCAAATTAAAGGTTTCACCAGCAAGCTCATAAATTTCTTCTCTGACCGCTTCAAGGCGGCCCTCAAGCTCTTCTCCCATCCCTTGCAAACGTTCTACATCCACTTGGACACCTTTGTGCTCCATTTCCCCTAGGATGAGCGCAAGAGGCATTTCCAAGTCGTAGTAAAGGTCATACTGCTCATTATGCTTCAACTGACTTTCCGCATTGTCTTTCAATTGATAGACCATGGTAGCTTTTCGCCCGATATGTTCATGAAAGACCGAATCATCGTCCGGACGCTTCATTTTAGCCCCTTTTCCATAAACCTCTTCATCATACTGAACGGCTGTTTCTCCCATCCGATGACTGATAGCTGGTATATCATGATTATTCTCTGCCGGATTGATTAAGTAGGAAGCGAGGAGCAAGTCAAACGTAATCCCTTTCACTTCGATGCCATGTCGTTTCAAGGCAACAAGCGTGCGTTTCGCATCAAACACCCATTTTTCCCTGTCAGAGTCTTCTGCCCACTTTTTAAAGACGTCGGAATCCTTAGCCTGTTCGATTGTGAGGACGTATTTTTTTTGATCGTTCACGATGGCAATTCCTTCAACAGGCGCCTGGTGGTAATTGTCATAAAGCATTTCGACAACGATCGCTTCCTGACCCGTAAAGAGATCATCCTGAATGTCCTCCAGTACATCAATTTCAATTTCAGGATAATCTTCCGTAAGGGAAGGATCCTCCTCCCCTCCATTCTGAACTCTACCGATTAGAGATTGGAAGCCGAGCTCTTTGAAAAATTCCGTCACATTGCGACTTTCATAGCCTTCATACTGTAAATCATTCAGCTTGACTTCGATTGGAGCCTGTCTCTCGATCGTTACAAGCTTCTGACTCATGAAAGCTGCCTCTTTATTTTCCGTCAGCTTTTCTTTCAGCTTCTTTCCGCTTACTTCGTCAAGGTTTTCGTAAAGATTCTCGAGTGTATCGAACTGTTTAAGCAGTTTAACTGCCGTCTTCTCTCCAACACCCGGAACCCCAGGAATATTATCCGAGCTGTCTCCCATCAGAGCTTTCAAATCTATAATCTGATCAGGACGAACCCCCATCTTCTCATTCAGGAATGCCGGGTCATATGTATCGACATTCGTAATGCCTTTTTTCGTCAAGGTGACTTGAATATTATCTTTTACCAGCTGAAGTAAATCTTTATCCCCTGAGATGACCTTCACATCGAGTCCCTTGTCACCAGCTTCTGTTGCAAGAGTACCGATGATATCATCCGCTTCATACTGTTCAAGCTGATAATATTTCACACCGAACGCATCCAGCAGTTCTTTTAATACCGGAAACTGTTCGGATAGTTCGGGAGGTGTTTTTTGTCTCCCACCTTTATATTCTGCATATGTTTCATGGCGAAACGTCGTCTTCCCAGCATCAAACGCTACCAGCAGGTGATCCGGATGATCTTCTTCCAATATTTTCAGAAGCATTGTTGTAAAACCGTATACAGCGTTTGTGTACACACCTTTGTCATTGTTCAGTAGCGGTAAGGCAAAAAATGCCCGGTACGCAATACTATTCCCATCTATTAATACTACCTTTTCAGCCATCAGTTCCACTCCTCATAAAAAAAACGTCTTTTCCTTCATTCTACCATGTTTGAAGTAGAGAAGAAAAAGACGCGTGTCTTCTATTCGAAATATCCGAGAAGCTGTTCTACATACGGTGAATCTTGCGGGAGAATAATCGTCGTCTCTCCATCGATTGTCGTTTTATACGATTCAAGCATGCGGTACAGCTGATAAAATTCTGGATCCTGTGAGAATGCCTCATTATAAATCGTGGCGGCTTCTTGTTCGCCCTCAGCCCGGATTTGCTCAGCTTCCGCTCGCGCTGTCGATAGCATTTCCTGAACTTCACGGTCTGTTCGCGCCATGATTCTGTTCATCTCGGCTTCACCTTGTGATAAATATTCCTGGGCAATTTTTTCACGGTCCGTAATCATTTGCGTAAATACGGCCTGTTCGTTGGCCTCCGGCAAATCCGACCTCTTCATTTGGACATCATTCACCACAATGCCGTACTCATCACGGGCCAAGTATTCATTCACTTTATCTGTGATTTCCTGACTCAAGGCTCCTCGTGAACTTTCTTCCTCATTGATGATTTCAGAGAAGTTCATTTTCCCAAGCTCTGTCCGCACGACAGAAAAAATAAATTCGCCCATACGCGCTTCTGCATTCAGTGACGTCCCGGCATTGGAGATTAATTTTTCTGGGTCTGTAATGCTCCATACAGCATAATTGTCAATAATCATCCGTTTCTTATCCAGCGTCGTTATTTCTTTCTCATCTACGTCATACACCATCTTTTTCTTGGAAAGAGTGGACACTTCCTGGATGAGCGGCCATTTTACCTTTAGTCCTGGATTTTCATGAATTCGGATCACGTCCCCGAACTGGCGGACGACTTTATATTCTCCTTCTTTGACAATGACAATAGAGTTCAAAGCAATGAACAAAGTAGCCAACACAGATACGATGACCACGGAGACTTTTATAAACTTGCGTAAATCTTTCTGGCTTTTTTCATTGATCTGCTGGTTTTGATCATTCATTGTTTTCACTCTCCTCATCTGACGCAGGCGGTGTCACTGTCTGAACATTCCCCTGCATAAGAGGAAGGTACTTCATCGTATTGCTGTCATCATTCATAATATAGACGTTCGCTTCAGGTAAAACTTGCTCAAGAGTCTCCATGACAAGTCTTTCTCTAGTAATCGCTTGATGGGATTCATATTCGGAAAGCAACGCATTGAAGCGGGCAACATCACCATTCGCTTCCTGAATTCTTTCGACCTTATCCCCTTCGGCCCGCTGAATCACGGCATCTCTTTCCCCTAGGGCTTCTTCACGCTTTTGATTTTCATATTTTTCTGCTTCATTCACTTTGCTTTGCTTTTGCTCTCTGGCATCCGTCACCTTTGTGAATGCACTCCGTACATCTTTATTCGGCAGATCCACTTCCTGTAATTTTACATCAAGGATGCTTATACCGATTGTATAGTTTTCCATAAGCGTCACAAGATTTTCTCTCACTTCGTTCTCAATCTCCGCTTTTCCGGATGTGAGGGCTTCATCAATTTCGCTACTTCCAATCACTCCTCGCAAGGATGAAGAAGTGGCATTGTTTAACACTTGTTCGGGATCTTCTGAGGCGAATAAATAGTCTTCCGGACTCGTTATTTTCCACTGAACGACGAGGTCAGCCTGAACGATTTTGTCATCGCCTGTGATCATCGTCACTTTGTCCGCTTCCCCATCCCCGTCGTTAAACCCAAAGTCTAAGCTGAAGGTTTCCTTCGACAGCTTCTCAACTTCCTGCACAGGCCAAGGCAATTTAAAATGAAGTCCTGGTTCGGTAATCCCTTCTTCCGCCTCACCAAAAGTAAGCACGATGGCCTGTTCGGATTCATCAACGGTGTACCAGGTGGTAATGAGAACCACTAGAAGAACGGCAGCCGATACAACTAGCCCCGTCCACTGATAAATTTTTTTTGCGCTCATTCGTATTCCCCTTTTATATGTATTTTTCAACCTTCGTTTCCCTATCATGGCCTTTCTATTTATACCTGTATAAGCTTATGTAAATGGTACTCGATCAAAAGGAGAAACAATTTAGGTCTTTCTACATATACGAGTGAGCCCAAAGAAAGTTTCAAAATGTTAACAGAAATGTTTCTGAGAACTAAAAAAGGCAGAAGCGAGGGATGCTTCTGCCAAAAAGAGAAAACACCTTGGATGAAAGGGTTTCATAGAGTATCCTAACAAAGAAATATAAACAGAAAATAAAGGAAATATTAAGTTTGTGTAAACCTCTTCGGAATCTTGACATAAAAAGTCGTTCCGACGTCAATCTGACTTTCAACATCGATGTTTCCGTGATGGGCTTCCACAATATGCTTGACGATGGCTAACCCAAGACCTGTTCCACCAGAGTTGCGGCTTCTCGCTTTATCTACGCGATAGAAACGCTCAAAAATCCTTGAAATTTCTTCTTCAGGAATTCCTACTCCGTTATCTTGGACAGACACCACGACATGCTCCTTATCCTCCTTGAACGTAACATTCACTTCTCCATTTTCTTTAGAAGTATAGTTGATGGCATTTGTGAGGAGGTTCATGAAGACCTGCTTCATCCTGCTCGAGTCTCCTTCAATGAATGTATCTCCTTCAATGTCTGTATTCAATATTACACCTTTCTGCTCTGCATGCTGCTCTACAATCGGCAGCAGGTCGTGTAAAAGACGTTGTACGTCTACTTTTTCAATATTCAAGTGGAAATCTTCCTGTTCAAGCTTGGATAACTCAAGCAAGTCTTGGATTAATGACTGGAGACGCCCGCTTTCTTTCAAAATGATCTGAAGAAACTGCTCCAACATCGCTTCATCCTTCATCGCTCCATCTAAAAGCGTCTCAGAAAAACCCCGGATCGATGTGATCGGAGTCTTCAACTCATGAGAAACGTTGGCTACGAAATCTTTTCTCATCTGTTCGAGCTGTTTTAATTCTGAAATATCATGGAATACGAGGACGACACCTTTCCATTTACGATTTTCACTAAAAATAGGAGCCCCCGTAACTTCGAGGTGTTTGCGTTTAATATTAACCGGCAGAACAAACGTTTCGCTTATCGTCTCTTCAAACATATAGATATTTTGCACCGTCTCGTGAATCGCCGTATATGGAATGGCGTCATGGTAAAGGTAGCTAACATACTCACTGCTATCTCCGCCAAATGTTTTCAAGAATGCTTTATTGACAAGCAAAATATACCCTTTTTCATCAATTAACACTAAACCGTTACCCATATTGTTGATGACGGCTTCCAATTGGTTTTCCTGCATCCCTTTGGTGCTCGTCATATCCTGAAGGTTTCGGGCCAGAATATTGATCGATTGGCTCAACTGCCCGGCCTCTCCGTAGTGACCTTCGTATGTTCTGGCTTTATAATTGCCTTCAGCCAGCTCATTCGCTACATGTGCAGCGGAACGGATCGGTTTGATGTATTTAGAAAAGACGTTAAAGCCGATTAAGAAGATAGCGATTAAGCCTAATAGAAGTGTGACACCGATCAACAGCCATATGTTCTTCGTAATATTCGTCAGCGACTGGACAGGTGATAAGAGCACGAGCGTGCCGTCCGACGAGTCGTAATTGATTTCTATCGGGTAATAAAAGATGCTATTAACCAATTTTCCTTCCCGATTGGAAGCGGACCCTGACGCCACTTGCCTGAGCACCCATTCTTTTTCTTCTTCCGAAACAAGAGGTACGGCCTCGACGGTATCAATCAGCCGTTCACCGTCGTCTGTAACAAAGACCATCCCTGTGTTCAATTGCTCACTGAATGTCATCAGTTCTTCCGAATCGACATCCCCTTCATCTGTGAACCTTTCCAGGTAAGTCACAAAGTACTGACTCTCTACTTCTACACGATCTTCAAAAATATTAATAAAATAACTGCGGGTCAGCTGAGCCAGCAGAATCCCTAGACTGACCATCACGATTACGACTAAAACCGTGTAGGTTAATAGCGGCTTCGAGTTCGAAGACATTTACTTCGGAACCTCCATCTTATATCCAAGCCCCCGGATTGTTTTGATATACACAGGTTTCTTCGTTTCAGGTTCAATCTTTTCACGTAGGTGGCTGACATGCACGTCCACTATTCGCGTATCTCCAGCAAAGTCATAATTCCAGACAGCACTTAATAGCTGATCACGCGACAACACTCTTCCAAGGTTCTGGGCAAGGTACAGCAACAATTCAAACTCTTTAGGAGTGAATGTCAACGGCTCCCCTTTGATCGTTGCCTCATACTGATCTGGAAAAATCGATAAATCGGCAACTTGAATTTTACCCTGTTGATCCTCGGACGGCTCCCTGGAGATCCGTCTTAAAATCGCCTTAATCCGGGCGACGACTTCTCTTGGACTGAACGGCTTCGTCAAATAATCGTCGGCTCCAAGTTCCAGCCCCAATACCTTATCAAATTCATCGTCTTTAGCCGTCAACATTAATATAGGCGTTTCAACTTGCTGTTGACGAAGCTTTTTGCACACTTCCATGCCATCCATTCCGGGAAGCATGACATCAAGTACGATCAAATCGAAGGTGGTATTCGATGCTTTCTCTAATGCATCGGTCCCTGAATAGGCGACTTCTGTTGAGTAACCCGCCTGATCGATATTATATTTAAGTAACGTAACAATTGATTCTTCATCGTCTACAATCAAAATTTTCTGTTCCAATACTATCACCCCAGCTACAAGTTACCTTCATCATACAATGAAGTTTACAATTTGAATACGGAAGTTAATAAACTTTACGGAATCTTAATAAAGGATTGGACGCACGAAAGCGAAGTGCAAGCTTACACTGTATTCCTACTATTGTTTCCGTTACGTTTGTCAGACTTTCAAAGAACGGGAAATAGCTTTCCTTCAATGGGTAGCCTTTAAGGTACTCCATACTTTCATTATTTACAACCTTTCCTTAATCTATAGGTTTTATTTAAGTTCGTGATGATAGACATTCGTTTATGTCACTGCTTTGAGTGAACCTAATATAAATCGTCCATCAAGAACATTCCATTGTTTTGATCAGGTAGCTATGTGAATAAGAGTGTCTAGTGGAATTGTCCGATGTTTGTTTTCTTAAAATAAGACGCCATACAAAAAAGGCCTCGCATAGGCCTTTTGGATGTTAATAAAAATTTTCCAGGGAAGTTGCGTTCATGGAGCTAGGCTCGTATGGGGGCAGTACGGTGAGTGTGCCTTTTACGACTTCATCACCTTCCTCATCGTATCCGTACACCTCCAGCTCCACATGGTGGTCCTCGTGATTGATGTCTTTTACTTCTACATTGAATCTGACTTCAGCATAATGGTAAACAGGCTTCGGAAAGGAGAGGTTCTGATGGATAATATGACTTCCGGGACCAGGAAGATGCATGGATACGATGGATGACACCATTCCGAAGACCATGACTGTCGGAACCACTGGTCGTTTAAACGGAGTCTGCGACGCATAATCATGCTGAATATAAAGAGGGTTCGCATCATCCGTCAACCCTAAGTACATGAGAAGATCACGATCTTCTACCGTAGATGATGTCGTAAAGGTCTCTCCGATACGTAAGTCCTGAATCTTTTTCCCAAGTTTTCTTTTTTTCCCTAACATTCATCCCACCACCTTGTAAGCGTTTTCTTATAGAGGATAAAAAAGGATTCGAGGATAGCCCCGAATCCTTCTATCTTCAGTTTAATACATTTAGCACATTTTTAACAGAGTCTGCTGATTGATCCAGTTGACGCTTCTCTTCATCCGTCAGTTCGAGCTCAATGACTTCCTCAATTCCGTTACCTCCAAGGATTGTCGGGACACCGAGATAAATTCCCTCGTATCCATACTCTCCTTCAAGATAAGCAATCGCAGGAAGAATACGGCGCTGATCCTTCAGGATGGCTTCAGCCATTTGCGTAAGAGAGGCTGCTGGCGCGTAATAAGCACTTCCATTTCCAAGAAGTCCTACGATTTCGCCCCCACCTTTTCGTGTACGTTCGACAATCGCGTCAAGACGTTCTTTAGAGATCAATTTTTCAAGTGGAATACCGCCGGCGAAAGAATAACGCGTCAGTGGAACCATATCGTCTCCATGGCCTCCAAGAACAAAGCCAGTCACATCTTTAATCGAAACATTCAATTCTTCTGCAACGAATGTACGGAAACGTGCCGTGTCAAGAACTCCGGATTGACCAATGACTCGGTTCTTCGGAAAACCGGCTTCCTGGAAAACGGAGTATGTCATGGCATCGACTGGATTCGTTAAGACCACGATATAACAGTCAGGAGAATATTTAACGATTTCCTTTGTGACACTCTTCATGATTTTTGAATTCGTGTTCACAAGGTCATCACGGCTCATCCCAGGCTTACGAGCAATTCCTGCTGTGATGATGACCAAATCCGAATCTTTTGTATCCTCATAGCTTGAGGTGCCGGTAATTTTAGCATCAAAACCTTGGACAGGACTTGCTTCAAGCATATCAAGAGCTTTTCCTTTTGTAGGATCTTCCATGTCAGGGATATCGACCAGTACGACATCACCAAGCTCCTTTTGAGCTACCATAAGGGCAGTTGTCGCACCTGTGAAACCTGCTCCGATTACTGAGATTTTACTTCTGCGAATAGCCATACAAATCCCCTTCCATCAATTAGTCCATATTGCGGATCAACGCGTCACCAAACTCAGAACATTTCAATTCTGTAGCACCATCCATCATACGCGCGAAATCATATGTGACGGTCTTGCTACCGATTGTTTTGTCCATTGATTTTGTAATCAAATCAGCTGCTTCTCTCCAGCCAAGGTGCTCTAGCATTAGAACGCCGGACAGAATGACAGAAGATGGGTTCACTTTATCAAGGCCTGCATATTTAGGCGCAGTACCGTGAGTTGCTTCAAAGATCGCGTGGCCGGTTTCGAAGTTGATGTTTGCACCCGGCGCAATACCAATTCCTCCTACTTGTGCAGCAAGAGCGTCAGAAATATAGTCACCGTTCAAGTTCATCGTCGCTACAACATCGAACTCTTTAGGACGCGTCAGGATTTGCTGAAGGAAGATGTCTGCAATCGCATCTTTCACGATAAGCTTCCCTTCCGCCTCTGCTGCATCCTGAGCTTTATTCGCAGCATCTTTTCCTTCTTTTTCTACGATGCGATCATATTCAGCCCATGTGAATACTTTGTCAGCATACTCTTCTTCTGCTACTTCATAACCCCAGTTCTTAAAGGAACCTTCTGTAAACTTCATGATATTTCCTTTGTGTACTAGCGTTACGTTCTTACGTCCTTCATTCAACGCATAGTCGATTGCTGCACGTACAAGACGCTTCGTACCCTCTTCAGAAACTGGTTTAACACCGATTCCGGAAGTTTCAGGGAAACGGATATTATGTACACCCATTTCATTCTGAAGAAAATCGATAACTTTCTTCACTTCAGGCGTACCTTGCTGCCATTCAATTCCTGCATAGATATCTTCTGTGTTCTCACGGAAGATCGCCATATCAGTATCTTCAGGACGCTTGACTGGAGAAGGAACACCTTCAAAATAGCGAACTGGACGAAGACATGTGAACAAATCCAATTCCTGACGAAGAGCAACGTTCAAGGAGCGGATTCCTCCACCGATCGGAGTTGTCAATGGACCTTTAATTGCGATTTTGTAGTCACGAATCGTATCAAGAGTTGCTTCTGGAAGCCATTCGCCAAACTTATCGTAAGATTTCTGTCCGGCATAAACTTCTTTCCACTCGATCGATTTTTCACCGTTATAAGCTTTGTCGACTGCCGCTTCGATTACACGACTTGCGGATGCCCAAATATCAGGTCCCGTTCCATCTCCTTCGATGAAAGGAATAACCGGGCGATCCGGTACATTTAATTCTCCATTTTGTTCTACTGTGATTTTCTGTGCTTGTGTCAAAATAAACCCTCCTAAAAAAGTTCCCTATTTCTATGGAATGGAATATCCATTACTATCATACGTTAAACGAGCAGGAATAAAAAGTATCATCCTATCATAGTCTTAACTTTGAAAAAACTTATCGGTCTTCAATCGGCGTATAGGACTGGCCTTTAGGTCCGACATATTCAGCTCTCGGACGGATCAGGCGGTTATTGGAATACTGCTCAAGAATGTGCGCCAGCCATCCTGATACACGACTCACGGCAAAGATCGGTGTGAAAATATCATGATCGATACCAAGACTGTGATAAACAGAAGCGGAATAGAAGTCGACATTAGCAGGAAGTCCTTTATTTTCTTTGATGTAGTCTTCTATTTTAACTGACATTTCGTAGTATTTGGATTGACCAGTCAATTCTGTCAGTTCACGGGACATTTCTTTAAGGTGCTTCGCACGCGGATCCCCAGTTCTGTAAACACGGTGTCCCATGCCCATGATTTTTTCTTTATTTTCAAGCTTCTCTTCGATTGCAGGAATCGCATTATCGACAGAGCCGATTTCTGTAAGCATCTTCATGACGCGTTCGTTGGCTCCTCCATGAAGTGGTCCTTTCAATGCGCCAATGGCAGCCGTTACGCCGGAATAAACATCCGAAAGGGTCGCTACGCAAACGCGGGCTGTAAAGGTAGAGGCGTTCAACTCGTGATCGGCATGAAGGACAAGCGCTTTGTTGAAAGCTTCTACTTCGATATCTTCAGGATCTTTACCCTTCAGCATATAGAGGAAGTTCGCAGCAAAGCTTAGATCTTTCTTTGGAGATACAGGTTCTTCACCGTTGCGGATGCGCGTAAAAGCTGTGACGACAGTAGGAATTTTCGCCTGAAGACGAACAGCTTTGCGTTTATTTGCAGCCTCTTCCATTACATCTGATTCTGGATCAAATAGACCAAGCATAGAAACAGCTGTACGAAGAGCTGCCATAGGATGGACAGTTGTCAGATCGTAGGATTTCAAGTGATCGATGACTTCGGAAGGGATGTCCATATTGGAAACTAGCTCCGACTTGAACTCGTTTAATTCACCAAGTGTAGGAAGCTTTTGATTCCAAAGTAAATAGACAACTTCTTCAAAACTTGAGTTATTCGCTAAATCATCAATATCATATCCCACGTATGTGAGCTTATCATTAATTATTGAACTGATTGATGATTCTGTTGCTGTAATTCCTTCAAGACCTTTAGTTGATGACATACAATCTCTCCTTTTAAAAATTTCCAAAGTTTCCTTATCCAATTGATAAGAAAACGCTTTACGAACTGCTTAAACTTCAAGCAGGAATTTAACCCCAAATTCAATTATAAAGTATTCTGAAGAGAATGTGAATTGAAACCGTTTAATTTCATGGAGATTCAAAGATTTTGTCGATCTAAGGTCAACATTTTTCTATTAAAGATTTAGAGATCGAAAGGAGAATAGAACTTGGATAAAGACTACCTATCGGCTATTTTAAGGGGCTTCTTACTTGTCGCAGTCTTTATTGTATTCCTCCTGCTTTCTATTTCTTTGTGGAAATATTTGTTCCCCTTTCTTGCAGCTTTTGTAGTTTCCTATGCGCTTCAACCATTTATCAATTTACTTGTCACTCATTTACGCATCCCAAGGTTTCTTTCTGTCCTGCTTCTGATGACGCTCTTTTTTCTTTTGGCGATGGCTTTCTTTGTCTTGATCGTTGCAGAAATCCTTAAAGGGATCCAATATATTTCAATGAATACCCCAGGAAAGTTCCAATTATTCATTCAAGAATCAACGGAAGCCCTCATCAACTCCATCACTCCGATCATGAATCGGTTGGAGTCTTATATGTCGACGATCAACCATGAGGGGCATCAATCGTTACTTTATTACTTGGAAGAACTGAAGGAAAAAGCTAGTGAAACGGGAGGAGCTTTGTTGCAATCATTATTAGAGACCATCACTCACTTCATTACCACTGTACCCGCGTCCTTCACTTCTTTTCTCATGTTCACCTTATCCGTCTTCTTTTTTAGTAAAGACTGGCCAAAGATGATCCATTTCTCAGAGAAGGCACTCTCCCCTGTTGTCTTAAAAAAAAGCGCATACTTCTCCTTACATTTCAAACAAGCCATCGCCGGCATTGTCAAAGCCCAGTGCATTCTTATTTTTATATCCATGATCCTCATTTATGTAGGTCTGAAAACCACTCAAACTCCACACGCTCTTACGATTACGTTTCTGTGCGGTTTAGTTGATGCCATTCCTCTGATCGGAACAGGAATCATCTTTCTTCCTTGGGCAGGATACCAACTTGCAACAGGAAGTATAGAAGAAGGGATGACTCTCATTATCCTTTATATCATTGTGCTTATTTCTAGGCAGCTACTGGAACCTAAAATACTTGCCACCGAATTTGGTGTTCATCCCCTCGTCTTCCTGATAGGGCTCTTCCTCGGCTATCAGCTTTGGGGGATTTCCGCCTTATGGATCGCTCCATTAATCATCGTAGGTGGAAAAGCTGCGCATACGATCGGCTTATTTCAATCAGCCTATGCTTTTGTCAAAGGCTCTAAAAACCCCCCTCTTCAATAAGAGGGGGGAGACTTATCATCTTCTGTAAATTGTAATCGTGCCTTTATTCATCATCTTCGTTATGATCTTTTTGATCAGCCTTTTAATCGGAGTCCTCGTTTGAGGAAGTAATAAAGTGAAGCCAATAGCATCCGTGATGAATCCTGGGGTAAGAAGCACGGCACCACCAACGAGGATGCACGCACCGTCAAGAATCGCGTCTTGAGGCATCTGACCCATCGCCATGGAATTTTGAACGTTGCGGATCGTTTCTAGCCCCTGTTTCTTAGCAAGCCAAGCTCCCACTACTCCTGTCGATATAACTAAAAGGATGACCCACCATGGTCCGATCCAGTTACCCGCAAAGACGAGTAAACCGATCTCCAAAGCCGGGACGACCAGTATGAGTAAAAGTAACCATCGGAACATATTATCGCCCTTTCTCTTCGTCTCTGCTTCTATTATAAACCACTTATTCTTATTCCTAAACCATAACACTCTATGACTCCAATTTTGGCTTAGTTAGCGACAAGGAAAGTTTTTTGTTCAGTATATGTCCCATAGTAGCGTGGGAAACCCCTGACCTTTCCTTGCCTATCCAATCAAAAAAACGGAGAAGCTTTTGGCTTCTCCGTTCCTTTTCGTTTTCTTATTAAATGACACTCGCATGCCCTTCGTAAATATCTCCACGTGTACTATCTATTGTGATCTCGGAACCATCTTCGATCAGTTCAAGAGCTTTTTCTACTCCTACGATGACAGGGATCCCAAGGCTAAGACCAACAACAGCAGCATGAGATGTCAGTCCACCCTCTACAGTGACGATACCTGCCGCTTTTTCGATAGCCGGCATCATGTCACGGTCTGTAGCATGAGTGACGATGATATCTCCGTCTTGAACGCGTTCTACCGCATCTTTTCCGTTTTTAGCCAAGATGGCACGACCAAATGCGGATTTCTGTCCAACACCTTGTCCTCTAACTAGAACGTCCCCAATGACGTGGACTTTCATAAGGTTTGTTGTGCCACTCTCTCCGACAGGAACTCCAGCGGTAATGATGACACGGTCTCCACGCTGGGCAACTCCAGATGCAAGGCTTTGTTCAACCGCAACATCAAGCATTTCATCAGTAGAGTAAGCGCGTGGTCCCATGACGGCATACACACCCCATACAAGTGAAAGTTTACGGTTCACTCTTTCACTTGATGTGATAGCTACGATTGGAGCCTGCGGACGGTACTTAGAAATCATGCGTGCTGTATGTCCACTTTCTGTAGGCGTAACGATCGCATTGACATCAAGGTTGATCGCTGTATGCGTTACAGATTGGCTGATTGCATCAGTGATCGTCATATCACTGTGCTTAGAACGATCGTCAAGCAACGCTTTATGATTCAAGCCAGTTTCTGTCTTGCTTGCGATATTGTGCATCGTTGTCACAGCTTCTACAGGATAATCTCCCGCAGCCGTTTCACCGGAAAGCATGATCGCATCTGTACCATCAAAGATCGCGTTCGCAACGTCAGACGCTTCCGCACGTGTCGGGCGTGGGTTACGCTGCATGGAATCCAGCATTTGTGTAGCTGTGATAACTGGTTTACCTGCTTTGTTACACTTGCTGATCAAGTCCTTTTGCACAAGCGGTACATCTTCCGCAGGAATTTCTACACCAAGGTCTCCACGAGCAACCATTAGGCCATCACTGACTGCCAGGATTTCATCGATGTTATCGACACCCTCCTGGTTTTCGATCTTCGGAATGATTTGAATGTCCAATGCTTTGTGCTTTTCAAGAAGTTCCTTAATTTCGAGAACATCAGAAGCACGACGAACAAAGGAAGCGGCGATAAAATCTACCCCTTGTTCAATTCCGAACTCAATATCTTTCGCGTCTTTTTCCGTAATTCCCGGAAGGTTGACACTTACATTTGGTACGTTTACACCTTTTTTATTCTTCAGCGGACCATTATTCAAAACAGTCGTTTTAATTTCATTGTTTTCTTTATCGACTTCTTCTACCTGAAGTTCTACAAGCCCATCATCGAGCAAGATTTTAGATCCAGGATGAACATCGTTGATCAATCCAGGATACGTCACAGAAAAACGCTCTGCATCTCCTTCGATGTCGTCCATCGTTACATAAACTGTGGATCCTTTCTCAAGGTGAACTTCCCCTTCTTTAAGGGTACCTGTACGGATCTCAGGTCCTTTCGTATCCAAAAGGATCGCTACTGTTTTACCCGTAGCCGCAGCTGCTTCACGAATATTTTTGATACGCGCTCCGTGCTCTTCAAAATCACCATGAGAGAAATTCAAGCGGGCTACGTTCATGCCTGCCTCCATTAATTGAGTCAGCTTTTCCACGGATTCAGATGCCGGACCAATCGTACTTACAATCTTTGTTTTTCTAAACATTCTTTGTTTCCTCCTCTACTACCACTTACAAATTATATAGACAATTCTTTAGATAGACGATACATATCAAGATCTACTTGGTGCTTTGTATTTAAAATATCCACTATATCATGATCGACAAGCTCATTATTTTGTATACCCACCATACGACCTGCTTTACCCTGAAGAATCAAATCGACAGCATAAGCACCTAGACGGCTTGCTAGTACACGGTCTTGTGCTGTAGGGGAACCGCCCCTTTGCGTATGACCTAAGACCGTTACACGCGTTTCAAGCTCTGTTGCTTCTTCCACTTTTTTGCCAAACTCGACTCCGCTTCCAACACCTTCAGCAACGATGATGATGCTGTGCTTCTTGCCACGATCATGACCACGCTTCAGTCGTTCGATGACGTCGTCAAAATTATCTTCTGCTTCAGGAATAAGGATGCTTTCCGCTCCATCAGCAAGTCCTGCCCAAAGAGCTAAATCTCCTGCATCGCGTCCCATAACTTCAATGACATACGTACGCTCGTGTGATGTCGCCGTGTCACGGATTTTGTCGATCGCATCGGTAATCGTGTTTAGAGCCGTGTCAAAACCGATTGTGAAATCAGTTCCAGGAATATCGTTATCAATCGTGCCAGGGACACCGATACATGGGTACCCCTTTTCCGTAAGTTTCTTAGCACCCATAAAAGTACCATCCCCACCGATGACAATCAAGCCCTCGATGCCATGTTTCCTCATTTGTTCGATTCCTTTGAGCTGTCCCTCTTCTGTTTTGAACTCTTCGCAACGCGCGGAGTAAAGCTTCGTACCACCGCGCTGGATGATATCACCAACGGAACCTAGCTCCATTTTTTTGATGTTTCCATCAATCAGTCCTTGATACCCGTATTCAATACCATAAATCTCAAGATTATGATAAATGGCTTTACGGACTACCGCACGAATAGCGGCATTCATACCTGGGGCATCCCCACCACTAGTAAGTACTCCAATTCTCTTCATTCTTATCACCTCAAAAGTTAGATAGTTATTCTGTTCCCAATCAAAGCTTCAATGAATCCTCTCTATCTTTCCAGTCCATCTGTCTCTTTAGTTTGTACAAAGCTGAGCATGCTTAAAAGAGAATCTCATTTTGGAATGGGAATGATAGCGTTACCATTCCCATAAGATGCGAAAAGCCGCACCTTGTTTGTGCGACTTCTTCCAAATGCAGGAACACTATATCTTTCAACCGCTTTTCATTATAAATCAAGATGCGTATATTCGCCAATATTTTTATATTTATTAAATCTTTCTTCCAATAACTGTGATTCGCTCAGTTTTTCGAGCTCTTCCAATGCTTGGGAGATTACCTGTTTAATTTCTTCAGACTGTGCTTGAATATCTCTATGCGCCCCTCCACGAATTTCAGGAATCACTTCGTCGACGATATCCAGATCCTTCAAATCGTACGACGTGATTTTCATGGACTCGGCAGCTTTTTGAGCGTACGCTGCATCTTTCCACAGGATAGAAGCAGCTCCTTCTGGTGAAATAACGGAATAAGTAGAATTTTCGAGCATAAAGATACGGTCGCCTATTCCGAGTCCAAGGGCTCCTCCACTTCCTCCTTCACCGATCACAATGCAGATGATCGGGACGGTAAAGCCACCCATTTCCAGCAGGTTTCTCGCAATCGCTTCACTTTGACCACGTTCTTCTGCTGCTTTTCCAGGATAAGCTCCCTTTGTATCGATAAACGTAATGATCGGGCGCTTGAATTTATCAGCCTGTTTCATTAAACGAAGGGCTTTGCGATAGCCCTCCGGATGAGGCATCCCGAAATTCCGGCGGATGTTCTCTTTCGTATCTTTGCCTCGCTGATGGCCGATGACCGTTACAGGTGTTCCATTGAACTTTGCAATTCCCGATACAATCGCTTCGTCATCACCATACAAGCGATCACCGTGAAGCTCTAAAAAGTCTGTAAAGAGGTTTTCAATATAATCAAGCGTTGTCGGACGTTCGGGGTGCCGCGCCATTTGGACACGATCCCACGGCTGCATCCGATCATATACATCGGTTTCGAGTTTTTCCAACCTTTTTTCTAGCTTTTGGATTTCATCGGAAAGATCCATTTCACTATTCTCAGTGAGACGTTTTAGTTCTGCGATCTTATCACGCAGTTCCATGACGGGTTTTTCAAACTCTAATACGTGTTTCATCATTCTTCACCCCCTGGAGAATGGATGTCTAGCACGGTCGCAAGAGTCGAACGAAGGTTATGACGGTGGATCACCTTGTCCAGCTGGCCGTGCTCCAGTAAAAATTCTGATGTCTGGAAGTCTTCCGGCAACTTTTCACGGATCGTCTGTTCAATAATGCGACGACCGGCAAATCCGATCAAAGCGCCCGGCTCTGCGAAATTGTAGTCTCCAAGAGAGGCAAAGCTTGCAGAAACGCCTCCTGTTGTCGGGTGTGTCATGACAGATATGAACAGACCTCCCTCAGCATGAAGACGCTGCAAAGCTACAGACGTTTTGCCCATCTGCATCAGACTGAGTACACCCTCCTGCATACGGGCTCCACCAGATGCGGTGAAGATGATGAACGGGATGCTCTCTTTCCGTGCATTTTCAATCGCATTCGCAATTTTTTCTCCCACTACAGATCCCATGCTTCCCATCCGGAAGCGAGCATCCATGATGGCTACTGCTGTGTCAAACCCTTGCAGTTTGGCCTTTCCAGTGACGACAGCTTCATTAAGATCTGACTTCAACCGATCTTTTTCAAGCTTCTCCTCATAATCCGGGAAGTCCAGCGGGTTGTTTGAAATCATATGCTTGTCCCACTCTACGAAGGAGTCCTCATCGAACAAATGCTCCAATCGTTCATAAGCTGTCATTCGATGATGATGATCGCAATGAGGACAAACGTTCATATTTCGGTTTAATTCTTTACGGTAAAATATTTTCTGGCAGTTCGGGCATTTTTGCATCAGCCCTTCTGGTACATCCTGTTTAGCTTCTTGACTTGGTATGGATGCATAGCGTTTTTTCTTGCTGAAAAAATCTCTAAGCAAGGTGATTCCTCCTTTGGGACAAAGCTTCCTTTCTATATCAATATACAAACAGACCTGTAAGGAATCTCTCTGTTTTTGTCGATTGTGTAAAGCTTTTAGTTAAATAGAGAAAAAACTTCCTCAGGCTTGCCTGATTCAAGTAAGGATCTAACTTCTTGGTACCACACTTCCTCGTAGTGAATCGTGTGGACGGTATGTGTAAAACCGGAAATGAATTGCCACATCGACAACAGCAGATGCTGGTCGCTGATCTCAAACAAATACTGGAAGAAATTTTGATGTTTTTCTTTTCCCTTATAATTTGTAAGGATCGAGTCGACGGTCTCCAATTGAGCCTGATTTAGCTTTCCTGCTGACAAGGTAAGGGCTTCTTTTTCCAGCATTTCTTTAGCTGTCAGGAGCTCTTCTTTCGTTCTCGATTCATTCAGAAGAAAATTAGAAAGCAACTCCACCATATGATACGGGCGGTAAGCTCTCATGAAGGTCCCTTCCCCACGTCTCGTTTCAATCAACCCAAGCAATTCCATGGCACGGAAGGCTTCCCTGATGGAAGACCGGCCTACCTGAAGCTGCTCACTCAGCTCTCGCTCAGATGGCAGCTTATCCCCCGGCTTCAGCTGGTTTTTCTCAATATATGACTTCAGCTGGTGCAGAACACCCTCATAAACTTTCCCTTGTGGTGTATGGGTCAAAAGCATGGACACCTCTTTCCAAAAAAACAGCATGAACGTATGTAAAGAGAAAAGCCCTAAAGCTTTTCTCTTTTACATTATTTTTCGTCTATAAGTGTCAGCTGTCTTGTCTTTTCTGCTACTTCCTCAGGATCCACGTGATGACGAGCAACGCCGGATTCCATCGCCGCTTTTGCAACCGCAGCTGCTACAGCCGGAGCGACACGAGGGTCAAACGGAGCAGGAATGACGTAATCCTCACTCAGTTCTTCATCACTGACAAGGGAAGCGATAGCCTCAGCTGCCGCAATTTTCATCTTTTCATTGATTCTTGTTGCGCGCACGTCCAGTGCTCCTCTAAATATACCAGGGAACGCGAGGACGTTGTTGACCTGGTTAGGGAAATCCGAACGACCCGTTCCAATCACTTTTGCCCCTGCTTCTTTTGCATCTTCCGGCATGATTTCCGGCTCAGGATTCGCCATAGCAAAGATAATCGAATTGTCGTTCATCTTGGACACCATATCCTTGGATAATAAGCCTCCCACAGAAACACCGATGAATACATCGGCACCTTCCATCACCTCTTCAAGGTTTCCCTCTACACGGTCTTTATTCGTGATTTTAGCAATCTCATCTTTCACTTCGTTCATTCCATAACTTCTTCCTTCAAAAATGGCACCTTTTGAATCACACATAATGATGTCGCGGACTCCGAAATGATATAGAAGCTTAATAATAGCAATACCTGCTGCGCCCGCTCCGTTGGCTACCACTTTAATGTCAGAAAAAGATTTACCTGTAACTTTCAAAGCATTCATCAATCCAGCCACCGTTACGATAGCTGTACCGTGCTGGTCGTCGTGAAAAATCGGGATGTTTGTTTCTTTTTTCAAACGGTCTTCAATAATAAAACAGTTAGGAGCTGCGATATCCTCTAAGTTCACACCACCAAAGGTCGGTTCCAACAGCTTGACGGTCTGGACGATTTCATCAATATCCCTTGTATTGAGGCAAATTGGAAATGCGTCCACTCCAGCAAAGCTCTTAAATAGCGCTGCTTTCCCCTCCATGACAGGAAGTGCGGCTTCCGGGCCAATATTTCCTAGGCCGAGAACAGCGGTGCCGTCACTTACTACGGCTACCATATTGCCTTTCATCGTATAATCATAGACCGTTTCTTTATGATCATAAATTTCTTTACAAGGCTCTGCCACCCCAGGAGAATAAGCCAGGCTTAGATCCTTGGCATTTCGTACAGGTACTTTGGAATGAGTTTCTAATTTTCCTTTATTTACACGGTGTATATGCAGTGCTTCATCACGTAAATTCGACACGACGACACGCTCCTTTAAACTATAAATTAAACCGTTCTTGGTGGTCAGACCACCATCAACCTCTTCATTATAACAGATGACCAACGGCTGTAAAGAATAACTAAACACTGGACTTAGTTTTGTGATATACGTCTCATTTCTTAGACCTGACCGCTATGGATTCTGAGCCAAATTTCTGCTTGAGACGATCGAGACACTCCTTCGATACTTGTATGGCAAACTCCTCGCCTAACTGGTAAGTTTTGCGATCCTCTGCACGGAATATGACGAGCGGTGTATTCCCTGGGAAATAGTTTGAGAGTTGTTTCAACCATTCTATCATGTCCTTCTCCTGTTTCTCTGAAACCTTTAAAAACACCCGTTGCGAAGGTTCAAAAGGAGGCTGCTCGGCCTCAAACGGAGAAATGGACTGGACAATCAGTTGTCTTTGGCCCCGACGCTCTTCTACTTTTCCACTCACAAGTACAAGGAGTTGTTCCTGAAGCCACTTCCTCACTTCACGGTAGGCATCTGGGAAGAGCACGCCTTCAAGCTCTTCTTTTTCGTCACTAAACGTCAGGAAAGCCATTGGATCCCCGCGCTTCGTACGGATTTCTTTGAGACTCTCTACGACAGCTGCGAGCTCGACTTTTCGGTTCATCATTGTGGAAAGTTGACTAATCGGCAGGATTCCTCTTTCCCGCAAAAACTTTCTTTGACCCTCGAGTGGATGTTCGGATAAGTACGTTCCGAGCACCTCTTTTTCCATCGCCAGCTTCTTTAGAAGCGGAAAAGGTTCAATTTCAACTTGTGCGGCGCCCATATCAAAATCTCCACCGAACAGGTCCGGCTGATCCCGAAATTCTTTAAAAAGATCGGCCTGTTCAAGAGCCTGATCAATATTCGCCAGTAATTTGGCTCGGTTTTCGTCGAGGTCATCAAAAGCCCCGGCAAGAATAAGCGATTCGATAACAGACCTGCTGACAAGCTTCGAAGCCGACCTTAAACAGAAATCATTCAGACTTCGGTACCTCCCATTCTGCCTCTCCTCGACAATCTGCTGAGCGGCTTGGGCTCCTACACCCTTGATCGATAAAAGGCCAATTCTGATGTTGCCTTGTTCATCGATGGTGATGATTTGGCTGCGATTTACGGAAGGGGAGAGAACGGTCAGTCCAGACTCTCTCGCCTCCCGGATATAAGCCGTCACCTTTTCAGCATCGCCGACATACGTATTGATAAGTTCGGCAAGAAAATAGGTCGGATAATGCGCTTTCATATAGGCGAGTTTATACGAAATAAAACTGTAAGCGACAGCGTGACTACGGTTGAATCCGTAATTGGAAAATTTGACAATCCACTCAAAAAGCTGATGTGCCACTTCCGAACGATACCCTTCCGACAGGCAGCCTTCTACAAACCGTTCTCTTTGCTCGGCCAAAACGTCCGCCTGTTTTTTCCCAACGGCTCTTCTTAATAAGTCGGCCTGGCCGAGAGAGTACCCCGCCACTTTTCTTGCGACTTGCATGATCTGCTCCTGATAGACAAGGACACCGAAAGTCGATTGTAAAATCGGTTGTAAATCAGGGTGTGGATACTGAACGCTTTCTTTTTCATGTTTCCGGTTGATATAAATCGGAATATATTCCATCGGTCCTGGTCTGTACAGAGCGTTCACGGCTACCACATCTTCAAAATGTGTCGGTTTCAAACGCTTCAGTACGTTTCTCATACCTTGTGATTCCAGTTGGAAAATGCCGTTCGTTCTACCTTCAGCGAGAAGCTCAAACGTATCCTTGTCATCCAAAGGTATCTTCTCTGCACTGAAATGTTCGTCTCTATATTTTTGAATTTTACTTTCTATTTTTTCAATGAAACTTAAATTTCTAAGACCGAGAAAATCAATTTTCAAGAGGCCGACCTTTTCAAGATCCCCCATCGCTAATTGCGTCAAATACGCAGCACCCTGCCCATTCATTAACGCTGTGTATTGAATCAGCGGGTGTTCGCTGATGACGACACCTGCAGCATGTGTGGAAACGTGCCGCGGAAGACCTTCAAGCTTTGACGCGACGTGAAACAGCCGCTTCAAACGATCGGAGTTCCGAATATAGTCTTTTAATGTGTCATTATTTTTGACCATTTCTACAAGCGAATCGTTTGAACCGCGCGGGATATGTTTCAATAAATAAGTCGCATCACTCTCATCAATCGCCATCACTTTGAATAGTTCTCTAAGAACACTACGAGCAGCGAACGTACCGAACGTACAAATTTGAGCGACATGGTGTCTGCCGTATTTTTCGACTACATATCGGATGACTTCATCCCGCCTGTGATCAGGAAAATCGATATCGATATCCGGCATTGTAATTCGTTCCGGATTTAGAAACCGTTCAAATAACAAATTATACTTCAGGGGATCGACCTGTGTGATATCCAACAAAAACGCCACAAGTGACCCGGCGGCTGAACCCCGACCTGGCCCGGCATGAATTCCTTTCTGCCTTGCGAAGGCGATAAAATCCCACACGATCAAAAAATAATCGCTGAACTTCATCGACGTTATGACACTTAGTTCATGATCGAGTCTCGCCTTAGCTTCAGAATGGTCTTTTCCGTACTTTTTATTCAGAGATTCTTCACATAGCTCTCGCAAATATTCATCTGCCTGCTGCCCCCCTGGGACTGGATAAGTCGGCAACAGCTGCTGATCAAAGTTCAATTCAACATGACATCGTTGAGCGATCGCACTTGTTTCATCAAGTACTTCCGGCCACCATTCCTTGAAGAAACCTTCCATTTCTTCCGGGCTCTTTAAATACTGATGGTGATGACGTGAATCTGAATCGGATGAAAGCCGGCTCCCCTCTTCCATCGCTCTCATCGCCTGATAGGCAACGGCGTCTTCCTTATGTAGGTATTTCACATCACCGATGGCGACTACCTGGACACTTCCATCACGACTCCATTTCTGAAGGGGCTGATGAAGCTGACGTTCCTCGTGAAGGTCACGGTCCTCTATGCTCAAATATACGTTGTCTTCACCAAATATCTTTTCCCAGTTCGCGAACTCTTCTTCGACCGATACAAACTGTTCCCTCGAAATCCAGTCAGCCCATGGAGACTGGGAGGTGTTGATCACAACGACGAGACCCGAGCTGAATTTATCCAGCTGATCGAGCTCGGGTGTGATCCCTTGTGTCTGGATCCACGAACTGATTTTCATTAGGTTCTGATAGCCCTCATTGTTTTCTGCCAAAAGGACGACCAAAAAGTCCTCTTGCTTGACTTGGATCTTGATTTTCACACCCAAAATCGGATGGATCTTGTATTTTTGACAGGCTTGATAAAAAGCGACCGATCCGCTCATCACATTCTTATCCGTCAAGGCCAATGACTCATAGCCAAGCGCTTTTGCCTGTTTCACTAAATCATCTATTTTGATCGTACTGTCCATCAGACTATAACCGCTCTGTATATTCAAATGGGAAAATGTCATTCGTTTCACCTTCTCTCCAAGTAGATTATATCCCACTCCTCCATGAATAGAAAAGACTCCTGCATATATAGGAATTTGGAAGAATACATGTTTAGTAAACCATACTATAAGGGCGAAAAGAGGGACAAGATGGAAGACCGCTTAATTATATCCATGATTCAATGCTTCTTTATCGCTTTCGGGGTCATTGTCGGAGGGACATTCATTGGGAGTATCGGGAGCTTTTTAACGGGGGAACCCCCTTTAACATCCATGTTCAGAATATCCAAAAGCCTTAGGATTTGGGCCATCGTCGCGGCAATCGGAGGTACGTTCGATGCGATTAGCAACTTTGAAAAAGGAATATTAGACGGTTCGACTTTCAGTATTTTCAAGCAAGTCGTCATTATTGTAGCCGCAATGGGTGGTGTGAAGGCAGCATTGCTTTTATTTCAATGGCTTCTTGGGGAAGAAGTGACCTGATGCATATCCCGCCCTATTTCAACCATCCCCAATGGAGGCGTCTTTTTGCCGGGATTATGATCGGGGCGTTCCTCGGTTATTTATTCTTCCTGATCATCCATGGTCAGACGAACGAAAATCTTATGAAAGAACACATGCAATTGAGCGCTCAATTGCATGATGCGGAAGAAAAATACCAAAGCTTATTGAACAATCCAAAAGAGAACACCCAGCATGAACCCGTCAAAGTCAAAGAATTGGATATCAGCTTTACGAATGCCAAGAAAATGGAGATCGACCTACTCACGCAGCATGAGTTGAACACACTCGTTCAGGAACAGCTCTCTTCCGTGCCCGGTAATCCGCTGAACACTGCCGCAACTCAGGCCGAACTTATGATCTCCACGGTAGAAAACAAGTCTTATAAAGTGGATCATTTCACGTACCAGCTGAAAGTGAAAAGGCTGGTCATATCAGAGGTCGTTTCATTTCAATTGGAAATCCAGATCGATCCTTAATTGTAAGAAAGTACACTGCGCAGCATTCGCACAAAAGGATCAGAACAAAGAATCACGCCACTAAAGGAAACAAGCAGTACGGATTATTCCGTCTGCTTGTTCTTGTAGTCGCTGCAAACTTGCTCCAGCTCTTTTGTAATGTCATCGGTTTCTTCCCAGTTGGAAGCTGTCGCACCAGAGGCCAGCGGGTGTCCTCCACCATTATGGTTTTCAGCAATTTTGTTAATGACAGGCCCACGTGAACGAAGGCGGACGCGGATACTGCTCTCTTCCTCTACATAAAACACCCAGGCTAGTACTCCTTCAACGTCTCCGAGTAATCCGACAAGAGCACTTGATTCTTTGGCTGTCACATTAAACTTTTCCAAAATGTCCTTCGTTAACCTCACCGTAGAGTAGCCTGATTCGTGAACGGTAAAATTCTGTAGAACGTAGCCTTTCAGTTTTGCAACATGGACAGGTGTTTTATACATCTCACTGTAAAGGGTTCTTCGATCAAATTCGTATTGGACGAGATCTGCTGCATAGGAAAGCGTCTTTTTGGTTGTACTTGGGAATAAAAACCGCCCTGTATCTCCAACGATCCCTGCATAAAGCAGTCCAGCTGACTGGTCACTTAACTGTTTATCTTTCATTTCGAGGAATAATTCATAAATCATTTCACTTGTAGAGCTTGCGGTAGTATCGACCCATTCCGTATCACCGTATGAATCTACGACGGGGTGGTGATCAATTTTGATTAAATACTCCCCGTGGCTGTACCTTTGATCATCGATCCTTGCCTGATTCGCTGTATCACACACAATGACAAGTGCTTCTTTGTAGGCTTCATCAGGAACCTCATCCATTTGAGCTAAAAAGTCCAAGGAAGGATCTTCTTCCCCTGTCACGAATACTTTTTTCTCTGGAAAGTTGACGCGGATGATTTCCGCCAATCCAACCTGAGAGCCGTAAGCATCCGGGTCAGGACGGACATGGCGATGGACGATTACTGTTGTATATTGTTCGATTTTTTCTATAATGGTCTGTTTACACATAACGGTATCCTTTCTTCACCTATTTCTTTTTTCATTAAAACATAGTTTCAGGATTACAGGTAGCCATATGAAAAAAAACAAGCTACAATAATAGAAGAATAAACCAACACAGGAGTCGATGTACTTGATTATCTTTCCTATTCTTTCCCTTCTATCCATCGTGCTATATATTTACTATAAAGTGATGATTGTCCGTACCCCTGACGCACTAACGAAAGAGTATCTGAACAGTAAATCGAAAATTTGTCTCGGTGCCTTCGTCTTCTTATGGGGGATCAACCAGTACATGTTTTATGAAACACAGCTGTCCTTGTTCATCGGAATTGTCCTTCTCATTCTCGGTGGCTATCAAGCCCGTTTCGGTTGGAAAGCTGCAAAACACTACCGGAATGAGTACCAGAAACTACAATCCACAACATAAAAAAAGTCGCTGCTTCTTATTATAGCAGCGACTTTTTTTAGCCTCGATCGATTAATTGAGCCATCAATAAGGCTTTGCCGACAATGGCACTCCCATGGTGAACCTCGACATCCACTTTCGCAAACTTTCTTCCGACCTCGAGAATTTGCGGTATAATCTCAATTTCACTTTCCAATTGCACAGGCTTAATGAAATAAACCGATATATTTTCCACAACGAGATCACCTTTTTTGTATTTCCTGAGCATACGACTGGAGGCCTCAGTAATCAGCGAAACGAACACTCCGTAAGACATGGTTCCCAGTTGGTTTGTCATTTGCGGGGTGACTCTTGAAGTCAAGCGGTGAGCATTCCCTTCCCCTTCTACGGATTTCAGCTGGGTCGTGGCTAAATCATCAATGGTTTCCCCAACTTGAGGCTGTCGTTGGATATGCTGGAGGGCTTTTAACACATCTTGTCTTGAAATGATTCCCTGAAGCTTTTGAGAGGAATCGACGACTGGCATAAGTTCGATCCCTTCCCACACCATGACATGAGCAGCATTCGCAAGAGAAGTCGTCTTATTTACCGTCATTGGATTTTTTGTCATTACTTTTTCTATGGCTACATCCGGATCTTTTCCAATAACATCTTTGGATGTGACAATTCCAACTACACGATTCTGTTTATCGATGACCGGATAACGATTATGTTTAGTTTCACTGTTCAATTCATACCAGCGCTCTACCTTGTCCGCTGTCGTTAAGTATTTTGAATCTTTCAAGGACGTATAAATATCGTCTACCATGACAATTTCTTTTTTAATTAGCTGATCATAGATTGCGCGGTTAATCATTGTCGCGACGGTAAATGTATCATAGCTTGTAGAAATCACCGGAAGCTTCTTTTCGTCTGCCAGCTTTTTTACCGTATCGGTCGTATCAAAACCACCGGTGATCAAGACTGCTGCGCCTTCCTTGACAGCCAGTTCATGAGCGTTCGTCCGGTTTCCTACAATCAAAAGCGAGCCCGCTTCCGTATAACGCATCATCGCCTCAAGCTTCATCGCACCGATGACAAACTTGCTCAGTGTTTTATAAAGGCCTTCTCTTCCACCCAACACTTGACCATCGACAATATTCAAGATTTCTGCAAAGGTGAGCTTTTCAATGTTTTCTTTCTTTTTCTTTTCAATCCGAATCGTCCCGACCCGTTCCATCGTACTCACAAGATTTTGATTTTCCGCCTCTTTTATGGCACGATAAGCGGTCCCCTCACTTACATGAAGAGCTTTAGCAATTCCACGGACAGAAATCTTACTTCCAACTGCCAGTGATTCGATATGTTGAAGTATTTGCTCATGTTTTGTAGGCATTGATCCACCAAACTTTCTAACTGTACTAATCATTTTTAGGAATAGTGTTATTATACAACTGATACAGTTTCACTGCAATTTCCATCCGAATTCATCTGTAATAAATAAAAAAACCTCCTATCTTTAGAGATAGAAGGTTAGGGATACCTATCCTTTATAGTTCAACAGAGTCACCCGGCTCCATATATAGCCCTTTGCCAGGATTAACTCTGTCCGCAAAACCTTTGCCATCCTGATTGATGAGGTCAAATGTGTTGTAATGAATCGGAACCACCTGTTTAGCCTGTATCCATCCTGCAGCTACTATAGCATCCTCCGGTCCCATTGTGAAATTGTCTCCGATTGGTAGGAAAGCAAGATCGATATCATGACGCTCCCCAATCATTTTCATATCTGAAAACAGTCCAGTATCTCCTGCGTGGTAAATCGTCTTCCCATCGATCGTCAACAAGATCCCGGTCGGCATGCCCGTATAAACGATTGTCCCGTCCTCTTCCGTATAGGCGGAGCCGTGAAACGCTTGTGTGAACTTGACATGACCGAAGTTAAATTCATGACCTCCACCTATATGCATAGGGTGCGCATTCAGTCCTTTATTTCCAAGGTATGTCGCTAGTTCATAAGGTGCGATGATTTGGGAATCGTTTCGCTTGGCGATGCTGAACGTATCCCCGACATGGTCATTGTGTCCGTGAGTAAGCAGAATGACATCCGCTTTCACTTGATCTGCTTTCAAATCAGTGTTGCCATTGTCTGAGATGAATGGGTCAAACAAAATCGTTTTGCCGCTATGTTCTACTTTGATGACTGAATGTCCATGATAAGATACTTTCACATTTCCCACTCCTTTGATTTGGTCTTGCACTTAATAGTGCTGCCACGCTTTTTCATATTTTTGAATTAAGTGCGGATCGACTAAAGTATTTGGTTTTAAGGGCACTTCCTCCCCATCACTTGTAGTAATTTCCCCGTCTTCATCTTTCCCAAACACTGTCATTGTCCTGAGCAGTTCATCTGTTAAATAATTCGTATATTCAGGCAACCGGATTGTTTCTACATCGATGGGTTCACGGCTTGCCATGACAAACCCCCAGCTCCCAAAACTCGGAATATCAACTTTGAAATTTTCTGTGTACAACCCCGTCGACTGTACAGTATGATCAATCGTCCAATACACTTCCGTTGCGAACACCGGAGAGGTTCCCTGTATCATGACCGCTCCTCCAGGTGATAAATGATTCCGAATTAACGAATAAAACTCCCTTGTGTAGAGTTTATTTAAGCTTTCATTGTTGGGGTCCGGCAGATCGACGATGATGACATCATAAAATTGCTGAGAGTCTTCTAAAAATTGAAAAGCGTCCTCGTTCAAAACGTCCACACGCTCATCATCGAGACTATCCTTATTAAGTTGAAGAAGATGATAATTCGTTCTTGCAAGCTCTGTGACCGCTGGATCCAAGTCGACCAGCGTAATGTTTTCGATCTCTTCGTATTTCAACAGCTCTTTGACTGCAACCCCATCTCCTCCCCCTAACACAAGAACATTTTGATGCTCGTCCGCCATGGCCATAGGCGGATGGACAAGCGTTTCATGATAACGGTATTCATCGGTGGAGCTGAACTGCAGAGAGCCGTTTAAAAACAGCCGGGTATCCCCCTGTTCCTTTGTCAGAACGATTTTCTGATAGGCGCTCTCTTCCATATGGATGATCGGATCCTTATACAGTTTTTGTTCGAATGAAAAGGCGAGCTCTTCACCAAAAAACAGTCCGGCGATTAGCAAAATACTGATGACGATCCCTGCGCTGAGATGGAGCGCAAACTTCTTGATTTCGTTCCTAAATAAGTAAAGGACCGTTAGAGCGACCGCCAGATTAATGCACCCAACAAAAAAGGCGCTTTTCACCATACCCATTTGCGGTCTTAAATAGAAAGCAAATAGCAATCCGCCAATCAGTCCGCCGGCATAGTCAGAGAAAAGGACTCTTGCTGTACTCCGGTTCAGCTGTTCACCGATTTCGTTCGCTTTCCGGATCAAAATCGGCAATTCAAGACCTGTCAATGCACCGATCGTAAACGTAATCAAATAAAGGAACAATGCATCCGATCCAGACGGGGCAAAAGCCGTCATTCCAAACATCATGAAGCTTGAAAAACCACCCAATAAAGCTACCATGAATTCAATCCAGATAAACGTAATGATGAGGTTTTTCATGACTCGTTCACTGATGCTCGCTCCAATGCCCATGCCGGTCAAAAACAGGCTGATTGTAAGCGTGTATTGTTTCACTCCATCTCCTAGAATATAAGAGCCAAGAGCACCGAACAGCACTTCAAAAATGATTCCGCAAATGGAAACAATACCTGATGCCCAGTAAATCATATGTGTCTTTCTTCTGCCGCTTGCTTCCAAATCCGTTCACTCCTGTATCCAAGTTTTCTAATGAAAAAGCCACTATGTTTGATTACATAGCGGCTTTCTGTTTATCAGCTTATGTAATCGAAGATCCGATAACAAACGCTAAGCCAATCGATACACCCATAGATATAATCCCTACAGCTGTATTATTTTCTTTTAATTTCGTCTCGACGGAGAATTTCCGCGTAAACAATTCAAATAAAATGTAGGCTACCATCTGCAGGACGACACCGAATGCACCCCAGATGACCGTATCCCATATCGTAAAGCTGTGATAGATTGCAAATGATAGAACGATACAAATTCCAATGATCTTCCCCGAAATCGACATGGCGACCGCCTGATTTCCTCTTTCTACTTCTTCCCAGTCTTTGTACTGTTTTGTCAAAAATTCAAATATAACAAGCCCGATTAAGACTACAACAATAGCAATGGCAAAATACCCTACTGTAGCTAAAAATGGTCCCATATTAATACGCCTCCTCTATTTTCCTGTTCCTGGTCCTCCACCTCTTGTAGAAGAACCTCTGAATGTTCCAGAAGTACCATTATATCCACCGTACATTCCATAGCCCGAATAGCAGTCACCTGTTTGCTGGCACTGGGCACTTCTTCTTGATGACCAGTCACTTGAGCCGAGCGCACGGTTTAGCAAGGAATAGGCCAGCATCCCTTGGAAGAATCCAGGCGAATAATTTCTTCGGACGAATTCGTCATTGGCAAGTTCAATCGTAATCAGACCTGGTTCATCAATGCTTTCTTGAAGAATTACGAAATGATCCGGGTACACAAGAACCTGCTTACGGTCCTGCCGTGAACTAATTTCTTCCGGTTGTATTTGAGCAGATAAATAGTTCGCGACTTCCGGAAGATTCAGTTCTTTTGTAATGTAAATCCTTGAAATTCCCTGCTCTGTCCTTACCGTATCGAGAAGCGGAAAGGCTTCCTGTACGAGCTGTTCTATATTATTCGCACTCGAACTCTCGATGGTGTCAATGATTTCAGAGCGGCTCGGTTCGCTCGGTAATTCGTTGTATGTATCCTCAATATAAGAACCGGAGACGCCTCTTGATCCTTCACCGCCGGCAAAAACGTTGAATAACAATACAATGGCAATAATACCGACAACAAAAAGTCCGGTGAAGTTTTTCATAGGTGGGTCCTCCTTTCTTGAAAAAAGTATTCGTGCCTAACACAGGTTAGGCACGAAAGTAGCACTCATTTACTCTTTGTTCATTTTACGCTTCAATTCTGCCAATTCATCATCTACACCGTTGTCTTCCAATGCATCAAATTCGTCATCTAAAGAGCGGCTTTCTGTAGACATATCTTCACTTGTTTCTGCTTCTGCTTCATAACGGAGAACTTTTTCTTCCATTCTATCGAAGCCCTGACGAGACTCGTCTCCGCCAATATTGGACATCGTACGGTTCATCTTCGTCCGTGTTTTTGCAGATTCGGCACGAGCCTTCAAGGAATCTTTCTTCAGCTTCATCTCTTGATATTCTTTTTTCATTTCATCCAGCTTTTGTCTCAGCTGAGCTGAATCCTGCTTGGCACGGTCGTAGGATTCCTTGAAAGAATCTGCTTGTTCCTGATGATTCTTTTTATCTTCAAGAGCACGGCGAGCCAAGTCTTCATCTCCGGCCTCAATCGCTTTTTCAGCCTGCTTCATTCGTTTGTCGACAAGTGCTTGAGAATCATCGTATTTTCTTTTCAGCATTTTCTCATTGGCAATCTGCTTGGCAACTGCCGCTTCTGCTTCACGAATATCGTTTTCCATATCTCGCATAAATTGATCGAGCATTTTCACCGGATCTTCTGCTTTGTCTAACATAGAGTTCAATTCCGAACCTACTACTGTTTTTACACGTTTAAAAAATTTGAACATATTTGTTTTCCTCCTTTATTATTGAGAACCAGCAAGGATTTTGATTTCAAACGGCTCAATATCATACCCGATACTTGCTTCCACTTCGCTGCCCCATGACTCGAGACTCAAATATTCTTCTTCGTCGTCTGAAACGTAGCCAGCATAACGGGTCGTACGCCCGTTGATGTTTGTACTTCTTCCTTCACCTGTGACTCGAGCTTCTCCTTCTTCATCTTTATGGAAGGTTTTCCCTTCGTATTCAAGCTGATCAGGATAGGGCATGGAGACTGGCAGTTTGACCGTCTCATAAATCCCCAGTTCAAGTTCATCGTCCATTTCAGCGGACAACCATTTTGTTCTACTACCTTCTAACAATTGATAGCCAAACCATTCATAGGAACCATCACGATAGGTGATCTTTCCTACCACTTCATAATCCACAAGATCGTAAGTGACGATGTCACCAACTTGGATGTTCAGTGCGTTTCGCTCTTTCACCTCAGGTGTTTCTTTTTTATTTGAAAATAATCTTGAAAAGAATCCCAAGTGCTCACCTCTCCTTCAACTTTGACCCTGTGTACCTGTATGTACGTCTTACCCATGTAACAGGTTTCAATTTTTTTTAGATTTTTTCTCATTATATCAAAAAGAACGACCATCCGTTTCTAATTAGCGTCGAAACTTGTTAGTTTTTCTCCTTTTTTTCCCTTTATAAGCTCTAGGAATATTCTGAAATCCGAGTATAATCGACGATAGTATTCAATAAATAGGGAGGTTTACATCATGAAAGGATTAGAGCGTTTAAGTCAATTTGTAGGGAGCACATTCGCCATTTGGGTTTTACTTTTTGCGGTCTTATCATTCTTTATACCGTCCGGATTCACATGGATTGCCCCGTATATCATTCCGTTACTCGGGATCATAATGTTTGGAATGGGATTGACGTTGTCGCGCAGTGATTTTCAAGAAGTATTTAAACGGCCGAAAGACGTAGCTGTCGGGGTAATGGCCCAGTTCACAATTATGCCCCTTCTTGCATTCTTGCTTGTGACGATTTTCCCCGTATCACCTGAGGTCGCTGTCGGTGTGATCCTTGTCGGCTGCTGTCCTGGGGGCACTGCTTCAAATGTCATGACGTATTTATCCAAGGGGGATACAGCACTATCCGTGTCGATCACCGCTGTGTCTACTCTATTAGCACCCATTTTCACCCCATTACTTGTGTTGCTGTTTGCAAGCCAGTGGCTGCCGGTTTCACCAGGAAGTCTATTTCTTTCGATCGTAAACGTAGTATTGATTCCGATCCTGCTCGGTTTAGGAGTCAAAGCGCTACTTGGAAATAAAATCGAAGCAGGGGTCAAAGCCCTTCCGCTTGTATCGGTCGTAGCCATTGTCGCCATCGTTTCCGCCGTCGTCAGCGTCAACCAGGAGCAGATTGCTGCAACAGGCGCTTTGATCTTTGCAATTGTTGTGCTTCACAATGGATTGGGGTACTTGGTTGGTTATGGATTAGGGAAGATATTCGGGATGGACCCTGCAAAGAAAAGAGCTGTATCCATAGAGGTCGGCATGCAAAACTCCGGACTCGGGGCTTCACTTGCTGCGGCTCATTTCAACCCTCTGGCTGCAGTTCCAAGTGCTATCTTCAGCGTATGGCATAATATTTCAGGTCCGATCATTGCGACCATTTACAGAAAAGCAAAAGAAAAACAAAATCGCGATCACGCGAATAACGTAACAAAGGCTTCCTAAGACTCGATAACACAATCCTGTCATACTGGACTAGCTTATAATCATTTATCACCCTGATTTCTTTTACTTTTCAGGCACATCTCAATATGAAGATAAACAAAACAAGCAGGTGGGATCCCACCTGCTTGTTTTCTATTTAATAAATTCTTTAGGGTCCGCATATTCAAGCCCCATCGCTTCAGCAACAGCCTGATAGGTGACGTAGCCTTTCATCGTGTTCAGACCTTTCAAAAGGGCTTCATTGTCTTGAAAAGCTTTCATATATCCTTTGTTCGCCAACTGAAGAGCATAAGGAACGGTGACATTTGTCAGTCCGATCGTTGATGTCCTTGGAACAGCTCCTGGCATGTTGGCTACCGCATAATGGAGAACACCATGCTTCTCATATGTTGGGTCATCATGCGTCGTAATCCGGTCTGTCGTTTCGAAAATTCCTCCCTGATCGATCGCGACATCTACAATGACCGATCCATCCTTCATCGAACGGACCATTTCTTCCGTCACAAGCTTCGGAGCTTTTGCCCCTGGGATCAAAACGGCTCCAATGACAAGGTCCGATTCTTCAAGGGCTTCCTGAATGTTCAGCGGACTGGACATCAGCGTATTGATATCTGAACCGAAAATATCATCCAGTTGTCGAAGTCGTTCAGGATTTAAGTCGATAATCGTTACATCCGCTCCAAGTCCCATCGCGATTTTTGCAGCGTTCGTCCCGACGACTCCCCCTCCGATAACGGTGACCCGCCCGCGACGTACTCCAGGAATTCCTCCCAAAAGAATCCCTTTTCCGCCGTGGGATTTTTCAAGAAACTGCGCTCCGATTTGGGAAGCCATCCGGCCGGCTACCTCACTCATCGGGGTGAGAAGCGGAAGGGATCCATTAGCCAGTTGAACCGTTTCATAAGCGATCGCGACTACTTTTTTATCGACGAGCGCTTTTGTCAGGTCCGGTTCAGCCGCTAAATGAAGGTACGTAAAGACGATAAGCCCTTCATAGAAATAGTCATATTCCTCTGGGAGGGGTTCCTTTACCTTCATGACCATTTCCTGTTCCCAGGCCTCTTTTGCGGAGCCTACAATCGTAGCTCCGGCATCTTTGTATTGTTCATCCGTAAAGCTCGATCCCTCTCCTGCTTTCGTTTCCATAAAAACTTCGTGTCCTGCTTTTGTGAGACTGACCACCCCACCTGGTGTCAGCGCCACACGGTTTTCATTATTTTTGATTTCTTTCGGCACTCCAATTTTCATGATGGTTCAACCTCCCGTTCCATTCTAGTTATACTATTCCCACTTTCTGCTTTCATATAGCATAATTTTCTAATGTAGGTGGAGATGTGAACCTTTCTGAAGAGCACAATACGTGACCAGTAGTAAATAACTTCTTACAAATGGCGGTGGATCACGTCTAGTCCGCCTGTCACCTCATAAATCGTCCCCGTAATCATATCTGAATCTTCGTCGCACAGAAATTCGATGGTCCGGGCGATATCTTCTCCTGTCCCAGGGCGGCCGATCGGTGTTTCTTCGTCCTTTTCTTTTCTTCCATTCACAATCGTCGATTCTTTCCATTCGCCGGTAATATTCCCTGGACAAACCATGTTGGATGTAATGCCGTGCTCCGCCTCTTCAAAGGCAATCGTTTTGGTAAGAGAGACCAGTCCCACTTTTGCGGCGGCGAAGGCCGAACGATAAATCCATCCGGAAGCAGAACCCGCTCCTTGAAATCCGTAATTTACGATCCTGCCAAATTCTTGCTTTCTCATATAGGGAACCGTAAGTTTCATGAGATGGAAGACCGCATCGAGATTCCCTCTGATCATGGCATCCCATTCCTCTGAAGAATAATCGATCAATTTCTTTCGTTCAAACACATATGGCCCTGCATTGTTGATTAAATAATCGACACGACCAAATGTATCAATTGTCTTTTCTACTACATTTTGAATATCTTGGACGGATGTTACATCCGCTTGTACTAATAAGATCGAATCTCTTTGCTCAGGAAACTCATCCAGGAGCTTGAGCGCTTTTTCTTTATCCTGACGATACGTAACGGTGACAGAGACTCCTTTTTTCAAAAATTGTTCCGTTACTTTTCTTCCTAATCCTTTCGTTCCTGCTGTAATGATGGCATGTCTCATTCTATATGACCTCCTTGGTAGTACGGCTAAATTGATTTACAACTCGTTGTTCTGTAAAATGAATGCGGCAGAAAGGACGTGAAGCCCCTTGAAGGCGGCAACCTCTAGAAAAAATATGATGGAAACTTTCGGTTTAGAAGCGGTTCCCAAAGAAAAACAAACGACCCCGTGGTACAGGTTCGCGTTTATTCAAATCGCCATTGCGGCGAACGCAGGCAATTTCCTCGTC
Organism: Halobacillus fulvus; assembly: GCA_004078665.1. Taxonomy (GTDB): domain Bacteria; phylum Bacillota; class Bacilli; order Bacillales; family Halobacillaceae; genus Halobacillus; species Halobacillus fulvus. The sequence continues at coordinate 60,982 of SCFO01000001.1, read as the reverse complement.
CCTGCTCTCGCTGTTCTCGAAGGCGGACTTTCTTTTTTTGCAGCTGTCATTGCGACAACGATCGGTGCCCTTATCGGTTTTATGTTTGTATCTTTTTTGTCGCTTCCTGGAGCGAGACTTGGGATTCCTGCTCAATATGCTATCCGGTCAATTCTCGGTGTAGAAGGGACGAAATACCTCTCATCCCCCATCAGAAGTTTGACCTCTCTCTACTGGTTCAGTGTGCAAACGATCGGTGGTACATATGTCATTCAACAACTTGTTCTTCGATTAACAGGCACAGATTTTCCTTTTTTCCTGTTTTCAATTCCTTTATCGCTGATCATGGTCGTGTTGGCAATCATCGGCTTTGATGCCGTAAAAAAAACCATGACCTATTTCCTGCCCTTCCTCTTGCTAGGGGAGTTCACGATTTTGTATCTTTACTTTACTACAAATGCCACAGGCGATTCATGGCTTATGCTCTCTAAAGAGCCGATTGAGATCTCGTGGCCAGCCTTCCTCTTTTTTTCAAGCCTGGCCTTTGTCCAATATGTATCTGGTGTGAGTGCCTCAGCTGACATGACCCGTTACGCTAAGACACCTAAGCACGGTTTTTGGGGGCTCTTCATCGGGAATGGGATCGGGTTTATCCTTACAGCGGTGATTGGATGTTCTTCCGCTTATTTGTTTCAGAGTCTCAATCCGTATGTATCGTCCAGCCAGTTGACGAATTCACCTGTTCTAATCGGAATCATTACGTTGACTGCCGTGATTTCAATGATTTCGATCAATGTCAGTAATGCCTATACAGGCGGATACAGCTTACTGAACACGTTTCCTAAGTTGACAAGAATTCAAAGCGCCAGTCTGTTTGGAATCCTAGGCGTGGCACTTAGTGGTTTCCCAGCGCTCGTTGACGAAGCCGAAACCTATATATCATTGCTCGGTGGCTTCATCATCCCGATCTCTGCGGTCATCGTCAGTGACTTTTTGATCATTAAAAAAAGACAGTTGGACCACCAGTCCCTTTCCTTGATTGTGAAAACCTCACGCATCAATCCGTGGGCTATGATCATGATCTTTTTTGGGAGTATCCTATACTTCTCACTACCTGACGGATGGTCCCCGGGCTTTGTAACCTTCGTTTTGGTTGCCACCATCTATCCTTTTCTCAACTGGAAACAACGCTGGGGCAGGTAACGACGGATGCTTGAATTTTATAAAAGACGTCCGCTTACCTTCATTTAAACAAGCTCCTTTATATTTCACAAAATGGTCAGAATTATTCAAATTCTGTAAGATTATCCGGATCCTGTCGTGGTATAATATGAGTGAGAACAAGAAAGGGGGCATCCAACATGACATTTGAATATAAGGATATTGTTGTTGCAGTCGACGGTTCTGAAACAGCTGAATGTGCGTTTAAAAAGGCGATCGATATCGCCAACCGGAACGATGCCAAATTAATTTTAGCCCACGTTGTGGACACACGTGCTTTTGCCACCGTAGAAGCGTATGACCGGTCCCTTGCTATACGAGCAGAGAAATACGCGACTGAATTACTGACAGAGTATAAACAAAAAGCCGAAGAATCAGGTGTCAAACATGTTGAGCTCGATATCGACTATGGGTCCCCGAAAGTGAAAATTGCAAAAGATATCGCTCCCAAACATCATGCAGATTTGATCATTTGCGGAGCGACCGGGCTGAACGCTATGGAGCGCTTTTTTATCGGTAGTGTCTCTGAGCATATTACCCGTTATGCCAAATGTGATGTACTTGTCGTTCGTCCGGATCAAGTCACAGATGAAGAAGAGAAATAAAGAAAAGGCAGGGATTCGTTCCCTGCCTTTTCTTTTCGATGAGAAAAACTTACTTTCCCTCTCTATCCTTTTGTAATTCTCTCACGACGTGGGTTATTTCGGGCACAATCAATTTCTCCATCGCAAGCCGGACAGCTCCGCTTGAACCAGGTGTCGAAAAAATAGCAGTCCCTTTTTTAGTGCCAGCAACAGCCCGTGACATTAAAGCAGCCGATCCGATATCCTCTGTGTAACTCAGCATTCTGAATAGTTCTCCGAATCCAGGGATTTCTTTGTCAATTATCGAGCGTACGGCCTCAATCGTAACATCACGATCCGCAATCCCCGTTCCGCCATTTGTAAGGATGACATCTGTATCCGGGGCATCAATCCCTTCCACAAGCTTTTCTCTAATGAGCGTTTCCTCGTCCCTAATCACTTCATACTTTTCAATGCGATGGCCGGACTTTTCCAAGTAATCGATCATTAACCGACCGCTTTTATCCGTCTCTTCATTGCGTGTATCACTGATCGTCACGACCCTGCACCGGACCGATGACGGAGCTTCTCTTTTATGCTCACCGACAGACATTACCCTTCTCTCTCCTTTTCTAAAACGTAGCGGTATTGATAAAACTTCATAGCAAAATCGGTGACCTGCTTCGTTAAATGATAGTTCGAGTATGCACCGACTGCAATACTGATAAACGGAAGGCCTTGAACTACCTTTTTTCTGAACATGAAAAGGAACAACGATTTGATCGACTGCTTGATCGGCTGCTCTAGCCAATTTTCATTTGTAAGTCGGTCGTTCCCTTCGTAAATATAAGGATGTTCTTTGTTCGATACCTCCTGCACCAGTTCATTCCACGCATATACGCTGAGCCTTTTTGGCAGTGTAGCCGCGTGAAAGACCTTCAGTGAAATCATCATTTCATAGGGATGGTTCATCTCATGACCGAATGTGAGACCGACCAATTGCACAGCCCGAATGTTCATGATCATCATGAGCGGAAAGTCGAGTCCAAGCAACAGCCAGCCTCCTGTCCCCGTCAGTCCACCCTGGGCGAACGAATACAGCCGGCCTCTCGCAATTTGCTGATTGGCTATGTACGTTAATTGGTTCACAGATAATTGTTTTAAATCCTCAATCCTCTCGACGCGATCATCCATGACGCGCCCAACGGTCATGATTCTTTCTCTTGCTTCATTTTGAAAAGAACTCCCCTGTAGAAAGGCATGCGTATGAAAAAACCACTGGTCCAATTTGGAGAAAAACCGGTCCTTGACGTTAGGATTCATATGCCGGAAGCTGTTCGTCATCCAATCATCATACATCATTTCAAAATCATTGGCTTGGTAGCTGCGATGGTGATCGAGCCATCTCTCTACCTCTTCCTTTACCCGTTTATCAGACATATCTTTTCCTCCCTTAAAGAAAAGAAGCTTTCTTACTATAATTGTACGCTTAAAAATGGAAAAAGAGCAAATAAACCAAAAAAAGGATCTCACTCGATGAGTGAGATCCTTCAAGGATTACAAGCCTTTTTCGATGGTGTCACGTGCAATCATAACTTCTTCGTTTGTCGGAATGATCATCACTTTAACCGGAGAGTGCGGGTAGTTGACGAATGCTTCTTTTCCACGCACCTGGTTCAAGGATGGATCCCAGTAAACGCCCATGAATTCGAGTCCTTTCAGAACACGCTCACGGATCGATGTACTGTTTTCTCCTACACCAGCCGTAAAGATGATGCCGTCGATTCCGTGCATACGGGAAGCATAGGAACCGATATATTTGTGAATACGAGCTGCGAAGACTTCAAGCGCTAGTTCAGCACGCTCGTCTCCTTCTGCTGCTTTTTGTTCAATGTCACGAAGGTCGCTTGAGAATCCGGAAAGGGCAAGCATTCCACTTTCTTTGTTCAGGACGTTCATCACTTCGTTCGCTGTTTTACCTGTCTTTTCCATAATGAATGGAATTAACGCAGGGTCAATGTTACCAGAACGTGTACCCATCGTTACACCTGCAAGCGGTGTGAAGCCCATGGAAGTATCGATCGACTTTCCGCCTTCAATCGCTGCAATACTCGCTCCGTTCCCTAGGTGGCAAGAAAGAAGACGCAACTGGTCTACCGGACGACCAAGCATTTCTGCCGCACGCTCTGAAACGTATTTGTGAGACGTACCGTGGAAACCATATTTACGAATGCCGTATTTTTCATAGTATTCGTACGGAAGGCTATATAGATAGGATTGCTCAGGCATTGACTGGTGGAAAGCTGTGTCAAAGACCGCGACATGCGGAACATTCGGAAGTACTTCACGGAAAGCCTTGATGCCTGTTAAGTTCGCCGGGTTATGCAGTGGCGCAAGATCAGATACTTCCTCGATTTCGTTGATAACTTCCTCTGTAATCAGGACAGATTCACTGAAACGCTCTCCACCGTGAACGACACGGTGACCGACACCTTCAATTTCATCCAATGACTGAATGATACCGTTCGCTGTCAGTTTATCAAGAAGCATTTTTACAGCAACCGCGTGATCTGGAATGTCTGTTACTGTTTTATCTTTTTCATCATTAAATTCGATCGTGAAAACGCCGTCCTCTAGTCCGATCCGTTCTACTAATCCTTTGGTAATGACTGTTTCTTCAGGCATTTCGATCAACTGGAATTTCAGTGAAGAACTGCCTGCGTTTATAGCAAGAATTTTATTACTCACGTTGCTCATCCCCTCAAAAATTAGGTTCGTATATTTCTACCACTACTATTTAATCACCCGCTACGGACGATTTCAAGGCGTTCGAAGCATGATAACGTTTACTTCTTATATTCGCTATTTTCTCACAATTTAGCTGCTTTATAATCGTCAAACCACTGATTCATCTGGGCGAGAATATCTGCCATCGCTTCCGGGTTTTTAAAAGACGGCAGTTTAGCAAGCAAGGCCTGTTTCGGTGCTTTTGTATCTTTCCCTTTTTTCTGAAGAATCAAGATGCTTTTGCCGTGCTTTTCATTTTTGAAAAGAGAATCAGACAGCTGCAACATTCCTACAATGTGGGCATGCTCTCTCAGAAAAGCATTCAGCTGCTTCGACTGGTCACTGTCGAACAGGAAGTTCGGAACGATGAACATCAAGTATCCGCCTTCGTTTGTGTAATTCAACCCTTGTTCGATAAACAGGTGGTGAGCATACGAGTGATCCTCCTCTGCTTTTAACTCATAACGAGCTGCCTGTACATCATCAGGATAATAACCGACCGGCAAATCAGCCAGTACAAAGTCGACAGGTTCCATTAAGAATGGTCGCAGGCTGTCCTGATGGAAAAACTCCACTTTGTTCTTTTGCAAATTAGCATTCGTTACCGCAAGTTGGATCAATGTCGGATCGACTTCACTCGCATAAGCCGTCAGGGGCATATCCAACTGGTTCATGACGGAAGTCAACAAGTTCCCTGAACCGGAAGCCAAATCGAATATTTTCAAATCTTCTCTGTCTTCAAATAGCTTTGACGTAAGGTATCCCATGAACATCGCGACAGAGTCAGGAGTGATCAGGTGCTGCTGTTGGGTCGCTCCTTTCATCCCTTTTAAGATGGCAAGTTGGACAGATTTGCGGATTTCCTCCTTTTCATACTCGTCTTTTGACACTTTTGTTAATTCGTTAGTAAGCCATGTTTTCAATTCTTTTCCCATATCATCGAAAGGCTGACCGTTGAACAATACATCCAGCGCTTCGGCAACCGCTTCTAAATACGTAACATTTATATCTTCAGAAATATGAGTCGCTGTTTCATCGATCCACTGAAAAAGTTTTTCTACATGCTGCTGTTTCATGTCCATTCTCCTTTATGCAAAGAAAATCGACGCATTTTCACCGAAGCTTCCATGCGCCAATCTTTTCTCATTCGTCTTTTGTCTATCCTAACCTTATCGAAAATTACTTGCAGATTCAACAATGAAGCTACTTAACAGACTTGTTTGAAAATTGGGTGCGGTTTCAAGTGTAAAATGGTAAAATGGCTACAGTACTACATAGAGGAGGATGTATTGTGTCTGATCAACGTAGAAACCTTTTTTTCTATTATCACCCGAGTCAAGAACTGGACGAAAAATTAAAAGAACTTTTCAAATTGGCCGAAGACAACGGCTTTACAGTTGTCGAAGAGTCTAAAGATGCCAACATCATCATTGCTGTCGGTGGCGATGGCACCTTCCTGCAAGCCGTAAGGAAAACAGGATTCAGGCAGGATTGTCTTTATGTAGGAATTCGCAGCCACAATGAGGCCGGTCTATATTGCGATTTCAATATTGATGATCATCAAGAGATGATCGATGCTATGACGAACTCCGAGGTGGAAGTAAGACGCTTCCCTGTCATCGAGTCCACAGTCAATGGCGAATCCACATTTAATTGCATCAATGAATGCAGTGTCCGCTCAACACTTATTAAATCAATCGTTATCGATGTTTACATCGACGATTTGCATTTTGAAACGTTCCGAGGCGACGGGCTGATTATCGCAACACCTACAGGAAGTACGGGTTACAACAAGTCCACGAAAGGCGCTGTTGTCGATCCGAAACTCCCGTGTTTCCAAGTAAGCGAGCTTGCTTCGGTGAATAATAACCGTTATCGTACTCTCGGTTCCTCTTTCATTCTAAGTGGGGAAAGAACATTGAAACTGGAAGTACAACAGGACGGGAATGATTATCCGATCATCGGCATGGACAATGAAGCCTACTCAATCCGAAACATTCACGATGTGACCGTCAAACTGAGCGACAAAGTGATCAAAACTGTCAAATTGAAAAACAATACGTATTGGGACCGTGTAAAGCGCACGTTCTTGTAAAACTAGAAAAAGCCGGGCTGAGGTAGCCCGGCTTTTGTTATCTTTGATACACAATACTTCCATCAACTACGGTCATCGTAACGGTCGCATCGGCAAGCTCATGCGGCTTCAAAGCGAACAAATCGCGGTCAAGGACCGTGAAATCCGCAACATATCCCGGTTCAATCAATCCTTGAGAATCTTCCCTTAAGATAGCCTGAGCACTGCCCTTTGTATAAAGGGCAATAGCTTCGAACACGGAAAGTCGTTCTTCGGTCTGATACACCTCATGATCATATGTCGCTCTGCGGTCAACCGCAGCGCGGATACCAAGAAGTGGATTGATTTCTTCAATCGGTGCGTCTGATCCCCCGGCACACATGATGCCTGCATCCAATAACGTTTTCCAGGAGTAAGAGTTTTTCAGACGTACATTTCCTAGTCTCTCAATGACCCATGGAAAATCAGAAGCGACAAACGTCGGCTGCAGATCAAGGACGACGTTCAAATTTTGCAGCCTTTGGATCAGGTCCGGACTGAGAATTTGGGCGTGGATGATCCGGTCCCGTTCCCCAGTATCCAATGGCTGCTTTTCGATCGCCTGAGCTACCGCTTCGACAGCACCATCTCCGATTGCGTGAACCGCTACCGGCATCTTTCTTTTTCTCGCTTCCGACACGAGCTGATCAAGAGATTCCTCTGTGTGAATCGCCACACCAAAGTTTCCTGGATCATCGGAATATTCATCTCTCAGCCATGCTGTCCGTCCTCCTAAAGCCCCGTCTGAGAAAATCTTCAAAGCGCCCAGCTCAACAAAATCGGTTCCTTTTTTAAACCCTAATCCTTCTTGGTCGACCTGTTCGATGACACCATGATGGACAAGTAAATGGGCTCGGAACTTCACATCATCTCCATCGATGACATCGGTAAACGCCTGGAACGTTTTTTTGAAGCCTCCATAGTAATTCAAATCTTCACTGTGCCCGCCTACGAGTCCGTATTTATGCATATCTTTGACCGCGAGCTCTGTCGCTCTCCTTAAATATTCCGGTGTCACCTCAGGCATGGCGTCCTTGACGAGATCTTGGGCTTGGTCATGAAAATAGCCCGTCGCTTCTCCCTGTTCATCCCGGACAATGACTCCGCCTTGAGGACTTTTTGTTTCCCGGGAAATACCCGCCATTTCCATCGCTTTCGTGTTCGCAAGAAGAGCATGGCGGCAGACTCTCGTCAACATCATCGGATGGTCTGCTGAAATCTCATCAAGCTCGTCTTTATGTATAATCCTCTTTTCTTCCCACTGATTCTCGTTCCATCCATCCCCAATGATCCATTCCCCCGGAGAAAGCTGCTCCGCATGCTGCCGCAGTGCCTGCTTGACTTCTTCTGCTGACTTCATGAACGAGAGGTCCAGTCTCATTAAACGCTCGCCATGACCGATAATATGAAGGTGACTGTCTGTAAATCCAGGATACATGACGGCCCCTTTTAAATCATGCTCTGTCACGATCTCATCTTGATAGGATGCAAATAATTCCTGCGTCTGACCTGTCGCTATAATGTTTCCCTTTTCAGTTACAACAGCCTCAACCCAGTCCTCTTCCTTTTTCATTGTATAAATCTTTCCACCATACCACAGTTCCATTCCGCTTCACCTCTTTATGATTTAGTATTACATATACCATAATCTATAAAAAAAGAGAAACAAAACCCGTCCTTCGGTTTTGCTTCTCTTGGCTTTAGTCATTCGCTCGATCAGAACAAGCCTTCAAATTCGTCCTCTTCTTGAACGACTTTTCCGTGATGGGCTTCAATGATATACGACTCATCTATCGCTTTCTCTATATCTTCTGTGAAATCGGAGCTTGATTCATAATAGTTGGCATTCTCTCTTGTCGGCTTCGTCTTCGGTGCTTTCGGGACAAAAACCGTGCAGCAATCTTCATACGGACGAATCGATATGTCATAGGTGTCGATCTTCTTCGCTACATCGATGATATCAAGCTTATCCATCGCAACTAACGGACGAATCACAGGATAATTGGTGACTTCATTGATGGTGTTCATGCTCTCCATCGTCTGGCTCGCCACTTGCCCGAGACTCTCACCCGTCGTAATTGAAAGGAGCCCCTGTTTCTCAGCGACTTGCTCACTGATTCTCATCATCATTCGTCGCATGATCGTCATACTGTACCCTTCAGGCATTTCTCTCGCAATCTTTTGCTGAATAGCTGTAAACGGAACGACATGCACCTTCACGCTATCTCCAAAATCAGAGAGCTTCTCCGCAAGTTCGATGACCTTCTGTTTCGCACGTTCACTCGTGTAAGGAGGGGAGTGGAAATGAATCGCCTCTAAAGCGACGCCACGTTTCATCGTCAAATAGCCTGCTACAGGGCTGTCGATTCCTCCAGAAAGCATGAGCAAACTTTTACCTGTTGTACCACTCGGCAGCCCCCCGGCACCAGGGTGATCCTGAGCGGTAACATAAACAGCATCCTGACGAACCTCTACTTTAATTTCAACATCGGGGTTATGAACGTCCACTGTCACCCCTTCTGTATTTCTAAGGATATGCCCACCTAAAATCGGATTCAAATCCTGCGAAGAAACGGGATAGTTTTTGTCTATACGTTTCGATGAAATCTTGAACGTCTTCGCATTATGAGCATCCTGAAAAGCAAGCATAGCCGCTTCCTTCATATCTTCTTCCTCTTTTTCGACTTTCACAGCAAAGCTCAAACTGTGAATGCCGAAGATCTTTTGACACGTATCCATGACACGTTGAGGATCTTCTCCATTCAGCAGAACGAACATACGTCCTTGTGTTTTCTCCACTTTCGCTTTTGGAAAAGGCTTGAGTTTCTTATATAAGTGATTTTGAAGCTTTCTTTCGAACAAACGCCTGTTTTTACCTTTTAACGCCATTTCACCATAGCGGATTAGAATACGATCAAAGTTCATTGTTATCTCCCCATTGTTGCTTGTAGTTGTTGAATACTCTCCTTGAGTGCCTCTAAAAACACTTTGAGTTCCTCTTCTGTATTTTCATAAGACAAACTGACTCTGAGAGCAGAGTTTGTCCGGCTGTAATCCAAATTGCAGGCTTGTAATACAGAACTGACGTCCGGCTCTTTAGAGGAGCAGGCAGATTTTGTCGATATAAAAATGTTCCGTTCTCCAAGAGCGTGAATGATCACTTCCGGCTTAAAGCCCGGCACAGAAAAATTCAGGATGTGCGGTGCTCCTTCTGTTGGGGAATTGATCAGAATATCGTCATAAGAAGAAAGCCTTTCCCATAGCATGTCCCTTAATCGTTCTAGACGATCGTGATGACGGGATTGCTCCTCTTTCATCAACCTCATGGCTTTCACGAGCGCGACGATGCCCGGTAGATTTTCAGTCCCGCCACGCACACTGCTTTCTTGGCCACCTCCGTGTAAAAGCGGAAATAACGACACGTGATTTTTGACAATCAGGGCTCCTGTACCTTTTACCCCGTGAATTTTATGTCCGGAAATGGTACACAAATCAATCTGTCCTATCGGTACATCTACTTTCCCAAACCCTTGCACATGATCGACATGAAGAAAGACTTTCGGGAACTCTTTTACAATGTCCGAAATGGCTCGGATGGGCTGTTTCGTTCCAAGTTCATTGTTGACCGACATGATGCTAACTAGAATCGTATCATTCCTTACGGCATCGGAAACATGAGCAGGATCGACTTTACCGGATCGATCGACCGGAAGATAGGTCACGTCAAAACCAAGTGACTCCAGCGCACGAAAAGCCTCGATGACAGAAGGATGTTCCACCTTGGATGTAATCAAATGCTTGCCGCGGTTCTGGTGCATCAAGGCGATCCCTTTAATGGCCATATTATTCCCTTCTGTTCCTCCTGAAGTAAAAACAACTTCATTCGGCGAAACGTGAAGCAGCTGTGCTGCCTGTTTGCGGGATTGCTGCAGCAAACGCTCTGCTTCACTTCCGAATTTATGAACAGAGGAGGGGTTGGCAAAATATACGTCCGCTACTTTTTGGTAGCTTTTCAACACTTCTGCATGTGGATGTGTCGTAGCGCTGTTGTCTAAATAAATCATGGTTCTTCTGCTCCTTTGCATCGAATTGCAGTCCATTATGTTATCATATCATGATTAGAGAGGCAATCAAGTGGTTTAATAAGCCACACTAATGCTCCCTTTCTTAGTTTTGGCACGTCAAAGGAATTAAGAGTACAAGTTATAATTTTTCCGTTACTCGCATCAGAGTTTGGAGGGGCGGGAAATAACTCGCTTTCCATGGGCGGGCGCTGAGCTTCCTCCCATAGGAGTCTCGCCATTTCCCGCCTCTCCTTCCCAGAATAGATGAACGGAAACACCTGGAAAATTAGCTTACAAAAAAGTCAAGCACTCTAATCATTCTAGATTAAACGACCAATAATGCTTAAAAAAGCCCTCACAAAAAAGCGACTGCTGGTGAGCAGTCGCTTTTTAGACCCTATTCAATTAAGTGCAACTGTGAGATCTAAGGATTCGAGAATCGTGTCAATACTGAGCTTCCCGTCTTCCTTCACATCTTCCACCCATTCTTTCGTCAGAACTTGATCTCCAAGAATGGTTTCAGCTGTGTCTTCACCATTTGTACCTGTTTCCTGTCCACTGAAGTGCAAGGTCAGCTGTTCGTTGGACAACGACTTGACCTGCGAATTAGATTTGTCAGCAAAGCTGTGGTCATAAGCTTCGTGATCTGTCTCGAGTGTCGTTACCACTAGAATAAGGACAACTCCCCATATAAGGGTGGTCATCAGACCGAGACTGATCAATCCCCACTTTTTCATCAGCAACACTTCCTATACAAGAACGTTTTCTTTATCCTGAATACGAGATAGAGCTTTCGGATCCACATCATGGAGTGCTTCAGACGCTAGCTCAAGCGCACCATCATAATCGAGAGACCGGAAAACACTTTCCGCCTCGAGCAGTTTAGCTGCGACAAGCGGATATTGGCTGCGATAGCGGTTGGCATATTGAATCAGCCGCTCTGCCCTCTCTGCTTTTTCCATCGTCTGCTCTGCGAATGCATGCAGTTCTTCCGTCATCTGGACCGCTTCTTCAAGCTTTTGGTTGACAGACACCATATCCAGCGGCTGCCTTTCAAGAGATTGAAAGACTTCATCGAGCTTTTCGCTCGCAATCTTCATTCTCTTATATATATCGGCAGGAATGCCGGGAATGTTACTTCTTTTTAAGCGTCGATGGGTATCCATCAGAAGCTGTTCCATATTGAACAGCTTTTTCTTTGCTTCTCTTTCATCTTTTCTAAGAGCATGGACACGTTCATTCAGGTTTTCGTGTTTAGCTCTCAATTCTTCCAGCTGGGTCTTCGTCAGCTCCATATTTTCTTTCAAATGACTGAAGGAGGTCTCTTCATCTTCCATTTGAACGTCCATGGAAGCTAAACGTTTCTTCAATTGACTGAGCATCGTCTTAAGACCACGGTAGTCATCCAGATCCTGATCCTCAAGCTGATAGGTCGCCTGAATTTCTTTTACTTCTGTTTGTGTTTCTTCCAGCACGTTTTCCAGTTCAATCAATTGATCTTTCAATGGTCCATAGTGCTTTTCTACATAACTATGAGCGATCGCTTCTTTCTCAAGAGCTTGATACATCTCCTGAATGCGGGCTTCCACTTCGGATAGCAATTCGTCCACATCCGTCTGTTCCCCTAAGTCCAGCTTCTTCACCGCATCGGTCAATAACTGCTCATACTTATGTACTTCAGGCAAAAATTCCAAATGGGCGATTCGGTACCCTTCCTCTTCCATATCTTTCATTCCGTGCTTCAATTCCTTTAGCTGCTCTGGAATCGTATGACGGGCAGATTTGTAAAGCTGTGGGAAAGTATCGGCTTCCAGTTTAAGCGTGGACAATTCTTCCTTCGTCTTTTGTACAAGCGTATTCGCTTCAATGTAGTCTCCCTGATCGACTAACTGAGCGAACTCCTTCACCTGTTGCTCAAGCTTCTCCACACGACCTTCGAACAAATAAACGGCTTTACCATACTGGTAACGATTTTGAATCAAACGCTTCGAAAGTTCCTTCAACTCAGGCTGAATCGCTTCTACTTCCTCACGGCTGTTCTTCTCAGAATCCAGCAGATTGTCTAATTCCTTATACATGGACTCGATCGTATCTTCAATGGAAGAGAGCTTGTTCTCTGTTTCCGCAAGGACTTTTTTCACACGTTTCAACTTATACTTGTCCGCAGCATCTTCCGCGTCGAATAAATCCTCTTCAAGCCCAGGCAAATCTTTTGTAAGAATTTGATCCCAACGGCCACGCCATGCTTCGAATTTCTCCTGTGTCTCGCCAGATAGGTTCAAGCTCTTCACCTTTGATAGTTCGTCCGTCACTCTTCGATTCATGATGTCCATCTTCCAGCCTTCCAGACGGTCAACTTCATCGTACACCTTTTTACGCCAAATCAAACCTACGATGAACAATACGATCAGTAACAAAATACCCCCAATGACGTACTCCATACATAGCCTCCTTACAAAATACATCTTCCTTGATGCATATCGTTCCGAATTGTTTTGTTATTGTTTATAATGATACCATGTTGGCTTGGATTTTGGCTAAAATATTTCAAAATTATCTACATGTTGACAAAAAATTCAATATAAAAGGAGTTTTCAGTTATGATGGACGGGCACATCCATTCCCCTTACTGTCCACACGGGACTTCTGACCCCATCAAATCTTATATAGAAAAAGGCATTTCGTTAGGTTATAAGACGATGACATTCACAGAACATGCGCCTCTTCCCCCCTCTTTTGAGGATCCTGTACCGGAAAAAGACAGCAGTATGGCTAAGAGGGACGTGGAAAAATATGTATCCGAATTAAAATCTTTAAAGCAAACGTATAAAAGGGACATTCAAATCAACATCGGTTTTGAAGTGGATTATATAGAAGGATTTGAAAAGGAGACCGAAAGCTTCCTTAATGAATATGGACCGGAACTTGATGACAGTATCCTGTCTGTTCACTTTCTAAAAGGAAAGAACGAATGGTATTGTCTCGACTATAGCCCGGATATGTTTCAAAAGGCGCGAGATGACTTTGGATCGATCGAGGCTCTTTATGAGGAGTATTTCAGCCAGATCATTCGTTCTGCAGAAGCTAATTTAGGTATATACAAGCCGAAACGCATCGGGCACTTCACGCTCGTCAAAAAATTCCAGCAGCTATTCCCTTCACCAACGGGTTGGGAACAGGAGGCACAAGAGGTATTGAAGGTCATTAAACAGCAGAAGCTCGCGCTTGACTATAACGGCGCAGGCATGAAAAAGCCCCATTGCCAAGAAACATACCCGCCTTTACATTTGGCGATAGAAGCTTCTCAAATGGGGATCCCACTTATATATGGTTCAGATGCACACAGTATAAAAGGGTTGAAACAGGGCTACGAGGAGATCGATACTTCCCTTCTTACTGACGACTGGACAACTCTTTGACCGACGTGTGACCTGACATCAAACGACTATATACATTGACAAAATGATTGATGGAAGATTCCGTGATGAACGGATCTCTGAATTCGTGTGGCATCATGAAAGGGGCATTCAATAAGCCTTTTAGCTGCAGTAAGCAAAGCTTCTCTTCATACGTCACTTCCAGCTCTCTTGATTTTCCAAATAACAGCTGGGTGAAAAGATGATTTTCCTTTGCAAGATAGGTGACCAACATTTCTCGCGCAAATACTGTATTTAAAGATAATTCCCGATATAATAAACAAGACAGTTGATAATGGGTCTGTTTATAATGTAAAATTCTTTTCACTAAAGATTCTAACTGTTCAGAGTTTGATTCCTGTTCAAGAATCTCTAAATAAGGTTCAAAATAGTTAATCGCAAGAGATTCGAACAATCCCTGTTTACTCTTAAAATAATAATGGATCAAGGAAACGTTAACGTCTGCAGCATTGGCAATATCCCGAACGGATGTCCCGTTGAATCCCTGGCTGTAAAAAAGTCGGCAGGCGACGTCCAGTACTTTCTCGCTCGTTGCATTCTGTCGGTTCATTATTTTAACCCCCTCAGGGAAATATTCGATACAAAGCAGCTAATTCCTGCTTGAATCGTCCAGCAAATCCCGACAGGAGGATGTTCGATCCTGTCGAAGTACTTATTATAAAGGAGGATTTCCTAATGTTTCAATCGATTACGTATAACGGCACGAGACAAGAAAACTATGAACTTCTTCTCAAACAGCTTGCGGCGCTTTTAGAAGGAGAACCAGATGTCATCGCCAACCTATCCAATGCTTCTTCTCTTCTTAACCAGTTTCTAGATGATGTCAACTGGGTAGGATTCTACCTTTGGAAAGATGGTGAATTAGTGTTAGGACCGTTCCAAGGGCTTCCGGCCTGCGTCCGTATTCCATCCGGTAAAGGTGTTTGTGGTACCGCCGTCGCAGAAAACAAAGTGCAGCGCATCCAAGATGTCCATGCTTTCCCAGGTCACATTGCCTGCGATGCCGCTTCACAATCCGAGATCGTCGTTCCAATCGAAAAAGACGGCGAAATTTTCGGCGTCCTCGACATCGACAGCCCGTCCAAAGACCGCTTTGACGAAGAAGATGAAAAATATTTAACTTCATTTGTCGAGATCGTTCAAAAGCATATTTAACGAATAGGAGCCATTCAGCAAATCTGAATGGCTCCCTCTTTTTTATACAAAATCAACAAATAACGTATGAGGCCCCTTGACTTATCGCCATTAAAAAATTATAATGGTCGTTGTGTAAAATAAATGGCAGCCTATGTGAGCCGCCGTTGTGTTCATTTTGTTCCTCAAACAAGAGGTGCATCGTGTAACTCTCTGCTGCTGGAGCGATGGTGCATGAAAACATAATGAGCAACGGGAGAAGGACACACTGTTCTTATTTTATGCAAAATAAAATATAAAGGAGGAAATTCCTATGGCACGTTACACAGGTCCAACCTGGAAAAAATCCCGTCGCTATGGTATTTCTTTAAGCGGAACTGGTAAGGAGCTTGAAAAGCGCCCTTACGCTCCTGGACAACACGGTCCAAACCAACGTAAAAAACTTTCTGAATATGGTCTTCAGCTTCAAGAGAAGCAGAAGCTTCGTTTCATGTACGGCTTGACTGAGCGTCAATTCCGTCGTCTATTCGAAGAAGCTGGTAAAATGAAAGGTATCCACGGTGAGAACTTCATGGTTCTTCTTGAATCCCGCCTGGACAACCTTGTTTACCGTTTAGGCCTTGCCCGTACTCGTAACCAAGCTCGTCAGCTTGTTACTCACGGTCACGTAGTTGTAGATGGTGGTCGCGTTGACATCCCATCTTACCGCGTAGCTCCTGGTCAAGTGATCAGCCTTCGTGAAAAATCTCAGAAGCTGAACGTTGTAGAAGAAGCGATCGAAGTAAACAACTTCGTTCCTGAATACATGACGTTCGACGAAGACAAGCGTGAAGGTACGTACACTCGTTACCCTGAGCGTTCTGAGCTTCCATCTGAAATCAACGAAGCTCTTATCGTTGAATTCTACTCTCGTTAATAGAGTGGACTCACTATTAAACCCCGAATTTGTCGGTTTCGACAAGTTCGGGGTTTTTGTTTAATCAAAAGGCCCTGCTCACTCTTATCATTAATGCCATCTGATTAATTAAGAACAAAGTCGGCCCTTCCCTTAACTAGCCAAAAAAAAGAGCCCCTGACTGTTAAAGTCAAGGACTCCCCCTCATTAACCTTCGTAACGGATCAGGAAGTATTTCTTCTTACCACGACGAATGATCGTAAAGCGGTCTTCGATTCGGTCGCTTTCCGCAATCGTGTGCTTCATATCTTGATTCCGTTCCCCATTGATGTAGATCGCACCATTGCCAATATCTTCACGAGCCTGACGCTTGGAAGAAGAAATGCCAGCATCTACAAGCAGCTGTAACAACTGCGGTTCATTATCCTCTGAAGTGTAGGCCGGAACATCTTTGAACCCTTGTTCGATTTCACTTCCAGACAACGATTTAATATCTCCGCTGAAAAGTGCTTCCGTAATACGCTCCGCTTGTTTCAAAGCTTCTTCGTCATGAACAAGCTTCGTCATTTCTTCCGCTAGACGGCGTTGAGCCACCCGTTTCTCAGGCTGTGTTTCCACCTCTTTTTCAAGCTCAGCAATTTCCTCCATCGAAAGGAAGGTGAAGTATTTCAAGAACTTCACGACATCACGGTCATCGACATTGATCCAGAACTGGTAGAACTCGTAAGGTGTCGTTTTCTCCGGATCCAGCCAGATCGCTCCGCCTGCCGTTTTCCCGAACTTGGAACCGTCCGCTTTTGTAATCAACGGAACGGTTAATCCGTAAGCTTCCACTTCTTTCTCACCTGCAGCGGTACGACGAAGCAGCTCAAGTCCTGCCGTAATGTTTCCCCACTGATCGCTACCACCGATTTGAAGGGTGCAGTTTTCTTTTTCGTATAGCTTCTGGAAGTCAAGAGATTGAAGAATCATGTACGAGAACTCTGTGAAACTGATGCCGTTCTCGATTCTGGATTCTACTGAATCTTTTGCCAGCATGTAATTGATTCCGAAATGCTTTCCTGTATCTCTAAGGAGGTCAATGATCGACATTTCGGACAGCCATTCGTAGTTGTTACGGGCAACGGCTGCATTTTCCCCTTCATCAAAATTCAAGATTTTGGCCAGCTGCTCTTTGATGCGCTCACTGTATTGCTTGACTACATCTGCTGAATTTAATTGGCGCTCTGTAGAACGTCCACTCGGATCCCCGATCATCCCTGTTCCACCGCCGACTAGTGCAATCGGGCGATGGCCTGCCTGCTGGAATCTCTTCAACATGAGGACTGGCAACAGGTGCCCGATGTGAAGACTGTCTGCTGTCGGGTCAAACCCGCAGTACAAGGTCACCTGTTTCTCACTTAAATGCTTTTGTAAACCTTCTTCATCAGTCATTTGGTTCACTAACCCACGATCACGCAAATCTTTCAATACGTCCATACGAACACTCCTTTTCCTTCTTCTCTCTATTTGTTTTTACCTATAAAAAAATAGACCTCATCCCCTAGAAAGGGACGAGGTCTATCGCGGTACCACCCTTGTTGCACAATCAATGTGCCACTTGTATCGATAACGGCTCTTCACCGTCCTCTGATTCTTACCAGAAGAATGCTCCAGACCGTACTTCAAAAGCAAATGTATGTTGACTCGCACCGGCCGTCAACTCTCTGAGACATGGATTTGCTTTTTACTTCAATCCTTCAACGCTCTTTTATGAAACTATGTTCTATATTTATCACATCTATTTACAAAATGCAATAAAATTCCCGCATGGAAATATGTCCTAATGCGAGTCTCTATGTTATAATTATCAGTGATTTTTTTAGGAGGGTATCATTATGTCTAATAACCATAAGAACGGTCGAAATAGATGGGATTTTAAGTCATTATGGAAACAAGGGAAGATCCAGAAGGGTTCCCGCATTACTTATGATGTGACTTGGAATATCATACTATTCTTCATCATTATTGGTGTCGTCGGCCTCTTCTTCGCTGGTGGTGTCGGTGCCGGGTACTTTGCTTCTCTCGTCAAAGATCAGCCGGTTCAGCCAGAAGAAGTCATGGAGCAAAGCATATACAACTATGAAGAAACCTCCGAGATGTTTTTCAACGATGAAAATACGATGCTCGGAAAAGTTCAGTCGGATTTATACCGTGAAGAGATTTCCCTCGATCAGGTGAATGAGCATTTAAAAAATGCCGTCGTCGCGACAGAGGATGCCAACTTTAACGAACATAAAGGAGTCGTTCCGAAAGCCGTTATGCGTGCGGTTGTTCAAGAAGTGACCAACTCCTCCGTTAAGACAGGTGGTAGTACGCTCACACAGCAACTCGTGAAAAACCAGATCCTTACGAACGAAGTCTCTTTTGAACGTAAAGCGAAGGAAATGCTGCTCGCGTTGCGAATTGAACGTTTCTTTGAAAAGGACGAAATTCTAGAAGCCTACTTAAACATTGTCCCGTTCGGACGGAACGCAAACGGGGAAAATATTGCAGGTGTTCAGGCAGCCGCTGAAGGTTTGTTCGGGGTCGATGCAAGTGAGCTAACGATCGCTCAGTCCGCCTACATCGCCGGTCTTCCGCAATCCCCATTCGCTTATACGCCTTTTACAAATTCTGGTGAAATAAAGTCCGAGGAAGGACGCGAACCAGGAATGGACCGCATGCACGAAGTGTTGGATCGCATGCTTGAAGCAGGCTACATTACGCAATCCGAATACAATGAAGCTATGAAATTTGAAATCTCTGATGAAACATTGACAGAATCAACCGAATCCGCTTATGTCCGTTATCCTTTCTTGACGCAGGAAATTCAGTCAAAAGCGATCGATGCTTTAAGTGTCCAGCTAGCAACACAAGATGGCTATACGGAAGAAGATTTGAATAATGATCCGGCCCTCAGAGAAGAATATACGATTCTTGCAGACCGTGAGCTCCGCACAGGAGGATACAAGATTCATACGACAATAGATAAAGAGATTTATGATGCATTGTTACGAGTTAGGGATTCTTACGTAAACGAAGAGATGGGGTATTGGCCAACACAAATGATTGAGGAAACAGATCCAGAAACAGGAGAAGTTAACTCCGTAGAAGTCCCTCTACAATTGTCAAGCATGATTATCGAAAATCAGACGGGTAAGGTTTTAGGATTTATTCCTGGAGCTGATTATGATATTGAGTCCTACAATATGGCAACACAAGCCAAACGTTCTGTAGGGAGTACGATTAAGCCACTGCTTGTCTATGGACCGAGCTTTGACTTAGGTGCTGCACAGCCAGGGTCTGTCATTGCAGATGTCCCTTACAATTATCAAGTCGGTGATCGTGGTCCAGTCAGCAACTTCTCTGGTGGCTATTATGGTTTCGTATCTGCTCGTTATGCGCTGGCTCAATCGTTTAACGTCCCCGCTGTTAAACAGTATTATGAAATTATGAACGAACATAACCCTATGAAAAACTATATGGAGAAAATGGGTTTTAGCGGTATCATTCCAGAGAGAGACTACGGTGCACAGGCCCACGCCTTAGGCGCCAAAGAGTTTACAATGTTTGAGAATGCCAATGGCTATTCAACACTAGGAAACATGGGAACTCACACTGATGCATATATCATCGAAAAGATTGAGACAAAAGATGGAGAAGCGATTTATCAGCATGAGTCTACCCAAACCGATGTATATAGTCCTCAAGCGGCATACTTAACTCTGGATAGCATGAGAGATGTCCTTGAATACGGTACAGCCAGCGGTGTCCGTTCACAGCTCACCAACCCTGGCGTCGACTGGGCAGGTAAAACAGGTACGTCCCAAGACCGGGAAGACTCCTGGTTCATGGCAACAAACCCGAACGTAACGGTCGGGATGTGGACAGGATTTGAAGAAGAACAGGATCTCGGCAGAAGAGGATACAGTCAAAGAACTCAAGCTATCTGGGCAGATGTCGTCAATGCGGCTACAGAAGCAGAGCCGGAAATCATGGCACCTGGCAACCGTTTCGAGAGCCCTGGTGGACTTGTCAGACGCTCCTACTGTGCAACTTCAGGGCTTCTAGCATCTGATTTGTGTTCCTCTGTCGGACTTGCAAGAAGTGATATTTACGACGCACGATTCGCTCCGACGAAAGCAGATGACAGTTTGATCAACGGGGACTTTGTCCGCGTGAAAGATCAGTTGGTCGTAGCTGGATCAAATACTCCAAGTGAGTTTATCATTGATGGTGGCGGCGTTACGCTAAGCCCTGAATTCCTTGAAGAAAATGGCTACGATACACCAGAAGTCTTAAGAGAATTGATTCCGAATTCCAGCGCATGGTCGAATGTGGCGCTTCCATCTGCAGGAAGTATCGGTTCCACAGCATCCAGCATTGACAATGATGGGCAAGCACCAGCGGCACCGGGCAATATTTCTGCCAACGGATCAACATTAAGCTGGGCGCCTTCATCAAGCAATGATGTCGTCGGTTACAGAATCTATCGTGCAGGCGAGCCCGGAGGATCTTTCTCCTTGCTCGGAAGCACGACCGGAACGAATTACAACTTCTCAGGCAATGAAGGAATTTACGTCGTACGTGCAGTGGATTACTTCGGGGAATCCTCTGGTCAATCAACAGCCGTAACGGTAGGAAACCCTGGTGCTCCTGAACCTGAGCCAGAACCAGAACCGGAACCAGAAGCACCGGCACCCGAAAACAATAATGATTCGAACAACGGAAATGATGGGGCCAACGAAGAGCCTCCTGCCGGAAATGATGGAAACAATGACGGCGGTACCTCAGGTGATGATCAAAGCGGAGACGGAAGCAATAACGAGGGTGGTGACACAGGTGGAGAGTCAGAAACTCCTCCTGAAGAAGCCCCTCAAGAAGATGCTCCTGAAAACAGCGACGACGAATCTGACGAAAACCCTGAGGAATAATAAAAAAACAGACTCTTATCCTTTCATGAGGATAGAGTCTGTTTTTTGTTTTTCAGAAAAATCGGATCAAAGCGTTCCGCCCATTCACAGAATTGAAGGTTTTTTCACCATGACATTTTATGCAGATGCTGTATAATGTAACATAGCCATTATTTTCTATTAGACAATTCAAGGTGGTGACTGAATGGATCATAGAAAAACCTATTACAGTGAAACATTTGAATCAGAATACGGACCTGTCATTATTGAAGGGCCGCTTCCATCTGAAGAACTTTCAAAATACAGGTTCGACGAAGGTCTGAAAGCGTTTCGTCCTTCCGAAAAACAGTTTGAAGCCGTAAAAGAGATTGCAGATTTCGACGAAGGTCGGATCATCATCGCCCGGCATGCAGATAACATCGTCGGTTACGTGACGTATTTGCATCCAGATCCTTTAGAGAGATGGTCTGAGGGCAAGATGGACGACTTAATTGAACTGGGTGCCATTGAAGTCATTCCGCAATTTAGGGGCTACCGGATCGGCTCACGCTTACTGAAGGTATCCATGATGGATGACTTTATGGAAAACTATATCATCATATCCACAGAATATTACTGGCACTGGGATTTAAAAGGTACTGGCCTGAATATATGGGAATACCGGAAAGTGATGGAGAAGATGATGGCCGCTGGCGGTCTGACCCCCTCCCCTACGGATGATCCCGAAATCATTTCCCATCCAGCGAACTGTCTGATGGTCAGAATCGGTGAAAACGTTCCAGAGGAGTCTGTGGAGCAATTCGATATTTTGAGATTCCTGACAAGACATCAATACCGTCAAACAAGGAGGTAGATCCATGCTAGTAGAAGAATGTATGAAAACAGAAGTCATTACATTGCATCCAGACGCAACGATCGAGACAGCCTTGAAACTTCTTCATAAACACCATATTCGTCACATCCCGATCGTCGATGATGACAATAAAGTGATCGGGATTGTATCGGATCGGGACGTACGGGATGCAAGTCCTTCGATTTTCGAAAACGACTCCCAGCCCGAAGAATTACAAAACGCGATCAGCAGCATCATGACATCACCTGTCACAACCGTCCATCCTCTAGACTTTGTAGAAGAGGTCGCGTCCATTTTTTATGAACAGGAAATTGCCTGTGTTCCAGTGACACGGAACAATGTTCTAGTCGGGATCATTACAGAAAAAGATATGCTATACACGCTGATTCAATTGACTGGCACTCATGTCCAAAGCTCTCAAATCGAAGTGAAAGTGATCAACAAACCTGGTATCCTGCCCCAGGTTACGCAAGTTTTTGGTAAACGTAAAGTCAACATAAGTTCCGTGCTCATTTATCCATATAAACCAGATCCTAACTATAAAATCATTGTAGTCCGGATTCAGACGATGAACCCACTCCCTACAATAGACGATTTAAAAGAGGCAGGCTATGAAGTCTTATGGCCGAAAATGCCAGGGATGACAACATGAGCTGTCCATCTGGTTTCGTTTTTTCCAACGATTTTACGTCTTACCGATTCCGGGATGATCACCCCTTCAATCAGATGAGGGTCATTCTGGCAAAAGAGCTTTTAGAAGCAGCAGGAGCTTTACATGAACAGCATTTTATTCAACCTAGAATCGCCACGGAACAAGAACTGGCGTTAGCACACAGTCCTACGTATATTGAAGCGGTGAAAAAGGCAAGTCAAGGAAGGCTGTCTGAGGAAGATGGATTGGAGTATGGGATAGGAACGGAAGATACCCCGATGTTCAAAGGAATGCATGAAGCCTCCTCCCTGCTTGTCGGCGGTACACTTGCAGCGATTGATGCCGTCATGGAAGGTGAAGTTGAACACGCCCTCAACCTCGGTGGTGGTCTTCACCATGGCTTCGAACGGAAAGCTTCCGGATTTTGCATTTATAATGACGGAGCCGTCGGAATTAAATATTTGCGGGAGAAGTACGATGTCAAAGTACTCTATGTAGATACGGATGCCCACCACGGTGACGGTGTCCAATGGGCCTTTTACGATGATCCAAACGTCTGTACATTCTCGATCCATGAGACAGGAAGATATCTGTTTCCCGGCACGGGCAATGTGAATGAACGCGGATTGAAGGAAGGGTATGGATATTCCTTTAACCTACCGATCGACGCCTTTACGGAGGACGATTCTTTTTTACACCTTTATGAATCCGCTTTCAGAGAAATTGTTGACTATTTCCAGCCGGATGTTATCGTGACCCAAAATGGTGCGGATGCTCACTTCCTAGATCCACTGACACACCTTTGCTCCACCATGAAGATTTTTGAACGGATCCCGAAACTCGCTCATGAACTTGCCCATCAGTATTGCAACGGGAAATGGATTGCTCTCGGCGGTGGAGGGTATGATATTTGGCGCGTTGTTCCACGAGCATGGGCGCAAATCTGGAAAGTAATGAACGACGATGTTGCTTTTGAGGGACCGCTTCCGGAAGAGTGGTTGAGGAAATGGTCGAAAGAAAGCCCGGTTTCTCTCCCGAACGATTGGCATGATCCTGAAGACAGCTATAAACCGATCCCACGCAAAAGTGAAATCACAGAGAAGAATGCACAGGTGCTCGAAAAAGCTTTGCAGCTCATTCCCAATCATAAAAGAATGAACGGCTCTTTCTAAATTGGTTCTCATGCACATATAAAAAACCACCTACTCAGCAGTAACCGCTGGATAGGTGGTTTTGTTCATTCATATCTAGGGTGCAGGATGACAATTTCAACCCGCCTGTTCTTACTCCAGTTTTCCTCGGAATCATTAGGTGCTACAGGTCGTGTTTCGCCGTAAGCGACCGCTGTAAACCGCTCAGGACTCAAACCCTCTGTCTGCTCCAACAAATAGCGGACGACGCTGCTCGCCCTTGCACCGGAAAGCTCCCAGTTGGACGGAAAACGGAACGTTGAAATTTGACGGCTGTCTGTATGTCCTTCGACCTTGACCGCATTCGGAATATTTCCAAGCAGTGTTCCTACTTTACTTAAAAAAGGTCTCGCCCCTTCCAGTATTTCGGCGCGGCTCGTTTCAAAAAGCAGCTGTTCCTCCAGAACGAGAACGATGCCCCGCTCCGTCTGATTGGCGGAAATAATATCGCTCAGCTGATTCTCTTCTAAGTATTGATCGACTTCCTCTTTCAGTTCACGTAAATCTTCCTCGGACTGTTTCTCTTCCAGTTCAGCGGCTATATGATCAGGCGTTTCCGTCGGTTCTTCAAATTCATTATTCTCTTCCCCGTTTTCCTGTATCTTCGTCTGCTCTGTCGGATAATCCTCTTCAACAGCTGAAGGATAGAAATCAAAGATCATACGATTACGAAACGATTCAGATACCGCTTCAAATTTCACTAAATTGATTTGTGACATCGAAAAAAGCAAAATAAAGAAGACTAAAATCAAGGTGACCATATCGGCATAAGTAGTCATCCATTTAGGAGAATCTTTTTGGTTCTTTTGCTTCCGTCTAAGCTTCATTGGCTGCTTCTCCTAGGGACTCCTCCTGTTTTTCTTCCTCTACCAGCTGTTTATCCTCTTCCGATAAGAAAGCACTCAATTTTTCCTCGAGTATTTTAGGATTCTGTCCAGATTGCACACCTATGACTCCTTCAATGATGACCTGTTTCATAAAAATTTCTTGTTCGGTTTTATTCTCTAGTTTCCCCGCCATCGGCAGAAAAACGAGGTTGGCGAGAAGGGTTCCATAAAATGTCGTCAGGAGTGCCACCGCCATTTTTGGTCCTAGTGTCTCCGGACTCGTCAGGCTTTGTAGCATAAGCACAAGCCCAATCAACGTCCCGATCATTCCCCACGCTGGAGCATACTCTCCTGCTTTTTCTAGAATGGCTCTTCCCCTCTGGTGCCGTTCTTCTACGGCTACAATTTCAGCATTCATGATGTCATGGATGACTTCAGGTTCGATCCCGTCTACAGCGAGCAGAATACCTTTCTTAATGAAAGGATCTTCCACTTCCTCAAGTTCAGCCTCCAAAGCAAGAAGGCCTTCCCGTCTTGCTTTTTCAGAAAGTTGGACAAACAGAGTAATCAGCTGTTTTAAGTCCATGTCCGTTTTCTTGAAAGCTTCCTTCGTTACACGGAAAGTCAGCTTCATTTCACTTATATTGAAGTGCACAAGTAAGGCTGCCATTAAGCCCCCTAGGACAATGATGATGGAGGAGGCTTGCAAAAATGATGCAACGCCCCCAATACCGGAATTAGAAGCAATCCCGAATATGACCATCATGAAACCAATTGTAATCCCAATGGGAGTAAACAAGTCTTTCTTTGTCATCTACCTCTCTCCTCAGTTCGTACAGATACAGTCTACCCTTTATATCGGTACTATTTCTTCTGAGTTGAGTTTCTTTCGACAATTCGGTGAGGTAAGATGACATTTTGTTCATCGACCTCTTCTTTATTCATGAATTTCGTCAACAGTCTCATCGCTACGGCCCCGATATCATACATCGGCTGAACGACTGTTGAGAGCGTCGGTCGTACCATTGTCGCAAGACGAGTGTTGTCAAAGCCGAACACCTCAAGATCTTCAGGGACACGCATACCCCTGTCCTGAGCACCGTGGATGACACCGAGAGCCATTTCATCTGCAGCTACAAAAACAGCTGTTGGCTGTTCTTCCAACGCTAATAACTGATCTAGCGCTTCAATACCAGAGTCGTATGAATAATCCCCGGTCACGATCCACTTCTCAGGATCATGTCCGTGATCGTTCATTGCCCGCTTATATCCTTCAAGCTTTTGGATGTTTACAACCGTATCTTCAGGTCCGGAAACGAAAGCCACTTTTTCATTATTGTTAGATAAAAGAAGTTCAGTCGCTTCATAAGCAGCCTGTTCGTAATTGATGTTTACCGCAGGAGTTTCGCCTGTTTCGTCCACTGTTGCGGCAAGTGCGATCGGTACAGAAGATGTTTTGAACTCACGGATGTGATCTTCTGTAATTTTACCCCCCATGAAAACAAGACCATCCACCTGCTTTCCTAGCATCGCGTTGATCAGGTGAAGCTCTTTATCCTTATTTTGATCTGAGTTGCTCAAGATGATGTTGTAATTGTACATCGTTGCGATATCTTCGATTCCTCGAGCTAATTCTGCAAAGAAAATGCTGGAGATATCAGGGATGATAACCCCTACTGTTGTCGTTTTCTTACTCGCAAGCCCTCTCGCGACCGCATTCGGGCGATATCCGAGCCGTTCAATCGCTTCGTGCACCTTTTTCCTTGTGGCTGGTTTTACGTTCGGGTTCCCGTTGACAACACGGGAGACAGTTGCCATTGAAACGTTGGCTTCTCTTGCTACATCATATATTGTTACATTCATACTAAAATCCTCCTTCGTCGAATCGGCGTACGACTTCATTAATAAAATAATCATACGATAGATAGCGTCTATCCGCAATATTCGTGTAGTTTCTCCATTTTTAGCATACCCTTATTATTATAACGAATAACCACTCAAGAAGAAACGTACAATCCTTCTCATGCTGACGCTTCTGCTTATTATAAGACTTTTATTTAGACATTGAGGACCAGACTTCTTGCACATCTTGCTAACGCTCCTACACTTACCGAAACCTGAACAAAAAAAGAGCCAGATCCGAGTCTGGCTCTTTGTTGTTTATTATCTAAGCTCATTCATGAATTTGCGGAAGGTCGGAATGTCCATTTGCTGGGCCGAATCCGAAAGGGCGACGGCCGGGTCTGGGTGTACTTCCGCCATGACACCGTCAGCGCCGATGGCAAGAGCTGCTTTAGCTGCTGGCAGTAATAAGTCTCTGCGTCCTGTTGAGTGTGTCACATCCACCATGACTGGCAAATGTGTTTCTTGCTTCAGAATTGGAACAGCGGAAATGTCCAATGTATTTCGCGTCGCTTTTTCATACGTACGAATTCCACGCTCACATAGAATAATGTTTTCGTTGCCTCGGGAAATGATGTACTCTGCCGCATTGATGAACTCTGAAATCGTTGCCGACATACCGCGCTTCAATAGAACGGGTTTGTTGACAGATCCTGCTGCTTTAAGAAGTTCAAAGTTCTGCATGTTACGAGCACCGATTTGAATGACATCTAAGTAATCAAGAGCCGGTTCGATATCTGCAGGGTTCACAATTTCGCTGACAACTGCAAGCCCCTCTTCATCGGCAGCCTGCTTCAGCATTTTCAACCCTTCAAGACCGAGTCCTTGGAAATCATATGGAGAAGTACGTGGTTTGAACGCTCCACCGCGCATCAACTTCAGACCCTGCTCTTTCAATGCTTTAGCAACGGTTGACACCTGCTCGTAGCTTTCAACCGCACACGGTCCTGTGATGAAGGTCGGATTCCCTTCTCCAATTCTTTCGCCGTTGATTTCCACGACTGTATCCTCTGCTTTTTTCTTTCGTGATACAAGTAAAGCTTTTCTATGATCATCTTCTTGAAGCTCAAGAGCAGCTTTGAAGATTTCTTTGAAAAGATGAACGACTGTGGAATCCTCGAACGGGCCGTCATTATGCTTGGATAGGTGATCCAACATTGCTCTTTCACGGACCGGGTCGAAACGGTTCATGCCCTGCTGTTCTTTAATTTGACCAATTTCCTTTACCAGTTCACCGCGTTTATTGATTAAATTCAGAAGCTGCAAATTAACATCATCTAGCTGGTTACGCAATTGGTCTAATTTTTGATTACTCATGTCTTCGTCCCCCTAGGTAGTATAATTCAATAATTCTATGATAATTAGGGACAATTATAGCTAATATTTCGACACTTGTCACCCTTAGAAAAGGTTTTCATGGAAATAAATAAAAGAAATTTAAAAATATCCTGTATAAGTGTCTTCCCTGCCCATCATTATAGAACAAAAAAGTTTCACATTGCATTTTGACAGTACCTGGTAGTGAACAACTTTTCCCATAGACAAAAAGAAACGCAGGGTAAGTTCCTGCGTTTCAGCTTTTGACAGCTGTATTCAAACTGTTCTCTGTAATGGCACCGTGGCTGTCGTTCCATATGACGTTGTCGCCATCAAATAAGAGAACCTGCGGTGACTCATGCTTCACGCCATAGTCTTCTGCGATTTTATTCGAAAGCGATCTTGCTTCCTGCACATTCAGTACGACACACGGAACCGATGAATACGCACTAAACGCATCATACTCCGCTTTGGCAGCTCCACTGATCGGGCACGTCAAACTATGTTTCATCAGCAAAAATTTAGATGTCTCACTCAAAATCTTTTGGAATTCTTCTTCTTCGCGAATCACTTGAATACTCACGGAAATTCCCCTTTCTGTAAACAAAAAATGATGGAGAACAATCGCCCCCATCATTTTTGTTTATTATAGATTGGATGATGTCGTTGAATCCTGTTGCTTTTCAAGCTCTTTGGCTGCTTCTTCGATCGCTTCTGCCACTTCCTGTGCAGCCTTTTCCGCTTCATCATCTTCAGAACTGCGGATATTTTTCACTTTATCCTGAAGCTTTCCTGTGAATTCCTGAGACTTATCTGTTACAGATTTGGAGAACTGAGAAGATGTTTCCACCGCACGATCTTTCCACTGCCCACTCTTCTCATACGCTACGTCTTTCCATTCACCCGCACGCTCTCTCCACTCACCGGAGCTTTCATTAAGGTTTTCGCGCAGCTCGCGACCGGACTTCGGAGCGAACAGCAGGGCAACAGCTGCTCCTACTAAACCGCCAATCAATGACCCCAAGACAAAATCTCTTCCATTGTTCGTAGACTTCTGATTACTCATACAATCTCCTCCTTAATGTTTTGGTTCTTCTTTCTTTACATTTTTCCACAGGTTAATCGCCACCTGTCCCCATTTCATAGCCTGGGCAGCCGACTCTGTATGTTGATCAGCAGAATGGCTTAAGCCACGCGAAATGGACCGTAAGGATTGATTGAACTCCTGGACTGAGTCTCCGATTCCTTTGACTCCGTCTACAAGCGTGTTCAACTTTTGAGACTTCTCGCCGACATCCTCTGCTAACTTATTTGTCTTATTGAGCAGAGCCGTCGTTTCTAGTGTTATACCCTCCATTTGCTTCTCTACACCTTCAAGGGTATCCGCTACATTGTTCATCGTTCGACGAACAGCGGTTAATGTTCTGGCCAAGAAGATGACGAGAACAGCAAAAGCCACTGCTGCAATCAGAGCAGCAATGTATAAAATAATAATCATTCCCCCTGCACACTCCTTCGATATGTATTTATATCATCATAGATAATACCCATTTTAGTGTAAATTTAAACATAAACTCTTTATATACTTTTTATTCTATAAAATGTTTAAAAATCCCTTCTTGTCTATCTGCGTTTTTTTGAAAGTTTTACTAAACGGGATGAGAAAAAAGAAAACGTGCGGGGATTTCCGCACGCCTCTATTATTGAGCATGATCTTCATAAGCTTTTTGAAACTTCTGGATATCACCAGCACCCATGAACAATAGGACTCCATCTTCATAAGCATTGAGAACCTCTGTTTCGTCCAATTGAAGGATTTCTGATTCCGGAATCAATTCCTGTAAGTTCTCAATCGTCAGTTTTCCTTCACTCTCTCTGGCCGATCCAAAAATATCGCATAAATAAACATGATCCGCCTGCTTTAAACTTTCAGCGAATTCGTTCAAAAATGTTTTCGTACGTGTAAACGTATGAGGCTGGAAAATCGCCACAACCGGACGCTCCTGATACTTTTTACGGGCCGAATCGATTGTTGCTGTAATCTCAATCGGATGGTGAGCATAATCATCGACGAGTACCTGGTCATTCCATTTCTTTTCTGTGAAGCGACGTTTTACACCCTTGAAGGTCGCCATTTTCTTAATTTGATCTGGTGACATGTTCTCATAGTGGCATAGAGCAATCACGCTGAGCGCGTTCAGCACGGTATGATTTCCGTATTGAGGAATGGTGAATGTATCGTAGAAATTATTTCTGACAAACACATCGAACGTTGTGCCTTCCTCATTTTCCCTCACATTTTGAGCTTGGAAATCGTTCGTATCGGAAAAACCGTAATACAGAACCGGTACATTGGCCTGAATATGCTGCAGATGCTCGTCATCCCCACAGGCAATAATCCCTTTCTTCACCTGTTTCGCCATCTCTTGAAACGCCTGGAAAACATCTTCGGTACTAGAAAAATAATCCGGGTGATCAAAATCGATATTGGTCATGATTGCGTAATCAGGATGATAGGCGAGGAAGTGACGACGGTATTCACACGCTTCAAAAGCGAAGTATTGGCTCGCTTCATGTCCTCTTCCCGTTCCATCTCCAATCAGATAAGAAGTCGGATAGTTCTCTGTCAGCACATGAGAAAGCAGACCAGTCGTTGATGTTTTCCCGTGTGCTCCTGTCACCGCAATGCTCGTGAATTGCTGCAACCATTCCCCAAGGAATTCATGATAGCGGTAATAAGGCAAGCCTAACCGCTTCGCTTCCTGGATTTCTTCATGGTCATCACTAAAGGCATTCCCTGCGATCACTGTCAGACCATCTGTAATATTTTCTTTTGCAAAAGGCATGATTTTAATATTTTTTTCTTCTAAAACTTCCTGAGTAAAAAAACGCTTCTCTACATCAGATCCTTGTACTTTCTGACCTGAGTCATGAAGGATTTGGGCAAGCGAACTCATTCCTGTTCCTTTAATACCAATGAAATGGTAAGTTGTCATAAACGAGAACCTCCAAAATAAAGTGGATCACTTTAAGTATAGTATATGTAACATTTTTTAAGTTGCGATTTCTTCTCCAACCGTTACATTTAGATTCAAAACGTCAAAAAACGAATGCTTTCTTATCTTATCACGGAACAGGATATAGAAAAAGTGTTCATCATCCTACTTTACCAGCAACTAAAGGCACGCACGGTCCATCCGCATGTGCCTTTAGTCTGAGTCAACCTTCTGGAGCATACTCGACATATTCCATTCTTGGATTAGGCTGGTATTTCCTTCCCTCTTTCGCTTCATGAGCACCGTCGATCAGCACATTATCTCCTGTAAATCCAATTCCTATCTTCAGAAGACTTCCACCGACTCCATACATATCAACGGGCACTTTATTTTCTTCAAAAAAGCGGATACGTTCCTTCGTAAAACCGCCGCTTACAACGATTTTGACATGGCGATAGCCTTCATCGTCTAACGCTCTTCTCAAAGCAAAGATTAATTCAGGGTTCACACCACGCGGATCGAACTTGCCCATCAGGTGCTGATTCCTCAAGAAATATTTATCGACAAGGTTTCTTGAAGTATCTACTCTTACACCCTTGAGCTCATCTCCAAATTCGCGTGCTACCTTTAAGGCATCTGTAATGACATCGTTATTGTAATCAACGAGCGCCATCAATTGATCATTCGGATATTGCTCATGATAAGCTTTTGTGGCCGCGACGACATCGCCTTTAAATAGCTGGATCAGGGCGTGCGGCATCGTGCCCATTCCCTCTTTCCCCCACCATTCATTCATAGCATGGGTCGCTTGGGCAGTAGACCCTCCGATAAAGGCGGCGTAGCCGTCACCGGATTGCTGTGTAAAGTGATCGTCACGATCACCCATGAAGATGATCGGCTTTTGACGCCCTGATGCTCTCGCTGCTTTTACGACATTATAAACGTTCGTAGCAACCGATGTCCGACGAGCGAGAATTCCGTCGATGATCCCCTCTAAATAACCGAAGTACTGATAAGGTCCTTTAATTGTAAGAACCGTTTCGTATGGACTGATCTTATCTCCGTCTTTCAAAGAATAGATCTCCAGCTCCTCCGGATGCTCAGCAAACGTATGGATCAATGCGATCGCTTCATCTGTTCCGCATAAAACGGCATGGTCCTTTTGGAAAAATTGCATCGTGACGATGTTATCAGGCAAATGCTTTTCCACAATCTCCTTGCTCTTCAGAAAGTAGACAGCAGAAAACCAGCCTTCTGCCACACGCTCATCAAATTTAAATGTCTTGTTCGTCAGGCGAGCAATTTCGCCATTTAACTTCCTATAGATTTCCTTCATAATCTTTACTCCTTAAACAATGAGGTCTATATAATAAGAAAAAGCCCTGGGCACATTCCACTACAAGCGGAACGTGCCAGTTCTACATTTTTATACGAAAAATTCATTCATAGACAATCATATAAAAATGTGAACTTTTGTACAAGGCTTTCAACTCAACTATTTACCTAACCATGCAATAAATCATCGATTTGTTGTTCAGTCATCAAAACATCTCTCGGTTTGCTTCCCTTTTGTTCGGAGATAATTCCATAGGTCTCCATTTGATCGATTAACCGCGCGGCACGGTTATACCCGACTTTAAAACGGCGTTGGATCAGAGAAGCGCTCGCTCCGTTTTGTTGGATAACAAATTGCACTGCTTCGTCAAACAATTCATCTGTTTCCTCTTCAGAGGAGATTTGTTGCATCAACTCTTCCTGATGGAACAAGTATTGTGGGGGAGCTATTTTCTTCACGTAGGAAGTCACTCGCTCGATTTCATCATCCGATACGAACGCTCCCTGTATTCTTCGTGCCAGACCGGATCCATTTTCGACAAACAGCATATCCCCTTTGCCGAGTAGTTTTTCGGCTCCGCCTGAATCAATAATGGTGCGGGAATCCACTTGTGAAGATACACTGAAAGCGATCCTTGTTGGGATGTTCGCTTTAATCAATCCTGTAATGACATCGACAGAAGGTCTCTGAGTCGCAAGCAGCAAATGGATGCCGCAAGCCCGGGCTTTCTGGGCGATGCGACAGATCGCATCCTCAACATCCTGAGGAGAAACCATCATAAGGTCAGCTAATTCATCAATAACAATAACCATATAAGGCAGTTTCTCACTCTGACGTCCCTGCTTCAGCATCTTATCATTGTATCGCTCCACATCACGGACACCCTCTTCGACGAATTTCTCGTAGCGCTCTTCCATTTCTTTCACTGCCCATTTCAAAGCAGTCGTCGCAGCTTTCACATCTGTAATTACAGGAGAAACGAGATGTGGAAGGTCATTATAAGGCGCTAGTTCGACCATTTTTGGATCGATCAGCAGAAACTTCACGTCTTCGTGATGAGCCTTATACAACAGGCTGATTAATATCGTGTTGATACATACACTCTTACCTGAACCTGTGGCACCGGCAATCAGACCGTGAGGCATTTTCTTCAAATTTGTCACGATGGGGTCTCCGCCTATGTCCAAACCTAATCCTACAGACAATGGAGAAGGATCTTTTACGAATGCATCTGATTCGAATATTTCCTGAAGCCCGACCATCTGAGATTGTTGGTTGGGCACTTCTATTCCCACCGCCTGTTTACCCGGAATCGGTGCCTCAATTCTTATATCACGGGCTGCCATGCTCAGTTTGATATCATCCGCCAAATTCGTGATTTTACTTACTTTTACTCCTGGCTCAGGCTGCACTTCAAAACGTGTCACCGTAGGCCCTTTCATTGCGTTTACGACCTTTGCTCTTACATGGAAGTGACGCAGCGTCGTTTCAAGCAATTCCATTTGTTCTGTAATCCACGAATCATCGTGCAAAGATTCGTTCTCGCGATCGTCCAGTAAGTGTAGTGGTGTTTTATACTCGATACGCGGTGAAGCAGGTTGTACTTCTGGCTCTCTTTCTGCCACTGTCGTGACGGGTACTTGCTGCTTTGCAGGCGCCGTTTGTGTTGGTGAAGAAGATTGCGGGTTCCTATTCTGATCCCTTGTCCGTTTATCTCTCGGCGTCATGATGACGTTGAAAGGAACGGTTCTCTTTCCTGAACTCTCGACCTTCTTCTCTTTTTTGACAGGGGCTCTGCCTGTTTGGTCCTTCACCTGTTCTTTTGATTGCTCTTCTTTATTCATTTCCACTACATTTTTTTGTAAAGTTTCTTCCTTGTTCTTTATATCTTCTACTTCAATAGGTTCTGTATGCAGAGAAGTCTCTTCTTCTGGTTGTACAGCCTGTATTTCTTCAGCATGTTGTTCAGATTGTACGGGCTCTTCTTGTTTTACCTCTAGTTCTGGCTCTAATGGCTCCTTTTGCTCTACCTTTTGTTCTAGTTGTGTC
The DNA here is from genome assembly GCA_004078665.1 of Halobacillus fulvus. GTDB lineage: Bacteria > Bacillota > Bacilli > Bacillales > Halobacillaceae > Halobacillus > Halobacillus fulvus. Next base: position 26,733 of record SCFO01000001.1, on the reverse strand, counting down.
GGTTCTTCTTGTACAATCTCTTTTTCTAATAGGGTTGTCTCTTCTTCCTGGTCTTTTAGTTGCGCAGGTTCTTCTTGTTCGCCGAGTTGTTCAGATGACACTTCAATAGGTTCTGTATGCAGAGAAGTCTCTTCTTCTGGTTGTACAGCCTGTATTTCTTCAGCATGTTGTTCAGATTGTACGGGCTCTTCTTGTTTTACCTCTAGTTCTGGCTCTAATGGCTCCTTTTGCTCTACCTTTTGTTCTAGTTGTGTCGGTTCTTCTTGTACAATCTCTTTTTCTAATAGGGTTGTCTCTTCTTCCTGGTCTTTTAGTTGCGCAGGTTCTTCTTGTTCGCCGAGTTGTTCAGATGACTCT
>SCFO01000001.1:0-26280 GCA_004078665.1 Halobacillus fulvus | reverse complement strand
TTTGCTCTACCTTTTGTTCTAGTTGTGTCGGTTCTTCTTGTACAATCTCTTTTTCTAATAGGGTTGTCTCTTCTTCCTGGTCTTTTAGTTGCGCAGGTTCTTCTTGTTCGCCGAGTTGTTCAGATGACTCTTGCTTATCCATGTCGTGCTCATTTGCTTCTGTACGATTCTCTTCTGGTTTATAGAGTGCTTCATGAGGCCATTCCTCTTCGTCAGAAGACGTATGTCTCTGGTTATCTACATTCTCTTCCACTTCCGAAGAAAGGGTCTCCATTTCCACATCCTCTTGAATAGCCCCCTCATGTTCAGATGATGCTTCGTGAAGGTCTTCTTCAACCTCTTGCGATATTTCTTCCTCAGACGGAGCCGACGATCGCTGCATGAGTTCATTCCTTAAACGGGCGCGCAGGTTTTGCCATTGCTCCTCATCATTCGATCCTGTCCATTGAGTGATGGTGCCACTGTCGTGATCCACGGCATCTTCCAGTTTTTCTAACCCCGCAGCCATTTGCCTATTACGGTATCCATAAATCGGTGAAGGAACATCTGTCGGTGTAAAAGGGATAGAAGACGTTTCAGGAAGCTTTTCTTTTTTCTCACGCGGCTTCCGGGGCGGCTGTTCCTTTTCTACTGACTCTGGAGCCTTCTTTTGCCTTCTTGACGGCCTCTCTCTTCCCTTATCAGGTTCGTTCGCTTCCTTAGGCTTCTGATCCGGAATGACCGGAAATCGGAATTCACCTTGTTTTGGGTATCGATACGTCATTCGAGTTTCTGCATTTATTTCAGTTCGTTCTTGTTTATGTACAGGTTGTGTAGTTTGTTCAGGTTCATCCGATTCAAACCAATTTTTAAATTTGCTCTTAATATCTTTCCACATCATAACTCACTCTCTTTTCTTATGTTTCTCTCTCTAGTGGGTATCTATTATTTTAACAGGTTTCCTCCTATGATTGGTTTACAATCCGTTTAAAAATGACTTTCGTACCAAAAAAAGCAAAGCAGCTAGGCTGCTTTGCTCAGAATTTTAATTTGAAGCGTAAGGATTCCATCCACTCTATATACAATAGTCTTTTATTTCTCGTAGCGGTTCCACTCTACAACCTCTTCTAGAGGAAGGCGTGTCTTTTGGAATCCGGCTTTTGTGCCTTTTCCTAGTGATAAAAGCATGACGGAGGTGTACTGTTCAGGAACGTTGAATGCCTCAAGGAATTTCTCTTCGTCGTAGCCGCCCATCGGCACCGTGTCATACCCTTTGGCTTTTGCTGCAAGCATGAACTGCATCGCAACGATCCCTCCATCAATATGTGCGATTTTGGAGAGTCGCTCATCAGAAAAGTTTCCATAGTTATCGAATATACTGTTGACGTACATCGTTTTCACATCTTCCGGCATGTTACCCTTTTCAGCAATTTGAGAATAGATTTGGTCAGCTTTTTCATAAGCCTTCTTATCACCAAGGACCGCGATGACTGCGGATGCGTCCACGATTTGTTGCTGATTGTTCGCAATTGGAAGCAACCGCTCTTTTTCTTCTAGTTCATCTATGACAAGGAATCTCCAAGACTGTAAATTAGATGATGACGGAGCAAGTGTTGCCGTCTCAAGCAATTCCTCAATTTCTTTACGATCGATTTTAAATTCTGGATCGTATTGACGGACAGAGCGTCGCTCCTTAGCGACTGTTAGAAAATCGGTGTTGTCGAGTTCTTTTGGCGCTTCTTTCGTCGTGTCAATCTCTTTCACTTTGTTTAAATATTCTTCTTTAGTCATTGTTTGGTTAGCCATTTATGAAAACTCCTTTAACTGTATCTTTTACAATTACAGTATAACCACTTAACTGTTCCTCCGTCAAATACAGTTACTTATAAAAAAAACGAAACGGATTTCGTTTCGTTTCAACGCTTTATCAAATCAGCTAAGGTCTTCGTTTGCAACCCTTCCATTATCCAAGATTCCATTTCCTGCTGAAGATTAAAAAGGGACTGCTGTGAGACGCTTGAAAAACAGTGCTTTCCTTCTGTCTCGAAGTAATCTTTCGTAACGGTTTCTGCACGGATCGTTTCGTAAACTTCTGATAGTTTAATGTCTTCAGGCTTACGGCTGAGTGAGTAGCCACCGTCCCGCCCTTCTTTAGCACCAATGATCTCTGCTTTCACTAAGTGTGTTAAAATTTTTCGCAAGTAAACGGACTGGCTCTCTAGTTTTTCAGCAAGCTTCCCACTTGGGCACCGACTTTCATTTTCAGCCAAAACGATCAAGGCTTTCAAAGCCATGCTAAACCATCTAACATTATTCATTTTATCTGTCATCGTTTCACCTCTTCTATCATCGTTTATTTTGAAACAATCTAGAATAAAAGTCAAAATCACAGCGAAGATCCGAAAGGTGATAGAGGTTTTTATAGACAAGTGGATCACGGATGATGAATGGCGCAGCAGAAAGACAACCCATTCGCAAAAAAAGACCGATTGCCAGGATGACAATCGGTCTCTCACCTATTTCCCTGCCTGTTACTCGAACTGAATGGGAAGATCCAGCGGTTCGAAGATTCTTAAAGCAAGAGAGTTTCATGAGAAGGGTTAAACTTCAAAAGGCTGTCCGACTTCATAAGAGTCATCAAGCACGAGGATCCCTTTTTCTTTAGGCGCATCTGGAAGGTCTAATTCTTTAGCAGAACAAATCATTCCGGTAGAAGGAACACCACGCAATTTCGCATCTTTGATTTTCATTCCGCTCGGCATTGTAGCACCTACTTTAGCGACCACAACCTTCTGACCTTCGTCGACATTCGGAGCACCGCAAACGATTTGCAACGTCTCTTCCCCTACGTCCACTTGGCAGACACTCAGTTTATCTGCATTTTCATGGCTTTCTTTCTCTTTGACATATCCGACAACGAATTTTGGAGAAAGGTCAAAGTCAAGAACATCATTCAGCTGATTTTGTGTGAACAATTCCTTGATCGGTTCAAGCATCTCTTTTGTTAATCTCATCTTACCTTTTCCAGGCAGATCGAAATATTTCGACGCGTGGAAGATGTTATATCCTAATAACGAGCCATCGGTTTTATCTGTAATTTTCACGACATCTCCGTATGCTTCGTGTTTAATGGTGTCACGGTCTCCCTCTTTGATCGGGATCATCAATACATCACCAATACCTTGCTTGTTGTAAAATACATCCATTTAATTGTCGTCCTTTCGCTTCGATTTCGGTTTCTTTTGGGCCAATATAAAAATAGGCTCAAGCTTTTTATCCTCATACAGGAAGGATAGGGAAGTGATGGGTACAGTTCCTTCAGCGAAAAACTTCATCGCCATCTGAGCCAGAATGTCATAGCCTTCCTGGTTTTGGACATCAGCAAATATGATGACATCCTGGTGAGGGACACTGATCGCGAGCTCCCCTTTAAAATCGGCCTTCAACTCTTCCAGTAAGGCCTCGTTCAAGATGCGGCTTGCATCATACCCATCCCTCGTCGAATGGAAATAAAAATCATTGCCGTACACCGTATCCTTCTTCATCTCGACAGGCAGGGACCGTGCGTTAAAGCTGGCAACCTCCTGAATCCGCTCCTCTGTCCAGCCTTCTTCCTCAAGCATCGCCTGATCGATCAGCTGGTAGGACTTCCCTAAGTCAAGAGCATAATAAACCCTTGTTTCAGCAGTATGCTCGCTGTGCACAAGTTTCTTCCCACCCTTTGTCTCTGTAGGAAAGGATCCTGCACGGATGACAGGGAAAATGTGGCGTTCTTTGCCTGATAACTGATGGGTTTCATTCATCACACGAAGTGCTTCCTGAATATGATCTTCTAACTCATCAAGAGCTTCTTCGCCGCGCGCTTGATATTTTGAGATGACGTTAGGCAAAGTGACGGTGATTCCTTTTCCGGTGTCACGCCACTCGATTCTGAACGTATCTTGATCACGATTGAATGTCGTTTTCCACTCGTCATGTTTCAGACGGTCTTCGAGCATTCGTTTCATTTTAATACTCGTCATTTTCATAGTTTCTTCCTCCTTTATGTAGGGAGAAATGATTCTCTGGTTATTTTAGCCTTCGAGTCCTTACACACTTCATCCATTATACACTTCCGGACGGTTCAAAAAAAGGGATATCCTTTTCCTTCGTCATCACTAACCTTAAGCTTGAAAATGAAAGGATTCTCACAGTGATCAACCTTTCTCCAAAGAAAAAAGCTGTGCCGGAGCACAACTTTTTATAGCTTCTCGATGAAGGCTTCAATTTCTTCCTTCGTTTTTCGGTCTTTGCTTACGAAACGTCCAGCTTCTTCTCCGTTCTTATAGGCAAGGAAGCTCGGAATTCCGAAGACGTCGTTTTCTGCACATACGTGGATGAAGGCATCACGATCGACGTATACGAATGTCCATTCATCGTACTTCTCTTCAAGTTCAGGCAGAATCGGTTCAATCACCCGGCAGTCTGGGCACCAGTCTGCTGAAAACAAAAGGATGACGTTTTTCTCATTTATCAAGTCTTTCAATTGTTGATCTGATTCTAGAGTGATCAATATCTTCACCTCCACCCCTAGTTTAGCACAGGTTTATTCATATTCAATCTTAAGGTCTCCAGGTTTAATCCAGCCTCTTTTACGAAACCATACAGCGATCAGATAGCTGATCAAAGCGGGCGCAAGAAAGTGGAGAATCAAGATAGCGAGCGCGACATCCCATGAAAATCCCATAGCCTCGAAGGTCATGATTTGTCCGACAAGTCCACTCGTACCCATCCCGGCACCCGCTGCGTTGTTTTCAAGCTGAAGCCATGTCGTAGCCAAAGGGGCTAACACCGCACCAGCTATCGTAGGCGGTAAGAGTAATAGCGGTTTTCTTACAATATTGGCGACCTGAAGCATCGAGGTCCCGATTCCTTGGGCTAAGAAGCCTCCGAAGCCATTGTCTTTATAACTGATGACCGCAAAACCGATCATTTGTGCTGCACAGCCAATCGTAGCTGCTCCTGCCGCTACCCCTTCAAGTGATAGCATCAAAGAAATGGCAAGGCTTGAGATCGGAGCTGTCAGCGCAAGGCCCATCAGCACCGCGACAATGATCCCCATGAGCAGCGGTTGCTGCATTGTCGCCCAGTTGATAATTTCTCCGAAGCCTGTCATAAAGCTGCCAATCGGCGCTCCGATCAATGATGCCATCAGAAAGCCGACGATGATGGTAGCGAAAGGAGTAAGAATGATATCGATTTTCGTTTGCTTACTCACGATTTTCCCGAATTCAGTCGCAAAAAGCGCAGCGATGTAGCTGCCTGCCGGTCCCCCAAGTTCAGCACCATAGGCCCCACTAAACAGAGCGGCAAAAATAACTAACGGAGGAGCTTTTAATCCATAAGCAATCGCCGCTCCAATAGCTCCTCCCCATATTTTCGTATCCATGGCAAAGGTGCCCATATCTATAAACGCGCTTGAGATCAAACCAAGCTGAACTTGTTCGCCGATCGTTTTAATAATCAATCCAATAATTAAAGAAGAAAATAGTCCAAGCGCCATATAACTCAAGGCCGTAATAAAATAGGCATGAGCCGATATATGAACTCCTTTTCTCTCTAAAAAAGCCTTCATCCACTGCGCCTCCTAACTGATAACATATAAAATCATACTTAACATTTTAACATGTGTAAAGACACTTAAAAGAATTTAAACTTTCCAGAAAATTTCCGATATAACGAGAAGGGGAATATTTACCTATCCATATCATTTATTTATTCGCTTCTGACACCCTTAAGTCCTAGGAGTGCTGATCAAATATTCCAATTTATTTTCAAGGGGGAATTTTATGAAATCGATTAGAAAAAGAATTTGGATGATTACAGGGCTATCTCTCCTTAGTTTAGCCGTTCTCATCATCTTTTCTACCTACTTCTTCGACAAACAGGGGAACATGGCAGAAAAAAGCAGTGAAGTCCAGCAAGCTTTAAGCGACAGTGAAGAAATCAAATATCTGATGAGTGAAACGACGCGAGCTCAGCAGGCTTTCCTGAACCTTCCGAGTGAAACGTCAGCAGAAGTTGTCCAAGAGTCCATCGGTCAGGTCATAGAAACAGCGAATACATATGAAACAAAATACGAAATCTACCCGAATATTTCTTCCGAATTCGGTAAAATATCAGAAAGTGCCCAGCAGTATCAGAAGGAACTGGAACCGCTCATCAACATGTTCCGTCTTGTAGGTTTTTCTCCTACTGAAGGGATTTATCAATACATTAGCGAGTCGTATTACGAATTTGAAAAAATCGTCAGTACGATTGGAGATCCATCGCTTGAGGCACAGCTACTCGATATGAAAATACAGGAACAACAATTTTTAAACAATCCCACGACAGGTCATCTCAATCAGTTTAAAGAAAGCACTGGACAATTCAAAGACATCGCTGAAGAACTCGGACTATCGAATGACCTGATGACAAGTGTCAATCAAAATAGCCTTCAATATGAGCAGAATCTGACGTCGATGAACAATACCTATTCCCAAGCAAAAGTAGCGCAGAATTCTTTTGAAGACATTTCGTCTCAAGTGACTTCTCAGGCAGATGCCGTAACAACGGCTACAGAAACGATCAGCCAAAACATTGCGTCCGAGCAGAAAGAGTTTGAAAATATGTTAATGATCGTTTGGCTTTTGATCGGCGCCTTATCTATAGGAGCTACTCTTGGGATCGGGTATCTCTTGATTCGCTCGATCACTAAGTCGATCACCTCACTGAAGGAAGGCGCGTCAATTATCGGATCTGGAGATTTATCTCATCGGATTCAAGTCCGGACGAAAGATGAAATGGCCGAGCTTGGAGACCAGTTCAATCTCATGGCCGAAAAAATGGAACAATCTCTCGGGAAAGTGTTGCAAGCCGGGCAGACGCTCCACCACTCCTCCGATCATTTAGCGAGTGTATCTGAACGTACAACTTCTCAAGCCTTGGAAGTCAAAGAAGCAATCAGTCAAGTTGCAGAAGGCTCTCAGCAGCAGGCACATAAAGTAGAGGAAAGCACACAGCTTATCGAGCGTGTATCAAAAGCCATCAAAGAAACCAATCAATCCGCTGAAGATATCTACCAACGATTGATCGAAGCGGATCAGGAAGGCAAAGAAGGACTCAAGACGATAGCACAGCTCGAAGAAACATCAGGTGCCTTTATAAAGCTTGCCTCTCATATGACAGACGAGGTTCAATCAGCCTCAAGCCAATCTAAGGAAGTAACCAAGATTGTCTCATCTATAGAAAATATTGCAGATAACACAAACCTTCTGGCCTTAAACGCAGCGATCGAATCTGCCCGTGCAGGTGAGGCCGGAAAGGGATTTGCTGTCGTTGCCGATGAAGTCAGGAAATTAGCTGAGAAATCAAAGCAAGAAGCCCATCACATCCAACAGCTCGTAGAGAAAATGTCTCAGCAAATGAACCGGTTGTCTACGGAGGCAGTAAAATTCGGGGATTACCAAAAGGATCAGCGAAAAGCGGTTGATCATACTCGGGATGCCTTCGATCGTATATCGTCTTATGTCAAAAATATGAATGATCAAATCCGGCTTGTTAAACAAAACGTGGAAGGTGTAGACAGTGTAAATGAAGATGTGAGAAATAAGCTTCATGAAATCAATTTAATTTCTGAAGAAGCCGTTGCTACCGCAGAAGAAGTAGCGGCCTCCAGCGAAAATCAGGTCTCATCCATTGAAGAGGTAAACCAGTCTGCCGCTGACTTGCAAGCACTGTCTCAAGAACTGTCGGCTGAAGTCGATCAATTCACGATTCAAGCATGCGAGGAAGATCTTGATAATGAAAATGATATAGAGGACGAGGAGAATATGGTAGACCACACCGAGGCTGAAGAGAAACCCCTCCTCATTACCGAAGACCTCACGGAAGTAATGAGAGAAGAAAACCCACCAGATGATGAAGAGATGTGGTACGAGGAGAAAAAAGAGGATCGCCTAAGCTCCTGACTTGAATGTTCATCCGGGGAGAGCTCTCACTGGACATCCCTTTTTGACTCTTTCATACTGAAATAGAGTTGGAATAATCAAGGAGGCAGGATAATGGAACTGACCGTATACTTAGCAGGACAAATTCATGATGACTGGCGCCAGCAATTAAAAGCAAAAGCAGCTGATCGCGAGCTCCCCATCGCTTTTGTCGGTCCACAGGAAAACCATGAACGTTCAGACGATATTGGTGAGGCCATAATGGGTAAACAGCCGAATTCCATGTATCGGGATGACGCAGCCTCAAGTGTCAACAATTTCAGAACGCAAGTGCTCCTTCAAAAAGCGGACGCTGTCATCGCCTTATTCGGTGAGCAGTATAAACAATGGAATACAGCGATGGATGCGAGCGCAGCCATCCAACTGAATAAACCGTTGATTCTCGTACGACCGGATTCATTGATTCACCCTTTAAAAGAATTATCGAATAAAGCTGATGTTACGGTAGAAACGATCGACCAGGCACTAGACGTCCTGTCCTATATTTACGAATAAACAAAAAAGAGTTCCCGGATCATTGGGAACTCTTTTCATTTTGACCCATCTGCCATTGACCTTTTAGTAATTTAACAACATGGGAAAACATATCGTGGCGCAGCACCTGGTGATTTGTAAAAACGCCAATCGCGCCTTCATTTTTACTGACTTCGATCCGGTTGGCATACTCATCCATAACTTCACCAAGCTCTTTGCCCATTTCCAATTCTTTCTTCACTTCGTCCGGCAGCGGAATTCTTGCCCCACTCGCGACATACACGTTTTCCTTGGAATCTACAAGCGCTCCCCAATTACACAAGTAAAGGTCATCTTCAATTTCCATAACGCCGCCTTCTAAACCGATCCCCATACAGCCTTTGTTCATCGAGGAACATTCCCTTGCGCGGTTCACGGCCCCCTCCATTGTCTCTTCATCAGAAAAAGGTTGGGCAGCGACTTTTGATTCCACTTCCATTCCTGATACGTCGTCCCCTTCAAACACTTGTCTTACCGCCTCTATTTTTGCGGGGTTCAGGGACCCTACTACTATTTTCACGTTATCAAACACCTTTCCTTCCGCAACTATCCTGTGTTCGACTATCATAGCACAAAGTCACGCAGGCTGACATTAACCTTACGTGACTTTACATGAATTTTATACGTTTTTTTTGATTTGTTCGATCGTGTTCTTGTCTGTCGTTTTCACCAATTTCACAATCAACTCTTTTGCTGCCGCGTAATCATCTACATGAATAATGGAAGAAGATGTATGGATATAACGGGAACAAATACCGACGACTGCAGACGGAACCCCGTCATTTGAGATATGAACGCGCCCTGCGTCCGTTCCACCTTGAGAAATGAAGTATTGATACGGAATATCGTGTGATTCAGCCGTATCCAAAATGAAGTCTCTCATCCCTCTATGGGTCACCATAGAACGGTCGAAGATCCTAAGCAATGCCCCTTTTCCTAATTGACCGAATTCTTTCTTATCGCCGCTCATATCGTTCGCAGGAGATGCATCGAGCGCATAAAAGATGTCAGGCTTGATCATATTAGCAGCCGTTTGTGCACCGCGTAAGCCGACTTCTTCCTGAACGGTTGCTCCAGAATAGAGTTTATTCGGAAGTTTCTCTCCTTGAAGCTCTTTCAATAACTCGATGGACAACCCGCATCCATAACGGTTATCCCATGCTTTTGCGAGTACTTTCTTTTCATTGGCCATTGGGGTGAACGGACAGATCGGAAGGATTGACTGCCCCGGTTTTACTCCGATGGACTCCGCATCCGCTTTGTCATCAGCTCCGATATCAATCATCATATTCTTGATTTCCATTGGCTGCTTACGCTGTTCCGGCGTAAGGTTATGCGGAGGGATAGAGCCGATCACGCCGACAATCGGTCCTTTTTCTGTCATGATCTGGACGCGCTGGGCTAGTAGAACCTGACTCCACCAGCCACCGAGCGGTTGAAAACGAAGCATTCCGTTTTCTGTGATTTGAGTGACCATGAAGCCGACTTCATCCATATGACCTGCGACCATAACGGTCGGCCCTTTTCCATTACGGACACCAAAAATGCCTCCAAGGCGATCCTGAACAATCTCATCTGAATATTTTTCCAGTTCCTGCTTCATGAATTGACGGACTTTATGTTCATTTCCGGGAGCGCCCGGCAGCTCCGTCAACGTCTTGAATAACTCCTTTGTTTCACCATTCATTATGTATCTCTCCTTTTCTCCTGTCTGACTCTATTCTAACGGAAGTTTGAAAACGTTTCTACAAATCTGAGTTTTGATTTCCTTTTAAACGGAAAATTTAGTATACTGTACGTTAGAAATCTAGTTGTGAGGTGATTGTTTATGAACTGGAAAAAAGTTGCCTTAGCTGCTGGTGTAGGAGCACTAGCTGGCTATGTCGTAAAAGAACAATTAAGTAACCGTCAGGGAGTTACTCCTGAGAAAGCTTTGAAGATTGCAAAAGAGGCGTTCAAGAAGCAAGGGCCAATCAGTGGTTCATGGATTTACATGAAGCCTGAAGAGCTCAACAAAAATGGAATCAACTATGATGTATATCGTGGTGGAATTTCCAAGAATCAAGACGGCGAAACATCACAGTTTGAGTTCTACATCGACACAGACACAGGTACCATCGTAGATGTTGCTGAAACAACTGCCTAATAAAAAGGACGCGCTATCACAGCGCGTCTTTTTTGTTGCAATCGTTTATTCATACCTATAGGAAGAACGATCCAATTGCCCGATGATCTTCCCCTCTTGATCAAACTTAAGGGCTCGATATTGGGCATCATGATAAAAAATGTACCACGCTTGCTTCCCATATCCAAACTCCATCCATTTTTGCTTTTGATGAACAGAAGTGACCGGAAAATCATCGTACGCCAAAACCCATAGTACATTCTGGTGGGCGTGTGTCGGCATGATATCTGCCATATGAATGAACGTGTCCTCTCCATCTTCAAACACGATGACTGAATGACCATCACTATGTCCGCTTGTATGGATCATTCTGAGACCTGGCAGGACCTCTGTCGATTCTTTAAATGTCCGAACTTGGCTTTCGACAGGTTTCCAGTTGATCTCCCAATATGTATTTTTGGACCGAATATTCGGGTTTTTCATTTCGTTCCATTCGGTAGCACTTGTTAGAATTTCGGCATTCGGAAAAGCGCTCTGGTATTCTTCTCCATCGACTATAGTCAGTCCGCAGGCATGATCAAAATGAAGGTGTGTCATCAGGACACGATCGATATCTGAACGACTAATTCCACATTCGTTCAACGATGCATCGATGTTCGACTCCTCCAAAACACCAAAATTTCTCTTCTGCTTATCTGTCACTTTCCCATTGCCGATACCAGAATCAATTAAAATGTTTTCCCCATCCAACTGAAGGAGAATCGGATCTGTTCTCAGCTCAATCTGATTCTTTTCATTAACAGGGTACTTACGGCTCCATAGCGGCCTTGGAACCACTCCAAACATGGCGCCTCCGTCCATATGTGTTACTCCACCATTCAACCATGTCAGCCTGGCGCGCCCGATACTCATAGACTCCACTCGTCATTCTCCTCTCCCATACAAAGATAGCTCTAGTCTATCACATAGACTAGAGCTAATGTAAGCGATACCATTACTGGAATCTTGCTCGACAGCGATAGATTGGCTGTCCTTTCGAGGAAAACTTCTCTTCATATTCTGTTTCCACATTCAACGGATCTTCATCCGCATGTAAGTCGACAGAAACTTCCTCTAAAAGCATGCCGAATTGCGAAAAGCTTACAAGAGAATATTCGAACAATCCGCGGTTATCCGTTTTAAGCGTAATTTCCCCTTCCGCTTTCAACACTTCTTTATACTGTTCCAAAAACGTATGGTAGGTTAAGCGGCGCTTTTCGTGCTTATTTTTTGGCCACGGGTCAGAGAAATTCAGATAGATATGATCGATTTCATTGGGATCAAACAGCTCCCGAAGATCTTCAGCGTCCTCATTGACGAGGCGTGTATTAGTCGTGTCGGCTTTCAATACTTTTTTCAAGGCACCGACAATGACACTCTTCACACGTTCAATTCCAATAAAATTGATATCGTCATGCTGTTTGCTCATCCCTGCGATGAATTGTCCTTTACCGGACCCAATTTCCAAATGTAACGGGCGCTCCGGCTCTTCAAATAACTCTTTCCATTTCCCTTTTTGTGCAAAAGGCTCTTGAACGACGACTTCATCATGCTCCTTCAAAAAGTCGTCGGCCCAAGGTTTATTTCTTAAACGCATCGTATGATTCCTCCTTCTCATCTTTAAAATGGTATCACGAAGTGGAGGATTTTCAAATTTTTTATAAAAAATTGTGGATCCTCGAGTATTCGGGCTTATTATGGACTATATATAACGTGAGAAGGGTTATGTTCACGACAGCAGGCCTCCTATCCAAGTAGCGCAGAATTCACTGAAAACAAGGGGTTGGGTTGTAAACGCTTACTGATGTACGATTATATGCGTGTGATATTAAATGAAACGGAGTGATGACCGACCCATGAAACTGATCAGTAAATTATTTGAAGTATCTGTATTGGCCGTATTCTCTGTCTTGTTCGCTGGATACGCGATGTTTGTCTATCCTTTCGAAAAATTGAGCGAAAAAACAAGTGCAGAAGTACGCGAGAAAAAAGTCAAATATCAGCCAACGGCATCATAATGGCCTCATAAATAGATAAATTGAAAGAAGACGCTCCTTTGGTGAGCGTCTTCTTTTTATACATCCTACTAAAAAACCGCTGTTTCTTTTTGACAGCGGTTTTTGTTTATATAATGTGACGCTTTTTCATAACCTCAATTAATTTCTCCAGACGAATGGAAGCTTCATCATATTCGCCTCTCATCTGATGCCACTGGATAAACGAAAGGGACTGAGCGACTGCATACCAAATCATGCGTTTATACAAGTTTTCATCCGGTTTAATTCCGTATTGATCGAGCCACTGGTCCCAGCGTTCCTCAGGGATATACGAATAAAGGAGCATCCCTAAATCAAGAGCAGGATCGGCCACCATGGCATTATCCCAGTCGATCAAATAGAGCTGATCATTCGCAGACAGCAGCCAATTATTATGATTCGTATCACAATGACAGACGACGTGCACATCATGGCGTACGTCCACGACAAGATCTTCTAAAAATTTGATAGCCTGGACAATTTCAATCCGCGGTTCCACCTGATTGAGGACTTTTTGATTATGCTTCAAGTCGCTGATCATATCTTCAGGTGTTAACGGATGCTTGCCGAGCCTCATTAACATATCCAGCAATTCTGATGAATGATGGATTTTGCTCAACAAGGCAGCTACGCGGGGATGTTCCATTTCCGTCGGTTCAAGTTCACGTCCCTCAAGCCACTCCTGCGCCGTAATCACATCACCATTTTCCAACCTCTTGGTCCAAACAAGCTTTGGAACGATTCCTTCAGCTGATAGCACAGCAAGAAATGGGGAAGAGTTACGCTTCAAAAACAAGCGTCTGTCTTCTGTTTGTGCATAGTAGGCTTCGCCTGTAGAGCCGCCCGCTGGTGTAATCGTCCAATTGTTACCAAGTATATGTTCCAACCAATTCACCTTCAATTCCTCAAATCTCCCTGTGATCGCATCACGTCATTTTGTAAGTCTAGTATATCGTACTTTTGTACCTTACCAAAGTTTTTCCTATCATCCGTTCCTATCACTATTCTTTAGAGTAACCTATAAGTCTCTCAAGTTTCAAGAAAAAGTCATGAACTCCTGTAAACCCACCTCTTATTTACGGATTTTTTCACTTCACATGTGTGGCATGTCGCACTTTGTCCATCCACTTGTACGGGTATGGGCTGATTCGCATGGATCTCGACAGATGACACCTCTTGTTCCGTAACACCTTTAATTCTTGTATGAGCACCGAAGAACACGAGCATGAACAGCGCGAGGATTTTCCATTTCGGGATATGTTCAATGATTAAGATGTGAAACTTGGATTGGTGAAGTTTTGCACGGGGAGTGATTTTCATGCCTCCTCCATAATAGGGATGATTCGTAACGGTGACCATCGTGGCTTGTTTTAACTGGTGAGAAACTCCGTCTAATCGCATATCAAGATCTATTGGTTCGTAGTTTCGTATCGCCTTGATCAATGCCAGCGGATACGTAAGGGGCGATAATCGGAGCCTGCGAATCCAGCCTCTATATAAGGATCGGTTCGCCTCTGCCACAACCGCTCCGTCCAACCCAAATCCGATACTATTCACAAAATATTGCTGGCCATGTTTATGTCTTTTGTTCATCACAAATACACCTGGGTAAAATGCGAACTTTCGCGGATTGGTGACAATACGGCGAAACAACTCCACTCCTTTGTGCCTCAGCGACAGTCCTCTTGCAAAATCGTTCCCTGAACCTGCAGGAATAAACGCAATCGGCACATCGGAATGATTTTTTAGACCGTTTACAACTTCATGAAGCGTGCCGTCTCCTCCTACGACAATTAGACATTCGAGCTGCTCTTTATGCATCTCCGCCACTTGTTCTGCAATTTTTGCGCCGTGACCCTCGTATTGAGTAAAAAAGGCTCGACAATTACTTTTTTTGTAATGGTCATCCTGTTGAATCAAACGAAACAGCTTTTCAGACTTTCCAAATCCAGCTTCTGGATTGACTACAACTATATACATCTGACATTTCTCCTAGATTTTATTCATATCATTAGGCAAACCTATGACTATTCTATTATACTAGTATAATAGAAAGGGGGTCGCACAATGGCAAAAGACTGCCAATTTTGCGGAACAGATGTATCTTTACCAGAACGCGGAGCCTTGGTCATGAATCGGAAGAATGTTAACCAGGAACTCCAAACGCACAGGTTTACGATTGATGAACAGGACGAAAATACCGTCGTATTCCCGTTTTCTTCACTGGATGAGCTATCATCATCGATCGACTTGTTTTATTCAAGGAAGGCAAAGGATTTCTGGGTACATATCGTCAACTTAGAAACCACTCAATCCTTTCCTATATCCATCGCTCATCTCTATGAGCGCTTGAAGCACCCTGACTTCTCTGACATCATCCACAATGGACGATTCACCTCACACCTTCAGCCCATTGTCAACATGAGAAACAATGAAATATACGGGTACGAATCATTACTGAGGACGAACCAACAGAAGGTGAACCCGGGTGAATTGTTCGCCTACGCTCACCGTTCAGGACTCCATTCCATGCTGGACCAGAAAGCTAGGCGTGCAGCGGTGAAGGCGAAGGTCGAACACTTGAAGGAAGGACAAAAGATTTTTATTAACTTTTTACCTTCGACGATTTATGTACCGGAATTTTGTTTAAAACATACATTTCAAATCGTTAAAGAGTTCGGAGTCGACCCTTCTGATTTAATTTTCGAAGTTGTAGAGACGGAAAAGATTACGGACGTCCCGCATTTACAATCGATTTTAGAGACGTATAAGGCTTCTGGTATGAAGGTTGCTCTTGATGACGTCGGGGCAGGATACAGCACTATCGAAATGCTGAACCGCCTGAAGCCGGATGTGTTGAAGATCGACCGCTCTTATGTACAGGACTGCCATGAAAATACAGAGAATCAGATTTTTCTGGATCAAGTCATGGAGCGGGCCGACAAACTTCAGATCCAAGTGCTGGCAGAAGGTATTGAAAAAGAAGAAGAATGGAATTGGCTTCAGCAGCTTGGCGTGAATTATGGTCAAGGCTACTTTATCGGTAAGCCTAAAGCCGTTCCTGAAAGTGAACTCATTCTTCCGTAGCTTCTTCCTCTTCCCATTCGGGACGTTTGAATGACGTCGTGACACAATGCTTCAGCAAAGTATCGGCCGCTTTAAGCTGCTGATGCTTTAGCGGAGCGCTTGTGTTTCGCTTGGACTTAAACCAATCAGGATATTGATCTTTATCAATATATTCCGTCTGGTAAGGAGGATACGAATTCTTGATCGATGATTCTGGAGCAAGGATGACTTTACGAATCGGCAGGTCGATAAAGTAGGCTCGGAATACGCTCTTGACGAACGTCTCACTGCGGTTAAGCGCAATGATCGGACTGACGATTTTCTTTTCCTCTCCATCTACATGCCATGCTTTTTCAGAGCTTGGGGTGAACACCCTGCCACCTTCCTCAAAATAATAAATGATATCAATCCCATGCGGCCCGATCATAATCGGAAGAATCTCCATATGCGCCTTCTTCATTTCGACGATCGATTGGTACATGACGAAGAATGTATCCGGAAACCTCTGTAAAAGATACTTCAGAAAAGAATCCTCCTGATAGCTGGGGTTTATAAACGACTTCTCTCTCAAAGTGCCGGAAGCCCATTTCAATTGAAAAGGAAACAGACCGTTTAAAAAATATTGTTTCAACTCTTCTTCGTTTACCGGAAGGTTTGATACGCGTGCAGGCTCTTCATTCAATTCAAATGCCGTTGACTCTTTTCGAAAGACCCGCTTCCAAAATGGTCCAGGTACGACCTTTTCCTCTTCTTCCTCCGTAGCAGTCTCATCGAGCACCCTTTGATCATAAAGGTGTTTCATCTTTTTCCAATTCTCTTTTTTCAAACGGATGAATTGTGAAGGATATTGGTAGATATCAGACTCATACCTTGAAATATAATCCTGAAGCTTGATCAGTTGAGCCATTCGTTTTATTCCTCCTCTCGTAAATAGATGATGGCGATGGCTTCATACTTTTTGATTTGACCCGGATGGATCCGGTACAGGATACATCGATTCACTTCAAACGCATACACGTCCTCCAAAACTCCCTGGTTCTGCTGAATTAATGGAGATACGCCTTCAGGGTTCTTCTTCGCCAGCGTCACGTGGGGGCGGAAGGGACGCTTTTCGCGCTCCCATCCATACGTTTCTGACAACGTCTCTACCTGATTTTTCATTTCCACCAACGCTGAATGGCTCTCCACCCGAGCATGAAATACACGCGGTTGTTCAGAATCGCCAAAAGAACTCGCGGGTCCGATATCTAACGTAAAGGGAGACGGCCACCGTGATTCTTCCAAGTCATGAATCAGCTTCCTTATTTTATCATCGGAAGCTGGACCTAGAAATTTTAACGTAATATGAAAATCTTCCGGATGTGTCCATGTACGGTAACTCATCGATGAACGTAACGTCTCTTGCCATTCTGTTAATTTCTCTTGAATTTCGTCTGACACAGGAATGCCGATAAAATAATGCGTCGTCATGTATATCTCTCCTGCCCTGCTTTATTCGTCCACTTACGGACAACAATGACCAATATCACCCCAAGAAAAGTCATGGCTGAGAAAAAACCATACATGCCGTTCACACTCCATACATCAATCAAAACACCACCTATGAATGTGAAAAAGGCATTGCCAAGCCCGTTCCCGACCGCTGAATATAACCCTACAGCTGTCGCCCGCACATTATCCGGTGCAAGTTCTCTGACGAGGAGGAGGGCGGCCGGGATATATAGACCGACCGATACCCCCTGCACAATCGTCGTAGCGTACACTAACAGACTTGAAGGTTCAAAGAAGTAAAACAGCCAGCGGCTTCCCGATACGATCGAGCTTACGATCAGCACATTCAATACGCCGATCCGGTTGATGACCTGCTGGGCGAATTTCATAAAAGGGGCTTCACTACCTGCCGCTAACAAGAAGGCAATCCCCACTCCTGAAAGCGTTCCCCCAACAGACAAAATAAATGTACCGAAATAATAATTGTTCGCTAATACCGGACCGAAGACTAAGAAGTTCGATACGAGAAACAATAAAAACATTCGTTGTCTAATGAGAACTTTCAATCCGTCTCGAAAAGAGACCGTCACGGCATCCGCACGCTTCGGAAACTGGAACAAGGTCAATAAACCGAACAGCAAACTGATAGAGAAGAAGTAAAAAATCCAGTTTAAAGAACCCGTCGATTCTGTCACTCTTCCTAATACAAAAACAGAAACAGCAAAACCGATGGCTCCCCATAACCGGATGTTACCGTATTCCTTTCCAGCCTTTTGAACAAAGTTCAATGAAAGACTGTCCGATAAAGGAACGATCCCCGATTGGAATAACGCGATCGTAATCATGCCTACGAACAGAAGCGGAAAGAAGGAAAGCTCCGGGTAAAAGAACCCTAAAAGGGCAGCTATGACAGAGGCGACCATTAATAATCGTTTCGGTCGCCTTGTGTAATCGCTTAGCATCCCCCATACTGGCTGAATGAAGATGGTGACGAGCGGTAAAGCGGCGATCACCATCCCAATCTGTGTATGACTCAGTCCTTTTTCTTCTTCAAGAAAGACAGATAGTAAGGGAAAGAGCGAACCAAAACCGAAAAACGTAAAAAAGTAAAACATCTGGATAAAGCGATAAGTTTTTTCAGTAGATGAAGCTGCCATGTGAACGAACCTTCCTTGATGAAATTATTTTGTTAACTCATAGATGGCTTTTGCGTAGATTTCGATCGCCTTGATCATATCTTTTACATAAACATGCTCATCCTTTTGATGCGCGGTGTCCGGGCTATGTTTAAACAGAGCCCCGTATGCAACCCCTGCTTTCAAGGAGCGGGCGTACGTGGCGCCTCCCATTGATTTGGCACTCTCTTGTTCCCCTGTTGATTCATTGTATACCTCGAGAAGCGTCTGAATAAATGGATGATCCTTTTCGATGTACAACGCCTTTAAATGATCATACACCTCATATTCTCCGTCCCACTCAGCCGCGAAGGTTTTCCATGTTGTTTCAATGCCTTGAAAATCAGCGGTCACGGGATAACGCAAATTAAACCCTACTTTCATGCTCCCGTCGGTATCAAGCTGTAGCGAGCCTAAATTTAATGTCAAAGCACCAGACTCTTGGTCTCTCTGCTGGATTCCCACTCCGCTTCCATCCGTTTCTGAAAAGGCATGCTCCAACGCTTGAAGTCTGTTTCGTATCCCCTCTTCAAGTGGAAGTGTCGTTAAGTATCCAATTAGCGTCGTGATTGCATTTCGCCCAAACTCAGGCGTACTTGCGTGAACCGATACACCATGACATACAATAGCATAAGTATCCCCGACCTGTTCGATATGACCTTCCACTCCACGGTCCTTTACATACGTGTAAAACGAGTCTTCGAGATTCATATCCGTTTTCAACCATACCTTCGCTTCATC
Source organism: Halobacillus fulvus (assembly GCA_004078665.1). Classification (GTDB taxonomy): domain Bacteria; phylum Bacillota; class Bacilli; order Bacillales; family Halobacillaceae; genus Halobacillus; species Halobacillus fulvus. The sequence goes on along the minus strand of SCFO01000001.1, from coordinate 7,085 downwards.
CGGAACCATATTCAACCGGTCTCCTGCCGTCAGTTTCTGAATAGACACCGGTGACTCCTCAACAGGGACAGGCGGGAAGTTCAGGTAACCATCGAGCAGCCCCTTTTCTGCGTGGATAACAGGGAAAGAAGCATCAGGTGTAAAACCTAGCGCAGGCATCTCTTCCCGAGCGAAATAATGATCGATTCCCTGCCAATCTCTTTCTTCATCTGTACCCACAATCAGCCGGACTCTTTTACGTGGCTCAAAACCTTGGTCCTTCAATAGCTTCATTGCCATATAAGCGGCCATGACCGGACCTTTATCATCCTGTGCCCCTCTAGCGTAAAGCTTTCCTTCTTTTATGACCGGCTCGAATGGGTCGGTCGACCAGCCAGATCCTGGAGGAACGACGTCTAAATGACCAAGTATCCCTAACAGCTCTTCACCAGATCCATATTCTATGTGACCAGCCTGTCCGTCTACGTTCTTGGTAAGAAATCCATCTTTTTCTCCAATGGCAAGCATCGTGTTCAAAGCCTGATCGATTCCCTCACCAAAAGGAAACGATTCACTCTTTTCATATACACTAGGAATTTTAAGGATTTGAATGACTTTTTTTAAATATTCATCGCGATAACTTTCGCTCAGTGCTTGAAAGTTCATAATCACTGTCCTTTCTTTATAACTTCTTCGTACGTTTCATGATTACAGACCACATATAGCTCAGCAGAAGGAGGAATCGGTTCCTCCAGCTTTCTGTTGATGGATAAATCACTGCGATCCGCTATTAATGTAGCGCCTTCACTCAATAATTCCTGGAAGGCATCACGGTAAGTTTTCCAATCTTTCCTGGTAGGAACATAGAACATATCCTCTCCGACAGTCCGCTTCAATAACTGGCTATATATACCCGAGACGCCTTTCCGGAAGGCAGATCGCACAGCCAAAGAAGAAATCGTTTCATTTGAAATGATAAATTCATCGATCTTTGCATGCTTAAAATTCTGGATATGATGTTCATCCATTATTTCGACGACGGTATGAACATTCGGAGCAAGAGATTCAATGGAGGAGGCTATTAATAACGTCTTCCCATCGATCATCTGCTGGTTATCCAAACGCTCATCAGCAAAGATTAAAACGGCACGTGCCTTATTGATGTTCGCTCTTTGTAAGGTCTCCTGGTCAGATGCCCCTCCTTTTATGTAATGGATATTTTCTGTCAGAAGCGGGGCTTCTTTTAACTCATCAATAATAATGATTTCTGCCTTTGGATCGGTTTGCTGGATTTCTTGAATCGCGAACCTTGATTTTTGAGACCAGCCAATCACAACAAAATGACCTGATTCTTTATACACGATTTTTCCCTCCACTCTTTTTTGTCGAAATACAGACAGTCCATCGATGATTTTTCCGATCACAACTCCAATCAGACCAATCCCGAGAATATATAAAATGATGGCAATGATTCTTCCGGCGACACTCACAGGATAATAATCACCATACCCGACGGTCGTCACGGTGGTCATCACCCACCAGAAGCCATCAAAGAAAGTTGGAAATGTATCATTTTCTACGATCACGATCAAAATAGTAGATAGTGCGATGAGTAAAGCACTGGAAATAAACAAAACATAATTATTGATTTTAACAAACTTTAAAAACAGTTTTCTGAAAAAAATCATGTAGTTCTTGCCCCCCTTTTCATACATTAGTAAAGAAAGTATACCTTATTTGGTGATCTACTTATGTGAATCGTACGTAAATTTGGTGAATTATCTGTAAAATAAGAACTTTAAGGTAGCATGAAAATGAAGCTTGTTGTAAAATGTAATCAAACTTCATAGTATCACTAGCACCACAGGTTCCAAGAATCAAAATAAGGAGTGGTTTTTTGAATCATCCATCTTCCCGCATGCTTAACCGGATCAAAGCTGTTTACCTGTATATTAAAGACCAAGGAACAGTGACGACCCATCAGTTAGCAGAAGAATTCGGTATTACAGATCGAACGATGCAAAGGGATTTAAGTATTTTGGAATACAACGGACTTGTTTCAAGCCCCCACCGTGGAAAGTGGACCGCTACGGAGAAGAGAGTTAAAATTTCATGAAATAACTTATAAATAGACACCCGGATGATGCATCCGGGTGTTTTTCTGTGACTTACTCTGTATTTTCTAGGTTTGTAATCGAAAAGAGATAGTTCAACTCATCGTCGCTCAGTTCTCTATATTCTCCCAGGTCCAGTTCAGGATCAAGTTCAAGATCACCCATCCGAATCCTCTTCAAGTAGATGACGCGTTTTCCAACGGCTTCAAACATCCGCTTCACTTGATGGAATTTCCCTTCTGTAATCGTAAGTTCGATCTCGGATTCATCCCCTGATGATAAAATCACAAGCTCTCCAGGCTTCGTATGATATCCATCATCTAGGGTGACCCCTTTCGAAAACTTTTCTACATCCTCATCGGTCACTCGGCCATCAATTCGAGCGTAATACGTTTTTCCGACATCCTTCTTCGGTGACGTTAGGCGATGATTCAGCTTCCCATCATTTGTAATGAGTAAAAGTCCTTCGGTATCCTTATCGAGGCGCCCAATCGGAAATGGTTCGAAAATGATGTCCTCCGGCTGAAGAATATCGATGACCGTCATGTCGTGCGCATCTTCCGTAGCAGAAATGAGGTCTCCGGGTTTGTTCATCATTAAATAAATGAACTCCCGATACTCTACTTCTTCTCCAAGGACGGTCACTGAATCTTGTTCCGGATCAACATGTGTTTTCGGGCTCTTCTCAGGCTGTCCGTTGATTCGGACGTTCCCGCCTTTTAAAAGAGCCTTTACTTCCTTCCTCGTTCCGTATCCCATGTTGGCTAATAATTTATCAATTCTCATAGTTCCCCTCCTTTTACCTGCGTTTTAAAAATTTGTCCAGTACGCGGACACGACCGCCTAAGATCCGTTCGAGCAATGTCGTCTTGTAGGCAAGAAGCAAATAAACGATTCCACCTGTGCCGATGCTTAACGTCAATACAAATAACGCATCAAGACGGTTTTCAAGCGGATTGAAGACGAAGCCGAGCAACCATCTCATGACGAGCACACTGAGCGTCATGATCGTCGTTAAGATCACGACAAGCAATGTACGCTTCATCAACGGTTTGAAATCGAATTCGATTGTCGTAAAGATTCTCCAGAAGTTCAGAACGACGGCTGATGCCACTCCTAAGCCAGTCGCTAAAATGGCTCCTTTTGCTCCAAACATCTGAATGAACCACCAGTTCAGACTAACCTTCAAAAGAATTCCAGTCCCTAAACTGATGACAGCAAAATTCTGCTTATTGATCCCTTGAAGAATAGAGGATGTCACCGTGTAAAGGGCCAGGAATAAACCGACTGGTGCATACCATCTTAATAGATCTCCACGGTATTGGATATCCTCGACACCATAGAACGTTGCATAAGCTTCAAGAGCAATGGCAGACAAACCGACGACTGCCGGAATAATCAGCAGCGCTACAATTTGTAATGCCTGGTTGATTTGGTGATTCAGCTTGTTCTTCTCATTTTTCGTAAACGACTGTGTAATCGCTGGGAGCAAAGCAAGGGAAAGCCCTAATCCGAGCGTTACCGGAATCATAATCAGCTTATGACTCAAGAAGTTGATGATTGAGAACGCATTGTTATATTCCATTCCTGATGCCCGAATCGCTTTTTCCAGCGTGAATTGATCGACAAGCTGGTATAATGGTGTTGCAATTCCGACCAGAATAAAGGGACCGGCATACGTAAACAATTCTTTGAACATGTCCGTATTGGAAAGACCGTATGTGTATTCCTGGGCTGCAATTTGTCTCTCAATATATGGCTTCCTTTTCCGCCAATAGATATAGAGGACAATACAGGAGGCAAGACCACCGATAAAGGCTGCAAAGGTTGCAAAACCAACAGCTTGTGGAATCGGACCTTGCAGGACCTGAACAATGATAAAGACGGAAGCCAACAAAAAGACAATCCGGACAATTTGTTCAATGACCTGTGACACAGCGGTCGGAGCCATCGATTCATGTCCTTGGAAAAAGCCTCTCGTAATACTCATTGGCGGAATGACGAGTAACGCAAAACTCACCATTTGAATGACCATAGTGGCTTCTCCCAGTCTCGCAGAGTCCGCTCCCGTCGTCCAAATCGCGACTTGTTCAGCTGAGAAAAACAGGATGAGAAATGCTAAAACACCGGTAATGGACATAAGCGTTAAACCAGCCTTCAGCATCCGTTGTCCTGTTTCATAGTCACCGAGAGAATTATATTTTGAAACAAACTTTGAAACGGCAACAGGTACTCCCAAGCTCGATAAGCTCAAAAGGATACTGTAAGGGACATAAGCGATCGAAAACAAGTCCGTCCCTTCCGTCCCCACCATGTTCTCAAACGGGACGGTGTAAATCATACCGAGAAACTTGGAGAGGAATGTTCCTGCTGTCAACAACAATGTACCTTTTAAAATTTTCGACATATTTACCTTTTCACCTTCAATTTAATTGTAGAATCGACCTCATCTATTTTATCATAGATAAAGGAAAAACAATGAGTGATCGGATAAAAAGAAAGGAAGTACACATCATGAACTATCAAGTAACGGTCATCGGCGGAGGTCCGTCCGGTTTAATGGCAGCCATTGCCGCCGCTGAACAAGGAGTCAAAACCTTGCTGATCGACAAAGGAAAAAAACTAGGAACAAAGCTTGCCATCTCAGGTGGAGGCCGCTGCAACGTCACGAACCGCCTTCCTGAAGAGGAAGTGATTAAGCATATCCCCGGAAACGGAAAGTTTTTATACAGCCCTTTTTCCGTTTTCAACAATTATGACATCATCGATTTCTTTGAGGGGCTAGGTGTCGCATTGAAGGAAGAAGACCACGGACGCATGTTCCCTGTCAGCAATAAAGCCAAAGACGTCGTACAGGCCCTTCTTAACCGCTTAGCTGATCTGGACGTAGAAATCCGCACATCGACGCCAGTCAAAGCGATTCATTATGGAGAAGACCAGCATGAAATCATTTTGGAAAATGAGAAAATAATCACAGGATCCGTCGTCATTGCCGTAGGAGGGAAAGCCGTACCCTATACCGGAAGTACAGGAGACGGATACGCATGGGCTAAAAAAGCAGGTCATACGATTACAAAGCTGTTTCCGACTGAAGTTCCGCTCATCTCGAATGATGAATTCATTAAACAAAAAACGTTGCAAGGATTATCTCTGAGAGACGTCGATGTCTCGGTGTTAAACAAAAAAGGGAAAAAGATCGTGACCCACAAAATGGACATGCTCTTTACCCATTTCGGATTATCCGGACCTGCTATTCTTAGATGCTCTCAATATGTCGTCAAAGAGTTTATGAAAGGGCATCGTCCTGTAATCATCGAAATCGACTGTTTACCTGACGAAAAAGAACACTCTTTCTATGAAAACTTACAGCAGGAAGCTAAAAACCATCCTAAAAAAGCTTTTCGTAACGTAGTCAAAGGGATGGTCCCAGAACGTTTGCTAGATTTCATTCTGGAAATTGCCGAAATCGGTCCAGAGGATAAAGCAGGCAACTTATCCAACCAAAAGCTTCACACATTCGTTCAGCATTTGAAGCATTTCAATGTAAACATTCACGACAGTCAGCCGATCGAGAAAGCTTTTGTCACCGGTGGTGGAGTCTCCATTAAAGAAATCGTACCAAATACGCTGCAATCAAAACTGATGAGCCGGCTATACTTTTGCGGAGAGATCTTGGACATCCATGGCTATACAGGAGGTTATAACATCACCTCAGCTATGGTTACAGGTCGCGTTGCCGGAATGCATGCTGCCTGGGAGTCAATGGGCTGAGTAGCATCAAAAAAATCGAGCGCCGTCAAAGGCTGCTCGATTTTCTTTTTCTATATGCTTCTTCACGTCCTAAAGCTTCGTTAATCAAATACTGCATAATCTCACGATCTTCACTCGTTACGATTGGGTCATCTTGATCCCAGTCCAGACTGTATAAAATGTAAAACCTTCTAATCCTCCTGAAATAAAAGGTTGACCTGGGAAATTGATCGAAATACCCTCTCACCATTTTCCTTCTCGAATAACTCCATCTTACCAGTTCGATACCAATCCCTCCGAACGTATATTCGCCATCTATTATAACTGGATGACGAATAAATCTCAAGGATACTTACCATATCCAGACAAGGCCTGAAAAAGAAAAAAACCACTACTGAAGATATACAGACTCCCATAAAACATCACTGAAGAATATCGATACGTCACTCCAAACACCCCCCAATAATCGCTAACCATAAGATAATCGCCAAATAAAAAACGTGTTGAACCCCTGAGATGTCTTCTCCTAATGATACGAGGTATAACCCTAAGGGATCAACAAAAGGGATGCCGCATATTTCACAATCAAATATGGATCTTCATTCTTTTCTGGTCGCTTCAAAATTTCTGCCCCATATCTTTTCAAATTGTCTTCCTGTCATTTTATACGTTTTCTTGTTCGAGTTAGATGAAGAATTCTCTTATTAAATTCTTAGATCGTGCTTTAAACAGGAAACACATAGAACCCTTTTTCCATCTCCTTTATATCGTGATGAAAAGGTAATATGTACAGAAAACATACGGTAAAATACAAAAAAACCTTGGAAGAATCATTCTTCCAAGGTTTTCACTTTGACGTGGCAGCGTCCTACTCTCACGGGGATCGACCCGACTACCATCGGCGCTGAAGAGCTTAACTGCTGTGTTCGGCATGGGAACAGGTGTGACCTCTTCGCCTTCACCACCACATCGTATAAGGTTTTCGTAAACCTTCAAAACTAGATAAGTTTAACATTCAACAAAACATATAAAGATAGATAAGTCATCGATCGATTAGTATCCGTCAGCTCCACGTGTCACCACGCTTCCACCTCGGACCTATCAACCTCATCGTCTCTGAGGGATCTTATTACCTTATAGGTAAGGGAAATCTCATCTCAAGGGGGGCTTCATGCTTAGATGCTTTCAGCACTTATCCCGACCACACGTAGCTACCCAGCGATGCTCCTGGCGGAACAACTG
>SCFO01000019.1 GCA_004078665.1 Halobacillus fulvus | reverse complement strand
GATAGGCAGCAGAAACGAAAAGGCAGAGGGAATGTGTACTAATACTTCAGGAATTTGAGCGAACAAAGACCTAAGTCATCCCCTCCAATAGATTAGTATATCAGAAAAGCAGGGAGTATGGCACTTCCTGCTTTTTAGGTTGACGAATAGATATTTTTCAATTTTGCGAGAACTTGATGTTTCGGTTTGGCTGTATGGTTGGGAACCCCTATCGTATGTGGTATAATAGAGGTAAGGAAAAATATTCAAAGAAAAAATGTGAATCAAATCTCTTAACGAGATATAATAGATTTAGAACAAAGAAAAAAGGTAAGCACGACATTAGGAAGAAGGCTCACCTTTAGGGAATATTGCATAGAGGGCGGCAACCCATATTCTATGCATGACAGGAAAAATAAAAATGCTTATCCGGCAAGACTAGCATTATTTTCCCTTAACCTATTGGATTGTTAGGTCATTAGGATAATAACCTCTTGTACTTATTATAACCGTACGTACGTCTCTTTTTCAAACTTTTTGTTGGCAGTATTGGCAAAAATGTGCAAGGTTATACGTACGTTTGGCAAGAGTTTAGTTATGTTTATGTGTTCTTGATTAATTCAAGTACATAAGACCACGAACCTTTTAGCGCCTTCCTATGTTGTGTTTACCGCACAGCAAAGGAGGGCGTTTTTTAGTTGGGGGCAGAAAGATTAAAGAAACAGCAATTTGAAGCAATCAATCATTGGACAGACGTTTTCTTTGGCAAAGGAAAGCATGTCGGATATGTGAGAGTAACGGATATAATCAATCACTCATTCTCCAGGTCATACGGAATGAACGACATTGACCGACTGATCGAGGATACACAAAACAGACTAAACAGATATATCACATTGAACGCCTTCACCTTTAAGTCACGGAAAACAGCTGATTTGAAGCAGATACGGAATATCGGAATTGATATTGACCAGTATAAGCACGGTTTATCAATCGAGGAAGGCATAGACCATATTCAGAGTCTTGTAGCTGATAATCAGATACCCGAACCTAATATGGTTCTTACAAGCCGTGGGATACAGCTTTTTTACACGCTGGAGGATGGAGCTTCTCCGAAAATGGAATGGTTGGCACGATTCATCACTTCTCAATTTGTCGGGAAAATGAAAGAGATTGGTGCAGATCCCAACGCTACAGACATGAGCCGTCTTCTTAGAGTGCCGGATAGCGTGAATGGCCGAAACATGAGCGTTGTAGGGTGGGAGATATGGAATGATGAACCTTACACCTTAGACATGCTTCAAAGTTTCTGTAAGCCGTTAGAACGGACGAAATACAATGGCAAGAAGCGCAGAAATAAGGTGACGAGGTTCACACCAAAGGTTAAAAGCAAGATAACGTATTTCTATCAGACAAACCATGTACGAATTAAAGACCTGGAGAAGCTGCTGGACATACGTAACGGTGATATGACGGGCAAGAGAAACACATTCTTTTATATTTACGCCTATCATCAAACCCTCTTATCTAATAGCTTTAGCGACTTATTGTACTTCATGCAGGAGATCAGGGAGAAAGTCCATTCAAGAGATAGGAGTCGCTTCACGGATGCAGAGTTTAAACGCACCGTTAAAAGCGCATACGAGGATGCTACAGCCTTTTATGAATCTTTTAAGAGGAATGGTTACAGAGTTGTTTATAAACCTGCTGACGGTATTAAAAAACCATATAAAAAGCAATCCCTGATAGATAAACTAGAAATTACGGTTGAAGAGCAACGCCAGCTTCTTAGATTGCATGATAGCCGGGTTGCTAAAGAGAAGGACAAAGAACGCAAGAGTGAAGAGCGCAGAAAAAAAGGTGTAAGGCCTATGGATGAATACAACACGAAACGCAAGCAGCAGCAAGAAGATAAACTGACGAACCTTAAAAAACTATTAGTTGATAATCCTGATATGAAAAAAGCTGAAATAGCTGATGAGATAGGCATTTCAAGGCAACAGGTTTATAGACTTCTGAAGCAAATATAAAAGTGTAACATGACCTGTCCTTATAAACATTATATTAGATTCCCCTTGTTCTTTTCTTCATCCCGTTTTGGGGAAGGTTTTAGGGGGGGGGTAGTTAGACTCTACTAATTGGAGGTGTAGGCATGAGTGCCGTAGTTAAGTTAAATAGTTATCGGTATGAAGAGGTCAGGAATACAGAAGTCTGTGCCGGATGTAAGGAGAGCCTGGAGGATACGTTTGTAGAGGTTAAATTGGATCATGGCAGTCACATTGAGTATTTAGGGTTTTGTGAGGATTGTTATAGGTTGTCGATACAACACGGAGTACAGTTTCAATAAAAAGGAGTGGTGACGTTGTCATTATCAGAGAAGGCATTGGAAGCAAAAAGAGAGTATCAGCGTAAGTGGCGTGAACAGAACAGAGAGAAGTATAACGAGTACATGAAGGACTGGAAGAAAAAGAACCCAGATAAGGTTAAGCAGCACCAGGAAAACTACTGGTCACGACAAGCAGAGAAGATGCAGTAAAACTGATTCGATGAAGGGGTAACCTGGAGAAAATGAATGGAATACTGTCAGGAGGTGAAATTGATGAAAAATGTTAGAACAGATAAAAAGGAATTCTTGCTACACACGAAAGGCGAGAAGACAAAAAAAGAGCCCATGCCTAATGAATATAGACGGCTGCTATCCGTTATACCGGCAGGGCGAGAAAATGCAATTACAAAGTCAAAGATACTTGATGCTTTGGGTAAGAGTCAAACAGCAAACGAAAAACGCAACCTGAATACGATGCTCGAAGTATTGAACGATCGTTACCATTATCCGATTGGATCCAGTAGCGACAAAGAGAATCACGGCATTTTCCTTATTGCCGATGAAGAAGACCTTGCGTTAAACAACAGAACATTGAACAGCAGGGCGCAGAAGATGCTGAACCGTTTGAGGAAAACGACAGACAATTTCAATAAACGTGATCAGCTTGAGTTTTATTAAGTGGATGGAGGGGCTAACCCGATGAAGTCGGACTTTGGAATGTATGAATTACACCGTTATATCATGGCTGAATATGAATTGCGTGAATTGGAAGCTGATAGGATTCAGGAAAGGGAGATGGTGCTATGCAGCGCCTTTCCTTCCCTGGATGTGTCGGAGGGTAAGAGTAGATACTTCAGCTCTTCTACTGAATTAGCAGCCATTCGATTAGTTGAAATAGATGAAGCTCACAAAAAAGCCATAGAACGATTAAAAGACAAAACGGACACCTTAAAAAGAGCGACATATACGCTCACAGAGGGCGAGAGACACGCTTTTAATGTCATGACATGGGGTGACGTATCAGAACAGCCTGCTGATGTATTAGAGAGTAATGCCAGGGTTGCATTGGAGAAGGTACGTCATTTCATTATCGAATATACGAAAAACACACAAAAAGACTGGCAGATCAGGCAGAAAGAAGAGCGTATCCAGCGTGTAGCAAATTGGAAAGAAGCACAGTAGACGAAATGTGCGTAAATATTGATATGAAGGAGATTAGGAATATGGATTTAAGCACAATGAGATATAGAGTTTCTAAAGCAGAAAAGGAATTAATGCCTGAAGCACGCTTGCAAGAGTTTTATAAAATGCAAGGGGAAGTGAAACAGGTTTTTCAAGCCATTGAGGAAGAGAAGCAAGCGAAGATTAAGGAATTGGAGAGCAAGGCGAACTTTTTCAAACCTGAGAATAAAATCACTATCACAGAAAAGGAAAAAGAGATGTCTCCCGAAATGGTATTGGTGGATCAGCGCAAGTTTGACAGTAAAAATGTAGCTGTCATGGACTACCTCACGAAAACGGTATTATCCAGGTTGGCGAGTGAAGCAGAAACGGCTGAGGACTTCTTGGGGATTGTTAGTGAGTTAGCTAATCATGAGAGCGAAAACATGAGATATGTATTGATTGATAGCTTCCATGAGATTATCAAAGTCGGACAAGGCTTGGATAGGTATAACGTGGTCAAACATGAGGTGAAAGAAGCCTTGAAGCAAGCTAAACAGAACGTGAAAACAAAGGAACAATTAAGGTATGAACAGGCGTTAGATGAAGCGGAACAAGAAAAGGGTAAGCTGTTTGCGAAATATTTACCGATCGAAAAGAATGTCCAGGAGTTTTCGAGTGTGCTTGACGGTAAAACGGTGTGGCTGCAAGGGCAGATTCAAGGAGACGAAAAACAAACTGTCTGAACATGGGGAAGGTTTTGGGAAGGTATTACGTTTTTTAAGTTGAATGCATGAGTGAGAAAGTGACGAGTGTCCAAAAGGGCGCTCTTTTTTTGTGTCCGCAACTCGTTCATAGGTGACATTACACGGTTTAAATATCGGTTTTTCAAGGGTCTAAGGTTGCCGGATGTTTAAAACGTCTCACAAGGGCATTCATGGCGTTATATGAGATGTGCTATTGACTACGTAAGTTTTAGGGCGAATGACTTTGCAGAACCTCACACATAAAAAAGCGCCAATACATAAAAGGTCGAAAAACTTTGCACCTACTAAAACAAGTAAGAAATTCATTCCCCTTTTATGGGAAACTTCGAGAACATAAAAAGGTTTAACCTTAGCAACTCTTAGCGTTTTGGGATGCAATGACATAGCATGGGTCAAATAGCCGGGAATACTACGTTTTACTACATGTCATAACGACATGTCATAACGACATAACAGGGGTGTTTTATATTAACATTTACTAACATACTTCCCTAACATATCTAACGCCTTAAAAAAGGGAATCCCCTTTGATGTAACGAATTAAATGCTTGAGGTGATTTGACATGACGAACGATACAACAAAATTAAAATATGAACCTGCGGACATGGCATTAATGCTGGATATAAAGGAATCAACGTTACGAAAGTATAGCTTGTTATTGGAGAAAGAGGGCTACACTTTCCACAAAGGAGCCGTAGGTAGGCGATGGTATAGCGATAACGATAAAATGGTATTGCACCGCTTCATTGACTTAAAAAACGGTGATATGTCGTTAGAAAGGTCTGCTCATGCGGTTGTACGGTGGGCGAATGATAGGGGCATAACAGAAGTTGTTACAGAAAATGAAGATAATGAGCGTGATATAGAGCGTTACATAGGCGAGCTAAAAGAGGTTGTAGAGAAACAGACAGAAACCATCCAGGAGTTATCCAAGCGACTGGATCAGCAACAGGAGTTTATAGAGAAACAATTACGGCAGCGTGATGAGTGGATAGTCGAACGATTAGACGAGAGTATGAATAAAAAAGAGATCCAAGCACCAGAAGAAGATTTACCGACACAGGAACCGGAGCAAAACAAAAAATCATGGTGGAGTAAACTTTTCAAGTAATGAAATAACCACGAGTGCCCACTTACATACCCAAATAAATTTGCGTATTAGCGGGCTCAATGTCCGCACAAAGTTGTGCGTGGTTTGCTGAAGCAAATAACCTACGGATGAGATCATGAATGAGTTAAACAGTATGGGTATATTGTTCAACTCAATGCTAGTGAAAACTTGTCAAAACTTGACATGCTATTGTGTGTGGATGTTAAACATGCTATCTCTTTCAACGTTAATTCTGTCTGTCTAAAAGTTTTAAGTTTTGGACTGTTATAAAAACAGCTTTATTTTTATTATTTTCTTTATTGCTTTTATCTAAAAGTTAGTCTATAATTCAAAGTACAGAAGTTAAAGAACTTTTAGACGGGAGTGTTAGACATGATTATAGGATATGCGAGAGTATCCACGACCGGACAAGACCTGGAGACACAGAAGGAGATCCTGGAGGGCGAAGGTTGCGAAAAGATATTCGTTGAAAAGGTGACGGGTACAAGCACAGCGCAACGAATAGAGCTGAAGAAGATGCTTGAACATGCTAGAGAAGGAGATACGATCGTTGTAACAAAGATTGACCGTTTAGCTCGTTCTATCATCGACTTGAATAAAATCGTCCAGAAGTTGAATGAAGACGGAATCAGCGTGAAATTCGTAAAAGATAATATGTACTTTCAAGCTGGAGAAGAACACAACAGCATGCAGACGCTCATATTCAACATGTTAGGCAGCTTTGCACAGTTTGAAGCCGACCTGATCAGAGAGAGAACGGCAGAGGGCAGAGAGAGGGCGAAGAAACAAGGAAAGCATTTAGGAAGACCTGGACAGAGCGAAAAGGATGTTAGAAGGGCTTTGAAGTTGTATCAGGAACGAGAACAGAACGGTATGAGTGTAAATGACATCGTGAAAACGACAGGGGTGCCACGCTCGACCATTTATGCGAAAGCTAAAGAGCTAACCACTCAATGACACAGGAAAGACTGTACGGTGCCTTAAAATGCCTTTAAGGAGGTGAGTAAGTGAATGGGATTTGTGCAAATTGTGGTAAAGAACTGAATCCTCCATTTTATCAAGCAGGAAAGAATGGTACGGCATACTGTTCAAAAGAATGTGCGTATGAAGCTTATGATGGTTTTTATACGAAGGATGAAGTAGATAAAACCTTAGAGAAATTTAGAAAATGAGAATGGATGGTTTGAGTCGTAAGAACATTTTAAGGAGGTGATAATGTGGTTATCGTTGAAATGCCGGAAATGCCAGACGGAGTAGCATTAGAAATGGATGAATACTTGTTTGTAGGCACAAAGAACAAATAAAGGAGGATGTAACGATGCATATTTTAGACGTGATCCAAGACAAGGAATTGACGGTGGACATTTTGAAGGTTGTTTCTCAACTTGTTTATGAGGATGAAGAAATTTATACAAGAGAAGATACTGTAAAAGATTTATTAGAGATCCTGGAGAGTAGAGGAATGATTCAAGAAGGTATGGAGATAGGCAGCAGAAACGAAAAGGCAGAGGGAATGTGTACTAATACTTCAGGAATTTGAGCGAACAAAGACCTAAGTCATCCCCTCCAATAGATTAGTATATCAGAAAAGCAGGGAGTATGGCACTTC
>SCFO01000018.1 GCA_004078665.1 Halobacillus fulvus | reverse complement strand
CAAGTTAATTGTATAAAAATACCAAATGGATGGAATCGCCTGTTTAGTTGGATGTTCTCTTTTTTTACTTCAACAGCAAAATTTAAGATTACTGAATTTTTAGACAATATTAATGCAACGCTAGTGAAACAGCTTCATCAATTCTTGCACATGTTCAATTCGCTCTGTCAAAATGACGGGGTGCGCATTATTTTCAAGTTCTTTTAATACATCATTGAATATCATCTTGTTCCGTTTTTCACTAATGGCCAAATCCGCATAAACCTTCTGGATATTGTCGCCATTATTTTGGAAACTAGTAAACCTGGGAATGAGCTCGTGGTCAAATGGATGTAGTTTTGCCTGGCTTTTAGCAGTAACCTTATAACATACTTCTCCACACTGCATGGCAACAATCTTTTGTAACCCGTCTTTTCTAGTCAGTGTTGCTGTTAATCCGTGAACATAAGTAGCTTCTACTTCCCTTAGTACTTTTTCAAAGCTTACCGCCGAAATATGGTGGCATTCATCGACTATTACCTGAACATAGCCTTTTACTTTTTCGAGTACATCTTCTGACCTGCTCAACGTCTGAATCATAGCTATATCCACTTTACCTGTTGGTTTCTTTTTACCCCCACCCATCTGACCAACCTTGCTTCCATCCAAATCAATAAAAGTCTGCAAGCTTTCTTTCCATTGGGCAAGTAGTTGTTTGGTGTGCACAATGATTAACGTGTTCATATTTCTCTCTGCGATGAGCGCTGCCGCTACAACAGTTTTACCAAAGCCGGTGGCTGCTGATAGTACACCACAACTACTCATCTTTAAAGCATGAACTGCTTCATGTTGTTTTGGCAAAAGGCTTCCACGAAAATGAAATTTATGGTGACTACCTTTGTTGGTTTGGTCCTCTATACGCAAGTTAATTTTGTTTTTAGAGAATATAGCTTTTACCTCTGTAAGACAACCGCGTGGAATAACCACTGACTTCTCCGTCTCATAGCTACAATCAATTTTTCTAGGGATCCTGTGGGTAGAAAGCCTTTTGGATTGTGCTTTGAAAAATTCAGGGTTATTGATGACGGCAAGCTTTATTAATTCGTTCAGAATACTTGATGGAAGTTTATTTTTGGGAATATGTATGCCGTTTTTTCTTACGATGGTTATTTTAGAAGGGATGCTCACGTCATAGGATGTTTGTTCACTTCTAACAGTGTAACGCGTAGAATCATTATGCTTCTTCAGAATGGATTCAATCATTTTTTGACTGATTCTGTTTACAGACTCGAGATACGCCCATTGATCAGTATATGGCTCGAATTTTTCGTTAACAAATACACTATACCCATCTTTTCTAGGCGATCTCTGTAAGGGTAAAGCAATCAGGTTTCCAAATCCACCTTTTGGCATTGTATCCTGATTAGGAAAAAATCGATCAAATGAATCAACACCTGCCTCGTAACGCATCTCCAAAGTCCGGTTCATAAGAAGGTTCCCTAGTCTGCGAGCAGTTTTTGCTTCAATTTTTTCATTGAAAAAAATCCAGACATGGCAACCATTTCCGGACCTAGAGATTTCAACATTTGCAGGTACACCTATATCTTTACAGGCATCAACGAATGTAAGAGCGTCCTTTTGCCATTCTTTTTTATCAAAATCAACAGCTAAGAACCAGCACGTTTCATCTTTTAACAAAGGATAGACACCGATGGTTTTTTTGCCACGCAAATGGTCTTCGATGACATTGTCCGTTAGTGGCAACAACTCACGCTCTTGATATTTTTTATTAGGTTCGTATTTACGTGCCGGAGCATAATTTGAATTTCCATCGGACTCCCAATGCAATGCATACACATCTGTCCGTCCTTTGAACAGATTTTTAAAAATGGTTATGCGTTGCTGTAAGATTTCAGTTCTTGCAATGGATTGAGGGTATTTAGGTTGATCATTAGGAACAGGAACCTTATGCTTGGCCAACAATTGTTTCAATTTGTAATTCTCGCTTTTCAGCCGGTCAATTTCCTTTAATGCCATTTTCAGCTGCTTCTCCAATTCATTCATATATGATCCCTCATCACGCATTTTTTCTTAATTTAAGAATAGATGGGCTTTGCTAACTAGTCGTTCCTTATTCAATATATTTTTATTGTAAAATGGTGGGGAGATTCTGTCTATTAGAAACATGTTGTAAAGTTTAGTTTTGAAATCGCAGGGGAGTGTCGGGTTGAAAGATCTTTTAAAGAAAGTTTTAGTTAATTGAAAAAAATGACCCCTCTATAATAAAAGGAGTCATTTTGAGTGTTTCACTTCCATTGTAAACTTTTGAGCACACGGTAGATACATCCTAGCAGCTACACAATCCGCCTATTTAAATATATTCTAGGTTATGTTGTGTAGGGAAAAGTAAATTAGGATATTTTTCTCGTAAATTAAGCGGCAAAACACCTGTCACATGGACCAATACTTTCATTTGTGGAATTCCACTTTCATTGATTGCTTTAACAGTCATTTTCACAGATTGACCTTCTTTTAAAAGCGTAGAGATAAATTCAGCATACACCGCAGGAATATATCCTAGTTTAACATTACTTGGAGATAAGATTTCAACAGCATACTTATCTTCATCAAGATCAGGTTCTCTAACTAAAATTAACTCCTGATCTTTTTCTAAAGTATCTAATGATGTGTCACCATCATAGTACCTCCAGCCCTCGATATAAAAGTCTACACTGAACGTATCTTCGTCCATTAACAGTGGCGAAACCAACTCGAAAGAATCAGTAGCTGTCTTCCCCTTAGTAACACGTAAGATATCCATTTCATGTGATGAACTTGTTAATCCATATAATTGAAGTAATGAATTATAATCTGGACGTTCTTTATTAGGAAGTCTTCTACTAAAGGCATGGAACATAAAAGGGGAATAATAACTTTTTGAAAGGTCTGGAAAGGCGAAAAAAGTTGTGAATCCATTTTTTATTGCATCTTGAAGGCCTCTTGGTTTATTCGTTTTATCATATTCAAAATAGTAACCATCGTCTGCTACAAATAATAGGTTGCCAACATGGTATTTCATCCTTGTATTTGGATTTTGCCAAACCAACCATAATAATTCTTTCATCGTTATTTTAACCTCCTTTATACCACTCTAACATCCAATGTTTTCTATAAGTTATTAACTTTAATACCCATTCTTTTTCTAACTCACTCATGATCGTCAATGGAACGTGATTTAATATATCCCTTAGCTTGGATAGGTCTAGGGATCCTATACGACTTATTTCTTCTTTTGTATAACTTGGATAATGTTCATTTAAATAATTTAACAACTTCAGTACCTTTGGTTTCTTCTTCTGTTCAACTTCAATTAAGGTCCTTGACCTATTTGTGAAACCTTTAAACATACGCTCGTCTTCCATTAACTGTTCTAGTTTCTCATGACCTACATTGAACCCCATCGAAGCCCCATTATCAAATATCGGGGAAAATACGGGATCACCATGTCCTAATACTATTGCCCAATTCTCACAGTGTCGATCTTGGTTGGCAATTAAGCTGTCAAAAAAGCACAGTGAAACAAAATCTTTTTCAAAGTTAAAAGGTCGAAGCGACATCATGATATTCTCTATTGAGTATTGGTCCAAACTCCAAGGGTTAAACTCATCCAAAATAGTGGATAAAATCTCACCACCATCAGCCATTCCTTCTGTTTTGGATATAAAGTTTTCTAAAATGACCCCTTTTCTTTCCTTTTGTTCAGCAAACTCAACATTCATCATTCTAAGATGCAGCTCTTTACCAAGTTCAGAGGATACTTTTTCAGCCCAGATTTCCCCATCTGACACCTTAGGTACTTTAAACAAATATCGTTTATCCTCACCTGTATCCGGTTTAAGCCAATACTTCTCTCTAGTTCCGGATACTTGAAGGGAATAATCATCCGTCCAATTCGAAATATCCGTTATACTGTACATTATATTTTCTCCCTATAATATATGTTCTTCCATCTTTGATCATTATATCACGAGTTAGTCTGGTTGCTCGAGATATTCCTTCCCCACATGTTAAAGGCTTCTATCATTAAATCAAAGAAAAGCCTCGCAAAAGTTTTGTGTACTTTTGCGAGGCTATAGTGATTCAAAAGAAAATTGGTGAAAAATCAACCTATATTTCCTTTTGAGTTCACGGTTAAAACTCAATGTCTAGCAAAGGGTTTGAGGACAGCTTACATCATGCCGCCCATTCCACCCATGCCACCCATATCAGGCATGCCGCCACCATTATCCTCTTCAGGGATATCAGCGACTACCGCTTCAGTTGTCAAGAACATCGCGGCTACGGATGCTGCGTTTTGTAGTGCGGAACGTGTTACTTTGGTTGGGTCTACGATACCTTGCTCAACCATGTTGACCCATTCGCCTGTTGCTGCGTTGAAGCCGACGCCGACTTCTTCGCCTTTCAGACGCTCGACGATGATGGAGCCTTCAAGTCCAGCGTTGTGGACGATTTGGCGTACTGGCTCTTCTAGGGCGCGAAGGACGATGCTTGCACCAGTCGCTTCGTCATCGGAAAGGTCTAGGCCTTCGACAGCGGTGATGATGTTGACTAGCGCTGTACCACCACCTGCGACGATTCCTTCTTCTACGGCTGCTCGCGTAGAGTTGAGGGCGTCTTCGATGCGTAGTTTACGCTCTTTCAGTTCTGTTTCTGTAGCGGCACCGACTTTGATGACAGCTACGCCGCCAGAAAGCTTCGCTAGGCGCTCTTGTAGTTTTTCTTTGTCGAATTCAGAAGATGTTTCTTCTGCTTGGGCACGAAGCTGAGCGACGCGGCCTGCGATTTGCTCGGAGTCTCCGGCACCTTCGACGATCGTTGTGTTTTCTTTTGTAATGACTGCTTTAGACGCGCGTCCAAGCTGGTCGAGTGTGGCACTCTTCAGTTCAAGACCAAGGTCTTCTGTGATCACTTGGCCACCTGTTAGTGTCGCGATATCTTCAAGCATCGCTTTACGACGGTCACCGAATCCTGGAGCTTTGACAGCTACGGCGTTGAATGTACCGCGCAGCTTGTTCACAACAAGTGTCGCAAGCGCTTCGCCTTCTACGTCTTCAGAGATTAGTAGAAGTGGCTTGGACTGCTGGACGACTTGCTCAAGCACTGGAAGGACTTCCTGGATACTTCCGATCTTCTTATCTGTAATCAGGATGTAAGGATCCTCAAGAACCGCTTCCATCTTATCTTGGTCTGTAACCATGTATGGAGAAGCGTATCCGCGGTCGAATTGCATACCTTCTACCACTTCAAGCTCAGTGTTGAAGCCTTTGGATTCTTCGATTGTGATGACACCATCGTTACCCACGCGCTCCATTGCTTCTGCGATCAGCTGACCGACTTCGTCATCTGCAGCAGAGATGGAAGCAACTTGTGCGATAGAATCGCGGCCTTCGATCGGCTTGGAGATTTTCTTCAGCTCTTCTGTAGCAACGGCTGTCGCGCGCTCGATTCCGCGGCGGATGCCGACAGGGTTCGCACCGGACGTTACGTTCTTCAGACCTTCACGGATCATCGCTTGTGCAAGAACCGTTGCCGTCGTTGTACCGTCACCGGCTACGTCGTTTGTTTTGGATGCGACTTCAGAGACAAGCTGTGCACCCATGTTTTCGAAGTGGTCTTCGAGTTCAATTTCTTTCGCGATCGTTACCCCGTCGTTTGTGATCAGGGGAGAACCGAATTTTTTATCAAGAACGACGTTACGTCCTTTTGGTCCCAGTGTCACTTTTACAGCATTCGCTAATGTATCTACACCACGCAGCATAGAGCGGCGTGCGTCTTCACTAAATTTGATTTCTTTAGCCATTTTATAAATGCCCTCCTTATTAAAAGTCGTATCGATTCATCTATAAGTATCAGGTGTTCAGAAGATTACTGAACGACAGCTAGCACGTCAGATTCGCGCAGGATCAAGTACTCTTTTCCTTCGTACTTCACTTCTGTGCCTGCAAACTTGGAGTAGATGATGCGGTCGCCTTCTGCCACCTCAAGTGCAATCTTCTCTCCTCTGTCTGTTACGCGGCCTGTGCCGACAGCAACGACTTTTCCTTCTTGCGGCTTTTCCTTCGCGGAATCCGGAAGTACGATACCGCTCGCGGTAGTCTGCTCTTCCTCAACAAGTTCAATTACAATACGATCACCAAGTGGTTTTAACAATTAGGACACCCTCCTTGATCAGGTTGTTTTCTAGTTTTTGTCGATTATTAGCACTCGATGTTTATGAGTGCTAACACAATTCCTATCATAAGCAATTCGTGTCTGATTTTCAAGTAGAATGCGAAGATTTTTTATGGTCTTTTTTCGACAATCATCGGCCCTCAATCCCTTATCCTTCCTTGTCGTTTCCGAACTATGATAAAATACAGAAAGTATGGATATGATATGAAAAACTTTTTTACTATAGAAGGAGTCGAAATCATGCCAAAGCGTTATTGGTATATCATCTTGACCTATGTGGCGACACAGCTCTCCGGTCTGATCGGCGCGCCGGTTCTCCTGGTGTTCGGAATGAGCGAATTCGATGCGATCGCCGTATGGTCTGTCATCAGCTTCACGATTGCGACCATCATCATTCTCTACCTGCTCCGCACCGACATGAAGCAGGCTTCGGAGGTCCGGAGCAGTTCAGGTGTCGCTTCGATCATCGGCTGGTCGATCGGCGGCGTGTTCCTTGCGTTGTTCGCCCAAGGGATTGCCGCTTATATTGAAACGGCCCTGCTCGGCATTCCAGCAGGCTCTGAGAACACGATGAACTTGATGGAGATCGCGCGCGAATCGCCGCTGTTCATTCTGCTTCCTGTTGTATTCGCTCCGATCACGGAGGAGATCATCTTCAGGAAGATCATTTTCGGAAGCATCTATAAACGGACGAACTTCTTCCTGGCGGTGCTTGTGTCTGCGCTGATCTTCGGAGCGTTCCACTTCGATTTCAAGCACATGTTAGTCTACTTCGCGATGGGAGTCGTCTTCGCCTTCCTATACGTCAAAACAAAATCAATTATTACACCAATCGTCGCGCATATGGCGATGAACTCGTTTGTTGTCGTTTCTCAATATTTTGTCGACCCGGAAGATTTGAGACGCATGCAGGAACAAATGGAAACTATCTTTATTGGAGGAATGTTCTAATATGAGAACGTCACCATCCTTTATGGCTTTTTTATACTTCGGTGTCGGCCTCGCGTTCACCTACATCGCGTCCCAAGCCGCTGTCGAAACGGTCTGGAATACGACGACCGTGATTCTGTCGCTCGTCGCGACGTTCAACTTCGTGGTTGCGATCCGGTTGTATTCGATTCATTTGAAAATTCAGCAGGCGAAGAAAAACGACAAGAAAAATTGAACGAGCAAAAACAGCAGGGATCCGCTCCCTGCTGTTTTTTATTTCCCTTCCTTCTCATCCGGCACCCCTTTTAATATGAAAGAAAAAGGCAGCGCAATCAAAAGCACGGCCGCCGACACAAGAAACGCTTCATTCAGCGTCTGCAGCGTCGCCGCCTGCATATCGATATCCGGCGCCGATGAAATCTGGGCCCGTCTCACTTCATAATAAATCGAGAAAAATACGATACCGAGCGAAGACGAGATTTGCCGGATGATATTGTTCATCGCCGATCCTTGGGCGACCAAGTGCTCGGGGATCGAGTTCATCCCGGAAGTCGTCGCCGGCATATTACCCATGCCCATCCCGATGCCGCGAATCGCATTGAGGACAAGGATCCACCAGTACGGCGTGCCGAGCTCGAGCAGCCCGAGGCCGATCGTCGCCGCTGCCATGATCGCAAGACCAGGCGGCACCACGTATTTCGGTCCTTTTTTATCTAATATATTGCCCCCGATCGACATGAACACTCCACTCGCGGCCGCTGCCGGTAAAAACAGCAGCCCCGTCATCACTTCGTTCAAGCCGTACACTTCCTGAATGAGGAGTGGCAAAAGGAAAATCCCTGAAAACAGACCGATTGATGCGGACGATGTGACGAGGATCGATACCGAATATGTCGGGACTTTGAAGACCGTCAAGTTCAGTAACGGGTCGCTCTGGCGGAATTCGTAAAATACAAACACGACAACCGCCGCCAGTCCGCCGACAATCAATCCGATGTTCAACGGATCGAATAAAGCCTCAAGCGTCCTTCCCCGTCCGAGCGCAAACAAAAGCGCGCCGATTCCGGACGTGATGATCAGGAAGCCGACGAGGTCGAACCGCTTCTCCGGATCCGTCTCGGTCCGCTCGAGGAACTTGCTCGACAAAATCAGTCCCGTCAGTCCGAACGGAATATTGAAGGCAAACAGCCACGGCCAGTCGACATATTGAATCAGCAGTCCGCCGATCGTCGGGCCGATCGCTGGGGCGACCATCGCGGCGATGCCGTACACGCCGACCGCAAGCCCGCGTTCATATCTCGGAAAAGAGTTGAAGATCAGCGCCATCGCGATCGGGAGCATCAGCCCGCCGGCCATCCCCTGAATCGCACGCGAGATGATGACCATGCTCAGCGTCTGGGAAAAGAAGCCGCAAATCGATCCGACGATGAAGATCGACAGTCCGGTTAAGTAGACTTTTTTCTTCCCGAACCGGTCTCCGAAATAACCGGTCAGCGGCATCGTCATGCCCATCGCGACCATGAAGATCGTCAAAATCCAACCGACCGCGACCGCATCTGAATCAAAGATTTGAATGAAGCGCGGCAGGATCGGGTTCAGCATGCTGTTATTGAGAATGACTGTGAACGTTCCGAACAGGACGGAGACGACGACAAGCCATTTATTAGGAAGCTTTTTCATAAGAGTCCTCCTTTTTCCTCTATGAACTCTCCTACTCTATACCACTTCACACAAAGCTTAACCACCTGTCGACATATTTTTCGCATTTTATCGTCATCGCTGATCAGACTGGTAAAGAAAGGGATTCCATTCCTGGTCGTGCAATCGCTTCCCCCGGTCCCGCGTGTTTACCCCTTTTTGGCTGTGGGTACTTGAGACATATCGAATAAAAGGAGGTCATCAAAATGGGACGTTTATCGAATAAAGTGGCGGTCATTACAGGCTCTGCGACAGGCATCGGGGCAGCGACAGCTCAAGTGTTTGCAAGAGAAGGCGCGACGGTTTTATGTGCAGATGTCGATTTAGAAAAAGCGGAAGAGACGGTGCGAGAGGTGACGAACAACGGTGGAACAGCGGAGGCTTATCAAGTCGATGTATCGAAAGAAGAAGACATCACCCGCTTCGCCGATCAGGTAAAAGAAAAGTACGGCAAAGTCGATGTTCTCTTCAACAACGCCGGCATCGATGAGGAAGGCGGAAA
Organism: Halobacillus fulvus; assembly: GCA_004078665.1. GTDB lineage: Bacteria > Bacillota > Bacilli > Bacillales > Halobacillaceae > Halobacillus > Halobacillus fulvus. The sequence goes on along the minus strand of SCFO01000018.1, from coordinate 9,692 downwards.
AGTGCACGAGTACCCGACAGAGCTGTTCGATCAGATCATTGCGGTCGACTTGCGGGGAACTTTTTTGACGAGTAAGTATTTGATTCCGCTTATGCTTGCGGACGGAGGATCGATCATCAATACCTCCTCGATGTCCGGACGCGCGGCGGATCTCGACCGCTCCGGCTACAACGCAGCAAAAGGCGGCATCACCAATTTCACAAAAGCGATGGCGATTGATTATGCCCGCGAAGGGATCCGCGTGAATTCGATTGCACCGGGAACGATCGAAACCCCGCTGGTCGACACGCTCGCAGGGACGAAGGACGAAGAAGAGGGGCAACAGTTCAGGGAAGCGCAGAAATGGGTCACACCGATGGGGAGATTAGGGAAGCCGGAGGAAATCGCCGATGTCGCCCTCTTCCTCGCCTCCGATGAAAGCTCCTATGTCACAGGAGAAGATATTGCTGTCGACGGAGGAATTATGGCGTACACATGGCCTGGGAAAATGCTGATCGATCACAAGTGGAAAGAAACGACGGACTAAAAAAAGAATGGCTGCGCAGCCATTCTTTTTTTATCCTTCCTGTTCCTCTTCTAACGGATAATGCTTGAGGAAATAGACGAGCGCCTGGAGCTCAATCGAAAGATCGATATGGTGCACGCGCACGTGAGGCGGAACGGTGATCCGTGCCGGTGTGAAGTTCAGGATCGCGGATACGCCTGCTTTCACGAGCCGGTCAGTCATCGGCTGCGCCTCTGATGATGGGACGGTTAAAATCGCGACCGCCGTGTCGTTGATTTTCTCTTCCAAGTCATCGACATGCTCGACCTGCACGCCACCGACCTCTGTGCCTACCCGCTTCTGGTCGGCATCAAAGGCGATTTCAATCCGGGTGTTGTTGTTTTTCGTGAAGTTGTAATTCAAGAAGGCGGTTCCTAAATTACCGACACCGACGAGGGCGACTTTGGTCGTCTCATCCTGGTCGAGCGTCTTCCGGAAAAACGACAACAAATACTCGACATTATAGCCATACCCTTTTTTTCCAAGGGCCCCGAAGTAGGAAAAGTCGCGGCGGATCGTTGCTGAATCGACTTTGACGGCTTCGCTCAGCTCTTTGGACGATACGCGCAATTTCCCTTGGCTATGTAAATTATTTAAAAAGCGATAGTAAAGCGGCAAGCGCTTCGCTGTAGCCTGAGGTATTTTCGTTTGTTCGATATCCATCGGTCTCCTCCTTTTAGCAGTCTTCTCTCTGATAGTCTCCGCTCTTTCCACCTGTTTTGGTCATCAAACGGGTCGGTCCGATCACCATCCCTTTATCGAGCGCTTTGCACATATCATAAACGGTCAAAGCGGTCGCGGAGGCAGCCGTTAGCGCTTCCATTTCCACCCCTGTACTTCCCTTTGTTTTGACCGATACTTCAATATGAAGGATATAGCCGTGATCCGTCTCCCATTCGAAGGAAACGTCGACTCCTTTTAACGATAAAGGATGACACATCGGGATCCAGTCGGATGTATTCTTCGCAGCCATGATCCCGGCCACTTGTGCGACAGCCAGCACATCGCCTTTGGCCATCTCCTGGTTCGTCACTTTTGTATAAATCTCTTCATTGACTTCGATACTTGTCGTTGCGGTCGCGGTTCTGACGGTATCCTGTTTCTCAGAGATATCGACCATCCGGGCCCGCCCCTGGTCATTAAAGTGTGTAAACTCTGACATGTCTTAGACTCCTCTTCCCTTGAATCACTATCTCTATTCTATCAAAAAACGGAAAGGAAGTCGTTAATGTTTTCACAAACTGCTTCTCATGTTCTTGCTACTTCGTTCCTATATAAGATACACTTATTTTATTGAGGTGAAACGACATGATTCTCATGCAATTAAATCAGTTGTCGAAACGATTCGGAGCTGAATTAATTTTATCGAATATTAAACTGGAAGTACAAACAAATGACCGGATTGCGATCGTCGGACGCAATGGTGCCGGGAAATCGACGCTTCTCAAAATCATGGCTGGGGAAATGAGCCATGATGAAGGTGACATTTTCAAGCCAAAAGAAACGACGGTCGGATATCTGGCGCAAAATACAGGACTTGAGTCGAACGAATCGATCTGGAATGAGATGGAGAAGGTCTTCGCACACTTGAAGCAGCTCGAAAAGGAACTGCGTACGATGGAAGCGGATATGTCGAATCCGAATTTGATGGACGATCACGACCGCTACCAGCAGCTGCTCACCGACTATGACCGCAAGCAGGAAGCGTTCAAGACGGCCGGTGGATACCAGTATGAAGCGGATATCAAATCCGTGCTGAACGGGTTGAACTTCAAGAGCATGGACTGGAACACCCCGATCTCTTCGCTGAGCGGTGGTCAGAAAACGCGTCTCGCGTTAGGGAAATTGCTTTTGACGAAGCCTGACGTTCTGATTCTCGATGAGCCGACCAACCACCTGGACATCGACACGCTCTCATGGCTCGAGGGTTACCTGCAAGGGTATGACGGAGCCGTCGTCATCGTCTCCCACGACCGCTACTTCTTGGACAAAATCGTCGATACCGTCTACGAAGTAGCGTTTCAGTCGACGAAAAAGTACCACGGCAACTACAGCGACTATTTGAAGAAAAAAGAAGCCGATTATGAGATTGAAATGAAGCGGTTCGAGAAGCAGCAGGAAGAGATCAAGAAGATGGAAGACTTCATCCAGAAAAACATCGTCCGGGCGACAACGAGTAAGCGTGCCCAGAGCCGCCGGAAGCAGCTCGAGAAAATGGACCGTCTCGAAAAACCTAAAGACGACAACCAGTCCGCGAAATTCAGCTTCCAAATCAATCGGAAGAGCGGCAATGATGTCTTGAAGCTCCATGACTATGCGTTCCGCTATGAACCGGAGTCCCCTTACCTGTTCGACCGCCTTTCACTCGACTTGAACCGCGGCGATTCCGTCGCGCTTGTCGGTCCGAACGGTGTCGGGAAAACGACGCTTTTGAAAACGATCGTCGGCGATTTAGAAGCTTCCAAAGGCAACAAGATGCTCGGGACGAACGTTCAAATCGGATATTACGATCAGGAGCAGACGCAGCTGAATCCGAAGAAATCGGTGCTGCAGGAGCTGTGGGATGATTATCCGATGGAAAATGAGCGGGATATCCGTACCGTGCTCGGGAACTTCCTTTTTTCCGGGGATGACGTCTTGAAGCCTGTCTCTGCGTTGAGTGGTGGCGAAAAAGCGCGTCTTTCGCTTGCGAAGCTGATGATGCAGAAGTCTAACTTCCTCATTCTCGACGAGCCGACCAACCACCTTGACCTCGACAGTAAAGAAGTGCTCGAAGCGGCGCTCGTCGATTATCCGGGAACGATCCTGTTCGTCTCCCACGACCGTTACTTCATCAACAAAATCGCAACGCAGGTCGTCGAAATGCTTCCTGAACAAACGCGCGTCTTCCTTGGCGACTACGATTACTACGCCAATAAAAAGCAGGAAGAATATGAGCTCGAGCAAATCGAGGCCGCCGAGCGCGAGGCGAACGGAGCGGACAAGCAAGAAGCCCAGACGAAAAACAGCTTCCAGCAGGATAAAGAGGCCAAGCGGGAAGAACGGAAGAAAAATCGCCGCATCGCAGAAATTGAGGAAGAAATTGAACAGATTGAAGAAAAGCTGAAGGAGAACGATGATTTGCTCTGTGATCCCGACATCTACCAGGATCACGAAAAGTCACTCGAAATCACGGAGGATAATTCACAGCTTAATCAGCGTATGGAGGCTCTCATGGAAGAATGGGAGGAGCTTCACGACTAACCTGTGAATAACCGCTGTATTCGACGCTTTTCGTCCAAATATGTGCCATTCCCCACCTTGATGGATAGAGGTGGGGATTGTTTTTTGTATGATTTTGTATGAAGTGAGATTCATTATCCACATGGTTTTGGGATAACAAAAGTTGTTTTTACGGTTTTCAACAGGTTTATTCACATTATCCACATTTGCTAACAGACTTACCCACAATTTTGGCATCGTTTTCTTTTCTTTTTATGAATGGGGTTGTCCACAGTTATCCACTGTATAAATATGCAAATGTGTATAACTTTAATTTCAGGATTTCCGTTATGGGGATAGAACTTGGAGGGGGCGGGAAATACCTCGCGTTCCATGGGCGGGCGCTGAGCTTCCTCGTCGCCTTGCTCCTGCGGGATCTCAGCCTGCCCTTTTCTCCCCATAGGAGTCTCGGCATTTCCCGCCCCCTCCTCTCCATAATAGATGAACGGAAACATCGTGTTATAAGTTGAATTCATCAGGCGATTTTTTAATTCATCCACATTAAAAGACGACCGGATCTTATGATAAGAATAAGATCCGGTCGTCTTACGGAATGTTTGTCTTATGAAGCTAAAGAAACGGTTAGTAAAGCAGTAGTATTATAAAAACACATAGATTCCTGCCATTATGGTCATGATTAAAACGAAGACAGATGTCCAAAAACCACTTTCACTCAGTGCCGTCCATAAGGATTTGTCTTCTTTTTTCTTTGGTTTATTATTTTTTCTGTTCATCAAATTCCTCCTACTTGGAATTGAGATGACCTCCCCATTATTATACATCAAGACCTAAACACTAATTTGGTATTATGTAAAAGAAGTAGCGATCCATCATTTTTTCTTACCCTTACGCTCTAAAAAGATCGGCGATATATTTAATGAGATCGAAGCAATGGTCAAAAACCATAATACCCTTTCAAAATTAGGTACTTCACTTAAAGCTGAAAAGTCTTCCCTTTGTACCCACTCCGATACAAGCCTGTATTCTGCGCAAAGCGTCAGGGCTGTCAGTGACAGTCCCATCGCCATCGCAAGCTTATAATCCTTTCCTATGTTATACATAAAAAGATTGATAAGAGTAGCTACAATCGCCATTAACCCTAATATTATCCACATCACGCTACCTCCAACTACTTTTATTTATGTCCCTTTTAAATAAAATTCGCCACTCGTATGTTCAAGAAGAATATTTGTACGAACTAGCCTTTACAGCTTCTATAATCTTCTCCCTTAACCTATCCGTTCTACCCTCACGAGCTAACACTCTCTCCACCTTCGCCGACCCCACGATGTAACGCAAATCCTCATCTTTCTCAAACAATTCCTCATTCGTCGAATAGATCTCTTCAAACCAAACTTCTCGACGAAGCCATTTTATGTTGTGATTTATTTGTTCATCACTTGGCGTACCACGGAGAAACATCATCATCGACATGCCTAAATTCGCTAATATTTCGATTAACACCCATTCACCCCATTAGATAGACGCAATATAGTCATTTTACCACACATCCAATTTTTTCTATGAGAACAAAAAAACTCTCCACAACGGGAGAGTTTCAAACTTACGTTTTCCTATTACCGTACGCCTCTAAATCAAGCCCCGGATTCGCATTCAAATCCCAGCCAGCCCGGTGTCCCTGATTGTAGGCAACAGCCCCGGCCGCTGCAATCATCGCGGCGTTATCTGTGCACAAGTGGATTGGCGGAATCAGCAGGTCTGTATCGATGTCCTCGAATTTTTCCTGCAGCGCTTTTCTCAAACCGGAGTTCGCGGCTACACCACCTGCTACAATCATTTGCTTGACGCCATATTCCTTGGCAGCACGGACCGCTTTTGTGGATAACACGTCGACGACACTGGCCTGGAAGCTTGCCGCGACATCTTCATCTCTCAATACTTCCCCTTTTTGCTTCGCATTGTGAAGACGGTTGATCACGGCTGACTTCAAGCCGCTGAAGCTGAAGTCGTAGGAACCGTCTTCGAGCCAAGCTCGAGGGAAATCGATCGTTTCTTCGCCTTCCTTAGCCAGCCGATCGATCTGTGGACCACCTGGATAAGGGAGCTTTAACGTTCGCGCGACTTTGTCATACGCTTCCCCCGCCGCATCGTCTCTCGTTTCGCCGATGATTTCGAAAGAACCGTGCTCACGCATGAGGACAAGCTCTGTATGACCTCCCGATACAACGAGCGACAGCAGCGGGAATTCGAATTCTTTTTCTAAACGGTTCGCATAAATATGTCCGGCGATGTGATGGACCCCGACGAGCGGTTTCTGCTTAGCAAAAGCAATCGATTTCGCTGCGTTGACACCGACCAGTAGGGCGCCGACAAGGCCTGGACCCTCTGTGACGGCAATCGCGTCCATGTCATCAATCGTCAAGCCTGATTTCTCAAGCGCTTCTTCCAGCGTGATCGTCATTTGCTCGATATGATGACGGGAAGCAATTTCGGGAACGACGCCACCGAAGCGTTTATGGCTTTCAATTTGCGAAGCGACGACGTTCGTCACAAGCTCGCGCTCATTTTTCACAATCGCCACCGCTGTTTCGTCACAGCTCGTTTCAATCGCTAATAGATATTGATCGTTACTCATTTTAATCCCACCCACATGACTAATGCATCTTCTCCATTGTCAGAATAATAATTTTTCCGAATGCCTCCAGGAACGAGACCGAATTTACGATACATATGCTGAGCGGCTGTGTTGGAAACGCGCACTTCTAGTGAAAGCTGGATCGCTCCGTTTTCGACCGCCTGCTGACAGGCGTGACGGAAAAGCTGTTCCCCGTACTTATTGCCCCGCTCATCCGGATGGATCGCGATATTCGTGACATGCGCCTCATCGATAATCAGCCACAACCCACAATACCCGCAGACCCGCCCGTCTGTTTCAATCACATAATAATGCGCATACGGGTTCTCCTCAACCTCTTTGACAAACGTCTCCTCGCCCCACGGTTCAGGAAAAGACGCCTTCTCGACGTCCATGACCGCTTGCACATCGCTCAGCACCATTTTTCTGATCGTCGCCATGCTACTTATTCCTCTGCTGCTCCAGCCATTTCGCTTCGGCTTCGGGCAGTCGTAAATAGTTGGGAACGAGTTCGTGAAGGTTGCCTGGTTCTTTGTCTGCTGCCACCGCCGCAATGATCGAAGGCCTTGCGAAATGGTAAGGGGCAGACGGAAGGACCGCATTGTCTCCAAGCTTCTCGACAATCAGATCCTGATGCACCGCCAGATCCTGACTGACAAACAACACGGGAGCTTCAAGTGCCGCAAGCTCCTCAAGCCAGTCCTCCATCAACACATTCGTTTCCTCTTTGACCACATTCATCTCCTGATCATAAAGGCCCGTGTACACAAGACCTCTTCTCGCATCAAAAAATGGACAGACATATCCATCAAAAAAAGCTCCTTGACGCGCTACAGCTTCAAGGCTGGAAATGCCGACAACCGGGATATCGAGCGTCCACGCCATCGTTTTGGCTGTCGCGAGCCCGATTCTGACGCCCGTATAAGATCCCGGCCCATGCGCGACAGCAATCCGGTCCAGTTCATCCGGCTTCATCCCGGTTTCTCTCATCAACTGATCGATGGCAGGCATTAGACGGATCGAGTGGTTTTTCTTAATGTTCGTCACATACTCACCCGCCACTGCACCGTCTCTCAGCACAGCTACCCCCATCACATAATTCGACGTATCGATCGCTAAAATATTCATTGTGTAATCTCCTTACAAACGTCATCAAAATGCTCGGAATGAGCATCCAGTGTAATCGTACGCTCCGTTTCCTCATCGTATCGAATCGTAATGTCGAGGCGCTCAGGAGGAAGGTACTCTTCGATGAAATGGGCCCATTCCACGACCGTCACACCATCTCCATTGAAATACTCCTCAAACCCCAAGTCCTCATCACTATCCTCCAACCGATACACATCCATATGATAAAAAGGCATACGCCCCTGATATTCCTTAATGATGGTAAACGTTGGACTGTTGATCGTTCGCTTCACCCCAAGACCTACGCCTAATCCTTTTGTGAACGTCGTTTTTCCCGCTCCAAGGTCGCCTTCAAGCGTACAAACGTCCCCAGGATTCAAGCGTTCCCCAAGCTTTCGGGCCAGAGCCTGCGTCTCTTCCGGTGAAGTGCTTTTCACTATATAACGTCCCATCTACTCATCCTTTCCCTTCAAGTGCGTATAACCTGTTCTCTCAAGCACTTGCTTTTGACCATTTTTATCTAACAAAACGTTCGCTTCCCCTGCGGCTTCCGTCACGGTACCGATCACGCGAACCGGTGTCCCCGTCACCTCCGCAGCCTTTTCGACTGACGGCCATTCATCTTTTGCTACCGTTCCAAGAAGCTCAAAGTCTTCTCCCCCGGACAGCATCCATTCCTCATAATCATTCGGAAACAAATCCTTTAACGCCTGAGACACAGGGATGTCAGACTGCTCGATTTGAAGCTGAACGTTCGAAGCTTCTGCGATTTCATTCGCTTCATTAGCAATGCCATCACTGACATCATTCAATGCCACTCTAGAACAACCTTCCAGCGCACGAGCAAAGTCGACTCTCGGTGACGGTCTCCGGTGCCGATCCATCAAATACCGGACGCTTGAGTCCACATTCATACGCTTCCATATACACTCAAGCCCTGCCCGCGAATCACCAACCGTCCCTGACAAAAAAACCACATCCCCAGGCCTTGCATGAGACCTGTACCGGGCCTTTCCCTGATCGACATAGCCGATCACCGTCACCGATACCGTAAGCTCGCGTCCACCCACCGTATCTCCACCAATCAAATCGATCCGATACTCTGACGCAAGTTCCCGCATCCCCTCATAAATCTCCTTAAGCTCCGATTTCGTCCATCCTTCAGAAGGAATGACCATCGACACTAAATAAAACGCAGGCTGACTGCCCATCGCTGCCAAATCACTCAAATTCGCAGCAAGCGCCCGGTACCCAATATCAGACGCAGCCATCGTCTCTTTTGAAAAGTGAACGCCTTCGACCATCGTATCTACAGCCGTCACCACGTCTTGCTGGGAGGGACGAAACACCGCCGCATCATCGCTGATCCCTTTAATGAGCGACGACTGCTTATAATAATCCGGCTTAATGGATTGAATAAAAGAAAATTCGTCCAAATTTCCGTCCCTCCTCACAAGAATTCAATACTACTATTATACCAACAGTTCCTCCCTTAAAACAAAACAGACCCACAATGGCATCTAGTCGGAAAGAACTTATTTAAAAAAATACATAACAAAAGCCTTAGGATATTCTCCTAAGGCTGAAAATTTAATGAAATAGTGGCGGTCCGGACGGGACTCGAACCCGCGACCTCCTGCGTGACAGGCAGGCATTCTAACCAACTGAACTACCGGACCAATCCAAAACAGATTATGTATCGTCTTAAAACTACAAATTTCAATTAACACGAACTGAATACGTCCTAGCTAATTGAAAAAATTTGGTTGCGGGGGCAGGATTTGAACCTGCGACCTCCGGGTTATGAGCCCGACGAGCTACCAGACTGCTCTACCCCGCGATAGTGTGGAAATTTTTTTAATAAATTCCCATTACATATTAAGTTGAAGACTGTTCGTCGCGTTGCAAGATTTTTCGGTGAAGCGTACGCTCCTCACAAAACCTACATTGAAGATGATTCAAGGTGTTTACGGTTTTGCTCTACCCCGCGATAGTGTGGAATTAAAATCCCACTACATATTAAGATGTTATACGATGTGGCAGCGTCCTACTCTCACGGGGATAAACCCGACTACCATCGGCGCTGAAGAGCTTAACTGCTGTGTTCGGCATGGGAACAGGTGTGACCTCTTCGCCTTCACCACCACATCATATAAGGTTTTT
>SCFO01000017.1 GCA_004078665.1 Halobacillus fulvus | reverse complement strand
CAAGTTAATTGTATAAAAATACCAAATGGATGGAATCGCCTGTTTAGTTGGATGTTCTCTTTTTTTACTTCAACAGCAAAATTTAAGATTACTGAATTTTTAGACAATATTAATGCAACGCTAGTGACGAAAATTATAAAATAATGTAAAAAAATATTAAAAAATGTTCGAAATAGTGAATATTTTGACGGTTATTAAGGGTAAGGAACTCATAAGTCCAGCAATTTCAACAAGTGAAGGGGAAGGGTATGTATGACCAAAGAAACAATCGTCTCCCGGCGATGTGTAGCGTGTGAGAAAAAGTATCAAGAATCGGTCTTTCTGGATCGGAAAGTAGCTTTTCTTCATTGTCCGGTATGCCGATTTCTTGATAAAGAAGAAAAGAAAAAGAAATGAGTAGTTTGAAGGAAACGATACTTCCACCCGGGGTGAGAGGAAAAGAAGGAGGGTGATCCACATGGAAACCTCCAATGAAAGGAAGTTCCGGGAGCTGTTCCCGAGTGAACTTCACGTACTGCAACATAATGGAGATGCAGCTTACAAAAGTCTTTTGCGGGAGGAGGACAAGTATTTCAGCGCTATCCAGCACGGACGGAAACAGGAGGCGTATGAACATATAGAAAATATCCACCGCATCCTTTCCGTGGAACGATCAGCCGAAGAACGGTTGAAGGACTATCAGCGATTTTTTACATTTCTGGCCGGGGCGTTCGCCAAATATTTTTCCCGCACGTTGTCCTTTTATTGGGAATTTCTGGCGACTGCGACGACACTCATGAAGGTGATGGAGACGTGGAAAAACGAAGAAGACTATCGCGAGGGAATGTATTTCGTGACCAACACTTTCATTCGGACGATAGGTGCTTATCATGAGAACGTGTACGCCCATCCGAAAATCGCCAAGTATCTCCAGATGATCGAAGAACACCTATATGAGCCGTTGAATACAAAAATAGTTGCTGAATCCCTGGAGATTTCGACCGGTCATCTGAACCGCCTGGTGAGAGAACATCTGAATCAATCGAGTGCCGCCTATATACGGGAGAAAAAGCTGGAAGAAAGCGTCTACCTGCTGTATGACCCGAATAAAACCATCCGGGAGATTGCGGATACGCTTGCGATGAGTCACGGAAACTTTATTCGAGTTTTCCGGGAAAAGTACGGTTCTTCGCCGAGTTCCTATCGGAAAAAACTCACTGCCCCCATGATGAAGGACTTCGGGGGCGGGAGACACATGTAGAGCACGTGGATATCTCGAGCATTCCGGGAAAGGCTGCCATATCTATCTTCAAACCATCACGAGCTGGATGAAAGACAGACCCTTCCTTCGGGGACGAAAAGGTCTGAAAAAAGGAGGCGAGACGGAGAAGGGAGAGAAAATGATAAATAAAGAGCCATATCAAAGGAGGAAAAGAAATGAATGACTTGAATCAGATGTTTGGAGGAATGCTGGAACAGCTCCCACAGATTGTGCTGGCATTCGTCGTACTTATTCTTGGGTTTATCATCGCTGCCCTCGTAGGACGCGGAGTCCGGAAGGCACTCGAGAAAATGAAATTGAGTGACAAGGTACTGGGAGAGAAAAAGGATCCGGATGAACCTCGGTCCTTGGAACTGGAAAAGATTATCGGGAAAGTCGTGTACTGGCTGATTGTCATAGCAGCCTTCGTCTGGTTCCTGAATATGCTGAATATCGACATGCTGGCGGAACCACTGTCGAATATGCTTTCTTCTGTGACCGGAGCGATCCCGGCCATCATCAAAGCCGGTATTATTCTACTCGTCGCCTACGTGATCGCCATCACCCTAAAGAAACTCATCGAAGGCGCTGGTGGCAAGATGTCCAGCGTCATGGTGAAATCGAAAGTGGCCGATGATGAATCGTCTGCTCAGAAAGGGGTGGACACGCTTGCTCAGATCGTGTTCTACCTGGTGCTGCTACTCGCACTACCGGCCGTACTCGGCGCTCTGAACATTGAATCTCTGAGTGGATCGTTCTCCTCGATGATCGAAAGCATCCTGACGTTTATTCCGAAACTCGTCGCAGCGGCGATAACGCTTCTAATCGGCTGGTTTGTCGCGAAGATCGTCCGGGATATCCTGACGAAGTTCCTCCAGAGCATCGGTACGGACCGTGCTGCTGAAAAGATGAAACTGTCTTCTGCGCTGAAGGGAACAAGCCTTTCGGAGATCATCGGGACGATTGTATTTGTCCTGATTCTGATTCCGGTTGTGATTTCCGCCCTGGAAACCTTGAACCTTGAAGGTATTTCCGCACCGGCGATCGCCATGCTGAACAACGTACTGGAGATGCTTCCGCAGATTGCCGTAGCAGTGCTGCTAGTCATCGTCGGTATCGTTATCGGTGGCTGGCTGAAAGGTATCGTTACGAATCTTCTGGAACGTCTCGGCTTCAATTCCCTGATGAGTAAAATGGGACTCGGGCATACAGAAGGAAACAGGAATGTACCGACGTTATCGGAAATCGGCGGGTACGTCGTGCAGGTTTTCGTCATTTTCCTCTTCGTCGTGGAAGCGCTGCAGGTCGTGCAACTCGAATTCCTCGTCGAGCTTGCGACAGGTGTCGTCAGCTACCTGCCATCCGTGTTCGCAGCGATTGTCATCCTCGGCGTCGGAATGTGGCTCGCGGATGCGGCTTATCGCTTCGTGAAGAGTGCCGTACGTACGCCGGGAGGAGATTCGAATGTTCTTGCTTCGGTTGCGAAATACGCAATCCTCGCATTCGCGCTCTTCATGGCTCTTGACCAGCTCGGTGTCGCAGATTCCATCATCAACACAGCGTTCATGCTCATTCTTGGGGCATTGGCTCTGGCCTTTGGACTTGCTTTTGGTCTCGGTGGCCGAGAGAAAGCAGCTGAGTACCTGGAAAAGGCTGACAATAAAATGGAAAATATGAACGTGGAACAACCACCTGAGCAGAGAAATGAATTTGATCAGGAATAGATCATAAAAACAAAGGCTGCCGATAGCTGTCGGCAGCCTTTTTCGTTTGGAATCTTCCGTTGACGTAACGAAACTTTGTGAGCTGTAGGAGATAGATGGTAATTCTTCCTTAAGAATGTCATGATTTTTGTAATTTTTAGTCATTCATTTCATAGAGTAGGTTAAATTACCTGGAAATGTTTATTATAATGAAGACGTTGGACTGGGGGCATCCCTTTGTCCACGTGTCAGGGGAGAGGTTCGTTTAATATCGGAGATGAGGAAGTCCATTACCTCAAAGTTTTAATGGATGAAATTATGCCCAATTGTTTTGTTTCAAACGTACTTTGGCAAAAAAGAACTTCCCCGGATGCAAGAAACCCTTTAGGAGATGCTCACGACCATATCCTAGTGTACGCTAAAAACAAAGAGCAATTTAAAGAGAACTTAAACACTCTACCATTAACAAATGAGCAAAAAGAAAGATTTAAAAACCCCGATAATGACCCTAAAGGTCCATGGGTTTCATCAGATTTTACTGCTCAAGGATATCGTCCTAACCAAATGTACACAATTGAAACTCCTTCTGGAAAACAATACTCGCCTCCAGAAGGTAAGTGTTGGAAGAAAATAGAGAGTGAGTATTTGAAGTTAAAAGAAGATGGGAGAATGTGGTTCGGAAAAGATGGATCTGGAATGCCTAGACGGAAAACATACCTATATGAATCACCAGGTCGAGTTGCTTGGTCTTGGTGGGACAATAAACAAGTCGGTCATAATCAAGAAGCCAAAAAAGAATCAAATGCCTTATTTGGTGCATCAGCATCTTTTTCAACCCCTAAACCGGAAAGATTAATTAAACAAATTTTATCACTTACTACTGATGAAGGAGATATAGTATTAGACTTCTTCATGGGGTCTGCAACGACCCAGGCAGTCTCCCACAAAATGAAACGTCAATATATTGGTGTGGAACAGATGGATTATATTAATCAATTTTCCGTGCCGAGACTAAGAAAAGTGATTGAAGGGGAGCAAGGTGGCGTTTCTGAGGATGTTGGTTGGTAAGGTGGTGGTTCCTTTGTCTATGCAGAACTTGCCGCACTAAATTCAGTTTTTGTTGAAAAAGTGAGGGAATCTCAATCTAACGATGGATTAACCACTGTACTTGAAGAAATGAAAGAGAAAGCCTTCCTTAATTTTAAAATTGAAATAGAGAAAATAGATCCTACCAGTGATTCTTTTCAGTCCTTAACTATCGAAGAGAAGAAAACGCTACTAATTGAAATCATTGACCATAATCAGCTCTACATCAATCTATCCGAAATTGAAGATCAAGACTATGCCATTGATGAAGCAACAAAAGCCTTTAATCATTCCTTCTACGAAGGTGGTGAAGAATAATGAGTGCTGGTAAGCAGGAGATACTAGCAAAAGATATAGAAAAACAGTTCAGCCTATTCAGTACTCGCCCTGAAGTACCTCTTTACATTAAAGATAACCTTAGTCATACCTTACGTGAATATCAGGAAGTTGCCTTGGAGAATTTTATTTTCTCTCAACAGAGTGATATGGCTGACGAACGCTATAATCACCTTTTGTTTCACATGGCAACTGGATCAGGTAAAACCCTAGTTCTAGCTTCAACTATACTTTATTTGTTTAAAGAACATAATCACCAAAATTTCCTTTTCTTTGTGAATACCAGACGGTATTGTTCAAAAGACCATTGAAAATTTGACTAAACAAGGGTCAACTAAGTATCTTTTCAGGAAAGAAGGCATTGTATTGGATGGCAGAAAGGTGGATATAGAACTGGTCCAAACATTTCCTCCTTTACCCGACCCAAATACAATTTATTTAAAGGTGACAACCATCCAAAAAATGCATCTTGATTTAACTGAACCAAGAGAAAATAGTATGACGTTTGAGTCCCTGCAAGACCTTAATGTTGTCTTGCTAGCGGACGAAGCTCATCATATTAATGCTTCGACACGAAAGAAGGGAAAGTTCTATAATTCCCACATACAGGCTCTATGAGCGATTTTTTAAATTTGGTGAGGGATAAATTCGCCCTCAATCTTAAAAACGCTTAGGAGGGCTTAAAATGGCTTTTGAGAAAGAATCTGAATCGATTGAGGAATTGATTCAGAAGTTTTTTGAATTAGAACGACTGGGAAAACCCACTCGACAACTGGAAAGAGATGAAGATGGAGTTTTATTGATCGATCCGGACAATCCAGATGATGTGAAATGGTACCAGAATGGATGACCATGCTAAAATAAAAATATAGTTTCTTTTTATTTAAAAATAGCCCCTTCCTTGTTTGGCGACAGGGGGGCTACTTTTTTTGTCTAAATAAAATTTTCATTACCTTAATTTCCAATCCATTCCGTACTTTTCAAAGACTTTGGTTAGATCGCGAAGCAACTGTTCATTTTCTTCAAAAGAAAGAGGGTACTTTTCGTAATCCCGTTTATACACAAATCCAACTTCCCATGTGCGGTTATAATCAAAAGTTCCGTTTATGATCTTTTTGGAGTCTTCAAAATCCATGTCGTATCACTCCTTATTTTTTAATCTATTATAACGGATTGGAAACCTCTTAAGGAGTGTACTACATGCACCAAAACCTTCTTTGTATCGACAAAAATTAACCCAATATTCAAATTATTGAAAAAATGGAAGGTCTCTATAAGACCTTGTCGAAATGTATACTATGCCAGTTTAGGGGAAGGACGACAGCTATCAACTTTGAAGATCAAAAAAAATGAGGAGGAAATATTAATGAAAAAAGGTTTTTTTGCTTTCGTAACCCTTTCAATCATGTTTTTATTAATGGTTCCAAGTCACATTTTCGCTTCTTCTCACGATTCTCATGATGCACATGTCCATGATCTCGATTCTATCGAAAAAAGCGAGGTAACTGTTTTAGATAATCCTTCTAATTCTGAAGTTTCGGTGTTTTATGTACCATGTCCTGGCGGAGGTAAACATACCATGGTTGCTCGTGGGACAGGATTCGTATATATAGATGGTGAAAGGGAGTTAGCAGGACAAACAAGTCAATGTACCAAATGTCATACCGTAATTATTAGTGAGAATAATCCTTTTTATTCGTGGGTGGATAGTCTCGGCTGGTATGCAAATCAAGGTGCTAGTGGCCCTGTAGGGAATCCAACTGTAATGTACACTAATGGATTATTTTATAACGGGGATATAACAGCTATGGAAAGTTATAACTGGTAATATAAATATCAGCGATTTGTAATATCCATCTGTTTCTTATAAAAATATGCAGATGGATATTACTTTTTGTGAATCACTATTTTTGAAGAATTCTCTCTAAATTGAAACTAAGACAGTATTTATTCGTAAAGTAAATGTAAAGGATGACAACTGGATGCTTAGATTTCAAAATGGAGGGCTATGATGAAAATTTTAAAAGAAAAGCTAACAATGATTATGTTAATCGTAGGGATTTCAATGTTTGTTGCAGGATGTTCTAGTACAAATATTCAATCAGCATCTAAAGATGATAATGTTTCTAGTATTCAAACTGTATTACAAAATCAATTTAATGGTCCTGATCAAAAATTAATGAATCTTTTAGAAGATCCAGAGAATGCTACTTTCATCGGAGATACTGAAGAAGAGGGAAATAATAAAGAAACGGAAACTGAATTAGAAAAGTATTTTTCAGAGGTTTATAAACCTTTTTTCACAGAAAATATGTATGAAAAATTTATTGGAGCATATGCAATGAATTATCATACAGCTGCGGCTAAAAATAATTATAAAATTGAAGTTAAAGAACTTAAAATAAGCCAAGGTGATAGTAACAAAGATGCTTATGACTTTTCATTAAAAGTAGCGTATGAAGGTAAAGGGATAAACGGATCAGAAAAAGTTACTGGAAAAGCACATATGAACGATGAAGGTAAAATAACAAAAATACAATATTTTGAAAACAACTTATTGAATGCTCTTGAAACTAAATAATGAAATAACGCTTTTAAAGCCCCTGTATGTGCTTTTCATCATTACGGGGGTTTTTCTCTATGTGGTAAAACTGAAACAAGTGCCAGAAAGGCTCTCTGGGCGTCTGTCAACGGTACCGGACCGCAGGGAGGATAAGGAGTGGACTGCTGATGTTGAAGCAAGAACTTGGGAGAGTACCGTGAATAAATTGTTATCATTAAGACCTCAGAACAGGTTAATAGAGTTCACAGCCACTGTTAATTTATTGGATGATAATATATTCGACAAGTACAAACAAAGAATTGTCTTTCAATATGATTTGAAAGAGTTTATGAAGAAAAAATACTCTAAAAATGTCATGTTGCTAAGAGCTAACGAAGATGATGACAAGAAAATGATTCGAGCTGCTTTGCTTAGCCAATATCGAAAATACGTCGCTCTGGATAATGGAGTGGATTTAAAACCAATTATTTTATTCAAGTCGAATAAGGTAGCAGTTTCACAAGAAGCAAACAGAAGGTTTTTACAAATTATTCAGAATCTAACCAGCGATAACTTAAAAAACATTATAGAATCTGGATTAAATGATCATAGAGATGATCTTTCCATTTGGTTCAAAGCATTTAGTTACTTGAAACAAATGTCCGAACACAAGGTTGTATCCGACTTGAAATTCGATTTTACTGTCACAACTACTCCTAATATGAACGATTCAAGTCAATCTAGTATGATTAATGAAATGAATGCTGCGCAGTTAAATACATTAGAAGAACCAAATAACCCGATTCGCGCAATTTTTGCTGTTGCAAAATTAAATGAAGGCTGGGATGTTCTGAACCTTTTCGACATAGTGAGAGTCAGCGAGGGGATGCCTACAACCAAAACTGCAACTGACAGCGAAGCGCAATTAATCGGAAGGGGAGCTAGGTATTATCCTTTCGTCTTTGATGGGGAAAGAGATGATACAAGACGTTTTGATGATACCGCTCATCCGATGTCAGTGATTGAAACACTCCATTATCACACAATTAATGAAAGCTCATATATTAAAAGTCTGGAAAGATCGTTGAGAGAAGCAGAGATAACGGTCAAAGAAGACAAGCCAGAGCCAGTTGTTGCAAAAGTTAAAGACAAATTCAAAAGACATCCAGTATATAAAAACGGAAAAATTTTTATTAACAAACTTGTTCCGACCACAGTCAATGATTATCTCGATTTGAGCCAGTATGATATTGCTAAATCATATGAAATCAAGCTTTCTTCAGATTTGGAGCAAAGAATCGATCAGTTAAGAACCAAGGTAAATGGGACTGGACAAAGAAAAGAAATTGAATGGATCCCTGGGAAGAATTATATACGTAAAGCCATTCAAAGAAATCCTTTTTTTCATTTTAACAACCTAAAATCATACATGCCTGCCATTGATCGCATGAGTACATTTATTAACGATGAAAATTTCTTAGGTAACCTAAAGATCTATTTAACAATTCCTGACCACCTGGAAGTGAATGATTTCTCAGCCAATGATAAACTGAGTTTTGTGGAACAATTTATGAATTATGCTGAGAAAAAAATCCGTAACAATTATAAAAAAGAACGGGGTACACCAGTATTTGAAGGTGTATCTATGCCAAAATTAATAGATGATTACTACTTAGAAATTCACAAAGTAAACCGCAATGTTGATATGACAGAGATTAAATCTCCTCGCTCTATGAGAGATATTGACTGGTTTGTTTATGATAAAGCGATAATCAACAATTTAGAAAGTGATATGATTGATTTTGTTTCAAACTATATGGATAAATTGAAAGAAAAGTATAATGATGTCTTTCTTATTCGAAATGAACGCAAAATAAAAATAGTGGAAATCGAGGGCGTCAGAGGCTTTATGCCTGATTTTCTATTGTATCTTAAAGACAACGAGTGCACATATCAGATCTTCCTAGAACCAAAAGGGGGCCACTTAATTCAACAGGATAAATGGAAAGAAGAGTTTCTGCTTTCACTGAGTAAAGAAAAGAATGTAGAAGTATTATCTGAAAATGAAAACGTTAGGTTATTGGGGGTAAGGTTTTACTCTGACTCTAAAGAGAAAAAATCTGTGTTTAGAGAGGACTTTATTAACAAAACGCTTAAAGAGGATTAGATTTCGAAAGATAATTATGGACAAAGAAGGAACTTCCATCTAGAGAAGTTCCTTCTTTGTTAATTATATAATTGTCCAAGGTGTTAGTATATTGTACAACCTGTTCCTCTACTGTACGACCTGTTTCCAACTTAACAGGGGCTTCTCAGATGTTAGATGTGTTTATTCAACCGTTACACTCTTCGCAAGGTTACGCGGCTTATCCACGTCACAATCGCGGTGAAGGGCTGCATAGTAAGAAATCAGCTGCAATGGCACAACAGATACCAGTGGTGTCAGTAGATCGTGAACTTGTGGGATGACAAACGCATCGCCGTCTTTGTTCAGACCTTCCATACTGATGATCATGCTGTTCGCACCGCGTGCTTCGACTTCTTGAACGTTTCCGCGGATCGAATAGTTCACAACGTCTTGAGTCGCAAGGGCGATGACAGGTGTGCCGTCTTCAATCAGGGCAATCGTTCCGTGCTTCAGCTCTCCGCCGGCGAAACCTTCCGCCTGGATGTAGGAGATCTCTTTCAGCTTCAAGGAACCTTCAAGACCGACATAGTAGTCGATGCCACGACCGATGAAGAAGCAGTTACGTGTCGTAGACAAGTATTCGCGGGCTAAGTCTTCGAATTTCTCTTTCTGATCTGTCAGAGCTTCCATTGTGTTGGCGATAATGCC
Source organism: Halobacillus fulvus (assembly GCA_004078665.1). Classification (GTDB taxonomy): domain Bacteria; phylum Bacillota; class Bacilli; order Bacillales; family Halobacillaceae; genus Halobacillus; species Halobacillus fulvus. The sequence continues at coordinate 9,668 of SCFO01000017.1, read as the reverse complement.
AAGCTCCTGCATCGGATCAAAATCAAGCTCAAGACCTTTTGCACGCGCTGTATCGACGGCAAGAATCGCTAGTACAGCCATTTGTGCTGTATAAGCCTTTGTGGAGGCCACAGCGATTTCAGGTCCTGCATGCAGGTGTAACGTATAATCCGCTTCTCGGGAAAGGGTGGATCCTGGTACGTTTGTAATGGTCAGGGCAGGGTGACCAAGTTCTTTCGTTTGAACGAGTACAGAGCGACTGTCTGCTGTTTCACCACTTTGAGAAATATAAACGAATAGTGGCTTCTCAGAAAGCAGTGGCATATTATAAGAAAACTCACTGGCTACATGCACTTCAACTGGAATGTTTGCCAGCTTTTCGATGAATTGTTTTCCAAGAAGTCCTGCATGATAGCTTGTGCCCGCTGCAATGATATAAATGCGGTCACAGTCTTTCATCGCTTGACGGATTTCAGGATCCAGTTTGATTTCATCGTTTTCGTTTTGATACTCTTGAATGATTTTACGGATGACGAATGGCTGCTCATCGATTTCTTTCAGCATGAAGTGAGGGTATGTTCCCTTTTCAATATCTGCAGAATCAAGCTCAGCTGTGAATGGCTCACGAGAAACCGGCGTTCCTTCTGGTGATAGAATTTCTACACCGTCACGACGAACGATAACCGTTTCCTTATCCATCAGCTCAAGGAACTGATCCGTCACGTGAAGTGCAGCCATCGAGTCACTTGCCACCATGTTGAATTCTTCTCCAAGACCGACAAGGAGTGGACTCTTGTTTTTCGCAACGTAGACCGTATCTTCGTTTTCTGCATCGATCAGAGCAATCGCATAAGAGCCTTTAAGAAGCTCAACAGCCTTACGGAAGGATTCCGCAACATTCTGCAATTCATTGTTCAGCACTTCAATCAGCTGAACGATGATTTCCGTATCTGTTTCACTTTTCAGTTCAACATCAGCCAAGTACTCATCGCGTACGTCTACATAGTTTTCGATGACACCATTGTGTACAATCGTGAAACGACCTGACGTACTTTGGTGAGGGTGAGCGTTCTCCTGGCTTGGTGCACCGTGTGTTGCCCAGCGAGTATGACCGATTCCTAGCGTCGATTGAATGTTTTCATCGACAGCTTCACGCAATGTCGCAATACGACCTTTCACTTTGGATACGTTCACACCGTCATCATTCAACGTTGCGATTCCGGCAGAGTCATAGCCACGGTATTCCAGCTTCTCAAGTCCAGTCAATAAAATCTCTTTTGTATCTTCCTGTCCAATATATCCTACAATTCCACACATAATTGTTGTCCTCCTCAAAAATAGAGAAAAGGGCAACGGCAAACCTTAGGGGCTGCGTTGCCCCTTTCCCGTTTTGTCCAATTTAAAAATCACTTGATCCTCATACATTGTTCAAAGAGTCGCCTCTCTGGTTTGGCATGAGAACGTACGGTTGAAGTGTGGCAACCGGGAGGCATCCGCCGAAAGCTCGATGAACCTCCTCCTCGTCAACTGTGCGGTTTCGTCCGGTTCTGCACAGTCCTGGCGCTTTTATATAAATGACTTTGACTCGGTCCCCCTGTTCCTTTCTATAATAAAGTCCTTACATTGCTTTACCTTTTTCCAGAAAAATGAAACATATTCCGACAAAAATTTTAAGGACAGCTTTTATTCTACCCGAATTTGCATATTTTGGTCAATAACCATTTGGTTTCGTCACTAAAATGTAAGTCGACTGTAATATACTATACGCAGGGAATCCACGGTGTGACTCCCTGCGTTATATTTTAGGCCTGCATTCCTAGTTCTTCTTGAACGACATCGACCACTTTATTTACATACTCTTCGCATTGCTCTTCTGTCGGAGCTTCGACCATAATCCGGACGAGAGGTTCTGTTCCGGATGGACGGACAAGGACACGTCCGCTGTCGCCCATTTCCTCTTCGACCGCCTGGATCGCTTCCTGAATACGCGGGTGAGTTTGAACTTGTTGCTTATCAATGACACGCACGTTCTTCAGCACCTGCGGGAATTTTTCCATTTCACTGGCAAGCTCAGATAGCGTCTTTCCAGTCTCTTTGATGACGTTCACAAGCTGAAGAGCAGACAGAAGTCCGTCTCCTGTAGTGACATGATCTAAGAAAATGATGTGCCCGGATTGTTCCCCACCAAGGTTAAACCCGCCACGACGCATTTCTTCCATGACATAACGGTCGCCTACGGACGTCTTGTCACTCTTCATGCCCTGAGCTTCAATCGCTTTGTAAAAGCCGAGGTTACTCATGACCGTTGACACGACGGTCGAGTTTTTCAACGTCCCTTTTTCATTCATATGTTTTGCGCATATGTACATGATCTGGTCTCCGTCGACAATATTCCCTTTCTCATCTACAGCGATGAGACGATCCCCATCTCCGTCAAAGGCAAGTCCGACATCGGCCCCTTTTTCTTTGACCAATTCCTGAAGCTTCTCAGGATGTGTCGAGCCAACTCCTTCATTGATGTTTAAACCATCCGGTGATGAGCCGATAGAAGAAATATCAGCCTCTAAATCGGCAAATAGGTGAGACGCCAAGGATGATGTCGCTCCGTGTGCACAGTCCAGCGCAATATGGAGTCCTTCAAAGTCATAATCAACCGTCTGCTTCAAGTGTTGCAAATATTTTTGTCCACCCTCGAAGTAATCGTTGATCTGACCGAGATCCGCTCCAGATGGACGAGGAAGAGTATCTTCTTCTGCATCGATCAGCGCTTCAATCTCTTCTTCCTGCGCGTCCGTCAGCTTAAAGCCATCGGGCCCGAAAAATTTGATGCCATTATCTTCGACAGGGTTGTGAGAAGCCGAAATCATGACTCCCGCTTCCGCCTGCAAGGCTTTTGTCAAATAAGCGACCCCTGGAGTAGAAATGACACCAAGACGCATAACCTCTGCTCCGATCGATAGTAATCCAGCTGCAAGAGCACCTTCAAGCATTTCGCCTGAAATCCGTGTATCACGACCGACAAGAATCTTCGGACGGTTCACTTCTTTTGTTAATACATACCCGCCGTAGCGTCCCAATTTGAACGCCAGTTCCGGTGTCAGTTCTTTGTTAGCGACCCCGCGGACGCCATCTGTTCCAAAATATTTACCCATCTGTGTAAACCTCTCTTTCGTAACTTTCCCTGTTTGGTGTTATGTTTCAGATGAAGAAGATTCGTCTGTTGTATCCGTACTTTCTTCTTCACTTTCCGGCTGAACTTCATTCGCTACGGATTCGTCGTCAGCGGTCGCCTCTTCTGCCGCTGACTCCTCCGCTTCAGGTTCCTGTATGTTGATTTCCACATCAATCGTTTCCGGCTCGACCGCCGTGACTCCATCCGGCAGAGGCAGATCGACTTCAACCGTCTGATCTTCTGTAACCTCTGTCACATCGATTGGAATCTCAGGCAGCTGCTCGAGTCCATCCAACAAATCACCTGGTCCGTATACTGTCACCTGCTGTGTTTCTGAAGTAATCGAATCGACGGTGACTCCTTCTGGTGCTTCCCCTTCTTGAGCAAAGGCTACTCCTACTTCCTTGGAACGCCTTGAGATCGGCACCGAGACATTGACAGACGTCGGTTCAACGAGAACGTTCAATTCATTCCCCTGATTATCATACACTTTAACAGGCGCTTCCTGTCCTTCTATCGACTGATCTGCCCCCTGTACGTCAATGATCGCTTTCACTTGGGCCACACGATCAACGACAGAAGAAGATCCCGTAATCGTTACATTCGTAGGATCCACTGTCCCATCACCTAGCTGTAAGTTTTCGTCCAGGCTGCTTTCATTGAGATAGTCGACATCCACACTGAACTCTTCTGTAACCTTTTCTTCAATCGTCACTTCTATATTTTTCGGCTCCAGCGTAACAGCGAGCTGATTAGAAATCCCTGAATGCTGCAAGGATACTTCATGTACTCCAGGCCCTAAACCGTTCAAGTCGGCATACACCGTAAAGTTTTGCTGACGGACGACAGGCGTTACAGCACTCGGTGGCCCTTCCACCGCCACGGATACCTCTTGCGGAAGTCCACTCACTACATATTCTTCGCTGTCAAAACGAATTTCGAGCGGTACATTATCAATCACTTCCGTATCCGTCGACGTATCATTGAAAAAAAGTGAATCTGAATCCATGTTGTCATCAACATTGACGGTCACCCAGAGCAGACCTGCGAGCAACAAAGAAATCACGCGGATAAACCAAACACTTTTGATCCAATTATCCATTTTTCTTTCCCCTCCAGTTCCACGTTTTGACTGGTGTGGAGGAGTAGTCCAACTCTGTACGCAGTAATTCTTCGAGCTTCTCTTTATCCAAATCCCTGTGAAGCTCCCCGTTTTTCGTACAGGATACAGCACCTGTCTCCTCAGAAACAATAATGGTCAACGCATCTGTCACTTCACTGATTCCCATCGCCGCTCGGTGTCTCGTTCCTAATTCTTTCGAAATGAACGGACTCTCAGATAACGGTAAATAGCAGGCAGCCGCTACGATTTCATCCTTCTTAAGTATGACCGCTCCATCATGGAGAGGAGTATTTGGAATAAATATGTTGGTCAAAAGCTCACTCGTGAGTTTTCCGCCAATTTTAATACCTGTTTCCACATAATCTCCCATACCCGTATCACGCTCAATTGTAATCAAAGCACCGATTCGTCGTTTTGCCATGTATTGACACGATTTCACAATCGCCTGAATCGACTTCTCCGTATCTTCTTCTTCTGACGTATTCCTGCTGAAGAAACTTCCTCGCCCGAGTTGTTCAAGCGCGCGCCTTAATTCCGGCTGGAACAATATGATAATGGCAAGGAAACCCCAGGTGATCGCCTGTGACATAAGCCATCTTAACGTGGTCAGTCCAAATAAATTACTCAATAACCATATTCCCAGGATGACGAAGATCCCTTTCAGCAACTGAACAGCCTTCGTACCCTGAATCAGCATGATTAACTTATATACAACAAACCAGACAAGGGCGATATCCACAGTGATCAGAAAATAGTCTAATACATCCAATCCCCCATCAAGCATGTCTACACTTCCTTTAATAGAAAATAACACTTTTGGCAAAAAATTTTGCACCTTTTCTATTATAGCATATTTAAAAGCTCTGACACACGAACACCCCTAAGAATGAAGCCTAATTTCTCACCCTTGGAGCGCCTTCACTCTCTACCACACAAACCTCCATAAAAAAACCCGGGAGTGGAACCACCCCGGGTCGATTCATTTATTCATCTGAGCCAAAAGCAAAGAGTTCAGTAAAGAATTGCTTCGTATGGTACCAAACCCACTCGTAGATCTGGTTCACCTCTGTCAATTCACCAGAATAAGCCCGCAGCGTCGAATTATCGAACTCATCGGAAATCTCGCCTTGTGGCTCTCCATCGATAATGTCACCATTGATGATCGTGACATCACCATCAATTTTGCCATCAATGCGTAAATCTCCGTTGCGGACCGTCAAGTCTCCACTGACAGTGACGCCTTCTGGAACGATGACGACATTTTCACGGATCTCTAAGTTTTCCTGCTTGGACACTGTGACTTGCTGATCTTGGTTCCATGCAGAGAAGATCCCACTGAACATTAAGATAAAAAATACGGCGGCCGCTGTAATCAACGGATGCCTTTGCAAATAACGGACGTAGCTCTTCCGCTTTTTCTCTTTAGGAAGATTATTCATCACGTTAGCTGTAAAGTTCTTCGGTGCGGACACCGGACTCGTATTCTTCACAAGCGTTGTCGCTCGTTTTAACTCATGAAAATGGTTTTGACAGGATTGGCAAGTGTTCAAATGGTCACGCAGTCGTCTCTCTTCTTCTTTATGAAGCTCGCCATCCATATATTTGTGCATCAGCACGACTGCTTCTTTTTTGCAGTTCATTCCCTCTCAACTCCTTCACACATGTCGAAGCCTTTTGCGTAAAGCCTCCCTGCCTCTATGAACTCGTGTCTTCACAGTTCCTACAGGGATTTCAAGCACTTCCGCGATTTCCTGGAGAGACAATTCGTCCAGATATCGCAAGACAATCACACTCCGATATTTCGGAGGCAAAGCTAGGATTTCTTTATGGATATATGTCTGTAGTTCCAGACTCTCGACTTCTTCTTCCGGCAACGCCTGATCGGCAGCCATCTGTGAGTACATATCCAGTCCATCCGTCCCTTTCACTTCTGCATCCAGGTGATAGTCCGGCTTCTTTTTTCGAATACGGTCAATCGTCAAGTTCGTTGCAATCCGATATAACCAGGTCGAAAACTTACGGCGTTCATCAAACGTATGAATGTTTGTGTAAGCCCTGATAAACGCCTCCTGTGCTAGGTCTTCGGCTTCATAGGCATTGCCGATCATGCGCAGACAGATGTGGTATACCTTGTTCTGGTAAAAGGTCACTATATCTTCAAACGCGGATTGGTCGCCTTTTTTCACTTCTTTTATCTTCTGTTTAATCATGGATTCCATCTCTATACCTCCGCTATACTTGCGGTCGATATCCTATACGGATGACCTCGCCCTTTGGTTTCAAATTTTTATCTATATTTTTCGTTTAACATTTTCTATTATCGGTTATAAGTCATAATATGTAAATGGATGGAGGAGGAATATGGATGCACCGGGAAATGTCACTTATACAGGAAATTGAAGACTGCCGTGAAAAGATGGTCCAGGTAGCAACGACGCACTCGCTCACTTCTCCTATCGTTGTTAAGGCGAGTGAGGAATTGGATCAGCTGATGAACGAGTTCGAACAATTGAATAATGCAGAGTAAAAGCAAAAAACAGTAACCCGCCTGTGCGGATTACTGTTTTTTTATTTCAGGCTTTCACCAAATAAAGAGCCCATTAAACCTACGGCTACCGTAGCTGTTTTATTTTGTTCATCCAGTATCGGGTTAACCTCGACAAATTCAGCTGATGTAATCATGCCTGACTGATAAAGCATTTCCATAGCCAAGTGACTCTCGCGATAACTAAGTCCACCAAGGACAGGTGTACCGACTCCTGGTGCTTCACTTGGATCCAATCCGTCAAGGTCGAGGCTTAAATGAACACCATCTGTCCGGTCTTTCAGGTAGCTGATCGCCTCTTCTACAACATGGGTCATTCCCATGCGGTCCACTTCATGCATAGTGAAGACTTTGATTCCCTTTTCTTTAATAAGGACTCTTTCTCCCTCGTCTAAAGAACGAGCACCAATTATCACAATGTTTTCCGGCTTGATCTTCGGTTCATATCCATGAATGCCTGTCAATTTCTCATGACCGATCCCAAGGCTTGCTGCAAGCGGCATGCCATGAATATTACCGGAAGGAGAACTGTCGGCGGTATTTAAATCACCGTGCGCGTCATACCAGATGACCCCTAAGTTCTCATAATGTTTAGCGACACCGGCAAGCGTCCCCATTGCAATACTGTGGTCCCCACCAAAAACAAGTGGGAAATTCCCTTTTTCAACAACCTGATCTACTCGCTCTGCAAGACGGCGGCTGCCTTCTGCAATTTCGTTCAGGTTACGCAAATTATCTAATCTATTATCTGTATTCGGTTCAGGACGAGGAATTTCAATGTCCCCTAAATCCTCGATTGTATAGTTCAATTTCTCAAGACGCTCCATGACACCGGCATATCGAATCGCGCTCGGCCCCATATCTACGCCTCTGCGCATTTGTCCGAGATCCATTGGAACTCCAATAACGGAAAGATGTTTGTTCATTCAAAGTCTCCTCCTTTATTCGCTTCTTCTATTGTATCCCTTTTAATTACAATGACTCAACTGGACACGATTGTGTATATATATGCGGTCTTAGACGGAAAAACATAGGAATTCTTGTATGTTTACAAGCCAATCGCATTTTGGGAGGATACCTTTCTTATTTTAAGACTCTGTTCATTTAAAATAGGAAAATGGCGAGTGACGCTCTACCAAGCTGTCCTCTGTTTAACTGAATCCCTGCGCCTCTCCGAAGAATTCATCACGCCATATAGGCAGAACATACGTGGGACCAAATTTCAGAGCCAAAACAAAAAAACTGATACCTGTAAGGCATCAGTTCATCTATGTACGAACATAAAATATAAAAATGGTGGAGCCTAGCGGGATCGAACCGCTGACCTCCTGCGTGCAAAGCAGGCGCTCTCCCAGCTGAGCTAAGGCCCCACATGGAGCGGGAGACGGGATTCGAACCCGCGACCCCCACCTTGGCAAGGTGGTGTTCTACCACTGAACTACTCCCGCTTAACAATTCGGTTTTAAAATCTAGGTGAATGAGCCATGAAGGACTCGAACCTTCGACCCTCTGATTAAAAGTCAGATGCTCTACCAACTGAGCTAATGGCTCGTATGAATAAAAGACTCTCGTTACAAATGGTGAGAGATGCTCGTCGTGTTGCAAGCATAAACGATGAAGCCGCACTCCTCGCAAGCCTGCGGAGAAGGTGAATCATGTCGTTGGCTTGCTCTACCAACTGAGCTAATGGCTCGTATTAATGAAAATTCTAAGATGTGTATATTACGTACCCATCAAAAGTCATTTATAAACACTGTAGAACATACTTCATTATGTAACAGAAAAGATAAATGGCTGGGCCAGCTGGATTCGAACCAGCGCATGACGGTACCAAAAACCGTTGCCTTACCGCTTGGCTATGGCCCAACGTTACAAAATTAGTATGATCTTTTAGTGAAAGAATATACTTGAAAATCAAGTTTTTTTCCATAAAAATATGCTGATCAAAAAATCTCACCAGCATCACACTTCAGAAAAAATAAATGGTGGAGGGAGTAGGACTCGAACCTACGAACCCGATGGGAGCGGATTTACAGTCCGCCGCGTTTGGCCAACTTCGCTATCCCTCCACGTTATAAAAACTTGAAGTGGTGCCGGCCAGAGGACTTGAACCCCCAACCTACTGATTACAAATCAGTTGCTCTGCCAGTTGAGCTAGGCCGGCGAATATGAAATTGAATGGTGGAGAATGACGGGCTCGAACCGCCGACCCTCTGCTTGTAAGGCAGATGCTCTCCCAGCTGAGCTAATTCTCCATGGGATGATTTCATTTTAAAAGTGGTGACCCGTACGGGATTCGAACCCGTGTTACCGCCGTGAAAGGGCGGTGTCTTAACCACTTGACCAACGGGCCAGATGACTTTCTCTCAGAGCTTCCAGCCGGGATTGAACCGGCGACCCCTTCCTTACCATGGAAGTGCTCTACCACTGAGCTATGGAAGCAAGTGGCTCCAACGGTAGGATTCGAACCTACGACCGATCGGTTAACAGCCGATTGCTCTACCACTGAGCTACGTTGGAATAGTTTCAAGAAAGATTGTGATGTGGCAGCGTCCTACTCTCACGGGGATAAACCCGACTACCATCGGCGCTGAAGAGCTTAACTGCTGTGTTCGGCATGGGAACAGGTGTGACCTCTTCGCCTTCACCACCACATCATATAAGGTTTTTGAGTAAACCTTCAAAACTGGATAAGTTCAACATTCACGATTGAAAAACACGTTTTTCTAATCTAGCTACAGCTCCTAGATCCTCGCTGTTCTAAGCAATCTCTCTCCAAGGTTGAAAAACCACAACCTTTACGCGAGCTTACTTAGCCAGTCGGATCTGACCAGTCGCTTTCGCTTTTT
>SCFO01000016.1 GCA_004078665.1 Halobacillus fulvus | reverse complement strand
TATTAAGAAAATCGTCCTCATTATAAAAGAACGAAGGGGGTAAACCACCCTCGTTCCTTTAACGTTCGTTGTGTACATAGCAAAATAGGATTTAAATAGTGGCGTGAACAGGTTTCTCAACACTCTGAAAAAAGCCCTCTTTCAGGAGGGCTTTTGACATGGTCAAATATGATTCAGTAGATTACCCGGACGGACTTCAATCGATTGCTTGCGATCATCCGCATTTACAATCTGGACCAGGGAAAGGTAATCCTCTACCACCCGGTCTTCTTCTTCATCTTCCGCTTCCGCGAGAACTCCAATTCCGGCTACATTCGCATTGAACTCCTTCAACAGGTTCTTCATCCCGTTGATCGTTCCTCCAGCCTTCATGAAGTCGTCAATGATACAAACGTTCGAGCCTTCCTTGAGCGCTCGCTTCGTCAACACCATCGTCTGGATTTTGCGTGTCGAGCCAGAAACGTAGTTGATGCTCACCGTCGAGCCTTCTGTCACCTTAGGGTCACGACGCGCGATGACGACCGGAACATTCAAATAGGAAGCCACCGCATAGGCAAGAGGAATTCCTTTAGTCGCAACCGTCACAACGGCATCGATGTCCTTCCCACGAAAGGCAGAGGCAAATAGGCGACCGATATTACGGATCGTCTCGGGATCTCCAAGAAGGTCGCTCATAAATAAATAGCCGCCAGGCAGAAGACGCTCCGGGTCCTCGAGTCGTTGACAAAGGTCCTGGACGAAGGACTCACTGTACGTTTTGGAGAAAGCCGGAATGTATTTCACACCACCAGCCGCTCCGGAAACGGTTTCCAGATAACCGATTCCTTCACTTTGAAACATTTTATTGATAATGCCCAAATCTTCACTGATGGACGATTTGGCTGCGTCATATTTCTCTGCGAAAAAAGGGAGAGAAATCAATTCGCGTGGACGATCTAATATAAAATGGGTCATCAAGACCAGCCGTTCACTTCTTTTCATTATGATAGACACCTCAAAATCCGAATATTATTAATATAATATATCAGATTTGTACGGATTTTATCAAGTTGTTTCTTGATATCCGAGCATTCTCACCATATACACTTCATCGCAGAAGCCTTTTAAGCTGTTAAAAATCCTTTGGGCTTTCGCACTGTTGTCAACAAGGGAAAACACGGTCGGTCCGCTTCCGCTCATTAGGACAGCATCCGCTCCAGCCTGATGCATATGCTCTTTTATTTGCCCGACTTCTTCATGGAGCCCGAGCGTCACCCCTTCAAGGGTGTTGCCAACATGGCGGCAGATTTCATGGAAGTCCTGCTGCTTCAATGCCTGGACCATACCGGCTGTATTCGGGTGATGCGCTTTTTCTACATTCAGCCGTTGATAAACCGTTTGTGTAGAAACGCCAAGTGTAGGCTTCGCTAAAACGACCCAGCAAGGAGGAGGCGCAGGTAAAGCTTCGATCTTTTCTCCTCTGCCCTTGGCTAAAGCCGTGCCACCATATACGCAAAAAGATACATCCGAACCGATTTCCGCTCCAAGCTCAGCTAGTTCATCCACGCTGATCCCAAGGTTCCACAGCTGATTCAATCCTCTCAGCACAGCGGCAGCATCACTGCTTCCTCCTGCAAGGCCGGCCGCTACCGGAATGTTCTTTTCAATATGGATACGGACACCTTCTTTGACATCATACCGATCCTTCAGGAGCTTCGCCGCCCGGTAGGCAAGGTTCCGTTCATCATTCGGAACAAAACGGTTTTCAGATTCTACGGATAGTTGACCGCTCACGTCCAGGTTCAGTTCGATCCGATCAGCCAGATCGACGGTCGTCATCACCATTTCCACCTCGTGAAAGCCGTCTTCCCGTTTATATAAGACATTAAGTGATAAATTTATTTTAGCGGGAGCTTTTTCTAAAATTTGCACGTCAAGCACCTCATCCTGTCAGATTATCTTAAAGCATTGTATCATATTTTCATTTTGAGGTGCTTAACGTAATGAAAAAACCACCACTCCTAAAAGAAGTGGTGGTGATGTTTATTTTTGCTGTTTGGCCATTTGCTCTTCTGCCATTTGAATGGCACGCTTGACCATGTTTCCAGCATCGCGGGTCGTAATTCCGCCCCATCCTTCTTGCTGGACCGTGTCGTAAAAGCCAAGTTCCTTCGCGATCTCTTCTTTCAACGAATCGGACATAATACTTCTGCGACGTCCCATCGTCTTCAGCTCCTTTCGCTTACACTGGTTACGACAGGATTAGTTTGCACCCGGGACGGATTTTGATTCTATGTAGATCGAGGCACTGGTGGAAGTCATTGTCAGAGTAAAACAACCTAAAAAAAGCAAAATAAAAAAGCAGTAAACATTCGTTCACTGCTCAAGAGCCATTGTTTGCAAATCGTCGAAGTTCAGTTCTACTGTTTCTGTCAGAACATCCGCATAGCTATAAGAGACACGTTCAAAAGCATTTTCTTCTTGGTCAAGTTCCACAATAAAAACGGCAGGATACGTTTCAGCTAGGATGCCGGAACGTTCAATCGTTTTTCTGCGGCCCCCGTTCGCTTTCAAAGTCAAACGTTTACCAATTTGCCCTTCCAGGGATTGCTTAATTTCTACTAGCGTTTTAGCCACTACACTCCACCTCACTGTTTTATAGCATATCACACGATTCAGACAAAGTCAAATAAAATTATTAATTATACCAATGTACAAGAAACGATGTCAACAAGTTAATACATAAAAGATATCGTTTTCATTTTCCACCAAAGAGCTACCAACTCACAAAGCTATTGGTCATAAGGGTTTAAGCAGGTTCTTATATTTTTCTGATATAGCACATTCTTTTGTTAGCCTATCCACGATTAGGAAAAATATGTGTAAAAAATGAAAAAGAAACTCTTGATTCTTTATGACAAGAATTCTTTCTTTACACTATCCATATAGGCATATAAACGCACCAGGAAGGACCGTGTGCCTACGTAAAAAGGAGGCGTCTCTCAGGCTTAACAAGGGTAAAAAAAACCGCTGTTATGCCAAACACAACAGCGGACTACTCATACGTTTCATTTGAATAAGGAATACCGATCCGAAGAAGGCCCCGGGTTTCGACTCCACCAAGCCCTGCTTCGCCCGTAATCGTATTACGGATCACTTCCCATATGTTGATATGCTCCATGAACGATGTGTACGCCACCCTCGCAGCTACATAAACTGGATCGATCGCGTGAATGTTCACACGTTCGGGCGAGCTCGCAAAGTTCGCGCCAGCACGGATCAAGGATTCAAAATGCGATTGGCAAGCCCCTGCGAAAATGACCATCTGATCGAAGTTCGGGTATTTTTGCCGAATATTTCGGACGGCTTCGACAAAATACTTGGAATGACGATACGCCTCCAGTTCCCGTTTCGACCCTTTCCCTCTGGAATAAGAATCGTGTCCAGTCAGAACGACAATATCCGGATGGACTTTTCCTATCAAATCCATGATCTTGTCGGGCATTTCCTTTTCGTTCAAATACTGCCCGTGAACCTGAAGACCCAGCTGCTCATATAGTGCCACGCATTTCTTCAGAAATAAGGAATCACCATCTACATGAAGAATGCGTGGGGGAATTTGGAAGTAGTTCGCTTCCTTTTTATTCGAGTACCCCTGACTTCCCGCTTCCGACTCTCGTTGCTCTCTCAGTAGACGGTAATCCTGCCTGAAGAGACGATAGGAATAGGCCTCTTGCTCATCGACCTGCTTTTTACGTTCCTGATACTCTGACCCTGTTACCGGCCTCAAATCATCAAGATGAGCATCCGCTTCAAGGCGGATGTGTTCGCCCATCAGTTTGACTTCAGGGCCCATCGTGGACTTCACTCTGAAAATAATGTCGTGCTGATAAGACTTTCTTGTTACAAGATCTCCATTTGATATCATGCATTCCACCTCACAACAAGCACTAGTGTAGTGTATGTGTAAGGTTGGGAGTTGTGCCTACTTTACGTACAAAGCGTTCGCTAAAGTCGCAAACTCTTCCATTGAGAGCGACTCCCCGCGCCTTGAAGGGTCAATTCCGATTTCGCCTAAGCGAGTCCGCAATTCCTCTTTGTCCATTTCTCCTTTAAAATGACGCGCTAAGTTATTCATTAACGTTTTTCTACGCTGACCGAATGTGGCTTTTACCGTATCAAAGAAAAATTCTTCATCCTCGACATGAACCGGTGGCTCGTTTCTCATTTTCAAACGGAGAACCGCAGAATCTACATTCGGCTGAGGCATAAAGACCGTCTTCGGAACGTTCATGACGACTTCAGCCTCCGTATAATATTGCACCGCTATCGATAAAGAACCGTAGCTTTTCGTATTCGGCTCAGCTGCCATACGATCGGCTACCTCTTTTTGAATCATGACGGTCAAGCTGTCAAAAGAGAGTCGATCCATCAGAAGCTTCATGAGAATCGGGGTCGTAATGTAATAAGGTAAATTAGCTACAACATGGATGGGCTGTCCTTCATCAAACTTCTCACGAATCACAGCTTCGACATCCGCTTTCAGAATATCCTCATTAATGATTTCGACATTCGAATACTCACTTAAAGTGTCTTCAAGAATCGGAAGTAAGCGCTGATCGATTTCAAAAGCGACGACGCGATCGGCATGGATGGCCAACTGCTCTGTCAGCGCTCCGATACCAGGACCGATTTCAATCGCCCCTGCCTGCTTATGGATTCCAGCGTGTTCGATAATGTTCCGAAGAATATTGACGTCCACTAAAAAGTTCTGACCAAGGCTTTTCTTAAAAGAGAAGCCGTACTTCTTCAAAATTTCTTTTGTACGTGTGGGCGTAGCCACGGCTTTATTGTTCATTTTCTTCCTCCTGAATGATCTGTTCCATTGCTTTCTCTAATTGCTCCGACGTAATTTGAAACATATTCAGACGACGCAGAAGCTGTTTTCCGTTTGTTTTTCCGATATGAAGCTTGATCCCGATCTGCTCTCTTCTTTTACTCGAGGATGGGGTCCCGAGCAGTCCATATGCAAGCAGATCGGCTCGTGTGATCTTATCTTCGGTTCGTTCCACCAGCTCATAAACCGCCGATAACGCTTGACGGATATCCTCATGGGAAGCATGCTCAATTCCGACACCCTTATCCCTTTTGGCACGCGCTAAATGTTTCGGCAAAAAAGCGTGCTTACAGCCAGGGACGTATCGGTCTACGATATGGCGGATCCTTTCGCCAGGATAATCGGGATCTGTAAAAATGATGATCCCCCGTTTTTCTTTCGCGTGCCGGATCTGCTCGAGTACCGTTTCATCGATCGCCGAGCCGTTCGTTTCGATCGTATCGGCTTCCACGGCCTCGCGAATGCGGGCGGTATCATCTTTTCCTTCTACGACGATGACTTCTTTTATCTTCAACTTGTTTCCTCCTGTACGGACCTTCACTAATCTTTTCATAGCATACCACGACGACCCTCCCAGAACAAAAGCCGACCGTATGCTACAACGACAAAAAGCAGAGGACATGTGTCCCCTGCTTTGGTTTAATCTAGAATTTTCACCTGTACGTTCCGGCGTCCGAAACTCAACGCCTGGCTTTTCGACGCGACGTGGACATCGATACGGTTTCCGTTGATCGCACCACCCGTATCGCCCGCTACAGCATAGCCATAGCCTTCTACCCATACGCGCGTGCCTAAGGGAATCACACTCGGATCAACAGCGACGACCTTCATGTTCGGGTTCGCATTTAAATTGATTCCTGTAGCGGTAATTCCAGAACAGCCGGCACAATCTGCAGTATAAGCGGTGGCGTGCATATATAACGTACGGGAACTGCCCGAATCGTTACGCGATACAGTTGTCGCTTCGCTCGAGCTCGAGGAGCTTGAGGAGGCTGATGAACTGGACGCTCGAGAAGCTGTTGATGCTGTACGAGCTGGCGCTTCCACCTTCGTCCCAAGGGCTACAATTTTCGTCTTGGACTCTTTTTCCACTGTTTCTTCGATGAGTTCACGGCTTGCTTCCTCACCATTTTTCAGAATAACCTCATACTCCTTGGTCACAAGCCCTGCTTCCCCTTCAGAGACGATCCGTTCCTCTCCTTTAGGCATCGAGCTATCCTTACGTGTTTCGACGGTGTACTCCACTTCTTCCTCCACAATGTCTGTTACCTTCTCAACACGAGTCAGCACAACCGGCGCCTCCGCCGTCAGCTCTTCCCCTTCGTTCAGGTTCAGTTCATCCAAAGGATTCAGCTCAACTTCCTGGTTGGTCAAAAATTCTTCCACCGTTGAAGCAGTGGTCCAGACTTTTTCTTTCTCTCCGCCATCGTTGAACGTGATTTGGATCGCACGATCGAGCTCAACTTCCATCCCATCCTCGATATTGGCGTCGATTTGATGGGATAAGGCATCCTGCTCTTTCACATCCACCTCTTCTTCGTTCAAAAATTCCTGAACCGTCGAGGCGGTCGTATATATTTCTTTCGTTTCTTCCTCGTCTATAACTAAAGTGATGGCCTTCGATTGTATGTAATCGACATTCATTCCGTATTCAACGGGTGCATTCAGATTATGTGAGAGTTCATCATGCTGTTGTACAGTGACATCGAGTTCGGACATCAATTCGTTCACTGTGTCCGCGTGTGTGCGAATCAGTTCAGTTTTTCCGTCCTGGGTCACTTGCACCGAAGCTTTCGTTGCTTCATACGTTACGGTGAGAATAAAGGCAATACTAAGGGCTACAATGAATGCTACCCACAACACCATGCTACTAAAGACTGATTTTAATGATAGGGTCTTCTTCACATTGCTGCCTCCTTTCTTAAAACACTCGTAATATTTTAGTCAAGTGACCTTCGTATGTCAACTTCAGCCCCGAAAATTAGAAAAAGGAGCCAGCTGAAAATCACTGACTCCTCTATTATGCATAATGATGTAAGGGATTAACATAACAAACATGTTACAATTCCCATACATTTACCCACCTATTTTGTAACATTAGGACGATGGTCCTTTAAATTACGACTCGATTCCAAAGAATTTGAAGGCGTTCGACGTTGTCTTCTCACTTACTTCTTCGTAAGAAAGCCCTTTAAGTTCGGCAATTTGTTCCGCCACTAACTTGACGTAAGCTGGTTCATTCCGCTTTCCGCGGTTCGGGTGCGGGGCAAGGAATGGACAATCCGTTTCTACAAGCATGTACTCAAGATCGATTTCTTTAGCGACTTCTTTTGGCAGCTTGGCGTTTTTGAACGTGACAGGACCTCCAAGGGAAATCATGAAGTTCATATCCACGCACTCTTTAGCTGTTTCTACAGGTCCGCTGTAGCAGTGCATGACGCCGCCGACTTCCTCCGCTTTTTCCTCTTTCAAAATCTGTACGATATCATCTGTCGCTTCCCTGTTGTGGATGATGATCGGCATTTTCACCTTTTTCGCGAGACGGATCTGCTTCCGGAACACTTCTTTTTGTACGTCGGCAGGTGATTTATCCCAATGATAATCGAGTCCCATCTCCCCGATGGCCACAACTTTCGGGTGAGAGGACAGTTCTTCGATCCATTCAAGATCTTCCTCTGTCATATCCACCGCATCGACCGGGTGCCATCCGACAGCCGCATAAATATGATCATGATTTTCCGCAATCTGAATCGCTTTTGGAATCGTCTTGCGGTCAAATCCGACCACCGTCATATAGGTAACACCCGCTTCATGAGCACGAGCGATCGTATCTTCCAAATCGTCTTCAAACTGATCTGCGTTCAAATGTACGTGTGTATCAAAAAGCATCTCACATCCACCTTTCGTTTTGATTTTCATATCCGTTCATCGTGTTGATCTAACTGCCATAGAACGTTTCCGTTATGAGTGACAGAGGTTGGAGGGGCGGGAAATAACTCGCTTTCCATGGGCGGGCGCTGAGCTTCCTCGGAGCAAGGCCCCTGCGGGATCTCAGCCTGCCCTTTCCTCCCCATAGGAGTCTCGCCATTTCCCGCCCCTCCTTCCCAAATATAGATAAACGGAAACATTAATTATTAGCTTTATAAAAAATAATTAAGGTACTTACCCGACTCCTTCTGATCAAAACGCTCTAACATCCACGAAGAAAAGTAAGCCACTATAGCTCACACTTAAGACATGCAATCCCGGAAAGATCACATTCAAAAAACAAGGAAAGGGAAAGCGGCTGCTTTCCCTTGGACTCTTACTTCACCTTCGTACCATTACTTAACGTCTGGTCAATCGAAGCCAATGCCAATTTTCCGTTGTCATCTTCTCCGGCAAGAACCATCCCTTGAGACAATTCCCCGCGAAGCTTCACAGGCTTCAGGTTCGTGATACAGATCACTTTTCGTCCCTGCAACTCCTCCACTGAATAATGCTCCGCAATGCCCGATACAACCTGACGCTGTTCATAACCGAGGTCCAGCTGGATTTTCAGCAGCTTGTCGGCTTTTTTCATTTTTTCCGCTTTTGTAATTTCGGCTACGCGGAAATCAAGCTTCGCAAAGTCTTCAATGGTGACTTCTTCTACGTCATTCTTTTTCTTTTCTTCCTTCTTCTCTTCTTTAGGTGCAGGCTTCTTCATCATATCTTTGATGACCTGGATCTCTTCTTCCGCTTCGAGACGAGGGAAGATCGGTCCCTGTTTCTCAACCTGTGTCTGTTCCGGAATCGCTCCGAACTGACTCAGGCTATCCCAGGACTTCAGCGTTTCATCTTTCACACCGAGCTGCTGGAAGATCCGGTCAGGCGTTTGAGTCAGGAACGGCTGAAGCATAACCGCCATCTGGCGTAGAGACTCCGCAAGGTGCGCCATCACGTTGCCAAGACGGTCCTTCTTCGCTTCATCTTTCGCCAATACCCACGGCTGCGTTTCATCAATGTACTTGTTCGTACGGCTGATAAATTTCCAAAGGTCAGCCAGCGCTACGGAGAATTCCATGTTTTCAAGACCGTTTTCGACTGCGATTCGTGTCTCTTTAGCCAGCTGTTCTAACTGCTGATCGTATTCGTCTTCACTTAACGTCAGCTTAGGAATTTCACCGTCAAAATATTTACTGATCATGGCGACCGTACGATTCAGAAGGTTCCCTAAATCGTTAGCCAGATCGTAGTTCGTACGCTCAACGAAAGCCTCCGGCGTAAAGACACCATCTGATCCGAACGGTACTTCACGAAGAAGGTAGTAGCGAAGCGCATCAAGACCATAACGATCGCTTAACTGTACCGGATCGACGACATTCCCTTTCGACTTGGACATCTTACCATCCTTCATCAAAATCCACCCGTGGGCGAAGACTTGTTTCGGAAGAGGCAGGTCAAGCGCCATCAGCATAATCGGCCAATAGATTGTATGGAAACGGACGATTTCTTTTCCGACAAGCTGAACATCTGCTGGCCAGAACTTTTGATAGCGGGAATCGTCATCGGTGTCGTATCCGAGAGCTGTAATATAGTTACTTAATGCATCAATCCATACGTAGATGACGTGCTTCTCGTTTCCAGGGACTCCGATTCCCCAATCGAACGTCGTACGGGAAACTGCAAGATCCTCCAGGCCTGGCTTGATGAAGTTGTTGATCATTTCATTTTTACGGCTCTCTGGCTGGATGAACTTCGGATTCTGCTCATAGAACTCAAGAAGCTGATCGACGTATTTGCTCATCTTGAAGAAATAAGATTCTTCTTTTACTTTCTCAACAGGGCCACCGCAGTCCGGGCAGTGTCCATCGTCTAATTGACGCTCTGTGAAAAAGGACTCGCAGGATGTACAGTACCATCCTTCATATTCATCTAGGTATATATCGCCTTTTTCCATCAGATAATCGAAAATCTTAGCGACTACTTTTTTATGACGATCCTGCGTTGTACGAATGAAGTCGTCGTAAGAAATATCAAGCTTGTCCCATAGTTGTTTGATTCCACTCACGATTTCATCTACATATTCCTGTGGTTCGACGCCCTTCTCAGCCGCTTTGCGCTGAATTTTCTGACCATGTTCATCCGTTCCAGTCAGATACATGACTTCGTACCCTCTTAATCGTTTATATCGAGCCATCGCGTCACCCGCTACTGTCGTATAAGCATGACCAATATGCAGGTTGCCGCTAGGATAATAGATCGGTGTTGTAATGTAAAAAGTGTTGTCCGGCATCTTGTTCCCTCCTCGAAAATTCTAATCCATGATAGACAAAACATCACTATTGTATTATTCTATCGATTTATCTACTGTTTTTCCATTCCTAACATTAAAATATACCGAAAACGACCTGAAATTGTCAAAAATATCTTGTTTACATGCTTTCACATCTGTCACGACTTTGGTAAAATAGCTTGTAAAAAGAACGTTGGTTAAATCAACCATTTTTGGAATGATCGCAATATTCTCCGTTCATTATAATTAACCCTAAATCTTTTCATGACAGTATGACCACATACCCTAATAGGTATATAGAACTGGAAATAAAAAATAGTGCATTAAGAATTGACACGTCTGGGAATGGTTGGTACTATTATGTCGAGACATATGTCGAAATATGACGAAACAAAACTTTTGATTGAGGGGAGACAGAAAAATGAAATCTACAGGTATCGTACGTAAAGTTGACGAATTAGGTCGTGTTGTCATTCCGATCGAACTTCGTCGTACATTAGGCATCAACGAAAAGGACGCATTGGAAATTTACGTGGACGATGATCGCATCGTACTTAAAAAGTACAAGCCGAACATGACTTGCCACGTAACAGGGGAAGTTTCTGATGACAATATGAAACTTGCCAACGGGAACCTGGTCCTAAGCAAAGAAGGCGCACAAAAGCTTCTTCTTGAAATCCAGGATCAATTGAACAGCTAATAGATAGATAAAAAAAGACGACACTGGTTACAAACAAAAAATAATCAAAAGACATATGTTATAGAAAAATCCCTTACGGCGTTCATGCCGTAAGGGATTTATTTTTTTATATCGATTTTCGTGATGTTAGAAAAGGAAACCATTTCTTTTTCGCTTCGACGAGAAGCAAGCTTGCAACCATTATCTTCATATAACTTATTCCACATGATAAGCTTGATAAACGTCACGCTTCGGCAGTTTACGATCGAGTGCGGTTTGTTTAATGGCGGTTTTGCTTTTCATACCTTCTGACTCGATATAATGGTCAACATGTTCGACAACCGAAAGCGCTGCCCACCATTGATCATCCTCTTCCTCAACCTTTTCCTGTGATCCTTCTACGATGACAACGAATTCACCGCGCACGTCTTCACGCTCGGCCCATTCCGCGAGCTCGTCCACCGTTCCTCTGACATACTCTTCATACCGTTTCGTCAATTCCCTGGCGAGAGAAGCGCGTCTGGGACCGAGCACTTCATTTGTGTGCGATAGCATTTCTTTCAAGCGATGAGGCGATTCATAGAAAATCAGCGTGGCCGTCTGGCGCTTCAAACGCTCCAACTCTTCCTTCCGGTCCTTCTTTTTTCGTGGCAAAAAGCCACAAAAAAGAAACGATTCAGTCGAAATTCCAGATCCAGCAAGCGCAGGAAGGGCCGCATTTGCTCCTGGGAGAACGACGACAGGAACTTCTGCTTCAACAGCAAGTGCCACTAAATCCGATCCTGGATCGGAAATACCTGGCATTCCGGCATCGCTGACGATGGCGATCGATTCACCCGACTGAAGCTGTTCAATGAGTTGAGGCCCGCGTCCTTGCTTATTGTGTTCATGATAGCTGATGAGTGGCGTTTGAATATTAAAGTGATTCAGCAGCTTCTTTGTGTTGCGCGTATCCTCTGCACCGATCACATCGACATCACGTAACGTCGACACCGCACGGTACGTCATGTCTTCCAGATTCCCGATCGGTGTCGGGACGATATACAATGTACCGGTCCCATTACTTTCCTTGAAGCTCTTCTGTATTTTCATCACGATCACCTCCCTGTTTCTCCTGTTTCTCCTGTTTCAGCCAACGTTCCTTTTGTTGCCGCGACATCTGTTTGATACGGTATTCGACCTGCATCGCTTCCCGTTTCGTTACATACACTTTCGAGAATTCTAACGAAAAAGGGCCTCTCCCTCGTGTATATTTCGCCCCTTTTCCCGATTCATGCTTTTTAATCCGCGCCTCCAGATGGTTCGTGTAGCCTGTATATAATGTTTCGTCCTTACAGCGTAGAACATAAACATAATGATTATCCGCCATAAAGAATCTTCCTCAGCTCAGGAGTGTATTCGCCGTCCTCGGTCAAAGCGTATAGCGGTGGAAGAATATCCAGCCCAGGCTTCCCATCTCGTGTCCCTTCGATCAGTAGAATATTCGCGTCTTTGCCCTCTTTCGGATAGACAAGTCGCATCCGCTTCGGTTCGATTTTATAGGTCCTGAACAATTCCAGAATATCCACCAGTCGTTCCGGACGATGGACCATCGACACCTTCCCGCCGGATTTCGCCAGACGGCTGCAGGACTTGATGACATCCTCTAACGTACAATGAATTTCGTGGCGCGCGATCGCCAAATGTTCATTGAGGTTTTTCTGGTCCGTTTTAGGTGTTGGGAAGTAAGGCGGGTTGCACGTCACCAGATCAAACTTCCGATTGCCGTAATAGGCGGGCATATCCTTAAGATCCCCATGAATCATTTCAAGCTGATCGTCGAGCTCGTTCAATGCAATATTCCGCTTCGCCATATCATAGAGCCGTTCCTGGATTTCGACCCCTGTGATCGGGACCTCAGACCGTGTAGACAGGAAAAGGGGGATGACGCCGTTCCCCGTGCATAAATCAAGAATTTTCCCACGTGTCTTCGGAACGTACGTAAAGTCCGCCAGTAGCACCGCATCCAGTGAAAATGCAAAGACAGTCGGGCTCTGGATGATTCTCATATCTTCTTCTGCTAATAAAAAATCGATTCGTTCATCATCATACAGTTGAACCATGTTCGTTATTCCTTTCTATGTTGCGCTATATATAAAGAGAGCCCTTCCTCGGATGAGCAAGGAAAGGCTTGGACCTGGAATTATTTTTTCTTATTTAAAAAGGAGAGGCAGAATAGACAATCTTCATCTCTCGGACTGCCGAAATGCAAGTTGCAAATGTGGAAGCCTTCTTCATACAAGCGGGCAAGATTATCATAGCCCTCTCCGACGACAGCTCCTTTGCCCTGCTTCGGTTCCGAATCGTTTTCCTGTTGCTCTTTTTCTGTCTCTTTATCCAAACGCTGTCGCAAATGATGATTTTCAAGCGATAAATGCTGGTTTTCTTCCAATAAGTAGGCAAGCTGCTTTTTTAAGTCGCCGAGCTGCTCATAAAGCTCCCCGATTTGACTTTCTAAGTGAGATACTTGTTCAAAAATGGCTTTCTTCTTCACGCTTGACTCCACCTTTTTATTCTGAGGCTTCGGTTTGAACGACTCCCTCGTCGATCAGCTCTTGAAGGGAGTACTCAAGAACACGTTCCTGCTCGCGGAACTCGACCTGGACCATGCGTTCTAGCATGTTAAGACCGACGACTTTTCCTTTTCCATATGAAGTCGCGATTTTTTCTCCAAGATCGGGAAGCTCTTTCTTCGCGGTTTCATAGTCGTCATTTTCATACTTCAGACAGCACATCAGACGACCGCACAATCCGGAAATTTTGGCCGGATTTAACGAAAGGTTCTGGTCCTTGGCCATCTTGATCGAAACCGGTTCAAAGTCGCCGAGGAATGTGGAGCAGCAGAGCATTCTTCCGCAAGGACCGATTCCACCAAGCATTTTCGCTTCGTCACGGACACCAATTTGCCTTAGCTCAATCCGTGTTTTGAACACAGACGCTAAGTCCTTGACTAATGTACGGAAATCCACCCGTCCATCAGCCGTAAAATAAAAGATCACTTTGTTGCGATCAAATGTATATTCAACATCGACAAGGTTCATGTCCAATTTATGTTCACGTATTTTCTTCTCGCAGATATGGTATGCTTCGGAAGCGTTATCCCTGTTCTCATCGACCGTCACTTTATCTTTGTCATCAGCCATTCGAATGACTTTTTTAAGAGGTAAAACGACATCTTCTTCGTCGACGGATTTATTGGCGATCACAACTTTCCCGAATTCGATTCCCCGTACGGTCTCTACAATAACGTAGTCTTCCGTCGTCATCTTCAACTCGCCCGGATCGAAATAATACACCTTCCCTGCCTGTTTAAATCGGACACCTACAACTTCGATCATTGGTCATCACCTCTGTAGTTGAAGGGTAAGTTGTTCCATCACTAAATTCGGATGGACATTTTGATTTATCTTTCGCTTCGCCTCAAGTATGGAAGACAAGCATTGAGCGGCTTTTTGACGTGACCATTTCATAGACGCCTGGTCCAGCCTCTCTTTTTCTGTTATAAAAACGATGGCTTCTTCCCGGTCCACATAACGATTGATCACATCCTGGAACCAGAGCATCAGCACGTCTAACCCGCTTTGCAGCTGTTCGCGTTCCTTGAAATGAGGCATCCACTGATGATTGATAAATAAGAGTCCTTCATGTGGTTTATTTTGAAGCACTTCAATTAATTGTATCACTAATTTTCGCACATTAGCAAACCCCTCATCCTCATTCATTTCAAGCGCTTCCTTAAGGTTATTCGTCAGCGCAGCCAACAGCTTGGCATTCGATTCCGATACCCCTTCTTCTCTCAGTTTTTTCTCTACATTCACAGGGTTCAAAGGCTGGAACGCAAGAAGCTGACAGCGGGAGCGGATCGTATCAAGCATCGTCTGGCCACTCTCGGTCAAAAGCATGGCCGTCGTCTGCTTACTCGGCTCTTCTAAAAACTTGAGCAGACGATTCGACGCATTGATCGTCATCTGATCCGCGTTGACGATGATATACACTTTCCGGTTCGACTCCATCCCGGTGTACGTAAATTCTTTTTGCAGGTGCAGGATCTGTTCCTTCTTGATCGACTGCCCGTCCGGCTCGATCCAGTGAAGATCCGGATGATTTCCAGAGTTGATCCGTTTACAGTCCCGGCAGTTCTGGCACGGTTCTGCCCCTTCCCGCTGCTTGCAGAAAATACTTTTAGCAAAAAGAAGCGCCATTTCTTTTTTTCCGGTCCCCCGGTTGCCTTGAAATAAATAAGCATGAGAGATTCGATCTTTTTTGAAACTGTTCATCAACATTTGACCGGCTAGCGGTTGAAGTTCTTTCATATCTTGCCATGTCTGCATACTAGCTCCGTCCTTACGTATATAAATTGATCAGCAGACCTTTGATTTCGCCGATGATTCCGAGAAGATCGATCGATCCTTGTTCCTGATCCATCATCGCTTCCGTCAGCTCGGCAAGCTTTTCGTCGACGGTCTCGACCGTCGTCAATTTCCGTGTCTGCCCGTGTCCGTGGAAGCTCCGTGAGTGCTTGAGGCCCATTCCGTACTGAACGGATTCCTGAACGAAGTCCTTGATCAGGCGTTTATACTTCGCCAAATCCCGAAAAGAACGAAACCGGGCGACCCGCTCTCCTTGCGCTGTGATGCCTGATAAGAGGCGCTGAAGCTGTACCTCCTGCATCTGCCGGCTCTGAGACTGTACAAGCGCATCAAAGCTCGGTTTCCCTTTGACGGGTTGGGAAGAAGGCTTTTGAGCAGCCTCCATCTGGGTTCTGACTTCCTGACTGATTTTCATAGTCGGACTCCTTTGTGCCAAAGACTAGTGTTGATGCTTACTTTTATACCTCAATAGAAGGAGAAGTGGCGAGACTCCCTATAGAAGGATAGGTGCATGCTGAGATTCCACAAGAGCTCAGCACCCACCCACGGCAGTGATTTCCCGCCCCTCCAAACCTCTATAAAAGATAACGGAAATCATTTACTTAAAAGTAAAAGGCAAATCAACATCTGAAAGTAACAAAACGTATATTAAAACTGGAAGAAAGAATCGACAGGCAGGACAAACACCGTGGCACCGCCGACTTCTACTTTAACAGGCTTCGGGATATACGAATCAGCATTTCCCCCCATAGGAGAAATCGGCGCCATCATCTGTTCCCGCTGACTGCAATTTTCCTTGATAATCTTCAAAGCGTCTTCCACGTCCCGATCCTCACACCCGATCATGAAGGTCGTATTTCCTTCTCGCAAAAATCCACCAGTTGTCGATAGTTTCGTCGTCTTGAAGTTATTCTCCGCAAGGGCATCGGTCAGACGATTACGATCTTTATCCTGAACAACCGCAATGATCATTTTCATCGGCTGGATCCTCCTCATTGGTTTTATACTATTATAACAAACTCATGTTGTTCTTGGAGGAAGATGGGAATTGAGGACCTCGTAGGCCTCCGCTTTTACATCTTCAAACGCCTGATCGGCATTGATGACTTGAATCCGGTCTGCATATGTTTTCGCAAGCTGGTGATACGCTTCGTACACCTTCTCATGGAAGTCCAGATGCTCAAGATCGAGGCGGTTCTGTTCTCTTCCTCTATTGGCCGCAATCCGCTCCAGTCCCGCCTTGGGTTCTATATCAAACAAGAGCGTCACGTCAGGCATACAGGATTCAATCGCAAATTCGTTGATCTGATACACCTGATCCATTCCTAGCCCGCGGGCATATCCTTGATAAGCCAAGCTGGAATCAACGAAACGATCGCACAGAACAACCTTCCCTTCTTTGAGAGCAGGTAGTACCTTCTCTACTAGATGTTGACGTCTCGCCGCTGCATACAAAAGGGCCTCCGTACGTCCGTCCATAGCCGTATGGGCAGGGTGTAAAATGACTTCCCTAATCTTTTCTGCTATTTCAATGCCCCCCGGTTCGCGCGTTTCGAGCACGGGGTAGCCTTGTTCCTTCAATTCTTTTCCGATTGCGGCCAACATGGAGCTCTTTCCTGCCCCTTCGCCACCTTCAAACGTTACAAACAAACCTTCCACATCTATTCTCCTTTAAATA
This sequence comes from Halobacillus fulvus, assembly GCA_004078665.1. Lineage (GTDB taxonomy): Bacteria > Bacillota > Bacilli > Bacillales > Halobacillaceae > Halobacillus > Halobacillus fulvus. Next base: position 2,862 of record SCFO01000016.1, on the reverse strand, counting down.
CACGTATTCCTTCTTTAATTTTTCTATTTTGAAAACGGGCTCCCTGCCCGGCTAATGAATCGATCCAATCGATATGATCACGGGAGATCCACTCTCCCTTCATCAGTAAAGCAATCCCAGGCGGGTACGGAATGACCGGCTCCGCTGCGACACGGCCGGTTGCCTTTTCCCAGGCGACCCACTCCGATTGTTTCTGATTAAAATCTTCCATTGCCAGAGTATGAACCTTTGGAAACGGTCGTTGCTCTCCTCTCATTGTAGCACGCTTCGGCTTGTTTTTTAATTGGCAATCGACCTCTCTCAAAAGCTCCTCAAGCATACGTACATCAAGGCTTGGAGCAAGCCCAATTGTCAGCAATACGTGATCAGATGTCGCCAGCTCCGGATTCATATTTTCAGCCTCCAGCGCTTCCGCCAGGTCAAACCCCGTCCCTTCATTCACTTCAAGTATCACTTTTAGCGGATCATCCCATTGACTCAACGGCATCACCGTCCACTTTGAGGAAGCACGTTGAAAGGTGCTCCGAACATCTTCTATAAAAGAAAGAAGCTGGTCACGGTCCTCTTCTGTCCATTGCGACAAATAATAACGGGCAAGGTCCAGACTGGCCATCAAAGGGTAGGAAGGACTGCTCGACTGCAGCATCTGAAGGTAATGGCTGATGGTTGTCTCCTCCACAAGACTCGTCTTCATATGCAAAAACGAAGTCATCGTCATCGAAGGAGCCATCTTATGTGCTGACTGGACCACGATATCTGCTCCCGCCTCTAAGGCAGGCATAGGGAAGGGTTTCCCGAGATGAAAATGAACCCCATGCGCCTCATCGACCAGTAATGGAATCCCCTGATCATGGACAACCTCCGCAATCTCATCAAGCGGATATGTACGCCCGAAATAATCCGGGTACGTCAGCAGAACTCCCTTTGCTTCAGGATACTGACGCAATGCCTCTACAATCGTATCTGCTTCGATCCGGCTATAACGATTTGTCTCCTTTTCAAATTGAGGTGCCACAAATACAGGCTTCGCTCCAGCCAGTTCAATTCCATTCAGTACGGACTTATGACAGTTCCTCTGGACGATGATCGTATCTCCCCGTCCACAAACCGCAAGGACCATCGCCAAATTGCCCACAGTCGACCCATTTATCAAAAAATAAGACCGCTCACTCCCGAAAAAGTCCCTGGCTAAATTTTGCGCCTCCTGAATGACTCCCTCTGGTGAATGCAGATCATCTAGCCCCGTAATCTCCGTAGCATCCAGCTCTAGTACCGAACGAAAAGTGTCTGCCCCTTTCCGAGGAAAGACATGCCCATCTTTATGTCCCGGCACATGAAAAGACACTGGACTTTGCTGCTTTCGTCTCATCAACGCCTCATATAGCGGCGCATACTGCTGATTCTTCATAAAAAACTCCCCATCATTTACTCACTATTTGTGATTGTACCTTCTTTTTCGAATGCTCTCCAGTTCTTTAGCCAAAACCGAACGCCTAAAGCCCTTTTGACGGATAAACTCCTTTACCTCCTCCGTGTTCATATAAGAGAGGCGGATATGATAGTAATTGATATGCTCAATCAACGCGAATCCATAGACAAGCAGGAAGAAAAACGAAAAAGCCTGATCGAAGATAAGCAATAAAATCCCGACCAGCAAAAGTACTATATTCAACCGCTTGAACCATAAAAACACAGTCAACTGGCGGTTTGGTAGTGTGTAGGGTCTTCCTTTCTTCACCTTCTTCCACTTCAAATACCAATAAAAGCTACCCTGCAACAGAATCAATTCTAATAAAATAAAAGCAAAGACGTTTGATAGAGCTGTCATAGACCCCTTATCATTTATAGATAAATAGTACACCCACAACAGAGCAAACACAGCCGTAGCCGCAAATTCCCCTGTCGTGAGCTTCAATAATTTTCTCTCTAAACTTCCCTTCATAAAGCACCCGCTTTCTACGACCTCTCTATCCATTCGTGACAACGTGCCATTCCCCTGCCCAAACCATAAAAAAACCACCTCTTTTATCAAGAGATGGCTTTCCATAGCTGCTACACTAAGAAACGGTCATCGAACGTTGGGCTTTGGACATCTGATCGACAAAAAACTGATACTTGGGATCATCTGCAGGCGTCTTCAACATTTCCTTCTCACAGGAGTGACAAATATACACTTGAAGCAAGTAAAGACCGCGGTCCGTCTTTTTTGAACATATACTACAGTTATCTCTCAAAACCTTCCCCTCCTCTATTACACTTTTTGATAGATCGCTTGTTACTTCTAGCATCTCCGAATCTATCGATTTTATACATCTTTTGAATAGATTGAAAAAGAGGGAAAGGAATTCATAGGGATGATTCTATTTTTCTACACAAAAAACCCTTGGGAGAATGATTCTTCCAAGGGTTTCACTTTGACGTGGCAGCGTCCTACTCTCACGGGGATAAACCCGACTACCATCGGCGCTGAAGAGCTTAACTGCTGTGTTCGGCATGGGAACAGGTGTGACCTCTTCGCCTTCACCACCACATCATATAAGGTTTTTGAGTAAACCTTCAAAACTGGATAAGTTCAACATTCACGATTGAAAACACGCTTTTTCTAATTGAGCTACAGCTCCTAGATCTGACCAGTCGCTTTCGCTTTTTAAATATAGATAAGTCATCGATCGATTAGTATCCGTCAGCTCCACGTGTCACCACGCTTCCACCTCGGACCTATCAACCTCATCGTCTCTGAGGGATCTTATTACCTTATAGGTAAGGGAAATCTCATCTCAAGGGGGGCTTCATGCTTAGATGCTTTCAGCACTTATCCCGACCACACGTAGCTACCCAGCGATGCTCCTGGCGGAACAACTG
>SCFO01000015.1 GCA_004078665.1 Halobacillus fulvus | reverse complement strand
CTTCCCTTTTCGTTGAACGAACTTGGTTTCACGAGCGATTTTACGCACAAAACTTTTGGACAAAGTAGATGAAATAGCTTTGGCAAATACACGAAAATGGTTTCGGACATTCATGAATTCTCATCCTTCCTTGGAAATTTCGTCAAGGAAGGATAACGAGATCGGCTACATGTTTCAACGTTTTAGCTTAGCTTGACGGCTATGGAGAACCGTCCCCAACTGTCCCACTCTTCCCGGGACAGGCAGAACCGTCCCCACTTGTCCCACTCCACCCGCCACAAGCAGCCAACTGTCCCACTCGACCCAAAGCTCATTCCCCAACCCGCTCCTCTACCGGGACAGGCGGAACCGTCCCCACTGTCCCACTTTCATACACCTCGAGCAACTTTGTGAGCATGGTTTCTTCTGTGAAGTGGTGGAGGGTGTGGGCTTGGGCGGTTTGGGCCATGGTGTGGCGGAGGGTAGGGTTTTGCAGAAGGATGGTGATGTATTTCTGCAACTCCTCTACGTTCTCACTTTCAAACACGTATCCAGTCTCTCCATGGATGATCTGATCGTATGCGCCAGCGACGTTGCTGCGGATGACGGGGACGCCCATCATCATCGCCTCAAGCGGCACGAGCGGGAATCCTTCGATCCGGGACGGCAGGACGAGCATGTCGAATGCTTCATAAAAAGGTTTCGGATTTTGAAAAGGATGGACGCTGATACGGTCGCGCAAGCCACTGTCTGCAATCATGCTGTCCACCCACTCCATGTCGCCACCCCCGAGCAATACGAGATGGAACGGTTCCTGAATGGAGCGGCACGCTTCGATTAAGAGATCGATTCCTTTATAAGGCACGAAGCTTCCAACGAATCCGATGACAGGCACGTCCACCGGCAGTCCTAATTCCCGCTTTACGTCACGCTTTTTTTCATCGGTAACCTTTTCATAAAAATTCTCCTTCGACACCCCGTTAAAAATCAGCTGGATTTGCTCCTCGCTATACTCGAACACGTCCAACAGTTCTTTCTTCATTTCCTTTGAGATCGCAATCACCTTGTCCGCTTTTTTATGCAACGGATGCTTCGGAATATTCGAGGTGTGATAGGTCATGATGAATGGCTTCCGCGTGATCATTTTATATATTTTGGCTAAGTACGATGTGACCGGATAATGGACATGGACGACGTCAGGTCGCTCCTTCAACATGGTATAGAGGACCTTCGGAGTGGCCCCTAAGTATTTGAGCAAAAACGTCACCTTCGCCGAACGCGCAGCTGCCGCTTCATTCGGAAAGCTGACGTTGTGATGGATCAGCCCATCTTGTCTACTTTTATCAAAAAGGTCGATCGAAGCCGGTCGTCCCTTCACGGGTCCCGACGAGATCAAGTGAACCTCGTGCCCACGATCCCTCAAACCGCGGGCGAGAGCATACATATGAGTCGTGGAGCCTTCATCCGGAAGATACCGCGCCAAAAACATCACTTTCATCTTGTCCCCTCCACTCTGAGCGGCGCTTCAGGCAGCCACTTTTTCAATTCAAAAAGACTGTGAATCGACATCGATGCATAATATTCCGATGGGTATCCAAAATTCTTTTCGTGATAGACCCCTTTCGGACGGAAAATCCGTACCGTCTGCATCCCAAGCCTGTTCGGCGTCACGAAATCCTTCTGCACATTGTCCCCGATATACACCATCTCTTCGTACGCTACTCCAAGCCGACTCCTCATCAGTTCGAACGCTCTCGGATGAGGTTTCCAAAACTCGCGGCCCAGCTCATAGGTCACGACCACAACATCCACCAACTCTTCCGCTCCCAATACCGTAAGCTTGTTCCGCTGCGACACCGCATAGCCGTCCGTAATGATCCCGGTTTTCATCCCAGATTCCTTCAATTCTTGTAAAAAAGGAACGACATCCTCGTAAAACGAAACGTCCGGTGTGTGCTGGCGGAACTGACGGACGAGCTCGCTCACTGTACTCTTCGTATACGCGATACCCAGCCGATCAAGCAGACGGTTGAACACATAGGCAGGATTTTCTTCATACAGCTCCATCAACAACGGATAAAAATCTGCCCGCCCGTAACGCTCGCCAAGCCATCCTGCCACATGACGGAACCCGCTTTCGATAAACGCCTCTTCAGGCATCAACGTATCGTCTAAGTCGAAAATATAGGCCCTGATCATTGGATCGATTCCATATTCTCGTTCAGGCAGATCGAGCTATCGAACCGCAGGAAGACGAGGTTTTCTTTATAGTTTTCGTTGTACTCGAGATGCTCGCCCATCAATAAACGGTAAAGGTTTTCACACGAATCGGCCCCGCTCTGGATACTCATCGGCGCGCCCCCACCGAATCTAGGATTGACCTCAATGTATTCGATTCCCTTTTTCGTCTTCATCAGCTGGACCGTGATGTGACCGATCGGCTTCAAAATGTTCATCAGACGCGTCACATCCTCGATGATTTCCCGGTCACGCACGATTTTACCCTTCGAAATCTCCCCGCCCCGGATCGCCATCCGAAGTCTCGGAACGACCGTAATGATGTGGCTGTCGAAGTCCAGAAAAACGTCGACCGTGTACTCCTCTCCCTCCATGAAATCCTGGACGACCGGATCAGGCACAAGGCGAAGGTACGTATCGAGTTCAATCTGATTATGAAGTTTATACGTATGAAGGCTCGAACTTCCGGACTTCGGTTTAATAAAAGCAGGAAACGTCACGCGACGGTCTGCGATTTCTTCCGCTGTGTACATCTTCGGAATCCCGAACCCATGCTCTTCAAGAAATCGTTGCGTCCGGATTTTGTCGCGGCACACCTGAACGACCGTCGTATTCGAGATCAGTACCCTCGCCTTCGTCTCGCGCTCAATCCGTTCTTTTTGTTCTGCCAAAAGCAACAAATCGGTATCAATCGTCGGCACGACCAGCGCAATTTCCTCCCGCTTACACGCCTCGATGATTGCGTCAATGTAATTCTCCTCATCAATGCGCGGCAACGTGTACGTCCGGTCCGCAAAATATAAAGCGGGAGCTGTGTTCGAACAATCCCCTGCGACAATCCGGCTCTCTATTCCGAGCTTCTGCGCCGCTTTCTGAAACCGCTGGATCAGCTCGACCCGACGCCCAGCACTTAGAATCAGTACGTTCATCATCTTTCCCTCCTTCGTTGATTTCCACGGAACACTTCCATCGTCGCGGATGTTTCCGAATGGATCCCTTCTCGTTTGACGACTTTTGAAAAAGTGGAAAAAAGAATCCGGCAATCGCCGAGAAACGTCACGTTCTCCACATACGCTACGTCCCACTCGAACTTTTTCTCCCAGCTGATCGCATTGCGCCCCTTCACCTGCGCAAGCCCCGTCAGTCCCGGCCTCACCTCATGACGCCGTCGCTGCCTGTCACTATATAACGGAAGATAATCGGTCAAAAGCGGCCGCGGCCCGACAAATGACATGTCGCCTTTCAAAATGTTGAACAGCTCCGGCAGCTCGTCGAGCGATGATGCCCTGAGCGCCTGTCCGAACGAAGTGAGACGCTCATCATCCGGCAGCTGCCTCCCCGATCCATCCATCGCGTCCCTCATCGTGCGGAATTTATACATCGTGAAAGGCTTCCCATCAAGACCCGGCCTCTGCTGCTGAAAGAGAACCGGCGCCCCAAGTTTCCGTTTCACTCCGATATAAACCCCAACGAACAAAGGACTAAGGATCACTAGAAAAAAGGCCGAAAAAACGATATCTAATTGGCGTTTGACGTAGTGGTGATAGATGCTGTTTCTCACGTTGTTCACACTCCTACAAGCCTTCGATATATTTCACATCAGGCAAAACGCTTCCTGTCGGCTGAAGCTTCCACTTCGACACCCACACATCACGGATGATCGACACGACCCGCTCGAGATCCGCTTCTGTCATTTTCGTATCAGATGGTAGACAGATGCCTTTTTCAAACAGCGTCTCCGCCACCCCTGTCCCGATAAAATCAAAGCGCTCGAAGTACGGCTGGAGATGCATCGGCTTCCAGAGCGGCCGCGATTCGATGTTCTCCTTTTCTAAGGCATCGATTACATCGTCCGGCAACATCGGCCCATCTAACAAAAGCGCACTCAGCCAGTAGTTCGGCGCGTCCCACTCGTTGTCCGGCATGAACGAAATTCCAGCTAGGTGACCAAGCTCTTTTTTATAAAAAGCGTAAATCGCACGCTTCTTCTCGACACGATCTCGGAGCACTTTCAGCTGACCGCGACCGATTCCGGCGAGCACGTTGCTCAGCCTGTAGTTGTAGCCGAGCTCACTGTGCTGATAATGGCGCGCCGGATCCCTTGCCTGGGTCGCCCAGAATTTCACTTTCTGCATCTTATCTTCACGGTTCGAAACGAGCATGCCGCCACCTGACGTCGTAATGATTTTGTTGCCGTTGAACGAATAGACCCCGTAATCCCCGAACGTCCCCGTCGGCTTGCCCTTGTAAAAGCTGCCGAGAGATTCCGCAGCATCCTCGATCACAACGGCGCCATACTTTTCACTGATCGCCTTGATTCGGTCCATATCCGCAGACAGCCCATACAAATGAACGACGATGACCGCCTTTGCCTGCGGATACTTCTCAAACGCCGCCTCCAGTGCATCTGGCGACATATTCCACGTCTTCTCATCACTGTCGATAAAAACGGGCACCGCCTTCTCGTACAAAATCGGGTTCGCAGACGCAGAAAACGTCAACGACTGGCAAAACACTATATCCCCCTCACCGACACCCGCCGCCTTCAACGCCAAATGGATCGCAGCCGTCGCCGACGACAACGCCACCGCCGCCCGCGCCCCGACCATATCCGCAAGCTCAATCTCAAACTGATCAACATTCACCCCAAGCGGCGCAATCCAATTCGTCGCAAATGCTTCGTGCACATATTCCAACTCATAACCTTCCTCACTCATATGCGGCGAAGAAAGAAAAATTCTTTCCTTCATGTTGTCCCCTCCCTTTCTGAACAAGGTTTTGACGGATAGTGCTTTATAAAGAACGACAAGACCAAAAAAAATTCTCTTATAAAGCAGTCTTAATGGGTTTCTTCTGTAAATACTGTAAATAAAAGATAGATCCCCCAATTGATTAGTTCGATTATAACACAAAAGTTCTTTATAAAGAACGAAAACGTAAAATTTTTGTCAGATAGAGCATTTAGGTGCAGGTGGGTGGCGGAGGTTTGCTTGTCTTGGCGGGACAGTTGGGGACGGTTCTCAGCGTCCCGCCGGAGCCGGGACAGGCAGAACCGTCCCCAACTGTCCCACTCCCCCCAACCATTCACCAAAACCAGCACTCTATCAAATGACAAGTGATCCAATTTCAAAGTATAATCGATAGCTAAGAAAGACTATTTGAACGGAGGAATTACCCACATGAAATCGATCACCCTATCCGTACTGATGATCCTATTAGGGCTTACAACCTTTGTCCTTCCCGCCAGCGCACACACTTCTATGGTAGAAGGAACACCTGGTGACGGAGAAACAATGAACGAAACCGTCTCTGACGTTACCATTACATTCAATACAACCGTTGAAGAAGGCAGTACACTGTCTATAGAAGATTCATCCGGAACGATCACCGAACCAGAAAGCGTGGAGGTATCCGGAGAACAGCTAAAAGCATCCTTCGCATCACCACTCTCGAATGGAAACTACACCGTGAACTGGGAGATCATCGGAGCGGATGGTCACCTGATCGAAAATCAATATTCTTTTACTATTGAAGGTGTAGTAGAAGAAGTAGCGAAAGAATCCGAGGAAGAAACAGTGATGGAAGAACCGGTAGAAGAGAAAGAAGAGCAGAAAGAAAGCGCAGAAGAAGTGGAGTCATTGGAAGAACCTGCGGAACCTGGAACTGATTCCTCTCCTGTCATGTATGGCATCATGATTTTTCTTGCCCTGACAGGTGTAGGCACAGCAACCTGGACATTCTTCGGTAAAAAGAAATGAGGGAACATTTATGTACATTGTATTAACCATCATAGAATTTAGCTTATATATTGCCTTTTCCCTTTTAATCGGGTTTCTACTATTGACTCTTATCTCTGAAAAGCATCGTCCCGAGATCCCTTGGAAACGAAATCTGCTGCTGACGTGCGCAGCGGTCATTCCTGTTTTTGCTTTTTTTCCTGTATGGCAAACCGTACGTGTAATTGCCGAGCGAAATCTTGAGGGGAACGCGCTGCTCCGTGTCCTAACATCGACCGAAATCGGACAGCTCTGGATCATTCTCACTCTGCTGTCTGTCATTCTCCTTTTCTTGATCCTAGGCACCCGCAAGCTACCGGCAAGCTCGCTCGCCGGAATCGCTTTGTTCGTCATCGGATGTATGATTTTTGCCTATACAAAAACGAGCCATGCCGCTTCCCTAGCTGAGTGGCAAGGACACATCATCCACATGATCCACTTTCTTGCAGTGACCGTGTGGGTCGGGATTTTACTCGTGGTCAGTTGGTTTGCTAAATCCACGGCAAACTGGTCGGCATTTTTAAAATGGTTCACACCGGTCGCCATCGTCTGTCTTGTAGCCGTTGTGGGCGCAGGAATCGGTTCCATGAGCATTACGATCGACTCTCCAGAAGCACCGAATTCAAACATCATTCAAGACTATCAAAACAGCCTAGCGATCGATTACGGACAGGCCTTGCTCTTTAAAAATCTGTTGACAATCGGCATCGTCCTTTTCGCCGTCATCAACGGCATTATGTTTAGAAAAAGAAACGAAGACCCGACATTCAATCCGTTAAAATGGACAAAAGCAGAAAGCGTCTACCTTCTGTTCGTATTTGCCCTTTCCGGGTTCATCAGCCACGGTCAGCTCCCTCATTCTCTCGATCAGCTGATCCGCTCCGGTGAAACTTCGAGCCTTTACACGTCATTTTCATCGACAAACCTTATGGAAATCGTCCAAGCCGGCGCTACACCAGCTCTCAGCTTCTCGTTCGGCTGGATGAGCCTCGCGTTCTTCGGAATCGGAGCACTCTTCCTCATCGTCATGCTCGGAGCGGCCACTAGACGATCCTCCGTTGTCGTCAGCTCACTATCAGGAATTCTAATGGTCATCTCGCTATACTTTGGAGTGATGAACGGCATTTGATTAGATTGAAAGCTTCTGCGGTAGGAAATCAGGGGCGGTTTTGGGTGGGACAGTGGGGACGGTTCTCAGCGTCCCGCGGGACAGGGAGAACCGTCCCCAACCGTCCCGCTCGATCCAGCCAAAACGCCCACACCTGATTCAGCCATCCTCCGGGACAAGCAGAACCGTCCCCAACTGTCCCGCTGCACCAAGAGCCCAACCTCCAACCCCAAAAAAAGAGGCCGGAGAGCTAAATCCAGCGCCCCTGTTTTATCAGGGAAGCTGTTTTTGACTCTTCCGACCTCTTTTTTTGTGTTCATACATGGCGTGATCAGCCTGGGTAATGAGAGCTTCGAGATGGGTGTGATCTTCAGGGAAATAGCTGATCCCAAGGCTGTATCGAATCGGGATATCACTTCCCAGATGCTCAAACGGACGACTATCCACCTCATCCCCAAGATCAGAAAGGAACTCGTGCACATCGAGGCCGCCTTTCCGAATATACCCGTAGAACTCATCCCCGCCTACCCGAGCAATCATGCCATGGGGACTGAGGATGCTCTCTAGTACCCGCGAGACATGAATCAAGAATTCATCACCAACCTGATGGCCATACGTATCATTAATTCCTTTAAATCCATCCAAATCAAAAATCAGCAAAGCAAATGGAACCTTTTTCTCCATCGTTTCATTCGCCTTTTCGTAAAAAGCAATTCGGTTCGGCAGCTTGGTCAGAGCATCATGATAAGCCATAAATTGCGCCCTCTGCTCCGCTTCCTTCCTCACTTGTATATCCCGGATGATCAGCATAAGGTACACGTTCTGATCGACGATTAAAAAATCCCCGTCCATCAGCACATGTCTCTCTTTTCCGTTGGCTGCCTTAATGACAGTCTCCAATGATGTAAACTTTCCACCGCTTTCAAATACGCTCTGTAAAAAATCCATAGTCTCACGACGGTGGGGTGCGGCAATATAATCCTCAAGCTTCTTTCCGACCATTTTATTTTTACGAAAAAGCTTTGCCGTCGCCGGGTTCGTACTTTCAATTCGGCAATACTCATCCAACAGTAGAATCGTCGAAGGATTCAAATTGTACAGCATCGAATAGCGCCGATCATACGAAGCCAGAAAATCGAATTTTTTCATCGCAAGACTCAAAGACACGGCCCAGATCATCCCTCCGAAAATATAAGGATACGCTGGTAACACTCCTCGGATTTGAACATACCCAAAGATTGCATCCCACACAAGAACAAGACTCGCAATAACAATAAGGGTTTTCATCGTCCTTTTCTGTAACGGGGCTTGGATCTTTTTGTGAACATAGACAAGTAAAAGAATGATTCCAAGATGAATGATGTTTCCTGCGGTGATCGTAGTTAAATAAGAAGCATTGAATTCTGGGTAGATGAACAAACCGACTTTTGTGAATTCAGAACTGTTCGTGTAGTTGTTTTGGAAAAGAAAGGTTAAAAGAATGGGAACAACCGGCAGATAAAACACCCAAGGGTATAAAAACCTCGGTAATTTATCTCCTATTCTTGTGACTTTGAATACGAAATGAAGCGAGAAAGCCAAAATCAATAACCCTGCGTTTCCAAACAAATAGGTGACAAGGATGGGACTATAGGACAAATCAGTCATGTGCCTCAGAAATTCAGAGAAGAATAAAAGACCGTAGCAAAAAACATAGGCACTCAGAAGGATGTGTGCCGTGCTCCGCTTGTTCTGCCTGAAGACATCAATGGCCATGTAGAACAGTGTAGCCGCTGGAAGTATGTATAAAATTATATAGATTAAAAGCTCTCTCATCTCACCCATTCTCCTCTGCCCTATTCTTTCTTTCAGTCTACCATAACGAACAGAAGAGTGGTGATAATGTCGAATTTTGAAATGTTCTGGGTGGAGCGGGCTGAGTCGGTGGGACGATGGGGGTCGGTTCTGCCTGTCCCGGGGTTTGGGCGGGACGATCGGGGACGGTTCTCACTGTCCCGACTCCGGTGGGACGCTGAGAACCGTCCCCAACTGTCCCGCGAAACCTCCAACTGCCCCTAAACAACCGCCCCACCACCTCACACCTGCGAACTGACCTTCACATACGGAAGACTTTCATCTTGCAAATCCTCTAAATAGATATAAACAAATCCATTATAATTGACCTTCAATGATGGAGAATGAGGCAACTCTTCCGTCTTCTCCAATAACCAGCACATATATAATGAAGATTCTCGATTATAGTTAGGAAGTTCACGCTCCTGTAGGTATTGTAGCACCCTCTCTTTTTCGTGTTCATTCAAACCATCTAACTGCTCCTCTACAGGAAGAGATAGATCAAGCAGGACCTCTTTCGCAACAGAATAAAGTCCATCCATCACACCACCTTTTCTTCTGAATGTAATATCCATATCCGAATCATAAGATCGTGGATGTGGATAGGTGTGAACATGATATTTCTCTGTTAATTCATATGTATCAGACAATGGAAGGGACAAAACTTTATCCTGATCATCGTCTGGCTTCGCATAAATCTCAGCATCGTTCAAGTAAAGGTTCGTCCACGGTTTCAATTCCTTCAAAGAGTTGTTCCTCCACACCTGAGGATGCTGCGGATACCAGTTGCAGGAGCTGACGTCATCAACATAATAGGTAGGAAGATCTTTAATGAGCTCGGAAACTGCCTTAATCCGCTCTTTATATTCCTCCGTATACCCAAACATGTTCGATCCCCATGCCACAATCACCGAATCCGCTTTTGAGGCTGCTTTTTTTATGTAATGATCATTCTTCGGGCCAATCGCTTTTTCATAGTCTCCTTTTTTCATAAAATCACTGAAAATCTTAGAATTCCTTGTCTGGAAAGCATACAAATACGCGATATACACCTTCGTTGCTTGCTTGTCATAACAAAATCTCAGAATCTTATCGACCGTTTGATCCGATAAGTACTGATCCGCCTTCTCCGGGTGTTTGACAATGACAAGAAATTCGTTGCCATACGGTCTCTTCAACGGAATCTCAAGCAAGTATCTGTATCGATTTTGAAAGTCCTCCTCTACCTTGATTTTTCTCTCTTCTACAAAACTCGGATACTGAAACTTCTGCATACAACAAATCCCCACCTTAATCATCCTATAATTATATATTTTCTCTATTTATTATTAATGTATCCCTTAAAGATAGGTATGATGGTCTATTATACTATGTTTAAATTCTAACATGTATATTTTTGTCTAAAATTCTCTATATTTCTTTTTTTCTACAAAACGAACACTTTTGACAATTAAAAAAGACAGCGGGGTAGCTCCCCCACTGCCTCTTTCTCATTATTCAGCGACTACAAACTCAAAGTTCCCTTCGAATTTCACATCTTTACCGAGCAGCATCCCACCTGTTTCAAGCGCCGCATTGTATGTCAGGCCGTATGCTTCACGGTTGATTTTACCGGAAACATCGAAGCCTGCAATCGTGCTGCCGTCCATCGGGCTTTTAGATGTACCATTGTATTCGACCGTAAACGTCTCTTCACGCGTTACGTCTTTGATCGTGAAGTCCCCTGTGAATTCATATTCTTCATCAGAGATTTTCTTGATCGATTTGCTGTTAAAAATCATGTTCGGGTATTGATCCGCTTCGAAAAAGTCACCAGAACGAAGGTGGTTGTCACGATCGACATTCCCTGTATCAATCGTAGATACCGGAATCGTTAACGTCACCTGGGCGGATTCGAGGTCACTCAGATCACCGTTGAAGTTGACCTGGAAATCTTCAAATTCCCCTTTCGCTTTCGATACCATCATATGTTTGATCTGAAAATTCAAGCTGCTGTGGACCTGATCTAACGTTAATGTAGACATGTTTTTTCCTCCTGAAAATAAGTATGTTTTGTTGATAAACTAAAGATACTCCTAATTTATCTAGAAGTCAAGATGTTTTAATTCGAAATATTTGTCGATATAAGTCTTAGGCGCAAGACATATAAGCATCCCTCTTGTTATACTTAATCAAATGATGATTTCTTTGAAAGGGGATTTTATGAAGAAAAAGTATATGTTACATACGTTGCTTCTTATGATGGCCTTCCTCATACTAGTACCTGCTGTTGCTGCTGCCAGCACAATCGGGCCATCAGAATGGACACAGTATCGTCTGAACTCAGAAAATAACCCGGTCTACGAGAGCGATTTTGATCAAAAATTAGAGGATGCGATTGAAACGAATGACCAAATCCGCTCCACGCCGGTTGTGGTCGGGAACAACATTTATATTGGCAACCACAATACAGGCGATATTTTTTCATATAATCTGATCGATCAAGAAATGAATTGGGAATCCCAGGCTCCCAACTGGATACACTCGGAGTTGATTTATGTAGGTGACCAGCTATTTGTCGGGTATGGGAATCGCTTCTATCAGGAAGATGGTACGCGCGGTACTGGTGAGAGTGGGATGATGAGTCTCGATCCGGCCACCGGTGAGACATTATGGAATTTTGAAACTAAGGGTGAAGTGATGCCGACTCCTGCGTATCATGATGGAACGGTATATATTGGGACAGGAGATCGCCATATTTATGCGGTCAATCCAGAGACAGGAGAAGAGGAATGGAAGCTCGATCTTGGACATGAGATGAGTATGTCTTCTCCTAATATCAAGGATGGAGTTCTTTATGTAGGCGGTGGAAAACCGGCTCCTTATACATTCTCTGCTGTAGATTTAGAAACTCAAGAAATCTTGTGGCAGACGGAGTTTCCTGATGTGTATTTAGGGCTTGATGATGTGCCGCCTTCCATTCATGAAAACCTCATCTATACGACAGGCCTTGTAAAAACGGATGATTACAATCAACCTGAACACGTGTTGTATGCATTAAATATCGAAACAGGTGAAATGGAATGGCAGGACAGTCTCGGTACTGGGGATATGGTGCCGAATAACAAATCAGGTGCACCGGTAGTGCATGAAGGCAAAGTATTCGTGGGTAGCCCGATCACCAAGTCTTTTTATGCGTATGAAGCAGAGACAGGTGAGCAGCTTTGGTCTTACGAAAGCAATGTGAATAAAGCACCTCCTGTTGCAAACGAAGGAACAGTTTACTTCACTGATGCTGAAGGAATCGTTTACGCTTTCGATACAGAAAATGGAGAACTGCTTGGCGAGCAGCAGCTCGGTGGCACCCTTGCTCCCTCTGGTCCAATCGTAATGAATGATCATTTGATTGTCGGGAGTCAGGATTCCAATGCCTATGTTGTGCCGACAAATACGCTTGTAAACGGTGAATCTTCGGTCGAAAATGAAGCATCTGATCCGGATGAAGGCATGAACCTGACTTGGGTGATCCTTCCCGTTCTACTCATCTTAATAGCTGGCATCGTCTTGTTTGTACGTCGGACAAAAAACTAAAAATAAGGACAGAAAGGTCTTCTTCTTTCTGTCCTTATTTTTTTATGAAAATGAATGATATTTCTAATTTATACCTTAAATATGTTAATCATATGTCTAGATGGTTACAGTTTGGTAAAAGAATTAAAAATCAATTTACAAATCTATACTCTAGTTTTTATAATACGTTCAGGTTATTATAAAAACAATAGATATTTCCATAAATTTTCAAATTCACAGTTTACCAATCAACGTAGATTGGTATTGTATGATAGTGATTTGTTATTGAAGGGAAAGGAGCTGTGGGATGAGTAAACAAAGAATCGACTCGATTTATTTTCTAAGAATTTTTGCCATGCTGATGGTCGTCCTCGTACACGTATCAGCGGCTTATGCTACTGTCCCGGAAGTCGGAACAACTACGCATACCTTTTTCCACTTCATCAACCGCGTGATCCGGATTGAATATGGGATCTTCATCATGCTGACAGCTATGGTCTTTTTCTATAAATATAAGGATCAGCCTATGGATGGACAAGAACTGAAACGCTATTACAAAAAGAGAGTCGTTTTCATCGTAGTCCCTTACTTATTCTGGGCTCTATTCTATGAAGCCTTCTCCCTTTACGTCGGAGTCGTTTCTTTCGATTTGTCTGAGATAGCGCTCCGGATTCTACAAGGAGAGTCGTTTTACCAGCTATATTTCATCTTTTTGATTGTCCAATTGTACTTGATTTTCCCGGCTCTTTTATATGTCATTAAAAGATCGTCGTTTCTCAAAAAATATCTATGGCTGATCGGAATATTGATCGAAATCGGCTATTATTTCTTTTCAAGAGAAGTCGCTTCTGTACCATTCCGCATCTTCATCGGATCTCTAGGTCCTTATCTACTGGGAGCTTGGTTAGGGATTCATTATCTTGAGCAGCGGAAAAAGAGCTTTCATAAGTCGACTATTTCCTGGGGAATATCGACAGTCATTTTCGGCGGATTATTTGTTTTTCTTCATTATCAGCTGTATATCGCCAATTCGTTTACATTGCCGGGCTACGTGTTCCTGCTCGTTGAATTGACGTATATGCTTGGAGGAAGCTATTTCTTATTCAGATTAGCCGAAGTACTGAGTGTGAAGTGGGCAAGAAGCATTCCTTACATCCAGAATGTCGCGCTCTATTCGTTCGGATTTTATCTGCTCCATCCATTCGTCCTGAGAGTGGTAGCGGAGTTCATTCCCGTTCCGAACAGCTACTGGTTCAGTGTAGGAGTGGGATTGAGATTCATTGCAACGATCACTTTGTGTTATCTAATCATTTATCTTACTCATAAGTACTTCCCTTATCCTGGGCTTATATTTGGCAAGCTGCCGTCGAAGGCACGATTCATTACAAAAAAAGACACCCCTCAGCCTTCCTACAAAAAGGTTGGAACCTAAAAAAAGCAAGGTGGCCGGATCTGAACCGGTCACCTTGCTTTTTTCAGTCATGAAATTACGATTCTCATAATAGTTGAGAGGTTAATTAAAATAATCCCTACTAAAGCCAACTTGAACAAAAGATCAACGTATCCACTCTCTATCTTTTTCGACAGCGAGCTGCCTATAAATCCACCTATAACCCCGCCAGCAATCATATAGCCAAGCATCGACATATCCAGCACACCAAACCCTGTCGTAAACGAAATCGTAATCAGAGTCGCCAGCTGTGAGAAGAAAATAATTAAGATCGAATGAATTGCAGCCGCCTTAATTCCCATCGAAAACACAAAAATGAGCACCGCTACGTTCAAAGGTCCTCCACCAATGCCGAGAAAAGCCGAAAAACCTCCTAAAATCAACCCTACAGAAAATATAATGACTGGTCTTCTTAATTGATAAGACGGAAAATCTTTTACACGATTGATTAGGATTAATATAAGTAGAAAAACCAATAGACAAGCTTGAACAAGCGTTACGCCGTCTGTATTTCCGATTCTCGAAAGAAGTTCATTGAAGATAGCTTTACCACCCGTTCCCCCGACAATCGACCCGAGGGCGAGCAAGAATGTGGTCTTGAGTTGAAAATCCTGTCGTGATTGTGAATTTCTTAACAAAGATACGACAGCCATTGCAAATACTGTCGCAGATGAAAGGGCGCTGATTGTTCCGACATCATATGTACCGATCGCGTCTAACACTGGCTTAATGATGACACCGCCACCGATGCCTGTAATGGCGCCGAGTGTAGTAGCGAATAAACCAATCAAAAAATATAAAACAAACATACTCCACTCCCCCACTACATTTCTTCATATCTTTTCATTATACATGAGTGAGACAGGTTTGCATGGCTCCTTCTTGAGAACAAAGTGAATAAAACGATTGATTCTTTTGCCTGAAATAACAATAGACGGAAATGGTGAAATAGACTATGATTAACACTTGATGAAGAAGCTCCTATCCCGTACATAAAGGAATGAAGAGAAATGGATTTTTTAAAAAGAATAATGATTGTAGCCACATTGATGAGTTTATTAATCGCCTGTTCAGCTTCGGGTGAAGAAAAATCGGAAGAAGAGGTATCAGAATCAGCTATACAAAATGAAGGGCCTTCCGAAATGCTCTTTAAGATCGACACCTTTGAATATGATCAGAACACAGATCAATTTTCATTACGCTTTTCAACGAACCTCCCTGACGACACTCCTGTGATTTTCCGAATGGGGACAGAGAATGCAGACTATGAATCTGGAGATGGAGTGATGATTGAGGAAGAAAGCGCAAGGGTTTATAGCGGTACCGTGACGAAATATGAATTCCACCGATCATTATCTTCAGAAATGCCAGTCAAAGATACTACCTATCTATTAGATGTTGAAGTTCCGTATATTGAAGGCGAAACTCCAGAAAATTTATCAAGTCTTGATTATTCCAATGTCTCGGTAGTATTTGCCGATACTGCCAACGGGTTTGAATTGAAGCAAGCTGACTCGATTGTCCTCGGAGATGAACACTTGACAGAACTCATTGAAGAAGAGACGATTGCTAAGCCTATTAAACTATCCGAAGAATTTGCAAACTATAACGAAGGGTACTATACAGCGTTAAAGAATCAGCTCGATCTCATCGGGAGCAATTTTGAATTAGTGTATGAAGATTTACACAGCCCTCTTCTGTTGGAAGATTTAGTAAGATGGACAAAAGAATTCAATGAGCTGTTAGACATCTATGAACAAAAAGCAGCTCCGGTCACAGAAAAAGACCAAGAACTCTATGCCATTACCCAAGAGCTTATTGAAAATCAGAGGAAAGCAAACGAAAAAATCATTCAAGGGCTAGAAGAATCCGATGACCTCTCTCTTGTCATTGCCAGTCAATACATTGATACGGTAGTGGATTTATATTTGAAGGGATATGACTTAGTAAGAGAATCGTAAGGAAAAAAGGGAATAGCAACAAAGAAGGATAAGCTTTCATCTAAGCCATTACTATAACTGCCTGTTCCACACCTTACAATCTATTCACTCAGGAAGGTGATAGAATGAACGATGGTGCACTGCTGAAGTACTATAGAATAAAAAAGGACATGAGCCAGGAAGAACTGGCCGAATCCATAGTATCCCCTTCTTACTTATCCAGGATTGAAAACGGAAGAGTGCAGCCAGATGACCACACAATGAATCTGCTTTTTGAACGATTAGGATTAGACATGAGCGAAAATAAAGAAGTACAGCAACAATCAGAGCGCTTATTAAGGAAATGGGAGATCCCCTTATTAAATAACGACAAAACGGAATCTATAAAGATTCATGAAGAACTAACAAAACTGATAGATTCTGTTCACGATCCAACACTCCTAGTCGAGTACCAAATTAAAAAACTCAGACACTCTATCATCACAAAGCAGATGAAAGATGCTGAGGAATGCCTCGAGCTTATAGAAGAACTGGAGAATCAGGTGAATGAAAGAATCACTTTCTACTACTATAAACATCTTGGAAATTATTATTACCTTCAAAAAAAGCACTCTTCGGCTGAAAGCTTTTTTTCGAAAGGGTTAAACGCAAAAGGGATGCTTCAGGCAAGTCAACCGGAGAAAGCCGACTTCCTTTACTTATATTCACTCTGTCTTTCGAGATTAGGAAAAGACGGGACAGGGTTAGAATATGCACATGAAGCGCTCGAGATTTTCAAAGAAAACTATCATTTAGAAATGTGCGTGAAAACACATATTCAAATCGGGGTATCCTATAGCAGAATTTCAAATTTTGAGAAGTCGATGATGAATTATAATAGCGCAAAGGAATTATCTGACCAAATTGGCTACACGGATCTTTTAGGAGTCATCGATCATAATATCGGAAACCTATTAATCAAGAACGGTCATCTGCAGCAAGCTCTTCCTTATCTCGAGCGGAGTATCGAGCATAAGAGCGTGAAGGATGAAGAGAGCTTTTTTAACACGTTACTTTTGATCCTATCTACGCATTACCGACTCAATGATTCCGACGAAGTAGCGCTCTGGCTGAAGTATGCCTGGAATCTAGTTGAAACAAATGACGTAGATGATGGGGTAATCATGGAACTGAATTTCTTCCGGATGATCAATCACTCCCCACTTAAAGAATGGGAAGCTTTTATCAACAAAGAGTTCTTTCCTTATTTGAAAACAGAAGAAAAGTGGCATCAAGTCATCACCTACTCCAAGATCCTGGCCTCTCATTATACAGGGAAAAACATGTACAAATATTCGACAAAATA
This sequence comes from Halobacillus fulvus, assembly GCA_004078665.1. GTDB lineage: Bacteria > Bacillota > Bacilli > Bacillales > Halobacillaceae > Halobacillus > Halobacillus fulvus. The sequence continues at coordinate 5,714 of SCFO01000015.1, read as the reverse complement.
CCTGCAATTAGCGTTAGAAACTTATGAGACGTTGCACAATTATTAACACATATCATTTGAAAATCATGGAAAAATCTGCTTTTATTAATAATGAACAGGTTCTAAGGAGGTGTTCTTTTGAAACGGTTTCTCATCTTGTCTGCCCTCTTTTCTCTTATTCTTGGAGGGACAGCATTCTCGGTTTCTGCTCAAGAAGACACCACTTCAGACACGGACCCAGGAATTGTTCAGCCTTTCGGGGATGAACAGCCACCCGCTAACTAAATAGCAAAGATAGGGCCAGGGACATATTTGTTCCTGGCCCTATCTTTGGGCAAACCCCTTTATTTATCCCAATTCATCCAAAAATTCACTTGCGAATGTTCTTCTTTTCCATCGCAATCATTCACATTTCACAAAAAAACTTTCACAGCCACCCTCTAGACCATTCTGTGATCAAAAATCACGCAATCTATTGATGTAATTCCATTTACAAAGTGTTTTCCTTCTACTTTTTCTTTCACCCACAAACTACCCGTCAGTGAATGATTCCGATTTTAACAAAAAGAAATATTAGTATAATTTTGAAGGAATCCCCAGGAAGTGCTAGATTGTTAGTGACAACAAAAAAACAACAGGAGGAGAGTTCACATGAAAAAGGTTTTGTTTTCGATCATTTTTGCTTTGGTCATGGTCTTCAGTTTGGGAAGTAGTGCGTCAGCGAATAGTTATTATGAAACAGTTCAAATAACTCCTGCTGATGATTGGGGAGTTTCTACAGAGAGAGTTTATGCAAGTAATGGATATATCGATTATTATATTGAGAACAATACAGGTATTGCTGCAATCCCTACCATTTTATCTTGGAGCATAACTGATTCTGAGGGGAATGAGGTTGAAGGAGATTCCATCAATCCTACTAAAGAACGAGTAGATCAAGATAGGATTTATGTCTCCGAGGGATATTACACATTAACCTTACATGGATATATCGAAGCATATGGATTTGGAAGTCTTTATACGGGAGTATAATTAAGTCTACTCATTCAAGTAAAGGAGAGGAATGTGACCATTCCTCTCCTTTTTTACATTACTTCAAATTACCTCTCAATTAAACAACCCCACCATACTAACCACCAAAAACCCGATCACCCCAACAGAATTATAAACAATCAGCACATTCATCCAACTGATCGACTTCCGATAATAAAAATACTTCCGCTTCACAAGCTGCAGCCCTGTGAAATGGGCCACCTTCAAATTCTCATACATATCCACCTCATCCAGTTGGTCCATTCTCGGCTGGTATGTATTGATTTCTGTAGCGCCGTTATTGAACCAAAATATTGGTCTTTGGATGGGCATTCGATCCAATTCCATTTTATGTATCATTCCTTTTCGCGGACGAATGGTCATAAGTAAGTAATAAACGACGATAAACGTAATAAGCAAACCTATGATCAAAAAGATGTAAGCACTTATCTTAAGCAAAATTCCCGTATCTCCTGTTTGAAATAAACCGACGAAATCTTTCAACAACGAAACAATCAAAACATAAAACCCGCCCATGATCGCCATCAATATACTCGCTTTCTGATCCATTAGGGCAATCCGGTTCTCTACATGCTGAATGGCATACGTCAGAAATTCAAATTTTCTCTGTTCCAAACTAAACCCACCTTCATAAAAAATAAAACGGGACAATGAGAACCGTCCCCATTTGTCCCGCAAACCTAAAGCTTAAGCGCTGCAAACCACCCCGGGACAAGCAGAACCGTCCCCAACTGTCCCACCACCCCAAGCCAAAACTCTAAATCCCAAACCCTCTACCCAACATCCGACTCCAAAAACTTCCGCATCACTTCGGCGCTCGGTAGTGGTGGGCTGTACAAAAATCCTTGGTAATCGACTGACTGTCTTCTTGAGAGGTATCTGAGCTGGCGGTCTGTCTCCACGCCTTCAGCAACAATACTTAACCCTAGCTTCTCGGCCATGCTGATGATCATTTCGACGACGGCTTCGTCTCTTTCGCTGACATCGAGCGTCTGGATGAAGGATTTATCGATCTTTAACGCGTCGAGTGGGAATTCTTTTAAATATTGCAAAGAGGAATATCCTGTCCCAAAGTCATCCAAGGATAACAAAATTCCCATCCCCTTCAGTTCATTAAGAATCGGAATCGCTTTGTCGACTTCTTGTACCACGGTCTCGGTAATCTCAAGCACGAGATGCTTTGGATTCATTCCTGTCTCCTCTATCACCTTCTCGACCATTTCCGTAAAGTCCGGATGCCTAAATTGAACAGCAGAGATATTTACCGAAATATGTTCGAAATAAAAGCCTGCTTCCCTCCAAGCTACATACTGCCTGCACGCTTCTCTTAGCACCCACTCCCCAATCGGAATGATCAGGTTCGTTTCTTCTGCGAGCGGAATGAAATCATTCGGCGGCACTTGTCCAAGCTCAGGATGATTCCAGCGGATCAAAACTTCCATCCCCTTCAGTTTTCCGGTTTGGACCGACACTTGAGGCTGATAATAGTTTTCCAGTTCACCGCGACTTGCCGCTTTACGCAGTCCGGACTCCAGCTTCATCTTCCTCGAGATCGTCTCATTGATTTCACTCGTGAAGAAAAGTGACTGGTTCCCACCAAGCTGCTTCGCCTGATACATCGCCACATCCGCATTTTTGATCAGATCGCCCGCCGTCTCGCCGTCTTCTGGATACATACTGACACCAATCGAAGGACTCATCACGATTTCAAGCTTACGATTTTTGAAGCAAAAGGGCTGTTGAAAAGCTTTCAGAATGGTTTTGGTGACAGATCCCATTTCATACGGGGTCGAATGCGGCTGAACAATGACGAACTCATCGCCACTCTGCCTCGCGAGCAACCCATTCTCATCGACACATCCTTTGATCCGCTCCGCCATCGCAATGAGAAGTTCGTCCCCCGTTTTGTGACCATAGACATCATTCACCTGCTTGAAACGGTCCATATCGATAAACGCTACGCCGATATTCTGCTCGTTCCTTCTGGAAGATTGGATCGTCGCAGCCAAATGCTCGTTCAGCATTCGGCGATTCGGGAGATACGTCAAATCATCGCGATACACAAGCGTCTCGATCTTCTCCTCGCTCGCTTTCCGCTCAGATATATCACGAATAATGCTAGAGAAATACGTCAAACCCTCATTTTCAACAACAGATAATGAGAGCTCGATCGGGAACGTGCTTCCATTTTTATGTAGCCCTTCTACTTCAACCGTTTTGCCGATCACCCTTTTTTCCTTCGTTTCCAAATAACGCATGATTCCGTGCTGATGGCCTTCACGGTATTGTTCGGGCATGATTTGTGTCAAAGGCTTTTGGAGCATTTCTTTTTTGGAATAACCGAAGATTTTTTCGGCTGCTTTATTCCATGTCAGGACGTTTCCTTTTTCATCGGCCATAATCATCGCATCGTTCGCTGCCTGGACAATGGACCGGTATACTTGGTCGGTCAAACTGAACTGTTGCTCTGCTTTTTCACGCCTGCGATCCATTTGAATCATCGCGAGCAAGAAAAGAAACACAATACCGATCGCACCTGTAATCACATAACCGACGGTTCCAGCATCTACAAGCGAATCCCCCAGTTCATTACTCAATGATGAGGGAACCATAACAAAATCCGCGGCGGCCATTCCTGTATAATGCATCCCGGAAATCGCTGCCCCCATCAGCAGAGCGCTGACAAGATGTCGCATTTGGTGCTGGCTTTTCTCATTTAATAAACTCATAAAGATTTTTAAAGCAACAAAAGATGTCAAGACGGCAATAACAACGGATGCAGCGAACAGAAGCGCGTCATACTCGATCGCGGCATTCATCTGCATCGCTTCCATGCCAATATAGTGCATCGATAAGATTCCGAGACTGATGAAAATCGTCCCTCCGTACACCGACTTCCGCTTGAACCAACGCTTTTTCAAAATCAGAAACGCAACAAAACTGGCGAGCACGGCGCACAAGATGCTGATGAGTAGAAGCCAAGGATGGTACTGGACGGTCATGTCCATTTCATACGCGAGCATCGCGACGAAATGCATTGACCAGATGCCCCCGCCGAACGTCAGGCTTCCGGCCGTCAGCCAGCTATAGCGGTGGGATTTTGTTTTGGACTGGACCATGCGTTTGATGAGCAGGAGGGTGATATAGGACGCTGTAATTGAAATGGCTATGGAACCTGATACTAGAAAAGGGTTGTAGTGACCGATCATTTCATACATGTTGTTTGCTCCATTTCTCTTCGGTATATGTATAGAATGCAAAGCAGTTTACGAGAAACCATCGACTTTTATTAAAAAGGGTACCTTTATGCAATCTGTGACAGGCTCCCTGCAGAGTCACTTGTTTTCTTATAATATCGGTTTAAGTTACACTTTCATTTAGTTGTAAATCGACATTATTCGCTAAAACCGTAGACCCCGAATCATTTTATGGTCTTCTCGATCGAATCCACACTTAAATATACTTTTCTACGGCATCCAATCATTACATAACACCACTCACATAAAAAAGGTCCGCTCTACTAAAGCGAACCTAATCTATTATTATTTATTCATCCAACAATCGATCCAACTCATTCTTCACAGTCGTTGCTTCAGAACCAATGATAATTTGCAAATTATGCTTATCGATTCTTACAACTCCGTGCGCACCTGTCTGTTTGATCTTATCTTGATCGACGATATCGGTGTCATTCAGCTCTAGGCGCAGACGCGTCATACAGTTATCGTTGAGGACGACATTCTCTTTTCCACCAATATACTGAAGGATCTTCTTCGCCATATACTCATGGTTGGAGTGTGTAAGCTGCAATTCTTTCTCCTCTTCGGAAGAATCTTCTCCGAATTCCACTTCTTCTTCCCGACCAATGACCGGAATGTCCTTTTTCACAATGATCGTGTAGAAGGTGAAATAGTAAAGGGCAAAGAACACAAGACCTACAGGGATGATCAGCAATCCACCATCCGATAAGTTAAGGTTCAAGAAATAGTCGATCGCTCCGGCTCCCCAGGAGAATCCGTGCCTGATTTGCAATATATAGAGCGTCGCTCCCGCCAAACCTGTATAAACGGCGTGGATAAAGTATAACAATGGTGATGCTTCAACTTGGAAGCTACGCAGTGGGATGGTACGGATGTTGACTCAGATGACGGAAACGGTGCTGTCAACAACGGCCAGCAGGGCACTCCTAGCCCAATCACAGATGGATCCGGTGGAACTCACTCTGATGAAGTGACAGACGAATAATCCAGCATAGACGATACTTAACGAGAGGCCCGGTCATCCACACCGGGCCTCTTACCTTTTGGGACAATGAGAACCGTCCCCACATAGCCGTCAAGCTAATATCCAATGAATTTGATCAAGCCGGGATTTTAAACGAATTCAGATTATAAAAAGAAAAATATTCCAGTTATAAGCCTGTTAAAGGAAAGAGCGTCAAGTTCCTTTTTAAAAGCCCTATCGTGCTTGAAGAACCTTCAATATTTCAAGCGGAGTCAGTTGTTTTCCTTTGGGTTCTTTCTTTCCATTCCGCCTAATATTGAAGTAGGTCATTTCACACAAATCGAGAATAGACTTAGGTTCGTAAAAGAGAGCCCCAGCCAATTTCGGAAGCATTTTTTTCGCCTGTTGAAGGCCTTTATATTCGCTCGTTTCTTTAGACTCCTTCTGATAAAGAAGGT
>SCFO01000014.1 GCA_004078665.1 Halobacillus fulvus | reverse complement strand
CGAAGGGATCAGCTCGCTTCCCGCGCTCGACTTGCATGTATTAGGCACGCCGCCAGCGTTCGTCCTGAGCCAGGATCAAACTCTCCATAAAAGTAGTTTGAAAAGCTCATTTGCACACCGAATGTGCGTTGTTTCTTTTTCCTCTATATAATAGAAGAAATGTTTTGACATACTGGTTGGTTCGTTCAGTTTTCAAAGATCAAAATGTTGTGCGCCGCTTCAAAACAGCGACTCAATTAATATATCACGCGAAGCTTATCGAAGTCAATAACTTTTTTCATGAAATATTAATTTGAAATCACGTTGTCGTTTTGGCGACTTTATTAATTTACCACGCTTGCATTATAAAAGTCAATAACTTTTTTTGCCGTTTTTGCCACGGCCTTCTTAGCGCGACAAATAATAATTTACCATGGCTCACTATTGAAATCAAGAACATTTTAAATGAAAAACTTTTCTGAAGAATCAACGAATGGTATAAGAAAAATCCCCGCTTGTATAAGCAGGGATTTCTTTGATTAGTCGCGATTTCTCATTTGTGGGAATAGCAGGACGTCCCGAATGGACGGAGAGTCTGTCAGCAGCATGACAAGACGGTCGATTCCGATTCCAAGTCCTCCGGTCGGAGCCATTCCGTATTCAAGCGCTTCGATGAAATCATCATCCATCATGTGTGCTTCATCATTTCCTTCTTCGCGTTCTTTAAGCTGAGCTTCGAAGCGTTCGCGTTGATCGATCGGATCATTTAGTTCAGAGAAGGCGTTGGCATGCTCGCGCCCTACGATGAACAATTCGAAACGATCCGTGAAACGTTCGTCTTCCGGATTTTTCTTCGCTAATGGCGAGATTTCAATCGGGTGACCGTAGACGAATGTCGGTTGGATCAGCTTTTCTTCGACGCGTTGCTCAAAGAATTCGTTGACGATATGACCGAACGTCATATTGTCATCGATTTCGATACCATGCTCATGAGCCAATTCTTTCGCTTTTTCATCAGACATCTTCTCCCAGAAGTCGACACCGGTATAGTCTTTGATGGCATCCACCATGTGCAGACGAGCCCACTTCGGTGACAGATCAATGTCTTCTTCTCCGTAGGTTACAGTTGTCGTGCCCAGTACTTCTTCTGCAATATGAGCGACCATGTTCTCTGTCAGATCCATGATGTCATGATAATCGGCGTATGCTTCATAAAGCTCCAGCATCGTGAACTCTGGATTGTGACGAGTAGAAATTCCTTCATTACGGAATACGCGTCCGATTTCATACACTTTTTCCATGCCACCGACAATTAGACGCTTAAGGTGAAGCTCGATCGCAATACGCATATAAAGCTCCATATCAAGAGCGTTATGGTGAGTGACGAATGGACGTGCAGATGCCCCTCCTGGGATCCCGTGCATCAACGGTGTTTCCACCTCAAGGAACCCTAGCCCGTCCAAATAACGGCGCATGGATTGAATGATTTTACTTCGTGTCACGAACGTATCACGGCTTCCTGGATTCGTGATCAAATCAAGGTAACGCTGGCGATAACGCTGTTCAACATCCTGTAATCCGTGAAACTTTTCAGGAAGTGGGCGAAGAGACTTCGTCAATAGTTCGAGCTGGGACGCTTTAACCGAAAGCTCTCCTACGTTCGTTTTGAACATGACTCCTGACACCCCTACAATATCTCCAAGGTCAGCTGACTTGAATACATCATAGGCCTCTTCCCCGATTTCATCCTTACGTACATATAGTTGGATTTGTCCGGTTAAATCCTGAATGTGGGTGAATCCCGCTTTTCCTTTTCCACGCTTTGTCATAATCCGTCCGGCAACGGTCGCTGGGATTTGTTTCTCTTCCAGCTCCTCTTTGCTGAATTCATCGTATTTTTCTTTCAGGTCTTCCGCATAGTCTGTCCGCTCGAATTTACCGCCAAAAGGATCCATTCCTTTTTCACGGTGAGCCTGCATCTTATCCCGACGCACCTGCATATATTCATTGAGTTCTTCTGACATCTTAATCACTCCATTCTTTATATATTCAAGAAACCCTATCGTCCGCTTCCATACAAAAACTGCCAGCAAAGACTGGCAGTACAGTAACTATCGTTTAGTATAGAAAAGTCCTCAAGCCCTGTCAATGCTCAGGGGGTCATCAGGCTTTAGGGGGTTCTATCCAAATGGAATCCATCCATAATTCGGGATCGTATAGGACGAATGAGGAAGCTTACTGTATTTCACCCCAAACCCGCATGCTTTGAACATCCTCTTCCGGTAGTTCAGCAATGACATCTTTCGCGCTTCGTTCAAGCCTAGGAATGATGACATCCGGGTCGACATCAGCCAAGGGCACCATGACAAATGCCCGCTCATGCATATGGGGGTGAGGAATCGTAAGGTGTTCCTCCTCTACACTTTCGTCATCATATAGCAAAATGTCTAGATCGATCGTGCGCGGCCCCCATTTGACTACCCTCTTCCGTCCCAAATCGGCTTCGATGCTTTGACAATAATCGAGAAGGGCGGCCGGGGACAACGACGTACGTATGAGTGCAACCATATTTAAAAAATCACTTTGATCCGTGTACCCGACCGGAGCTGTTTCGTAGACGGACGATTTTTGGACGATCTGGATCTCTGGATGGCGTTCCAGGTGTCCGATTGCCTCTGATAAAAATTGTTCACGTGTATCAAGGTTGGAGCCTAATGCTATGAACGCTCGCTTCATTCGGAGCGTCTCCGGTAGATTTCGATGGCGACAGACTTATAATGGCCCGGAATCGGAGGGTCAGGCTTATATAAAGTGATTCGGCAAGCCTCGAGTAATTCGAACTCTTCAAGGAGTTGACCCGCCAGCTTCTCCGCCACGCTTTCAACTAGATTATACGCTTCCCCTTCGACTACTCTTTTACTCGTCTCATAAATCGCTCCGTAATCGATCGACTTTGTCATGTCATCCGTTTTTGAAGCAGGAGTCAAATCAAGCTCCAATTCAACATCTGCATAAAATCGCTGTCCGAGCTTGTTTTCTTCAGGGAAAAGCCCGTGGTATCCCCAGAACTCCATTTGATTGACATAAATTTTATCCATGATCTCCACCCTTTCCGATCATCGCATCCATCATTTTCGTCATCCGGACAATTGGCTTCACGTCATGGACGCGCACCATTTGCACCCCTTGGGAAATGGCGTAGCATACTGTAGCACCTGTCCCTTCCATCCGTTCGGTTTTCGGAAGATCGAGCGTAAGTCCGATAAATGATTTCCTTGAACTTCCGAGCAAAAGCGGGTATCCAAGGTCATGAAATTGATGGAGATGACGCATGACCATTAAATTATCCTCTGGTGTTTTGGCAAATCCGACACCTGGATCCAAGATGATTTGTTTGTCTTTAACGCCAGCTTGCCTGGCTATTTGAATACTACCCTTTAAATCATCTTTCATATCGTCAATGAGCGAATTGTATATTTTATTTTCCCGGTTGTGCATCAGGATGATTGGCACATCGTAGTTGGCTGCCACTTCGGCAATCTCCGGCTCTTTCTTCGCTCCCCATACGTCATTGATGATCGAGGCACCTGCTTCTACCGCTTGCCTTGCGACTTCCGCCTTGTAGGTGTCGATAGAGATCGGCAGACTCACCTTCTGCTTCACGGCTCGGATGACAGGCAAAACCCTGTCCAGTTCTTCTTTTTCTGTGACCGGGTCGTGACCAGGACGCGTCGACTCTCCACCAATATCGATGATGTGAGCTCCGTCCTCTTCCATTTGGACGGCTTGCGCTACAGCTGCATCCACACTGTTATATTGTCCCCCATCAGAAAAAGAATCAGGAGTGATGTTCAAAATCCCCATCACCAGGGATTGAGTTGCCAAATCGTATGTCTTTTCTTTTGTTGTCAAAGTAAACCCCATGACCAGCCCTTCTTTCCCTCTGAATTTCTCTCACCATTTTACAACATTTTTTCCCCAAAAGAAAAACGCCCTCCCAATAGGAGGACGTTGTGTCGTTTATTCTTCGTCGAACTGGTAAAGCGGAGTGGATAAATACCTCTCCCCGTTACTAGGAATGATTGCCACGACTTTCTTACCTTTTCCGAGCTTCTTCGCTACTTCTTTGGCGACATGAATCGCAGAACCTGAGGAGATACCACCGAGAATCCCATCTTTTCTTGCTGCTTCACGTGCTGCCGTGAACGAATCTTCTTTCGTAACCTGGTACACTTCATCATAAATTTCTGTATCCAGGATACCAGGGACAAATCCAGCTCCGATTCCTTGGATTTTATGCGGGCCTGGCTGACCTCCAGACAGAACTGGAGAGTCTTTAGGTTCAATCGCATAAATTTTGATATTCGGGTAATGCTTCTTCAAGACTTTCCCTGCTCCTGTAATCGTACCACCTGTTCCGATTCCAGAAATAAAAGCATCCAGTTGATCACCCATTTGTTCTACAATCTCCGGTCCTGTTGTTTTTTCGTGGATGAGAGGGTTTGCTTCATTATTGAACTGTTGAGGCATGAAGTACCCGTGCTTGTCGTGAAGTTCGGCTGCTTTTTTGATCGCGCCTTTCATCCCTTCACTCCCAGGGGTAAGGACAAGGTCCGCACCATAAGCGCGAAGTAGGTTACGACGTTCTTGGCTCATCGTGTCCGGCATGACAAGGACGGATTTGTATCCTTTAGCTGCCGCAATCATCGCAAGGCCAATTCCCGTGTTCCCACTTGTCGGTTCCACAATCGTGTCACCTTCTTTCAGCTCTCCTGCCTTTTCAGCTTCCTCGATCATCGATAAAGCAATACGGTCTTTGACAGAGCTTCCTGGATTCATGTACTCCAGCTTCAAGTAAATATCCGCGCTGTCTTCATCCGCACTTCGGTTCAATTTCACAAGGGGTGTCCGGCCTACAAGTTCACTTACATTGTTGACTACTCTCATCATCTCACTCCTAAAACCAAGTATTTTAATAGGATTTAAGTCTAATGTACTGAAGTCCGTATTCATTGTCAAACATTTCTACCTTATCAAAAGATCAAAAAAGGGCGAAACTCTTGGTTCCGCCCTTTCATTATATCAGGATTGTGATTATTTTGCGTCGTTGGACTGAAGTTCTTCCAAATCGTCTACATTGAACTGATAATCTTCGTTACAGAAATGGCACTTCGCCTCTGCGCCTTGATCTTCGTCGATCATGCGCTGGATTTCCTCGTCCCCAAGACTTGCAATTGCTGTTTCCACACGTTCTCTTGAACAATGACACTTGAACTCGACCGGAAGGGTATCCAATACTTTTACATTTTCTTCACCTAATACGACGTGAAGGATTTCCTCTGGAGATTTCCCGTCACGTACCAGGCTTGAGATGGCAGGCATCTCCGATAAGCGCTTTTCAATCTCGCTTGTCGTCTCATCATCCGCTCCAGGCATCATTTGAATAATGAATCCGCCAGAGGCGAGAATCGAATAGTCTGTATCTACAAGTACACCCGCTCCAACGGCAGAAGGAACCTGTTCAGAGTTAGCGAAATAATACGTGAAGTCCTCACTGATTTCCCCGGAAATGAGCGGCACCTGCCCTGTGAAGTGATCACGCATTCCGAGATCTTTCACGATACTCAATGTTCCGCTGGTACCGACTGCGCGGGAAACATCCAGCTTCCCTTGATCATTCAACTCGAAGTCGACATGAGGGTTTTTAATATAGCCACGGACTTCACCTTTTGCATTCGCATCAGCGATGATAGCACCCGCTGGTCCATCCCCCTCTACTTTGATGGTCATTTTCTCGTCGCCCTTGAGCATAGCTCCCATCATCGAGCTGATCGTCAACGTACGGCCGAGGGCAGCAGAAGTCGTCGCCCATGTATCCTGTCTGCGGCGAGCTTCTTCAACGGTTTGTGTGGACTGGACAGCGTAAGCACGAACCTGTCCATCAAAAGCAATAGCACGAACTAAATAATCTGACATGGCTTATCATTCTCCTTTGAAAGCATTTTTTCTTTTGTTGCGCTCGTAAATCTTGTGAAGTCCTTTCAGCGTGAGAAAAGGATCGACGTGATCAATCGTACTCGACTGATCCGCAATCAGCGAAGCTAATCCACCTGTCGCGATCACCGTCGGCGTCTGATCCGACGTTTCTTTCATACGGCGAACCACTTCGTCGACCTGACCGACATATCCATAGAAAACACCGGACTGCATGGCTTCCACCGTACTTTGACCGATCACATGCTCCGGGCGCTTGATTTCAATTTTCGGAAGCTTCGCCGCTTTGGCATAAAGGGCCTCCATCGAAATATTAATGCCGGGGGCGATCGCTCCTCCCAGATATTCTCCTTGTTCATTTATATAACAATACGTCGTGGCCGTACCAAAATCGATAATAACTAACGGCAGCTTATATTCTCCAATAGCCCCTACAGCATTGACAATCCGGTCAGCACCTATTTCTTCAGGGTGCGGATATTTCATAGGAAGTCCCGCATCCACGAGACCATCACCAATAATCATAGGTTGCTTTTTAAAATAATAACGAGACATCCGCTCAAGTGCAAACATAATGGGTGGAACAACAGAGGAGATGATGACGCCCTCCATATCTTCGAATCGCAAGCCCTCGTAATCAAAAAGAGATTTGATCAGCATGCCGAATTCATCTTCCGTCTTATGACGATCCGTTTTGATCCGCCACTGGTACTTCAGTTCACCTTGATCGAAAACACCAAGAACTGTATTCGTGTTCCCAACATCCAGAACAAAATTCATCCTTCCATCCTCCCGTACAAATTCCTTCGGGTCTTATCATATCACATATTTTACCTGTTTTAGGGTAAAAAAACTCATGGGCAAACCTTCATGATTCCATACCAAGAAAAAGTCACACCCTCTGGACGGAAGGTGTGACTTAATGTGCTATTTTATGAGCGGCGATCCTCAGAATCGTTTTCGTCTGATTCTTTAGGTTGCTCCTCAACTGTCTGAGTTTCAGTGTCTTCAGCCGTTGTGGAAGTATCCGCTTGTTCATCTTCTTCTTTGGACTGGATGTTTACTTTGACGTCTTCATCCGCTCCAGAAGATGTGTTGTTTTTGATTTTCGCATTGTTCTCACGGGCAAGCTCTTCCAATTCCTCATCGGTAGGAAGGCGTCCTTTATCGAATAGAGAACGGATTTGCGTCGCATCGAGTGTTTCCACGTCAAGTAACGTGTCTGCAATCAATTCAAGCTTATCTTTGTTCTCTGTCAGGATCTGCTTGGCACGATCGTAGCAGTACTGAATGAAGTTCTTCACTTCCAGATCGATTTCATAAGCGATCTGGTCACTGTAGTTCTGCTCATTCTGAATGTCGCGTCCCAGGAATACCTGACCGCCAGAATTGGAACCGAACTGAAGTGGACCAAGTTTTTCACTCATTCCGTATTCTGTCACCATCTTACGAGCAATGCTCGTGGCACGCTGGAAGTCGTTATGAGCACCTGTGCTCACTTCACCGAACATAATCTCTTCGGCTACACGACCACCGAGTAGACCTGTGATCTTATCGAACAATTCAGGTTTTGTCATGAAGTAACGATCTTCTTTCGGAAGCATGACAGCATAACCACCTGCCTGCCCACGAGGTACGATCGTAACTTTGTGCACCATATCCGCATCATCCAGCACCATACCGATGACGGTGTGGCCACTTTCGTGATGCGCAACGATGTTACGTTCTTTCTTGGAAATGACACGGCTCTTCTTAGCCGGTCCAGCGATGACGCGGTCGATTGCTTCATCAACGTCATCCATATCCACTTGCTTCTTATCTGAACGAGCGGCTACAAGTGCTGCTTCGTTCAGAAGGTTCTCGAGGTCTGCACCTGAGAAACCAGGGGTACGAAGCGCAATCGTCTTCAAGTCGACGTTCTCAGAAAGCGGCTTGTTCTTCGCATGCACAGCTAGTACCGCTTCACGTCCCTTCACATCAGGGCGATCTACCGTGATTTGACGGTCAAAACGTCCTGGACGAAGAAGGGCAGGGTCAAGAATATCCGGGCGGTTGGTCGCCGCGATGATAATGATACCCTCATTGACTCCGAAACCATCCATCTCAACGAGTAACTGGTTCAACGTTTGCTCACGTTCATCGTGACCTCCGCCTAAACCGGCACCACGTTGACGACCGACAGCATCGATCTCATCGATAAAGATGATCCCTGGTGCATTTTTCTTAGCATTTTCAAATAGGTCACGTACACGGGACGCACCTACACCGACAAACATTTCTACGAAGTCGGAACCACTGATCGAGAAGAATGGAACGCCTGCTTCTCCGGCTACCGCACGAGCAAGTAGCGTCTTACCAGTACCTGGAGGTCCTACTAGAAGGACACCCTTCGGAATACGGGCTCCGACCTGCGAGAACTTACGAGGGTCTTTCAGGAAGTCGACCACTTCGACAAGCTCCTGTTTCTCCTCATCTGCTCCGGCTACGTCTTTGAAACGGACTTTCTTCTTCTCTTCTGTGTACATCTTCGCCTTACTCTTACCAAAGTTCATGACACGACTTCCGCCGCCCTGAGCCTGGTTAAGCAGGAAGAAGAAAAGAATGAAGATGATGATGAACGGTATGAGTGTCGTCAGGAACGTCACCCATGCGCTAGGCTGCTCTTCTTCTTCAACAGAAAGAATACTCTGCTCCTGTCCGATCTCGGTAATGTTCGAAATGACTTCATCATTGGCTGGAAGCTTGGCAGTGAATGTACCTTCACCTTCTTCACTGTCTGCCAATTGACCGCTGACCTGGATTACCCCATTGACAGGCTGGATCGTCATTTCTTCAATTTGACCGTTGTTTAATCTATCGTAAAACTGATTGACATTTAATTCTTGTTGTGGCTCACCTTGACCTCTAAATAGACCGACGACGCCGATAACTACGAGGAAGATAAGTAAATAAAAAATGGTATTACGAAATATCCGGTTCATTGCCTACCTCCTCCCAAGCGAGAAAAACTATAGTAAATAGTATCATACCAAAAACTGACCACACAACTAATTACCCTTGTCTGTAAAACATTGAAACCTTTATTCACGAAGAACTTATCCTCCATACACTTCAGGCTTTAAAATACCGATGTAAGGCAGGTTACGATATTTCTCTTCATAATCAAGTCCGTACCCGACCACAAACTCATCCGGCACTTCAAACCCGATCGTATCCGCCTTGATATTAGCCGTACGACCTGTCGGCTTATCAAGCAGGGTGACGATCTTAATGGATTTCGCTTTCCGATATTTGAACAGATCGACGAGATAGCTCAATGTCAAACCACTGTCGATAATGTCTTCGATAATCAGAATGTCACGGCCTTCCACCTGTGTGTTCAAGTCTTTCTCAATCTTGACTTCCCCAGTGGATCGTGTACCCCCGTGATAGCTGGATACATCCATAAAGTCTAGTTCAATATGTGTTTCCACACGTTTCAACAAGTCCGTCATGAAAGGCATAGCACCTTTCAAAACCCCAATCGCCAATGGGAAACGATCCTGATATTCTTCTGTCAATTTAGCGCCCAGTTCCCGGCACTTCTGTTGTATTTCTTCTTCGGAAATCAAGACCTTTTCAATTTCGTTATGCATGGTTGCTCCTCCTACATGTCTGCTTTATTTTCATAATGGAACCGAATCAAAGGTCCTGAGGACTCCCCTGTATTTTTCCCGGCTTTCTTCAACCCTATGAGCCAAAGAATGTTTCCATCTTTGTCTGTAAGCATAGGCCATGACTGCCGGAGCCTTGCAGGAATTTTCTGATCAATAAAAATATCTTTCACCTTTTTTGATCCGTTCATTCCCTTCAGGCGCATGCGGTCCCCTTTCCTTCTCGTTCTCACGATGAAGGGTTGCGGTACGTGACAGGACTCACAAACAAAGGTATAAGGGTCCTCCTCAACACCATCCTCTGCCCAATCGGCCGAAATACGGTCACCGTTCGGCAGCTGCATCGACTCCCCTACAGATAATTCATACTCATAGGACAAATCCTCGTCCTGTGAAAATGTAAACGAAAGGGTGTCGTAAGCCCGAACGACAAGTAAACCGCGAGGAAAGTGAAGCTCTGCATTCGGTTTCGAATCATTCATCAAGTGAAAAAACATCTCTTCATGCAAAAAAGAGACCTCATCTGTTTGATTTACATACAGATAGTTCAATATTAGATGAAAGGCTGTCCTTTGTAAAGCAAGCGGAAATGTTTTGAATGTTCGAATAGAAAATTGTGCGAATTTGTCCGAATTTGAGCCGAAATCCACACTTTCAAGCACATCTTCCGCTGCTTTTTGTATGTATGAACGCTCTTCCTTCAGCCTTTCACTCATCGCCTGCATGTGTTGATGGAATTTAGGATTCTGCTCTTTGAAAAAAGGCAGGACATGTTTACGAAATGCATTACGGGTGTAATCTGTTTCCTCATTAGACGGATCGATCCGCGGAGATAGTCTGTGTCGCTCGTTGTAATCGACGATATCCTGCTTGGATACGGAAAGGAACGGACGGATGATTTGCCCCGTCGCAAAAGCCCGCTTCGCAGGAATTCCCTGCACCGCTTCCGGCCGTGCACTGCGGGCCCATTGCATCATCATCGTCTCCGCCTGGTCGTCACCATGATGCCCCATCGCCAGCACATCGGCAGCCTGTTGTTCCATTACCTTTTGAAAAAATTGATACCGTAAATGGCGGGCAGCTTCCTGTGTTCCTGCTCCCGTATGCTCCTTGTACGAATGAACATCGACGAAGGTTCCAAAAAATTCGATTTCCCATTCGCTGCAAATCTCCCTCACGTAAGCAAGATCTGCAGAAGACTCTTCGCCACGCAGTCCATGGTCGACAGAAGCTACTAGGATCCGCAAGTCAAATTCTTCTTCAAGGCCTTTCAGGAAATGCAGCAACGCCATCGAATCTGGTCCACCGGACACCGCGACAAGAACGGTTTGCCCCGGCTGGATCATGTCATGTTTTTTCATAAAGGAATGGACGGTGTAATCCATAAGTCTGTGCACTCCTACTCCTGATCATGTCTTCTCTTCTTTCTATCTCCATCCTACCATTGTTAGCATGTTCTGCAAAAGAATACACTTACATCCAGAAGCTAAAAATCGACACTCCGAAAAAAGCCATCACAAAACAGGAAAAAGCAAGCACTTCAGAAGTCTCCGAAGCCATTCTTTTCCCCCTTCTTCTCGACGATCCAGACCTGCCCGGGTGCATCAATACCCGTTTCAGATCACGCGTGACTTCACCCGCCGAGGAATATCTCCCTTTCCAAATCCCGAGAATGACCGAACGGTATGGCTTGAGTGGAATGGCAGCGTGAAGCTTCGATTCAAGCACCTTCACCGGATCGGTCCCTTTCGAAAACCGCTTCGGGTACACCATTTCCATCATGATCATCGTCACGGCGAATAAATCGTAAGCGGCATCTGCCTTCCGACTTCCCCTTCCCCAGTAGCCACGATCATAAAATTCCGTATACTCTTTGATCGCACGGCCGATCGGCGTCACTCCGCCTACATCAATCCAGCGGATGCGCGCTTTTTCCACAAGCAGGTTATCTGTTTTCAAATCACCGAACACATAGCCAGCCCGGTGCAGATGGTCGAGATCCGTCAGCAGCTGGAGGGCACATATTCCGATCCAGTCTTTCGTTCTTCCTCTCATAAACTCACGCACACTTTTACCTTCTACATATTCCATGACGTAAAAAGGGTATACTCCTTTTCCCCGGACCTCCCAATCATCGACATCAACAAAAGAAGGCCCAAGCTTCACTCCTTGGACCTTGCTGAACTTCTTAAGCATATTCACTTCAAGCATCACTCTGGAACTGTCGCCTCCGATTTTGAGGGCGTACTTTTCCCCTTGGCTGTCTTTACATAAATATACTGTCCCGCACGCCCCTGAGCCGAGCTCGCGTATAATGGTATAGGTCCGTCCATTCCACTTTCCCTGCAGCATATCCCCTTTGTGTAAATTAACGTCCAGTTTCTTCATAAGGATCGACTCCGTCCTGTCTATCGTACACAGGCTTCGCGGCAAACGCGTATAACGCTTCCTTTAAAGCCGGTCCTGTCGGCGTATAACCCCCGCTGGACAGCTTGTGAAACACACTGTTGATCTCACTTAATTCGGGCGTCCAGTCGATCATCCGTCTGATCGCACGCTTCGAATCCGGAAAGACGTGAACACTGAACTCGTTCGCTCCCGTCCTCGCATTTAAGCTGAGTGAAAGATCATAGAGGGCTTCTTTTACCGTCGGAAGCTTATGATGCATGCTGGCACTCGTATCCACGAGAACGAGTACTTCAAGATCACAGCTCTCCCCTAAATCCTCGACGACTTCCACGACCTCGCCCCGCTTCTCCGGCGGAAGCTCCTCAATCGTCTGATCTTTCCCGAGAATCTCCTGTAATTCTTTATTAACGACACCTTGAATCGTTTGTGTCATGGCTTGTCTCGTCACCATTTGCACGGTTTGGGACAAACTTTTTTGATAAACAATTTGACTGACGCCTCCACCTGCTTCGGCGATCGCTTCTACTTCCTCCAACCCTTGAGGCTTCTCATTCTGCCGATCGTCAAGAACGCCAATCACATTGACCGTTACCCCCTGATTTCTAGCAAGAGCAGCTACAGCAATCGGGTCTTCTCCATGGTTCGAGCACCCATCTGTTAATAAAAGAATTTGTTTGAGACGTCCTGGTTTCATGGTTATCATCCCTCCTGTTTCTTGATTTCATCATCGCCGAAACGAAGGGAGATTATACTCTTACTAGGCTTGTTTTTTCTCTGTCGGGATCGAAGACCACTCCGGTTTATAGCGGTCGATACGCGCGACAAGGATCGTCATATCATCATCGATCGCACCAGCCTGGACACGGATCACCTCCTCGAGCAAAAGATCCGCCATCTCCTGAGGGTGTCGCGTTCTGATCTCACGGATTTTACGTTTCACCCATGCTTCGGTATTCTCAATATGCTTCGGTCCCTCCAAAAGTCCATCACTCATCATGATGAGCAGGTCACCTTCTTCGAGCTGCTCACTCCTCATGTCCACCTCCACCTCTTTAATGATCCCGATCGGCAGATTCCCCGCTTCCACGGTCAAGATATTCGACCCCCTTTTAATAAAACTTGGGGTACTGCCGACTTTGACGAACTTAGACGTCGCCTTATGCAGGTCGATCACCGCAAGGTCCAATGTAGAAAAAATTTCGTCGTTTGTCCTGAGCGATAAAATCGAATTGATCGACTGGATCGCCACCGACTCTTGAATGCCGGACTGCAGGATTTGCTTCAAAAGCCTGAGTGTCTCCATACTTTCTTCATGAGCCCGTTCTCCGTTTCCCATCCCGTCACTGATGGCCAGCGCATATTTCCCGCGCCCGAGCTCCATCATCGTGAAACTGTCACCGGAAATGAACCCTCCCCCCTTCGCCGCATGCGCGACTCCTGACTCAATCGAATAATGTTTGGCCGATCCAAACGTCAAATAACACCTGCCATTCGGATAAGGAGAGATTTCTTCCATCGTCACGACAATCGTCTCCCCTAAGATATCAGAGAGAACCGGCGCAATGATCTTAGACCCTTCTCCCCTGTAATAATCGATTTCAACAATCAGCTCCAAATCCATATTTCCGGCATCGAGGGAATAGATTTCAAGCTTTTGGACCTCCATTCCCATCCGGTCGAGCGCATTGTAAATCACCTGCTCCTTTTTCTCATGATGCTCTCTTTCCTTTACGATCTCCTTCGCAAAATTGTCCATCACCTCAGAAACGCCCTTGAGCTGCTCAGCTACAAACCTGCGACTCTCCAATACTTGTCGTTTCAATTGTTTATTCGCATGGTAGAAGGACAGCTCATGGTTCATCGTATCGATCAGCTTTTGCGGCTTTACACAATGCTGATCGACATTTTTGCGGAGGACACGGCTCGGCTGACCGTGCTGGTCCAGTTCATACATTAAATTTGTCATCAAATCGTGAGTCTCATCAAACTGGTTCACCCAGCACTTTTCTTTTTTGAAGCAGGATTGACAGGTTTTTTCCGTTACGTGACTAAGAAAGTAGTCGATTTCCTCGGCCCTTTCCTCCTCTCTTTCTTTCACCACATCGAAGTGGCTGAAGCTTTTGGATAAGGCTTGAAACACATCGGAAAACTTCCCGACGCGCACAGCCGTCACATCCCGCACCTTCTGTAAATACTTCTGCTGTTCATATTCATGCTCATCGGTGCCGGAAACGTGTCTTGAAATATGGCGGATCCAGGCATTCGGAGTCAATACAAATAACGCGACCGCCCACGCTGTCGCCCACATCGAAGACGGCAGGTACGCTCCGTTACTGACATAAAAACCAATAAGCAAGGTCCCGACGACGAGACCTGCGCTCACGCCCGCTTTTTTCCCCTCCTTTAACAGCCCTCCCAGCAATCCGGAAAAAGCAAGCAGGCTCATCTGATAAATATGATCGGTATTCGAAAGACTCAACACTAAACCTGTGACGACTCCCACCGTCGAACCAATAGCCGCTCCAGCAATATACGCAAGCAGAATGACAAGGTACCTTGAGAATATGTCAACAACCGCAACACCTTGAATGTGCCATCCGATCATTCCGGTCAATACAGATGCTAATAAAATGATCAGACAGACGACTTCTTCATTCTTCAGTGTAGGCTGGTATCTTTGTGGTGATAAAAGCGGTATACTTTGCATAAAAATAAGTACAAGTATGAAACTGAGCATCCCCTCTGCCACCATTAGCGAAAGCTCGTACAGCTGCCAACGATCGAGCAGCGCTAAACTGGCGGTCCTCGGAATCAACGTGCCAAGCAAAGCGAGCAACGGCAACCACTTCTGGGGGTGACTTGTTTTGGACAGCACCAGGCTTAAGAGCAAAAAAGCCGCTGATGACCCCGCAATAAAACCCGCATGACTATAACTATATGTAGAAGCCCCAGCTGCCATCATGATCGTCACCGGCAGGACAAGCGGACGCTTCAGCCACCAGATCACCGCCAGATACGCTACCCCGAATGGTGCCATCGATGAGAGCATCACCGCTCGTCCCAACAACACCGCTAACATCATATGAAAAACCCCTTTATCCAACATAAAGGTGTATATCCCCGATGTCGCTTTCCCGATCCCTCTGGAAAGGTTTTGTTTCATTCCCTGTGAGCGCTCACCGCGCTTCGTTACTGTTTGTAACATATTTACCACTCCCTCTCTGTGAACCTATTAAATCACAGATAGAACCATACATTTTGTCAAAACAAGAGGAGAGCAGAAACAAAAGTTTCGATGCTTTTCTTACACTCTTTAACGGTTTCTACAAAATGCACCGTCCCCTTCCCCATACCTACCCAAAATCCCCGAGCATTCTCTGGCGAAATATACAGAGTAGTCTGATTTTTTTATTTGTTGTTGACACTTTTTACGGGATGGTATATTATATTTCTTGTGACTTTGAAGCGCACAAAACAATATGGCGGTGTAGCTCAGCTGGCTAGAGCGTACGGTTCATACCCGTGAGGTCGGGGGTTCGATCCCCTCCGCCGCTACCATATTTTTTGGCCCGTTGGTCAAGTGGTTAAGACACCGCCCTTTCACGGCGGTAACACGGGTTCGAATCCCGTACGGGTCATCGTAGCATTCTTGTCCAAAAGAACCCCATTTCTCACATGTTGAGAAATGGGGTTCTTTTTTTATGTCGATCCTTTTAGTCCGAGCTTCACCGATACGTTCATCGTTTCTGTGAATAAACCCTCTTCTGATAGATTTGCCAAAGCATCTTCTACTTCCCTTTCGAACGCTCCGACGTTTTGACCGAGGAAGCGTTTCGCTCCATAAGAAGTTGAATATAAGTTTCCGAGAATCGATTCTACTGTCCAAATCACCTCATAGGGTGGCAACGTATGAACTTCCGCTTTGAACGGGGATTCAGTCAGCACTTGTTCGTGACGGATGAGAGGATGAGCGTATGTCGAATTCCCTGCCCTTCTTTTCTTTCCATACCACTTTTCAATCAGTTGATTCAGGGTAGAACGCCAGGGTACACACGACGGACCCAGGTGGTAGGTATCAATGATTGCCACCCCGCCTCCTTCCGGGATCCTGTCGTACAACTTTTTCAATACTTCGGGCCTGTCCATTCAATGAAAGGCTTTAGCAATCAGAACAAGGTCGAATCGCTCATGACGGGAGGCAAAATATTCGTCCAGCGACCCCTCCATCCATTCGATTCTTCCTGTCCTGAGTTGATCGTGGATTCGCTTTGCTTCCTCAATCATTTCAGGTTCCTGATCGATGGCGACGATTTGATGGCACCAATCCGAAAACCTCATCGTAAGCTGTCCGGTTCCACACCCTAAATCGAGCAGGTGCTGATCCCCATTCAAGGAGAACTTTTCGACGAGGAAGCGAATAAGGGAAGATGGATAAACCGGCCGGTATTTTGCGTAATATTGGGCGGAGCCTTTAAATAAATCAGGACCATATTCGGTCATGCCGTTACTCGTCATTCTTATAATATATAAGGTTATCTGTCCACTCTTCTTCTTCATAAATGAACTTTTTCCTTGTACATTCATACGTCATGCCGACACTTTCAGCTAAACGGATGGAGGGAAGATTATCTAAGTTGATATGAGCTTCGATCCGGTGGAAGCCAAGCTCTCGAAAGGCGATGTTCAACCCTTCTCTGACCGCTTCTTTTCCGTAGCCGTTTTTAAAGAATTGGTTATGTATTCTGTACCCGAGCAGGCCCCATTGAAATTCTCCTCTTATAATCGTACTGATCTCCACTTTTCCGATCTGTTTCTGATCCGACTTGCGGAAGACGCCTAGAACATACGCTTCGTCCTCTTCAGCTAAACGGTCGTATTTCTTCACAACGTCTCGGAACATGTCTTTGGTCCATCCGCTCAGGTCTAGGGTTCCGCCGTCATACTTGGATTGGGAGGGCAGCCTGTGACGAAAGCCTTCTTTCCATTCTTCGTAGTCTTCGGGAGTCAAGGGTCTTACGATTAATCGTTCTGTTTCTGCTTGCAGTTTCAATTCTTTTGTCTTCAACTAGAGCATCTCCTCTGTGATTTTCTTAGAAAAACTACGGCCTTGTTCAGTTTCTCAGTAAATGGGCGTTACAGGAGTAAGGGGTTGGACAAGCAATATATCGCCTTCTACTCTCTACGTGAGCTGACATGTGACTATATATAAATTTGCCTAGTGTCCAACACTTCACTAACAAATCGTAACATACCTGCGTATATTCCTTATGAAAATAAAGAGGGAATTGCGAGACTTCTACGGGGAGAAAAGGGCAGGCTAAGATCCCCCAGGAGCCTTGCTTCGAGGAAGCTCAGCGCCCGCCCATGGAAACGAGTTATTTCCCTTCACTCCAGATTCACATATGAATAACAGAAACGGCCAACGAACCACTTTTAAAAGCACAAAAAAGAAGCAGCCCGAGCGAGGGCTGCTTCGTATTTAAAAATGTGTGCATCTTTTACTCATTGTCCTAGACAGCAAGCTATCCTTTTTTAGCACCTCGACCTCCACGCTTAGATTCCGTGTGCTTTTTCAATGATGCTAAACGATCTTCACTATCCTTCATAAAACGGTTCATTTTTTGTTCAAATGATTCTACCGGTTTACGAGGCTTTTGTGGACGACGACTTGTGTGGTTTTCTTTTGCTTTTTTGATGGACAGACCAATCTTTCCATCGTCTCCAACATTAATGACTTTCACTTCAACCTGGTCACCCTGGCTCAAGTGGTCATTGATGTCTTTAACATAGTTATCGGCAACTTCACTAATGTGGACGAGTCCAGTCTTCCCATCAGGAAGCTCGACGAACGCTCCGAAATTAGTGATCCCTGTTACCTTACCCTGCAGCTTGCTGCCTACTTCAATTGACATAAAAAAAATGCTCCTCCTTAAAAATTTCGATAAGAATATCCTTCTTATATATTATATATAAGCTTTGAAAAGAGTGTCAATATAATGG
This sequence comes from Halobacillus fulvus, assembly GCA_004078665.1. Classification (GTDB taxonomy): domain Bacteria; phylum Bacillota; class Bacilli; order Bacillales; family Halobacillaceae; genus Halobacillus; species Halobacillus fulvus. The sequence goes on along the minus strand of SCFO01000014.1, from coordinate 15,097 downwards.
GTCTTCATTCGGCATTTTAAAGATGATTTCGCCTTCTTTTGAGAAGAAATAGTTCGTTCTGGCAATCTGCAGGACATATTCCTCATTATTCAAAAGCTCGATTTCCCGTTCTAAATCCTTTTCCTCTTTTTCCAAAGCATCCATCTTTTGTTGTAATTGTACATATTGTTCATGTTTTTCGGCGTATAGAGACTTTTGTTGTACATGATACGTAATCATGGAGCCAGCGACGATCATCAACAACAGGGCAAACAAAACAAGGCGGCGGATGAGACGTTTCTTTTTGCGCTGGTGTCGTTCACGATAGACATCGTACTCCTTCATGTATGTAGAATCTAAGCGCGCTACGGACTCCGACTTTTTCTTTGCCATCGACGTACAGCCTCCTTTACTTACGGAATTTATTCCATATGGTCTTTGTATTCTTCATTTTACCCAAAAACCCTGCCACATATCGTAAGGATTTTTTCGCATTTTTCGGCAGGAGACGCCAAAGCAGACGAAAAATCAACCGGATCGGATATATTATGACAAGAAATAAATAATAGATACTCTTTAAAAATAGCGCATATATCCCTGTAAGTAAAGCAAAAATAAGGAAAAAGATGGATTGAATAGGACGAATCAATAGATTATAGCCTATCTTCCGGAGCGCTCTCAGGACCGAAGTCACCACTCTGATTCCGACTTCCAGCCCACGAAGAAAAGGACCCCGGAATAAAGCCCGGTAAGCGGCAAATCCACACACGACAGCCAGAAATACGTAGAGCCTCAACTCCCCGTAGTTCGCTAAATATAGAATGTAAAAGAGCATGCAGGCCTGTGTTAACCAGAAGCCAAGCTGGTAGATGATCTCCAGCCAGCTTTTCTTATTCCTTCTCCGAAAAAAACGCTCGAACGCATCCAAGGAAGCACCGACGATCATCCCACCGCCCATCATGGAAAGGATCGTAACGAACTGGGTTGTGAGTGTCATTTGAAGAGCTTGCTAAATAATCCTTTAGCCTTCTCCCCTTGATGCTCGTCCAAGTAAGTCATTTCATACATTTTTCCCTTGATCGCGACAACCCCTGAATCGAGATCCAGGTTCTTCATTTGCAGATTCTGGCCTCGCACGACAAGGTACCCCATTGATGTTTGCAGAAGAAACTCCTCACTATCAAAGCTGTCCACTTCTTTGACACCTGAAATTTCGATGTTCCGTCTATTCCATACTTTCACATGATGATCGGTTTGTGGCTGATGACTGCGCATACTCTGGTTTTTATCGTAGCCTTCCATGGGTAACAGCCTCCTTCTCTAGTACAAGTTATGAGAAAAGGAGGGAGATTAGAACAGAGAAAAACCGCTGAGATGACAGCGGTTTTTCTCTGCAAGTCTACTATCGGATCACTCCGAAATACATGCACTCAAATCATTGTTCATTAAATACAAACACTGAAGTTGAACTGAGCCATTATAGTAGGTTCAGTTCAGGTCTGAACGCGCTCTTCGTTCTTCACTTCATATAAACTGGACGCTTCGTCTTTCGTGACGTTTTCCTTCAGTTCCTTAATTTCAATCGTCAGGATTTTTTGCCCGAATTGAATCGTCAACTCATCTCCGACCGCAACCTTGCTTGCTGCTTTACTCTGATTTCCATTAATACTGATACGTCCTTGATCGGCCACTTCCTTGGCTAATGTCCGTCGTTTAATTAAACGGGAAATCTTTAAAAACTTGTCTAATCTCATCTTCGTTTATTCCGCTCCTTTATGATCTTGTTTCGCTTGCACCCACAAGGCTTCCATTTCATCCAACGTCAAGTCTTCAAGCGATTGTCCGTTTTGCTCGGCCTGTTTTTCCATCGCCGACAGTCTCGTTCTGAATTTCTGGTTCGTCCGCTGCAGGGCATTTTCACTGCTTATTTTATAGTGACGGGCTAAGTTGGCAATCGCGAACAGCCAGTCTCCGAATTCTTTTTCCATTTCTTCTTGGTCCTGCTGGCGTCGTGCAACCTGGAATTCCCGCCATTCTTCCTCGACTTTTTCAATGACCGGATCGGCATCATCCCAGTCGAACCCTACTTTGGCCGCTTTCTTCTGTAAGTCCTGCGCCTGAAGCAAAGCTGGGAAACTCGTCGGAACCGAATCGAGGATAGACTCTGGTTTCTCTCCTTTTTCCTGTTGCTTGATTGCGTCCCAATTGGTCACGACTTCATCAGCATCATTGACCGTGACGCTGTCAAACACATGAGGATGACGACGGATCATTTTTTCCGTTATGGATACTATTACGTCATCAATCGTGAAAAATCCTTCATCCTCACCAATTTGGCTGTGAAGCATCACCTGCAATAAGAGATCGCCGAGCTCCTCCACCATATGTTCATCGTCTTGCCTGTTGACGGCATCGATAAACTCGTAAGCTTCCTCGATCAAATACTTCCGGAGTGACTCATGAGTCTGTTTGCGGTCCCACGGACACCCTTCTGGACTGCGCAAAATCCGAATCACTTCACGCAGACGGAAAAATTGATGGTTGAGCTTTTCCTTTTCGACAGGAGGCACATAGACACTCGTCAGATTATTGACTTCCACTTCACGATCCAGTTCTTCAAGGGGAACGGTACGGATCACTTCTTGCTCACTTCCTGCCGCTGTGACGACTGTGACCGGATAGTCCGGCGGCAGGTCTTCAAGCAACGTCAGTTTGACTTCAGAAGCGATCATTGCATCGTACACCTGACAGAAAATCGTATGGTTTAAAAGCTGAAGGCGGTCTCCGTCCAAATCCGTCGCATCTAAAAACTGAAAGCCTTCGATCGGGTCGATTTCAAGCGCTTGGAATGTCGCATCGAGAAAGCTCTGTCCGCCTTCGATGTTCAGATGGATCAGACCCTCTTCCCTTTTTTCAATCAAAAGCTGGACGGTCCGTTCCGCAAGCATCGGGTGACCAGGGACGAGGTATAGGACATCTTCCCCGAGCTCAATCAGCTGATCGACAATCGTTGCATAAACATCAGAAAAGTCCTCATTCTGTTCATAGAGCTTATCAAAGCTGTTGAAGGTCAGACCTTCTTCCTTCAATTGTTCGATGACCGGATGATCGATCGTGCGCGCATACATCGGCTGGTCATTCTTTATCAGTTGACGATAGACTCCGAGCGGCATTTGTTCCAGATCGCCGGCTCCAAGTCCAATCACAGTGATCGTATTCATGATTTCATTCCTTTCGGTAATAATCGCAGCCACCATTTCGATAACGGCAGCTGTGTGACTTCCTGTTCAGAAAAAGCCCCGAGTTTCAGCAGCAGAAGGAGATATACGAAGGCTCCTACAGCCACGATAAATAACGTATAACCCAACAGCACAAGGCGCCCTTCTACGAACATCTCCCCCTGCCTTAGCACTCCCGTAACAAGAGCCATCGCAAGAATCGAGACCATCATCTGAAGCCACGGGAGATGCCTCCATACAGGTTCCTTCATTTCTTGTCCTAAGAGTACGATATTTCCAATCAAAACGAAAGCGACAGCGAGAATCGTAGCCAGCGCCGCTCCCGTAAGCTGAAAGACCGGAATCAACCAAACGTTCAAAAGCCCCTTCACGAGAATTCCCCCGAGAATGATGAACGCCGTAGAAAACATTCGTTCAAGACTTTGTAAAATCGAAGACAACGTCAGCGTCAGCGAACTGAACAGCACGACAATCATCAGGATCCTCAAAGCCCCTGTCCCCTGATCATTTTGAAAAAGAACCTCGTTCACAGAGGGAAACAGTACGATCAATCCGACAGTGGCCCCGAGAGCTATAAGCAGACTGAACTTTGTCGCGGAGAAAACCGATGACATCACCTCAGCCGGCTTCGTCTGCATCCGTTTTTTCGTGACCGAAGGAATAAGTGCAAGCGCCATTGAGGAAGCAAGCACCGTACCGAGCTGGATCAGTGGCTGCCCGCGATCGAACACTCCTTTCGCTTCACGTGCAGACGTTTGTTCTACTCCCGCTTCGACAAGCCCTGGCACGAGAGTGAGAGCGTCGATCCACTGCAGGGAGAGAAGCAATGTATAATTCAGACAAATGAACAAACCGTATAAGAAAATCGTTCTTATGTAGGAAAACGTGTGCGTCCATCGTTCCAACGTCCAAGAGACCCTTTTTTTCATAAGGAATAAAAGCATGATACTGCCGGCTAGCGCACCACTACAGGCAGCGATCGATGCTCCGATTCCAATTGAATATAAATTCCCCGCCCGTATGACGAGGAGCGCGGTCATAATGATTCCTGCGACCCTGACGAGCTGTTCGGTCATCTGGGACACGGCAGTCGGTGCCATATAGTTGTATCCCTGCAATACCCCTCTCTGAATCGACAGGAAGGGGACAAATAAAAACACAAAAAAAGCTGACCTTAGGGAGGAAGCCAACTGTTCATCCCCCATGACAGCTGCGAGTCGAGGTGCCTGCGTGAACCCAATCAGGAACACGCTTCCGCATATGAGAAAAAGAATGGACAATGCCGGAAGCAAAAAAGAAGGAATCGACAAAGCCTCTTCTTTCTCCCTTACGTCCGCCACTAGTTTCGATATAGCAGCCGGAAAGCCGTATAGCGACAAAATCAGAGCAAGCCCCAAAAGCGGATAAACTTGCTGATAAATGTAAAACCCGAGATCCCCGGTAATATTTTGTAAAGGCACTCGATACCCGGCGCTGATTACCTTACTGATCAGCCCTCCGAGCGCTAAAATCAGTGCCCCTTTAATAATCGATTGTGATTGATTTCCGGTCATACGCGACCCTTTCTTTCTTAACAAATAATAGAACAAGTATATCATATTCCAGTTGCCACAATGCAAAAGGCCAGACCTTTTTCAACACAGGACTGACCTTCTCTTCTATTCCATTTGTTTCGCTAAAAAGGCGGCGGCGGTCTGGACAGCTTTTCCAGCCGTATCTTCAATCGGTCCGCCCTCTTTATTCAAGGCGACGACACAGCCGATAGGATCTCCCTGCGCAATAATCGGATAAATGATATAAGAAATGACATCTTCTTCCTGACCGCGGACAAACTCCGCCGGGGCCGGATGTTTCTCCGTTGTCATCTTACGTTTGTCCATCACCTCTTCTACTTTCGAACCAATCGGCCGGTTTAAGTACTCCTTCTTGACACCACCGGCGACGGCAATGAATTCATCGCGGTCACTGATCAAAACCGGGGTCTCCAAAGCTTCACTGAGCGCTTCTGCATATTCTTTTGCAAAGTCGCCAAGCTCGTTGATCGGGGAATACTTTTTCAAAATGACTTCACCTTCACGGTCCACGAAGATTTCAAGTGGATCTCCCTCGCGAATCCGGAGTGTCCGGCGGATTTCTTTTGGTATAACGACACGACCTAAATCATCAATACGACGTACAATGCCTGTTGCTTTCATTCTTATGCTGCCTCCCTTTCTATGATGTTAATCTGGCTATCCCTGTTTGAAGCGCATGTAGAAGAAGCAGGTGATTACAGATAGTATGATTCAGCAGAAAAAACCTATACGTCCTTTGAATGGATTTTTTTATAAAACATCGGAGATTAAGGAGAAATCTGGGTGTTTTCACCTTTCACGGTTCCGAGATGATGAAAGTGGATAGGGTTTTTGAGGAAGGACTCCCTTTCCTGCGGGGGAACTGGCAAGCCTCCCTAGGCATTCCGGGGTCTCGCCTAGCTCCTTCTCCCGCGGGAGTCTCCTCCTTCCCCAACAACCCTCGCCTAATGGAACTCTCGAAACCACCTGTATTGTTTACACTTCAGTGGGGTGTAATAAAGAGGGTTCCGAGTACGCGCCACATTAATTAGACTTATCCATGCTTTAAACGGAGTGTTTCCGTTCACCTATTTCAGCAAGGAGGGACGGGAAATGACGAGACTCCTATGGGAAGAAAAGGGCAGGCTGAGATCCCGCAGGAGCCTTGCTCCGAGGAAGCTCAGCGCCCGCCCATGGAAAGCGAGTTATTTCCCGTCCCTCCAAGCTCCATCATTCATAACGGAAACGTCCCTCAGTTCGGACATCTACATTAATATAAAAGAGAACTTTAATAAAAATACACGTAGAAAACAGCACCATAACAGTCCAAATGGAAAAAACGCATGGATGCGAGGAGGTTCCCCGCTTCCATGCGTGTATGAATGGTTAGGCCGTTGTCGCTTCTCTGGACATAGCCGGCAGTTTGCTGATAAATTCTTCGATGATTTCGTACCGCTTTTCCTTTGGCTGGCGGTCCCACTTGAACGTCACCTTCAACTGATTGTCTTCCGTTCCAAGCTGGATCGTCCGTCCGTATTGATTGGCGAAATCGAACAGCTTTGCCCCGTCGATCTGTTGACTCTGCTCTTTCTCCATCACCATATCGACTTTCTTTTTCTTCTCGGTCACGGATTCGATCCGCGCTTCTTTTGCAAACAGGCGAATAGACGATACGCGGAAGAGATTTTCGACTTCTTCCGGATAATCTCCGAAACGGTCGATCAGTTCATCGCGGAGCTCTGTAATATCCTCTTCGGTTTCAAGCGCTTGAAATTCTTTGTACATGTCGATTTTCTGTTTTTCATCGGCAATATACTCAGCTGGAATATACGCATCCAGCGTGAGATCAAGCTCTGGTTGGAACGGCTGGATCGCTTCTGGCTCTTTCCCTTGCTGTTTCGCTTCGATCGCATCCTTCAGCATCTGGGAATACATATCGAAACCGACGGAATCGATAAAGCCGTGCTGCTGGGCTCCGAGCAGGTTTCCTGCCCCACGGATCGATAGGTCACGCATCGCGATTTTGAAGCCGGATCCGAGCTCTGTGAACTCCTTGATCGCCTGCAACCGTTTCTCCGCCACCTCTGTCAGCACTTTATCCTTTTGATACGTGAAATAAGCATAGGCTACCCGGTTCGAACGACCGACACGGCCACGGAGCTGGTAAAGCTGGCTGAGGCCCATGCGGTCAGCGTCATACACGATCAGCGTGTTCACATTTGGAATATCGACGCCCGTCTCAATGATCGTCGTACTGACCAGCACATCAGACTCCCCTTCAAGGAACGAGAACATCACATTCTCAAGCTCCGTTTCGTTCATCTTCCCGTGAGCAAACGAAACCCTCGCTTCTGGTACGAGTGCGGAAATTTCCTGAGCCATCCTTTCGATATTCTCGACCCGGTTGAATAGGAAAAAGACCTGACCACCGCGCGCCATTTCGCGTTCCACCGCTTCCCGCATAAAAATAGGATTGTACTCCAGCACATACGTCTGAATCGGAAAACGGTTCGCTGGCGGCGTTTCGATGACCGACAAATCACGGACTCCGAGCATCGACATATGCAACGTCCGTGGAATAGGTGTTGCGGTCAACGTCAATACATCGACATTATGTTTCATCTGCTTAATTTTTTCTTTATGCTTAACGCCAAAACGCTGCTCTTCATCGACGATGAGCAGCCCAAGGTCTTTGAACTTCATGTCTTTTGACAAGATCCTATGCGTTCCGACGACAATATCGTCCAATCCTTTTCTGAGACGCTCTGTCGTTTCTTTCTGCTGCTTTTTCGTACGGAAGCGGCTCATCAACCCAATGTTGACGCCGAAGCCTTGAAAACGCTCCTGCAGCGTCTCATAGTGCTGCTGGGCAAGAATCGTCGTCGGCACCAAAATCGCCACCTGCTTCCCTTCTACGATCGCTTTGAAGGCTGCACGAATCGCGACTTCCGTTTTCCCATAGCCGACATCTCCGCAGAGCAAGCGATCCATCGGACGGATGCGCTCCATATCGGCTTTGATTTCTTCGATACAGCGGATTTGGTCTTCCGTCTCCTCGTAAGGGAATGCCGCTTCAAAATCGCGCTGCATTTCCCCGTCTTCGCTGAAGGCGTGGCCTTTGGACGCTTCTCGCTCCGCATAGAGCTTGATCAAGTCATCGGCAATATCCTCAACAGAAGACTGGACTTTGCTTTTGACCTTTTTCCACTCGCTTCCGCCAAGTTTATAGACTTTCGGTTCCTTGCCTTCTGACCCGACATATTTCTGAATCAGGTCGATCTGATCGATCGGGACGAACAGCTTATCATTGCCCGAATATTTGACCATAAGAAAATCTTTATGTGTTCCATTCATCTTAAGGGTTTCAATGCCGAGATACTTCCCGATCCCGTGATTCGCATGGACGATATAGTCGCCGACCTTCAGCTCCTGATAATTTTTGATTCGCTCGGCGTTCGACATTTTCTGCTTTCGCTTCGGTTTAGCAGTCCGCTTTTTGAACAATTCATTTTCGGTCAAAACGGCAAGCTTGTGCATCGGCCATTCAAAACCGCTGCTAATGTTCCCGGTCACAATCGTCGGCTTCACCAGCGGCAATTTGACAGCGTCTTTCGCCAATACCGCTTCCATATCATAATCCTCGAGAACGGACTGGATTTTATCTGCCCGCCTTTCATCAGGCGCTAGAATCAGAACAGAATACCCCTGCTTCGTCCAGCGTTCCATTTCACTCTTCAGTAAATTCATCTGCCCATGAAACTGCTGCATTTGGCGACTCGAGATATTGACGATATTCTGCGGCTGGGTGTTGGCAATATGGCGCATGAAGACAGACAGATACAATCTGGGCTGGTCCATCTTCATTCTTGTATCTTCCCAGTCAAAAGAAACTCTTAAGTCACGGACGGTCTGATTGGCTTCCAGCAGACTCTGGTGCCATTCTGCCTCTTCATGATCCAGACGGTTCGCTGTCTCTTGGATCCGGCTCATTTCATCGAGTACCATCAGGCTATTTTCCGGCAGGTAGTCTAATAAACTGACAGATTCTTCATAAAAATACCCAATATATTTATACATTTCCTCAAAGCGTTCTTGCTGCTTCAAACGATCCAGATCATAACTGACCACTTCGTTTAGCGTTTCTTTCGCTTCCGCCTTCGTCAGCTTCTTCAACGACTTGCTGAGAGACTGCTCCAAACGCTGGTGTGCTCGGACAAAATCTTCGTCCAACAGCAACATTTCCGTGGCAGGACCTATGTCCACAGACTCCATCTTCTCATGAGAACGCTGGGTTTCTGAATCAAACGTACGAATCGAATCCACTTCCGTATCAAACAGCTCGATACGGTAAGGGAATTCTGAAGTAAGCGGATAAACATCAAGAATACCGCCACGAAGGGAGAACTCCCCTGGTGTCGCTACCATTTCCGTCCGTTCATATCCCATTTCGATCAAGGTTTTCAAATATCCATCAAGGTCAACATCTTCCCCAACACGAAAAGGGAGCTGACTACGCTCCCAATAGGATTTCGGTGGCATGATTCGTTTTAAAGCGGCTACAGGTGCAATCAGGATTCCTGTCTCCTGACTCAGCCATTGCGTCAGCGACTCGATCCGCTGGCTTTTGAGTTCAGGGCTGGCAATTGCGATCTCGGATGCCATCAATTCATTGACTGGATATAGATGCACATGCTCAGGGTCCGTCATCTCCTGCATATCTTCATAAAGCTGCTGGGCTTGGACCAGTTGATGGGTAACCAGTAGGACAGGACGCTTCAACGACTCTTTCAGTAACGAAATCAGAACGCTTCTAGAGGCGCCTGACAGTCCTGCCACCATCTGCTCATTCAAACCGGACTCAAACCCTTCAATGATCGAATGGATATCATCCTGCGGGTATAGGTAATCTTTTATTCCTTGCATAACGAACTCCTCCACCATCCTGAACCATCAGGATTTAATGAATAAAATGATCTAATTCATGATAATGGGGATGCTCATCCAGTCCATCCTTGCAATCATCACAGATGGTTCGGATATTTAAATCCCCATCTGAACTCATATGGACCATCTGTTCTTGATCTGTATCGTTCAACACATCAAAACCTAATTGAGAGACATCCACCTGTTTTGCGTCTAATTGACCGACCTTGCGTTGACAGTGCCGGCAAAAATAATGAATTTTCATGTCCATCCTCCTAGAAGAGTTGATGGTCATTAGTTTTGCCGGCATTTCACCGGGTTATTCAAAGGGTAATTACTCTGTCGCCTTTGTGTTAAAGTCATTCATCACTTCGTTGAACGGCTTTTCAATCCACGCTTCACAAGCTTTCGCGGAATCTTCGATACTTTCACGCACAGCCGTCTGCTCCTGCTTCGGGAAAGACCCCAACACGTAGTCAATGACCGTAACCGATCCTTGAGGTCGCCCGATACCTACACGAAGGCGTTTGAATTCTTTTGTGCCTAAGTGATCGATGATGTTGCGGATTCCGTTGTGACCGCCGTGACCACCCTTTTTACGCAAGCGAATTTTGCCTGGTGGCAGATCGAGGTCATCATAAACGACGAGCACATCATCAGGATCGATCTCGTAATAGTCCATGAACGCTCTTAGTGATTCCCCGGATAAATTCATATACGTCTGAGGTTTCAACAGCAAGACCTTTTCCCCGTTGACGTGTTCTGTTGTATAGAGGCCTCTGAATTTTGTCTGGGAGAGCGACCATTGATTCTGCTTAGCCAGTTCGTCTATGACCATGAATCCGACATTGTGTCGCGTCTGTTCATATTTTTTGCCTGGGTTACCAAGTCCTACAATACACTTCATGATTAACTTCCTTTTCTAATCTGTGATTTATGATAAAGAAGTCCGCTTGGGCGGGCTTCCGAATGAATTTCTTTTTATTATACCAAAGCCTTTATAAAAAAAGTGTCAGTTTCTAGCGACGGTTTCGTTTTCCTTCTGTGATCTTATATCACGAAACATCTCTGTTTTCCCATACGGTAGTGAGTGTTGAGAGGACCGGGAAATGGCTCGCTTTCCATGAGCGGCCGGTGAGCTTCCTCGGGCTTCAGTCCTCCGGGATCTCCCCCTGCCCTTTCCTCCCATAGGAGTCTCCCCATTTCCAGGTCCTCTTTATTTTAAAAAGATAAATGGAACAACTCACAAGTGTCTGTTTCATTACGGAATAAAATAAGAATGGCCACAAGAAAGATTATAAATTCGCTTTATAAAGTGCTTAAACGTACAAAAGAGGCGGGCCTTTGTTGGCCACGCCCCCTGTATGATTGAAAATTTACTCTTTGTCTTCTTTATTCTCTTCACTGTCGTCGCTTTCGCCTTCTTCGTCATCACTTTTCTCGTTAATGACTTCAGGTTCAGCGTCTGCATCTTCTGTTTCCGGCTCTTCCGGCATTTCTTCCGGTGGAGTGACGGCCACAATAGTTGTATCTTCGTCTTCCGTAATTTCGTAATTACGCGCTTCCTTCAGGTCACTGACTAGGATACTGTCTCCAATGTTCAGCTCAGATACATCAAGAAGGATTTCTTCCGGAATGTCAGCAGGCTTCGCACGTACAGCCAGTTCGTAAAGTGGCTGCTGAAGGACTCCGCCTTCTCTCGCACCGGCAGCTTCGCCTTCAAGGCGAACCGGAACTTCAACGTCCATTGCTTCGGACATATTGACAACATAGAAATCGGCGTGGATCAGCTGATCTTTCAGCGGATCGACCTGATATTCATGCAGCATGACATCTACTGTATTTTTACCATCGATATCAAGTGAAATGATGGCGTTCTTTCCTTCATCACGAACGGTTTTCAGTAACTCTATGCTGTTAACAGATACCGTGATCGGTTCTTTATCCTTACCATACACGACACCAGGTACATTTCCTTCATTACGCAGTTCTCGTGTTACGGATTGTTTGAGATTTTCTCTTTGATTCGCTTTTAATTTAATAGCCACAATAATCAACCTCCAAATAATTTACCAATCATTTATATCAGTTTCCCGTTTCTAACAAGAGTTAAACCTGTTTTTCAGAAAAAATTAATCGAACAAGATACTAATAGACTGACGTTCATGGACACGGATGATCGCTTCACTAATTAAACCAGCAACAGAGAGTTCAGTGATTTTATCAATTTTCTTATCTTCCCCAAGAGGAATCGTGTTTGTCACGACAAGCTCTTTGATCTTGGAGTTGTCGATACGCTCGATGGCAGGCCCTGATAGGACAGGGTGGGTACAGCAAGCATAAACTTCTGTCGCTCCATTTTCAACAAGGGCATTCGCCGCAAGTGTGATCGTTCCCGCTGTATCGATGATATCATCAATTAAGATTGCCGTCTTCCCTTCGACATTACCGACAATATTCATGACTTCCGCCACGTTCGGACGAGGGCGACGCTTATCAATGATCGCAATCGGCGCTTTCAGACGGTCAGCCATTTTACGGGCACGCGTTACACCGCCGTGGTCTGGAGAAACAATGACGACATCATCAAAGTTCTTTTCTTCAAAGTAATCAGAAAGAATCGGTACACCGACAAGGTGATCGATCGGAACATTGAAGAAACCTTGAATTTGCGGTGCATGTAGATCAAGCATCAGCACGCGTGTAGCTCCGGCCGTTTCTAGAAGGTCTGCAACCAGCTTCGATGTGATCGGCTCACGGGCACGTGCTTTACGATCTTGCCTAGCATACCCGTAGTATGGCATTACAATGTTGATTGTACGCGCAGAAGCACGCTTCAAAGCATCGATCATGATCAGAAGCTCCATGATATGCTCATTTACAGGCTGGCATGTCGATTGGACAACGTAAACGTCACAACCACGGATACTCTCTTCGATGTTGATTTGGATTTCGCCGTCGCTGAAGCTTGTAACAGAGCACTTCCCAAGCTCAACTCCGATGTTTTCTGCAATTTCTTTCGCTAGTTCAGGATTAGAGTTCAGGGAGAACACTTTCAGTTTTGAATCCTTATACCCAGTTGCCATGGATGGAACCCTCCATTAGTCTTTTTTAATCGATTTTATTTTACTTACATAGCCTTCTTTATTCGTCTGGCGGGAACGGGCGATGGATAATGCATCAGCCGGAACATTTTTGTTGATCGTTGAACCAGCCGCTACATAGGCTCCTTTGCCAACCGTGACAGGTGCGATCAAATTAGAATTGCACCCGATGAACGCATCATCTTCAATGGTTGTAAGATGTTTATTCTCCCCGTCGTAGTTCACTGTTATTGTACCACAACCGATGTTCACGCCACTTCCGACTTCTGCGTCACCGATGTAACTTAAGTGAGAAGCCTTACTTCCATCTCCGAATGTCGCTTTTTTGACTTCGACAAAGTTTCCGACCTTCACATCGTTCCCAAGAGAGGAATCAGGACGAATATGAGCGAAGGGTCCGATTTGTACACGCTCTCCGATGCGGCTGTTTGTCGCCACACTTTGTTTAACAACCGTTTCTTTTCCAATGTGGCTGTCTTTGATTGTAGAGTGAGGACCGATGACGGCATCATCTTCAATGACCGTCGTTCCTTCTAGTACACAACCTGGCTGAAGCACAACATCCTGTCCGATTTTCACATCAGGTCCGATGTACGTCTGATCCGGGTCGACGATCGTCACTCCGTTTCTCATATGCTGTTCATTGATGCGATTCTTCATCAATTTTTCAGCCTTGGATAGTGCAACACGATCGTTGACACCAAGAGATTCTGAGAAATCAGGGGTCTGATAGGCACTGATCGTTTCAGACTGATCCTTCAAGATTTCGACGACATCTGGAAGGTAGTATTCCCCTTGGACGTTGTCGTTGGATACGTTTTTCAACGCTTGGAATAATGCTTGATTATCAAAGCAGTACGTACCTGTATTGATTTCCTGGATCGCCTGCTCTTCCTGGGAAGCATCCTTCTGCTCAACGATCCGTTCAACCTGTCCATTGCCACCGCGAATGACACGACCGTAACCTGTCGGATCTTCTGCGTGGGCTGTCAGCACCGTAGCTTTCGCCCCCTCAGCATCGTGATGATCCAAAAGCTTTTGCAACGTTTCTGCCGTCAGTAACGGAGTATCTCCGCAAACGACGACGGTTGTGCCTTCTTTATCTGCTAAAATATGATCTGCCTGCAGGACAGCGTGGCCTGTCCCAAGCTGCTCTTCCTGAATGACATAATGACTATCTTCACCAAGTTGATCCTGAACTTTCTCCGCGCCAAAACCAACGACCGTAATCAATTCATCTAAGTTCAAAGTATTCAATTGATCGACGACATGCTGGACCATTGGTTTGCCGCATACGGGATGCAAAACCTTATAAAGCTTCGACTTCATACGCGTACCTTGTCCAGCTGCCAGAACGACAGCATATCGATTAGTCATGAACGTACCTCCATCCTAATTATCCATATTGAATAATATCTCAAAACAGGGATGATTTCAAATGAATCATGGAAGGAAAAGTCGGGACTCAAAAGCGCCGAGGGTCCGTATCGAATTCAACATACGCTTAGGAGAGAAGTGATTTTTTGAGGGGATATAGAGAGGAAATAGGAGGAGATGATGAAACAGGACCACAAAAAGAGCCTAACCATTCGTGTAGGTTAGACTCTCGGTGTTACGTAAGTATTAGGAAGCTCCGGCTTCTTCGTACTCGACTTCCGCCTGTTCCTCTTCTCCGGCGCGGTGGTATTCTTCAAGAACAGCGTCTTGAATCTTTCCACGTGTACCAGAATTGATCGGGTGCGCAATATCTCTGAACTCTCCGTCCGGAGTACGCTTGCTTGGCATGGCTACGAATAGACCATTGTTGCCATCAATCACCCGTATGTCGTGGACAACGAACTCCTGATCCAACGTAATAGAAGCAATTGCTCGCATTCTTCCATCAGTATTCACGCGTCGCAGTCTAACGTCAGTTACTTCCATTATCATTCACCACCTTTTAAATTCCTTATGTACATCAATTCCACAAATCGGCAGAAATTCCTGCTTATTTTCTAAACTTTTTTTCAAATCAATCAATTTTTTATCATTCTATTGAATTAGACCGAAAGAAACAGCATAAGGGCAGGCGTTAGGAAAACCCTCCTTTCGCGCTCTTATATGTAAAAAGTTAGAAAATAATTAGGAAGATGGAAAGGAAATAAAAAAGCCCTCTTTCAGGAGGGCTTTTGACAGGCTGTTGAGAAACTTTCCTCAACAGCCTATTTTTTCTATTTATTCGGTTCATTCCATTGTATAATTAAGAAAATCAATAAAGGAGTGGTTCTCCATGATGGGCACACCTGTCAACCACCGCCAG
>SCFO01000013.1 GCA_004078665.1 Halobacillus fulvus | reverse complement strand
CGAAGGGATCAGCTCGCTTCCCGCGCTCGACTTGCATGTATTAGGCACGCCGCCAGCGTTCGTCCTGAGCCAGGATCAAACTCTCCATAAAAGTAGTTTGAAAAGCTCATTTGCACACCGAATGTGCGTTGTTTCTTTTTCCTCTATATAATAGAAGAAATGTTTTGACGTACTGGTTGGTTCGTTCAGTTTTCAAAGATCAAAATGTTGTTTCGTCCGCTTTAAAAGCGACTCTTATAATGTATCACGCCGTTCAGCTTATGTCAATAACTTTTTTAAGTTATTTTCTTAAGTCGTTTTCGGCGACAATTAATAATTTATCATGTTTGAGCTGTTTGTGTCAACAACTTTTTTCATGACGTTTTCGGCTTTCAAAGCCAGCCGCTTAATGCGACGCTTACTAATATAGCACGGTTTAAAATGAAGCGTCAATAGTTTTCTTCAAAAAAACCTCCTTCTATTTCAATTGCATAGAAAGAGGTTTTCTATTGTACTTATTATCCCTGTTGTATAGGCATGTATTTGCGATGATAGATACCTACACCTTTCGTTTCTTGGGGAACAACTTTGATCACATGGTTTTCGACGAGGTATTCGATCATAGAGGAGAGATCAAACATATACTCTTGTATTTCTGGATGGACTTTCAATTCTCCGAATGACCATGGTTCTTCCCTTTTACTCATCAATTCAATAAGATGCTTGGCACTGGAAGTTGATCGTTTACTAATGGAATGGTCGACGGCTAGGATCATCAGTTGAATTCTCTTCTCTGTCGGCTCATGACTTTCGATTAACTCCTGATAAAGCTTATAGATCTCCGGTTCGATTCTTCGTACTTGATTCCAAACGGTTACCTCAGGATGAAACCCTTTTTCAATAATCGCGAGACGCGCCAGGTAATGTAAGGATCGCACCATTTGACTGAAAGAATCCAGGTACTGTTCGGATTCGTACAGATCCTTCGCCTCCGTATAACGACGAATCAGCTTTGAGAATTCAATGGCTTTTTTCAAATCTCTCGTTTCCTGCGGGAACGTTCGAAGCTGTTCTTTCAAATCAGTGACATATTCATTTCGTTCGAAAATGATCGATCCATTAATAAGCCATTCAACCGCTCGACGGTATGAGCTCGTTTCGATCCAGTGAGTCAATAACTTTTCACTTACGATATGCATAGCTGCAGATTTATTCTCGAACTCATAATGCTTCACGTACCAATCTTCTTCTGGTTCATTTACGATAATGAAGAGAATGATGTCAAAATTATCGGTGACTGGACTGATCGGCTTATTCTTTTCTAAGATCAAAATTCCTTTAGTATTACTTTGGCTGGCTCTTTCCTGATAAATCGGACGTAACAAATCTTCCATTACTTGGTCCCCCACATTTAATTTCATTTCTCTTGTTTATTCTATAACATTTTAGCAAAATCCTTTTTTCCAAATATATTTAATGGAGCCAATTGTGCTATACTACGATGTAGAGTAGTAAAGGGGGATTCAGCGTGGCTTTAAAATATAGCAGCAAAATCAACAAGATTCGTTCGTTTGCTTTCTGGCTGATCTTCGGCGGCATCGGTGTCATGTACATCGGATTACTGTTTAAAGACACCATGTGGTTAATGGCTTTATTTATGATTCTTGGAATGGGGTTTGTCGGTCTCAGTACAGTCGTTTACTTTTGGATCGGGATGCTGTCGACGAGAACCATCCAAATCGTTTGTCCATCCTGTGAAAAACCGACGAAAATGCTCGGTCGGGTCGATGCGTGCATGCATTGTGACCAGCCTCTTACAATGGACAAGTCATTAGAAGGTAAAGAATTCGATGAAAAGTATAATTCTCGTAAGTACAAAAAAGAGAATCCACAGCAGCAATCATAAACTCGAAAGACCCACCTTCGACGGCGGGTCTTTTTTTATGGTAAACGTTTCATATC
Source organism: Halobacillus fulvus (assembly GCA_004078665.1). Classification (GTDB taxonomy): domain Bacteria; phylum Bacillota; class Bacilli; order Bacillales; family Halobacillaceae; genus Halobacillus; species Halobacillus fulvus. The sequence continues at coordinate 37,590 of SCFO01000013.1, read as the reverse complement.
CAGTTATGCGTGCATAAAAAAACTGAAAGCCTGAGCTTTCAGTTTAGTGGGTATTTTCTTTTTGGCAATCCGAACACGTTCCATACACTTCCATGCGATGATGACTTACAGTAAATCCAGTCACCTGCTCAGCTAATGATTCGACTTCATTAAGACTCGGGTAATGGAAGTCGACAATTTTACCGCATGATTCGCAAATGATGTGATAGTGATCAGATGTATTACAATCGAAGCGGCTTGATGAATCGCCATAAGTGAGTTCGCGAACGAGCCCGATTTCCCGGAAAACGCGCAGGTTATTATAAACCGTCGCGACACTCATGTTTGGAAATTTCTTTTCCAGTGCTTTGTAGATTTCATCAGCTGTTGGGTGAGTCATGGAATTCAGCAGGTATTCAAGCACCGCATGACGCTGTGGAGTGATTCGTACCCCAGATCCCTTCAAAGTATCAATCGCTTCTTGGAGTCGATGATCAGACACGGCCATGCACCTCGCTTTCATGAACTGATTCCTGATTTATAAAATTATTAAATTAGAATCCTTATAATTAGTGTAACCCCATTGTAAAGTTGTTGTCAATTGTAACCTCTCTTATACATCAGGGTTTAAAGGAGTTTCTGTTCCGCCTGTATGCTTATTAATGTAACGAGCTGCTACAAACAACAAGTCGGATAGACGGTTTAAATAAGTAATGACTAAAGGGTTATTGATTTCATCCCCAAGTCCGACCGCCGTACGCTCAGCTCTTCTTACGACCGTACGGGCCAAGTGTAATCCCGCAGAAGCCTGATGTCCAGATGGAAGGATAAAGTTCTTTAACGGTGCAAGGTCTTGATCCCATTCATCAATGGCACGCTCCATCGCATCGATGTGCTCCTGTTTCAATTGCCACTGCACTTCTTTCCCTTTAGGCGTCGCGAGTTCAGCACCGACATGGAACAGGATCGTTTGGATTTTCTGCATTTCTTCCATGAAAGCGTCTTTCCCGTTCCAGTCCTCTTTCCTTAAATGGCTCAATGCAAGACCGATAGCGGAATTCGCCTCATCACACGTTCCATACGCTTCGACTCGCAAATCGTTTTTGGCTACCCGGTTTCCATAAATTAAAGACGTTTGCCCTTTATCTCCTGATCTCGTATAGATACGCATCATCAATACCCCCGTTTTAGATTGATTTTGTTTCGATATTCACCTTGTCCACTCATCCACACGTTCAAGTTCTCTTCAAAAATCTCTAAACCGCGTCCCATATACTGCGGGGAAATTCCAGAAACATGCGGTGTTACGGTCACTCTCTCTTCATCCCATAGCGGGTGCTTTTCAGGTAAGGGTTCAGTTTCAAACACGTCGAGCACGGCATGAGCGATCAGTCCGTCTCGTACAGCCTCTAGAATAACATCGGAAGATACGAGATCGCCCCGTCCCATATTCAAAAAGATCGCTTTGTCTGACATTTTCTCAAAATGCTCACGCTTCAGAAGATAGCGCGTCTCTTCAGTACTCGGCAAGGCAGCGACGATGAAGCCCACTTCTCCGATCACTTCCGACAAATCATCTACAAGATACGTTTCATCAAAAAACTCTTTAGGATTTCCTGATTTCGATACCCCGATCGTCTTCATACGAAACGCTTTGGCTAGGCGGGCCACCTCTTGGGAGATCGCACCTGTCCCGAGTAAGATCATCGTTTGACCACTGATCTCTGTCATGACAGGCTGACGGCTCCACTCATGGTTCTTCTCTTGTTCGATCAATGTTTTCGCCTGTCTTGATACTTGCAGCAACATGGAGATTGCATATTCGGCCATAGGCTGGGCGTGGATCCCGCGAACATTCGTCACCAAAATGCCCTTTTCCTCTATTTTTTCAAAAGGCATTTTATCCATCCCTGCTGAAAGCACCATGATCCACTTTAAGTTTTCAGCTGTCTGAATACGTTCAGGCGTTAAGTCTTCTCCATATGTAACAAAAACATCCGCCTGTTTGAGCGGCTCCTCCGCTTCTTCGATTCCATGACAAAATTGAAACTCGATATCTTCGAACCTGTTTTGAAAACGTTGCTTCCAGTCTTCCGGCACCCTTTTGATGGCAGATACTACTTTCATCATTTCACCTCTTCTCCTCAAAATAAAAGACCATAGCCCAAAAGGCTATGGTCGGTTTCCGCTACTGAAGGTTTTCACGAATGTATTCCAAGGCAGATTCCACATGGCCTTTCACTTTCACTTTACGGTATTCTTCCGCAAGGTTTCCTTCTTTGTCAATAATGAAGGTGGAGCGCTCAATGCCATAATACTCTTTTCCGAAGTTTTTCTTCAGTTTCCATACCCCATACTCTTCCGCTACGTTGTGATCTTCATCGGCAAGAAGCAAGAAAGGAAGATCGTGTTTATCAATGAATTTATTGTGGGATTCTACTGGATCTGGACTTACGCCAAGGATGACCGCATCCAAGTCAGCAAAGCTTTCGTGATGGTCACGGAAATCGCAAGCTTCCGTTGTACATCCTGGTGTCATATCTTTCGGATAAAAATAAAGGACAACGTTTTTCCCTTTATAATCAGATAAGGATACAGACTCACCATTGCTCGCTTTCAGTGTGAAGTCCGGTGCTTGTGTTCCTTTTTCGAGTGTCATATTGGAATCCTCCTTCAATTAATGTCTAGTTATAAGGGTACCCTATCTTCAGGAAAACTTCCAATCTGAGCATTCGACTTATTTGGCTTGCCATACTTTTGCAACAAGCGCTGCGGGAAGAGCATAACCAATCATCGCTTCCGCAAGAGCAATCCACCTTCCGATTCCTGCCGGTACCATATCCCCGTACCCGACCGTAAACAACGTCACTCCACTGAAGTAAAGGCTCCTTGCCATCTCGTGCATCCAATCGGTATGGCCGACATGAAACGTTTCGGAATAGACCGGTATCCCTCGTTCAACTAGGGCTAAGTAGATGATGGCAAATCCGATTAAAATCATCGTATATAAAAGGAGGACCGATAAAAATAAGTGAAACGAAAATATCTTGTGCACCGACTCCAATGATACGAAAATTTGACGAAGTCCGGCCGCAATGATTCCAAGACTGAGGGTGGTGATGATGATCGTCAGCATCCGACTCCTCCTTATCCGGTTTACTTTTAATTATGCCTGTCCCGTTCTATTTATGATGGATGTTTAGAGGAACGGGCGGGTGCACAGACCAATTGCTCTCCCCTGCATAACATACAGTAAAGAATGGAAAGGGGGGCTTTTCATGGGTTACGGATATGGCGGTGGATTTGCGCTGATTGTCGTTCTATTCATCCTTCTAATCATCGTCGGTGCAGCTTTCTTCTATTAAAATGACAGAAAGCCACACATATGGATAAGCTTTCTTACAGAAGCTCCTCTTAGTCAGGAGCGCTTTCCTTATGAAGACGGTGGAACGGAGCAAAGCTCATTCCTTATAAAGGGGATGGGCTTTTTGTCTTCGTGATTCCGGACAAGCTTCTGCTCATGTTACAATGGAGTGAAACTTCATGCAGGAGGCCAAAAATGAATCATACAAATTCAGAAAAATATTATAAAGAAGCAACCGAACATATTGTCGGAGGTGTCAACTCTCCATCACGCGCTTATAAAGGAGTCGGCGGCGGGACCCCCGTCTACATGGATCGCGCTGAAGGAGCTTATTTTTATGATGTCGACGGCAACCGTTATATCGATTACTTAGGGGCTTACGGACCAATCATCACCGGCCACGCCCACCCTCATATTACGGAAGCAATTACAAAAGCTGCTCAGAACGGCGTCCTTTACGGAACGCCAACTGTGCTCGAGAACCGTTTTGCTAAAATGCTGAAGGATGCGATTCCTTCACTCGACAAAGTACGTTTCGTCAACTCAGGTACAGAAGCCGTTATGACGACGATTCGAGTAGCACGCGCCTACACTGGTCGCAACAAAATCATTAAATTCGCGGGATGCTATCACGGACACTCTGATCTTGTCCTTGTAGCTGCCGGTTCCGGTCCTTCTACATTAGGAACTCCTGATTCAGCGGGTGTTCCGGCATCGATTGCACAAGACGTCATCACCGTTCCGTTCAATGACATCGAACCATTTAAGGAGGCACTTGAACATTTCGGAGATGAAATCGCAGGGGTCCTCGTCGAACCGATTGTCGGGAACTTTGGAATCGTGGAACCGAAGCCCGGATTCTTAGAAGAAGTAAACCGGCTGACGCATGAGGCGGGAGCACTCGTCATTTACGATGAGGTCATCACTGCGTTCCGCTTCACATACGGAAGTGCCCAGCAGGTATTGGGAATCGAGCCGGACATGACGGCGATGGGTAAAATCATTGGCGGTGGTCTTCCAATCGGGGCATATGGCGGCCGCGCAGATATCATGGAACAGGTCGCTCCTTTAGGTCCAGCTTATCAGGCAGGAACAATGGCCGGAAATCCCGCTTCTATGTCAGCAGGTATCGCCTGCCTTGAAGTCCTGCAGCAAGAAAACGTATATGACGAAATGGACCGTCTCGGTGAAAAACTGGAAAAAGGAATTCTCGAGCATGCTGAAACCTACGATATCCAAATTACGATCAACCGCTTGAAAGGTGCTTTGACCGTTTTCTTTACGGATGAAAAAGTAGAGAATTACGAGCAGGCAGAAAACACGGATGGTGAGCAGTTCGCCAAATTCTTTAAGCTGATGCTTGAAGAAGGCATCAACTTAGCTCCGTCCAAATACGAAGCTTGGTTCCTGACGACCGCTCACACGGATCAAGATATTGAAGATACATTGGCCGCCGTAGAACGAACCTTCCGCAAAATGTAAAAAGAATGAGTCAAAGTGAGGGAATTCCGATTTCCTCACTTTTTTTCTTTTTATTTCTCTGAACATCCATTGATTTCTCTATATTCACATGCTATTATAATACACATAATTCTGAATATTCCCACGAATTATGATCTTTGTTTCATTTCTTTCCCTTTTCATAGGTTTCAGTTTTCATACTGATTCCCCTCAAGCTTATGCAGCGATTGGCTGTATAAGCTATTTTTTTTGTGTTTGTATTGAACTTATGAAAAAGAGGGTACGCTTTCTATAAACATTCGTTATAATAGTTCCATTAGTGTTTTTAAAGTACACAAGCTATGTTATGAAGGATGATGCATGTTATGAAACTTGGCGCTCGTATGATGAAGACCGGGCTCGCCGTCGGAATCGCACTCTACATTTCCAATCTGTTCGGATTCATGTCGCCTCTACTCGCGGCGATTGCGGTTGTCTTCTCGATCCAGCCATCGATCTACCGTTCTTATCAATCGATCATTGAACAAGTACAAGGAAATACGATCGGTGCCCTTATCGCGGTGGTTGCGGTCTTCACTTTAGGAAACGATCCGTTCATTGTCGGCTTCGCGATCATTATCGTCATCGGATTGACGACGAAGCTAAAGATGAATGAAAATACGATTGCACTTGCCGTAGTCGCCGTCATCGCTTTGATGGACACGACGGATCAAACCTTTCTTTATTTCGCCTTCTCAAGATTTTCATCGATGATGCTCGGTATATTGGCCGCTTTTATCGTCAACCTTGTCTTCCTGCCACCAAGATATGAAACACGGTTATTTAAACAAATCGATCTTGCCACAACAGATATTTTGCAGTGGCTGCGTGTTACGACGCGTCAGCTGTCCGATGAACCAGCACTGAAGTATGAAATTACACGGATCCAGGACAATGTCCGCTGGATCGACCATACGTATTTGCTCTATTCAGAAGAACGTACGTATTTCAAGGGCTCCCGCTTTTCCAAAGGACGTAAGCTCGTTTTATTCCGCCAGCTGATTACGACGACGAAAAAGTCTTTTGATGTCCTGAAAGCATTCTATCGTCTGGACAGTAAAATTGAACAGATCCCTGATGAATTCCAGGATGCAGTCGTCGGAGAGCTGGACAAGCTGGTCAACGCACATGAGAAGCTTGTGCTCAGTTTGAAGGGCAGAATCAAAAAGACACATAAACAGTCCTTGAGAAAAGTTGAGGACCCGGATATCCCGCTGCTTGTGGACCGACTGATGACGGTTTATGAAACGACCAACAACCCTGATAAACTGGTGTTCCTTCCTCTAGCATCACAACTGATGGAATATCATTATCAATTGGAGAAATTGAAGCGTCTGTTGAACAGTTATCAGACCCACCAACAGGACGATTACATTAAAACGACAGAGAAATAAAGAAGAGCTGATGGCAAGTGCCGTCAGCTCTTCTTCATTCTTTTATAATTCGATTTTTGGTGCATCATCCAATTGTTGCACTTGGTACAGATTGTAGTAATGACCACGTTTGTTCATCAACTCATCATGGGGTCCTACTTCAACAATCTCACCATTTTCAATCAGCACGATCCGGTCCGCATGCGTAATCGTCGACAAACGGTGAGCAACAATGAATGTCGTTCTGTCTGAAGCTAATCGCTCAAGCGCCCCCTGAATCAGGCTTTCACTCTCTAGGTCAAGCGCTGAGGTTGCTTCGTCAAGAACAAGAAGCGGAGGGTTTTTAAGGAACACACGAGCAATTGCGACACGTTGCTTTTGTCCGCCAGACAATTTGACGCCGCGCTCCCCAACCAATGTATCGTATCCATTCGGCAAGTTCATGATAAAGTCATGCGCATTCGCCGCTTTGGCCGCTTCGATCATTTCTTCATCACTTGCCTCCGGGTTCCCCATCTTAATGTTCATGGCGATCGATTCACTGAACAGAATGTTGTCCTGAAGAACCATTCCAACTTTATCCCTCAAGGAACGGGCTTCCACATCACGGATATCGATGCCGTCAATTTTGATATGGCCATCCGTCACGTCATAAAAGCGCGGGATCAGGCTGATCAACGTCGATTTTCCTCCCCCACTCATTCCGACAAAGGCGATCGTCTCCCCTTTTTTCACAGATAAACTGACATCCTTCAGAACAAGTGGCTCCTCGTCATCGTATTTAAACGAGACGTGTTCGATATCGACATCCCCTTCTACCTTTTCGAGCTTCTTCGCTCCAGGTTTGTCGACAATATCGTACTTTTCATCTACAAATTCAAAAACCCTATCCATCGAGGCGATCGACTGCGTTAGGACAGTTGCCGAGTTAACAAGACGACGAAGCGGGTTGTACACCCTGTCCATATAGCCGACGAAAGCGACCATTGTACCAATTGTTAGTGATCCACCGATCACCTGATAGCCGGCAAACGCGATGACGAGAAGCGGAGCGAGGTCGGTAATCGTATTGGTGACAGAATACGTATAAGCATTCCAGTTCGTATGAACAAGGGCTTTATCAAGGAAGTTTTTATTCTTTACATCAAACTGATTCTGCTCATGATCTTCAAGAGCAAAGCTCCTCGTCACCGGCACACCTTGAACCCTTTCGTGGAGGTGGCCCTGTACTTCAGCGAGCGCTTGGGAACGGTCTCTTGTCAATTTTCTGAGACGGGCGTAAAAATATTTCACCGCAAAACCGTAAAGCGGGAATAAAGCAATGGATACGAGCGTCAGCCACGGATCCATCGTAAGCATAATAATGATAGCAATGACGATTGTGATCATATCGAGCCAAATGTTCATGAGACCTGTAATGACGAACGTTTTCGTCTGCTCCACATCATGAATGACCCGGGAAATAATTTCTCCTGTTTTTGTTCTGGAATAAAAACGGAGACTCAGCCTTTGAATATGATCAAACAGCTTTTCCCGAATATCGTAGAGAATTTTACTGCCGATCCATTGTGCTAAATATTGTCGGATATATTCAATCGGCGGTCTTAACACGAGGAAGACAAAGAATGCGCCTCCCATCAACCAGAGCAGCTGATTGATCTTTTCCGAATCCGCCATGTCCCCGCCAATAATATTGTCGATGACATATCTTATAATTAACGGCATCAAAAGGGGAATCGAAAACTTAACAACCCCGATCAGAACCGTTATGATAATTTTCCCTTTATAAGGGCCTACAAATTTTAAATAACGCTTAATACTATCCATCATTCCACACCTTCTTTCCTAAAACATTGCGCCGTTCCATTCTCAAGCTGATGATGGGATAAGGAATTCAGGGCGACTATATAACAAAATAAGGATGCGCACCCATAAGGGAGTGCGCACCACCATCCTTTTTACCGATATGTTAAATACCTCTCATACCACTGATCAATGAATTCAGGTGAGAAAGGACCTTTACGCTGCCTCACCCACCGGAGCAGTGTATCGACATTGTTGTATAAAATCCTGTCTAACACGTGAGGATAGTTCATCCTCTTCTTATGAATCTCATATTCATCTTCATCGAGAATTTTGTATGTCATATCAGGAAAAACTTTTACATCCAAATCGTAATCGATGTATTTGATCGCTCCATCTTCATAAACGAAGGGTGAGCTAATATTGCAATAGTAATAAACGCCGTCATTTCGAAGCATACCTATAATGTTAAACCAGTGCTTCGAGTGAAAGTAGCAGATCGCCGGCTCTCTTGTAATCCAGCGCCGACCATCGCTTTCAGTGACTGTCGTACGATCATTCGCTCCGATAATCACATGACGGGTCCCCTTTAGTACCGTTGAACTTTCCCACACACGGTGCAGCTGACCGTTATGCTTGTAACTTTGTATTTCAATCTGCCTTCCTGCCTCTGGGCCGGACATTCCGTTTCCCCCCTCCCTTTATTTTCCGAATCGCATCTTCTGTCTATTATAACGACAAATGTTGAGGAATGAAAACAATAGAGCATTGGCCTATACTCGAAAGGTATAATGACCAGCATTCCAGAATGTTCAAAAAAAGCATCACTAAACATTATGATTCGAACAATTAGGCAAGGTATAAAAAGAAGAATTATTCAAAGTACACCTCTTAATATGGCCCTGCACCCTTCAGTGTTAAAATAATGAAGTGTGGCTTGTTTAGATTTTTAGCAGGATCATCCTATCAGATTCACGAAAACAATGTTTCGGTTCACTTATTCTTAGAAGGAGGGGTGGGAAATGGTGAGACTCCTATGGGAGGAAAGGGCAGGGTGAGATCCCGGAGGGCTTAAGCCCGAGGAAGCTCAGCGCCCGCCCATGGAAAGCGAACCATTTCCCGCCCCTCCAACCTCTGATTTGATAACGGAAACTTTACATCACTAAGATCGATATCAGCTTTGAAAAGATAACAAAAGAAGCCGCCCTATATGGACGACTTCCTTAATCGGGGGATTGATACAGGCTTTTAAAACAGCCTGGACAAGCCGCTTCTCAGGTTACTTTTTCTTAGCCTGAGATTGTTGGTTCTGCTCACGCACTTCCTGAGCATCTGTTTGAGATGCAAATTCAGCACCATATTGTTGTTGCTGACCTTTTTGTGCAGCTTGTTGGTTTTGCTGTCTTACGTGTTGTTTGTCAGTACCAGCAGCTGTTTTGTTTTGGTTTGGTTGCTTAGCCATGATTATCACCTCCGCAAAAATTATTGTGCGCAGGTTCCAATTTTTCATTCCACAATTCTCAAATTTTTTTCATCAAAAAAAATTCAATAACTTAAACCATATAGAAAAAGCGCTTCTCTTATAGAGAAACGCTTTTTCCGCTTAATTTGTAATCCGCTTCGTTCCGATATAGCGCGGGCTCCAGTAATTGCTGTTCATTGAGCTGATCTCGACCCCATTCGTCGTGCCAGTATGGATGAACTGACCATTCCCTAAATAAATCCCGGCATGCGAAGCACCTGGCTGGTACGTTTCAAAGAAAACAAGATCCCCAATTTGACGGTCGGAATCACGGACAGATTCTGAGCCTGAAAAAGCATAGATGGTAGCCACTGTTCTCGGGATGCTGACACCTTGCTTCCCATACACATACTGTAAGAATCCACTGCAATCAAAACCGGAAGGCGAGCTTCCAGCCCAGCGATATGGCGTACCAATATGCTGTTTCGCTTCGTTGATCAGATTCGTAACAAATGCCCCGTCTCCAGACGGTGTCCCCGACGGCGCATCACTTCCTCCATTTACAACAAGCTTTTGCCCAGGGTAAATAAAATCATGCGATAGACGATTGAGCGCTTTTAATTGTCCGACAGAAAGCCCGTGTTGTGTGGCAATTGCCCAAAGTGAGTCACCGCGCTGAACGGTATAGGTAGAAGGAGACTGCACAGGTGGCTTCACCTCTGTTTTTGGAGGTTCCGGCTTGTCCGGTTGGGGTGCTGGCGCTGCCTCGCCTACCTTAAGGTTCTGACCAACGAAGATAATATCGCTGGTGAGGTTATTGATTGATTTTAATACGGATAAAGACAAGCCATTCTGTGTCGCTACCTTCCACAAAGTATCTCCACGCTGGACTTTATATGTATGATTTCCGCCAGGAGCTGATGGCTGTTGAGGTGTTGTGATCGTATCCGAAGACTTTTTCACAACAAGCTGTTGTCCTGTATAGATTGTATAATTCGATAAATTGTTCCATTCTTGTAGATCAGAAACAGATGCGCCATATTGCGTACTGATTCTCCACAATGTCTCTCCACTGTTCACCTGATGTTTCAGATCTGCAAAAGCTGTTGTACTGAAGAGAGAAGCACCTAGAACTGTTCCACAAATCGCTGCCGTCAACTTTTTCTTATTCAATAAAAAAACCTCCCACACTCAGGCAAAATGGATGATCAAATCGATCTGGTTCTAATTATTCACATATTTCATAAAAAAGTAAATACCATCAAATTCCAACAAAAAGCGATTATAATGAACAATCCTTTGTGTACCTAGAGACAATTCAGAATATTACATTTGTGTTACAAATGAATTTGTATACCTAAAAAATGCGGTGTATGTTTTTGATTTGGGGAGAGAAAGTAAGAAAAAGGAGGGATTTGATGTATGTAGGTAGAGATTTATCCGCATTAACGATGGAATCGAAGCAAACATGGAAAGATAAAGAGCTAGGCTACTTTCATTATGCGTTGTCTCAGTCTGCCCCCTATTTAAATTTAGAAGGAATCACCATTTTGAGGGAGATTAACGAAGAGATTAAGCGCCGCGGCGGTCTCGAGAAGCACGAAGCGACTTGGACCAGCGGCACTCATCCTGTTATTGACTGATGTGGGGACGGGCTTTCTGGTGAGAAACGGGAAAAGGATAGTCATCCAGCTGTGAAGGATGAACAAACCGGGCTCGTTCGTGATCGAGCTCCCCTTTCTTCACTTTAGCCTTCAAGACTTCCATCTCCCATATCAGATGCGAAAAGACATGTTTAATTTGATCGACAGACTCTGTCCATTCCACCTCGAGGCCATATTCACCGTAAAACCAGTGTTTCGCTGCTTCTTTATCCAAGTCTTCAAGGGGAACCATTGGATATTGCCATAACGAAGCGAGCAAACCTTCTGATGGACGTTGTTCGATCAGGATTTCACCTTGCTCATTTTCAACAAGTAGAAGAAGATACGGAATCCGCTTCTGTTTTTTCTTGGAGCTTTTCACAGGCAGTTCTGCCTCCACTCCCTGTTCAAACGCACGACACTGTTCCTGAACAGGACAGAGCATACACGATGGCGTTTTTGGTGTACAGATCATAGCGCCGAGCTCCATCAGTCCCTGATTGAAGGAGGAAGGATCTTCTTGTGATATGATTCCCCTTACCAACCCTTCAAATAACGTCCGCGTCTTCGGCTTTGCAATATCATCCTCTACATGTAGGATTCTAGAGAGGACACGCATGACATTGCCATCGACCGCTGGCTCCGGTGTGTCATACGCAATGCTTAGAATCGCGCCTTTCGTATAAGGACCGATTCCTTTAAGCTCTCCTAGTTGCTTGGGATCATTCGGAACGATTCCCCCGTACTCTTCCACGACTTCTCGAACAGCGTTTTGTAAATTACGGGCACGGGAATAGTATCCTAGGCCCTCCCACGCTTTTAAAACCTCTTGCTCATCTGCATCAGCAAGGCTTCTGACGTCGGGAAATTTGGTCATGAAGTGATTAAAGTATGGAATGACCGTATCCACTCGTGTTTGTTGGAGCATAATTTCTGATACCCAGACACGATAAGGGTCCTGATTCTCCCGCCATGGAAGAATCCTTTGTTCTTCTTTGAACCATTGAATCAGACGTTCTTCAAATAGATCTTTATCAAATTCGAGTAAAACCGATTGAACTCTTTCATCTTTCTTCAAGTCACATCATCCTTCGTGATAAACTACAAATGTAAGCGGCCTCGTCAAAGGAGGAAAACGAATGGACACTGGTACACACGTCGTCATGGGTGTTGCCCTTGGCGGTTTAGCCACATTAGATCCTGTTGTACAAGCCGATCCGATGCTTTTCAATGCGGTGCTCGCCGGTACACTGATCGGTTCGCAGGCACCGGACAGTGATACGATACTTAAACTGAAAAATAACGCCATCTATATTAGACATCACCGTGGGATTACACACTCCATACCGGCTGTCTTTTTATGGGGGATTACGATCCCGAGCGTCATTTACCTCTTTGCTCCTGAAGTGAATTTCCTTCACCTTTGGTTATGGACGTTCTTCGCTGTGATTCTACACGTGTTCGTTGACGTCTTCAATGCTTACGGTACACAAGCTTATCGCCCGTTCACAAAGCGCTGGGTCGCGTACGGTTTTATCAATACATTCGATCCTTACATTTTCACTTTGCATATCGCGGGAATTATCGCTTGGAATTTAGGGGCAAACCCAGGACCGATGTGGCTGCTCATTTATTTCGTCATCGCCGTCTATTATGTGAAACGGTACTTCGACAAACGGGAAATGGTCAAGTTGATTCACGAGAACTTTGACCATGTTGAGCAAATCGCCACCTCTCCGACGATCCAACAGAATAAATGGCGGATTGCCATTACAACCTCGACCAATTATTACGTAGGAAAAGCCGAAAATGGTCACATTACCATTCTCGATGAGTTCATTAATAAGCCGATCGATTATGAAGATCCTGTCGTCCAGAAAGCTTTGACCGATCATAACATTAAAGCCTTTTTATCTTTTTCTCCGGTCTACCGGTACGAAATCAATTATTTCGACGAATATACCGAAGTCCGGTTCATCGACCTGCGCTACCGCTCGAAAGGTCGTTATCCATTCGTTGCACTTGCCCAGATCGATGATGAACACGGTGAAGATTTAGAGATCCTCAACTCCTATACAGGGTGGGTATTTACAGAAGAAAAGCTTCAAAATAAACTGGGATTTGTCGAAACAAAAGAAACCAGTTCATAAGAAAATCCGTGTTGCATCACCAGCACGGATTTTCTTTATCTCTATTGAATCGGACCTTTTTTGTCGAGCATATCTTTAAACTTGGGATTTGTTGCGATAAAATCGTGAAGCTTTGGACCATATTGTTCGATCCATTGTACGACGATTTGTTCTGTCAGCTGCTTGCCTTGGTATTCACGTCCTGCTTTTGCTCGTGTGGACTCGAAATCCTCCCAAAGCAGCTCGACCCATGTTCTTGCTTCATCAATCGTCAAATGGCCATTTTTCTCATATAACCGCTCAGCTAAGCGCTGGTATTGCTCTTCCATGTTTTCACCTCTGACTATGGCAAAATTTCATCCCTTATTGTATCACATATTCTCCGTTCACTTACACAAACTAAGCTTGTCTTCTAAAGACAAAGGAGGATCATGGATGCGTAATAAAGCGAAGAGTTTTCCAAATGTAAAAATGACTCACGCCCCAGACGACCAAAGCGAGTATCTTGCTCTTCGTCCTGATGGGACAATCAACAGCCAGCCTAAAGAGCGTACAGCTCATTCAAGAGACCGTGATATCAATCAGACGGGGAGGAATCATCGTGGGTAAGAAACATTTCCTGCACAGTCGTACACCTCACCGTGGTGCTAAGCACTTAAGCCACCGTGTGAACGGTGAAACGGAGCAAACGTTATCCAATCAAATTACAGAAATACAGGCGCGTAAACGCAGCTAAACAAAACCCGGTGGCATCCTCCACCGGGTTTCATTATGCTTTATGGCCGAGCATGGAAATCGGCAGGGCTTCCTCTTCTTCTGCTGTCACTTTCTGCCCGAGCTTATTCTTTCGGTATCCCCAAGCAAACACACCGTTCATATATTCGATATAAAACGTATGCTCTGGGTCTCCTGTCAGACTGTATGTCTCACCAGCTGAAAAGTCAGCTGGGTTCATCATATACGATTTGGCCATGATGATTTTCCGCTCGTGCACGGCGTACTCATTGACCATCCCCATCTGCTCGGCTTTACGCGCTTTTTCTGTTAGCTGCGCTACTTCCTGACGAAGCTCTTCATACGTATATTCACTGTAGCGTTTCTCCACTTTACTTCCCCCTCTATCTCTGATGACTTCTTTACATTTTAACAGGGTTTCGTCACAATGAATATGGTGACGTTTACATAAGGAGGTAGAAAATATGGGAAATGTATGGATTACTGGTGCCGGAACTGGACTGGGACGTGCGCTTGCTCACCGTTATGCAGAAGCAGGCCATCGTCTCTTCCTTTCTGGACGTACCGAGAAGAATTTACTGATTGTCCAAAATGAAATCAGAGAAAAAGGCGGTCAGGCTGAGGTGTTGATTTGCGATGTAACAGAAACTGCTTCGATTGAAGAAGCGGTTCGTCAAATCGATAAGGTGGACATTTTGATTAATAATGCCGGAATCGGTTTGTTCGGCGAGCTTAACGAATTGTCAGCGGAACAAATCGATCAGACCTTCGACACGAATGTCAAAGGAACTATTTTAACGACGCAGATGGCTTTTCCAAAACTGAAAGCGGCAAACGGCCGCGTATTGAACATCATTTCGACTGCGGGACTTCGTGGCAAGAAAAATGAAAGTGTGTACTGTGCCAGCAAATTCGCCGTACGTGGATTTACGGAAAGCTTGCATAAGGAATGGGAAAATGAAACCGCAAGCGCCACTGCCGTTTACATGGGTGGAATGAATACGCCATTCTGGAACGAAACGGATCACGTCAAGAACCCTGAAAAAATGAAAGGGCCTGAAGGTGTAGCTGAACAAATCTTCAATGAAGATGATGGCCGCGAAGCCATTTATATTGATCGCTAATACTTTAAACTATACAAAAAAACGCCGGTCAGCGCGACCGGCGTTTTCTGTATAGAAGGAGATTACTCTCCAAGACCTTCATCTTTCACTTTGGATACAACAGCATCCAATGCTTCTTGTTCATCTGAACCTTCAGCTGTGAATTTAACTTCAGCACCGCTTGGAATTCCAAGGGACATAACGCCCATGATGGACTTCATGTTTACGGACTTCCCTTTGTACTCGATGTTAACATCAGATTGGTACTTTCCAGCAACTTGTACAAGTGCTGTAGCTGGACGTGCGTGCAGGCCGTCAGCAGCAGTGATTTTCATTGTTTGTTCTGCCATGATAATCTCTCCTTTTTTATGATTGTATGTGAATAATATCTGGGTCGTTGTGATTCACGTGACCAGAAGCTTTCACTTCGACAGATTGACCTTCTGCAAGGTTCGTGAAAACAATCGGAGTTACGATCGATGGAGCATTCTCTTTGACGTAATCAAGATCCACTTCCATCAATGCTTGTCCCTGCTTGACTTCATCACCTTCAGAAATCAACGCTGTAAAGCCTTCCCCTTTTAAGCCGACCGTGTCGATTCCGATATGGATCAGGATTTCCATTCCATTATCCGCTTCGAGTCCGATGGCATGCTTCGTTGGGAAAACGTTTAACACTTTACCGTGTACCGGCGAAACTATCTTACCATCTTCCGGCTCAATTGCAAAGCCATCTCCCATCATTTTGCCTGAGAAAACTTGGTCAGGGACTTCTGTGATCGGCAATACCTTACCTTTGATCGGGCTGACAAAACTCAATTCACCTTTTGTGACAGGAGCTTCTGCGTCCTTAGCATCGTTGATGATTTCTGCTACATCCTCTTTGGAACGTGGCGTTTTGCCATCGATGATGTCCTGGATCTGCCCACGAAGTGTATCAGATACCGGACCGAAGATCGCCTGAATATTGTTTCCGACTTCCATAACTCCGGATGCCCCGAGTTTTTTCAGACGGTTTTTGTTTACATTGTCTTTTTCGTTAACAGATACACGAAGACGCGTGATACAGGCATCAAGGTGAGCGATATTTTCTTTGCCACCCATTGCTTCAAGAATTTCGAATGGAAGGTCTCCTACTTCTCCTTCATTTTCTTCGTCGTCTGCTTCATCTTCGCGTCCAGGCGTCGCCAGATTGAATTTCAGGATCGCCCAGCGGAATCCGAAGTAGTAGATGACAGAGAATACGAGACCAACGATGATGACCCACCACCAGTCTGTACGGTTTGGAAGGACACCGAACAGGATGAAGTCGATCAGACCGCCAGAGAACGTCTGTCCAATTTTAACGCCGAGAATCTCCATTACCATAAAGGATGCCCCAGCAAATACTGCGTGAATCGCGAACAACAGTGGAGCTACGAATAGGAAGGAGAACTCGATCGGCTCTGTAATCCCTGTCAGGAAGGATGTAAGAGCAGCGGAAAGCATGATTCCTCCAACCACTTTTTTACGTTCCGGCTTCGCTGTGTGATAAATGGCAAGCGCTGCTGCCGGAAGACCGAACATCATGAATGGGAATTTACCGACCATAAACGTACCGGCTGTGAATTCCACGCCGTCCCGAAGCTGCGCAAAGAAGATTTGCTGGTCCCCACGGACAATTTCGCCTGCAGCGTTCGTATAAGTCCCGAACTCAAACCAGAACGGAGAATAGAAAATGTGGTGCAATCCGAATGGAATCAATGAACGTTCAATCACTCCGAAGAAGAATGCAGAAATCGTTTGGTTTCCTTCAAGCATCAAGTTCGATAGAGCATTCAAACCATTTTGAGCGAAAGGCCATACCCATAGCATAACCATTCCTAAAAATAGAGATGTAAAAGCGGTGATGATGGGTACAAAGCGTTTTCCAGCAAAGAACCCTAGGAATTGCGGCAATTCAATATTGAAGTATCGGTTATACAGGGCCGATGCCAATATACCGACGATAATACCGCCGAACACACCCGTCTGCAGCGTCGGAATTCCGAGCACTTCAGCATAGGCAGGGTCATTCGCCGCCATCTCTGGTGTCACCTCACCAAGCACACCCATGACAACATTCATAATTAAGTAACCGATGATCGCAGCAAGACCGGCTACCCCGTCCCCTTTCGACAAACCAATCGCGACACCGACCGCAAATAGTAACGGCAAGTTCGCAAATACAACATCCCCGGCTGAGGACATGACTTCCAATAATGTCTGGACCCATGGTGTTCCAAAGTAAGGGACACGTTCTACAAAGTCATCTTGTGCAAAACTCGTACCGAAAGCAAGCAGAATACCAGCGGCTGGCAGCAAGGCTACCGGCGTCATCAGAGCTTTACCGACTTTTTGCAAGGTACCAAAAGCATTTTTAAACATAAGTTTTCCTCCTTTTTATGATGTGATTAGAAAGCAGTTCCCATAATGTTCAGAAAAATAAAACGTTTACATCCAATCCCAAAAGATAAACGCCGTTTCGGGCGTAAAAAATAAATGAAAACAAAAAAGGCATGAGTATAGAAAATCTGCGCATTACCAAAAAGGGTACACGACACCCTCTGTGGTAAACCGCTCATCTTCTAATACTCATGCCTGATCGGATCAGTAACACGTATGTTAAGATTTATGGGTTAACCGTTGCAAATGAATCGTTAGATATATGGCTTCCGATTCATCTACTGGTTTATTCAACTGCTTTTGCATCACTTTAATCAACTTCCATGCAAGATTATAGCATACAGGATACTCTTGTTTCAACATGTTTGCTAAACGAATTTCATCTCCCACCGATTCATCTTGGTGAACGCGGTCAATCGCCCGGTGTAAATGCTGGACAAGCCGGTGATAATCGACGCTGTTTTTATCAATCCTGACATCCATCGTTTCTTCCACCAGTGATACAAGCTTCGTAATTAGTTGATTGTGACGGTTGATTTCTCGCAATGTTTTATCTGTAACCGCACTGTGGATATGAAGCGCGATGAATCCGACTTCCCCTTCCGGAAACTGAATGCCCATCTGATCGTAAATCATCGTTACGACCTCCATCGCAATTTGATATTCCTTCGGGTAAAGAGATTCGATTTCCAATAGGAATGGATTCGAAAACTGCATATTTTTCTTCGCCCGATTGATCGCAAATGCCAGGTGGTCCGTTAAGGCGACATGGATATGTTGATTCAGCTCCTGCCCCATCCGATGTTCAATATGAACAAGAATATCATTCATGAAGTCAATCAGGTTTTCATCAATATAAGGCAAAAGGTTCACATATTGCTGCTTCTCTTTTTCATTACTCAACAAAAAAGTTTTGTCCGCTTTACTGAACGAAACGGTATCCTCCTTTTTTCGATTGAAGCCGATCCCTTTTCCAATCAGGACGACTTCTTCAAAGGAAGGATGTTCAGCAATGACGACATTGTTATTCAAAACCTTTTTAATTTTGACTTGCTGTTCCATACTGTGTCCCTCACTAACGTATAAAGCGTTTACACTCATCTCATAAATTCTATCCTATATCTCCTAAGACTTTTTTACAAGGATTCATTGATATAAAACCTTTCGGATTGTCTAAAAGCGCTTCCGTCGTGTACAATCGTTTAGGTGTTCACGAAGAACCGAAAATGGAAAGGAGATCAACTATGATCAAACTATTTGTGAGTGATCTCGATGGCACCTTATTAGGTATGGATCATTATATAAAGAATGAAGATATCGATGCAGTCAATCGACTGGTGGAACGCGGAGTACCTTTCACAGTCGCGTCCGGTCGCATGGATCATGAAATTAAGGAAGTACTCAAACAGGTTGGAGTAAACGGCCATCGTGTCAGCCAGAACGGAGCGTTTGTTTTCGATGATGAAGACAAGCACCTACACTCAAAAACGTTCGACGAAGAAACCGCACATAAGGTGATGAAGACCATTGATCCGGAACCGATGATCAAAACCGTTTCGACAGAGAAGGACACGTTTACGGAAAAGGGGAATAAGTGGATCGATCTAATATCTGAACAGCTGTTTCACGATATTATCGTACACCCGACAATGAGAGAAGATTTCGGTACCAACATCCACCCGTCTAAAATTACGCTGCACGGAAAAGAAAAGGATGTTATAGAAGCCTACAACCGACTGTCCGAAACGTTCGGCAATGAGATTGACAGCTTCATTTCGCATGAAACATGTGTGGACTTGATGCCGAAAGCCGTCAATAAAGGAACTGGACTGAAGGCTTTAATGGAGATCCTAGAAATTGAGCCACATGAAATCGCTGTGGTGGGAGATTCCTTTAACGATTTATCGATGTTCGACTTGACCCCGCACAGCTTCGTGATGTCTACCGCTCATCCGGAAGTCATACAAAAAGGTGCGATCATCGTCGATCACGTACACGAAGCGATTGAAGAATTAGAAAAAAAATCATTGATTTAATGAAAAGCTGCTGACTTGCTCAGCGGCTTTTTATTTTTCCAGACGATAGACGACGTCATAAGGCCTTACAAAATAGCTTTCGACGGATACGCCCTCTCGTTTCAATGCATCCTCTACTCGTATTCTGAAATGCTCTCGTGTCACAAGTTCATCCAGCTTACCTTCTGAGACATCAATAAAACCTACATCTTTTGTTTCGCCCGGCTGCACGGCAAGCTCCCCTGAAACATACTCCCCTTTAAAAACGATACAAACAACGCCGATCGTCAAGTTTTGATAAACCCCCGTCACACCGGTCACTTTCATATGAACTCCCGTTTCCTCTAGAACTTCCCTCTTCACAGCCTGTTCAAGGGTTTCCTGGTGCTCCATTCGTCCTCCAGGCATCTCATATGTATCGCTCCGATGTTCATTATTGACAAAAAGGACCTCCCCTTTTTTATTCGTCACACAAGCTGAGACGGACACGATGTGCTTCGGAAAATGATACTCCCCTGTCGTCTCCATAAAGTCTTCCTTCTGATCGATATATAGAGGTGGCAATTCCTTTTTCCGCTTTTCGGCCTTCAAAAACAAGTCGGATTGCTTCAATTTTTTGTCAATCTCATCATGCGCCTCCAGGGAATCGTACTCCCAGATCGTCATGATTTCATCACGTGCCAATGTTGCATATCGATCCACCAATCTCGCTCCATGACCGAGACGGTTCGGAAGAATATATTCGTGAAAAAAGCGTGTGAACGATTCGTATTGGTTGGGATCGATGCGGTAAGTCAGACGCTGGTAAATCATAAGTTTTCAACCTCCAATGGTTCTTATGGCATAGTCATAAGTATACACGTTTTATTCCTTTACGAGTGGAAAACTTATGATTCTGCGTCTACATACTCTTCTAGAAAACGATCAATCAGGTCAAACGCGAAGCCCTTGCGGTAAAGGCCGCCTTTGATTTTTTGTTTCAACTCAAAGCCCTCTGCCTTGCTTGCATACTTACGTAACAGCTTCTCGCCTTGGTGAACAACGGCTTCCCATTCTGCATCCTGATCTTCGTCCTTGGGCAGATTGGCGAGCACTTCCTGGACGACATCGCCTTGAAAGCCTTTTTGCATCAATGTCTGCTGGACGGTTTGAACTTGTTGACGGTAAGATTTACGTCCATCATTCTTCATTTTTTTCTCAGCGAACTTCATCGCCTTCTCGTATTGCTTATTAAATGGATAGTGGACGAGTGCTTCTTCTGCGATCTGAGCTTGGACTCCTTTTTCAATCAGCTCTTTTTTGACAAGCAGCGGCCCTTTGCTCGACGTCATCACTCTAGTCCTCACCAGGGAGTTGGCGAACTCTTGGTCATCAATCAGCTTCTCGTTCCACAAACGACGGATAATCTCGTCTACGTGCTCCGGCTCGACTTCCTTTTCCCGCAAATAATCACGAATTTCTTTCTCCGAACGCATTCTGTAGCTTAAATAGTTAATGGCAAGGGTATAAGATTTATGTATTGTATCTGTTTGGATCAACGCTGCAATCGTCGCATCATCCAACTCCATATTTTTTTGCAGTCGGTATTGAATCAATACATCTTCGTCTACACTAAAACCATAGCTTTCACCCTGCCCTTGATCCAAAAAGATATTATAGCGATTCTTATTTTTCTTTTGTGTTGTGATCCGGGTTAATTTAGCCAATGCTACCACCTCTCTCTCACTTTATTGTAGCATGGAAACCCCCTCCCTGGTCACAGATAAGAATCGCTATTCCTTAATATGAAACGTTTTTCTAAAGGAGGATTTATTATGAATATTGCGGTTACAGGCGGTACCGGTTTTGTCGGCAGTAAACTGACCGACGCCCTCATACAAGAAGGTCACCATGTGTACATATTGACCAGAAGTCCCGAGAAGTATAAAGATACAGAACAAGTGACCCATGTTGGATGGCTGAAGGATGATTACAATCCTGCTGCGAAACTTCAAGACGTTGAAGCGATCGTCAATTTAGCCGGAGAATCATTGAATTCCGGACGCTGGACGGAGGAGCGGAAACGATCGATTCTCGAAAGCCGGATTCAAGCGACCGAGGGAGTACTCGAGCTGATTGACCAGCTCGACAAAAAGCCTAAAGTACTCGTCAACGCTTCGGCTGTCGGCTTTTATGGCCAGTCCAAGACGAAAACCTTCACGGAGGAAACAACAGAGCCAGGCCGCGACTTCCTTGCAAACGTCGTAACCGAGTGGGAAGAGCGGGCTTCACAAGCAAAAGAGAAAGGTGTCCGGACAACTTACATCCGTTTCGGTATCATTTTAGGCGAAAAAGGCGCCCTTCCTAAAATGATTCTTCCATATAAGATGATGATTGGAGGAAACCTTGGCTCAGGAGAACAGTGGATGTCATGGATTCACATTGATGATGTCGTCGGTCTTATTCAGTTCGCTTTACAAAATGATTCGATTGAAGGGCCGATGAACGGGACGGCACCTAACCCGAAACGGAACAAGGATTTCGGTCAGACATTAGGGAACGTGTTGAACCGACCTCACTGGATTCCTGCTCCTGCCTTTGCATTGAAAGCTGCACTTGGGGACATGAGTACTCTACTGCTTGATGGGCAAAGCGTCATCCCGAAGAAAGCAGTAGCTCACGGATATACTTTTCAATACCCTAAGTTAGAGCCTGCACTTGAGTCGATTTTGAAAAAATAACGGAGAGGAACGAAGCGATTGTCATAAAGCTTCGTTCTTTTTTGTGCTCCAGTAAATAAAAAAACAGTATAATAATAGTAAATCTACTGGAAAGGCTGTTTGCCATGAATACGATCATTAAGAATGTAAATATTTATCCAATCACATGTCCGCCCATCAAAAATGGTGCCGTTCATATCCTGGATGGGAAAATCCACGACTATGGGCAGAACATCCCGATTCCGGAAGAGGTCGAAATCATTGACGGAAAAGGATATGACCTTTATCCAGGCTTTGTGGATGTCCACACACATCTCGGTTTATATGATGAAGGAACCGGTTGGGCGGGAAGTGATGCTAACGAAACCATTGAAGCGATCACACCTCACCTCCGCGCTGTCGACGGAGCACATCCGCTCGATCCGGCTTTTTTCAATGCACGAAAAGCGGGGGTGACGACGGCTAACATTATGCCGGGCAGCGCCAATATCATCGGAGGAATGACGTCCGTTATCAAAACGGTCGGCCATTCGATACAGAATATGGTCATCAAGGACATCTCCGGTTTAAAGATGGCTTTAGGAGAAAACCCTAAGCGTGTCCACTCCCAATCAAAAGACGCGTCCATCACGAGGCTGGGAATTATGGGAACGCTGAGGGAAACATTTTATTCGGCCATGAAACAACAGGACCCTGATCTTAGAGTACAGCCGATTCTCAAAGCCTTGAATAAAGAGATCCCTGTCCGAATTCACGCCCACCGCGCTGATGACATCATGACAGCCATCCGTTTCGCTGAAGAGTTTGATCTGGACCTAAGAATTGAACATTGTACGGAAGGTCATTTAATCGCCGAACATTTAGCGAACAGAGATTTGCAGGTATCTGTCGGACCAACCTTTACAAGGGCTTCCAAAATTGAATTGCGGAACAAGACGTGGCAGACGTATCACATTCTTCATGATCATGGCATTAAAGTATCGATTATGACCGACCATCCCTACACTCCTATACAATACTTAAACATTTGTGCAGCGCTGGCTGCTCGTGAAGGCTTGGATCCGGAAGCTGCTTTAAGAGGTATCACCATCATTCCAGCTCGAAACCTGGGGGTTGATGATCGTGTCGGATCCATTGAGAAAGGAAAAGATGCAGACCTCGTCCTTTGGAACGGTCACCCGTTCGAATACCTGTCCCAACCGGTCTGGACAATGATTGATGGAAAAATTGTATATTTCAAAGAATAGTGTCACATTCTAACATCGGAAGATCATTTCCGATGTTTTTTTATGTCTGTTTTTTACCGGGGGAATTTGCAAAAAAATATAAAAAACACATTCAGTAAAGTTTCAGGTTTGAAAATCTCGAAAAGCGTGTATATGATAATTGTACAGGCGTTGTACAACGTTTATATAATTTTTTGCAAAAAATTTACTCGAAATTTGTTTTAAATTGTTTTTGATTAGGGTATTGATTGTTGAAGTTCTGCTTCAACGATTCATATAAAAAATTTCAAGGAGTGGATTTGTAACATGAAAAAATTGTTAGCGTCACTTGCTGCTGTCGTCCTGATTTTTGGTGTCTTTGCTCCTGTAGCTTTTGCAGATGATCACAGTGGTGGAGAAATGGCTATGGTCCGTATCCTTCACGCTTCACCTGATGCACCAGCTGTTGATGTTTATGTAAATGATGAAGCTGTCGTTGAAGGTGCTGAATTCAAAGCAGCAACGGATTACTTAGAGGTACCGGCTGGCGAACATACTGTTGATATTTATGCAGCTGGAACAGCCGAAGATGGTGAACCTGTCATCTCTACAACGTTAACTGTTGAAGCTGGAATGGCTTACACAGCTGCAGCAATTAATACATTAGAGAACCTTGAAGTAACAGCCCTGATGGATGAAACAGAAGCAAGTGAAGGAATGGCTAAAGTCCGTGTTGGACACTTCATTCCAGATGCTCCAGCTGTTGATGTTGGACCGATCGGCGGAGACGCTCTATTTGCAGGAGCTGAATTCCCGAACGTAACGGATTATGCTGAACTAGAAGCTGGAACATATGATCTTGAAGTTCGTACTACAGATGGTACGCAGCTAATCGATCTTTCCGGTACAACTGTTGAAGATGGTAAAGTGTACAGTGCATTTGCTGTAGGAACTGCAGAAGCTCCAGAAGTATTACTTCTTGAAGACTCTGCTGCAATGCCTTCTTCCATGCCTGAAACAGGTTTTGGTGGAACTGCAGATGGTAATAACGCTATGATGTATGCAGCTCTACTTGGTGTAATGGCAATGGGTGCTGGTTTTGTATTCTTCCGTAAACGTCAAGAAGCGTAATAAATGAAACGACTGATTTTATCTTTAACCCTGGGTCTCCTCGTATTCTTCGTCAGCTATCAGATTCTTGATGAAGAGCCCCCTGAGGAGTCCAGGGTTCTTTCTACATCTGAGTCGAATCAAAACGAAACGGAAGAAGCGGTAAGTGGTGAAACAACACCCCCTGACTCCAGTCAGGATACCATCGAAAGCACCCCCATTGAAAAAAACTATGAGCCTGCTACAATCGTCAAGCCCGACAATCAGCCTGGTGTCCATCCTGTACGCCTTGAGATCCCGTCCATAGGCGTAGATGCTCCTATTGGAGAGCAAGGCTATACCGAAGATGGTGGAATGGCCGTCCCTAACAGCGTAACTGAAGTGGGATGGTTTGAGCCTGGTACAAAACCAGGCAAAAGAGGAAATTCCGTTATTGCCGGACATGTAGATGGTCGCAACGGGCCTGCTGTTTTCTTTGACTTAAAAGAACTCTCTCCCGGTGATGAAATTTATGTTTACGGGGAAGACGGTTCGAAGCTGACGTTTACGGTCGATCGATTGGAATCTTACCCTTACAACGATTCGCCAATTCGTGAAATCTTTGGACCGACCAATAACCGTTCGTTGAATTTGATTACGTGTACAGGTCTTTATGATCAGGAAAATCAGCTATATACAGAACGGCTGACGGTATATACGTCACTGACAGACAGCAACTATGCTTCTTCAGAGGAAGCTGTTTAAATAAGAAAGTCTCCTTTTATAAAGGGGGCTTTTTTGTCTTATGACAACCTGTTTTATTACGATGCTTTCAAGACCTTTTATCTCCTGAAAAATTCCTTCTCTAGCCTATAAATTTTTGTTCACTTTTTTAAAAGAATCGATTATGATAAAGGGAGAAATAAATGTCCTAATATGTGTAGGGAAGGCAAATGGTGCGCCACCAGTTTAGGCTGGTTCTAGTGGGTTCGATTCCCACCCCGAATTTTTGTGTGCAATTGATAAAAATTCGAGGGTGGTACGAACCTACTTGGCGCAGAGTGTCTATTTCTCTGCCTTTCTGCCACCCTCCGATCATCAAGGAGGGATTTTTTATGCTGAAAAAGCGTGATTTGCAAGACGCTCCGGTTCTGTTCGATTTGATGAGCCACCCAGAAGTTTTTCCGTATGTACGCCACAAAGCTTCGTCGAGCGACGAATTTTACTTCTTAACGAAGCAGACGATGGAAGCAGAAGATCGGGGTGAATTGATTTCACGTACCATCCTTGATGAATGGGGACATCCGATCGGCACCATCAATTTATTTGATGTAGAAGACAATAAAGGTTTTCTGGCCACATGGATCGGTCAGCCTTACTTTGGCAAAGGGTACAATCAGTTAGCCAAAGAAGCTTTCTTTGAAGAGTTGTTCTTCCAACTAGATATCGATGCGATTTTTATGAAGATCCGCCGCACAAATGTACGCTCGATGAAGGCAGCTCTGAAGATCCCATACGTGAGCGCAGCCAACGAGACATATCCGGAAGTTCATAAATGGATTAACCGAAATGAAGATGTCTATGATTTATATGTTATTACAAAAGACCAATACATGTTCCATTACTACGGTGGTCAGGAACAGACCGAAGAAGTTTTAGAAGCATAAGCCATCCGCTTATGCTTCTTTTTTCAGGTCACGCGTGGAAGAGGGGCTTTAGGCGTCTCTTCTTTTTTTATATCTTCCAGATTCACTTCCACTTCAGGTGTGCCATGAACCCCTGCGGCCACTTCATATTTATTAAAGACGAGAATCAGCTTTTCGTTTTTCACGTAATAGGCCGTATCTTTTCTCACCTCTTGAAATTTCTCCGTGAAGTAAGTGTCTGGATCCTGCGCTATTGCTCTTTTTATTTCCTGATTCAATTTATCCATATACACGAAATCTTCAAGACGTTTTATCGATTTTGAATCAAAATTGATGGAAGTCACGGTCGTGTTGTACTGTTCTCCCTTAGAAATATTCGAAGTCATGACGACCGAATAAAATCCCTCCTCTTCCACCACTGACGATTCTTCATAATAGAGGATGGGAATTCCAATCACCTGGTTGGCGCTTCGTTTGACCATTTTGAGCTGCTGGTCGAGCTTACTGATAATCCTCTCATTCACTTGCTGCTGAAGCTCTTCATTTTCCAATTGATCGAATTCAGGATAATTGACATGGACTTCCCAATCCTGCGTTATGTGATTTTTCCTTTTGACTTGGAATGAGCTTTGCTCTGCGCTAACGCCCATTCCAGATGCTAACATCACGAAGATACTGATGATGATAATCAGAATTTGTTTCATAAGCATCCCCTCCATTCTTTTTAGTTTGACCCATTTTTTTAAAACTAAAGAAACGCCGGACATTTTTTTGAATTTACTTCTTTCGTATGTGATACGATAAAAAGAAATAAAAGGGTACAAAGGAGTGGAGTAATGGGGAACGATACAAAAGGATTTACGACGAAATTGTTGAATTCGCTTCAGCATCGCGACCGGAAAAATGCGATTCATTATCTTCTGGAGCTGGCAACCGTTCAATTCCAAGCGGATGCGGCCTGTCTATACGCATTTCAAGAAGATGGACAAACACAACTGTTCCCTTTGGAAGAGTATGTGAAAAACTCGAACGTTTATCCACTTTCTGCCCTGTCAAAAGAAACCATCTTGAATCTTCCACAGGAGTCATTGACTCGCTTTCAGACAGATCTATACGGCGGGCAAAAGTCCTCTGTAGCGATTCCACTTTTAGCCGGCAATGTGACCGTAGGCGCTCTCGTTATGATTTATCAAAAATCCGTACATATTCCAAACGAAGATTCTTTACTTATTTTAGCCTCTTACTTGGGCATGTATGTAAATGATTTGATTCCGAACGAAGACGGTGAACAGACGAGGTCCTACCAGAAAGAACGCATTCGCAGGCAGCAGGCTGAATTGATGCGATTGATGAAGGACTCGCGCCTGAACTCCTTTGATTTAGTCCCTGCTTTTCAAATGATTTGCGAGTCTGCCGCTGATACCTTGCAAGTCGATCGTGTCAGCATTTGGCTGTTCAATAAGGATGAGACAGCCTTAGTTTGTCAAACCCTTTTCGACAAACTAACAAACCGTTTCCAACAGGCAAGGGATTTGCAAAAAGACACATTTCCAGCATACTTTAAAGCTCTTCAAAGGGACCGTTCGATCGTCGTCGATGATACGGAGTCTGATGATCGTGTGTCTGAACTAAAGAAAATCTATCTGGATATCGAAAGCATCCAGTCTATGATGGATATTCCGATTATCCGGGGCGGAGACATGATCGGTGTCTTATGTTGTGAACAAGTTGGGCGAACGCGGGTTTGGAGCCTTGATGAAGAAGTATTTGCCGCATCGATCGGTGATATCGTCGCGTTTACGATCGAACACCTCAAGCGTAAAGAAGCAGAACAGCAAGCGAGAAAACTTGCCTATTACGACTATTTGACCGACCTCCCCAATCAGAATTTGATATCTGAGAAGCTTGATGAGCGCTTAGAAGAAGATGACCTCACTCCATTCGCTTTCATCTATCTGGATGTCGATCATTTCACTAAAATCAATGAAGGTCTCGGCTATCGTATAGGAGATCAACTCCTGATGGCCATTACCCGCCGTCTAAAGGAAAATCTTAAGACTGGAGACTTATTCGGCAGACTCGGACACAACGGTTTTTCCATCATGACTTCCCGTGAACAGAAAAAAACGAGCCTCTACAAAAAAATTGAAGCCTATAAACGACTGTTTCACGATCCGTTTATTATTGACGATCAAAAGCTCGTCATAACAGCGAGCGCTGGAATCGCCTTATTTCCCGAGCATGGAGACAATCCCGCTGTTCTGATTCGCAATGCTCATACCGCAACTAGAAAAGGGAAAAAAGAAGGTCATAGCCTGATCAAGTTTTACCATCCATCGATGGATGAAGAAAATTTTGAAAGCCTGTGGGTTGAAATGAACTTGGCTCAAGCTATTGAAGAAGAGCAGCTTCAACTTTACTATCAGCCTCAGGTTCGCCTAGAATCTGGCCGAGTTACTGGATTTGAAGCTCTCGCTCGATGGATCCACCCTGAAAAGGGGATCATTCCACCATCCGAATTCATCCCGCTTGCTGAAGTTACAGGTCTGATTATTCCTCTTGGGGAATGGGGATTGAAGCAAGCCGCCTGGCGACTAAAAGAGTTCGAAACAAAAGAGCTTTCTGATTTGACGATTTCCGTCAATATTTCTCCACAGCAAT
Organism: Halobacillus fulvus; assembly: GCA_004078665.1. Lineage (GTDB taxonomy): Bacteria > Bacillota > Bacilli > Bacillales > Halobacillaceae > Halobacillus > Halobacillus fulvus. Next base: position 8,760 of record SCFO01000013.1, on the reverse strand, counting down.
TTCAGCATCCACGATTTATAGACAAGCTGAGGGAGATTCTTCAAGAGACTTTGATTGACTCATCGAAATTAGTGCTGGAGATTACGGAAACGATTGCCTTGGAGCACGAATCGTATGTCATCGAAAAGCTGAAAGCGATTGAGGAAATGGGCGTCCAGCTCGCCATCGATGATTTCGGTACTGGCTATTCATCCCTCCAATACTTAAGCCTCTTCCCTCTTCAAATATTGAAGATTGACCGCAGTTTTATGAAAGATTGGAAAAAGAACCCGAAGAATGAAGCGATCGTGAACACCATCCTCCACCTTGGGCGCAGTCTCGACCTTGAGATTGTAGCAGAAGGTGTGGAAACGAAAGAAATGGTGGATAGACTGAAAGAACTGAACAGTGATTGTATCCAAGGGTATTACGTTTCAAAGCCTCTACCTGGAGAAGAGCTTTACGCATGGATCGATCAATCAAAAGGAGGAGAACTTCGATGATCCGACGGTTATACGAGGAAGACGATCCGTTCTGTCAGGAGCTTTTAATGAAAAAGCCTGCCGAGAACCTTTTTATTATCGGTGATATAGAAAACTTTGGCTATGAGCAGTCCTTTCAAAAGTTATGGGGAGAGTTTGAAGAGTCCGGGAATCTGATTGCTATTTTGCTGAAGTACCATAACAATTATATATGCTACGCAGAAAAACAGTTCAATGCGAAGGAATTCGCTGAGATCATCAACCAAGACGATGATTTCATGCAGCTATCTGGACTGAAAGACTGTGTCGATCAGCTCCTTTCGTTTGTGACCCATGAGAAAAAGAGAACGCGAACATTGTATTATGCCAAATGCGAAAGTCAAAACGATATCCCCGATCACTGGGACACTACGCTTGTGAAAAAAGCCAATATGGAGGACATCCCGATTTTGGCCAAACTACACGATTCAATCCCGGAATTTGAAAAAGACGATTCTAGAGAAGAGAGCATTCGGAGAGGGATGGAAAGCGGGTCTGCTCGCACTTATTACTTAGAAAACGGAAATCGCCTTGTCTCTTCTGCTTCTACGACAGCTGAAAATAAATATTCGGCCATGATTGTAGGAGTCTGCACACACCCTGATCATCAGAAGCACGGATACGCAAGCTCCGTAATGAAGAAGCTGACGGAGGATTTGTTGAGGGAAGGAAAAATGCTTTGTCTCTTTTACGATAACCCATCAGCTGGAACCCTTTATAAACGGATCGGGTTTCAGGATATCGGAAAATGGATGATGCATATTTACGAGCCGTCACGATCCTAACAAAAAAACCAACGACCTGATCACAAGTCGTTGGTTTTTTCAATTTGCTCTATTCAAGAAAGCTTTTATCAACAAGTCCAGTCAAATCTGGCTTCTCTTTCAGGAATTCCAAGTCATACGAAGAGTTGGCAAAATCCTGAAGGACGTCTTCATTCACTTCATACGTGAAGTCGATACGATCCCAAGCATTGTTAATTACTTCTTCAGACAATTCCTGATCTGTAATTTCCTTAATTTTGTCACCAGCAATCTGCTTCGCTTCTTCAGGGTTCTCAGCAATGAAGTCTGTTGCTTGTTTATGCGCTTCTACAATATTGTCCACAAGCTCTGGTTGATTTTCGACAAGCTCCTGAGAAGTGACAAATACAGCGGCTGGCAGTGTTTCACCGAACGCTACGCTTGGTGTATCGATTAGCACTTCCCCAGTACCTTCTGCTTCAATAGAAGATGCCCAAGGCTCTGGAACTGTCGCAACGTCTACTTTTTTCGTCTGGAACATGCTGGAATACGTAGCTGGTTTTCCTGTTACGTGCTTCATTTCACCATCGACACGATCAGAAGTCATACCGAATTCCTGCTTCATCAACGTCTCGAATTGAACATCATGAGTACAGCCGACACGAGGGGAAATAAACGTCTTCCCTGCTAAATCTTCAGGGGATTCAATTCCTGCACCTTTTCTCGCCATGATGACCGTACCACCCGTTGATCCACCTGCAACAATGTTAATTTTCGCTCCACTTGCATAGTGGTTCATCGCAGGTCCTGGACCGACAAGCCCACCTTGGATATCTCCTGTTTCAATCGCTGTCATGAAAGAAGATCCGTCAGGGAAATACTGATAGTTTACTTCCGTTCCATCCGGAAGGGTTTCTGTGTAAAGATCCTTTTCTTCTGCAACCATTCCGGCTACGTGGTTAATATTCGGGAAATAGCCGATTGTAATCGAATCCCCAGCTTCCGCTCCGCTTCCTGCGTCTGCATCACTTCCACACGCGGCCAAAAGAAAACCTAACGGGAGTAATACGAATAGTGCTAACACTTTTTTCATGATTCAATCCTCTCCATTCCTTTATGATTTAGCCAAGCCCCAGCGTCTCATCACACTCTTTTCAAACTTAGAAAACACAAGCTGATCGACGACGGCACCAATAACACCGATAATAATAATGATTGCGACTACTTGATCCATACGAGCGTAATCCTGTGCGTAACGAAGGGAATACCCAAGCCCTGGACCATTACTCAATAACTCACCCGCCATCAAGGCACGCCAACTGAAAGCCCACGCTAACCTGATTCCGGTAATGAAATAGGGAACGCTGGATGGAACTTCGACTCTGAAAAATAACGGAGCCCCGTTTGTCCCCATCGTTCTTGCAGCCCTTACCAGCTGCGGCGGCACACTATGTATCGCCGACCTCACATTTAGAGCCATGACAAACGTTCCTCCAAGAACAACGACAAAGACGACGGCAAATTCCGTAAAACCGAATAACATGATGGCCAGTGGCACCCATACGATGCTCGGAATACTTTGCAAAGCAATTAAATACATCCCGGCCGTTTCATCCGCCTGTTTCGACTTCCCGAGAATGACACCTAACATCGTCCCCAGAAGGATCGCTAGCGACAATCCCATGAATAAGTGCTTGAAGCTCGCTCCAAGCGCCCCGACGAAGTCCCCATCAGCAAAGCCGACATAAAGAGCTTCCGCTACGCTAATCGGAGCAGGAAACACAATTTCTTCAAAAATTCCCGCTGTAAAGACCAGCTGCCAAATTCCGATAATAACAATTAAAAATAAGATGCGTTTAATGGCTGTATTCATGACTAAGCTCTTCCTTCAATACTTTGTTGATTTCTCCTTCAAGGAGGTTCATCACTTTTTTCTCAAGCTCAATGACCTGCTGATCTTCTCTTTTTCTCGGTCGTGGTAAATCGATCTTGAAATCTGCGATGATTTTCCCTGGTCTTGTTCCCATCACGACAACGCGATCGGATAGCTTGATGGCCTCCTGGATACTATGCGTCACAAAGAGAATCGTCTTTTGGGTTTCTTCCCATATTTTCATCAGCTCTTCGTGTAAAATATGGCGCGTCTGCTCATCCAGCGCTCCGAAGGGTTCATCCATTAACAGCACCTTCGGATCCATGGCAAGCGCCCGTGCAATCGCCACTCGCTGCTGCATCCCGCCTGACAATTCGTGTGTATAGTGTTCTTTGAAGCGACTCAAATGCACCATTTGTAAAAAGCGGTCCGCTCGCTCAGAGGCTTCCTGTTTCGAAAGCTTTTTCTTAAGTGGGAACATGACGTTCTCTTTTACATTGAGCCACGGGAACAGGGATGCCTGCTGGAATACCATTCCTCGATCAGGTCCTGCTTTCTTGATCTCTTTGTCTTCAAGCATGATGGATCCCTCTGTTACACTTTCCAGACCCGCTACCATCGATAGCAGCGTCGACTTCCCGCACCCTGAAGGGCCGAGCAGGGAAACAAACTGGTTTTCCTTAATATCTAAATCAATATCCGAGAATACTTGGAAGCTTCCTTGCTCCTGATCCTCAAATGTTTTCCCAACGTTTTTCATCCTTAGAAACAAACGCCTCACCCTATCTATATAATTCCTATCAAAATAGTATGTTTTAAGATTATAGTATTAGATTATACAGACGTCTTTCCATATGTGCAACACGTATTGAAAAATTTCTGAAAAGATCGTCGATTCTTGTAAAACGGGTGTAAAAGAATATCCTGCATAAGAGGTAAGAATCGTTCCATAAGAATCCCACGTTACGCGTTCAAAAAGGACCATGTTAAAATAAAAAGAAAAAGGTGGAATGATTGTGGAACAATTGATGTTTATACAAACAGGTATGGGGACAGATGTCCATGGACAAAACATTACAAAAGCAGCGGTACGAGCGATTAAAAACGCGATTCATACGAACTCGATGCCGGGGATTCGTACGGTTTTGCCGGACCAGTCGCTAGATCATATGAAAATCAACGTCAAATTGGCGGTTCCGTGTGATCACGATGAACTTGATCATGAAGAAGTAAAGCGGGCAATTCCGTTTGGAGAGGTTCGAATCGAAGTGATGGACGGTGGAATGGTGACGTCGAGCGGCATTTTCATTGAGGAAAAAGGCGATAAAAACGATTTGATGTATATCGTCAATGCGGCGGTTGAGGTTGGATATTAAAGAGGACTAAAAGCCGTTTTCGTATGTCATATGTATAAAGAAAAACTCCTGAATTAGTCAGGAGTTTTTTCTGTAGATGCTTCTATTTGATCTTGGGTGTCCATGTAGCGGTCATAATGTTCATTGCGTTCAAAACGAACATTGTCCGCTCCTGTGTACCCATTCATATCTGTTGAAACAAACGGTTCGAATTCTTCAACATATCCGACTCCATCCTGATTATCCATCAAAGAGGAACCGTCATATGTCATGCTTGTTTGATTAAAAGAAGCGACTTGTTCATAAGCGTTCTGCTCATTGTAGTCCGGTTCTGTATCCGAACGGCCATAGTCTTCCTCCATTTTTCCCACAACCTCTTCCTCAACAGGACGGTCACGGGCGATTCGTTGATTTGGTGAAGCCTCTGCAATGGTACGTGCTGTCGGTAGTGCTCCGAGACGTTCTTCAGAAATTCTCTGTCCTGTCACTTCGCAAATCCCGTACGTTCCTTGTGCGATTTGGTTCAACGAATAGTCAATATCGGATAACTCTTCTCTTAAATGCCCTAACAACGCAATATCTTTTTCTCTTTCGTAAAGCTCTGTGCCAGAGTCTGCCGGGTGGTTATCATACTGGGACAACTCACCGGATGACGTGTCACTTGCAAAGCCGCGGTTCAATCCGAACTTCCCATTTGCCATGAGACGTTCTTCGATTTCTCTTTTGCGCTCTTCCAACTGCGCTTTTACATGCATAAAGTCCATTCATTCCAACTCCTGATCAGAGACTTCTTTTGTAGTTTGTGACGAGGAGTCGAAGCTATGCACAAAAAAAAGAGCCCCAAACAGGAGCTCTTTTTCCTATTTTCTTAAGGCCTGTAAAAAGTCTTCTTTGAGATCTTCCACATCTTCAAGGCCGATCGATACGCGGACAAGACCGTCCGTTATCCCCAGCTCCTGACGACGATCAGCCGGAATCGAGGCGTGTGTCATCATCGCCGGTACAGAAATCAGACTTTCCACTGCGCCTAAGCTCTCGGCAAGTGTAAAGAAATGCACATTACGTAACACTTGATCCGCCTTTTGACCGCTTCCGACATCAAACGAAATCATCCCGCCATTGCCACTCGCCTGTTTTTGGTGGGTATCATGACCTTGATGGGATTCGAGTCCAGGGTAGTAGATGTTCGTCACTTCCGGAAGCTCTTCAAGGAACTCCACGAAGGCTTTCGTATTCGACTCGATTTCCTCCATACGGACACCGAGCGTCTTGATCCCTCTCATCAGCAACCAGGAATCATGCGGTCCCAAAACCCCTCCAGAAGAATTCAGCACAAAATGGACATCCTCCGCCAGCTGCTCAGAATTGACGACCACAAGACCTGCGACGACATCACTGTGTCCACCCAAGTATTTCGTCGCGCTGTGGAGCACGATGTCTGCTCCAAGCTCGATCGGATTTTGCCAGTAAGGCGTACTGAACGTATTATCCACGATGAACGTCAGGTTCTTCGCTTTTGCCAGTTGGGAGACCTTTTCAAGATCCGTCACTTTAAGAAGGGGATTCGTCGGAGTCTCTACATAAATCGCTTTTGTATTATCCTTTACAGCGGCTTCAATTTGTTTTACATCACTAGTATCCACGAAGGTCGATTCCAAGCCGAAGCGGTTGATCACTTTCGAAACAAGGCGATACGTGCCGCCATATACATCGTCTGTAAAGATAACGTGATCCCCTTGATTGAAGGTCATTAAAACGGCTGTAATTGCTGCCATTCCAGAGCCGAAGGCAAATCCGCGGTGACCGCCTTCTAAATCTTTGATCAGTTCTTCCAATGCGAATCGCGTCGGGTTTCCTGTTCGTGAATATTCATATCCTCTATGCTTCCCTACACCGTCCTGCTCATAAGTACTGACTTGATAGATCGGCACGGAAACTGCACCTGTCTTTTCATCGCCGGTAATGCCACCATGAATTAGTTGTGTCTTTTTTCTCATCCGTTTCACTCCTCATCATAAATCCCTTGGCTTAAGTATCGTTCACTGCTGTCCGGAAAAATGGTGACGATTCTCGCTCCAGGTTTAGCCTGAGCCGCTTCTCTCAAGGCTGCCTCGAACGCTGCCCCTGAAGAGCTCGCGACGAGTAACCCTTCATTCAAAGCAAGCTCTTTCACCCTTTGAAAAGCGATCCGATCCGGTATCGTATGGATCGCGTCGAAATAATTTGTGTCCATGTAAAACGGCAGAAATTCCATGCCGATCCCTTCTGTTCGGTGTGGTCCGGATTCTCCACCATTCAAAATGGAACCCTCAGGCTCGACAATCGACGTTTTAATGTCACGGTTCTTCTCCTTTAAATAACGGGCGGTGCCCATAAACGTTCCGCCTGTTCCGGCACCTGCCAGGAATATATCGATTTCTCCATTCAAATCGTTATATATTTCCGGTCCGAGCATTTCATAATACGTATCAGGGTTCGCTTGATTATTGAACTGTTCTAAGCTACAGGAGCCTTTGATTTCTTTACACAGCTGAGCCGCTCGATCAATCGCCCCTTTCATTCCTTGGTCTGTAGGCGTATTGACGACTTCTGCACCGAGGGCACGCATCAGCTTTTGCTTTTCCTGGCTGAACTTCTCAGGTGTTACGAATACGACACGGTAACCTTTTCCGATTGCCGCAAGTGCGACACCTATACCGGTATTTCCGGCAGTCGGTTCAATGATCGTTCCTCCCCGCTTCAGTAGCCCCTTCTTTTCCGCATCTTCGATCAGTTTTAAACCCAGGCGGTCTTTGATGCTGCCGCCTGGGTTCATAAATTCAAGCTTTGCAAATATGCGGGCTTGATTCGGAATTTCGGAATGGGTCAGCTCAATCATCGGAGTTTTTCCAATCAGTGATTGTACATTTCTGACGTAAGCCATCCGCGCTCACCTTTCTTTATTAAAAAACTTCTGTCCACTCATCACGTTTTTCAAGCAGTTCGCGCGCGAGCTCCTGAGCCCCTTCCAAGCTGTGGCTAGCTGCAAATCCGCATTGGACTTCATTGCAAGCTGGGACCTCATCAGCTTCTAGGACATCTTGCAGCGTTTTTTCGATGACATCCAAAATGGTTTCATAGCTATCCTCATTCAAGACCGCGATATAGAAGCCCGTCTGGCACCCCATCGGTCCGATATCGACGATACGATCGTGGTGATTGCGGCTATTTTCCGCCATCAAGTGCTCTAGCGAATGAAGAGCCGGCATCTCCATATGGGCTTTGTTCGGCTGCTTAATCCGAAGATCATATTTGTAAATCTTATCACCTTTTTGACCTTCTGTGACTCCAACTAAACGGACATAAGGCGCTTTCACTTTTGTATGGTCGAGATTAAAGCTTTCTACGTTCATTTTTGGCATACATCATTCTCCTTTTGTCGCCTGAATCAGCCAGGCGTATTTATTTAGTTGCTTACATGATACCTCAAAGCCATGAGCAGCAAACGTCTCTTTTAAAGGTTCGAGATAAGGGTAGTATTCTTCCTGCAAGTCCTGGGCTAAATTTAAGAATCCGTCAGCTTCAGCCTGCTGGATCAGCTGTTTTTTATGTGCTTCATTTTCAAATAATGTATCGATAAAAATGATTTTCCCTTGCGGCTCTAGCTGTTCGTGGAACATTTGAATCGCGGCGGATTTTTCCTCCTGATTCAAATGATGAAACGCAAAGGAACTGACAATGGACCGGATCGGTGTCTGCAACTTCGGAAACTTCAAGAAGTCTCCTGCATAAATCGCCGCTTCCGGAGATTTCATCTTGGCAATCTTCCTCATTTCTGAAGAAGGCTCGATTCCAAAGACGACCTTATGTTGATCAATGATCTTTTTGGTTAAATTTGCTGTCCCGACTCCAAATTCCATGACCGGAGAAACCGAAAGCTGTGCAAGCTCTTCAAGCATGCTGTCGTAACCTTCAAACACTTCACGATATTCCGGGTCTTTCCCAGCGACCGTATCGTCATATGAGCTCGCCCATTGATCGAACAGGTCGACGAATTCCACTCCCATTCTTCTTCCACTCCTTAATGTTTATAATTCCAATCAATTAACTAGGAATTACATGTTTAATGTATCATATTCTTATAGAAAGCACAATGTTCAGGCTAATAAAAAAACTCTGCCCATTTTGAACTATACCCCGAATAATGGACACTGATAAAAAAGTGCCCTTATTCGGGGTTTTTGTGTTTCACGACCTCGAATGTCCCTTTATAATTTAACTAACTAATACGAGCGAGGTTAATCACATGT
>SCFO01000012.1 GCA_004078665.1 Halobacillus fulvus | reverse complement strand
TCCGCTTATGATTCAAAGGGAAGTCCTCCTTTGGATGTTTGTATTTGGTTGTACAAATGCATCTTACGGGAGGGCTTCTTTTTATTCAAGAGGGCCTAAACTAAATCCCACAGGAATCTCCTATGGGAGGAAGGGTAAACTAAGATCCCGCAGGAGCCGAGCTCCGAGGAAGCTCAGCACCCGCCCATGGAAATCCCGCCACTCCACACTATGCTGGAGGTAACGGAAATTTTTCATAAAAAAAGAAACCCTTCTTCAAGAGTTTCCTTCCGACATTTGATACCGGTTCACCGGTCGCCCAATTCCCCCATATTGAATCGCAATCTCCACATTCCCCTGCTTCTGCAAGTAATCCAAATACCTCCTCGCCGTAACACGAGCAAGTCCTACACCGTCTGCCACCTCTTCAGCAGACAATGCGTCGGTCTGACTACGCAAAAAGGAAACGATCTGCTGAAGCGTCTGGCGATTCAATCCCTTCGGCAGTTCCGACTCAGCGTTCTGCATTTGGGTTGCGACAAGTCCATCAATCTGGCGCTGATTCAGCTCTCCTTTTCCATACATGCTGGAGTAGTAATTCCGATAATTTTCCAAAGCGTGCTTCAGCCGCTCAAATTTGAACGGTTTGACGATGTAATCAAGAGCACCGTATTGGAGCATTGTTCGGATCGTGTCCTTATCGTTCGCGGCCGTAATGACGATGACATCGACATCCATGCCTTCCTTTCTGATTTCAGCGAGCGTCGAAAGCCCGTCTTGTCCTGGCATGTAAATATCAAGCACCACTAAATCGGGCTGATATTTTTTGACAAGGTCGACTCCTTGATCACCATCTGCCGCCATATGTTCGACTTTGAAGCCGCGCACCGCTTCTATGAACTGACGGTTGACCTCTTGTACCATCGGATCATCTTCGATTAAAGCGACTTTAATGTCCGGTTGCCTGCTCATACGCATCCTCCTCTGCACTCATCGGTAACGTGATCACGATGCTTGTCCCCCTGTTTTCTACGGAATCGACCTCAAGTGTTCCCGATCCTTTGTCAACGATCCGTTTGACGAGGTACAATCCGATTCCGCTTCCCTTGTTCCCTTTTGTCGTAAAACCTTTATCCAACATGCGTTCTTTCGTCCGAGAATCCATGCCCTTTCCATTGTCCTCCACCGCAATCTCGCAGACGTGCTCATCTTGAAAAATCGATACCTCGACGATTCTCTTTTCCCGTTCGATTCCGTCAAATGAATGAAAGGCATTTTCGATTAAATTTCCAAGCATCAAGACAAAATCATGGTTGTCTAAATAAGGAGGATATTCATGAAGTTCACTGTGAGTGTCAATGATCAGCTCGATTCCAAGCTCTCTCCCGCGGCTCACTTTACTGAGGAGTAAACCGGATAAGCTGTAATCCTTTAGCTTCTGTACGAGAAACTTGGATAGATTCTCTTGCGATTCTGTCGCTTCAAACACGAAATCAAGGGCTTGGTCATTCCGGTTCAGCTGGATCAGACCAGCAATCGTATGCATTTTGTTCAAGTGCTCATGGTTTTGAACCCGTAACGCATCAACAAAGGCTTTTACACCGGTCAGCTCTTCTGCCAAGCGGGTAACTTCGGTTCGATCTTGGAAAATGGCGACAACACCGATCGTCTGATTCTCTAGTTGAATCGGAACCTTCGAGGTCATGACAAGCTTTCCTTCAAGGCGCACTTCTTCGTTGTATGTAGCCTGCTTATCTTCAAGCGTCTCTGTCAGCCTGAACTCAGGTAAGACGTGCCCTGCATCTTTACCTGTCAGGTCACTTTCGACACCCAATATCTTTTTAGCCTTTTCATTGATGATCGAAATTCTCCCCTCACTGTCCGTTGCGACAATCCCCTCATTCATGGCTTGGAAGGTGGCGGTCCGTTCCACAAGCAGCTGCACAATCTCATGAGGCTCTAAATGAAACGTTTGCTCTTTCAAATGACGAGCCAGCAGCCAGGACCCAGCCACACCGAACAGGGACGTCAGAAATAAGATGAAGAAGATTTCATTCTTCATTTCCCACAGCGTTTCCTTTACGGAAGGAAGAAGATTTCCGACTACAACGACACCGATTTGTTCATGATTTTCATCCATGACCGGCACGAATGAGCGCACAGCAACTCCAAGCTCCCCTTCAGCTTTTGATGTATAGCTATGCTCAGCAAAGGCAGGGCCTTCATCACTTCCGGAAGAAACCGTGCCAAGCTTTTCTTCTACCGGATGAGAGAAGCGGATTCTATTCATATTTAAAACGACTATGTAATCGGTATTATTGATCGTGCGGATTCTTTCCACCATCGGATTAATCTGCTTCCACCCTTCAGAAGCATCGAGATACTCTTGTAAAAGGGGAAGATTAGCGACCGTTCTCCCCGTAATCATCCCGTGTTCACCTAGCTCTTCCTCTTTCGATTCGATCTGGTTTCCGATGACGATAATGCCGCCAATGATGATGGCAAAAAGCACAACGCCAAACGATAGAATCGTAATCTTCCACTGGATGGGCATGCGTTTGAATGACATTCTTGATCGTCCTTCCTAATCTGCTAACTCTAGTGTACCACTTCTTTTTCTCTATGTTACAATATTGTAAACGATTCCATTGGAAGGAGCTTACATCTTGAGAACGTTCATCGCCCTCACGCTTTTAATAGGTACGGGTATTTTTACAGCGCTTTTCTTCGGATTCGACCTGAAGGAAGCTTCAACAACGCTCGAACATGATGATGAACAGACCGGCATACGGGATGAAACGATTATCACGTTCAGTCATGTTGTCGCAGAGGATACTCCAAAAGGCCGGGCGGCAAGGAGGTTCGCTTCCCTCGTTGAAGAACGGACAGACGGAGAAATAAAGGTGGAGATTTACTCAAACGCCTCTTTATACAACGACCAGAATGAATACGAAGCGTTAAAAAATGGCCAAATCCAGATGATTGCCCCGGCAACCTCAAAGCTGACGGAACGCTTCCCAAGGTGGCAAGTGCTTGATTTGCCTTATGCTTTTCCTACATATGAAGCCATACAAGAAGCTTATGAAGGGACAATCGGCGAGACGCTCTTGAAAGAAGTCGAACAGGATCAGATGAAGGGGCTCACGTTTTGGTATAACGGATATAAGCAGATGACACATACAAACCAGCCATTGCTTCAAACAACCGACTTTGAACGGGCTCACTTCCGGGTCATGCCGAGTCCTGTCTTGAAATCTCAATTTGAATCGTTAGGTGCAAGCGCGAGTGAACTGCCTTTCAACAAAACGTACACGAACCTCGAAGTCGATTTCGTGAACGGTCAGGAAAACACACTGTCCAATATTTATTCGAAAAAGCTTTATGAAAAACAAAATCATCTGACGGTCAGCAATCACGGGTATCTGGGCTATGTCGTCCTGATGAATGAAGCCTTCTATGAAAGCTTATCTGAGGAACATCAGGTCATTATCGAACAGGCTCTGACCGAAACGACCGACTGGATCCGGAGGCATTCGATCGAAATGAACGATGCTCACCTGCGCGCAATCAAACGGGATAATCTGATGGACGTCCATTACCTTCCGAACCGTCAAAAACAGGCTTGGCAACAGCGGTTTGAAACGGTTTATAACGAATATGAGCTGATGATTGGCCATCATTTGATGAGAGAAGTGAAAAGAATCCAAAACGAATACAACTGACGGAGGGATCACCATGAATACTTTATTTGTAGCAGGACACGCCAAACTGCCGACAGGAATTGCAGCGAATCATATCTCAGAATCTCTTACTTTGACATTGGAAATCGACCGCACGTATGGCGTCATCATCGATGCTTCCTGTACGCTTGCTACCGACCACAGCCGCGAATTCATCAAGTCGTTATTGAAAGGGTACAGCTTGAAAGATGGCATTGAAGAACCTGTTGCTTCCTTGAAGAAAGGGTATCTCGGAAAAGCAGGAAATGCACTGGAGGCAGCTTTGAAAGATTCGTATAAACAGTATCAGTTATACAGATGATAGAACTCTCGGGGTAAGGAGTCGCAAAGTGAAGGGGTTAATTGTACGATCACCATGGATTGAAAGAATATTGAGTGGACAAAAGACGTGGGAAATCAGAGGCACCCACACTAAAATCCGGGGACCCATCGCATTGATCAAAAGCGGTTCCGGCATGGTTTACGGAGAAATTCAGATCACAGGCAGTAAGGAACTGACATTGGAAGACTATCAATCAAGTCAGGAATATCACACGATCGACCAAGCACATACAAGAGAATTACCTTACAAAAAAACGTATGCTTGGATGATGGAAAAGCCTGAACTTTATGAAGAACCGATTCCTTATGAGCATCCTAAGGGAGCCGTCATTTGGGTCAACCTTACATGAAACATTCCTTACTCAAAATAAATTCCGCATGCAATCAAAGCTCGAACCTTTGATTGCATGCGGTTTATTTTTACAAAAGGTTATGAAACAACATGGATCCGTCGAACCTCTGGAACTTGCCTTGCAATCTCTCGACCGATTTCAAGTGAAGCTGTAGCTGCCGGAGATGGCGCATTGCAGACATGAATCGAACGCTTGCCTGAGATGATATGAAAATCATCGACAAGCTTTCCGTCCTTCAACATTGCCTGAGCCCGTACCCCCGCTTCCGCAGGTACAATGTCTTCTGCAGCGATTTCAGGTACAAGCCGTTGAAGGCTTTTGACAAAGCTCTCCTTATGAACCGAGCGCACCATTTCCTTCAAACCTTCTTTCATATTCGGACCTGCCATCTTCCAGAATCCCTGAAAGCTAACAGTATCCCACATATCTTTCAAGTCGAACGACGTTTTCCGGTATCCTTCCCGCTTCAAGCTGAGTACGGCGTTCGGTCCAGCGTGAATATGGCCGTCCATCATTTTTGTCAAATGGACCCCCAAGAAAGGAAAGTCCGGGTTTGGGATCGGATAAATCAGCCCTTTAACTAAGTGATTTTTCTCTTCCTTCAGTTGAAAATACTCTCCGCGAAAGGGGACGATGCGGACATCCGAATGAATTCCTGTCATCTGTACGATCCGGTCGCTGTGTAGGCCGGCACAGTTGATGAAATAACCGGTACGAATCGTTTCTGTATCCGTCTCGATCACCACTTCATGTTCGCTCTCCTTTATTGCTTTCACAGCTGAACCAAAGAAAAATTCGACGTCCTCCTCTTCCAGAAGCTCCATCAGTTTGGAACTGACGGATTTATAATCGACGATCCCCGTTCCAGGCACTTTGATGCCGGCAAGTCCATTCACATGTGGCTCGATGTCTTTCAATTCATCCTGATCAATCCGGGAGACATGGACACCATTTTCCTGAACCCGCTCATACAAAGCTTCCATTCTCGGAAGCTCCTCCTGTTCAGTGGCGACAAGCACTTTGCCACAAACATCATGAGGGACATCATGCTTTTGACAAAATTCAATCATCGACTGTCGTCCCTGAACTGACATCCGCGCTTTCATACTGCCTGGCTTATAATACACGCCGGAATGGATGACCCCACTATTCCGACCAGTTTGATGCTTGGCGATTCCGTCTTCTTTTTCGATAACGGCGAGCCTAGCACTCGGTTGGTTTTTCCTCAACGCATAAGCGGTGGCGAGCCCGACGATGCCTCCCCCAATAATTACATAATCGTACACGTCCAATCCCTCCTACAAAAACCTTCCTCTTTGACGCAACAGCTCACGGTGTAACGCTTCATTCTTTTCAAAGCCGGCCCGACCATGGAGCCAGAAACGATTATTCAACATGACAAGATCCCCTACCGGAAGCTCGAGCTCCAGAACGGCGCTGGAGTTTTCCATAGAATCAGACAAGTCCTTCAAATAGGTGGCCTCTTCCACAGTATCCGGATAGACAAACTGGTCGATGAAGCAGATGCAAGGTTTATTTTGCTGCTCGTAAAATGTCCGGCGTTTGATTTCTTTTTCTACATTCTTGCTGGCAGGTGCTTTATAGGTGAACGGATAGGAAGCGAGCGGATGATTGTAAAACGTATTAAGCTCTTCCCAGTCGTCGAGGTGCAGCAGTCGAGAGCTTCCTCCAACAGCATTCTCTTCCTCCATCTTCATCATCAGAAGCCAATCCGTCGGTTCGTCGACATACGTCCCGTCCGTGTGAAGCGTGAATCGTCGATACGCCTGTCGCAAATAGGAATCACTGTCATCTGTATGTCCGACAGAGAACCTCGCATAGTATTTTCCAGACATCGCATCATAGTTTGGCGACCCGGCGAGATGGGTCAGAGCCGTTGAAAATTTCACATAATCCTGATCGCTTTCGGTAAGACCTTGAAGCCCGACAGTAAATCCGCCCGTCTCCCTGTCATGAAGAATGTCGCGGACGTGGTGCGCGAATTCTGGACCGACGAGATCCTGAAGAGCTCCCGACATCAACAACCGCTGATAAGGTACATATTCCAGCTGTTCATCATTGACCTCTTTCACACGTTCCAAAAATTGCTGAAGCACCTCATCTTCGAACTGGATATGATACATCCGATCACTTTGAGGATGCTGAACCATCTGATACCCTTTTCCTTCGATTGTTTTCAGTTTGTTACCCGTTACTGTTGTCATATTGCTGCCTCCCATAAAATGTAGTCGGTAGATTCGGGGCCCCCTGATCTACGAAAAAAAGCCAGTACGATCCCCATAAGGAATGTACTGGCTTTTAAACTGCGGCATCCTTTCCCGCTAAGGAAACGAAGCAGTTCTAAACAGTTTTATATCGATTCATATTATATTCATGGTCGGCAACCGGACTGTGAAAGGGGCTACCTTTCTACTTGGTTGCTTAGTAACATCCTACCGTTTTCCAATTTTTGTGTCAAGCTGAATTTTCATTCATTCAGGAAATAGGGTGAATAGATTTCTCAAGTTTCCAGAAATGAAGGGCATCGATTTTAACCTTCCCATCGCTCGAAAACGAAATACCCTGTGCATCCGCATCTGGATAAATCCTTGCCGTCATCACTTTTTCGCCACCATTAATAAACACTTCGACAGACGAACGATCGACGTAAATCTGCAGTTCAAGCTTCTTCCCATCAAGTGCCACTTTCCGCGTGCCTCCCGAACCGGCGCCGCACCTTGAACGGTCGAGGATAAAGAAGCCATTTTCTCTGTCCATCCGAAGCACCGTTTCCTGACCTATTTCTTCATTCGTACGGAGCTTCACTTCGAACCGTTCCGCTTTTCTCACATCCGCATGAAGGTAAAGCTCATAGCTGTCGCCTTCTAATCCAGGAAGCTGACTATCTCCCTCGATTAAGACATCCTGATAGCTGATTCCATCCAGTCTCAAACGCTCAAGCTCGGCGACCGGCCGCTGGATCAATCTGCCCTTTTCATAAAAAAGTTCGCGTGGAAGCGTCATCGCTCCTGCCCTGTCATAAGCCTGCTCCGGCATGTCGTCTTCCCACATCGCCATCCAGGCGATCATGATCCGACGCCCTTGATCGTCCTTGAGCGTCTGCGGAGCATAGAAATCGAAACCGTAATCGAGAAGCTGGAATTCACCGTGCTCGAAAATTCCTTGTTCATAATCAAGCTCCCCCGTCATATAGCCTGCTTGGTGAAGGTTGTGATACAAATGACCTTCAGGCTCTACGCCTTGCGGAGACATCACTAAAACGTCGTGTCCGTCGATAGTAAACATGTCCGGACATTCCCACATGAATCCAAGCGTTCCGTCACTTTTCGCCGCGACGCTGACGAATTCCCAATCCTTCAAATCGGTTGAACGATAGAGAAGGACTTGTCCGTGATGATCCTTCGTGCGGGAGCCGAGCACACAGTAATACCGCTCCTCGTGCTTCCATATTTTCGGGTCACGGAAATGATAAGGATGGATATCCCCCTCGGGCGCTTCCTCAATGACAGGATTGTCCGTCGCTTTTTCAAAATGGACGCCATCCCTGCTTGTCGCGATGCATTGGACCTGCTTCAGATCCTGATCGTGATCCTCACCTGTCCATACGTTTCCCGTGTACATAACCACGAGTTCATCATCTATTTCCATCGCACTTCCGGAAAAGCACCCGTCGGCATCATATTCCTGATCGGGAGCGAGTGCAATCGGAAGGTGCTCCCAAAAAACAAGATCCTTACTTTTCGCATGGCCCCAGTACATCGGTCCCCATTCAGGTGAAAAAGGATGGTGCTGATAAAACAGATGGTAGTCTCCTTTGAATTGTGTAAAGCCATTCGGATCGTTCATCCAGAAGATCGGCGGGGCCATATGGAACGTCAGCTCCCACGGATCTTCCTCTGCCTGCTTTTTCTTATTCCATACGCTGTCGGTCGCTTTTTTGATCAATAGAAAAATCCTCTCTATTCGAAAAAATATATAATGACTATTATACTACAATCCTTTGCAAGCGCTTAATCTAAAGATCCCATGAGTGATAAACCTTTAAATCAAAACCCCTAACTTTTCCCATTTATAAGTTAACGACAACGAAAAGAAGGGTATAACCTCATATATCTTCCAATGAAATGAGGATACATATGAAGCGTCTGAAAACGGCTCTACTCATTATTATAGGACTCATCACATTGACGATCATCACCGTAACGATTACGTTCAGCCTGCTCGGCCGCGACTTCCTTGTGATTGACGGAAATCCTGAGCCCTCAGAAGCGCTGATCGTGTTGAGCGGAGGGGCTGATCGTTTAGAAAAAGCAGCGGACCTCTACCAGGAAGGTGTCGCGGACACTGTCATTTTATCCAATGCTAACGAACCCTCTACGACAAAACAACGTGCTATGGAGCTTGGAATCGATGGCGAAGATATTGTAGAAGAGACGCAGGCCGACAGCACGTTCGAGAATGCCGCTTATACAAAAGACATCATGGTGGAGGAGGAGTTGAATTCAGCGGTCATCATTACGAGCGATTTTCATACAAGACGGACAAAAATGACGTTCCATTCCATGTTCCAGGGGACAAATATCGAACTCAGCTATGCGGTGTCCGACTCCTCCTTTTCTACCGAAGGAAGCATGAATGAACGGGATCAGCAAATTGCTTTTCGCGAATACGTCAAGCTGACCGGCTACTGGTTCCGCCTTCTTTTGGTGTAGTGTGTTCAAAAGGGCATGAGAAAGCCGACAAATGGGTAAACTGAAAGAAAAAGGAGGCGAAGTGCGTGTATACGGAAGGATGGGAAAAGATTTATATTCTTTGTGTCTGGATCGCGCGGCTTGCCTACGTCAATCTCTTATGGTTTTTGTTTACCATGGGCGGATTTGTCCTGATCGGATTTTTTCCGGCTACAGCTGCCCTCTTTCATATCGCAAATCAATGGTTGCAAAAAGAAGAGGTTCCCATTTTCCAGACCTTTTGGAAAACTTTCCTCTCTTACTTCTGGAGAGCAAACGGTGCCGGATGGATTTTTGCAGTCGCAGGCTACGTCCTCTATGTCGACTACGTGTTCGTCAACTATGTAGAATCCCTGCAATTTTTCATGCCTCTCTTATTCATTCTTTTCGTCGGCTACTTAATGACCCTCTTGTTTCTGTTCCCTGTTCTCGTCTTTTACCAACTTCCGATTTCCGCCACGATTTTAAAAGCTGCAGCCATTGCGCTAGCGAATCCTATGGAAGCTTTTCTGATGATGTTAGTGATTCTGTTCTTCCCGCTTTTTCTAGCTATTTTCCCGTCGTTGCTGTTTTTCTTCACCGGAAGTCTGCTATCCTTTGTCGTCATGCTCTTCGGACTAAGAGCTTTCGAAAAAACAGAAAAAAACATCTCACCCTCCAGTCAGCGACTCTGACAATCGGGTGAGATGTTTTTTGTTTTGTTCTATAAAAATCAAGGTAGATAGCACAGGCGCGCAAAAAGAAGTCAACCGATAAAATGATCGATAAGTGATGCCAACCTTTTCCTACTTTAAGAGGAGAGGCGGGAATGACGTAACTCCAGGCTTCACATTATATGACCCTTCAAATATCGAAGGGGTGGTGGAGAAACGGCGAGACTCCCGTGGGAATGTATGGATAGGTGAGACCCCACAGAGCTGCAAGCTCGAGGAGGCTCACCACCATCCCCACAGGAAAGCGAGCTGTTTCTCCACCACCCCTATTCCGTATAAGAACGAAGGATCAACCTACATATAGACCTTGATTTCATCCATTCTTCTCGAAATACTGTTCGGACTGACCCCATATTTTTGAGCCACTTGCTTTTGCGTAATCCCTTCCGTACCCGCTAGCATATACTCAAGCGTCGCCGCAAACACCGCTGCTTTACGGATAGTCGGATGCTTGTCCTCACAGAAGTTCATCCATGACCTTTTAACGGCTGGATAGTTCGTTTCATCCTTGAGTGATTCTTCCACCGACTCTTCAAAAAGCTCAAGCACTTCTTTTTCCTTCGGCTTCGCCTCCCAGTCAGAAGAATCCTCATCCTCTGAACCTGCTTCACGATAAACCCAGGTACGGAACTGATCGGATAATGTAGAAGCGAAGTACTCACTCTTCGTTTGTCCTGATTTCACTTCTTTTCCGAATTCCAATTCAAAATGCTGCTCGAATTCTTTGTAGTGTTCTTCCGTTTCAGGAATCGCAATCGGCATGAACTGGTGCACATTGCCCCACCTCATCAAGACTCCCAAATAATAAGGGGCGGAGGCCAGCTCCTCCAACGGAATCGATTCCTTTGCAACCTGATAAACTTCCCCGTCGAATAAATCTTCAACGGTTACAGGACCATCTTCACGTTGAAGTTTGAAAAGACTAGCTTTCGCATCTGGCCAGGCTGAAAGTGATTCTTTCGTCAACGGACGTGTGATCGCTTCTTTTTCCTTTTCAACAAACATCTCCATTACGGATTGTCCATCGTCTTGTTTTTCATAAATGCAGGACTGAAGCAAACCGAAGAACTGCTCCAAATGCTCCTCTTGAGTCTTAGGTTTCATTTGCGGCAACAATTCGGGGTGCTCATTCACCACGTAATCTTGAAAACGCTGAAACGCTTGATCCAGCTCATCCTTTACAATCGTACTCGGAAATTCAATCACCTTGTTATTTCCGCAACATTTCTTATACTTTTTCCCACTCCCACAAGGGCATGGGTCGTTTCTGCCAACTTTCTTCATGCTGTAACTCCTCTCGTTCCTTGATATCCGTACATCATTATAAAGGAAGATCGGCTCACTGTCTTCCGTTAGCCATTGAGCCGAACGTCACAGGTTATTCATGGAACGCCCCTTTTGTCAGCTGTTGCTTCAGAGATGCCGCCTTTTTCTTAATCGCATCCTTCTTCTCAGGATCACGTTTACCCCACTGACTGTAAATCAGCTTCATCCTCGGATTATCTCCGAGCTTGTCTTCATGACGATCGAGAAAATCCCAATACAGGGCATTGAATGGACAGGCATCGTCTTCGGTTTGGTGTTGGACATTGAATGGACAGGATTTGCAGTAATCGCTCATTTTATGAATGTATTTTCCTGAAGAGACATAAGGCTTCGTCGACAACAGACCCCCATCTGCGAACAAAGCCATACCGAGCACATTCGGAAGCACGACCCAATCATACGCATCAATGTACATTTCATTGAACCAGTCCGCTGTCTGCTGAGGCGAAATCGCGAACGCATTAGCAAAATTGCCGAGCACCATCAGCCGCTGGATGTGATGGTTATAGCCGACATCTACAACAGGCTTCAGCGATTCGGACATGCATTTCATCGTCACTTTCCCGTCCCAGAAGAAAGAGGGAAGATCGGCCTCATGCTTGAGCTCATTGACCTTTTTATACGCGGGCATTTTTTTCAAATAGACCGCACGCATATACTCACGCCACCCGACAATTTGGCGGATAAATCCTTCCACCGCATTCAAAGGAGCTGTCCCATCATAATAAGCCTGTTCTGCTTTATCCATCACTTCCTCTGGGGTCAGCAAACCGATATTGATCGCAGAGGAAAGCAAGGAATGTGACATATAAGCATCTCCCGTAAGCATCGCATCCTGATAGGTGCCGAACGTCGGCAGCCTGTCCGATATAAATTGATTTAAAGCCTTTAACGCTTCCTCACGTTTCACCGGCCACGGAAACGAATCAAGTTTTCCAGGGTGATCGCCGAATGTTCCCTCAACCTCTTCCATCACTTGTTTTGTGACATCATCCGGCCGAAACCTTCGCGCCTTCTCGAATTCTACGCCATCTTTGGCGGGCTTCCGGTTCTCCTGATCATAGGACCATTTTCCGCCCACTGGCTGATCATCCTCCATCAGAATATCGAAATCCTTGCGTAGATTCCTGTAAAAGCTGTCGGCCTTCCAGGGACCATCTCCCTTCAGCCTTCCCTTCGCTTCCTCTTTATCAAGTAAAAACAATGGCTTTTCTGACTCATAATGAACATCAATCTTTTTCGGAAGCCCCTCTTGCCACTTTTTTAGCGCTTTCTCCATCCGGCTGTCTGAGACATGAGTAAGATGGACAGAATCCGGCTCATAGTCCTTCTTATGCTCTTCCCATCCTTTTTGAAACGAGTCCGCCTTTCGGTAATCGACGGTGTACCCTTTTTCCTTCAACTCCTCAGCAAAATGGCGCATTGCAGAGAAAATGAGCGTCAATTTTTGTTTATGATAAGATTGCCACAAGGACCGGGACTTCGCCTCGATCATCAGGATGACATCGTTCTTTTTATCCGCCTCTTTTAAAATCGGTAAGTCATGACATAATTGGTTTCCAAAAATCCATCGTGTCTTCATGTGATCACCTCACTAGTACTTTCCCATTCCACAACAAAAGCATGCATCATGAAAACGACTCATTGTTTTCATGATGCATGCTTTTCATTTTTTTACATTATCAAGCAAATACGATGGTTTTGTTCTCGTGCACAATCAGCCGGTCTTCAAGGTGCCACTTCACCCCACGCGCAAGGACGCTCCGCTCGATCAGACGGCCTTTCTTCTTCAAATCCTTCACACTATTACGATGATCGACTCGGATGACATCCTGTTCGATGATCGGTCCTTCATCAAGATCGTTCGTCACATAGTGAGACGTCGCGCCAATCAATTTCACGCCGCGGTCATATGCCCGCTTATGAGGACTCGCTCCGATAAAGGCTGGCAGGAACGAATGGTGGATATTGATGATTTGAGCTGGATAAGCTTCGACAAAGTTCGGCGTCAAAATTTGCATATATCTTGCCAAAACAATCAAGTCAATGTCATACTCCTGCAAAAGATCCAACTGCTTCGTTTCTACTTCATCACGAATATCTTTGTTCGCCGGTATGTAATAAAAAGGAATACCGAACGACTCTACAATCTCGCGGCCCGTTTCATGATTACTGATCACAAGTGCAATATCCGTCAGTAAATCGCCGCTTTCCCACTGATACAAAAGCTCACGCAGGCAAGAGATATCTTTGGAGGCGAAAATCGCTGTTTTCTTGAGCTGATAAAGAAAAGAAAGCGTCCACTTCATAGAGAACTGATCGGCCACCTTTTCAAATGAACCTCGGATAGCTTCCTCTTTATTCCGCAAATCGTCGGCTTCAAACACAATTCTTAAAAAGAACGTCCCCTCAGACGGATCCGTGGTGTACTGGCTCGATTCGACGATATTGGCACCATGTTCAAATAATAGAGTAGAAATCGTGGAAACGATCCCCGGCTGGTCGGGACAACTGACAAGCAGACGGGCACTATTTTGGTTGTTTGTTAAATATTGTTCAATTTGAGGGTTGCTGGAAATCATGAAACCTCACCTTTCGACATTGTTTTCCCTATTATAGTGGAGCGAGGAGGTTATGAGAAGTCTTCCCGCAAAAAAACAGATATAGAACCAATGTTCTATACCTGCCTCACTTTAAGGACGGACTGTATTTGTCAGCTTACCGATTCCTTCGATTTCTACTTCGATCCGGTCCCCAGGAGATAGCGGTCCGACTCCCTCAGGTGTCCCAGTCAAAATGACATCACCAGGTTGCAGCGTCATCACTTCCGTCGCTTTGACCAAAATCTCCTCCACATCATGAATCAAATCGGTTGTACGGGACTGTTGTCTGACTTTCCCGTTCAATGTCAATTTGACTTCAACATCATTTGGATTCAGCTCGGTTTCAATGACGGGACCAAGCGGTTTATACCCGGCAAATGATTTAGCGCGTGTGTACTGCTTGTCCTTTTTCTGGAAATCACGATCAGAGACATCATTCCCACACGTGTATCCGAACACATGAGAGAGCGCATTTTCTCTTGTCAGATTCTTCGCTTCTTTTCCGATGACGACCGCAAGCTCTGCCTCGTAATCAATCCGATGTTCAGGCTTTGCCAATTCGAAGTCGTCTCCATCTCCAATCACGGCACTCGGAGACACCATGAACATCATCGGTTCTTCCGGAAGCGGTTTACCTTGCTCTTTAGCATGCAATTCATAATTCAACCCGATACACAAAACTTGAGCTGGATTTACAGGCGCTAAAACGGTGACCTCTGACAAGCTGTAGGAGACAGAAGTTTCTTTTGCTTTGCCGGTTATGTAAGACTGATCAAGCTCTTTAATCATCGTTCCTTCTAAGATGCCGTAACGAATCGTTCCTTCTTTCTCAAAGCGGATATATTTCATATACATGCCTCCAATGGAATAGTCTTTCTTTATTATAAGGGAAACCAAATGTAAGTTGGAAGCTTTATACACCATCATGCCCCTTATACAAACCCTGTTTATTTTTCCTTTAAAAGGGAATAGATAAACAAAAAACATACCTAAAGGGGTACATCAATGCCTACAATCGAATGCCTAGAAACAAAAATTGAAAAAGTTCGCTTGAAGATGTATGAGGCATATTCACAGCCGGTAGAGTACCATGAACTATTGAAAATATCTCAGGAATTGGATGATTTATTAAATCAGTTGGAGAGACTTATCAAATAACATTGAGGCAAAACATTTGGCATTTTCCAAAAACGAAAACCCGGCTGAAGCAAGCCGGGTTAGTCTTCTTCTATATGGAATTCTTTTTCCAATGACGCTTTGATGTCCTCGAGTGATTTGCCTATACTAGATTCCACAGCTGCAAGGTAGGCGCCTTCCACGATCGGAGCCGACGTTAAATGAATGTCGTCACGCTCTGCCACCTCAATCGCCATTTCCGCATTCATTTTGGCACTTCCGAGATCGTAAAAAACGATCGTCTCTCCTTCGACCTCTTCAAGAGCAGCCTGAATCCGTTCAAAAATTGTACCGATTCCGTCTTCGTCTCCACCAGCCGATACGATTTTCCCTTCGCCTACGACCTGATGCAGCAGCTCCTTCAATCCTTCTGTCACCTTTTCGCTATGTGAGACTAATACGATTCCGACAGCCATCGCCTACTCACTCTCCTCTAGCGCTTCCGCCATTGCTTCAAACAAGTAAAAAGACGAGACAGAGCCAGGATCCAAGTGTCCGATCGAACGGTCTTTCAAATAGGCAGCCCTTCCTTTGGTCGCCTTCAGCTCTTCTGTTGCTTCCATTGAAGATTGGGCGACCTCGCGCAAACGACCAGAGTCGAACTCTTCGTTCATCGCTTCTACTACAGGTTCCCAAACGTCGACCATCGTCTTTTCACCTTTTTCCGCTTTTCCACGCTGCTTGATGCCAGCCAAAGCTTCCTCTAACATCCCAGCAAGTCCATCTCCGTCCACCGTTTCCTCTTTATTCGCCATCGACATTTTTAGAAAAGCGGTCCCGTACAACGGACCGGAAGCCCCTCCTACCTTCGACATGACGGTCGTCGCTACCTTTTTCAGGACATCGGAAGGGGAGGAAAATTCGGCACCTTCGATGACTTTGCTCACTTCCTGAAAGCCACGAGCCATGTTGATGCCGTGGTCCCCGTCCCCGATGGCACGGTCGAGTGAAGTCAGATGGTCTTTGTTCGATTGTATTTTATCATTCAATTTCTGGATCCATGCGATCGTAGTTTGTACATCGAGATTCACAAAATCATCCTCCTTTGTATTACATAGTTCTAGTAAAACTTCGTGTTGTGGCTAAAGAGTTTCCGTTTTTCATGCCAGAGCTTAGCTTGGAGGCGTTGGAAATTACTTTAAAAATGCTGGCGCTTTGGATGGGGCATCGAGTAGTTTCTTAAGCTCATCATCCACCTTCAACAGGGTAATCGAAAAACCTGCCATTTCAAGGGCTGTCATGTAATCCCCGACAAACGTTTCATGAACACCAATGCCTTTTTCAGAAAGCTGTTCCTGGACACGCTTGTTCAACACGTATAATTCCATTGCAGGAGTTGCGCCCATACCGTTGACCATCACAGCGACTTCATCCGAACCGGACAGTTCGAGTTCAGGCAAAACATGCTCCATCAGTTCGTCAACGATCTCATTCGCGCTTGCCATTTTCTTCGTTTCACTTCCTGGCTCTCCGTGAATCCCGATTCCGATTTCCATCTCGTCCTCGGCCAATTCGAAACCTGGTTCACCGGAAGCTGGCATGATACACGGCTTCAGTGCCATTCCCATCGTTTTCACATTATGGATCACTTTTTCTGCCACAGCCTTCACTTCTTCAAGGGAAGCCCCTTCAGCTGCTAAAGCTCCGGCAATTTTATGGACGAATACGGTGCCGGCTACCCCACGGCGTCCCGTTGTGAACGAACTGTCCTCAACCGCCACGTCATCATTGACGACGACATGGTCGACTTTGATGCCTTCCGCTTCGGCAAGCTCAGCCGCCATTTCAAAGTTCATGACGTCACCCGTGTAGTTTTTGATGACAAGTAAAACACCCGCACCACTGTCGACCGCTTTGATCGCTTCAAACACCTGGTCCGGTGTCGGGGAGGTGAAGACTTCACCCGCAACAGCTGCGTCGAGCATTCCGTGGCCCACGAATCCGGCGTGGGCGGGCTCGTGACCACTTCCACCGCCGCTGATCAGCCCGACTTTATTTTCAACAGGAGAATCTTTTCGAACAATGACAGTTGTATCAGGAACTCTTCGTACAGCATTTGGATAAGCCGCGACAAAGCCATCGAGCATTTCCGTTACGATATCATTTGGATCATTGATTAATTTTTTCATGATAACTCTCCTTCATTCGAAAATCAGGCACCTCTCGTGAAAAAGGTGCCTGCCTACTGCTTACTTGAATTTTCTTGTCGCTTCTACGGCTTTCTGCCAGCCTTTGTATAGCTCTTCGGATTCTTTTCCGTCCATTTCGGATTCAAACGTACGATCATTCGTGGACTGATTCTTGATTTCTTCCTTGCTGTCCCAGTAACCGACAGCCAAACCGGCAAGGAACGCAGCTCCGAGTGCTGTCGTTTCCTGTACGACCGGGCGCTCAACCGGCACACCGAGAATATCACTTTGGAATTGCATCAAGAAGTTGTTCTTAACGGCTCCACCGTCAACACGAAGAGCTTTCAAATCAATACCGGAGTCCGCAATCATCGCATCCAGTACATCTTTTGTCTGATACGCAAGCGACTCAAGCGTCGCACGGACAAAGTGTGCTTTCGATGTTCCACGCGTCAGTCCAAAGACAGCTCCACGGGCATCACTATCCCAGTAAGGCGTGCCGAGGCCGACAAAGGCGGGAACGAGATAAACACCATCTGTGGAATCGACAGACGTAGCCAAGCCTTCAGAGTCCGGAGCACTTTCGATCATTTTCAGTCCATCACGGAGCCACTGAATCGCAGAACCCGCAACGAAGATACTGCCTTCTAAAGCGTATTCAACTTTGCCATCAAGTCCCCATGCAAGCGTCGTCAAAAGTCCGTGTTCGGAAGGGACGCCTTCTTCCCCAGTATTCATCAACATGAAGCAACCTGTTCCATATGTGTTTTTCGCCATCCCTTTTTCAAAACAAGCCTGTCCAAACAGGGCAGCCTGCTGGTCACCGGCGATTCCGGCAATCGGTACTTCCTCTCCGAAGAAGTGATAGTCGACCGTTTTCGTATAAATTTCAGAAGACGGCTTGACCTCAGGGAGCATCGATTTCGGTACGCCCAGAATATCAAGCAATTCATCATCCCACTTCAAGTCGTAAATGTTATACATCAACGTACGAGATGCGTTGGAATAGTCGGTAATATGCGTTTTACCACCGGAGAATTTGTACACGAGCCACGTATCGATCGTTCCGAACATAAGATCGCCGTTTTCAGCTTTTTCGCGCGCGCCATCAACGTTATCCAAAATCCATTTGACTTTTGTTCCAGAGAAATAAGGATCTAATAGAAGTCCGGTTTTAGAACGGAACAATTCATTGTGTCCAGCACTGCGAAGTTCTTTACAAATATCTTCTGTCTGACGGGATTGCCAGACGACCGCGTGATAAATCGGCTTTCCTGTATTCTTGTCCCATACGACGGCTGTCTCACGCTGGTTCGTAATTCCGATTCCAGCAATTTGATCAGGATTGACATCAGACTTTCTCAATACTTCAGATAGACAGGCAAGAACTGATGTCCAGATTTCGTTGGCATCATGTTCGACCCAGCCTGGCTTTGGAAAAAACTGTTCGAATTCTTTTTGTGCGGTCTCCACGATTTCACCGGATTTGTTGAATAAAATCGCGCGAGAACTAGTCGTCCCCTGGTCAATTGATAAGATGTACTGATCTGCCATGAATAATCTCTCCTTTTAATGAACACTAATGATTTATACTAATTTCTTTTCTGCTTCAGGTACTGGTTTTACTTTTTCTTCAGGCTCGTTCCCGCTTTTCGCCTTTTTTAGCTCAGCATTGGCAGCTCCAATCAGAATAAACGCAACGACTGCGCTTAAAATCCAAAACGCGACGGAAAATTCCTGTACGAAGATGGCACGGTAGAAGAGCGCTCCATACACACCACCAAGTAGTGGTCCTACAACTGGAATCCACGCATAGCTCCAGTCGGATCCACCTTTTCTCGGAATTGGAAGCAGAGCGTGAGCGATTCTCGGTCCTAAATCACGGGCCGGGTTGATCGCATACCCTGTAGTTCCACCTAATGACATACCAATGGCTACGATTAATAAACCTACAATCAGCGGGTTCAAGCCTTCTGTAAATTCGTTTGCTCCAATGAACAAAATTCCCATCAACAATACGAATGTACCAATCATTTCACTGACTAAGTTCGAGAATGGACTTCTTACTGCCGGGTCTGTAGAAAAGACCGCCAGCTTCGCGCCTTGATCCTCTGTTTCCTTCCAGTGCGGTAAATAGTTGAAGAAGACAATGACCGCACCGATAAACGCTCCGATCATTTGGGCTGTGATGTACATTGGAACTTTCGCCCATGCAAAATCTCCAACAGACGCAAGACCAAGTGTTACAGCCGGGTTGATATGAGCGCCGGTAAAGCTTCCGACCGCATAAATCGCCATCGTAACGGCAAGTCCCCAGGCAATCGTAATCACGACCCAACCGGATCCTTCCGCTTTCGATTTCTTCAAGACTACCCCTGCTACAACACCACCACCAAAGATAATAAGAATCATCGTCCCAACCAGTTCTGCCACAAACTCGGACATGTTCTTCACTCCTTTTCAAATAATGGCAAGAGGGCATGCGACATCAAAAAAAGAGACTCCTCCCCGAAAGAGTACTTTTATGGAACATAAGTACAAAATCAGAGTGAGTCTCCGTTTCTCCATCACATGTTTAACTTGTCAATTAAAAATATACAACATCATGAAAGCGTTGTCAAATTTTATTGTATATTTTTCTGACAATTCAGTCATTATTTTCACGAAAAAGGAAGACTCATCTAACAGCGGTGGTTCACCAGCCCGTTAGTCTATTCCCTCCATAAGACGAATCAATCCACTTTTTGTAAAACTCCCTGTATAATGACAACAAAAAGGAGTCGATATCATGTCTATCCACTTACCAAAAGAACATTTCGTTTATGCCATGGACAAAGCGAATGCCCCAGCTCTCACTGTCTCTTCAGGTGAACAGGTCGTCGTCGATACATACGACTGCTTCGAAAATCAGATCACTTCTGAACATACGACATTTGATGCCATCGATTGGAATCGGATCAACCCGGCGACAGGACCGATCTACGTAGAGGATGCTCAGCCTGGTGACATTTTGAAAGTCCACATCGATGACATTGCCATCGGAGATCAAGGCGTCATGGTAACAGGTCCTGATCTTGGAGTGATGGGACACCGGATGGAAGAGTTTCAAATCAAAATGATTCCTGTAAAAGATGGTCAGGCTATTTTTAATGAAAAACTTTCTCTCCCACTGAACCCGATGATCGGTGTTATTGGCGTCGCTCCGGAAAATGAGCCTGTTTCCTGTGGGACACCGGATGCACACGGTGGCAATATGGACACAAAGCTGGTGACGACAGGGGCGACGCTGTATTTTCCTGTCTTTCACGAAGGCGGCCTTCTCTCCCTCGGAGATTTGCATGCTGCGATGGGAGACGGAGAAATCAGCGTTTCCGGAATCGAAATCGATGCTCAAGTGAAGCTGACTGTCGATGTTATCAAAGGTTCATCAATTTCGTATCCGTTTCTTAAAAATGAAGACGGCCTTGCTGTGCTTGTCTCGAAAGAAAAGCTGGACGATGCCATCGATACGGCCGTTGAGCTGATGATCGATTATCTTCTTCCAAAGACGGATCTTAGCGTTTCTGAAATGACGATGCTGATGAGTGCCGCGGGTGAGGTTCAAGTCAGCCAAGTTGTCGATCCGTTGAAAACCGCCCGCTTCTTCGTCCCGCAGCATGTGCTAGATGCCTATGACGTGAAGATTTTCGGAGAATAAGAGAGTAGTAATTTCCGTTACTTCAATCAGAGTTGGTAGTGGCGGGAAATGACTCGCTTTCCATGGGCGGGCGCTGAGCTTCCTCGGGCTAAAGCCCTGCGGGATCTCACCCTGCCCTTTCCTCCCCATAGGAGTCTCGACATTTCCCGCCACTACCGCTTTTATAAGAAGAACGGAAACATCACTTTCAATCACTTATCTACTAACTAAAAACTTTGGAAGCAATAAAAAAGTAGAAGAGGTCCTATCATCCTAGGCACTCTTCTACTTTTTGCTTGATAACAAAAACCCTGTTTCCGTTCATCTAAAATCAGATGGAGGTTCGGGGGGATTGCGAGACTCCTATGGGAGAAGGTGACAGCTGAGATCCCACAGGCGCCTCGCGCCGAGGAAGCTCAGCGGCTCCCCCATGGAAAGCGAGTAATTCCCCCGAATCTCCTTGCACTGTTTACGTAACGGAAACTTTTCACATTACATGTACTGCTGTTTCACAAGGTCTGAGAGTTGGACTTTGTCTAGGTATTCCTTCGGTGCGAGGAACGTTACGGTGACAACGCCAGGATGCCGTCCGATCTCGATCGATCCCGTAATCGTCGAGCGGTTCATCACTTCCGGTACCTCGATCCCGAACGCTTTCGCAGCACGCTCCATCCCGTTCGTCGTCGCTTCATTCAAATTAGCGCCGGTTCCAATAAAGGAAATCGGATAGGAGTCCTCCAATTCTTTCATGCCCCACTGCTCCCCGAGCTTCAGTGCCTGTTGCTTTTCTTTTTCAGTAAAAGGCTTCGCAAGATAGGGAAGGTCTTCTTCTACAGGCAGAAGGATCGGACCTTCGATGTTCAGTCCTTTGACCACTTCGACTTGTAGACTGACGATGCCGGAGACGTCTGTCGTATGGCCGGCAATTTCGCCATCCCCCTGCATTGCGTGCATATCGCCGAGATACACCCCGCCGCCCGGAACTTTTACAGGACAAATAAGAACAGCTCCTTCACGGACACGGTTGATATCCATATGTCCATCGGTCCGGTCTTCGAGCTCTTCTTTGGACAAGCCGAACTGGTGAGGAGCGTCGATCAGAAACTGGCCGAAGTCGCCGGCGTTATGAGAATCCGGAATCGGACGGGAAGGGGTCGTCCCGAGCTGGCCGAGGAACGGGCGCAACCTCGCCATCGCTCCGACGATATCGTGAGGTGCAAACGTCACTACCGGGTTTTGAATCGACTCTTCCGGTGTGCCCATGTAGTGCTTGGCATCTTTTGCGACGCGTTCAGCCGCTTCTTTATTAAGCGTAATCCCCATATTCTTTTGTTCGTCAAAAGCGATCGTATAAGCATTCGTAAAAACGAAAGGCGTCACGTCTTCTCCACAATTTTTACAGCGGATCGACTGCTGGCCGATGCCTTCAATGTAAGTATCAGGATTTTCGGTCCCACAATTCGGACATTTTCCGTCAACAAAAGGATCTCCTGTGAACCTGCCATCTACAGGCTTGTCATTCCCCGAGGCTGTCGCAATTGAGGTGACCTCAATCGACTGAATGCGAATCACGATCGCATCCCCGACTTCTGCTCCTTCCACATAGACCGGCTTCGTCACTTCATGACCACCTTTTAAAGCTGGGGTGATCATCGGCCCCCAGCAGCCAGGCGTCGTATTGGCAACGATATGACCACCGTTTCTCACTCTGTATTCCATCTCTCTTGAAGGATCAAGCACGCCGTCTGTAAACCGATTGACATACACCGTCTGTTTCGCTTCCATCGATCGATCATCTCCTTTAACTGGAATAGTTAAATTTTAAAACTATTCTGACTTCAAGACAAATATTTCGATTTCTAAGTATTTTTCCTGTTTGCTTTATTTTTCCAATTCATTTATACTAATTTTCAGACAATTGTTTATTAATACAACAAAAGTTTGGAGGCTTTCGGATGAGGTATGAAAAAATGACGGACCGTGAACGCCAAGTGTACAAAGAGATCACAAAAAACCCTTATGTATCCCAACAGAGGTTATCCGAACTTCTTGATTTGTCGCGATCTACTGTCGCCAACTTGATTTCCAGTCTCGTTCAAAAGAACATTCTGCTCGGTCGCGCCTACGTATTGAACGATTCCCGCCAAGTCGTTTGCATCGGTGGTGCAAATGTGGACCGGAAGTTTTACAGTCGTGACTTGAAGCTGAAAACATCGAACCCATCGCAGTCGAGCTATACCGCTGGTGGAGTGGCGAGAAACATCGCAGAGAATCTTGGGCGACTCGGCCTTCACTCATCGCTTGTTACGGCTGCGGGCAGGGACGCTGACTGGTCCATTATTGAAAGCGCTTCCTCCGGAGTGATGAATTTGGATGCCGTGCTCCAGCTCCCCCATGCTTCGACGGGGACGTATACGGCGATTTTGGATCAGGAGGGGGATTTGTTTGTAGCCCTGGCAGATATGGACGTCTTTGAAGCCATTCGCCCTGAGCTCATTCTAAAAAATGACCGGAAGCTGAAACATGCCGAGTGCGTCATTGCTGATTTGAATTGTCCGAAAGACTCCCTGGAGCTCCTGATACGAAAATCGAGAGCGTATAATACCCCTCTCGCCTTTGTGACCGTATCCGTGCCAAAAATGAGCCGTCTTCCTGAAAATCTACAAGGATTGACTTGGCTGATGACGAACGTTGAAGAAACGGAGGCTTATTTCGGTTGTGCGATTGAAACCCGTGAAGACTGGGAAGAAGCCGTTTTGAAGTGGCAGCGTTTAGGGATCGAACATGTGACGATGACTTCCGGTGACCAAGGCGTCCTCGTCGGACATCCGGACGGAATTACGTTTTTCCCGTCACCTGTCATCGAGAATATTAAAGACGTGACAGGTGCTGGGGATGCTTTTTCCTCCGGCGTCCTTTATGCGTGGCTTGAAAGTTCGAGCTTGGAAGAATGTATAAAAGCGGGACTGAAGAATGCGTCGTTGTGTATCCAGTCGAACGATACCGTAAGAAAAGATTTGACCCCACAATTCCTGAATGAAGAAATGGAGGAATACATATGAACCATTATTTAGACCTATCGGATGAAGTTCAAAAGGCTTTTCACAGCCAGCAACCCGTCGTCGCCCTGGAGTCGACGATCATTTCCCATGGAATGCCTTATCCGCAAAATGTTGAAACAGCGAGAGAAGTCGAGCAAATCATCCGGGATAACGGAGCAGTTCCAGCGACGATTGCAATTTTAGATGGAAAAATCAAAGTCGGTCTTAGCGATGAGGAATTGAATGAGCTTGGAACCCGCACAGACATCGCCAAAGCTTCACGTAAAGACCTCCCTTACCTGCTCGCTAATCAAAAATCCGGTGCCACCACCGTGGCCGCCACGATGATATGTGCCGAGCTTGCCGGCATCCGTCTGTTTGTCACCGGTGGAATCGGCGGCGTCCACCGCGAAGCGGAAACGACTATGGACATATCGGCCGACTTGGAAGAATTAGCACAATCGAATGTCGGGGTCATCTGTGCTGGCGCCAAGTCGATTCTTGACCTCGGGTTGACGCTCGAATATTTGGAAACAAAAGGTGTCCCCGTGATCGGCTATCAAACCGAAACACTCCCCGCCTTTTTCACACGCTCAAGTCCGTATTCGGTCCATTTCCGCACCGAATCCCCTAAGCAGATTGCGGACACGTTAAAAGCAAAATGGGAGCTCGGTCTCGAAGGCGGGGCAGTGATCGCTAACCCGATTCCTGAGAACACAGCACTGGACGAGTCGTTCATCAACCGGATCATCGACGATGCGATCAGCCAAGCGAAACGAAGAGGGGTCACCGGGAAAGATGTCACGCCCTTTTTGTTGAGTGAAGTGAATCGACAGACGGAAGGAAAGAGTCTTGAGGCGAACATCAGCCTCATAAAGTCGAATGCAGAGCTTGGAGCTAGAGTTGCCGTAGAGTATTATCTTCAATAGAAAAAACGCATGAAATCGACAACCGATTTCATGCGTTTTTTTGTTTATCAGCGAGATTGGAACCATTATGAGCCAAATCGTTCCCGTTATCTGCCACCGGCTTTAGCGGTTAATGCGTTATCGTCAGGAAAAGACGTGAATCGGTCTACTTTTTCCAGTGATTCGTCCACTTTTCGAATAAACTCGTCCACTTTTTCTACGAATCAATCCAGTAGCTTCAAACCGTTCTACCTTCCCACTTTTATCGTCCAACCACTTAAGCCGACTTCCTGCGCTCACGCTCTACCCGAGACTTCATTATAAAAGGAGCCCGAACAAGCGCAAAGATTAGGAACAGCCCCATAAAGCCGATCAACGGGTAAAAAATCGCGACGAGATCCGTGAACCCTACAAAGCTCAGGCCAAAAGCTGCCACCGTAACGATCGTGACAAACTTCTTGTGCTGAGGCGTCCCGACTTTCGTAAAACGGGCAGACAGTGAGAAAAACATGCTGACCGCCGTATTGAACACCATACCGAACAGCACGAGGGAGTAGATGACGCCAAGTACTGGGGACAGATCATCGACAAGCTTCAGCATCGGCATATCAAAGCTTGCCACAACATCCACCTGAGAGAAAATCGCTAGGTGACTGAGGACGATCATAAGGCCAAGCGCCAGACCACCAACCAGTCCACCAAGCGCAGAAATCCGCTCATCTTCCTCATTTCCACCCATCAACAGGGACATCGAAGCTCCGACAGCAAGGTTGAAGGACACATAGTTGATTGCGGATAAAAACCAATGGGACAAGGCAGTCGGTTGTTCTGTAGCCGTTGCTTCAAGATTTGTAAAGGACGCGTCCATTGAAAAAAGACTGTAAATCGATACAATCACAACAGAGATAATCAAAAACGGCGTAATACTGCCGATGACGTTGATCACTTTTTCTACATTCATCATGATTGTCCCCATTACGATCACACTCATCAGAATCACTCCGAATAGAGACGGCAGCCCGAACTGCTGACTCGGGATCGAACCGGCGCCGGCGATCATGACAACTCCGACTCCAAACAGTGTGAAGATAATGACGTAATCGACGATCATCCCGAGCCACTTGTTGCCACTCACTTTATAAATCGCCTCTTTATGAGAGGTCGCCTTCATTCTTGTTCCAAGCTTCGTCAGCATCATACCCATGTAGGCGAACAGTGCTGTAGCAATCACCGTCCCGACTGTTCCGATCATGCCGAAGCTGGTAAAATACTGAAGAATTTCCTGACCAGATGCAAAACCGGCCCCTACGATGATTCCGATAAATGCACTGGCGATTTTCAAAATACGTTTCATACAACTTCCTCCTATGTACAGATTCTCCTGTTGTTAAACGCTTTCATTTTGGCAGGTCTATTCGATCGTATCATGAATACGCTTTCCTATATTTGTTTAATTCGACAAATTATGACCTGACCAATTGTTATCTTACACAAATCTTTTCATTTGAAAAAGGGTGAAAATATCTAATTAACAATGATAAAATGGGGGTAATCAGAAGAGAAGGAGTTACAGCTATGAGCCACTCTACGTACAACTCATTCAAGGACGTCGTCGAATCTCCGGAAGGACTTGCCGACCGGATCGCCGACAACCTCGGCTGTCCGGTAACGATTGAAGACGCCAACCACCGGATCGTGTCTTACAGCAAGCATGAGGAGAATGTCGACGATGCCCGCACGGCGACCATTATGCGCCGGAAAGTGCCGGAGCACGTCATCAACGGCCTTTGGAAACACGGGATCATGTCTCACTTGTTTGAGAGCAATGACCCTATTTTTGTGGAATCCATCAAAGAGATCGGACTTGGAAACCGGATCGCGATTTCCGTCCGGAAAAATAAAGAAATCCTCGGCTTCATCTGGGCTCAGACCAATGAATTGCAGACAGGACCTGACCATTTGCAAAAAATGAAGGATGCCGCCCAGCTTGTCAGCCACCACTTACTGAGGCAGCAGGCGAAAAAGAGGAAAACGGAAGAAAACCACCGGGAATTTTTCTGGCAGCTGCTCGCTGGTACACTTCGTCATAAAACGGAAATCATCCGCCATGCGAAGCGATTCAACCTGACGTTAAAAGGTTACCTCGGCGTAGCGGTTTTTGAATTCCCAGATGACATGAGCCAATCGGTCGAACGTCACGCCTACTATCTGACCGAAACGCTGCACCAAACCCATGTCGTCATCCGGCTGTTTGATGATAATCAGCTGATCCTTCTCGTACGGACCGACACCCAGCGGCACTCGGCTGAAATCAGCCAGCAGCTGATCGACGACTTCAGGCAAAAAATGAAGGAGCGCCTCGGGTTTGAAGAAATGACAGCCGCCTTCGGACTCGCCTATGATACGCCAGAATCCATCAGCGACAGCTACAAGCAGGCGCTCAAGGTACTTGAACTGAAAGAGGAATATCCGGATGCGCTTGAGGAAGTCGACCATTATCAGAATCTCGGAGTCTATCAATTCATCAACGAGCTGTCGGCTTTGCAAAAACGGGAAGCGTACCGGAATGAGGCGATCGAAAGAATCAAAGAGTACGATTACCAGAACCACTCGAACCTTTTGGAAACACTGAGAGTTTTCCTGAAGCAGAATAGTAATGTCCACAAAGCGGCATCCGATATGCATATTCATACGAATACGCTCAATTACAGGCTGAAGCGGATCAAGGAAATCGGACAGATCGATTTTAAGGATCCCAATCAGAAGACGATGCTGTATTTGGATCTTCTTATTGAGGATAATGAACGAGAGGACGTTTAGCTTTCCTTATGTATAGGAGATAGAGGACCAGGAAGCTCCCTTTCCGGTCCTCCACTTCTACCCTTCAACTCGACGGAAACTTTCATATTAATAAGCTCTGTTAAACACCAGTGTTGATATAATAAAAGGAAATGGAAAGGGCAGGCTGAGATCCCGCAGGAGCCTTGCTCCGAGGAAGCTCAGCGCCCGCCCATGGAAAGCGAGTGATTTCCCGCCCCTCCAACCTTTTGTATGAATAACGGAAACTTTCTAGTATCAACATCAAGCTTTAACAGAGCTTATTCATAACAAATTCACCTTCCAAAAAGCGTTTGTGTAAAAACACAAATCACCCTCTCCATTTTCTCATTTTTCCCTAAACAAAAAATTCATCCACCAAGCTATACTTGCCTTACAAACAGAAATGAAAGGTGGACTTTCCCCATGATTATCGGTATCCCGAAAGAAATTAAAAACAACGAAAACCGCGTAGCGATTACGCCTTCAGGTGTTGTCAACCTCATGAATGCAGGACACGACATTTTGATCGAGAAGGACGCAGGACTGGGCAGTAACTTCACAAACGAAGAATATGTAAGCGCCGGTGCCAAAATTATTGAAAGCGCTTCCGATTTGTGGGCGAAATCCGAAATGGTCATGAAGGTTAAAGAACCTCTTCCATCTGAATACGGTTATTTCCGCAAAGGTCTTATTTTGTTCACATACCTTCATCTTGCAGCAGAGCCTGAATTGACAAAAGCGCTTGTGGAGAATGAAGTCACAGCGATTGCCTATGAAACCGTAACGGTCAACAACAAGCTTCCACTTTTGACTCCAATGAGTGAAGTGGCAGGCCGCATGGCAACACAGGTCGGCGCACAGTATTTAGAAAAATCCTTCGGTGGAAAAGGGATTCTTCTTAGCGGCGTACCAGGCGTCAACCGTGGGAAAGTCGTCATCATCGGTGGTGGTATCGTCGGAACAAACGCAGCGAAAATCGCCATTGGTCTTGGAGCACAAGTTACGATTCTCGATTTGAACCCGGATCGTTTGCGCGAGCTCGATGACCTGTTCGGATCTGACGTTCAAACCTTAATGTCCAACCCGTTCAACATCGCAGAAGCAGTCAAAGACGCTGACCTTGTCGTCGGAGCCGTTCTTATTCCGGGAGCGAAAGCACCGAAGCTTGTCACAGAGGATATGGTGAAAACGATGGCACCAGGGTCTGTGATTGTTGATGTTGCAATCGATCAGGGCGGAAACTTTGAAACGGTCGATCACGTGACAACGCACGACAATCCGATCTATGAGAAGCACGATGTCCTTCACTATGCGGTAGCGAACATTCCTGGCGCCGTACCACGCACTTCAACGATCGCTTTGACGAACGTAACGATTCCTTACGCGATTCAAATCGCTTCAAAAGGAGTGAAAGACGCGATTCATAACCCTGCGATTGAACAAGGTGTCAACACGCATAACGGTCAACTGACGTATAAGGCAGTGGCAGAGGATCTTGGATATGAGTATGTATCTGTGAAAGACGCTTTTAGAGAAGTCGCTTTATCCTAATCCAAACTTTAAGCCCTCTTCATCAATGATGAAGGGGGCTTTTGTTTTAATCGACATCTATCCTACCGAGAAAGAATCCATCGATATCTTCGACCTTTCCTCTCCAGTAAAAGGATCCTTCCGAAGGGGTCGGTTCTCCTCCATTAAACACTTGCGCATTTTTCAAATGGACGAACTTCACTTCCTGGCTGCTGTTCTCTTTTGCTGACTGACTCGCATTCGCGAGCTTTTCACTGATCGCCTGAGAAGTCTCGTTTCCATCTTCAAAATAATGGCTGACGGAGTCCAAGTATTTATGAGCCGAAACCGTCGTCCCTGTAATCAGCGCACCCTTTACGTTCAATGTGATATCCAGCGAAAAGTTCTTTTGATTAGCTGCTTTTATAAAGGTCAATAATAAATCATCCACTACCAATTCTCCTCTCTATCAGGAAGTCGTGTCATCATTCTTCCTCAAGACCGTCTTACGCTTCGTCTTTTTGGAGGATGAATCTCTCGAACTGTCTTTTTTGAGTGCTTTCGGAAGAGTAAGTGACTTTTTCCGATCCTTACCATCGTTTTGAGAATTCTCTTGATCAGAGGAGTGTGCGGAATCCGAGGGGCTTTTTTCTTTTGAATCGCCTTGTTCCTTATCCGCCTTCTCCACTGGATCCTCTGGTTGTTGCGTTTTCGTTTCTTCTTTTATGGATTGTTGGTTGTTTGGATTCTCTTGATCAGAGCTTTTTGCTTCTTTCCCGAGACCGGCGGCTGCCTCTTTCTCTGCTTCATCCGGTTTCGGACTCGAATCACTTTTAACCGTTTTCGCTAAGGAATACAAAAGTCCTGCCGCAGCACCAGCCAGTCCACCTAGCGCAGCTTTGGTCGCGAATTGACCTTTTTTCGAGTTCGGAGTCGCTTCGTTCACGCGATCTTTCACCTCATCTTTTTTATCGTTCATTTGATCAATAATCAGACTGGCTTGCTTTCTGATGGCGTCATCCAGTGAACGGTCTTCGTCTTCGCTCTGATCCGATTCTGGTTGTTGTTCTTCTTGATTTGACGTTTCTTCTTCTTTTTCTTTCTGTTTTTCTTCTTGATTTTGCACTTCTTCTTGATCTTCTTTTTGCTCTTGCTGTGGTTCTTTTTCCTGCTTCGCTTTTTCTCCCACTGCCTCTTCTTTTTCTTCTTCCTGCTCTTCCTCTTCCTCTATTTCCCGGTCTTCTTCCTCTTCAACATTCACATCATTTTTCTCATCTGAAGAAGCGGATGCCTTATCTTCTTCCGGCTCTGCCTTTTCCTCTTTTTCTTGATCCGCTTTCTTACGGGAAGTCTTTGGTGTCTCGTCTTTCTTATCCGGCTGATCATCCTCTTCACTTCCTGCGTCTTTGGTCGATTTTCTGTTTGTTGAAGGACCCGTACTCATTCTCGATGCCCTTTGTTTGGAAGCGGATTTGTTTGTCGTCTCTGAACTTTTTTCTTTCCCAGACTTCTGCTTAGATTCAGACTCTTCTTCCTCTGTTGAGTTCGATGTATTTTGTTTTTCCTCAGCCATCAGCTTCTCCCTCCCTTAAAAAAGGTCCCGACTTCGCTCAAGCCGCTCCAATCGCTCTTTCAATTCTTGATTTTCTTTTTCCAGCCGTTCTGTCTGGTTTTCCTGCGCTTTAGAACTTAAGTAGGGATCCTGCTCCCACCAGTCCATCCCTATTTCTTTCGCTTTATCGACGGATGCGATAATCAAGCGGATTTTAATGGTCAAAAGTTCAACATCGGCGATTCCGACGCGGATATCCCCTGCTACTACGACTCCTTTATCTAGCACGGTTTCCAAGACGTCTACAAGACTATTGGACTGTGTCGATTGTTCGATGGGCATGAAGAGCCCTCCTTTTTTTTACAATAGATTCCCTAGGGGGCCGAGGTCGATATTTAAATCTTCAGCCTCTAAGCCGAAAATGTCCTTCAGCTCCTCCATCTTCAATTCGAGATTCATCAAGGATTCCCCGAGTCTTTCAATCTCCTCATCTGTCAATGTTCCGCCGTCCACTCTGCGAAGGGCTTGGCGCTCAACGATTTGACGAAGCAATTCAACAACCGTCAGCACGAGCTGGGCGAGTCCTTGTTCAGCATTTTCTGGATCCAGCTGGATCCGCCCGCTTTCATAGGGTTGCTTGTGAAGATTATCGGATGACACGTGACATCGCCTCCTTTTCTTGATCCATTCGATCGGATGAAACCGCTTCTTGCTTATGCTGCATCAGCGTTTCCACTGCAGAAATTAAAATACGCACGTCTAAGTACACGAGGTCGATTCCAGCAATCGAAATGACAAGATCACCGCAGATGACGACCCCTTTTTCTAGCACCGCATCTAAAATGTCGATCAGTGCGACATCATTATTTTCATATTGTTCACGATAGCTCATCGGACAACGCCCGCTTTATCGACAAAATGATAGGCAGGCCATGGTCCGGTCACTTCAAACGTCCAGCCATCTTCCGTCTGACTGCGGTCCACGGTCGCAAGGAAATCCTCCACCTGATTCGTATCGATCAAATACGCTTTGTTCAGGCACATCTCCTCGTTACGTCCTGTCACATCCTTCTGCCAGATTTTCTTATCCGCATTGTCCTGTGCAAAAGGAAGCAACGACTCATGCAAAGTGGAAGCGAAATGGTTCTGATGACGTAAAATTTCATCATCAATCGTCTTCTCAAGCTTCTTTCGGTATATATATTGTTTCCCTTTACTCATACCTTCGATTTCCCGCTTCTTAAGACGAACCGTTTCATTCCACGATTCCACGTCCTCCCTCATCTTGGCCGTATGGCTATAGATTTTGAGATTCCATTCCTCTTTTCCGGCAAGTCGATTCAGGAGACTTTCCCACTCACTCCGTTTTTTTCCGATCAACTCTTCCAGGTTTTGTTCATCTTTAAAAAGTGTACAGAATTTCATCGGGATCAACGTGGTCCTTCCGCTTAAAGAAAGCAATGTCTCATGATGGTGAAACGCTTTTTCCTTCACCCACTCCGGCTGCTTCAGTTTCTCCTCCACCTCTTCCTCTCCGTATTCTTCACGATCAACTGGACAGACGACGGCCGAAATGGAACCGAAAGGAATTAGCTTCAAGTTCTTTCGTTCGTCAATCCCTTTTTGGTCCGCTATAAGTTCCGAATCACTAGGTTGTGATTGGATGATTCCGTATAAATACAGAAGGTCGCTCATCATTAAACCTCCTACTCTGGCATTCCTTCTTCCAACCGCTCCATTTCCAAACGCTTGGCTGCTTCATACCTTGCAATTAGTTCTGCTTCTTTTTCTTCGTACACTTGTTCAGATATTTCATCCAGTTCATACATCATTTGCAGCTGCATCAGCTTCTTCTGGATATGTTCGAGGTTATACCATTCTTTATCCACTTCTTTTTTAACCTGCTCGCCGACTTTTACCACGATATCGATCGGAAACGTCACAAGTTTATGGATCATGTAGGTTCCTCTACTTTCAATTGAATGTTAATAAAATTGTACGCAGGCCATGGCCCGGTATATTTAAAATCGACTTTATCCTGCCACTTGTCATGCAGCTCGTTGACTACCTGATCAAAAGCTT
Organism: Halobacillus fulvus; assembly: GCA_004078665.1. Classification (GTDB taxonomy): domain Bacteria; phylum Bacillota; class Bacilli; order Bacillales; family Halobacillaceae; genus Halobacillus; species Halobacillus fulvus. Next base: position 19,142 of record SCFO01000012.1, on the reverse strand, counting down.
CCTCTTCGCTGCGATTAATTAAGTAAGCACCGTTCAACAGCATTTTCTCCCCTAACGTCTCATTCGTTTTCGCTGAGACAGCGTGTTCAGCCAGAGGGGAATGGATGTCGGATTCGACCTCTTGCTTCAGCCTGGTGAAAAACTTCTGGGCCATTTCCCCGAGCTGGATTCGGTCAAAATAGCCGGCAGCTTCCGATTGTCCAGCTGTCTTTCGTTTTTTCTTCATAATTGCATCGTTTTGCTGAATGGTCTCTTCCAACCACTCCTGTTTGCCGATCACCTTCAACCCGACTTCGATTTTGTTGCGAACTTCCGGAAACAGCTTCTCTAGCTGGGGATAGAGATTCTCGAGCAACACCTGAGCATCCTCCTTGGATTTGAAGACATTTCCGAAGCTGATAGGGACAACCGTTGCCTCCTTTTCCATGACGCTTGAAATGACCCGCTGATGGGCCAGCACGTATTCCTTTTTCGGAGGATAGATTTTGACAGGAGCCTCTACCGCCACCATGGCTGCATCTTTATAGGGAATCGTGAAAATTTGACGACTCTCCCCTTCAAACTCAATCTCTCCGAAGTCTTTATCGTCTGTCGCCTGAATACAACAAAATAAATACACACCGTTTTCCTCGGACATCAAACATCCCCCTCTACGTTCTTACATAGCTTCAAAATCTTTTCTCTCAAATCTTCCGTTTCACACTTTTGCAAATGATGGAGCGTCAAATCGAGACAGAGGTTTTGAAAATCTTCGTTATCCCCGTCAATGGGCATGTCATACCGCTCGACCACATCTGCCATCATGATCGACGTCCTTAAGGACACCCGTTTCTTATCATCCGGACACAGTCGATGGACCTGTTCCATCAACCGAACGATGGCCGTCGCTTTGGAATTCCCGATTCCTGTCTTTTGAACGACGATCGCTATTTGCTCCTCTTCCTCAACATGCTGAAACGGAATCGTGATCATCCGGTCCAATAACGCGTCCTGCGTATCAAAAACTCCGACATATTCTGTCGGATTGCTTGTAAAAATAAGCGAGAAGTCAGGGTGGACCTTTACAGAAGCAGCCTCCTGCTTCGCTCCGTACAAAGGAAGAACTTTCTCTTCTATAATCGATAAAAATAAGTTATTTGTATCTGGGCGGGAACGGGTGAACTCATCATAGACAACCGTATATCCTTGGGTCACCGCCTGATAAAGCCGACCCTCCACCCATTCTTCTGATACACTTTCTTCAATTTTTCTTACCGTCCGTACGAAATTGTCATTCAGCTTCTTCCGGTTATATCCTTTAAAAGCCCCGATCAGATCCTCGTTTGAAAGACCTTCATTACCAGACAGAAATAGGACAGGACGTTTCCTTTTATGCGCAATATGAAGAGCTAGCGTCGTCTTTCCGACACCGGCTGGTCCAGTAAAATGAACCGGATACCCGGAGGCCAAATAGCGCATCGATCGCTTGATCAGCGATTTAAATGCCGGATGTTGATAGACATCAGCGCCATCCATTCTGCTGAATTCACTCTGTGTCAGCTTCGTCATGTACGCCTCCTACTCCGCCTGTTCTTCCAGGTCGCTTCTGTAACGTAGACTCAACCTAGAAAAACCGGTCACTTCCTGCGAGTTATCCAAAAACACTTCATACAATCCGACCATTTCATCTCGCGCATACTTTTTCATATAATCCTTTTCTTCGATCACTTCGACGAGCACTCGCCATTCCTCCCCCTGTTTCTTAGCGGAGATGATTTTATGAGGGGGGGCAATGTTTTCTTCAAAAAATTCCTGAACACGATTCAAAATCTTCATCTCTCATCACCTTCTCAAATACTGAATTCGCCGCGCTCCTCGCTGGATCGGGACGATAAAGACCGATCCTCCTGTAACCTTCCGCCAAGCCCTTCATCTTCGACTTCATCGCGCAAGAGGCCGACAGCTTCTGCATATCTCAGCCACGTATCCACACTTGCAATCACGACGCGCGCTTCAATTGTAATTAGTTCGATCCCGACAACCGATACACGCGCAAACGCGTCAATAACAATCCCTTTATCAAGAATACGGTCGACAACTTCAGCCAAGCTTGAACTATCTGTTGATTTCTGAACAGCCATGTTGATATTCCTCCTAGTGGTGATATGTTTTGATGTTCGACAACCCTTTAAGATCCGCTGCACTTTTGATCGAATTGGAACTTTTAATGTTGGAGACGCCCTTGATGTCCTCTACACCTTTGACACGACTCTCCGTCGAACTTCCTGTCTTCTCTTCAACCTTCTCCTGCAGTTCTTCTCCGGACTCCTTGAAGGATGACATTTTCTCCCGGACCTGAAGAAGATTCTCCTGCATCTTCTCCTTCGCACTTTCAGCTTTTTCATGAACCTTCTCAGCATTTCCGGAGGTCTTCTCCTGAAGGTTCTCTCTAACATCCATGATTTTGGATTGCATTTGCTGCTTAAACCGATCTTGAAAATAATCACCAGCCGAGTCCTTCAACTCATCTTGAGTGTGATCCGCAGCCTCGGAGAAGTCATCCGATTTTCTAGCAATCTTCGAAAACGACGGGGCATGCTTGCGCGCCGTTCTGATCGGGTGCAACACTCCTTCCTCAAATTTTCGTATGATGCGTGTTCCTTTTCCCAAGCAGAGTCACCACCTTTACTATGGTGAAAAAGTTTCCACTTTCTTTTATTCCTTCTTCCCATCTTTTTGTCAGTGAAACCTGTGCGGAGGGGATATTGTATAAAATAGTTATTTATACATCCCTGTTTATCGTGATTTGAAACAAATCGACTAGTCGTAGTGTTATATAAAAAAAGAACCAGTCTTTAACTGGTTCTAGTCACATCCATTTTTACTGGTGATAGATTTGGATGGTAGTCGCAAGGAAGCTCGGCAGACTAATCGTCCATTATAATGAAAAGCCACTTTTTTCCTGAATCCATAGACACACCTATCGCCAAAAACCTTGATATTCTAAAGAAATATGACAGTTTTTATAAGTAAAATGCTCCTCCCCACCTATATCAATGATGATTCGATTTTATTACCATGAGATAGGGATAAGGAGGAGTCTTTGCCAATGAAAAAATACATCGCATTATTTGCTTTACTGTTCACGGTTGCCTTCGCTTTTGCCAGTCAATCTTTCGCCTCGGATACGTATAGTGATTTAGACAAAGCCCCATGGGCAGAGGAAGAAATTTTATACTTAACGAGTGAGAATATCATTGACGGCTATCCGGATGGACGCTTCGGACCGAACGATCCGCTCACACGGAACCAGGCGGTCAAAATGCTCGTCTATGATCTCTATCCGAATGTTGAGCCTACGTCCAACCCCGGTTTTCCGGATGTTTCGACAAGCAACTTTTATTACGAGATGATTGCTGTCGGATTTGAAAAAGGGCTGATCAACGGCTATCCGGATGGTACATTCCGCGGAAAAGACCAGATCACTCGGGCGGAAGCAGCGCATATGCTCGATAACGCCTATGACATTTCCAGGGGGCTTAATAATGGGAGTTTTCCAGATGTGAGAGGCTTGTGGGCAGAGGAATCGATCACGGATTTAGCTTCAAAAAATTATATTAATGGATACCCTGACGGAACGTTCAAGCCAGGAGAGCCGATTTCACGGGCAGAGTTTTCCAAAATGCTCGCCGGCATCCTCGACAACTCGGTTCGGGTCATTTCCATCAAGTAAAAAAACACAGATTACGCATCTGTGTTTTTTTCTATTCTTCCATCGGCGTCAACCTGACCTGACCCAGTGTTTCAATCATATCTCCCTCGCTCGTGAAAAACAGATAGTCGCCTGAGCCTACCATTCCATCCCCAAGAATCGTATTGACCGTCGGGTAGCCTGAACTGTCATAGACGAAAAAGTTTGTGCCGTCTCCTATGTTCGTCACCTGATAACGTCCCTCCGGAATATCCCGTCCTACAACATATTGCCCGGCGATCAGCGTGATCGGCTCCAGACCCGCCTGCTCAATCTGACCGGATAAACTGGCGAGCACCCCTTCCTGCTCCTCAATCTGTGCCGCTACATCCGCTAGCTTCGTTTCGGCATCGGTCAATTTCGCCTGTTCCTCTTCAAGCTTCACCGCAATCTCTTCCCGACCTTTTTCTAACTCTTCATTCAACAACGACTGAGTATCCTCAAGATCTGCCTGCAGCCCATCAACCTCAGCCTGCACACTGTCCCTGCTATCAATCAAAGCCTGAATCTCTTCTTTTTCCGCCCGTAAACCGTCCAGCTCTTCCTGCAACAGGTCCCTTTCTTCCATCATCATCAGAATCTCTTCATCAATCGTCGTCAAATCCAGCGTCTTCTCCTTGAACGTCGTCTCTGCCCCAAGCGTTGCCAGCGCACTTCCCGCAAAGAAAATCACCACGACCATCAGTACCCAGCCACCGATTTTAAGGATTCTTCTCATGGCCCCTCCCCTTTAATAAAAGATTCGGCTAAGCAGCTTCGACAAGTTTCTTCTATTATACTATGTCGAAATCTAAAAATAGGAAATTGTTACAGACGTTTGACTTTTTTTCTTTTTTTTAATTGGAATATGTGCTCCTATCTATTGTAATTAGTCAGAATATTTCATAAAATCAATCTTAATATTATAAAACTAAGGGAGAGCTTACACATGCCAAAAACGAGCACCTTGTACCACGTCTGTCCCGTCTGCCAAGGATCCGGAAAATACGAGGAATACGATGATAGCAAAGCGAACATGATCGTCGATCACTATGAGCGCACGAACTATGCAAAAGGAAATACCGCCTGGAAAATGGCGTTTGAAGAAACAAAATATGAAAAAGAATGCTACTCCTGCCACGGAACAGGAAGCGTACTGAACGAAGAAGGCCAACGCATGTACCAAGAACTGAAACAGCACGCCTAAACAAAAGCTGCCCCCACCGGAAACGGTTCGGAGGCAGCTTTTTTGTTAGGGGTTGGGTGGTGGGAGGCTGAGCGGGACGGTTGGGGACGGTTCTGCTTGTCCCAGATTAAGTGGGACAAGCAGAACCGTCCCCAATCGTCCCATCCCATTCTGCTCCACGGTCTCTCCCCCCACTGTCCCACTCCCCACAAGCGATTATTCGACTGATTTTCAGGGTATGACTAAGTAAAGATACGTGCAGAAGGAGGATTACGATGACAATACACAATGTGTTATGGACAGGTGGCTGGGATTCCACTTACCGTGTTCTGGATCTCGTGTTGATGAAGAAAAGAACAATTCAGCCATACTACGTACTCGATCACGTTCGACCTTCGACAGAAATGGAAATCCAGACAATGGAGAAGATAAAGGATTTGATGATCGAATATGATTCGTCTGCTGAACATCGGATAAAGGATACGATTTTTGTGAAAAAGGCTGAAATCCCTCCCAATCCCGCTTTTACCACTCAGTACAAAAAGCTCCAGAAAGAATATAGACTCGGAGATCAATATGACTGGCTCGGACGTTATGCCGTTTCCGAAAACATAGGATCATTGGAACTGTCCGTTCACCATGATGATAAAGTGCAAGGGATGATCAACGATGACGTTGCTAAAATCGACGATGAAGACGATTTTTATTACAGAGTTGTCCAACAGCCCTCTCACCCTGCATTTGTCATTTTCCAGCCTTATCGTTTCCCTCTACTAGAGATCACTAAGCTCCAGATGAAGGAACAGGCTGAAAAAGAAGATTTTCTTCATATCATGGAAGAAACGTGGTTTTGCCATACTCCGAAGAAAAACGGAGAACCATGCGGTCTTTGTAACCCATGCAAGTACACGATTGAGGAAGGAATGGGATACCGTATTCCGGAACCGACTCAAAAAGAGAGAGCGAACTACTTTCTGTTTAAAGTGAGAAGGCGGTTGAAGAAAGTATTGAATTAGAGGATCAGAAAGGCGACAGGAGCAATCCCTGTTGCTTTTCTTTTTGGTTTGCGGGACAGTTGGGGACGGTTCTCACTGTCCCAGACGAAGTGGGACAAGCAGAACCGTCCCCAACTGTCCCACTAACATGAGCGCCAACTGTCCCACTCCAATCAGCACGAGCGCCCACCATCCACCCAATTCGGCATAGAGCCACTGTCACTCGGACTAATATATTGGTATAATTAAGCAAAGCGTGGGAATTTATGCTCGGTTTGTAAGAGGGAGGAATGCAGGGATGCAGAAGCAGAATACGTCGGTATGGACGGATGGAGATTTTTATCAGATTGTGCAGCAGTTGAATGAGGCTGTTTATATTTCGTCGATGAATGAGGACTTTACAGATAATGTGTTTGTAGAAGTCAATGAGACAGCTTGCAGCGAACTCGGATATTCACGAGAAGAATTCCTCAACCTAGACCCGACTGAAATCGTCGATCTTCATTCCGTACCAGATGTGCACGATACATACAGGCAACTGCTCGAAGGACAACCGGTTTCGATGGAGGTTCTTCATATTAAAAAGGACGGCACTCGATTCCCAGTCCAAATTTGCAGTCGGATCATCAAGCTTAAAAGCAATCACTACTTTACACTCACCACCGCACGGGATATTTCAAAAAAGAAACGCACTGAAGATCTGTTGGAAAAAGCACTCACTGATTTCGAGTCCTTATTCAAATATCATCCGGACATTATTTTTTCAATCGATACGAGAGGCCAATTTACGAATATCAACCCTGCTGGAGAAAAAATCCTTGGGTATCCGAAACCGTCCCTTTTACAAAAAAGTTATCATCAATTGATAGTACCTGAAGATCAGAAACATACATATGAAAACTTCCAGAGAATTATGTCAGGCAAAACGCTTACGGTCGAATCGAGGATGATAGCAAGTGATGGGCAGTTTATCGACTTGAACATCACCGCGGTACCCATCCATTTCAAAAAAGAGATTGTCGGCGGCATTGGAATCGCGCGGGATGTTACCGTTGAAAAGAACACCGAACGACTGTTGATTGAGAGCGAGCAACGATACCGCGCCCTTTTCGAGCATAACATCGACGCAGTCGCTACCTTCGATTTGGAAGGTCATTTCACCCATGCGAATTCAGCCACGACCACCCTCACAGGATTGAGTGAGTCGGAGCTGTTAGCGACTTCTTTTATGACCTTCATCGTTCCTGAGAAACGTCAATATACAAAAGAACAGTTCCAAATTGTCTTAGAAGGAAAAGCCCACCAGTATGAAACGACGATGAGAAACCGTTCTGGCGTAACATTCGATCTGCATATCACGCTCATTCCAATCTTTTCAAACAAAGAAATGACCGGAATTCATTGTATCGGAAAAAATGTCACAGAAAGTAAACGTGCCGAGAAGACCGTTAATCATATGGCCTTTCACGACTCCCTTACCGGTTTGCGTAATCAGAGGTCTTTTCAGCAGGACATCGATATCGCTGTGAGAGAAGCCGATGCGGAACAGGGCATGTTCTCGATCCTTTTTCTCGATTTGGACCGCTTCAAATTCATCAACGACTACCTTGGACACGAGATGGGCGATCTTCTTTTACAAAAAGTATCCGATAGATTGAAAAGCTGTCTAAGATCCAACGCCACGCTCTACCGATACGGCGGCGATGAGTTCATCATTCTGCAGCGGAGTACCACAACTGCTCATACAGAAGAGTTAGCTGACCTTTTGCGAGAGCAAATTTCTAAGCCTTATGACCTCCATGATTTTGAAGCCGTCCTGACCGTCAGTATTGGCATCAGCTTTTATCCCGATCACGGTCATGACTTTAAGAACCTGATTAAAAAAGCGGACAACGCCATGTATCACGCTAAAAAGCTCGGCAAGAACACCTATCAAGTGTATAGCAGCAGGGTACAGCGGCGGACGGGTGATTTCATTTTGGAAAATCTCTTACACAAGGCGCTGGATCGTGAAGAGTTTTTCCTCCAATACCAGCCACTAGTCGATGTCCACACAGGAAAATTAAATGGAGTGGAAGCATTGATCCGATGGAAAAATTCAGAGTTGGGAATCGTTTCCCCCGCCGACTTCATCCCTTTAGCAGAAGAAACAGGTCTCATTGTCCCGATTGGGGAATGGGTGCTTAGAACTGCGTGCAGGCAAAATGTAAAATGGCAGGAAGCAGGGATGGAACCGATTGTCATGTCTGTCAATCTCTCAACGAGACAGTTTTACCACGCGGATCTAATCGACAAAATCGCTACGATTCTTGAGGAAACCGGCCTGGATCCTCGCTACTTAGAGCTTGAAATCACAGAATCGATGGCCATGAACGCCGATACTGCAACTGAAATTTTGCATGAATTAAAAGCCATCGGTGTCCAGATATCCATTGATGACTTCGGGACGGGATACAGTTCCCTGAATTATTTAAAAAACTTCCCGATCGACCATTTGAAAATCGATCAGTCGTTCGTGCGGGATATCCATAACAATGAAGATGAAGGGGATATCATCGCAACCATCATCGCTTTAGGACATAACCTCAAGCTGAAAGTGATTGCAGAAGGTGTCGAAACCGAAGAACAAATGAAGTTTTTGCAAAAGAAAAAATGCGACACCTACCAAGGCTACTACTACAGCAAACCCGTCGATCCCGAAGAGATCTTTTAGGCATACTTGTGGGACAGGTGGGGTCGGTTCTGCCTTGTCCCGCAGGACAAGCAGAACCGACCCCATCTGTCCCATGTTCATTTTGATGTTGCAAGGTGTGTGTACACATCTTTCAGGGTTTTGTAGTCTTGTTTTTGGATGTCTCGGACGCATTCGACCCAGAGCTTGGCGGTCGCCATCGCATCGTGGAGAGCGTGGTGACGCTGGTCATTGGGAATCCCGTATTGTTCACAGCATTCGTCCAAGGAATTGAGTGCTCTGTCGGCATGCGCGATACGCACGAGAAACGTCGTGTCGACGATCCGATGCTGGAAGCTTTTTTTCAATGCAAGCCATGTCGCATGGCTCATGAACTGCTTTTCGTGATTGGCATGATGAGCGACGAGGACATCCTGCTTTGTAAACCGGTAAAAATCCCTCAGCACATCTCCAAGTGGAGGCGCATCCTTCAGCATTTCCTCGTCAATTCCCGTCAGCTCGGTAATTTCCTCAGACGGCAGAGATTCACTTTTGACAAGTGAATAGAATGTTTCTTCCTCTAGCACCTTCGTTCCGTGAACCTTTACCGCTCCGATCGATAGAATTTCATCGCCATTATAAGGATAAAAGCCTGTCGTCTCCAAATCGAAGACGACAAGCCGCAAGTCTTCAAGTGGCTGATCGAGCACGTCCTGGCTCTGCATCTGCCTCTCTAAGTTCCTTACATACGCCACTTTTCCCGGATCATTTTGATTCAAAGAAGAGAAGCCGTTACCGAGACGATCCGTTAATCCTTTGACGAATTGCGCGAACGGATTCATGAAGGAACCTCTTCCTTCATGACCGACGTAACACTTGTAAACAGCCGTTGCCCCCTACGAATCAAGTGTTTCAGCTCTTGTTTATCTTTTTTTGAAAGCTTTTCAATCGACAAAAGGTGGACCTTCTCATAGCTCTCCTCTCCTTTTTTCAATAAGAGACGCAGCTCGAGGAATCGCCGGAAGTCTTTTTCATAGGTTGCAATGAATGGATAGAAAAAGCGCAGCTGCTCAAACCGGGAGATCGTCGAGGCTGTCGTCAAGTTCTTTTTCAATGCAAGCAGTCTCAGTGCATTTACATACGGAAAATAGACCGTATGCTTCAAGTGGAGCTCATTTTTCCCGGCATCCTTTTGGTCAGGCAAAAGCTGCCCGAAGACACCGACACCTTTTTTCATATATTCGAAGTTATCCATCAGCCGCTCGTACAAATGCGGGTGTCCGTCTATCAAGGAAAAAGAGTGTTGCTTCGCTTCAAGAAGCAGCTCATCCTCTCCATGAAAACTTCTTGAATCAAAGAAGATGGAAAAATTACGGAGCGTCTGCCAGCTTTCCTCGTTCAGCCAATCAGTGATCTGCTGCTTGAAAACCTCGACAGGCTGGCACCAAAGCGGATTCGATGCCATGACGTTTCCATCACATTTTTCATAACCGGTAACACCAAGCCCCGTGCTGATCTCTTCTCCTAATTGTAAAAAGTAAGACTGGTGGACGTCGTCTCCGCGAAACAGAATCCCATGGTCCTGATCGCTCCAGATCGACTGTTCATACCGCCCGGCACTCCCCATTAGGAAAAACACAAAAGGAGCAGGTGGCTCCCCCTGCTCGCTTTTCACTTTTTCAAGTGCCAGTGTAAAGGTATGGTTCATGATTTGGTCGTGGAAGGCGTTCAAATCGGCATGATCGCCTTCCACAGACTGGATTGTATCCTGTCTCCATTGCTTGATCTCTTCATAAGAGTTAAACAAACCCATTCACCCTTTTTATGCTCCAGATTTTTCTGCTTTCACTTTAGGAACCTCAAAGTTCTCCGGATATCCATATCCGCCGTGCTCACTAATATCAAGTCCCATGATTTCCTCTTCTTCAGAAACGCGTAGACCACCCATCGTCTTGTCCATCACTTTCAGAATCAGATAAGCCACAAGGAAAGCGAATAGACCACAAACGACAACACTTAACAGCTGAACACCAAGCTGCGTGAATCCACCGCCGTAGAAAAGACCAGGGCGACCTGTCGTCGCAAGTTCAGGTGTTGCAAAAAGACCGTTAGAAAGTGTACCCCAAATACCGACTGTACCGTGAACGGATAAGGCGAAAATTGGATCGTCGATCTGCTTTTTATCAAAGAATTTCATACTGAAGTAAACAATCATACCACCGATGAACCCGATGACGACCGAGGCCCACGGAGCAACAAACGCACAGGATGCTGTGATGGCAACAAGTCCGGCAAGTGCACCGTTCAATGTCGTCGGAACATCCGCTTTTCCTGAAAGAATCCAAACCATCACCATCGCACCGATTGCACCGGCACCAGCAGCCAATTGTGTATTCAACGCAACATATCCAAAGAACGCATCAGCTACGCCAAACGTACTACCTGCATTGAATCCGAACCAACCGACCCACAGAAGCAAAACACCTAGTGCCGTGAATACTTGGTTATGTCCAGCAAGATCGTTCGAAGATCCATCTTTATTGTATTTCCCGATACGAGGCTTCAGAATCATCGTCGCCGCAAGCGCTGCAGCCGCACCCGTCAAGTGAACAACCGTCGATCCAGCGAAGTCCTGTTTACCAAGAGCGCCTAACCAGCCGCCACCCCAGATCCAGTGGGCGATGACCGGGTAAATGAAAATAGAAAATAAGATAGCAAATACCACATAAGCGGTCAATTTGGCACGTTCAGCAAATCCACCGAACGCAATCGTCATCGCAATCGCGGCAAACGCAAGCTGGAACAAGAAGTCAACAGAACCTGCAAGCCCTTCACCCATCGTCGTTGCATCACCATAGAAGAAACTAGATAAACCAATAAAAGCATTACCTTCTCCATAAATCAATCCATAACCGACAGCCCAGAAAACTAAGGAAACGATCCCAACCGTAAAGACGGTCTTCCCTGCAATGTGTCCCGCATTCTTCATTCGCGTCGATCCTGCCTCAAGAAGAATAAATCCTCCCTGCATCAGCAAAACCAAAATCGTACAGACAATGATCCACAAGTTGTTCATCAGAAACGTAGCATCCATTTTTTCACCTGTCCCCTTTACTTTTAATTTGATGTGAGGTTTTCTAACATTTTGCGTTAAAGAAAGTTTAGCATTTTCTGAAAATTTACGCAACCCCTATGTCAACTTTTATTACATGAGGTGGTGGAGATCGCGGTTTGACGGGGTTTTGGGGTGGGCTGGTGGGACAGTTGGGGTCGGTTCTGCTTGTCCCAGAGCGATGAACAGGCTTGATAAGCGGGACGATCGGGGACGGTTCTCTCCGTCCCACCCAAACAAAAAGCACCCCGATTAAGGGATGCTCGCATTAACTATTCTCCATATTCCCTTTAAACTCTCGCATTTTTTCATCTGCAACTAGCTCAATTTTTTCTTTTTTATAAGAAGAAACGCTGATTTGCTTCCCTTTTTCATCATTAATAATGGTATCTTTCCTTCCATCACGATGAGGAGTGGATTCGACATGAGCTTCTGTTGAATCTTTAGGCATGTTAACTGCCTCCTTTTTATTAATGTCTGGTTTGATTGAAATAATTATTCTCACACCAATCCACACACGAAGCGGGACAGGGAGAACCGCCCCCAAATGTCCCATCACTTCACGCGATCAATCACACTTTTAGATACGCCGGTAATTCGGGAGAGCTGGCGAATGGATATGCGGTCGATGGATTTGATTTGAGCGAGAATTCCGTTTCGTTCGTCTCTCTCCATTTTATGAAAGGAATGAACGCTCGGAATTCCCATGTCGCGTATCAGTTCAATCACTTCTTCATCTGTCATTAAATAGGAGGAAGGTTCATTCCAATCATAATCTTCTACCTTTTCTTCCATATATGTTCGGAAAGAAGAAACAGGGTCCCCTTCTTTTATTTCTGTAAAATGATGCAAAACTTCCTTTGTATCAATAAAAGTTGAGGAGTGTAAATATTCGTGGATGCTCGTCCAAGGATTGGAATAAATATCCCTCGCGATTCCAGCTTTCCAAGGATTTTGGTGAATGTACCGGAGCACGATGAGGAAGCTGTTCACATTTTCGACGACAACACTTTTAAACCGATCCTGATACAAATGGCCACATCTGTCATATTTCGCGTTGTACCATCGGACATAACTGACATTAATCCGTTTAAGAGCGGCCGAAATGGTATCTCCCCTTTCTTCCATAAGGAAATGGATGTGGTTATCCATCAAACAGTAGGCGTAAAGCCTGTACTTATTTTGTTTCCTATAACGCTTAAGAATATCGATAAAATGCCTTTTGTCTCGGCCGTCTTCAAAAATGGTCTGCTGATTATTGCCGCGTAGGATAATGTGATAAACACCACTGATACTTTTTCTTCTCGGTCTCCTTACCAAAAGACATTCTCCTTTCTATAGGAAGGTTTCTCCCCTCCTCTCTTCTATAGTTTATAAAGAAAAGCATGTCTTGCCGAATGACCAAAATCATAAATTCACATAATAAGCTTGGTCGATTTCACAAAAACCATTAAGCAAAGTTTCCATAATTCAGTGGAACGCATGTGCAATAATGCAATCTTTGTACTCGGGACAATCGGGGACGGTTCTCAGCGTCCCGCATTAAGTGGGACAGGGAGAACCGTCCCCAAACGTCCCACTCAACCACGACAAACAGCCCATACCTCTCACCCGGGACATGCAGAACCGTCCCCAACTGTCCCACCCACATCCTTACACACCTGTCAAAATCATCCACCAAAAACGTTCAAGTTCATTTTTGCAAACTTACCATCTACAAAAGTTGACTATTGAAACCCCTTACATTAGTCGTCATAAGGCGCTATAATATGAATTAAGATGATCATCACATAAAACAACGTTCATTTTTGCAAGGTTGTGAAGGAGGACACCATGGTACTGGATAAGAGACGTGCACACTTATTATCCATTCTCCAACAGGCAGACTCCCCGGTTCCGATAGACGTATTGGTAGAAAAGACGGGAGTTTCGCAGCGAACCATTTATTACGATATTGACCAGATCAATTACTGGTTAAGCGAACAGAGCTTATCACTCATTTATAATCAACGCTCGGAAGGGTTTTACCTTCCAGAGGATGCTAAGCAGGAAACAAAAGATGATGAAACAGACATGTACAACAAATGGCATTATCATTTTTCACCTGTCGAAAGAGAACTGCTGATCAAATCGAAACTTTTGTTGGATGAGAAGCATGCATCGATTCCGGCTTTTATGGAACTGACTGGCATGAGCCGCGGTACCGTAGCGAAGTCGATCAAAAAAATCAAGCAGGAGTTTAGCGAACAGCAGATCGATTTAAGGTATATCAAAGGACAGGGTTATCACTTAGAAGGTGCAGAAGAAACGAAGCGCCGCATTCTTTCGGACATCATTTCGTCTGCCCTGACGTTTCCTGAATGGGAAAACGTCCGCCGCGAAATTCTCCCTATGGTTTTGTCTGATGAACAAAAGGAAGAGGAACAGCGCTCGTCTGTAAAGTCACTCATTTTTAAAGCAGAAAAAGATTTGGGTCTGACGCTGACGGACGAAATGGTGGAATTTCTATCCCTGCACATCCTGATCACGATCAAACGAATCCGATCGGAGAAAATCATCTCCATCGACGATCAGGAAAAGGAAGTTTTGCAGCAGGCCGAAGCGTTTCAACCGTCACTGCGCCTATGCAAGGAGCTGGAGAAGAAGTGGGATATCGAGTTTCCGCTCGATGAGGTTTGTTTTCTCACGATGAATCTTCTTGGTTCCAAAGTCCAGCATGACGATTTCAGCCGCTACAAGTCGCGAGAGCTGAAAGGATTGCGTTCCGTTGTACAGCGAATGATTGCCGAGTTTCAAGATCACGCCTGCGTTCTATTTGATGATAAAAAGGGCCTTGAGGACAATTTGCTCACTCACATTAAGCCGGCTTACTACCGTCTGAAATATGGGGTGAGGATCTCCAACCACCTGTCCCAGAACATCAAAGATAATTATCCTGACATTTTTCTACTGACGAAAAAAGTCATGAAACATCTCGAGTATTATGTGGGGATGGAGATCCCTGAAGAAGAAGTCACCTATATTACACTGCATTTCGGTGGATGGCTGGTGAGAGAAGAGAAAAGCGTGGAAATCAAATATCGCGCTGTCATCGTTTGTGAGAACGGGATCGGGACATCGAACATGTTGAAGACACAGCTTGAGAACCTGATTGCCGGACTTGATATTACGGCGACAGTTTCCATGAGGGAGTATCAATCATCTTCCTACAACGATGTCGACCTTATTTTTTCAACGAATTTTATAAAAGAGGAATCGATCCCAGTCATTCACCTGCCTGCCATTTTGACAAACTACGAAAAGCAGCAGGTCATGGAAAAGGTGCATGACATTTTAGAAATACAAGAAGAACCGAAAGACCACGTTTCCGAACTGCTGGATATCATCCGGCGAAGCGCCACGATCCACAATGAGGCGCAGCTGAGACAAGACTTGGCCAGCGCATTGGAAACGAACACATCATCCGTGAAGGAGGTCCGAAAGCCTATGCTTACAGATTTATTGAAAGAGAATACGCTTCAACTTAAGGACAATGTCGAGGATTGGGAAGAAGCCATCCGAGTCGCCGCAACACCTTTATATGAAGATGGATCGATTGAACAAGATTATATAGAAGCCATGATTCGTAACGTAAAAGAACTGGGACCGTATATCGTACTTGCCCCGAGGATCGCCCTTCCACACGCTCGTCCGGAAGAAGGAGTCAATCAGCTTGGTATGAGCTTACTGAGGTTGAAAGAGCCGGTCCGCTTTTCAGAACAAGAAAAGCATTCCGCACAGCTGATCATCGTGTTAGCTGCGATCGATAACCAGACACACTTGAAGGCACTCGCCCAGCTTACGAACATTTTAGGAAACGAAGAGGCTGTTGATCAACTGATCGAAGCGGAAACAAAAGAACGACTGATGGAAATCATCGAACATCACTATGCAGAAGCATCTTAAACAAAAACGTACGTTTAAAAAATAACAAAACAAAACCCTTAGGAGGAATTTAAAATGAAAAAAGTATTAGTAGTATGTGGTAACGGACTTGGAAGCAGCATGATCGTGGAGATGAACGTAAAAGCAATCTTGAACGACATGGGGAAAGAAGCAGACGTTTCTCACACAGATTTGGCTTCAGCGAAATCCGAGCAAGCGGATCTATACCTTGGTTCAGAAGACATCGTAGGCAGCCTTGATGACGGAAGCAGAAATGTCGTCCAGCTTAAAAATCTGATGGACAAAAACGAATTGAGAGAAGCGCTAGAACAGAACATGTAAAACCATTTTTTCTAAACTATTTAAAGGGGTGTTAAACAATGGTCGATTTAATCATGAACGATATTCTAGGGACACCTGCCATCCTCGTCGGTTTGTTCGCCTTGATCGGACTTCTCGCTCAAAAGAAAAATTCATCGGATGTCGTCTCTGGAACATTGAAGACGGTGATGGGCTTCGTTATCCTCGGAGCCGGAGCCAACGTCATCGTCCAGACATTAGGGCAATTCAGTAGCATGTTTGATGAGGCATTCGCTGTAAGCGGTGTTATTCCAAACAACGAAGCGATCGTAGCCCTCGCACAAACAAGTTTCGGAACAGAAACAGCAATGATAATGTTATTCGGTATGGTCGTCAACATCATCCTAGCGAGGTTTACTCCATTCAAGTATATCTTCCTTACTGGGCACCACACGATGTTCATGGCATGTTTGATCGCCGTTATCCTGATCACAGGCGGCTTCTCTGGCATTCCAATGGTCATCTTCGGTTCCATCATTCTTGGTGCGTTGATGGTTCTTTTCCCAGCGATGTTGCAGCCCTTCACTAGAAAAATCACAGGTTCCGATGATTTCGCGATCGGACACTTCGGATCTGTCGGATACCTTGTATCTTCTCTAGTAGGAAAAGCAGTTGGTAAAAACTCTCGTTCGACTGAAGAAATCAAAGTACCAAAATCACTTGGATTCTTGCGTGACACGTCCGTGTCCGTATCCTTGACGATGGTTATTCTTTTCTTCGCTGTCGCTCTTTTCGCAGGACCTGCATTCATCGAAACGGAACTAAGCGGTGGACAAAACTTCTTAGTCTTCGCCTTCATGCAAGGTCTAACGTTCGCAGCCGGAGTTTACATCATCCTTGCCGGTGTTCGTATGCTACTTGGTGAGATTGTACCTGCCTTCAAAGGAATCGCAGACAAAGTCGTACCGAACGCAAAACCAGCACTTGACTGTCCGGCAATCTTCCCATTTGCCAGCACAGCCGTTGTTATCGGTTTCTTGTTCAGTTTCATCGCCGGCTTGATCAGCATGCTTTTCCTTCCTTTACTAGGACTAAGCGTTATCGTACCTGGTCTTGTTCCACACTTCTTCACAGGAGCAGCTGCCGGAGTATTCGGTAACGCAACAGGTGGACGCCGTGGAGCGATTCTTGGATCCATGGCCAACGGTGTCATGATCAGCTTCCTTCCAGCCCTATTGCTTCCGGTACTAGGATCTCTAGGATTCCAAGGAACAACCTTCGGAGACTCTGACTTCGGAGTCGTCGGAATCGCACTTGGTAACCTTATCAACTTTGTTGACTCCAACATCTTCGTTGTCGTCATCACCCTAGCCCTATTCGCCATCCCATTCCTAATCGGATGGAAGATGAAAGGCAACAAAAAAGCAGACAGCTCAGAAGTAGCTTAATGGCTTAATGGCTTAAATGTTAACCCCCATCAGATGATTCTGGTGGGGGTTTTTGGTTGTGGCGGTTGGCGGGTTGGGTGGGGGGCGCTGGGCTGAGTGGGACGGTTGGGGACGGTTCTCAGTGTCCCAGTTGAAGCGGGACAGGCAGAACCGTCCCCAACTGTCCCGCCCAAACCAATTCACCCCACTCAAAACAAAACAGCCGCTCCCAGGCGGCTGTTTCATCGCTTCCATACAATCAGTGGCTCATTTTCAGTATTGGTTTCACAGTTTCCCCGTTCGCAGAATCGTCGAACGCTTGGTTGATTTCCTCAAGACTGTAGTATTTCACGAGCTTATCAAATGGGAAACGCCCTTCTTTATAATAGGATACAAGCTGTGGGATAAACACCTGCGGAACCGCATCCCCTTCGATCGCTCCTACCAATGATTTTCCTTCACCTAAAATATCTTGGAAAACGTTAAATGTCGTTTCAGGCGTAACCCCTACGACTGCACTTACGCCAAGTGATCGTAAGGCAAGTACGGATTGGCGTGTCACGTCCGGTACACTCGTGGTTTCAACGGCATAATGCGTCCCACCATCGGTTAACTCCTTAATCGCTTCTACGACATCCTCAACATTTTTTCCATTGATCGTATCCGTCGCTCCAAGGGATTTCGCCATCTCGAGACGACTGTCATGAATGTCGACAGCGATAATCTTCGAAGCACTTGAAAGACTGGCAGCCATGATCGCGCTCAGGCCAACAGCACCGCAACCATAAACGGCAATCGTTTCACCAAACTGAGGCTTCAGCTTATTAAGTACCGTCCCTGCCCCTGTCTGAATGCCACAACCAAGTGGTCCGAGAAGCTCAAGTTCCACGTCTTTGTCGACTTTTACAACGTTACGTTCATGAGCTACGGCATACATACCAAAAGACGACTGGCCAAAAAACGTGGAAAGTTCCTGATCACCTTCATAAATACGGTGTGTGCCATCCGGCATGATCCCTCCGAAATTCAACTCCATCATTCGCCTGCAGTAAGCAGGATTTCCAGTCAAGCAGTTTTCACACTGACCGCATGACGAATAAGAGAGAACGACATGATCGCCCTCCTCCACAGAAGTGACACCCGCTCCAACCTTCTCAACGATCCCCGATCCTTCATGACCAAGAACAGCCGGAAGCGGAACAGGAGCCTCCTGGTCGCGCGCTACAGCATCCGTGTGGCAGACGCCTGAAGCGACCACCTTTATTAGCACTTCATTTGCTTTCGGATCCTTCAACTCAACTTCTGAAATCTCGAACTTCGCACCTTGGTCATACGTTACCGCTGCTTTCGTCTTCATGACATTCCTCCTTGAATATTATTCGGAGATCTATTCCCTTTATTTCGAGATAAAAAACCGAAGAACCGGTTGTTCTGCTCTACCGGGACACGGAGAACCGTCCCCACATAGCCGTCAAGCTAATATCCAATGAATTTGATCAAGCCGGGATTTTGAACGAATTCAGATTATAAAAAGAAAAATATTCCAGTTATAAGCCTGTTAAATGAAAAAGCGTCAAGCTCCTTTTTAAAAGCCCTATCGTGCTTGAAGAACCTTCAATATTTCGAGCGGAGTCCGTTGTTTTCCTTTGGGTTCTTTCTTTCCATTCCGTCTAATATTGAAGTAGGTCATCTCACACAAATCGAGAATAGACTTAGGTTCGTAAAAGAGAGCCCCAGCCAATTTCGGAAGCATTTTTTTCGCCTGTTGAAGGCCTTTATATTCGCTCGTTTCTTTAGACTCCTTCTTATAAAGAAGGT
>SCFO01000011.1 GCA_004078665.1 Halobacillus fulvus | reverse complement strand
TCATTTCCCGCCACTCCTACCAAAAATGAGTGAACGGAAGCATTACATCATACACCCCTAAGCCCACCTTACTAAACTTTCACATACATTCACTTTCATTATTGATGATAAAAAAGATCAAAAAGATTTTGAGACCAAAAAGACCAAAATGTCCAATATGTTCGTAATATTCTAAAAATAAAATGTAAACGTTATCATTGACCCATCACATTGAAACGGAGGAGTTTATACATGAAGAAATTTTCTTTCTTATTTTTTCTTATGATCGCGATGGTCTTGGCTGCTTGTGGAAGTGGCGGATCGGAGGAATCGAGTGCTTCTGGTGGATCTGAATCGCTTGTATTTGGTACAGGAGGGACTTCTGGTACGTATTATCCGATTGGTGGGGCATTAAAACCGATTTTTGAAGAAAGTGACCAAATCGATAATGTCACGGTCGAATCTACCGGGGCTTCTGTAGCGAATATCCAAAACATTCAGGACGGGCTGAACCAGATGGCGGTCATCATGAGTGATGTAGGGTTCGACGCGGTTGAAGGGCAAGGTCAATTTGACGGGAACGCGGTGGATGTTCAGGCAATGGCCGGCATGTACCAAAACGTTGTCCAAGTCGTAGCACTAGAAGATAGCAATATTCAGAGTATCGAAGATTTGAAAGGTAAAAAGGTCGGGGTCGGGAAAGTAGGCTCTGGTGTTGAGCAAAGTGCGAAGAAAGTTCTCGAAGCTGTTGGAATCACATATGACGATCTTTCTAAAGTGACACACACAGGCTATGCCGACAGTGTTCAGGAAATGAAGAATGGAAACCTTGATGCCGCATTCTTCACTTCTGGTGTACCAAATAGCAACATCACAGATTTGATGCAGCAAAATGATATTACATTCGTTGAAATCAAAGGGGATACAGCAGACGCTTTGATGGAGAAATATCCATTCTATAAATCTTACACGATCGAAGCAGGAGACGAAGCCCGCTATAACCTTGAAAATCCTGTCGAGACGGTAGGGATTCAAAATATGATCATCGTTTCTTCTGACTTGAGCGAAGACGTCGTCTACGATATGACGAAGCGTTACTACGAGTACCTTGGAACTGAAGAAGTATCGGTCGGCGCACTGAAACAGCTAGGACGTGATGAGATCGCAAAAGGATTGATCGCTCCATTGCACCCGGGTGCTGAGAAATTCTATGAAGAACAAGGCATTCTTGAGTAATGAGGAGAGAGGGCATCGTGTCTGGTGCCCTTTTTTTACACTATGAAAAAGAAGAGCACGTTACTCGTTTTGAACATACTTCTTACCTTGGGTCTGCTTATCCCTGTGTCCTGTCTCGAAGTGACGGCGGAAGGGCATCGGGAGAGCATGTTTCCTTTCATAGAAGGAGAGACCTTCTCGATACGCTGGGAACATTCTGTAGAAAAAGAGGACTGGGAAGAGATGTTCAAGGTGGAAAAAGGAACGATTGGGCTTACGGGTACACGCTTCAAAACGTTCGGCGCTGGTGTACCGAATGATGCAGGAGAAGATACGTATCTAAAGAATGGTTGGGTCCATATGACGGGGATAAATCAGGCGGTGGGCAAAGATATGACCGTTCGAAGCGGCCCCTCTACAGACCATCGCTTTCTTTTGAAAAAGTATGAGATCGATTTTAGACCTCAGACCGCGTACCGTATTTCTGTTGTCCGAGAACCACTGTTGAATGCCATCATTGAAAAGCTGAGGTGAAGGATATGAAAAAGAAGAAAGTCGCTGCTGTTGAAGATTATGATCGGGAAAGCTCCGTCCGGACGCAATATGCTAAGCCGGTCGCGCTGACGATTTCTGTTTTGGCCATTACGTTATCTTTGTTTCATTTATATACGTCCTATGCGGGTTCGCTCGTCGATATCAAGCAACGTAGTATCCACCTTTATACGCTGATGACATTAGGATTTCTCATGTATCCTTTTCTTCGCAAAAAAGGAAAAGCGACGGTCCCATTTTATGATTATTTGACGGCTGGACTGTCTGTTTTCGTCGGGGTGTATATGTTCATGACCGCCGAGAGGATCATCCAATCCGGTGGACAAATCAACGATGTCGACTTTTATGTCGGAATCGCGATTCTGTTTTTACTTTTCGACATCACCCGCCGTGTCACAGGCTGGGGACTCGCTCTACTTGCTTTAGGTTTCCTTATTTATGGGTTCTATGTAAAACTGTCGATTTATCCTGAGCTTACCGCGCCTGTTGTGACAAGCGTGGCGAAACAAATCGTCTCCCAACTTGTGTTCATTACAGAAGGGGTACTGGGGACAGCCATCGGCGTATCCGCCAGCTACATTATCCTGTTCATCCTGTTCGGAGCTTTTCTTGCGAAGTCAGGAATGGGACGACTGTTCAACGATTTGGCACTCGCCGTAGCCGGTCATACAAAGGGGGGACCTGCCAAAGTTGCGGTCATTGCCAGCGGATTCCTCGGATCAATTAACGGTTCTGCGATCGCCAACGTGGTGACGACAGGAACGTTTACAATCCCTCTTATGAAAAAGATCGGGTATAAGAAAAACTTCGCAGGTGCCGTCGAGTCTGCGGCGAGTGTCGGAGGACAGATTTTACCTCCAATCATGGGGGCTGCTGCCTTTATTATGGCCGAGAACTTGAACGTGGCGTACACGAAAATCATATTAGCCGGAATCATTCCTGCCTTGCTTTTTTATATCGGAATTCTGTTGCAGGTTCATTTCAGAGCCTCGAAGAAAGGTTTGAAAGGACTGCCGAAGAGTGAATTGCCACGGTTGAAAGAAGTTATTGCCGAGCGTGGGCATTTAATCATTCCGATGCTTATCCTGCTTTATTTGCTGTTTTCCGGGAAAACACCATTCTATGCAGCGTTTTGGTCGATTGTAGCGACCGTTGTCATTTCTAGTTCTAAGAAAATGCTGCCGGTAATTATGGGAATTTCTCTTTTCCTCATCTTCCAGCCACAGCTATCTGCGCTTGTAAGCGGCGGAAGCATGCCGAATGTACGCAGTGACTGGTGGGAACTGATGCTGATCATCCTTGTTCCATTAGTGATCAACGTCTGGAGAAAATTCCTGCGTCTTGAAGGAGAAGAAGTGGGGATGAAAGACTGTCTCCAGGCACTCGAAGACGGGGCGAAAACGACCGTGCCTGTGGCGATTGCCTGTGGAGCGGTTGGTATTGTCGTCGGTATTGCTTCCTTGACTGGAGTTGCACTTGAGATCGCCAACAGCATCGTCAGCATCGGTAGTGCTGTCAACAGTCCACTACTTCAGCTGATCATCACGTTGTTCCTGACGATGATCACATCGATTGTTCTTGGAATGGGATTGCCGAGTATCCCTACCTATATCATCACAAGTACAATGGCCGCACCAATCCTATTACAATTGCCATTGTTCCGTGAACTTGCCGGATCACCTGAGACGGCTACGTTCATTGCCCACATGTTCGTCTTCTACTTTGGTATTTTTGCCAACATCACACCGCCTGTGGCTTTAGCAGCCTTTGCAGGAGCGGGTGTTGCCGGAGGAGATCCGAACAAAACGGGTTTCCAGGCCATGAAGCTTGCGATTGCCGGATTCATCGTGCCGTTTATGTTCGTCTTCTCTCCTGAAATGTTGATGATTGAGGCGACGGTATGGAACATCTTGCTGATTACCGTTACGTCTCTGATCGGAGTGTTCTTGCTTTCCGTTATGGCAGAAGGGTACTTCAAACAGTCAGTGGCTACGTGGCTCAGATTGGTATCAGGTGCCGGAGCTATTCTTTTGATTTATCCTGGTCTTGTAACGGATGCCATCGGTTTACTTGTTCTTGCTCTGTTGTTTGTCGTGAATTTCAAGAAAACGAATGCCTTGCAGAAAGAGCAATCTGCTTAATTCCTTTTATAAAAAATCACTCATTCTTTGAAAAAAGCAACATGGTGTCCCCTTTTTTGGGAGCGGTACACAAGTATCCATTAAGATGTTTCCGTTCGCATAATCAGAGTTCTCGTTCCTCCCTGCTCTATCATAATGAACGGAACCTTTCAGAAAGGAATGATGTCATTGGATTTACGTTTAGAAAATCAATCGGTTGTTGTCCTTGCGTCTAGTAAGGGGCTTGGAAAAGCGATGGCGCTCGAGTTTGCGAAAGAAGGAGCTCGTGTATTCATTTCAAGCCGGAATGAACAAGATTTGGAGCAAGCAAAAGCAGATATCATTGCACAAAGTGGTAATGAGAGCATCCAATCCATGGTTTGTGACGTCACGAATCCAGATCAAATCAGAAATTTGATTCAATCAGCTGCAGAGCAGCATGGCGGCATTGACGTGCTGATCAATAACGCCGGCGGTCCACCTGCAGGAAGCTTTGATGACTTTTCTGATGAAGACTGGGAACACGCCTTTCAGTTGAATCTTCTCAGCTTCATCCGCGCGATTCGTGAGTCTGTTCCTCATATGAGGGATAAAGGACAAGGACGTATTATCAATATTGCTTCATCATCCATCAAGCAAACGCTGGATAACCTCATCCTATCGAATACATTTCGTGCTGGAATCGTCGGTCTATCCAAAAGTCTTTCACAGGAGCTTGCAAAGGACAATATTTTAATCAATACGGTAGGGCCAGGACGGATTGCCACAGACCGAGTCGCTTCCCTCGACCAAAAGCGGGCGGATCAGCTCGGAGTGTCTGTTGATGAACTCAAAAAGAAAACCGAAGCTTCGATTCCAATTGGTCGCTACGGGGAGCCAGAGGAATTCGCAAGAGCTGTCGTTTTCCTTGCTTCTGGTGCCAATACGTATCTAACAGGACAATCTCTCGTCATTGACGGTGGATTAGTCAAGGCTTTATAAATCAAAAAACGTCCGTTTGGTTACGGGCGTTTTTTGGTGTGTTTTATTAATTCCCCATAAAAAAAGTTCTTTATTGTTTTGAAATGTTGCCATCTTCATAAACTTTGAGAAATTAAAGGGAACACACATAGTTTTAGAGAAAGGTATGTGTACTACTTATAAAACTGGAGGCTGAATCATGTCCAAATCTGTACTTAATGTCGCCATTATCGGCTGTGGAGGAATCGCCAACGCCAAGCAGATGCCAAGTCTAGTCAAACTCGATACTGTTGAACTCGTCGCCTTTTGCGACCTAATTGAAGAACGTGCCCAACAAGCAGCGGGTGATTTCGGTATAGGTGCTGCCCAAGTCTATACAGATTACCAAGAGCTTCTGAAGGATGCTTCCATCGACGTCGTTCATGTGTGCACACCGAATAAAAGCCACGCAGAAATCTCGATTGCCTCTATGAAAGCGGGTAAGCACGTCATGTGCGAAAAGCCGATGGCCAAGACGGCAGAAGAAGCGAGAGAGATGGTCGAAACGGCCAAAGAAACAGGTAGGAAATTATCGATTGGGTACAACAACCGTTTTCGTACTGATTCCATGTATATGAAGGATGTCTGTGAGAGCGGCGAGCTTGGGGAAATCTATTTTGCAAAAGCACACGCTGTTCGCAGACGAGCAGTCCCAACTTGGGGCGTTTTTCTGAATGAAGACGAGCAAGGTGGAGGCCCGCTTATTGATATCGGCACACACGCCCTTGATCTTACGCTGTGGATGATGGACAACTATGAAGTGAAAAGCGTGATGGGGAATGTCCACTATAAGCTGGCTGATCAGGAAAGTCAGGCGAATGCGTTCGGACCATGGGATGCGAAAGAATTTAACGTAGAGGATTCAGCTTTTGGAATGATTACCATGAAGAATGGGGCGACGATTCTCCTTGAATCAAGCTGGGCTTTGAATACACTAGATGAAGATGAGGCGAAAACGACGCTTAGTGGTACACTAGGCGGTGCCGATATGCGTGACGGCCTTCGAATTAACGGGGAGAAGCACGGAAAGCTCCACACGATTAAGCCCGAATTAGGCGCAGGAGGCGTAGCCTTTTTCGACGGCGAAACGGAAAGTGACAGTGATAAGGAAGCTAGTCTTT
This sequence comes from Halobacillus fulvus, assembly GCA_004078665.1. Lineage (GTDB taxonomy): Bacteria > Bacillota > Bacilli > Bacillales > Halobacillaceae > Halobacillus > Halobacillus fulvus. Next base: position 48,735 of record SCFO01000011.1, on the reverse strand, counting down.
GGATCGAAAGCATCCTCAATGACGAAGAACCCGTCGTCCAACCAGAACAGGCTTTGGTCGTCAGCGAAATTCTCGAAGCCATCTATCAATCCGCCAAAACAGGAAAAGCTATTTATTTTGACTAATGTAGAATCGAATCACAAAAAAGCGCATGGGAGCAGATCATATCATCTGCTCCCATGCGCTTTTTAATGCTATAGAGACAGTTAGAGAAGTTTCCGTTTCATTTACAGAGGTGGAGGGGAGGGAAATAACTCGCTTTCCATGCGCGGGCGCTGAGCTTCCTCGGAGCAAGGCTCCTGCGGGATCTCAGCCTGCCCTTTCCTCCCCATAGGAGTCTCGCCATTTCCCTCCCCTCCTCCTCGGAATAGGTGAACGGAAACAATCATATGAATGGGTCAATTGCCAGGGAGCTAGAAAGGTTTTTCTTTTCCACTCGCCCATTTGAAATAAAATATTCCCATTAAAGCTTAACGATTTATATCACTTTTCATCCCAATTCAGTTTGAATGACGGAAACAAATTCTTTTATGACCCTGCCGTAATGAGGTCTTTGGTAAGAATGTTCTCCAGCTCGTTCGTCTCTTCTTCTGTCAAAGGAAGAAGAGGTAATCTTACCCCACCGACCTCAATACCACGACGATTCAGCGCAGCTTTCACCGGTGCCGGGCTCGGAGCGGAGAAAATCGCGTGCATTTTTGGTAAAAGCGTCCGATGGATTTTAGCCGCTTGAGCGACATTTCCGTTACGGAAGCTTTGGATCATATCCTGCATCTCTTCTCCGATCACATGAGAAGAAACTGAGACAATTCCATGAGCTCCTACAGACAATGAAGGGAGTGTCAGTCCATCTTCCCCGCTGTAGACGCTGAAATCATCCGGAGTTCCGGCGATCGTTTCTGTCATAGCGTCCAAGTCGCCACTTGCGTCTTTGATCGACACAATATTTTTGATTTGGGAAAGGCGGATGATCGTTTCCGTTTCCATATTGACGACGCTGCGCCCTGGAATGTTGTAAAGCATGACGGGAAGGGACGTTTCTTCCGCAATTGCCTTGAAGTGCTGATATAAACCTTCTTGAGTCGGCTTGTTATAGTAAGGAGCCACGAGCATTACCGCATCGACACCTGCTTTTTCCGCTTTTTTCGTCAGCTGAACAGATGCATGTGTATTATTCGATCCTGTACCGGCAATGACGGGCACTCTTCCATTTACTTTTTTCACAACGTGCTTGAATAAGCTCACTTTTTCTTCTGAAGTCAGTGTCGGGGATTCACCTGTTGTTCCACCGATTACGAGAGCATCGGAACCGTGGCTGATTAAATAATCGATCAATTGGTCTGTTCTGTCGAAGTCTACTTCTCCACTTTGATTGAACGGGGTTACCATAGCTGTGAGAACCTGTCCGAAATTCATCATTTCACACCCTTTTAAATTTTTTACTCGCAGAGGGTGGAGGGCAAGGAAAACAAAAAGGCAACAACGAGGGCTCGTTGTTGCCGTAGAAACTAAGTTCGTTCCTGCGTAAGATAGCCCTCCATATAGTTTCCTATATGACAGTCCTCGACTTATTCAACCGAGAAACCAGCTTCGGGAATATGAGCTTCCGTCCACTTCGGCAACTTCCCCTTTCGGCATGATTCACAGGATCCCATTATCCTCCTCATGCGTACTGATGGTTGTCGCACCTCTATCCTTACTTCAAGGTTTATTGAAATAAGAAAAATTATTTAGTTATCTGTTACTTTAGCAAATATTTCACGAACTTTCAAGTGAAACGATAGTCCTGTTTTTGAAATTTTATGACAAAATTTTTAAAAATATATTGACATAAAAATTCATAAACTATAAACTAAAGCCAAATAAAGGAACAGGAGGAACCGGATGGGATATGTCATTGGAATTGACGGGGGAGGGACGAAAACGACGTGCCTTTTCCTAAATGATCAAGGGAATTCATCACCGGATATACATAAAACGGTCTCAGGACCCGGAACGAATCCTCATGCCATCGGATTCGATGATGCTGTGGAACGACTTGAAGCATTGATCCGGAAGGGACTCTATTCTTACTCGATTTCGCCAAAGGAGATCCGTGGCATCGGTCTTGGACTGGCCGGAGTAGGACGCGAAGATGATAAACAACGATTGCAACCTTTGATCGATCAAATGGTATCTACTCTCGATTTACCTGAAAACTGTCCTCTTTTTTTAGGATCTGACAGTGAAGCGGCTCTTCAAGGAGCATTGCATCCTGATCAGAAGACCGGCGTGCTTGTCATCGCGGGGACAGGGTCGAATGCCATAGGCCGAGACTCTAATGGCCGTGTCTATCGTTGTGGTGGATGGGGGCACCTGATCGGTGATGAAGGAAGTGGTTATTACATTTCTTTGAAAGCGCTATCATCAATAGCGAAGCAAGCGGATGGGCGAGGGCCTGAAACATTGTTAACTGCAACAATTCTCCAAGAACTGAAGCTGGACGATCCGAGACAGCTCGTTTCCTACCTACACAACAGACCTCATGAGAAACACGACATCGCACGCTTAGCCAAGCATGTCGTTGAAACAGCTGAACAAAAAGACCACGTGGCCGTACATATTTTGAAAGAAGCAGCAGAAGAACTTCTTCTCCATGTCCACAGTCTTTTTCAGCAAGCATCCTTCCATGCATCAACACCTGTAACTGTTGCAGGTTCACTTTTTACACATTCGAACATCATGAAACAACATTTCATAGAACAATTGAAAGAGCGACAACTGGGAATCTATCAGAATCCGGTCGGGTCACCTGAGCTCGGAGCGGCGCTTCTGGCCTCACCCGTTGTTACTCCAATGAAGGGCGGTGATGGAAATGAATGATTCTTTAGCCTCTTTGACAACCGAACAACGAAACAAGCGGACGATGAATCTTGATCAAATGACGACGAAAGAAATTTTGACTGTCATGAATGAAGAGGATGAGCGTGTCGTAGAGGCTGTGCGCCAAGTGTTACCTCAGGTGGAGAAAGCGGTGGAGCATACAGCCGCTGCTTTGAAAAAAGGAGGCCGGCTGTTTTACGTCGGAGCAGGGACAAGTGGAAGACTGGGTGTGATGGATGCATCCGAATGTCCGCCTACTTTCATGGTGGATCCCGATTTGATCCAGGCGGTGATGGCCGGAGGTGGTGGAGCCTTCACGAAGGCCCGGGAAAATTCCGAGGATGAAGAAGAGCAAGGTGGTATCGACGTATCCGAAAAGGGTTTGACGGCAAATGACGTTGTAGTCGGCATTACAGCTAGCGGCCGTACACCTTATCCGATAGGTGCCCTGAAGCACGCTAGCAAAATCGGTGCTTACACCATCTCATTATCGTGTAACACACCATCTCAAATCAGTGATGTTGCCGAATGCCCGATTGAAGTCGTCGTGGGTCCTGAAGTGTTGACTGGATCGACGAGGCTGAAAGCGGCAACGGCTCACAAAATGGTGTTGAATATGCTGAGCACGACCGTCATGGTCCGGCTCGGAAAAGTATATGAAAATCTAATGGTAGATGTACATGCCAGCAATTACAAGCTGAGGGAAAGAGCCAAAAGGATTTTGATGGAGGCGACGAACGCTACATATGAGGAAGCGGAAACGGCCCTTCAGCAAGCCGGGTTCCACGTCAAGCCCGCACTCCTCATGATTCAGGCTAACGTCTCATTTGAGGAAGCCGAGGCGCGACTCAAGCAGAGTGAAGGCGATATACGGAAGGCGATTTTGTTCAAACGATGATTTGAATACCATTTGGTTTCAAATACAACTCATTTTTAAAGGGGGAGTTTAGATTGACCTTGTATCGAAAGGGTTCGTTATGGTTTATGTTGGTCGTCCTTTTCAGTTTCGTTTTACTTAGTGCCTGCGCACCTGGAGCAGGAACCGAGGATGCTTCGAATGAAGCGGAAGGTGAAGACGCAGGTTCAGAATCATCTTCTGAATCGGGTGGAGATGGTGAGATTTCAGGGGAGCTTGAGATCCAGTACTTTGTCGGAGGCTATGGAGACTCCTGGTGGAAAGAAGTCATCGGCGATTTCCAAGAAGAGTATCCAGATGTAACGATCACGGAACATGCCGGTCCGAACATTAACGAAGAAATGCGTTCGCGTTGGGTATCCAACGATCCACCTGATGTCGTGTACATCGATGGTGCCGGCTCTAGTGAAACTCAAATGGTAGAAGATGGTCAGTTGATGAATCTCTCCGAATGGCTTGGTGGGATTGAGCTTGAAGACGGTACGCCTTTAAGTGAAAGTTTCATCGTAGATCCGGCCACATACGATGGGGATATTTACAGCCTGCCACTTGTATTCGATACGTGGGGCACATGGTATGACAGCGCTTGGTTTGAAGAAAAGGGATGGGAAGTACCACAGGATTTCCCTAGCTTCATGAGTACGATGGAACAAATTAATTCCGATGAGGGAATCGCTCCATTTGTCACAACAGGTCAATATCCATACTACTTCCTACGCGGTATGCTTTATCCTGCGTTTGGCGCAGCCGGCGGTGACGAACTGCTTACAGATGTCATTACGGGTGCTGAAGGTGCCTGGTCCAGCGAAGAAGTGTTGAATGTTATGAAGAAAGTTGAAGAAATGCAGCAGGCTGGTTTGGTGGATGATGGATTCGGAGCATTGAACCATACACAGTCTCAAATGAACTTCCTGCTTCATGATAATGCGTTCATTCCTGTAGGTTTCTGGCTTCCGAATGAAATGGCGAACGATACACCTGAAGATTTCCAATATGGTTTTATTCCTTCTCCAATGCAAGATGAAGGTAACCCAATGGCGATTGTTCCGGACTTGAGACCACTTGCGATTGCTGAGCAGGCAGAAAATCCTGAAGCAGCGAAAGCTTTTGTGGAGTTTGTCTTCTCGAAAGAATATGCGCAGTCTTTCTCTGAGCATACGGGAGCGATGATGAACCTTCAAGGTGTTGATCTTGCGGCAAGTGAAGAAGTTCCTCAGTTCTTGAAAGATGCGAATGATATGATCAATGATCCTGAACAAGTACAGATTTATCAAAAACCTCACCCAATGAGCGCAGAGTTGGAAACTCCAATCAGCAACTCCCTTGTTTCTCTAATGCTTGGTAACATTACGGCGGAAGAGTTTGTGGAGGAAGCAGAAGCGGCGGCAGCGGAATACCGCAGCAGTCTGGAGTAAAGGAAATGGGAATGCAGAGGCTCATGCGTCTCTGCATTCCATTTTTTAAGCTTTAGGAAAGAAGTATTCCGTTTCCTTTGCTTTTGACAGGGGACGGAGGGACGGGAAATCACTCGCTTTCCATGGGCGGGCGCTGAGCTTCCTCGGGCTTAAGCCCTGCGGGATCTCACCCTGCCCTTCCTCCCATAGGAGTCTCGCGATTTCCCGTCCCTCCGTTCTTATAAAGTCGAAAGGAAACATTTCCAGTAGCACAAAAATGGAATGGGGTGGTGGGGAAACGGCGAGACTTCCGCGGGAGAAGGGGCTTGCCGGTCCGCCGCAGGAAAGCGAGTCGTTTCCCCACCACCCCTCACTTATTAAAGTAACTTATATGATTAATAGATTTCCGCAATAGATTTATTTCAAAGAGCGAGGTGAATGTAATGGTTCAATCGAAGCGGCAGGCTTATATGTTTTTGGCCTTTTGTCTTGTCCCGACTTTTCTTCTATTCTCCGTCTTTACCCTATACCCGTTGTTTAACGGATTGTATTATTCCTTTTTTGAATGGTCCGGATCTTCTTCGCTCGGTGAGTTCGCAGGCTTGGATAATTACCGGCGTCTGTTCAGTGATGAAATCATTCCGATGACCATTCTCCACGACTACTTTCTCGTCATTACAAAAGTGATCGGGATCATGATTCTGGCTACGTTTTTTGCAGTGGCTTTAACTCAAATGAAGATTAAAGAAGCTCCTTTTTACCGGATAGTATTCTTCTTCCCGAATATCATGTCTGTTGTTGTCATCGGTATTCTTTGGACATTCATCTACAACCCGAGTCTTGGTCTTGTCAATTCAGGTCTTGAATTCATCGGGCTGGAAAGCTGGACGAAGCCGTGGCTTGGAGATGAGGACTGGGCACTGCCAAGTTTAGTTCTTCCATCTGTATGGGCTGGTATCGGCCTGTTTATGTTGATGCTGATGGGAGGAATTTCGAACATCTCGAAAAGCTACTATGAAGCGGCGGAAATTGATGGAGCAACGGAATGGCAGCAGTTTTGGAAAGTGACGCTGCCGTTGATCTGGCCTCAAATCAAAATCTCCATTTTATATATCATCATTACGACGTTGAACGGTTCTTTCATCATTGTTCAAGTCATGACCCGTGGGGGTCCGAACAACTCGACACATGTGATGGGCTCTTACTTGTATGAACAGGCTTTCGTCAAATTCAATTTCGGATACGGAGCGACGATCGGGGTTATGATTCTGATTCTGTCTTTGATTACGGTCATTATCATGCAATTCTTGATGAGAAGAGAGAAAGTGGAATATTAACGGACTGGAGGGGAACATATTGAAACAGGCAGGAGGATTCTTTTCACGCTCGTTCGTACGCATTCCTTTGATTTTATGGTCGCTCGCTGTTTTGTATCCGATTTTCTGGATGATTCTTGGAGCCTTTAAATCGAATGCGGAAATTTATGCGAATCCATGGGGGCTGCCGGAGTCATTCAGCTTCAGCAACTTCTTCGATGCGTGGAGTAATTATAATATCGATATCAGCGTTTTCAACAGTTTGATCGTAACGGCATTGGGGGCGCTGCTTACGCTCGCGATGGCGATTCCGACCTCTTATGCACTGGAGAGAATACGTTTTCGAGGGAACCGCCTTTTATTTACTTTGTATATATCTGCTATGATGATTCCAATGGTACTTGGCTGGATCCCTCTTTTCTTTTTATTGATGCAGCTCAATTTGCTCGATAACATTTTTGGTCTGGCGATCGTCTATGCCGTCAGTCAGCTGCCATTCAGCATTTTCGTTTTGACCAGTTTTATGGCAACGATCCCAAAATCGCTTGAAGAAGCTGCGGCAATTGACGGTATGTCGCCATACGGTATTCTTTGGAAAATCATAACACCACTCTCGACAACAGGGATCATTACGGTCACCATCATGAACATGATCCAGTTTTGGAATGAGTATTTCATGGCGCTGATTTTTCTACAGACCGAACAGAATTATACGCTTGCATTGGCGATTGACTTTATTAGTAATGAAACGCAATATACGAATGCATGGGGCACGCTGTTTGCCAGTCTCGTCGTGGCAATCATCCCTGTGATTATACTGTACGCCATCTTCCAGCGCCGGATTGTGAAAGGAATGACGGAAGGTGCGATTAAAGGATAAGTGTGGTGATGGACATGATGAACTCATTAACCGGTGGATTGATGATGTTAAAGGAAATGAAAGATAAGCTACCACCTTCTGAACGTAAAATTGCACAATTTATTCTTGAGCATCCTCATGAGGCGATTCATTGTACGGCGACTCAGCTCGGTGAGCTCAGTTCGACGTCAAGTGCAGCGGTCATCCGGCTGTGTAAATCGCTTGGATTGAAAGGACTGCAGGAATTGAAGCTGCGGATTTCGGGAGACCTTCAAAAGAAGCCAGATGCCAGCTATCGTGATATCCAGCCTGGAGAGGCGTCGGACCTGATTGTTGAAAAAGTGACGAACAACAGCCTGCAGGCCATCAAGGAGACGATGGAGCTCGTCGATTACGACACGTTGGCAGAGGCTGTGGATGTGCTCAGAAATGCTGAACGTATCCATTTCTTTGGTGTAGGAGCGTCCGGCATCATCGCTCAGGACGCGCAACAGAAATTCATGAGAATGAACAAGCCGACCTCTGCTTTTACGGATTTGCACAATGCAGCGATGAATATCGCCAACGTCAGTGAAGAGGATGTCGTATTCGGCATTTCTTTTTCAGGAGAAACCTATGAAACGGCTAAAATTATGGAGATCGCCCGTCAAAAAGGTGCGACAACGATCAGCCTGACCCGCTATGGGCAGTCGACGGTGACATCATTTGCTGATATCTCCCTATACATTTCGGCATCAAGGGAGATTCCTGCGCCCTTCCGAAGCGGTGCGACATCTTCAAGGCTAGCCCAGCTGCACATGATTGATATTTTATTCGTCAACTTGGTGACAGAGCAGTGGAATGAAGCCTCTACCTATTTCAATGAAATAACAGATGTCATGAATACATTAAAAGGCACGACGGTCAAGAAAGGGAAACCTGTCAAAAGGATGATCGAAAAGGGAGGTTAAACGATGAGTCATTGGCTGGAAGATTTAAAAAAAGCGATACCGGAAGAGCGGATTCTCACCTCTCTCGCGGACCGGCACAGCTACAGTTTTGATGCGTCTTTCGGTGAGTATTTGCCGGAAGCAGTCGTCCAGGCAAAGGAGAAAGAGGAAGTGGTGGCGGTATTTAAGCTTGCCAATCGCTACCGTGTTCCCGTTTATCCTCGTGGCTCAGGAACTTGTCTGAGCGGTGGACCGCTTCCTGTCCATGGTGGAATCGTTCTTGATATGTCTCAATGGCCAAAGAAAATCGATCATAGACCAGATGATTTGACGGTCACTGTGACACCGAGTGTGTTGACCGCCCGTATCAATGAGGAGGCAGAAAAGCATGGCTTGATGTACGCCCCCGACCCGAGTAGCGCTCATGTTGCTACAATCGGAGGCAATTTAGCCGAAAATTCGGGAGGACCTAGAGGGTTGAAGTACGGCGTCACGAAGGATCATGTCATAGGGCTTGAAGTCATCACCCCTGAAGGTGAAGTCATGCGCACCGGTGGAGGGACGATCAAAAATGTGACGGGGTATGATTTGACGAAGCTGATTGTCGGCTCAGAAGGAACGTTAGGCGTGATTGTCGAGGCGACATTGAAGCTGATGCCTAAGCCACCTGCTGTACAGACGATGATGGTCGCATTTGATCACGTCAGAAAAGCAGGGGAAGCGATCTCCAAAACGCTCACTTCCGGTATTTTGCCTTCGAAGATGGAGTTTATGGACCAGGCTTGCATCGTAGCGGTAGAGAACTTTAAGCCGGTGGGATTGCCCGTCCATGCTGCGGCCGTTGTCATTTTAGAGCTCGACGGTCACCCTGAAACACTGAAAGTCGAAAGAAAGCTCGTCGAAGAGATTATGGAACGGATCGGGGCCAAGGAGGTCATCATTCCGAAGACAGAAGAAGAGGCAGAAAACATTTGGCACGCAAGGAAACAGGTGTCCCCTGCGATTGCCAAAATTAAGCCGACAAAAGTTTCTGAAGATGCAACAGTTCCGAGGAGCAAAATTCCGGATTTCATGGACCGTCTGCAAGAGATTAAAGAAAAATTCGATGTCGAGGTGGTCGCTTTCGGCCATGCTGGAGATGGGAATCTGCATCCTAATGTCTTATGTGACAAGCGGAATAAAGAGGAAATGAAGCGCGTGGAGCTTGCGGTCGAAGAGATGTTCAAAGCCGCCATTGAACTTGGCGGGACGTTATCGGGAGAACACGGCATCGGAACAATGAAAGCTCCGTTCATGGAGCTTGAGCTCGGTGAAGTCGGCGTAGATATGATGAAGCGCCTCAAGGATGCGTGGGACCCGAACCACATTATGAATCCGGGGAAGATTTTTGTGGAAAAAGGACAAAGGCTGGTGTTGACGGATGAATGAAGCGTTACGGGATGCCTACAACAAAACCTTCGACTGTGTCCAGTGCGGCTACTGTCTTCCGGCCTGTCCGACTTATGAAACGATGGAAAGGGAAACCCATTCTCCAAGGGGACGGATCAATCTAGTCAAAATGGTCGCACAGGGGAAAGCGACGGTAGAGGATTTACAGGAACCGATTGAAAAGTGTCTTGGATGCATGGCTTGCATGACGGTTTGCCCGACAAATGTCCAGTATGATCAGATTCTCGAGAGTGCCAAATCCGTGATTGAATCAGAACAAACGCCATCAACCTTGCAACAGAAGGCAGAAGGGTTCCTGTTTGAATCGTTCTTCCCTTCCTCAAGATGGATGAATTTCCTGGGGAATGCCACGTGGCTGTACCAAAAATCCGGTCTGAGGAAAGTGGCTCATCAATTCGGTTTGACGCAGCGCGCGCCGTTACATATCGGGAAAATGGAGGCCATCCTGCCTGAAATGCCTTCTCCAAAGCAACGGCAGGAACGAGTGACACGCTATATGAGACAGCGCCCGGCAAAAGCAAAAGTCGCTTTTTTCAAAGGCTGTATTATGGATAGCGTCTTTTTTGAGGCGAACCAAAACGCTGTCGAGCTGTTGCTTCGGAGCGGTGCAGAAGTCGCTTTCCCTGATCAGCAGACATGCTGTGGGGCGTTGCATGCCCATTCAGGGAAGGTCGATGTGTCGCTTGAGCTGGCGAAACGGAATATTGAAGTGTTTGAAGAAGAGGGTTTTGATTATATTGTAAACACAGCAGGGGGATGCGGTGCACGGCTTGTCGAATACCGCCACCTTTTTGATAAAGATTCTCCGTGGTATGACAGAGCTGTCCGGTTCTCGGAAAAGGTTTATGATATTGCTGCTCTGCTTGTTGAACTCGACGGACTTACATTCACGAAACCCTTACAGAAAACCATTACGTACCAACCGTCCTGCCATTTGAGAAACGTTCAAAAGGTCGTCGATCAGCCCCTAGAATTGATCCGGAAAATTCCTGGCATTCGTCTCAAGGAATTGAAGCGCCCTGACTTTTGTTGTGGTTCAGCTGGGATTTACAATATGGTTCATCATAAGGAGTCGATGGAGATTCTGGATGTAAAAATGAAGGATGTATGTGATGCGGAGCCGGAAGAGATCGTAACGTCCAATCCCGGCTGTCAATTGCAGATGAAGCTTGGAATTCAGAGAGAAGGAAGAGGAGACAGGATGGAATCGGTCCACCTTGTCGATCTGCTCATCGAGGCTGACCCACAATCGAAGTAAATCTTTGATTGTGGGCCTTTTATTTGCGTAATTGTTCAATCAGCTGATGGATCACTTCTTCTGAGGACAGGTCATCCGAATGCTCAGACTGTTCAATGATACTTTCCATAATTTCTTTTAGATGTTCCATTCCACTCACCTTTTCAGATTCGTCTTACAACACTATTTACCATCTAAGAGAGTCGGTTAAACTGGTTTTTAGTAAAATGATGGAAAAAGTTGTCCGCTAAAAAGGAAAAAATCAGCCTGAACGGTGATCGCGCATGAATGGATTTTCCCGGTTGGAAGTGGCCCACGTACGCTGGTGATAGCGCATGCCATAGCCTAAATGATCGAATCGTTGAATATGCTTGACGACATGTTCAACTCCTTCTGTATGGTGCGTGAAAAAGATGACGACAGGATGAAGAAGCGAGTCATAGAAAAACATCGGATTCAAACTTCGTTCCACTTTTCCAAATGTCCAATAACCGAACAGATCCAGCTTCTGTATCCAAGGGTCGTCCAATATTGTATCAGGGTCGACCGTTTGATGATCAGATTGGGAGTATTCGAGCAGGTAGTGATAGAGAATGGCCGCCTGTACGTAAGAGAAAGGCGATTCGTCACCGATGACCGCTTCCATAAACGGACATTGTTGACCTTTCTGAGACTGAGCGAACACCCTTCCATCCCGGCTGATGATTGTCCATCCGCTCTTCAGGCGGAGCTGTGAAAATTGCTCCAGCAGCACGCCGATTTCACACATTACGTATTTCTCCTCTACATAGGGAGGACGTTCTTTCAGCGATACATTCGGACGAAAAGCATCACGTGTAAATTGGACTTTCCCCTTCATGAGCTTCTCCTCATTTCCTGCTGGCATTTAATAAAATACTGAATGTCTTTAATACTGAGTCCGAGTTGCTTGGCTTCCTGCATCATTTTTATCCAGTCCTTGTCGATTTGTTTCACCTCTTCCATTTCCGTTCACCTCTCCTCTTTTTATTTTGCATCCTTCTCGTCATTAGACGGCCATTTTGCGGAAAGTAAATCTTCGAGCGGAACATCAAGTGTCCTGGCCAACTTTCCCATGACGATCAGTGATGGATTTTTTTGGACCCCGCGTTCGATGTTGCTGATGTAAGACTTTGAGACACCGGATCGTTTGGCGAATTCGTTGACAGAGAATCCTTTTCCGATACGTAAGGTGCGAATCTTTTCTCCGATAGTTGTCATTTGGATACCCCCAATCAAACATGATAGAAAACGTTTTGTTCTTTATAAAGAATATTATAGAACGTTTTAGCGAAAAAGGGAAGACCTAAATTTCATTATAGAGAACATTAGCGGAGTATTTTTCTGCATTTATCGTTGTTATCCTTCCTTTTAATTCTTTTTAAAGAACGTGAGATTGATATAATTTTTTGAGGAATAAACTAAGGGTTTCTTTTGAGACAGAATCGTTTGATGAAGGGTCTTGGGGGTATATAGAAGATTGCGAAAGAGGATTGCTACCTGTTCCTCTCTTATCTATCTACAAGCATTTAATAGATTGAGTAGGTTTAAAAATTGACATAAAAAAACCAGCTGATCGTCAGCTGGTTTGGAATTTGTTTCTGAATTCTTTTGGTCCCATGCCCTCGAATTGTTTAAAAACACGAGTGAAATAGCTTTGGCTATTGTATCCAAGAATCGTGCTGATTTCCATGAGCGAATAATCTGTGATGCTCAGCAGCTCCTTGGCCTCCTGAATTCTTTGGGCATTGATGAAGTGCGAGACCGAGACACCGACTTCTTTTTTAAACATGCTCGACAAGTAGCCTGGATGGATATTCAATTCATGGGCAATATCTTTCAGACTTATTTCCTCTGAGAGGTTTTGAAAAATATACCGCTGGGACCTTTCTACAAGCGGGGAATACTCGGACTCCTCCCGTTCAGGGTGCAGTCTTTCCCTGAAAGATTGAATGATGGTCTTTTCGAGTGCTTCTAAGGCTTCTAGCTCAGTTTGCATCTCCAGATGGTTGGTATAAAACTCACTTAACAAAAGGATATCATCACGAGAAGAACCTGATCCTGCTTCGAGACAAATATGAACAAGCTCTGTGATCAGGCGGATCATTTTGTTTTTTGCGGACCGTACTTTGTCTCCGTTCGCCAAATTTTGCGAGTCCTGAACTTTGTATTTTTCATAGATTATCAGCATTTCGGGACTGTTTTTCTTAAAAGCGTCCAGAAAATGATCTTTCAATTGTTCGGAAAGCAGTGGAGATGTAATTTTCTTTGAGTAGTTTTGACTGGATTTTTTCACTATGTCTTCTTTTCCGTTTTCCTCATTTGAAGGAAGAAGGTGCCACAAAATCCTTTCTAATGAAGAGATTTGACTCGACTTGAATACAGGAAGCTGTTGGAAGTAGGCGAGCATCGTGTTCTCATCTAATGAATGTTTGTTGGAGTGCATCAGCTTATGAATCTGTTTGCGACCGTATTCATATTGAAGAAAAGGGCCGAACGCTAAAAAGATAGTGCCATCCTTGGAAGTGTGAGTTGCATAGATAAATATATTTTGATCGTAATCATCTGCATAAATCTGAAGAGAATAGGGAATCATTTCACTTTGCTTCAGAAAAGGCAGGATGATCCTGGACAGCTCGACCGGCGGTTTTTCAAACGACTCAGGAAATTTATGTATAAGTTTGTACTGGGAATCAAAAATCAGGACAGGAATTTGTAAGGCTGTCGAACAGTCTTTCATCAATTGAATCAGTTCATAGCTGGAAACCGTCATGAAGGCTGCCTCCCTCCGTTACGTCTTTCCACTATTATACTACAAAATAAAAAGGAACACCTTCACTGAAGTGAAGGTGTCATTTTGCCTGGTTCAATATGATGGAGCTCTCTATAAATTCTCTGATCTCCTCTTTGCTTAACCCTATCGATTTCGCCTCTTCCAATAAAGCTACCCATTCAACATCTAACTTCTGTACGTCTGGCATTGTTTTCATCTTTTTAACCTCCCGTAAAGTTAGGTGGTAGTTTACTGGTTCTTAGGCTATGTAGGGTAAGTATATAAGAACCAGTCGTCTCTTTGTTTGTCTATCTATTTCGTATTATAGTGTGTCATTCAGGCATGTATTTGTACATTTTTCATTATTTTTTAAAAATTTTCATTAACTTTTACATTTTTTATCTTGCATACCCTTTTTTTGCATGTTATCCAATCTGAAATCACATGATTTCTCCCCGGCTGTGCTAAAATAACGCTAAAAGATGTGTGAGGGATGCGCTGTGGAAAAGTCTCAAATTTTAGTGGTGGAAGATGAAGAAAAAATCGCCCGTGTCCTTGAGCTGGAGTTGACATTTGAAGGCTATCATGTTGAAAAAATCCACGATGGTTTAGATGCGTTGCAGAGGGTGAGGGAGCAGACGTGGGACCTCATTTTACTCGATGTCATGCTTCCGGGAATGAGTGGAATCGACATTTTAAGAAGAATACGTTCGGGTGACGATGAAACACCTGTCATTATGCTGACGGCGAAGGACTCTATTGATGATAAAGTGACAGGACTCGATCTTGGGGCAAACGACTATGTGACGAAGCCCTTCCAAATTGAAGAACTGCTTGCCCGAGTAAGGGCCTCTCTGCGTAGTAAGCAGAGCAGATCAAAAGCCTCAGGCCTCATGATTGCGGATTTATCCATTGATGAGGCGACTCACGAAGTGTATCGGAACGGGGAAGAAATCGAGCTTACGGCTCGGGAATTCTCGCTTCTGCTTTATTTTGTGAAAAATCAGCGCCAGGTTCTTTCACGGGACCAGTTGCTGGATGGGGTTTGGGGTTACGATTACTATGGCGATACGAACATTGTGGATGTGTACGTCCGCTACCTCCGCAATAAAATGGATAAAGGCTTTGAACCGAAATTGATCCACACGGTCCGTGGTGTCGGATATGTACTGAAGGATCCGCGATGAAATTATCGAATAAAATTCACGTCTATACAACGGTCGTCTTTGTTATTCTTCTCGTTCTTGTCGTCACCGCGATTTATTTTTCGTTCAGCCGTCTGATGTATAGTAGTGAACTGGACCAGGCACAGGATCAGGCTGCGTTTGCTGTATCGGGCATCAGCTCCAACCAATCTGACGTACCGAGACTCGAATTAGTCCGTGCTTATGTTCCGGCCAACGGGATGATTAAAATTGTCGATGAAAATGGACAGGTCTTGACAGCTGTGACTGGTGGGAGCAGTCAGCAGGAGCTGATTGAGATCAACACAGACTATCAGCCGGAGGAAGTGACGGAAATTCGGGACTACTTCGGTACGCCTCATGCTTTCGTTTCCATTCCAGTCATTTGGGAAAACGGTCAAATTGCTGCCTTGCAGTGGACAGAGGATTTATCGATTACCGCTACGAACCTAAGGATTCTGCTCGTTGTGCTGCTTGTCGTGACGATTGTTGCCATCATCCCTTCGATCATTTCCGCACGTCTGCTCAGCAACGTGATAACGAATCCGATTACATCACTGATTTCGACGATGAAGCAGATCAGGGGAAGCGGCCAATTTCAGCAGATCGATCCTCCTCAAAAATCAAAGGATGAACTCTATGAGATGACGAAGACATTTAACGAAATGATCGAACAGCTTCAAAATAACTATGAAAAGCAGGAGCAATTCGTTTCGAATGCGTCTCATGAATTGAAAACACCGCTGACGGTGATTGAATCATATGCGAGTTTATTACGAAGGCGCGGGAAACAGGAAGAGGAACTTTTTAAAGAATCTGTGGAGGCTATTGAGTCTGAAGCAGAAAGGATGAGGGAATTAACGCAACAGCTTCTTCTACTAGCAAAAAATGAGGAGCAGTGGAGCATTAAGATTACGTCTCATTCGTTGACTTCTATAGTGCAGTCAACGGTCAGGTCATTTGTGAAAGCTTATCAGAGGGAGGTTCATCTGGAAATCGAAGCGGACGTTTTCGTCGAAACGGACGAAAACAAATTAAAACAGCTCCTCTATATTTTTATGGATAATGCCAGAAAGTACAGTGAGGATTCAATCTCTGTCGAGGTGAAACACGAGGGGGATTTTGCCACCATTCGAATAGAGGATCGTGGAATTGGTATTTCTTCTGAAGATCTTCCGAAAGTGTTTGACCGGTTTTACCGTGTTGATAAAGCCCGCTCAAGAAAAGCTGGCGGATACGGTCTCGGGCTTTCGCTAGCAAAAGAATTATCTCGTGCATTGGGAGCTGAAATCGATTTGGAAAGCGAGCTTGGAACAGGAACGAAAGCTAGGATTCGACTTCCGATTAAAAATTGATTTTCTCAGAGAACTCTCATTTTTACGAGGTATGATGAGAGTAGAGGAGGGAGTCTGATGAAAAAGAAACGACCATTCATTCTCTCAATCGTTATAGCACTAGTGGTTGTCCTGATCGGTTGGCAAGTGATCGACCGGATGACGACGACAGAAAAACTGACAGCCGTACAGGCAGAGGAAAGAATTAAAGAGCAATACAGCGGAGAAATTCTTGAATTGATGGATAACGGAGATACCTATATCGCCATGATGGAGCTCAATGGCAATCGGTACAGGATCGAAGTGTCTCAGGAAGATGGCAGCGTGGTTCAGGTCGAGCAACTAGAGACACAAGGTGAAAATAGTAATGCGCCGGCTGAGGAAGAGCCACAGCCGCAACAGGATCCACCATCGTCTACAGAAGAACCTCAGACTGAACAGCCTGCCGAGCCTGCCCAGCCGATCAGTGAGCAAGAAGCACGTTCGATTGCGCTTGAACAAGTGACAGGAACGATTGATGATGTCGACTTTGAACAATCGAATGGACAGTCGTACTATTTGATTGAAATGGAGCGGGACGATGATTTAGAAGCTACTGTGCAAATCCATGCCATTACGGGAGAAGTCCTTTCCGTAACGTGGGATGACTAAAAAGACAAATCCGTTAGGCGGTTTTGTCTTTTTCATTTTAATGGTTTCCGTTGCAGTATCATGAGTATGGAGGTTCGGGGGATCGATCGCTTTCCATGGGCGGCCGCTGAGCTTCCTCCCATAGGAGTCTCCCGATTCCCCGGACCTCCATACCTTTTTTACCATAACGGAAATCTGCCCTTATCTCTCATGGATTTCTCATTTTTCTTTCGCTTGTTTCTCATCTTTGCTTTGTAAGATGTAGTTAGAAACAAACAAAGGAGGAAACAACAAATGAATAGAAAATGGTTAATCGGAGGAATCATCGGAGCAGTCGTCATTGGAGGCGGCATTGGTGTCAGTGCCACAACGAATGGAGATGATTGGAACCCGGATGAGGAAAACGTCAGCATCTCCCTCGAAGAAGCAGAGTCCACGGCTAAAGAGGAACTTGAAGGTCTTACCGTAAACAAAGTCGAACGTGACCGTGATGATGGACGCCTCGTGTATGAGTTCGACGGAAACCTTGAAAATGGACAGGAAGTAGACATAGACATTGATGCCAACACAGGGGAAGTAGTAAAAGTGGATCGTGATGATGACGACAATCGTCAAAACGGGACGTCGAATCAGCCTCAGGTAAGCTCAGATCGTGCGAAAGAGATTGCCAACAACGAGGTGGATGGAGAGATTGTCGAATTTGAATACGATGATGATGGATACTATGAGGTTGAAATGAAAGACGGAACGTACGAATACGAGTTGGATATCGATGATCAATCCGGTGACATTTTGAATTTCGAAAAAGATAGAGATGATGACGACGATGACGATCGTGATGATGACTAACAAAAAACTTGCAGGGCTTCCTGCAAGTTTTTTGTTTTATTATTTAAACATTTTTTTCCTGTTCGAAGGGCAGAAAGAATCATTGAGTATGGTTCCACTCAAAAAGTCAACTTTCAAATCCTGTGTAATTGTTAGAAAAGTTTAATAATTGCATGAAATTAAGAGGAAATACATATCTATGTAAATTTTATATGAATTTTTGTATAAATATGATAATATAAACAATGTTCAGAAAATTTGTGTTAGTGCCGCTTTTTGAGATAATTATAAGTGGACAAACAAAAAGGGGGAGAACAAGTGAAGAAAAAATGGTCTTTGCTGATGTTGGTGTTTGCAATGTCCGCTTTATTGGCGGCTTGCGGCGGAGCGGATGCTACTGAGAAGTACACGGTAGCAACAGATAACAACTTCGTTCCGTTCGAATTTATGAATGAGGAAACAGGTGAAATGGATGGTTTCGACATGGATCTGATCCGTGCGATTGCGGATGAAGCAGGTTTCGAAGTCGAGATTGAATCGATGAAATTCGATGGAGTAGTCAGTGGTATGCAATCCGGTCGTTATGATATCGGAATTGCAGGGATGACGATTACAGAAGAACGTGCCGAAACGATCGATTTCTCTGATCCATACTATGATGCTGGTCTTATGATCGCAGTAAGTGAAGATAATACGGATATCCAATCCGAAGATGATCTTGCTGGAAAGCGTGTAGGAACGCGTTCCGGTACGACGAGTGAAACATACATCCAGGACAACCACCCGGATGCTGAGTTGATTACATTCCCGGGTATTGTAGAAGCCTACATGGACCTGGAAGCTGGACGTCTTGATGCGGTCATGTATGATGTACCGAACGTACAATACTATGTCGCTAATGACGGTGCAGGTCTGAAGACAGTCGGAGACATTCTTCAGGGTGAGCAGTATGGTATTGCGTTCCCTCAAGATTCCGAGCTGGTGGAAGATGTGAACGAAGCCCTTCAAACATTAATTGACAATGGTACGTACGACGATATTTATGAAGAGTGGTTCGGTGAGCGTAAATACGGCACAGAATCCTCTGAATAAAGTCGGGGTGCAGTCAACGAGGAATAGCTGATCAAGGGAAACGTAACAAGGATTAGCTTGTTGCGTTTTTCTTTTGAACAAAAACGATACAGACAAGGGGCGAATACACAGATGGAGTTTATAACAGAATCACACTACTACCGGGTCATGCCGTTCCTTCTGGAAGGACTCGTATGGACACTATTAATAACATTTGTCGGATTAATCATTGGATTCGCGCTCGGGGCAGTGTTTGGCCTGGCACGACTTTCTAAAAATAAAATCATTTACGGGATCGCGACGGTTTATGTCGAAGTCGTCAGGGGAACACCGATCCTTGCTCAAATCTTATTTATTTATTTCGGTCTTTCTGATTTAACAGGTCTTAATATTGATAAAATTACGGCTTCTATTATTGCGATTGCCATCAACGCAGGTGCTTACATTGCAGAAATCGTGCGTGGTGCTGTTTATTCGATTGATAAAGGACAAAACGAAGCAGGGCGTTCGGTCGGTCTTACGCGAGGACAGACGATGCGCTATATCATTTGGCCACAAGCGTTCAGACGGATGATTCCACCACTAGGGAACCAGTTCGTCATCAGTTTGAAAGATACTTCTTTATTCTCCGTTATCGCAGTTGGTGAATTGCTATACATGGGTCAGCAATACTACGGCATCACCTTTGCAGCCTTTGAAGCCTTGACGATGGTATGTATCATGTACCTCATCATCACAGTACCGACAGCTGTTTACTTAAGAAGGGTAGAAAGGAGACTGGATGTCTAATGATCAGCGTAAGAGATTTGCATAAATCATTCGGATCGACAGAAGTATTAAAAGGAATAAATGCAGAAGTTAAGGAGAAGGAAGTGGTGTGTGTCATCGGCCCTTCTGGATCAGGTAAAAGTACGTTTCTGAGATGCCTGAATATGCTTGAAGAGATCACAGCTGGTGACGTATTAATTGAGGGAGACAACCTGACAGATCCGAAAGTGAATATCAATGACATTCGCTCACGAGTCGGTATGGTGTTTCAACACTTTAATCTATTTCCGCATATGACGGTTCTTGATAACATCACGCTAGGACCGATGAAAGTGAAAAAGATGAAGAAGAAAGACGCCGAAGCGGTTGCGAGACCACTGCTTGAAAAAGTCGGTCTCAGCGACAAAGCGGACGTCTATCCAGAAAGTCTCTCCGGCGGACAGAAGCAGCGTGTGGCGATTGCTAGGTCACTAGCGATGGAGCCGAAAATCATGCTGTTTGACGAACCGACATCTGCTCTTGACCCTGAATTGGTCGGGGACGTCCTTGCTGTTATGAAAGAATTGGCGAAGGAAGGGATGACGATGGTCGTGGTGACTCACGAGATGGGATTCGCTCGTGAAGTCGGCGATCGTGTGTTATTTATGGATGAAGGAATTATAATGGAAGAAGATACACCACAAAATATTTTCAGTAATCCACAGAATCCTAGAACACAAGAGTTCTTGAGTAAAGTGTTGTAGGAGTTCATGGCGTTCAACCATATAAATCCGCTTGAATCATAGTGATTCAGGCGGGTTTTTTGCGTCTGAATGAAGGAGTTTGCTTGTAAAAGTGATCCGAATTCCTTTATTTTACGATAGCTTACCAAAGCCCCTAAGAAAGAGGTATGCTATGATGGCATTATTAAACAATGTTGTAGAGGGGTGTGTTATGAAGCATTCAGATTTTGAGCATTATCAGAAGATGCTCGATGGCGATAAGCAGGCCTTAGAGGCCCTTTATGATAAATATGAAAAACTATTATATTCCTTCGTCATCAAGCTTAGTTCTGATCAGTCATTAGCCGAGGAAGTATTGCAGGAAGTATTTATTAAGTTGTGGACTCATAAAGCGAAATATGATGAGACGAAAGGGAAATTCTCATCTTGGATCGTGACAATAACAAGATATACCGCCATCGATTTGATTCGGGCACGAAAACAGGATTCTTTTTCATTGGAAGAAGAAACCGATGTTCCAGAGCAGTCGGGTGAATCGACGGAGGATATAGTCGAATGGAAGGAAAAGAGTGAGACGATACGAGAAGCCATCAGACAACTGTCAGATGAACAACAAAGGATTGTGGAATTGTTTTATTTCAAAGGGTGCAGTCAGCGGCAGATTGCCGAGCAATGCCAACTGCCCTTAGGAACAGTCAAAGGAAGGCTCAGGCTGGCACTTAAGCACCTGAAACAGCATGTAACCACAGCGGAAGGGGGGATTCACGATGTCTAAAGAGTGTGAGAAAGTCTTAGATTATATAAACGGTCAATTGACCGAAATAGAGAGAAAACAATTCGAGAAGCATATGGAAACATGTTCAGACTGTCGGGAAGAAGTAGAGGAACTTCGTGAACTGATGGAAGATTTGCCATACAGTTCAGAGCCTGTCGAGCCCCCTGAAGGAATGAAAGATCGTGTTCTGGGAGCTGTATTTGCGGAAGAGAGTTCGGCACCAGAGCCAGAGTCTTCTGTTCAAAAAGAAGATCAAACGGTCACTCACCATCGTGAACATCATACAAATCAACAGGAAAAATCAAAACGTCCAAAGCCTAGCTGGCTGATGAGAGGACTAGTTGCTGCGCTTGCTCTATCTTTACTCGGGAATTTGTATGCAGTGATCAGTGAACCGGGACAGGAAACGGTGGATGAAGGAGTACTTCCTTCTGAAAGTACAGATACGATCTCACAGCGTGTCCAGCTTCAAGGGGAAGCGACAGAAGCGAATGCTACAGCCGCTGTCATCAGGCAAAATGAAGAAAGTCTGTTGACGATTCAGGCGGATCAGCTAGAGCAGCTTCAAGGTGAATCGGTCTACCAAGTTTGGCTAATAACCGGAGAAACGCCATACAGGGCCGGTACATTTGTAGCGAATGAAAGTGGAGAAGGGGCTGTCGCCTTTTCAATGGATCAACTTCCTGAAGATGTCGATTGGAATGCCGTAGCGATTTCTGTTGAACCAGATGCGACGAGTGAGACGCCGCAGGGTGAAGTTATTTTAAGTTCAAGTCTATAATCATAAGCCTGAAACCGCCATTTGGTTTCGGGCTTTTTTAATGGGGATAGACTTTCTTTATGTTAGGTGGAGAAAGGAAAGCTCTACAGTCATCGAATATGATCATTATTAATCATAAAAAAAGCAAGTCATTCTCCTGTATGAGTTTTTTATATGACGTACTCCTTTTCTTTTTACATACAGGGACAACAAAAAATTGAACATTTTATATATGTGATTTTCCCTTTGGTGACGCGGGTTTCGACAGGGATGTGCATTTTTTTATAAGTTTTTTTGAAAAAAAGTGATCCAAATGATTTTCTGCTCCGATAGCTATGTGAATAAACAAAATCAAAGGAGAGATTAAATCATGAAGAAAAATGTCAGAAACGCTTTTTTAGCTGTACCGTTGAGTATGTCCTTACTTATCCCAACTACATTGACGGTGAGCGCAGATGATCACAGCGCACCGACGGTAGAAACAGAAGCTGTAGAGCTCCGTTCTACACTTGATAACCTCTTAAGTGAGCACGCCTATCTTGCAGTCGAAACGATGAGAAAAGGGGCTGAAGGCGCAGCGGATTTTGAAGCATCGGCTAACGCTCTTTCTGCAAACACAGATGATTTATCAGGAGCGATTGAATCTGTATATGGTGCAGAAGCTGGAGAACAATTCAAGCAAATGTGGTCTGAACATATTGGATACTTTGTAGACTATGTGACAGGAACAGCTGAAGGCGACGAGGAAAAGAAACAAATGGCACTGGATGAACTGAACCAGTATCGCCAAGACTTTTCTCAATTCCTTGAAACGGCTACAGGTGAACGTTTAGAAGCAGGGGCCCTTGCTGAAGGATTGCAAATGCACGTCAACCAGCTGATTGGAGCTTTTGACAGTTACGTAGCAGGCGACTATGAGAAAGCCTATGAATATGAGCGTGAAGCAATCAAGCATATGTATGGCGTAAGTAAAGGACTTTCTAACGCAATCGTTACACAATTCCCTGAAGAGTTTAACAATACAGAGGCTGTAACACCAGCTGCTGATCTTCGCTCAAGCTTGAACCACCTGTTGAGTGAGCATGCCGGTTTAGCAGCTATGGCGATGCAAAATGGAATTGATGGTTCAGAAGACTTTGATGCATCTGTACAAGCGTTATCTAATAACACAGATGATCTGTCCGCTGCAATTGCAGGATTGTACGGGGAAGAAGCAGGAGAGCAATTCAAGCAAATGTGGTCTGACCATATTGGAAACTTCGTAACATATGTAGAAGGAACAGCTGCTGAAGATGAAGCGAAGAAAGAAGAAGCGCTTCAAATGCTGACACAGTATCGCGCTGATTTCTCTAACTTCTTAGAAACAGCAACAGAAGGACGTCTTGATGCAGATGTGCTTTCTGGAAGTCTTCAAGAGCACGTCAACCAGCTTGTCGGAACTTTTGACAGCTATGTAGGAGAAGATTATCCGGCAACATACGAACAGTTGAGAACAGCTTATGCTCACATGTTCGGCGCTTCTAAAGCTCTATCTTCTGGTTTCGTAGCCCAGTTCCCGGATCAGTTCCAAAACAACATGCCGTCTGAAATGCCAGATACTGGCCTAGGTGGAATGGCTGATTCCAATAGTAACGTCTGGATCTTCGCATCCATTCTTGCTCTATTGGCGACAACCACACTATTTGTTCGTAGAGCATCTAAACAATAATGATTCACAGGGCGCGCTGAGATAAGCGCGCCTTTTTCTATCAACTAAAAGAAAACCTGCAACCAGGTTTACACAATAAAGGAGATCATACAACTATGATACGTTTAGGAGTGCTGTTACTTTTCCCTCTGTTGCTTATTCTTGCCTCTTGTCAATCCGCTGAGACGAATACAAAACCTTCAGAGACTAACGGAAGTCAAAAGCAGGCGGTGGAGGAAAAAGTGTTGCCAAAAAAAAGCGGCACGTATAATCAGCCAATCATTAAAGAGGAAGATATAAGCTTGATCCCTGAAAGAATTAAAATCCCCGCGATTCAAGTCGATGCACCGATTGAAAAGGTTGGGGTCTTGAACAATTGCAAATGGGCGTTCCGGAAGAACCGCTCAATGCTGCCTGGTTTGAGCCAGGGGCGCAGCCGGGTGCAAAAGGCAGCTCTGTGATCGCAGGACATGTAGGAAGAAGTCCAGGCGCAGCCGTTTTTTATTACTTGCAGGAATTAGAAGTGGGAGATGAGGTCATTGTGACCGGACAAGAAGGACAAGAGCTCACGTTTGTTGTAACGGGAAGAGAAGTATTCCCGCAGGATGATGCCCCTGTTGATGATATATTCGGTTATACGGCAAGGAAAACGCTAAATTTAATTACCTGTACGGGAGATTTCATTCGGTCACAAGGTGGACACCAGGATCGGCTGGTCGTTTATACAGAACTGAAAAATGCTTAAAGCATCCTTCTTTAAAAGGATGCTTTTAATTTTTGAATTTTTTGATAAATAAGTAAATGATATTGAAGATATGGGAATTTATGTAGTATAATACGAACCATATGTAAGCGCATACATAAATTTAGAATGGACGAAAGGGAGGTATTTTTGTGAGTGGTATTTGGCTTGCTGTCATTGGTGGTTTGATATTTTTTCTAGGTTACAGGTATTATTCTAAGTTCATTGCGGAAAAAATTTATCGTCTCGATCCGAATTATGTGACGCCCGCGCACAAGTATAAGGATGGCGTCGATTTTGTTCCGACGAACAAATTCGTGCTCTGGGGTCACCACTTCACTTCGGTTGCCGGGGCTGCTCCGATTGTTGGACCGGCTATTGCGGTGTACTGGGGCTGGCTGCCGGCTGTTGTTTGGGTGCTTCTCGGTACGGTATTTGCCGCCGGAGTCCATGATTTTGGAACTCTTGTATTGTCTGTCCGGAACAAGGGTCAATCGATCGGGACACTGGCAAGCAAACTGATTGGTCAAAAGGCGAAGATTCTATTCTTATTCATCATCCTTCTTCTTGTACTCATGGTAAATGCCGTCTTTGCCTGGGTGATTGCCAATTTGTTTATTTCGTTTCCAGCAAGCGTCTTGTCTGTATTTATTCAAATTCCGCTTGCGATTTGGATCGGGTATCGCGTTTACAAAAAAAGTGGAAGCATGCTCTTACCTTCCATTGTTGCGCTTGCCGTCATGTATTTGGCTGCGATTGTAGCGAGCTACGTTCCAGCGCTTCAAATCGATCTCGTCCAATATTTTGGAGGCGAAGGAGCGACAACTTTGTTCGGGTTGAATGCCACCTCGATGGCGTTCTTTGTCTGGATCATCGTTCTGATGGTGTATGTTTATATCGCTTCGACTTTGCCTGTATGGAAGCTGCTACAGCCACGTGATTATATCAATTCGCATCAGCTAATCGTCGGTCTTGGGCTGCTTTACTTAGGGCTTCTCTTCACGAACCCTGAAATTACAGCCCCTGTAACGAATGCCAATGCCGACACATCCTGGTTCCCCCTACTATTTATCACGATTGCCTGCGGAGCCATTTCGGGCTTTCACGGTCTTGTATCTTCCGGGACCTCCTCTAAGCAGTTGAACAAGGAAACAGATGCCCGTTTTGTTGGGTACCTTGGGTCCGTTGGAGAAGGAGCTTTGGCACTTGTTGCCATCATTGCTGTCGTCACGTTCTTCCCGAGTGCGGAAGAGTTTACAGCGACGTACAGCGGATTCGCAGCGGCAAGCAATGCTGGCCTTGGGGTCTTCATTCAAGGTGCCGGCCAGTTGGCAGCCGGATTAGGGATTCCGGCTATGGTCGCATCAACGATCGTTTCGGTTATCGTTGTAAGCTTTGCGGCGACGACGCTGGATTCGTCTGTCCGTCTCATGCGCTACATCATTGCAGAACTCGGAGCAGAGTATAAAGTCACACCGCTTACCAAAATGCATGTAGCGACATCAGTAGCTGTCGTATCAAGTGCCGCTCTGACGCTGATTCCTCAAGGGCCTAAAGGTTTTGGATCAGGTGGCTATCTTCTTTGGCCACTATTTGGAACATCCAATCAGCTGCTGGCAGGCATCAGCCTGTTGCTTGTATCGATTTGGCTGAAGCGTCAGGGGCGTAATTATTTGCCGACGATCATTCCAATGATCTTCCTTATGTTCATGACGATGTGGGCGATGATTACGCAAGTCTTCAACCAGTGGGCCCCGTGGGGAAGTGAGAGCGACTGGATGCTGTTCAGTTTTGGTGCGATCATTCTCGTCTTCACCTTCTGGATTTTGCTGACCGCCGCTTCTGCCATCATTAAGGACGAAAAAGATTCGATTCAAAAGAGTGCATAAAGAGAGCCGGCTCAGGCCGGCTCTTCTACATAATGGGAAGGAGGCTGCACATGACGCATAAACTTTCACTGAAGCGTTTGGTCGAGCTGTATGATGAAATGTTAAGCCTGCCACATAAACAGGAGGTCGCCAGAGAACTTCGAGATGAAGACGATTTATTTTTGCTACTCGTTTATTCGGATCTGCTAGGTATTCCGAATCCAGCCTTCTATTATACGCTCGAGCTTTACCCATATATCATCGAGAAATTCCATGACTGGCACCTCCGGATGGGAATGGAGAAATCACCACTGGACGGAATCCGCTGCTGCTAGAAAGGAGGAAGAAGTTTGAAGCCAAGTGTGATTGAACAAAACATTCTTTTTGTGGGAGGGAAAGGGGGAGTTGGCAAGTCGACGTCATCGGCTGCTCTCGCTTTTTCTCTTGCTGAAGAGGGGTATAAGACGCTCGTCGTATCAACAGACCCTGCCCACAATCTTGGGGACATTTTTCATAAACGGTTGACGCACGAAAAGACGAAACTAAATGAAAACCTCTTTGGAATAGAAATCGATCCGCAAAGAGAGTCTAAGCGTTACATTCATGGAGTGAAAGAAAATCTCCAGGGGCTGGTCAAATCAAAAATGGTAGAAGAAGTCCATCGTCAAATCGATATGGCCAGTGCTTCACCTGGAGCGGATGAAGCAGCACTTTTTGACCGGCTGATCTCCATCATTCTGGAGGAAGCGGAGAACTTCGATAAAATCGTGTTTGATACGGCTCCGACGGGTCATACCATCCGGCTGCTCACATTGCCTGAACTGATGGGGGTCTGGATTGATGGCATGCTCGAACGTCGGAAAAAAATCAATAAAAATTATACACAAATGCTGAATGACGGCGAACCAGTAGAGGATCCGATTTACGATATTCTGCAACGAAGGAAAGAAAAGTTTTCGGCGGCGAGAGAAAAGATACTGGACGAAGGGGAAACAGGCTTTATTTTTGTGCTGATTCCGGAGAGATTGCCGATTTTAGAAACGAGGCAGGCCATCGATCAACTTGCCAAACACCAGATCCAAGTCCATACGCTTATCGTGAATAAGGTGCTTCCAGACTATGCAGATGGCGTTTTTCTTGAAAAGCGTAGACATCAGGAAAAGAAGTATTTGCAGGAGATTGAACAACAATTTCCAAGACAAGCTTTTATTCATGTTCCCTTGTACGAGGAAGATGTGTCAGATGTAAAGAAGCTGGCGTCCTTTGCCGGTCATTTTAAATAGAAGTGAACAGATAGACATCCACGTTTTTATGTGGGTGTTTATTTTATGTACAGAACCTCTCATCAAAGATGTAAAAGTAACTCATTAATTGTATTTTTACATAAAAAGTATATATACTTAACATTTCTTACCGATATATAAAGAGTTGATGGACTTTATTCGACAATTAATGACTTATGGAGGACAATCTCATGTTGCTATTAGACAATTCCCTTGTATCGCCTTTACTGATCCAGATGGCATTACGAAACAACATTCCCATCTATTATTCTGATGATGAAAGAGATTTGCCTCTCCATCCCCACACCAAGGCATCTACATTATTAAAGAATAAGGCTGAATTTCGGAACCTTTCTGCTGTAATGAATACGGACTATGAGCACAAGCTTGTTTCCTTGCATGAACTATCTCAATTGAATCCTCGTTGTTTTTCGTTCCCGCTAGTGATTAAGCCTAACCGAGGGTATTCAAGCGTAGGTGTTCATATCGTGAAACATGCAGATGAATGGGAAGAAGCCGTGAACGGACTTTATTCAGATCTCTTAGTTGCACGGTCTACGTATCAAAAGTCTGTCATTGATCAAGAACAAGTGATCATCGAACAGTGGATTGATGGTGACGAGTACGCGCTGGATTGTTATTACGATCAGGATGGAAAGCCTGTCGTTTTGAATATTTTAAAACGGTTATTCCGTCATGAGGACGATACATCTGACCGGATGTATTTTACATCCTCAGCCATTGTAAAAGAATTATATGCAGAAATGATGGACTATCTGACTTCCTTGAATGAAATCCTGCAATTGAAGAACTACCCTTTCCACATCGAAGTACGAAAATCAAATCGCCATTCGATTGTTCCTATTGAAATGAACCCTCTCCGTTTCGCCGGGTTTGGAACAACAGATGTCAGTTATTACGCATACGGACTCGAAGCTCCTGAGTATTATTACAAGGAAAAAAGTCCGGATTGGGAGACGCTTTTAGCAGATAATGAATCTGGTCTCTTTGGATTCTTCTGCGCTGAAATCCCTTCGCCTATCAGTAGAAACCTTGTGGAGGAAATCGATCATGATCGCCTGTTGCAAGAATTCACTCATGTGTTCGAGTATCGGAATCTCGAGTATTTGAACAATCAAACCTTTGCCATCATTTTCTTCAAGGCAGAGAGTGAGGCGGAGTTGAAACGCTTATTGAATTTGGATCTTGAACGATTTCTTAAATTGAAGACCATGAAGGAGGAAATGAAATGAAGAGATTTCGGTTTCACCCTAAAAAATCATTAAGGTCCCAGTTGTTCCTGACGTTTATCATCCCTTTTGTACTCGTTGGTTTTCTTGTGTTTGGACTCGTCAAGTATTTGTCTGGGAGCGTCATAGAGGAATATGTATTGCCACAATTCGAGCAAATCTTGCAAACGAATGGGGAAGATTTGAACCGCTTGATCGATTCTGAACTCGTCGAAGAAGCGATTGAAAGTCCTGAGACCAATCATGCAGAACTGATCAGCATCCTCAATTCCTTCATGGAAGGAAAAGAGAGATTGGAGTATGCTTACATCCTCACAGAGCAAGAGGATACGGGGTATATCGTCGGGCTGAATGGTTCGGAGGATATTATGGTAGAGTCTCCATTAACATCGGAACAGCAAAACTCTCTTTCTAACCAAGAAGTTGTCGTAACGGATATCTATGAAGATGAATGGGGGAGTCACAAATCTTATTTTGCTCCTGTAGCAGGTACGAATGCCATCGTAGGGGTAGATATGAGTACAGAGTTTGTTAATCAGTTACAGACAAGAGTGAATCTCTTTTTGATCGCTTTCCTCCTGGTTTCCACTTTGATTGGTGGGGGACTTGCATACGTTTACGGAACAAGGCTTAACCGGGCGATATCCTCACTTCTTTATTCAGTTCAAGAGATCAGCCAAGGAGATCTTACCCAAAGGGTTTCATTGAAACGGGAAGATGAGCTTGGGCAACTGGCACAGGCGACAGATGAAATGGCGGACAGTTTAAAGCATCTGGTCGAAAGCGTTTCGAACTCTTCAAATGATGTATCTGCCCAAAGCGCTCAATTGACACAAGCTTCTGTTGAAGTGAAAGAAGGAAGTGCACAAGTCGCGTCCACGATGATTGAACTGTCATCTGGTGCCGAGTCTCAGGCGAACAGCTCGTCAGAATTGGCAGAAGTGATGAGTGGGTTTGTCCAGAAGATCAAACAGGCAAGCGATAGTGGGAGCGATGTAGCCACAGCTTCCCAAACCGTTCTTTCCATGACCGAAAACGGTCGAAAACTGATGGAAAATTCGGTTCATCAAATGAGTACAATTCACCATATTGTAAAGGAATCAGTGGATAAAGTCAGCGGCTTGGATCAGCAGTCAAAAGAGATTTCAAAGCTAGTGAAAGTGATCCAGGATATTGCTGAACAAACGAACCTCTTGTCATTGAATGCAGCTATTGAAGCAGCACGTGCAGGTGAACACGGAAAAGGGTTTGCAGTAGTCGCCGATGAAGTCAGAAAGCTTGCAGAACAAGTATCTGCTTCCATTGTGGATATTACGGGAATTGTAAATATGATTCAATCCGAATCAGGTGAAGTAGTGGAGACGCTCAAGCAGGGATATCAAGAAGTGGATGAAGGTTCTACACAGATTGAAACAACAGGGCAGACATTCGCTGATATTAGTCATGCGGTGGCCAATATGGCAGGAAAAATAGACCGTATATCTGGGAATCTAGCGGATATCGCTCAAGATAGTGAGCGCATGAATGCTTCCATTGAAGGGATTGCTTCCGTTTCAGAGGAATCGGCAGCTGGTGTTCAACAAGTGGCCGCCTCTTCCCAACAGACGAGTAGTTCGATGGAGGAAGTATCGCGTAGTGCCGAAATGTTAGCAGAACTGGCACAAGGTTTGAATGAGCAGGTACGACAATTTAAAATGTAAAAAAATCCTCTCGAAGTTTGCATGATTCGAGAGGATTTTTCATTATTTTTTAAGTATAAGGTAACTATTAGGAGCGATCGTCGCACTATTTTGTTCAAGTCGCGAATTTTCACCCTGATCTAGTACCTCTGTATAATCCTCAATACTCACCTTCCTACTATGGTCCATTGTATTGATTAAGAATAATAAGGTTTGGGACGGCGTCGACTTTTCATAAACTAGGATGTCTTGATTTGGGCGGAAGCGGATAGACGCTTCATTTCCAAAAGCCGGTTCCGATTTCCGGAATGAAATCAGCTTCTTGACGTGTTCGAACATTTCAAGGTCCTGCTGATCTTCGTCCCAGACCATGCATTTCCGGCAGCCTGGATCGTCTCCACCTGTCATTCCGATTTCATCCCCGTAATAAATACAAGGAGCTCCTTCGAAGGATAATTGGAAGAGGTACATCAGTTTGACCGCCGCTTTGTCCTCATCTGTATAGGTCAGGATCCGCTTCGTGTCATGACTGTCCAATAAATTAAACGATACTTCATTGACATTTTGAGGATACATATATTGAACCGTCGTGATTTGATTCTGGAAGTCCTCAACCGACAATTCGTGATTGAAAAACTTCAATACGGCGTTCGTGAACGGATAATTCATAACGGCATCAAATTGATCTCCTTGAAGCCACGGCATCGAATCGTGCCAAATTTCCCCCAGAATATAAGCGTCGGGCTTCGCTTTTTTGACCGTTCTTCTGAAGTCTCTCCAAAAGGCATGGTCGACTTCATTGGCTACGTCCAAGCGCCAGCCGTCGATATCGAATTCCTCAACCCAATAACGGGCGACATCTAATAAATAACGCTTTACTTCCGGGTGCTCCGTATTCAGCTTCGGCATTTGAGGAACAAAGGCGAACGCATCATAGTTCGGAGCGGGTTCAGTTTTGACCTGATCTTCCCACAGGTGGAACCAGCGGTAATAATCAGAGGCTTTTCCTTTTTCTAAAACATCCTGAAAAGGCGGGAAGTAGTAGCCGCTATGGTTGAAAACCGCGTCCAGCATGACGCGAATCCCGCGTTTATGGCACTCCTGGACTAATGTACGGAACGTTTCTTTATCTCCGAACTGAGGATCGATTTCCATATAATCGATCGTGTCATATTTGTGGTTCGAGTACGCCTTGAAAATCGGTGTAAAGTAGAGTCCGTTAATTCCTAGCTCTTCAAGATGGTCTAAATGGTCGATGACTCCCTGAAAATCCCCACCGAAAAAGCTGTCAGGTTTCGGATCCTCACTGGCCCAAGGCAATGTCCCTTCGGGGTTAAGCGATGGATCTCCATTCGCAAATCGTTCAGGAAAAATTTGATACCAAATCGTATCCTTGACCCAGCCTGGTGCCGTGAAGACATCCGCTTCATTTAGGAAAGGGAAGCAGAAGTGATAAGCAGTGTCATCATCCGGCACCTCTTCAAAAAATCCTTTTTCCGTATATACCGCTTGTTCTTTTCCATCATCTACTAAAAAGGAATAACGAAGTCTACGGTATGGAGGTTCAAGAGTGACGGTCCAATAATCGAACAGTTCATCGCTTCCGTTCTTTTTCATCGGCTTTTTTTCATATTGCCAAGCATCCTCTTCCCAAGCATAAGGATCTCCGTGGATAAGTGTGACGTTTTTCAGGTCTCCTTTTTTCGTTTGAAGACGGATGTGAAGGGTCTTTCGATTGTATGCATAAGCATAATTGTTTTTCGGACGGTGGTAAATGGCTTCTTTTAACACGTATTTCATCCTTTCTGAACAATCGATTGCACAAGTTTTTTAAAAAAATGTTTCTAGTTATTAACGTATAGAAGGATGGCGATAAAGTCAATCACATCAATGTAAGCGGTTTAAATATTGACAAGCAAAGACAAATTACCATCCAAACTTTTTTAAAAAATTTACAGAAAACGCTTGCAAAAAAATATGGGGTTTGTATAATAGGAATCAGAAGTTGTGCAATCGTTTTCACTAACCGTTGCGCACATCACGTGACTCACGTGAACTCATATTTCAAGGGGGAAAATTTTCATGAAGAAATGGTTGTATGTTTTATTCATTACCTTTCTTGCTGTAGGTCTACTGGCTGCTT
This sequence comes from Halobacillus fulvus, assembly GCA_004078665.1. Lineage (GTDB taxonomy): Bacteria > Bacillota > Bacilli > Bacillales > Halobacillaceae > Halobacillus > Halobacillus fulvus. Next base: position 16,258 of record SCFO01000011.1, on the reverse strand, counting down.
GTGCACCGGACCGTGAGGAAGAATCAAGCTCAGAAGGCTCCAGCAGTGAAGGTTCAAGTTCTGAAGACGGAATGCCAGAAAAACCAGAAAAACTGGTCATCTGGGAAGATACAGATAAAGGTGTAGGACTTGATCCTGCGATTGAAAGTTTCGAAGAAGAATACGGAATTGAAGTAGAGTACGAAGAAATGGATATGGCAAGCACAATTCGTGAGCGTCTTCGTCTTGATGGTCCTGCTGGGACAGGCCCAGACGTTTTGACACTTCCACACGACCAAATCGGTCAACTGGCGATTGAAGGTCTATTAGCACCACTTAATGTCGACGAATCTGTAACAGGCATTTACACAGATGCTTCTGTTCAAGCACAAACATATGATGGACAGCTTTACGGACTTCCGAAAGCGACAGAAACTCCAGTGTTCATTTACAACAAAGAGCATATGGAAGAAGCACCGGAAACTTTCGAAGAACTATTTGAGTTCTCTCAAGAGTTCGGTGGAGACGGGCAATATGGTTTCCTTGGCGTATGGGACGACTTCTACCATGCTAACGCAGTTATTTCTGGATTCGGTGGATATGTCTTCAACAACGAAGATGGCACATTGAACCCTCAGGATATCGGCTTGAATAATGAAGGTGCGATTGAGGGTGCAGCATACATCCAAAAATGGTACGACGAAATCTTCCCTAACGGAATTATCGGGGAAAACGGTGGATCTGCTAAAGACGGTCTATTCCAAGACGGTGACGCTGCTTCCATCCAAGATGGTCCTTGGGCGTTCCAAGCACTGAATGACATTGGAATGGACTATGGTGTAGCACCACTTCCTGAGCTTCCGAACGGTGACTACCCACAAACGTTCATCGGTGTGAAAGGCTGGCACGTATCTGCACAGTCTGATCACCAGGAGTGGGCAACAGAGCTAGTGAAATGGATTGCGAATGAAGAAAATGCAAAAGTTCGTTATGAAGAAACAAACGAAATTCCACCAGTAACCGCTCTAATCGAAGATCCTGTTATCGCGGATAACGAAAGAGCAAGTGCTGTAGCGATTCAATCTGAGCGTGGCGTTCCAATGCCGAACATTCCTGAAATGAGTGAAGTTTGGGGACCAATGGCAGATGCGCTTCAGTTGATTGCAACAGGTGAATCTACACCAGAAGATGCACTGAATGAAGCAGTTGAAACGATCAACTCACAAATCGAATTGAACCACTCTGGGAACTAAGTAATGGGCGGAGCAGTACCCGGCCTTGAACGGGTACTGCTCTTCTTTTTAACTCTTACATAGAGTGGAGGCTTTGATATAGAGAAAGGGGACTTGACATGGGGGATCAGGAGAAGCAATATTCAACAAACCACCGGAAAATAGCGCTTGCGTTATCGATTATTCCTGGGTTCGGCCAGTTTTATAACAAGCAGTGGATGAAAGGATTAGGTTTCTTCATTTTGACAGCATCTTTTTTCATTGCTTTCTCAGACTTAATCCAATTCGGATTTTGGGGTTTAGTTACTCTTGGAACCGATCCCACATATGACCATTCCATCACACTATTAGTAGAAGGAATTCTGACGGTCATTGTGACGGTACTTGGATTAGCCGTTTATATTTTGAATTTAAGAGATGCTTTCAAAGTGGGTAAGCAAAGGGACTTGAACGTAGCTCCGAACTCGATTCGTCAGCAGTATCAGAACTTAGTCGGAGGCGGCTTCCCATATTTGATGATGACGCCAGGATTTCTATTATTGATTTTCGTCGTCATCTTCCCGATCTTGTTTGTTATTTTACTATCGTTTACAAACTATAACTTATATAATTCTCCGCCAGCCAATCTCGTGGACTGGATCGGTTTCCAAAACTTCCTGGATATCTTCCAAATCCCGATTTGGCGGGAAACATTCTTTAGCGTTCTAGCATGGACGGTCATTTGGACATTCGGTGCCACAACGTTGCAAATTGCGCTTGGTATTTTCCTTGCCGTTTTGATGAACCAAAAAGAAATTAAATTCCAGAAAATCATCCGTACAATTTTCATTCTGCCTTGGGCGGTACCAGCTTTCGTTTCCATTCTAGTATTCGCCGGAATGTTCAACGAAACGTTCGGTACGATCAATAACGATATTTTAGCGTTATTCGGCTTAGAAGATACACCATGGATGACGGACCCTGCTTATACGAAGTTCGCTTTGATCATGATTCAGACATGGCTTGGTTTCCCGTTCATTTTTGCAATGGTTACAGGTGTTCTTCAATCCATTCCGAATGAATTGTATGAAGCGGCGGATGTTGATGGAGCAACGATCATGCAGAAGTTCAAGAACATTACGTTGCCACTTGTCCTTTATGCAACGGCTCCGATCATGATTACGCAATATACGTTCAACTTTAACAACTTTAACGTCATCTTCCTATTCAATGGCGGTGGACCGGCTGTCGCTGGTCAAAATGCCGGGGGAACAGATATTTTGATCTCATGGATCTATAACTTGACGATGACTTCTGCCCAGTATGGGAAAGCAGCAGCCATCACAATGATTCTGTCCTTGATCGTTATTACGGTTGCCCTATGGCAGTTCAGAAGAACGAAATCATTCCAAGAAGAGGATATGATGTAATATGAAGAAATATTCTAAAGCGAAAAAAATACAGTTGACGTTGTCCTATTTAGTCATTATCGCCATGATCGCGATCATCTTGTATCCGATCTTGTGGATTGTCGGTTCTTCTTTCAACCCGGGGAACAGCTTGTCAGGCTCTTCTATTCTTCCTGATAACCCGACGCTGAGTCACTACAAAGAATTGTTCAATTTAGAAGAAAGTAACTACCTTTTATGGTATTGGAACACTTTGAAAATCTGTATTCTGACGATGATCTTCTCTGTCATTCTAGTCAGCTTTACGGCTTATTCCTTCTCAAGGTTCCGCTTTGTCGGTCGTAAAAATGGTCTGATGACGTTCCTGATTTTGCAGATGATCCCGAACTTCGCCGCTTTGATCGCGATTTACGCGTTGGCGAATTTGACGGGATTGTTGAACACGCACCTGTCCTTGATTCTTGTTTACACAGGTGGAGCGATTCCGATGAACACGTACTTGATGAAGGGTTACCTGGACACGATTCCGAAAGAACTGGACGAATCCGCACGTATGGATGGAGCCGGTAACTTCCGGATTTTCTGGCAAATCGTTATGCCACTTGCCAAACCAATGATTGCGGTTGTATCCCTGTTCACTTTCATTACACCGTTCACTGATTTCATCTTGGCAGCGATCTTGCTGCGTTCGAACGAGAAATACACATTAGCTGTAGGACTCTATGAAATGATTTCTGATCAGTACGGAAGCGAGTTTACGTTGTTTGCTGCAGGTTCTGTTCTGATTGCGATTCCGATCGCCATTTTGTTCCTGTCTCTGCAAAAGTATTTCGTATCCGGTTTGACAGCTGGAGGTACAAAAGGGTAATGGATACATGTCCAATGAAGGAGCGGTTAGGATCAGTCCTTGCCGCTCTTCCTTGTTAGAAGAATTTCTTCCTGCAAAAATGGGTAATATGAGCTAATATAAAGATAACGTAGTTGTAAAGGAAGGAGGTCGTTGAAATGGGTGTCACAATAAAAGATGTCGCCAAAGCGGCTGGAGTCGCTCCGTCTACCGTATCACGCGTCATCGCGGATCATCCTCGCATCAGTCTCGCAACAAAGAAACGTGTCAAAAAGGCGATGAAGGAAATGGGCTATCACCCGAATGCAAACGCACGAAGCTTAGCGAATCGTTCCAGTCAGACGATAGGCGTCGTCATGCCGGCAGGAGCAGATAAAGCCTTGCAAAACCCTTTCTTCCCAGAGGTTTTAAGGGGAATCAGTGCTGTCGCTCATAAAATGGATTACTCTATGCTTTTGAATACTGGGGAAACAGAAGACGAGATTTTCGAGGGTGTCCAGCGGATGGTGTACAGCAACCGGACAGATGGAATCATCCTGCTTTATTCAAAACTGAACGATTCCGTCACGAATTTTTTACTCGAGCAGAACTTTCCTTTTGTTGTCGTCGGAAAACCATCTGAACGAATCGATGAAATCACACACGTCGACAATGACAATGTGAGGGGTGGAAAGGAAATCACCAATCATTTGATCAGTCTTGGGCATGAACGGATCGGTTTTATCGGAGGTTCGACAGACTTGGTCGTGACCGTCGACCGAATGAGAGGCTATCAGATAGCCCTCGAGGAAGCAGGATTGCCTTTTCTTGAGGAGTACCGGATTCACACAGACTTCCTGGAATCTGGTGGCCAACAGGCGGTCAATGAGCTGTTCTCGTTGCCTGACCCACCAACAGGACTTGTCGTCACCGATGACTTGATGAGCATTGGTGTTGTCAGTATGCTTGAGGAATGTGGAAAGATGGTGCCGGAAGACATTTCGCTTGTCAGTTTCAACAATGTGTACTTAACAGAAGTGACGAGACCGCCACTGACGACGGTGGATATTCATATTTATGATTTAGGATTTCAGGCAGCGAAGTGTCTGATTGAAAAAGTGAAGGATAAATCGGAACCGGCTAAACGGGTGATTGTTCCTTATACGGTGGAATATCGTCAATCTACGAAGCAGAAAGAAGCGACTCTTAAGAATATTTAAGAGTTCGCTTCTTTTTTTGTCCGGGCTGTTTGTGTAGCTTGAAACGTTTCCGTTATTTATGTCAGAGGATGGAGGGGCGGGAAATACCTCGCTTTCCATGGGTGGGCGCTGAGCTTCCTCGGAGCAGGGCTCCTGCGGGATCTCAGCCTGCCCTTTCCTCCCCATAGGAGTCTCGGCATTTCCCGCCCCTCCAACCAAAAAAAGTGAACGGAAACATCACTTAGAGCACATGTTATGAATGGAATTAGGAATACACACTCTCTAGTATATTTTCATTGAATGAACACTGAAGTTTAACTTCTGTCCCATCCCATAAACTTTTTTTGAAACTTCATGTCAAAAAGAGTCATGCTTTAAAATGAGTCATTTCTGATAAACAATATCTTTCTTGTAGCGCAATCATTCAGCCACTTTTCTTACACGTCTTGATGAATGATCGTTTCTCCAATAACACATACCTTCTAGAAAAAATCACTTATTATAATCCCAAAGAATGGTCCATTCGTCTTCTTCTTTGGCAACAAATACTTCCTGGTGGATGGTGAAGTTGCCGTATTTTCCTTTGTAGGTTTGAAGAATAGTTGCGGAGTAAACGATCGGGATTGGGTCGGATTCTTTGTCGGGTTTCCATTTCTTTAGCTCTTGTAATTCAAGAATTTCATACTCGAATGTCGTGACGCCGAAATGGTTCATGAAGACGTGGGCGCGGTCCTGTATGTAGTGCCCCTTTGTGAACTTCTGCTTCATAAAAGGGTGAAACATTTCCCACGATGAAGAAAAGGAGCCTTCCTGTTCAAAGTCATAAAACGTTTCAAGTGTTTCCTTCGCCTGCTGGCCAGGAGTATTCCATAACCACAAAGTAATTCCACCAACCAGGCACACAGCTAATCCAAGCACGAATAAGACGATAACACCCCGATTACTCTTCCGCTTCATCCTTCACCCTCCCTTCGTCCGATTGTTATCACTATATGTGAAAAAGGGGATGTTTATATGTAGGGGGATCCATTTCTTAAATAAAGCGTGTTGATTTATAAATTAAATGGAGAATTGAGGCGCTAAAATGCTCTCCTCGTGATGTTTCCGTTCGTCTATCGTGGAGAGGAGGGGCGGGAAATGGCGAGACCCCTATGGTAGGAAAGGGCAGGCTGAGATCCCGCAGCAGCCTTGCTCCGAGAAAGCTCAGCGCCCGCCCGTGGCAGTTATTTCCCGTAACTCCAAGCTCTGACATGATAAACGGAAACTTTTTAAGAAAATTGAGGTATATGAGGTCAACGAATAAAAAAGAAGCGACCGTCGTTTGACGAGTCGCTTCTTGAATGATCTATATTTTACAGATTCAAAATAAACACTTTATCACGCGTCATCGATTCAATACTACGACGGATTCCTTGAGAACCAAGACCAGAGTTCTTCGCTCCGATGAATGGGAAGTGGTCAGGGCCACGCTCCGTTTTCGCATTGTACTGAACAGAACCTACATCAAGCTTCGCACCGATGCGGATCGCTTTTTTCACATCTTCAGTGAAAATACTAGCCTGCAGGCCGTATTGAGATTCGTTGGATAGAGAAACGAACTCTTCTTCATCTTTGATGCGGATGATCGGAAGTACTGGGCCGAATGGTTCTACCCATGCGACATCCATATCCGTCGTTACGTTATCTAGAAGGGTAGGGTAGATCAGGTTGTTTTCACGCTTGTTACCAACAACAAGATCAGCACCTTTATCAAGTGCATCCTGGATCAGACCTTCAACTTTGTCTGCAGCAGCTGTGTTGATCAGTGGTGTAACGGCTGCATCTTCAGAAGGTTGTCCGACAGAAAGACCTTCCATTTCTTTTTGGATCTTCTCTTTTAGCTCATCCGCAACAGAATCTGCTACTAGGACACGTTTGATTGCTGTACAGCGTTGTCCGGAATAAGAGAACGCACCGGCTACGATGTTTTTCGCGGCAAGCTCAAGGTCAGCATCCTCAAGAACGATGGCTGGGTCTTTTCCGCCAAGCTCAAGAACGACTGGAATCATTTTAGCCTGCTGGGAAATGTTCTGTCCGATTTCTGTGCTTCCTGTGAATGTGATCATATCGATTTCCGGGTGAGTTACGATATAGTCACCAATTTCAGATCCTTTACCTGTTACGCACTGTACGACATTTTCAGGAAGATCTGTTTCAAGAAGGGCTTCAATCATTAGTTGACCGCTAAGCGCTCCTTGAGTAGCTGGTTTGAAGATGACCGCATTTCCTGCAATAAGAGCAGGTGCAATTTTAGATGCGGCTAAGTTTACAGGGTAGTTGAATGGGGAGATCGCAAGTACCACACCTAGTGGATCTTGTTCAACCATAGCCATTTTGTTAGCGGAGCCGCCTTTGAACGAATCTCCTTTTAACATTTCTCCATGGAGACGAACGCCTTCTTCTGCTGTATAGCGAATAAGATCAGCTGTTCGTGCCACTTCTTTTTTAGCAGAAGAATAACCTTTTCCGACTTCTTCTGAGACCATGGCTGCAATTTCATCCTGTTTTTTCAGCAGGTTATCTGCCCATGCGTGCAGGATTTCCGCTCGTTTATATACTTCAACATCTGCCCAATCGCTCTGAGCATCACTTGTTTGGTGAATCATTTTGTCGACTTGTTCTTGGGAGAGTAGGTTAATTGTACCTAGCTTTTCTTCACCAGTAACTGAATAAATATCTTTCGTCGCTTGTTGTTTGTCCATTGTAAGCGTAATGACTGATCACTCCTCAAATGAATTTGTTCTATCTATTATAAAAGATATGGAATCATTCTCAACCTCGGTGAAAGCGGTGCCATCACGCTTTAAAGCGCTACCATAAAGATAGTAGATGGATTATCTCCAATATTCGGACATATCCCCCCTGATGTCATTTGATGGAAAATAAAAAACTCACTCCGATATGGTCATTCGGAGTGAGTTTTTTGATTATGCTGCTTGCTGTTGGGAAAGTGGAAGAACATTGACTTCGTATTCTTGTTGTGGATCAAAGTAGAAAATATACTCGCCATCTGTTTCCGGTGTGAATGTAAGGTTTCCGCCTTCGAGCCATTCACCGTCACGGACATATTTAAACTCGACCGTTTCTCCGACATTCAATTGAATCGGCTGACTCATCCAGACACCTTTTTGATCATTGAATGAAAGGATGTTCTGATCGGACTCCCAGCTGAGGGGAGCGGAACCTCTAAGGACAACTTTTGAATAGACTTTCTCTTCGCTTGGTTCTTCTTTGCGAAGTTTGCCTTTGACATCGAAAATCGTTACAGAGTTTTCGGCAATCGTAAGCGGAAGCTCACCTTTTTTACTCTTGTATTTCTGACCATCTAAAATTGAAGTTAGAATTACACGATTTGGCGTCTCTTGGTTGTATTTTTCAATCAAGTCGAACTGCGTTTGTTCTTCGCCTTTGTTCATAACGAAGACCACTTGATCCTGAGCGACTTTTCTTTCAAAAATAAGCAGGTCATCATCGGAATAGATCACTTCGAAATCGCCGTTTGTCAACGCGGGATGTTCATGGCGCATGCCAATCAGGGATTCGTAATGGGATTTCAAGTCGAGATCCTGCTGCTCTTCATCCCAAATCATCATCTCACGGTAGTAACGGTCTTTCCATTCATCGACTAAATTATGATCGCCACTTTGTGAAAGACCCACTTCGTCACCGTAATAAATGATCGGCGCTCCTGGAAGTGCGAATTGAAGGGAAGCGGCCATTTTCATTGTTTGCTTATTTCCATCTGCTTCGAACAGGAAGCGTGGCATATCATGACTATCTAAGAATGTAGTCGAAATGAATTCTTCATGGTACGTATCATTGATCGTCGTCAATTGATCGGCTACTTCATTCATGCTTGCGTCATTGATGAGCGCATCATAAATGGCACCTTGTGTTTCAAAACCGATAGCTCCGTCCAATTTACCAGAGAAGGAATCGATCGTTTCAAGGTTGTCCCAGACTTCACCAAAAATGAACGCATTCGAATCGATTTCTTTCACCTTATGTCTGAAATCGACCCAGAAACTTTGGCTCGGACCTTTTGCATAATCCAGACGGAAGCCGTCGACGCCGATTTCTTCCATCCAGAATGGAACGACTTCATTCAGCATGTACTCTCTTGTTTCAGGGTTATCATTGTTCAGTTCTGGCAATTCTTGAATACCATAGAACGTTTCATATTGATCCGGCCAGTTTAAGAACGTGTACCAGTCGAAATACGGACTGTCCTCGCCATTTTCCAATGCGTCTTGGAAAAAGTCATGCTGATCGGACGTATGGTTCGGGACGAGGTCATAAACGACTTTTATATCACGACTGTGCGCTTCGTCAACAAGTTCCTTCATTAATTGATTGCTTCCAAAGCGAGGATCGATGTTCATAAAATCGGTTGGGTGATACCCGTGCGAATAAGGTCCTTCATAAATCGGGGATACCCAGATCGTATTGGCACCCAGGTCGTCGATGTAATCCAACTTTTCGATCAGACCTTGGACATCTCCGCCCATCCATCCTTTCAACTGTTCATCATAAGACTGAGAAGGATCGACGGATGTATTGTTCTCTTTAGAACCATCGAAAAAGCGGTCCACAAAGACATGATAGATGACGGCTTCTTTTGCCCAGTCAGGAGATGTATAGTCTTCTACATAATAAGCGAATTCGGTTGCTTCAGAAGAGGACAGCGTGTTGTTATCCGCGAATTGCGACCCTATCCCGTCTGAATTCCAAACATCGATTTTATATTTAACACGTGTTTCTTTTGGTTGCTTAGGAATTGTTCCTTCCAATATAGAAGTCTTCAATCCATCCTCATCTGTTGTTTCCGTTACAGTGAGCGAGGTGACGGATCCATTAGAGGCTTCTCCACGCTTTCCTTCAGGAGTCGTGCCATCCGTCGTATAATAAATCGCTCCCTGATCAATCGGACCAAAATGTTGCACTTCTACAGAGATGGACACCTGATCCTTGTGACTCGGTTCATATGGCTCGTGATTGAAATCATGGGTTACGTTCTGTGCGACAGGTACCTTCAGCCACTGCTCGACCGTATCCTGAGCAGTTTGTCCTTCTTCTGTCAGCGTTATGGTTCTCGGCTGATCTCTTTGCTCTTGATACTCTTCGCCACCGAGGCTATATAAATAGGAGACTTCTTCACCAGCCTCACCAACGACTGTCGTCTGATAAGTGCGATCGGCTACTTTTTCAAGTGGCATCGCCGTGTAATTAAAATTGTTGGTGCTGGAAGCTAGTGTAGGGTTGATCCATTCTGGTGTTCCTTCAGGGACGGTGAGTGTTAGTGTGGCACTGCCGGAGTATGTATCCGCAAGACGGACATCGACTTTTCGTTCATCTTGAGGGTAAAAGACAAAGTGGTAGTCTGCATCCTGTGGTGGAGTAAACGTTAAGTTGTCACCAGTCATCCAATTGCCATCGTAGACAAATTTATATTCAACTTCTTTTCCGCCTTCTAATGAAATAGGGCTGCTAATCCAAACCCCTTCTTCATCATTATACTGAAGAGGATTATTGTCTGAACTCCAGTCGAGCACTTCAGCGTTTCCACGCAGCACGACAGAGTCATAACCCCCGTCATTTGCGGATACGGATGATGCAAACGGTTGCACAAAAAACAAAAATAAAACGGCAAAACAGATGAAACTTTTCCAATTCCTCAATGACATCCCTCTTTCCTTTTATTATTGGAACCGTTTTCATAATAACGAAAATATGGTAAAGTGTCTATGAGTCATAAATCGTGAAAGATGCAAATCGAATTAGGCATAAATGACTATATGTAGGAATGTTTGAAAATTAATACATATCGGTTGTTTTTTTCTGTCGAATGAAGTAACATAATCTGTAAACGATTTTAGAGAATTATCTGTAAATTTGATTTGACTATATTTGATAGGGAAAGGATAGGAACATATGATTCAACCAGATGATCGTATTGCAACACCAGGCCAAATTGTCAGTTTTGAGAGAAATGATATTACGTTCAAGGGTAAAGTGATTCCAAGTCAATGTCAGCGTTCTGTGATTGTCGACTTGAGCATCATGGATAACCTGGACGAAATCGATTTTGAATACGATAGAACAGTGGTGGCTCATACGAACTATCGTATCATTGAAGAGTAAATCAAACAGACCTTCCTTTTTTATAAAAAGGGAGGTCTTTCTTGTTTAGCTTTGTTAAAACTTAATGTTGATATTAGAAAGTTTCCGATATTCATACCAGAGCTTGGATGAGCGGGAAATCACTCGCTTTCCATGGGCGGGCGCTGAGCTTCCTCGTCGCAAGCTCCTGCGGGATCTCAGCTTTCCCTCTCCTCCAACCAGAATGAGTAAACGGAAACATCACCTGGACGTTAGACTGGCAATCGGAAGGTGGAATTTGAATTCTTTTCTTTCTTTTCAATATCATTAACAGAGAAAATCAAAAAAAAGACGTACCAGGTGGCGGTACGTCTTCTCTCGTGTCTTCTTAAATAGGGAGAAACATTATATTATACGTAACCACTTTCATCTTTGTGGGCGCTTACTAGAAAAGATTCGCAACGTTTGATTCATTCATTAATTTTCCAGACGTGTTATGATAAAAAATATTGTCAAACAAAATAGATAAATGACATATTTTAGGATGAGGGATGGCTTAAGGGTTTCAGTAACTTAAGGAGGAAAGGGAAGGATGGCGCAAATCACAAAATTATTTCTGAACAATTTGGAATTTTCTTGTCTTGCCAACTATAGTATCCGTATCGATCAGACGGTTGTAGTGGAACCAGTCAAGCCGCTGCCAGAAACGACCTATCAAAAGATGCTTCAATCTGTTTATTTTACAAGGGTAGCGCTTAAAACGATGGAAGATACCATGATTGAATGTTCCGGTTCATACATATTGAAAAAAGTGTATGGTGTACTTGTCTTTACAAAAAACTGAGAGCGTTGAGCTCATCAAATGAATGAAAAGCGACCGATCAGCAAGGGATCGGTCGCTTTTGGTTTAATAACTGGATTCTGTTGTATCCGTCTCTGGTTCAGAGTGCTTGTAATCCAGAAGGGTTTGTAATTGTGCTTTTACTTCCATCAAGCTCTCTTCATAAGCCGTGAAGTAGTATAGCCCGTCTTCTAGGCGACTGTTCTCACCGTCGATTTTAATCGTTTCAACAGAAGACTCTTCTGAGGAGAAGGCCTTTTGAATGGCGAAGATTTCTCTTGGTGAGAGGTTTGTCGATACATTTTTTCCTAATACGTCAGAGATTTCGCCTAATTTAAACAGGGTTCCTGCTGAAATGGCTTCATCGATGGAAGCTTTAATGAACTGACGCTGACGCTCATCTCTTGGATAAGTGACGGCAGCATCATGCTTTCTCATCCGTACGAATGCCAAAGCTTCTTCTCCTGTCATTTTTGTCGGACCTTCATCAAATTCAATGATGCTGCTGTTCAAGTGACTCTTTTGCGAAAATCCTTCTTTTACATCGATGGTGACACCATCCATGATTTCCACTACATCGACAAAAGCTTCAAAGTTCACTTTCGCGTATTTGTCGATTGGGATATCGAGGTACTCTTCTACCGTTTCGACCGTAAGCTTCTCGGCACCGTATCCAGAAATTTCACCTAATGAATAAGCGGCATTTATTTTATGTGATCCTGCATATTGCTCTCCGACTTTGTCAGCTGGCAAATCAACACGTGTGTCCCGTGGAATGCTTGTCATCGTCATTTCTTTCGTATCAGGATCAAGCGTCATGACAATGATTGTATCGGCCCGTCCACCGGCTCCATGTGATGAATAATCTTCCACCCCTAATAAAAGGACAGAAATCGGATCTTTTCCTATATCGACTGCTTCATCACGAAGAGCGGATTTCTCTCCTCTTTCGAGACCTTGGAAAGTCGCCGTGTACACCTGTGTGGCATAATAGGCTCCGCCTCCGATTAATATACCTAAAAATAAAAGGAAGGTTACGAGAATCCTTCTTTTCCTTTTCTTTATTCTTCTTCTTTTTCTCACTTTTCTAGTCGTCAATTTTCAACACCTCAATTTCAACCTCTCAATTTTCTATTCTATCACATTTGAAAACGACCGAACGACATATTTCAAATGTCGGATAAAACGTAAACTTGCTGTCATAATTAGGAGAATAGACACGAGTCAATGGTGCTGTTTTAATAATTTTACAAAAATCGCATGTTTCTCTTTAAACTTGTTCTTTATACTTGAAATGGAAGTGGAAGTTACAAAAATTTCAAGGAGGTTATTCATTTTGAAGAGGTTTACATTATGGATGCTGATCACTCTTCTTGCCTTCAGTCCATTCACGATGGGTGTAGGACAGGCAGAAGCAGAAGAAGCAACAGACAATTTGCTAATTTCTGAGTACGTGGAAGGTTCTGGATTCAATAAGGCGGTGGAGCTGTATAATGGAACAGCACAGACCATTGATTTAAGTTCTTATGCATTGGAGCTTTATTCTAATGGAGGAGTTACTCCAAATACGGTCCTCGATTTAGAAGGGACGCTCCAGTCTGGAGAAGTATTTGTAATCTCGAACAGTCAAGCCGGACAGGAAATAGGTGATGTCAGCGACGTTGTAAGTGGTGTGACGAACTTCAATGGTGATGATGTACTCGTTTTGAAAAAAGGGGAAGAAGTCGTTGATTCCTTTGGTCAAATCGGTACAGGAGAAGACTTTGCCAAGGATGTCACAGCTGTCAGAGCAGAAGATGCCCAGGCTGACACAGACCCGACGGATGCTTTTGATGTCACTTCAGGGTGGCTGCTCTTTGCCTCTGATACGTTCGAGTATTTAGGGAGCTATGAACTTCCTGAGCAGGAGGAAGTAGCAACAAGCACGATTCTTGAAGCGAGAACACAAGCAACAGGAGACACGGTGAAAGTCGAAGGAACGGTGACGGCTTCCTTTAATGCGGGTGGACAGACTAATTTGTACATACAAGATGAAACCGCAGGCGTGATCGTTCGTGCGCCAGGCCTTTCCTATAATATAGGCGATCGTGTCGCAGCACAAGGAACACTTGATGATTATTTTGGAATGGCTCAAATCATTAGCTCTTCAGCACAAGTAGACCTAGTCGAAGACGGTACATCTGTTCCGAGTGCTGAGAATGTTACCTCCTCACAGTTCTCTGGAGAAGCTGGAGAACAAATCGAAGCAGAGCTTGTGAAAGTCAGTAATGTAGAAATCACTTCTAAGAACCAATTCGGTGAGTTTACAGCAGAAAATGAAGAAGGTTCATTCTTGATTAAACCTACCAATGAAGATCTCCTTGAAGTCGGTAAAACCTACGAACAAATTCAAGGTGTGGTCGACTACAGCTTTGGTGCGTACAAGCTGTTGCCTAGGAATGAAAGGGATATTGTTGAAAAAGTATTTGCGGTTACGGCATCTCCTGCCTCTGGAGCAGTCGTACAAGGCACAGAAGTTGAGCTTTATACAGCAGAGCAGGGAGCAGAAATCCGTTATACACTCGATGGATCGACTCCAAATGCCGACAGTGAGCTGTATGAGTCTCCGATTGTAATTTCAGAAGATACCACCGTCAAAGCGGCTGCAGTCCGTGACAATGGTGAAGTCAGTGATGTTTCAACGTTTACGTATGAAGCATTAAAACCGTTGGATGAGTTGGAGATTCACGACATCCAAGGTGCGAGCCACGTTTCTCCGTATGAAGGAGAGCAAGTGATTGGCGTAGAAGGTGTTGTCACGAAGCTTGACGGAACGAATGGCTTCTTTATGCAGACCGTCGAAGCGGACGACGACATTGCTACATCTGAAGGGATATATGTTTACCAGCGCTCCTCTGGCGTTGAAGTCGGAGATTTGGTCTCTGTTGACGGAGAAGTGACAGAGTGGCGTGAAGAAGGCTATTACGATGCCGATGACTTATTGACGACACAGATCAGTGGCTCTAACGTAGATGTTCTTGAAACGGGTGTTGAGCTTCCAGATGCTGTTGTGATCGGTGTAGATCGTAATCAGCCGACCGAAGTCATTGAAGATGACGGGCTGGAGTCATTTGACCCTGCTCAAGATGGTCTTGATTTTTATGAAAGCCTTGAAGGAATGCTGATCGAGCTTCCGAATCCGAAAGTGACGGGGCCGGTTAAATACGATGAGCTTCCGGTTTATGTAGAGACGAGTGTTGATCAGGACTTCACCCGTGCTGGTGGTCTGTTGATTTCACCTGAAGATTATAATCCGGAAAGAGTTTTGATTGACGTAGATGGTCTCGATGTCCAATCGAAAACAGGAGACTATTTCGACTCTTCCATTACAGGTGTTGTCAGCTATGACTTCAGCAACTATAAGATCAGACCGACTGGTGAGTTCCCAGAACTTAAAGATGGTGGAACGGAACCAGAATCAGGTGAATTAAAAGGCTTGAAGCCGAAGATGACGGTAGCTACTTATAATGTAGAGAATTTCCATGCGGGAACAGATCCACAAAAAGTGAACCGTATTGCTGAATCGATGGTAGAAAACTTGAATGCACCAGATGTCATCGGCCTTGTAGAAGTTCAGGACAATAATGGTCCGACTGATGACGGTACGGTCGATGCTTCGGAAAGCTATCAGACACTAGTTGACGCCATTTCTGCGGCAGGTGGCCCTGACTATCAGTTCACCGATATTGCTCCTGAAGATAAAACCGATGGTGGTCAGCCAGGTGGAAACATCCGTGTCGGGTTCCTTTACAATCCGGAACGTGTGACACTGTCTGATAAACCGGCTGGAGATGCGACAACAGCAGTTGACGTAGACGAAAACGGTTTGACACAGAACCCAGGACGAATCGATCCAATGAACGATGCGTTCGATGATTCCCGTAAATCTTTAGCCGCTGAGTTTGAATTCAATGGTGAAAAAGTCGTCGTGATTGCAAACCATTTCAACTCTAAAGGTGGAGATGATGGACTGTTCGGTGCTTCTCAACCTGTTGAACTAAGCAGTGAAATTCAAAGAATTCAGCAAGCGGAAGTCATCAACGGATTTGTACAAAAAGTGGAAGAGCGTATGGATGGAGCGAATGTTGTCGTGCTTGGAGACTTGAACGACTTTGAATTCTCAGCACCTGTCCAGACTTTACAGGGAGATGTTTTGACTAACTTGATGAACAAGCTTCCTGAAGAAGAGCGCTACACTTATATTTATCAAGGAAATTCGCAAGTTCTTGATCACATTCTTGTCAGTGATCATTTAGCAAAGCGTTCGAAAGTTGAATCGATCAACATCAATGCCGACTTTTCAGAGGCAGACGGACGCGCGAGTGATCATGATCCTGTGCTTGCTCAAATTCATTTGAAATCGAAGCCGGATCATCCTCATAAGGATGGTCATCCTGGAAAAGGAAAGAACGGCAGATAAGCATGAAGCCATAGTAAAAGACCCGCATGAGATCAGCATACACATCCTGATTTCGTGCGGGTCTTTTACTTTTACTAGTTCAACTACAGTATTTGAGAAAAATGACGTAACAAAAAATGATAGAGGAATGTTCTGTGAAAGTTCTACAAGTGTCGCGGTTCCGTTTACCCATTATGGCAGGAGGGGCGGGAAATGC
>SCFO01000010.1 GCA_004078665.1 Halobacillus fulvus | reverse complement strand
CAGTTGTTCCGCCAGGAGCATCGCTGGGTAGCTACGTGTGGTCGGGATAAGTGCTGAAAGCATCTAAGCATGAAGCCCCCCTTGAGATGAGATTTCCCTTACCTATAAGGTAATAAGATCCCTCAGAGACGATGAGGTTGATAGGTCCGAGGTAGAAGCGTGGTGACACGTGGAGCTGACGGATACTAATCGATCGATGACTTATCTATATTTAAAAAGCGAAAGCGACTGGTCAGATCCGACTGGCTAAGTAAGCTCGCGTAAAGGTTGTGGTTTTTCAACCTTGGAGAGAGATTGCTTAGAACAGCGAGGATCTAGGAGCTGTAGCTAGATTAGAAAACGTGTTTTCAAATCGTGAATGTTGAACTTATCCAGTTTTGAAGGTTTACTAAAAACCTTATATGATGTGGTGGTGAAGGCGAAGAGGTCACACCTGTTCCCATGCCGAACACAGCAGTTAAGCTCTTCAGCGCCGATGGTAGTCGGGTTTATCCCCGTGAGAGTAGGACGCTGCCACGTCAATTTTATGAAACCAGAAGTATTCACTTCTGGTTTTTTCTATATCTTTTGGTTACTTTAAGAGGGAAAGGAGGGGGATGGATGGAGTCGTTTGATTTGATTCATGAAAACACCTCTCTGTTTTTTATCCGTTTGCTAGCGGCGTTGCTACTTTCCGGGATGATCGGGTTTGAAAGGGAAATCAAGAATCATTCCGCTGGCTTTCGTACGCACATATTAGTTGGCGTTGGAGCTTGCCTGATGATGCTTTTATCTTTGTATGGGTTCGAAGAGTACATTGATACTTACGAGAATGTTCGGTTTGATCCAGCGAGGATTCCTTCTTATGTAATCAGTGGTATCGGTTTTCTTGGTGCGGGAACGATCATTGTCAATGGCATGACGATTCGTGGTCTTACAACTGCTGCTTCAATCTGGGCTGTAGCCGGGATTGGACTTGTTGTGGGAGCAGGTATGTACGATGTTGCTTTACTCACGACACTTATTGTATTGTTAAGTCTTGTCTTTCTGAATAAAATCGAAAGAAATAAATTCGACTTCCACAAAAAACATACGTATTATCTAGTCGTAAATCAGGGAATCCAGTTAGACCATGTAACAGAGGTTTTTCTTAAGAAGAATGTTCAAATAAGTCAAATCAATATGAAATATAATAAGCGGGGCTCTCGAAATCTTCTGGTCGAATTGAAAAAGGGTCAGCAGTATGATCATGCTGTGGTCATGGATGAATTGATGAATATAAGTGAAGTCATTGAGGTGGATCACCGCTATTGAAACTATACCTAAAAGGTATAGTTTTTTTGTTTTAAAAGACTTGTAAAAAGGGAAACATGAGAGGTGTATCTGACTAAACATTTTAGTTGCATAACGCAAGATATGGAGTATAATAAAATTAAAGTCAAAGATAGTCAAAGTCAAAAGAGGGGGAGGGAAGATGCGGAATATATCCGACATCATAGAAGAATATTTAAAGAGTATTCTTGATGAAAATCAAAAAAACACGATTGAGATCAAGCGTAGTGAAATTGCAGATCGTTTTCAATGTGTGCCTTCTCAAATCAATTATGTGATTAAAACGAGATTTACTGTGGAAAAAGGTTATATAGTAGAGAGTAAGCGTGGAGGAGGGGGATATATCCGAATCAGTCGTATCCAGCATCGTGACGAAGCGGACATGATGGAGGAAGTGATCGATATGATTCAACCCCGTGTTTCACAGACAGCTGCTGCTGATGTCATTGAACGTTTACTCGAAAGTGACATTATTACGAAGAGGGAAGGGATGCTCATGGCGAGCATCATTGATCGTCAGGTCTTATCATTCCCTCTCCCTTTAAGAGACGAGGTTCGTTCCCGAATCATGACAGCTATGCTGTTTACGTTAAGGTATAAAGGTTAAATCGGAGAGGAGTGAATGAAATGGAGTGCCAGCAATGTCACGAACGGCCGGCAACTGTCCACCTGACACAGGTTGTGAATGGTCAGAAAACAGAGGTTCATGTTTGTGAGCAGTGTGCAAAGGAAAAAGGCTATATGAATTATGGGGAAGAAAACTTTACGTTGAACGATCTTTTGTCGGGTCTTTTTCATTCGGAAGGATCTTCTCCGTTCACTGGCCAAACGATGAAGCCTTATCAGCAGGCGACGAAGCTGAAATGTCCGACTTGCGGGCTGGCGTATCAGGAGTTCGCCCGTATTGGTAAGTTTGGGTGTGGCGATTGTTATCAAACCTTCGATGACCGGATCAATCCGATTTTACGTCGCGTCCATAGTGGGAATACACGACATGATGGAAAGATTCCGAAGCGTGAAGGAGGAAATCTCCATCTAAGAAAAGAAATTGATGAGTATAAAGTGAAGTTAAAAACGCTCATTGAGCAGGAAGAGTTTGAAGAAGCAGCGAAATGTAGAGATAAGATTAGATCTTTGGAAAACCAACTTCATCAAGGGGAGGATGGTGAGAACTAATGTCGTTACAGCAATTTATGAATGAAGCAATCAGCCCTTGGATGAAACAGGATGGTCCGGATAGTGACATTGTGTTAAGCAGTCGGATCCGTTTGGCGAGAAATTTCTCCCATTACCCTTTTCCAATGATTGCTGCTGAGGAATCTCTTGAGGAGATTTTAAACTTTTTCAAGGAAAAGTTTGAGCATCAGTCGTTTCGCGATTACAACGACTTCGAAATTGTTAAGATGAGAGAGTTGCAGCCAGTTGAAAAACGAGTGCTCGTCGAGAAGCATCTGGTCAGCCCTCATCTTGCGGAGAAGTCGGAGCATTCGGCTACATTGATCTCACAGAACGAACAGGTTTCCATTATGATCAATGAGGAAGATCATATTCGTATCCAAATCTATTTTCCAGGCTTCCAGCTGGATCGCGCGCTTGCACAGGCGTCACAGCTTGATGACTGGTTAGAGGAAAAAATCGATTATGCCTTCGATGAAAAAAGAGGGTATTTGACGGCTTGTCCGACGAATGTCGGGACAGGGATGAGGGCCTCGGTGATGATGCACTTACCTGCCTTATCGATGACTCATCAGATCAACCGGATGACACCGGCGATCAACCAGCTAGGTCTTGTCGTACGCGGAATTTACGGCGAAGGCAGTGAGTCGGTGGGGAACATTTTTCAAATCTCCAATCAAATTACGCTCGGAAAGTCTGAAGAGGACATCGTAGAAGACTTGCATAGCGTTGTGAAACAGTTGATTGATCAGGAAAGACGGGCTCGTGAAGCACTGATGAATCGGTCAGGCATCCAATTGGAAGACCGCATTTTTCGGTCCTACGGTGTTTTAATGAACAGCCGTATCATAGAGTCTAAAGAAGCGGCAAAATGTTTATCTGATTTGAGACTGGGAATTGATTTGAACCTGATCGATCACATTCCGCAATCGATACTGAATGAGCTTATGATTTTAACTCAGCCGGGATTTTTGCAACAATATGCAAAAGCCACATTAACACCTGAAGAAAGAGATATACGAAGAGCATCTTTAATTAGGGAAAGACTTCAATTAGAACATGAAGAATAATGTGAGGAGGGATTGTCCATGATGTTTGGGCGATTTACAGAAAGAGCACAAAAAGTTCTTGCACTAGCGCAAGAAGAAGCTGTTCGATTAGGTCACAATAACATTGGTACAGAACATATATTGCTCGGTTTAGTGAGCGAAGGAGAGGGAATCGCTGCGAAAGCCCTCACGGCGTTAGGTCTTGAATCAGCTAAAATCCAGCAGGAAGTGGAGAAGCTGATCGGGAAAGGGGAGAAAGTTTCCCAGACGATTCACTATACACCGCGTGCGAAGAAAGTGATTGAACTTTCGATGGATGAGGCGCGCAAGCTGGGTCACTCTTATGTAGGTACAGAGCATATTCTTCTTGGTTTGATTCGTGAAGGAGAAGGTGTCGCAGCCCGCGTCTTGAACAATCTTGGTGTAAGCCTTAATAAAGCCCGTCAGCAGGTTTTGCAACTGCTTGGGAACAATGAGTCTACCGGAGGACAAAATCGTCGTGGTGGAGGCTCAGGAGGTCAGGCAACGAATGCAAATACACCGACATTAGATTCTTTGGCTCGCGACTTAACGGCGATTGCAAAAGAAGGAAACATCGACCCGGTCATCGGTCGTAGTAAAGAAATCGAACGTGTCATTCAGGTGCTGAGCCGCCGTACGAAGAACAATCCTGTTCTTGTCGGGGAGCCTGGTGTTGGTAAAACGGCGATTGCCGAAGGATTGGCACAACAAATCATGAACAATGAAGTCCCAGAAATCTTGCGTGATAAACGAGTGATGACACTTGATATGGGAACAGTCGTTGCCGGCACCAAATACCGTGGGGAATTTGAAGATCGCTTGAAAAAAGTGATGGAAGAAATTCGTCAAGCGGGCAACATCATTCTGTTCATTGATGAGCTGCACACATTGATCGGTGCAGGTGGAGCAGAAGGTGCCATCGATGCTTCTAACATTTTGAAGCCGTCTCTAGCACGTGGAGAACTTCAATGTATCGGTGCAACGACCCTTGATGAATATCGTAAATATATTGAGAAGGATGCGGCACTAGAACGTAGGTTCCAGCCAATTCAAGTAGATGAACCGACCCTTGATGAATCTATTCAGATCCTAAAAGGTCTGCGTGACCGTTACGAAGCGCACCACCGCGTGACGATAACGGATGATTCAATTGAGTCTGCTGTACGTTTCTCAGATCGTTACATCACGGATCGTTTCCTTCCGGATAAGGCGATCGACTTGATTGATGAAGCGGCATCCAAAGTACGTCTTCGTTCTTACACAGCTCCACCAAACCTGAAGGAGCTTGAACAGAAGCTTGAAGAAGTGAGAAAAGAAAAAGACGCGGCTGTCCAAAGTCAGGAATTTGAGAAAGCTGCTTCCCTGCGTGACAGTGAACAGCGTCTGAGAGACGAATTGGAACAGACGAAAGATGAGTGGAAGGAAAAACAGGGGCAGGAGGATTCAGAAGTAACCGTTGAAGATATCGCTTCTGTCGTGTCCACGTGGACCGGAGTTCCTGTATCGAAAATGACGAAAGATGAAAGTGAACGTCTGCTTCAACTCGAAGGTACGCTTCACAACCGTGTCATCGGTCAGGAAGAAGCGGTTAAGGCGATTTCTAAAGCGATCCGCCGTGCTCGTGCCGGTTTGAAAGATCCGAAACGTCCAATCGGCTCCTTCATTTTCCTAGGACCTACTGGTGTCGGTAAAACCGAGCTTGCGCGCGCCCTTGCTGAAAGCATGTTCGGCGATGAAGATTCGATGATCCGTATCGACATGTCCGAGTACATGGAAAAACACAGCACGTCCCGCCTTGTCGGTTCTCCTCCAGGCTATGTAGGATACGATGAAGGTGGTCAACTGACAGAGAAAGTCCGTACGAAACCTTACTCTGTCGTCCTTCTTGATGAGATTGAAAAAGCGCACCCTGAAGTGTTCAACATCTTGCTTCAAGTGCTTGAAGATGGACGTTTGACTGACTCGAAAGGACGCGTCGTTGACTTCCGTAACACGGTACTGATCATGACATCCAACGTTGGAGCCCAGGAGCTCAAATCCAATAAATATGTCGGATTCTCTATGGGAGAAGCGGATCAGGATTACAAGGACATGAAGTCCAAAGTAACCGACGAACTGAAAAAAGCGTTCCGTCCGGAATTCTTGAACCGTATCGACGAAACGATCGTCTTCCATTCTCTAGAGAAGAAGCATATGAAGGATATTGTCACGCTTATGGCCGAACAGTTGAGAAAACGTCTGCAAGAGCAGGAAATCGACTTTACGCTGTCGGATGAAGCAATCGAATATATTGCGGAACAAGGCTTCGATCCGGAATACGGAGCACGTCCATTGCGTCGTTCCTTACAGAAAAACGTAGAAGACCTGCTGTCTGAAGAATTGTTGAAAGAAAACATTTCTAAAGGCCAGAAGGTGAAAATCGACCTGAATGACAAAAAAGAATTCGTCGTTCATACCCAGCAGGAATCCACAAATTAAGAAGTGATGAAAATCGGAAGGTTCTGAATGCCTTCCGATTTTTTTATCGTATAAATATCTATTTGACCGGCATTCTATTTGCCTTTAGTAAGAGAAACTTAATACAATTGAGATAGGTATGAAACTTTTTCACAAATGAATTCGTATAAAATATATATTGAGGGAGAGATGGTCTTGGCAAAGAGGAAAACGAAATTTGTTTGCCAGGAATGTGGGTATGAAACACCTAAATGGATGGGGAAGTGTCCTGGGTGTCATCAATGGAATACGCTTGTAGAAGAAGTAAGTGCGACTGGCGGAAGCTCCCGTCATGTATTCCAGACGAGTTCCACAACGGCAACAGCTAAACCCGAAAAAATAAATTCGATCAAATCGCAAAAGGAACCGCGTCTGCCGACAGATATGCCGGAGTTCAACCGGGTGCTCGGCGGAGGAATTGTGGCTGGCTCCCTGGTTTTAATCGGTGGTGATCCGGGTATCGGGAAGTCAACCCTACTTCTGCAGGTTTCGGCTCAAATTGCGAATAAAAACATGCCTGTGCTCTATATATCCGGAGAAGAATCAGCCAGGCAGACGAAATTACGTGCGGAGCGTTTAGATATTCATGCAGATGAGCTTTACGTTTTATCCGAAACAAACTTACAGGATGTCATTACGCAAATCGATGCGATCGATCCAAAGTTTGTCGTGATTGACTCGATTCAGACGATTTTCAAAGAAGATGTGACGTCTGCTCCGGGAAGCGTGTCACAAGTAAGGGAATGTACGAGTCAATTAATGCGGATCGCGAAGAGTAAGGGTATCCCAATCTTCATTGTTGGGCACGTTACAAAAGAAGGATCTATTGCCGGACCTCGGCTTTTGGAGCATATGGTGGATGCGGTCCTGTATTTCGAAGGGGAACGTCATCATACATTCCGTATATTAAGAAGTGTAAAGAACCGTTTCGGCAGCACCCATGAGATGGGGATTTTTGAAATGAAGGAAGAAGGATTGAAGGAAGTGCTGAACCCTTCTGAAATTTTTCTTGAAGAGCGGTCACAAGGAGCAGCGGGTTCGATTGTCGTCGCTTCTATGGAAGGGACAAGGCCTGTTTTGGTCGAAATACAAGCGCTCATTTCTCCAACCGCTTTCGGGAACCCGAGGCGGATGGCAACAGGGCTGGACAATAGCCGTGTGCCCTTATTAATGGCAGTGCTCGAAAAGCGTGCCGGGCTGCTTTTGCAAAATCAGGATGCATACGTCAAAGTCGCAGGTGGTGTGAAATTGGACGAACCGGCCATCGACTTGGCGGTAGCGATCAGTATCGCTTCCAGTTTCCGAGATCGTTCCTCCAACCCTGACGATGTCGTTGTCGGAGAAGTCGGCCTGACTGGAGAAGTCCGCCGCGTGGCGAGGATTGAACAACGTGTTCAGGAAGCGGCGAAGCTTGGATTTAAACGCGTCATCATTCCGAAGAAGAACATGGATGGCTGGTCACCACCTTCAAATATTCAAGTCATTGGTGTAAACACCGTGCAGGAAGCAATGAAAGTCACATTGGGGGATGCATAGATGGAATGGCATGAAATGAAAGACAACGGCATAGGAGAAATTTTAAAATTTGTCGCACCCGGCACCCCGTTTCGGGACGGGATCGATAACGTCCTGAGAGCTAATACGGGTGGACTGATTGTGCTTGGATATAATGATGAGATCAAGCAGATCGTCGATGGCGGATTTCATATCCAATCGGATTTTACACCGGCACACCTGTATGAGTTGGCGAAAATGGATGGTGCCCTCATTCTGAATGATGAAGGCAGCAAAATCCTGTACGCCAATGCCCAGCTGATGCCGAATCCGGATATCGATTCGACGGAGACGGGGATGAGACACCGGACTGCCGAGCGAGTAGCGAAACAAACGGGGTCTCTAGTCATTGCGATTTCGCAACGGAGAAATGTCATCACTCTTTATAAAGGGTCGCTACGATACTCTCTAAAAGAAATTGGTGTGATTTTGACGAAAGCGAACCAGGCGATCCAGACGCTTGAAAAGTATAAGAACGTACTCGATCAGAGCATTACCAACCTTGGAGCATTGGAATTCGAAAATATGGTGTCATTCTCAGAGGTTGTCCAGGTGATCCACCGTATCGAGATGGTTCTCCGTACAAAGACGGAAATCATCAACTATGTCAATGAGCTCGGTACAGAAGGACGACTGATCCAATTGCAAATGACGGAGCTCGTCTCCAATATCGAGCAGGAGTCGGCTCTTCTTCTGAAAGATTACAGCAAACGTCCGGATTATGAACCCTATTATATCCTAAGAAAAATGCAGGAAATTAATAATACCGAGCTTCTGTCAGATGAACAGGTGCTGAAGCTGCTCGGCTATTCGACGAATACGAAAATGGATGATCCAATCCATCCGCGTGGCTACCGGATTCTGCACCGAATCCCTCGTCTTCCGCCACACGTGATCGAACATCTTGTCGAACGATTTGGGAATTTGGAGACGATTGTTCAGTCCTCCATTAAAGAGCTCGTCAAAGTAGATGGTGTCGGAGAAGTGCGTGCGACGAAGATCCAGGAGGGGCTCGAACGGATACAGGAACAACTGTTTGTAGATCGTCATATATAAGAAGATTGACTTATTGAAATTATGTATGATATGATATTTATTTTGCGATTGACTTATTATGGAAGTTATGCTACTTTAGTAACCATCATTCCCTTTTTTAGACGGTTAGTGGTGCTTAGGTTTGGTCATACTGTGACTGAGGAGGTGAGGAGAAGTGCTTAAACGAATTGTTCAGTTATTTATGATCATTACGGGTGGAACGGTCGGTTATTTATATTTCCCTGAATTATTTACGACGATGGGACTAACCTGGCAGAATTGGATTCAGTCTGTTGCAGGAGCCGTTTTGGGAGCACTTATATTATTTTTATTGACGTTTTGGCTTGTTGATTACATTGTAGATTTTCTCAGATGGGTAGAGGATACCCTTGTCAAAGCACCGGTGGCTGATCTGTTGTTTGGAAGCCTTGGGTTGATTGTCGGTCTGATCATTGCGTATCTCGTCAATATCCCTGTTCAGGATATTGAAATTAAAGTCGTCAACCAAGTCGTACCCATCTTTTTAACGTTTTTCCTTGGTTATTTCGGCTTTCAGGTTGGATTTAAGCGGAAAGATGAATTCTTGAACCTGTTATCCAAAAAGGATAAGAAGGGTGACGAATCGAAAGATGAAACGGAAAAGGCAGAAGTGGATTCATCCCTTATTCCGAAGCGGAAGATTCTTGATACAAGTGTCATTATCGATGGTCGTATCGCCGATATTTGCGAAACGCATTTCCTGGAAGGGACCATTGTGATTCCGCAATTTGTCCTGGCTGAGCTTCAGCATATCGCTGATTCATCAGATGGACTGAAGCGGAACCGCGGTCGTCGAGGTCTTGATATTCTAAACCGTCTGCAGAAGGATCTGCCGGTCAATGTCGAGATTTACGAAGGGGACTTTGAAGAGATTCAAGAGGTAGACAGTAAGCTTGTGAAGCTGGCTAAGGTTATGGACGGCATTGTCGTCACGAACGATTTTAACCTGAATAAAGTTTGTGAGTTTCAGAATGTTCAAGTGTTGAATATTAACGATCTCGCGAATGCAGTGAAACCGGTCGTCCTACCTGGAGAAGAAATGCATATTCAGGTGATCAAGGATGGCAAAGAGCAGAATCAGGGTGTCGCTTATCTTGATGATGGTACGATGATCGTTGTCGAAGAAGGGAAGAATTACATCGGCAAGACGATTGAAGTCGTCGTGACGAGTGTCCTTCAGACATCAGCGGGCCGTATGATTTTTGCTAAGCCGAAATCACTTGAAAAAGCCTTGTAAAAACGGTATAAACAAATAGAGATAAACAAAAGTGATAACCGAGTGTTATCGCTTTTGTTGTTTTCAGTAAACTTTAGGTCACAGCTAAAAATGTAGGATG
Organism: Halobacillus fulvus; assembly: GCA_004078665.1. Taxonomy (GTDB): domain Bacteria; phylum Bacillota; class Bacilli; order Bacillales; family Halobacillaceae; genus Halobacillus; species Halobacillus fulvus. Next base: position 53,471 of record SCFO01000010.1, on the reverse strand, counting down.
GATATCATGATAAATTATACAGCGATTGTCCTGGCGGCCGGACAGGGAAAACGGATGAAAGCCGGTCGGAATAAGCAGTTTTTAGAAATCGGTAAACAGCCGCTGATCATACATACCTTGAAAGTGTTTGAGGAGGATGAGTGGTGCCGCGAAATCATCCTGGTTACCAACGAGAAAGAGCGTGCCGATATGGAAAAGCTCGTGCAGGCTTCGGCAATCCGTCAGGCGATTACGTTTGTCAACGGGGGAGCAGAACGGCAGGATAGCGTCTTTGAAGGGTTGAAAAAAGTGGAGCATACCGAATGGCCCGTGTTCATCCACGATGGCGCGCGTCCTTTTGTGAAAAAAGAGCACTTGCACCGCCTTGCTGAGGTGACTGTCCATCAGGGAGCGGCTTTTCTTGCTGTGCCGGTGACAGATACGATCAAGCAAAAGCATGGCGATCACGTTTCGACGCTGGACCGGAAAACACTTTGGGGAGCACAGACTCCGCAGGCCTTTTCCTACAAGCTGATCTTTGAAGCGCATCAACAGGCTCAAGCAGGCGGATACTATGGGACAGATGATGCCTCTCTCGTAGAACGGTTAGGGGAAAAGATCGAAATCGTTGAAGGAAGCTATGACAATATTAAATTGACGACACCCGAAGATTTGCGGAAAGCCCACTCTTTTGTAAAAGGTGTGGAAGAAAAGGTGGAGGATGAAGCGATGTTTCGAATTGGACAAGGGTTTGATGTGCACCAGCTGACAGAAGGACGTCCGTGTATCATTGGAGGAGTCGAAATCCCTTATGAAAAAGGACTGCTTGGTCATTCGGATGCAGATGTACTGTTGCATACGATAGCGGATGCCTGCCTCGGAGCCATCGGGGAAGGAGATATCGGAAAACATTTTCCTGATACAGATCCGGAATTCAAGGATGCAGACTCCGGCAAACTGTTGCAGCATGTATGGAGCTTAGTGAAAGAACGGGGATATGTGCTTGGCAATATCGATTGCACAGTGATTGCCCAAGCGCCGAAGATGGCTCCTTTTATTGAAGCGATCCGTGAGAATATCGCTTCTTTACTGGAAACAGAGGTGAGCCGTATCAACGTCAAAGCAACAACGACAGAGAAGCTCGGATTCACCGGGCGGAAGGAAGGCATTGCGTCTCAGGCCGTCGTTCTTTTGCAAAACGATCAACAATTGTAAACAAAAAATGATAAAATAAGACAAGGTAAAGACCGGATATACGAAAGGAGAACAATTATGACGAATGAAGTGCGCGTGCGTTATGCACCAAGTCCGACAGGGAATCTCCACATCGGAAACGCGAGAACAGCCCTTTTCAACTATTTATATGCGAAGCATCTTGGAGGCAAGATGGTGATCCGTATTGAGGATACGGATGAGAAGCGTAATGTTGAAGGCGGAGAACAAAGTCAGCTGAATTACTTGAACTGGCTCGGAGTCGATTGGGATGAAAGTGCGGATAAAGGGGGAGACTACGGCCCTTATCGCCAGATGGAGCGTCTCGACCTTTACAAAAAGTATGTCGATGAGCTGCTTGAGCGCGGTCTGGCTTATAAATGCTATATGACATCAGAAGAGCTTGAAGCGGAGCGTGAAGCCCAGATTGCCCGTGGGGAAGCTCCGAAGTACTCTGGAGCTCACCGTGACTTGAGCCAGGAGCAAATCGAACAGTTCGAAGCGGAAGGACGCGAGCCGAGCATCCGTATTCGTGTACCGGAAAACACGACGTATACATTCAACGATATCGTCCGTGGTGATATCACGTTTGAATCCAGTGACTTCGGTGATTGGGTCATCGTTAAGAAAAACGGTACGCCAACCTACAACTTCGCGGTGGCGATTGATGATCACTTGATGAACATTTCCCACGTGCTTCGCGGGGAGGAGCACATTTCCAACACGCCGAAGCAAATGATGGTGTACGAAGCGTTCGGATGGGAAGCGCCGAAGTTCGGTCATATGACACTTATTTTGAACGAAGATCGCAAAAAGCTTAGTAAGCGTGATGAGCATATCCTTCAGTTCATCGAGCAGTACAAAAACCTCGGCTATCTGCCGGAAGCGCTGTTCAATTTCATTACGTTGCTTGGATGGTCTCCTGTTGGGGAAGAAGAGATCTTCACTCAGGATCAGCTGATCGATATTTTTGATCCGGACAGACTATCTACATCTCCGGCTGTATTCGACCCGGCGAAATTGAAATGGATGAACAACCAGTACTTGAAAGCTGCGGATCTCGATAAGGTCGTCGAGCTTACGCTTCCACACCTTGTCGAAGCCGGACGTCTGTCTGAGAGCAGAACGGAAGAGCAGGAGAAATGGGTGCGTGAATTGATTTCTCTATATCACGAGCAGCTTAGTTATGGGGCGGAAATCGTTGAACTGACGGAACTTTTCTTCAAGCAGGAAATCGCGTATGATGAAGCGGCGATGGACGTGCTTGAGGGTGAACAGGTACCAGAAGTACTGGAGACGTTCAAGAAGAACCTTCAAGAGCTGGATGAGTTCACGCCTGAGAACATTAAGAAACAAATTAAAGCCGTACAGAAAGAAACGGGGCACAAAGGGAAGAAGCTGTTTATGCCGATCCGTGTCGCTACAACTGGCCAAACGCACGGGCCGGAACTGCCGAACGCGATCCATTTGCTAGGTCTTGATACGGTCGTCGTCCGTCTGGATGATGTTTTAGCAAAACTTCAAGGCTAAACCTTTCACAAACCCTTTTATTTATCATATAGTTAGAATAACGATACGAAACGTTGATGAGGAGAAGTAGAAGGTCCGTTCATTTCTACAGAGAAAACCACCGCTGGCTGAAAGTGGTTTGGAGTGAACCCTTTGAAATGCACCTCAGAGTCTTCCTGCTGAAAGTAGTAAGCGGAAGCGGCTGCCTGCCGTTATCAGGAAAAAGTGGGGAATGGATTTTCCCAAGCAGAGTGGAACCACGCATGACGCGTCTCTGTGCCTGAGGGCACAGGGGCGCGTTTTTTTGATTGATTGAATAAAGGAGGGCAAGTATGGGGCTATTCAAGATGTTTAAAGAAGATGTAGACGTGGTGTTTGACCAGGACCCAGCGGCTCGTTCTTATGTGGAAGTGATTTTGACGTATTCAGGCTTACATGCCATTTGGGCGCATCGGGTGGCCCATGCTTGTTTCAAACGTAAATTTTTCTTCCTAGCCCGTCTCATTTCACAAATCAGCCGTTTCTTTACAGGGATTGAGATTCATCCTGGTGCCAAGATCGGCAAGCGTTTCTTCATCGACCATGGAATGGGGGTCGTCATCGGGGAAACGTGTGAAATCGGTGATAACGTCACCATTTTCCAAGGGGTGACCCTCGGGGGAACGGGAAAAGAAAAAGGGAAGCGTCATCCGACTCTGCTCGATAATTCACTAGTCGCGACCGGAGCGAAGGTGCTCGGTTCGATCACGATAGGGGAGAATTCGAAAATCGGGGCAGGTTCGGTGGTGCTGAAGGACGTGCCGGATAATTCGACCGTTGTCGGGATTCCGGGCATTGTCGTCGTCCAGGACGGGAAGAAGGTACGACAGAAAGATTTGGATCACCACAAGCTCCCGGACCCTGTCTATGACCGACTGAACCATTTGGAGAAGGAAATCGAAAAACTTCGGGAAGAACTAAAAGAAGCAAAAGGAGTGAAGTAACGTGAGCATTCGCATTTATAATACATTGACACGTAAAAAGGAACCGTTTCAGCCGATCGAAGAAGGAAAAGTGAAGATGTACGTGTGCGGTCCGACCGTCTACAATTACATCCACATCGGAAATGCACGGCCGGCGATCGTATTCGATACGGTCCGTCGTTATTTCGAGTATCGCGGCTATGGTGTGCATTACGTCCTCAACTTCACGGATGTTGATGATAAATTGATCAAAGCAGCGAACGAAATGGGGGAAGAAGTTTCCGATATTGCCGACCGCTTTATTACGGCGTATAAAGAGGACGTCGGAACACTTGGTGTGAAAGAAGCGGTCGATCATCCGCGCGTGACGGAAAACATGGATGAAATCATCGGATTCATTAAAGGCCTGATTGATAAAGGATTCGCTTATGAATCGGATGGCGATGTCTATTTCCGCACTCGTGCGTTCGATGGTTACGGAAAGCTCTCTCATCAGTCGATTGACGAACTACGCTCGGGAGCACGAATTGAAGTCGGTGAGAAAAAGGAAGACCCGCTCGACTTCACGCTTTGGAAAGAAGCGAAACCAGGTGAGATCTCATGGGAGAGCCCATGGGGAGAAGGACGTCCAGGCTGGCACATCGAGTGTTCAGCGATGGCGAAGAAATACTTGGGCGATACGATTGATATCCATGCCGGGGGCCAAGATTTGACGTTCCCGCACCACGAAAATGAGATTGCCCAGTCGGAAGCGCATAACGACACATCGTTTGCTCGATACTGGATGCATAACGGGTATATCAATATTGAGAATGAAAAGATGTCGAAGTCTCTTGGTAACTTTGTTTTGGCCCACGATCTCGTCAAAGAGCATGACCCGCAAGTGATCCGCTTCTTCATGCTAAGCGTTCAGTACCGCCACCCGATCAACTTCAGCAATGAGCTCTTGAAGGGAGCGAAAAGCAGTTTTGATCGCTTGAAAAATGCGTATGAGAATGTGAAGCACCGGAAAGCGACGAGTTTGGATTTAACGGAAAACTATCAGGAGTGGCTCGATCAGATCACCGCTCATAAAGAGCAGTTCATCAAAGAAATGGACGATGATTTCAATACGGCGAATGCCATTTCCGTCCTTTTCGATCTGGCGAAATCAGCCAACCTTTATCTTCAGAATGAACAGACACACTCTCAAGTATTAGAAGCGTTTGAAGAGGTTCTCAAAGAGCTTTCAAATGTGCTCGGACTTGAACTGGACGTTCAGGAAGAACTTCTGGATGAAGAGATTGAAGCCTTGATCGAAGAGCGTATTCAGGCGCGTAAGGATCGTAATTTTGAGCGCGCAGACCAAATTCGTGATGAATTGAAAGAGCAGAACATCATCCTTGAGGATACGTCACAAGGAACGCGCTGGAAACGAGGGTAAAGGATATGGCGATCTCGAACGTCAAACAGATGAAAAGTCTTGCCCTCGCCTATATGGGCGATTCCGTTTACGAGCTCCATGTCAGAGAGCATCTTTTAGAAAAAGGGAAGGTCCAGCCGCAGCAGCTGCACCAGGCGGCGGTGAAGTTCGTATCAGCGAAGGCGCAGGCGAAGGTCGTGGAATACTGGCAGGAGCAGTCTATGCTGACAGAAGAAGAGGAGGGCGTACTCAGGCGCGGGCGAAACGCCAAGTCCGGGTCCGTCCCGAAAAACACCAGCGTTCAAACGTATCGTTATTCCACTGCGTTTGAAGCGGTGCTCGGCTTTTTATATTTGGACAAGCAGGAGGAGCGTCTTCACGAGCTCATCCATAGTGCAATTCAATTAATTGAAGAAAGGAGTGGAGAGGAATGAACAATGAATGGATTATCGGGAAGAACCCTGTTCAAGAAGCTTTGAAATCTGGGCGTTCGATTAATAAGGTGATGGTCACCGACCAGCTACAGCACCAAGCCTATAAAAAGCTTGAGCAGCTGGCGAAAGAAAATGGGGTCATCGTACAAAAAGTACCGAAGAAAAAAATTGATCAGCTTGTCGATGGCAACCACCAAGGTGTCATCGCGTCTGTCGCTGCTTATGACTACAGTGATGTCGACGATCTGTTTGCGAGAGCGGAAGAAAAGGGAGAGGAACCGTTTTTCATTGTCTGTGATGAAATCGAAGACCCGCACAACCTCGGCTCGATTCTTAGAACGGCAGATGCGGCAGGTGCCCATGGCGTTATTATTCCGAAGCGGCGTTCAGTCGCACTGACAGCGACGGTTGCCAAAACGTCCACGGGGGCGATCGAATACATTCCGGTCGCTCGTGTAACGAATCTGGCGAGAACGCTTGATGAGCTGAAGGAACGCTTTGTGTGGGTAGTAGGTACGGATGCGAACGGTGCAGAAGACTATCGCCAGCTGGACGGCAAATTGCCTCTTGCCCTCGTTATCGGCAGTGAAGGTAAGGGTATGAGCCGTTTAACGAAAGACAAATGTGACTGGACCGTCAGTCTGCCTATGGCTGGGAAAGTGACTTCTTTGAATGCCTCTGTGGCAGCTTCACTTCTCATGTATGAAGTGTACCGGAAGCGTCATCCGATTGGAGAATAGATTATGATTGTTCTCATTGTGGACGGTTATAATATGATCGGTGCCTGGCCCGAGTTGAAGCGGCTGAAAGAAAAAGATCTCGGTCAGGCCCGCGATCTCCTCATCGACATGATGGCCGAATACCAGTCCTATACAGGGGACCGGATCATTGTCGTTTTTGACGCTTATCATGTACGGGGGATCGCCAGAAAGCATGAAGATCATAAAGTCGAGGTCATTTTTACAAAAGAAAATGAAACAGCAGACGAACGGATCGAGAAGCTGGCGGGCGAATTGAATGATGTTCGGACGCAAGTGTATGTCGCAACTTCAGACTTTGCGGAGCAGCGGACAATTTTCGGTCAGGGAGCCTTCCGTAAATCAGCGCGAGAGCTGTATATCGAAGTGAAAAATATTGAAGGTGAAATAAAAAAAGATGTCGAAACGCACAATCAGGTTCAAAATCAGCCTAAGATTCCGATGAATAAAGAAATGAGAGATTTATTCGAAAAGTGGCGTAGAGGAGATAAATAATTCTGACAACTTGTTGACGCTACCAAAAACCTTCCTGTATAATATTTCTATATTGAGGAAGCACGGTCGGGGGGATCCTGTGTGAGCATCATTCAAACGGAGAAAGACATCGACGAATTGGATCTAAGTAAACTAGATGATGAAGCGGTCATTGAGCGGATTAATCAAGGTCAGGTTCAGGCATTGGATTATTTGATTAATAAGTACAAGAATTTCGTTCGAGCTAAAGCCCGGACGTATTTTCTTATTGGCGCAGATCGTGAAGACATTGTTCAAGAAGGGATGATTGGACTTTATAAGGCGATCCGTGATTATAGGGAAGGGAAGCTATCTTCCTTCAAAGCGTTTGCCGAGCTATGTGTTACCCGTCAGATCATTACCGCCATCAAGACAGCTACGAGACAGAAGCACATTCCGTTAAATTCCTATGTTTCTTTGGACAAGCCGATTTATGATGAAGAGTCAGACCGGACGTTGTTAGATGTGATTGCAGGTTCGAAAGCGATTGACCCTCAGGAGTTGATCGTCAACAAAGAGAAGTTTTTTGATATGGAAGAGAGAATTTCAGAGCTGCTCAGCGATTTAGAAAAAAAGGTATTGGCCCTCTACTTGGATGGCCGTTCCTACCAGGAGATATCTGTTGAGCTGGATCGTCACGTGAAATCAATTGATAACGCTTTACAGAGAGTGAAACGCAAATTGGAAAAGTATTTGGAAGTCAGCGAAATAACCCTGTAAACTCAGATTGACAGCCGGGCGCTTGCGTGCTACATTATACGGAGTGTGTCAACCTCTGAGAATGAGAGGGGTTATATGATGAGGAATAAAGTGATTTTAGCCTGTACAGAATGTTTAAGTCGAAACTACAGTTCATATACAAATCGAACGAATCAATCCGAGCGTCTGGAAGTTCGAAAGTTTTGCAAACGGTGTGGAAAACATACGTTGCATCGTGAAACAAAATAGAGACAGCGAGAAGCAAGGCGCAAGTTTGGGGGTATAACAGCATGGTTAAGTTTTTTAAGAATGTAGCTCGAGAAATGCGTAAAGTCAGCTGGCCTAAAGGCAAAGCATTAACACGTTATACGATTACTGTTATTAGCACCGTTGCTTTCGTATCTGTGTTCTTCGCAATCGTTGACCTTGGAATTTCTGAGATTCTTGAACTGATTTCTGGAGAATAATAGAGTCTGGTTTATGCTATAATAGAAGATAGACTTACTCAAAAAACCCGTTCAGCGGGTTTTTTCATGTTGGAATACTTTCACCAATTTTGATATAAGGGAGGGAAGGGCAAGCACTTGTCCTGTAATCATGGAAAAAAGATGGTATGTGGTTCACACCTATTCAGGTTATGAAAACAAAGTTAGAGCCAACTTAGAAAAGCGCGTCGAATCAATGGGAATGGAAGATAAAATTTTCCGCGTCCTTGTTCCTGAAGACGAAGAGGCTGAAATTAAAAATGGCAAGCGTAAGGTATCGAAGAAGAAAGTGTTCCCTGGTTATGTGTTAGCGGAAATGGTCATGACCGATGATTCGTGGTATGTCGTTCGGAATACTCCGGGTGTCACTGGATTCGTAGGGTCCACTGGTTCAGGATCCAAACCGATCCCTCTCTTGCCGGAAGAAGTCGAAACGGTGCTCACTCGCATGGGTATGAACGACGAACCGAAGACAGAAGTGGACTTCGAAGTGAAGGAAAGTGTCAAAGTGGTCGATGGACCTTTCGCAAACTTCACAGGTACGATCGAATATATTGATTTGGATAAACAGAAAGTGAAAGTTCACGTCAATATGTTCGGACGGGAAACGCCAGTCGAGCTGGACTTTTCTCAAATCGAGAAACTGTAATTTTATAAAAAAATCTTCCTCCCCCTTGCAATGTTCGAATAGAAATGCTAAAATTCTTATGTTCTTTATGTGCCCCGAAACGGGGCGTTGATGCATATTGCAAAGAGTGGGAGGGGACCAACCCTATTACCACATCACGGACTTTAAGGAGGTGTGTCTCGTGGCTAAAAAAGTTATTAATGTTGTAAAGCTTCAGATTCCTGCGGGGAAAGCTAACCCAGCACCGCCAGTAGGACCGGCACTAGGTCAGGCTGGAATTAACATCATGGGTTTCTGTAAGGAGTTTAACGCTCGCACGCAAGATCAGGCGGGTATGATCATTCCAGTAGAAATCACGGTTTTTGAGGACCGTTCATTTACATTTGTGACGAAAACTCCACCTGCTGCTGTTCTTCTTAAGAAAGCGGCTGGTATCGAGTCAGGTTCTGGTGAGCCAAACCGTAACAAAGTTGCTTCTGTTAAACGCGACCAGGTTCGTGAAATCGCAGAAACAAAAATGCCTGACTTAAACGCTGCAGACGTTGAAGCTGCAATGCGCATGGTTGAAGGTACAGCGCGCAGCATGGGAATTACCATCGAAGACTAATCCCACAACGTCATTGTAGATAGGAAAAGGTTGCGGAACTGGAGTTTTATAACCCTTTCGCAACCTTTATTCGTGGGAGGACAATCCGTTAAAACCACAACGAGGAGGAAATAATAATGGCTAAGAAAACAAAAAAACAACAAGAGCTTCAAAAGCTTGTTGACCGCACGAAATCTTACGAAGTTCAAGAAGCGATTGAACTCGTAAAACAAACGGCTAAAGCAAACTTTGATGAAACAATCGAAGCAGCGTTCCGTCTTGGGGTTGACCCTAAGAAAGCGGACCAGCAAATCCGTGGAGCGATGGTGCTTCCAAATGGTACAGGTAAATCTCAGCGTGTGCTTGTTTTCGCTAAAGGTGATAAAGCGAAAGAAGCAGAAGCTGCTGGTGCAGACTACGTAGGAGAGCAGGACCTCATCAACAAGATCAACCAAGGTTGGTTCGATTTTGATGTCGTTGTAGCAACTCCTGACATGATGGCTGAAGTTGGTAAGCTTGGTCGTGTACTAGGACCAAAAGGTCTTATGCCGAACCCTAAAACAGGAACTGTAACGTTCGAAGTTGAAAAAGCTGTGAACGAAATCAAAGCTGGTAAGGTTGAATACCGTGTAGATAAAGCTGCAAACATCCACGTGCCAATCGGAAAAGCTTCTTTCGATCAAGAAAAGCTTGTTGAAAACTTCGAAGCGATCACAGATGCTCTTGTTAAAGCGAAGCCACAAGCTTCTAAAGGAACGTATATGCGTAACGCAGCGGTTTCAGCGACAATGGGACCTGGAATCAAAGTTGACGTTTCTAAATTTACGAAGTAATAAATTTATTGTTGACTTTCCACTATCGATTCCTTATAATCAGTAGTGTTGTATAAATGAATACGTTATACCGTAGACAGCAGGTGCGAGAGATCGCTTAATCTCCTGCCGAGGTGTGTGAATATACAGGACAGCGCCTGATGGCCCTGCACTGTTCATACGTACCTCCATGTCTACATGGAGGTACTTTTTTGTAAACCTTCCGAAACGGTATGATGAAAAGTCAATAGGAGGTGGAACGATGAGCACTATTATCGAGCAGAAAAAGCAAATTGTAGCTGATCTGGCTGAAAAGTTCCGTAACAGTAAATCTGCTGTACTTGTAGATTACCGCGGACTTGATGTTGCCGAAGTTACAGAACTTCGTTCACAACTTCGTGAGGCTGGCGTAGACTTCAAAGTTTACAAAAACACGATGACACGCTTCGCTGCAGAAGAAGCTGGAATCACTGGCCTTAACGACGTTTTGACTGGACCGACAGCAGTAGCGTTCCATAACGACGATGCTGTAGCCCCAGCGAAAGTTTTGAACAACTTCGCGAAAGATCACGAAAGCCTTGAAATCAAAGGTGGAGTAATCGAAGGAGAAGTACTTGCTCTTGAGCAAATCAAAGAGCTTGCCAACCTTCCAAGCTACGAAGGTCTTGTATCTATGCTACTCAGCGTACTACAAGCGCCTGTCCGCAACTTCGCATACGCTGCAAAAGCTATCGCGGATCAAAAAGAAGAAGAAAGTGCGTAAGTTAGCGCTCGTTTAACCTAAAATATTTAAAATTAATAAGGAGGAAATCTCTAATGTCTAACGAACAAATCATTGAAGCGATTAAAGAAATGTCTGTTCTTGAGCTTAACGATCTAGTAAAAGCAATTGAAGAAGAATTTGGTGTAACAGCTGCTGCTCCAGTTGCAGTTGGTGGCGGTGCTGCTGGTGCCGAAGCTGAAGAAGAGCAAACTGAATTCGACGTAGTACTTGAATCTGCTGGATCTTCTAAGATCAAAGTTGTTAAAGCAGTACGCGAAATCACTGGTCTTGGTCTTAAAGACGCGAAGGACGTTGTTGACAACGCTCCTAAAGCTGTCAAAGAAGGCGTATCTAAAGAAGAAGCAGAAGAAATCAAGTCTCAGCTTGAAGAAGCTGGCGCATCTGTTGAACTTAAGTAATTGGACTTTCCAAGTAAAGCTCGCTGTTAATCGGCGAGCTTTCTTTTGCTTATAAACAGTTTTCGAAAAGAATGAACGAGGTGTTCGTTTTATGTCAGAACATTATTACTCGAAACAAACATCAGCCAAAAGTGAAGAGAAAAGCTGGACCTTTCAGCTGCGCGGCTTTCCTTTTACATTCACGACAGATCATGCCGTTTTTTCAAAAGGCGAAGTCGACTTCGGCTCAAGACTCCTGATTGATGCGTTCGAAGAACCGTCTGTCCAAGGGGATCTTCTCGATCTCGGCTGCGGATACGGACCGATCGGATTGTCTCTCGCCAAAAGTTTTCCGGAACGCCAGGTGATCATGGTGGATGTCAACGAACGGGCGCTTTCGCTAGCGGAAAAGAATGCGAAGCAAAACCATGTATCGAACGTCACGATCAAAGAGAGTGATCGTTTACAAGGTCTTGATGGTCATACCTTTTCAGCAATTTTGACGAATCCTCCGATCCGTGCGGGGAAAGAAGTCGTTCATGCAATGTTTGAAGAAGCCGCGGAAGCTCTTATGGACCAGGGTGAGCTGTGGGTTGTCATTCAAAAGAAGCAGGGAGCACCATCTGCGAAGCGTAAAATGGAAGAGTTGTTCAGTCACGTCGACGTTGCGTCAAAGAGTAAAGGCTACTATATTTTTAGAGCGAAAAAGGTTGACTAGCTTGACGGGTTGTGCTAATATTGAAAAATGCCAATATGTCTATCGCTTGTCAAGTCTTTTTTTATAGATTACGTATAAAAAAGTTATAGACGGTTAGAATGGTAAAATCGAACACGTAAAGTAAATGCGGTTTTTATAGAAAAACCCTTTTTCTTTTTTGTCTAACGTTAGAGAGAAATGAAGAAATACCATTCGCCAAATAGGCGAATGTTTGAAATAGTGCTTGTGGTAAGATCAACCGCAAGCCTGTTCGGCATGTCTATGTCGGACCCTTTTTTCGTTATTAAAATGCTTGATTTGAGGGGTGAATCAGTTGACAGGTCAACTAGTTCAATATGGACGACACCGCCAGCGTAGAAGTTATGCACGTATCAGTGAAGTCTTAGAATTGCCAAACTTAATCGAAATTCAAACTGCTTCCTATGATTGGTTCTTAGAAGAAGGTTTGAAAGAAATGTTCCAGGATATTTCTCCTATTGAAGATTTCACAGGTAATCTATCACTTGAATTTGTAGACTACAGCCTTGGCGAACCAAAGTATCCAGTGGATGAGTCAAAAGATCGCGATGTAACGTACAATGCACCGCTTCGTGTGAAAGTCCGTCTCTTAAATAATGAGACAGGCGAAGTGAAAGAGCAAGAAGTATTCATGGGTGATTTCCCGCTGATGACGGACACAGGTACCTTCATTATTAATGGTGCAGAACGTGTTATCGTATCTCAGCTTGTTCGCTCTCCAAGTGTCTATTTCAATAAAAAGATTGATAAAAACGGTAAGAAAGGCTATACCGCAACGGTAATCCCGAACCGCGGTGCATGGCTTGAGTTCGAGACGGATGCGAAGGATGTTGTACACGTCCGTATCGACCGTACTCGTAAGCTTCCGATTACCGTTCTACTTCGTGCTTTAGGTTTTGGAACGGATCAGGAGATCATTGACCTGATCGGGGACAACGAATACCTGAAGAACACGTTAGAGAAAGATAATACAGAGAATAGCGAGAAAGCGTTGCTTGAAATCTACGAGCGCCTTCGTCCAGGAGAGCCGCCTACAGTAGAAAACGCGAAAAGCTTGCTTGTTTCCCGTTTCTTCGATCCGAAGCGTTATGATTTAGCGCGTGTCGGTCGTTATAAAATGAACAAAAAGCTTCATATTAAAGATCGTTTGTTCAACCAGACTCTTGCAGAAACTCTAGTAGATGAAGAAACTGGAGAAGTTCTAGGAGAAAAAGGGGACAAAATCGATCGCCGCTTGCTGAACAAGTTGATTCCTCATTTCGATAACGAGGAAAGAAATCTTAGCGAACAGTCACTTGACCCGGTTGACGGTGTGCTGGAGGATCCGATCCGTGTCCAGTCTGTAAAAATCGTTGACCCGACCGATCCTGAAGGAGAACGTTCCATTAACGTTATCGGGAATGCGAACATCGACCGTGATGTGAAAAACATTACGCCTGCCGATATCCTTTCATCGATCAGCTATTTCTTCAACTTGCTTCACAATGTAGGTGGAACAGACGATATTGACCACTTAGGTAACCGTCGTCTTCGTTCTGTAGGTGAGCTTTTGCAAAACCAATTCCGTATCGGTTTATCCCGTATGGAGCGTGTCGTTCGTGAGCGTATGTCCATTCAGGATACGTCATCGATCACACCACAACAGCTGATCAACATTCGACCAGTGATTGCGTCGATTAAAGAGTTCTTCGGAAGCTCCCAGCTTTCACAGTTCATGGACCAAACGAACCCGCTCGCAGAATTGACGCACAAACGTCGTCTATCTGCATTAGGGCCAGGTGGTTTGACTCGTGAGCGTGCTGGATTCGAAGTTCGTGACGTTCACTATTCCCACTATGGTCGTATGTGTCCGATCGAAACGCCTGAAGGTCCGAACATCGGTTTGATCAACTCCTTGTCTTCCTACGCGAAAGTCAACGAGTTCGGTTTCATCGAAACGCCTTACCGTCGTGTTGATCCAGATACAAATAAAGTAACGGATCAGATCGATTATCTGACAGCTGATGAGGAAGATAACTATGTTGTCGCACAGGCGAACGCGAAGCTTGGCGAAGATGGTGCCTTCATGGACGAGGAAGTAATTGCCCGTTTCCGTGGGGAGAACACAGTCGTCGACCGCGAGCGTCTTGACTACATGGACGTATCTCCGAAGCAGGTTGTCTCTGCTGCGACGGCATGTATTCCATTCCTTGAGAACGATGACTCCAACCGTTCCCTGATGGGTGCGAACATGCAACGTCAAGCGGTACCATTGCTTAAGCCGGATGCTCCAATTGTCGGAACAGGCATGGAGTACGTTTCTGGTAAAGACTCAGGTGCTGCTGTCATCTGCCGCCACGAAGGAATCGTGGAGCGTGTTGAAGCGAAAGAAATCTTTGTACGCCGCATTTCTGAAGTGGACGGAAAAGAAGTAGAAGGTGACCTTGATCGTTACCGTCTGCAGAAGTTCATCCGTTCCAACCAAGGAAGCTGCTACAACCAGCGTCCGATCGTTGCCAAAGATGACCGTGTCACTAAAGGTGAAATCCTTGCTGATGGTCCATCTATGGACATGGGTGAATTGGCTCTTGGTCAGAACCCGCTTGTTGCCTTCATGACATGGGATGGTTACAACTACGAGGATGCGATCATCATGAGCGAACGTCTTGTCAAAGATGATGTGTACACATCCATTCATATTGAAGAATATGAATCAGAAGCTCGTGATACGAAGCTAGGACCAGAAGAAATCACACGCGATATCCCGAACGTCGGGGAAGATGCGCTTCGTGACCTTGATGAGCGTGGAATCATCCGCGTCGGGGCAGAAGTAAGTGATGGAGACCTTCTCGTCGGTAAAGTTACACCAAAAGGAGTAACAGAACTATCTGCAGAAGAGCGTCTGCTTCACGCAATCTTCGGTGAAAAAGCTCGTGAAGTCCGTGACACATCCTTGCGTGTACCACACGGAGCAGGCGGAATCGTCCTTGATGTGAAAATCTTCAACCGCGAAGATGGCGATGAGCTTCCGCCAGGAGTGAACCAGCTAATCCGCGTTTATATCGTTCAGAAGCGTAAGATTTCTGAAGGGGATAAGATGGCCGGACGTCACGGTAACAAAGGTGTTATTTCCAAGATTCTTCCGGAAGAAGATATGCCGTTCCTTCCAGACGGAACTCCGGTAGATATCATGTTGAACCCACTAGGTGTACCATCACGTATGAACATTGGACAAGTTCTTGAACTGCACCTTGGAATGGCTGCTCGTCTACTTGGTGAAAAAGTAGCGACACCAGTATTTGATGGTGCCCGTGAGGAAGACGTATGGGAAACACTTGAAGAAGCCGGCATGTCCCGTGATGCCAAGACGATCCTTTATGATGGACGTACAGGTGAACCATTCGATAACCGTGTGTCTGTAGGGGTCATGTATATGATCAAACTTGCTCACATGGTTGATGATAAATTGCACGCACGTTCTACAGGACCTTATTCCCTCGTTACGCAACAACCGCTCGGAGGTAAAGCTCAGTTCGGTGGTCAGCGTTTCGGTGAGATGGAGGTATGGGCACTTGAAGCATACGGTGCTGCTTACACCCTTCAAGAGATCCTGACGGTTAAATCCGATGACGTCGTCGGTCGTGTGAAGACATACGAAGCGATCGTCAAAGGGGATAACGTTCCTGAACCAGGCGTACCGGAATCCTTCAAGGTTCTGATCAAAGAACTTCAAAGTCTTGGTATGGACGTGAAGATTCTATCTGGTGATGAACAGGAAATTGAAATGCGTGATATCGAAGAAGATCAGACGAAAGAATCCGAGAATCTAAATCTTGATGATTAATCATTAGAACTCTTTTGAAAACAAACGTGTTCTAAGCTTAGGGTAAAACCTGGAGACTGAAAGGGAGGTAGGCCCCTTGCTAGATGTAAATAACTTTGAGTATATGAAAATCGGTTTAGCATCACCGGACAAGATTCGCTCTTGGTCCTACGGTGAAGTGAAGAAGCCGGAAACCATTAACTATCGTACGTTGAAACCGGAAAAAGACGGTCTATTCTGTGAGAGAATCTTCGGTCCACAAAAGGACTGGGAATGTCACTGTGGGAAATACAAACGCGTCCGCTATAAGGGCGTCGTTTGTGACCGCTGTGGTGTTGAAGTAACGAAGGCGAAAGTACGTCGTGAGCGCATGGGACACCTTGAATTAGCTGCCCCTGTGTCTCACATCTGGTACTTCAAAGGCATTCCGAGCCGTATGGGACTTGTTCTTGATATGTCCCCTAGGGCGTTGGAAGAAGTCATTTACTTCGCAGCCTATATTGTAACGGACCCAGGTGAAACAGCTCTTGAAAGAAAACAGCTTCTTTCTGAAAAAGAATACCGTTCTTACCGTGAGAAGTTCGGTCAAGGCTTCCAGGCAGCAATGGGTGCAGAAGCGATCCGTAAACTGCTTTATGATATCGACCTTGACGGAGAAGTGGAAACTCTGAGAGAAGAATTGAAAACAGCTCAAGGACAGCGTCGTACACGTGCGATCAAGCGTCTTGAAGTGTTGGAATCATTCCGTAACTCAGGAAACGATCCTTCCTGGATGATCTTGGATGTACTTCCGGTCATCCCTCCTGAACTTCGTCCAATGGTACAGCTTGATGGTGGACGTTTTGCGACATCCGACCTGAATGATCTATACCGCCGTGTCATTAACCGTAACAACCGTCTGAAGCGTCTACTCGACCTTGGAGCACCGACGATCATCGTTCAAAACGAGAAACGTATGCTTCAGGAAGCTGTAGATGCCTTGATTGACAACGGACGTCGCGGTCGCCCGGTCACTGGACCAGGAAACCGTCCATTGAAGTCCTTGTCACACATGCTGAAAGGTAAGCAAGGACGTTTCCGTCAGAACCTTCTTGGTAAACGTGTCGACTATTCTGGTCGTTCCGTTATCGTTGTAGGTCCGTCCTTGAAGATGTATCAGTGTGGATTGCCGAAAGAGATGGCGCTTGAACTATTCAAGCCATTTGTTATGAAAGAGCTTGTATCCCGTGGCCTTGCTCACAACATCAAGTCTGCGAAGCGTAAAATCGAGCGTGTCCACGATGAAGTGTGGGACGTTCTCGAAGACGTCATCAAAGAACACCCTGTTCTATTGAACCGTGCACCAACGTTGCACCGTCTAGGAATCCAGGCGTTCGAGCCGACGCTTGTTGAAGGTCGTGCGATTCGTCTTCACCCGCTTGTATGTACAGCCTATAACGCCGACTTTGACGGTGACCAAATGGCCGTTCACGTACCGTTATCTTCTGAAGCGCAGGCAGAAGCTCGTATTCTGATGCTTGCTGCACAGAACATCTTGAACCCTAAGGATGGTAAACCAGTCGTAACACCGTCTCAGGATATGGTACTAGGTAACTATTACCTGACACTTGAGCGCACAGGTGCTGTTGGCGAAGGGATGGTCTTCAAAGACTTGAACGAAGCCTTGATGGCTTACCAGAATGGTTATGTCCACCTGCACACACGTGTAGCTGTTCAAGCCAATTCCTTAAACAATGAAACATTTACGGAAGAGCAGAACCAGCAGCTTCTACTGACAACAGTAGGGAAGTTGATCTTCAACGAAATGCTGCCGAACTCTTTCCCATATATCAATGAACCGACTCAGGAAAACCTTGAAGTGAAAACACCTGATCAATACTTTGTTGAAAAAGGTGCCAACATCAAGGATGAACTGAAAGAACGCGAAGAAGTATCTCCGTTCAAGAAAGGCATTCTTGGAGACATCATCGCGGAAGTCTTTAAACGTTTCTCTATCAGCGAAACGTCCAAAATGCTTGACCGCATGAAGGATCTTGGCTTCGCTTATTCAACGAAAGCCGGTATTACGGTCGGTGTATCCGACGTCGTCGTACTTCCTGAGAAACAGGAGATTCTTGATGAAGCGCAGACGAAAGTCGATAAAGTTCTCAAACAGTTCCGCCGTGGTTTAATCACGGAAGAAGAACGCTATGATCGCGTCATTGAAATCTGGTCGGCAGCGAAGGACGATATTCAGAACCGTCTGATGAAGTCCCTTGATCCAACCAACCCGATCTTCATGATGAGTGATTCAGGTGCCCGTGGTAACGCATCTAACTTTACACAGTTAGCTGGTATGCGTGGTCTGATGGCCAACCCGGCTGGTCGAATCATCGAACTACCGATCAAGTCCAGTTTCCGTGAAGGTCTGACAGTACTCGAGTACTTCATCTCCACACACGGTGCCCGTAAAGGTCTTGCCGATACGGCCCTTAAGACAGCCGACTCAGGTTACCTGACTCGTCGTCTAGTAGATGTTGCACAAGACGTTATCGTTCGTGAAGACGATTGTGGAACAGACAGAGGACTTCCGGTTCAATCTCTGACAGAAGGTAACGAAGTCATTGAGCCGCTGATTGACCGTCTGATTGGTCGTACGGCCTTCCAGAAGGTTGTGCATCCTGAAACAGGTGATGTACTTGTTGATCGCAACGAAGTCATTTATGAAGATACAGCAAAAGAAATCGTAGAATCCGGTATTGAAAAAGTCGTGATCCGTACAGCCTTCACTTGTAACACGAAGCATGGTGTATGTAAGAAGTGTTACGGTCGTAACCTTGCAACAGGTGACGAAGTAGAAGTTGGAGAAGCTGTCGGAATCATCGCCGCTCAATCCATCGGTGAGCCGGGTACACAGCTTACAATGCGTACCTTCCACACAGGTGGGGTAGCTGGAGACGATATCACACAAGGTCTTCCACGTATCCAAGAAATCGTTGAAGCTCGTAATCCGAAAGGTCAAGCGGTCATCACCGAAATCGACGGTACGGTTCATGAAATCAATGAAGTGAAAGAGAAGCAGGAAATCGTCATCCAAGGCGCTGTCGAAGCCCGCTCATACACCGCTCCTTATGGTGCCCGTCTGAAAGTTTCTGTAGGCGATGAAGTCGTATCAGGATCTGCACTGACGGAAGGTTCTATTGATCCGAAAGAACTCTTGACGGTCAAAGGCCTTGATGGTGTACAGCAATACCTTCTGAAGGAAGTTCAAAAAGTATATCGTATGCAAGGTGTAGAAATCTCCGACAAACACGTCGAGGTTATGGTACGCCAAATGCTACGTAAAGTCCGTGTCCTAGACTCTGGAGATACTGATGTTCTTCCAGGTTCACTTCTTGAGATTCACCAGTTCAAGGAAGCGAACCAGAAAGCCCTTATGGAAGGTGGACAGCCGGCAGTCGGTCGTCCAGTCATCCTCGGTATTACGAAAGCATCTCTTGAAACAGACAGCTTCCTTTCCGCAGCTTCCTTCCAGGAGACGACTCGTGTCCTGACAGATGCTGCAATCAAAGGTAAGCGTGATGAGTTGCTTGGACTGAAAGAGAATGTCATCATCGGTAAGCTTGTTCCAGCTGGTACGGGTATGACTCGTTACCGCAAGATCCAAGCAAAAACAGAAGGTGACCAAGCGTCCACAGAGCAGCCGGAAGAAATCATTCAGCCGTAACAAAATAGATTCAGGTTAACTAAGGGTAAATGATATGGAAGCCGCCGGATTCCCCATGGTAATCATGGGAAAGGCAAAGATTATAAAAACTACCCAAAATGCAGTTGACATGCATTTTGGGTAGTGATAATATAATCAAGGTGCTTCCATTTATCCTTGTTACTTTGGAGGATATGCTAACAATGTCTTATGAAAAAGTAGCACAGGCTAAATCACAAGTAATAATTGGGACCAAACAGACACTGAAAGCCATGAAAAATGGTGAAGTGCATGAGGTCATAACGGCTGACGATGCTGATCAGTCGATGACGGCAAAAGTAGTCCAGATGGCTAAGCAGCTGGACATACCGCATACAACCGTTCCTTCCATGAAGGAATTAGGTGAATCCTGCGGCATTGATGTAGGAGCTGCTACAGTAGCTATAAAGCAATAAAGTTTTGGCGGTCAATCGCGAAAGCTTTGTTTTTTGCCTTTTTATGAACCACCTGGATGTGTGGTATTAAAAAAGTGAGAGAAGGGAGGATATCAAACATGCCTACTATTAACCAATTGGTACGTAAAGGTCGCGTGAGCAAGACAAGAAAGTCTAACTCTCCAGCTTTGAACAAAGGCTATAACAGCTATAAAAAGCGTATGACAGATCAGTCTGCTCCACAAAAACGTGGCGTTTGTACACGTGTTGGTACTATGACACCTAAGAAGCCGAACTCCGCACTACGTAAGTATGCTCGTGTTCGTCTTACAAACCAACTTGAGGTTAACGCCTACATTCCTGGAATCGGCCACAACCTTCAAGAACACAGTGTTGTACTAATCCGTGGCGGTAAAGTTAAAGACTTACCGGGTGTACGTTATCACATCGTACGTGGTGCTCTTGACACTGCAAGCGTTGATGGACGTATGCAAGGCCGTTCTAAATACGGTACGAAAAAACCTAAAGCCAAAAAATAAACGGTATGAAAATATCGCTTAAATTTGATTAAAAACGGGAAGGAGGGAAACATATGCCACGTAAAGGTCCAGTAGCTAAACGTGATGTGTTACCAGATCCGATTTATAACTCTAAGCTTGTGACTCGTTTGATCAACCAAATCATGGTTGACGGACAGCGCGGAAAAGCTCAAAAGATTCTTTATAAAGCTTTTGAACTTGTTCAAGAGCGTAGCGGAAACGATGCAATGGAAACTTTCGACCAAGCGATGAAAAACGTAATGCCTGTATTGGAAGTACGCGCTCGCCGCGTTGGTGGTTCCAACTACCAGGTACCAGTTGAAGTTCGTCCAGAGCGTCGTCAAGCTCTTGGTTTGCGTTTCATTGTTAACTATGCGCGTCTTCGCGGAGAGAAAACAATGGAAGAGCGCCTAGCTAACGAAATTCTTGATGCAGGGAATAACACAGGTGCTGCAGTTAAGCGTCGTGAAGAGATGCACAAGATGGCGGAAGCAAACAAAGCATTCGCTCACTATCGTTGGTAATCATCAACCAAATAAACTTTCATTCAGGAAGGAGAAAAATTCATGCCTAGAGAGTTCTCCTTGGAAAAGACTCGTAATATCGGGATTATGGCTCACATTGATGCTGGTAAAACAACAGCAACAGAGCGTATTCTTTTCTACACAGGACGTATCCACAAAATTGGTGAAACTCACGAAGGAGCTTCCCAAATGGACTGGATGGAGCAGGAACAGGAGCGCGGAATCACAATCACTTCCGCTGCGACGACTGCTCAATGGAAAGGTCACCGTATCAACATCATTGATACTCCGGGTCACGTAGACTTCACTGTTGAGGTTGAACGTTCCCTTCGTGTTCTTGATGGTTCCGTAGCTGTACTTGACGCTCAGTCTGGTGTTGAGCCTCAAACAGAAACTGTTTGGCGCCAAGCTACAACTTATGGTGTGCCACGTATCGTATTCATCAACAAGATGGATAAAATCGGCGCAGACTTCATTTACTCCTTAGGTACGTTGAAAGACCGCCTAGGTGCAAATGCTGCAGCTGTCCAACTTCCAATCGGTGCAGAAGATGAATTCGAAGGAATCATCGACCTTGTAACGATGGAAGCTTACTACTACATGGACGATTTAGGAACTCGTGCAGAAGCGCGTGAAATTCCTGATGAGCATAAAGATCTTGCTGAAGAGTATCGTGCGAAGCTTGTAGAAGCTGTAGCAGAGCTTGATGAAGATCTAATGATGAAATACCTTGAGGGTGAAGAAATCACGAACGATGAGCTTAAAGTAGCCATTCGTACAGCAACTCTAAGTGTTGAATTCTACCCGGTATTCTGTGGATCTGCCTTCAAGAACAAAGGGGTTCAGCTTCTAATTGATGGAGTTATCGATTATCTTCCATCTCCATTAGATGTACCTCCAATCGAAGGTCACGTTCCACAAACAGAAGAAGAGGTTGTCCGTAAGCCAGACGACAACGAGCCATTCTCTGCATTGGCGTTTAAAGTTGCGACTGACCCTTATGTAGGTAAACTGACATTCTTCCGTGTGTACTCTGGTACACTTAATGCTGGTTCTTACGTGAAGAACTCTACGAAAGATAAGCGTGAGCGTGTAGGTCGTATCCTGCAAATGCACGCCAACTCTCGTGAAGAGATCTCCACTGTATATGCCGGAGACATTGCTGGTGCAGTAGGACTTAAAGACACAGGAACTGGTGACACTCTATGTGATGAGAAGAGCCTTGTAATCCTTGAGTCTATGGAATTCCCTGAGCCGGTAATCTCTGTAGCTATCGAACCTAAATCTAAAGCAGACCAAGACAAAATGTCTATAGCGCTTGGTAAACTTGCTGAAGAGGATCCGACTTTCCAAACAGAAACAAACGTGGAAACTGGTCAAACGATCATCGCTGGTATGGGTGAGCTTCACCTTGACATCATCGTTGACCGTCTGAAGCGTGAGTTCAAAGTGGAAGCGAACATCGGTGCTCCTCAAGTTGCTTACCGCGAAACATTCCGTGGCAGCGCGCAAGTTGAAGGTAAGTTCGTACGTCAGTCCGGTGGTCGTGGTCAATTCGGTCACGTATGGGTTGAGTTCGAGCCTAACGAAGAAGGCGCTGGCTTTGAATTCGTAAACAAAATCGTCGGTGGTGTCGTACCACGTGAATACATTCCTTCTGTAGAGCAAGGAATCAAAGAATCCATGGAAAACGGTGTTCTTGCAGGCTACCCAATGGTAGATATCAAGGCAACACTTTACGATGGTTCTTACCACGATGTCGACTCCAACGAAATGGCCTTTAAAGTTGCCGCATCCATGGCACTTAAAGAGGCGAAGAACAAATGTAAACCAGTTCTACTTGAACCAATGATGAAAGTAGAAGTTGTTATTCCTGAGGAATACATGGGTGACATCATGGGTGACGTAACTTCCCGTCGTGGACGTGTTGAAGGTATGGAAACTCGTGGTACCGCGCAGGTTGTTAAAGCATTTGTTCCACTTTCTGAAATGTTCGGGTATGCAACTGCCCTACGTTCCAACACGCAAGGTCGCGGAACGTACACGATGCACTTCGATCACTACGAAGAAGTACCGAAGAGCATTTCTGAAGAAATCATCAAGAAAAATGCTGGCCAATAATTGATTTTTTTGACCAGTTAAAGTATAACTTGTATTGTAAGCTTAGGAGTAGGTACGCTTACTCCCGAGCTTCCTATAAACTTTCAAATTAAAATGTTATTTTTTTAAAGGAGGAAATATACAATGGCTAAAGAAAAATTCGACCGGTCCAAGTCCCACGTCAACATTGGTACAATTGGCCACGTTGACCATGGTAAAACTACTCTAACAGCAGCGATCACAACTGTACTTCACAAGAAATCAGGTTCTGGTACAGCAATGGCATATGACATGATCGATGGTGCTCCAGAAGAGCGTGAGCGTGGAATCACAATCTCCACTGCACACGTAGAGTACGAAACAGAAAACCGTCACTATGCACACGTTGACTGCCCAGGTCACGCTGACTACGTTAAGAACATGATCACTGGTGCTGCACAAATGGACGGAGCGATCCTAGTAGTATCTGCTGCTGACGGTCCAATGCCACAAACTCGTGAGCACATCCTACTTTCTAAAAACGTAGGTGTTCCAGCGATCGTTGTATTCTTGAACAAAGTTGACATGGTAGACGACGAAGAGCTTCTTGAGCTTGTAGAAATGGAAGTTCGCGATCTTCTATCTGAGTACGACTTCGATGGTGACGATGTACCAGTAATCTCTGGTTCTGCTCTTAAAGCTCTTGAAGGTGACGAGAAGTATGAGCAAGCAATCTTCGACCTTATGGCAGCTGTTGATGAGTACGTTCCAACTCCAGACCGTGACACTGACAAGCCATTCATGATGCCAGTAGAGGACGTATTCTCTATCACTGGTCGTGGTACAGTAGCAACTGGTCGTGTTGAGCGTGGACAAGTTAAAGTCGGTGACGAAATCGAAATCATCGGTCTTGCTGAAGAAGCTCGTAAGACAACTGTTACAGGTGTTGAGATGTTCCGTAAGCTTCTTGACTACGCTGAAGCTGGTGACAACATTGGTGCCCTTCTTCGTGGTGTTAACCGTGAAGACATCAACCGTGGTCAAGTACTAGCTAAGCCTGGTTCTATCACACCACACACTAACTTCAAATCTGAAGTTTATGTACTATCTAAAGACGAAGGTGGACGTCACACTCCATTCTTCTCTAACTACCGTCCACAGTTCTACTTCCGTACTACGGACGTAACTGGTGTTATTCAACTTCCTGAAGGCGTAGAAATGGTTATGCCTGGGGACAACGTTGAAATGACTGTAGAACTTATTTCTCCAATCGCGATCGAGGACGGAACTCGTTTCTCCATCCGTGAAGGTGGACGTACAGTAGGTTCTGGTGTAGTATCTCAAATTACTAAGTAATTTCAGTTCTCACCTTATATAAGAAGCAGCGGGCTTTTGGCCTGCTGCTTTTTTATATTCTCGAAGAAGATCTCCTTATCTTACAATTCGTTAAAACTGTAACCTAATCTTTATATGGTACTGGTTGATTCCTATGCACAAATTTGTTTCAATAGAATAGGTGTTTTGGAACGGCGAGGCGAATTTCAGGTCATCGAACATTTCACAAAAAAGTTTGATGAAACCTTGAAATTGAACGCTGCAGTTAGTATAATATTTTGAGGTGTTCATAATTGAAAAAATTATGGATTTCCCCTTGCAATGACTGCATTTCTTCTATATAATGAATAATGTTGGTCATAAAAGGCGATGATGCGAAAGGTTGTTGACACACCCGGCCCCTTTGCCATGGCTAGTGCGTCAAGTTTTTTTCGCGGAGAATGTCTGTTTATAAAATAGGCGAAAAAGGAGGGAAAATAATGGCAAAAGAAAAAATTCGTATTCGTTTAAAGGCGTATGATCACAGAGTTCTTGATCAGTCCGCTGAGAAAATCGTAGACACAGCGAAGCGCTCCGGAGCTAACGTATCAGGTCCGATCCCGCTTCCGACTGAACGTTCTATTTACACGGTACTTCGTGCGACTCACAAGTATAAAGACTCTCGTGAGCAGTTCGAAATGCGTACACACAAACGTCTAATCGACATTGTTAATCCAACACCACAGACCGTTGATTCACTAATGCGTTTGGATCTACCATCTGGTGTGGATATCGAAATTAAACTATAAATCTAAATTAAACATTAATAGGAGGTGTAACGGATGACGAAAGGAATCTTAGGACGCAAGGTCGGCATGACTCAAATCTTCTCTGACAACGGAGAATTGATCCCTGTAACAGTCGTACAAGCTGAGCCAAACGTTGTTCTTCAGAAGAAAACTGCTGAAAACGACGGTTATGAAGCAATCCAGCTTGGTTTCGCCGATCAGAAGTCAAACCGCTTGAAAAAAGCAGAAAAAGGGCACGCAGAAAAAGCGAGCACTACACCTAAGCGCTACATTCGTGAATTCCGTAATACAAACCTTGACGACTACGAGCTTGGTCAAGAGGTTAAGGTAGATATTTTTGAAGCTGGTGAAGCGATCGATGTGACAGGTACTTCCAAAGGTAAAGGTTTCCAAGGTGCAATCAAGCGCCACAACCAATCCCGCGGACCTATGAGTCACGGTTCCCGCTACCACCGTCGTCCTGGTTCCATGGGACAAGGTGCGGACCCTTCAAAAGTATTCAAAGGTAAAAACCTTCCAGGTCAACATGGTGGCGAGCAAGTGACTCTTCAAAACCTTGAAGTAGTTAAAGTAGACGCTGAGCGTAACTTGCTTCTAATCAAAGGTAACGTACCTGGTGCGAAAAAATCGTACGTTAAAATTACGAGTGCAGTAAAGGCTAGCAAATAATTAACGGAAGGGAGGATATGTCATGCCTAAAGTAGCACTATTAAACCAAGGCGGCTCAAACGTTGGAGAAATCGAACTGAATGACGCCGTTTTCGGTATCGAACCCAATACTCACGTATTACACGAAACTGTGTTGATGCAACGCGCGAATCTTCGCCAAGGCACACACAAAGTCAAAGGACGTTCTGAAGTTAGTGGCGGTGGACGTAAGCCATGGCGCCAAAAAGGTACTGGCCGTGCGCGTCAAGGATCCATCCGTTCTCCTCAATGGGTAGGCGGTGGAACTGTATTCGGTCCTACACCACGCAGCTACAGCTACACAATGCCAAGAAAAGTTCGTCGTCTAGCACTACAGTCTGCTTTCTCTTCTAAAGTAAAAGAAGACAACATCATCGTGCTTGAGAGCCTATCTCTAGATGCTCCAAAAACGAAAGAAGTTGTAAGCATGCTGAACGCACTAGATGTCAACCAGAAGGCATTGATTGTAACAGCTGAAGAAGACAAAAATGTAACTCTTTCTTCTAACAACATTCCTACAGTTAAATCATTACCTGTAGAACAAGTTAGTGTGTTAGATTTACTAACGCATGACAAGCTGATCCTAACGAAGGAAGCAGCTGAAAAAGCAGGGGAGGTGCTCTCATAATGAAAGAACCACGCGATATCATTAAGCGCCCCGTCATTACTGAACAATCTGCTGATCTTATGGGAGAGAAGAAGTATACGTTTGAAGTTAGCCCGAAAGCTAACAAAACGGAAATCAAACACGCTGTTGAAGAAATCTTTGGTGTAAGTGTTGAGAAAGTCAACACACAAAACCTTAAAGGTAAATTCAAGCGTATGGGCCGTTATGGCGGATACCGTTCTGACCGTAAAAAAGCAGTCGTCACATTGACTGAAGACAGTAAAGAACTAGAAATCTTTGAAGCATAAAAAAACAATTGATTAAAAAAGGAGGGAAATAAGATGGCGATTAAAAAGTTTCGACCAATTACTAACGGTCGTCGACACATGTCAGTATCCGATTTCGCAGAAATTACAACTGACAAACCTGAACGCTCCCTTGTCGCTCCACTTCACAAGCGTGGTGGACGTAACAACCAAGGTAAGCTGACAGTTCGTCATCAGGGCGGAGGTCACAAGCGTCAATATCGTATCATCGACTTTAAGCGTGATAAAGATGGAATACCTGGACGCGTTGCTACGGTCGAATACGATCCAAACCGCTCCGCTAACATTGCACTAATCAACTATGTTGATGGTGAAAAACGTTACATCCTTGCTCCAAAAGGTGTGAAGGTTGGAACAGAAATCATGTCTGGTGAAACAGCAGACATCAAACCAGGAAACGCTCTTCAACTGAAAGATATTCCTGTTGGTACAATCATTCACAACGTAGAACTTAAGCCAGGACGTGGTGGACAGCTTGTACGCTCCGCTGGTGCATCTGCACAAATTCTTGGTCGTGAAGAGAAGTACACTCTTGTACGTCTTACTTCCGGAGAAGTTCGTCTGGTACTAAGCACTTGCCGTGCAACAATCGGTCAAGTCGGTAACCTTGAGCACGAACTAATCAGTGTTGGTAAAGCTGGACGTTCTCGTTGGAAAGGTAAGCGTCCTACAGTACGTGGTTCCGTAATGAACCCTAGTGATCACCCACACGGTGGTGGTGAAGGACGTGCACCAATCGGTATGCCTTCTCCAGTAACTCCATGGGGTAAACCAACTCTTGGTTACAAGACAAGAAAACGCAACAAGCCGTCTGATAAATTTATCGTACGTAGACGTGGTAAAAAATAACGGGGTTGTCAGACGGGCATTAACACCCGTCTCGCAATCGCGAAGGGAGGTTTATTCATGGGCCGCAGCCTGAAAAAGGGACCTTTTGTAGATGATCATTTAATGAGTAAAATCGAGAAGTTGAACGAAGATGGGAAACAACAAGTGGTGAAAACTTGGTCTCGTCGTTCTACGATCTTCCCGAACTTTGTCGGACACACTATCGCTGTTTATGACGGTCGTAAACACGTACCAGTTTATGTCACAGAAGACATGGTCGGTCATAAACTAGGTGAATTCGCGCCAACCCGTACGTTCAAGGGACACTCTGGCGACGATAAGAAAACAAAACGCTAATATAGAGAGGAGGCACTCTAATGCAAGCTAAAGCAGTTGCTAAAACCGTTCGTATCGCTCCTCGTAAAGCTCGCTTAGTCATTGATTTGATTCGAGGAAAAGACGTTGGAGAAGCGTTGGCGACACTACGCCTAACACAACGTGGCGCATCTCCGGTTGTAGAAAAAGTATTGAACTCTGCGATCGCTAACGCAGAACACAATTATGAAATGGACCCGGAAAACCTATACGTTTCCGAAGCGTTTGTTAACGAAGGGGTAACTCTTAAACGTTTCCGTCCACGCGCAATGGGACGTGCAAGCCAAATCAACAAGCGCACAAGCCACATCACAGTGGTCGTATCAGAAAAAAAGGAGGGATAATCAGTGGGTCAAAAAATTAATCCGGTAGGTCTTCGTATCGGCGTTATCCGTGACTGGGAGTCCAAGTGGTACGCTGGTAAAGACTACGCAGACTTGTTACATGAAGACATTAAGATTCGTGAATACGTTGAAGAACGTCTTAAAGATGCTGCCCTTTCAACTGTCGAAATTGAACGCGCAGCTAACCGTGTAAACATTACAGTTCACACAGCTAAACCAGGAATGGTTATCGGTAAAGGCGGTTCTGAAGTAGAAGCACTTCGTAAATCTCTAAACCAACTAACTGGCAAGCGTGTACACATCAACATCGTTGAAGTGAAGAAGCCAGATTTAGACGCTACTCTTGTAGCTGATAACATTGCACGTCAATTGGAAAACCGTGTATCTTTCCGTCGTGCACAAAAACAAACAATCCAACGCGCTATGCGTGCAGGAGCTAAAGGTATTCGTACCCAAGTATCTGGTCGTCTAGGTGGCGCGGATATCGCTCGTGCTGAATATTACAGTGAAGGAACAGTACCACTACACACACTTCGTGCAGACATCGATTACGGAACTGCAGAAGCAGACACAACTTACGGTAAGCTTGGTGTTAAAGTGTGGATCTATCGTGGAGAAGTCCTTCCAACTAAATCAAACAAGTAAGGAAGGGGGAAAAGCATTATGTTAATGCCTAAACGTGTTAAATATCGTCGTCAACACCGTACAAGCTTAAAAGGTCGCGCGAAAGGCGGCACGGAAGTAGCTTTCGGTGAGTATGGTCTACAAGCAATTGATCCTGCATGGATCACAGCCCGCCAAATCGAGGCAGCGCGTATCGCGATGACTCGTTACATGAAGCGTGGCGGTAAAGTATGGATTAAAATCTTCCCTGACAAGCCTTATACTGCTAAGCCCCTAGAAGTTCGAATGGGTTCCGGTAAAGGTGCTCCAGAAGGTTTCGTAGCTGTCGTGAAGCCAGGGAAAATCATGTTCGAGATCGCAGGTGTATCTGAAGAGGTTGCGCGCGAAGCATTGCGCCTTGCTTCTCACAAGCTGCCGATCCGTACGAAATTTGTAAAACGTGAAGAAATTGGTGGTGAAATCAATGAAGGCTAATGAAATCCGTGAATTAACCACTGCCGAAATTGAACAAAAAGTTAAATCTCTTAAAGAAGAGCTTTTCAACCTACGTTTCCAACTGGCAACAGGTCAACTTGAGAACACTGCACGTATCCGTGAAGTTCGTAAGGCGATTGCACGTATGAAAACTGTTGTCCGTGAACGTGAGCTAGGTGTAAATAACTAATAGATGAGAGGAGGTCACCCTCACATGACTGAACGTAACAATCGTAAGGTTTATACTGGACGTGTTGTATCTGACAAGATGGACAAAACAATCACTGTTTTAGTAGAAACTTATAAGTTCCACAAGCTTTATGGCAAACGCGTAAAGTACTCTAAAAAGTTCAAAGCTCATGACGAAAACAACCAGGCGAAAAATGGAGACATCGTTCGCATTATGGAAACTCGTCCACTATCAGCATCCAAGCGCTTCCGTTTGATCGATGTTGTAGAAGAAGCTGTAATTATTTAATTAAAGTTCGCTCGGAGGTAATTCCGAAGGGAGGTTACATGGTATGATTCAACAGGAATCTCGTCTTAAAGTAGCAGACAACTCTGGTGCTCGTGAAATCCAGGCGATCAAAGTTTTGGGTGGATCCGGCCGTAAGACAGCTAACATTGGTGATATCATCACAGCTACGGTGAAACAAGCAACACCAGGGGGCGTTGTTAAAAAAGGTGAAGTAGTAAAAGCCGTTATCGTACGTTCTAAGAGCGGTGTTCGCCGTAAAGATGGTTCTTACATCCGTTTTGATGAAAACGCAGCAGTAATCGTGCGCGATGACAAAGGACCACGCGGTACTCGTATCTTTGGACCGGTAGCTCGTGAACTTCGTGATGCTAAATTCATGAAGATCGTATCTCTAGCTCCAGAAGTATTATAAGAATTGAATGAAAAGCCTTGTTAAGGAGGTGCGCGAAGAATGCACGTAAAAAAAGGTGACAAAGTAATGGTCATTAGTGGTAAGGATAAAGGCAAACAAGGAACAGTCCTTGAAGCTTATCCGAAAAAAGATCGTGTGCTTGTAGAAGGCGTGAACGAAGTGAAAAAACACGCGAAGCCTTCTCAAGATAACCCACAGGGTGGAATCTTGACTCAAGAAGCAGCGATCCACGTATCCAACGTAATGCCAATCGATCCGAAAACTGGTGAGCCAACTCGTGTTGGTTACAAAGTTGAGAACGGTAATAAAGTTCGAATCGCGAAAAAATCTGGTGAAGCACTAGACAAATAACCCAGATATGAAAGGAGGGCCACACGATGAACGAACTAAAGAAACAATATCAAGAAGAGATCGTTCCATCTCTTATGAATAAATTCAATTACGATTCTGTAATGCAAACACCTAAAATCGAGAAAATCGTTGTAAACATGGGTGTTGGTGACGCTGTACAAAACGCGAAAGCACTTGATACAGCCGTTGAAGAACTATCTTTGATTACTGGTCAGAAGCCAATGATCACAAAAGCTAAGAAATCAATTGCAGGTTTCCGTCTACGTGAAGGTATGCCTATCGGTGCGAAGGTTACACTTCGCGGTGAGCGTATGTACGAATTCTTCCAAAAGCTTGTCGCTGTATCTTTGCCACGTGTGCGTGACTTCCGTGGTATTTCCAAGAAAGCTTTTGATGGCCGTGGAAACTATACACTAGGTGTCAAAGAACAATTGATTTTCCCGGAAGTTGATTACGATAAAGTAAGTAAAGTGCGTGGCATGGACATCGTTATTGTCACTACAGCTGATTCTGACGAAGAAGCCCGTGAACTATTAGCTCAATTCGGTATGCCGTTTCAAAAATAATGAGCTAACGATAAGGAGGGAAAATAGTGGCTAAAAAATCTATGGTCGCGAAACAGAAGCGTCAACAGAAGTACCAGGTACGTGAGTACACTCGTTGCGAACGCTGCGGACGTCCTCATTCCGTACTTCGTAAGTTTAAGCTTTGCCGTATTTGTTTCCGTGAACTTGCATATAAAGGACAAATCCCTGGTGTCAAAAAAGCCAGCTGGTAAACCCGAGATAGGGAAGGAGGTAAAAAGTTATGACTATGACAGATCCAATTGCAGATATGCTGACTCGTATTCGTAACGCGAATATGGTTCGTCACGAGAAGCTTGAGCTTCCAGCTTCCAACGTGAAAAAAGAAATCGCTGATATCCTTAAGCGTGAAGGTTTTGTACGTGATTACGAATTTATCGAAGACAACAAGCAGGGTGTTCTTCGTATCTTCCTTAAGTACGGACAAGACAACGAGCGCGTCATTACTGGTGTGAAGCGTATCAGTAAGCCAGGACTACGTGTTTACGCTAACGCTCAAGAGCTTCCGAAAGTTCTTAATGGCCTTGGTGTAGCCGTCGTATCCACATCAAAAGGTGTACTAACAGATAAAGAAGCTCGCGAACAAGCCATCGGTGGCGAAGTTCTAGCTTACATCTGGTAATAAAACAGAACAGACAGGAGGTGCAAAAATATGTCTCGCGTAGGTTTAAAAACTCTTGAAATTCCTGAAGGTGTAGAAATCAAGCAGGAAAACAACACAGTCACAGTTAAAGGTCCTAAAGGGGAACTGACTCGTACGTTCCACCCGGACATCACGGTGAAAGTGGAAGATAACGTTCTATCTGTAGAGCGTCCTAGCGACCACAAAGAACACCGCGCTCTTCACGGTACAACACGCAGCCTGATCGGTAATATGGTTGAAGGTGTTTCCAAAGGTTTCGAAAAGAACCTTGAAATCATCGGGGTTGGTTACCGTGCACAAAAACAAGGGGAGACTGTCGTAATCAACGCTGGTTACTCTCACCCTGTAGAAGTTGAAAAGCGTGAAGGAATCGAAATCGAAGTTCCATCTAACACGAAGCTAACAATCAAAGGTATCGATAAGGAACTAGTCGGAGCTGTTGCAGCGAAGATTCGTGCGATCCGTCCTCCAGAGCCTTACAAAGGTAAAGGAATTCGTTACGCTGACGAATATGTACGCAGAAAAGAAGGTAAGACAGCTAAATAAGGTTCTTAGGTAATGTATAGAAAGGAGTGACCGAGATGATCACGAAGGCAGATAAAAATGTCGTGCGTAAAAAACGTCATGCCCGCGTTCGTAAGAATGTTTTCGGAACAGCAGAACGCCCACGTTTGAACGTGTACCGCTCTAACAATCACATTTACGCTCAACTAATCAATGATGAAAGCCAAGTAACAGTAGCAAGTGCTTCTACTGTCGACAAGGACTTTGATCTTGACACAACTGGAAACGTTGAAGCTGCACAAAAAGTCGGTGAGTTGGTTGCTAAACGCGCTGTCGAAAACGGCTATAAAGTCGTTGTTTTTGACCGCGGAGGTTACTTGTACCACGGACGTGTGAAAGCATTAGCAGAAGCCGCTCGCGAAGCTGGCCTACAATTTTAATCGTTAAAGGAGGGACATAAATGATTACAAACATTGACCCTAATAAACTAGATCTTGAAGAACGCGTAGTTACGATCAATCGTGTAGCGAAAGTTGTTAAAGGTGGTCGCCGTTTCCGCTTTGCTGCATTGGTTGTAGTAGGAGATAAAAATGGTCATGTCGGTTTCGGTACGGGTAAAGCCCAAGAGGTACCAGAAGCGATCAAGAAGGCCATTGACGATGCGAAGAAAAATCTAATCACAGTACCAATGAAAGACACGACGATTCCACACGAAATCACAGGTCGTTTTGGTGCGGGTAACATCTTGATGAAACCAGCTGCAGAAGGTACTGGAATCATCGCAGGTGGACCTGTTCGTGCCGTACTTGAGCTTGCAGGTGTTCAAGACATCCTTTCTAAGTCACTAGGTTCTAACACGCCAATAAACATGGTTCGTGCTACACTTACTGGACTTAGCGAGCTTAAGCGCGCTGAAGACGTTGCCCGACTTCGTGGGAAGTCTGTCGAAGAACTGTAGGATAAGGAGGGAAATAAAATGGCTAAAAAGTTAGAAATTACCCTCACGCGCAGTGTTATTGGTAGACCGCAAGATCAGCGCTCTACTGTCAAGGCGCTAGGTCTGAAAAAGATCCGTCAAACTGTCGTACTTGAAGATAACCCAGCGATCCGAGGTATGGCTAATAAGGTGTCTCACCTTGTATCGGTAAAAGAAGTTTAATCCATTTAAAGAATTAAGGAGGTGCTCGCATGAAACTGCATGAACTAAAAGCGGCTAAAGGTACTCGTAAAGAACGCAACCGCGTAGGTCGTGGAATGGCATCTGGTAACGGTAAAACTTCCGGACGTGGACACAAAGGTCAAGGTCAACGTTCAGGAAGCAAGACTCGCCCAGGTTTCGAGGGTGGTCAAATGCCACTATTCCAACGTCTTCCGAAGCGTGGTTTCACTAACGTTCACCGTAAGGAATTTGCGATTATCAACCTTGAAGCTCTTAACCGTTTCGAAGAGGGAACAGAGGTTACACCTGAACTACTACTTGAAACTGGCGTGGTGAGCAACCAAAAAGCCGGAATCAAAGTACTAGGTAAAGGTTCAGTCGAAAAGAAACTTACAGTGAAAGCTCATAAGTTCTCTGCTTCAGCTAAGGAAGCAATTGAAGCAGCGGGCGGTCAAACTGAGGTGATTTAATGTTCCGGACAATCTCCAATTTTATGCGCGTGGGTGATATTCGACGGAAAATCATCTTCACTCTGTTGATGCTTGTTGTTTTCCGTTTAGGAACATTTATCCCTGTACCATTTACAAATCGAGATGCCATCAACTTCATGGATTCACAAAATGCATTTGGCTTCTTGAATACATTTGGAGGCGGGGCATTACAAAACTTCTCCATCTTTGCTATGGGGATCATGCCTTACATTACAGCCTCCATCATCATGCAATTGTTACAGATGGATGTCGTTCCTAAGTTTGCGGAATGGAAGAAGCAAGGGGAAGTGGGCCGTCGAAAATTAGCTCAGTTTACCCGCTACGGAACGATTGTTCTAGCCTTTATTCAGGCAATTGGAATGTCCATTGGATTTAACGCGTTAGCTGGCGGTCAATTGATTGCAAACCCTGGCGTTGGTAAATTCTTAATCATTGCTCTTGTTCTTACAGGCGGAACGGCTTTCCTAATGTGGCTTGGTGAGCAAATCACTGCACACGGTGTCGGAAATGGTATTTCCATTCTGATTTTTGCAGGAATCGTTGCAGCAATCCCGACAGGCGTGAACCAATTGTATGATCAGTACATCTCCGGTGCCGGAGAAGAGCTGTTTATCAATCTGGTCATCATTGCCCTTATTGCTCTTGTGATCGTTGCAGTTGTTGTAGGAGTTATCTTCATTCAAGAAGCCCTACGTAAGATTCCTATTCAATACGCAAAACGTTTGGTGAATCGTTCGCCAGTTGGTGGACACTCCACTCACTTGCCTTTGAAAGTTAACGCAGCAGGGGTAATCCCAGTAATCTTTGCGATCTCATTCATTATCGCACCACAAACGATTGCGGGATTCTTTGAAAATAGTGAAGTCGCCTCTGTGATTCAATATATTTTTGATTACCAAAACTGGCCTGGAATGATTATCTATGTCGCGTTGATCATTGCTTTCACTTATTTCTACACATTTGTTCAGGTCAACCCAGAGCAAATGGCAGAAAACTTGCAAAAGCAAGGCGGATATATCCCAGGAATCCGTCCTGGTGCCAATACGGAGACGTATTTGACACGCGTGATGTACCGTTTAACGTTCGTAGGATCAATATTCCTAGCAGCTGTCTCTGTCCTTCCACTTATTTTAGGATCGTTGGCACAATTGCCGCCATCCGTACAAATCGGTGGTACTGGCTTACTCATCGTTGTAGGGGTTGCCCTTCAAATTATGAAACAGCTTGAAAGTCAGCTTGTGAAACGCCATTATGAAGGTTTTATCAAGTAACTAGTGAATACCAACGAATATGAGAGCGAGGGGAACACGTTGAATTTAATTCTGATGGGTCTTCCTGGTGCCGGTAAAGGCACTCAGGCAGAGAAGATAGTCGAAAAATATGACATCCCTCATATCTCAACTGGAGATATGTTCCGTTTAGCTATCAAAGAAGGAACAGCACTTGGCAAAGAAGCCAAATCATATATGGACAAAGGCGAACTGGTTCCAGATGAAGTAACCATCGGAATCGTCCGTGAACGTCTAAGTAAGCCGGATTGCGAAAAAGGCTTTTTGCTGGATGGTTTCCCAAGAACTATCGCTCAGGCAGAAGCTCTTGAAAATCTTCTGGCCGATATGAAAGAGTCTTTGGACTATGTTCTTCATATCGATGTTCCAAAAGACAAACTCATCGAGCGTCTGACTGGACGACGCGTCTGCCCGACTTGTGGTGCCACATACCATGTCGTTTTCAATCCTCCAAAAGAGGAAGGAAAGTGCGACAAGGATGGCTCCGAGTTGATTCAACGCAAAGACGATCAGCCGGAAACCGTAAAAACGCGATTGGAAGTAAATGTTGAACAGGCACAGCCACTTCTTGACTTTTATCGTGACAAAGGGTACTTGGTTTCCTTCGATGGAGATCGCGATATCAACGAAGTATTCAACGACATTGATGCGAAGCTTGGAGACTTAGCTAAATGATTATAACGAAGACACCACGGGAATTAGATATTATGCGTGAAGCAGGGCGAATTGTCGCCTTGACGCACCAAGAACTTCAAAAGAACATTCGTCCAGGTATAACTACTGGAGAATTGGATAAGATTGCAGATGAATTCATACGCAGTATGGATGCAATCCCATCTTTTAAAGGTTATAATGGATTCCGTGGTAGCATTTGTGCTTCGGTTAATGAAGAGCTTGTTCATGGCATCCCGGGAGATCGGGTGTTGAATGAAGGAGATATCATCAGCATCGACATCGGTGCGAAATATGAAGGTTATCACGGTGACTCGGCCTGGACGTATCCAGTAGGCACCGTCGATGAAGAAACAATGGAATTGCTGAGAGTTACAGAAACGTCATTGTTCAAAGGACTTGATGAAGCAAAACCAGGTGAACGCCTTTCAAATATATCTCATGCCATTCAAAGCTATGTAGAATCGGAAGGTTTTTCGATTGTGCGCGAATACGTTGGACACGGAGTAGGACAGGAGCTTCATGAGGATCCACAAATTCCTCATTACGGTCCACCTAACAAAGGTCCACGTCTTAAGCCCGGAATGGTATTGGCTGTTGAACCAATGGTCAATGCAGGTTCACGCTATGTGAAGACACTGAGCGACCGATGGACGGTAGTCACGAAAGATGGTAAAATGTGTGCGCATTTCGAACACACCATCGCGATTACGGAAGAGGGTTACGAGATTTTAACTAAATCCTAAGTGAAGGTGATCGTGTTTGAACGAATCTGAGTCGAGTCCACGAATAGGTCAAATTGTTCGTATTGTGCAGGGGCGTGAGGCAGGACAGTATGCGGTGATTATCGATGTACTGGATGGCCGCTTTTTGCTGCTTGCCGATGGAGAGAAACGTAAGTATGATCGACCAAAGAAAAAGAACATGCAACATGTTGAGCTTATGGATTTCATCTCTCCAGAAGTCCAGAACAGCCTTCTAGAAACTGGTCGCGTCACAAATGGCAAGCTTCGATTTGCCGTATCAAAATATGTCAATGAAGCAGTGACTGATTTGAAGAAGGGAGATCAACTCGATGGCGAAAGACGATGTAATTGAAGTAGAAGGGACCGTCGTTGAAACCTTACCGAATGCACAGTTTAAGGTAGAACTCGAGAACGGTCACACCGTTTTAGCTCATGTTTCCGGTAAAATTCGCATGCACTTTATCCGAATCTTACCAGGAGACAAAGTAACGGTAGAACTTTCCCCTTATGATTTGACTAAAGGACGTATTACGTACCGTTATAAATAAAAACTCCGATTAAAGGAGGTATGGATGATGAAGGTAAGGCCTTCTGTAAAACCAATTTGCGAAAAATGCAAAGTCATCAAACGTAAAGGTAAAGTCATGGTTATCTGTGAAAACCCTAAGCATAAACAAAAACAAGGCTAAAACTGAAGGAGGTGCACGTATCAGATGGCACGTATAGCTGGTGTAGATTTACCTCGCGAAAAGCGCGTGGTCATTTCTCTAACTTATATCTATGGTGTAGGTAACTCTTTAGCTTCCCAAATCTTGGCTGAAGCTGGCGTATCCGAAGATACTCGTGTACGTGATCTTACAGAGGACGAACTTGGTAAGATCCGTAAAGTCGTAGATGAGTTGAACGTTGAAGGTGATCTTCGTCGTGAAAACTCTATGAACATCAAACGTTTGATCGAGATCGGTTCCTACCGTGGAATCCGTCACCGTCGTGGTCTTCCACTTCGCGGTCAAAAAACGAAAAACAACTCCCGTACACGTAAAGGTCCACGTCGTACAGTAGCAAATAAACGTAAGTAATCGAAAGCAGAAGGAGGTAAGCTAATCTATGGCACGTAAAGGAAACACTCGTAGTCGTAAGCGTCGCGTGAAAAAGAATATAGAGACTGGTGTGGCTCACATCCGCTCTACTTTCAACAACACGATCGTAACTATCACGGACGTACAAGGTAACGTAATCAGCTGGAGCAGCGCAGGTTCTCTTGGTTTCAAAGGTTCCCGTAAATCCACTCCATTTGCTGCACAAATGGCTTCTGAAGCTGCAGCTAAAGATGCAATGGATAACGGAATGAAATCTCTAGAAGTTACGGTTAAAGGCCCTGGTGCTGGTCGTGAAGCAGCGATCCGCTCCCTTCAAGCCGCTGGTCTTGATATCACGGCAATCCGTGACGTAACGCCAGTACCACACAATGGTTGCCGTCCACCAAAACGTCGTCGCGTATAATTGTTCTGAATAGAATTTGTCACCCTGTCTATAATGGGTTATGATAGCATTCAAACAGCACCGCAGTAGACAGATATAACATGCAGTTGTCTCGTATCGGAACTGCCTACCTGAGGAATTTCGGTTAGACCCATTGTCTAACCGGGGTTTCGACGTTTTGAAGGAGGGTTTAGTGTAAATGATCGAAATTGAAAAGCCAAAAATTGAGACGGTTGAGATCAGCGATGATTCTACTTTTGGTAAGTTCGTCGTAGAACCGCTTGAGCGTGGGTATGGTACAACTCTAGGTAACTCCTTGCGTCGTATCCTATTATCCTCACTTCCTGGCGCTGCTGTAACATCAGTTCAAATAGACGGCGTTCTTCACGAGTTCTCCACAATTGATGGAGTCGTAGAAGACGTAACAACGGTTGTATTGAATCTGAAGAAACTTGCTTTGAAGGTGTACTCCGACGAAGATAAGACTTTGGAAATTGATGTGCAGGGTGAAGGAAAGGTTACAGCGGCTGACATCACTCATGATAGTGATGTAGAAGTTCTGAACCCAGATCTTCATATTGCGACGTTGGACAGCAACGCTAACCTTCGTATGCGCATTACAGCAGAGCGTGGTCGAGGATATCGTCCAGCTGAAGGCAACAACCACGATGATCTACCAATCGGTGTCATTC
Organism: Halobacillus fulvus; assembly: GCA_004078665.1. Taxonomy (GTDB): domain Bacteria; phylum Bacillota; class Bacilli; order Bacillales; family Halobacillaceae; genus Halobacillus; species Halobacillus fulvus. Next base: position 14,641 of record SCFO01000010.1, on the reverse strand, counting down.
CAGTGGACTCCATCTTTACCCCTGTATCCCGTGTCACGTATCAAGTTGAGAATACGCGTATCGGACAGACATCTAATTTTGACAAGCTCACGTTAGATGTATGGACAGATGGCAGCATCCGCCCGGAAGAAGCGATTTCTCTTGGAGCAAAAATTTATATGGAACACCTCAACATCTTTGTCGGCATGACAGATGAAGCTCAAAAGGCTGAAATCATGGTCGAAAAAGAAGAGGATCAAAAAGAGAAAGTTCTAGAGATGACGATCGAAGAGCTTGATCTTTCTGTGCGTTCCTATAACTGCTTGAAGCGCGCTGGCATCAACACGGTCCAAGAGCTTGCTAACAAATCTGAAGAAGACATGATGAAGGTTCGTAACCTTGGTCGTAAGTCTCTTGAAGAAGTGAAGCACAAGCTTGATGAACTTGGGCTAGGACTTAGAAAAGAAGACTAATCGAAATAGATCACATCTAAGAGTTTCTGATAAGGGAGGGAATTTCAATGGCTAGAAAACTAGGACGTACTACAGATCAACGTATGGCGCTTCTTCGCAACTTAGCGACAGACTTGATCATCCACGAACGACTAGAAACAACAGAAGCGAAAGCAAAAGAGCTTCGTTCCGTTGTAGAGAAAATGATTACACTTGGTAAACGCGGCGATCTACATGCCCGTCGTCAAGCTGAGGCATTCCTTTACAATGCAGCTGCTGATGAAGATGGAGAGCAAACAGCTTTGCAAAAGCTATTCTCTGACATCGGCCCACGCTATGCAGACCGTCAAGGCGGTTACACTCGCGTGCTTAAACTTGGCGAGCGTAAAGGTGATGGAGCGAAAATGGCGATCATTGAGCTAGTTTAATGAATACCATTCGTGTAAAAGGGCAGGAGTGAATCTCTCAGGAGGTTACATCCAGCCCTTTTTTTATGCCAAAGAAAGCTTTTGGCATCGTTTAAAAAGAGTAGAGCGATAGGGAATAGAGGAAGAGAACGGGAAATCGTGTCGCATTTCCCGGGAAATAGTCAGAAGAGCAGAGGAGGTGGGCGTGTGAGTCATATAGAGTTCAGGAATGTATCGTTCCGCTACCAGGAAGATTCTCCGTGGGTATTGAAAAATGTCAGCTTCACGATCGGATCTGATGAGTGGGTAGCCATCATCGGACACAATGGATCGGGGAAGTCGACGATTGCCAAATTGATGAACGGACTACTCTTCCCACAGGAAGGGGAAATCCTTGTCGACGGGGAGACGGTCAAACCGGACACGATTTGGAACATCCGCAAACGGGTCGGTATGGTTTTTCAAAACCCGGACAACCAGTTCGTCGGGACGACGGTCAAAGACGACGTAGCCTTCGGAATGGAAAATCACGGGGTCCCGAGAGAAGTCATGATCGAACGAATCCAAACAAGTCTTGAAGCTGTCAAAATGCAAGACTATGAAAAGCATGAACCTCACCGCCTTTCAGGAGGACAAAAGCAGAGAGTGGCGATTGCAAGTGTGCTTGCCGTATCGCCTCAATATATCATTTTGGATGAAGCGACCGCTATGCTCGACCCAAAGGGCAGAAAACAGATTATGAGAACGATCCGGGATGTGCAAGAAGAACAGAACTTGGCCTTGATCACGATTACGCATGACCTTCAGGAAGTGACCGAGGCGAATCGCGTGCTCGTCATGAATGAAGGAGAAGTGTGGATGGAAGGCGGACCGAGAGACATCTTTTCCAAAAAGGATCAATTAAAGGAGATTGGCTTGGATACACCGTTTGTGAGTCAGTTGGCTGAACAATTAGGTCATGCTGGCATCAAGCTTTCACGCGAGCCACTTCATCATGAGGAGTTGTTAGAGGAACTATGGACATTTCGTTCGAACATGTAAGCTATACGTATCAGCCGGGAAGTCCATTTGAGTATCGCGCTCTTCACGATGTATCGTTTTCGATTCCGAGTGGATCGTTCGTAGCCATCATTGGCCATACGGGTTCCGGAAAGTCGACGCTTCTTCAGCATTTGAATGGATTGCTTGTCCCGACGAGTGGGACGGTGACGATCGGAGATTACCGCTTAAAAGCCGATGAGAAAAACAAGCAGCTCCGGAAACTGCGAGAAAAGGTCGGAGTGGTCTTCCAATATCCTGAGCACCAACTGTTTGAAGAAACGGTGGCGAAGGATATCGCGTTCGGTCCTGAGAACTTCGGGGTTGATGCAAAGGAAATCGACAAGAGGACAAAGGAAGCGATTCGCGCAACCAAATTACCGGAAGAGCTGCTAGAGCGTTCCCCCTTTGATTTGAGTGGCGGACAAATGAGGCGTGTCGCCATATCGGGCGTGCTCGCGATGAATCCGGAGGTCCTCGTATTAGACGAGCCGACAGCAGGACTCGACCCGAGCGGGCAGCGGGAGATTATGGACATGTTTTATGACTTGCACCACGAGAAGCAGCTAACGACCGTGCTCGTCACGCACAGCATGGAGGATGCGCTCGCTTATGCGGATCACATCATCATCCTGAATGAGGGAGAAGTCTATATGGAAGGACCACCTCTCGATATTTTTCAGCATCAGGACAAGCTTGAGAAGGTCCAGCTGGATGTGCCGGAGGTCATTGAATTTGTGACAAAAGCGAAGCACAAGCTTGGGATCGAGCTTGATTATACGGGTCAGTCTGTAGCAGAGTTAGCAAAGGATTTGGCTCAAAAGGTGAGAGGGGGCCGCGATCATGAATAGTTCAATGGTGATCGGCCAGTACGTCCCAGGGGATTCGGTCGTCCACCGTATCGATCCGCGGGCGAAAATCGCCGTTATCTTCTTTTTTGTCATCATCGTATTTTTTGCTAATTCTGTTATGAGTTATGGTCTTCTCACATTGTTCGCCGTCGCGAGTGCGGCAAGCTCGAAGGTGCCGCTTCCTTTTATTATGAAAGGGTTGAAGCCGGTCTGGTTCTTGATCATCTTCACCTTCCTGCTTCACTTGTTTGTCACGAGACAGGGAGAGGTGCTGTTCAGTCTGTTCGGCTGGGACATCTATGAAGAGGGAGTCATACAAGGGGCCGTGCTTTCGTTGAGGTTCTTTCTCCTGATTCTCGTCACGTCACTCCTGACCCTGACGACGACTCCGATCGAAATTACAGATGCGATCGAAGAGCTGCTCGGTCCGTTGAAAAAGGTGCGGTTTCCAGTTCACGAGCTTGCGCTGATGATGTCGATTTCCTTGCGCTTTATTCCGACGCTGATGCAGGAGACGGAAAAGATTTCGAAGGCGCAGGCATCTCGTGGAGTAGACTTCCGCACAGGCTCATTTAAAGACCGTATCCAGGCGATTGTCCCGCTTTTAGTGCCATTGTTCGTCAGCGCGTTTAAACGGGCTGAGGAGCTCGCTATGGCGATGGAGGCGCGTGGTTATCAAGGAGGGGAAGGACGGACAAAACTGAGAGAGCTGAAGTTAGGCAAAAGGGACTTCATCCTCTTCGCTGTCTTCCTCCTTCTGGTCGTCGGATTATTTGTGACGAGAAACTGATCGGAGGATGCGATATGGAACGAATACGTTGCACCATCCAGTACGATGGGACGAACTATGCTGGGTACCAGATTCAGCCGAATGGAAATACCGTGCAAGCAGAACTGGAAAAAGCCCTTAAAAAAATGCACAAAGGACAGGACGTGAAGGTGACCGCCTCTGGAAGGACTGATTCCGGTGTCCATGCAAAGGGGCAGGTCATCCATTTTGATACGCCGCTTGCGATCCCGTCTTCCAATTGGCAACGCGCCCTTTCTTCGATGCTTCCGGACGATATCTGGGTGCATGATGCTGAGCGTGTCGACCCGGACTTTCACGCCCGCTATGATACGACAGGAAAAGAGTATCGTTACTTCGTATGGAATAAAAGGGAACCCGATATTTTCAAACGGCATTATCGCTATCATGTGAAAGCGGAGCTTAATGTAGAAGCGATGAAGGAAGCATGCCGAAGATTAGAGGGGGAGCACGATTTCACCTCTTTTTGCTCACCGAAAACGGAAGTGAAGGGAAACAAAGTCCGCACGATTTACGAGGCGAGTGTGGAAGCGGACGGTCCGGAGCTGATGTTTGTCTTCCGAGGCTCCGGTTTTCTGTACAATATGGTCCGCATTCTCGTCGGCACGCTGATTGAAATCGGCCGAGGCGAAAGAAAGCCAGAGGACATCGCGTCGATCATCGAAGCGAAACACCGGGATGCAGCCGGTAAAACGGCTCCACCTCAAGGATTATTTTTGTGGGAAGTATCCTATTAGAGCATGCTTTCCAAAAAGATTATAAAAAAACAACGATTCCTGGTGTACACCCCTTGACATCACTGTTTAGAGTGTTATATTATATTCTATGGCATTTTATTTCTATACCACGGTTAGCCCCGGAAACTAATCGTATTGAGATAAATAAACGAAGCTTTGAGAAAATCAACCTTTCAGGAGGGAAACTGATATGCGCACAACTTTCATGGCAAATGAAAACAACGTGGAACGTAAATGGTATGTTGTCGACGCTGCAGGACAGACACTTGGCCGTTTATCAAGCGAAGTTGCTGCGATCCTTCGCGGTAAGCACAAACCAACATACACACCACACGTCGATACTGGTGATCACGTCATCATCATCAACGCAGGTGAAATCGAACTTACAGGTAATAAGATCAATGACAAGGTATACTACCGTCACACAAACCACCCAGGTGGTCTGAAATCCCGTACGGCTAACGAAATGCGTACGAAATACCCTGAGCAAATGCTTGAGCTTGCTGTAAAAGGTATGCTTCCAAAAGGAAGTCTTGGACGTAAGATGGGCAAGAAACTTCATGTTTACGCTGGAGCTGAACACAAGCATGAAGCACAAAAACCAGAAGTTTACGAACTTCGCGGATAATAAAAGGAGGTAATCTTAGTGGCACAAGTACAATACACAGGTACTGGTCGTCGTAAGAGCTCAACAGCTCGTGTACGTCTCGTTCCAGGAACTGGTCGTGTAGTAGTAAACAAACGTGATGCTGAAGACTTTTTCCCATATGAAACTCTTCGTGTAATTCTTAATCAGCCTCTAGCTGTGACAGAAACTGAAGGAAACTATGACGTTCATGTTAACGTTCATGGTGGAGGTTTCACTGGACAAGCGGGTGCGATCCGTCACGGAATCGCTCGTGCGCTTCTGCAAGCGGACCCTGAATACCGCACTCCACTTAAACGCGCTGGTCTATTGACGCGTGACGCACGTATGAAAGAGCGTAAGAAATACGGTCTTAAAGGTGCTCGTCGTGCTCCTCAATTCTCCAAGCGTTAATCGATCGCTTATACAAAGACTCTCAACCCTCGGGTTGGGAGTCTTTTTTTGTTTGGACAATTTTTCCGGTCCTGCATTGATTTGAATGAGAGATGGGATGCCTAGGAATTGGCTCTTTTAGTTTGTGATTTCTGGCATTCTGCGAGGTCTCTATTATTATCCGATGTTTCCGTTTATTTAACTATGGAAGGAGGGGCGGGAAAATGCCGAGACTCCTATGGGGAGGAAAGGGCAGGCTGAGATCCCGCAGGAGCTTGCGACGAGGAAGCTCAGCGCCCGCCCCTCCCTCCTCTCTCAAAAGTAACGGAAATTTGTAGAGGAATATAGGGTAAGAACATAAAAAATCAGCCAGGCAATTTGCCTGGCTGATTGCTTTTTATTTGTAGATCAAATACTGTTCACGGACTTCTTTGAATTCAGACAGATCGTCCTGCCAGCGGTCGACGATCGACTCAACGGATTCGCCGTTTTCAATCGCTTCGCGGACCCAGCCGTTTCCGATCAGGTTATCGAAGAAGGAAATTCCTGCACTGTTTTCAGCGCGGAACTCGAAGTCTTCCGGATACATGTCGTGGATCGTTTTGACGATGTGAAGACCTGTCACGACGGATTGGTAGTCTTCCTTATCCGTGACGTGAATTTCGATTCCGTTGCTTAATGTACCGCGATGCTTCGAAAAGGCTGGCGTAAAGGATGCGGCGCGGAAAGTGACGCCAGGCAGATCTTTTTCATTCAGAGCAGCAGCCAGCTCTGTGCTGTTGATGAACGGAGCTCCGATCCATTCGAATGGTTTCGTTGTTCCGCGTCCTTCTGATACGTTCGTGCCTTCGATCAAGGCAGCTCCTGGATAAACGAGCGCTGTGTCGAGCGTCGGCATGTTCGGTGATGGAGCGATGAACTGAAGCGGCGTTTCGTCATAGTACATATTACGTTTCCACTTATTCATTTCGACGACCGTCAAGTCTGCGCCGATTCCAAATTCTTCATTGAAAAGCTTCGCAAGCTCACCGACGGTCATTCCGTGGCGGAGCGGGATTTCATAGTTTCCGACAAAAGACTTGTACTCAGATTCCAATACAGGCCCAGCCACGACCTCACCGCTCAGTGGGTTCGGGCGATCAAGGACGATGAATGGAATATCATTTTCTTGAGCGGCTTCCATCGCGTAAGCCATCGTGTAAATGTACGTATAGAATCTTGTGCCGACATCCTGAATATCGAAAAGCAGGACATCGATGTTTTCAAGCATCTCTGGAGTCGGTTTGCGTGTTTGGCCATATAAGCTGTAGACAGGGAGGCCTGTCGTTTCATCGGTATAGAATTCTACGTATTCCCCAGCCTGAGCACTGCCCCGGACTCCGTGCTCCGGACCATAAAGGGCAGTCAGCTCTACGTCAGGATCGTTATGAAGCAGGTCGACGATGCTGTTTAAATCCTGGTCCACGCCTGTCGGGTTCGTAATCAGCCCGACGCGCTTTCCTTCAATTAATTCTTTTTCATCCTCCAATAACGTTTCAACGCCTAGCTTAAACTGCTTGTGCTTTCCTTTTTGTTTTCCATTATTGTCCCCTTTGTCCGCTGAAACAGCAGAGAAGGTCGAAAGGACTAAAAGTATGAGGATCATCACGATAAAAGGTTTCTTTTTCAAATCTCTCACTCCCTAAAAGGTTTAAAGAGGCATGTTTCCCCTTTTTATATGCTCTCAGTATTCCGTAGATTCAATAGATTGAACCGTTTCCGTTAATCACATCAGAGGTTGGAGGAACGGGAAATAACTCGCTTTCCATGGCGGGCGCTGAGCTTCCTCGTCGCTACGCTCCTGCGGGAGCCTGCCCTCTCCTGTCATAGGAGTCTCGCCATTTCCCGTTCCTCCTTCCTAATCAGAAGAACGAAAACATCATTTGTAGTCGGTGAAACAATAGCTATGAGATTTAATCCCTTATCCAACAAACCACACGTTTAACGTATTTTTGGATTAATAGCTGAGTCCGAATCCGAATTCGTAAAGTGGTTCGTCCGCTGGACCTGGAATCGTTACGGGAAGCTTGCCTGTCGGTGTATTCTCGCCGAATAAGGTAGCAGCAGTAGCTTGGAAGCTTGCGGTACGGAATCCATATTGGGCAAGATAGCCATCAACTTCCGGATAAGCCATAATGTCGTACGGATTCCGGATGCCGACCCCAATCACTGGTGTATCGACTTCATCCAAAATTTGATTGACCATTTGCATCTGTGGATGAACAGCGCTTCGTGTGCCGACGCTGTACGTGTACGTGCCAGCGATGATGGCATCTGCTGCTTCTAGGCGAGCAAGTTGGTCATCAGACAGGAGACCGGACGTGTTGATCAATTCCGTTTGATCGTGATGAGATTTGACGGCTTCGTATAGATCTTGTACGAACGTACTTCCGATGACGACGATGTCATCCTCTTGATTCGCTTGGAGCGGAAGGACGTCTTCATTTTTCAAAAGGGTCACAGCCTGTTCGGCCGCTTCCATTTCGACTTGCTTATGAGATTCAGAACCGACGACTTGTTCAGCATTGGCGATGACGTCATCGATCGATGCGGGTTGTTCGGATTTAATAATGCCGCGATTCAACTTCAAAGTCAGGATGCGTTCGACAGAAGCTTCGATGCGCTCGGTGCTGATTTCACCTGATTCGACGGCTTCTAACAAACCTTCTGCGACTTGTTCAAGTCCGACAGGCATAAGCACAATGTCTGTGCCTGCTTTGACGGCGCGGATGGCCGCATCGACAGGTCCGAAGTGGTCGGCGATCGCTTTCATGTTCATCGCATCTGTGATGATCAAGCCTTCATATCCCATGTCTTCGCGCATCAATCCTGTCAGTACTTTTTCAGATAGTGTGGCAGGCAGCGCGATTTCCGTTCCGTCTTTCTGAGAGATTACTTTGGTATCATCGATTTTCGGGAACGTAATATGAGCGGTCATAATCGCATCAATTCCGGCATCCATCGCTTGCTGGAATGGGTATAGCTCGACGTCCATCAGGCGTTCCTTATCGTAAGGGACTTCCGGTAAGCCAAGGTGTGAATCGGTTGCCGTATCTCCGTGACCAGGGAAGTGCTTCGCTGTAGCGGCGACTCCGGTGGATTGAAGTCCTTCTGTATACGCGACACCCATTTCGGCGACAAGCTCAGGCGATTCACCAAATGAACGGACACCGATCACCGGGTTATCCGGATTGTTGTTCACATCAAGCACAGGGGCAAGGTTCATATTGATGCCAAGAGCGTTCAATTCTTCTCCAATCACTTTTCCGACGTCAAAGGAGAGGTCCTCAGAATTAGCAGCTCCAAGTGCCATGTTTCCAGGCATGTCTGTACCTGATTGCAGGCGTGTGACGATGCCGCCTTCCTGGTCGATCGTCATCAGCAAGCCGAATTTTTCAGAAGCGGCCTGATAGTCTGCTACGAGCTGGGCGGTTTGCTCGGTCGTGACAACATTTTCACGGAACAGGATGACGCCTCCGAGATGATAGTCTTTGACCATCTGCTCAATTTCAGGAAGCATTTTGGTGACGTTCTCACCCTTCCAATTTCGGAAATCCGGCATGAGCATTTGTCCGACTTTCTCTTCAATGGTCATGCCTTCGATCGCTTGTCCGATCAAATCGTAGCGATCTCCAGATGACTGGATCACCTGTTCAGGATTTTTCGGAGTATGGTGGACGGCGATCCGGTCTTCATGAGTACCGTCAGAAACGGTGATGAATGATCGTCCATTTTTTCCGGTCGTGGTGACAAGACCCTCCTCGACCATTGCGACGTTTTTATTTTTGGATCTCCACGTAAGCTCTTCCTCGGATGCGAGCTCGAAGTGTCCATCTTCATACACATGGACAGCGGTTAAAGCAAGTTGGTCATTTTCAATCGATGGATCCATTTGTGGGACGTTTTCGAGTAAAATCAAATCGGTTATGTGTGATTGGGCAGATGTAGTGGTCGGCAAGAGTGGGAACAATAGGGTAAGAATTACGATCCATACACCAAGTCTGCGTTTTTTCAAAAACAGTCACTCCTTCATATTTTTATGATTTGCGGATGGAAGGCTGTTATACTCTTGGAGCGAAAAGCGATCGTATGTATGCTCTAGGGTGTGGGGATCTCCTTTCTATTTTAAATTCTCTAATGAAAGGGCTTTCATTAGTTGGTTTCATCATAAAAGACTTATTATATAGTTGTCTATACCACTAAGGATACAATTATTCGACAGAATCCAATGGAACATGGAGATAAAGATATAGGCACGAAGGTCTATAAGGAGGCTTCCGATTCATAACCTGGCTTCTTGTCCCATATAGTGAGGTATGGAAGATAAGGAGTGTGGTGGTCGATGGTTCGACGGTTGAAGACCTTCATGTGGTTAGCGGGAGTAGTACTGTTGGTTTGCTTCGTCTCCTATCCGCTCCAGGAGGTAAAGGACACTTGGACGGTATGGTCGTCTCCGTTATCAGGAAAAGTGATAGTGCTCGATCCTGGACACGGCGGACCGGATGGCGGGGCTGTTGGGGGAGACGGAACAGAAGAGAAGGAGATTACGCTACAGCTTTCTTTATACCTCCAGGATTATTTGCAGGAAGCGGGCGCGCTCGTGTATTTGACTCGGTATGAAGATACGGATCTGTCATCAGAGGATGCCGGGAGTTTATCACGGAGAAAATCGGAGGATATCCGAAACAGGGTCCAATATGTAGATGAGAAGGAAGCGGACTTTTACTTGAGTCTTCATTTGAATGCGATCCCTTCGGCAAAGTGGAGGGGAGCTCAGACTTTCTATAATCCGGATGACGAAGAGAGTCAGCACTTGGCGAAGTTCATCCAGGAAGAGATCAAGGATAGTCTCGACAATACGGAACGGGACGCGTTAGGTTTGACGAACATGTACCTCTTGAAGCACGTCGAAGCACCGGGCGCCTTAGTGGAGGCCGGGTTCCTTTCCAATCCAGAGGAGCGGGAATTGCTCAAATCCGACGCATATCAACGCAAAATGGCCGCATCGATTTATTACGGCATTTTACGATACGTGACCGAGAGAGAATTTCCAGGATCTGAATAAGCATATTACTTAGAAAGCGTTTCATGTATGTTATACTAGCCATATTGAAACAATTTCTAAGGATGGTGAACCGGCTTGCTTACACAAGAAAAAGTACTTGAAATTCTTCACCAAATCAAAGATCCGTTTTTACATAAAACGCTTGAAGAGACCGGTGGAGTTGAAGATATAAAGATTAAGGAAGAGAAGAATCATGTCAGTGTGAAGGTTCTGATTTCCAAAACGAACACGGCTGAGCAGATGGAGCTTCAGCAGACAATCGTCAATGCTCTGAAGAGTGAAGGGGCAGCGACGGTCGGTCTTCGCTTCGATCAATTGCCAGATGAGGTCATTCAAAAATACCACCCGGCTGCTGAGAAGCAAAAGGAAGAGTCATTACTGGATGGGAATGCAGACACGAAGTTCATTGCGATTGCCTCTGGTAAAGGTGGAGTAGGAAAGTCTACTGTAACGGTTAACCTTGCCGTTGCTCTGACTCGTTTAGGGAAAAAAGTCGGCATCATTGATGCAGATATTTACGGCTTTAGTGTTCCGGATATGATGGGGGTTGAAGAACGTCCTGTCGTACGTGGGGAGAAAATCATCCCTGTTGAGCGCTTCGGTGTAAAGGTTGTTTCCATGGGCTTCTTTGTAGAGGATAACTCACCGATTATCTGGCGAGGTCCGATGCTCGGGAAAATGTTGACGAGCTTCTTCAAGGAAGTCGAATGGGGCGACCTTGACTATTTACTGCTCGACTTGCCTCCAGGAACAGGAGACGTCGCCTTGGATGTCCATGCGATGCTACCGTCCTCTAAAGAAATCATCGTGACAACGCCTCATCCGACAGCTGCTTTCGTAGCGGCGCGCGCGGGACAGATGGCGTTGAAGACAGAGCATGAAATTCTCGGCGTCGTAGAGAACATGGCGTATTTCGAAAGTAAAGAAACAGGAAATAAAGAATTCGTCTTCGGCCGTGGTGGCGGTGTGAAGCTTGCGGAAACGTTGAAGACCGATGTCCTTGGTCACATTCCTCTTCAACAGCCATATGAAGAAGAAGACGTATTTGCTCCGTCCGTGTATCAAAGCGATCACCCAACAGGAGTTATTTACCGCAACATGGCAGCTAAAATCATCGATAAATATTAAACGCAAAAAACACGCATGTCCTCTGATGAGGGCTGCGTGTTTTTTGTTTTTTATCACAGGGCATAAAGATCCTGGTCATCATCCACCGGTTTGCTCTTCTTGAGTGGCTTGACTGTCTCCGCCACCGTTACCCTGCTGTTCTTGTCCCTGTCCCTGCTGACTGCCTTCTGTCTTACCGATGTCTTCCGCCGCCTTCAATAACGTTTCACTCATCTTGGCCTGGAACACAGGGCTGTTCAATGTTTCGGTGATGGTCTGTTCCAGGTGAGCCTGGAACTTTTGACCTTGCATGACGGTCACCATTTCATCCATCATTTCAGGGTTTTGGTACAAGTCCATCATAAGCTTCTGATATTCAGAGTCCTTCATAAGTCCTTTCATCAGATCCTTTTGCTGATCTTGAAGCACTTCATTGAACCCTAGAACAAAAGAAGGGTCCGAAAACATTTTTGTCCAAAAAGCTTTTCCTTTTTCCGAAATGAGTGTGTTACTGACGGACTGGGAGACGACCTCTGATTCAAGCGCGATCGATTGCTGCATTTCCTCGCTGGAAAGAACCTCGGTGATCGCCTTTTTTCCTTCATCGGTCTTTAATATATCGACAATCATTTTCTTCGTTGCATCATAATCCGCCTGTTCACCTCCGGCCGTATTTCCGCCGCAGGCTGCAAGTATGAGAACAAGCAGGACAGGTATAATTAAACGTAGGAGTCTGGACATTCGGCATGTCCCCTTTCTTTCATTCTCCTTATGTTTACTATGTACTTTCTCATAAAAAATATTCTGCAGGAGGAAAAAACGCTTACTTCATGGTAAAATACGGGGGTGAAGTTTTTTACTAGGGGGAACATCCGTGAATAGTCGTAAATGGGTGAGGCTGTTTTTGAGCACCCTGTTGATCGGTGGGTCGTTGACGCTGATCTCCAGTTTTTTCTTCATGCAGTCCTCATATGCTGAAGTTCTTCAGCCTTTTCAGCCGTTTGAACTTTTAGGTTTAGTATTATTTTTCTCAGGTTTAGGTTTCATTTTCAGTATTATTAGCCAAATGGGCTTTTTCGCGTATTTGACCGTGAACCAGTTTGGTAAAGGCGTGTTCAAATCCTATTGGGTACCGGTGCAACTGTTTTTGATCGCCTTCACCTTGTTTGACCTCGTGTATTTCCGCTATATCGGAGCGGATGAAGGGGCAAGTGTCTGGCCGTATCTCATCACAGCTCTCGCCCTGCTTGTCCTCGCTTTACTCGTAGCGGCACAAAAAGCGCGGGAAACGAATGCCCATGCATTCATTCCGGCCCTCTTTTTCATGGTGGTCGTGACTACGGTCGAATGGGTCCCGGCTCTGAGAGCGGACGGAAGCGATTATGTATGGCTTATGATTATCCCGTTGTTTATATGTAATGCCTACCAATTATTGCTGTTACACCGTTTAACAGGAGAAACGCATACCGTCCAAAAAGGAGCCTGAATCTAGGCTCCTTTTTCAATTGATTTGGGTTGTTTTGGCTTCGCTTCCACTGACCATCTCCGTCAAGCTGACAAACTTCAGTCCTTTTTGTTTCAATCCGGGCAAAATGACTTCTAAAGCTTTTGGTGTCTGTTTGACTGAATCGGAAGCGTGAAGCAAAATGATATCGCCTTTCGATCCTTCTTCCATGACTTGATCGACGATTTGATTTGTTCCTGGATTTTCCCAGTCCCGAGGATTCAAACTCCACTGTACAGCTTGCAGTCCGGACTGTTGAATGGATTTCAGAACCTCTTTATTCATGTGACCGTGAGGAGGACGAATCCATTTGATATCTTTAAACCCCAGTTTCTCAAATGATTCTTTCGCCTGATTCAAGTCAGCGTTGACCTCTTGAGGATTCATTTCCAAGTAGCTTTCGTCCTCATATCCAAGCATTCCGATTTCGTGCTTCCCTTCATGAATGGCGGCTACGATATCGGGATGTCTCTCCGCCCAAGCCCCACTGAGAAAAAAAGTGGCCTGAACCTTATGGGCTTCCAGCTGTTTCAAAACCTCATGAACCTTGTCACTTCCCCAGCTAATATTGAACGTCAAAGCCACAAAGGGTTCTTGATCTCCACCCTGACTCAAAGCGCGCGGTTCCTTGTCGTTCGAAAACACAGCCAATTGACTCCATTGACCGACCATTAAAAACAAAGCACAGAAAAAAGCGAGCAGAATGACAATGCCATATCGCCTGAAGCGATCAGCTTTCCATGCATAAAAACTCAAGGCCTCCCTCTCCTTCCGAACTCCTTTTCTCTATATATGTATGAAAAAAAGGACAACCTATGCTAAAAACGGGGGAAATAGGGTAAAAATAAAGAGAGTTGCATTTCAGGGAGGTTTAAGTATGTACGGTTTCATGATAAATGAGCAGGAAAGACAGGAAATCCAATATTTATTAAAGCGTGAAATGGAAGAAATCACATTTGACCTTGGAGACCATAGAATCGATCAGGCCATGAAGCGGGCGATGGAAGAGCGCTACGGAGTTCTATTTCACATCTTTCGAAGGTTTGCCACCGAAGAAGAAAGGTTGCAGTACATGCCTTATAAGAAGCGACACAACTAACCGTATTGATCCCCTTTCGTCCTATAAGACGGAAGGGGATTGGTTTTTTCGTTTATCATCTAAAAAAAGATATAAAAAATGCATGAAAAGTATTGCATTCAAAAATGAATCTATGCTATATTATTAAACGTTGTCGGGAAAGACAGCACACATCGACATCACTTAAAAAAATAACTTAAAAAAAGTTATTGACTTAAAATTCATTCGATGGTAAAGTTAATCTTGTCGCAAAAAACGACAAAGAAAAACTTAAATATTCTAATCAAAAAAGTTATTGACACAAAAAATGACTTATGATATGATTTGAAAGTCGCTAATCAAGCGAAACAACATTTTGATCTTTGAAAACTGAACGAACCAACCAGTACGTCAAAACATTTCTTCTATTATATAGAGGAAAAAGAAACAATGCACATTCGGTGTGCAAATGAGCTTTTCAAACTACTTTTATGGAGAGTTTGATCCTGGCTCAGGACGAACGCTGGCGGCGTGCCTAATACATGCAAGTCGAGCGCGGGAAGCGAGCTGATCCCTTCG